>JAFLCS010000009.1 GCA_017302105.1 Caulobacterales bacterium | reverse complement strand
CGCGGGCCAGGTCGGTTTCACCCCGGCCTTCGGTGGTGATGGCACCGCCGCCCACACCCTGAGCGATCAGGGCATCACGGACGGTGGCGGCACGACGCTGCGACAGGCGCACGTTGTAGGCGGCCGAACCGGAGGTATCGGCGTGACCCACGACGTGGACGCGGGTGGCACCGCCGGCCCGGGCGTGAGCCGCGGCCTGACGGACGATTTCGGTCGCCTGCGGGGTGAGGTCGAAGCGATCCCAGTCGAACAGGACCACGAACTCACGCGCGTTCCAGGCCGGCGGAGGCGGCGGAGGCGGCGGCGGCGGCGGCGGCGGGGGAGGCGGCGGAGGCGGCGGCGGCGGCGGCGGCGTCACCCAACGACCACCGAAGCGGCGGACGTAGGAGATCGAATAGACGTTCGCGTCACCGTTGGCCGGACCCGTATAGACGTCCGAGTAGAAGCCGTCGTCCTGGTTGTCCATGCGGGTGTAGTCGAGGCGGATACCGTTGGCACCACCGCCGAAGAACCACTGGGCTCCCACGCCGTAGTTGATCGAGTTCGACTCGGATTCACCCAGGCCTTCAACGTCGATCGTGTTGTTGCCGTAGCCGACACGGAACAGCAGCTCGAAGTTGTTCGACGCCGGAGCGACACCGACCAAGTAGCCGGCGATCTGACGCTCGAGGCTGACGTTGCCGATCGGGGTGTCTTCTTCGTCGATGCCACGAGAGGCCTCGAGCTCGACACCGAAGTAGCGGTTGAAGCGCAGACCGGCGCGGCCGGTGAGTGCGTTGAGACCGACGTCGCCCGGACCACCAATGGTCGGCGAGTCCGCCATCACCTCAAAGCGCGACAGGCCCAGGTTGATGTATGGGCTTACGCCGTCATACCAGACCCACTCTTGGGCCGAAGCGGCGGAACCAGCCGCCAAAAGGGCGACGGCAGACGCCGATGCCAGAACGAACTTCATCGAAGTCACCTCGAAAAAAAGCTAAGGCGGCCCTCCCGCCATCAAGACGACTTGATAAGCGGACGAACCGAAAGTTCAAAGGGATGAAGACCATGAAGCCGCCTGAAACAACGCGGGCGCGGCATTTCGGCAACGGTATGGCCAAACCATGGCCAACGGCCAAGGTTCGCGCGGATGCTGACGACTGGCGCGGGACGGGTCAAGCCGTGCTAAGGCGATGCCCTGATTTTCCCGAGGAACGTGACTGATGGTTCAAACCCGAGGTGCCGTGATTGCGGCGACCGGCTTGTTTACCCCCGAACAGTCGATCAGCAACGACGAGTTGGTCACGGCTTTCAATGCCTATGTCGATAAATTCAATCGAGAAAACGAAGACGCCATACGGCAGGGTCTGGTGGAGGCGCTGTCGCCGTCCTCGACGGAATTCGTCGAGAAGGCCTCCGGCATCCGCTCGCGGTATGTCATGGACAAGGCCGGTATCCTCGATCCGGCCCGGATGACTCCACATCTGGCGGAACGCCCCAACGAAGAGGTCTCCCTTCTGGCCGAAATGGCGATTCGCGCGGCTGAAGACGCTATCGCGCGCTGGGGCAAGCCTGCCTCGCGCATCGGCGCGGTCCTGTGCGCCGCCTCCAATATGCAGCGCCCCTACCCCGCCATGGCCATCGAGGTGCAACAGGCGCTGGGGATCGAGGGCTTTGCCTTCGACATGAACGTCGCCTGCTCATCGGCCACCTTCGGAATCAAGACGGCGGCCGATTTCATCAGCTCCGGGTCGTGTGACGCCGTGCTGGTGGTCAATCCCGAGATCTGTTCGGCCCATCTGAATTTTCGGGATCGCGACAGCCATTTCATCTTCGGTGACGTCGCGACCGCCGTGATCATCGAGCGGGCCGATGAGGCCAGCGGCGGCTGGGATATCCTGGGCACCCGGCTCAAGACTGTCTTCTCCA
Organism: Caulobacterales bacterium; assembly: GCA_017302105.1. Taxonomy (GTDB): domain Bacteria; phylum Pseudomonadota; class Alphaproteobacteria; order Caulobacterales; family Caulobacteraceae; genus Brevundimonas. The sequence goes on along the minus strand of JAFLCS010000009.1, from coordinate 31,160 downwards.
ACAACATCCGCAACAATTTCGGCTTTCTGAATCGCGCCGCCCGGCCGACGGACTCGCTTGAATCTGCCCAGGCCAATGGTGAAGGGGCCGACCCCCTCACCGATCGCCTGTTCGTCCAGCAGGGACGCAAGGTCTTCAAGGACGTCGTGCCGATGGTCTCGGACATGATCGTCGACCATGCCGACCATCTGGGCCTGGATCCGAAGGGCCTGAAACGGATGTGGCTGCACCAGGCCAACATCAACATGAACCAGTTCATCGGCCGCAAGGTCTTGGGGCGTGAACCCGAGCCGCACGAGAACGTCATCATTCTTGACGACTACGCCAACACCTCCTCGGCCGGGTCGATCATCGCCTTCCACCTGCACCATGACGGCTTTGAATCGGGTGACACCGGGCTGATCTGCTCGTTCGGAGCGGGGTATTCGGCCGGGACCGTGTTCGTGAGGAAGCGTTGATGGCCGTCGACCGCACGGACATCGGCACCGTCGTCGACGCTCTGTATGCCTGCATCTCCGGTCCTGCGGGGCCGCGGGATTGGGACACCCAGCGCCTGATCTTCCATCCCGACAGCCGCCAGGCCCGCACCGGCCTCGGTGCCGACGGCACCCCCTGGATCAAGATCATGGGCCGTGAGGACTACGTAGAGGACGTCACGCCCTTTTTCGTGTCCAACGCCTTCTACGAGGTCGAGACGGCGCGCCGTGTCGACGTCTTCGGCAACATGGCCCACGTCTGGTCGGTCTATGAGGCGAAGACCCATCCCGATGATGCCCTGCCGGAACGCCGCGGGATCAATTCGATCCAGCTCTATCGGGACGCCGACGGCAACTGGTCGGTCCTGCACATGATCTGGGACAACGAGCGCCCAGGCCTGACGGTCCCCAGCGCCCTCTAGCCGGTAGGCGGATGGTCCGCCTTCCAGGCCATCGCGCGCCGAATCCGGTTCTCGACACTGGGGTGGTCGTAGAACAGGAACTCCTCGATCCAGGACGGCGACGGTGCGCGGTACTCCGCCGTCTTGATCAGGGCAGATGCCAGACCGTCCGGCTCATTGGCGTACTGCAACGAGAATCGATCCGCGTCGGCCTCCACCGTGCGAACCATCGTATTGATGACGGGCGTCGCCAGGATGAAGACGAACGCGATCACCACGCTCAGTACCGGCAGCCCCGTAGGATCACTGATTTCCCCGACCCGCCTGGCCCCGAGCCACCGGCGCGCCACGGGGTAGAGCCGGGTCGACAGCCAGAAGACCGCCATCGTCAGGACCGCAAAGATCGCCGTCATCCACAGCGGATGCATATGAACGTAGTGGCCCATCTCGTGACCGACCACGGCGCGGACCTCGGCGATGTCAGCCCCTTGTTGGAACATCGTGTCGCTCATGGCCACGCGCGCTGTCCCGAACAGGCCCGAGACGTTGGCGGTATAGCGGTCGGACTGGCGACTGCCGTCATAGATGTAGATTCTGTCCGAAGGCGTTCCGGTCCGCTCGGCTAGGGCCACCACCACATCGCGAACCGGCCCGTCCGGCGCCGGCGTATAGGTATTGAACAAGGGCTCGATGAAAACCGGCCCGGCCAGCAGCATGACGGCCATGAAGCTCGCAGTCAGGCCACCGGCCCAGGCCCACCATAGCCGACCGGCTCGACGCATCAGGGCATAGACACCCACCAGCAGGACGGCCAGTCCTACCGCGCCGATCGCGCCGGACAGCGCGCCTTCCGACAGCCAGCCGCCGACAGGCTGGCTGGTCAGGCCATAGGCGGTTTCACGCCGCCAACCAGACCACCAGGACCATGGCAGGGTCAGGACCCAGCTGGCGACCGAAAAGACGGTGGCGACCAGGAACACCGTCAGATTGGGCCGGGCACGCCCACGGTTCAGCCAATCGCTCAATCGGTTGAGCAGGCCTGACTTCAGGATCAGCCAGGCGACGACGACCGACACCACAAATCCGCCCAGGATCAGCCAATGCGATCCGTGGGTGTAGTCAATGGCCCGCTGGGTTTGCTCTGGCGACATCGTCGCCAGCCAGCGCGCAGTTTCCGCCTCAACGTCGACACTCATGATCCCCTCCCCCTGATGGCGACCACGACTAGACGCCTCCGGACGGAGAGGAACAAATGAAAAAGGCGCAACAATCCGATGCTGCGCCTCCTCCATTCAGGTCAGGTGCACAGCCGCCTAGAAGCGGCGGACGTAGCTGACGCTCCAGACGTCGGCTTCGCCGGAATCATCCTGGAAGTCCCGACGGGTGTAGTCGGCACGAACACCGTTGGCGCCGTCGAAGAAGTAGTTGGCACCGACGCCGTAGTTCCAGCTGTCGCTGTGCTCGGTGACTGTCGTGCCGAGGCCCGAGGCTTCAAGCTCGGTCGTGCCATAGCCGAGGCGGCCGAAGATTTCGACGTTCTGGGCGATCGGATAGCTGGCGACACCATAGACGGCGGCGTCGTGATTCAGCTTCAGGTCAACGTTCGGCACCATGGTTTCTTCGCCCAGTCCGATCGACAGTTCGGCCTCGGCTCCGAAGTAGGGGCTGAGGCGTGCGCCGACGCGACCGGTCACGGCATCCAGGTCCACATCCGTATCGTCGCTGGAGAAGTTCGAAAAGCCGGCCGATCCATACCACGACGGGCTCGACAGGCTCTGCGCGGCCGCCGGAACGGCAGACATCGCGACAACGGCGGCGACAGCGGTGAAAGCGAGAGTACGCATTGATCGTTCATCCTTGCTGGTTTCGACGGCGTTCTGCGCGCCGCCGGCCCACCCAGCGAGCCGATAGATGGGTGGCCTTGAAGGTGGTTCCAAGGCCCAAACGCGACCATGCCATGACCGTAAGTCTCTGTTTTGACACATCTCTACGTTCGCCGAACGGTTGTATTCTTCGCCTTGCTAGCGCCCTGCTACGCGCCTAGGCTGGGTTGGATCTGGGAGGACCGTGATGAGATACGCCTTATCGATACTCGCCGCCCTGGCGCTCGCGGGCTGTGAACCAGCTGCCGAAGAGAGTCCCGCAGCGACCGATGATGCCGCTCCCGCTGCATCGACTTCAGCTGGCAACGAAGGTGCCGAGGTGCCCGTCCAGCTCGTCGCCCTCGACTCGGAGGGTCTGCGCCTGGTCGATGAGGCGACCGGATCCACCCGCCTCATCCCTTTCGGGTCTCCGAAGGACGAGGTTGTCACAACCATGGCCGCTGCGGTTGGTGCCGCGATCGAACAGGGTGCGATGGACGAATGCGGCCCCGGCCCCCTGACCTTCACCGAATACATCAATGGCCTGCGCCTCTGGTTCTCGGCCGGCGGCTTCTCGGGCTGGGAAAGCACCGGCGAAGTCACCACAATGGATGGGCTGTCGGCCGCCGCCAATCGCGCCGAGCTTGAGGCGGCCGGTATCACGGAGTTCACCCGCGACACCCTGGAGGATGAGTTCGAGGCCGGAGGCGTTTTCGGGATGATGGAACCCGGTGGCCAGGAGGTGGCCCTGCTCTACGTCGGCGACAACTGCTTCATGCGTTAGCGAAACGACGGGATCTCGAGGTCGTGCGGTCCGTCCTCTTGAGGAGGGACTCCCACAAAGATGTGCTGAGGCGCGGGATGCTCGGGCGGCGTGTCCCAGACCTCGCGCTCGACGAGGATGGACGGTTGCGGCCCTCCCCGGCTGCTCGCGCGGCGCCCCCAGGTCTTGGGAAGTCCGAGAAGCTCATTGAGGTAACCCCAAACGCAGACCGGGTGCATCAGCAGGCTGTAGCCTAGGGCATAGAAGAAAAAGCCCCCGACGTTACGGCGGACCCTGAAACCCTGCGATCGAAACATCCGGCGCTGGATACCGAAGATGATCAGGTTCCAGGCCACGGCTAGAGGCAGAACCAGCAAGGTCATCGGCCCGGCGAGATGGAAGTGTCCGATCAGCGCCAGGAACAGCCCCGGGATAAAGATCAGGGTGTAGGCCAGGTCGATGGGCAGAAACAGCAGGTTCCACCAGATGAAAAGTGTCGTCATTCTGTGGTGAACCAGAAGCGATCCGTGAGCCTGGAACGCCTCGATCAGGCCTCGCGACCATCGCTTGCGCTGGCTGGCGAAATGACCCAGCCGCTCGGGCACATTGGTAAAGGCGATCGCGTCCTCGGCATAGCCGATCCGCGCGCCCTGCTTCAGCAGCCCCCAGGACACGACGATGTCTTCGCCGACGCAATCTGGCCAGCCGCCGATCCGCTCCAGCGCCGCACGCCGATAGAGTGAGAAGGCCCCCTGCGCGACAAGGGTGCCATGATACATACTCTGCATCCGCTTCACGGCGGCGATCCCGTGGAAATAGTCCCATTCCTGGGCCCGGGTCAGCCAGCTCTCTCGTGAGTTCTTGGCCAGCACCGCGCCGGCGACGGCCTCGGTCCCGCGCGGATCCGACAGGAACCGTTCGACCAGATGGCGCAGGGCTTCCGGAGCGAGCCAGCAGTCCCCATCAACGGTGACAATGATCTCGTGGCTCGCCTGGACCAGGCCCCGGTTCAGTACGGCGGCCTTGCCCGCATTTTCCGCCCCGACCAGCAAGCGGGCGGAATGGCCGGTAGCCCAGCCCAATTTGCGGATTGCCGAAAGCGTGACGTCCGACGTCTCGTCAGTGGAGCCATCGTCCAGGACCAGAATCTCCATGACCCCTGGGTAGCTCTGGAGCGACAGCGACCTCAGCGTTTCGGAAATGGTCAGAGCCTCATTGTAAGCGGCGACCAGCACCGTCACGGCAGGATAGGCCGCAGGCCGTCTGCGCACCGGGCGCCGGTCCGCCAGCAGCGTTCCCAGCATGAAGGCATTCATGAAGCCGGGGATGTAGGCGATGAACGTCGTCGCGATCAGGGCAAAGGCCCATCCGGCCCAGGCCGCTAAATCATGGAGCCACGGCCCCGAGGCCCAGATACTGAAACCCGTCCAGGCGATCGCCAGCGACAGGGCGAAGGCGTATTTGACCGGAACCGGAACATAGATCAGCCGCCGACGGCGTACCGGCGACAATTTTTGCGTTGCATCGTCCGTCGCTCGCCGCGCGCCCGAGGCCTCCCACCGACCGACCGCTCCGTCATCCATGACGGGCTCTTGGTGTCACAGGCCGCAGACGTCCGACACTTCGATACTGGCTACTCTGGTACGCTGACATCTGTCCCCCGACCGGGATTAACCATCGTCGGGATGACCGGACAAAACAAGACGCGGTTCAGGCGAATTCAGGGCCAAACCTTAGACTTTGGATCAGGACGCGCAGTAGTCGAAGAAGGCCGCGATCTGGGGCAAGGCCCCCGGCGGGGCGGACACATCCCGGGCTTCACCCCCCGCCGTCATGGTCAGTTGCCCCGTGGTTTGGAAAGCCATGAACACAGGCGCGTGCGCGGGGGCGACGCCATTCAACTGCGGAGCCATGCCTTCTGGATCGACTTCGCCTGGATAGCTCGTCGTCACCTCGCCGGAAGCCAACTGGAACGTCGGGTTATCGCCTTCCCAGACTTCGCGCCACAGCCGCACGGTTCGCTCGCCCGGCCCGCAGGAGATGGTCAGCCTGACGTCGTCGGTCTCAGGAACCGCAAAGGCCAGAATCCGGTTCTCGCCATCCTGATGGGACATCCATCGGGGCTCGCCTTCGGCATAGGCGGTGTCATCGGCCGGCGGCACCGCATCGTCTGCGGCAGAGGGGCTGTCTGCGGGCGGCGCGGTCGCCGCATCGCCCGGCGTCCCGGCCGGTGCCTCGCACGCCACCAACAGGGCGACGACTGCGACAGAAAGGATCACGCGCATGGTCAGGCCTCCATTTCAGCCCGACCAGATTGAACCCTGTTCTGCTAAACTGCAAACCTGCGACCGTCTGGAACTCCCGTCCGTCGCCGCACGCCTAGCGGTCCTTCTCGCGCTCCGTCCCTGACCGCGCGCTCAGCGCGGCTTGAGCGGCGGCCAGCCGGGCGATCGGCACGCGGTAGGGCGAGCAGCTGACGTAATCCAGGCCCGCGCCTTCACAGAAGGCGATGGAGGACGGATCGCCGCCGTGTTCGCCGCAGATCCCCAGCTTGACGTTTGGGCGAACCCGCTTGCCGCGCTCGGCCGCGATCTTGATCAGGTCGCCCACCCCCTCAGGGTCCAGACGAACGAACGGATCGTGCTCGAAGATGCCCTTGTCCAGATAGGCCTGGAGGAATCGTCCGGAATCGTCCCGCGAGATCCCAAAGGTGGTCTGGGTCAGATCGTTGGTTCCGAACGAAAAGAACTCGGCATATTCGGCCAGGTCATCGGCCCGCAGCGCCGCGCGCGGCAGCTCGATCATCGTCCCCACCAGATAGGCCAGGCGGTCGCCCCGATCTGCGAATACGGCCTCAGCCACACGATCCGTCAGTTCGCGCAGGAACTTCATCTCCTGCCCCTTGGCGACCAGCGGGTGCATGATTTCCGGCAGCGGCGCTTCGCCAGTCTCGGCCTTGACCGCCAGCGCCGCCTCGATGATGGCGCGCACCTGCATCTCGTAGATCTCGGGATAGGCCACGCCCAGGCGGCAGCCCCGGTGACCCAGCATCGGGTTGGTTTCGTGCAGAGCCTTGGCCCGCGCCATCAGCTTGTCGGCGTCCAGGCCGGTCGCCGCCGCCACCGCCGCCACATCCTCGGCGGCGTGCGGCAGGAACTCATGCAGCGGCGGGTCCAGCAGGCGGATCGTCACCGGCAGGCCGGCCATGATCTTGAACAGCTCAACGAAGTCCGCCTTCTGGAATGGCGCGATCTTGTCCAGCGCCGCGCGTCGTCCGGCCTCGTCATCGGCCAGGATCATTTCACGCACCGCAGCGATCCGCGTGTCGTCGAAGAACATATGTTCGGTCCGGCACAGGCCAATGCCCTCGGCCCCGAAGCCGCGCGCGGTCGAGGCGTCCAGCGGCGTCTCGGCATTGGCCCGCACCTTCAGCCGCCGCGCCGCGTCGGCCCAGGCCATCAGCGTCTGGAAGTCGCCGGTCAGCTCCGGCTCGATCATGCGGACCGCGCCCTGGATCACCTCGCCGGACGAGCCGTCGATGGTGATGATCTCACCGGCCTTGAAGGTCTGACCACCGGCGCTGAACTGGCCGGCCTTGTCGTCGATATGGACCCCACCGGCGCCCGAGACGCACGGGCGCCCCATGCCGCGCGCCACCACCGCCGCGTGGCTGGTCATGCCGCCACGGGCCGTGACGATGCCGCGCGCCGCGTGCATTCCGTGGATGTCCTCCGGGCTGGTTTCTTCACGCACCAGAATGACCGCCTCGCCCAGCTGGCCCAGGCGTTCGGCCTCGTCGGAATCAAACACGATCTTGCCGGTGGCGGCGCCCGGGCTGGCCGGAAGCCCCTTGGCGATGACGGTCTTGGTCGCCGCCGGGTCCAGGGTCGGATGCAGAAGCTGGTCGAGGGCCTGAGGCTCGACCCTCTGGATCGCCTCCTCCCGGTTGATCAGGCCTTCGGACGCCAGCTCCACCGCGATCTTGAGGGCAGACTTGGCGGTCCGCTTGCCGTTGCGCGTCTGAAGCATCCACAGTCGGCCTTGTTCGACGGTGAACTCGATATCCTGCATATCGCGATAGTGCCGCTCCAGCCGTTCGACCGTTTCGCGGAACTGGGCGAAGACATCCGGCATGGCCTCTTCCATGGAGGGCTTGGTTTCGCCCATCTCCTCGCGGCCGGCCTTGGTCAGGGCCTGGGGTGTGCGAATGCCGGCGACGACGTCCTCGCCCTGGGCATTGATCAGGAATTCGCCGTAGAGCCGGGCCTCGCCAGTCGACGGATTGCGGGTAAAGGCCACACCCGTTGCCGACGTGTCACCCATGTTGCCGAAGACCATCGACTGCACGTTGACCGCCGTACCCCAGCTCTCGGGGATATCGTGCATACGCCGATAGAACTTGGCCCGGTCGTTCATCCAGCTTGCGAAGACGGCGCTGACCGCGCCCCACAGCTGCGCCCACGGCTCCTGCGGGAAGTCCACGCCGGTCTCGTCCAGCACAACCTGCTTGTAGCGGCCGACGATACGCTCCCAGTCCGCCGCCGAGAGGTCCGTGTCCTGGGTGACACCCAGCCGGTCCTTGGCTTCGTCCAGAACCTCCTCGAAGGCGTCGTGGCCGACGCCCAGGACCACATTCGAATACATGGTGATGAAGCGGCGGTAGGAATCGAAGGCGAAACGGCGGTCTCCGCTCAGCAGCGCCAGTCCCTCCACCGTCTGGTCGTTGAGACCCAGGTTCAGAACCGTATCCATCATCCCGGGCATCGACGCCCGGGCACCCGACCGCACCGAAACCAGAAGGGGATTGGAATCGCTGCCGAACGACTTGCCGACGATCTCCTCGACACGGGCGAGTGCGACCTCGACCTGCTTCGCCAGATCCGACGGATAGGCCTGACCGTTCTCGTAATAGGCCGTGCACACTTCGGTGGTGATGGTGAAACCGGGCGGTACCGGCAGGCCCAGCGACGACATCTCGGCCAGGTTGGCCCCTTTGCCGCCAAGAAGGTTCTTCATCGAGGCATCGCCGTCAGCCGAACCGCCGCCGAAGCCGTAAACCCATTTGGTCATAGTCATCCCTGAGCCGGTGGTAAGCGGGAGGCCCGCCCATGGTGGGGCCTGACTAGCGCGCGGGACACGAAATGGCGAGGGGCGACCGAAGCTGGCGGTTGCATCCTTTGCGAACCTGGGTCGTTATCAACCCAGACGACTTCTCGTCGACCTGGAGCCCCCAACCATGAGCATTCTCGGAAACATCTTCGGCAAGATTTTTGGCCGCGACAACGATCACAAGGCCACTTCGACCGGCGACAAGTCGACCGCGGGCGGCAAGCCGATGCCGGCCGGCTTCGACAAGACAGCCGGAACCGCCAAGTCCGCCACCGTCCAGCTAGACCAGGCTGACGTCGAGGTGATCCTGACGAAGATGGCCGATGCCAAGGGCGAACCCCTGAACTGGCGCACTTCAATCGTGGATCTTCTCAAGACGCTCGACATCGATTCGAGCCTCGAGAATCGCAAGGCTCTGGCTGACGAACTCGGCTACACGGGCGACAAGTCCGACTCGGCCAGCATGAACATCTGGCTTCAGAGCCAGGTGATGAACAAGATCGCCGAGAACGGTGGCCGCGTCCCGGCCGACCTGACCGACTAGAACCAGGCGCGCGGCGGGGTGGTCAGCCGCCCCGCCATTCGCTGAGCGCCTCTCCAGTCGGGCCTTCCAGGGCCAGTCGGTCAAGCTGGACCGCGGCCACACAGACCGGTTGGCTGTCAGGCCCACCCGCGCGGCACCGGAACGCGCGGCTGTCGGGGAAGCCGACGATCCGGCCTTCCAGGCGAACCCTCAATCCCTCCTGGGGCCACTGGGCCGGCGCGGTGCCCTCTCCGCGCAGCGTGTGGGCATAGGCGCGGCCGTTGCGACGGTCGAGCCGCGACCCCTCCTCGTCGTGTACGACGGCCAGGCCCAGCGACTGCGCCGTGCCCGTCTGGGGTCCGTTCTGCAAGGGATCGGCCCGGACGGCTGGACATCCTTCCTCGGTCATCCACGGTCGCGGCAGCCAGATACCTTCGACCTCCTCCCAGCTTCCATTGGCACCGGCGATAAGCGCCGAGGTCGTCCAGTCGCCAGGCGTTAGGCTGAAACGGATGACGGTTCGGTCGGCGTTCCAGGCCACGCGCGCCAGCCCATCCGCCGCTTCGGCGGGCAGGCCCGCGGCCGGACCTGCGCATCCTACCGGCAGGGCCACGGAAAAGGACCGCCCCACCAGAGTATCGTTGCCCTCCGGGACAGCCCCGGCCGCGTAGGCGGCGGCGGCGGCGCGGGCCGCTTCGATCACATCGGCACGGGTCAGGGCGGTGGCGGGGCCGGCCGGCAGTTGCGGGCCGGATGACGTGGCCGGGGGCTGGGAGTCGATCGGCTGGGCGGGAGGTGCCGGTTCGTCCGCCGCGCGCGGACAGCCACTGACAAACAGCCCGAGCGCAACGGTGGTAGCGATACGTCCCAGGATCACAACCGAGTTAGCCATGGCAACGACCCTAGCATGGGGAGCGTTCAAAAGGCTATGCAAAGTCAGTTAGATCGCCTTTCGGCGCTGCATTCGAGACCTGATGACCTTTGACCAGATCGTAGCCCTGCTCGTGCTCGTGGCCGTGGTCGGAGTCCTGATTCATGGCCGTATTCGCGCCGATGTGGTGGCGCTCAGCGGGGCCGCAGCCCTGTTGATTCTGGGCGTGGTGCGGCCCGTCGAGGTTCAGAGTGCCTTCGCCAGTCCCGCTGTCATCGCCCTGGCGGGCCTTTTCGTCATCGCCTACGCGATCGAGCTTTCAGGCCTGCTCGGCCTGATGATCCGCCAGGCGACCAAGCTGGCCGTGCGTTTCGGATCAACCGGGGTCTGGATGGTGATGGGCCTGTGCGGGTTGCTGGGAGGCTTCCTGAACAATACGCCGGTCGTCGTGCTGGCAGCGCCGGTGGTGCGCGACGTGGCCAAGACCCTGAAGCTGTCGCCCAAGCGGTTCCTCATGCCGCTGAGCCATATTTCTGTGATGGGCGGGCTAATGACCCTGATCGGCACCTCGACCAACCTGCTGGTCAACGACATGGCCCGAAACGCCGGCCAGCCGGTCTTTTCCATCTTCGAGATCACGCCGGTCGGGCTTGGAATCGCCCTGGTCGGCACGCTGTGGCTCTATTTCGTGGGCGCGCGTCAGCTCGGGCGTGCCGTCGCCGCTGACGAGGCCGAACAGGCGCGACTGGCTGCGGCTGAAGAAGCCAAGCGTGAACAGATGCGGCGCGAAGCCGAGCGCAAGCGCCGTCGGCTGCCGTTCGGACTGCCGCGATTTGGCGAATCGCGCACCCATGAAGACGGATCGGGTGACGCCCATCTGGGTGACGTCGAGCTTTTCAGCGCCGCCGACCGCCCGTTCGAACTCAAGCGCGCCCTGATTTCCGCCGGCGTCTTCGTCCTGGTCGTCGCCTGTGCGGGGCTGGGCCTGGCCCCGATCGCGGCGGCCGCCTTCGCCGGAGCAGTCGCCCTGATTTTGCTGAAGGTCATCACGCCTGAGGAGGCCTATGCCGGCCTTCGCCCGGAGATCCTCCTGCTGATCGCCGGCATGGTCGTGGTCGGGGTCGCCATCGAGGTGACCGGCCTGGCCGACGCGGGGGCCCAATCGCTAATTTCGGTGCTGGAACCCTTCGGCCCCCTGGCGGCCCTGATCGTGCTCTATGGCGTGACCCTGTTCGCCACCGAGCTGCTGTCGAATGCCACGGTGGCGGTGCTTATCACGCCGATCGCGGTCGCCCTGGCCGAGAGCCTCGGCGTCGACCCCCGCCCCTTCCTCGTTGCGGTGATGATGGCGGCGTCGGCGGCGTTCGCGACGCCCTTCGGCTATCAGACCAATGTGCTGGTCTATCAGATGGGCGGCTATTCCTACATGGACTTCGTGCGGATCGGCGTGCCCCTGAACCTGATCACCTGGGCCGCGGCCATGGTGGTGATCCCCATCGTCTTTCCGTTCTAGCCGCCACCGACAAACTGGACGACCTCGATGCGGTCGCCGGCCTCCAGACACGTCGCCCCATGCAGGCTCCGGGGTACCAGAACCAAATTCCGTTCCACCGCGACCTTTGCGGTGTCCAGCGCCAGGCTCTCGACCAGCGCTGCGACGGTCAGGGCCGAGGTTTCGTGTGCTTCGCCGTTCAGAGTGATGTTCATGCCCGGCTTGTGACCCCGCCGCCCTGACGATACAAGGGCCGCCGATTTCACGGTCGTCCCGGAGCCTCATGGCCAAACCCCTGTATGTGCTGAACGGCCCGAACCTGAACCGGCTCGGAACGCGAGAGCCGGACATCTACGGGTCGGACACCCTGGCTGACATCCAGGCGGCGTGCGAGCGCCGCGCCGGGTCGGTCGAGGTCGTCTTTCGCCAGAGCAACCATGAGGGCGAGCTGGTCGACTGGATCCAGGAAGCCGGCGACAAGGGCTCCGCCCTGGTGATCAATCCGGCAGCCTATGGCCATACGTCCGTTGCCTTGCTCGACGCCCTGCGCACGGTGTCGATTCCCGTCATTGAATGCCATCTGTCCAATCCGGCGGCCCGCGAGGACTTCCGTCAGGTATCTTTTGTTTCGCCGGTTGCGACCGGCCTTGTTTCCGGCTTCGGCCTGACGTCCTATGAACTGGCCATCGAAGCGGCGCTTCGCCTGGCCGGTCGGGCGTCGTCGAAGTCCTAAGCCCAAGAGAGGGAGACGCCCATGCCGGCGCCCAAGACCCCCAGCAAGACCCCCGCCAAGGCCGCTGCCGGCGATACCGACGCCAAACTGGTGCGCGAACTGGCCGATATCCTCAACGACACCTCCCTGACCGAGATCGAGGTCGAACGCAGCGGTCTCAAGATTCGCGTGTCGCGGGCCGCCGGCACGGTCGCCGCCGCACCGATGCACTTCACCGCCCCGGCTCCGATCGCGGCCCCGGTCGCTTCGGCCGCTGCGCCGGTCGCCACCGCGGCCCAGCCGATGTCTTCAGACCCCGCCGGTCCAGCCCCCGAGGTCGGTGAGGCCGTGCCCTCGCCGATGGTCGGCACCGTCTATCTGCAGGCCACGCCGGGCGCTGACCCGTTCATCAAGCCGGGAGATACGGTCAAGAAGGGACAGACCCTGCTGATCGTCGAGGCCATGAAGACCATGAACCCCATCGCCGCGCCCCGCGACGGCAAGGTTCTCAGCATCCTCGTGGGTGACGCCCAGCCGGTCGAGTTCGGCGAATCCCTGCTGCTGCTCGAATAGGCCCGGCCATGTTCGACAAGGTCCTCATCGCGAACCGTGGCGAAATCGCGCTTCGTATTCACCGCGCCTGTAAGGAGATGGGAATCTCCACGGTGGCCGTCCATTCCGAGGCGGACCGCTCGGCCATGCACGTTCGCCTGGCGGATGAAAGCGTCTGTATCGGACCGGCCCCGGCCGCCCGGTCGTACCTCAACATCCCCTCGATCATCGCGGCGGCTGAAATCACCGGGGCCCAGGCCATTCATCCCGGCTATGGTTTCCTGTCCGAGAACGCCAAGTTCGCCGAGATTGTGAAGGCGCATGGCATGACCTTCATCGGCCCCACGGCCGATCACATCCGCATCATGGGCGACAAGATCTCGGCCAAGCAGACGGCGAAGGATGCGGGCATCCCGGTTGTTCCCGGCTCGGACGGTGAGGTCGAGACCGTCGACGCCGCCATCGAGGCCGCCAAGTCGATCGGCTTTCCGCTGATCGTCAAGGCTGCCGCCGGCGGCGGCGGGCGCGGCATGAAGGTGGCCCTGACCGAAGACAATCTGGTTGAGGCCGTCCAGACCGCTCAGACCGAGGCCCTGGCCGCCTTCGGCAACGGCGCGGTCTATATGGAGCGCTATCTCCAGAAGCCGCGCCATATCGAAATCCAGGTCATTGCCGACAGCCACGGCAACGTCGTGCACCTGGGCGAACGCGACTGCTCGCTCCAGCGCCGCCATCAGAAGGTGCTGGAAGAGGCCCCCTCTCCGGCCCTGTCAGCCGAGGGCCGCGCCAAGATCGGCAAGACCGTCACCGACGCCATCAAGAAGATCGGCTATCTGGGCGTCGGCACCATCGAGTTCCTGTGGGAGGACGACGAGTTCTTCTTCATCGAGATGAACACGCGGCTCCAGGTCGAGCATCCTGTCACGGAGATGATCACCGGCGTCGATCTGGTGCGCGAACAGATCCGCATCGCCGCCGGCGAACCGCTCAGTTTCACCCAGGACGACATCGTATTCGAAGGCCATTCGATCGAGTGCCGGATCAATGCGGAGAACCCGGTCACCTTCACGCCGTCGCCGGGTCTGGTTAACGACTTCCACGCGCCGGGCGGCCTGGGCGTCCGGCTCGATTCGGCTTTGTATTCCGGCTATTCGATCCCGCCCTATTACGACAGCCTGATCGGCAAGCTCATCGTCCATGGGCGCGACCGCGAAGAGTGTATCGCCCGCCTCAAGCGCAGCCTGGGCGAGATGGTGGTCGGCGGCATCGACACCACCATTCCGCTGTTCCAGAAACTGTTGGCCGAGCCCGATATCCTGTCAGGCGACTACGACATTCACTGGCTGGAAAAGTGGGCGGCGAAACAGGCCTGACGCCCGAGGATCTGCTTGGGGCCTATGCCGCCGGCGTGTTTCCCATGGCCGAGAGCCGGGACGACCCGGCCCTGTTCTTCGTCGACCCGGACTGGCGCGGGATAATCCCGCTGGAGGCCCCCCGGTTTTCGCCGCGATTGGGCCGCACCGTGCGTGCCGACCATTTCGAGGTCCGTGTGGACACCGCATTTGCGGCTATCCTGGATGCCTGCGCAGCCCCCGGCGGCGGCGATCGGGACGACACATGGATCAATCCCGAGATTCGCAGGCTCTATCTGGCCCTGCATGAAGGCGGCTTCGCACACAGCATCGAGTGCTGGCGTGACGGCGTGCTGGCCGGCGGTCTTTATGGGGTGGCCCTCGGCGGTGCTTTCTTTGGCGAAAGCATGGTGTCGTTGCAGCGTGATGCGTCAAAGGTCGCCCTCGTGCACCTGATCGCGCGCCTTCGGGTCGGTGGGTTTCATCTACTCGACGTTCAGTTCCTGACACCGCATCTGGCGCGCCTGGGCGCGATCGAGATAAGCCGGGATGAGTACCAGCAGCGTCTGCAGGAGGCGATCCGCCGGGATGCCGACTTCAGGCGACGGCCCTATGCCTCGGACGGAGCCTCGGCCTGGCAGGAAATCACCCAGGCGTCATAGAGCGGATGTTCCAGCCCGCTGAGGGCCGGCGATGAGGCGAACATCCAGCCCTGGAAAACGCGCCGCGGATCCACCGCCCCGTCGCGCGCGCGCGGCTGAGAGTAGATCTCCATATAGGCCACCGAATCTCGCATCGGCTCATCCGTCGCCGTCGTCTCACAGGCACGAACTCGGAAGACCAGACCGCGCCAGCGGCGCTGCTGGCCGACCGGCACAGCAAACCGAATCGAGACCGCCGTCACCTTGTCCAGGGCCTGAATAATCGCCACGCCCTGTCGCGGCCGAGGCAGCGGATCGGCCATCTCTGGAAAGGGGCGTCCCACCGGAATGCCGCCGGCCAGCTGTACGTTTGGAACCACGGGTGCCGCTGCAACGACCTCTTCCGGAAGCCCTTCTGCGGGTCCCCCCTCATCAGGAGGGGTCACCGTATCAGCAGACGGCGTCGGTGCGGCGGATTGTGTCGGTTGCGGGATCACGATGGGATCCGCGGCCGGCACCGGTGCAGGTGTGGCCGTCGCCAGTCCGGCCGTCGCCAGGACAGCCAGAACGGTCGCAGCGAACCACCGCTCCCGCGTCATTCCGGGCTCCAGGCCTCGTAGTCGCCGGTCGCCGCCGGACGCTCGCCCGTCCGCGCCAGCGATCCCGGCGGCCGCCAGGCCATCGGTGTGCCGGTCAGGTTGGGCAGGTAGTCCCGCTCCCACGACTTGCGCGGCAGAGGGGCCTCGGTCGGCGGTTCGTCAAAGGTGTAATGCAGCCAGCCGTGCCAGTCGGGGGAAACCTTGGACGCTTCTGCGTAGCCCTTGAAGATGACCCATCTGCGCTTGCGCCCGTCATAGCTGACGTTGTCGCGGCTTTCGTAATAGGTGTTGCCAAACTCGTCCTCGCCGACCCGGCGGCCACGCTTGGCGATCGTGAAATAGGTGCCGATCGTGGCACCGTTCCACCAGGTGAGCAGGGTCTTGAACACGGGCAAATCCAGACGTCAGAATTCAGGTGACTTATAGAGGGACCGCTCGCCGGCGTCCATCGTTGGTCGTAGCGCCCCTACTGCAACATCTTGTGGGTTATTCCCCCGGCCGCCACCACATCTATTGGCGGGCGCGAATCAGGCCGCTACACTGCTGTCAACTGTACGGAGGCCCGGGTTGCGGCTCGATTCCCATTTTGCCGTTTCGGAACGTCGCCCTGCCGTGGCCGAGCGGTTGGTCGAGCGCCACGGCAGCTGGGTCAAGGTCACCGCCCCGACGGACTGGACGACGGCGCGGATCGACGCCTGGCTGGACTGGGGTGCCGGCCTGCCACACGATCTTCCTGCCGGTCCCGAAGGTGCCGCGCCAGGAGACGAGTCTCCGCTGAACGGCAGCCTTGAATGCTATGCGTACCGACTCGCCGCCTGGGGGCGCGCCACCGGTGTCCTGGCCAACGACGCACAAGCCAGCCTGTTCGTCGAGGAACTGGTTGCAACCCTGTTGCTCGGCCTGGCCGCTCCTGGGCCGGTCCTGCCGGACGGGCACCGAATCCATCCGACGGCCCGGGACCAGATCGGCACCCGAACGGATCTCGCCTTTGCATCACTGACGGATCTGGAGCTGGAGCGAACCCTGGAGGTTCGCTGCGATCAACGGGTTCGCGCCGCCTGGCCAGATCTGGTCGTGACCCGGCTCCAGGACGTTCGAGAAGCCGTCAAGCAGTGCGAAGGCCCGGCTTTCGCCTGTTCGGATCCCGCGCAGAACCCGCCGCTGGCGCGGGCCGTGCGAGCGGGCCGCGAGGTGGGTTTGAGCGACACGGCGCTGCGCCTGGCCGTCGGTGGAATCATTGACGCTCCCGAGCGGTCTGATGAGTTGATCGTCCTGGCCCAGCGCGCGGAGGTGGCAGCAGGCGACCTGGCCGCCCAGTTGGCCGCGCGCTCGCCGGGCGTCCGTCTGGCCTTCTCGCCGCCCGATGCAGAGGCTGCGGCGCTGGCTACGGCCGCCCCGACGGTTGGGCTGGACGTCCGTCGCATCGAACCGGATGACCTGGCCCCGCTGGCGCGGCTGTGGACGGTGGCGCTTGAAATCGAGACGGCTTGCGGCTTTTCCGCCTCGAGCATCTCGGCGCGACTGCGCCACGACGACCGACCGCTGGCCCTGGTCTTGTGCGGGATCGGGGATCTGCTGCGGGCCGAAGGGCGGGCCTTCGACAGTGAAACCGCGCGCCGGCGGATCTCGGTCTGGCAGGCGACCCTGGACAGCGCCTCGACACTCGCTTCAGCCGAGTTGGCCGGGCGACTTGGGCCATGTGCGGCCTGGTCCAGCGAAGCGCCGGCAATGATCGAGACCCTGGTCCACAGACATTCCGCTTCGACCAGCCTCAAGGGCGACATTGCCGACCGCTATGCCGAAGCGCTCAAACTGGCGCGCAGGTCCGGACTGCGACACCTCCAGACGACCGCGCTGGATCTGGATCTGGAGACGCGCCTGCGCCTGGGTATGCCGAGCGAAGGCGTGGAGCCGGCTTCAGGCCTGAAGGGGGTTATCGAGACAGCGGACGGTGAGGTCGAGCCATGCCTGCATCCTGACGTGGCCGCGGCCCTGGCCGTGCTCAGCGTGGACGCCGGCGGCGTCGAGCGTCATCTGTTCGGATACCGGACGCTCGTGGACGCCCCCGGTCTCGATCTGGAAAGTCTGCGGGCGTTTGGTTTCACCGACATCGAGCTGAAGGCCGTCGAAGGGGCTTTGGCCGAGGCAACAACGCTGCAAGACGCCTTCACGTCCGAGGTGCTGGGGGCCGGCTTCGTCGAAGACGCCCTCGGGGTCGATGCAGACCTGGCCGACCAGGCGGGCTTCTGTCTGCTGTCGCACCTGGGCGTGTCTCCGGGGGCGATCCGGAAAGCTGAGCGCCATGCCTTGGGGGCATCGGATCTCAGCGGATGGCCGGGCAATTCCGAGACACTGGCGGCGATCCTGACACCCGGCGACCTGGCCTCACGCCTGTTGATGATCGTCGCGGCTGAGACCTTTTCCGGCGCACCGCGGTCACTGACGCTGTGGGCAGACTGGGACGCCGGCACGGCTGACCTCGCACGCCTGCAATCGTCGGCGGCCCTGGCCGGGGTGCGGACCGTCCGAACCGAGCGACGACCCGCACCGGTCGGCCTGGTCCTGTTTGACCTGCCGCAGGACGCCCCCGAAGCCGCCGCCCGGGCCGAGACGCCGGCGCAGGACCCCGCCCCTGTCGTCGGGACACGCCCCAAGCGTCGCAAGCTGCCCGATCGCCGCAAAGGCTATATCCAGAAGGCTGCTGTCGGTGGCCACAAGGTCTATCTGCACACCGGCGAATACGAAGATGGCGAGATCGGAGAGATCTTCATCGATATGCACAAGGAAGGTGCCGCCTTCCGTAGTGTGATGAACAACTTCGCCATATCGGTTTCGATCGGCCTGCAGTACGGGGTGCCACTGGACGAATTCGTCGATGCCTTCGTCTATACGCGGTTCGAGCCGTCCGGCGTCGTCACCGGAAACGATTCGATTCGATCCGCCACATCCATCCTCGACTATGTGTTTCGCGAGCTGGCCGTCAGCTATCAGGGCCGCTCCGATCTGGCGAATGCCAGGCCCGAGCCGTCCAGCGACGAGGACCTGGGCCGCGGTGAAGACGAAGCCCCGACGCCTGCGACCCGGTTTATCTCGAAGGGCCTGATGCGAGGAGGGGCACCCGACAATCTGGTCGTCGTGCCCTTTGGCCGACGCGAGGCGGAATCCGAGGCGACGCCGGCCGTCGCAGCCCCCGTCGCCGATGTCTGCCCGGCCTGTGGAGACGCCGCCCTACAGATGAAGGGCGGTGCCTTCATCTGCGACACCTGCGGGATCGCGCCCAGCGCCTCGGACCTGACGTCGAGTCAGGCCTGATTCTTGCATGGGACGGCGGACCAAGGAGCCCGCTCATGCGAAGCCTGATCATTGCCGCCGCGCTTGTCGCGCTCGCCACGCCGGTTGCAGCCCAGAACGCCGGCCAGATTGCCTCGGCCCAGCGAGGAGCCTCCTGCCCGGGCTGCAATCTGTTCCAGGCCGATCTGACTGGGCTGGAGGCGCGCGGACGTAACTTCTCGGGTGCCCGGCTTCGGCAATCCTGGTTGACGCTTGCGGTCCTGAACGGAGCCAACTTTGCGCGAGCCGACCTGCGCGACGTCGACGCCTATGGCGGTGTCTTCGGGGGGGCCAACTTCTCAGGCGCAAACTTGTCGAACTCGTCGTGGGTGGGCACCTATCTCGAAGGCGCGAACTTCGCCGGTGCAAACCTGAGTGGGGCCAATTTCTCGGGAGCCCAGATGCGCCGGGCGCGCGGTCTCACCCAGAGTCAGCTCAACCAGGCCTGCGGTGACGACCAGACCACATTGCCTGGCTCGCTTCGTATCCCGTCCTGCTGACGCCTTCGACCTTACCGCAATTTAAGTGGCCAGCGCGCTGCGATTGGGGGACATCGACAACATGAAGTGCCTGTCCGCCCTGATCCTGAATGTGGCCCCCGCCGCAGCGACGGCTGCGATGATCCTGTTTGGGGCGAGTTCAGCCCTGGCCGGCACCCAGTTCCAGATTCAGGACCGCGACGTTTCTCGGGTGATTTCGATCAGCGGCTCCTGCGGACGCTGTGATCTGTCTGGACGCCGGCTGGTCGGAGCCAACTTCGTCGGTGCCAACTTCAGCGCCGCCACGCTGGTCGGTTCCGACCTGCGCGGGGCAGCGATCATCGGATCAAATTTCTCCGAGTCAGACCTGACCCGTGCGGACCTGCGCGGTGCCGAACTGGTCGGCAGTATGTTTGTTCGCGCCATCCTCGTTCAGGCCCGACTGGACGGAGTCGCGGCCAGCGGAGCCAGCTTCGTCCGGGCTGATCTGTCGCGCGCCAACCTGTCGGGTGCCGAGCTGGCGGGCAGTCAACTCGGACAGGCACGCGCGGCACAGGCCAATTTCAACAATGCCGAACTGCTTGCGGCCGACCTGTCGGGTGGAGATTTCTCCGCCGCATCCTTCCGGCACGCCGACCTGACCGGCGCGCGCCTGAGTGGCGGGCGCTTCACCCGCGCCGATTTCACGGATGCCGATCTGCGCCACGCCAATCTGCGCGGCGTTGACCTGTCGGGGGCGCGCGGCCTGACCCAGGGCCAAATCAACGAGGCCTGTTCGGATTCCTCGACGCGTCTGCCCGGCGGATTGTCGCCACGCAGTTGCAGCGGCGGGCGTGGCGGCGCGCCGCGACCGGTCGCCCCGCCACGGCCGTTCCTGGCCATCGTCGTGGCAGATCTCGACTAGACCCTTTTCGGCCGCATCGTCGTCAGACCTTGATCGGCAGAGCCGTGCGAATGTGCACGTCCTTGAGCTGGCGCTCGCTCGCCTCGGTCGGGGCGTTCATCAGCAGATCCTCGCCCTGCTGGTTCAGCGGGAAGGCGATGACCTCACGGATCGCGGTTTCACCCGCCAGCAGCATGACGATGCGGTCGATGCCGGGCGCCAGACCCCCGTGTGGCGGCGCGCCGTAGCGGAAGGCGTTCAACATCCCGCCGAACTGGCCCTCGACCACCTCAGGGCCATAGCCGGCAATCTCGAAGGCCTTGAGCATGATCTCGGCCTTGTGGTTCCGGATCGCGCCCGAGCACAGCTCGTAGCCATTGCAGACGATGTCGTACTGATAGGCCAGGATGTCGAGCGGGTCCTGGCTCGTCAGCGCCTCCAGCTCGCCCTGCGGCATCGAGAACGGATTGTGCGAGAAATCGACCTTCTTCTCGTCCTCGTTCCATTCGAACATCGGATAGTCGACGATCCAGCAGAAGCGGAAGACGTCGTCCGAGATCAGGTTCAGCTCCTGGCCCAGCTTGATGCGGGCGTTGCCGGCGAATTTGACGAAGGCCTTGGGGTCGCCGGCCACAAAGAAGGCGGCGTCGCCCTGCCCCATCCCCAGTTGGGTCATCACCGCGGTCGCCTCGTCCTGGCCGAGGTTCTTGGCGATCGGCCCGCCCCAGGCCCCCTGGTCGTCCGACCAGAAGATGTAGCCCAGACCCGGCTGACCCTCGCCCTGGGCCCAGGAGTTCATGCGATCACAGAAGGCGCGCGAGCCGGCCTTGGGACCGGGGATGCCCCAGACGGCGTTGCCTTCGATCGACAGGATCTTGGCGAACAGACCAAAGCCGCCATCGCGGAAATGCGCGGACACATCCTGCATCTCGATGGGGTTTCTCAGGTCCGGCTTGTCGGTGCCGTACTTGGCCATCGACTCCTTGTAGGGGATCCGCACGAACGGATAGGGATCGACCGCCTTACCGCCCGAGAACTCTTCAAAGACGCCGTGCATCACCGGCTCAATGGCGGCGAAGACGTCTTCCTGGGTGACGAAGCTCATTTCGACGTCGAGCTGGTAGAACTCCAGCGAGCGGTCGGCGCGCAGATCCTCGTCGCGGAAACAGGGTGCGATCTGGAAATAGCGGTCGAAGCCCGAGACCATCAGCAATTGTTTGAACTGCTGCGGGGCCTGCGGCAGGGCGTAGAACTTGGCCGGATGCAGACGGCTGGGCACCAGGAAGTCGCGCGCACCTTCCGGCGACGAGGCCGTCAGGATCGGCGTCTGATATTCGAGGAAGCCCTGATCGACCATGCGGCGGCGGATCGAGGAAATGACCTTCGAGCGCAGCACGATGTTGCGATGCAGCCGCTCACGACGCAGGTCGAGATAACGATGCTTGAGACGGATGTCCTCGGGGTATTCCTGATCACCGAAGACCGGCATGGGCAGCTCGGCCGCCTCGGACAGGACCTCGACCGCCTTGACCCGTACCTCGACCTCGCCGGTCGGCAGGTTGGGATTGACGGTCCCGGCCTCACGCAGAACCACCTCGCCATCCACACGGATGACACTCTCGGCGCGCAGGCGCTCAACGACCGCAAAGCCGGGCGCCTCAGGGTGCAGGACCAGCTGGGTCAGGCCGTAGTGGTCGCGCAGGTCGATGAACAGCAGGCCGCCATGGTCGCGCTTCCTATGCACCCAGCCGGACAGGCGGACATTCGATCCGGCGTCCGAGGACCGGAGATCACCACAGGTATGGGAACGATAGGCGTGCATGGCTGACATTTCGGCTGGTTTGCGGGCCGCGATCGGCCCGAATTCGGGAGGCGGCTAAAGGGCCTGATCCCCTCGCAAAGTCAAGGCTCGACGGGCGGCTCGTCCAGAGGAGCGGGGAAAAGATCCAGCGGATTGTTCCGGTCGACCCGAGGGCTCTGGACAGTCAGGTCCGCAAAATCCGGCCGGACGCCGACGCGCGCTTCCAGGACCTGCGACGCCTTGTTGAGATCGTAGAGCTGCCAGATCCGCGTCAGGGCGTCGTGGCGCCAGCGGGCCTGCTCGAGCAGGGGCTCCAGCCATTGATCGAAGGTCGAGGGTCGGGCGCGGTCTGAGCGGGCGGTGAGCGGATGCATGGGGACGGTCCGGTTGCGGGCGAGCCAGGCTCGGATGATTGACGATGGGCAGGCGCGAGGGTTTGTCCTCGCGCCCTGGCTGCGAAGGTTGGGAGGGCCGGCGGAGCGCCGGACGTCGGGTCCGGTGACCGTGGATTGGATGGTGCGTTTCGACCCGAGTTGCCGCTCCGCCGCGAGATGTTTTCCCGGAGCCCCTGCTCGGCGCCTCTTTTAGAGACTACGCAGATGTTATGGCCCCGGACGGGCGGGTGACGGCCAGCAACCGTCATCCCCGGACCCGACAGGTACTCCGCCCCGCCGCTGTCCCCGCTCATCCGCATCCTCATGCCGACACGGTCGCTGGCCATGCGCCCTCCCCGGCATGGGGACGAGGGGAAGTATGCAGGCGGGTAGAGCGGGCGGGAAAAATTTGCAATAGAAACCAGCTAGTAGATTGATTTATATCACTGTTTTTGCTTCTAATGCGAGCACAACATGACCCTTCTCCTCTTGCGGGAGAGGGGAAGCTAGGCGATGGCGCTCAAGTCCACGCCCATGCGGTCGGCCATCAGCTGACGGGCGCGCTGGCGGGCGGGGCGGTCGAAGGCGCGGGCGTAGAAGGCCTTCACGCGCGGGTAGCCGTCCATCAGGTCAGTCTCGCGGATTTCGCGCAGGACGTCGGACAGGGTGATGTCGGCGATGGTGAACCGATCGCCGGTGATCCAGTCGTGGCCGTCGAGCTGGCGTTCGAGCCCTGAGAGCCAGCGATGGGCCAGGCCGGTCAGGAATTCGCGGGCGGCGGGATCCTTGCCCATGAAGCCGGCGTCGACCATGGCGATCATCGACAGGGCGGGCTGAACCGTGGCGGTCGCGGCGAAACACCACTGGATGACGGCCAGCCGCCCCGCCTCGTCGGCCGGCATGAGCTTGCCCGAGACCTCGGCCAGATGGATCAGGATGGCGCAGGACTCGGCGATGACGAGACCATCGTGCTCCAGCACCGGGATTTGGTTGAAGGGACTGATGGCCGCGAAGGCGGGGCTGTCCGCCTCGCCGCCGAGGTAGTCGAGCGCCGCCACCTCATAGGGCAGCCCTATCTCCTCAAGCGCCCACTGGATGCGCAGGTCCTTGGTCTCCCCCACCCCGCCGGGGAACATGTTGGCGAAGGCGTGGAGAGTGATCATGGGCGGGGTTCCTGAGGGGTGGTGTCAGGACGACGAACGGAGTGGGTTGGTTCCGACAAGGCCTCCCTCGACGGTCGGCCGGGTGGAAATCACGTCAGCGGCACAGCCCCAAACTTTTTAGAATCTGCTCTCTTGCTTCTAAGGCGCGGTAGGTCGGACTGTCATAAAAGCTGAGCAGCGACTGAGAGAGAACTGACTGGGACGCTAAGAGCGATGCTCGCGCATCCGGACTATCTAAATAGGAGCGAACCGCTTTCATTGCGGTGGACTCCTGCGCCGCCATGAAATGATGAGCCCCGGCGGTTGCTTCAAAGATGTTTCTTGCGTTCATATTCTCAGCAATGCTTGCCAACCCATTTCCCAAGGCTGCCTCGCGAAGCGCAGCCGAACCTGACCCTAGGCCCAAAGCGGCATCCCTGAGAGCTTGACTGTGGGCGTCATAACCCATGGCAGCGTCACGCAGCGCTCGTACGCTCTCATCCACCCGCAGCATCTCGTCTCGAATAGCATCCGTGGCTGACAAGCAGTCGCTGTACTGACCGTAGTATGCGTCTATCAAGGAGCCGCTATTCGACTGCGATCCCATATCGGAGACAGTTCTAGTTGACCGATCAGTTCGCCGCTTGGTGGCGGAAGCGAGAAGGGCTGTGCGGCGCACTTTCCACTTTGCTTGGATGCGTCGAACCTCGGCTGGCGAGGCATCGGGCTTAAGCTGACGAAGGGCGGTTGTTGCAGGCAAATTTGGTGTGCGAACCATCCGATCTGCGATCGCATCCAAAATTTGTTGATCGTCCTTCCCTGAGCCTATAGGCCGACCGCGCTTTTTCTTTTGCATGGCGAAATTCCTTTCCCCTCAAAGATCGACCTCAAATATTCATTTTTCAAGCGAGAAGAAATACGTGACGTCACACAAATAAAAACGAGAATAATCCGATCATTTGTCCGACGACCAAATTCTCGAGCGAGAAAAAATCCAAACCCTTGGCACGCGTTAGCGAGAATAAATCCTCGGCATTCTCACAAAGGAATATTATCGTGCTTTTTCCACGGGTTCTCGGCCTGTTTGTTCTTCAGCGTCCGTAGCGCCCTAATCAACCGCCGCCTTGTCCCATGCGGCATGATGACGTCGTCGATGTAGCCCAGGCGGGCGGCGACGAAGGGGTTGGCGAAGCGGTCCTTGTATTCGGCTTCGCGGGCGGCGAGGGCTTCGGGGTCGCCGGCCTCCTTGCGGAAGATGATCTCGACCGCGCCCTTGGCCCCCATGACGGCGATCTCGGCCGAGGGCCAGGCGTAGTTGACGTCGCCGCGCAGGTGCTTGGAGCTCATCACATCATAGGCGCCGCCATAGGCCTTGCGCGTGATGACGGTCAGCTTGGGCACCGTCGCCTCGGCATAGGCGAACAAGAGCTTGGCTCCATTCTTGATCAGGCCGCCGTACTCCTGCTTGGTGCCCGGCATGAAGCCCGGCACGTCCACGAAGGTGACGATCGGGATGTCGAAGGCGTCGCAGAAGCGCACGAAACGGGCGGCCTTCTTGGAGCTGTCGATGTCCAGCACCCCGGCCAGGGCCAGCGGCTGATTGGCCACGAAGCCGACCGGCTGGCCATCCAGCCGACCGAAGCCGACCACGATGTTCTTGGCGTAGTCCGGGGCGATCTCGAAGAAGTCGGCCTCGTCGGCGACCTTGAGGATCAACTCCTTGATGTCATAGGGCTTGTTCGGATTGGTCGGGACCAGGCTGTCCAGGCTGGGCTCGTCGCGGTCCGGCTCATCGAACGGCTCACGCAGCGGCGGCTTTTCGCGGTTGGACAGCGGCAGGAAACCGATCAGGCGGCGGACCTCAGCCAGACATTCCAGATCGTTGTCGAAGGCCCCGTCCGAGACGCCGGACTTCTTGGTGTGGACGCTGGCGCCGCCCAGTTCCTCATGGGTGACGATTTCATTGGTCACCGTCTTCACCACGTCCGGGCCGGTGACGTACATATAGCTGGTGTCCTTCACCATGAAGATGAAGTCGGTCAGGGCCGGCGAATAGACGTCGCCGCCCGCGCACGGGCCCATGATGACGCTGATCTGGGGGATGACGCCACTGGCCAGGGTGTTCTGCAGGAAGATGTCGGCATAGCCGGCCAGGCTTTCGACGCCCTCCTGGATGCGCGCGCCGCCGGCGTCGAACAGGCCGATGATCGGCGCGCCGTTGGTCAGGGCCATCTTCTGCAGCTTGACGATCTTGGCCGCATGGGCGCCCGACAAGGAGCCACCGAAGACGGTGAAATCCTTGGAGAAGACATAGACCAGCCGCCCGTCGATCAGACCGCGGCCGGTGACCACGCCGTCGCCGGGGATGCGCTGATCCTCCATGCCGAAGTCGTGCGAGCGGTGCTCGACGAACATATCGGTTTCCTCGAACGAGCCTTCGTCGAGCAGCACGGAGATGCGTTCGCGCGCGGTCAGCTTGCCCTTGGCGTGCTGGCTGGCGATCCGCTTTTCGCCGCCGCCCAGTTTGGCGGCCTGACGCCGGCGCTCAAGCTCTTCGAGGATGTGCTGCATGGGGGGACGCGCTCCGGGAACCTTTGGGGTGGCTTACGGAGCAGAAGCGGGGCTGGCAAGAAGGTGTTCCTTCTCAGCCCGAAAACCCCTGGCCGATCGGCGCGGGGGCGGTCAGGGCGGCCAGGCGGTTCAGCTCGGCGACATGGGCGGCGAAGGCCTTGCGGCCGGCAGAGGTCAGGGCGATCCAGGTGCGCTGACGACCGTTCTCGGCGGCCTTGCTCAGCTTGACGTAGCCGGCCTCCTCCAACTGTTTCAGATGTTTGGACAGGACCGAGTCCGAAACCTTGATGGCGTCGCGGACCATGGCGAACTCGGCGTCGTCGACGCTGGACAGGATGGCGCAGATCTGCAGCCGGCCGGGCGCATGGATGACGGAGTCGAAGACCGGCACGTGGCTCATCGCGCCGTCTCCCTCAGCTCCCGTCGATAGACGGCCATCCAGAGGCGTCCGCCGATGATCCCGGCGATCCCGGCCAGGGCGCCCGCAACCAGCGCCACCCACAGCGGCCCGTCGCCGAAACGCGGCCAGAACGACAGGCCCATCAGGGCCATCACCACGACGCTCAGGCCGATGGCGACCCAGCGCGCACGCGGCGGCGAAAAGCCGTTGACCCACCAGCCTGTGTGCTTGCGCCACCAGTTGATCATCAGGACCAGGGCCGTCAGCGAAACACCCAGAGTGATGGTGCTCCACGGGCTTTGCAGACCGGCACCCCCGACCATCAGGGCCAGCACCCCGCCGTAAGCCAGGTCATAGAGGAAGGGATAACTCAGCTCCTGCCCCAGGCTGGCGCGGGCGGCGGCGATCTCGGCCAGAGCCTCACGCGGATCGGACTCGTTCGTCATGGCGACCTCACTTTCCATGTTGGAAAACTATCCGTCATTTTCCGTGATGGCAAGTGATAATTTTCCGAGTTGGAAAATCATCCATCCCCCTGGGCGTTACAGGCGGCAAAGTGTGCGCCCGCGTCCGCCAGGAAACGATCAAGGGGCTCGATTGAAAACGCCGAGACGACGAACAGGCGACGGGGCGAGGTCAGGGTGCGCGGCTCATAGAACTCGGCGGTCATTACCTCGGCGGCGACGAAGCGTTGAAAGACTGCGCTGGCCGGGGTGTCAGCGCCCCTATTGATCAGGACCAGGATGGGCCCCGCGCCCCGCCTTGGATAGTTCGTCCACTGTGTGTCGATCCTGACGGTCTGGTCGCCGCCTGAGGCGTACCGCTGGGTTCGCCCGTCGGTCAGCAGCTGGACGCCCCAGCGGGACGGTCCGACCTCTGCCGCGACCGAGCGGGCCCGCACGCTCACGCTGTGAACCACCCGTCCTGGATCCTCCAGATCAAGCGTCGGCGACTGCAGCACGAGACTTACGAATCCCTCGTCGGCGGGCTGATCCAAAAGCTCACCGACCGGCGACCGCGACGCCTGCGCCATGACAAAGAGATTGATGTCGTAGCCGCTGGGCAAACGACGGATCGAACCCTGGACGGGCCCGGTTCTGGCAACATATTCGTCGACCAGTCCGCAGCGGGCCTCAATCGCCGGCGTGTCGAGCGCCTGAGCGCGCGCGGTGCCCGTCGCAGACAGCGTCAGGAGGAACACTGCAAGCGTTCGCAACGTCATGGGCCGGCTCCGAGTTTCGGCAACCGTCTCACGGCGGCGGCGGTGTGGCTACCCAGATGATTAGGCCGCCCCCAGCGCCCCGAACCATTGCTCCAGCAGGCCCGCCTCGGCGCGGCGGTTGGCGGTGCGCTGGGCGGCTTCGGCGTCGACGCCCCACTGGCTTTCCTGATGGGCCTCTTCCAGGCGCGACAGGTCAAAGGCCACCTCGCCGCTGAGGGCGCCGCGCTGGAGCGCCAGGGCCAGGACGGCCGAGCCGAACAGGCCGACCGCCGTGGCCAGACCTGTCAGGGCGAAGTCGTCCAGATCCAGCGCCAGATCGCGCACCCGGATCAGGCTCTCGGGCGGCTGGGCGACATGGCCGATGCCCTCGGCCCGGATCAGACGCACGCCCAGATCCCGGTCGGCCCAGTCCAGCCAGGGGCCCCACTCGGCCTGCTGGCGCGCGATCAGGCTCTCGGGACCGTCGGCGAAATAGCACAGGCCGTCCGAGCCGGCGTAGCGGGCGATCTCCTCGGCGGTCTCGGTGCGGGCCATCGGGATTCGGTCGATGGCGGTGGAGGCCAGGCGGGTGGCCGGCATGGTCGCCGGGTCAAGGTGCTCACCCTGGGCGGTCCATTCGTCAGCGACCAGGCGCGCGGTGGCCTCGGTGGGCAGGGTCAGGGCGTGACCCACCGGCGTCTTGGGCGAACGGCCGTCCAGCAGCACGCGCCAGCCGCCCTCGCCCGGCTCGACCGCGACCGTCTTCCAGAACCGCTTGATGCGGTCCTCGGCCTCGCGAAAGCCCTTGCGAGCGGCGACGTGCGGGTCCAGCGGCGGGATCGAACCTCCACTCATCGGCGACGCCCCAGCTGTGCGAACGGATCGACCTCGGCCTCGTCTTCGGAGAAGCCGAACCGCTCGAAGCCGGCCTTCATCTCGCGGCTGAGGGGTGCCTCGACGATCAGCTTGCCGCCGGTCGGATGCTCCAGCTCGATGCGACGGTGGTGCAGTTGCAGCATCAGCCCCTCGGACAGGTCGGCGCTGGTCAGGTCGCCGTATTTCGGATCGCCCAGGATCGGGTGGCCCAGCGCCTTCATATGGACCCGCAGCTGGTGCGTGCGCCCGGTCAGGGGGCGCAGCGCCATCCAGGCGGCGCGGTGGCCGGCGCGGGAGATGGTGACATAGTCGGTGACCGCCGGATCGGCCTCGCGGTCCTTGGGATCGGCCGGGCGGATCATCTCGCGATCCCCGACGCCCGTCTTGATCAGCGGCAGATCCAGCGTCCCCTGCCCCGGCTTGGGGGCACCGTTGACGATGGCCCAATAGGTCTTCCTGGCGCGGCGCCGGGCGAAGGCCCCGGCCAGCTTGGCCGCCGCCCCCGGTGAACGTCCCAGCAGCAGGACGCCCGACGTATCGCGATCCAGACGGTGAACCAGACGCGGCCGCTCCAGCCCCTCGCCCCAGGCGCTGAGCAGCCGGTCGATATGGCGGGTGGTCTTGGTGCCGCCCTGGACCGCCAGGCCGGCCGGCTTGTTCAGGGCGATAACGTCCTCGTCTTCGTACAGGACCAGACCTTTGACGAAGCGCACGTCCTGATCGGACAGCGGCGGCGGGCCCTCGGGCCGTTCGCCCGGCTCAGGCAGGGGCGGCACCCGCACCTGCGATCCAGCCGACAGGCGACTGTCGCCCTTGACCCGCGCCCCATCGACCCGGATCTGGCCCGAACGCGCCAGCTTATTGATCTGGATGTTCGACAGATGCGGCCAGCGCCGGCGGAACCAGCGATCCAGCCGCACACCGTCTTCGCCCGCGTCGACGGACAGGGTCTTGACCTCGCGGCTCATGCGAACCCCCGGCGCGCGATCATCAGCCCGGCGAACAGGGCCGTGATGGACAGGACGACGGACAGGGCGACATAGCCGCCGGCCATCGCCCACTGACGCCGCTCGATCATCTGGACCGCCTCCAGCGAAAAGGCCGAAAAGGTGGTGAAGCCGCCCAGTACGCCGACCGCCGCGAACAGGCGCAGCGCCTCTTGCTCGGCCCCGCCCTTGAGCGCCAACCATCCGACCAGCAGGCCCATCAGAAGCCCGCCCAGGACATTGGCCGCAAAGGTCGCCCACGGCCACGCCGCGCCCGGCACCACCCTGAGCGCCGCCAGGCCCAGCCCATAGCGCGCCGATGCGCCGATCGCGCCGCCCAGGGCCACAAGAAAAAGACGGGTCATGACCGCGCCTATAGCGCCATCACGGCGGCGCGTCATGGGGCGGTGACCTGCTACAAACGGGAGTCCTTCTCCCTCAAACCGTTCGCACGGTGAACCGGCGCGAGAGGCGCAGGCCGTCGCGGACGTTGCGGCCCATGAAATAGAGGTTGGATGCCCCGGCCAGCAGCTCCAGCGCCTGAACTGCGTAGAAGGTCAGATCGAACTGTCCGGACTGGGCCTTGAATGACAGGAACAGGGCCGCAGGGATCAGGATCATCAGGCCGGTGGCCGCGATAGTCGGCATCCGCCCCCGCTTGGCGGCAATGACCGGACCGCGCATCCGAGAGGCGAGCCGCATCCCCGTCGCCCCGGCCACCGCCAGTGCCGGAATCAGCACCAGAAAGCCCCAGGGCACGGCTGTCTTGACCAGCACGACGACCCCGTGGCCGCCGAACAGTTCGGCCAGGACCGTCGAGATCCAGAAGGCCGCGATCATCACAAGGGCGATGAGTCCGGCAAGGGTATGGGCGGTTTTGGTCATCTTCAATCTCCGTTATATAGGCTCCTATATATTTGCATAGCATCCTATGTCAATGCTATTCGAAGGCCATGGATTTCACGAAAAACGCCTCGGCCGGCTATCTGGTGAACCACCTGGCCCGGCTGTTCGCGCGCGGCCTGACAGCCCGGATCAAGCCGCTGGGCCTGTCCACCGGAGTCTTCCCCGCCCTGCTGGAGTTGTGGGAGACCGACGGCCAGACCCAGAGCCAACTGGTTCAGCGGCTCGACATCGAACAGGCGACCCTGGCCGGAACCCTGGCGCGGATGGAGCGCGACGGCCTGGTTGTGCGTCAGCGCGACCCGGATGATGGCCGGGTCCAACGCATCTGGCTGACCCCGCACGCGCGTAGTCTGCGTCAGGCGGCAGTCCAGGCCGCGCTCGATGAGAACGACTCCGCCCTGTCGCCCCTGAGCACGGCGGAGCGGGTCCAGTTCATCGCCCTGATGACTCGGATCCTGGCTGCTCGGGAGCCTGGCGCCTAGGCACGCCCTTGCGCCGCTGGGTGCCGTCTCCAGCCAATTTGCCGCTCCGGCACGGGTCAAGGCCGTCTGGATGGAAAACGTCACTTGCTCGGCCCGGCGGTTGCGGGCGAAGCTGTGTCGAGCGGCTCGCGCCGGAGGCGAAGGTCATCGGCGCGGTCGCCCCGCCCGGCCATAGTGGTCGGTCAGGAGTTTTTCGGGGGTAGTACAGGCGACATGTCGCACGACGATCAGCATCCGGCCCCGCCGCCGCCTGAACCCGCGCCGGCCCCGCCGCCCTCGGCGACTGGACTGGCTCCGGCCACGCCGCCGCCGCCCGGCGCCGCCGATACGGCTGACCGTCTGGCCCCTGAGCCCAGCGCCCGCATGGCCCCGGCCT
>JAFLCS010000008.1 GCA_017302105.1 Caulobacterales bacterium | reverse complement strand
TCGCCATCCGCGAAGGCGGCCGTACCGTTGGCGCCGGCGTCGTGGCCAAGATCCTCGAGTAGTCCTCGACCGATCTGACGACTAGACGAACAGAGGCCCCGCCGGAGCAATCCGGCGGGGCTTTTTCGTGGGAGCGCTAGTCCGGCTGATCCGTCCGGTCGGGTTTCCAGTCGAACAGTTCGCTGAGCACGCTCAGGGCCTGGCCGCGTTCGGTCGAGAAGTCGGGGTCGCGGGCCATGTGGATGCGGGCGTCGTCGGCGGCGGCGAGCAGAAGCTCGCGGTGGGCGACCGGGTCGGCGAAGCGATAGGCGGGCAGGCCGGCCTGTTTCAGACCCAGCGGATCGCCGCCGCCCCGCATGGCCCAGTCCTGTTCGGCGATCAGGAACCCGTCCTCCGTCGAGCGCACGACCTCCAGGCGGGCCTGGGCGACCTGGCTGAGCGGCGGATCGTACAGCAGCACGCAGGCGCTCTTGCCTGCGCCACGACCGACGCGCCCTCGCAACTGATGTAACTGGGCCAGACCGAACCGCTCGGCCTGTTCGATGATCATGATGGTGGCGTTAGGCACATCGACGCCGACCTCGACGACGGTCGTGGCGACCAGCACCGACAGCTGGTTGGCGGCGAAGGCGGCCATGACGGCCTCACGTTCGGCGCCGGGCATCTGGCCGTGGACAAGGCCGACGCGGTCGCCGAAGCGAGCCTTGAGCGCCACGGCGCGGGCCTCGGCTGAGGCCAGGTCGACCTCGACGTTTTCGGCGACCAGCGGGCAGATCCAGTAGGCCTGGGCACCGGTCGCAATGACCTGTCCGAGCCGGTCGAGAATGGCCGCCATCCTATCCATCGGCAGGACGCTGGTGGTGATCGGTTGACGCCCCGGCGGCTTCTCGTCCAGGCGCGAGACGTCGAGGTCGCCATACTGGGTCAGCTCCAGGGTCCGAGGAATCGGGGTCGCCGACATGGTTAGAAGGTGCGCCCCGCCATCCTCGCTGGCCTTGGCCTGAAGCAGGTTGCGCTGGGCGACGCCAAAGCGGTGTTGTTCGTCGACGATGGCGAGGCCCAGATTGGCGAAACGGACCGCATCCTGGAATAGGGCATGGGTACCGATGACGACCGCCATCGAACCGTCCGCCAGACCCGACAGGGCACGCAGGCGGGCTGCCCCCTTGTCGCGCCCAACCAGTAACACGCACTCGACGCCGGTCTCGGCGAACATCGGGGCGAGCCGTTCGTGATGCTGTCGCGCCAGGATCTCGGTCGGGGCCATCAGCGCGGCCTGAAACCCGCTCTCGACCGCCGTCGCCATCGCCAGGAGTGCGACGGCGGTCTTTCCAGACCCCACGTCGCCTTGGAGCAGTCGGCCCATCCGTGCGCCAGAGGCCAGATCGGCGCGGATTTCGGACAGGGCGCGGCCTTGGGCTCCGGTCAGGGAGAAGGGCAGGCTGGCTTCCAGCCGGGCTGACAGTGGTCCGGCGGTCAGCACCGGCGCAGCGAGGCGGCGTCGCGCCCGCTTGCGCTGGGCAAGAGCCAACTGGTGGGCCAGGAGTTCGTCAAACGCCAACCGACGACGCGGCAGGGAACTGCTTTCGAGATCTGCCGGAGACGCCGGATGATGGACCGCTTCCAGTGATTGTCGCCAGCCGGCCCAGCCCTGTTTCGCGCGCCAGGCCGGATCTTGCCATTCGGGAAGATCAGGGGCCTGGTTCAGCGCCTCAAGCGCGAAACGCCGCACCTGGCGCGACGACAGATTCCCCCCTGCCGGATAGAGGGCTTCGCTATGCGGAATCTCGTCGCGGCGCTCCAGGATAACCGCATAGTCCGGGTGTGGGACCTGAACTTCCGGCCCGTAACGCTCGACCTTACCGGAAATGATCCGACGCGCGCCGACGGGCAGGCTCTTCAGGAGGCTGTCGCCATAGGTCTTGAAATAGACAAGGTGCACCCAGCCGGTCTCATCGAAACCGCGCACCTTGTAGGGCTGGCCGGGCCTGCGCGAGCCGATGTGCTGGTCGATCTGGATCTCGAAAATCCCGACCTCACCTTCGACGGCATTTGCGGCTGTCATCCGGCGGCGCCGGACTAGGCCCTGCGGCAGGGTAAAGACGACATCGCGAACGAGCGGGCCCGCGATCTTGCGCAGCGCCGGTTGCACGCGCGGTCCCACCCCCTTGAGTGTGGCGGTGTCTGCAAACAGGGGGAACAGGATCGACGGCCTCACGGGCGCAGACCAGCCTGGATCAGGTCGAATTCTGGTTGCATGGCGGTGTTCAGAGAGTCACGGTCACTCAAACTGTTCGATCGGGGTAGGGTGCCATGTCCATTGCGACTTTGCAGAGAAATCTCGCTTCGCGCGGGTTCGACCCCGGCCCGGCAGACGGTCTGTTGGGGCGGCGCACCTATCAGGCGCTCGCTGACTTTGTCTCGGACCGTCAGGCCCCGGCGGGCACTGGCGATCTTCTGGCGCTGAATCTTCGATTGGGCGACATCACAACACGCCGGCGTCTGATGCACTTCTTTGCCCAGATCAGTCACGAAAGCAGTTTTCGGCCGCGGGCGGAGAACCTGAACTATTCGGTGGCGGGTCTCAAATCGACATTTTCGGCTCGGCGCATTTCTCACGCGGATTGCGATCGCTACGGTCGCAAGGTCGGCCGACCGGCCAATCAGGAGGCGATTGCCAATCGGGTCTATGGAGGCACCTGGGGTCGCACTCATCTTGGCAACACCGAGCCGGGCGACGGCTATCGTTTTCGTGGGCGCGGCCTGATCCAGCTGACGGGGCGTTCGAACTACCGTCGAACTGCTCCCGAATTCGAGGTCAATCCGGACCTCGTTCTGACCCCCGCCGGCTCGATGAAAGCGGCCGTTGACTTCTGGCGGAGCCGGGGAGTGAACCCTTCGGCGGATCGTGATGATGTTGCGGCGGTCACGCGGATCGTCAACGGGGGCGTCAATGGATTGGCTCATCGCACTGCGCTGACCAGCAAGATCCGATCGATCTGGCCCGATTGATCGACTTCGGCATTGGCAATCGGGGCGCTTAGCGCCTATTTCACGCCTCCCAATCAGATTGAACGGACGGACGAAAGACCGTGGCCGAGGACTTGTCGCGCGTGCAGCGCCTGAAATATCGCGCTTGGCGACGTGGAATGCGCGAGTGCGATCTGGTGCTGGGGGCCTTTGCCGATGCGAATCTGGCGACGATGACTTCAGGCGACCTCGACGCTTTTGAGGCCTTGATGGAGGCACCTGACGATCAGCTCTGGACCTGGATTCTCGGCAGTGCGGAGCCGGATCCGGAATTCGCCGGTCCGATGCTGGATCGGGTGATCGCCTTTGGGCGCGAGGAGCTGTCGTGATTGACGATCGGATCGCCAACGATCCGGGCGGTCTGGAGCTGGCCGGAGCGCCTGAGGGGTTCGACGCCCTGGTCGCCGGGGACCTGCTACGCAGACGCGGTGGGGTCGGCCTCTTTGTCGCCCGTGATTTTCAGCGGGCCAACGCCCTGATCGATGCGATCGGCTTCTTCGCGCCGGATATCGAGGTGCTGCGACTGCCGGCCTGGGACTGTCTGCCCTATGACCGGGTCAGCCCCTCGGCCGGCGTGGCGGCTGAGCGAATGGCGGCTTTGACGCGTTTGGCGCGCGGAGGCGGGGACCGCCCCCTGATGGTGGTCGCCACAGTGGCTGCTGCGGTCCAGCGGATCCCTGCCCGACAGTCCATGGCTCAGGCGGCCTGGTCGACGCGAGTGGGCCGCGTCGTTGATATGGCCGAGCTCGAGCGGCATTTGGCCATCAACGGCTATCAACGTGCATCGACGGTTTCGGAGCGCGGCGAGTTCGCCATTCGGGGCGGGGTCATCGACGTCTTCCCCCCTGGGGCCACAGAGCCGGTACGGTTGGACCTGTTCGGTGACACGCTGGAATCGATCCGGGCCTTTGACCCCGAGAGCCAGCGCTCAACACGCCAGTTGACCGAGATCGACCTTTTGCCGGTGTCCGAGGTGCAGCTGGATCCCTCGGCCATTTCGCGGTTCCGCACGCGCTGGCTCGAGGTGTTCGGGGCCGGTGCCGACGACCCGGTCTATCAGGCCGTGTCCGAAGGCGTGCGTCGCCAGGGCCTGGAGCACTGGCTGCCGCTTCTGCATGAGCGGCTGGATACGGTCTTTGACTACCTGCCTGCGGGCGCGGTGGTGCTGATGGACGCCCTGGCTGGCGAGGCCATCGACGAGCGGCTGGCCATGATCGATGACGCCTTTGAAGCCCGCCGGGAGGTCGGACGAGCCGGCCAGCCCTACCGCGCCCTGGCCCCCGAAGCGCTTTATCTGACACGCGCAGAATGGGACGAGCGCCTGACTGCACAGAGCTGGCGCCGCTTCAGTCCCTTCTCCAGCGAAGGGCCGGTCATTGTCGACCTGGGCGGAGTTCAGGGCCGAACCTTTGCAGCCGAGCGGGCGCAGGACAGCGTCAATCTGTTCGAGGCCGTGACGGCTCATGCCCAGATGCTGCAGGGGCAGGGCAAGCGGGTGCTGTTCGCATCGTGGTCGGAAGGCTCGTCGGAGCGCCTGTCGTCGATGTTGGCGGACCATGGGCTGAGTGAAGCGCCACTCGCGACGGACTGGGCTGGGGCGCGGGCACGCCCGGTCAGCACCATTCAGCGTGCCGTCCTGCCGGTCGAGCATGGCTTTGTGGCCGGCGATCTGGCGGTCATTTCCGAAACCGATATCCTGGGCGACCGGTTGGCGCGACCGCGCAAGAAGCGCCGGGCCGCCAACTTCCTGGCCGAGGCGTCGAGCCTCAGCCCGGGCGACCTCGTCGTCCATATCGACCATGGCATCGGGCGCTACGAGGGCCTCAAGACGCTTGATGTCCAGGATGCGCCGCACGACTGTCTGGAGCTTCAGTACGCTGAGAAGTCACGCCTGTATCTCCCTGTTGAGAATATAGATCTGCTCACGCGCTACGGGTCCGAAGACAATGAGGTGGTCCTGGACCGCCTCGGCGGGGCCGCCTGGCAAGCGCGAAAGGCGCGGGCCAAGGCACGGCTGCGTGACATGGCCGAAGGGCTGATCGCTCTGGCGGCCAAGCGGGCACTTAGATCAGGCGAGGCGATCGATCCTCCGCGCGGCCTCTTCGACGAGTTCTGTGCCCGGTTCCCCTACGAGGAAACAGAAGATCAGTTGAACGCCATCGCTGATGTTCTGGGTGACCTCGCCAAGGGACAGCCGATGGACCGGCTGATCTGCGGTGACGTCGGCTTCGGCAAGACCGAAGTGGCCCTGCGTGCTGCCTTTGTGACAGCGATGTCGGGGCGACAGGTGGCCGTCGTGTGTCCGACGACCCTGCTGGCGCGTCAGCATTTCCGCACCTTCACCGAACGCTTTGCCGGTTGGCCGGTCCGTATTCGCCAGCTGTCGCGGATGGTGCCCGCGCGCGAGGCAGCGGAAACCCGCGAGGGCCTGAAGTCCGGCGAGATCGAGATCGTCATCGGCACCCACGCGGTGTTGTCTGAACAGGTCGGATTCAAGGACCTGGGTCTCGTCATCGTCGACGAGGAGCAGCACTTCGGCGTCAAGCACAAGGAACGACTGAAGTCCCTGCGCGCCGATGTCCATATGCTGACCCTGACGGCGACGCCGATCCCGCGCACCCTGCAACTGGCGCTGTCTGGCATTCGCGAGATGTCGATCATCGCCACGCCGCCGGTCGACCGCCTGGCTGTCCGGACCTACATCACGCCCTTCGACGCCGTGACCGTGCGGGAGGCTCTGCTGCGTGAGAAATATCGCGGGGGCCAAAGCTACTACGTTGCGCCGCGCCTGAAGGATCTGCCGGATATCGAGGCCTTCCTGCGAGAGCAGGTGCCCGAGGTGAAGGTCGTGGTCGGCCATGGCCAGATGTCGGCCACGCAGTTGGAGGGTGTGATGAGCGCCTTCTATGACGGCGAGTTCGACGTGCTGCTGTCGACGACGATCGTTGAAAGTGGACTGGACATTCCTTCGGCGAACACCTTGATTTTACACAGGGCCGATATGTTCGGTCTGGCCCAGATGTATCAGCTGCGAGGCCGGGTCGGACGGTCCAAGGCGCGCGCCTTTGCCTATCTTACGACCCCCCCGAACCGGGTTTTGACCGAAAGTGCCGAGCGCCGACTGCGGGTGCTGCAATCGCTCGACAACCTCGGTGCCGGCTTCCAGCTGGCCAGCCACGACCTGGATATTCGCGGGGGCGGTAATCTGCTGGGTGAAGAGCAGTCCGGGCACATTCGGGAAGTCGGTGTCGAACTCTATCAACAGATGCTCGAAGACGCCGTGAACGCCCTACGAGCCGAGCCGGGAGCAGCGTTTGACGACGCACGCGGCTGGTCGCCTCAGATCAACGCCGGGGCTGCTGTCCTGATTCCTGAAGCCTATGTGCCGGATCTGAACGTTCGTCTGGCGATGTATCGGCGACTGTCCGAGGCTGAACGCCCCGAGGATCGCGAGGCGCTGGCAGCGGAGCTGATCGACCGGTTCGGCCCCCTGCCGGATGAGGCCGATCAACTGTTGAAAGTGGTGGCGATCAAGGGGCTGTGCCGTCAGGCGAATGTCGCCAAGATCGACATCGGCCCCAAGGGCGCGGTGGTGAGCTTCCGCAACGACGTCTTCTCGAATCCCTTGGGCCTCGTTCAACTGATCCAGGCCTCGAACGGTGCCTGGAAGGTGCGGCCGGACCAAAAGGTCTTGATCAAGGGCGAGTGGCCAGAGGCCCTGGACCGTCTGAATGCGGCAGAGCGGATCACGCGCAAACTGGCTGAGACAGCCTTCGCGGTCTAGGGAGTCTGGTCTGCTGCGGGGCGTGCGGTCGCGACTGCACGCTCAAGCAGGGACATCGGCGATTCATGTGCGCTTCGCTCGGCTTCACCGATGTCGAAATTGACCACGAACGGCTTCTTGTCTTCGCCGGCGTGGAAGGCCGTGCAGGCAATGACGGCGGCGATCCGCTCGGAAACCAGCCTGGCTTCACCCAATCGGGTTGCGGGCAGGGCCACGGCGAAGACCTCGGGTGACAGGCGCGCAGCTGTGTCCTCCGAGCGCACCAGTCTCGAGATCATCGCCCCGATTTGTGGCATGGCGCGGTCGACCCATCCCCCGGCTCGCGCTTCATTGACCTCATCCTGCCGGGCGACACGAAGCACGCAGACCGACAAGGGACGTTGCCGCCGCGATGCAGCGGCAGCAAGCCGGGCCAGATGCACCGCGAAGAGGTTGCGCGTGAACAGGCCCGTCGAGGGATCCATCAGACCCGAATTCCGGGCCCGTTCCAGCGTCTCACGAACGCTCCGGTGACGACGATAGGAATCAGCCAGAGCCATGACGCGCTGGACCGTTTCTTCGACCGGCGCATCCGGCGAGGCCACATCGGCGACGCCACGCCCGAACACCTCGCCAAGATTGATGTCGGCGTCGGAACGCACATACAGCACCACGGGCAGATGATAGAGGCGCGTGTTTCGCTTGATACCCGCCGCGATCGACAGGGCTTCTGTGCGCCGCTGACCGCCCCACAGAATGACGGCGTCGAACTCGCGCTCGTGCAGATAGTCGAACGCGGTATAGGGCGTCAGGGTCGCCGTCAGCTCGGCACCGGACGCCTCCAGAAGGTTAGCGAGTGCAAGGAACCGTGGGTCAGGTTCCCCCACCACGAGAACGCGGCGACGCGCGTCGGGCTCCGGTGCGCCGAGCTGAATGCCCTGTTCCTGAAAGGTGGTGGCCCTCAGCTCGAATTCCTCTGCCGCGACCGCCGCGCGGATCAGATGTTCGATGCGCAAGGCCATCTGGGCGACGTGGACCGGCGGGGTCATCCGCAGGTCGGCATCGGCATCGCCGCCGCCCAGCCAAACGACCGGCAACCGGCGCGATCCCGCCGCTGCCTTGAGGCGAGTACTCAGGCCGTTGGGAAACCCATCGCGACCGTCAATGATGGCGACCTCAACGGCCATGTCCGCGACGGCGCGCTCGGCCGCTTCTACGGTACGGGCCGTGATCGTCCTCCAGCCCAGAGAATCGAGACCTTCGGCAAGGGGGGCAATCAGGTCATCGTGCGCAGCCAGCACCAATACGCGCGGCCTGGGCAGCGCGGGTGGAGCTGCCTCGTCGGACTGGTCGATGGTCTGGGATTCCTCCATGGTGGCGTTCTTACGCAATCCGCGCGGGAAATGGTATCGCTCCGAATGGGGTTGATCATTGTGGTGAAAACGGGGATTCCGTCCCAATGACCGAGCTTCGGCCAGACAGTCGCGTGACCTGGACCCCGCGTTTCGCCGCCCTGAGGACGCTGGGCGTTTTTGGAAAGGCCCTGGCTCGACTGTGGGGCCGCGACGTCATGCTCTATGTGGGCGGTGTGTCGTTCTTCGCCCTGCTGGCCGTATTCCCGGCGGTGGCCCTCATCATCGGTTTCTTCAAGTTCGTACTGAATACCGGCGTCGGGCTGGAACAGGCCGAAGCGCTGATCGAGGTGGTACCGCACGCCGCGCGAGGACTGCTTCAGTCCGAGATTGAGCGCCTCATCGACGCGCCGTTCCGAAGTGTTTCGGCCCAGAGCGCCATCGCCCTGGTGGTGGGGGCCTACGCCGCCCATCGTGGCTTCAAGGCGGTCCTCGCCGGGTTGACCTTTATCCATGACGAGACGGACCAGCATGGGTTCTTCCGTTTCAACCTGCTGGCCTTCATCGTCGCCATCTGCGCCTTCCTTCTGCTGACGGCGGTTTCAGGCGCGATCCTGACGATCCGGCTGATGCATGAGACCCAGGAGACAGAGGCTCTCGAGGGTTTGGGGCTGGACAGCGAATGGATGTGGGCCTTCGCGGGCCTGACGATGGGCCTGACGCTCCTGTACCGCTACGCCATGGCCCATTCGAAACGAGTTCCGTGGCGGGCCTCAATCGGCGGCGGTATCGGGGCGGCGCTCCTGCTGGCCCTCGCCTCGTGGGCTTGCGCCGTCTATGTCGATCAGGTCGTGGAGCTCGGTGCCACCTACGGGTCAATCGGCGCAGTTGTCGTGTTTCTGATCTGGCTGAGCTGGAACGTGAACGCCGTGTTCCTCGGCGGGGCGTTGGCGACCGAAATCGAGATTGCCCTGAACGAGTATCGCCGAGCTGACGCGGCAGCGAAGGCCACCACGGAAGCCGACCTCAGTCTGTCGGAGCCGCGTCACTTCTGGTGATGAGGAAGCGCAGAGTCGGGCCGTCCTCAATCTCGGCGTCGAGCCGGTGGCCGCCTTGAGCCACGAAATGCGGCACGTCTATGCGGGCCATTGGATCGTCAGCCAGCAGTTCGAGCCGGTCGCCGGGCGCTGCTTCGCGTAGCGCCCGGCCCAGCTTCAGCGTCGGCGTGGGGCAGCGATGGCCCCGCGCGTCGATGACCCTCACCCCGGCACGCCGACGACGGCGTCAACCGAGCCGGTGGTGACCGAGTGATAGCCCGGACGGGCCTCGGCATAGATGCGCCGGGCGATGCTCTGACCCCAGGCGTCTTCCTCCATCAGGGCGCGGAACAGCGGCAGCACGAACTTGCGACGGCCCATGGAAGTCAGGAAGTGATCCAGTGCCGGCACGGCGGGCTCATAACGGTTCTCGATGGCGATCATCAGCCAGGCGAACAGAACCTCGGCATTGCCGCTGGCCGACAGGCCCAACGTGCTGTCCAGCGAGGCCAGGCGATCGGCGGGGATTTCCTCGGGCAGTTCGCCCAGGAAGCGCTGGCGCTCCTGGGTCGACCAACCGGCCCACGGCACGGCGGCGGCGTCGCCCGAGGCGGTCCAGGCTGCGACGGCCTGATCGACGCGGTCGAAGGCCTCGGAATGGGGTTCCTCGACATTGGACGGCAGGCCCGGACCGAAGACCCAGGCGTCGATCATCAGCTGCTGCTCAAGCGCCGCATCGCCGCGCACCAGATTGGCGCGCAGGTCGGCCAGGAAGTCGGCGGTGGTCATCGGCTGGAAGGCGTGACGGTCGAAATAGCTGCGCAAGTAGGCGTCGAAACGGTCGCGCCCGACGATGCGCTCGATGGTGCGCAGGAAGAAGGCACCTTTTTCGTAGGCGACGTCGGTCAGGCCGTCGTCGGGGTCACGTTCGGCCAGGTTGATATAGAGGTGGGTGTCGGCGGCTGGCAGCTCGGCCAGGGTGGCCTGCAGGCTGTCCCAGCCCAGCACCTGCTCCATCATGGCGCGGTCGCGGCCATAGACCTCTTCCATGATCCGGTTCTCGAAATAGACCGTGAAGCCCTCGTTCAGCCAGAAGTCCGACCAGGTGGCGTTGGTGACCAGGTTGCCGGACCAGCTGTGGGCCAGTTCGTGCGCGACCAGCGACACCAGCGACCGGTCG
Source organism: Caulobacterales bacterium (assembly GCA_017302105.1). GTDB lineage: Bacteria > Pseudomonadota > Alphaproteobacteria > Caulobacterales > Caulobacteraceae > Brevundimonas. Next base: position 58,939 of record JAFLCS010000008.1, on the reverse strand, counting down.
CCGGCGATGATGGTAGGGGTGGCGAAGGTCAGGCGCGGATTTTCCATGCCGCCGAACGGGAAGGAGGGGGGCAGGATCAACAGGTCATAGCGACCCCAGCGGTAGGGACCGTAGAGGCCCTCGGCGGCCTCGATCATCTGTTCCAGGTCGACCATCTCGGCGGCCGAGCGCTCGAGCGTCGAAGGCTCGGTGAAGACCCCACTGCGCGGGCCGGTGGCTTCGAAAGCGATGTCGCCGATGCCGATGGCCATCAGATAGGGCGGCACCCGGTTGTCCATGCGGAAGCGCCAGGCGCGTCGACCCGGGCCGGCGGCCTCGCCCTGGGGAGTCAGGTCCTCGGCGCTCATGACGACGCGCAGGGCCTCGGGCGCGACGATGCGGGCCGAATAGGTCTGGCGGACGCCGGGACTGTCCTGGGTCGGAACCCAGGTGCGGGTCAGGATGGCCTGGCCCTGGCTGAACATGAAGGGATGTATGCCGCCGGCGGTCTGTTCGGGTGACAGCCACTGAAGCGCCGCAGCGCCCGGGCTGGTCTCATAGGCGACGACGACTTCATCGGTGTCGGGTGTGATGGCGATGGTCAACGGGCTGCCCATGTGGGGACGCGCTTCGCCCACCGACCAGGGAACCGAGCGGCCATTGATCATCACGTCGCGGATGGTCAGGTCGCGCACGTCGAGGATCAGTTCGTCGGCGTTTGGTGCCGTCTGGATCGACAGGGTGGCCGTGCCGGACAGGACCTTACGGTCAAAATCGGCCGTCAGATCGACGGCGACGTCGGTGACGCGCGCTTCATTCGGCTGCGCATAGGAGTGGATGTCCTGAACCAGCTGAACCATCGGGGCCTCTGCGACAGGGGGTGGCGTGACCGGATCGGGGGCGGTCGCACAGGCCGCGAGCAGGGCGGTCGCTGCGGCAGAGATGAACAGCTTGCGGATCATGATCGAACTCCGACGATTGAACTGCCGGCTTCTTAGGGCCTCCCGCCCGAATCGGCAAAGCGCGCGGCTTAGGCGCGCAGACCGGATCCAGATCTGCGTCGAATGCCCGCCCGCACCTGGGCCAGAGCCGGCCGGACGTCAGGCTGCCGGAGTTACACTCAGTAGCTCCACCCGGAATATCAGGGTCGAGTTGGGTGGGATCAGATCGCCACCGACCCAGCGGTCGCCATAGGCGAGCTCTCCAGGGATGACGAAGTCGTAGGTTTCGCCCGCGCGCATCAGCTGAAGACCCTCGGTCCAGCCGCGGATAACCCGGTTCAAGGGAAACTCAATCGGCTCGCCCCCAAAGTTGCCGTCAAACTCACGCCCGTCGATAAAAGTGCCGCGATAGTGGACGCGCACCGTGTCCGTCGGGCCGGGACGTACGCCCGAGGAACTGGCCTCGCCGACGCGTCGGAACTGCAGGCCACTTTCGGTGACGGCCCAACCGCGCTGAGCGGCATTCCAGTCCAGATAGGCGTGCTGCCCGGCTTCCCACGCGGTTTGCGACGGCGCGCCGGGATCAGTCGGGGCCGGGGCGGGCGATCCGGTGCACGCGCCCAGGGAAAGAGCCAGGATGGAAGCGGTCAGGGCGATGTATCTCATCGGCATTGTCTAGCACCCGGATCGATGCCTCGGAAATCCTCGATAGAGGCCTTCACTTCGCCCGATTTCGCGCTATATACGCCCCTTCGCGGAATTCTGAATTCCTGCGCGCAATGCGCCGAGGCCCGGCTCGCCCCCAGTCGGACGAAGGCGCAGCTCCTCCCCGGGAGCCCTTCACAATCCAGCGTCCTGAGGTGATTCACCTCGAGGGTGGACGCAAGAGACGGCGCAAACCGACCCTGCGAGAGGGGCGGCTTGCGCCTTTTTGACGTGGCGCGGGTTGAACAGGTTCGCGCCGTAACAGGGACACCAGATGGCGCACTCCTTCACCGGCAAGAAGCGGATTCGCAAGTCGTTCGGCCGCATTCCCGAGGCCGTGACGATGCCGAACCTCATCGAGGTTCAGCGATCTTCGTACGAGCAATTCCTCCAGCGCGAGACGCGCCAGCCCGATCGTATCGACGAGGGCATCCAGGCCGTCTTCAAGTCGGTGTTCCCGATCAAGGACTTCAACGAGCGCGCAACGCTTGAATACGTCTCGTACGAGTTCGAGGATCCGAAATACGACGTCGAAGAGTGCATTCAGCGCGATATGACCTATGCCGCGCCGCTGAAGGTCAAGCTGCGCCTGATCGTCTTCGAACTGGAAGAGGAAACCGGGGCCCGCTCGGTCAAGGACATCAAGGAGCAGGATGTCTATATGGGCGACATCCCGCTCATGACGGACAAGGGTACCTTTATCGTCAACGGCACCGAACGCGTCATCGTCTCGCAGATGCACCGTTCGCCGGGCGTGTTCTTTGATCACGACAAGGGCAAGACCCACTCGTCGGGCAAGCTGCTGTTCGCGGCCCGCGTGATCCCGTATCGCGGTTCCTGGCTCGACTTCGAGTTCGACGCCAAGGACATCGTCTACGTCCGCATCGACCGCCGTCGCAAACTGCCGGCCTCGACCTTCCTGATGGCCCTGGGCATGGACGGCGAGGAGATCCTGTCCACCTTCTATGAGACCGTGCCCTACGAGAAGCGCGGTGAAGGCTGGGTCACGCCGTACAAGGCCGACCGCTGGCGCGGTGTGAAGCCCGAGTTTGACCTGGTCGACGCCGACACGGGCGAGGTCGTGGCCCAGGCAGGGCAAAAGATCTCGGCGCGCGCCGCCAAGAAGCTGGGCGAGACGGTCAAGTCGCTGTCGCTGGCCCAGGATGCCCTGATCGGCAAATATCTGGCTGCCGATGCGGTCAATATGCAGACGGGAGAGATCTACGCCGAAGCCGGTGATGAGCTGGACGCGACCATCATCGCCTCGCTGGAAGAGCAGGGCTTCACGACTATCGACGTGCTGGACATCGATCACGTCACGGTCGGGGCCTATATGCGCAACACCCTGCGCGTCGATAAGAACGCCAATCGTGAAGAGGCGCTGTTCGACGTTTACCGCGTCATGCGCCCGGGCGAGCCGCCGACGATTGAGGCCGCCGAGGCCATGTTCCAGTCGCTGTTCTTCGATTCCGAGCGTTACGATCTGTCGGCCGTGGGCCGGGTCAAGATGAATATGCGCCTTGAGCAGGACGTCGATGATTCCGTGCGCGTGCTGCGCAAGGAAGACATCCTGGAGGTGCTCAAGATCCTGGTCGGCCTGAAAGATGGCCGCGGCGACATCGACGATATCGACAACCTGGGTAACCGCCGGGTCCGTTCGGTCGGTGAGCTCCTGGAAAACCAGTACCGTGTCGGCCTGCTGCGGATGGAGCGCGCCATCAAGGAGCGCATGAGCTCGGTCGATATCGACACGGTCATGCCGCACGACCTGATCAACGCCAAGCCGGCGGCCGCGGCCGTGCGCGAGTTCTTCGGCAGCTCCCAGCTGTCGCAGTTCATGGACCAGACCAACCCGCTGTCCGAAATCACCCACAAGCGCCGTCTGTCAGCGCTTGGCCCGGGCGGCCTGACGCGTGAGCGCGCCGGCTTTGAAGTGCGCGACGTGCACCCGACCCACTATGGCCGGATCTGCCCGATTGAGACGCCGGAAGGCCCGAACATCGGCCTGATCAACTCGCTGGCCACCCACGCGCGGGTCAACAAGTACGGCTTCATCGAAAGCCCGTACCGCCGCGTCAAGGACGGCAAGGCCACCGACGAGGTCGTCTATATCTCGGCCATGGAAGAGGCGAAGTACACCATCGCCCAGGCCAACATTGAGCTGAAGAAGGGCGAAATCGTCGAGGATCTGGTCCCGGGCCGGATCAACGGCGAATCCCAACTGCTCAACAAGGACGCCGTCGACATGATGGACGTCTCGCCGAAACAGGTCGTTTCGGTGGCGGCGGCCCTGATCCCGTTCCTTGAGAACGATGACGCCAACCGCGCCCTGATGGGTTCGAATATGCAGCGTCAGGCCGTGCCGCTGGTTCAGGCCGATGCGCCGCTGGTCGGTACCGGCATGGAAGACGTCGTCGCCATCGATTCGGGGGCCGTGGTCATCGCCCGCCGCGCCGGCGTGGTCGAGCAGATCGACGGCACGCGTATCGTCGTGCGGGCGACGGAAGAAACCGACGCCTCCAAGTCCGGCGTCGACATCTACCGCCTGTCGAAGTTCCAGCGTTCGAACCAGTCGACCTGCATCAACCAGCGCCCGATCGTGCGCGTGGGTGATGAGGTGAAGGCCGGCGACGTCATCGCCGACGGCCCGTCGACGGACCTGGGTGAACTGGCGCTGGGGCGCAATGCGCTCGTCGCCTTCATGCCCTGGAACGGCTACAACTTCGAAGACTCGATCCTGATCTCCGAGCGCATCGTGCGCGATGACGTCTTCACCTCGATCCATATCGAGGAGTTCGAGGTCATGGCCCGCGACACCAAGCTGGGACCGGAAGAGATCACCCGCGACATCCCCAACGTCGGCGAGGAAGCGCTGCGCAACCTCGACGAGGCGGGCATTGTGGCCATCGGCGCCGAGGTCCAGCCGGGCGACATCCTGGTCGGCAAGGTGACGCCGAAGGGCGAAAGCCCGATGACCCCGGAAGAGAAGCTGCTGCGCGCCATCTTCGGCGAGAAGGCTTCGGACGTTCGTGACACCTCGCTGCGGCTGCCGCCGGGCGTTGCCGGCACCATCGTCGACGTGCGCGTGTTCAACCGCCACGGCGTCGACAAGGACGAGCGGGCTCAGGCCATCGAGCGTTCGGAAATCGAGCGCCTCGGCAAGGACCGCGATGACGAGCTGAAGATCCTGGAGCGCAACGTCTATGGACGTCTGCAAACCCTGGTTGTCGGCAAGAAGGCCAACTCGGGTCCCAAGGGCCTGGGACGCGGTGATGTGACGGCCGAAAAGCTGGCCGACATCTCGCGCGGCCTGTGGTGGCAGATCGCTCTGGACGACGAAAAGGCCCAGGGCGAACTGGAAGCCATGAAGAAGCAGTTCGAAGATGCCCGCAAGCGTCTGGACCGCCGCTTCGAGGACAAGGTCGAGAAGCTCCAGCGCGGTGACGAAATGCCGCCGGGCGTGATGAAGATGGTCAAGGTCTTCGTGGCCGTGAAGCGCAAGCTTCAACCCGGCGACAAGATGGCCGGCCGTCACGGCAACAAGGGTGTCATCTCCAAGATTCTGCCGATCGAGGATATGCCCTATCTGGAAGACGGCGCCTCGGTCGACGTGGTGCTGAATCCGCTGGGCGTGCCGTCGCGCATGAACGTCGGCCAGATCTTCGAAACCCACCTGGGTTGGGCCGCGGCCGGCCTGGGCAAGCAGATTTCCAACCTGCTGGAAGCGTGGCAGCACGGAGGTCAGAAGCAGGCCCTGATCGAGCGCCTCACGGAGGTCTATGGCAAGGATACGCCGCTGCCCGACAGCGACGAGGAACTGCTGGAACTGGCCCGCAACCTGTCCAAGGGTGTGCCGTTCGCAACTCCGGTGTTCGACGGTGCCCACATCTCGGACATCGAAAACCTGCTGGAAGCCGCCGGCCTGAACCGCACGGGGCAGTCGATCCTGTTCGACGGCCTGACGGGCGATCAGTTCAAGCGTCCGGTCACGGTCGGCTACATCTATATGCTGAAGCTGCATCACCTGGTGGACGACAAGATCCACGCCCGTTCGATCGGCCCGTACTCGTTGGTCACCCAGCAGCCGCTGGGCGGCAAGGCGCAGTTCGGCGGTCAGCGTTTCGGGGAGATGGAGGTTTGGGCTCTGGAAGCCTACGGTGCCGCCTACACCCTGCAGGAAATGCTGACGGTGAAGTCGGACGACGTGGCCGGCCGGACCAAGGTTTACGAGGCCATTGTCCGCGGCGACGACAGCTTCGAAGCCGGCATCCCCGAGAGCTTCAACGTGCTCGTCAAGGAGATGCGTTCGCTGGGTCTGAACGTGGAGCTGGAGAACGGGTGACGCGATCCGACGGCCCCCGGAGACGGGGGCCGCTCACCGTGCCAACCGCTCTCTCCCCCAAGATTTTCGCGGCCTGAGCCGCAGAAGGAACTGACAAGATGAACCAGGAAGTCCTGAACATCTTCAACCCGGTCCCGGTCACCCCGACCTTCGACCAGATCCGCATCGCCCTGGCGTCGCCGGAGAAGATCAAGTCGTGGTCGTTCGGCGAAATCAAGAAGCCGGAAACCATCAACTACCGCACGTTCAAGCCCGAGCGTGACGGCCTGTTCTGTGCGCGCATCTTTGGTCCGACGAAGGACTACGAATGCCTGTGCGGCAAGTACAAGCGTATGAAATACAAGGGCATCATCTGCGAGAAGTGTGGCGTTGAGGTCACCCTTGCGCGCGTTCGGCGCGAGCGGATGGGCCACATCGACCTGGCGTCGCCGGTCGCCCACATCTGGTTCCTGAAGTCGCTGCCGAGCCGCATCTCGCTGATGCTGGATATGCCGCTCAAGGAAGTCGAGCGGGTCCTGTATTTCGAGAACTACATCGTCACCGAGCCGGGCCTGACTCCGCTGAAGCAGAACCAGCTTCTGACCGAGGACGAGTTCTATCGTTACCAGGAAGAATTCGGCGATGACGGCTTCACCGCCGAGATCGGGGCCGAGGCTGTCCGCAATCTGCTGATGGCGATCGACCTGGAAGCCGAGGCTGCCAAGCACCGCGCCGAACTGGCCGACAGCCCGTCGGAAATGAAGGCCAAGAAGGCGTCCAAGCGCCTCAAGCTGATGGAAGCCTTCATCGAGTCGGGCAACAAGCCCGAGTGGATGATCCTGACCATCGTACCGGTCATCCCGCCCGAGCTGCGTCCGCTGGTGCCGCTGGACGGCGGTCGTTTTGCGACGTCGGACCTGAACGACCTGTATCGCCGGGTCATCAACCGGAACAACCGCCTGAAGCGCCTGATGGAACTGCGGGCGCCGGACATCATCATCCGCAACGAAAAGCGGATGCTGCAGGAATCGGTCGACGCCCTGTTCGACAACGGTCGTCGTGGTCGGGTCATCACTGGTGCCAACAAGCGGCCTCTGAAGTCGCTTGCCGATATGCTCAAGGGCAAGCAGGGGCGCTTCCGTCAGAACCTGCTGGGCAAGCGCGTCGATTACTCGGGCCGTTCGGTCATCGTGGTCGGCCCCGAGTTGAAGCTGCATGAGTGCGGCCTGCCCAAGAAGATGGCGCTGGAGCTGTTCAAGCCGTTCATCTACGCGCGCCTGGACGCCAAGGGCCTGTCGGGCACCGTCAAGCAGTCCAAGCGGATGGTCGAGCGCGAGCAGCCGCAGGTCTGGGACATCCTGGAGGAGGTCATCCGCGAACACCCGGTTCTGCTGAACCGCGCGCCGACCCTGCACCGTCTGGGCATCCAGGCGTTTGAGCCGAAGCTGATCGAGGGCAAGGCCATCCAGCTGCACCCGCTGGTCTGCGCCGCCTTCAACGCCGACTTCGACGGCGACCAGATGGCCGTTCACGTCCCGCTGAGCCTCGAGGCCCAGCTGGAAGCGCGCGTCCTGATGATGTCGACCAACAACATCCTGTCGCCGGCCAACGGCAAGCCGATCATCGTGCCGTCTCAGGATATCGTGCTGGGCCTGTACTATATGTCGTTGGTCAAGGACGGTGAGCCGGGTGAGGGCAAGCTGTTCGGCAACCCCGCCGAGATCGACGCAGCGCTCGACGCCGGTGTGGTGACCCTGCACACCCGTATCAAGGCCCGCTGGACCGAAATGGGTCCGGATGGTGAAGAGGTCACTCGCGTCATCGACACAACGCCGGGCCGAATGAAGCTGGGTGCCCTGCTGCCCCGCAATCCGAACGTCGGCTATCGCCTGCTCGAAAAGAACCTGACCAAGAAGGAAATCGGCAACCTGATCGACGTGGTCTATCGCCACTGCGGTCAGAAGGCGACGGTCATCTTTGCCGACCAGCTGATGGGACTGGGCTTCAAGGAAGCCGCCAAGGCCGGGATCTCCTTCGGCAAGGATGACATCGTCATCCCGGCCCGCAAAACCGCACTGGTCGAAGAAACCCAGAAGCTGGTCGAGGAATACGAGCAGCAGTACGCCGACGGACTGATCACCAAGGGTGAGAAGTACAACAAGGTCGTTGACGCCTGGTCCAAGGCTACCGATCGCGTTGCCGACGAGATGATGGCCGAGCTGAAGGCTCCGACCGTCGGACCGGACGGACGCGAAGGCGAGATCAACTCGATCTACATGATGGCCAACTCCGGGGCCCGCGGTTCGCAGGCCCAGATGAAGCAGCTGGGGGGGATGCGCGGCCTGATGGCCAAGCCGTCTGGCGAAATCATCGAGACGCCGATCGTGTCGAACTTCAAGGAAGGCCTGACGGTTCTGGAGTACTTCAACTCCACCCACGGGGCCCGTAAAGGTCTGGCCGACACGGCGCTGAAGACCGCCAACTCGGGCTATCTGACGCGTCGTCTGGTTGACGTGGCGCAGGACTGCATCATCACTGAGGAAGACTGCGGCTCGACCCGGGGGATCACCCTGCGCGCCGTCGTTGAAGGCGGTGAAGTGCTCGTCTCGCTGGGCAGCCGCGTTCTGAGCCGCACCACGGCCGAAGACGTCAAGGAGCCGGGCACCGACGATGTGGTGGTTCCGGCCGACACCCTGATCGACGAAGAGCTGGTCGAAGCCATCGAGGCGGCGGGCGTTCAGTCGATCAAGGTTCGGTCTGTCCTGACCTGCGAAAGCGAAATCGGCGTCTGCGGGGCCTGCTACGGCCGCGATCTGGCGCGCGGTACACCGGTCAACATCGGCGAGGCGGTGGGCGTCATTGCCGCCCAGTCGATCGGTGAGCCGGGCACCCAGCTGACGATGCGGACCTTCCACATCGGCGGGGCCGCCCAGGTGGCCGAACAGTCCTTCTTTGAGGCCGTCAACGACGGAACCGTCAAGCTGGGCGATGGCGCGACCGTCAAGGCGGCGCACGGCGATCTGGTTTCGATGAGCCGCAATCTGACCATTACGGTTCAGGTCGATGGCAAGGACCGCGAGAGCTATCGTGTGCCTTACGGTACGCGTCTGCGCATCAAGGACGGCGACACCATCAAGAAGGGCCAGCGCCTGGCCGAGTGGGACCCGTACACCAACCCGATCATCACCGAGGTGGGCGGCAAGGTCCGCTTCGAGGATTTGGTCGACGGCCTGTCGATCCGCGAGGAAACCGACGAGGCTACCGGCATCGCCCAGCGCGTCGTCTCCGACTGGCGGGCCAGTCCGCGCGGTTCGGACCTGCGCCCGAGCATGGGTGTGATCGACAAGGACGGTGGCTATCAAAAGCTGGCTTCGGGCGGCGACGCCCGCTATCAGCTGCCGGTGGGGGCCATTCTGTCGGTGGGTGACGGCGACGACGTCAAGCCGGGTGAGGTCATCGCCCGCGTTCCGACCGAAAGCGCCAAGACCCGTGACATCACCGGCGGTCTGCCGCGGGTGGCCGAGCTGTTCGAGGCCCGTCGTCCGAAGGACTGCGCCGTGATCGCCGAGATGGACGGTCGCGTCGAATTCGGGCGCGACTACAAGAACAAGCGCCGTATCAAGATCACCCCGCAGCCCGATGCCGACGGCAACCAGGGTGAAGCGGTCGAGTTCCTGATTCCCAAGGGCAAGCACATCTCCGTCCACGACGGCGATCTGATCCAGAAGGGCGACTACATCATCGACGGCAACCCGGACCCGCACGATTTGCTGCGGATCCAGGGCGTCGAGGCCCTGGCCGAATATCTGGTGAACGAGGTGCAGGACGTCTATCGCCTCCAGGGCGTGCCGATCAACGACAAGCACATCGAGACGATCGTTCGTCAGATGCTGCAGAAGGTTGAGATCGTCGACCCAGGTGAGACCGGCCTGATCAAGGGCGACCACATGGACAAGGCCGAGTTCGACCTCGAACAGGCCAAGACCGAAAAGCGCGGTGGCCGTCCGGCTACCACCCAGCCCGTTCTGCTGGGCATCACCAAGGCGTCGCTCCAGACCAAGAGCTTCGTCTCGGCGGCGTCGTTCCAGGAGACCACCCGCGTCCTCACCGATGCGGCAGTCAACGGCAAGATCGACACCCTGGAGGGCCTCAAGGAAAACGTGATCGTCGGGCGTCTGATCCCGGCGGGTACGGGCTCCTACCTGCGTGGACTGCAACGCGTTGCGCACAAGCGTGACGAGAAGCTGGCCGCCCAACGGGCCAAGGCCGCTGCGGCTGAGATCGAAGCCCTGCCTGAAGACCTGGCGGCCGAGATCGACGGCTAGGTTCAAACCCCATCCAACGCTGTTGAGGCCCCGGAGAGCGATCTCCGGGGCCTCTTTCTTGTCTACTCGCCATTCACGCGCGGACGTTCGCCCTGGGCGTAAACGACGCTGCGGTCGATCTCGCCCATTCCGAAGTTCGAGCCGGGCGTCGAGGATGGGCCGGCGTTACCGCTGCCGGTGGGTGCCGGTGCGCGCTGGGCCTCATAGGCGGCGATGCGGGCAGCGCCCTGGGCCGCGAAGTCCTGGGCCGGGTCGCCGCGCCCGCTCCGGGACGGACCAGGAGAAGGTGTCGCCGCATTCAGAAACAGGTCCCGGCAGGCCTGATAGGCGTCTTCGGACACTTCGCCGTCGCCCAGGTCGCATCGGTCTCTCCACGATCTTGGGATGACACGACCCGGCTCGCGAGCCCGTACCGTCGGAGGAAGCGCCTCGACAACGAAGGGGGAGACCTCGCGAGGTGACGGCGTAACCGATGCCTCTCTCACGGCGATCGGTGGCAATGACACTCGTCCGGCCTGGTGCGAGGTCGATTCCGACGGGGCTGGCGCGCGCGCGTCGGGTGTGATCTGGACGTAGATCGGTGCGACGTGGCGTCCCGGCTTGTGCGCGGGGCGTTCCCATCGGGGGGTGGGCAGAAGGGAGAACAGTCCGAGGTGCAAGAGCGTCACCGCCAGGATCGCCGCACCCCAGAGGCGTGTCTCCCTGGTGTTCAGCCGATGCGCGTGCGCGCTTAAACCTGACATGGCATCCCCCCGTCATTCGTACTGGAGCGTCAGATCACGGCCATGTCGTGGCGGGGTTGCGCCCGCGGCAGGGCGAGGCCATCTGAGTGCACCAATCGGTTCAGGAGATCTCAATGCCGCTGCTGCTTTGCCCCAACGACAACGCCTCCATGCAGACTGTTCAACGCAACGGGGTTGAGTTCGATATGTGTCCGACCTGCCGAGGTGTCTGGCTGGACCGGGGCGAACTGGAAAAGCTGATGCAGGCCAGTCGGGATGATGGTGCGGCGGCTGCGCCGTCGGGCCAGGGGGCCGGAGCGATGCCGTCGCAGCGGGCGCAGCCTTCTTCCCAGCCATACGGCTATGGCGAGCGCGGCGAATACGGCGAACGTGGGGAATATGGCGAACGCGGTAGCTATGACCAGCACGGCCGTCCGCGCCGGAAGCGCGGTTTCGACCTGTTCGACATTTTCGACTAGTGCCAGGGAAGCGGCGCTTCGCCTCTGAAAATAGCCTCGGCCTCGGCGGTGTGCTTGGCCCCGGTTCGATCATGCAGAACCAGCGGCGGCAGGAGCAGGAGAGGGGCCTTGCCGGTCTTGATGGCGCGTACGATGACGCGCTTGGCAGGCCTGTCGTCGAAGGGATGGATCGGTCTGATCTGAAATGATCCGGCCTTGGGAGCCAGGAGGCCTAGAATCTCGGCGAGCCGGTCGGCCCGGTGGATCATCATGATCGAGCCGCCTTCGCGTGTGGCCTTGAGCAGAAAGCCTGTCCACGTCGACAGGCCGTCATCCGCGATCCAGGCTCCGCGTCGAGCGGCGGCGGGCGCGCGCAGGGTAGTGTCATCGTCAAAGAATGGCGGATTGCTGATGGCCCAGTCGACCGGGGTCTGATTCAGCGCCTTGAAGCCCGCGGCAACATCCCCCTCGAGAATCTCAATCCGCTCACCCATACCGTTGCTGGTCGTATTGGCGCGGGCGAGGGCCGCCGCCGCCGTGTCGCGTTCAAGCCCCACCAGCCGAGCGTCAGGGCATCGGCTCGCGATTTGGATCAGGACCGACCCGACGCCGCATCCCGCCTCGATGATGCGCTCCTTGGGACGCGCCGGACAGGCTGCTGCCAACAGGGCGGCGTCCATGCCGGCGCGGTAGCCTCGCGTGGGCTGCAGGACACGAACGCGTCCTCCCAGCAATCGGTCCTCTTTAACCTCATGGTCCATTCGGCTAGACCCTGCGACAGGAGCCGGCGACCGATGAATCATCGGTCCCGGTGTGTTTGGAGCATTCGTTTGGACCCTGTCACGGCCCCGGTCGCAAGAGCTATCGGCAGCGTCGATGCGCTGGTCGCGTTGGGTGCCGATGACATGGCGGTCGTTGACGGGCTGATCCGTGACCGGATGCAAAGTGACGTCGAGGTCATTCCAACCCTGGCCGAGCACCTCATCGCCGCCGGCGGCAAGCGCCTGCGACCGCTGCTGTGTGTGGCGGCAGCCCGTCTGGTCGGAACGGATCAGGATGCCTATCGGAAACTAGCGGCGGCGGTGGAGTTCATTCACACGGCGACCCTGCTCCATGACGACATCGTGGACGAGTCGCGGACACGTCGGGGCAAGGCGACGGCACACCTGATCTGGGGTGCTGCCCAGAGTGTCCTGGTCGGCGATTTCCTGTTCACGCGTGCGTTTGACCTGATGGTCGATGCGGGCTCTATGCCGGCCTTGCGGTTGCTGGCCAACGCCTCAACGGTGATCGCCGAAGGCGAGGTGCTGCAACTGACGCGCTCCCATGATCTCGATCTGCCGGAAGACGTCTATATCCAGATCATCTCGGCCAAGACGGCGGCCTTGTTCGCGGCGGCGGCCGAAGCTGGGGCCCTGGCCGCCGGCGGATCTACCGCTCAGATCGCGGCGATGCGCGATTTCGGTCAGAACCTGGGTCTGGCATTCCAGCTGGCGGACGATGCGCTCGACTATGGCGGGGCCAGTGAGGCGCTCGGCAAGGACGCAGGGGACGATTTCCGCGAAGGCAAGGCGACGTTGCCGTTGCTGTTCGCCATTCAGCGGACCCGTGGGCGGGAGGATGCCTTCTGGACACGCACCATCGCCCGTCAGGAACAGACTGAAGACGACTTCCGTCGGGCGCGCGAACTGGTGATCGGCACGGGGTCTCTGGGAGCGACCCTGGCCCTTGCGACGGACTATGCTCAGGCGGCCAAGGCGGCCCTGGATGTCTTTGAGGACGGGGCCTGGAAGGCTGCCCTCATGGACCTGGCTGATTTCTCTGTTGGGCGGACCAGCTAAGCCTAGCCCGTTTCGACCTCATCCAGCTGCCGACTGAACCTGTACCAGCCCGTACTGAGAATCGCGATCAGGGCGATGAGGGCGGCCAGACTCCAGTCGGGATAGAAGCGGTTCACGGCAAAGCCGAAAGCTGAGCAGACAGCTGCGAGACTCCAGGCTCGCCAGGCCAGGGCACCGGCCGAGCGATCACCGTTGATGGCCCACCTTTGATAGAGATGCTCGCGGTGCGCCTGGAACAGCGGCTTGCGAGCGAGGGCCCGCCGCAGCAGGGTCAAAAGCACATCGACGAGGAAGGGGGCCGCTACGAAGGCTCCCAGATAGAGGGTGGCTCGCGGGCTGGGTCCTGTGGACAGCAGCACCGAGCTTCCGGCGATCAGGAAGCTGGAAAACAGCGCTCCGCTGTCCCCCTGAAAGATGCGCTTGCCCGGATGGTTGTAGGGCAGGAACACCAGATTCGCGATTGAGGCCGCCAGAAGGGCGAAGGCGAGGATCGGTCGATCTGGATTGACCAGGGCCAGGGTGAAAAGGCCGATCGACTGAACACCCACGGCCAGGCCGTCGGAGCCGTCCATGAAGTTGTAGGCGTTCATCATCACCACGATCCAGAGGGATGTCCCAATGGCACCCAGGACCGGGCCAACGACCAGATCGACACCTGGTCCGAGCGGTAGGACTTCGACCCGTGTGACCAGGATCGAGAACGTGAGGGCGACCGCGATCTGGACCCCCAATTTGATGAGAGGGGGGATGTCGAAAATATCGTCGATGGCACCGACGATTCCGACAACGCAGGCCCCCATAAGCAGCCACACCGCCAGTCCTGGCCCCGGGGGGGGCATCGCAACAGCGACGAAGACCATCAGACCGGCCATGACGGCTGCCATGATGCCGATGCCGCCTGACGTTGCGGTCGCCCACAGGCTGAGGCCGCGGTCACGCGGCTGATCGACCGGACCCACCTTGGACAGAACGACCGTCGTAACGACGGTTAGCAAGACGGTGACCAGGACGCCCCAGAGCATGGTTGCCTCTAGCTCAGCGAGGCACAGAATCGCTGAATCCGCGCGCAGGCGTCTTCCAGCAGATCATCGGAGGTGGCGTAGCTGATACGAAAATAGGGAGACAGACCAAATGCTTCTCCCTGAACTACGGCGACGCCCTCGGCGTCGAGCAACTCAGCGGCGAAGTCGCTGTCCGACATGATCGCGCGCCCGGTCGGCGTGCGTTTGCCGATCAGGCCTTCGATCGACGGATAGACGTAGAATGCTCCCTCGGGGCGCGAACAGCGAAGGCCAGCCGCCTGGTTCAACATCGAGACGACCAGGTCCCGGCGCCGTTCGAAGGCGGCAGCGCGCTTAGGGAGGAAATCCTGAGGGCCGTTGAGGGCTTCTACGGCGGCCCATTGGCTGATCGAGGCCGGATTGGTCGTGGTCTGGCCGGCCACCTTGCGCATCAGGTCTATCAGGGGCTGAGGCCCGCCAGCGTAACCAATGCGCCAGCCGGTCATGGCATAGGCCTTGGAGACGCCGTTGACCGTGAGAATACGGTCCATCAGGTCGGGCGCGACCTGGCCCACCGTCGTAAATTGATAATCGCCGTAGGTCAGGTGCTCGTAGATATCGTCGCAAAGCACCCAGACATGAGGGTGCCGACGCAACACGTCGGCCAAGGCCACCAATTCGTCGCGGGAATAGGCCGCACCGGTCGGATTCGAAGGAGAGTTCAGAAGCAGCCAGCGCGTGCGAGCCGTTATGGCAGCCTCAAGCGCCTGAGGTTTCAGGCGGAAGCCGTCGACCTCGGGACAGGTGACGGTGACGGGATTGCCTCCCGCCAATAGCACCATGTCGGGATAGCTGACCCAGTACGGCGCAGGAACGATAACCTCATCACCGGGAGAAAGGGTTGCAATGAACGCATTGTAAATGACGGATTTTCCGCCGGGCGCGACATGAACCTGGGCCGGGGCGTAGTTCAGCCCGTTTTCGCGCCTGAACTTGGTGGAAACGGCCTGTTTCAACTCGGGAATGCCGTCGACGTCCGTGTATTTGGTTTCGCCGCGCCGGATCGCCGCGATGGCCGCTTCCTTGACGTTCTCCGGCGTATCGAAATCGGGTTCGCCGGCACCCAGTCCAATGATATCCCGGCCTTCGCGTTTGAGCGCGCGCGCGCGCGCCGTCACGGCCAGCGTCGGCGACGGCTTGACCCGGGCGAGCGTCTCGGATTCCAGGTCCGCAGCCGGCTTGGACATGAATTCTTCCTCATGATCGGATCGGGCTGTTTACGCGGCACCGCCGCCTCGCGCAATCTGAGGCCGCCAATCAGTTTCGGTTTGTCCCATGCTCCTTTTCCTCCTTTCGCTCGCCCTGGCCGACTCACAGCCCGAATTGCCGCCGGCCGATGAACTCCCAGCCATCACCGTAAGAGGACAGTACATCGACTATAGGTTGCGGGTTGGACTGCAGGGAGCCGAGGCCGCCACCGATCTGATCGTCAGTGCTGACCCGGCCATGAACTGCGGAGATGTCCGGTTCGACCGGACGCCAGGACCGTACCGGCAATGCTGGCTTCGTGGACGTCGCAACGCGTCGATTCGTCTGCTCGCGCACCGGGAGGGCGAGTTTGGGCGGGACTGGACGGTTGACTGGACCGGCTGTGAGCCCCGCGACGGGGGCCGTAGCTGCGAGGTGGCCATCAGCAGCGAAATTCTGGTCGGCGCGACGTTCCGAACGCTCTAGCCGGCAATGGGACGTCACCGCTTTGCTCAGTGCCTGACGCGCGCTAAGTCCGGATCATGATCTCGCGGATCGTCTCATTCCTGACCGAGATGGACGCCCGGCGCTGGCGCACGGCGGTCGTGACGGTGCTGTTGCTGGCGGCGGTGGTCACAATGTTCCTGATCGGGAAGTCGAGCCTCGGCGTCGAGGCCGAGGCCCGCATGGAGCAATGGTTACAGGGGTATTCTGGTAGCCCCTGGGCCTTCGCCGTGACGGTGTTGCTGTTTGTGGTGTCGGCCTTTCTGGGGGCCCCGCAGTTCCTGTTGATCGCGGCCTGCGTGGTGGCGTTTGGGCCTTGGTACGGGTTTCTGTACAGCTGGATCGCGACCGTGGTTTCGGCCGGGGTCACCTATTGGCTTGGTCGCGGCCCGACCGCCCGCTTGCTGGACAGAATCGGGAGCCGCACAGTCGAGCGGCTCAAGCGGTTCGTTGGGCGCAACACCTTCTACGCCAGCTTCGTGATCCGAAACGTGCCGTCGGCACCGTTCATCGTCGTCAACATGGCTTTCGGAGCAACGCGGGCGAACTTCTGGGCCTTTCTGATCGGCTGTGCGTTGGGAGTTCTGCCCAAGACCGCCCTGGTGTCCTTCTTCGGCGGGGCGGTGTTTTCGGCTGTGCAGGGCGACGGCGTTTGGCACTCGCTGTTGCTGGCCGGTGCTGCGGCGCTGTGGCTGGTGCTGATGCTGGGTGTGCGCGAGTGGATCCGGCGGCACCGCGCGGGGCGCGACGTCGAGACGGGTCTGGAGTCCGGTGACGGCTCGAATTGAGCCCGGGTCCGCCTGTCGCACCGCACCGGAGGACTGTTCCAAACCAGATCGCGAAGGTGTGACCGTGCGCCGCCCAGCCCCTTGGCAATAGGGGCTTGTAATCCGTTCATCATACGGGCAAACGGACCCCTAGTCCGCTAAAGCGAAGACGTCAGGCGGCTGTGCGTGTGGGGGCGCGCACGGTCAGGGCATCGCCTAAGCTGGCAGACACCTGACGCCCCTTTTTCGATCCGAACGAACGGTATTCCTCCTCCATGTTCAACCAGCTCTTCGGTGCCATCTCCAACGACATCGCCATCGACCTCGGCACGGCCAACACCCTGATCTACATGAAGGGCAAAGGCATCGTCCTGAATGAGCCTTCGGTGGTGGCCCTGCGCAATGTCGGTGGTCGCAAGATCGTTCACGCCGTCGGCATCGAAGCCAAGCAGATGCTGGGGCGCACGCCTGGCCACATGGAAGCCATTCGCCCGATGCGCGACGGCGTCATCGCCGACTTCGAAGTCGCCGAGGAGATGATCAAGCACTTCATCCGCAAGGTTCACAACCGCAAGGGCTTCGTGAACCCCAAGGTGATCGTGTGCGTGCCGTCCGGTGCCACCGCGGTTGAGCGCCGCGCCATCAATGATTCCTGTCTGAACGCCTCGGCCCGCCGGGTCGGCCTGATCGACGAGCCGATGGCCGCCGCCATCGGCGCCGGCCTACCGATCCATGAGCCGACCGGCTCCATGGTCGTGGACATCGGCGGCGGCACCACCGAGGTGGCCGTGTTGTCGCTGTCGGGCATCGTCTATTCGCGTTCGGTCCGCGTCGGCGGCGACAAGATGGACGAGGCGATCATCAGCTATATGCGCCGCAACCATAACCTTCTGATTGGCGAGACGACCGCCGAGCGTATCAAGAAGGACATCGGTACCGCGCGCGTTCCGTCCGACGGGGAGGGCCTGTCGATCGAGGTCAAGGGGCGTGACCTGATGCAGGGTGTGCCGCGCGAGGTACGGATCTCCGAGCGCCAGGCCGCCGAAGCCCTGTCCGAGCCGGTAGCCCAGATCATCGAAGCGGTGAAGGTCGCTCTGGAAGCTACGCCGCCGGAACTGGCCGCTGACATCGCCGACAAGGGAATCATGCTGACCGGCGGTGGTGCGCTCCTGCGCGGCCTGGACAACGAGATCCGCGACCAGACCGGACTTCCGGTTTCTGTGGCCGACGATCCGCTCTCCTGCGTGGCCATTGGCTGCGGCCGGGTTCTGGAACATCCCCGCTGGATGAAGGGTGTCCTGGACGCCTCTCTTCCTTAAGGGATTCATGCTAGGCCGGTAGGGCCACGCGTCGGGAGTAGCTCGGTGTCGCTTCGCGAGTCGCCGTTCGAAAATCTGAGAGTGCCGCTCGGTTGGTCGGCCGGCGGGGCGCTGCTGATCGCTGTGGCCCTGGCGGCCTTTCTGCTGCTGAGTGATCGTAGCGAAGCCGACGAGCCCGGGCATGAGGCTGTGCGCCAGACGTTTGAGGCGGGCGCTGCGCCGGTTGGAGGCATCTTTGCCGCTCCGGTCCGCTGGCTGGGTCAGGTCACCGACTATGTTGACGACTATTTCTTTGCGGTCAGCGAGAACCGTCGGCTGCGTGAAGAGCTTGCGGATCTGCAGGCCGAGCGTGATGCGGTCGTGGCGTTGCGCAACCTGAATAGCCAATACGAAGGTATGCTGGGCCTTAGGGTCGAGCCGGATGTGCCGCTGGTTACGGCCCGATCGGTTTCAGAGGCGAGGGGGCCTTTCCGCCGTGCGCGTCTGATCGATGTCGGTCATGACCGAGGGGTCAAGATCGGCAACCCCGTGATCAACGAGCATGGCCTGGTTGGGCGGATCACCGGGGTGTCAGGCGGTGTCAGCCGGGTTCTGCTGGTGACGGATGTGACCAGTCAGGTGCCGATCCTGATCGACCGAACCGACGCGCGAGCCATCATGCGTGGGGATGGATCCGGCAATCCGCGGCTTGAGTTCGTTCGTGGTGCGGATGCGCTGGAGGTCGGTGACCGTGTCCTGTCTTCCGGTGACGGCGGACTGATGCCGCGAGGCCTGCCGATCGGTGTCGTCGCCCGCGGCATCGATGGGACGTGGCGGGTCAAGCTGTTCTCGGACCGTGGTGCGATCGATTTCGTTCGGGTCATGCTGTTCGACAATTTTTCTCAACTGGCGGACGGTTCCGCCCTGGATTCGCCGCCCCTGGCCGGGTTGAACACGGCACCGCCCCCCGTGCCAGAGGTCGTCGCCCGTATCGAGGATGCCCAGGGTCGTCGTCGTGCCGACGCCGAACGTCGGGCCCAGGCGCAACGCGAGGCACGCGAGCGCGAGGCTGCCGATGCCCGGGCCCGAGATGTAGCGGCGCGTGAGGCCGCAGCCCGGCAGGCGCAGGCCCAGCAGCCCGTGACCGACGGGGCGACCGAATGAGGCGTGTCGCGCCCGCGCGGCGGGCCGCGGCCGTCAAGGTGGTGGGTCCGGTCCAGTGGATTCTCTTGCCGGCGCTGGTCATTCTCGCCGCGACCTTGATCCTGGCGACGCCGATCAAGGTCTTCGGCCTGACCTTGCCGGAGCCGGTGACACCGCTGGTGCTGGCCTTTGCTTGGCCTCTGATCCGACCCTCGGTGCTGGCCCCCCTGGCTCTGCTCGTGGTCGGGCTGATCGTCGACTTGTTCTGGGGCAATCGGCTGGGCTTGTGGCCACTTGGACTGCTGGTCGCTTATGGCGTGGTGCTGATCTCGCGTCCCTACATCGCCGGCCAGGACACGCGGCTGCTGTTCGCCTGGTACTCTGGCGTGAGTGCCCTGGCCTTCTTCGTGGTCTATCTGGTGACCACGATGACGGCCGGGCAGCCGCCCAGCCTGATCGCGCTGTTCCTCCAGTATCTGCCGACGGTGCTCATCTTCCCGGCCGCCAATTGGCTGATCGAGCGTTTTGATGACGGGGACCTCAGGTTCCGATGAGCGACCGGTCCCCGATCCAGTTCAATGAGGTCAATGAGCGCCAGGGCTCGTTCCTGCGGCGCACCTTTCTGTTGGGCGGCGTGGCGATCGCCGGGCTGGGGGTGCTTGGCGCGCGTCTGGCCCACCTTCAGATCATCGACCAGCGTCGGTATGCCCTGGCGGCAGTGGCCAACCGTTTCAACGACCGGCTTCAGGTCGCGCCCCGTGGGCTGGTCGTTGATCGCAACGGCGTGATGCTGGCGGGCAACCGCCCCAGCTTCTCCGTCTCGGTGGTGCGCGACGTGACCCAGGATCTGGACGCGACGCTGGATTTGATCGCGAGGCTGTTGCCCGATACGGCCGAGCGCCGCCGCCGTATCATTCGCGAGGTAAATGCCGCTCCCCGCTTCGTGCCAGTGCCGGTCAAGACCGACCTGACCTGGGAAGAGTTCGCGCGTGTCAGTCTGTTCGTGAATGAGCTGCCTGGCGTTCTGGCGACCATGGACGAGATCCGCTTCTATCCGTTTGGCGGCAGTTTCGCCCACGCGGTTGGCTATGTGGCCAAGGTATCGGATCGCGACGTCGAGGCCGTCCGCGAAGAGGGCCAGGAGCCGCCGGCGATCTTCTATCATCCGGGCTTTCGGATCGGGCGCGTTGGAATCGAGAGATCGCTCGACGGCGATCTGCGCGGCAGCCCGGGCTATCAACGGGTCGAGGTCGATGCAGAGGGGCGGGTCAGAGGCGAAGACACGGAAGGGTCTCGAGCGGCCACCCCAGGTCAGGAAGTGGTGCTGACGCTGGACGCTGATGCCCAGAATCGGGCGCTGGAGGTTTTTGGGGAAGACTCCGGTGCCGCGGTGGCCATGGATTGTCGCACAGGCGATATTCTTGTGATGGCGTCCGCGCCGTCTTTTGACCCAAACCTGTTTGTCTCGGGCGTGCCCAGCACGATCTACGCAGCCTGGCGTGACTACGAGCGCAATCCCTTGCTCGACAAGGCTGTCAACGGCACCTACGCGCCGGGTTCGACCTTCAAGCCGGTCACAGGCATGGCCGCCATGCTCAGGGGGGCAAGCCCGGATCGGATCATCGTCTGCAACGGTGCCTATTATCTGGGGCGTCGGTTCGGCTGTACGGGTCGACACGGCCCGCAGGATATGAAGAACGCCATCAAGAATTCTTGCAACGTCTATTTCTATACTCTGGCTGCCGAGATCGGTCCTGATGCGATTGCCGAAGTCGCCCGGAATATGGGGTTCGGGCGGGAGTATGACATCGGTATCGGCAGCCAGAATGAGGGCGTCGTTCCCGACCGTGCCTGGAAGCGAGAGAATTTCTCCGGCGATAATCAGAGATGGTTCACTGGCGAGTCGCCGAGCTACGGGATCGGGCAGGGATATCTCGCGGTCAACGCTCTGCAATTGGCGGTCTATGCATCGCGCATCGCCAATGGACGCAAGCGCGTCATGCCGCGATTGATCAAGTCGGTCGGCGGCAGTGAGCGGCCTCAGCCCGCATTCGAGGACCTGGGATACGATTTCGACAAGATGCGTGTGCTTCAGCAAGGTATGGAACTCGTAACCGACGCTGGGGGCACCGGCTTCCGAAACAGCCAGTTGGGCCTCGGCGGTATGCGGATGGCCGGTAAGACCGGGACGGCCCAGGTCATCAACTACGACAGGGGCGGCAGAGGGCGCGGCGGCGACTGGGCCAGTCGTGACCACAACCTGTTTATCGCCTATGGCCCGATTGATGATCCGCGCTACGCGATTTCGATCGTGGTCCAGCATGGCGGCAGTTTCGGAGGGACCATCGCGGCTCCGAAGGCGCGCGAGATCATGCGAACCCTGATCCTGAAGGATCCCGAACTGTTGGCGCGGGTGAATGCGCCGCCGCAGCCGGAGACGCCTGAAACGCCGGAGACGCCGCAGTGACCGCATCCGCCATCAGCCGTCCTGGCGAACGGGATCGCCTTCCCGTCAAACTCAGTCAAATCGACTGGCGGCTGGCTGGTCTGATCGCCCTGATCGGCGGGGCCGGGGCCATGATGCTCTATTCGGTGGCCGGCGAGAGCTGGGCACCGTGGGCGGGTAACCACCTAATCCGCTTCAGCGCGGTCTTTCTGGTTATGCTGGGCCTGGCGCTGGTTGACGTGCGCTGGTGGTATGCGGCGGCCTATCCGCTGTACGCCGTGGGCTTGCTGCTGCTGGTGGCGGTGGAGCTGTTCGGGGAAACTCGGATGGGGGCGACACGCTGGCTGGATCTCGGCTTCACCAGTCTTCAGCCATCTGAGATCATGAAGCTCGGGATCGTGCTGGCGCTGGCCCGATGGTATCACGGCGCATCAGCTCAAGAGGCCAAGTGGCACTGGAAACTAATAATTCCGGCGTTGATGATTGCCGTTCCTGTGGTCCTTGTCGCCCACCAGCCTGACTTGGGAACCAGTCTGCTCATCCTGTTTACCGGCGTCGCCATCATGTTCGCTGCCGGCCTCAGCTGGCGCGTCGTGCTGACGGGAATCGCCGGGGTCCTGGTCGTTGCGCCGATGATGTACTTCTTCGTGTTGCACGACTATCAGCGCGCCCGCGTCGATGTGCTGCTGAACCCGGAAGCCGATCCCTCCGGGGCCGGCTACCATATCGCCCAGGCCAAGATCGCCATCGGCTCGGGCGGCTTGCTCGGTAAGGGGTATGGCCTGGGCAGCCAGAGCCAGCTGAACTTCCTGCCCGAAAAGCACACGGACTTCATCTTTCCGACGCTGGCCGAGGAGTTCGGCTTCCTCGGGGCCTTCTTCATTCTGGCGATCTATGGTGCCATCATCGCCATCTCACTGAGGATCGCCAGTCTGAGCCACAACCATTTTGGTCGACTGGCGGCGGCGGGTGTAACGGCGACCTTCGCCCTCTATGTCCTGATAAACGGGGCGATGGTTATGGGGCTGGCCCCGGTCGTCGGGGTGCCCATGCCTCTGTTGTCTTATGGCGGTACCGTCATGCTGACTGTCATGATCGGCTTCGGTCTGATCCAGAGTGTGCGCGTGCATCGCTATCTTGAACTGCCGAAGAGCCGAGGCGTTATCTGATCCATGACAGACTCTCAGAAGCCGACATCCGCCGTTCTGGCCAATGCCCCGATGGACATGATCGACGCCCCGTCTGCCGCCGCCGCGATGCCGGATAAACCCAACCCACCCCAGGATGCCGACTGCCCGCAGCCGATTACGGCCTGGACAGCGCATGAGGATGCCTCTGGCTTGGCCGATGGCCTGCGTATGCGGGAGAATCCGGCGGAATGGGCGTTTGTGCGTCTGTCGCGCCTGATCCAGGACTTCGAGAAGCAGTTGGACGAAGACAGCGAGGTCGGGGCGACGATTGCCAGCGGCCCGGGCGATGCGGCCTTCACGATCCGCGACCTCGGCTTCTGGGGGCCGGACTTTATCCTGTTCATGGGCGTGAACGCGGCGGGTCGTCCGATCCGGCTGGTTCAGCACTACACCCAGGTCAATGTGCTGCTGGGAGCCCTGCCCAAGGAAAAGCCGCAGGAGCCGCCGCGGCGAATCGGCTTCGCGCTTCAGGAGCGGGTCGAAAAGACCCAGGCCGATCGAAGCCCGGAAACCTCGGACTGAACTAGAGCCTGCCGGCGGCGTCGGTCGCCCGGATGAGCCCGTCGATGATTCCCGGCTCAGTCGAGGCGTGCCCGGCATCCCAGATGATCTCAAACTGGGCTTCGGGCCAGGCGCGATGTAGGGCCCAGGCACCGGATATCGGCGTCACTACGTCAAATCGTCCCTGGATGATCCAGGCAGGAATCTGGCGGATCCGGTCGACGTTCTTCAGGATCCATCCGTCTTCGGGCAGAAATCCCTTGTTGGTAAAGTACCAGTTCTCGATGCGCGCGAAGGCGACGGCGAAGTCGGGGTCCGCGAACTTGTCGGGGCGTGCCCCCGGCCCCTGGGCGCTGACGGTATCGCCCTCCCAGCTGGACCAGGCGACCGCACAGCGCCGCCGCTCGGCCACATCGTCGCCCATCAGCCGCTTGTAGTAGGCCCCCATCAGATCGCTACGCTCGGCCGCCGGGATCGGTTCCAGAAAACGCTCCCAGGCGTCCGGGAAGATTTCGGAAGCGCCTTGTTGATAGAACCAGTGGAGTTCCGGTTGGGTCAGCAGAAAGATCCCTCTCAGGATCAGGCTGTCGACTCGCTCTGGATGGGTGATCGCGTAGGTCAGGGCCAGGGTTGATCCCCACGACCCGCCGAAGACGGTCCATTTGTCGATGCCGGCCTGTTCACGCAGGCGTTCGATGTCCTCGATCAGCTTCCAGGTGTCGTTGTCCTCCAGCACTGCATTGGGTGTCGACCGTCCGCATCCGCGCTGGTCGAACATGACGACGTTCCAGAGCGCAGGATCGAAATAGCGCCGCATACCGGGGTTGGTCGCGCCACCCGGGCCGCCGTGCAGAACCAGCATCGGCTTGCCCTGCGGATTGCCCGAGGCTTCCCAATAGATCTGATGGACGCTGTCGGTCGCCATCATGCCAGAGGCATAGGCGTCAACTTCGGGATAGAGGCCGCGGCGCGACTCGGACATTTGGAATTGCATGGCGTGTGTGGACCTTGACTTAACGTAAGCGTCAACCCTCATTTCCAGAAAATAGAGCACACACGGTGCCTTGGGGACGTCGGATGTGGGGGCGTGCTAAGGCGAACCATGACATCGAGAACGTCCAGCGCGCTCATCTACGGTCTGATTTTCGCGGCCACCGGGGTCAGTTTGCCCTACGCCGGCCTGTGGTTCGAAAGCCGGGGGCTTAGCGGATCAGAGATCGCCGTGATTCTGGCGGTGCCGATGTTGGCAAGGGCGATTACAGGCCCGATGGTTGCAGTCTGGGCGGATGGGTTTCGGCTGCGCCGCACGGCTCTGGCCTGGTTGTCCGTGGTTGCTGCCACAGCCTATGCCGCCTGCCTCTATGTCGAAGGATTCGGCCTGTGGCTGATCCTGTGGTTCGTGGCGGCGACCGCGGCGGCATCGCTAATTCCGCTGAGTGACGCCCTCACGCTCAAGCTGGCGCGTCGAGACGGCTTCGCCTTTTCCATTCCACGTGGCGTGGGTTCGGTCAGCTTTATTGCGGCGAATGTGGTGATGGGAGCGTTGCTCAGGTCGGGATCAGCAGACCTGATCCTTGTTTGGGCGGCGGGAGTCAGTCTTCTGCTGGCCGGACTCGCCCTGCTTGCGCCACCCGAGCCTGTGCATGAGGTGAACGACGCCGTACGGCCGCCTCGACTGGCTGGCCTTGGACATCTGATGTCGGATCGGCTCTTCATGACAGCCGTCCTGGCGGTCAGCCTGATCCAGGCGTCTCACGCCTTCTACTACGGCTTCTCGGCCATTGCCTGGCGAGGGCAGGGGATCTCGACGCGCGATGTTGGCCTGCTCTGGGGGTTCAGTGTCGCCGTCGAAGTGGCGCTGTTGTGGTTTGTCGAGCCGTGGCGAAGGGCGCGGGGGATCGGCCCCATGGTGCTTCTTATGGCGGGCGGGGGTGCCGCGATCCTGCGCTGGGGAGCCCTGGCTGCAGCACCGCCGCTGATCCTGCTTTGGCCGTTGCAGGCGCTGCACGCATTGAGCTTCGCGGCAGTGTACCTGGCGGCGATGCAGCTGGTCGAGCGGCTGGCACCGTCCTCGCAGGCGACGGCCGCCCAGATGCTCTATTCCAGCCTTTCGTCAGGGCTGCTGATCGGACTGGCGACGGTCGTGTCGGGACCGCTTTATGACGATTATGGCGTCAAGGGCTATCTGGCGATGGCGGCTCTGGCTGCGGCCGGTACCGGCCTGGCCGTGATGCTCCAGCGCCGTAGGGCGGTGGCCTAGGATAGGTCGCCCACAGCCGCATCCAGGAGCAGGTAGGTTCGGCCCGCTTCGGTTCCCAGGAGGTCGCCAGGAGCCTCCCCGTCCGGCCGCCGTACCGCTGCTTCAACGACGTCGGCATACTGCTGAACAAACTGCTCGACGTCTGTTCGCATCTGCCGATCGGTCAGGACCCGCCGCGAAATTCGCCGGACAGCAGCTGGGGCGACCCGTCGCACGATGTCACGTGCGCGGTTCACATCTCCAGCCTCCAGAGCGCGCGCAGCCTCCTCGACCCGCGCGCGCGGTAGCAGGGCCGAAGGGTCGATCCCCATCTCACGAATGCCGGCAGTGAGATCGGCGAACAGAACCTCCACGGACGGAGACGGCCGCTGTCTTGTCTTGGTGTTGGACTCCGCCTCGAACTCTATGGGCGCTTCATCCGCGCTGGCGAGCAGCTCCTTCCACGACATGGGCTCGGATTGCGGTGCCAGAGGCGGGTTCGTCGGCTCGAAAGCCTTGCGCACTTCTTCGTCTTTCGACGTCGGGGTCAGGCGGAGCCGCCCGCGCGACGGGGCGTCCGGATTCGCGTCTTCCGGCGTCGTCGGGCGGGGGCGGCGCGTCCCGGCGGCGGCGTCGCCGGACACAACCCCCATCAGCTGGACCGCCTCTGACAGCATCTCGTAGTTGCGCTTGACCCGATCCTGGAAGGCCGAGTCCACCGCTTCGGTTTCGGCGGCTGCACGACGGGTGGCCTCTGTCAGGGTGTTGAGGCTGTTCTCGACGGCGGCGCTGATTTCATCAACGCGAGCGCGCGCATCCGCAGGCAGGCGCGCGGCGCGCTCGTCGATATGGCGCAACGAATCTTCGACATGGGCGATGGCGGCTCGGACCTCGAGCAGGCTCTCCTCGAGGCGGCCGGCGATCCGCGTAACGGCATCCTCCCCGAGCGAGGCGGTTTCCTCGACGACGCGCCGCACGGCCACCAGCCGCGACTCGGCCGCCTGATCGGCCGCCTTTCCGGCTGCGAAGGCCATTTCGCCCAGGCCGTCCAGGCGGGACTGTGCTGAGATGACCGCCGCTTCCGTTGCCGAGCGGGCAGCTTCCAGCGTTGATTGCAGATCGGCCAGCGTGCGCTCGCTTTCCTGCACAGCATTCTCCCGGGCCTGGGCCGCAAGATCCTCGAACTTGTCCAGGGCTTGGCGTGTGCTGGAATCAAAGGCCCGCGCCTCGGTCTGAGCCATTTCGGACAACGCCTTCACCTGATCGGTGGCGGCTTCGAGCAGATCCTGGATCGCGGCGACTGACACCGTCGAGCGCTCGTTCAGATCGGTAGAGGCCAGGCGGACTTGGCCAAGAGACTCGGTGAGCTGCGCGCGCTGGCTCTCGACCTGGGCCGAGAAGTCTTCCTGATCGCGGCGTAGGCCAAAGGCGGCCTGGACGAGCGCCGCGCGTTGTTCCGACAACCCTTCTTCCACAGAACGGATCTGGTCGGCGACGCCCGAGCCGGCCGTCTCCAGGCGCATGGTCTGACGTGACAGATCGTCCGCCGCCGCGCGCGCGGCGTCCTGGGCTTCGCCGGCTGCGCTGGCCATGTCGGCGGCCCGCGCGGCCAGGGCTGCCTCGGCTTCCCGCAACTGGGTCTGGGCCAGGTCGGAGGCATCGGCCACCATCCGGGCCTGCTGTTCGACCGTTTCAATCACGCCCTGGGCTTGGCTTTCCAGCCGCCCCCCGAGTGCCGCCAGACCCTCGCGTTCGTTCGAAAGCTGCTCGGTGATCCGGCGGGCCGTGCGTTGGGCGAGATCGGCGGCCTCGTTCAGGCGGCGGGTCTCCTCTTCCATGGCTGCGCGCAGGGCCGCAATCTCGGCGCGGGCCGTCTCTGCCGCAGCGGTCGATTGGTCGATATCTGATCTCAGCCCGACGAGGGCCTGTCCCGTTTCCTGGACGGCCAGACCGGTTGGCAGTCCCAGGTTGTCGGCGATCCCACGGGCCCGCCGGACCTCGGCGGCCAGTGCCGCCGCCTGACGACTCAGATTGGCGATCAGGAGGGCCAGGCCGGTCGGGGCCAGGGCAACCAGAGCAATCAGGGCACCTGTGGCCAGATCCAGTTCCAGCTGACCGCCGCCGACCTGGTAGGCGACATAGGCGGCGACGCCCCCGATCCAGAGCAGGGCCGCGATGATGGCCAACGGATAGGCCGCTGGCGCGTTTCGATCACCGATCGAGAACTCGGACGGCCGTGACGGCGCTGCGAGGTCGCGCTGAGCGCCTGTCGAGACGGGTACGTCGGTCGTCGGTTCCTCGGCCACCAAGCTCGTGGCGATTTTCGATGAAGGTGCCGGGGGCTCGGCCAGATCGATCAGGGAATCCCGTTCGTCGACGTTGCGCGAAGATTTGGATCGTGACTTCATGACCGGCCCCTGGGACGCCGCGCAGAAGGGCACGCGCGCCGATAGAAACCCTTAACAACTCCTTGCCGTGGGGCAAAGGTCCGACCGGCCTAGCACTCCTGATTCGCGGTGGATACCGTCGCTGGTGGCCCCTCCGCGCAATCAACCGTGCGATGGATCTCACGTGACTCGGCGGGGCGCTGGTCCAGATCCAGGCCAAGCTGGGCCAGGATTGCGGTCAGGAGGGCCGCCACCACGCCGATCAGGAAGTCGATGAATGTTTGCATTCGTCAGCCCCCCTTTTCCGGCTGCCAAGCGGGTGACTTATGGGCCGGATGCTCGCTTGAGGCAACTGCGTTCGGTTGTAGCGCCCGCCACCTGAGGCGCGGCCGCCTGGCTCAGCCTGTGCCCCGAGTGGTTCGACCCGGCTCGACGTGGCGGATGTCAGGAACCAGCTCGAAGTCGAAGACCAGGGGCAGGTGATCGGACGCCAGGCGCGCCAATGGATGGAAGGGGGTGTGAACCCGGCGCACGGCGATGCCCGGACTGATGAAACAGTGGTCGATCCGAATGGTTGGGAAGGCCGACGGAAACGTCTTGACCGACCTGTCGAGCCCGGCCACCCGCTGCGCATCAACCATCTGACGCACCAGATGCCTGTACGGACCGGTGACGGAGGTGAAGTTGAAGTCTCCGATCAGGATTGTCGGGTCCTGGCATCTCGGGTCGTCGAGCCACTTGGGTCCCGTCAGGGCCCTGACCTGACGGTGCTGTTCGCCCGGCAGGAGGCCCAGATGCGTGTTGATGATGTTCAGCTTGCTGCCGCCGAGTGCGATCTCCAGCCAAAGCGCCCCGCGCGGCTCAAGACCCGGTACGCCCCTGAGGGTCGGCAAGGCCGCGCCCTTCAGCCGGCGCTGGGGCAGGGCGGTCAGGATGGCGTCACCATACTGCTCTTCCTCAACCTGCATAGCGGCGTAGAAGTCGAAATTCATACCCAGGAGGGATGCAATGGCGTGGGCCTGGTCGACGTGTCCGGTGCGCGCGCGACCGACATCCAGTTCCTGCAGGCACACGACATCCGGTCGGCAATCCGCGATCACAGCCGCGATCCGCTCGACATCGAGCCGTCGATCCGTCCCAACACAACGGTGGACATTGTAGGTCATGATGCGCGGCATGGGCGACCCGACAATAGCCTGCCTGACGGCAGACGCGAGATAGGATTCAGGGACGGGGCAAGGCAGATCGCAGCGCAACGCGGACGGAGGCGAAGGCAGAGACAGGATCCGCGACCTGCATACCGGCCACCAGGGCGTCTCGAGCCGCTTCCAGCGCCGCCGCCGGCACCTGGCCGGCAAGATCGGGTGACGCCATGACGCGCACACTGCGTTCGGCATCAGCCACATAGAATAAGACCAGGTTGCTCCGGGTGCCGACCAGCCCTCGCGCATGACCGTCGACGCGAAGTTCGGGGAGGAGCCAACCCGATCGGGGTGCGAACGCTGCCACCGCTCTCCACAGCAGAACAACACTGATCAGGAGGATCGCCTGGGTCATCAGGGCCCCGACGAAGGGGCCGCTATTCAGCCCCGTTTCCGCCGTCAGGTGCGCCGCTCGCCACACGGTGGCCAGACCAGGCAACCAGGCGGGGCTGGTGCCGAGCGCCAGCGACAGCGCCGGCGCCACAAGCGCTACCAAGACACCGAGACCGAGAGCTAGATCCAGCCGGTCTGGTGCGCTGGCGACGTGAAGGGTGCGAATCTCGAATGTGTCGGGAGCCAGGGTTGCGGGCTTCACCAGCGCCCCCTTACCATTCTGAAATGGCGGGCCGGATTGAAGGCGAACATCACCAACAGGCCGGCAACGAGGACAAATACCATGTCGCGCAGGGCGCGTGGGTCGCCGAGCAGTCTGCCGATAGGCGACGGATGCCCTGTCGATTGCAATCGCAGAGCAATAGCGTCGACGCCCGCCCGCACGGCGGCCCCGTGCCGTCCAGATCTCAGTTTTGGAAGCATTCGCGATTGAATGATCGCGGTCCAGTCGGCGTCGACGACATGCCGGCTCAACGACGGGCTGGCCTCAATACGCACTTCCCGCTCATTCATCGCCAGCAACAGGACGACCTGGTCACGCGTGGAATCCCAGACCGGCAAATCCAACGCGACTTCGCGAGCGGAACGGTCCCCGAGGCGGGGCACCGTCACCACGAACAGTTCGATTCCGGTGACGGCCTGGAGCTCGACGCTCGCCGCTTCGATCTCATCGCGCGTCGTCTCAAACAGGACATGGGCGCGATCGAGCGTATGGGGCGTTGATGGCGCGGCCTGGGCTGCCGATCCAAACGACAGGCCGATTCCGGCAATCAACACAACGAGCCAACGCATCAGATCGCTTCTGGAACGATCCCGGCCCGGCGGCAAGCGGCACTGTATGTATTCGTAAGAAGGCAGGCGATAGTCATCGGCCCCACCCCGCCGGGGACCGGGGTGATAGCTCCGGCGACCTCGATCGCTTCGGCAAAGGCGACGTCGCCGACGACCTGGGTCTTGCCGGCGGCCGCCAGGGCCGAATCCCGGTGCGGGATGCGGTTGATTCCGACGTCGATGACCGTAGCCCCCGGGTTGATCCAGCCACCGCGGATCATCTCCGGACGCCCGACAGCGGCGACGAGAATGTCGGCACGGCGGCATACCTCGGGCAGATCCCGGGTCCGGGAATGAGCAACCGTCACCGTACAGTCCTGCCCCAGCAGCAGCTGCGCCATCGGCTTGCCCACAATGTTGGAGCGTCCGACGATCACGGCATCGGCCCCGCTGAGAGATCCCAACTCGGCCTTGAGCAGCATCAAGCAGCCCAGGGGTGTGCAGGGCACCAGCCCAGCAAGCCCGACGGCCAGGCGGCCGGCGTTGACGACGTGGAAGCCGTCCACATCCTTGTCCGGGTCGATGGCCGCCAGCACGGCCATTGTATCGAGGTGCGCAGGCAGGGGGAGCTGGACGAGGATACCGTGCACGGCGTCGTCGGCGTTCAATCTGGCGATCAGGTCGTTGAGGGTCGCCTGGTCGGTCTCGGCCGGCAGCGTGTGGGTGAAGGAAGCGAACCCGGCTTCCTGGGCCCGCAACCCCTTGTTGCGAACATACAAGCGGCTGGCTGGATCGTCCCCGACGATGACGACGGCCAGACCCGGCGTGGTCCCGGTGGCGCTGCGAAGACGCGCGGCGGCGGCCCCGACGCGCTCGACGACGCCGGCCGCAAAGGCTTTGCCGTCAATCAGGCGTGCGGAACCCATGAGCTTTTACCTCGGCGCGAAATCAGGAATCGTGGCTGCGGCGTCGATTTACATTCGCGGCCGGCCCGCGTCTATCATGGCTCTGTTCAGGGAGGCCAACATGAAGAGATCAAGCCTTATCGTCAGCACCGGACTCGCCGTGGTCATGGGTGCCGCGCCTGCTTGGGCGCACGGTCAACCTGAGGCGACGTCGACGCCGGAGGCCTGGGTCGACCCGATCCATGCGCAGCTCGGAGAATCTGTCGAAGGCGCGCTGATCGAGGGTGATTCCCGAACCAGTGCTGATGGGTTGATGGATCGCTATGTCCTCGACCTTCAGGCGGGCACGCGCGTCGAGATCACGATGCGGTCGGAGGCCTTTGACACTTATCTCATCGGAGGATTTCTGGGGCCGGACGGGTTTGAGGAGATTGCGCTGGATGATGATGGTCTGGGCGAGGGACTAAATTCGCGCCTGCGCTTCCTCGCGGCGGAAACGGGTCGGTATGAGATCCGTGCGCGTGGTTTCGCCGCGATGGGTGCCGGCGACTATCAGATTGGCTTTGCCGAGCAGCCGGCACCTGTCCCCGGTCTGGCACCGGGCAGCATCGCCGTAGGGGGCAGCCTGGACGGTGACCTGTCCGACGGTGACGCGGAGTTCGACTGGGCCAATGACTATCGCTACGACGCCTATCGATTCCGAGCCCGTTCGGGTGAGCGCTTTGAGGCTCAGGTCCGCTCATCGGAGTTCGACGCCACACTGATGGTCATGTCGGAATCCCGCTGGGGGGTGGTCGAACAACTGGCCTTCAATGATGACGGCCTCAACGGGGGTACCGACCCCCGTCTCAGGTTCTCGGCTCCCGCCGACGGCGAATACACCCTGCGTGTCTCCAGCTTCAGTCCGGGGGAAACCGGGGCCTATTCGCTGTCGCTGACGGCCCTGCCGGCGCTGCCGCCCGCCGTGCCTGTCCTGGTTGGCGAGCCCCAGTCGGGTACCATCGAGAACGGCGATGCCGATGCTGATGACGGCCGTCTCTATGATGCCTTCGTTTTCCGGGCCGAGGCCGGGCAAAGGTTGGAGTTGCTCGCCAGCTCGGACTCCTTCCCCGTCTGGCTGGAGCTCGGCCGGTCGGTCGGACCTGCTGGCTGGGAGGCTCTGGCCTTCGGTGACGATGGATCGGGTCAGGCGATGAACACGCGCCTGCTGTTCTCTCCGACCGAAGCGGGCGAATACGCTGTTCGGGTAGGTGGAACCGAGTCGTCGATGCGAGGGGCCTATAGTCTGTCGCTGAATGATCGGGGCCCGCTTCCGCCGGCACCTCCGGCCGGCTCGATGCGGATCGGCGATGTGGTGACCGGTACGCTGGCCGATGGCGACGGTATCAGTCCCGACGAAAAATACTTCGATGAATACGATATTCGTCTGGAGCCGGGTCAGCGCGTATCCGCCCGGCTCGATTCGGACGACTATGACTCCTACCTGGAAATTTATCGACGTCAGGATGACGGCACCTATGGTCTGGTCGAGTCCGATGATGACAGCGGCGGTGCCCTTGATTCCCTCGTCAATTTTCGGCCGGACGGCGGCGACTATCGTATTCGCGTGACATCCTTCGCCATGGGCGAAATGGGAGCCTATTCGCTGGCGGTGCACGAATTGGGAGAACCGGCCCGGCCCATGCCGCTGCGCCTGGGCCGAACTGTTGAAGGCCGGCTCGACGAGCGCGACGGCATTTCGGACGCCGGCTCTCCGTATGACAGCTATGGTCTGCGCATCGACCAGGATCAGCGTGTGAGGTTCGTCGCCCGATCCGATGCCTTCGACACAATTCTGTTTGTCGTCCGGCGGGCTGGCGATGAATTCGAGGTCGTCACCTACGATGACGACGGCCAGGGTGACGGCACCACCAACTCACGACTGGTCGTGGTAGGGGACGAGCCCGGCGACTATGAGCTCTGGGTGATGTCGTACAATCCCGGGGGCTTGGGCAGCTATACGCTCGAGAGCGAAAATCTCGGACCAAGCCCGCAGTCCGCGGAAACGAGCATCGGCGCGACCATCGACGGCACGCTCCAGGACCGGGACGGTATTGCCGCTGAGGGGATGACCTATGACGGATACGCCTTCGACGGCACCGCTGGGCAGCGCCTGCGCGTGACCATGTCCTCGACGGAGTTCGATACCTTCCTGCTGGTCGGCCTTCACGGCGAGGGCGGTCTGGCGGCGATTGCCGAAAACGATGACGCGGGGGGAAATACCGACTCAGCCATCACGATCACGCTCCCCAGCGACGGTCGCTATGAAGTCTGGGCCAGCAGCTATGCCATTGGCGAAACCGGGGCCTACACCCTGACACTTACGGATCTTGGGCCGGAGCCCGAGCCGGGCAGCCTCCTGATTGGGTCGACCATCCGAGGAAATCTGGCGGATAGCGACCCTGTCGGATCTGGCGGAACCTACCATGACGCCTATCGTTTCGACGGAGAGGTGGATCACACCGTGCGGATCACGGCGACCTCAAACGCCTTCGATACCTATATCGAGCTCGGTCGCTGGCAAGACGGCGTCTTCATACCCCTGGCCGAAGACGACGATGGCTTGTCGGACCTGAATTCCCTGCTGACGGTGACCTTGCCTGAAACGGGGGCCTACATCGTGCGCGTGCGGAGCTTTTCGCCCGGCCAGACGGGCGACTATGTTCTGACCGTGGAAGAAGTCCCGGCGATCTAGATCAGATCGTCTCGTTCAGGCCGGGCGAAAAATTCAGGAACCGGCCCGTCTCGATCAGGCGGGCTGCGGCCGTCAGGTCGGGCGCGAAGTAGCGATCAGCCGAATAGGCGGCCGCGATCTCGCGCACCGCCGTAAGGACGCCTTCCAGAGCGCGAGAGCTCCTCAGCGGTCGATGGAACTCGACCCCCTGCGCCGACGCCAGCAATTCGATGCCGACGACGACGGCGACATTGGCGGCCATGTCGAGCAGCCGGCGAGCGCCGTGGGCGGCCATGGAGACGTGGTCTTCCTGATTGGCCGAGGTCGGCACCGTGTCGACGCTGGCCGGGTGGGCCATCATCCGGTTTTCGGCGACCAGAGCGGCGGCGGTGACCTGAGCGATCATGAAGCCCGAGTTCAGGCCGGGCTTCATCACCAGGAAGGCGGGCAGACCGCTCATGTTCGGATCGACCAGGATCGAGGTGCGGCGCTCCGACAGATTGCCGATCTCACAGAGGGCCATGGCGATCTGGTCGGCGGCGAAGGCGACCGGCTCGGCGTGGAAGTTGCCGCCGGAAATGACATCGCCCTGTTCAAAGAAGACCAGTGGGTTGTCGGTGACGGCATTGGCCTCGATCAGCAGAGTGTTCGCCGCCATCCGCAGCTGATCGAGGATCGCCCCCATGACCTGGGGCTGGCAGCGCAGGGAGTAGGGATCCTGCACCTTGGTGCAGTCCTGACGATGACTTTCGCGAATATCCGAACCGTCGAGCAGCGCGCGCAGAACCTGGGCGACCTCGATCTGGCCCTTGTGACCGCGCAGGGCGTGGATGCGTGGATCGAACGGTGCGTCGGACCCGCGCAGCGCATCGACGGACAGACCGCCCGCCGCCAGGGCGGCGGCGAAGACCGCTTCGGTCCTGAACAGCCCGGCCAGGGCCGTGGCCGTCGAGAACTGGGTGCCGTTCAGCAGCGCCAGGCCCTCCTTGGGACCAAGGGTGATCGGCTCCAGGCCCGCGCGGGCCAGGGCTGATTTCGCCGAGAGCGTCTCACCGTTATGGCGGGCCTCGCCGACGCCCAGCAGCATCGCGCTCATGTGGGCCAGAGGTGCCAGGTCGCCCGACGCCCCGACGGAGCCCTTGGATGGAATGACCGGCAGGACATCGTGCTCGACCAGGGAGATCAGCGCCTGGAGCGTCTCACCGCGGATGGCCGAGGCTCCCTTGGACAGGCTGGCGAGCTTGAGCACCAGCATCAGGCGCACGATGGAATCGGGCAGGGGCTCGCCGACGCCGCAGGCATGGCTCAGGACCAGATTGGTCTGCAGCGTTTCCAGATCGGCGCGGTCAATTCGCGTATTGGCCAGGAGACCAAA
This sequence comes from Caulobacterales bacterium, assembly GCA_017302105.1. Classification (GTDB taxonomy): domain Bacteria; phylum Pseudomonadota; class Alphaproteobacteria; order Caulobacterales; family Caulobacteraceae; genus Brevundimonas. The sequence goes on along the minus strand of JAFLCS010000008.1, from coordinate 23,564 downwards.
GCCGGTGTTTACGCCATAGACGGTCTGACCGGTCTCGATGATGGCGGTGACCGTGGCCGCCCCCGCATCGACCGCGGCCCAGGCCCGGTCCGACAGAGAAACGGAAACAGGGCCGTCCAGCACTGCACGCAGGTCATTCAGGTTGAGCGGCGACGAGCCGATGACGATCTGGGTCATGGTCAGGCTTTCAGAGAAGGCAGGTTCAGGCCGTGCTCGCGGGCGCTGGCCTTGGCGATGTCATAGCCGGCGTCGGCGTGGCGCATGACGCCGGTGGCCGGGTCATTCCACAGGACCCGCTCCAGACGTTTGGCGGCCTCGGGCGTGCCGTCGGCGACGATGACGACGCCAGAGTGCTGGGAATAGCCCATGCCGACCCCGCCGCCGTGGTGCAGCGACACCCACGAGGCGCCGCCGGCGGTGTTGAGCAGGGCGTTCAGCAGCGGCCAGTCGGACACGGCGTCCGAGCCGTCCATCATCGCCTCGGTCTCACGGTTGGGGCTGGCGACCGAGCCGGAATCCAGATGGTCGCGGCCGATGACGATGGGGGCCTTCAGCTCGCCGGAGGCGACCATTTCATTGAACATCAGGCCGGCGCGGTGGCGGTCTCCCAGACCAATCCAGCAGATGCGCGCGGGCAGACCCTGGAAGGCGATGCGCTCCTTGGCCATGTCGAGCCAGCGGTGCAGGCCGGCATTGTCCGGGAACAGCCGTTTCATGGCTTCGTCGGTCTTGTAGATGTCCTCGGGATCACCCGACAGGGCGGCCCAGCGGAACGGCCCAACGCCCCGGCAGAACAGGGGGCGGATATAGGCGGGCACGAAGCCGGGGAAGTCGAAGGCGTTCGTCACGCCGGCGTCGAAGGCGACCTGACGAATGTTGTTGCCATAGTCGGTGACGGGAATGCCCATCTTCTGGAAGTCGAGCATGGCCTGGACATGGGCGGCCATCGACGGACGCGAGGCGGCCTCGACCGCCGCCGGGTCCGAGGCGCGCTTATCTTCCCATTCGGCCACGGTCCAGCCGATCGGCAGATAGCCGTTGATCGGGTCATGGGCCGAGGTCTGGTCGGTGACCAGATCCGGGCGTACGCCGCGCTTGACCATTTCCGGCAGGATCTCGGCCGCGTTGCCGAGCAGGCCGATGGAGGTCGGCTTGCCTTCGTCGAACGACTTCTGGAGCAGGGTCAAAGCCTCATCCAGAGTCTCAGCCATCACATCCAGATATCGGGTGCGAAGGCGGAACTCGATCCGGCTTCGCTGGCATTCGATATTGATGCTGGAGGCGCCGGCCATGGCGGCGGCCAGAGGCTGGGCACCGCCCATGCCGCCCAGGCCCGCAGTCAGGATCCACTTGTCTGCCCAGTCACCGCCATAGTGCTGGCGGCCAGCCTCGGCGAAGGTTTCGTAGGTGCCCTGAACAATGCCCTGGGTGCCGATGTAGATCCACGAGCCGGCGGTCATCTGGCCGTACATCATCAAGCCCTTGCGATCGAGCTCGTTGAAGTGCTCCCAGGTTGCCCATTTGGGCACGAGGTTGGAGTTGGCGATCAGCACGCGCGGAGCATCCTCGTGCGTGCGGAAGACGCCGACCGGCTTGCCGGACTGGACCAGCAAGGTCTGGTCCGGCTCGAGGGCTTTCAGTTCAGCGACGATCCGGTCGAAACTCTGCCAGTCGCGCGCGGCCTTGCCGATGCCGCCATAGACGACCAGGTCCTCTGGGCGCTCGGCCACGTCGGGGTCAAGGTTGTTCATGAGCATCCGCATGGCGGCTTCGGCCTGCCAGGTCTTGGCCGTCTTCTCAGACCCGTGTGGGCTGCGGATGACTCGCGTATTCTTGAGCATTTCCATGGATCTTTTCGTATTTTGCGAGATTTCAGGTCAGATTTTGGCCTGATAGCCACCGCTGTGAAAGCGGTGCGGCACCGAGCCAATAGGCCAGCTCGGCCGGTTCGTCGATGTTCCAGACCGCCAGGTCGGCCGCCTTGCCGATGGCAAGGGTCCCGATTTCGTCCGCCAGGCCCAGAGCGGCCGCCCCATGCCGGGTGCAGCCCGCCAGAGCCTCTTCCGGCGTCAGGCCGAACAGGGTGCAGGCCAGGTTCATGGCCATCGGCAGGCTGGTGAGGGGGCTGGTGCCCGGATTGCAATCGGTTGCCACCGCCATGGCGACTCCAGCGTTGCGCAGCGCCTGGATCGGCGGAGGGATCTTGTCTTTGAGAAAATAGTAGGCCCCAGGCAGGAGTACGGCGACCGTGCCCGCCTCGGCCATGGCGGCGACGCCTGCCTCATCGAGATATTCCAGGTGATCCGCCGACAGGCCGCCGAAGCGAGCGGTCAGGGCGGCACCGTGCTGGTTCGTCAGCTGTTCGGCATGGAGTTTGACGGGCAATCCATGCGCTTGTGCCGCCTTGAAGACGCGCTCGACCTCAGCGGGGGTGAAGCCGATCGATTCGCAGAAGGCGTCGACGGCATCGGCGAGCCCGGCCTGGGCCGCCGCAGGAATGATCTGGTTGCAGATCAGGTCGATATAGCCAGAGCGGTTGTCCTTGAACTCAGGCGGCAGGGCATGGGCCGAGAGAAGCGTCCGCACGATCCTCGCGCCCACCAGGCCGTCGGCGGCGCGCAGCATCTTGAGTTCGCTGTCGATATCCAGCCCGTAGCCGGACTTGACCTCGACCGTTGTGGCACCACTGGCCATCAGGGCATCGAGCCGCGACTGTGCCGAAGAGGTGAGGTCGGCCTGGTCGGCAGCGCGGGTGGCACGCACGCTGGACAGGATGCCGCCGCCGGCGCGCGCGATGTCCTCATAGGACGCGCCGTTCAGTCGCATTTCCCATTCGGTGGCTCGGTTCGAGCCGAAGATGAGATGGGTATGACAATCAATCAGGCCCGGTGTGACCCAGCGGTCATTCAACGATTCAACCGTGTAGGCCAGGTCCGCGAGCGGGCCGGGCAGATTGGCTTGAGGGCCGATCCAGGCAATCCGGCCCGACTCGATTCCCAGTGCCGCTTGGCGGATCGCCCCATAGGGCTCTTTGCCCGGCATCATCGTCGCCGCATGGCCGTCGATCAGGAGGGTGTCCCACATGGGCCGCTGCTCTACATGGACAGGCCCGCCGAAGCTAGGCTAGGCCTTGGTCCATGAGCACGTCTGAATGCCTGGGCTGGACCTCCATCGCTGATCTGGTCGGGGATTACCCCGACGCCCCGACCGCCTTGATTGGCGCGCCGCTGAACGAACGATCGCTGACGCCGGGCCGGTGTGACCTGGGTCCCAAGGTGCTTCGCCAGACCTTCCCAAGGTTTTCGACCTATGACTTGGAAACGCGAACCGACCTGTCCGGGCTTCGGGTACATGAGGCCGGGGACGTCTTCCTTAAGGCTGTTTCTCCAGCTGACGCCTTTGAGCCGGTCAAGGCGGCGGTTCAGGCCCAGGCGCACCGGGGTCTGGTGATTCTGGCCGGGGGCAATAATGCGATCACCCGGCCGGGCGTTCACGGCATCGACCCGACGCTGGGCTCGGTCGGGGTGCTGACGCTGGACGCCCATTTCGACCTCCGTGACACCGACTGCGGCCTGACCAACGGCAATCCGATCCAGGCGCTGCTCGACGATGGGCTGGAGGGCGCGCGGATCAGCCAGATCGGTCTGGCCGCCTTCGCCAATACCCGGCGCGCCCATGAAAAGGCCCGGGCGGCGGGGATTTCCGTTCGAACCGCACGCGAATGCCGCGACCGCGGGCTGGACGTGGTGGCCCAGCAGGAGCTGGAGCGCCTGTCGGCCCTGTGCGAGGTGATCTACGTCGATTTCGACATCGATGTGATCGACCGCAGCCAGTTCCAGGCCGCGCCCGGCGCCCGACCCGGCGGCGCTTCGGCGCAGGCGTTCTTTGATGCGGCGCGCGCCATCGCCGCCCATCCCAAGGTCAAGGCCGTGGACCTGACCGAGTTCGATCCGTCGCTGGATCCGGGGGATGTCTCGTCACTGACGGCGGGGCGGTGGTTCTGTGAAATCCTGGCCGGGTTCGCGGCGCGCTAACGGAGAACCCCATGCTCATCTCTTTGCTGCTCGCCGCCCAGGTGGCGTCTTCGCCTGTTCCTGCGGATCTGAACTGGCTGTCCGGCTATTGGCTGTCGTGTGAGGGCGGACGCGAGGTGGCTGAGACCTGGTCCGATGCGCGCGGCGGGGTGCTGTTCAACACCACGATCAATCTGCGCGGCGAGCGGGTCTCGTCCGAACGCACGGTGATGACCATGGTCGAGGGGCGGCTGGCCTTCGTTTATGAGCCGACCGGAGCCAATGTCGTCTTCCCCATGACCGAGATGGAGGGCCAGCGGGCGGTGTTCGAGAACCCGGACAACGACTTTCCCCAGCGGGTGATCTATTCGCGGGCCGGCGACGTCTTGACCGGTCGGATCGAAGGGACCATCGACGGGCAGCCGCGGTCGATGGAATGGGTCTATCAGGCCGCCGAGCTGAACGCGCGCTGCCCGGAGGCCTGAATGCAGTTGGATGAGGTGATGGATGAGTTCCGCGCAGTCGGAGCTCTGAGGGAAGGCCACTTCATCCTGTCGTCGGGCCTGCACAGCCCGATGTTCCTGCAAAAGAACCTGGTCTTCGCCCATCCGGAGCGGTGCGAGCGGCTATGCAAGGCGTTGGCCGAACGAGTGCGGGCCGAGATCGGGCCGGTCGACATCGTGGTCTCGCCGGCCATGGGTGGGGTCATTCCGGGCTATGAGACGGCGCGCCAGTTGGGCGTGCCTGCGCTCTATGTCGAGCGGGTCGGAGGGGCGTTCGCCTTGCGGCGCGGCTTTTCGCTGGAACCCGGCCAACGGGTGCTGATGGTCGAGGATATCGTCACCACCGGCCTGTCGTCGCGAGAATGCATCGAGGCTATTGGGGCGGCGGGCGGCGACGTCGTGGCGGCGGCCTGTGTCGTGGATCGATCCGGCGGCGAGGTCGACATCGGTGTGCCGCTGGTCGCCCTGGCGCGGATGAAGGTGGCGGCCTATCCCGCCGATGAGTTGCCACCGGAACTGGCGGCGATTCCGGTTGAGGATCCCGGTAGCCGCAGGCTGAAGGCGTGAGCGCCGCGCCGCTCCGCCTCGGGGTCAACATCGACCACGTCGCGACGGTGCGGAATGCGCGCGGGGGTGACCTGCCGGACCCCGTACGGGCGGCCCAGATCGCTCTGCTCGCGGGGGCCGATGGCATCACGGCGCATCTGCGCGAAGATCGACGCCATATCTCTGATCTGGACATCGAACGATTGAGCGACCTGCTCGATGCCTCGGGCCGTCCGCTCAACCTTGAGATGGCGGTTACCGACGAGATGATTGCTATTGCACTGGACCACCGACCGCACGCCGTTTGCCTGGTCCCGGAGCGACGCGAGGAGCGCACGACCGAAGGTGGGCTGGACATTGTGGGTCAGGCGGACCTGGTTGCCGCTGCGGTCGAACGACTGCGCTACGCCGGCAGCCGGGTGTCGCTGTTCATCGGTGCCGATCCTCGCCAGATCGAGCTGGCCGCCGCCATTGGGGCTCAGGTGGTGGAACTGCACACCGGGGCCTTCTGCGACTACCTGCGCGAGGGCCGCGCGCGGGAGGCGGGTGCGGCTCTGGATGCGCTGCGGGCTGGAGCCGTCCAGGCCGGCGATTTGGGCCTGGAGGTGCACGCTGGTCATGGTCTGGATTTCGAAACGGCACCCGTCCTGGCGGCAATTCCCCAGGTGGTTGAGCTGAATATCGGACACTTCCTGATTGGAGAGGCCATTTTCGTCGGCCTGGATGGTGCGATCGAAAAAATGCGGGCGGCGATGGACGCCGGCCGGGCGGAGATCGACGGATGATCCTGGGTATCGGGTCTGATCTCTCTGACATCCGCCGGATACAGGCCAGCCTGGATCGGTTCGGCGAGCGTTTCACCCATCGCTGCTTCACCGAATTGGAACGCCGACGCTCCGAGCGCAAGCCGGACCGCGCAGCCAGCTACGCCAAGCGTTTTGCGGCCAAGGAGGCCTGCGCCAAGGCGCTGGGAACCGGGATGCGCGGTGCCGTTTACTGGCGTGATATGGGGGTGGTGAACCTGTCGTCCGGACAGCCGACACTGGCCCTGACGGGAGGCGCGCTCGCGCGCCTTGAGAGTCTTGTTCCGAAGGGGCATGGGGCCCGAATTCATCTGTCTCTGACCGACGAGTATCCCTATGCCCAAGCCTTCGTTGTGATCGAAGCCTTGCCCCTGTCATAATGAGTCGTTAGCCAGTATCGTTTTCCGGGGTCGGGGTTCTCGTAATGAGCGAAAAAGACGACAATCTAGAGCATGGGCACGAGCCGGCCACGTCGCCGACTCCTGAACCTGCGCCCGAGCCGAACCCTGGGCCGGACATCCACGCGGAGGGCAGCGAGCCGCAGGGGGGGGCGATGCCGGATGCTGAAGCTGAATCCACCGTCGCGGTGGAGCCCGAAGCGGCCGCAGGGCCTGAGGCTGCCGCGGAAGCCGAAATTATAGCGGATCCAGTCGCCGAGGTCGCTGCACCTGCTGACGATCCATCGGTGCACGAGCAGCCGGTCGAGTCCTCCAATCTGCCGGTTTCGTCGCTTGAAGAGGCGACCGGCGCCGAGGCCCCGACGGCGACGCATCACGATGTGGTTGAGGCTGCGGCAGACCCGGTTTCCGAGGCTGGATCAGAGCCTGTGAGCGCATCGGCCGGCGATGAGGCGCATGAGGTGGTGCCCGAGGCAGTGGTCCACGAGGCGGCTGCCGAACCGCATCATGTACCGGTCGAGGCCGAAGCTGCGGCCCCGGTCGAGGCCTCTGCTGAAGGGACGGGCGAGCCTGTGCCCGAACCGGCTGCCGAGACCCCGGAGCCGACCGAGTCAAGCGATGGGATCGATCCGGCAATCGTCGCAGCCGGGGCCGCGGTTGCGGGGGCCGTCGCCGGAGCGGCGGCTGTGGGCTCGCGTCCTATCTGGAGCGATCAGGGCGATGCGCCGTTCGATGACGGTGAGCCGGTTCGTCCGATTACAGATAGCGGTCGCGGGCGTCAGCGTGAGAGCGGCAGCAAGCGCGAACGCGAGAGCGGCGGCTTCTTCGCCGAGCTGTTCGATATTGTACGCACGGTCATCTACGCGCTGTTGATCGCGATGGTGGTGCGGGTCTTCTTCTTCCAGCCGTTCACGATTCCGTCCGCCTCGATGGAGCCGAACCTTTACGAAGGCGACTACATCGTCGTGTCGAAATGGAGCTATGGCTATTCGCGTCATTCGATGCCCTGGAGTCCGCCGCTGTTCGAAGGACGCATTCTGAGCAACATGGCGGAGCGCGGCGACATCGTCGTCTTCAAGCGCCCGAACAACGACGGACAGGGCTACACCGACTACATCAAGCGGATCATCGGCCTGCCCGGCGATACCGTTCAGATGATTGCCAATCGCCTGTATATCAATGGCGAGGTGGTGCCTGATGTGGTCGTGGAGGCCGCGCAGGTTCGCGGAGCATTCGAGGGTCAGACGCCGATCCAGCTACGTGAGACCCTTCCCGGCGGCCACGTCTTCCGCATCCAGGACTTCGGACCCGGTTCGCCCAGCGACGACACGGATGCCTTCACGGTTCCGGCCGGCCATTATTTCGTGATGGGTGACAACCGCGACGATTCAATGGACAGCCGTTACGTCTGGGAGGCGGGTGGTGTCGGGCTGGTCCCGCATGAAAATCTGGTCGGCAAGGCCCAGATCATCCTGTTCTCCTGGACGCCGGGGGCCAGCCTGGGCAATCCGGTGAGCTGGTTTACCAACGTCCGGACAGAGCGGTTCTTCACCGATCTGGAATGAACGCACGCGAGAAGGCCATCGCAGCGCTCGAAGCGCGGATCGGTCATGTATTCAAGGATCGCGAGCTGCTGGAGCGCGCCCTCACGCATCCGAGCGTGACTGAAGGCGCGCGTCCCACACGCCATTATGAGCGGTTGGAATTTCTGGGGGACCGGGTGCTGGGCCTGCTGACGGCCGAACGGCTGCTGGCACTGTATCCTGACGAACGCGAAGGGGGCCTGTCGCCGCGCCTGGCGGCGCTGGTCAACGGTCAGGCCTGTGCGCGGGTGGCCCGCCGTATCGATCTGGGCCCCGCCCTGAGACTGTCACCGGGGGAGACCCGGTCGGGTGGGCGGGACAAGACCACAATTCTCGGGGATGCCGTCGAAGCCTTGATGGCTGCGATCTATATTGATGGGGATCTCGACACGGCGCGCGCCTTCTTCATGGAGGCCTGGTCCGAGGAGTTCGCGTCCATTGGCCAGGCCGGGGCGCTAGATCCCAAGACCGAACTCCAACAATGGGCGCAAGGACGTGGTCTGCCGCTGCCCAGTTATCAGGTCATCCGCCGCACTGGGCCGGACCATGCGCCGGAGTTTGTGGTCGAGGTTTCCGTCCAGGGCTTCGAGCCCGAACAGGGCCGGGGTCGATCCCGCCAGTGGGCTGAGAAAGCCGCCGCCCTGGAAATGTTGCTCAAGCGCGAAGGGCCCCGATGAGCCAGACCCGCCGTGCCGGTTTCGTGGCCCTGATCGGGGCTCCCAACGCCGGCAAATCCACCCTGACCAATCGTCTGGTCGGATCCAAGGTGTCGATCGTGACCCAGAAGGTCCAGACCACGCGCTTTCCTGTGCGCGGTGTCTTTATCGAAGGCGGCAGCCAGGTCGTGCTGGTCGATACGCCGGGCATCTTCAAGCCGCGGCGTCGGCTGGACCGGGCGATGGTGGCTTCGGCCTGGGGCGGAGCCGAGGATGCGGACGCGGTGGTTCACCTGGTCGACGTCCAGTCTGAACTGGCCGTGGCTGAGGGCCGCGCCAAGGCGGCCGATCATCGCCAGATTGAGGATGCCCAGGCGATTACTGAAGGCCTGAAGTCCGCCGGAACGAAAGCCGTTCTGGCGCTGAACAAGATCGACGGCATCAAGCGGGACAGCCTTTTGGCCGTAACCCAAGCCTATTTCGACACCGGTGCCTACAGCGAGGTCTTCATGATTTCGGCCAGCCGGGGTTCGGGCGTCGACGATCTGAAGGCCCGGCTGGCTTCGCTCATGCCCGAGGGGCCGTGGCTCTACCCCGAGGATCAGGCGGCGGATCTGCCGATGCGGCTGCTGGCCGCCGAGATCACGCGCGAGAAGATCTATCTCAGGGTCCATGACGAACTGCCCTATGCTGCGGCTGTCGAGACCACCGCGTTTGAAGACAGGCCCGACGGGTCCGCCCGGATCGAACAGGCCGTCTATGTCGAGCGCGACAGCCAGCGTGCGATCGTTCTGGGGAAGGGCGGCCAGACGCTGAAGTGGATCGGTCAGGCCGCGCGTGAGGAGCTGGGTGAACTGATGGGCCGTAAGGTTCACCTGTTTATTACGGTCAAAACCGATGAGCGTTGGGCCGAGCGCCGCGACCTTTACGGCCAGGTCGGGCTGGATTTCGACGTCTGATGAGGTTGCCTGCGATGCGGGATCGACCCCCGCCGATGGACAAAACCGGATCCCCCCGCAACTGGTGCCACGCTATGGTGACCACCATCGAGAACTGACGGAGGAACAGATGTCGGCAACCCTTCCAGTGGGCCTTGTCTCGCTGATCTTGCTGGTCACTCCGGCTGAATCCGAGCCGACCGCGCCAACACAGATCGCGGCATCCTTTGATGCGCTGGATGCAGCGGCGACCCGCCTCGATACGGAGGCCTATCTGGGTCGGCTCGATCCGGACTTGATCTGGATCGGCAACGATTTATCCGAACGCTGGACCTATGAGGCCTTTGAAGGATTTGTTCGGCCCTATTTCGAGCATGGAGAAGGATGGACCTATTCGTCCCGGGAGCGCCGGATCGTGATGTCGCCGGACCCATGCGAATGCCTGGCCTGGGTCGATCAGGTTCTCGACTCCCAGACCTACGGCACAGCTGTCAGTACAGCGGTGGTCCGTCGCTCAGACGAAGGTGACTGGCGGATCTGGCGTAATGCTCTGACCTACCCGATCCCCAACGATCTGGCCCGAGAGATGACAGGTGAGATCCGGGCGTGGGAGGCAGCCAATCCGCAGCCTGAGGGGCCGCTGGATCACCGGCCGTCTCCGGCGGTCGCTGACATTTCTCTGACGCTGGATCGCCTGCACCAAGCAGCGGCCCACGCCGATGGGGCAACCTACTTCTCCCTGTTCACGGCTGACGCCCTCTATCGCGGGACGGACGCAACCGAGTTGTGGACGCTGGACGAGTTCCGGGCCTTCGCGGAACCTTATTTCAGCCGGGGTCGTGGCTGGACCTATGCGCCGCGGGAACGCCATGTCTCGATCGCCCCGACGGACTGCGCCTGCGTCGCCTGGTTCGACGAAATCCTGGACAGTGAGAGCTATGGAACGAGCCGGGGGACTGGGGTGCTGGTACGCGGCGACGAAGGGGTCTGGAAGATCGCCTATTACGCTCTGACCTTCCCGATCCCGAACGCCTTGGCGCGCGACATGACCGCCCGCATTCGCGCGGCAGAGCCAGACGGCGGTCAGCCTTGAGGCCTGCGACGATGATGGCGGCCGGGCTGGTGCTGACCGGCTGCGGCCAGAGTGGCTCGCCGACCGTCGAATACCGCGTGCTGTCGCATGAGGCCGAGATCGCTGGAGCCCAGCTGATGCTGTGCGACGAGCACTTTGAGATGGAACGTCAAGGGCAGGTCTGGGTCGCGCGCGCTCCCGCAACCTGCGAGGGGGGCGGTATGATACTGGTCCGTCTGGCGGACGGCGCTTCGGTCAGCTGTTCGGGCGATTTCGTTGAACCCGACATGGAGCCGACGACCTATGGCTACATCGCCTCATCGACGGGGTGTGCGTTCGCGCAATAGCCCATGGAGTTTCAGGATGACGCCTTTGTGCTGGCAGCCCGTTCCCACGGGGAAACCGGGGCGTTGGTTGATCTGCTGACGCGGGATCACGGTCGCATCCTCGCCTATGTTGCGGGTGGGGCCTCGCGCAAGATGAAGCCGTACCTGCAGCCGGGATCGCGGGTACTGGCGGACTATCGGGCGCGGACGAGCGAACATCTGGGGTCTGTGCGGCTGGAGCCAGTGGGCGAGGGTGCGGCGGCCTTGTTCGATGATCCGCTGGCCCTGCAGGGGCTGACCGCGGCGGCGGCGGTGGCTCAGGGGGCGCTGCACGAACGCGAGCCGCATCCAGGGGCCTTCCTGGCCCTGGAGACCCTGGCCGACGCCCTGGTTCATCGCGAGGTCTGGCCGGCGGTCTTTGTCCGGTACGAACTGGGTCTGCTGGATGCGCTGGGTTTCGGGCTGGACCTGAAGGTCTGTGCGGCGACTGGAGCGACGGAGACCCTCGTCTGGGTCAGTCCACGCACCGGTCATGCGGTAAGTCTGGCTGCAGGACTGCCCTATGCCGATCGACTGCTGGCCCTGCCGGCCTTTCTGGTTTCCAGCCGCAATGGCCTGGAGCCCGGCGATATCGGCAAGGGATTCGCCCTTACAGGCTTCTTCCTGGAGCGGCACGTCTTTCACCCGATGGACAAGCCCTTGCCGGACGCTCGGGATCGGCTTGTGGAAAAGCTGTCCGCAGCGGGGCTTCTCTAGGCGGCGGGCCATGCGCCGCCGCCAAGAATCCGCTAGATCACGTCCATGACCCTTATGACGCCTCCACCCGAAGACGGCGGCCGCATTGTCGATGAACCGCTGTCCGAAGCGTTGTCGCGGCGGTATCTCGCCTATGCCCTGTCGACCATCTCGTCGCGGGCCCTGCCGGACGTGCGCGATGGCCTGAAGCCGGTGCACCGGCGGCTGCTGTACGCCATGCACCGGATGCGGCTGAACCCGGAGGGGTCGGCCAAGAAATGCGCCAAGGTGGTCGGCGAGGTGATGGGCAGCTTTCACCCACACGGCGACCAGTCGATCTATGACGCCCTGGTTCGCCTGGCCCAGGACTTCGCCCAGCGCTATCCGCTGATCGACGGTCAGGGCAATTTCGGCAATATCGACGGGGATAACCCGGCGGCCATGCGCTACACCGAGTGCCGGCTGACCTCGGCGGCGGCGCTGTTGATGGATGGGATCGACGAGGACGTCGTCGACTTCCGCCCGACCTATGACGGCGAGGACGAAGAGCCGGTTGTGGTGCCGGCGGGCTTCCCGAACCTGCTGGCTAACGGCGCGGCCGGCATCGCGGTGGGCATGGCGACCTCGATCCCGCCGCACAACGCCATGGAGCTGATCGACGCCTGCCTGTTGTTGCTGGACGATCCGCAGGCGACGACCGAGGCCCTGATGGCCCATGTGCCGGGGCCGGACTTCCCGACTGGCGGCGTCATCGTCGAGAAGCCGGCGTCGATCCAAGACGCCTATGAGACCGGGCGCGGCTCGATCCGGGTGCGGGCGCGCTACGCGGTCGAGGATCTGGGCCGGGGCCAGTGGCAGGTGGTGATCACCGAGATCCCGTATCAGGTCCAGAAGGGCAAGCTGATCGAGGATCTGGCCGGACTGATCGAGGCCAAGAAGGCGCCGCTCCTGGCTGATGTGCGCGATGAATCGGCCGAGGATCTGAGGATCGTGCTGGAGCCCAAGAGCCGCGCGGTCGAGCCCGAGCACCTGATGGAGAGCCTGTTTCGGCTGTCGGCGCTGGAGAACCGGTTCTCGGTCAATATGAACGTGCTGGACGACACCGGCGCGCCTCGGGTGATGGGGCTGAAGGCGTGTCTGACGGCCTTCCTGGATCACCGGCGCGAGGTGCTGGTGCGGCGGGCGCGCAACCGGCTGGGCAAGATCGATCGGCGGCTGCACCTGCTGGACGGCTTGCTGATCGCCTTCCTCAATCTGGATGAGGTGATCCGCATCGTGCGCGAGGCCGAGCACCCCAAGGCCGAGCTGATCGCGCGCTTCGGTCTGAGCGAAGCCCAGGCCGATTACATCCTGGATACGCGCCTGAGAAATCTGGCCCGGCTGGAGGAGATGACGCTCAAGAACGAGCACGGCGAGCTGACGGTCGAACGGGCCGGGATCGCAGAGCTGCTCGATAGCGATAAGAAGCAGTGGAAGCTGGTCGGGGCCGGGCTGAAGGACGTGCGCAAACAGCTGGCGGCGGGCGATCCGGGCCAGGCCGAGCGGCCCAGCGGCGTGACCGGGCGCTCCAGCTTCGACGAGGCGGCCGAGACGGCGGCGGCGCCGCCGGTTGAGGCCTTCATCGTGCGCGAGGCCATCACCGTGGTCCTGTCCGAGCGCGGCTGGATCCGGGCGGCCAAAGGCAAGGTCGAGGATCCGTCCGAGCTGAAGTTCAAGGAGGGGGACAAGCTGGCCTGGCTGGTCCCGGCCGAGACGACGGACAAGCTGTTGATCTTCGCCTCGGACGGGCGGGCCTTCACCCTGGGCTGCGACAAGCTGCCGAGCGGACGCGGGCATGGCGAGCCGCTCAGGCTGATGCTCGATCTGGAAGAGGGTGCCGAACTGGTCGGGGTGATGGCTCACAAGCCGGGGCGCAAGCTGGTGCTGGCGTCCGAGGCCGGCTACGGCTTCATTCTGCCCGAAGATGAGGCCCTGTCGGCCCGGCGGGCGGGCAAGCAGGTGATGAACGGCGTGGCCCGGGTCTGCACCCCGGCCGAGGGCGATCATGTCGCGGTGCTGGGCAAGGCCGGCAAGGCGTTGGTCTTCCCGCTGAATGAACTGCCCGAGATGCCGCGCGGCAAGGGCGTCAAGCTGACTTCGGACAAGAAGGGCATGGCCGACCTGATGGTGTTCAACGCCGAGACCGGCCCGACCTGGCCCGAGACCGGCGGCCGCACGCGGCAATGGCCCGACTGGCGCGACTGGCTGGGCAAACGCGCCCAGGCCGGCAAGGTCGCCCCGCGCGGGATGAAACGGCTGAGGGCTTAGGGGTAGGTTCCCTCTCCCGGTGGGAGAGGGCGGCCTGCGGCATCAGTGCGCGCCCTCCAGCCGGGCCAGGGCGCGGCGGCTTTCGTCGAGGCTGGCCTGGGCGGCGGCGCGGGAGTCGGGATCAGCGGCGGCCCCGAGGGCGACTTCGGCGACGGTGATTTCGCGCTGGAGGCGCGCGATCTCGGTTTGACGATTGGTGGCGTCGGCGGCGCGGGCCGCTTCCTGTTGCTGCCGGGCGAACTCGGCCTCGGCGTGGTTGTTGGCGGATTCCTCGCGCAGGGCCTGTTCAACCGGATCGCCGCCGCCTTCGCAAGCGGTCAACAGGGTGGCGGCCGCCGCGAGGAGGAAGACGCGCCGCATCAGTTCCAGTCCGGCGGCGGGCCAGCGGCGTCGCTGCGACCGTCTCGATGGGTGACGGTGGTGGGTGCGCGTTCGCTGGTTTCGGGGATCATGGCGGCGATCTGGTTGAACAGGCGGTCGGCGTGGACTGGACTGGATGCCTGGATGCATAGGTTGGATTCGCCTTCGCGGCCCCAGGGGCGTTCCTCGGTGTCGTCGACGCCCCCATCGGCGGCGACCAGGGCCTGGATGCGGGTTTTCAGCTCGTGATCGACGCCCATGGCATAGCTGCCGAAGGAGACAGTTATGTCGCAGACGACGGTGCCGTCCTCGGCGGGATCGATCGGGGTCACGGGTGCGCAGGCACTCAGCACCAGCGCGCATGGGATAAGAGCGCGGATCATGCGCGGCCCTCCATATAGGCGGGCATCCAGGCCTCGTGCATTTCGCGCAGGTGGGCCATCGGGATGCGGAACAGCTCGCCCGAGGCAAAGTCGGTTCCGGTCGCGCGGCCGACGACGGAGGCGTGCAGGCCCGCGCTCTGTGCCTGTTCGATCAGGGCGGCGGCGTCGGGGACGGCGACCAGATAGCGGGCCTGGTCTTCGCCGAAGAGGAAGATGTGGGCGTGGGTTTCGCTGGTCGCGTCCAGCTCGACGCCGCAATCAGAGGCCAGGGCCATGTCGGCGGCGGCGGCGATCAGACCGCCGTCGGACAGATCGTGCACGCAGGTCAGCTCGCCCGCTTCGATCAGGCCGCGCACGAAGTCGCCGGTCTTCTTTTCGAGCTGGAGGTCGACCGGTGGCGGGGCGCCGTCTTCGCGGCCCAGCACTTCGCGTAGGTAGATCGAGGCACCCAGTTCACCGACCGTCTCGCCGATCAGGACCAGGGCGTCGCCCTCGGCCATCGCGCCGAAGCCGACGGTGACGTCATAGTTGGGCAGAAGGCCGACCGCGCCGACGGTCGGGGTCGGCGGGATCGCGGCGCCGTTGGTCTCGTTGTAGAGCGAGACATTGCCGCTCACGACCGGGAAGCTCAGCTCGCGGCAGGCTTCGGCCATGCCGTCGATGGCGCGCACAATCTGGCCCATGATCTCGGGCCGCTGAGGGTTGCCGAAATTCAGGTTGTCGGTGATGGCGATCGGGCGGCTGCCCACGGCGGTCAGGTTGCGCCAAGCCTCGGCCACACACTGTTTGCCGCCCTCATAGGGATCGTTCTGGACATAGCGGGGGGTGCAGTCGCTGGTCACCGCCAGGCCCTTGTCGGTGCCGTGCACGCGCACCACGCCGGCGTCGGCGCCGGTGGAGCTATCCTGCAGGGTGTCGGCCATGACGTGGCGGTCGTACTGTTCCCAGATCCAGCGCTTGGAGGCCATGTCGGGACAGGTCAGGACGTTGAGCACCGCATCGGGCCAGCTGTCCGGCGCAGGAACGTCGGCGGGGGCCAGGCGCGGGTGCAGGTCCGGCTGGACCCAGGGGCGGTCATACAGCGGCGCATCGTCGAACAGCGGGGCCAGCGGCACGTCGCAGACCAACTCGCCATGGTGTTTCAGCACCAGATGCCCGGTATCGGTGGTGACGCCGATGACGGCGGCGTCCAGGCCCCATTTCTCGAAGATGCGGCGACCGTCTTCCTCGCGGCCCGGCTTGAGCACGGCCAGCATCCGCTCCTGGGATTCCGACAGCATCATCTCATAGGCGCTCATGCCGGTTTCGCGCTGGGGCACGGCGTCCATGTTCAGCTCGATGCCGACGCCGCCCTTGCCGGCCATTTCGACCGAGGAGGAGGTCAGGCCCGCCGCGCCCATGTCCTGAATGGCGGCGACGGCGCCGGAGGCCATCAGCTCCAGCGTGGCCTCGATCAGCAGCTTCTCGGCGAAGGGGTCGCCGACCTGGACGGTGGGGCGCTTCTCGTCGGAATCCTCGTCGAACTCCGCGCTGGCCATGGTCGCGCCGTGGATGCCGTCGCGACCGGTCTTGGAGCCGAAATAGACCACCGAATGACCCGCCGCCGGTGCCGCCGAATAGAAGATGCTGTCGGCCCGGGCCAGGCCGACGCACATGGCGTTGACCAGGATGTTGCCGTTGTAGCCGGCGTGGAAATTGGTCTCGCCCGCCACGGTCGGGACGCCGACACAGTTGCCGTAACCGCCGATGCCGGAGACGACGCCCGAGACCAGACGGCGGGTTTTCTCATGGCCCGGCTCACCGAAGCGCAGGGCGTTGAGCAGCGCCACCGGGCGCGCGCCCATGGTGAAGACGTCGCGCATGATGCCGCCGACGCCCGTGGCCGCGCCCTGATAGGGCTCGATGTAGGAGGGGTGGTTGTGGCTCTCCATCTTGAAGATGCAGGCGTCGCCGTCATCGATGTCGATGACCCCGGCGTTCTCGCCCGGCCCGCAGATGACGCGCTCGCCGGTGGTCGGGAATTTGCCCAGGTGGATCTTGGAGGATTTGTACGAGCAGTGCTCGGACCACATGACCGAAAACACGCCCAGTTCGACCTGGTTCGGTTCGCGGCCCAGGCGGTCGAGGACGACCTGATATTCAGCGGGGGACAGGCCGTAATCGGCGGCCAGTTCGGCCATGGTCTTGGAGGGAGCGCTCATGGCCCGGCCTTCTAGCCGGACTCGAGAGCAAAGGTAAGCGGGGTCAGGTTCGCGCGGCGCGCGCCAGGATCAGGGTGACGCCGACCACGATCAGCAGGGCGGCACCCAGGGCGGCGAAGGCGATCAGGTTCTGGCCGTCGGTGCGCCCGGCGAAGAAGACGCCGATCAGACCCCAGGCGATCGGAACCGGATAGGTCCACAGTCGCGTGCGGGCGGTGACGCCCAGCGCCGCCAGCGCCGCCAGGGCCACGGCGCCCAGCGCCCACAGCGGCCCGGTGCCGGGCGCGATCAGGTCTTGGCTGGTCATGACGGTCAGCAGATTGACCAGGGACGCGATGGTCAGCCAGCCAGCCAGCAGCCCTAGGGGCCAGGCGGTCAGGGCGCGTCGGCGGATCGAATCCGACCTGAACAGCTTGGCGTTCTGAACCAGCGGGACGAGCAGGACCAACAGGGACGCCATGATGATCGCCACAGTGGCCCATTGCCAGTTGGCGGCCGAGGCCACGACCCACAGCCCGATGCCGGCCAGGGCGTAGAACGACGGCCAGCCGACGCGGCGCAGGCTTTCGTTTTCGGTGGTCGCGGGCAGGGCCTGATAGATCGCATAGGCGAACAGCCAGCCGTAGATCAGGGCCCAGATCGAAAAGGCGTAGCCGGCCACCCGCAAGGTGTCGTCGCCCTGGGCTGAGAAGTCGGACGGGGTCATGCCGATGCCCAGTGCCATCTGGCCATAGCCGATCAGCGGCGCGGCGAAGGCGACGATGAGGATCAGAATTCGGCGAAGCGGATAGCGGCTGGCGTCGGCGGCGGTCGCCGGAGCGTTGGTGTCAGTCATCTTGTCTCCCTGTCACAGGGAGATACGCGCAGCTCCGGCAAAAGTTTCCGGGCGCGGCCGTCGTTAGGCCGCCGCGTAGATGCTCTGGAACAAGACCGCGCCGTCAGCGGAGCCGAGCTCGGCCTCGAAGGCGCGGTCGGGGTGGGGCATCATGCCCAGGACGTTGCCGGCGGCGTTCTGGATGCCGGCGATGCCGGCGACCGAGCCGTTGGGATTGTCGACATAGCGAAACACGACCTGGCCTTCGCCCTCGAGGCGGGCCAGGGTCTCGGCGTCGGCGAAATAGTTTCCGTCGCCATTGCCCTGGGTCATGACCACCTCGCGCTGGCCCTGATAGCCGGAGGTGAAGCGGGTCTGGCCGTTGGCCACGGTCAGGGCGATGGGTTTGCAGACGTATTTCAGGCCCGCGTTGCGGAGCAGGGCTCCGGGCAGCATCCCAGCCTCGCACAGGATCTGGAAGCCGTTGCAGATGCCGACCACGGCGACGCCGTCGTCGGCGGCCTTCTTGACCGCCTGCATCACCGGTGATTGGGCCGCCATGGCCCCGCAGCGCAGATAGTCGCCATAGGAGAAGCCGCCCGGCAGGACGATCAGGTCGAGGCCCTTGGGCAGTTCGGTCTCTTGATGCCAGACCATTTCGACCGGCTGGCCGGTCGAGCGTTCGACCGCGACCTTGCAGTCACGATCACAGTTGGACCCAGGAAAGACGATGACGGCTGCGCTCATGGCGCGGGCGTTTAGCAGGGTTCGACCGCGATGTCAGTCGCCTGTGTTTTCATAGGTGCAGGTGATCGATGCCTTCGCCAGGGCGTGAAAGTGCATATTGAAACCGAAGAAGGCGCCGGAGCTGTCGCGGGACAGCTCCAGATGCGGGGCGTCCACGGCATAGACCGTGAAAATATAGCGGTGCGGGCCGTGGCCCTTGGGCGGCGCTGCGCCGCCATAGACCGAGGGGCTGTAGTCGGTGCGGCCCTCGACCGCGCCGGTGGGCATGGCGGTTCCAGAGGCACCGGTCGCCAGTTCGGTGACGTCGGCGGGGATGTTGGCTACGGTCCAGTGCCAGAAGCCAGAGCCGGTCGGGGCGTCCGGGTCGAAACAGGTGATCGCGTAGGATTTCGTCCCTTCGGGCGCGCCGGACCACTTCAGGTGCGGCGACCGGTTGCCCTTGGCATAGACCTGGCCGTCCGGAAGCACGGCGCCGTCGGTGATGTCGTTGGACGTGACGGTGAATATCATGACGGTCTCCTTCGGCCCTGACGGGGCCCATGCCCGGCTTAACCGGATGTTCGATGTGTTCGACCATTCTTGCCGCGTGACGACGCCCCTGACCATCCGCAATGACTGGCCCATCGTCGGGTGGGTGTTCTGTGGTGCCTGGGTCGGCGGGTTGATGGTCTTCACCTATCTGTATGGCCGCGACGGCGGCTTCGGCCAGTTCGACCCGATGGTCGAGGCCGGGATCATGCTGGTGTTCTGGATGGGAGGGCTGGTGCTGATCAGCCAGACCCTGGTGGTGCCGCGCACCTGCCTGACGATCCAGCGCGGAAGCGCCGAGCTGACGCGGACCTGGCTGTAGCGTCGCAAGCGCGAGACGCTGAAACTGTCATCGCTTCGAGAGATTGAGATCCGAAAGGACAGAGACTCTGACGGGGACCCCTATTACAGGCTGGTCCTCGGGATCGGTCCGGGTGAACCGTTGGTGCTCAGCGAGTCAGCGGACCGCGCGCTGGTTGAGGCCCGCCACGACGAGATTTTGGCGCGGGTCTAGCTGCGGCGTGTTCCGGGTTTGGGCGCTGAGGGACCGCCGCCGTCAACCTCTATAGAGGATCGACCTATCCGAAGGCGGAATGATAGCGGACCGGCCCGGACCCGTCGGTGGGCGCGAAGGCCAGGGCCATGAAATATTCTGGGGGCAGGCCGTCATAGGTCCAGCGCGGATCGACGCGAAAACCGAAGCGCCGGTAATAGGCCGGATCGCCGGCCAGGACGCAGCCGGCGGCACCGTGTTTGCGGATCTGATCCAGGGCGGCGGTGATCAGGGCCGAGCCGACGCCGGCGCGCTGATGCGCCGGATCAATCGACACCGGACCCAGGCCGAACCAGCCGGCACCGCCGGCCCAATCGACTGGCGACAGGGCGATGTGACCGATGATCCGATCATCCTGAAGCGCGACCAGAGAAACTGTCAGGGAACCGGCAGCGCGCAGGCGTTCAATGATGTCCGGCTCGGTGCCGTCGCTGTGCGGATGGCCGTCAAAGGCGCGTTGGGTCACGGCGCGAATGGCCACGACGTCGCCCGGCTGTTCGGCGCGGATCTGCACCTAGCCGACGTCGATGCGGTAGCCTTCGATCACCGTATTGGCCAGCAGCGTCTCGCACATCCGCTTGACCTCGGCCTCGACATTGTCGCAGGCGTAGTCGAACTCGATCAGCTTGCCGACGCGAGCGTCGGAGACGCCGCTCCAGCCGAGGCCCTTGAGTGCGCCTTCGACGGCCTTGCCCTGAACGTCCAGAACGCCCGGCTTGAGGAAGACGTGGACCTTGACCTTGGCCATCAGTGCAGGCCTCCCTGAATGACGGTGGGCATATCCTTCATGATGCCGAGCCGCCGAGCGACCTCGGTATAGCTTTCGATGACATTACCGAGGTCGCGGCGGAAGCGATCCTTGTCCAGCTTCTCGCCTGAGGTCATGTCCCACAGACGGCAGGAGTCCGGGCTGATCTCATCGGCCAGGATGACGCGGGCGAAGTCGCCTTCGTAGATGCGCCCGAACTCGATCTTGAAGTCGACCAGCTGGATCCCGACGGCAGCGAACAGGCCGGTCAGGAAGTCATTGACCCGCACCGTCATGGCCAGGATGTCGTCCAGTTCCTGGGTCGAGGCCCAATTGAAGGCGGTGATGTGCTCTTCGGTGACCATCGGGTCACCCAGCTCGTCGTTCTTGTAGCAGAATTCGATGATCGACCGGGGCAGGGGCGTGCCTTCGGCAATGCCCAGGCGCTGGGACAGGGACCCGGCCGCGACATTGCGGCAGATCAC
This sequence comes from Caulobacterales bacterium, assembly GCA_017302105.1. GTDB lineage: Bacteria > Pseudomonadota > Alphaproteobacteria > Caulobacterales > Caulobacteraceae > Brevundimonas. The sequence goes on along the minus strand of JAFLCS010000008.1, from coordinate 2,865 downwards.
CTCCAGCGGGATAATCTCCACCTCCTTGATCAGCTGCTCGCGCAGGGACAGCCGTTTGATGAAGTGGTTCTGCACACCGATCGAATTCAGCCGCGTCATCACGAATTCGGAGATGCGATTGTTGATGACGCCCTTGCCTTCGAGAACGGCCTTCTTCTGGGCGTTGAAGGCGGTCGCATCGTCCTTGAAATACTGGATCAGTGTGCCGGGCTCCGGACCCTCGTAGAGGATCTTGGCCTTGCCTTCGTAGAGCTTCTTCTTGTTGCGGCCGGTCATGGCGGCTCCTTGGAGCACCCGACGCGCCGCCGATGTGCCCGAAGAGGGGCGACGACGACTCGGGTTTCGGAGAGAATAGGTCAGTTGCGGCCTCTAGCCGAACAGGCCGGATTCCGCAATTGCGAAGCGCGCAGCGGGTTTTCCGGGCCACAGTCAGAAATGGGATGTGGAAACTGTATCGGTCATGATTGAAAGGGCGGTGTGCGACCTATATGAGATCGCTTCCTTTTTTCTGAGAGACTGCCCCGACCATGACGACCTTCGACAAGCGCGAACAAGGTTTCGAATCCAAGTTCGCCCTGGATCAGGAGCAGGAATTCAAAGCCGTCGCTCGCCGTAACCGCCTGCTGGGCGAATGGGCCGCCGACAAGATGGGCCTGGCTTCCGAGGCCCGCGCCGACTACGCCAAGGCCGTGGTCAAGTCCGACTTCGAGCAGCCGGGCGATGAAGATGTGTTCCGCAAGGTGATGCAGGACCTGACCGGCTCCGGTCTGGGCGTCGGTGAAGGCGAGTTGCGCTCCAAGATGGACGAGCTGATGGCCGTCGCGCGCGAGCAGATCAAGACCGGCGAATAGCGGACCTACGCTTGATGGATTTGTGAGGCCGCCTTTCGGGGCGGCCTTTGCAATTCAGCTTGCGCCGAACACCCGTGCAAACACCGTGTCGACGTGTTTGGTGTGGTAGCCGAGGTCGAACAGGGCCTCCAGGTCGGCGTCGGACAGTATGACCCGGTCGTCGGCCTTTAGGAAATCGAGGAACCGGCCCTCGCCGCGCCAGACCTTCATGGCATTCTCCTGAACCGCCGCATAGGCGTCTTCGCGCGACACGCCCGCCTGGGTCAGGGCCAGCATGACGCGCTGGGAGTGGACCAGACCGCCGAGGCGATCCAGGTTCTTGTCCATATGGTCGGGATAGACATTCAGCCGCTCGATGACGCCGGCCAGGCGGTGCAGGGCGAAGTCCAGGTGGATGGTCGCGTCCGGGCCGATGCCGCGCTCGACTGAGGAATGGCTGATGTCGCGCTCATGCCAGAGGGCGACGTTCTCCATGGCCGGGACCACGGCTGAACGGACCAGACGGGCCAGGCCGGTCAGGTTCTCGGTCAGGATCGGGTTGCGCTTGTGCGGCATGGCCGAGGAGCCCTTCTGGCCCTTGTCGAAGAACTCTTCGGCTTCCAGCACCTCGGTGCGCTGAAGATGGCGGATCTCGGTGGCCAGGCGCTCGATCGACGAGGCGACCACGCCCAGGGCGGCGAAATAGGCGGCGTGGCGATCACGCGGAATCACCTGGGTCGAGACCGGCTCGACCGCCAGGCCCATCTGGTCGGCGACATAGGCTTCCACCGCCGGATCAACATTGGCGAATGTCCCTACGGCTCCCGAGATGGCGCAGGTGGCGATCTCTTCGCGGGCGGTGACGAGGCGGCGACGCGCGCGTTGGAATTCCGCGTAATAGCCGGCCAGTTTAAGGCCAAAGGTGATCGGCTCGGCGTGGATGCCGTGGCTGCGCCCAACCTGGGGTGTGAACTTGTGCTCCTGGGCACGGGTCTCCAGCGCGGTCAGGACGCGGTCGACGCCGGCGATCAGCAGGTCGGTCGACCGCGCCAGTTGGACCGCAAAACAGGTATCCAGCACGTCTGAAGAGGTCATGCCCTGGTGCAGGAAGCGGGCTTCCTCGCCGACGATCTCGGACACGTGGGTCAGAAAGGCGATGACGTCATGCTTGGTGGTGCGCTCGATCTCGTCGATGCGGTCGGCGTCGAACACCGCGTCCTTGCCCTTGGCCCAGATGGCCTCGGCGGCGTCGGTCGGGATGACGCCCAGCTCGGCCATCTTGGTGGCGGCGTGGGCCTCGATCTCGAACCAGATGCGGTATTTGGTCTCTTGCGACCAGATGGCGACGGCTTCGGGGCGGGAATAGCGGGAAATCATGGGCGCGGGGTGTCGGTCCGCACGCCGGTAAAGTCAACCATGGGCTTGCCCTGAAGGCCGATGCGGTTCAGTTCCGCAAGGTAAGTTCAAGGGGAGTCGAACCATGGATCGTCGAAGCGTGTTGGCGGGGGCGGCGTCGGTCGCGGGGGCCTCGGCCCTGGCCGGCGCGGATTCAGCCGGCACTTAGCTGACACTCGCGGCTGCGCAGAGCATTCGCTTGTGGCAATTGAATGCCCTGGACGGGATATGGAGGACGAGCATGACCCACGAACGTTTCCGCCGCTTCAACACGTCGGGCCGCTGGCCCAACCAGACGATCGACTACGACGTCTCGATGATGGTCCGCGCGCGCGGACGCAGCCTGTTCATCGCCGGCCTGACCGGCATCGACCTCGACGGCAAGTTCCACGGCAAGGGCGATCCGGCGGCGCAGGCCGACCAGGCGATGAAGAACCTCAAGATCCTGGTCGAGGAAGCCGGCGGCACGCTCCAGCACGTCTGCAAGGTCACGACCTACCTGCTCGACCGTGCGCACCGCGAGCCGGTCTACAACACCGTCGCCCGCCACCTGAAGGGCGTCGCGCCGTGCGGCACGGGCCTGATCATCTCCGGCCTGGCAATGGCCGACATGCTGGTCGAGTTCGACATCGACGTCGTC
>JAFLCS010000007.1 GCA_017302105.1 Caulobacterales bacterium | reverse complement strand
CTGCGCCGGCCAAGGCGGCGCCCGCCCCGGCCAAGGCCCCGGCCAAGGCGGTGGCGGAAGGCTTCACCACCCGCAAGGCGGGCGAGCGTCCGCTGGCCTCGCCGGCGGTGCGCAAGCGGGCGCGCGATCTGGGCGTCGAGCTGCAATTTGTGGGCGGCTCGGGTCCGGCGGGCCGCATCGGTCACGACGATCTGGACGCCTATGTCGCCGGCGGGGGACGCGGCGCCGGGGCTTCGTCCGGCGGCGGCTCGACCTATGCCAAGGCCGAGGGCTCGACCGAAACCAAGATCATCGGCCTGCGCCGCAAGATCGCGGAAAAGATGGCCGAGAGCGTGCGGCGCATTCCGCACATCACCTATGTCGAAGAGATCGACGTTACGGCCCTGGAAGAGCTGCGCGCGCATCTGAACGCTCAGGCCAAGGCGACCGGCAAGCCCAAGCTGAACGTCCTGCCGTTCATCGCGCGGGCGATTGTGGTGGCCCTGAAGGACCAGCCGCAGATCAACAGCTGGTTCGACGATGAGGCGGGTGTGCTGACCACCCACAACGCCGTGCATCTGGGCATCGCGGCCCAGACGCCGAACGGCCTGATGGTGCCGGTGGTCCGCAACGCCGAGGCGCGCGATCCCTACGACACGGCGCTGGAGATCGCCCGCGTCTCGGGCGCGGCTAAGGACGGCTCAGCCAAGCGCGAGGAGCTATCCGGCTCGACCATCACCATCACCTCGCTGGGCACCCTGGGCGGTATCACCCACACCCCGATCATCAACCATCCCGAGGTCGCCATCATCGGCCCCAACAAGATCAGCGAGCGGGTCATGGTCAAGGACGGCCAGATGGTCGTGCGCAAGATGATGAACCTGTCCTCCAGCTTCGATCATCGGATCGTGGACGGACACGATGCGGCGGTGTTCGTGCAGCGGATCAAGGGCTTGCTGGAACATCCTGCGACGTTGTGGATGTGATTGAGATGACCGAACAGATCAAAACCAAAGTCCTCATCATCGGCGCCGGGACCGGCGGCTATGTCGCGGGGATTCGCTGTGGCCAGCTGGGTTTGCAGACCGTGCTGGTGGATGCGTCGCCGGGGCTGGGCGGGACGTGCCTGAATGTGGGGTGCATTCCGTCCAAGGCGATCATCCATGCGGCCAACAAATTCGAGACGGTGGCCAAGGCGGCGGACGGTGGCACGCTGGGCATCACGGCGTCGAAGCCCGCGGTCGATCTGTCCAAGACGGTCGAGTGGAAGGACGGCATCGTCAAGAAGCTGAACCAGGGGGTCTCGGGCCTGCTCAAGCGGGCCAAGGTCCAGGTGATCAAGGGCTGGGCGACGTTCAGCGACGCCAAGACCTGCACCGTGAAAACCGAGGACGGCGAGATCACCATCTCGGCTGAGCACGTCATCCTGGCCACAGGGTCCGAGCCGGTCGAGCTGCCGTTCCTGAAGTTCGGCGGCGACGTGATGTCCTCAACCGAGGCCCTATCGCTGGACAAGGTTCCGAAGAAGCTGGTGGTGGTCGGCGGCGGCTATATCGGGCTGGAGCTGGGCATCGCCTTCCGCAAGCTGGGGGCCGAGGTCACGGTGGTCGAAATGGCCGAGCGGATACTGCCCCTCTATGACAAGGCCCTGACCGATCCGGTCAGCAAGTGGCTGGAGAAGCATGGCGTCAAGCTGATGCTCGGGGCCAAGGCCGGCAGCTTCGAAAAGGGCAAGCTGAACGTCACCGACAAGGACGGCAAGGCGATCAAGCTGGACGCCGACAAGGTGCTGGTCACCGTCGGGCGGCGCGCCCGTACGCAAGGCTGGGGGCTGGAGAACATGGGCGTCGCCATGAACGGTCCGTTCGTCAAGATCGACAACCGCTGCGCCACCTCGATGAAAAACGTCTGGGCCATCGGCGACCTGACCGGCGAGCCGATGCTGGCGCACAAGGGCAGCGCCCAGGGCGAGGTGGTGGCGGAGATCATCGCCGGCCACGATGCCGTGTTCGACCCGGTCACCATCGCGGCGGTCTGTTTCACCGAGCCAGAGATCGTCTCGGCGGGCCTCGGCCCGGCCGATGTCGAGGGTCGCGACGATGTCATCACCGCCTCCTTCCCGCTGATGGCCATCGGCCGGGCGCTGGCCATCGAGGCCGGCGACGACGGCGGCTTCGTGCGGGTGATTGCGACCAAGGACGACCACCGCATCCTGGGCATCCAGGCCGTCGGCCAGCACGTCTCGGAGCTGTCGAACAGCTTCGCGCAGATGCTGGAGATGGGGGCGGTGCTGGAGGATGTGGCGGGCACCATCCACGTCCACCCGACGCTGGGCGAAGCCTTCCATGAGGCGACCCTGCGTGCGCTCGGACACGCGATCCATATCTGATGGACAGGTCTCGGATGACCGGCCTGGAGCTGATGCAGGCCTATCAGCGTGGGGAGCTGAAGCCGGCCTCGATCTCGGGACCGATGCGGTTCGATCTCGTGGAGGTCGGGCACGGGTTTTGCGCCTTTGAGGGTGAACCTGACGCCAGCCTGCTCAATCCGCTGGGCACGGTGCATGGCGGCTGGGCCCTGACCCTGATCGACAGCGCTGCAGGCTGCGCGGCCCACACCACCCTGCCGGCGAGCGTCGGCTATACGACGGTTGAGACCCACGCCAATTTCACGCGGGCGATCCATCCTGACAGCGGGACTTTGCGTTGTGAGGGCCGAGTGCTGAACGCCGGGCGCACCCTGATCACCGCCGAGGCGACGCTGAAGGACAGCCAGGGCCGCATCGTCGCCCATGGCGGCTCGACCCTGATGGTCCTGCAGCCGCGTTGAGGATCAAGCAGCGCGAGCGGCCTGGGTGGTCGCGATCGCATCAAACAGGACCGCAGCCTCGATTGGCTTGGCGACCGCGATCTCCATGCCCGCGGCGTGATAGGATTCGATCTGCTGGGCCATGACATTGGCCGTCAGGGCGATGATCGGGGTTCGATCACGGCCCGTCGCCGTCTCTTCGGCGCGAATGGCGGCGGCGGCGGTCGGGCCGTCCATCACCGGCATCTGGACATCCATGAGGATCAGATCCCAATCCTCCGCGCGCCAGGCCTCGAGGGCCTGGGCACCGTTCTCGACGAAGGTCGGGACGATGCCGACCTGAGACAACAGGAGCGCCAGGACCTGGCGGTTGACCGGATGGTCCTCGGCGGCCAGCACGCGCACGCCGTGCCCATCGAAGGGCGCGACGTCGGCGGCGAGCTTGCTGCGCACAAGCGGGGCCTCAGCCCGCCGCAGCGGCAGCCGCACATCGAAGGCCAGGCCGTGCGGTACGACGTGCCGGACCTCAATGTCGCCGCCCATCAACTGGACCAGCTCCTGGCAGATCGATAGGCCCAGCCCGGTCCCACCATAGCGCCGCGTGGTCGAGGTATCGGCCTGTGAAAACTTCTGAAACAGGGCCGGCAGTTGCTCCGGTGCGACCCCTGGCCCGGTGTCTGCAACCGACAGGACCAATTCACCCTGATTGGCGTTGGCGCGAACGGTAACGACGCCGGTTTCCGTAAACTTGACGGCGTTTGAGATCAGATTGGTCAGAATCTGTCGGATACGGGTCGGGTCGCCGGACCAGCCGCCTCGGGCCGACTCGGCCACCTGGACATCGAGATTCAGACCCTTGGCCTGGGCGACGACCCGGAAGGCGGCCTGGCTGCGGTCGACCAGATCATCGAGGTCGAAAGCGGTCTCCTCCAAGGCCAGCTTGCCGGCCTCGACCTTGGCCAGGTCCAGAACGTCACCCAGGATATGCAGCAAGGATTCGCCCGATTGGGTAATGGTCTCCAGTCGGGCGCGCTGGTGCGCCGGCAACTCATCGGCGGTCATCGCCTGGGCCATGCCGAGAACGCCGTTGAGCGGAGTACGGATCTCGTGGCTCATCGTGGCCAGGAACTGGCTCTTGGCCAGGTTCGCCTGCTCGGCCTGGGCTCTGGCCTCCAGGGTTTCGGCGAACAGACGCGAGATGTAGGACCGGATCATCAGGCCGGACACCAGCAGCATGACGGCCGCAAAGGTGATCTGGGCCGTGTCGGCGTAGGAGAGGCCGACATTCAAGGCCCCGAAGGGGACGAGCAGGGCGTAGCCGACCTGGGGGATGATCGCGACAGTGATCATGGAGCGCGAACCGGGGCTGACCATCACGGTATTGACGGTGACACCACCGATCAGAAGCGTTCCGCAGACCAGGGCCAACATAGAGCCCGACATGATCTCCACCGCCCCATAGGCGCTGAAGACAACATTGTTGAGCACCGTCTGGATCAGACACAAGACCACGTATGCGCCTCGCGAGAGCCGCTCGGCCAGTCGGCCTTGCGGATGCAGTTGGCTTTCGAAGACCTGAAGGAGGCCGTAAACCAAGAACCATCCGAGAGCGAAGCTCCAGGATGTCAGTGGGAAGGATACGGCTGCTACCAGCGCCGCAATGAACAGTCGCATCGTCCATTGGCGGGATCGCCGAACCATGGTGTCAGCAATGGCTTCGTACTCGGCGGACGTCATGGGGACGGCGATTCTCTTCGACGGTGGCGTGCGAAGTGTGCACCAGGCACCGCGTGTAAGCCAACCCGGCTAGCCGGCCGGCGTGATCCGCATCAGGCGGCCGTTGTCTTCGTCGGTGACGACCCAGAGCGAGCCGTCGGCCGCGACCTGGACGTCGCGGATGCGCTGGTCCTGGTCGGTCAGCAGGCGTTCCTCGCCGACGACGCGGTCGCCCTCCAGCACCAGGCGGGCCAGATGGGCGCCGCCCAGGCCCGAGACGAACAGGTCGCCCTGCCACTCGGGGAAGCCCTCGCCCTGATAGAAGGCGGCACCGCCCGGCGCGATGACCGGATCCCAGTAATAGACCGGCTGCTCCAGGCCTGCGCGCGCGGTCTGGCCCTCGCCGATGTCCCCGCCACGATATTCGACGCCGTAGGCGATGGTCGGCCAGCCGTAGTTCAGGCCGCCGCGCGCGATATTGACCTCATCGCCGCCGCGCGCGCCGTGTTCGACGGACCAGAGGCGGCCGGTCGCAGGATTCAGGGCCGCGCCCTGGACGTTGCGGTGACCCAGCGACCAGATCTCGGGCCGGGCACCGTCCTGGCCGACGAAGGGGTTGTCGGCCGGGATCGAGCCGTCGGCGTTGATGCGGATGATCTTGCCCAGGTGGCTGCTTAAGTCCTGGGCCTGGGGCCGGGTGGCCAGGTCGGAGCGTTCGCCCAGCGTCACATAGAGCCGCCCCTCACGGTCAAAGACCAGGCGCGAGCCGTAGTGCATTGAGTTGGAATAGGACGGATAGGCGCGGAAAATGACCTCCAGGTCGCTGAGGCTGCGGCCGTCGTCGGACAGGCGCGCGCGGGCGACCGAGGTGCCGTTGCCGTCGTCGCGATCCTCGGCGTAGCTGAGATAGACCAGCCGGTCGGTGGCGAAATCGGGGCTGAGGGCGAGGTCGAGCAGGCCGCCCTGCCGATCAGCGTGGACAGCGGGCGTCCCTGTAACCGTGGCCAGTCGCTCACCCTCTGGGGAAAACAGGACCAGCGCGCCGGTGCGCTCGGTCACCAGCCACTGGCCGCCCGGCAGCTGTTGCAGCGCCCAGGGGTGATCCAGGCCCTCGGCGACGGTGGTGACGGTATAGGCCGCCTGGGTGACGACGCCCGGCGCGCGGGTCTGGCCGGCGAAGGCGGGGGTCTGATCCGGGGCGTTGGCGGGGCGGCTCTCGACCGGCTCGCCGCGCTGGGCGCGATCTCCGGCCTCGGCGTTGGAGGCCTCCTGGCCGTTGCAGGCGGTGGCGGAGACGACCAGCGTCGAGGCGGCGAGAAGGGCGAGGGCGTGGCGCATGGGGAACTCCGGTTACAGGGTCGGCAAGATAGCGCGCAGCGCGGCGTTCCGCTCCATGCCGGCGACGTGGATGTTCCACCAGACCGCGTAGAACAGCAGCGGCCAGCGGCCTGAGGGGTGATCGTCGTGCTCGAAGACGGCGCGCACGGCGTCGATGTCACAGACCTGGGCCAGGCCTTGGTGGGCGGCCAGGGCGGGGGCCAGGTCGCGGGCGCGCGGCGCGATCCAGGCGGCGACCGGGACCGTGAAGCCCTTTTTCCTGGCCCAGGGATCGGCGGCGGGCAGGTGGCGCTCCAGCCACTTTCGCAGCAGCCATTTGCCGTAGCGGCCGCGCACCTTGAACCGGTCCGGCAGATTGAACGCAAAGGCCGCGACCTCGCGGTCCAGGAAGGGCGTCCGGCCCTCCAGGCCATGCGCCATCAGGGTGCGGTCCAGCTTCAGCAGCAGATCGTTGGGCAGCCAGGTGGCGATGTCGGCGGCCTGGGCGCGCTGGAGCGGGCTCATCCAGGGCTCAGCGGCCCGCGCCGCGGCGTCTCGCCAATCGTCCAGAGCGGGGCCGGAGGCGCCCTGTGGCTCGGCAGGCCGCCCGCCCAGCCAGGCGGGGCGCAGCGCGCGGCGATAGCGGCTGTAGCCGGCGAACAGCTCGTCGCCGCCTTCCCCGGCCAGCACCACGGTCAACGTGCCTTTGGCGGCCTCGGCCAGCTTCCAGGTCGGCAGGGTGGCGTAGTCGGTGGTCGGGTCGTCCAGGCACCAGGCGACCTCGGGCAGGATGCGCCAGAAGTCCTCTTCGTCGAAGGTCGTCTCGCGCCAGTCGAGGTTCAGCGCCCTGGCCACGGCCTCGGCATGGGCCCGTTCGTCGCGGGCGCCGGGCGCGTCGAAGCCGCAGGTGAAGGCGGTGACGGGCCGTTCGTTCAGGCGCGCCATCAGCGCGGCGATGGTCGAGCTGTCGACGCCGCCAGACAGGAACAGGCCGTAGGGCACATCCGACCGCTGGTGGACGCGCACGCTGTCCTCCAGCACCGCGTCGAGGCGGGCCAGAAGCTCGGCTTCATCGCCGCTCACCGGCTGGCGGATCAGGGCCGGGATCTGTTCCCTGAAGGTCGTCCCCTCATCTGTGACCTGGACCACGGCGCCGGGCAGGAGGCGGCGTGCGCCGGCGAACAGGCCCGCGTCATCCAGGGCGTAGTTCAGTGCGAGCAGCTGGGTCGCCTGATGCCGATTGACGTGCGGCGTTTCGGTCAGGCTGCGCGGTTCGGAGGCGAAGCCCACCTGATCGCCATCGTCCTTGATGAACAGCGGCTTGATCCCGAAGGGGTCACGCACCAGCCAGGTGCGCCCATCAGCCCCGATCAGACAGAAGGCGTACATCCCCCTCAGGCGGGTGAAGGCCCTTTCGCCCTCCAGATTGTAGAGATGCAGCAGGGGCTCGAAGTCCGAGCCGGTGGTTAGTCGGTCCTGCAAGCCGAACTCTTCGATCAGTTCGAGGTAGTTGTAGATCTCGCCATTGCCGATGACGGTCGAGCCGCCGGCGTGCAGCGGTTGCCAGCCGCCTTCCAGGTCGATGATCGACAGGCGCGCATGGGCCACGCACCAGCCGGGGCCGCTTTCGACGCGAATACCGTCCGGGCCACGGTGCTGGAGCCGCTCGATCATGGTGCGCACCGCCGCTTCTGGCGGCTGATCCGCGCCCAGGATGCCTGCGATGCCGCACATTCAGGTCCGCTCCCGGGCCAGTTGATCGAACAGGGCGTCCCATTGCGGCAGGATCGCCGATTTGGAAACCGTCTGGGCGCGGACCAGGCCGTTGGCGGCCAGGGACTGACGCGCCGCCGGATCGCTCAACAGATGCGCGATGGCCTCGGCCAGGGCGGTCGGGTCGTCGACGGGGACCAAGAGGCCGTCCTCGCCGTCGCGGATCAGGGCGCCGGGGCCGGCGGCGCGGGCCGCGATCACCGGCTTGCCATAGGCCCATGCCTGAATCACCACATTGCCCAGCGGCTCGAAGCGGGAGGGGAAGACAACCAGATCGGCGGCCCGATACAGCGCCCCCGCATCGCTGCGCCAGCCGAGCCAGCGCACGCGCTCGGCCACGCCCAGGCTGTGCGCCAGTTCGCGCAGGTCGCCCTCCAGCGGCCCGGTCCCGGCGATCCACAGGACGGCGTCGGGGATCCGGGCCAGGGCCTTGAGCGTCACGTCGTGGGCCTTGGCGTCGTGTAGCCGCCCCATGGCCAGGAGCAGCGGTGCCTCGCGCGGCGTATCGAGCAGCGCGCGGCTCTGGGCGCGGTGATCGTCCGGCTCGGCGAAGTTGGGAATGAAATGAGCGCGCTCGGCCGGCCAGCCCTGAGCCACGATCCAGTCGCGGATGTCGGCGGTATTGCCGACCAGGGCGTCGAAACCGCGATAGTTCTTCAGATCATAATAGCCGCCGAGCCGCCCGACGCGCGCCCATGGGCCCTTGGGGCAATGGCGAGCGGCGCGGTTCATCCAGGCGACCAGAATCTGAGAGCCTTGCGTCTGGGCATAGCGCCGGATGGCCGGGCGGGTGGCCAGGTCCAGCGGCGAGCCGAACCGGAAGACCTCGAACGGCACGCCCGTAGCGGCCAGGACCGCCTGTCGGCCGGCATGGCGGCGGATGGCGGCGGCGGTCGGGTGCCCGCTCGCGTGCAGAGCCGTGACCAGATCGGCAAAGTAGGTCTCGGCGCCTCCATCGGCGGCGGATCCCAGAAGGTGCAGTGCGCGGGTCATGCTCACGGCCATGCTAGGCGGTTACGAGAGTTTTCGCACCTGTCTTGAACCGGCGCGGCTTGGCCTATATACGCGCCGTCTCGCGCGATGGCTGGGTAGCTCAGCTGGTTAGAGCGGTGGATTCATAACCCACAGGTCGGCGGTTCGAGCCCGCCCCCAGCCACCATCGCCCGGACATGAAAAAGGGCGGCTCATCTGAGCCGCCCTTTTTGCGTTTCAAACCTGATCTGATCAGGCCGCTTCCAGGCTCTTGGACCAGTCACCGGTCGAGGCCAGGCCGTTCATGCGGGCGCGGTGGTGGAAGGCCTTCGAGGCAGCGGGGACGTTCTCGGTCTTGCCAGCCCAGGCCTTCTGGGGCGCGGCCTGAAGGGCGCGGCCATAGGAGAAGGTCATGCTCCAGGGGAAGCCGCCGATCTTGTTCATGGCGTCCAGGTGGGCGGTGGCCTCTTCGTCGGACTGACCGCCCGACAGATAGGCGATGCCCGGCACGGCCGACGGTACGGTGGCCTTCAGTGCGGCGATGGTCTTTTCAGCCACTTCCTCGACGCCGGCGCGATTGGCGTTCTTCTTGCCGGAGATGACCATGTTGGGCTTGAGCACGATGCCCTCCAGCGCCACGCGCTGCTCGAACAGTTCGTCGAAGACGGTCTGGAGAACCCAGCGGGTCACTTCATCGCAGCGGTCGATCGAGTGGGCACCGTCCATCAGGATTTCCGGCTCGACGATCGGCACGATCTCATTGGCCTGACAGATGGCGGCGTAGCGGGCCAGGGCGTGGGCGTTGGCCTTGACCGCCCCCCAGGTCGGGATGCCGTCAGCGATGTCGATGACCGCGCGCCACTTGGCGAAGCGGGCACCGCGGGCATAGTCCTTCTGCAGGCGCTCACCCAGGCCGTCCAGGCCCTCGGTCAGGGTCTCGCCGGGGAAGCCGTCCATCGGCTTGGCACCCTTGTCGACCTTGATGCCGGGGATCGAGCCGGCGGCCTTGATCAGCTCGACCAGCGGGGTGCCGTCGGCACCGTCCTGATACAGGGTCTCCTCGAACAGGATGACGCCCGAGATATGATCTTTCATGGCCGTGTCTGAACGGAACAGCAGCTCGCGGTAGTCGCGGCGGTTGGCCTCGGTGCTCTCAACGCCGATGGCGTCAAAGCGCTTCTTGATGGTGCCGGAGGATTCGTCCGCCGCCAGAATGCCTTTGCCGGGCGCGACCATAGCCGTGGCCACCGCGTTCAGTGCCGCGAGATTCATGATTGGATCCTGTGAATTCTGATTTTGTGGCGGCGCGTATAGGCAATCCCGCCGCAAAAGTCACGCGGGCGTGATCCGGCGGCGTCCCACAAATGGCAAGCCTGGCGGGTGCCTTGAAACAGCCCAAGGCCGAGGCAAATGGCGTCGGAACGTCAGCGCCCTTTGAAGACAGGCGTCTGGCGGGTCATGAAGGCGGCCAGGGCGGTGGCGGCGTCCTCGGTCGAGAACAGGGCGCGGACTTCGTCGGCCAGGGCGGCCTTGGCGGCCTCGGGATCGTGCATGGCCAGCCGCGCGGACTTGAGCGTGGCGGCGACGCCGAGCGGGGCCTGGGCCGAGATCCGTTCTGCGATGGCGACGGCGTGCTCCAGCGCCTGGCCGGGCGGGGTGATCTCCTGAACCAGACCCAGATGGCGGGCGTCTTCGGCCCCGAATTCATCGCCGGTCAAAAGCCAGCGCATCGCGTTCTGATAGCCCCCGGCCTGGGCCATGCGCACGGTGGCACCGCCGAACGGGAAGATGCCGCGCGCGATCTCGATCTGGGCGAAGGCGGCGGTTTCGTCTGCGATCACGATGTCGGCGGACAGGGCCAGCTCGATGCCGAGGGTCAGGCACTTGCCGTGGACGGCCAGGACCATCGGCTTGGGACAGCGCTCGCCATAGATGCCCCAGGGGTCGATCCGGGCGGCGCCCATCAGCGGCTCGCCGGCCATGACGCGCGGGGCGACGTCGGCCAGATCCAGCCCGGCGGTGAACATTGAGCCATGGGCGTAAAGCACGCCGCAGCGGATCGCCGGATCATCGGCCAGATCGGTATAGGCCTGGGCCAGTTCGGCCAGCATGGCGCCGGTGAAGGCGTTGCGCTTGTCGGGCCGGTTCAGCCCGATTAGCCGAACGAATCCGCGATCTTCGGTGGTGATGAATTCCGCCATGGCGTCCTCCCTGTGGCGAGCGGACGCTGTCACAACGTCAAGTCGATTGCAAATAGAAACGGACTTCTGGCCGGTGTGCCGGTTAGCCTATCCCAGTTGATCGATGGGCGTTCAACTGGGCGACAAAACCGTCGATCAGTTTTCCAAGCGCCTGGTCGCCCGGCTGCGTCCGGTCAAGGGGTTCGCGGTATCGGGTCAAGCGATCACGAAACGCTTCCCAACTGACGAACGCCAACTGCAGTCGGTCGAGCACGTCGGCGACGCGCTCTCTCTCGTCAGCAAACAGTTGCTGGATCTGACCGGGTAGAGGGCGGGTCCAGGTTTGATCGAGGAAGCTGGCGTCAATCTTGTCGCCTTCAAGACCGCATTTGCGCCAGTGAGTCGCTCGAGCGGATTCAGGCGCAATGAAAACGAGGCCAAGCTGACTTTTGCGGCCCGACTGCAACTCCTCCCAAGCTAGGAGGGCGGCGTATTTGGCCACCTGGCCAGGCCAGCTCGATGAGCCGAGTTTAAGCTCGACGCCGATGGCGGAACGCTCGCTGACGAAGAAGCCATCCTGCTGCGTGACGTTCGTTTCGGCACCCCAGCGATATCGATTTTGAACCTCGCGCCCAATGGACTCGAAAGGCCCGGCGTCGCGAAATCCCAGCGGTTCAGCAAAACAGGCCTCGATCATGACATCCGGTGCGATTGCGAACGTCAGATCGAAGACGTGATTGAGGATCTCTTCCTTGCCGTGGAGATCCTGGATTAGCTCGGAGCTCCTCATGCCGCGCGTGTAGAGGGGGCCGCTCCGATTGACCATGCTGAGGGGAATGCTCAGACGCTCACCCTCGATCCGCCAATGGCGTTGGTTGATCGACGTCAGGCCGAGGTACCGGGGCCACCAGTAGAGCTGGTCGATGATGTCCCAATATTTGCTGCGCCAGGTCAAAGGCCGCGCCTAGACCCGCAGCGCTTCGACGCCGGGCAGGGCCTTGCCTTCCATCCACTCCAGAAAGGCGCCGCCGGCGGTGGAGACGAAGGTCATGTCGTCGGCCACGCCCGCGTGATTGAGGGCCGCGACGGTGTCGCCGCCGCCGGCCACGGCGATCAGGGTGCCGGACTGGGCCAGGGCGGCGGCGGTGCGCGCGGCGCGCACCGTGGCGGCGTCGAACGGCGGCACCTCGAACACGCCCAGCGGGCCGTTCCAGATCAGGGTGCGGGATTCGGCCATGGCCTTTTCCAGTCGCGCGACGGTGGCCGGGCCGGCGTCGAGGATCATCTCGTCGGGTTCAAGCTGACCCAGCTCGCGCACGGTGGCCTTGGCCTCGGGGCTGACCTCGGTGGCGACGACGACGTCGACCGGCAGTAGCAGCTCGCAGCCGGCCTTGTCGGCGACCTTGATGATCGCGCGCGCGGTGTCGCCCAGATCGTGTTCGCACAGGGAGGCGGCGACATCCTGACCCATGGCGGCCAGGAAGGTGTTGGCCATGCCGCCACCGATGGCCAGCTTGTCGAGTTTGCTAACCAGGTTCAGCAGCAGGTCCAGCTTGGTCGAGACCTTGGAGCCGCCAACGATGCCGAGCACCGGCATCTTGGGGCTGCCCAGAGCCGCATCCAGAGCCTCCAGCTCGCGGCGCATGGATTCCCCGGCATAGGCAGGGAGGCGCCGCGCCAGCCCTTCGGTCGAGGCATGGGCCCGGTGGGCGGCCGAGAAGGCGTCATTGACGTACAGGTCGCCCAGCGCCGCCAGGGCGTCGGCGAAGGCGGCGTCGTTCTTTTCCTCGCCGGCGTGGAAGCGGACGTTCTCAAGCAGGGCGACCCCGCCGGTGTCCAGGCCGTCCAGAACCGCCTGGGCGTCGTCGCCTATGCAGTCTGAAGCGAAGCGGACCGGGGCGCCCACCAGCGCCTCCAGCGGCGCGACGATCGGCTCCAGGCTCATCTCGGGGACGCGCTGGCCCTTGGGACGGCCGAAGTGGGCGAGGAGGGCGACCTTGGCCCCGGCCTCGCGCAGCTTGTTGATGGTCGGCAGGGCGGCGCGCAGCCGCGTGTCGTCGGACACCTGCCCGCCGTCCATGGGAACGTTGAAGTCCACGCGGACGAGGGCGGTCTGGCCGGTCAGGTCGCCGGCGGCATCGAGGGTGCGAAAGGTGCTCATGGTCGGCTCTATAGAGCGCCTGAAGGAAGGGGTGAAGAGTGCCCCGTCTGCCTTAGGTACGCGCCGACATTCGGGCCAGGACCTCGTGCGCGGCCCGCTCGGTCTCATTGAGCGGCGTATAGCTCCAGGACTCCAGCCTGCCCTCAAAGGGTCTGGTGATCCTTCGTGCCTGGAGTGCGGCGTGCAATCCGTCGATCTTGGCCGATGAACCGTCCAAACCCAGGATCTGTACCGGCTTGCCGGTTGCAGCGGCTTCGGTCGCCATGTTCACCGAATCCTCGGTCACCAGAATGTGGTCGGCGAGGTCCAGGAAGGCGAAATAGGGGTTCGGGCCTTCGCCGTCCCAAATCAGACCTGGCAGGACGGACAGGCGCGATGTCAGAACCCCGCGGGCACCGGCCGGGGTCCGGCGCGAGAAGGTCATCATCAATGACCCGCCGCAGTGACCGAGCGCCGCAACAATCTGATCGGCAAGAATCTGCGCCCTGTCCGGGCGGAGGTCGTGGGCTCTGGAACGGCCACCGATCAGCACGGCCAGACGCGGGTGCGGCAAGGCTGAGAGCGTGTCCAGAAAGGGGGCCGCCCCGGCCGCGAGACGCTCAGCTGTGATGCGGTTCGGTGATCCCAGGATCGGAAAAACGTTCGGCCCCGCCAGGCCGTCGTGCATGGGGGGGATCACGAGGTCGAAGGCCGTCAGCGGCACGCGAGGGTCCTGAAGCTGGACCACAAAGGTCCGGCCCTCGGAGGCGCGTTTCAGGCGTGTTGAAAACGGCAGGCTGGCTCGACCGTTGGCAATCACCAGATCGGGAAACGGTGGTGCCAAGCGGTCGGAACTCGCCGCCAGCATGGCGTTGGGGAAAATCCGAAGTGCATTCGGCCAGCGATCAAACACCGGCCGAAACCGCACGCGCTTGACCGTGATGTCAGCCGGAGTCAGCCGCTGGATGGCTTCGGCGAGACCCAGCGCCTGGTTCTCAATACCGGCGCGACCGTCTGTGACGGTCCAGATCGACAGGGGTCGATCTAGCGCCACTCGACCTTGAGGATTTCGTAGGACTTCACGCCGCCGGGCGTGTTGACCTCAACCACGTCTCCCTGCTCCTTGCCGATGATCGCACGCGCGATCGGCGAGGTGATGGAGACCTTGCCGTCCTTCACATCGGCTTCGTGCTCGCCGACCAGCTGGTAGCGGCCTTCTTCCTCGGTGTCTTCGTCGACAACCGTGACGGTCGCGCCGAACTTCACCTGGGCACCGGACAGCTTGGACACGTCGATCACCTGGGCCCGCGAGATCTTGTCCTCGATCTCAGCGATGCGGCCTTCGATCCAGCCCTGACGCTCCTTGGCGGCATGGTACTCCGCATTTTCAGACAGATCGCCATGCGAGCGGGCCTCAGAGATCGCCGCGATCACATTGGGGCGCTCCACCGACTTGAGACGCTTCAACTCCTCGTCGAGGGACTGATAGCCCCCGGCGGTCATCGGCACTTTTTCCATTATCGGGTAGTTTTCTTGTCGCCCTGGGAAATGAAAAGCCGACCGCGGGCGTGGCGGTCGGCGCTCAGTGGGGGAAGAGGATAGGTCCCAATTCCGCCTTTTTCAAGAGTGGCGGTGCGCGAGCCTGAACCAAACGCGCACAAAGGCCAGCCAGCCGAGCCAGAACACGACGGCTGCCGCGACCGACCACAGCACGGCCTTGGTCAGGGCCACGCCAACCAGACCGGTAACCAGCATGACCAGCAAGCCCACGAGAAATGATGCGGCAAGCCTCAAGGTCTGACCCTTTAGGCGGGCACCAGAGGACGGCGGTGGCGGTTCAGGCTTGTGCATCGGATCAAAAACGCAGAATCGGCCTTTCAGTTCGCGCCGACCCCCTAGACGTAGGAATACGGTCCGCCGCGTTCAATGGCGCGCTGGTAGGCGGGACGTGCGTGGATGCGGCGGATGAAATCGGCGACCTTTGGCCGGTTTGCGGCCCCGGCGCGGGCCGAGGCGGCCTCCAGCGGGAAGCTCATCATGATGTCGGCGGCGCTGAACTGATCGCCGGCGAACCAGCCGGTGCGGGCCAGTTCCGTCTCCCAGTAGCCGATGTGGCTGTCCAGCTGGGGCTGGATCATGCGCTGGTTCATGGCCTTGGAGATGGCGTTGGCCGCGGGGCGGATGAAGAAGGGGACGCGCGCCGGCAACTGGCCGAAGATGAGCCGTAGCAAGAGCGGCGTCATGGCCGAACCTTCGGCATAGTGAAGCCAGTAGGTGAAGCGCCGGGCGTCCTCGGTCCCGGCGGCGGGCTTGAGCCGCCCCTGGCCGTAGGTATCGAGCAGATATTCGATGATGGCCCCGGTCTCGGCGACCTTGACCGCGCCGTCTTCGATCACCGGTGACTTGCCCAAGGGGTGGATGGCGCGCAGTTCAGGCGGGGCCAGCATGGTCCTGGCGTCGCGCTGATAGCGCCGAACCTCATAGTCCAGACCCAGCTCCTCCAGCAGCCAGAGCACGCGCTGCGAGCGGCTGTCGTTGAGGTGATGGACAAAGATCATGAGGTGGCTCCGTCTGAGGACGGCATTCTAGACCATGCTTGGATCAAGTTGCATCGTCACCCCCGGACGTGTTCCGGGGGCCATAAGCGCCACTGGCTGCGGCAGGTCGACGGTCAACGCGGGTAAGGGGCACCGGGACAAACCTGGCGATGAAGGTACTGGGGAATCCTACCCCCGCGCCTTGGCCTTGAACGGCTTCTTGGCAAAGGGCTTTTTGCCCGCCGGCGGTCCCTTGGCCTTGAAACCCTGTTTCTTCTTGAAGGGCGGACGTGGGCCATCGGCTTCGGCGCGCTCGGGTCGCTTGAAGGGCTTGGGTGCTGGTCGGGCCTCGCCGTTGGCGCGCTTGGCGTACGGCTTCTTCTTGAAGGGGCGGGCACCCCCCTCGTCGTCGAAGCGAGGTTTGGGACCCGAGCGATAGCCGCCGGGTGCCGGGGCCTCCGATGCGGTGATGGTCACGTCCTTTTCGCCAGAGGCCGCCACCGCGGTCCTGAAGCGATCGGCGTGGGTCAGGGCGATCTGGAAACGCGTTTCGTCCGGGTAGATCCGGATCGAGCCGATCTCGCGCTTGGTGATATGGCCGAGGCGACAGATCAGCGGGATCAGCCACTTGGGATCGGCATTGCGGCTGCGGCCCACGTCCATGCGGAACCAGGTTGTTTCGTCTTCTTGCAGGCGCTCGCCGGGCCAGGGTTGGGCCGTGGTGTCGTTGCCGTCGCGGGGCTTGCGGGCCGGGCGCTCGCCCGGATCGAGCAGGTCTTCCGGCGCGGGCAGATCCTTGCGCTGGAGCCGGATGAGGGCGGCAGCGATGTCTTCGGGGGTCCGCTCGGACAGCAGGCGACGCGCCAGGGCCAGGTCTTCCTCGGTGGTCTCGGCAGCGAAGACGTCAGCGGACAGCAGGCGGGTTTCGTCCTTGACGCGGATCTCCTCGGCGGTCGGAGCCCCGGACCAGGCGACCTCGATGCCGGCGTTGCCGATCAGCATATCAGCCTTGCGACGGCGGGTGTGCGGCACCAGCAGGACCGAGACGCCCTTCTTGCCGGCGCGACCCGTCCGGCCCGAACGGTGCAGGAGGCCCGCCTTGTTCATCGGCAGTTCGGCATGGATCACCAGTCCCAGGTCCGGCAGGTCCAGGCCCCGTGCCGCGACGTCGGTCGCGACACAGACCCGCGCGCGTCCGTCGCGCAGGGACTGCAGCGCATCGTTGCGCTCGCGCTGGCCCATCTCGCCGGACAGGGCGACCGAGTTGAAACCGCGTTCCAGCAATGACGATTGCAGGTGTCGCACGGCGTCCCGGGTCGAACAGAAGACCAGCGCCCCCGGCGCCTCGAAGAAGCGCAGGACATTGACCACCGCGTGTTCGACCTCGTTGGGCGCGATCCGCATGGCGCGATACTCGATGTCGCCATGGGGGACGTTACGGTTGGTCGTGTCGATCCGAACCGCGTCATTCTGGTATTTGCGGGCCAGGCTGGCGATGTCCCGCGCAATAGTCGCCGAGAACAGCAGGGTGCGGCGCTCGGCCGGCGCGGCGTCCAGGATGAATTCCAGATCCTCGCGGAAGCCCATGTCGAGCATCTCGTCGGCCTCATCGAGCACCACGATCCGTACCGCCGACAGGTCGAGATTGCCGCGCTCGATATGGTCTTTCAAACGACCGGGCGTGCCGACGACGATGTGGGTGCCCTGTGCCAGCGCCCGCTGCTCGCGGCGCGCATCCATGCCGCCGACGCAGGTGACGATTCGGCCCTGGGCCGGCGCATAGAGCCAGCGCAGCTCGGTCGAGACCTGGAGCGCCAGCTCCCGTGTCGGGGCGATGACCAGGCCGATGGGCAGGTCGGCCCCGCCGAAGCTCTCGTCCAGTCCCAGCAGGGTTGGGGCCGCCGCCAGGCCGAAGGCGACGGTCTTGCCGGAACCAGTCTGGGCCGACACCAGCAAATCCTGGTCGGTCAGGCCGTCTTCCAGCACCGCGGCCTGAACCGGGGTCGGCTCGGCATAGCCGCGCTCGTCGAGGGCGCGCGCCAGCGCGGGATGAACAGTCGGAAACGGCATCGGTTGACCTGAGAACGAAAAAGCGCCCGGCCGGGAAAATCCCGGGCCGGGCGTTGGGGAGGGGTCTCTAGGCCCTGATAAAGGCGGGGATGAGGCGGAGCGTCGTTATTCCGCGCCGGGAGCCATCAAAGCCATGCCGGCCAGCACCATGGCCTCAACCCCGGCGGTGACCGATGGCTCGGCCTCAATGCGGAATTCCGGCGAATGGTGTCCGGCGGCAGTATCCACCTCCGACGACTGGGTGCCGCCGACATCGAAATAGACGCCGCGCACGCCGTTTCCGGGCTCGACGAAATAGGCGAAATCCTCGGCTCCCATGCCGGTACGCGGCTCGTCGCGGAGACGATCTGCCCCCATGCCGGCGGCAATGGCGTCGCGCACGCGCTGGGCGGTTTCGGGGTCGTTGATGGTAGCCGGCGTGGTTTCTGTTGCTGAGCGGGTGACGATGGGCAGACGGTCTTCCGGCACACCCAGGGCGCGCGCCGTGTTCTCGGACACCCGGTCAATGCCGTCGAGCAGGCGGGTGCGGACTTCAGGACTGTCGGAGCGCACGGTCAGCTGAAGATCGACACGCTCGCCGATAATGTTGTGCTTGGTGCCGCCGTGGATCGAGCCGACGGTGATGACCGCGCCTTCCAGCGGGCTGATCTCGCGGCTGACGATGGATTGCAGCGACACCACGATTTGTGACGCCACCAGAACCGGATCGACGCCCAAATGCGGATAGGCACCGTGGGTGCCGACGCCGCGCACCTGGATGTCGACGCTGTCAGATGAGGACGACACCACATCCAGCGGCACCGAGATTGTCCCGGCCAACAGTCCTGCGGCAACGTGGAAGGCCAGGGCGTAGTCGGGGCGTGGGAAGCGTTCGTACAATCCGTCTTCGAGCATCTCGCGGGCACCGAAGATGCGTTCTTCGGCCGGCTGGACGACCAGCATCAGGGTGCCTGACCACTGGTCACGGCGTTCGATCATCTGGCGGGCCGTTCCGACCAGGGCGGTGATGTGCACATCATGGCCACAGGCGTGCATGACGGGCCGTTCCTCCCCCGAACTATCGACCTGGCGTGCGGTGGAGGCGTTGGCGAGTCCTGAGCGTTCCTCGACCGGCAGGCCGTCCATATCGGCGCGCATCAGCACCGTCGGTCCCTCGCCGTTCCGCAGAAGGGCCACGACACCCGTGCCGCCGACGCCTTCGGTGACCTCATAGCCCAGGGCGCGTAGCTCATTGGCCATGCGGGCGGCGGTGTTGACCTCCAGTCCCGATAGCTCGGGATTGCGATGGAACCAGTCCCACAGACTACCCAGGTGGTTGTCGTAGTCCGCCTGGATGGCGACACGCAGATTGTTGTCCTGGGCCTGAACGCCCCCGGCCAACACAGCCCAGGCCGCGGTCGCAATCAGCAGTCGTTTCATGATGAGTCCCCCTCGATCAGCTCGAACCATTCACGCCGCAAAACAGTAGCGGCAGAAATCGCCGTGGCAATCATGCTACGGTTTCAAGGACATTGAATTCGTCCCGGTTTCGGGCGAGCAGTGAATCGCAAATCTGTTGGAATCAAAGGTCGAGAGTATGAGCACTAGCGCCGTCAGAGTGGGAGTTCTGTTGATCGCTCTTGTGACCTTGACCGCCTGCACCAGCGGCGTAAGCCTGTTGTCCGAAGCCGTGTCTCCTGACGGTCGCTTTGAAGCCCGCCTCCTGAATTGCAACGACCCGGCATCCATCCGAGGCCGTGAGCTGGTCGGCATCGTCTATGAGGCGCAAGGCCAGGCACCGGCCTGCCGGGAGACCAATCTGCCCCATGTCCGTGCCTGGTTCGCTGCAGCGGCACCGGAAGGCCGGCGGAGTGGATCGGTGGCGTGGATCGGCGATCAGGCCCACTTCACCCTTCCGGGGAATGAGATCAAATCACAGACGCCGCCCCCTGAGCCCGGCGGGCTCATCATGATTGTCGGGGCCGCCGGAAGCGACGATGAAAACTGACAGCAGCGGCCCCCGGTCGAGCGGCGAACCGCGCCTGACCAGCCTCGCTCATGGTGGCGGCTGTGGGTGCAAGATCGCTCCCGCCGTACTCAGCGAGATGCTGGCCAAGACCCCGCCGGCGCGGCCCTTCGTCGAGTTGCTGGTCGGCAACGAAAGCAGCGACGACGCGGCGGTCTGGCGGCTCAATGACGATCAGGCCTTGGTGGCGACGACCGACTTCTTCATGCCGGTGGTTGACGATCCGTTTGATTTCGGACGCATCGCGGCGACCAATGCCTTGTCGGACATCTATGCCATGGGCGGTCGGCCGATCCTGGCCCTGGCCCTGGTCGGAATGCCGATCAATGTCCTGTCGGCCGACACCATCGGGGAGGTCCTGGCGGGCGGGGCCAGTATCTGTTCGATTGCCGATATTCCTATCGCGGGCGGTCATTCCATCGACAGCGTCGAGCCAATCTACGGCCTGGCTGTCATGGGGTTGGTCGACCCGAAGCGGGTGATGACCAATCGCGGTGCGCAACCCGGCGACCTGCTGGTCCTGACCAAGCCGCTGGGCGTCGGAGTTCTGAGCGCCGCCTATAAGCAGGGCCTGCTGAACGACAGCGGCTATCAGGCTCTGATCGCCTCGACGACGCGACTGAATTCCCTGGGGCCAGATATCGCCGCGCGCGACGGCGTTCACGCCATGACCGACGTAACCGGCTTCGGCCTGGCCGGTCATGCGCTGGAAATGGCGCGCGGCTCGGGCGTGCGGATCGAGTTGTTCGACGCGCCGCCGATCCTGGCCGGTGTGCGGTCCCTGCTGGATAATGGCGTAAAAACCGGAGCTTCCGGTCGCAATTGGGCGAGCTACGGCGACCAGATCGAGGGCCTGGACGACGGCCCGCTGCGCGATCTGCTGACCGATCCCCAGACCTCGGGTGGTCTTCTGGTGTCCGTCGCCGAGGCGGCGCTCCAGAATGTGATGTTCCTGCTTAGGGCCAGCGGCTTCGACGGCGCGGTCGTCGGTCGGGTAGCGGAAGGCGCGCCGGGTGTTCGCGTGGTCGCGGCGTGATCCGGCGTCAGGCCAGGATGGACGCGTCGGTCCTGGCCGGCTTTGACCAGATCATCGACGTTCGCAGTCCTTCCGAATTCGCCGAGGACCATTTGCCCGGCGCGATCAATCTGCCGGTTCTGGACGATGCCGAACGGGCGGTGATCGGGACCGAGTATGTCCAGGGCTCCAAATTCAAGGCGCGGCGTCAGGGCGCGGTTCTGGTCGCGCGCAATATCGCGGCCCATCTGGAAGGGGCGCTGGCCGAGCAGACCGGCGGTTTCAAGCCGCTGATCTATTGCTGGCGCGGCGGTCAGCGGTCGCACGCGATGGCGACGATCCTGGATCAGGTCGGCTGGCCGGTGACGGTGCTGGACGGCGGCTATCAAACCTGGCGTCGGGCGGTGGTGGCGGCCCTTTATGATCAGCCTCTGGCCCATCGGCTGGTGCGGATCGACGGGCCGACGGGCGTGGGCAAGACCGCCATGCTGGGGCAACTGGCGGCTGAGGGCGTTCAGACCCTGGATCTGGAGGGACTGGCCAATCATCGCGGCAGCCTGTTCGGCGCCATGCCCGGCGGCCAGCCCAGCCAGAAGCTGTTCGACAGCCGGCTGATGACGGCGCTGCAAGGGCTCGATGTGACGGCGCCTGTGGTCGTCGAGGCGGAATCCAGCCGGGTCGGCGGGGTCAATCTGCCGAAGTCGCTGTGGCGAGCGATGCAGGCGGCGCCGGTGATCGAACTGACCGCTTCGCTGGACGACCGGGTCGCGCGCACCCTTCGCGACTACGCCGACTTCACCACCGACCTGACGGCCATCGCGGCCGCCCTGACCAGCCTGCCGCGCCACATCTCCAAGGCCCGCCGCGCCGAATGGCTGGAGCTGGCCCAGGCCGGCGACATGGATGCCTTCGTGCGCGCCCTGCTGAGCGAACACTACGATCCGGCCTATGGCCGGGGGCGGGCGGAGCCGGTGGCTAGAGTGGAGGGCCTTGAGGCGGTTCAGGCGGTGCTGGGACGGATCTAGGTCCGTATGTCATCGCTCGATGCCCTTCTCCCCTTGCGGGAGAAGGGAACGACGGCGTCCTGACCGACCTACCCCATCGGCCAGTAGATCAGGGCCAGCACGATCAGAATGTGGGCGGCGAAGGCCGCCGTCATCCAGGTGCGGAACGGCTGTTTGCGGGTCTTGTGACGGAACAGCTCGCAGGCGCCCCAGGCCCCCAGGCCGCCGATCAGGGCCAGCCCTAGAAGAACGCGCTCCGGGATGCGGTCGCCGTCCACCCGCGCCTGATGCTTGTCGTAGCCATAGGCGATGAAGGCCACGGCGTTACCGATCAGGACGAGGATGGCGAGGGCCGGTTCCACCTCAGCCGTATTCCTGGATCGGGCGCACATCCAGTTCGCCGGCCTTGACCGCAGCGATGGCGCGGGCGGCGGCGACGGCGGCGGGGATGGTCGTGAAATAGGGGATCTTCATCATCAGGGCGGTGCGCCGGATCGAGAAGCTGTCGGCCAGCGACTGTTTGCCCTCTGTGGTATTGATGACCAGCTGGACCTCGCCGTTCTTCATGGCGTCGACGATGTGCGGCCGGCCTTCCAGCACCTTCTTCACATGGCCGACGGTGAGGCCCTGTTCGGTCAGATAGGCATGGGTGCCGCCGGTGGCGATCACGCTCAGGCCCTGATCCAGCAGCACGCGCGCCGCCTCCAGCGCCCAGGGCTTGTCGTCGTCCTTGACCGAGATGAAGGCGCAGCCCTCAGTCGGCAGCACGGTGCCGCCGCCCAGCTGGCTCTTGGCGAAGGCGCGGGCGAAGGCTTCATGCAGCCAGTCCTCGCCCTCGCGGCGCCAGTCCAGACCCATGACCTCGCCGGTCGAGCGCATTTCAGGCCCCAGGATGGTGTCGACCCCGGCGAAGCGGGCGAACGGGAAGACCGCCTCCTTGACCGCGATATGGTCGTAGCATTTCGGCTCCAGGCCGAAGCCGGACAGCTTCTCGCCGGCCATGATCTTGGCGGCGATGGCGGCGACCGGCGCGCCCATGGTCTTGGCCACGAAAGGCACGGTGCGGCTGGCGCGCGGATTGACCTCAAGCACGAAGATGCGCGGATTGTCTGAGTGCGGCTCCTCGATGGCGAACTGCACGTTCATCAGGCCGCGCACCTTCAGCGCCCTGGCCATCTCGGTGGTCTGGCGCATCAGCTCGGTCACGACCTCGCCCGACAGCGAATAGGGCGGCATCGAACAGGCGCTGTCGCCGGAATGGACCCCGGCCTCTTCGATGTGTTCCAGCACGCCGGCGACGAAGACCGTCTCGTCGTCGCACAGGGCGTCAACATCGACCTCGGTGGCGCGGTTCAGATAGTGGTCGATCAGGACCGGATCGTCGCCCGAGACGCGCATGGCCTCATGGACGTAGCGGTCCAGCTGTTCGCGGTCGTGCACGATCTGCATCCCGCGCCCGCCCAGAACGTAGGAGGGGCGCAGCACCACCGGATAGCCGACCTCCTCGGCCTTCAGGGCGGCTTCCTCGGCCGAGCGGGCCAAGGCGTTGGGCGGCTGCATCAGGCCGATGTCGTTGAGCATCTTCTGGAAGCGCTCGCGGTCCTCGGCCAGGTCGATGGAATCCACGCTGGTGCCCAGGATCGGCACGCCGTCGGCCTGAAGCGCATGGGCCAGCTTCAGCGGCGTCTGGCCGCCGAACTGGACGACCACGCCAATCAGCTCGCCCCTGGAGCGTTCGACGTCGATCAGCTCCAGCGCATCCTCAGCCGTCAGCGGCTCGAAATAGAGGCGGTCGGAGGTGTCATAGTCGGTCGAGACGGTCTCGGGGTTGCAGTTGACCATGATCGACTCGACGCCGATCTCGTCGAACGCAAAGGCGGCGTGACAGCAGCAGTAGTCGAACTCGATGCCCTGGCCGATCCGGTTGGGGCCGCCGCCCAGGATGACGGCCTTCCTGCGATCCGACGGTTCGGCCTCGCACTGGGGCGTCTGGCCCAGAGCGCCGGTCTCATAGGTCGAATACATATAGGCGGTGGCGGAGGCGAACTCGGCGGCGCAGGTGTCGATGCGCTTGAACACCGGGCGCACATCCAAGGCGCGGCGGGCCTTGCGGACCTCGGCCTCACTCGCGCCGGTCAGTCTGGCGATGCGCGCATCCGAGAAGCCCTTGGCTTTCAGCCGGCGGAACTCGCGCGCTTCGCCCGGCAGTCCCTTGACCTTCAGGTGGCCTTCCTCGCGCACCAGATCAGCGATCTGGAGCAGGAACCAGGGTTCGTAGGCGCAGGCCTGGGCCACCTCTTCGACCGACAGGCCGTGGCGGAAGGCCTGGGCGATGACGCGGATACGGTCCGGCGTCGGCTGGCCCAGGGCGCGGATCACCGCCGCCTTGGCCGAGGCGTCGTCCTCGGCACCGGCGACGCCCTCGATCTCGATCTCGTCGAAACCGGTCAGGCCGGTCTCCAGGCCGCGCAGGGCCTTCTGCATCGATTCCTGGAAGGTGCGGCCGATGGCCATGACCTCGCCGACCGACTTCATCGAGGTGGTCAGATAGGGCTCCGAGCCGGGATATTTCTCGAAGGCGAAGCGCGGGATCTTGGTGACGACATAGTCGATCGACGGCTCGAAGCTGGCCGGGGTGACCTGGGTGATGTCGTTCTGGAGTTCATCCAGGGTGTAGCCGACCGCCAGGCGGGCTGCGACCTTGGCGATGGGGAAGCCCGTCGCCTTGGACGCCAGGGCCGAGGAGCGCGACACGCGCGGGTTCATCTCGATGACGACCATGCGCCCGTCGGCCGGGTTGATCGCCCACTGGACGTTGGATCCGCCGGTCTCGACCCCGATCTCACGCAGGACGTTGATCGAGCCGGTCCGCATCCGCTGATATTCCTTGTCGGTCAGCGTCAGGGCCGGGGCCACGGTGATGGAATCGCCGGTGTGCACCCCCATCGGGTCCACATTCTCGATCGAGCAGATGATGATGCAGTTGTCCGCCCGGTCGCGGACCACCTCCATCTCATATTCCTTCCAGCCCAGGACCGATTCCTCGATCAGCACCTCGGTGGTCGGCGACAGGTCCAGACCGCGCTCGACGATCTCTTTGAACTCTTCGACATTGTAGGCGATGCCGCCGCCGGTGCCGGCCAGGGTGAAGCTGGGCCGGATGATCGCCGGCAGGCCGACGAAGGCCAAGGCCTCATCGGCCTCCTCGACCGCATGGATGGCGCGCGAGCGGGGGCTTTCCAGGCCCAGCTTGTCCATGGCGTCGCGGAATTTCTGACGGTCCTCGGCCTTGTCGATAACCTCGGCCTTGGCCCCGATCATCTCCACCCCGTGCCGGGCCAGGGCGCCGGACTGCTCCAGCGCCAAAGCCGTATTCAGCGCCGTCTGACCGCCCATGGTCGGAAGCAGGGCGTCCGGCTTCTCTCGGGCGATGATCTTCTCGACAATGTCCGGCGTGATCGGCTCGATATAGGTGGCGTCGGCCACCTCCGGATCGGTCATGATCGTGGCCGGGTTCGAGTTCACCAGGATGACACGATAGCCCTCGGACTTCAGCGCCTTGCAGGCCTGGACCCCCGAATAGTCGAACTCACACGCCTGGCCGATGACGATAGGCCCGGCGCCGATGATCAGGATGGATTGGATGTCTGTACGTTTGGGCATTTCAGTTCGTCACCACCGCGCACTCCCAGCCGTCGTAGTCGACCTGAAAGGCTGCGGCCCAGGATTGCATCATCGAAGAGACCGGGGCGAAGCTGGCCTCGTCCACGGCTAGGGTCATTTCCAGCACCAGCGATTCCTCATCGCCGCGCGTAAAGAAGCCGGCGCGTCGGGCCACCTCGTTCAGGTCGCCCAGGCCGTGATCGTCGCCATAGAAATAGAACAGCGTATGGCGCGGTGTCAGGCCGCTGTCGCCGTGCGTGGCCAGGGCGGCGCGCACCATGGCGTCACGCTCTTCATGGCTGGGACCCGTGGTCACGACGGTGAGGCTCCTTGCGCGCGCGAAGTCCCTCACGAGCGGTGCGCCCGCGCGGCGATTCGTTTGGTTGTCGGCTAAGCGGCCCGTTTAGAGACGCCGCCCCGTCCCCGCAACCGGCAAAGCGAAGAAAGGCCGGCAAACGTCTTCAGTCGGCCATCAGTTTCGCAAACCGATCGAACAGATAAAGGCTGTCAGTCGGTCCGGGCGAGGCTTCGGGGTGGTGCTGGACGCTGAATACCGGGCGGTCCTTCAGGGCGATGCCGCAGTTGGTGCCGTCGAACAGGCTGACGTGGGTTTCCTGCACGGCGTCGGGCAGGCTGTCACGGTCGACGGTAAAGCCGTGGTTCATCGAGACGATCTCGACCTTGCCGGTGGTCAGGTCCTTGACCGGGTGATTGGCCCCGTGGTGGCCCTGATCCATTTTGATGGTGTGCGCGCCGACCGCGATGGCCAGCATCTGGTGGCCCAGGCAGATGCCGAAGACCGGCTTGCCGCTGTCGATCAGCTTCCTGATCTCGGGCACGGCGTATTCGCCGGTCGCGGCCGGGTCACCCGGCCCGTTGGACAAAACCACGCCGTCCGGGTTGCGAGCCAGGATGTCTTCGGCGCTGGTTGTGGCCGGAACAACGGTGATCTTGGCCCCGGTCGAGGCCAGGGCGCGCAGGATGTTGCGCTTGACGCCATAGTCCACGACCACCACCGACTTGCCGCCGGCGTCGACGCGCGGATAGCCCTCGGGCCAGTCCCACAACCCCTCATCCCAGTCGAAGGCCTGAAGGGTGGAGGCCGGCTTGGCCAGGTCCAGTCCGACCAGGCCGGACCAGCCTTTAGCCTGTTGAACCAGGGCCGGAATGTCGAAGCGGCCGTCGGCGGCGTGGGCGATGACGCCGTGGGGCGCGCCGGCGTCGCGGATGCGCGCGGTCAGGGCGCGGGTGTCGATCCCGGCCAGGCCGACGACGCCGCGCCGCTTCATCCAGGCGTCCAGATCCGCCTCGGCGCGCCAGTTGGCTGGATCGGTCGGAACATCGCGGAACACCGCGCCGACCGCGGCGGTTTCAGAGCCGCCGCCGGAGACCTGTTCGACGTCCTCGACATTGACCCCGACATTGCCGACGTGCGGGAAGGTGAAGGCCAGGATCTGGCGCATATAGGACGGGTCGGTCAGGATTTCCTGATAGCCGGTCATGGCGGTGTTGAAGACGACTTCGCCCAGGGCCGCGCCCTCGGCACCGCAACCGATGCCTTGCAGCACCGTGCCGTCGGCCAGGACCAGAACGCCGGTCACGCCGGGAAGAAGTTGATCGGACATGAGGCGCTCCATACCACCGAATCCCGGCGGACAAACGGCGGCGTCACTATAGAGCGCCGCCGGGGCGGTCAACGGCGCACGTTCGCACCTGGGTCGCTAGGCCGGCTCGCCATGGGCGTTGGGCTCGGCGTCACCCTGACCGGCCGCCAGGATCAGCAACCAGATCCAGCCGATCAACGGGATCAGGCCAACCAGGACCCACCATCCCGATTTGCCGATGTCGTGCATTCGCCGGATGCTGACGGCAACGCCGGGGACCAGCGAGACAATACCGAAGATGGAGGTCAGGGGCTGAAATCCATCGGTCACGGACCAGCCGGGGCCGCTGCTGATGCTGGAGCCGCCAAAGAAAATATTGTCGACGATCGACAGCACAGCGCCGACGACCACGAAGAACACGAAGAAAGACCAGAACTCCCGCCGTCCGGCCCGTCCGTCGAACTGGGCGTAGCCGCGATAGGCGTTCAGGACTTCGTTCATGGCTTCCCTCATCGGAACAGCGTGTTAACCAGGCCATCATTGGCCAATCCGCGAGCGAGCGAAAGCGGCTCGGTGCCGGCTGCGCCTATTGCTGGCCTTGCTGGGCGATCCGACGGCGAGCGATCGGCCACAGCAGCGAGGTCAGCAGGAAGAAGCCGCCCACCCAGGGCAGGTATTCCATCCCAGCATAGCCGGTTGCGACCAGCGAAAAGGCCAGGCCGACAACGGTCAGCAACCGCCAGCGCCAGTCGGTGGTGAACCGCCACAGGGCCAGTGAGCACAGGGCATAGACGATCAGGATGAGCACGGTCGTCACCGCGATCAGGATGCCAAACTGATCGGCTAGATGAGGCTGGGCGCTGCCCAGGGCGATGACGCTCATCAGGGCCGCGTGGATCAGCGGATTGGCCGGCGGGGTCACGGCGCCCTGGCCGAAGACACGCGGCAGGAACCCGCGCCGGGCGCTGGAACGGGCGGTTTCGCCGGCCAGCAAAATCCAGCCGCCAAGCGTGCCCAGCGTCTTGACCACCGCACAGACCGCCACGAAGCCCGCCGCCGAAGCCCCCAGAACCCTTCCGGCCAGGTCCGCGAACGGGCCGCTCGATTGCGCCAGCTCGCCGGCCGGAATGACGCCGAACACCGCAACGCTGGCGGCGATATAGACAACGGCGGACAGGCCCACGCCGGCCAGGCTGGCGCGGCCGAGATCGCGTTCGGGGTCTCTGAGCCGCGATGAGACCACCATGGCCGTCTCGACACCCAGATAGGCCCAGAAGATCAGAGCCAGTGAGGCTGGGACGCTCTCGGTCAGGGGGCGTCCGTCCGGTGCCCAGGAGGCGCTGAAGACGCCCGGGTCGAAGGCCATCAGCCCGGCCACAACCGCCAGCACGATGGGCACCAGCCCGACGATCAGGAACAGCCCACCCAGCCGCGCCACGACGCGCGCGCCGGCCATATAGGTAAGGGTCATCAGCCAGATCAGCCCGACATTGGCCCAGGCTCCGGCCCAGCGTCCTTCGAGTTGGGGAAAGAAGTGCGCCAGATAGCCGACAGCGGCGACCGCAATGGCCGCATTGCCGACCCAGCCCGCGACCCAATAGGCTAGGGAGGCCTGATAGCCGAGCATCGGGCCGACGCCCTGTTCGACGAAGTCGGTAATGCCGTCCGCCTGGGGTCGGAAGCGCCCGAGCCCGGCAAACACCCCTGCCAGCACCAGAGCGCCGAAGGTGGCCACGACCCAGCCGATGATCGTCGACGAGCCGATCGGGGCCAGGCTGGCCGGCAAAAGATACAGCCCCGAGCCGATCATATTGCCCGCGACCAGCAGGGCCGCGAGGCCCCAGCCGAGCTTACGCTGCGCGTCAGTCATCGATGGATCTCCGATAAGCGGGCCTGAAACCACGCCACCGCGGCCTCGTGGGTTGGGCTGAGGACGCCGGTATCGTAGGCGCCGGCGGACAGGTTGGCCTGGACCGCTTCACAGATGGCGGCGTCCTCGGCGGTCAGGCGGTCGGAGGCCTCCAGCGCGTCTTTCAGAGCGTCGGGGCCGTCGTCGCGCAGGAACAGATAGTCGAGCCGGGTGCGGCCCGGACCGACCGGGACCATACGCTCGATCATGGCGCCGTCGCGATAGATGTTGACCGCCAGATTGGGCCATAGCCAGCCCCACAGCCCGGCTTGCGGTCCATCGCCCTGGGCCACGCTTTCCTGGATGACCAGATCACCGTGGAGGGTGACGGCATAGTCTGCCCCCAGCTCCTGGCTCAGGGCCGGATGGACGGCGCTGATGTGGTAGCTCTCCAGATAGTTCTCGGCATAGACCTTCCAGTCGCAGCCGATGTCGTGCGAGCGGCGCAGGGCCGGACCAGGAATGGTCAGACCGCGCGCGTCGATCAGCTCTTCCAGCGGGGCGATGAAGGCGGCGAACTCCTGCGGCGTCTCGGCCATCGAGACGAAGATGAGGTCGCGCCAGACCTCAAGCTTGAGGCCGATCAGGCCCAGGTCGCGCGGATCGAACCCGTCGGCCGGGCCGAAGCCGACGGCGGATCGCAGCCGCCCGTCCAGCGTATAGCGCCAGCCGTGATAGGCGCAGGTGAGTTCGCCGGGGCAGGTCCCGCTCTGACCCTGGACCAGCGGTCCGGCCCGGTGGCGGCAAACGTTGTGGAAGGCACGCAGGAGACCGTCCTTGCCACGCACGGCGAACAGGCGATGCCCGGCGATGTCGGCGGCGATCCAGTCGCCGGGGCCGGGCACCTCGGCCTCATGGCCCAGGAACAGCCAGGTGGCAGCGAAGACGTCCTGGCGCTCGCGGGCGTAGGCGTCGGGATCGCCGTACAGGCGGGCGGGCAAGGTGCGCTGCATGGACGGATGCTTGGCTGGCTGGAGCCAGGCCGTCAATGCGCCCTTGGCGCAGCGGAGCGGCTCATCTATCCCAGGCGGCGTAACGGAGCCGCCCATGCCCATCACCACCGTCGGTCTGGATGCCGACGACACCCTTTGGCACAACGAGACAATCTTTCGTCTGACCCACGACCGGTTCGCCGAGATGCTGGGCGAGCATGGTGACCGGGAGACGATCGAGGATCGGCTGGCGGCGACCGAGCGTCGCAACCTTCGGCTCTATGGCTACGGCATCAAGGGCTTCACCCTGTCGATGATCGAGACGGCTATGGAACTGACCGGGGGAAGTCCGCCCCCCCGCGTCATCAGTGAGATCCTGGCGGCCGGGCGTGAGATGCTGGGCCATCCGGTGGAGCCGCTGCCGGGCGTGGACGAGGCCCTGGCCGAGCTATCGGAACGGTACCGGCTGGTCCTGATCACCAAGGGCGATCTGCTGGATCAGGAGCGCAAGCTGGCGGCGTCGGGTCTGGGCGATTTGTTCGCCGGGGTGGAGATCGTCTCGGAGAAGACGGCGGACACCTATCGGACGGTCTTCAACCGCCATGGCACCGGACCGGCGGAGGCCGTCATGGCCGGCAACTCCATGAAGTCTGACGTCCTGCCCGCCATCCAGGCCGGCGCCTGGGCCGCCCACATTCCCTACGTCATCACCTGGGCCCACGAACTGGCCGACGCGCCCGAGAGCGAGCCGAGGTTTGCGGCGCTGGAGTCGATCAGCAAATTGCCGGCATGGGTGGACCGGGTCGGCTAGAGCACCCCGATCATGCTTGCCACCAGGGGATGGCGCACGATGTCCTGTTCGGCCAGGCGGACGACGGAGATTTCAGGCACGGCTTCAAGCCGCTCGGCGATGTCTAGAAGCCCCGAGACACCCGGCAGCAGATCGGACTGGTGCGGATCGCCGGTCACCACCATCGTCGAGTGCCAGCCCAGGCGGGTCAGCAGCATCTTCAATTGGGTGTAGGTGCAGTTCTGGGCCTCATCGACCACCACGAAGGCGTTGTTCAGGGTGCGCCCGCGCATATAGCCCACCGGCGCGATCTCGATCAGGCCCTCGGCCATCAGATGCCCGACCCGCTTCATCGACAGCCGATCCGACAGGGCATCGTAGAGAGGACGCAGATAGGGGGCCAGCTTGTCCTCCATGGCACCTGGCAGGAAACCGATGGACTCGCCGGCCTCGACCGCCGGGCGGGAGAGGACGATGCGCCCGACCTTGCCGGCTTCCAGGGCCTCGACCGCCTTGGCCACGGCCAGATAGGTCTTGCCGGTGCCGGCCGGTCCAAGCGCCATGACCAGACTACGGCTGTCGATGGCGTTCAGCAGTTGGACCTGGCCGTCGGACTTGGGCTTGATGGTCTTGAGATAGGCCTGGTCACGGGCCTCGTCGTTGGCCCCCAGTGGTGACCAGCCGCCTCGGTCGTTCGGCATCCGGCGGACCTTGACGTCCTCATAGGATTCACGGGACTGACGCTTGACCGCACGCTTGGACATCGCTGGCTCCAGACAAGAAAAAAGGGCGACGCCGCACTCGGCTCGCCCTCGACAGGATGAAAGGAAGTGACTCGAACGGGTGAGGGCCGGGGGCCCCTGCGCCAGGATCAGTCGGCGGCCAGACCCGCCGGCGAACTGAAGGCGACACGCCGTTCTCCTCGCCTGACCGGAGCGGGAGGCCCCGGTTACAAACCCGAAAGCAGGCGCTCTCGAATCGTGGAATGACTTTGATGCTATCGTGGTTTACGAGCGGTTAAAGCCATTTCATTTGATGAAACGGCAAATAAAGCGTGGAAGTGATGGGAATATATCAACTCGGTGACAAAAAACCTCAGCTTCCGCCACAGGGGGAATACTGGATTGCACCGAACGCAACCCTCATAGGCGACGTGATTCTGCAGAGGGATGCAAGTGTCTGGTTCGGCGTCGTCGTCCGCGGCGACAATGATCCGATTACCATCGGTGAGCGATCCAACATCCAGGACAACTCGGTCCTGCACACCGATGAGGGCGTCCCCCTGACGATCGGTGCCGATGTGACGGTCGGCCACAAGGCCATGTTGCATGGTTGTACGGTCGGCGACGGGTCATTGATCGGCATCGGGGCGACGGTGCTGAACCGGGCGGTGATCGGTCGGAACTGCATCATTGGGGCTCACGCGCTGATCGCCGAAGGCAAGGTCATTCCTGACAACAGCCTGGTCGTCGGGGCCCCGGGGCGTGTCATCCGCCAGCTGGGGGAGGTTGAGGCGGCCTTCCTGAAGGCGTCGGCCGATCACTATGTGGCGAACTGGAAGCGGTACGCGCGCGACCTTCGGCCCATCTAGGCTAGGCGCTGGCCGTCGAGGGCGGCGAGGCGAAGCGGGGGCCTGGCGGGCTTGCTGCCGGCGGGGGCGGCCATGCGGATGCTCGTCTCCTGAACAGGGCGTCCTTCGAGCAAGGTGAGAGTTGCCGTCGGCTGGACCAGGCCGATGAGGCGGTCCGGTGTGCCGCCTGCTCCCAGCATGGGTGCCAAGAGGATTTCCAGGGGGATTTGCGCACCCGTTTCGCTGCGACCTGTGGCGAGGAGGACCATGGGCTGCCCGTCGCGGACCGCCTGCAAGGCGGCGCGCCGCGCCAGGGGGCGGGCTGGCGAGGAGAACAGGTCGAAGATGTCCGAGCCTTTCAGCAACCGACCGTACAGATCACGTAACGCTTCGCCGGCGATGCGAAAGGCCAGTCGATCGTCTTCGCGTGCGAGGAGGAACATCTGCGGCAGCAGATCAGCCGTCTCCAGCGGGTCGAAGCGCGTGCGCGGCGGCGTTCGCCCGGCATCCAGGGCGTTCCAGCAGGCGATCAGTCGCGTCGTCCCAGGATGAAACACGGCAGGCTCCTCGACGGGCGTTGCCGCAAGGACCGGGCCGACTGGCTAACGGAAAGGAAACGCTTTGTCCGTCAAATGATTCGTTGAGGGACCGCGCCCGGCGCGCAGTCCAGACTTGCGGAGACGGCGATGATGGTGCGCCTTTTGATCAAATGGGGCCTGCCGGTCCTGGCGGCGATGACGGTCATGTCGGTCGCCGACAGTGCTGCCGCGCAGTCGTCCTGCCCCGGCACCTGCCCGCCGCCGCCATGCCCGGATCCGTGCCCGCCGCCGCCGCCGCCGCCGCCGCCACCGCCGCCGCCGTGCGATGATGGGTGCCCGCCCCCGCCCTGTGAGGATGATTGCCCGCCGCCGCCTTGCGATGACGGTGGAGACGACTGCGATGGTCCCGACGGCCCGGACATCAATATCAATGTCAACATTTCCAACGATGCTTCGGCCTCGGCCTATGCGCGCGCCCAGGGCCGGGTCGACAGCTTTTCAGTGTCGCGCGGTGAACGCTCCTCCATCGGCTATGGCCGGGGCTATGGCGGCAACTCGGTGGCCTATGCAGCCCCGACCATGATGAACAATCTGGTGGTCCAGGGGCCGGCGCGCGTCGTGCGCGTGCCCTATCAGGAGCGCCGCCGGATGGAGCGTCGGGTCGTTATTCGGGCGGTGTGCATGGACGCCCGTAGCGTCCCGCATCCCGCGTCCCGGATCCGGCCGGACAGGGACATTCGTGATGACTATGAGGGCGAACTGTATCGCTGCATCGCCGGCTCATCGCTCTTGGTGACCTATGCCGACTACGAGGGCGGGGCCTTTGACTTCGACGGAGGCCAGACCATCAGCTGCCGTGCCGGCGAGGCCCTGTATCATAGCGCTGGCGGCATGGTGGAATGCCGGGTGCAGACTCAGGAGCGCGACTGTTTCGAGCGCAGCCTGCTGCGCCGTTTTGGAGCCGGTGAGTTCGTCCTGACCATGATCCGCGAAGAGTTGTACGAAGAGTACCGCGAGGAAACCGTCGTGGAGACATACTCCGGCATGAGCGTCGTGTTCGACGGCGGTGTCGGTGGGCGCGTCCACTGACGCGGGCCTGCGTATCGTGTTCAGGCGAGCGTCAGGCATGATTTGAGAGATTGGGGCGTCGGCACGGTGTCGACAACCTGAGCGCCTTGACCCCTGAGCCTTCGGCTCAGGGGTCTTTTTCTTGAGCCGACTACGGGGTGGCCTCGGGCACCACGCGCGCGCGCCACGACCGGTCGGGCGTCAGATACAGACGCGCCGCCGCCTGAAGGTCTTCGGGCGTGACCCGTTCCAGATCCGAGACGAGGGTCCGAATTGCCGGGGCCCGGCTCGGCTCGGTCTGCAGGCCCGACAGGTTGCCTATCCAGTAGCCATTGCCGTTGCGCCCGCGGTGGACCGACTCGACGATGGGGCGACGCGCGCGATCCAGCTCATCGGCGGTGACGGGTGTATCTCTCAACTGGCCAGCGATCCGGTCGACATCCGCAAAGAAGCCGTCGAGCCGCTCAGGCGGGGCTTCGATCGCCGCCGACAAATAGCCGTAGCCGGGAATGTCCCAGCTCGGGCTGGAGCCGGCCGAGGGCGAATAGGTCACGGCCTGCCCTTCACGGAGTTCTTCGGTCAGACGCAGCCTGAGAACCGCTGCCAGCACACTGAGAACCCGCGACTGATAGACGTCAGACCGCGCGTCCGTCGTTGCCCAGGCCAGGAAGCCGAGCGCCTGGTCCGCGCGCCCCTGGTGCGTCAGGGTGACGGGGGGTGCCCCCAACGGAAAGCGAACGGAACTAACGGAGGCCGGAGCTTCGCCGCGTGCAGGCAGGCTGCCGAAAGTGGAAGCCACCGAGCGAATGACCGTGTCAGGGTCGATGTCGCCGACGACGACGACCTCGATCGGGGCCGACCCCAGAACCGGCACGAGGAGGGCCTGAAGATCGTCCAGCTGGGCTGCGGCGACCTCATCCAGACTGGGCACGGCCCAGCGGGCATCGCCCTCGTGCATCAGGCGTGACGCCTGCAGGCCGAAGACGCCGCCCGGTGTCGCGTTCGCCTGTGGCAGGGCCGCCTGATAGGCCGTACGAACCCGCTCGAACGCTTGGGGCCGGAAGGCCGGATCGGCCAAGTAGGCGGCCAGGGCCTGAAGCTGGATGTCCAGATCCTCGGGGCGGGTCGAGCCGCTCAGCGTCCAGTCTCCGTCGCCCAGGCCAAAGCGGGTCGTCACCACATTCGAGGCCAGAACGGCCTCCATGTCCTGCCGGCTGATCTGGCCCAGTCCACCCTCGATCAGGGCCGATCCTGCGGCCCAGGTCGGCGGCACCCGGTCATTCGGCATGGCCAGCCGCCCCCCCGCCAGATTGACCGCGACCAGAACCTCGTCGTCGCGGAAGTCGGTCGGCTTGATGATGAGGCGGACGCCATTCTCGAACCGGACGGAGGTGACGCCGAGGTCTGTGATCTCGGTTTGCTCCACGACCGCTGAGGCCGGGCCAAAGTGGGTATAGGGCCAGGCCTGACCCTGAGCCTGCTCGGACCCCGCGACAGGCACCGCCTGAGATCGCGCCAGGGCCGCCATGACGGCTTCG
The DNA here is from genome assembly GCA_017302105.1 of Caulobacterales bacterium. Lineage (GTDB taxonomy): Bacteria > Pseudomonadota > Alphaproteobacteria > Caulobacterales > Caulobacteraceae > Brevundimonas. The sequence goes on along the minus strand of JAFLCS010000007.1, from coordinate 58,820 downwards.
GTGCCGCCTTCGATGGGCGTTGGCGATGAGACGAAGAGGAGCGGTCCGTCCCCCTGCATGGCCGCCCGCAGCTCGGTCATGACCGTCTCGGGCGTCAGGCCCTCGACGGTGGCGTTGAAGCGCGCGAGGCTCATCGAGGGCGCGGAATAGACCGTCTGATCGTGGGCCGAGTCGGTAATGCCGTCGGCCAGGGCCGGCGTCGTGCGGGTTGAAGCTCCGGCGACATAGCTCTCATAGCTGGTCCGATATTCCGCCACTTCGCGAGCGAGCTCCTCCGCCGAGATGCCGTGTTCCAGGATTCGACGCCGTTCCTGGTCCAGGGCAGCCAGGGCCTCAGCCCAGCCGCCGGGTCGATAGCCGGCTGTGAAGGACACCTGGTCCTGGCTGTCGAACAGCGTCGAACGCGAGCCGGAGGCCGATAGAAACGGCGGATTGTCCCCGCGTGTCAGGCGCTGAAGACGCCGATTGAAAACTGCAAAGCCCAGGCTCTGGATCAACTCGCGCCGGCGCAGCGCAGCGCTGTCGGCGGTCTGGTCCGGCGGCGCGACCCAGGCCATCTCGACCATGTTGGCTGCCCCGGGTTCACTGAAGATGAAGGCCTCGGGCTGACGCGCCGCGACCGCGCCAAGATCGGGTTCGGGGCCGTCAGGATGGGGGTTGCTCCAATCGGCAAAGGCACTGCGGATGCGGCCTTCCATGGTGTCGACGTCAAAATCACCGACCGCCACCAAGGTCGTGCGTTCGGGTCGATAATAGGCATTGTAGAACGCGGCAAAACGCTCGCGTGGGGCGCTGGAGAGAATCTCTGGTTCGCCGATGGGGAAACGGCCCGGAACCCGCTGGCCACGCATCAGAAAGTCGAAATTGGCCTGGGCGCTGCGCATCCCCGGACTGGCGCGCGTGCGCTCCTCGGACAGGACAATGCCACGCTCGCGGTCGATGGCCCCGGCGTCGAGCGTCGCACCCGACACCATGTCGCGCATGATCATCAGGGCCGTGTCGACGGTCTCTGCGTCGGTGTTCGGCAGGTCCAGCTGATAGACCGTCTGGTCGAAACTGGTGAAGGCGTTGGTGTCCGGGCCGAAGGCGAGGCCGAGGCGCTCCAGGATCGGCAGAAGCTCGCCTTCCGGTACGTTCGTCGTGCCGTTGAAGGCCATATGTTCGATGAAATGGGCCAGGCCTCGCTGGTCGTCCTGTTCCATCAGTGAGCCGGCATCGACGCGCAGCCGCAACGAGCCCTGACCTGGCGGCGTCTGGTTGTGCATGAGGGCATAGCGCATTCCGTTGGGAAGGGTCCCGAACCGGACGGCGGGATCCGGCGCAATGTCACTGCTGTCCTGGGCCCAGGCGGTGCGCGATGGCCGCAGGGTGGCCGGCGTCCCGACCGGGGCGGCCGGGACGGAAGCTTCAACCTCGACTGGAGCTGGCGGCTGGCTGGCAGGAACCCCTGCGCAGGCCGTGAGAACCAGGACGGACGCAGAAGCGAGGGCGGTAGTCAGGCGCATGGACGAGGCTCAACTTTCACGGAAGAAGGGCATTCAACCTGACGCGAAAGCAGCCGATTGCAACCGAAGATGGCTCACTAATCGGTAAGAATGATCTCGGCCCCGTTCAACCGGCACACATCGACTGCGAAAAGCCGTGCGTCTCCACCGCTCGTGAAGCTCGCCTTCATGTCATAGAGGCACCCACCGAGGCTGGGTTGCAGGACGATGACGGTCGAACCACCAGGCGCTATGGCCGCGCCGCCCAGTCGATCCATACCCCAGGCTTCCGAGGTTGGACGTGACAGGCTGAATGCACTGAGGTCGCTGCTACCGCCATTCTGGATACTGAAGCGGACCTCGCCGACCGGTCGGGCCATGACGGCGGCACCAAAAAAGGCGGACACGGCCGCCGCCAGACCTAAAACGATGAAGCGTTTTCTCACGGCGGTACCCCCCGGTTCGGCCATGTCCAGAGAGGCAGCCTGATCCTCCGGGAACAGTCTGTCGACTCAAGGCGCGTCCGAGGCGAATCGATCCACGGCCTCGCGCAGGACCCGGCGCGTCTCTTCCCAGTCCACGCGGGCCATCGCCTCACCCAACGGGAGAAAAACCGCGTCGTCCGCATCATCGCCGGCGCGGGGTTCGCCACCGGTCCAGCGCGCGGCATAGTCGATCAGCACATAGTGAAGCCCCGCTTCCGGGAAGACTCCGTCAACCACGTCGATCAGGCCCAGGATTTTGGCCTGGATGCCGGTTTCCTCCAGCAGTTCACGCAAGGCGGCCTCGACAGCCCGTTCGCCGGCTTCGATCCGGCCCCCCGGCAGGCTCCACTGTCCCTCTCGCGGGGGGCGACCGCGCCGGATCAGCAACACTTCGTCGCCGCGAAAGCAGACAACTCCGACCGCGGGGACCGGCGTCATTGCCTTTGGTGTGCGCTTGGGGTCAGACATGGGTCATGGATAGCGCCGCCCTCGAAGAGCTCAAGTCTGCGGTCGGCCCGCAGGGCTGGACCGACGATGCCGAGCGGATTGCACCTCAACTGGTGGAGTGGCGGGGGGCCTGGAGCGGGACGACGCCATTGATGCTGATGCCCGGATCGACCGATCAGGTCGCGGCCGCAGTCAGGGTGTGCGCCAAACATGGTCTGGCGATTACACCGCAGGGCGGAAACACGGGTCTGGTGGGGGGGCAGATTCCCCAGGGCGAGGTCCTGCTCAGCCTGAAGAGAATGCGGGCTGTGAGGGCCGTGTTGCCGCTGGAAGACGTCATGGTGGTCGAGGCGGGCCTGACCCTGCGCGAAGCTCAGGAAACGGCGGCGGCGGCGGACCGGATGTTCCCGCTCAGCCTGGCGGCGGAGGGCACGGCCACAATCGGTGGGGTGATCTCGACCAATGCCGGCGGCACCGCCGTGCTGCGCTATGGCGTGACGCGCGATCTTGTGCTCGGGCTGGAGGCGGTGCTGGCAGACGGCTCAGTGTTCCAGGGTTTGAAGCGGCTCAGGAAGGACAATACGGGGTATGATCTCAAGCAACTCCTGATCGGGGCGGAGGGGACACTCGGTATCGTCACGGCGGCGGCGCTCAAGTTGTTTCCGGTCATGCGGTCGCGCGCCACCGCCCTGGTCGGCGTTACGACCGTCCACGCCGCGCTCGAACTGCTCGCCATCGCCAAGGCCGAGACGGGCGGGGGGGTCGAAGCATTTGAGCTGATGAACCGGCAAGGGCTGGATCTCGTGTTGGCCCACATTCCCGACACTCGTGAGCCGCTCGAAAGCCGACCGCCCTGGACGATTCTGATTGAACTGGTGTCCGGGGAGCCGGGCGCGGCCGAACGAGGCCTGGAACGATTGCTGGAACGGACCCTTGAGGCCGGTCTGATCGTGGACGCCGCCGTAGCCCAGACGCAGGCTCAGGCTGCTCAGTTCTGGCGGCTGCGTGAGGATATGTCGGCGGCTCAGAAAGCGGCCGGCGGAGGATGGAAGCACGATGTTTCCCTGCCGCTGTCCGAGATTGCGGATTTCATTGCACAGACGGACGCTGCCCTGGCGGCCGCCTGTCCGGGCATCCGGCTGGTGACGTTCGGGCATCTGGGCGACGGCAATCTGCACTACAACGTTGTACCGCCCGAAGGGGCAGACTCCGGTGCCTTCGCGGCCCGCCGCGACGAGGGCGCACGGGTGGTCCACGATGCCGTGGCCGCCCGCGACGGGTCGATCTCGGCGGAGCATGGGCTGGGCGTGCTGAAAAGTGCTGAGGCCCAGCGTTACAAGGATCCCGTCCAGGTAGCTGCCATGCGGTCGGTGCGGGCGGCGCTCGACCCGCGGCGGATCATGAACCCGCGAGTACTGTTCTAGGGTCGTATCCGGTTTTGGGTGTGATTTTCAGACGGCCAGTCGGCCCGCGCCGAATTCTCCCCCTCGACGCAGCGATCGTATCGGTGTTCGTTAGGTGTCTGCCGGTCCGTCGCGCACAGGGGGTGATCGAATGTCCGACTACAGCAAGCCCAGAATCCAGGCGGGAACGACGCAGGCGGACCCGTCGATCTCGATCGAGGTCGTCGCCAACGGGCCGTATCGGGTCCGTGGCGCGACGCCGATGCATATCCAGTCCATCACCCCCAACGAGACACAGAATTCCTGGACCTTCACGCAGGGGCAGGAGTTCGAGGTCAAGGACGGCACCTTGCTGTGTCGGTGCGGTCAGTCCCGGAACAAGCCCTATTGCGACGGGTCGCACCTCAAGGCGGGAATTGACCTGACGGAGACGGCCAGTTTCGCGCCGATGCTGGATGATGCGACGGAGATGGACGGGCCGAAATACAGCCTCACGGATAATGAGAATTTCTGCGCTTTCGCGCGATTCTGCGACAACGGCGACCGCTTCTGGAACGAGGTGATGGAGCCCGGAGAGCGCCATGGCGAGCTGGCGGTCTATATGGCGCATCAATGCCCTTCAGGGCGTTTGCTAGTCTGGGACCGCCAGACCGGCGTGCCGGTCGAGACGCCCCAGCCGGCGGCCCTGGCCCTGATCGAGGACCCGGCGCTGGGGGTGAGCGGGCCGCTGCAACTGCGGGGCGGAATCCGGGTTCAGAGCGCCCGCGGCGACAGCTATGAGATCCGCAACCGTCAGACCCTGTGCCGGTGCGGTGCCTCCTCGAACAAGCCTTTCTGCGACGGCACACACGCCTCGATGAAATTCAAGGACGGGCTCACTGACTAGAGCGTCACCGCTTTCATACTGACCGCAGGATCAGCGAGCCGGGTGGCGTCCACCGGAGTCTGTTTGCCGATCAGCAAGCGCCCGGCCATGAATTCCGGCGGAGCGTTGACGGCCTCGACGCAGCGGATCAGCTCACCCTTCAGGTGGAAGACGGCAAACCGTTCGCTGTCCGGGTCGCCCCGAACGATCAGCCGGTCGGTGTCGCGCGCCAGCCCCGCCATCTGGAGCTTCAGGTCGAACTGGTCGGACCAGAACCACGGGACTTCGGTCGGCGGCTGGTCGCGCCCGGCGATGGCGGCGGCGGCCTGTTTGGCCTGTTCCAGCGCATTCGGCACACTCTCGAAGCGGATGTCGCCACCGAACAGGCCGCCGGGTCGACGGGTCACGTCACCGACCGCCCAGATGCTCGGATCACTCGCCCGCGCGGCCGCGTCCACGATGACGCCGTCGCGACAATCCAGGCCCGCCGCCTCGGCCAGATCCGTATTGGCGATGGCCCCGACCCCGACCAGTACCGTGTCGCAGGCGACGCGCTGGCCATCGGCCAGGACCACGGTCGCCACCGACCCGTCGCCCTCCAGCCTGGTCACCGAGGTGCGGGTCAGGATCTCGACACCGCGACGCCTGTGGGCCGCCTGGTAGAAGTCGGACAATGGCTCTGATGCCACGCGGGCCAGAACGCGGGGTTCTCGCTCGAGCACGACTGCCGAGCCACCCATGGCCGTGGCCGAGGCGGCGGCTTCCAGCCCGACATAGCCCCCACCGATCACGGCCAGGCGACGCCCGGGCCCCAGGCGCGGTTTCAGCGCCTCGGCGTCAGCGGCGGTCCTGAGGAACAGCACGCCGTCCAGGTCGGCACCGGCCATGTCTATACGCCGGGCACGGGCCCCGGTGGCGATGACCAGGGCGTCGTACGGCACAGACTCGCGGCCGGTGACGACGGTCCGGGTGGTGCGGTCGATCGCCGTGACGCTCCGAGCGACCCGCAGGTCGCAGCCGTTGTCCGCCCACCAGTCCGGCTCCTTCAGTTGCAGGCTGTCGGCATCGGCTTCGCCTTTGAGCCACGCCTTGGACAGGGGCGGGCGCTGATAGGGCGCTATCGGTTCGTCTCCGATCAGGGTGATCGGTCCCTGGAACCCGTACTGACGCAGGAAACCGGCGACCGAACCGCCAGCATGGCCGGCTCCGATAATCACGACGCGCAAGGTGTGGGACTCCATCTCAATCTCAGGATCGAACAGCCCGCCCACGGAGGCAAGGCCGCTTCCTAGCTGATTGAATTCCCTGGTGCGCCATGAAAGATCCGTGATATTTCGAGTTAGGGACAGCGTTCGCTGGGGAGAATGAAATGAGAAATCTGCTGACGACCGTGCTGGTCGCAGGGTCCTTCGGGGTGGCGAGCCTGATGTCGGCCCAGCCGGCCCTGGCGGCCGGCCCCCCTTCGGATTCGTCTGTCATCACGCTGCGGGTCTGCAACCAAACACGCGTGACGGCCCAGGTGGCGATTTCCTATCAGCCGGTAGGATCCGGCACCTTCAGCAATGCCGGCTGGTACAACGTCGCGCCGGGACAGTGCCGTGATCTGGCCCAGACGACCAATGCCTATATGTACGGCTATGCCGAGGTCGAAGGTTCTGACTCCGACGTCTGGCAGGGCGATCATCCGCTCTGTGTCGAATATCCCGGCCCTTATGAATTCTGGGATAATGGCTCGGTCTATTGCGAGGCCCACCAGGAGGTTCGCAATTTCGTGACCCTGCACGCACAGAGCATGGGTGCCTTTACCTGGAACCTGAACGACTAGTCGGACTGGACCCTAAAGACCGGTCGGAGCGCTCGCCGGGTGTTGGCGGACGCCTGGGGTGATCTTGTGCGCGGGGGAGCTGGCTGAAAGCCTCGGGTACCGTTAGGTTGCTGACGGCAGTTCGGGGGGATTGGATGCTGCGATGGCTGGCCCTGGCGGGGTTGATGGTGACCCTGGCGATGCCAGTCTGGGCACAGGATCGGTCGCCTGACGACCAGCGACCTGATTTCTCGCATATGAGCCGGGCCGAAATCCGGGCCGTGATCCGGGCCATGCCCAAGGGCGGTGACCTGCACATTCACCTGTCGGGCGCGCCCTATGCCGAGAGCTATCTCCAATGGGCCGCCGAGGACGGCCTGTGCGTCGACACGGTGCGCTGGGCCCTGACGGACCCCTGTGTGCCGGATGGCGATCGCGTGCTGGCGTCCACGCTCACAGCCGAACAACGGTCCCTGATGATGGACAGTCTGTCGACGCGCCGGCCCGGTTTCGCCGACCGCAACGGCCACGACCAGTTCTTTACGGCGTTCGATCGGTTCGGGGCCACGCGGGATGCGCGCCGCGGTGATATGCTGGCTGATCTGATGGCGACCCTGGCCGCCCAGAACACCTTCTATGTCGAGGTGATGTGGATGCCCCAGTCGCGCCCGGCGCGGGAGCTGGGGCGTGCCGCCGGCTGGTCCGACGATCCGGCGGAGATGGAACTGGCTGTTGCGGCGGGGCTGCCGGCGCTGGTGTCGGCGGCCCGGGCCGAGACCGATGCCGTCATGGCGCGGGCCGAGGAGGTCTTGCACTGCCCCCCGCCGGCGGCGTGGATCCAGTCGCGCGAGACCTCGATCTCGGGCGGTCGAACGGGTTGCGACGTGACCGTTCGCTTTCTCGTCCAGACCAACCGGCTTTTGCTTCCCGAAGAGACATACGGCCAGTTGGCCCTTGGCGCGGCCTTGGTCGCCGCCGACCCGCGCTGGGTAGGCTTGCAACTGGTTGCGCCCGAAGATCATCCCAATGCGCTGCGCAACTATGATTTGCATATGCAGATGATTGCGTCGCTGGTGTCGTTGGAGGTGCCCGCCGCGCTCCATGCCGGCGAGTTGACGCTGGACTACGCCACGCCCAACGAGATCGGCGACCACGTGCACGCCGCCGTCGCGGCTGGAGCCCGACGCATTGGCCACGGGGTAGCGATTCCGTACGAAAGCGGGGCGTTGGATCTCGTTCAGACCCTGGCGGCTGATCGCATTGCGGTCGAGGTCAATCTGACTTCAAACGCTGACATCCTGGGGGTGGAAGGGGCAGACCATCCGGTGATCTGGCTGCGTGAGGCCGATGTGCCGGTCATCTATACCACGGACGATCCAGGCCTCTCGCGCTCGGATCTGTCCAGTGAATATGCGCGTGCCGTGTTCGAGACGGGCGCGACCTATCAAGACCTCGTGACCTCGGCCCGTAATGCCCTGGCATTCAGCTTTCTGCCGGGCGAGGGGCTGTGGCTAGATCCCGGCCACTACCAGCAACTCCATCCGGCCTGTGCCGGCGGCCAGTTCTATTCAGCAGCGTGTCAGGCCCTTGTGGACTCGAGCCCCAAGGCGCGCGAGCAGCGCCGCTATGAAGCGCTCCTGACGGACTTCGAGGCGGACTGGGCCACGCCCTAGGTCGGTCATTTTCCGTCTTCATCCGACGTCGAGCCGCCGAAAGGTTCTGTTCACCATGTCGGTGAACCACGCTGAAAGGCAGCTCAGGCATGATGGTCCCAAAGGAAGGGCTCATGGACCTGAAGGTTGACCTGATCCAGGCCGACGACCTCGGCGCGTCGGAAGTGGAACTGTGGCGGCAGTTCGTGCAGTCGGACTCCCTGTACGAGACGCCGTTCTTCTGGCCGGAATTCACCCAGATCGTCAGCCAGGTGGTCCCCGATGCTCGGGTCGCCGTCCTGCACCGCGCAGGGACTATCGTCGGCTTCTTCCCCTACCAGATGCGCGGTCGAACGGCGCAGCCGCTGGCCGCCCCGATGAACGACTATCACGGCCTGATCCTGGCACCGCGCCAGCAGCGTCCCCTGCTGGCGGCCATGCCCGGTCTGCTGCGTGCGGACAGCCTTAAGGTCAACGGCTGGGTCCCCGCGGACTTCGGAGGACCGAACCGCCGGGTGTTGAGGGCCGACCTGCGCGATGGGTGGGGCAAATACGATGCCGAACGCCGCTCCGCATACGGCAAGTTCTTCAAGGACAAGGACCGTGCGCGGCGCTCGTTGGCACGGGACCGCGCGGGCGAGGTCTGGACCGAGGTCGACGTTCGCGATCCGGCCCGTCTGGACGAACTGGTCGCCTGGAAACGAGACCAGTACCGCCGCACGGGACGCCACGACATCTTCGCCTGTGGCTGGACCGTCGACGTTCTCAGGGCCTTGATGATGGAGCGAAGGCCAGATTTCGGAGCCGCCATGGCCGTGTTGTGGGCCGGGGATCGACCGGCCGCCATGGAGCTCAGCCTGTACGGTGGCTCACACTATCATTTCTGGTTCCCGTCCTACGCCGCCGATGCCGCGCGTTGCTCGCCCGGTATTTTGCTGAGCCAGGACACCATGCGCCTGAAATCAGCGGACGGGTTCAAGATCTTCGACTTCGGCTTCGCCGGTGAATGTTACAAGAAATACTTCTGTGACATCGAGGAATGGGTGACGGAGAAGACGGTGCTCCGCACCGGCTGGCAACGGTTGGCGGATCGCGCCCTCGACGAGGTGTCGATCGGACCGGCCAAAACCCTGACTGAAAGCCTGCGCCGCCGATGGGCCGTCGTGGAAGCCTGCGAGACGACCTCCGCCGGTCGCTGGCGCGGTGCCACTGCTGCTGCCGTGACCGGCCTGGAGAAGCTGAGATCACACGCGCAATCGGGGTCGGCCTGACATGAACGCGCGCGATCCCGACTTCATTATCGCCATGCCGGCATCGGGCCCCAAGAACCAGGGCGGTGAAGAGGCGACGCGCGCCCAGATGAATGTCGAGTTGATCGGGCCCGAAGAGCTGACCCCGGATCTGGAGCAGATCTGGACACGCTTTCGGCGATCCAATGCGGCCCTGTCGCATCCCTATTTCGATATTCGGTTCACCCAGGCCGCAAGTGCGGTCCCCGGGGCCCAGGTGGCGATCGTGTATGAGGGCGAATCCATCTGCGGCTTCTTCCCTGTTCAGCGCCGGCGGGGGCTGTACCAGCCTTTGGCGGCACCGATGTCGGACTACCACGGCGTGATCGCGCCCTCGCGGTCGAAGATTTGCCCGCAACAACTGGTCGAGTTGCTGGGCGGCACCTTGAGTGCAGGTGCTTGGTCAGGGGCACCCGTTCCCGGCTTTGTTCCTCGTGAGCGGATGGCGGCGCGCGTGGGTGGCGGGGCCGAGGCCCTGCAGAGGCGTCTCGACCAGAAGAATCGCAAATTCTGGAAGAACATGGCCCGCAAGGCGCGGCGGCTGGAGGAGGAACTGGGGCCGGCCCGCTTCAACTGGAACGATGACGACCCGGCCGTGTTCGACTGGTTGATCAGCGCCAAGCGCGCCCAGTACGCCCGCACGCGACGCCATGACATTTTTTCCTGCGGATGGACCGTAGATCTCCTGGCTGAACTGAAGTCGCGGCACGCCGACGGCTACGGCCTGCGGATCGCATCGCTCCGCGCGGCGTCAGGCGAGCTCCTGGCGGCGGAGGCGTCTCTGGATGACGGTCGGACCCTGCATCTGTGGTTTCCGGTCTATGCACCGGCGTATCGGCGCTTCGGTCCAGGGATGTATCTGACCTGGCTGCAGATGCTCCGGGCCGCAGACGATGGCTATGCTGAAGTCGATTTCGGCTGTGGAGCGGGGGATTACAAATCAACCCTGGCTGACGTCGCCGGCTATGCCTGGGAAGGGACGGTCGCGGGCGAGGGGGCCACCGTTCGCGCGCTGGCCCGCCTGATCAACCGGAAAGGGCCGGCACCGCTTCGACGGTTTGGGACGTCCCTGAAACGACGACTGGACATCATCAACGCCTGCGAGGTGACGCCCGCGGGCTGGATGACCGGGGCCGCCGCGGCTGCCTGGGCGATGGTTCGGTCATAGCAGCATGAAAGCAGACCAATGAACCAGAACCTGATCCACCCTTTCGATGATGCGGCTCGCCGCGATTTCAATCGCAAACCGGTCGCCTTCACGCACAGTCTGGCCGAGACAGGATTGTTCAGTGATGAGGCCCTTGCCGAGCAGCTGGATCGGCATCCCGCCGATCTGTTCGACATCAACGTCTTTCACTACGACGACGATGGCCGCGCCCGCCTGCAAACGGGGACCAAGGGCCGACGGCCCGGCGATGAACTGCTGGAAGCGGTCAAGCAAGGCCGCGTCTGGATCCAGATGCGGCGAATTCAGGATCATTATCCGCGCCTCGGTGAGGCGATACATCAGGCGTTCGCCGAGGTGGGGCGTGAGGTGGACGGCTTTCGCCCGATCAATGTGACCGGTCAGCTGATCCTGTCGGCCCCGGCGGCGAGTGTGCCCTATCATGCCGACCCTCCGGGCGTGCTTCTGTTCCACCTCAGAGGCGAGAAGCGCATCTGGATCTATCCGCCGGATGAGACCCATCTGCCGTGCCAGGCCATGGAGCAGATGATGCTGGAGCAGCAGACCGAGGACCTGCCTTATCGGCGCGAGATGGATGCGGCCGCGACGGTGTTCGATCTCAAGCCCGGTATGGCGGCGGTGTGGCCCCTGCACGCGCCCCACCGGATCGAGAACCAGGGTTCCTTCAACGTCTCCCTGTCCTGCGATTTCCTGACTTGGGGTGCGCGCATCACCAACGGCGCTCACTATGCGAACGGCCTGATCCGTCGGGCGGGCGGGCCGGTCCGTTCGGCTGAGGCGCTCCCGATGCCTGCGCGCACGGCGCTGTGGGCGACATCGCTAGGGCTGCGTCGGCTCAATCTGATTCAGAGCCGGGTGCGCGACTATGAGCGGGCGTTCGAGCTGGGTGATGCGACCCCGGCACCAGACCGGGGCTTGATTGACCCGCTGGCGGCGCGCTGACCCTCACGGTCTGCCGGCCGTTTGTGACAAGCAGGTCATGACCTCGAATTAAGGTGACCCGCTTCGGTCGGGCGGTCAGGTTCGGTGGCAGCTCAGACGCCATCGAAGGACTTTCTCATGCTTGTTCCCAAGGCTTCCCTGGCCACCGCGCTGGCGGCCTTTGCTGCCTCCGCCGCGCTGGGCTCAACCGCCCATGCGCAAGAGGTCGAAATCAGAAATGCCGTGGCCCGTGTCGTGGTTATCCCGGAAGACCGCACGGACATTCAGGTCACGGTCGACCCCGGCACGTCGGGCCTGCCGGCGATCGAGGTCAGCCGCCGCGGCGATGACGTTCGCCTCGATGGGGGCCTGCGCCGGCGGATTCAGGACTGTCAATCCGAGGGCTTCGTCGCCAATCCCACCGAAATGCCGGACGGCATTGGCGTGACGGTGCGTGGTCATGGCACGGTCGAGCTGTCCCAGGCCCCGCTCGTTGTCATCCGCACGCCCCGCGATGTGCAGATTGATGCATCGGGGGCCGTCTGGGGGGCGATCGGGCGCTCGCGCAGCACGCAACTGGGAGCAGGGGGCTGTGGCGACTGGTCTGTGGCCAATACCGATGGATCACTTTCGATCGCGCTCGGCGGTTCAGGCAACGTCCGGGCTGGATCGGCTGGGTCCGGAGAATTCGCGCTTGGCGCATCAGGGAGCATTTCGACCGCGGCCATTGATGGCCCCGCCGATATCGCCATCGGGGGGTCAGGTAGCGTCACCGTGGCGTCCATCAACGGGGCGGCTGACATTGCCATCGGCGGCTCCGGCTCCGTTCGCATCGACGGGGGGCGGGTGTCATCGCTCAATGTAGCCGTCGCCGGCAGCGGCGGTGTCGTCGTGGGGGCGACGGCCGATACGGTCAGCGCGTCTATCGTCGGGTCGGGTGACATATCGGTGGCCCGCGTCACCGGAGCGGTTGAGCGTACGATTCTGGGCTCGGGACAGCTCAGAATCGGCAACTGAATCATCACGCCCCGCCAGAGGTCAGGTTTCAGGGGCTTGCGTCGCAATGGCGCGGCAGGGTTCAATCGCCTCCATGACTGGAATCGAAGCGATGTTGTTGCGCGCCGTCCCGATGACGGCGGCCCTTGTTCTGTTGGCGGCGTGCGGGGGCTCCTCGTCCGACTCCGCAGAGGAGGGGGGTGGCGCGGCCCGCGCGGCCGGCGACGCCATGCAAATGGCCGGGGCGGCGGCCACGTCTGAACAGACGCCGCCCGAGGGCCTGACCTGGATCGCGGTCCGCGACATCAATCGGGTCTATGACGACGACAACAGTCCGACCGACCGCCCGCCGCTCGTGACAGAGCCGCCCGAAGGCATGATTACGCCTGTCGATGTTAGCCCCGACAGCCAGACGGACTGGCGGATGGACTATACCGAGGCGGGGTCGACCCAGTGGTGTGGGACGGGCGGCTGTCGCCAGCGTCTGTTCGTTTCAACACCGGATGGACTGGTCCAGGTCTTCGACGCCAACGCCGACACAGTCGAGGCCGCCGGCAACGGCCAGATCCGCGCTCGTGTCCATCACATCTATTGTGACGCGGAGCCGAACGAAGGGGGCTGCGTCGTTACCCTGGCCTACGACGCCTCTTCGCGGCGGTTGGTGATCGTCTCTGGTCCGGACGATTTCAATCCGATGGGCTTTGCCCAATCTGAGTGAGAATTCGCCCGGCGCGCGCTTGACGGATTCGGAATCGGACGGCATAAGCGCGCCTCTTGTTGGATCGGCTGTGTCCCTTCGGGGGCAGACGCGGTCCGCAAGAACGACCTAAGTCACTGTTCTTTGCAGCTTCTTGGGATTTCAACGGCCTTCGCGGCTTCCGCGTGGGCCGATCGTTTTTGCGGAAAGCGTGTCTGAGGGCTTCGGCCTGAGGGCTCCGGTCTTTGAAAAGTCTAGAGGACGCGGTCCGCCGCATCTGGGAACACAACCGATATGGATCAGAGCATCCGCATCAGGCTTAAGGCCTTCGATCACCGCGTCTTGGATTTTTCCACGCGCGAGATCGTCAACACGGCCAAGAGAACGGGCGCCCAGGTGCGCGGCCCGATTCCGCTGCCTACGCTGATTGAGAAGTTTACCGTCAACCGCTCGCCGCACGTCGACAAGAAGTCGCGCGAGCAGTTCGAGATGCGCACGCACAAGCGCGTGCTGGACATCATCGACCCGACCCCGCAGACCGTCGATGCTTTGATGAAGCTCGACCTCTCGGCCGGTGTCGATATCTCGATCAAGCTGGGGGGCTAAGTCATGCGCACCGGTTTGATCGCCAAGAAGGTCGGCATGACCCGCATCTTCGCCGACGACGGCCAGCAGGTCGGCGTCACTGTGCTTTCGCTCGACGGCTGCCAGGTCGTCGGCCAGCGCACCTCCGAGCGTGATGGCTACGTCGCGCTGCAACTGGGTGCCGGCGTCAAGAAGGCCAAGAACACCACCAAGGCTGAGCGCGCCAACTTCGCCAAGGCCGAGGTCGAGCCCAAGCGTGTGGTTCGCGAGTTCCGCGTCTCGGACGACAACCTGATCGACGTCGGTGCCGAGCTGACCGCCGACCACTTTGTGGAAGGCCAGCTGGTCGACATCCAGGGTGAGACCATCGGTAAGGGTTTCGCCGGTGCTATGAAGCGCTGGAACTTCGGCGGCCTGCGCGCGACGCACGGTGTGTCGGTGTCGCACCGCTCGCACGGTTCGACCGGTAACCGTCAGGATCCGGGCCGGACCTTCCCGGGCAAGAAGATGGCCGGTCACTACGGGACCGAAACCGTCACCACCCAAAACCTGACCATCGTTCGCGTCGACGTCGAGCGGGGCCTGATCCTGGTCAAGGGCGCTGTCCCGGGCCACGACGGCACCTACGTCAACGTGCGCGACGCGGTGAAGAGCAAGCTGCCGGAAGGTGCCCCGGTTCCGGGTGCGTTCAAGACGGCCGGCCAGGCTCCCAAGGCTGCGGCGGAAACGCCGGCCGAAGAAGCTCCGGCCGCTGAAACCAACGGGGACGAAGCCTGATGAAACTCTCCGTCACCAAGCTGGACGGCAAGGCCGCCGGCGACATCGAGCTGAGCGACGACGTCTTCGGGATCAAGGAGATCCGCGCGGACCTGCTGCAGCGTTGTGTGGTTTACCAGCTGGCCAAGCGCCGCGCCGGGACCCACAAGGTGCAGACCCGCAACGAGAACAGCCGTACCGGCAAGAAGATGTACCGTCAGAAGGGCACCGGCGGTGCTCGTCACGGTTCGCGCCGTGCGCCGCAGTTCGTCGGCGGTTCGCGCGCCTTCGGTCCGGTGGTTCGCTCGCACGCGATCGACCTGCCCAAGAAGGTCCGGGCCCTGGCCCTGAAGCACGCGCTCAGCGCCAAGGCGCAGTCGGGTGATCTCATCATCCTGGACGCCGCCACCCTGAAGGATCCCAAGACGGCCGCCCTGCGCGCCTCGCTCGGCAAGCTGGGCTGGTCCAAGGCGCTGATCATCGCCGGTGCCGAAGTCGACAAGAACTTCGGCCTGGCGGCTCGCAACATCCCGCACATCGACGTGCTGCCGAACGCCGGCCTGAACGTCTATGACATCCTGCGGGCCGAGAAGCTGGTCCTCACCAAGGACGCCGTGGACGCCGTCCACGCGCGGTTCTCGGGCGAGGCCAAGTCTGAGAAGGAAGCCGCGTAATGGCCGCCAAGCAGACCAAATCGGCGGCGACCGCCCGCCACTACGACACCGTCCTGGCACCGGTGATCACCGAAAAGTCGACTGTGCTTTCCGAGCACAACAAGGTCGTCTTCAAGGTGGCCGACGATGCCTCCAAGGACGAGATCGCCGCTGCCGTCGAGGCGCTGTTCAAGGTCCAGGTCACCAAGGTCAACACCCTGGTGCAGAAGGGCAAGACCAAGCGCTTCCGTGGCATTATGGGACGCCGCAAGGACGTCAAGAAGGCGATCGTCACCCTGGCCGAAGGCCAGTCCATCGACGTGACCACGGGGCTCTAGGACAATGGCTCTGAAGACCTTCAATCCGACTTCGCCGGGCCGTCGCGCCCTGGTGTTGATCGACCGCTCGGAACTCCACAAGGGGCGTCCGGAAAAGAGCCTTGTCGAAGGCCTGACCAAGTCGGGCGGACGTGGGGCCGGCGGTCGTATCGCCGTTCGTTTCCGTGGCGGCGGGGCCAAGCGCCTGTACCGCAAGATCGACTTCAAGCGTCGCAAGTTCGACGCCGTCGGCACGGTCGAGCGCCTGGAGTACGATCCGAACCGGACCGCCTTCATCGCCCTGATCTCGTATGAGGATGGCGACAAGGCTTACATTCTGGCTCCGCAGCGCCTCAAGGCCGGCGACCAGGTGATCGCGGCCGAGAAGGCCGACGTGAAGCCGGGCAACGCCATGCCGCTGCGCTCGATGCCGATCGGTACGATCATCCACAACATCGAGATGAAGCCTGCCAAGGGTGGCCAGATGGCCCGCTCGGCCGGCTCCTACGCCCAGCTGGTCGGCCGCGATGCCGGCTACGCCCAGATCCGTTTGGGCTCGGGCGAGCTTCGCATGGTTCTGGACAGCTGCATGGCCACCGTTGGTGCCGTGTCCAACTCGGACCACATGAACCAGAACCTGGGCAAGGCCGGTCGCAAGCGTCACATGGGCTTCCGCCCGCACGTTCGCGGCGTGGCCATGAACCCGATCGATCACCCGCACGGCGGCGGCGAAGGCCGCACCTCGGGTGGCCGCCACCCGGTGAGCCCGACGGGCCAGCCGACCAAGGGCCGCAAGACCCGCAAGAACAAGGCGACGGACAAGTACATCATTCGTTCGCGCCACAAAGCGAAGAAGGCTCGGTAAGCGATGACCCGTTCCGCCTGGAAAGGTCCCTTCGTCGACGGCTATCTGCTCAAGAAGGCAGACGCCGCGTCCACGTCGGGCCGCAAGGACGTGATCAAGACCTGGTCGCGTCGCTCCACCATCCTGCCGCAGTTCGTCGGCCTGACCTTTGGTGTCCACAACGGCCAGAAGCACATTCCCGTGCTGGTGTCCGAGGACATGGTCGGCATGAAGTTCGGCGAGTTCGCCCCGACCCGGAACTTCCCGGGCCACGCGGCGGACAAGAAGGCCAAGAGGAAGTAACCGATGGCCCAGTCCAAGAACTCCCGTCGCGTCGGTGCGACCGAGGCCCGCGCCAAGGTCGTCAACGTTCGCATCAGCCCTCAGAAGCTGAACCTGGTCGCCCAGTCGATCCGCGGCCTGCCGGTGCAGAAGGCGCTCAACGAGCTGGAATTCAGCCGCAAGCGCATCGCCAAGGATGTGCGCAAGGCGCTGTATTCGGCCGTTTCGAACGCCGAGAACAACCACAACCTCGACATCGACTCCCTGGTCGTGGCCGAGGCCTTTGTGGGCAAGAATCTGGTGATGAAGCGTTTCACGGCCCGCGCACGTGGCCGGGCTTCGCGCATCGAAAAGCCGTTCAGCGAGATTACCATCGTTGTGCGCGAGCTGGGTGAGGCCGCCTGATGGGTCAGAAAGTCAATCCGGTCGGGCTGCGGCTCGGCGTCAACCGTACCTGGGACAGCCGCTGGTTTGCCGGTGGGCATGACTACGCCCGTCTGCTTCACCAGGATCTGAAGCTGCGCGAGTGGCTCAAGGAGCGTCTCTCGGGTGCCGGCGTGTCGCGCATCATCATCGAGCGCCCGCACAAGAAGTGCCGCATCACCATCTACGCCGCCCGTCCGGGCGTCGTGATCGGCAAGAAGGGCGCTGACATCGAGAAGCTCCGCAAGGAGATTTCGGGCATGACTGAAGGCGAGGTCTTCCTGAACCTCGTCGAGGTCCGCAAGCCGGAAACCGATGCCCAGCTGATCGCTGAAAACATCGCTCAGCAGCTCGAACGCCGGATCGCCTTCCGTCGCGCCATGAAGCGCGCGATGCAGTCGGCCATGCGTCTGGGTGCCAAGGGCGTCCGGATCAACGTGTCGGGCCGTCTCGGCGGTGCGGAAATCGCCCGTATGGAGTGGTACCGCGAAGGCCGCGTGCCGCTGCACACCCTGCGCGCGGACATCGATTACGGCTTCACCGAAGCCAAGACGACCTACGGCATCATCGGCGTGAAGGTCTGGGTGTTCAAAGGTGAAGTGCTCGAGCACGACCCGATGGCCCAGGACAAGCGTTGGGCCCAGGAAGCGTCGGGTCCGTCGTCGAATGAAGGCCGTGAACGCGGCGGTCCCCGTGGGGATCGTGGTCCGCGCCGCGACCGGGGACGTGAGAACTAGGTCATGCTGTCACCCAAGAAAACCAAGTACCGCAAGGCATTCAAGGGCCGTATCCACGGTTCGGCCAAGGGCGGTTTCTCGCTGAACTTCGGCTCCTACGGGCTGAAGTCGATGGAACCCGAGCGCATCACGGCGCGCCAGATCGAAGCGGCCCGCCGCGCGATCACTCGCCAGATGAAGCGTCAGGGCCGGGTCTGGATCCGCATCTTCCCGGACGTGCCGGTTTCCGGCAAGCCGGCCGAAGTCCGCATGGGTAAGGGCAAGGGTGCTGTCGATTTCTGGGCCGCCCGCGTGGCTCCGGGCCGCATCATGTTCGAGATCGACGGCGTGCCGGATGACGTCGCGCGTGAGGCCCTGCGCCTGGGCGCGGCGAAGCTGCCGGTTCGTACCAAGGTCGTCACCCGCCTCGACGCCGGCGTCGCGGTCGAGCACTAGGAAAGGATCGGACCATGACCAAGATCACCGATCTTCGCGGCAAGACCGCCGATCAGCTCCAGGAAGAACTCCTGTCGCTGAAGAAGGAACAGTTCAATCTCCGTTTCCAGGCCGCCACTGGCCAGATGGAGAAGACCCATCGCGTGGGTGAGGTCAAGAAGACCATTGCCCGCATCAAGACGCTGCAACGCCAGCAGCGCCAGGCCTAAGGAAAACCGATGCCCAAGAGAATTCTGGAAGGCGTGGTCGTTTCCGACAAGGGCGACAAGACTGTCGTCGTCAAGGTCGAGCGCACCCTGCTGCACCCGCTCTTCAAGAAGACTGTCCGTCAGTCGAAGAAGTACCACGCCCACGATGAGGCCAATTCGCTGAAGGTCGGCGATGTGGCTCGCATCCGTGAGTGCGCCCCGAAGTCGAAGCTGAAGCGCTGGGAAGTCTATTCCGGCGACGACGCCAAGGCCTCGGCCTGAACGAGTTAGAGAAGGTCTGATCCCATGATCCAGATGCAAACTAACCTGGACGTTGCCGACAATTCGGGCGCGCGCCGGGTCATGTGCATCAAGGTGCTCGGCGGCTCCAAGCGCCGCTACGCCTCGGTGGGCGACA
The DNA here is from genome assembly GCA_017302105.1 of Caulobacterales bacterium. Lineage (GTDB taxonomy): Bacteria > Pseudomonadota > Alphaproteobacteria > Caulobacterales > Caulobacteraceae > Brevundimonas. The sequence continues at coordinate 39,953 of JAFLCS010000007.1, read as the reverse complement.
CGATCGTCGTGTCTGTCAAGGAAGCCATCCCGCGCGGTCGCGTGAAGAAGGGGGACGTGCTGCGCGCCGTCGTCGTTCGCACCGCCAAGGACATCCAGCGCAAGGACGGTTCGGTCATCCGTTTCGACACATCGGCCGCCGTCATCGTCAACAAGCAGAACGAGCCGGTGGGAACCCGGATCTTCGGCCCGGTTCCGCGCGAGCTTCGCGCCAAGAACCACATGAAGATCATCTCGCTCGCTCCGGAGGTCCTGTAATGGCCGCCAAGATCAAGAAGGGGGACGACGTCGTCGTCCTTACGGGCAAGGACAAGGGCCGCACCGGCAAGGTGCTGCGCGTGATCCCGGCGGACAACCGCGTGGTTGTCCAGGGCATCCAGGTCGTCCAGCGCCACACGCGTCCGTCGGCGGGTAATCCGCAGGGCGGCATCGTCAACAAGGAAGCCTCGATCCACCTGTCGAACGTCGCGCTCGTCGACGCCAAGGGCAAGCCGACCCGCGTCGGCTTCCGTATGGACGGTGACAAGAAGGTCCGCTTCGCCAAGACCACGGGGGACGCCATCAATGGCTGACGCTCAATACACCCCGCGCCTGAAGGGCGACTATCAGGCCCGCATCCGCAAGGCGATGACCGAGAAGTTCGGCTATTCCAACGAGATGCAGATCCCCAAGCTGGATAAGATTGTCCTGAACATGGGTATCGGTGAAGCCGTGGCGGACTCCAAGAAGGCTGCCGCCGCCATGAAGGACCTGGAAGCCATCGCCGGCCAGAAGCCGGTGGCCACCAAGGCCCGTAACTCCATCGCCGGCTTCAAGCTGCGCGAAGGCATGGTCATCGGTGCCAAGGTCACCCTTCGTCAGGACCGTATGTATGAGTTCCTGGACCGTCTGATCACGATCGCCCTGCCGCGCGTGAAGGACTTCCGGGGCCTGAAGGGCACGTCCTTCGACGGCCGTGGCAACTACGCCATGGGCCTGAAGGAGCACATCGTGTTCCCCGAGATCAACTACGACCAGATCGATCAGATGTGGGGCATGGACATCATCGTCTGCACCACGGCCAAGACCGACGAGGAAGCCAAGGCTCTCCTCGCCGAGTTCAAGTTCCCGTTCAATAACTAGGGCGGGAAGGGAAGAGATCCATGGCTAAGAAGTCCGCCATCAACCGTAACGAAGCCGTCAAGGCCCTCGTCGCCAAGCAAGCCGACAAGCGCGCCGCGCTCAAGGCCATCGCCAACGATGAATCGCGTCCGCTGGAAGAACGCTTCGAAGCGCGTCTGAAGCTCGCCGCCCTGCCGCGCAATGGCTCGGCGACGCGCATTCGCAACCGCTGTGAAGTCACCGGCCGCCCGCGCGCCTATTATCGCAAGCTTCACATGAGCCGCGTGGCGCTGCGCGAACTGGCCTCGCTGGGACAGATCCCCGGCATGACCAAGTCGAGCTGGTAAGAGGAGATCCGCACATGATGATCAACGATCCCCTCAGCGACATGATCGCCCGCATCAAGAACGCTGCGACCCGCAAGCGCTCTTCGGTGCTCACCCCGGCGTCCAAACTGCGTCAGCGCGTCCTGGATGTGCTGGCCGACGAAGGCTACATCCGCGGCTACAAGATCGTGGAAAACCCCGGCGAGTTCCCGCAGTTCGAGATTGAACTGAAGTACTTCGACGGCCAGCCCGTCATCGCCGAGATCAGCCGCGTCTCCAAGCCGGGCCGCCGCGTCTATTCGTCGATTTCGGATCTCAAGCCGATCAAGAACGGCCTGGGCATCTCGATCCTGTCGACGTCCAAGGGCGTGATGTCCGACGCCGCCGCCCGCGAAGCCAATGTCGGCGGCGAAGTGCTCTGCAAGGTCTACTAAGATGTCCCGTATCGGAAAACAGCCGATCGTCGTGCCGAACGGCACCACGGTCACCCTCGACGGCCAGACCGTCAAGGTGAAGGGTCCCAAGGGCGAGCTGACCTGGTCGGTCGCCCCTGAGATCGAGATGAAGCTGGAAAACGGCGAGCTGATCCTGGCCCCGCGTGAGGACACCCCGCGTGCCCGCTCGATGTGGGGTCTGTCGCGCTCGTTGGTCGGCAACATGGTCACCGGCGTTTCCGAAGGCTTCGAGCGCACGCTCGAGCTGGTCGGGGTTGGTTACCGCGCCGCGATGAAGGGCAACGCCCTGTCGTTGCAGCTGGGTCTTTCGCACGACGTCGACGTCGACCCGCCCGCCGGTGTCAGCTTCGCTGTCCCCAAGCAGACCGAGATCAAGATCTCGGGCATCGACAAGCAGGTCGTCGGCGAAGTCGCCGCCAAGATCCGCAAGTTCCGTCCGCCGGAGCCCTACAAGGGCAAGGGCATCCGCTACGCCGGCGAGACCGTGCGTCGCAAGGAAGGCAAGAAGAAGTAGGCCATGGCTCTCTCTCCTCTTCAAATCGCCAAGCGCCGCGCCGAGCGCAACCGCCGCCGCCTGAAGTCTCTGGCGAACGGTCGTCCGCGTCTGTCGGTGTATCGCTCGGACAAGAACATCTCGGCCCAGATCATCGACGACATCGAGGGCAAGACCCTGGCGTCGGCCTCTTCGCTGGAAGGCGAAAAGGGCAAGAAGCAAAAAGGTGCGGACGTCGATGCGGCGGCCCGGATCGGCAAGCTGATCGCCGAACGTGCCCAGAAAGCGGGCGTCACCGAAGTCGTGTTCGACCGCGGCGGCTACATCTATCACGGTCGGGTCAAGGCCCTGGCCGAAGCCGCGCGCGAAGCCGGCCTCAAGTTCTAAGGATCGATCATGGCTCGTGAACCCCAACGTGGTGATCGCCGCGACCGTCGCGCCCCGGAAGCCGAAGGCCCGGAAAGCGATATCGTCGAGAAGCTGGTCCACATCAACCGCGTCGCCGCCACTGTGAAGGGTGGTCGCCGCTTCTCGTTCGCCGCCCTGATGGTGGTGGGCGACCAGAAGGGCCGCGTCGGCTTCGGTCACGGCAAGGCCCGTGAAGTGCCGGAAGCCATCCGCAAGGCGACGGAAGAAGCCAAGAAGTCGATGATCCGCGTGCCCCTGCGCGAATCGCGCACGCTGCACCACGACGGTGAAGGCCGTTGGGGCGCCGGCAAGATCATGATCCGTTCGGCCCCTCCGGGCACGGGCGTCATCGCCGGTGGTCCGATGCGCGCGGTTCTGGAAACGCTCGGTGTCCAGGACGTCGTCGGCAAGTCCAAGGGCTCTTCGAACCCCTACAACATGGTGCGCGCCACCTTTGAGGCCCTGAAGGCCCAGTCGTCGCCGCGCCAGGTCGCTAACAAGCGTGGCAAGAAGGTCGCCGACATCATGGGCCGTCGTGACGACGGTGCCTCGGCTCCTGAAGCCGCGCCCGAAACCGCGGAGTCCTGATTATGGCCAAGAAAGACGCCAAGACCGTCACGGTTCGTCAGACGGGCAGCCCGATCCGCCGTAAGCCGGATCAGCGCGCTACGCTGGTGGGCCTGGGCCTGAACCGGATGGGCCGCGAATCCACGCTGGAGGATACGCCCTCCGTGCGCGGCATGATCGCCAAGGTCGCCCACCTGACCGAGATCGTCGAAAAGTAGGCCTTTCGCCCTCTCCCGAACCGGGGGAGGGCGTTTCGCTTCTTGCGACAGCGCGCCGGGCCGCTTATGAGCGGCCCTTCGCATTTTCCAAACGCCGAGTCCGCCGTTGTGGCGGGCGCTAGAGACCGAAAGGACCAGGCAGATGAAACTCAATGAACTGCGCGACAACGAGGGTGCCCACAAGGGCCGGATGCGTGTCGGTCGTGGCCCGGGCTCGGGTAAGGGCAAGACGTCGGGTCGCGGCGTCAAGGGCCAGAAGTCCCGTACCGGCGTGTCCCTGCTGGGCTTCGAAGGCGGTCAGATGCCGCTGCATATGCGGATGCCGAAGCGCGGCTTCAACAATCCGGGTGCCCTGAAGCTGGCCGAGGTCAACCTGTGGCGACTGGCCAAGGCCATCGAAGCCAAGAAGCTGGACATCAAGAAGGTCATCGATGCCGACGCCCTGATCGCTGCCGGTGTGATCCGTCGCGCCAAGGACGGCGTGCGCCTGCTGGGCCACGGCGAGATCAAGGGCAAGCTGAACCTCAAGGTCTGGTCGGCCTCGGCCTCGGCCGTCAAGGCCATCGAAGCCGCCGGCGGCTCGGTGGAACAGGCCCGTCCGGCCAAGTCGGAAGACTGATCGGATCTGTCATCCCGGCGGTGGTCAAAGGCCGCCGGGACCGCCGCCGATCTTCGCGTCAGCAGCGGTCTCGGTTCCCGGTCCGCGAACATTTCGGGATGATACCTTTGCCGAACCCCTCGCAACGGGGCGTCGGTTCACCTATCTGACGACGGTAAGTCGCGGGGTATCGGAATGGCTTCGGCCGCAGAACAGCTAGCTGCAAACCTGAACGTGGGCTCCTTTGCCAAGGCCAAGGATCTGCACGCGCGCCTGTGGTTCACCCTGGCGGCGATGATTGTCTATCGCCTGGGAACCTACATTCCGATCCCGGGCCTGAACGTCGATGCGTTCGCCCAGGCCTTCCAGAACCAGTCCCAGGGCATCCTGGGCATGGTGAATATGTTCTCCGGTGGTGCCGTTGAGCGGATGGCCATCTTCGCGCTGAACGTCATGCCGTACATTTCGGCCTCGATCATCGTGCAGCTCCTGCAGGCGGTCTATCCGCCCTGGGAAAAGCTGAAGAAGGAGGGCGGCGAAGCCGGCCGCAAACAGCTGAACCAGTACACTCGGTACCTGACCGTGGTTCTGGCCATCGCCCAGTCATTCGGCATCGCCATGAGCCTTCAGGGGGTGGCCAACGAGCCGGGCGTCTTCTTCGTTCTGACGACGGTGACGACCCTGACGGGTGGGACCATGTTCCTGATGTGGCTGGGTGAGCAGGTGACGGCGCGCGGCGTCGGCAACGGTATTTCGCTGATCATCTTCGCCGGCATCGTGGCGGTTCTGCCGCAATCCTTGGCCCAGCTGTTCGAACTGACTCGCCAGGGCCAGATCTCGGCCTTCCTTCTGTTCGCCATTCTGGCGCTGTCAGTGGTGCTTGTCGTATTCATCGTCTTCATGGAGCGGGCCCAGCGCCGGCTTCTGATCCAGTATCCCAAGCGTCAGCAGGGCAACCGCATGGTTGGGGGCGAGAGCTCGTTCCTGCCGCTCAAGGTCAACACCGCCGGCGTCATCCCGCCGATTTTCGCCTCGTCGCTGCTGCTGCTGCCGACGACGGTGTCGGCCATGCTGTCGCAGAACCCGGACGCGGTGCCCTCGTGGCTTCAGTGGCTGAACACGGTCATGCCGCACCTCCAGCACGGTCAGCCGATCTTCATGGCGCTCTATGGGGCCCTGATTATCTTCTTCACCTTCTTCTACACCTCGATCGTCTTCAATCCCGAGGACACGGCGGAGAATCTGAGGAAGTACGGCGGGTTCCTGCCGGGTATCCGTCCAGGCAAGCGCACGGCCGAATATCTGGACTATGTGCTGACCCGCCTGACGGCGATCGGCGCGGCCTATATCACCGCCGTCTGTCTGATCCCGGAGATCGGCATCGCGCAGCTCGGCCAGCTGACGATCGTGACGGCCCTGGGGGGCACCTCTATCCTCATCATGGTCTCGGTGACCATGGATACGGTCGCCCAGATTCAATCGCACCTGCTGAGTCACCAGTATGAGGGGCTCATCAAGAAGGCCAAGTTGCGCGGACGGGGCACCCGGCGCTAAGTCGAAGTCGGGAGGACGCCGTGGCCTTGAACCTGATTCTGTTTGGACCGCCTGCCGCCGGCAAGGGCACCCAGGCCAAGCGCCTGGTGGATGAGCGCGGCATGATCCAGCTCTCGACGGGAGATATGCTGCGTGCTGCAATCGCCGAGGGGGCCGAGATCGGCCAGCGGTGCAAGGCGATCATGGACGCCGGACATCTGGTGCCGGACAACATCGTCATCGCCCTCATCGAGTTGAAGCTGGATGAGGCCGAGGCTGCGGGTGGTGCGATCTTCGACGGCTTCCCGCGAACCCTGGCCCAGGCCGAGGCTCTGGATGAGATGCTGGAGCGGCGTGGCGCGCGGATCGATCACGTCATCCGCCTGAAGGTCGATGAGGACCGGCTGCTTGCACGCGTCACGCGCCGCTTTGAGGAGCAGGGCCGCCCGGACGACAACCCCGAGACCTTCGTGACGCGCCTGGCCGCCTACAACGCACAGACCGCACCACTGCTTCCGTACTACGGTGATCAAGGCAAGTTGGCAGAGATCGATGGCATGGGTGCCGTCGAAGATGTCGCCGCCCAGATCGACGCCATCCTGGCCTGAGGCTGAGACCAGGCGGGATTGATCCAAAGCCCGGCGCAAGCGTTCATGTCAGGGCCAGCTGCGATATGCCAGGCTGGGAACCGTGACGGAGACGCGCCCCGACATGACCGCACCGGCTTTCCTCCGGGACCGGCACCTGCGCAAGGCAGGCATGACGGTGTTGGTGTTGCTTGGTCACGCGGTGCTGTTTGCCGGCCTGATCTGGGTCCAGCCGCGCTATGTGCCGCCGATTCCGTCGCCTCCCATTCTGGTCGAATTGATCCGGCCCGAGCCGGACCCGCCGCCCGAGCCACCTCGTCCGGTGTCTCGTGAGGCCGGTGGCGGGGCCCCGGCCACGCCGTCCCGGGTCCGTCCGATCGAGCCGCCACCGCGACCGGTCGAGCCGGAACTGGTCGCTCCGCCCGAGCCGAGTCCCGAGCCGGTGACAACCATCGGGGCCGCCACGGTCGATGCGCCGGGACAGGGGCGCGGGCAGGCCGGGCAGGGGACAGGAACCGGCTCCGGTCAGGGTGGCGGCTCAGGACCGGGCTCCGGGGCCGGGCGGGCCGTTCTGATCTCGGGCCCGTCGCTTGACCAGATCCGCAGGGCCCAGCCCCGCACCGGCCTGGCGGTGCGGCGTGTTGGCCGCGCCGAGATGCGCTGTCGCATTCGCCTGTCGGGGCAGTTGGAGGAGTGTTCGGTCACGCGAGAGATGCCACCTGGCAGCCGCCTGGGCCAGGCGGCCCTGTCGCTGGCCTCCTCATACCGCTGGCGTCCCCCCACGGACGCACAGGGCCGTGCCCAGGACAACACCGAGATTGTCATTGGCGTCGACTTCCCGCCTTAGGACGTTCGGGTTGACCTTGACGCGCGCGTCACTATCTACGGGTCCGGGTCGATGAGAATTCCCTTGCGAGAATCCCTTGCCAACCCGTTGACGCGCCGGGAATCCCCTGTATAACGGCGCGCTTCCGCGAAAGACGCGATCAGCACCGGGCTTGAACGATTGAGCCGGGTCGCCGTTCGCGTCTGTTGTGCGTACTGGAGAATCAATACCTTGGCCCGTATCGCTGGCGTCAACATCCCGACCAACAAGCGCGTCGAAATCGCGCTGCAGTACATCCATGGCATCGGCCCGCGGTCTGCGAAGACCATCATGGAGCAGGTCGGCATCGACTCGGCTCGTCGCGTCAATCAGCTGACCGACGCCGAAGTCCTGCAGATCCGTGAAACCATCGACCGCGAGTTCACCGTCGAAGGCGACCTGCGTCGCGAGACGTCGATGAACATCAAGCGCCTGATGGACCTGGCCTGCTACCGCGGCCTGCGTCACCGCAAGGGCCTGCCGGTCCGCGGCCAGCGCACCCACACCAACGCCCGCACCCGCAAGGGTCCGGCCAAGCCCATCGCCGGCAAGAAGAAGTAAGATCTAGATGGCTAAGGCTCCTGAGCGCCTCAAGAAGCGCGAACGCAAGAACATCACCTCGGGCGTCGCCCATGTGAATGCCTCGTTCAACAACACCATGATTACGATCACCGACGCGCAGGGCAATGCGATCTCGTGGTCGTCGGCTGGTGCCATGGGCTTCAAGGGTTCGCGTAAGTCGACCCCGTACGCCGCCCAGATGGCCGCCGAAGACGCGGGCAAGAAGGCGATGGAGCACGGTGTGCGCACGCTGGAAGTCAACGTCGCCGGTCCGGGCTCGGGCCGCGAGTCGGCTCTGCGCGCCCTCCAGGCCGTTGGCATGACCATCACCACTATCCGCGACGTTACGCCCATGCCGCACAACGGCTGCCGGCCGCCCAAGCGTCGCCGCGTCTAAGACGCGAACCTATTCCTGATACGCCGGTCGGCGGAGCCCATCCCCAGGTTCCGACGGCCGGCGAAACCCGTTCGAGGGACGATAATGATCGAAAGAAACTGGCTAGAGCTCACCCGTCCCGACAAGCCCCAGATCGAAACCGGCAAGGACGCCAATACCAAGGCGAAACTGACGGTCGAGCCGCTGGAGCGGGGCTTCGGCGTGACGCTCGGCAATGCCCTGCGTCGCGTGCTGCTGTCCTCGCTGCAAGGCGCTGCGGTGACCTCGGTGCACATCGACGGCGTGGTCCATGAGTTCTCGTCGATGGAAGGCGTGCGTGAAGACGTCGTCGACATCGTGCTGAACATCAAGCAGCTGGCGCTGCGGATGCACGCTGAAGGCCCCAAGCGCATGATGCTGCGCGCCGAAGGCCCCGGCCCGGTGACGGCCTCGCAGATCGACGCCCCGGCAGACATCGAAATCCTGAACGGCGACCATGTGATCTGCACCCTCGACGAAGGGGCCAAGATTCGCATGGAGTTCACGGTTCAGAACGGCAAGGGCTACGTTCCGGCCGAGTTCAACCGTCCCGAAGATGCCCCGATCGGCCTGATCGCCGTCGACGCTCTGTATTCGCCGGTCAAGAAGGTGGCCTACAAGGTCGAGCCGACCCGCCAGGGCCAGTCGCTGGACTACGACAAGCTGTCGCTTGAAGTGGAAACCAATGGGGCCGTGACGCCGGTGGACGCCGTGGCCTACGCCGCGCGCATCCTTCAGGACCAACTGCAGCTGTTCATCACCTTCGAAGAGCCCAAGGCGGCCGTCGAGGCGTCGGAAACGGGCCCGGATCTGGGCTTCAACCCGGCCCTGCTCAAGAAGGTCGACGAGCTGGAACTGTCGGTCCGTTCGGCCAACTGCTTGAAGAACGACAACATCGTTTACATCGGCGACCTGATCCAGAAGACCGAGGGCGAAATGCTTCGTACCCCGAACTTCGGCCGCAAGTCGCTGAACGAGATCAAGGAAGTCCTGGCTTCGATGGGTCTGTCGCTGGGCATGGACGTGCCGGCCTGGCCGCCCGAGAACATCGAAGAGCTCGCCAAGAAGATGGACGATCAAATCTAGGGTCGAAACGATCCAAAGTGCAAAGGCCGGGTCCGCAAGGATCCGGCCTTTTCGCAATTAATGAGAGCCGGTTTTCGGCCCTCGCTCGTCGGGAAGGACCCCAAAACCCTGTCCTGACGACTTCGGCTCCGACCTTGGGGCCGACCTCGGAACGGGCCGCCGCCATTCGGGTGCCGCGCTTTTGTCTCCGGGTTGCTTTTGGGGGAACGGCCAGGCTGGGCGCCGGCGTTCCTTGAAGGAGATTGACCATGCGTCACGGTAACGGTCACCGCAAACTGGGTCGCACCTCGGCTCACCGCACCGCCATGTTCGCCAATATGGCCGCCTCGCTCATCAAGCACGAGCAGATCACCACCACCCTGCCCAAGGCCAAGGAACTGCGCCCCTTCGTCGAGAAGATGGTGACCCTGGCCAAGAAGGGTGGCCTGGCCAACCGTCGCCTGGCCATCAGCCGCGTCCGGGACGTCGAGCAGGTCGGCAAGCTGTTTGAGGTGCTGGGCCCGCGCTACGCCGACCGTAACGGCGGCTACATCCGCATCATGAAGGCCGGCTTCCGCCATGGCGACATGGCGCCGATGGCCGTCATCGAATTCGTCGACCGCGACACGTCGGAAAAGGGCAAGGACTCCGGTCCGGTCCAGGCCGCGATGTTCGCCGGTGACGAAGACTAACCTCTCACGAGGTCCGGGTTGAGGAAGGGCGGTCCGCTGGTGCGGGCCGCCCTTTTTTCTGATCCCGACCTATTCCTTCGACAGATCCTGCCTGACGAAGACTGCGAGTCCACCGCCGAGGCCGATCAGGAGCCAGAGCAGGATGCCGACGATCGCTGCGGCACCGGGTTCGGTCGGAACCGTCTGGCCGGGCAGGGTCGGAAGACCGGCCAGGAAGACCCGCCCAATGTCGAAGGCATGGCCAGGGATCAGCAGGATCTTCCACCAGTCGGCGGCTATGTCCTCGATCGGGTAGCGGTTCTGGACGAGAAACAGCCCGATGAAGGCCCCCAGGGGGATCATGATGGCCGCGATCATCGATCGGGTCGCCGTCGCGGCCAGGGCCGCCAATGCACCTGCGAACAGAAGCTGGGCCCAGGCGATCAGTGTCACCGCCACAAGTTGGCGGACGAACTCCCCGGCCTGAAGGCCAAAGGTCAGGCGGCTGCCATCGAGGAGTCCGCCGATCCACGCCACGCTCGCATCCAGGACACCGATCAGCAGGATGGTCACCAGCGACCAGCCGGCGAAGGTGACGGCCTTGGCGAGGAACAGGCTGGTGCGCGAGGCACGCGGCGTTACCAGCCGCCAGGTTTCCCAGCGGTAGTCCCCCGCGAAGAGAGCTGCTGCGCCGATCAGCGACAGCAGGATTGTCATCGGCCCCCCGGCCTCGCCGAAGGCCTTGACCAACTGGTCAGCCATATCGACCGGCAGGGCGCGGAGGTCCGCCGGGAGGTCGCTATGCATGAACACCCGGCCGACGATCTCAGAGGCGAGTGCCAGGAGCGGGATGAACAGGAAGCCCCAGAAAAAGGTCGTTCGATTGCGGGTCAGCCGCCGGTTCTCGGCGGCGATGGTGTCAGCGAGCATCCTGACCTCCGGTTTCCTGCATGAATACGGCTTCCAGGTCGGCGCCGACCCAGCGTGCTTCGAAAATCTCGGTGCCCTCGATCGCGAGACGACGGATGAGGGCAGGCGCGTCGGCGCGGGGCAGGTTGACCAGAACGGCATCGGCCTGGGCCTCGGCCCCGGTGCCGATCAGTGTGGCGACGCGCGCCGGCTCCGCGACCTGTAGCCTCAGGCGCTCGCCGCCGGCCCCGCCGATCAGATCCGTGACGCTGCCTTCGGCTGCCAGGGCACCCCGATTGAGGATGGCCACGCGGTCGCAGATCTTCTGAACCTCGGCCAACTGGTGGCTGGCCAGGACGACGCTGACCCCATCCCGATCAGCCAGGGACCGGATCAGGGCTCGCATCTCGTTGATGCCGTTCGGGTCCATGCCCGAGGTCGGCTCATCCAGAATGACCATCGAGGGGTTTCCGAGCAGGGCAGCGGCGACACCGAGGCGCTGGTGCATACCGACCGAGAACCCTCGCACCTTGCGTCCGGCCGCTTCGGTCAGTCCGACTCGCTCGAGCAGGGCGTCTATTTCGGTGGCCTCGCCTTTCAGGCCTGATGCCAGGCTCAGCCATTCCAGCACGCCGCGAGCCGTCAGGAAGGGCGGAAAGCGTGGCGTCTCGATCATGGACCCGATCCGGCGTGGAGTCCCGGGTGCGCCGCCCAGCACGCTCGCATCGCCGGAAGTGGGCTGGATTAGGCCCAGCCAGATCCGAAACAGGGTGGACTTGCCGGCCCCATTGGGGCCGAGCACGCCATAGACGCCGCCTTTGGGCACCTCCAGCGTCAGGCCGTCCAGGGCCCTGACCGGACCGTAGGTCTTGGTTAGACTCGATGTGGTGAGGATCGCGCTCATGGCACGACCGTCGCCGGGTTTGGTGCGCTCGGCAAGCGGGCAGCGAATTAATCCTTTGTCACGTGTCGTTGCCCCGTCGCGCAGGGACGCTAGAACCAGAGCATGATCCGGTTCGTGACCTTGTTGCTGTTGTCCGTCGCCCTGGCCGCGCCGGCCCTGGCCCAGCGTGTGCCCGAGCGGCCCGTCATCCTGATCGGCATCGACGGGTTTCGGGCCGACTATCTCGACCGCGGATTGACCCCGACCCTGAGCCGCCTGGCGAACGAGGGCGCGGTAGCCCAGGGTGGAATGCGTCCGTCGTTTCCATCCGTGACCTATCCGAACTTCTATACCCTGGTGACAGGCCTGCATCCGGACCATCACGGCCTGGTCTATAACCGGATGCGCGACCCCGGCCTGCCTGGGCGGACCTTTTCGCTGGGTGACCGGCATGAAGTGATGGACCCGGTCTGGTGGAATGACGGCGAGCCGATCTGGGTGACGGCCGAGCGCGCCGGATTGAGCACGGCGGTTCTGTTCTGGCCAGGCTCGGAGGCGGCCGTCAGGGGTCAGCGCCCGCGCGACTGGCTGCCCTTCGAGCAATCGGTATCAAGCCGGGCGCGCGTCAACATCACCCTGGGGTGGTTCACCACGCCTGAGGGCGATTGGCCGGATTTCGCCGCCGTCTATTTCGACATCGTGGATACCCGGGGGCATCTGTATGGACCGCAATCTCCCGAGCTCAATGAGGCTCTGGTCGAGGTTGACCAGGCCGTCGCCTTGCTGATCGACGGTCTGTCCGCACGTGGGATACAGGCCAATCTGGTGATTGTGGCCGATCACGGCATGGCGGCGACGTCCGGTGAGCGCATCGTCTGGCTGGACGACTGGATCGCCGCCGAAGCCGTCGACAGCTTCACCTATGGCCCGCTGGCCTTTGTCGACCCGCTGCCGGGGCGAGAGGCCGAGCTTGAGGCGGCCTTGAGCCGCGAGGTGGATGGTCTCAGTTGCTGGCGGCGCGAGGACATCCCGGCGCGGTTTGCCTATGGCTCCCACCGCCGGATCAGCCGGGTGGTCTGCCTGACCCGGATGGGCTGGACGCTCGGCGTGCGAGGCCAGACCGATCCGGCGCGTGTGCGGCCCGGTACCCACGGTTTCGACCCCGACGCACCGGAGATGCAGGCGGCGTTCATCGCCTGGGGGCCGTCGATCCGTTCGGGAACACGATTGGCCGGCGTCAACAGCGTTGATGTGCAACCGATGCTGGCTCGACTGCTCGGGATCGCTGCACCTGAGGGCGACGGTCAGACGGCGGCTACGGCTCCGGCGATCAGAACCGGCCCCTGAGATTCTGCTGGACTTCGCGGGCGGCAAAGACAGGGCCGCGCGGGGGCGGTTCGCCGCGCCCCAGGAGAATCTCCAGCGTCGTTGAGGTGCGGGACGGGCCCTGGATGTTCACGCCGACGCCGACACCGGCCCCCGACGTCGAATAGCGCCCGTAGGGCCCGTGGTAGCTGCCACCCCCATAGCCCACGCTGACGCTGGGCCGGACACCGCCGGCGGAATCGGGCCGACCGTCGACGAAGCGCTGGGTGACCTCGAACCAGTCGTAGCCCTGTTCAACCGTCAGGTCGGCGGCGCGCAACAGGGCCATGTCCGCTACCGGGCCGGGCGCGCCGACACCGTTGTAGGTGACGCGCCAGCGTTGGTTCTCGATGCGGTACTCCGAATAGCCCTGGCCATCCTGAGCGGCCTGGGGGCCGTACGGAGCCAGAGTTGTGCAGCCGGCCAGCGCCAGGGCGGCGGCGGCGATGAGGGCTAGGGCTTTCATCGGCGAAACTCCTTGTGGCCGAGATAGCAGATGAGGTCGCCGAAGTGTTCCACACGGTTCTGGCGAGGTCGACCTTTCATCCATGACGATACGCCCGTCCGGCCTCACAACCCGAGCCTGGAACGCACCTCGGTCAGGTCACCGGGCAGGGCCGCTTCGATGGTTCTTGTTCCGCCCTCGGGGTGTGGAAACGTCAGTCGTGCGGCGTGCAGCATCAGGCGCGGCACCGCCGCGCCGCCGGCGGTCAGGGCGCCGCCGTAGCGGACGTCGCCAAGGATGGGTCGGCCGATGGCGGCGAGGTGGACACGAAGCTGGTGCATCCGACCCGTCTCCGGGGACAGCTCTACCAGCGCCGCCTCGTCAGAGGCTGACAGCGTGCGGTAGCGACTGTGACTGGCCAGGGCCTCGGGGTGATCGTCAGGGCAAGGCCGCATCCAGGCTTCGCGACCGATTTCCTCGCGGCGCAGGGCCAGGCGGATGTCGCCACCTCGTGGTTCGGGCGCGCCGCCGCCGACCAGGGCCAGATAGGTCTTCTTGAGCCGCCGCCCCTGGATCGCCTTGCCGAGAAAGCTCAGGGCCGGCTTGGTCTGGCCGGCCAGAATGACACCCGAGGTGTCGCGGTCCAGCCGGTGAACCAGTTCGGGCCTTTTTCCGTTTGAGCGCGCAAAGGCCCACAGGAGATCGTCCAGCGTATGGGCCGCGATGCGCCCGCCCTGGCTCGACAGCCCTGCCGGCTTGTCGAGCGCCAGCACCTGACTGTCCTCGTACAGGACGCGGGAGCGCACGAAGGCGATCTCGTCGTTGCTCAATTGGACAGGGGCGCGGGTTTTCACCCACGCCCCTTAGCGGTCTTTGACAGGATCGTCAGCGACCGTCTCGCAGACCCTGAATGAATCGAGCATTCGCCGCTTCGGCGAGGTCTCCGACGCCTCCGGTCCACAGCGCGGGATCGGCCTGCATGGTGTGACGCTGGGTCCGGTTGGTCCCGACGCCACCCAGGACGCCAATGACGTTGGCGGCCAGTTCTCCAGCTCGCTGTCCGTCCGTCGAGGTCTCACTGAAGGTTCCGAAGTCGCCGCCAACGGCGATGGGCTCCTCAGGAGCCAGGATTGTCGTCCGATTGCCCGGCGCATAGGCGATAAAAAGCGAACCTTCGGGCGTTACCGCCAGTCCGGCCGATACGCTCACGGCTGACGAATTTCGGAACCAGCCCCCATAGGTTTCGGCCGAAGCGAAGTCGATGACGTAGTGTGGGAAGAGCACCGCAACATTGTTGGAGCGGGCGTAGGCGAGTGAATCCTGCCTGACGTAAACGGCTGACTGAACCGCGCTCATTCCGCCCCCGGAGAAACCTGCACCCTGGACGTCCTGTGGTATCATCGGCGGCCCCAAGGGGGTCGGCGAGAAAAGTCGCCCCTCGACCTCATTGTCACGGCTCAGGGTGAACTCCATGGCGACGCCATTGTCGAGCGGCCTGACATGACGGCTGAGCGCAGCGAGGAAAGGAGCCCGGTCGTGCACGGTGTAGCCGGCGGCCTGGATCTGTTGGAGAAAATCGTCGTACGCAGAGTCCACAGCCCCCTGAAAATCGGCGTCAGACAACCCCGCCAACGCGGTCCGCGCGGTCGACCGACCGCCAAAACCACTGCCGAGAAGACCCCCGCCGGCGCGCGCGCGGTCAACGCGGTTGGTCAGAAAAAGGACGTTGAATCCACCGATGACGACATCGCGAACATTCGCCATGGCGGCTGCGTTGTCGATATCGAGTTCCTGAGCGAATGCGGTGCCAGGAGACAAGATGGCGGTCGTCGTGGCGGCGAGTGTCAGCCCCGCCAGGACTCTTCGGCGCGAAATGTTCATCTTGGTTCCTCTCTAAGACGGATGGCCGAGATAGAGCATTCCAGAAAACAGAGTCATATGACGACTTCTGATCGTATTCAGGCGATTGGCAGGTGTGGGTCGATGCGCTGCCAGGCTGCGTAAAAGCACGAGGGCGCGGGTTTTCACCCACGCCCCATCGCCGTCTTTGGCCAGATCGTCAGCCGATCAACGCAAAACCCCGCGTGCGGCCATACGTCCGGCGTACCACCACAGGAAGGCGGCGACGGCCGTGATGATGAGGGGCATCGCCGGATTGCTGCCCTCGACCTCAAGAATGCTGTCGATGACATACTGGTAAAATGCGCTCACAGCCGCCCCCACCAACGAAACGGCGAAGAGCCATACGGCCCAACGGCTGCGAACCAGAAAGGCGATGGAACCCAGCAATGCGCCCCAGACGCCCGCAATCCATGGCGCAAGCATCCAGCCCGGCATGGAATGGGTATAGGCAATCATCGCTTCGCTTGCCCCCGCCGCACGGTAGAACGCATCCCCCTGTGTGTTGCCCATGACGAACAGATAGGCCCCGAACCCATTCCAGAGCAGGCTGAGGATACCCACCACCCAGAAATGCCAAGGCGTGCCGCTGCCGGACGCGGCCGGTGTTGTGTCGTCGGTCATGGTCCCCTCCCAAGGATCAAACAGTCGAGAGGGTAACCATGGTTTTCGGGCAACGGCAACGCTTGGCGATCCGCTGACGCAGGTGTGCCTTTAGTCAGCGGCCTCGGCGGCCGGCTTTTTCGCCTTGTCCTCAGCCCCGTCCATCTCAAAGGCGATCTTGCCGTCCTTGAGAACCACATTGACGTGGCCACCGCGGGTGAGGCGTCCGAACAGGATGTCATCTGCCAGGGGCTGTTTGATGTTCTCCTGGATGACACGGGCCAGAGGCCGGGCTCCATACAGCTCATCAAAGCCATTTTCGGCCAGCCAGTCCGCCGCCTCGTCCGACAGGGCGATGGTGACGTTGCGGTCCGCCAGCTGGGTTTCCAGCTGTTTGATGAACTTGCGGACCACCAGGCGGATGACCTCGGGCGTCAGCGGCTTGAAGGCCACCACGGAGTCCAGGCGGTTGCGGAATTCCGGCGTGAACAGGCGCTGGATGGCCTTTTCGTCTTCGCCCTCGACCTTGGAGCGGCCAAAGCCGATGGAAGCGCGCGCATTGTCGGCGGCCCCGGCATTGGTCGTCATGATCAGGACGACGTTGCGGAAGTCCACGGTCTTGCCGACCGCGTCGGTCAGGGTGCCGTTGTCCATCACCTGCAACAGGATGTTGTAGACGTCGGGGTGGGCCTTCTCGATCTCGTCCAGCAGCACGACGGCGTGCGGGTGCTGATCGACGGCATCGGTCAAGAGCCCCCCCTGGTCGTGGCCGACATAGCCCGGAGGCGCGCCGATCAGACGACTGACGGTGTGGCGCTCCATATATTCGGACATATCGAAGCGCAGCATTTCGATGCCGAGCGTGGCTGCGAGCTGCTTGGCCGCTTCGGTCTTGCCCACGCCCGTCGGACCCGAGAACAGGTACGAGCCGATCGGCTTGTTCGGGTCGCGCAGTCCCGCCCGCGCCAGCTTAACGGCCGACGATAGCTGAGCGATGGCTTCCGGCTGGCCGAAGACGGCGGCCTGGAGGTCGACCTCGAGGTTCTTGAGCGCCTCAACATCGGACTTGGAGACGGACTTGGGCGGAATGCGCGCCATCTTGGCGATGACGGCCTCGATTTCCTTCTGACCGATCACCTTCTTGCGACGCGATGGCGGCAGCAGCATCTGGCTGGCCCCAGCCTCGTCAATGACGTCGATGGCCTTGTCCGGCAGCTTGCGGTCCGTGATGTAGCGCGCCGACAGTTCGACCGCCGACTTGATCGCGGCATCCGTGTAACGCAGTCGGTGGAAGGTTTCGTAGTAGGTCTTCAGACCCTTGAGGATCTTGACCGTATCCTCCGTCGTCGGCTCGTTGACGTCGATCTTCTGGAAGCGGCGGACCAGGGCGCGGTCCTTCTCGAAGTGCTGGCGATATTCCTTGTAGGTCGTCGAGCCCATGCAGCGCAGCGTGCCTGACGCCAGCGCCGGCTTCAGCAGATTGGACGCATCCATCGCCCCGCCAGAGGTCGCACCGGCCCCGATCACCGTGTGGATCTCGTCGATGAACAGGATGGCGTCTTCGTGGGACTCCAGTTCCTTGACGACCTGTTTCAGACGCTCCTCGAAGTCGCCGCGATAGCGGGTGCCGGCCAGGAGCGCGCCCATGTCGAGCGAATAGATGGTGGCACCGGACAGCACGTCGGGCACGTCGCCGTCCTCGATCTTGCGGGCCAGCCCTTCGGCGATGGCGGTCTTGCCGACTCCGGGATCGCCGACCAGCAGCGGATTGTTCTTGGTGCGTCGGCACAGAACCTGGATTGAACGTTCGACCTCGGCGGCCCGCCCGATCAGGGGATCGACCTTACCATCGCGGGCCTTCTCATTGAGATTGACGCAATAGGCGTCGAGCGCCTCTTCGCCCTTCTTGGCCGACGACTTCTCTTCGGCTTCCTCGGATGCGGCATTCGACTGGCTGCCGCGAACCGGGCGGGCTTCGCTCTGGCCCGACTTCTTGGCGATGCCGTGGGCGATGTAGTTCACCGCATCATAGCGGCTCATGTCCTGTTCCTGCAGGAAATAGGCGGCGTGGCTTTCGCGCTCGGAGAAGATGGCGACCAGGACATTGGCCCCGGTCACGTCCTCGCGGCCGGACGACTGGACGTGGATGACCGCACGCTGGATCACCCGCTGGAAGCCGGCCGTGGGCTTGGCGTCCTCTCCGTTGGAGACGGCCAGGGCGGCCAGGTCATGGTCGATATAGGTCGTCAGGGACGCCGCAAGGGCCTGGAGATTGACCCCGCAGGCGCTCATCACCGCCGAGGCGTCCGGATCTTCGACCAGGGCCAGTAGGAGATGTTCGAGCGTCGCGTACTCATGGCTTCGCGCATTGGCCAGGGCGACGGCGCGGTGCAGGGTGTCTTCGAGTGGACGCGAGAATGAGGGCAAGACCTTAGTCCTTCTCCATAGTGCATTGCAGCGGATGTTGGTGGTGCCGGGCCGTTTCCAGAACCTGCGCCACCTTTGTTTCGGCGACCTCGTAGGTGAAGACGCCACAAACCCCGACGCCGTGTTGATGAACGTGCAACATGATCCGAGTCGCATCTTCGCGCGATTTGGCAAAGAAACGCTCAAGAACGTAAACCACGAATTCCATTGGGGTGTAGTCGTCGTTCAGGATCAACACCCGGTACAACGAGGGCTTCTGGAGCTTCGGTTTCGTCTCGGTGACGGTGGCGGCGCCGAGGCCGCCTCCGGGCTCTATGCTGTGCGGATCTCCCATGCGAAGGCCTGCTCTCAAATCGAAATCGCGAACGTTCAAAGCCGTTGCAGATAGATAAGCCGAAAACACCGCTTGGGAAGAGGCGGACAGTAAGCCACCATCTCATCACGTACGCCGCTTTCCACTCGCCTCGCCTTCAAGGGGTCAAATAAGGCGATCTACCGCATCGGCCAAATCGCAAGCGGTTGAAATTACCGAAGCCAAACCCTCCACCGCAACCTGCCAGTTACCGCTCTGCGAGAGCGTAGCCATTGTCGGGCCAACTGCCCCAGCATGAAGATAAAAAGCCGGTCCTAGCGGGACAATAGGCGCATCTATCAGTCGAGCTCTTCGGAGGGTGCCGAAAAGCAAAGCACGAGCCAAGCGTCCGTTGCCATCCACCAAGGGGTGCGCGATTATCGTCATCGAATAACAAATCAAGGCAGCAGTTAGCGGGGAATAGCATGTCTCGGACGCTAGCTGATTAAGACAATCCGTCAGCCTGAGCCGTTCCTTCAGCGGCGCGTACAATGTGTAATGCCCATCTGCTGAAGAAGAAGTCCTCATTTCTCCAACTGCCCTGACGATGGGTCTAGCTGCCGCGCCGGAAGCCACCCCTTCCATGGTGGCAATATCGATTTCATGCGCGCATAATTTATCGCAGAAATGAAAAAGTATTGGCTCGAATGCAGGTCGAGAAATATGTCGATTTAATATCTGCCTTCGCCCCTCCTGTCCATCAATTGCAACTAGATGCGATGCTTTTAGCTCTAATCCAAATGTTGAAAAGAAACTTGTATTTCTCAGTGATATTTGCGCTATTCTGTCTTCTATTTTCCGTATGGAATTTGTCTGCGACACTTGGCTGAGAGGCGGTAAGTGCAATCGAGTATAAGATTTCATCAGCACTGGGCTAAACTGTCGATCCAGGCGATAGACATTCCACGAAGTTCGGAATATGTTTCTCGAGCACTTCTGTCGAGACCCCATGACATTTCTATGTTGACGGCACCAAATTGCTCGAGAACGTCTCTAGACATCCACACCCAGTCAAAAGTCGTTGGGATAATTACGCCGATATCCGAGCCTGCCTGACGCTCCCAAGGCCTCGCCCGACGAGCTAGTTCAAACTGTGGATCAATAGCGGCCGACATGCAGGAAAGGATCAATGGATTGATTCCTCTCTCTAGTAGAAGGGATTCCAAATCTTGATGGGCTTGAAAGATTGTTTGCCGCTCGAAGTCACTGAATAGATCCGGCCGCTGCTCTAACGCCTCAATCCACATTGCAGTATCATTGTGGAACAAAAGCGTCGCTCCCAGCGGAATCTCCGTTCGTGTTGCACTCAGCGCGAGGTATAGAGCGCAGGCCGAGAAGCAGTCACTGTTAATAATCAAGGTCGAATTTCTTTCCACTAGCACTCTCGCGAGTTGTGAAGCAGCGTATCTCTCTCCTCCAGAGCTTTTGATAATCAACTGATCGTTGACTCCAAGTTCAGTTCGGATCACCTCCACCGAGCTCGAATCAAGAGGTCCGACAAACATGAGACCTCTTTCAGTTCGGGCGTATTGAAATCCGGGTTGAGCCAAGCAATCCGAGGATACCAAAAAGCTCATTATAGCAAACAATGCTTGGAGAAGTCTGTCTGGAATCATCGAGATCTTAGCTCTCTAAGGCGGAGTTCGTATGCCGCTTCTAGCAGACGTGAGTACGCAGTGGCGTTAGATGCAGATTCGCCTATCATCAATTGTGAAGCAAATCCAAATCCGAGCCCAGCAAAAAAAGACAACGCGCCTCCTGTAGCTACTGATCCTAGCTGGAGGAGTCCTTGAGCGAATGGAACACCCATAGTTCGTTCTAGGTGTGCTTGATATTCCCAGTAAACAACTCCTTGTTCGGAGTTCCAGTTCTGGGGCAAAGGCAACTCAGAGCTAACTATCGCGCCATTGCGATCATATAAGGTATAGCCAGTGTCACTAACCGAAACATGACCGAGAAACTCCCCATCCAAAGTTACCGTCGCCGTCAACCGCCCGTTCATAGGGCTGACGCGTGGATCAGAAATAGCGACTGTATTTGCAGGGGGATCCGCAGCTGTCAAAAGACTATTCCAGGCAGTCAAGAGGTCACTCGCGCCCATGACGGCTTCAATTCGACCTAACCAGTCAAACGGTCCGTCAATCGAAGCTACCTGATAAGCGCAAGAATTTTGAAATCCAAGGAATTCAGTATGATGAATTACTGTGAATCCCGATGCGGACTCGCCATTTCCGGGCGGATTTTCAATTATTTCATTCCATTCGCGAAATATAGGCACGATCGTGCCGCTTGCGCTAGTGAAGCCGAGGCTCCGAACTCCATTTTGCCCATCGGTAAGGTAGCCACCGGGATAGTTTGGGCCGTACCAGCCACCGCCATCAAACAGTTCGGGGTCGATATCGAAGACCCATCGACCGTCCATATAATCATACAAACTGTCGTAGCTCTCCATGCCCGGATCTGCCGAGGGGCCAAATGTGTCCTCAAGCCAGGAAATAAGACCCGCAATGTCGACTATTTCGCTATAATCAAATGGAAGGCCGGGAGGCTCGGCAGGAAATGGGGGAGGTGGCTCAACAGGTGGTGGATTCGTCCTTGGGTCTGGGCCTTCGGGGAATTCTGGGTCGAGCGGAACCAAACTCGCCAGTGGATCATCAATTCCGTCAGCGGTGGTTCCTCTTTCGTCTAAAGATGCTTCCGGGCCCTCGCGTGAGGGTGCTAGCCCAGTTGTGAGTAGGTCTGCTAAATCCGGTCCCGAAGCAGTTTCAAATAGCCAGTCCATGACTGCCCCCCTTATCAAGCCGATAGCTGCCAAAGTGCCGCTCGGTCTCTAAGTTTACTGTTTGAATGGCATGAAATCGAGAAATGCAAGACATGTAGCGGCGGATTGGACGGTATTTGTTGCCATTGTAGGAGGTTTTTTGTGGTGGCATCATAGTGCTGGCCTCGGGTCTCTCATCGGGATTTGGCGATTGGTGCCGATGGGACTGTTTGTCGGTTATCTGGTGGTCCGCCCGCTCGTTCATAGGTGGCTAGATACGCTATGAGCTATGCCGGATCGTTGGCCCACCAGATAGAAGTCAACGAGTTGTGATCACTCGATTCCTGGTCAATTTCTGGATCGGGCTTGGGTTGGAGTGCGCCGACGAGGTCGGCGCTTAGCGCCCAAACTTTCTAGTCCTATCTGCTCTCATAGGGTGTAGAGGAGGGCTGCCTCTGCGGGCAGCCGTTGGCAGATTTGTAAACACTAGATTCGGTCAAAGGACTTTTCTTGGTCTGATCGGGGTGCCACGCCTTCGATCCGGATTTTGGATAGCGTTGTTGGGGGGGCGTTTTCGACCCTGCTTGGATCCGCGGACTCGCTTGTGAGTTTGGCTACCCCGATCGCCGCGCAAAGGAAAAGGCCCGGCGCGTTTCCGCACCGGGCCTTCTTCAGTCGTACCGCTCTTGGGAGGAGGGTTAGCGGGCCGACTGGATGCGTTCGACGATCGCGGTGGTGCGCTCGTTGATCGGCTTGAAGCTGTCCTTGACCGAGGCCGACAGGGTGTCGGTCGCCTTGGTGACTTCAGCCAGATAGGCTTCCATCGCCGTCTTGGCGTAGGCGGTCTGCAGCTCGATCACTTCCTGGACCGACTTGGCCGAGGCCAGGGCCTGAGCGGCGTTCACGCCGTCTTCCCAGGACTTCTTGGAGTAGGCCAGAGCCTGGGCCGACAGGGCTTCGGCACCGCGGGTGGCGGCCGTGACCGACTCGACGGCGGCTTCGATGTTCTTCTTGCCCAGGGTGTTGGCTTCGGTCAGCGCGTTCAGCGACTTGTCGACGCCTTCCTTGAAGGCTTGGTTGCCGGCTTGGGTGGCTTGTTCGACGGTCTTCTTGACGGTGTCAGTGGCGGCCATGGTGGTCTCCTCAGAATTGGGTTTCGGGCGGGCTCATCCGCCCGGTGTGATGGCTATATGCTGCACCTGCGAACATATGTCAAGGGTATTTTGTGCGGCGCACAATCGCCTTTTGGGGGTGCGACCAATTCGCCCATCAAGAAGCTGTTAACGTCAGGGCAACTCAGGCTGAGGCATGATATGCTCTTCAGGGGTCGGCGTCGTGGGGGCGTCGCTCTAGTGCAATGCTTACCAGACGGACCGATAGCCCATGCTCGCTTCCGCCCGCCGCGTCTTTGTGGTCCTGGCCTGCCTTGTCAGCATGGCTGGCCTCAGTCTCGCCGGCTCGCAAAGCGCGATCGCCCAGGACGCTGAGGTTCGTTACGCCGGGATCGTGATGGATGCCAATTCGGGCGAAGTGCTGTTTGAGCGCTATGCCGACAGCGCAAGATTTCCGGCCTCCATCACCAAGGTCATGACCTTGTATCTGGTGTTCGAAGCCCTGGCTGAGGGCCGGATCAACGCCAACGACTATATCACGATCTCGCCGCGTGCTGCGTCGCAACCGCCGTCGAAGTTGGGTCTGCCGGTCGGTTCGCGGATCACCGTCGACAATGCCATTCGGGCCCTGGCGGTTCGATCCTGCAACGATATTGCGGTCGCCTTGGCTGAATATGTGGGGGGATCCGAGGCGGCGTTTGCCGAGTCGATGACCCGGCGTGCCCGTCAGTTGGGGATGCGCCAGACGAACTACGTCAATCCTCATGGCCTCCCGGACAGCCGCCAGCTCTCTTCTGCGCGTGACATCGCCATTCTCAGCCGGGCCGTGATGCGGGACTTCCCGCAGTACTACCATTATTTCGGGCAGCGGCACTGGGAGTACGAAGGCCGCAACTACAACAACACCAACGGCCTTCTGCATTCGATGCCGGGCGTTGACGGTATCAAGACGGGTTTCACCAACGCCTCGGGCTACAACCTGGCAGCCTCGGCGGTTCGGGACGGTCGCCGGCTTATCACGGTGGTCCTCGGCGGTCGGACGACCGCCACGCGCAATGCCCATGTGGCGGACCTTCTGAATATCGGCTTCGACGTTGAGCGGCGCGTGGCGCGCGGCGAGAGCCTGGCCCAGGCCCAGGTGATGTTCGCGTCCCTGCCGGGCGGTGTGGGCGCGCACTATGCGACGGGACGCGGCTATACGGCTCCGCTACAGTATGCGTCGGTCGAGGTTCCGGTCTCGGCGGAGGTCCTGGCCGCCTCAGCACAGCTGGACGCGGTTGCAGACGCCGAGGAAGCCGAGGAGGCTGCCTCGGCCGCAGTTCTGGCCTCAGCGACACCGACGGCGCGTCCGACGGCTCCCGTCCGGGCTCAGGGCGACGGAGCCACCGGCTGGATCGTTCAGGTCGGTGCCTTCCGCGAGCAGAACGTCGCCCAGGAATGGCTGGGAGAGGTCGGTCGCCGGTTCCGCGACCAGTTCCGCGGCGTAGAAGGTGCCATTACGCCGTCCGACAACGGCTGGTTCCGGGCGCGTTATGTCGGGTTCACGCGCACCGCGGCCGATGCGGCCTGCGAGGCCCTGACGGCGCGCAATGTGCCGTGCATGGTCATCAGGGCCCAGTAGCCTAGCGCTTCAACAATCGATCCCGCGCCGCATTGAGCCGCTCGGCGAGGCCCTGGCTGCCGCCCGCGTCGGGATGCGCCCTTGCCATCAGCCGACGATAGGCGGCCTGGATCTCCTGGTCGTTGGCGGCTTGCGAGACGCCAAGAACGCGACGTGCCTCGGCCACGCTGATCTCGTCCTGCGTGGGCCGGAACATCGGGTCGCGCTGGCGCGACGCCACGGCGAGCCATCCGCCGGCGGCCGCCAGACAGGCTGCGACCAGCCAGGATCCGCGAACGGCCAGCAAGGCAGCGGCCCCCCAGCAGATCGCCGCGAACACCGTTGTGGTCACCCGCCATTGCACCCGGCTGGTCCGGTCGGACTGACGTCCAAGACGAATCAGGGCCCAAAGGCCGACTGCGCCGAGGATGATCCACGCCAGGCTCACGCGGCCCGCTGCGCCTCCGCCTCATCGGCAGCTTCGCCGGGTCCGATCAGCTGGGCCGCGTTCTCGAGCCCCAGGGCCTGCATCAGCGAGCGCAGCTCCTGACGGGCCGCCACATGGGCGAGCGAAATCTCGACAGGCCGCACCTGTTCGGACAGGTCCGCCACCGTCAGGCCGAAGGGATAGAGCTCGCGATAGATCACGCGATCCCTGAGACCCGGCCCGACCCGGAAGCCCACACGCTTGGCCAGCAGATCCAGTCTCTCATCAACACGCCGGCGATTGCGGGCTTCGAACACGGCCAGGCGATTGGTCACAACCAGCCAGTCAATCTGTCCCAGGCCGGCCTGGGGGTTGTCGGCGGCCTTGTCCTTGCGGGCGTTCCAAATCGTCTCGGCGTAGATGGAGGGGCGCTTGAGGTTCAAGGTCACCGGATCGATTTCACCGAGCAGGCCGAAATCGACGAAGCTGTCGTTCATGGGCGTGACGATCTGATCGGCGCGGCCGTGGGCGGCGCGCGACAGGGCGGTGTCGCCACCGGGCGTGTCGATAATGACGAAATCGGCACCCTGCGCGACCGCAAAGGCCGCTTCGAACCGGGCCAGGTGTTCGGCTTCCGGCGCACGCGCCAGTTTGGCCCCATCGGTGAAGGCATCCGGCTCGATCGGAAGCGGCGCGGTGAGTTGATTGGCCTCGAGCCAGGCCCGCCGATTGGCCAGGAAACCGGCCAGCGACCTCTGGCGGAGGTCCAGATCCATCACGGCCACCGAATGGCCGGTCTGCATCAGACCCGCGAGCAGATGGATGGCGAGGGTGGACTTGCCGGCCCCCCCTTTTTCATTGCCGACGACGATGACCCTGGCCATCCGAGACTCCAGACGCTGCACCCGCGACTCACTCTGGCGGGCGTTACAATCGGGAGACTAGCGGTTAACGGGCGAAGGGCGAGGGGGGATCAGGACACGCCTGTGGATTCACAGAAGTCGCCGGCCTGAGCGGCCTGGCAGGCGGCGCGTACGTGGCTGGCTGCAACGTCGGTGCGCAGTCGGACCAGGGTGCGACCATCGCGTTGAATTTCTTCGTATCGCGGCGTGGTACCCGAGAATGCGGTGTGGCCCGCCACGCGGGACCAGGCGGCTTCTGCGGCCGCGCGGCTCGAAAATGCCCCGAGCTGAACCGTGTGAGTCAGGGTGCGCACGACCTGTTGGGCGACGACCGGGGCCCGGGCGACGGCCCGTTCAACCACGACCTCGGCGACCGGATGGGGAAGGGCCTCGCCCGCGGCCTGGAAGCCGTTGGCCCGATGCTCCCACAGCTCTTCGGCCTCGACGACCTCGATCCGCATCGGGGTACGTGAACCCAGATCTACCGCCGGGCGAAGCCCCATGACCTGTGCAGGAAAGGCCGCGGGGCGCAATCCAACGGGTTCGTCTGTCATGGGAATGGCGGCCACGCTTTCGGCCCAACGCTCGAAGCGTTGAGGGTCCGCCTCAACCAGGCTGCAGCCGCCGAGGGCGACCAGCAACGGGGTGGCGACAATCGTTCTGATCGATACCATGGGCAAAGATTACCCGCGGGAAGAAAAAACTCAGTTGCCAGATAGACTTAAGGAAACAGGTTAACCGATTAACCGCCAGGATTCACCAGGCTCCGGCTTCGCGCAGGCGCTTGACCAGATCGTCGGGAAGGTCGGTGGCCTCCGCGCGAGTCAGGTCCTGCGGGGCATTGCGTGCCTCAAGATATCGCCAACCCTGGAAAGGGCGATGCCCCAGGGGAGCCGTGCGGACCACTTCCGGCTTCAGGCGGATGACGCACCGGGACTGTTTGCCTTCGCCGTGGGTGGTGATGTCGGCGATCGGCATCCGGCAGACGATGGACCCCTTGATCACCCAGTAGAGAGAACCGCCGTCTTCCAGCTCGGCCGCCCGCTTGGGCGTATTGCGTGTATGGACGTTCAGCCAGTCACCCTTGGCCACGCGCCGCTCCAGGGTTTCCACCTTGGCGACGCCGACGCACAGTTTGATGAGGTGGAGCGACATGGGGCGGATGTAGGTCGGCTGCGGCCCCCGTTTCAACCGTTATTGCCGGGTCTATCCGGGCGATCCAGGGCAGGACGGCGGGAGATTCTCGGGACTGACCCGGAGATGACGGATACGGTCGCCCCTGAGAAATCGG
Organism: Caulobacterales bacterium; assembly: GCA_017302105.1. Taxonomy (GTDB): domain Bacteria; phylum Pseudomonadota; class Alphaproteobacteria; order Caulobacterales; family Caulobacteraceae; genus Brevundimonas. Next base: position 13,115 of record JAFLCS010000007.1, on the reverse strand, counting down.
AGGTATCATGATGTACGGACTGATCGGCAAGATGCAGGCCCAGCCGGGCCAGCGGGATGCGCTGGCGGGGATCATGGTGGCCCATACGGTCGGAATGCCGGGCTGTTTGTCTTACATCGTGGCCCATGATCCGACCGACGAGCGCGCGATCTGGATCACCGAGGTCTGGATTGACCGCGAAAGCCATCAGGCCTCTCTGCATTTGCCCCAGGTGCAGGATGCGATCCGGCTGGCCCGTCCGATCCTGGCCGGCTTCGGCGAGCGGTTTGAGACAGTGCCGATCGGCGGGTTGGGGATCTAGGCGCAGCCGTCGAGCCAGACATCACGCAGTCCCATCGGTTCGCAGGCCCCGGCCAGCAGACGGTCGATCCGGCGTAACCGTTCGTCCAGGGCGGGGTCTGTCTCCGCCAGGCGGTAGCGGCCCGGCGCGATCAGACCAGCCGAAACCAGGCCGAGGGCAGCGAGAAGCCGTCGCGCACGCCGCACGAAGTGATCACCTGACCCTAGTTCGACCCTGTCGCCGCCATACGCGCCCCGACAGCGGTGAATTCGGTCGCGCAGCGATTGAACTGCTGCTCGTCGAGCACTCGGCTATAGATCTCCTGCTCGTGGGCCTGGAGGTAGGCGAGCCAGTCGATTTGCGGCTCCCGGCCTTCCAGGCGGCCGAGATAATAGGTGATGCCGCTGCCGATCGCCTGGCGTTCGTCGACGGTCATCTCCGAGTTCGGCGTGCCGTAGATGGCGGCGAAGACGGCGAAACACGTCAGGTCATCGCGCGACTGCTGGCTGATGTCCTCGGCCTGGGAGGTCGAGGACATGAGGAGGCCGGCCACGCCGGCGACCAGAGCAACTGTGATCGTCATGCTTCCTCCACGCGAGCCAGAACGGCTCCATCGGTGACCTGATCGCCGACCGAGGCCGCGACCTCGGCCACCACGCCGTCGAAGGGCGCGGTCAGGGCGTGTTCCATCTTCATGGCTTCCACGACGATGATCGACTGACCCTTCGTGACCGTGTCGCCGGCCTTGGCCTGGACGGCCACGACCTTGCCGGGCATGGGCGCGCGCAAGGTGCCATCCGACGCCGAGGTGCCCCCACCCGAGCCGGCGTGGTTGGGCGACATGAAGGTGAAGGCATCGCCGTCGACGAAGACAATGCGGCGGTCGTCGCGCTCGATCAGGGTGACGGCCTCGTCGCCGACACGGATCAGTTCACCACCCAGTTCCGAGACCGGGCGGCGCACCTGGCCCATTTCCAGCACCAGGCCGGTGTCCATCGGATGGGCGGCGGCGGCGCCGGGCGCCAGGCGTGCGGCGTGGACGCCGCGGGCGTCTTCGAGCCGGATTTCAGCGCGCGGAGCCGCGTTCAGGCGAAAGCCGTAGAGGCCGGTGGGGCGTCCATCCCAGGGCGAGGCCGGATCCAGCGCACCCTGGCCGGGTGCGTGGGCCCAGGCCTGATCCAGCGCCGCCGCGCCCAGAGCCGCCGAGGCGGCCAGGCCGGCGTTGTCGGGCTCGACCAGCTCTTCCTCGCGCGCGGCGATGAAGCCGGTGTCGACGTCGCCCTCGACGAAATCAGGGTGATCCAGACAGCGCACCAGGAAGCCGGCGTTGGTCTTGACCGGCCAGACCTGGACCTGGGAGCAGGCGTCGGCCAGTCCGGCGGCGGCGCTCTCGCGGTCCTCGGCATGGACGATCAGCTTGGCGATCATCGGATCGTAGAACTGGCTGACCTCGCCGCCCTGTTCGACGCCGGTTTCGACCCGCACGCCGTCGTCCTCAGGCAAGACGAAATGATCCAGCGCCCCGATCGAGGGCAGGAAGCCGCCGGCCGGGTCCTCGGCATAGAGGCGCGCCTCCATGGCCCAGCCGTCCAGTTCGATCTCGTCCTGCTTGAGCGGCAGGGGCTCGCCGGCGGCCACGCGGAACTGCCATTCAACAAGATCCTGGCCGGTCACGGCCTCGGTCACCGGGTGTTCGACCTGGAGCCGGGTGTTCATCTCCATGAACCAGATGCGGTCGCCCTTGAGGCCCTCGGAGGCGTCGGCGATGAACTCCACCGTGCCGGCGCCGACATAGTCGACGGCCTTGGCCGCCTTGACCGCCGCCTCGGTGACAGCGGCGCGGGTGGCGTCGTCCATGCCGGGGGCGGGGGCTTCCTCGATGACCTTCTGGTGGCGGCGCTGGAGCGAGCAGTCCCGCTCGAACAGGTGCACGACATTGCCGTGCGTATCGCCGAACACCTGCACCTCGATGTGACGCGGTCGGGTGACGTATTTCTCGATCAGGACGCGGTCGTCGCCGAAGGCGGCCTTGGATTCGCGCTGGGCCGAGGCGAGCGCAGAGGCGAAGTCGGCGGCTTTTTCGACCTTTTTCATGCCCTTGCCGCCGCCGCCGGCCACGGCCTTGATCAGGACCGGATAGCCGGTCGCATCGGCGGCGGCCTGAAGCGTTTCGAGCGACTGATCTTCGCCCAGATAGCCGGGCGTGACCGGCACCCCGGCCTTGTCCATCAGGTCCTTGGCCGCGTCCTTCAGGCCCATGGCCCGGATCGAGGCGGGCTTGGGCCCGATCCAGATCAGGCCCGCCGCTTCGACGGCCTCGGCAAAGTCGGCGTTTTCGGACAGGAAGCCATAACCGGGGTGGATGGCCTCGGCCCCCGTGTCTTTCGCGGCCTGCAGCACCTTTTCGGCGACCAGATAGCTTTCGCGGGCGGGGGCCGGCCCGAGCAGGACCGCCCTGTCGGCCATGCGGACGTGGGGAGCATCGGCGTCCGCCTCGGAATAGACGGCGACGGTCTCGATCCCCATCCGCTGGGCGGTGCGGAAGACACGACAGGCGATTTCGCCGCGATTGGCGACCAGCACGGATCTGAACATGAGGCGGGTATAGAGCCAGTTGGAAACAGCGACTAGGCCAGAGACGCGTGCTAAGACGGCGGTCATGCCGCGCCCCTTGCCGACCGATGCCGAAGCCCGCGCCATTCTGGCCAGCAAGCGTCCGCGTCCGCTGCGGCGACCCGCGCCGCCGGCGGGCAAGTCGCTGGCCCCGCTGATCAAGGCGCTGGACGCCCGCTTCGGCCAGGGAACCGGCGCACTGGAGAACCGCTGGCCCGAGATCGTCGGCGAGCAGCTGGCCCGCGTCACCGAGCCGGTAAAATTGTCGAAGGGCCGACCCGGCCAGGGCGGCGCGCTGGAACTGCGCGTCGTCGGCCCCGCCGCCGCCTTCGTCCAGCACCAGGCCCCCGAGATCATCAGCCGCGTGAACCTGTTTCTGGGTGAGGGGGCGGTCGAGCGTCTGAGAATCTCGCAAGGCCCGATCAAGCCGCGCGCGGCCCGCGCCCAGCCTCAGAAACGGCCGGTGGATCGCCCGCTGGACGCTGCCCGCGACGAGGCCCTGAGCGCCTCGGTCGATCCCGCCGCCAGCGACGGCCTGCGCCAGGCCCTGCTCAATCTGGGCCGCCGCGCCCTCAAGACTGGGGATGGATCAGGCCCCGCGCGTTGACAAACCTTTGCCTCACCTGTTCTCCACAAGGGTAATGCATCCGCGCGCGCGGAATCGCGCGACAGTCTGACGTTTGATCTTCCGGGAGGTCCACCATGTTTGATTTCAATCGCCGCAAGGCCCTGATCGCCGGTGCCCTGTCGGCCGCCGCCCTGGCCCTGGGGGCCTGTAACGGTGCCGGCGGTTCCGGCGGCGCGCCCGCCGAGGGCGAAATGTCGATGGGATCGGCCGACGCGCCGGTCACGGTGGTGGAATACGCCTCGGTCACCTGCGCCCACTGCGCCGCCTGGAATGAGAGCACCTGGCCCGAGTTCAAGCGCCGTTACGTCGATACGGGCCGAGTTCGCTACGTCTTCCGCGAACTGCCGACGCCACCGCAGGAGATCGCCGTTGCCGGCTTCCTGCTGGCCCGCTGCGCCGGCGAGGATCGTTATTTTGCGGTGATCGATTCCATCATGCGCAATCAGCGCGCCGTCATCATGAATCCGCGCCAGGAGCTGCTGAACATCGCCCGGACGGCCGGCATGAACGAAGAGCAGTTCAATCAATGCGTCACCGATCAGGATGCCGTCGAGGCCTTGAACGCGCGCGTTCAGGCGGCCTCACAGGCGGGCGTCAACGGCACGCCCTATTTCCTCATCAACGGCGAACACCACGAAGACAGTACGCTGGAAGGGTTCGAAGCCGCGCTTCGCCCGCTGATCGGGGGGCAAGCTCCCGCCGCGCCGGCGACTCCGGCGACTGGCGCTGAAACGCCGGCGGCGGCTGCAGAAGCCCCGGCTGCGGGCTAGACCGATGCTGCGTCGCGCCCTTCTGGCCCTCATCGCCGTCGCCTGGCTGCCCATGGCGGCCGCCTCGGCGGCCCAGGACCGGGACGTCCAACCCGGCGATATGACCCTGGGCCGCGCGGAGGCGCCGGTCACAGTGGTTGAATATGCCTCGGTGACGTGCGGTCATTGTGCCGCCTGGCACAACGATGTCTGGCCGGAATTCAAGCGGCAGTTCGTGGATACGGGTCGGGTCCGGTTCGTGTTCCGGGAACTGCCAACGCCGCCGGTGCCGGTCGCAACGGCCGGATTCCTCCTGGCGCGCTGCGCCGGGCCGGACCGCTATTTCGATGTGGTGGGCGACCTGATGCGTGAACAGCGTGCCGTCTTCGATGCGCCGCTGGATCGGCTGCGGGCCATCGGCGCGCGGCATGGTGTCGATGAACAGGCCTTCCAGGCCTGTCTGTCGGATCACGCTGCCCTCATGGCGCTCGAGGCACGGACCAATGCCGCCCTGGATCGCGGGGTTCGGGGCACCCCGACCTTCTTCGTCAACGGCCGACAGCTTCAGACGGGCAATTCTCTGGCTGAACTGGACGCTGCCGTCCGCCAGGCGGGGGGCTGAGGGCCGGCCTTGGAATTCCAGCGCCTTCGCATCGTTGGCTTCAAGTCCTTCGTCGATCCGGTTGAGTTTCGGATCGAACCCGGCCTGACGGGCGTGGTCGGGCCGAACGGCTGCGGCAAGTCGAATGTGCTGGAAAGCCTGCGCTGGGTCATGGGGGCCAATTCGGCCAAGGCCATGCGCGCCTCGGGCATGGACGAGGTGATCTTTGCAGGCTCGTCTGATCGGCCTGCGCGCAATCACGCCGAGGTCCAGCTGACCATCGACAATACGGCCCGGCGCGCGCCCCAGCCCTTTACCGACGCACCCTCGCTGGAGGTGTCGCGCCGGATCGATCGGGGGGCCGGCTCGACCTACAAGGTCAATGGCAAGGAAGTCCGCGCGCGCGACGTCCAGCTGTTGTTCGCAGACGCCTCGACCGGGGCCAATTCGCCGGCCCTGGTCCGCCAGGGTCAGATCTCCGAACTGATCGCGGCCAAGCCGCAGAACCGTCGCCGCATTCTGGAAGAGGCCGGTGGGGTCTCGGGGCTCCACACCCGCCGTCATGAGGCCGAGCTTCGCCTGCGCGCCGCCGAGACCAATCTGTCGCGGCTGGACGACATCGCCGGTGAGCTGGAGACCCAGCTGAACCGCCTCAAGCGTGAGGCGCGCCAGGCCGAGAAATACAAGAAGGTCGCCGCCGAGATCCGGGCCCTGCAATCGGCGCTGCTCTATGCCCGCTGGACCGACGCGCGCGCGGCGCTGCAAGCGGCCAATGAGGCCCTGGCTGAGGCCGACAAGGCCGTCGAAGAGCAGGCCCGCGCCTCAGCCCGGGCCCAGACCGCCGCCCTGGCCGCCGCCGAAAAGATGAAGCCGGCGCGCGAGGAGGACGCCGTCGCCGCTGCCCTTCTGCACCGGATGACGGTCGAGCGGGATCGACTGGATATGCAGGACCAGGCCGCGCGCGAAGCGGTCGAACGCCTGAGCGACGACGTGCGCCGCATCGCCTCGGACCGCGAGCGCGAAACCGAGATGCGCGACGACGCCGCCGCCCAGGTGTCGCGTCTGTCCGAAGAACTGGAGGCCTTGAAGGCCGAGGCCGACGCGGCGCCGCAGCGGGGGCCGGAGCTGCAGGCCGCGGTCGAAGCCGCCGAGGCGCGCCGCGCCGCCGCCGACGCCGAGGTCGAACGCCTGGCCGGGGCTGTGGCCTCGATCGAGGCCCGGCTGAACGCCGAGGCCCAGCGCCGCCGCGACGTCACCGACCGGCTGGCCCGGGCCGAGCACGCCGTCACCGGCGCCAAGGCCGAGCGCGAGGCCGTCGGCCCGCTGGAAACACCCGAGATCACGGAGGCCCGCGCCAATCTGGACGCCGCTGTCGCCGCCCTGCAGGTCGCCCGCGCCGAGGTCGAGACGGCGGAGGCCGCGCGCGGCGAGGCGCAATCCGCTGAACACGAGGCCCGCCAGGGCGCCCGCCAGGCCGAGGACAGGCTCAACCGCCTGACCGCCGAGGCGCGCGGCCTGGCCCAACTGCTGGCCAAGGCGCATCAGGCCCAGGCGGCGGCGCTGGAATCGACCCAGGCGGACAAGGGGTTCGAGGCCGCCCTGGCCGCTGCGCTCGGCGATGATCTGGACGCCGCGCTGGACCCGGCTGCGGCGGTCCACTGGGCTGGAGCCGAAGCCGCCGCGCCCGCCTGGCCGGCCGGGGTTACGCCCCTGGCCGATCATATCGCGGCACCCCCGGCCCTGTCGGCGCGTCTGAACTGGTGCGGCCTGGTCGAACGGGCCGACGGCGACCGACTGGCCAAGGGGCTGCCGGTCGGGGCGCGGCTGGTGTCCAGCCAGGGCGATCTGTGGCGCTGGGACGGCTTCGTGTCGCGGGCCGAGGCACCCAAGCCGGCCGCCATCCGCATGGAGCAGCGCAACCGGCTGGCCGAGCTGGAAGATGAGATCGAGACGCTCAAGCCCCAGGTCGACGCGGCGCAAGCGCTGCTGACCGCTGCCGGCGAGGCGGTGAAGGCCGCCGACCAGGCCCTGCGCCAGGCGCGCCAGAATCCGGTTGAGGCCGAACGCGGCGTGGTCACGGCCCGCAATGCCCACGACGCCCTGTCGCGCGCCCAGGCGCAGCGCGAGGCCCGCGCCCAGGCCCTGGACGAACAACTGGTCCGGCTGGAAGCTGAGCTGACCGCCGCGCGCGAGGCCGAGGCCGCGACGCCCGAAGGGCAGGGCGGCTCCAGCGCCCTGGATGATCTGAAAACCGAACTAGACACCGCCCGCACCCAGGCCGACGACGCCCGCTCGGATGCTGCCGCCGCCCGACTGGAACGCGACGCCGAGGCGCGTGAGCGCGAGGGCCGGGCCCGCCGGTTGGACCAGCTGGACCGCGACGTTCAGGGCTGGACCGGTCGTGCCGCCTCGGGCGAACAGCGCCTGACCCAGCTGGACAAGGACGAGGCCAGGGCACGCGCTGAACTGACCCGCGCCCAGGAAGCACCTGAAGAGATCGGCCGGCGCCGCGAGGCCCTGATCGACCAGTTCGCCCAGGCCGAGGCCCGTCGCGCAGCCTCGTCCGACGCCTTGGCCGAGGTCGAGGGTCTGGCCGAAGCTGCCGACCGCGAGAGCCGCGCCGCCGAACGCGCCGTCTCCGAGGCCCGCGAGGCGCGGGCCGGGCTGTCGGCCCATGCCGAGGCCGCCCAGATCCGCCTGAACGACGCCGATCAGCAGGTGCGCGAAGCCGCCCTGATGAGCCCGGACGAACTGGGCCAGAAGCTCAAGGACGACGCCATCGCCCTGCCCAGCGACGCGGCCGGGGCCGAGACCCTGTTGTTCGGTCTGGAGCGCGAGCGCGAGGCCCTGGGCGCGGTCAATCTGCGCGCTGACGAGGAAGCCTCCGAGACGGGAGAACGCCTCCAGTCGATGAAGCTGGAACGCTCGGACCTGACCGGTGCCATCGCCAAGCTGCGCGATGGCATCGACGAGCTGAACGCCGAGGGCCGCGAGCGGCTGCTGGGGGCCTTCGACACCATCAACGGCCAGTTCCAGACCCTGTTCACCGCCCTGTTCGGCGGCGGTCAGGCCGAGCTGAAGCTGGTCGAAAGTGACGATCCGCTGGAAGCCGGTCTTGAGATCTTCGCCTGCCCGCCGGGCAAGCGCCTGTCGACCATGAGCCTGATGTCGGGCGGCGAACAGGCCCTGACCGCGACGGCCCTGATCTTCGCGGTCTTCCTGGCCAATCCGGCCCCGGTCTGCGTGCTCGACGAGGTCGATGCGCCGCTCGACGACGCCAACGTCGACCGCTTTTGCCGCCTGCTCGCCGAGATGCGCGGCCGCACCGACACCCGCTTCATCGTCATCACCCACAATCCGGTGACCATGAGCCGCATGGACCGCCTCTATGGCGTCACCATGCCGGAGCGCGGCGTGAGCCAGCTGGTCAGCGTGGACCTGACCCAGGCCGAGAAGCTGGTGGCATAGCAGGCGAACCTTCTCCCCTCGGGAGAGGGATCAGACTGGGTCGCCTTGGCCCACCCGCCAAGGCGGATCGACGCGGTTCTTGCCGGCCCAATACAGACACAGGCGGTTGCCGTCAGGGTCGCCTAGCCGCGCTTCGCGCCAGAGCCAGCGCTGGTCGGTCGGAGCGCTGTCAAAGACCACGCCGTCGTCGGCTAGCCGCGCGCAGCGCGCATCCAGATCCTCGCACTCGAAATAGATCAGGGTACCACCGGGGCAGGGGCTTCGCTCAGATGGACCGAGAAGGTCGCGCCGCCCGGACAGAGCAGCCGGGCGTAGTGATCCGACAGGACGATCAGCTCCAGACCGAGCCGCGTGTAGAAGTCGACCGCCCGGCCGATATCGGAGGCTTCGACCGTCACCTGGTTCAGATTCATCGGCTCCGTCCGCTGGCGAAGGTCAGCAACAGCGCCGCGATCAGAGGCGCGCCGGCGAACATCCCGAGCCGCCCGCCGTCGCCGCCTTCCACTTCCATCAACAGGGCCACGCCGGCGATGCCCATGGTGAGCAGGGCCAGGATGGCGATCACCACCAGTCGATTTCGTTCAGTCATCGTCGCTGCTGCGCTCCCGCCGCATCTGGGCCCAGCGGTCCAGCCGCTCCTTGACCCGCGCCTCGTGGCCCTGGTCGGTGGGTTGATAGAAGCGGCGCGGGGCCATGCCGTCCGGCCAGTAGTTGGCACCGGAGAAGCCGCCCTCGGCGTCCGGGTCGTACTGATAGCCGCGGCCGTAGCCGAGGTCCTTCATCAGCTGGGTCGGGGCGTTGCGGATGTTCTCGGGCGGCATCAGCGAGCCGGTTTCGCGCGCGGCGCCCAGCGCGGCCTTATAGGCCTTATAGACCGACACGCTCTTGGGCGCGCAGGCCAGATGCACCACCGTCTGGGCCAGGGCCAGCTCGCCCTCGGGGCTGCCCAGGAAGTCGTAGGTGTCCTTGGCAGCATTGGCGATGACCAGGCTCATCGGGTCGGCCGCGCCGATATCCTCGACCGCCATCCGCACGATCCGGCGGGCCAGGAACAGCGGATCCTCGCCCCCGTCCAGCATCCGCGCCAGCCAGTAAAGGGCCGCATCCGGGTCTGATCCGCGAACAGATTTATGTAGTGCTGATATAAGATTATAGTGTTCTTCTCGACTTTTGTCGTAAGCGGGCGCGCGCTTTTGCAGCACCTGCCCCAGGTCCGCTGGCGACAGGGTCTCGGACCCGTCGGTCAGGTTGAACAGCGCCTCGGCCAGGGTCAGCAGATAGCGCCCGTCGCCATCGGCCATCGCCACCAGAGCCTCGCGCGCCTGAGGCTCCAGAGGCAGGGTCCGCTCGGCGTCCATCTCGGCTCTGATCAACAGTTGATCGAGCGCGGCTTCGTCCAGCCGTCTCAGCACGAACACCTGGCACCGCGACAACAGAGCGCCGTTCAGCTCGAACGACGGATTCTCGGTCGTGGCCCCGACCAGGGTGACGACGCCTTCCTCGACGAAGGGCAGAAAGCCGTCCTGCTGGGCGCGGTTGAAGCGATGGATCTCATCCACGAACAGCAAGGTCGATTGGCCGGCTGCGCGGCGCCCGCGGGCCTGTTCGAACGCCTTCTTCAGATCGGCCACGCCGGAGAAGACCGCCGAGATCTGCTGGTACTCATACCCCGCCGCCTTCGCGAGCAGCCGGGCGATGGTGGTCTTGCCGGTGCCCGGCGGCCCCCACAGGATCATCGAAGCCAGCCGCCCGCCCTCGACCATTCGCCGGATCGGCCCGCCGGCGCCCAGCAGATGATCCTGCCCGACCACGTCCTCCAGCACGCGCGGTCGCAGCCGGTCGGCCAGGGGCGCGTCGGGCGGATGGATCCCGGAGGCTTCGAACAGGTCGGTCATCGCGGCCTTACCTAGCCCTTCTCCCCTTGTGGGAGAAGGTGGGCTGCGAAGCGGGTCGGATGAGGGCGCGCGCAGTCCTGTCTGACCAGGCCGGCCCGACGCACGCTGCCGATAAGTCAGTGCAACCCCTCATCCGTCACTTCGGCTTCGCCGAAGCGCCACCTTCTCCCACAAGGGGAGAAGGGATTCTCATCAGAACCGCCCGCGCACTTCCTGGCCGTTTCGGAGGATGACGATGTCCCAGCCGCGTTCGGTTCCTTCGATCAGCTGCTGGAGCTGGCGGGTCGAAGTGATTTCCTGGCCGTTCAGGCTACGCACCACGTCGCCGGGGCGGAAGCCCGCCGCCGCCGCATAGGAGCGGCCCGACACGCCGGTCAGGATCACCCCGCCGGCCATCGGATCGGCCCCGATGCGGTCGGCCAGGGCCGGGGTCAGGTCGGCCACCGCCGCGCCGGTGAAGGGATTGCGTCCGCCGATGGTCACGGTCTCGGGTGTCGCATCGCCGGGCGGGACGGCGACGCGGGCGTTCAAGGTTCGCTCGGAGCCGTCGCGGAACACCGTCAGGGCGACCTGTTCGCCCGGCCGCACCACGCCGATGCGAAAGTTCAGCGCCGCCGCATCCTCGACCGCCTGGCCAGCCACCTGGGTGATGACGTCGCCCTGGCGCACGCCGGCGCTGGCGGCCGGGCCGCTGCGATAGACGCTGTTGACGATGACGCCGCGCGGGCTGTCCATGCCCAGGCGGTTGGCTTCATTGGTGGTCATGGGTGAGACCGAGGCCCCCAGCCAGGCTCGCTCCACCGCCGTTTCGCCGCCGGCAGCGCTTTCGACCACGCGCCGGACCATGGCCGCCGGCACCGCGAAGCCGACGCCGGCCGACGTCCCCGAGGGCGACAAGATCATGGTGTTGATGCCGATCAGATCGCCGTCCATGTCGACCAGCGCCCCGCCAGAGTTGCCCTGGTTGATGGCCGCATCGGTCTGGATATAGGCGGTCGCGCCCTGGCCGTCCGAGCGGTCCAGCGCCGAGATAATGCCGCTCGTCACCGTCTGGCCGATGCCGAACGGATTGCCGATGGCCAGCACCAGGTCTCCAACGTGCAGGGTGCTCTCGTCGTCGATCGGCATGGTGGGTAGCCGGTCCCCACCGGTGTCGAGCCTGAGCACCGCCAGGTCCGAGCGCGGATCGGCCAGGACCACCTCGGCCGGAAACTCCCGTCGGTCATTCAGGGTGACCATGATCTGGCGGGCCCCCTCGATGACGTGGTTGTTGGTCACGACGATGCCGTCCGAGCGTACGATGACCCCCGATCCGACCGACTGACCGACCCGCTCACGCGTGCGACCCCGACCGAACATCTCAAAGAAGGGATCGCGCTCGCGCACTACCGTCTGGGCTGCGATATTGACCACGGCCGGGGCGGAGACCTGGACCACCGGCGCGAACGAGGCCTGCAGGTCGCCCTGAGTCTCGGGCGCGCGCCGGGTCGGCTCACCCAGTTGCCCCTGCTGGGCCTGGCTGTTGTCCGGATTGCCGCACGCCGAGAGCAGAAGGGCGGCGGCGATGGCGAGGTGGGAAGACTTCATCAGACGATCCGTCATAGGGCGTAGGCGAGGGAAGACACCCGACATCTGGGGCACCAATGCGGCGAACGCCAGCCCTTGTCGGGGCTGGGGATGTCCGGTGTGTCAGAAATCGGCCCGCGCCAATATTGGGCCGGTCCTTATCCGCGACCGCGCGTCAGGGCGCGGTATTCGACCAGGCGTTCCTTGTCGCGCCGGACCTGATCGGCCACGGCGTTGTCGACGTCCAGCGAGGCGTAGCGCACCCAGCTTTCCAGGCCCAGCTTGTCCTGGATCAACTGGATCGGCGTCTGCCAGCGGAAGTAGGAGACCCACGAAATGCCCGCTCCCAGAAGGGCGGCCATGGCCTGAAGTCCGCGGAAGGCGGCCTCGCCGCCGAGCGGGGCCGGCTCCAGCGCCAGCACGCCCAGGAACACCAGATAGACCAGCGGTGTGGCGAACCGGCCCAGCCAGCGCATCCAGTAGCGTTCGCGCCGGACTCGCCACAGCTGCATCTGGATGAATTTCTCCAGATACTCCATGCGTGCGCCCAGCCACATGGTCAGGCGGGTCAGATACAGCGACCGCTGGCCCCAGCCCTTGCCGTCCATCTGGTATTGGGTCTCGGCCTGGTCGGCCATGGCCCGGCCGGTGGTGAACAGGTTCTGCAGCTCGCGGGTGCGCTCGACGATGCGGCGCGACATCTCATAGGTGTCGTTCTCCAGACGGAACCGGTACTGGGTGAACAGGATGGCCTGGATCGCCCACCACAGGCCGAACACCGCCACCATCGCCACCACCGCCAGGATTAGGCCCAGCGGCTGGGAGCCGACGAAGCCGGCGAACCAGGTCGGCCCCATCAGAGCCAGCGCAGCCAGCGCCGCCAGGGCCCCACCCTGGAACAGGCGCTTGACCGTGAAATGGGTCATCATCCGGCGAAAGACGCTGCGGCCATAGTTGTGGATGTGGCTGCGAATATCGCGTTCGGCCGGGAACCGCTCTTCAATCTGGCGATCGTACAGGACGTGGAAGCGGTCCGGCTTGCCGTCGCTTTCCCAGAACGGAAAGATATCCAGCGGCTGGTTGAAATACTCGTCGATATGGGCCGAGACCTGGGCGTTCTCGTTCGGGTCGAGCGAGAAATAGGCGCTGTCCTGGATGGGATGCAGGGTACCGTCGGCCTGACGCATCGAGGCCGGGGCCATGCGGGCGCTGGGCTCAGGGGCCAGACGGTCAGCCGTATCGGCGGCGCCGGGCGGCGGCGGCGTGGCCGGAGCCAGTCCAGTCGCCGAGGGCGGCGGGGCCGGCGCGGGTTCAG
>JAFLCS010000006.1 GCA_017302105.1 Caulobacterales bacterium | reverse complement strand
TCGCACCACCAGCCTTCGCCAGCGTCATCGTAATCGCCGCCGTCAGCGTCGTCTTGCCATGGTCAACGTGACCAATCGTGCCGATGTTGCAATGCGGCTTCGTGCGTTCGAACTTTTCCTTGGCCATGGCCAATACTCCTGACCGCCAGCGGCGGATTGGTTCGCGTGAAAAAAACTGGAGCGGGTAGCCGGGATCGAACCGGCATCCTCAGCTTGGAAGGCTGCTGCACTACCATTGTGCTATACCCGCACCGCTCAAGGCGTCCCTTCTCATCTCGACCGGCGCGTGGTGGGGGAAGTAGGACTCGAACCTACGAAGCTTACGCAGGGGATTTACAGTCCCCCCCCTTTGCCGCTCGGGACATTCCCCCAGCGCGCTCGGTGCGAGATTTGAAGCGTCCCTGCCCCGCCTTGCGGCGCGACCGGAACGGAGGCTGGTGACCCGGCGACCGGCCCCTGATAGGGACAGCGCCAGACCCCGAAACCTCAGGGCCCCAAATCGGAGGGCGTCTTATAGTGGCGACCAATCGCGAACGCAACGACCGTAAGGCCGGTAAAAAACAAGGCGGGAAAAGCCGGTTCGAACCCGTGCGCGAGCGCGGCTGGAGCCCCCGCCCCGACAGTGATTCCCGCCCTCGGGAGCCGCGAAAGATCGAGGCTGATCATCTGATCTGGGGGCGTCATGCCGTACTGGCAGCCCTGGCCAACCCCGCGCGCAAGGGCATGGGCCGGCTGATGGCTACACCCGACCGCGCCGCCGAGATCGAATCGACCGGCCTGGCCCCGAACGGGCACCATGCGGAGATTCTCGAACCGCGGGCCCTGGACAAGCTTCTGCCGGTTGGTGCCGTGCATCAGGGTTTCGTCTTCAAGGTCGCACCGCTCGAGGGCGTCAGCCTGGAAGATCTGGCTGATCCAGCCGATGGCGTGATCGTCATGCTGGACCAGATCACTGACCCCCAGAACGTCGGGGCCATTTTTCGCTCCGCCCTGGCGTTCGGTGCGCGCGGCATCGTGGTTCAGGACCGTCACACCCCGGCCCTGGCCGGGCCTCTGGCCAAGGCAGCCGTCGGGGCCACCGAGCGACTGCCGCACGCGCGCGTCACCAATCTGAGCCGAGCTCTGGAGAAGCTGGCCGACCTGGGCTGGCGCGCTGTCGCGCTGGACGGCGCGACGGACCTGACACTGGAAGCCGCACTGGATGACCGCCCGACCGTGCTTGTGATGGGCTCAGAAGGCGACGGTGTGCGTCGCCTGGTCGCTGAGCATTGCGACACCGTCGCCCGCATCCCGATGCCGGGCGGCTTTGAGAGCCTGAACGTCTCCAACGCCGCCGCCATCGCCCTCTATGAAGCCGCCCGCGCGCAAAGCCGAACCTGACCTGCATCTTGCCGCGCCCCAAGACCTGACCTAGAGCCACGTTATGGATTTCCTGATCAACTTCTTCACGTCGCCCGAGTTCGCCAGCCAGATGGTGGCGCTCGGGCAGGTCTTGATGATCGACCTGGTTCTGGCCGGCGATAACGCCGTGGCTGTGGGTCTGGCCGCCGCCGCCCTGCCGGTGGATCAGCGGCGTCGCGCCATCTTGATCGGCCTGGCTGCCGCCGTGGTGATGCGTATCGGCTTTGCATTGGTCACGGTTCAGCTTCTGGCCATCGTCGGCCTGCTGCTGGCCGGCGGCTTCCTGCTGCTGTGGGTGTGCTGGAAGATGTGGCGCGAGCTGCAGGAACAGCGGACCCACGACCAGGCGGAATCGACCGAGGAAATGGAGGCCGCCCTGGCCGTCCATCACGGCGGCGGTGCCACACCTGAAGAGCTGGGCATCAAGCGCAAGACGTTTGGCGCGGCCCTGATCCAGATCATGATCGCTGACATCACCATGAGCCTGGACAACGTCCTGGCCGTGGCCGGGGCTGCGCACGCACACCCCTGGATCATGGTATTCGGACTGATCCTCTCCATCGCTCTGATGGGGGTGGCGGCAACCTTCATCGCCCGTTTGCTCAACCGTCACGCCTGGATCGCCTATGTCGGCCTCGTCATCGTATTCTTCGTGGCGCTCAGGATGATTTACGACGGGTCCTATGACGTATTCATGGATCTGGGCTGGGCCTGGCCTCAGTGGCTCCCGGCCGGCGGCCACCACTAGGGTCGAAACAGTCCCCAGACCGTGTAACGGCCACCCTTTCAAAGGGCGAGGTTCTGAGGAATCATTCCGCCGAACGGAGGGTATTCCATGCATACGAAGGTCATCGGCGTTCTGGCGGTTGGTTTATCCATCGCGGCCTGTCAGCCAGGTCCGTCGTCGCAGTATCCCGAGGGCGATGAACCAGCCGCAGCGCCGGCGAGCGGCACGGACACCTCCGGCGGTGTCGCCGGGCCCGCTGCTCCCGAGCTGAACCCCGAACTCGCCGGCGATGATCCGATCCGGCTGGCGGTGATAGGGCCGACAAACGCGAACCTGAGCGAACAGGCCGGACGCAGCGTGGTCATCAACCCGGAGATCATGCGCTCGCAGGGGGAATGGGTCTTCGTATATGGCCCGGTGCGCAACGTAGACGGCTCGGCGGTCGACTGGAGCGCGACGCCGCTGTCCGCTGCCGTCTCCGGCGGCACCATGGACGGCGACCTGGGCGTGGTTCTTCTTCACTGGGACGGACTAGACTGGCGCGTCGTCGAATCGGTGATCGGCGCGACCGACGTTCCCCAGGGCGGCTGGCCGGCCGAACACCATGTTTCACCGGCCTTGGTCGGGATGGAAGGCGGCTGACCGGCCCGCGACAGGGGCTAGCGACTCCGCTAGACCGACTCCATGAGTGAACCGAACCCTTCGACGACGGTCCGCCGATCGAACTGGACCCTCGCCGCCTTCGCCGCATCCTGTCTGCCCTATGCGGCACTCGGCTTGCCTGTCTATGTGACCCTGCCCGAATTCTATGCCAGCCACGTCGGCGTGCCGCTTTCGGCCGTCAGTCTGGTCTTCCTGATTGTGCGTCTGGCCGACATCGTGGTTGATCCGTTCCTGGGTATGGTCATCGACCGAACCTCCACGAAGTGGGGGCGGTACCGGGTCTGGATGGCCGCCGGCGCACCGATCCTGATGGGCTCGGTCGCCATGCTGTTCTTCGCGGCCCAGGGGGCCTCGACCGCCTATCTCGCGCTCTGGCTGGTAATCATGTATCTCGGTTATTCAATCAGCTTGCTCAGCCAGATGAGCTGGGCCTCGATCCTCTCCCCGGACTACGATCAGCGCAGCCGGATCTATGGTTGGTGGCAGGCGGCCAACATCGTCGGCGTGCTGGCCGTCCTGGCCATTCCCGCCATCGTCCAGGGCCCGCTCGACGGCACCTATATCGAGGCGGTTCGCACCCAGGGCTGGTTCATCATCGTCCTCTTGCCCGTGGCGCTGGTCTTCACGCTGCGCTTCACACCAGAACCACTGAACGCGTCACCACCACCCCACGGGGGTGTTGGAGCGACCCTGGCGCTGATCGCCAAGCCGGTCCTTCGACGACTGCTCCTGTCGGATCTGCTGCTCGGTTGCGCCCGCGGTCTGATCGGGGTTCTGTTCTTCTACTTCTTTGAGCAGGCGCGCGGTTTTGACCGCGAGCAGACCTCCCTGATGCTGCTGATCTATTTCGTCGCCGGCCTGATCGGCGCGCCGATCTGGGCGGTCATGGCCACCCGCATCGGCAAGCACCTGGCACTCGCCGTCGCCTCGATCTTCTTCGCCGCCAGTTTCGCCGGTGCGACCCTTCTGGTTCCGGTCGGGAATTTTCCGATGGCTCTGGGGGCGATCTTCTTTACGGGATTGGCCTTCGGATCCGGAGATCTGCTGCTTCGGGCGATGATGGCGGACGCCTCCGATGCCGTCCGGCTGGAGGATGATGCCGACAAGACGGGACTACTCTTCTCCATCCTCAACGCCACCTCCAAGCTCGGCTATGCCGTCTCGGTCGGGGCCTTCGCCATCCTGGAATGGATGGGCTTCCAGGCCGAGGAAGGAGCGGTCAATGCGCCCGACGTGATCGCCGGCCTCAGTTGGCTGTTCATCGCCGCACCGGCGGTCCTGTTGGTGCTGACCGCCTGGGTAGTTCGCAAATATCCGCTGACCGAGGCTCGATATAGACAGGTTCAGGCTGACCTGGCCGCGAAGGCGAACCGGCCGTGAGCAACCAGACCGATCGGCTGAACGGCATCATGTCGCGCCTGCGCGATCCAGACGGTGGCTGTCCTTGGGATGTCGAACAGACCTTTGACACCATCGCCGCCTATACGATCGAGGAAGCCTATGAGGTGGCCGACGCCATCCAGAGGCGCGATTTCAATGATCTGAAGACGGAGCTCGGCGATCTCCTGTTTCAGGTCGTCTTCCATGCCCGAATGGCCGAGGAGCAAGGGCTTTTTGCCTATGAAGACGTCGCCCGTTCCATGGGCGACAAGCTGGAACGCCGGCATCCCCATGTCTTCCCCCAGGACGGCGAGCTGGAAGACCGAAAGGCCAGCGCCTGGTCCCAGAAGGCTCGTTGGGAGGACATCAAGGCCGAGGAACGCAAAGCCAAGGCCCAGCATGGCGTGCTCGATGACGTACCGGTCGCCCTGCCCGCCCTGGCTCGCGCCGCCAAACTGACCAAGCGCGCCGCCCGCGTCGGCTTCGACTGGCCTTCGACCGCCGAGGTCGTCGACAAGCTGGATGAAGAGGTCGCCGAGCTGAAAGCCGAGCTGGCCGCTGGCGACAACCAAAAGGCCGCCGAAGAACTGGGCGACCTGTTGTTCGTCATGGCCAATCTGGCCCGCAAGCTGGGCGTCGAGCCCGAGGACGCCCTGCGCGCCGCCAACGCCAAGTTCGTGCGCCGCTTCGGCTTTATTGAGGCCGAGCTGGCCAAGGACAGCCGCACGCCCGAACAGTCCGACCTAGCCGAGATGGACGGCCTGTGGAACGCCGCCAAGGTCGCGGAGCGGGCGTGAGCCGCTTCGATCTGGTCATCTTCGATTTCGACGGGGTCGTTGCCGACAGCGAGCTGCTCAACAACCAGGCCATGGCCGAAGTCCTGACCGGCCTAGGCCTGCCTACGACGCTGGATGACGCCCTGGCGAACTATATGGGACGGCGCTGGCTCGACTGCGTGCCGGACATTGAGGCCCGCCTGGGCCGGCGCTGCCCCGATACGGCGCTCGGAGACTGGACCCAGCTTTGCCACGCGCGTGCGGCGACGGAACTGACGGCAGTGCCGGGCGCGGCGGCCTTCATGGCTGATCTGGCGCTGCCGCGCTGCATCGCCTCGTCCAGCCCACCCGCCTGGATCGAGCTGGGCCTGAAGGCCATGGGCATCGCCCCGGCGCACGCCGGACCGATCTACAGCGGCGCGATCCATGTGACGCGTGGAAAGCCGCACCCGGACCTGTTCCTGCACGCGGCGGCCGAGTTGGGTGTGACCCCGGATCGTACCGTGGTCATCGAGGACAGTCCGGCGGGTGTCCAGGCTGGAGCCGCCGCCGGCATGACCGTGATTGGCCTCCTGGCCGGAGGACATATCCGCGACGGACACGGCGCGCGGCTGTCCGCCGCTGGAGCGCATGGTCTATTGCCCGACTATGCCGCCGTTGCGGCCTTCATCAGCGCGTGAGACAGACCGCCCCATGACCCAGCATCTGCATGATCCTGGCGGCAAAGTCCGACTGGCCCTGATGGACGGCGTCAAGGGCGATGCAGCGTTCAGCGCCAACGGTCGCTATCGTACCCTGATGCGGCGCTGGCAGGGTGATGCCTTTCCGGACCACTATCTGCTCTTCATCGGCATGAATCCGTCGACTGCCGATGCTACGGTCAACGACCCGACCTGTGGCCGCGAATGGACCTTCGCCCAGCGCGAGGGCTTTGACGCCATGATCAAGGCCAATGTCGGCGACTATCGCGCGACCCATCCCAGGATGCTGCTTGAGCCGGGCGTGGTCGCGTCTTCACCCGACAATCTGCCCGCTATCCGACGGGCCGCCGCCGGTGCCGCCAAGATCATAATGTGCCACGGCAAGCTCAATCGGGCGCTAGCGCAGGCCGGCTCCGCCCTGGTCGAGGCCCTGATTGAGGACGGCCATGACCTGTGGTGTTTCGGGACAAATGGTGACGGCAGCCCCAAACATCCGCTCTATCTCAGAGCCGACACACCCCTGGTGCGGTGGCACCCCTGAGCTCGGCTGACCGACCCGCTCGATGGCCTAGGGCACGGCCACACCGGCATACCCCATCGCGATCTCGACCCGCCGGCCAACACTCGAGGCACCGTTTGGGCCTTGTGAAGCGGCACGATAACGCGGAGCCATTTCCAGGAGCGCCTCGCCCACCTGAGACTCTTCAGACGACTGCTGAATCACCTGGCAGTCCCTCAGTCGGCGATTGCCTGCGATGACGCACCCGATCACGGCCCACGCCCCTACGTCTGAATGGCCCAGACCAGCGCGTCGCATGGCGGACCAGACGCCTGATGGACTGGGCTGGGCGGTCCAGGTAACACGCGAGCCGTCCTCAAATCGCGTTTGAGGTTCCAGCTGTGCGAAACTGTGCCCGGCGGCGATACCCAAGGTCGCAACAGACAGTGCCAAAACTCGTATGAGTTTCATACGGAGAGATGAACACCCCAGCGGGTCAGTCGCCAAACTGTTGCTCGAAACGACCGAGCGCCGCCGCGTGCAGGCGCACCCGCACTCTCGAGCGACCCTTCTCATCCGTATCGCGGCTGATCACCCGGCCATTCTGATAAAGCCAGGCCATGGCCTCGCCCTGGGCCGGGTCCAATACCAACTCGATCTCCGGCTCGTCGTCGATCAGTTCGGCAATACGCTCGCGTAAGGAATCCAGTCCCTCTCCAGTCACCGCCGATACTGCGGTCGCGCGGCCATCGGTATTGAGCGCCCGCGCCACAGTCAGTCCGCGTTCGCCTTCTGGAATCAAGTCGATCTTGTTCCAGACTTCCAGGATCCGGCGCGGCTTGTCCTCGGCTTCGGGGATGCGTTCCAGCACCGTCTCGACATCGCGAGCCTGGGCTGGGCTGTCGGGACTGGCGATGTCACGGACGTGCAAAATCAGGTCGGCCTCGGCCACCTCTTCAAGGGTCGCGCGGAACGCCTCAACCAGTTCGTGCGGCAGGTCGGAAATGAACCCCACCGTATCCGAGATGATAGCCGGGCGACCGTGCGGCAGCTTGATTGTCCGCTGAGTTGGATCAAGCGTTGCGAACAACAGGTCCTTGGCTAGAACCTCCGCCCCCGTCAGTCGATTGAACAGCGTCGACTTGCCGGCATTGGTATAGCCCACCAGAGCCACGGTCGGATGCGGTACCTGCTTGCGGGCCTTGCGGTGCAGGCCGCGGGTGCGGCGCACCTCCTCAAGATCGGCCTTGAGGCGAACGATGCGATCAGCGATCAGGCGCCGGTCCAGCTCGATCTGGGTTTCGCCGGGACCGCCGGTCTTTCCGAGGCCGCCGCGCTGTCGCTCGAGGTGGGTCCAGGTCCGCACCAGCCGCGAGCGTTCGTAGTTCAGCCGTGCCAGTTCGACCTGTAGCTTGCCCTCGGCGGTGCGGGCTCGGCGGGCGAAAATCTCAAGAATCAGGCCGGTCCGGTCGATGACCTTGGCCTCCAGTGCCTTTTCCAGATTACGCTGCTGGATCGGCGTCAGGCTGTCATCAATGACCACCACATCGGCCTCGGTCGCATGGCGAATGGCCATGATCTCGTCGACCTTTCCGCGCCCGAACAGGGTCGCCGGGGTGATATTGCGTACCCGCGCCACCTCGGCAGCCACGACCTCCAGGTCGAGTGCGCGCGCCAGGCCGACCGCCTCTTCCAGGCGAACGTCCGGGTCGCGATCGGAACCGCGGGTATCAGGATGGATGACAACTGCGCGCTGGATCGGCGCGGCGTGATCAACGAGGGGCCTGCTCACTCGTCCCCGTCGTCGGCATCCGGCTCGAACAGCTGCACCGGCGAAGCCGGCATGATCGTCGAGATGGCGTGCTTATAGACCAGTTGGCTCTGACCATCCCGGCGCAGCAGCACACAGAAATTGTCGAACCAGGTCACGACGCCCTGCAGCTTGACCCCATTGACCAGAAAGATTGTCAGCGGCGTGCGCGCCTTACGCACATTGTTGAGGAAAGCGTCCTGCAAATTCTGCTTCTTGTCGGCGGACATGATGGCCTTTCGATATTCGGAACGGACACCCGCCCCACACACACACGAACTAAGCTAGGGAATCCGGCGGTCTGCGGCAATGCCTCTCAAACGGCTTCCGCCTCGGCGCGCTGGAGATAGAGTTCACGCAGACGCAAGGCGACCGCCCCCGGCTGGCCATTGCCGATCTGCGTGCCGTCAATGGCGACCACCGGCGTCGCGAACCCCGATGCATTCGTATAGAAGGCCTCGCGCGCGCGTTTCACGTCAGCGACGCTGAACCCAAGCTCCTCCAGTTTTAGACCCTGCTCGCCTGCAATCCTCAGGATGGCGGCCCGGGTGATCCCTCGGAGGATATTGGCCTGGGTGTCGCGCGTGCGGATCACGCCGTCCTGGTCGACGATCCAGGCATTGGAGGCCGTTCCCTCGGTAATCATCCCCATGTCATCGACCAGCCAGGCGTCGCCGGCACCGGCGTCCAGGGCGTCCTGTTTGGCCAGGATGTTGGGCAACAGGCCCACCGTCTTGATATCGCAGCGCCCCCAGCGAATGTCCGGACGAGTCACAACCGAAATACCCTTGGCCGCCGCAGCGTCCTGACGAGCCCGGTTAACCGACTTGGCCGTCACCACCACCGACGGCGGTGTGTCAGTTGCGGGAAAAGCATGATCGCGCGGTGCCGTACCGCGGCTGATCTGGAGATAGACCAGGCCGTTCGCGACGCGGTTGCGCCGGACGGTTTCGCGTAGCACCTGCGTCAGGGCAGCCCGGCTCATCGGACGGACAATCTTCAGCTCGTCGAGACTACGCTCCAGGCGGGCCATGTGGCCCTCGAAGTCCATGAGCAGGCCAGCGGAGACGCCCCACACCTCATAGACCGCGTCGGCGAACTGATACCCACGATCCTCTATATGGACGGTGGCCTCGGACTTCGGCCCATAACGACCGTTGACATAGGCGATGCGCGACATCTCAGGCTTCGTCCCCTTCGGTCACGTCCTCGTCGCCGCCACGTGCCGGCGCAACGCCCAGCGATTTCAATTTGCGGTGCAGGGCCGAGCGTTCCATGCCGATAAAGGCCGCCGTGCGCGAAATGTTGCCGCCAAAGCGCAAGATTTGTGCCGAAAGATATTCGCGTTCAAAGACTTCCCTCGCCTCTCTCAAAGGCAAGGCGATGATCCGCTCCGGCCCCATGGAGCCCGCTTGTCCCGCCTGCGCCACCTCCTGAGGGAGCATCTCGGCCGTGATCGGGTCAGCCGGATCCCCGGTCGCCAGGATCAGCAGGCGTTCGATGTTGTTGCGCAGCTGGCGCACATTGCCGGGCCAGTCATGGACCTGAAGCGTAGCCATGGCATCCTCGCCCAGGCTGCGTTGCGGCATCCCCTGAGCCGCCGCAATCGTCGCGACGAAATGCTCGACCAGCTCCGGAATGTCCTCGCGGCGCTCAGCCAGACCGGGGGTACGGATCGGAACCACGTTCAGGCGATGGAACAGATCCTCCCGGAAGCGTCCCTCCTGGATTTCGCGCATGGGATCCTTGGAGGTCGAAGACACGACGCGAACATCGACCTGGACGTCCTGATCTCCGCCCACGCGGCGGAACCGCTGCTCGACCAGGACTCGCAGGATCCGGCTCTGGCTCTCCAGCGGCATATCAATGACCTCATCGATATACAGGGTCCCGCCGTGTGCGCGCTCGAACACGCCGATCTTGCGGGGGCGGCCCCCCTCACCCTCTTCGCCGAAGAGTTCGATGTCCAGGCGCTCGGGATTCATGCCGGCGGCCGACACCGCGACGAACTCTCCCTTGGCCCGCGCGCTGGCATCATGGATCAATCGCGCGACAAGTTCCTTGCCCGAACCCGGAGGCCCAGAAACAAGGATGCGGCTGTTCGCCGGCGCGACCTTGGCAACGGTCGCGCGTAGTTGCTGGGCGACGGCGGACGTTCCGATCAGCCCGTCGGGAACGAAGGCGCGCGCGCGTAGCATCCGGTTTTCACGCTTCAGCGTTGCCTGTTCCAGCGCGCGGTCGACGACGACGAGCAGCCGGTCGGACTTGAAGGGCTTCTCGATGAAATCATAGGCTCCGCGCTTCAGCGCGCTGACGGCGGTTTCGATATTCCCGTGACCCGAGATCATGATGACCGGCAGGTCCGCATCCAGTTCCTTGACCAGATCGAGCAGTTCCAGCCCGTCCATGCCGCCGCCCTGCATCCAGATGTCGAGCACGAGCAACGTCGGCTTGCGCGCGCGGATCGCATCCATCGCCTGATCGGCATTCGATGCGGTTCTCACGGCGTAGCCCTCGTCTTCGAGCAGGCCCGAGACGAGATCACGGATGTCGGCTTCGTCGTCGACGACCAGGACGTCAGCGTTGTTCTTCGCAGTCATTTACCGGTCCTCACTCTGGCCTGGGCTCAGGGGCGTGCTGCTTCGGGGAAACGTCAGACACACGCGGGCTCCTGACAGGTCAACGGCGTCGGCGAGGATCAGTTCGCCGCCGTGCTCCTCAGCAATCCGCTTGACGATTGCAAGGCCCAGCCCCGTGCCCTTCTCACGATTGGTCACATAGGGTTCGATCAGCCGGTCCCGGTCCCGGGCCGGCAGGCCGACGCCATCGTCCTCGATGACATAGATCAGGGTCTCGCCGTCAACGACGATCGACGCCCGCAGACAGCCCGGGCTGTCCGGCTCGGCCTCTTTGCGTGCCGCTACGGACTCAGCCCCGTTCTTGAGAATGTTCGTCAAAGCCTGGCCGACCATTCTGCCGTCGCAGACCAGGCGCAGCGGCTGACCCGGCTCCACCATCTCGACCTTGAGGTCCGGCGAACCGACCCGCCGGGCAAAGACTGCCTCTCGCAGGAGTTCAACGGCGTCCTCTTCAGCGAACTTCGGAGCCGGCATCCGCGCAAAGGACGAGAACTCGTCCACCATGCGTCCAATGTCCTCAACCTGACGAATGATCGTGTCGGTGCAGCGATCAAACGTCTCGACATCATCAGCCACTTGAGACCGATACTTGCGACGCAGCCGCTCGGCGGACAGCTGGATCGGGGTCAGGGGATTCTTGATTTCATGCGCAATCCGCCGGGCCACGTCGCGCCAGGCCGCATTGCGTTGGGCGGTCATCAACCGGGTGATGTCGTCAAAGGTCAGCACCGCTTCGCCTGCGGAGCCTCGGGAGGTGCGCACCCGCAGTCGGCGCGTCTCGGAATCCCGGGAGACATCTATGTCATGCTCGGTCCCGGAACCCTCCACGGCCATAGAGGCCAACTCAGGTGCCACCTTGTGCAGGGGCTGTCCGATCACTGATCGCTCGTCGAGGTCCAGCAGGCGTACCGCCTGGTCGTTGATGGCCGAGATCCGTCCCTTGCGATCCAGACCGATAACGCCGGCCGAAACGCCCGACAGCACCGTCTCGATAAACTGAGATCGCTCCTGCGCCTCTGTCGAGGCCGCCTTCAAGGCAGACTGCTGGGTGTTCAGATCCTCGGTCATTCTGTTGAAGGCCCGGGAAAGGACTGCGATTTCACCCGGATCGGCATCGGGATTGACCCGGGCCGAGAGATCCCCCGAAGCGACGCGGTGCGCCGCCTTAACCAGTCGCCCCACCGGAGCGGAAATTGCCGAAGCCGCCGACAGACCCAGCCAGATCGCCCCCACGAGCACAAGCAGGGCCGTTTCGAAATAGGCGAGCAGGAAGGTGAACTGGAGTTGCCCGCGCGTCTCCTCGGCTTCGCGATAAGCCAGAATGGAGCGCTCCCCCTCCCTCAATCCCGCCAGGGTCCCCTCGGGTAAGGGGCGCAGGACATAGAGATAGACGTCGCCGTATTCCGGTAGCGGATACAAGGCCCGGAACACGTCCGGGTTCTCCGTATAGCCGACGGGCACATCGCCGCCCCCAGCGGCCTGTGCGAAATTCTCGGGCGGCGGGGCCAGGAAGGGCGGAGCCCCCGCCTGTTCGCCGCGCGCCAGGATCTGCCCCTCGCCATCCAGAATGTAGATGGCGGGATAGCCGTAGAACCCGCCGATGGTCGTCACATTGGCGCTGAATCTCAGACGGTCCGGGAAGATCGCCCGTACTTCTGGCCGCACGAGTTCGTTGGCGATGCTGGCGAGGTCGCTCTCCAGCTCGGTACCGACATCACGGACATACCCCCGGCCGATGTCGGCACTGTTCTCAACGGCGGCCCGCACATTGGCACTGAACCAGCCTTCAACGCCCCGGTTCACGAGCACTCCGAACACCAGGGCGACCAGGACCGCAGGTACGACCGCCACCGCCGAGAACAGGGTAACAAACCGCAGATGCAGGCGTGCGCCGACGTCATCCTGCTGCTCGCGGACGAGCGACCAGACCCGCAATCCAACGGCAACCGCCAGGGCCGCGATCAGCAGCAAATTGACCAGCAAGACGATCAGAATCGGGCGGCTGGCCGAGACAATTCCGCCCGCCTCTCCGCTCGCCGGGGCGGAAGCCACCAGCCAGACGCCTACACCGGTGACGACCGCCGCCAGCCCGTAGATGCCGCCAAAGACATAGCGGGCCCGATCTCCAGTGAGCCAGGCCAAGGCACGCGCTGCCCGTCCCAAGGGTGGGTCAGCCAGCTCGGACTTCGCTGTTATCGAAGACATTCCCTCGCCTATGGCCCGACTGTGCCTTCAAATCAACAGCATTGTTGCGAGAATGCTTCAGGCGGCGCGAGCGGCTTCATCCGCCCACAGCACCTCCAGCGCGTCGACCACCTCAGACGGCGTCTCCAACCGGCAGAGGCGGGCCTTGTCGATACGCCGCACGGACGGGTCCGGGTGATAGGCAGCACCTTCGACGTACCAGCCGAGGTGTTTGCGGAACATCTTCAGCCCCAGCCGCTCGCCATAGAAGTCGAGCGACCGTTGAAAGTGCCGGATCACAATATCCAGACGCTCCGCCAGCGATGGCTCGACGAACGCTTCGCCATTCAGGCCGCGCTCGATGGCGGACGCGATCCAGGGTCGGCCCTGGACACCGCGCCCGAGCATCACGGCGTCACAGCCGGAGGCGACCATCGCCGCTCGCGCCTGGTCGGCGGTATTGATGTCGCCGTTGACGACAACCGGGATGGCTACGGCCTGTTTCACCTCCCGCACGGCGAGCCAGTCGGCAGCGTCCGAATAGAACTGTTGCCGGGTACGCCCGTGGACCGACACAGCCTTGATTCCGATCGCTTCAGCTCGCCGCGCGAGGTCTGCGGCGTTGAGGCTGTCATGATCCCAGCCGAGACGGGTCTTCAGCGTAACCGGCCGTGACGTCGCGTCCACCACAGCCTCGAGGATCGCGCAGGCGCGATCGAGATCGCGCAGCAGCGCCGAGCCTGACGCGATCCCGGTCACCTCCTTGGCGGGGCAACCGAAATTCAGATCTATGATGTCGGCACCCGCCTGCTCGGCCATGCGTGCACCTTCGGCCATCATGTCGGGACGTGCGCCCACCAGCTGTATGACCGTCAGGCCCAATCCTTCACCGACGGCCGCGCGCCGCACGACGTCCGGGCGCCCACGCGCCAGTTCCGCCGACGCCACCATTTCGGTTGCGACATAGGCCGCGCCCAACTCCGCCGCTGTCTGCCGGAACGGCAAGTCCGTGATGCCGGTCATGGGTGCGGTCAGCACCCGACCGGGCACCGTCACGTCGCCAATGGTCAATCCCTGAGCCATGGCGCGGCTTTTCGCTCGCCAAAGGCCCCGCGTCGAGTCTAGCAAGCCGGATGAGCTTTACTGCCGTCATCGTCGCCGCCGGATCCGGCACCCGTTCGGGCGGCCCGAAGCAATGGCGACAGCTCGGCGGCAAGCCTGTCGTCCGCTGGTCAACCGAAGCCTTCCTGAGCGCGGGTGCAGAGGCGGTCATCGTGGTGATCCCGCAAGACGGTTCGGATCAGATCGCGGCCGCCCTAGAGGGGCTGGACGGTTGGCGGGCGGTCGTCGGCGGCTCTGAGCGGGCGGCTTCCGTCCGCCGGGGGCTGGCTGAAGCTGATCCCTCACGGCCCGTCCTGATCCATGACGCGGCACGGCCGCTCGTAACGGCGGCCCATATTGACGCCCTGTTGTCGCAACTGGGACGGGCCGGGGCCGCCGCCCCCGCCCTGCCGATCGCCGACACCCTCAAGTCCGCCGCGCACAGCGTCGTCACCGCCACGGTGGATCGGACAGGCCTGTGGCGAGTGCAAACGCCCCAGGCCTTTGGGCCAGGGGTTCTGCAAGCCGCCTTTGACCGCTGGACTGGAGACGAAAGCCCCACCGACGATCTGGCGGTCGTTGAGGCCGCGGGTCAGGTCGTACAGCTGATCCCCGGCGACCCCCGCCTGATGAAGCTGACCTTCCCAGAGGATTTTGATATGGCCGAAGCCCTGATTGGCACCCGCACCGTCACCCGCGTCGGAACAGGCTTCGACGTTCATACCTTCGGACCGGGTTCTTCGGTCTGGCTTTGCGGTGTCGAAATCCCGCACAGCCATGGCCTGGTCGGCCACTCCGACGCGGATTGCGGTCTGCACGCCCTGACGGACGCCATCCTCGGAGCCATAGGCGAAGGCGACATCGGCGATCACTTTCCGCCCAGCGACCCTCAGTGGAAGGGCGCGTCCTCAGATCGCTTCCTGCGCCATGCCGCTGATCTCGTGTCACGACGTGGGGGCCGTATCGTCCACGTCGACATCACGCTGATCTGCGAGCGCCCCAAGGTGAAACTTCATCGTCAGGCCATGCGTGAGCGGATCGCCGAGATTCTCGCCCTGCCGCTCGACGGGATCAGCGTCAAGGCGACGACGACCGAAGGCCTGGGCTTCACGGGGCGATCAGAAGGCCTGGCGGCCCAGGCCGCCGCCACGGTTGAGGTGCCGCGTTAGAGAGACTGAATCTCCGTCACCTTGTAGGCCAGCAGGCGGCCTTCGTCGTCAGCGATACTAACATACTCGCCCACGGCGAAGCGGTGCTCGCCCAGACGATAGACGGCCTCATCGTCATCCGTGCCCGCCGCATAGTCGAAGAACCAGTTATCGCCGCGGCGTGAGAGCCGGCCCTCCTGCGCGTCCTCATCCGGCGCGAACCGTCGAACCGTGCAGGCTTCGCGATCCTGGCGAAAGGCTGCCTCATCCAGATGCCCGTCAGCGTCGATGGGGGCTACCAGAGTGTAACCGCGACGATCGTCGCCATCGCCGAACTCGGTACCCGGATTGCGCGCCAGGCGCATGATGATCCTGCTCAGTGCCACAGTCTCTCCCTTCCCTCGGGGGGTCAGATGGTTCTATGGAAGGCAACGCCCCGACGGGCGTGCGACTCCCGTCGCAATCCTATTCCATACCGCGAGGCGTTTACCAGCGTGGCCCAGTCCCGCCCCAAGTCCACACCCAAAAAAGAAGCTCCGCGCGCCTGGCAGCGAATGTTGTCTGGCCGCCGGCTCGACTTGCTCGACCCCTCGCCGTTCGACATCGAAATCGAAGACATCGCCCACGGCCTGGCGCGTGTCGCGCGCTGGAACGGTCAGACCATCGGGGACCACGCCTTCTCAGTCGCCCAGCACTCTTGCGTGGTCGAGGAGATTGCCGTCCACATCAAGCCTGATCTCGAGATCAAATGGCGGCTTGCGGCCCTGCTGCACGATGCCTCCGAATATGTGATCGGCGACATGATCTCCCCGTTCAAGGCGGCCCTGGGTGTCAACTACAAGGCCTTCGAAGCGCGCCTTGAGGGGGCCATCCACCTGCGATTCGGCCTGCCTCCCCGCAACCCGGGCAACATCAAGAAACTGATCAAACAGGCCGATCGCGCCTGCGCCTATTTCGAAGCGACCCAACTGGCGGGCTTTTCCAGGTCGGAGTCCCTCGGCTTCTTCGGCAGGCCGCCGGTCGGCTATGACCTGAAGATCGAGCCACTGTCGGCCTCGGCCGCCCAGCAACTTTATCTCGATCGATTCACGGCCCTGACACAGGCGTTGTAGCGGCATGGAGAAACCCCGCGTCGCGATCGAGCTGTCAGCCGTCGTCATGGCGCCGCTTGACGGCGAGACGGCGGTCCTGACCGTTCACGGCCCGGATCACGCCTTGTCGGGCCTGCCCGCCGGGCCGTTCGACCCGGCTTCGGATCGCACGTTCGAGCTGGCGCTGCGCAGCTTCGTGGCGCGTCAGACGGGCCTCGCCATGGGCTTTGTCGAACAGCTCTACACCTTTGGCGACGCCGGACGCGAGACACCGCAGGCACGCGCCGGCGTGGAGGGCGATGACCGGGTTGTGTCCATTGGTTACCTGGCGCTCGCGCCGGCCGCCAAGGCTCCGGGTGCCGCCGGCGCGATCTGGTGCCCCTGGAGCGACGCCTTCCCCTATGAAGACTGGCGGGATGGGCGTCCGGCGGTGATCGATGAGGTGATCGCACCCTGGCTGACCGACTGGGCCGGGGACGACCCCATGCGCCGCGCCAGGATCGACACCTTGTTTGCACTCAATGACCGCTTGGCCTGGCGCGATGAGCGGGTGCTGGAGCGCTACGAGCTGCTCTACGAGACGGGCTTGGCACCGGAGGCGGCGCGCGACCAGGGCCAACCGACGTCCGGCAAGCCCCTCTCACTCGGGCTGCCTCTTCAGTCCGATCACCGACGCATTCTGGCGACGGGCCTGGGACGGCTGAGGGGCAAGTTGCGGTATCGGCCGGTGATCTTCGACCTGCTGGGCGAGGAGTTCACCCTGTCGCAGCTCCAGAAAGCTGTCGAAGCAGTCATCGGGCAGCCTCTGCACAAGCAGAATTTTCGCAGGGGCGTCGAGCGGGCCGGCCTCGTCGAGCGCACGGGGCGCATCGACACCGCAACGGGCGGACGGCCGGCCGAGCTGTTCAGGCGTCGGCGCGAAGCCGGCGATCAGGCCCAGACGCTCGGTCTGTCATTGCCGATCCGGCGCTAGCCACATTTCGACCAGCGGCATCACGCGCGATGCCGAAAATCGGACCAGCCCTAGCTGACCTTCTCGACCTGATCGTATTCCAGCTCGACCGGCGTGGCACGCCCGAAGATGGACACCGACACGTTCAGGCGCGCCCGCTCTTCGTCGACGCTTTCGACGACGCCGTCGAAGCTGGCGAATGGCCCGTCGATGACCTTAACCGTCTCGCCAATATCGAAGCGGATGGTCGGCTTGGGACGCTCAACGCCCTCTTCAACCGTACCGACGATGCGCTGGATTTCCTTCTCGGAGACCGGCATCGGCTTGGACCCCGAGCCCAGGAAACCGGTGACCTTTGGCGTATTCTTGATCAGGTGAAAGACTTCATCGGTCAGATCCATCTTCACCAGCACATAGCCGGGGAAGAACTTGCGCTCGGTATTGACCTTGCGACCACGGCGGATCTCAACGACGTCTTCAGTCGGCACCAGAACCTCGGAGAAGCGATCCGCCAGCCCCTGGTTGCGGGCCTGGTCGAGGATGTTCTCCTTCACCTTCTTTTCGAAGTTGGAATAGGCGTGGACGATGTACCACTTATGGTTCGGGTTCGCGGTCGCCTGGGCTTGTTCGGTCATTGCAGTCTTTCCTAGCGCCCGATCTGGATCAGCTGGTTGGCACCCAGTGCCATGAGGAGGTCAACAACCCAGAAGAACAGCGACGCCAGCGCCACCATGATGAAGACCATGACGGCCGTAATCCAGGTTTCCTTGCGGCTCGGCCATGTGATCTTGCGCCCCTCAGCCCGGACCTGGCTGAAGAACTGCATGGGCGTGATCCGCTTCTTGGGCGCATCGGCCTCGGGCGCGGCGACCGCGCCGCCCTGAACGATGGTGTTCCCTCCGCCTCGCGTGGAGGACTTCGCCTTGGCCATTCTGTTTCCGTCTCAGATAAAAGTGGCAGGAGTGGAGGGACTCGAACCCCCGGCCCTCGGTTTTGGAGACCGATGCTCTACCAACTGAGCTACACTCCTTCGATGGGGCCCAAATAGGAACTCCAACGTCCGGCACAAAGGACAACGCGCCGAAAGGGGTACCCTTCGACGCGCGCTTCGCCGGTCAGGGGCTATGCCCTAGCCCATCCATGATTTCAAGGGTCGCCTGCAACGCCTGCCCTCGACCGAGGAAATATTAACCTGTGCGAGAGTAAATAGGGCCTCCAACTGTCGGTCGCGGGAGGCTTGGGTGTCGGCACGTGAGAGAATGCTGAGCTTAGCACTGGATTTTTGCCGATCAACGCGCGGCAACATCGCGATGATCTTCGCCCTGTGTGCCGTTCCACTGTCACTGATGGTGGGGATCGCCGTGGACCTCCATCATCAAAGCACTGTTGAAAACGCCGTTCAGGATAGTCTTGACGCCGCCCTGCTCGCCGCTGCCGCTTCCCAGAGTGACGATGAGGCCGAGATTGAGCGCCTGATCCGCGACTATCTTGCTGGACACCTGGCCGGTGTCGACCTTGATCCCGACTATGATCTCGACATCACGATCAACGGCTCACGGGTCGACGCGGCGATAGATGGCCGCACGCCCACCTTCTTCGCGGCTCTGCTCGGCCGTGCCACGCTCCCGGTGCAGGTCGAAGGGGGCTCGGTCAGCGGTGCGGACCAGGTCGTCGAACTGGCCCTGGTGGTCGACAATACCTGGTCAATGTCGGCCGATGCCGGCGGCGGTGTAACCCGCATCGAGGCGCTCAAGGACGCCGCTCACACTCTGGTCGACAGCATCATGGTCGATGATGAGCAGGTGCGCGTGAGCCTGATTCCGTATGCCGACTACGTCAACGTGGGGACTTCGCACCGCTCGGAGAGCTGGATGAACGTCCCGGCTGACTATTCGGTGACCTCGCCACGGACCTGTACGACGCTGACGACGCGCAACGTCTGTACCGGAGGCCAGCGGGGTACGCGCACGGTCCTGGTCGATGGTGTGCCGACGCCACAATCCTATTGGGTCGTGCCGCCGACCTGCTCGGTCCAGACTGTGGAACCCTATGAGTCCTGCTCGGGCGGTGGCACCGCCAACTACCGCTGGTTCGGCTGCGTCGCCTCCAGGAACGTGTCGAATCTCCGCCGGTCAGACGAGCGGCCAGCCGTGCCGCACGTCGGTCTGCTCGCCACGTCGCAGACCTGCCTGAACTCGATCATTCCCCTGACGGGCGATCGCTCCATGATCAACCGGGCCATCGATAGTCTCATCATCAACATCGGCGGCTATCGGCCCGAGACCTTTATCCCGTCTGGCCTGGTCTGGGGTGTCCATGCCCTGTCTCCGTCGGTGCCGTTCACCGAAGGCGAACCGTACGGTGACAACGTTCGCAAGATCATCGTCCTGATGACCGACGGCACCAATACGCTGCGTTACCGGCCCAGCGATGGCCGCCATGTCAGCTCGCCGACCCCGGGCCCGGCAGACGCGGACGCACGCCAGATCTGCGACTATGCCAAATCCAACGGCATCCAGATCTATACGGTCGGCCTGTCCGTGCCGAGCGGACCGTCTCGCGACCTGATGCGCTACTGCGCCTCGTCCGAGGCCAACGCGTTTGATGCCGACAATGCGACCGAACTGGTCGAGGCATTTCGCGGAATCGCGCGGTCCATCAACACGGTACGCCTGGTTCGATAGTCCGGGGCGTTCAGTCGACGAGGTCGCGCCCCGCCGATGCGTTGCCCTTGGCCACGATGGGGTGGAAGACCAAGGTTTCGATCCGACGGTCATCCATCTCGCGAACCTCGACCTCGAACCGGCCCAGTTGCAGGTGCTCGCCCTCATCGGGAATTCTGGACAACTCATGCAGGACGAGGCCCGCGACGGTATGGAAGCCGTCATGGTCGCCGAAATCCTCGCCGAGCGCGTCAGCCAGTTCGTCCAGGTCGGTCTGGCCGTCCACCGACCAGGAACCATCCTCGTTCAGGACAATGTTCTGACTCGGCTCGTCATGGTCTTCGTCAAAGTCGCCGGCAATCATTTCCAGCAGGTCGGTTGCCGTCACGACTCCCTCGAACGACCCGTACTCATCGACGATGAAAGCCATGTGCACCTTTGACCCCTTCAGGATCTCCAGGGCTTTCAGAACCGAGGTTGTCTGAGGGATGAAGGCCGGCGTCTGGACGAGCTTCTCGACGTTGAACTCACCATTGTCGAGCAGGCTGTCGAGGAGATCCTTCTTGTGAACGACGCCCAGCGGATTATCGACATCGTTCTCGCGGGCCACCACCAGCCGTGAATACGGGCTGTTGCGCACCTCTTCCTTGATGAGGTCATCAGGATCATCCAGGGCGATCCAGCTGACTTCGTGGCGCGGCGTCATGGCCACCTTGATCGGACGATCCCCAAGGGTGAGGATTTCCTCGATCATCTCCTGCTCTTCGGGCTCAATCAGGCCGGCCGAGGTTCCCTCGGCAATCATCGTCTCGACCTCTTCCTGAGTCACATCCGAGCCGTCGCGGTCCCTGATGTTGAAGAGTTTCAAGATTCCGGAGGTCGAAGCCGTCAGCAGCAGAACGAAGGGCTTCAACACGATCGCCAGGGTCGAGATCGGGCCGGCCATCCGGATGGCAATGGGTTCGGGATAGATCAGGGCCACACGCTTGGGCACCAGCTCACCGACGATCAGCGAGACATAGGTGATCAGGATGACCACGGTGGCGGTCGCAATGATCTCGCTCCAGGGCGCGATCGCCGGTAGGGAGCGCTCCAGAATGTGATTCAATTCGCCGGCAATCGCCGCCTGACCATAGGCACCGGCCAAGATTCCGATCAGCGTGATCCCGACCTGGACCGCCGACAGGAAATGCGTCGGCTCTTCCGCCAGATCAAGCGCCCGGCGCGCACCGCGATCACCGCGCTCGGCCTTGCTCTGGAGTTTGGATTTCCGTGCGGAAACAACCGCCATCTCGGTCATGGCGAACAGGCCGTTGAGCACCACGAGGAGCAGAACGACGACGATGGCGAAGGCTAGCATCTAAGGGGGAGGACCCGACGCGACCTCGGGGCCGCAGCAATAGCTTAGGGCTTGCTGCGGTCGAATACCATGGGCTTGTTGCAAATGGCGTTCAGCCAGCGCCCGAGCAGCGCGAGGCGGCGACCAAGGTGACGATAACGGCCCAGGCAACCCAACCCCAGGAGAATCCGCCGCCACCCGATGTCGCCAAAAAGCGGCCGCCGCGTGCGCGCAGGACGAAGCCGACGCCACCGTTGTTGACGAGCCGATCCAGGAACGCCCTATAGGCGGGGGCCTGGTGCGCCGGCAGGACCTCGGCTGGCACGGTCAGGCTGACGGTGTGGACGCCGCGACGGCGGTCGAGCCATTCGAAACGTGCCCGCGCCTCCAGGCCGCCCGGCCCTCTGATCCGTTCGTCCCAGGGAGAGAAATTCGTCGGGACCGCGAAGTTGAACTCGCGTCGGGTAACGACCTGGCGAGGCGTACCCAGGGCGATCGGCTCTTTCCGCCCTCCCCCATCCAGAATCGGGAGGTTGGGCCGGACCACATCGTCGAACGACAGAAACTGATACCCGCCCTGTCCGACGGGCACGAGGGCGCGCTCGACGTCATAGACCTCACGGACAATCAGGGTGTTGGTGTGAGCCACATCCGAAATTGCCAGCGGCTCCACCGCCCGAAGCGGAGAATCCAGTTCCCGCTCCAACTGCTCGCGATATCGATCCGAAAGGGTACCGCTATCGCGGTTCTCGATCAGGCGGCGCACGTCGTCGGCGCGCCAGCCCCGATGGGTCGTGGCACATTCAAGCCGGGCGGGCTGCCCGATCTGGCGCGGAAACGTCCAGCGCTCCACAACCTCGCGCACGGCTTGAACCGGTCCGGGGTGAATACGAACCAGGCTCGCCTGATCGACCAACGGCAAGGCCCAACCGAACCGGGCCTGGGTGAGACTATCCAGATCACCGGCCTGGGGCGGCATGGTTCCATCCAGCCAGTAGTCGCGGCCATTCATTCGCAAGCGCACGATGCAGTGGTTGAAGGCACGCGGGCTGGGAATAAAATTCTCAACGTCCTCACCCATCCCGACATTCACGAGGGCGCAGCACGCCTCCAACCCCATCTGGCGCAGCACAGACGTCAGCAGGACCGAAGCGTCCTTGCAGTCGCCATAACGGGTCGACCAGATCGTCCGCAGGGCCCGCGGTCGAAAGCCGCCCTCCCCGATCGCCACGGAATGGTAGCGAAGGGTCCGTTGAACGAGGCGGAGTCCTTCGACCGCGCGTTCCCCAGGCGAAACCAGGCGCCCCGAGATGGCGGCCACCTCCGAGGCCAGGTCACCGGGCGGGTTGCCGTCACTGACCGCCGACTCGTACATCGGCCTGAATATGTCGGCCACCTGGCTCCAGTTCAGCGCCACACCGATTTCAACGGCCTGGTAGCCGACGCTCCACGCCGGCGCGAACGGTTCAGGTAGATACGGTGGAAGGTCGCGCACGCGCCAGGTGTAGATCCGACGTCCATTACTGTCGCCGACGCGGGGCTGGGGTGCCCCTGCGAACCGGCGAATGAGCATTCTCTGGCCAGGCCGGGAGATCACCCGACATACCGTCTCCGCCACGCGCGTCGACCACTGCAGCACGAAGAACCACGAGAAGGCCCCCTGCAACGCCGGCTGCTCGCCGACAATGGAATAGCAGGCGTCAACGATGTCGCCCTCACGCAGGTCGGGGATCACCATGTGAGCCGTCATGCGACCATCGTAGATGGCCCGTTCCAAGTTGGGCTCCCGCCGCATCAACTCGAACGCCTCGGGACGACCTTCGTCTCGAACAACCCCTTGCCGGATAACTCGAATGCCATGGATAACGAGGGATTCGTAGCGGGGGTCATAGGCCGCATCGAAGCGCGCAGCCGCTTGCAGTCCGTCCCGTCCTGTGATGGCGCGAACCAGTCTACAGGTGATCACGCGCCGGGAGGCCGTGAGGTCGGCCTGGGCTTCACTGAGCAGGACCGCGATCCCGTCTGAGCTCAGGGCGCGCAGATCGCGCCCTTCGGTTTCGACCGGAGGAACGGGAAACGACGCCGGCGGCGGCGCAAATTCTATGCCGCGCTGCGTTGCTGTCAGCTCCCCATCACTCACACGTCGTCCCCCGAACCTTGTTCGACACTAGCAGTCGATCATCGTCTGGGAAGAGCCTGAGCCTGATGCGCGAATCCGACCGGGTCCGGTTGTCACCTGCCGACCACACGCGATCTTGTCGAGATGACGGCCTTCCAGCAGAATTCCATGCTCAATCCTCACACCCTTGCAGTCCTCGCAGACTCAGGTCCCGCCTGTCGTGCGCCGTCAGGATTCCAGGAGCCTGATGTCGGTGTGGTTGGGGTCGGATCAGCTGGGATCGCGGCCGCTCATGCCCTGATCGGCCGTCGGCAAGGTCTTCCTCGCGGGCGAGGCCCTGGCTGGCAGTCCGACCCAGACCTGCTGCCGTCCGCTCCAGCGAAGCCGCCGTGCGGGCAGCGCAGAGAACACTTGGCTGAAACGAAAACGCCCGGCAGACCAGCCGGGCGTTTCCAGTTCAATCAGCTTGTCCGCCTCAGTGGCCGACGTCGCGCCAGATCTTCTTGTAGCTGAACCAGGTGATGACCCCGAACAGCATCAGATAGATCAGGACTGCAAAGCCGGTGCGCTTACGTTCGACCTGATGCGGATCCGACGCCCAGGCGAGGAACGCCGCCACATCCTGAGCCATCTGATCGACGGTCGGGTCGGTACCGTCGTCATAGGTCACAGCGCCCGCCACCAACGGCGGAGCCATGGCAATGAAACCGCCCGGCGGGACGTGATGCTCGTCACCCTCCCAGAACGGGCTCATGTCGCCGCTCATGTAGGGATTGTAGTGCTGGCCCGGATTGATCCGCAGGCCTTCAGGAGCGTCACGATAACCCGTCAGGAGCGAATAGACGTATTCCGCGCCCCCGTGACGGGCCTTGGTGATGACCGACAGGTCCGGCGGAGCCGCGCCACCGTTGGCGAACGCTGCCGCCGTCGCGTTCGGAAACGGAGCCCGGAAGCGGTCGGCCGGCGTTGCCGGACGGGTAATCGCTTCACCCGTTTCGGTGTCGATGTCCGGCACCTCAATCTGGGCCGCGATGGCCGCGACGTACGGATTACGCGCAGCATCAGGATAGTGTTCGTCGTAGAAGGGCCCGCCTTCCTGGCCAAGCACCCGGTACGCCATCAGGTTCATCGAATGGCAGGCCGCGCAGACCTGCTCATAAACCCGATAGCCGCGTTGCAGCTGACCCTGATCGAAAGTTCCGAACGGGCCTTCGAAGCTAAAGTTGACGTTGCGCGGATGCAGGGCCCCGCCTTCGGCCTGGGCCGCGCCGGCACCCATCAGGGCGGCGGCGGCGAAGAGACCGGCAGCGACGCGCTTGGAGAGCGTGGTGATCATCGCGGCTTAGCCCTTCTGTTCGGCTTCGGAACCGGAAAGGACCGGTTCTGAGATGGACGCCGGCACCGGCGAGGGAGTCTCCTTCAGCCCGACCCACGGCATCAGGACCAGGAAGAAGATGAAGTAGTAGGCCGTCAGAACGCGCGTCAGCCACAGATAGGTGTTGATGTCACCGTCAAAGAGGGTGAAGCCGCCACCGATGCCCGGAATGACGTTGGCGTCCGGCAGCTGGGCACCGCACCAGCCCAGGCCCAGACAGACCACCACGAAGATGACGAACAGCTTCTTCATGGTGGGGCGATAGCGCATCGAACGCACCCGAGACGTGTCCAGCCACGGCAGCACGAACAGCACGCCGATGGCCGCAAACATCGCCACCACGCCGCCGAACTTGTCGGGAATGGCACGCAGGATCGCGTAGAACGGCAGCATATACCACTCGGGTACGATGTGGGCCGGGGTCTGCAGGGGGTTGGCCACGATGTAGTTGTCGGCGTGGCCCAGGGCGTTCGGGTTGAAGAAGACGAAGACCGCGAACAGCATCAGGAACAGAATGATCGCGAATCCGTCCTTGACCGTGAAATACGGATGGAACGGCAGGGTATCGCGGGCCCGGGTTTCGCTCGGCAGCAGAATGCCGACCGGGTTGTTCTGACCAACCTGATGCAGGGCCCACAGGTGCAGGAACACCACGCCCGCGATCGCGAACGGCAGCAGGTAATGCAGCGAGAAGAAGCGGTTCAGGGTCGCATTCTCGATTGCCGGGCCGCCGCGCAGCCAGACCAGGATCGGTTCACCGATGACCGGGATGGCCCCGATCAGATTGGTGATCACCTCAGCCCCCCAGTAGGACATCTGGCCCCATGGCAGGACGTAGCCGAGGAAGGCGGTCGCAATCAGCAGGAAGAAGATCACACAGCCCAGGATCCAGATCATCTCACGCGGCTGCTTGTAGGAGCCGTAATAGAGGCCGCGGAACATATGGATGTAGACCGCGATGAAGAACATCGAGGCCCCGTTGGCGTGGACGTAGCGGATCAGCCAGCCACCCGGCACGTCGCGCATGATGCGCTCGACGGAATCGAACGCCAGCGCCGTGTTCGGCGCATAGTGCATGGCCAGAACGATGCCGGTGGCGATCTGGACGACCAGACACAGCGACAGGATGGCCCCGAAGGTCCACCAGTAGTTCAGGTTCCGCGGAGTCGGCAGCGCCATATAGTCCGCACCGAAGCGGATGATCGGCAGGCGCGCGTCCAGCCACTTTTCGATGCCGGTCTTCGGCTCGTAGGTCGATTCGTGATCGCTCATGGATGCCTCAACCGATCCGGATGCTGGTGTCGGACAGATATTCGTACTCGGGCACGATCAGGTTCAGCGGTGCCGGACCTTTTCGAATACGGCCCGAGGTGTCGTAGTGCGACCCGTGGCACGGGCAGAACCAGCCGCCGTAGTCGCCGGTGCCGAACGTCGGCACACAGCCCAGGTGCGTGCAGGACCCAACCACGATCAAGTACTGAGAATGGCCGGCCTTCACGCGGTCGGCGTCCGTCTGAGGGTCCTTGAGATCCGACAGGGGCACATCGACCGCCTCCTGGATTTCGTGCGGCGTCCGGTAGCGCACGAAAACAGGCTTGCCTTGCCAGCGGATAACCACCTGCGACCCCTCCGAGACCTTGGTCAGGTCGAAGTCGATGGAGGACAGCGCGACGGTGTCGGCAGCCGGGTTCATCTGGTTGATCAATGGCCACACGCAGGCGGCACCTGCGCCGACGGCCGCAGCCCCCGCCGCAATATGAATAAAGTCCCGGCGATTCGGATCGCCGCTGTGATCGTGAACGACCTGATCGGTCACTGAGCCCACCTTCGTCAGGGGCCGCGAATGCGCGAACGCCGTCGCGGCAGGAATAGCCGTACGTGCGACCGGGCTTAGAGCCGGCTCGCTGCTTTTTCAACTGGCCAGTTCATCGAAATCCACGCTTTCGCACATCCCGGCCCCTTGTTGCGATTGGATCGCAGCTACGGAACCGCACCATCCAGCTCTTCGAGTGTGGCATAGTTGGCCGGCTCATCGGTCAGATCCGCCGCGACCGCCTCCACCCGCCTGATCACGCGCAGGATGTTGCCACCGGCCAGCTTGGACAGATCTTCATCAGACCAGCCGCGTCGTGCCAGTTCCTCAAGCAGGGCCGGATAGTCCTCGACACCGTCGAGCCCCTGGACGGTCGAATCGATGCCGTCGAAATCACCGCCCAGCCCTACATGATCGACGCCGGCGACCTCACGGATATGTTCGATGTGATCGGCCACTTGGCTGAGGCGGGCGACAGGCTGGGGATTCTCGGCCTCCCAGGCTTCGACACCTGCCGTGGCCGCCGCTTCGTCATTGCCGGTCACCGACAGGATTTGGGCCCGGTGCGCCGCGCGCTCCAGGCTCCAATCGCGGATCTCCTGGGAGATAAAGCTCGGTACAAACGTCACCATGACCACCCCACCGTTCTCGGCAACCCGACGAAGAACCGCGTCAGGGACGTTTCGCGGGTGATTGTCCAGCGCAAAGGCCGACGAGTGCGAGAAGATCACCGGTGCGCGCGTCGCATCGAGCACATCATTCATGGTCGCCTCGGATACGTGGGACAGATCAACGAGCATCCCCAACCGGTTCATCTCGCGCACGACCGCCACACCAAACGGCGTCAGCCCTCCATGTTCCGCCTCATCGGTCGAAGCATCGGCCCAATCCAGATTGGCCGAATGGGTCAGGGTGATGTAGCGCGCGCCCAGCGCATAGAACGACCGCAAGACCCCCAGGGAGTTGTCGATGGCATTGCCCCCCTCCATGCCGATCAGGGAGGCGATGCGGCCCTCAGCGTGGGCGCGCTCTATGTCGGCCGCAGAATAGGCGATCTCGAAGACATCGGGGTGGCGCCTGCCCAACTCTCGGACCAGATCGATCTGCCGCATGACCTGGACCGCCGCATGGGGGCCATCGAGATCGGCCGGCACATAAACCGACCAGAACTGGCCGCCCACACCACCAGCCCGCAAACGGGCGATATCCGTGTGCATCGGCGGCTCGAGCGCGGCTAGATCCTGCGTCAAATCGAGCTGACGGGCATCGCCATTCCAGCGACTAGCCACCTGCCAGGGCAGGTCATTGTGCCCGTCGATGAGCGGGGTTGCAGCCAGAACGGCCCGCACGCGAGGGGCTTCGAGGTTGTCCTGGGCGGTGGCGGGTGTCGCGATCATGGCAAGGGCTACGGTCAGATAGAGGGTACGGCGCACATCAAACTCCTGAAGCTGGTCCACCTTAACCGGGGTGACGCCGGCGCGCGACTGTGATTGAAGGCGCGCCATGACCCTCGAACTCGATCCGACTGAACGCCAGGAGCTTGCACGCGCCTGGTTCGAGACCTTCCGTGATCAACTGTGCGCGGCCCTGGAAACCATTGAGGACGGGGCTGATCCAGACCTGTATCCAGGCGAAGCCGGTCGGTTTGAACGCACGGCCTGGAGGCGTGAGGGTGACGGCGGCGGCGGCGTCGCCTCAATCCTGAGAGGCCGCGTCTTCGAAAAGGCAGGCGTCCACGTCTCGACCGTCTGGGGTGAATTCACGCCCGAATTCGCCAAGGCGATACCTGGAGCTGAGACCGACCGGCGCTTCCACGCTACAGGCGTCAGCGTCATCATCCACCCACGGAATCCGCACGTTCCCACGTCGCACATGAACACACGGCTGATCACCACCACCAAGTCCTGGTTCGGTGGTGGCGGTGACCTGACGCCGATGCTGGACATCCAGCGCGACCAGGACAATCCCGACGCCATGGCTTTTCACGCGGCCATGAAGGGGGTTTGTAACACCTACGATCCGAGCTGGTATGCGAAGTACAAGGCCTGGTGCGACGAGTATTTCTTCCTGCCGCATCGCCACGAGCCGCGTGGCATCGGCGGCATCTTCTACGACCACCACGACTCCGGTGATTTCGCGCGCGACTTCGGCTTCACACGCGACGTCGGCCTGGCCTTCATGAACAGCTACAGCCAGATCGTTCGCGGGCGGATGGACCAGGCCTGGACCCCAGCCGAGCGTGACG
This sequence comes from Caulobacterales bacterium, assembly GCA_017302105.1. GTDB lineage: Bacteria > Pseudomonadota > Alphaproteobacteria > Caulobacterales > Caulobacteraceae > Brevundimonas. Next base: position 80,541 of record JAFLCS010000006.1, on the reverse strand, counting down.
AACAGCTGGTCCGTCGGGGGCGCTATGTCGAGTTCAATCTACTCTACGACCGCGGCACGACCTTTGGCCTGAAGACCGGCGGCAATGTCGAATCCATCCTCAGCTCCATGCCCCCCGTGGTGAAGTGGCCTTAAGGGTCAGATCCGCCCGCTGCCGTTGATCGGCTCCCTGAGGAAATTCCGAATCCACTGACCGACGATCTCCCGGTCGGTGGTGCCTTCGAGGCTCCGGTAGGCTTGCCGCGCGAAGTGCGGCGCATAGCGGTCACCACGTATCGCGATCAGCGCTGCGGCGAACGCCGGCGTGAACTCGGGGTGTCCCTGAAACGAAATCGTATCCCGGCCATGAATGAGCCCCGCATAGGGACAGAACCGGCTGCTCAAGGTCACCCAGGTCGAGACACCGCGATACTCGACTTGATCCTGATGCGAGACGGGGAGCCTGACCACCTCCAACGGCGGCTCCATCCACGAATGCCGACCCTCGACCTGATAGGAATGTACACCGATACCCCAACCGCGACCGGACTTGCGAACATCGCACCCGTTAGCCGCGCCAATGATCTGATGACCGAAGCAGATGCCAACCATCTTGCATTGGCCCTGTGCCCCGATGATCCACATCTTCAGATCCTGGATCCAGGCGTCACCGTCATAGACACCTGAAGGCGACCCCAAGATCACCACGCCGCCATGGTCACCAGGCGTTGGCAGGGCCCCGGCCTGAACGTCAAAGATCTCATATTCAAAACCATCGCGGCCGATCAGGGCCATCATCATCTCAGGATAGCTCCCGAACCGGGCTTCCAGCTCCGGCGGCGGCCCGCCGGTCTGCAGGATGGCGATCCTCATTTTCGTCTCCTGAGAAACTTCAGCCCGGACCAATCGTCGTCGACGGCGCAGACCTTCACATCGACCCAGCCGGTCGGCAACACGATCGCACGGACTCCATCTTCGGTCAGGTCAACGAACAGTTTCGAACTCTTCTTCGGCCAGCTGATCCAGACCATGCTGCCGGTCGGGCGGTCGCGAAACAGTGCTTCGGCCTGAGCTTCGAGGGATGCCCTGTCGCGTACGAAAAGGTGGGTCACGGCGGCAGTCCGGTCGATCCCGTCCACACGCTCAACTCCCTCCGGAAGGGGGGCGATCAATGCGGCATAATGTGGCGGCGCATCGATCACTGCGAGACGGTGACCGACTTGCACACCCAGCTTTTGAATCAGACTCTTACCTGAGTAGCCTGCCGTCGCACTCAAGGCTCATCCCCTCCGGCCAGCACGGTCACCAGTTGGTCCTCGAGGCCCGAGTCCGGGAAATCATGGGCGATCCACCAGGCTTCCAGCTCGGCCAGCACCCGGCCCATGCGCCGACCGGGCTCCAGACCGATAGCCTTGAGGTCCGCTCCACTGATCGGGAATACTGGCCGGACCCAGCCATCCGCCAGGCCCACCAGGGCTTCGGCCGCCTGCCCCTGTTCGATATCCATGGCCCAGGCGCGCTCGATCCGGTCACGGAAGGCCTGGCGACCGATCTGGTACAGCGCCGCCCGCGCAGCGGCAGGGTTCATGCCCGGGCTGACGGTCACGTCATCGGGCAAGGCCGCAAGGAGGCGAGCCTTTTGCGCGTTGGACAGCCTCAGCGCATCGGCGGCCGCTCGCACCGTCTCGCCGTCCGACGGCAGAAGCGAGGAAAGGCGCATAAGCGGATCACGCGTAATTCCGATCATCGGCAAGAACATCCGGGATCCGTCGGTCCACGGAAGTACTTCGGCAAGCACGCCTGTCTCAGCCATCAGATGGACGGCCCGGCTCGGGTCAGGAGCCGCCAGCAGCTTGAGTAGCTCGGAGGAGACCCGCTCGGCCGACAGCTCGGAAATTCCATCCTTCAACCGCGCACAGGCCGTCAGCGCCGGCGGGTCTGGCTCGCCCTGTCCGAACCACGCCCGGAAACGAAAGAACCTAAGGATCCGCAGATAATCCTCTCGGATACGCCGTTGGGGGTCACCGACGAAGACGATGCGGCCCGCCAGGGCATCCGTGACCCCCTCCCCCGTCGGGTCGAAGACCCGCCCGTCCCGATCAGCATAAAGGGCGTTGAGTCGAAAATCCCGGCGCCCGGCGTCCTCGTCCCAGCTGTCGGTGAAAGCCACTGTTGCACGCCGACCGTCGGTGGCCACGTCTCGGCGAAGGGTCGTGACCTCAAAGGGCCGCCCGCCCGAAATTACCGTCACGGTACCATGGGCCAGGCCGGTCGGAACGGCCCTCAACCCCGCCGCCTCGACCGCGACCGTCACGGCCTCCGGTCGCATCGGCGTGGCGATGTCGATATCGGCGACGGGACGCCCGATCAGGGCGTCACGCACGCAGCCACCGACAAACCGTCCTTCGCCGCCGGCCAGGTTCAGCGCGTCCAGTATGGCCACGGTCGCTGGAGCTGCCATCCAAGCCTGATTGATCAGGCGCGTCACACCATCATCTCCGGCGTCGCCGCCAGCTTTTGCTGCAGGGAGCGGATCATCCCCGCCGTCGCGCCCCAGATGTATCGCTCGGTTCCATCGTCATCCCATGGCATCGCCCAGTACCAGCGCTCGGCCCCGTTCCAAGTCATCGAATCACGCCGATGATTGGCCACGTCCATTAGAAAATCCCACGGCGTTTCGAAGGTCTCCGCCACCTCATCGGCATTGAGTGCCAGATCAAACGGCGGCTGAATCACACCGACCACCGGAGTCACGCAGAAGCGGCTTCCGGTTTCGTAGCGATCCGACAGCCCGATCAGCCGGACCCGCGCGGGGTCCAGCCCCACCTCTTCGTCAGCTTCGCGCAGGGCCGCCTGAACCGCACCCTCGCCGGGATCGAGTCGCCCCCCCGGGAAGGCCACCTGACCTGTATGGCTGTTCAACGCGTCGGCCCGCCGTGTCAGCAGCACGGTCGGTCCGGTTTCACGCGCAATGATCGGAATCAGGACCGCCGCCTGTTTCAGCGCATATGATCGCGTCGGGCGCATCTCGGGATTCAGATCAAAGTCAGAGCGCAATGGCGTCGCCGTACCCTCGCCCGATTCCAGCGGGTCGAGCACCGCGCTCAGGCGCAAAATGAGATCGTCGATCGTCACCGGTCGCGACCTAACTCAAACCAGATTCCACCTGACCAGAGACCCAGGACACCCTCGTCGTTGCGCGTGGCCGCCTCGACCAGTTCATAGAAGACCGCGCGCTCGATCCGGGCCTCCAGTGCCCCGCGCACATGGACATAGGGCCGGGGTTCACCATCCTCGGCGGTCACCACTCGGATGGGGTGGTCGCGCCCGGCCGCCGTTTCGTCGCCGACATCGGTCATAAAGACCAGCTCATCGCCCCGATGATCCACCGCAACGGCGCGAAAGGGTACGTCCTCGACCTGGATTGACAGCTTCTCGACCGGTGTCACCAGACAGTAGCCGTCGGGGTCCTTCCTCAAGACCGTCGAGAATAGCCGCACCAACGCCTTGCGCCCGATCGGCGAGCCCTCATGCATCCAGACGCCATCAGCGCGGATAAGGATGTCGATCTCGCCGCAATGGGGTGGGTCCCAGAGGTGTACCGGCGGCAAGCCTCGCCGTGCCGCATCTGCGATGCCGATCAATCCGGCCGGGATGACTCCGATCGTGCTCATGGACCCAAGTTGGAAGCCTTGGCGCGGATCGGCAAGAGGCTAGCGGACGCGGACCTGGCCGGAGGGATGGCTGCCATCCAGACTGAGCCACAGCAGACGGGCCGGATCGACCGGCCCCGGCAACGTCACGGCTTCTGTCCGCTCAAACCCGAAGCGCCCGAAATAGGGGGGATCGCCGACCAGAAGGATCCCTGCTAGCCGCTGCGCGCGCGCCCACACCATACAGGCGTCGACAAGGCTGGCTCCCAGGCCTGCCTCGCGCCAGGACCGATCCACGGCAATCGGCCCCAGAAACGTCGCCGGCGTTTCGCCGACAATGATCGGCCAGAGTCGAACCGAGCCGATCACTCCACCTTTGTCCCGCATCACAAAACCGATCTGCGGCTCGGACCCTTCGCGCATCCGCTCGGCGGTCTTGGCGTAGCGGCCCGGTCCGAAGGCTGCCTCAACGACACGCGCGACCGCCACCGCATCGAAGGCGGTTTCGGTCGCAAGCGTCGGAACTTCGGTGGCCGCGTCGGTCATGGGAGGCGCCCATTAGGGCCTGTCCCCATGCGGACCAAGTGGAAAATGGGATCAGGCGAAATTCGGGGCGCGCTTCTCGAAGAACGCCGTGAACGCCTCGCGCGCCTCGGGGCTCAGCATCTGGGTCCCGAAGACCTCGCCTTCGGCCTGCATCAGGGCCCACAGGCTCTCGGCATCCCGCATCAACCGCTTTGTGCCGGCCAGTGACCCCGGTGCCCGCTGAGCCAGGGCCAGCGCCAGGCGCATCGCCTCGTCATCGACCGCTGCACTCTCGACACAGCGGTTCGCCAGGCCCCAGCCATGGGCCATCGAGCCGCTGATCGGCTCACCCAGGGCGAACATCTCAAAGGCCCTCTGGTGGCCGATGGCCATCGGCAGCAATAGCGTCGAGGCCGCTTCCGGGGCCAGGGCCAGATTGACGAAGGGCGTCGACAGGAGGGCATCATCAGCCACCACCACCATGTCGCAATGGAGCAGCAACGTCAGGCCGATACCGACCGCCCGGCCCTTGACCGCAGCCACGGCGGGCTTGTCCAGATAGGCGAGGCTCTTGAGGAAACGGAACACCGCCATGTCGGCCGGCTGGGTTCCCCCCATGGCAATGCTGGCGAAGTCGCCGATGTCGTTGCCGGCTGAAAAGCTGTCGCCCTCCCCCCGGAACAGCACGACACGTACGGCCGGATCGGCCTGGGCCGCGTCCACGGCGTCGGCCAGCGCAGCATACATGGCCTGGGTGATGGCATTCTTCTTGTCGGATCGCGCCAGGCAGATACTCAGTACGCCGTTGGAGTGTTCAGTCTTGATGTGGCTCATTCGGTCCTCAAACAGCGCGCCAGTGCCAGACGCCCTGGGCGTCAGTTTCTCGAATAGCCCGACCCTGGCCAACCAGGTAGCTCAGATGCGCGACGCTTTCACCCGTCGCCATACCCAGCAACCCGTCGTCGATCGGTCGCCCGAACAGGGCCGCGAAGACATCAATCGCCCGACGCGGCTCCTCCAAGCGGCGCTCGAGGCGCTTCAGGGAAACTTCGTGGCCACGCTCCAAGGCCTCCAGGCGATGGTGCAACCCGAAGAACGGTTCCCCGTGCGACGGCAGCACCATGAGATCACCGGGCAGATCCCGTCTTAGACGGCGTAGCGAGGCCATCCAGTCCGCCAATGGATCGGCGTCCGGCTCGGTGGGCCAGACAGAGATATTGGAGCTGATCTTGGGCAGAACCTGATCCCCCGAAATGAAGACGCCATCGTGTTCGCGCAGCAGACAGATGTGTTCCGGGGAATGACCGTCACCACCGACGAGCCGCCAGGTCTGTCCGTCAATGACCAAAGCCTGCCCGTCCACAAGCCGCACATAGGAGGCTGGCGGTGGGCTGACAGCCCGGCCGAACAGGCCGAAACGGCTGCGCCAGTGTTCAATCTGGTCTTCGCTCCAGCCACAGGCCCGATAGAAACGCGCGCCTGTTTCAGGGGCCGGCCCGGTGTCGGCGACCAGCATCCGCATCGTCACATATTCCAGGCGGCTCATCAGCAGCGGCGCGTCGAAACGGGCACACAGCCAGCCGGCAAGGCCGACATGATCTGGGTGCATATGGGTGCAGATGACCTGCGTAACGGGCCGGCCTCCAAGCGGACCCGCCAGCGCTTGCTCCCAGAGGTCACGGGCCTCGGTCGTGTCCAGGCCGGTATCGACGATGGCCCACCCGTCGCCATCGCGCAGGGCCCAGACGTTGATGTGGTTCAAGGCCATCGGCAGAGGCTGCCTCAACCAAAACACACCGTCTGCAACCTCAATGGACTCAGCTTGCGACGGCGAGTTTGCGAAGGGGTACGTCAGTGTCGCCTTGGCGCTGCTTTCCGCCACGCGACTTCCTGCTGAGCTCCCGTCGGGCAAGGCTGCGTCTCCTTTTGCAACGCTCTTCCCATACGCTGTCGTTCATCCCGGCGTCAAAAACTATGTGCGACACGGGGAGCCGGGCGCGGCCAACACCTCTCATGTGTTGTCACTTGACCCGACAGGCTAGGCCCCCTAGCCGTTCGAGCAGTTTTCCCGTTGAGGATCCCCAACCATGAGACTTTCCCCCCTAGCCCTCGCGACTGCGGCAGTGGCGTCCGTGATGATGATGGTGACGCCAGCGACCGCTTCGGCCCAATCGCGCACGCGTCAGGTCGTCACCCCGCCCCAGACCGAAGTGAATTCGAACGTGCGTGACCTCGTTGCGCTCAACCGCCTGAATTGTAACGTCGATGCGGCTCGATTTGTTGGTCGGAACGACGAAGGACGGACGCTCTATGAGGTCGCCTGTGTCGGGGCCCCGGGCTTCCTGCTGCTGGACACCGAGCCCGCGCAGACCGTCAACTGCATCGCCAACAACGCATCGGTGGCCGCACGACGGGCGCAGGATCCTGAGGCCGACGCCGGTGCGGAATGTTCGCTCGAGCGCAATCTGGACGTTCTGGGATCGATCGCGCCGATGATCCAGGCGGCGGGACTGTCCTGCCAGGGTGAAGGGGCCCGCTGGGTCGGGATGACCAACTCCGGCGAGACCCGCTATGAGATCAAATGTGCTGGTGGCGACGGCTACTGGCTCGACGTCCGGAACGACGGTTCTATCGCGTCGTCTCGGCCCTGCCTGGAAGTCATCGCCGCCGGCGGACAGTGCCAGTTGACCACCCCGGCTGAACTGGCCGCCCGCGTCGCGGCCATCGCCGCCCCGTCGGGCCGTTCCTGTCAGGCCTCCGCTGCCCGCTTTGTCGGTGCCAACGGTCAGACCGGCCAGCGTTATTACGAGGTCGGCTGCGCCGACGGCGTCGGCTTCATGATCCGGACGTCGAGTACAAATGCCTTCGAATCGCTGATCGAGTGTTCGGCGGCCGGCGGCATCGCCGGCGGCTGCACCCTGTCCGACACGGCGGCGGTCGCTGTGGCCAGCGCCGAGGAACTCCAGTCCCGCCTGGCGGCGGCCGGCATTCCCTGCGCCTACATCGAAAATCGGTCCCCCCGACAGGAGACCGATGGTGATCGCCGCTCGGTGGTCGAGTTCGCCTGCACGGATCGTCCGTGGGGCCTCGTCGCCTTCCTGCCGAACGGCGCGGGTAGCGCCGAAGAAATCGATTGCCTGACCGCCCAGGCTAGGATCGGGGGCTGCTCGCTCACCACCCGCTCCATGCTCATCGACGGGTTGAACATCCTGGCCGGTAACCGCCCGACGCTGTCGTCGTGCATCGTGGCCGACTACCGCATGATCGGTCGTCTGACCGGTTCCGAAGCAGGAAGCAGCGAGCTGTCGGGCGACGTCGTCGAGCTGCGTTGCGAGAACGGAACGGGCTACATCACCGTGGTCCGCCCCGACCGCTCGGCCATCGTACAGTCCCAGACCTGCGCGGTGTCGGAACAGCGTGGCGGCACGCGCTGCCAGATCGGCAGCTGATCCTCGGCCCTGCTTATGAAGGAGGCCCCGGAAGCGATTCCGGGGCCTTTTTCTATGCCGCGTTCAGGGTTTCCTGAAAACGGACAGGTCGCCCTCGCGCCGTGTCGATCAGGTCTCCGTCACGCATGACCACGCGTCCGCGAACGATGGTGGCTACGGGAAAGCCCTGGACCTCCATCCCGTCGAACGGCGTCCAGCCGCTGCGCGTGGCCATGTCAGCGTGGCGCAGCGTGCGTCGGGCCTTGAGATCGACCAGCGTCAGATCCCCGTCCCAGCCCTCAGCCATGCGTCCCTTACCGGCGATCTGGAACACCCGCTGCGCGCCGGCCGAGGTCAGGTCGACCAGCCGCTCCAGACTCAGCCGTCCCTTGGCCACATGATCCAGCATCACCGGCAACAGGGTCTGAACCCCCGGCATTCCCGATGGTGACGCCGGATAGGGTCGCGCCTTCTCCTCCAGCGTATGCGGTGCATGGTCCGAGCCAATCACATCGGCCACGCCCTGAGCGATGCCGTCCCACAGGCCGCGAACGTGCCGCGCCTCGCGGATCGGCGGATTCATCTGGGCCAGGCCTTTCAGCCGCTCATAGGCTTCCGGTGCCTCCAGCGTCAGATGCTGGGGCGTGAACTCCACCGTCGCCACGTCCTTGTGATCGGCCAGGAAGGCGACTTCCTCGGCCGTGGTGACGTGCAGCACATGGATGCGCTTGCCGAGCTTCTCGGCCAGGCCGACCAGCCGCCGCGTCGACAGGAAGGCCGCCTCGGCGTCGCGCACCTCCGGATGGCTGGTCCAGTCGCCGGTCCGCGCCAGCCCGCGCCGGTCGGCGAGGCGAAACTCGTCCTCGGAATGGAAGGTGGCCCGTCGGCTGACGTTGCGCAGCACCGCCTCGACGCCGGCATCGTCGGCGATCAGCAGAGACCCCGTCGAGGCCCCCATGAAGACCTTGACCCCGCAGCACCCCGGCAGCCTTTCCAGCTCGCCCAGATGCTCGACGTTCTCCATGGTCCCACCGATGTAGAAGGCGTGGTCGCACCACATCCGGTCGCGCGCCCGCGCCAGCTTGTCGGCCAGAGTAGCGGGGTCCGTCGTCGTCGGCTCGGTATTCGGCATCTCGAACACGGCCACGACCCCACCAAGCGCCGCCGCCCGGCTGCCGGTTTCGAGATCTTCCTTCCACTCCAGGCCCGGTTCGCGGAAATGCACCTGGGTATCAATCACCCCAGGCATGACCAACAGCCCGGAGGCATCAAGGATCTCGCCGGCGGACGCCTGTCCCAGATCGCCGATCCTCAGGATTCGCCCATCCTTGACGCCCACATCACCCAGGCCGCGGCCCGCGTGATTGATGATCTCGCCGCCCCGGACAATCAGGTCGTAGGTCTCAGCCATGGGCCGGCTCCAGCACTGGAAGTTCAGTCGCGCGAAACAGGTTCTGGGCTGCGGCGATGACCGGCTCGACCGCCACGTCCATCATATGCTGGATATGCTGGCTCAGGCCCGGGTCGATCGCGCGAAACTCGTCTAGGCTGCGCGATCCGCGCACCGCCACGCCCGTCCAGGGTCGTGTCAGAGTCTCATCCGAGGGGCCGTAGATGCCGACTGCCGGAACACCCGCCGCGACAGCCAGTTGGGTCCAGATCGAATCCCCCCCGACAAACAGGCGTGCATGGCGCAGCGCCGCCGCCGTCTCCAGCAGGTCCAGCTTTCCCTGAGCCTCGATGACCCGATCCCGGGAGACGGCAAAACGGATCGTATGTGCCGCGTCACGGTCCTCGCCGGTGCCGACCAGCAACAGGCGACCGCCGGCCATCGGACCGCCCTCACCGAGCATCGCGGCGGCCACCTTGGTGAACCGCTCCGACGGCCAACGCTTGCCGATCCAGTCGACTCCGGGGCCCACCGCCAGAATCGGCTCGGGACGGCTGCCGACCAGGGCGTCGGCGGCGGCCAGCACCGCCTCGCCGAAAAACAGTCGGGGCGCGACCGGCTTGTCCATCTTCAGAACCTCACACGCCGCTTCGACGGCGTGGACCGGCTCGACGGACGGCGCGAAGACGGCCCGACGGTCGCGTTTGAGCCAGTCCGACAGTTTGGAGCCTCGCATATCCACGACAACCCCCCAGCGCCGGCCCTTCAGGCGATCCCAGAGCTTGACCCAATCGGCCTTGCTGTCACTTGGCAGGACCAACAGCCGATCCAGTCCCGGCGTGTCGCGGAACAGCAGCGCGCTCTCGGGCGAGCCGACCACGGTGATTCTGGCACGCGGAGCCTCGTCGACCATCTGGGCCAGCACGCCTGATGACAGGACAGCCGCCGTCGGGTCGGCTTCAGCAATGTAGAGAATGGTCAAAAGGCCGGACATACCGTCCCCTTAAACCCTAAAACGCTTGAGTCGTCGCTAGGGAAGGCGACTCAGCCCAAGTCGCGGGCCAAATAGGTCGATCCGACACCGTACTGCGCAACCTTGGCGGCGAGCGCCGCCGGAACCGAGACCGGCGTCCAGCCGCGCCGCTCCCAGAACGGTGCCGCGCCCGGCACGGCAACCAGTTCGGAGCGCCGGATTTCAGGATGCGCGCCCAGGCACGCCGTCAGCAATTGATCGCCCAGCCTTTGCCCTCGCGCCCAGGGCGCGACCGATAGATCGTGAATGTACCAGATCTCACCCTCTGCCCTGTCCAGCACCGTGTCCGGCGCCGGCGGCCGCATCGACGACCAGGGATGGCTGATCAGATAGGCGGCCAGCCGCCCCTCATCCTCGACCGCCCAGCACCAGTCCGGCGCCGCCGCGATCCGACTGGCGAAGGCCGCCTCTCCGTCCTGAATGGCCGGCGGATAGACCTCGGCCTGCAGGGCCAGCGCCGCGGCGAGATCGGAATGGTCCAGGAGTCTCACCCTATGGATCCTAGAACGAGTACACGTCGCCGCAGACGGGCAATGACGGAGATGCTCTCGACGCCGCGCTTAGTCCCACTCGGAATCTCTTCGACGAAAGCGCAATGGAGGATCGTCAGGGCGCGTCCTGACAGTTTTGCCAAATAGCAGGAACCACAGGGCGATCATCGTTAGCACCAGACTGAAAGTGATCAGCCCTTCAGTGGCCGGCCGGCCGAACTTAAAAGGCCACCAAGCCACTGGCAGAGCCGCAATCAGCAAACCGCTCCACATCAATGCAACGAATAGAGAAACGGCTATCGTGACCTTGGAAGGCGAGACATCCAAAGGCCCGAGCCAGTCATGAAGCCGATAATCCGAAACGTCGCGAACCGTCTTGTGGAGTGGCCCTGTGACTTCATCCTCGAGTGCGTCCACGTGGGCTTCCCAATTGCGCTGCCAGGCGCTGCTACCTCGGTTCACCAGATACCAGGCGACGCTGATAACCAGTCCGACGCAGGCTAAGGCAACCTGAATGCCATTGAGCGAAGCGACTTGATTTGCAGTAGCTTCGGACTCGCCAGCCTTGGACGCCACGAGGGCATAGCCCGCGAACAGCACACCGATAATCGTCCAGAAATAGGTCGCACGCTTCCAGTAGAGCTCAATCTCGAAGCTGCGCGTTCTCCATGCGCGGTCGAGAGCTGATTCCTGGCGGTTCCGCTCATTCTCGTCGATCTTGAAATCGCGCTTATAGGTTTCCTGATCGACGCGTTTACCCACCCAGCAACTCCCGCCCGATCAGGAAGCGACGGATCTCATTGGTGCCGGCGCCGATGTCATAGAGCTTGGCGTCGCGGACCAGCCGCTCGACCGGCCATTCCTTGGTGTAGCCGGCGCCGCCCAGAGCCTGGACCGCCTCCAGCGACACCTTCACGGCGTTCTCGGACGCCAAGAGGATCGCGCCGGCGGCGTCGTAGCGCGTGGTCTTGCCCGCATCGCAGGCCCGCGCCACGGCATAGACATAGGCCCGCGCCGAGTTCAGGGCGACGTACATATCGGCCACCTTGGCCTGCATCAGCTGGAAGCTGCCGATCACCTTGCCGAACTGTTTGCGGTCGCGAACATAGGGCAGCACCACGTCCAGCGCCGCCTGCATGATGCCCAGCGGCCCGCCCGACAGCACCGTGCGCTCGTAATCGAGCCCGCTCATCAGCACCCCGGCGCCGCCGCCGACCGGACCCATGACGTTCTCTTCGGGGACTTCGCAATCCTCGAACACCAGCTCGGCCGTGTCCGAGCCGCGCATCCCCATCTTGTCCAGCTTTTTGGAGACGCTGAAGCCCTTCATCCCCTTCTCGATCAGGAAGGTGGTGACGCCGCCGTTGCCCTCGCCGGTGCGGGCATAGACCACCAGGGTGTCGGCGGTCGGCGAGTTGGTGATCCAGAACTTGGTGCCGTTCAGGATGTAGCGGTCGCCCTTCTTTTCGGCCTTGGTCCGCATGGACATGACATCCGAGCCTGATCCGGCCTCCGACATGGCCAGCGACCCCAGATGCTCGCCCGAGATCAGCTTGGGCAGATATCTGGCCTTCTGCTCGTCATTGCCCCAGCGGCGGATCTGATTGACGCACAGGTTCGAATGCGCCCCGTAGCTCAGGCCGATCGAGGCCGAGGCGCGTGAGACCTCCTCCATGGCCACAACGTGTTCCAGATAGCCCAGCCCCAGGCCGCCGAACTCTTCGTCCACGGTAATGCCATGCAGGCCCAGCTCACCCATCTCGGGCCACAGGTCGCGCGCGAACTTGTTGGTCTCGTCGATCTCGGCCGCGCGTGGTGCCAGCCGATCGGCGGCCCAGCGATAAGTTGTCTCACGAATGGCGTCGGCGTTCTCGCCGAGACCGAATTCCATCGATTGGGGGGCGTTGGGAATGCTCATGCAGGCGAGTTAGCACCCGGCCGCGCCCCACGGAAGCACTAGGCGTCTTCCGGCCCACCCAGTCGCTTGAACAGGTTGTAGGCACCGATCCAGACACAGACGACGCCGATGGCAACCAGAACCCAGGAGATCGCGGTCTTCTCATCAAAACTTCCAGGCGGGATAGGCTCCTGCCCGGCTAGCTGGAAGCCAGCAATACCGAAGCCGAAGGCGGCCAGGCCGACAATGCCGGTGGCGGCATAGGCCCCGGTCTCACTCCAGCGTGACGGACGATCATCGTCTTCGTCCTGAGGCTCGTAGTAGATGACCGGCTCGCCCTCGACAGCATTTGCGGTCGGGCCGGTCTGGTCGAAAAGCGGGGTCTCGTCTGCCGACTCCGTTACGAACTCGGCAGACACTTCGGCTGCGGATGCCGCCTCCGGCGCAGCCACCGGCGGTTCGGCGGCGACCTCGGGCGGCGGCGTCAGGATCAGGACCAGCGGCGGCTCGTCGATCCGGGCACCCGCCGCCGGCGCATCCATTAGACCGGTCGTGTCGTCTTCGGACTCGGTCGGCAACTGGGGCGTCGGTTCCCCGCCGGGGCGCGCGGCGTTCAACGGCGAGAATGGCGCGATGGGAACCGAGGAATAGCTTCGCGGCGAAAACGCCGACTCTGCGAGATCTGCCGATCCGCCGGCCGCGGGTTCGCTACCTGCCTCCTCGCTCCCCTCGTCGGTTTGTGCGGGGATTGCTGGACTGTCAGAAGCCTCCGGGCCTTCGACGAGCAGCGCGCCGGGATCGATCTCGCTGAAGCTGGCCGCGGAGTCGCTCGTCGGATCCGGTGTCTCGGACGTCTCGGTCACGGCCGACAGCTCAGGCTCGGCCAAGATTGCGGCGGCACGTTCGCCGTCAATCGTCTCTTCAAACCGTGCTGGGGGCACCGAAGGGAGCGCTGCCTGGGCCTGGGGATCGATCTCTGGGCGAACCAGATCGCTGGGCACCTCGCGGCCACCCGTCCCCAGCATCAGGGCCTCTTCGGCCGACCGGCGCCGAACCAGGGCGTCGAGCACGACACGCCGACCGTCGAAGGCCCCCGCCCGCCAAATGGCCATGGCCAGTGCGGCTTCGGTCATGCGCTCCTGATTGACCCGCTGAAGGACCTCGGACTGGCGAAAGGCGTCGGCCCCCACGTTGAAGGCAAAGCAGACCAGCGCGTCGAACTGGCTCTGGGATATCTCGGGAACCACGCTGTCATTGACGGCCGCAACCACCGGAATGAGGTCGTAGATCAGCAAGGCCTCGGCGTCGCCGGCCGTGATCGTGGTGCCTTCACGCGCGTACTGCGTATGACCGTGTCCCATGCTCCAGCGCCCGTCCGGCAACTGCACCGCCGTCAGTCGCAGACCCTCGAACTCCTTCAGGAGGCTCAGGCCTTCGCGAGACATTTTTAGGCGCGTTTGCATCTCGAATCCGTAGGAGGCTGGTTCAAACCGGGACAAGCGGGCTCGCCCTGCAAGCGAACCCGCAAGGATTGGGCCGGGGCTGGAGAAAGGTCCGAACTAGAGCAGGATTACGGTCGCCAGGCCCAGGAAGGCCAGAAATCCGATCGTGTCCGTCACCCAGCTGACGAAGACGGGCGAGGCCACCGCCGGGTCACGGCCCAGGCGTTCCAGCGCCAGGGGGGCCAGGGTTCCCGCCAGGGCCGCCGCGAACAGATTGATGACCACCGCCAGGCCGATGACCACCGAGAGCATCGTATCGCGCTGCCAGAGCCAGGTGACACCGGCCAGAAGCACCGCGATGGCTGCCCCGTTTAACAATCCGACCGCGATCTCTCGCCGCAGGATCCGCCAGCCGTTCGCCGCCGACACCTCACGCATCGCCAGGGCCCGCACCGACACCGTCAGAGCCTGGGTGCCGGCATTGCCGCCGATCGAGGCGACCACCGGCATCAGGACCGCCAGGGCGACCAGCTGCTGGATCTGGGACTGGAACAGACCAATGACCATGGAGGCGATCAGGGCCGTCCCCAGGTTGATGACCAGCCAGGGAATCCGCGAACGCACCACCTCGCCGACGTCGGCGTCACGTCCGGCATCGGTCACCCCAGCCAGGGCCAGCATATCTTCCTGGTTCTCTTCCTGGATGATGTTGACGATGTCATCGACGGTGATCTGGCCGACCAGCCGCCCGCCGGCATCAATCACCGGGGCCGATATCAGGTGGTACTTTTCGAAAATGTAGGCGACCTCTTCCTGCTCCAGGTCGACCGCAATCTCGGTGATCGGCTCCATCAGGTCAGTCAGGCGGACGTCGCGCTGGGACCGCAGCAGGCCAGAGACCGGAATCGCCCCGACGGGACGCTGCCCCGGGTCCACGACGTAGATGTCGAAAAACAGCTCGGGCAGGTCTTCGCTCTGTCCGCGCATATGATCGATGGTATGGCCGACGGTCCAGAACTGCGGGGCCGCCATGACCTCGCGCTGCATCAGGCGACCGGCGGTGTCTTCCTCGTAGCCGAGGGCCGTCTCGAGACTCGCGCGCTCGGCGTCCGGCATGGCGGCCAGCACCGCCCGCCGCTGATCTTCCTCCAGATCCTCGACGATGCCGGTGGCGTCGTCCGAATCCAGCTCCTGCAGAGCCTCGGCCAGAGCCCGCGGGGCGATGCTCTCCAGAACGTCCTCGCGAACCCCGTCGTCCAGCTCCGGCAAGGTCTCGGCCAGCACGTCCGGCGGCAGCCACGGCACCACCTCGTCACGGTGTTCAGCCGACAGGAACCCGAGCAGGTCCGCTACGTCGGCCGGGTGCAGGGCCGAGACGAGCTCGCGCAGACGCATCCCGTCGCCGCGATCCGCCGCGTCGACAACCATCTCGACATATTCGGATGTGAGCGCGTAGTCCTCACCCAGGGCGAGGTCTTCCAGCAGGGCCGACTTTTCAGCCTCTGACAGTTGGGTGGCGTCGCTGCTCATGCTCGCCTCCCCTCTCCAGCCGTGCAGGCGCGGCGACGACTTGTCGCCGATTCTCGATGGTGCGGTCGAGAAGACTCGAACTTCCACTCCGGTTAGGGAACAGCGACCTCAACGCTGCGCGTCTACCAATTCCGCCACGACCGCTCGCATCAGAGCGCGGGGGAATAGCGGAGGCGACGCGCCTTGGGAAGAGGGAACAATTCGGATTGACCGTCGGTCTTATTTCTATAATTCCGCGATTATGGAAATAAAGCAACTGACCGATGCGCTTGCGGCCCTGGCCCACCCCGAGCGCCTTCGGGTGTTTCGACTCTTGGCTCCGCTGGGTGAGACAGGCCTGTCCGCCGGGGAGATCAGCGTCCGCCTCAAGGCGCCGGCGAACACACTGACAGCTCGCCTGAATCTACTCGTGGCCGCGGACCTACTGTCCCGTCGCCGCGATGGGCGCAGCGTCATCTACTTCGTTAACCCCGATGGGGTGCGCACCATGATCCAGATGCTGACCCAGGATTGCTGCCAGGGCCGGGCCGAACTCTGCGGTAGCGCTGACTTCAGGTCCGCCCGCCATGCCGATTGAACCGGCCACCGCGCGGCGGTTGCTCAGCGAGATGCTCGGAACAGCTCTGCTGCTGGCCACCGTCGTCGGCTCGGGTGTGATGGCCGAATCCCTATCCGGCGGAAATCAGGCGATTGCACTGCTATGCAACGCCTTGGCCACGGGGTGCATTCTGGTCGTTCTGATTACCCTCTTCGCCCCGGTGTCCGGGGCTCATTTCAATCCGGTCGTCACCTTGGCCTTCCTCATGCGCGGAGAGGTCACGCCAGGTCGCGCCATTGCCTACGTCCTGGTCCAGATATCCGGCGCGGTTCTCGGTGTTCTGCTCGCCCACGCGATGTTCGATCTGCCTCTGATCCAGGCCTCCGATCACGTCCGCTCAGGAGTTGGTCTCTGGATGTCAGAAGGAGCCGCGACCTTCGGCTTGGTGCTGGTGGTTCTAGGCGGCGTCTCCGTCGCGCCGAACGCCGTCCCATGGCTTGTTGGTCTCTATATTACCGCCGCCTACTGGTTCACGGCCTCGACCAGTTTCGCCAATCCGGTCGTGACGATCGCCCGCGCGATGACCAACACCTTCTCAGGGATCGCTCCCGCGTCGGTCGCAGGCTTCATTCTCGCCCAGATCGTCGGCGCCATGCTGGCGACCGCCTTGGCCCGCCCCCTATTTCGGACTGACACATGAACGCCGAGACCTTCCCCGTCACCCTCTTTCACAACCCGGCTTGCGGCACATCGCGCAACGCCTTGGCCATGGTCCGGGCCGCCGGATACGCGCCCGATATCGTGCTCTATCTGGAAACCGGCTGGCGACGGGACCAACTCGCTAAACTGCTGGATCGAATGGGCGCTGCGCCATCGCAGATCCTCAGAACCAAGGGCACGCCAGCCGAGGCGATGGGTCTGCTTGCACCGAACGTGACCGAAGCCGCCATCTTCGAGGCCATGCTGGTCGAGCCGATCCTGGTGAATCGTCCGATTGTCGTGACCCCGTTGGGCGTGATCCTGGCTCGGCCATCGGAAGCCGTTCAGACTGTCCTCGATTGCCCCATCGGGATCTTCACAAAGGAAGATGGCGAGGTCGTAGAAATTCGCCCCTGATGCAACGCGCCACGGATTCCATCGGCCTGTGGTTCGCTACGCGGCGCCGGCCATGAACTCATAAACGTCGGCCGGGCCTGTGACGATAATCGCGATCTTCTCCTCCGATATGGAGATCTCACCGCGCGCAACGGGGTGATTGTTCGCCAGGATCCAGACCTCATCACTTTCGCCGACATCGAGGGGGATGACGGCACCGCGGCCCATTCGCAGGAGTTGCTGCATGGGTATGTTGGACCGGCCCAGAACCACGGAGATCTCGACCTTGACGGCCGCAACCTGCGGACTGACCCCCTTTGGCATTGGGAGTGTTAGCGACACCCGGACCCCTCGACACGCGACTGAACCATCAACCTGACCCATCATGCTTGACGGCGAGTTAAGCGATCGCTTGCGAAGCGCATGATCCGCGTCCACATCCCGCAGATGGAAACCGGCCTAGACATTCTCCAGCGCGACGACGGCCGGCCGGTCGGCTGGGCGGTGTCAGCCTCGCCCGTACCCTATCCGGATGCGGTCGCAGCCATGGAGGCGCGCGCTGCGGCCATTGCCGAGGGCGCGGCGGACGAGCTGATCTGGCTTCTGGAGCACCCGCCGCTGTACACCGCCGGGGTATCGGCCCGACCCGAAGACCTTCTGGCACCCGGCGCGATCCCCGTCTTTCAGACCGGCCGGGGAGGACAATTCACCTACCACGGCCCAGGCCAGCGCGTGGCCTATCTCATGCTCGATCTAAATCAGCGTGGGCGAGACATACGGCGGTTCGTTCGCGGCCTGGAAGCCTGGATCGTCGAAGCCCTGGATGCCTTCAACATCGAGGCCGGTCCGCGCGAAGGTCGGGTCGGCGTGTGGGTCGAACGGCGGGAGGGTGGCTTCGCGCGCGAAGACAAGATCGCCGCCATCGGGGTCAAGATCCGGCGCTGGGTCAGCTTTCACGGAATCAGCCTGAACGTCGAACCCGATCTCAGCCACTTTGACGGCATCGTGCCCTGCGGCATCCGCGAGCACGGCGTCACCAGCCTGGTCGATCTGGGACGTCCGGTCACCATGGACGAGGCCGACGCCGCCTTGCGCTCCGCCTTTGAAACCGTCTTTGGGCCGGTGGTTCCGACCGAACCGCCGGTCTAGGGCCGATCGGCGATCAAGATCCCTAGCGAATGCCGACGCGCCGTTCAGGGGCCCCGCCTCTGGCAGGGCCCCCGGCAGGCCGAATACGCGATGAGCCGAGCCAGAGGCACCGACAGTCTAGCGGCAGACCCACTCGGCATCGCGCCCGAGAACGGCTGGTCCTAGAACTCGAACTGAACGCCGACGCTCAGGGAACGGCCCATGACGCCGTAGGACGAGTGGTTGTTGTACTCGCGGCCGTTGACAGTGCCGGTGGGAAGGAAGGGCCCGTATTCATTGAAGATGTTGCGAATCGAACCGAAGATCCGAATGCGCGGGTCATTTTCGATCGGCGTAACGCTCGCGCTCAGATCGTGGCGCCAGTAGTTACCGATGTAGAGGTAGAGCGGGTCGGACCAGCCCATCGTCTGGGCCTGCTCAACGCGGTCCAGGCTGTCAACAACCTCACCGATATAGCGCGTCGTCCAGCGCACGCTCCAGTTCTCATCAGACCATCGCAGATTGAATCTGGCTTCGTGCTCGGCGGACCCGATTTCACCGACCTCTTCGACCACCTCAATGCTGTTGAGATTGTTGTACTCGGTGCTGAGTTCCAGCCGGTGCGTGTAGATCAGGCTCGCACGGAAATCGCCGGGTATCTGCCAATGGTCCAGGCTGAACCGGTAGTCCAGGGCCAAGTCGATGCCGCTGGCCTGCATCCCGTTGAGGTTGTCTTCCTGATTCAGGATCCGGACCAACTGCCCATCCGCGCTACGGGTGATGATGGCGCAATATTCGTTCGTGGGCGCTCCCGAAGACGCATAGCAGCCGGTCAAGATCGCTTCGTTGCTGAGCGAGGTAATAACGTCGCTGATCTGGATGTCGTAGTAGTCGATGCTGACCTCCAGACCGGAAAGGAACGACGGTCGATAGACCAGTCCGACCGTCCAGGTGTCAGCGGTTTCCTCGAACAGATTCGGGTTGCCGGCGTTGGGGCCCTGAATCGTCCGGGAGACCTGACGGAAAGTTCCGTCCGCCGCTGCTGCTATCGCCGCGCTGATACGCGGGTCAGCGCGACAGTTCTGGGCAATGACGCCCGTCGTGGTCGCGGTGATTCCGTGGCAGATGTCGGTTACCGTATCCGCATCGTCGCGCGGCGGAGAGAACAGTTCGCTTAGATCCGGTGCCCGCTGGGCACGCGCATATTCGGTGCGAATTCGCAGGTCGGCGAATGGTTGCCACTGAAGGCCGGCCCGGTAGCTGTAGGTCGTGCCGACGGCCTCTAGATCGTAGTTCGCGACGCGTAGGGCAGTGTTCAGGACCAGACGATGAAAGCCGGGAATATCGGCCAGCAACGGGATCGAGGCCTCGCCAAATATCTCATTGGTTCCAACCTCGCCCTCGAACTCCGGCAGATAGGATGATGACGCCAGACCCGACAGGATCAGTGGGTCCCCCGTCGTCGCCGTCGAATCGCGGCGACTGGTCACGCCAAAGGACGTTTCTACCGGGCCGGCAGGCAGCTCGAACGGCGACCCCGCGATATAGGCTTCAAACGTGTACTGCTCGGTCTCCTGGCTGAAGCGGGTGTTGGCTCGAATATAGTTGGCCATTTGGGGCGTGATGGAGCCGACTCCGAAAATGTTCAGCGGCACGCAACCGTCTGCGCGCGCGACGGCGCTACGACACTGAATCACACCGCCGACGTTTTCGGAATCCAGCGCCCACTGCACGCGCTGCATATTGAAGGTGTTCCCACGGATCTGATTGCCGTTGTACACAGCGTAGCCAAACGTAACGTCCCAATCCCAGTCACCCCAGATGGTGCCCTCGGCTCCAAACCAGGTGCGGATGGTCTCGCGCTCGTTGTGGAGGCGGTTCGGGCCGACCTCGACCATGCGACGTCGGAAATCTATGCCCGCGCTCGGGGCCGAGGTCCGGATCTCGGTCGGTGCAAACGGATGTAGTGTGCGCGACAGGCGACCCAGCGTGAATTCATCATTCACGCCAAACGTCGAGGTGTTGGAGATCGTGCCGTGGGCACGCTCGGAGTTGGTCGTAACCTGCGAATACATCACCTGGCCCCAAAGGCGGATGTCGTTGGTCAGGTCGAAGTCAAACCTGGCGGCACCATTGAGGATGTCGCGCGGAGTGATCAGCGTGCTTTCGTTACGAATTTCATAGCCGTCTACGGCCGTATCCATGTTCGGACGAAGCCCGGATTCGTTGTAGAACCACCGCCCACTGTTGAATCGCCCGCCGGCGATACTGGTGGACAGGTCGGGTGTGATGATGGTGTTGCTGGCCTGCTGGTAGGAGATCGACTCCAGGGCAAAATCGCGCTCGGTCGCGGCCAGGCGGAACTGTCGGTCCAGTGTGGCTCCGATCATCACGCGTAGGCGATCATCCAGGAAGCGCTGGCCGGCCGCTATCGAGTACTCGACAGAATCTCCGCCACCGTCAGAGGTCGAACCGGCGACGATCCGAGCCCGTACGCCTTGGAGGTTACGCTGGGTGATTACGTTCACTACACCGGCGATGGCATCCGCCCCGTAGATCGCCGAGCCGCCACCGGTAGTCACCTCAATCCGGTCGATAAACAGCTCGGGGATGGTACTCAGGCTGACGGTATTCGAGCTCACCGAGTTCGACACCGTGCGGTGCCCGTCAATCAGGGTCAGGGTTCGATTCGTGCCAAGACCTCTCAGATCGACCGTCGACAGGCCGTTGGCATGGGTCGCGGTCTGGCTGTTGGCCAGCGACCCGGATTCCTGGATGCCCGGCGTATCGGTCAGGGCCTCCGCCACATCCATGTAACCTTGTTCAAGCAGCTCTTCCCGCTCAATGGCCACTACCGGCGTCGGAGAGTCGAACGTACTGCGCAGGCGCGAGCCGGTAACGACGACGTCGTCAACGGTCGCTGCATCGGCTTCCGGGCTATCCTGCGGGGCACCGTGAACGATGGCGATCGCGCCCGAGGTATCGCGTTGGATCGTCAGGCCCGTGTCGGCAAGCAGTCGCGCCAAGGCCGCTTCGGCGTCAGCTTCGCCATGGACACCCCGCGTGCGGAGCCCGCGGATGTCCTCGATACGGTAGACCAGTTGGATGCCAGCCTGGCGTGCGTAGGACTCCAACGCGATTTGCAGTTCGCCTGCGGCTACATCGAAGCTCCGGGTCTGAGCTGCGGCGGCTCCGGCCAGTGCAAAGGCACACACGGTACCTGCGAGAACTGCCTTGAGCGGGTTGGTCTTGATCATGTTTCCCCCCTGGCCCGTCTTGGGCCGTTATAGGGAGGGACAAGAGCGGACTTGAAACCCCCTACAGCCTACTGCGAAATTCTGATGACCCCCTCCTCGCGCTCGACATCGAGGTCGTAGGCGATGCTTAACAATCTAACGAAAGCCTCGACGTTGTTGGCTTCAAAGCTGCCGCCAATTCGCAACGCGCGAGCGTCCGCTCCCAGAACCTCGATCTGGGTTTGATTATAGCGATTGAACTCGGCAGCGGCCTCAACCAGCGTCGCTTGCGAGAACACAAGTAACCCGCCGCGCCACGCCAATTGATTGTCAATTTGCTCGGTGGATTGCTGCCGATGCAGCAGGGACGCTCCATCGATTGTGACGACATCACCGGCCGATAGGACGAACGTCCCCATCTCGCTGTTCCCATCGCCGGACAGACTGACCCGCCCTTCTGAGACCACGACGCGAACGGCATCGCCTTCGCGCCGGACGGTAAAGTGCGTCCCCAGCACGCGGATGGTTCGATCGCCGAGATGCAGCAAAAATGGACGCGACTCGTCTCGCCTAATGGCGAAGTAGGCCTCGCCCCGATCAAGCCAGGCTTGCCGCAGTTCACCGGATATGTCGGCCCGCAGCCGTGTCTGGGTGTTTAGGTCCAGCCGTGATCCGTCTGCGAGGACGACCTGCTGACGCTCTCCCAAGTCGGTTTCATAGATTTCGGGCCGTGGCCACGCCGCCACTGCGACCACAGCGACAACGACGCTTGCGGCCGCGGCCAGAAGCCATCGAGGAGGCGTGACCGTTGCCCAGCGCAGGAGCACCGAACGCGCTCCGTCCCTCGGTGGAGGGCCGCGCAGAGCCGCCAGTCGGCCGGCCTTGCTCCAGCCATACTCGAGCCGCCAGAAGGCCAGCCGGTGATCCAGCGCGGCTTCCAGCCAGGCGTCCAGGCTATGGCGCTCTTCGTCCGTGAGGCCATCCGCCTTACGAGCGAGCCAGGCGGCCGCAGTGGCTTCGATATCCTGGCGACGGCTCATGGCTTGCCCTCGACTGCCCGCGCCCGGCGGTGTTCAGATCGGCGAATTCGGCCCTCTCCTCCCATCATGAAATCAGTCAACGCACGCATTCCGTGCACGAGCTGGTTCTCTACGGTCTTGGCACTGATGCCCAGGCGCTCGGCAACCTCGCGTGTACTCAGACCCTCGACGCGACGCAGCACCATGACCTGACGACATCGTGGTGACAGGCGCTCCAGCCCGAGCTGGACGCGCCTGAGTTCGTCCCGGGCGGACAGCTGCCGATCCAGGTCGGCGCTCGTCAGGCCTGGAAAGCTGGCCTCAAGATCCGCAACGATGTCCAGCGAGACTACGCGGGCACTACGAGCGACGTTGATAAGATGATTGCGCGCAGTCGTGAATAAGAAGGCCCTCGCGTGGGCCGGCAGCTGACGCTTGGCAGAAGAATAGATACGCACGTAGATTTCTTGCCTAAGATCGCCCACATCCGACTCATTGCGCCAATGCCGACGGATATACCGCGTCAATGCGCCCTCGAGAGGAAAGATCTCTCGATTAAACCAGATCTGTAGTTGCCTATCGTCGATCATTCCCGGCGACCCCGGCTTTCGCACAATCCTTTGGCGACCATGGCTAATATGACAAGCAACGGCGGCATTTCCCCTACAACGGTGTGCAATCCGACCGTGCCGTATCCGCAGCCCTGCGGCCTTGCACGTGCGCATCAGATGGGTCGGCACGCGAAACCATGGCAGGCCTCATGGGTCAGAAACGCGTGACGCCTGCAGGTGCAGTTCTAGGATTCAGAGCCGGCGGGTGAGCACGAACACCAGATCGAAACCAACTCGACGGGTTCAGGTCTAGATTGTCGCCCGCATTGGGTTCGGGCCGAACCGATTGGCCCCCTGCTCCGACGACATCAGGGCCAGTTCGACGAAGGCCCAGCCGATCACGGCCAGGCCGAGGAAGTCGAGCAGACCTTCCGGATGCGGCCAGATCATGATGAAGGCGAACAAGATCACGGCCGTCCACCAGCCAGACCGGCCACGGTCATGCAGCCGCTTGGACAGCACGCACGCCCCCGAAAAGAACAACAGCGGATAGGCGAACACGCCGGTGAAGACATTGCCGCCCAGCGCCGACTGATAGAGCGCTAGCATCACGATCAGACTGACCGCCGCCAGGAGGAACGGCAGCCGACCGACCCGTCCCGATGACGAGAAAAACAATTCGGGCCAGTCGATGCGCATATTCATTCCGCCCCCTTATCGCATTTCGCACCGGCTGGACCAGCCGTTCAGCCTCGCGCCGCAGCGGCGACGAAAAGACCCTCAAGGTCCGGGTCGATCTGCGAGGCCTGATCAATCTCGACGACGGCGGTCAGCCGCTCGGACCAGGCTTCCCGGCGCGTCGGTGCCGCCAGTCGCACCGACAGCTCAGGGGCGAGCTTGAAGCCGATAAGGGCCCGCCCCCCCTTGAGCGGCCGGACAGCTGCAAACTGTACGGATCGGGAGAAGCTGGTGAAGCTCTTTCTCTGACCGATGACGACGCCCTCCGTTTGCACCGCCAGGGCTTCCAGGGCTGCCAGAATCGCTTCGCTGTTCGCATCCTTCCAGAGCTGGGCCCGCAATCCGTCGGGATCATCCCAGCCCGGCTCGCCCGCCGTATCGGCACAGGACAGAATATAGGCCGCGTGGTTCACACCCACACCGTATTCAGTCCTCAGCCAGGCCGACTGTTTGCCCGAAGTCGTCGCGGGACAGGCCTTCAGAATCTCGAGCCATTCAGCGATCGGCTTGCCGGTCTGAGCCTCGAAATTGGCCTGAACGGTCGCGAACCACTTCTTCTGGCGCGGCGTCATCCCCGCCATGGCCTTGTCAGCTCCTGCACCCATCGGTGTAACCTTGCCGCTGAATTCAGTTCGGATCTTACCATGAGCCTGACCGGCACCTACGACCCTGACAACGTCTTCGCCAGAATTCTGCGCGGCGAGCTACCGGCAGTGAAGGTCTTCGAGGATGATCGCATCCTGGCCTTCATGGACGTGTTTCCCCAGTCCGAAGGTCATGTGCTCGTGATCTCAAAGGTGTCGCAAGCACGAAACCTGATCGAGGCCGAACCCGAGATCGTGGCCGAACTCGCCCAGGCCACCCAGCGGATCGCTGCGGCGATGCCGGCCGCCTTGGGCTGTGAGGGCGTTTCGATCATGCAGTTCAATGGGGCGGCCGGTGGCCAGACGGTCTTCCATCTGCATTTCCATGCCATCCCTCGTTGGTCGGACCGCACCGTGGGACAGCATGGTGAAGGCCAGATGGCCGACATTGACGACCTGCAGACCGCCGCTCGAAAGATCGCCGATCGTCTCTAGTCGACATCCCGGCAGGCGCTCGGCCTGGAAGGATCAGGGCAGAAGGATCCACGTCGTCTGATTACCGCCGCCCGGCAGGGCCCAGACCACACGAACCGCATCCGGAAAATGGGTTGATTCCAAGGGGCCGGACGCGCGCTGCGGCTGCAGATCCAGTCGTCGGTCGACGCGGTCCTCGCCATCATTGACCGTGACCTGATGCGGCCCCGCGCTCACGGTCGAACTCAGCACCATGAACCAGAGCCCGGTCTCATCGGCCTGGGCCGCGCCCCGATCCTGTCCGTCCAGGCTGACGCGTACGCGGGCACCGGGGGTGGAACGCCCGGCCAGGGCGACGCCGCCGCCTCCGTCCATATCGAGGACCGCCAGAAGTGGCGCTGGGCCAACCGGGCGCGACGCCCCCCCGATTCTCAACATGACCGATCGATTGGGCGCGTGCCCAGGAGAGAACAGCCATCCGTCGCTGGATACAGACTGGCCGGCACGCTCGACGCTCAGATTGAACAGCAGGTCTTCGTCGCCGCCCGCCGGTATGGCGATCGAAAAGGCACCATTGCCATCGGCCGTTCCGCCATGCGCCGTCCCATCCATCTGGATGATCCGGACCCGCTCATCCGGTCCCGTTCGGCCTGAGATGGTCAATTGGCCCTCGGGTGAAACGGAAACTCTCTCCGCCACGGGTGGGGCGGTGTAGGTCGGTGTCTCCGCAGACACGTCCGCAGGAGCTGCGTCCGGCGCGCATCCGGCCAGGATGAGCCCCAGCACCACCAACAGTCTGCGCATTGTCATCGTCCCGCTAGGTGAAGTCTGCGACCTTTGCTAGAGGCTTTCGCCCCCGGATGGAAACATCCACCGACGCAAAAGGACGACACTTGGCCCAGCCCCCCGCCCACCTTGAATCGGTCTGCGTCTTCTGTGGTTCGTCCATGGGCGGCAAGCCTATCTTCGAACAGGTCGCGCGCGAACTGGGCGCTGCTCTGGCGCAGGAAGACCTCAGGCTGGTCTATGGCGGCGGCGGTGTCGGCCTGATGGGCACGACGGCCCGGGCCGCCCACGAGGCGGGCGGACGGGTTCTGGGGATCATGCCCGATTTCCTGCGAGCTAAGGAACGCCTGCTCGACGAGGTCGAAACCGTGGTGGTCGAGACGATGCATGAGCGCAAGGCCATGATGTACGACGCCTCAGAGGCTTTCGTGGTCCTGCCGGGCGGGATCGGCACCCTGGAAGAGGCCATCGAACTGATGTCCTGGCGCCGGCTCAATCTGCATCTCAAGCCGATCTGGTTCGTCAACACCGAGGGCTTCTGGGATGCCCTTATCGAGCTGTTCCACAACAATGTTTCGACCGGCATGACCCCGGACTGGTTCCTGGAAACCTTTGAAGTCGTCGATGACGTGCCGCAGTTGATGGCGTCGATGAAGGCCTGGTTCAACCGCTAGACTTGTGCCACGCGGCGCTTGAGGCATAAGGCCTGAATGCCCTCCCCGGCCAAACTCATCGTCGACCTCAGCGCCCTCACGGCCAACTTCCACACGCTCGAGCGGATGGGAGGCGCTCCAGTGCACCCCGTGGTCAAGGCCGACGCCTATGGCCTGGGGGCCGCCGCCGTCGCCCGCAAGCTGATGATGGAGGGGGCCGACACCTTCTTCGTGGCCCGGCTGGCCGAAGGCGAAGCCCTACGCCAGACGCTGGGGTCCAGGCCAAACATCTACGTCATGGACGGATGCGGGCCGCTCGATATCCTGCGGCTCCAGGCCGCCCGGCTTCGCCCCGTTTTGAACACGCCCGAGCAGATCCGCCGATGGCTCGGGTCAGACGGCGGCTCCTGCGCCCTGCATATAGACACCGGCATGAATCGGCTGGGCATCCGGCCTGAGGATGCACCTGAACCCTTTGCCGGACTCGATATGGTCATGAGCCATCTCGCCTGTGCCGACGACCCCAGTGACGCCATGAACGCGGCGCAGCGCGCCGCCTTTGAACTGGTCAGCCGCCGCTATCCGGAAACTGTGCGTTCCTTTGCCAATTCCGGCGGCGTATTCCTCGGTCCGGACTATGGGTTCGACGCTCTGCGCCCCGGCATCAGCCTCTACGGAGGCGGGCCTGAAGGCCGGACAGATTCACGCCTGAAGGCCGTCGCCGCCTTCCGCGCCGAAGTGATTCAGGTCCGCGACGTGCCTGAGGGCGAGACGGTCGGCTACGCCCGAGGATATTCGGCGTCGCAACCCCGCAAGGTTGCCATTGCGGCAGTCGGTTATGCGGACGGAGTGCTCCGCTCGAACTATCCGGACGGCAAGGTCTGGGTCGCCGATGAGCTGCGTCCGATCCTCGGTCGCGTCTCAATGGATCTGCTGGCCGTGGATGTGACGGATCTGGCCGTCGCGGCCGGCGAACCGATCGAACTGTTCGGCCCACACCGTGCGATCGACGACGCCGCCTCCGATTGCGGTACCATCGCCTATGAACTCCTGACCTCGGTCAACCCGCGCGTGCCGCGCGTCTATGTCGGCTGACCGACGCGGATTGACAGGCTCCTGACCGGCTCACAAGGTCTTCGGAGGGTGTCGCCCTGACGGCGACAATGGGGAGGACATCATGAAGAGATTTTTCCTGGCTGCCGCTGTCAGCCTGCTTGCCGCGTCCGGTGCTCTGGCCCAGCCCGGCGCAGACAGCCTGGTTGGACATTCGGTTCGCTCCGTCGCGCCGGACGGCACGACGACCATCGTGTCGTTCGAAGCCGATGGGGTAGCGCATCTGATGATAGGCAATCAGCACATCACCGGGATGTGGTCGCTCCAGAACGACCAGCTCTGCTTCGACTGGCCCGGCCGCGCGCGTGAATGCTGGCCCTGGGATGGATCCCTGCGCCCCGGCGTCACGGTGACCGCGACCAGCGATCAGGGCAACACGCGCCAGGTGACTCTGGAAGACTAGATGCCGGTCCGACCGGGCCTGACGCAGGGCCGCGCCAATCGGGGCGCGGCGGAATCGATCCGTCTCTGCTAGAGAACTGGTCATGGCCCGCGACGGTGCGATCTATGTTTGTCAGTCCTGCGGCGCGGTTCACCACAAATGGTCCGGCCAGTGCGGGGCCTGTCAGGCTTGGAACACGCTCGTAGAGGAAACCCAGAGCCGCCCTCCGGGTGCCCTGAAGCCCAGCCGTGCGCGAGGCCTGGCGTTTGAAGATCTTCGCTCGGACAATCCTGAGCCACCACGGCTGGCGACCGGTGTGGCGGAGTTTGACCGGGTCTGCGGTGGCGGCGTCGTTCCCGGTTCGGCGATCCTGCTCTCAGGCGATCCAGGTGTCGGCAAGTCGACCCTCTTGCTCCAGGTGACGGCTCAGGCCGCTGCGCGTGGAGCGCGTGTCGCCTATATCTCCGGAGAGGAAGCGGTCGAGCAGATCCGGTCGCGAGCCGCTCGCATGGGCCTGGCCGAGGCCCCCGTAAATCTGGCGGCTGAAACGTCGCTGCGCGAAATCCTCGATGGTTTGAAACGCGACAGCTTTGATCTGGTCATCGTCGATTCCGTGCAGACCCTGTGGTCAGACTCGCATGAGGCCGGCCCTGGGTCCGTCACCCAGGTTCGCGCCTGCGCGGGCGAGCTGGTCCGTTTTGCCAAGAAGCGCGGCGTCGCCGTCGTACTGGTCGGCCACGTCACCAAGGACGGCCAGGTCGCCGGCCCCCGCGTCGTCGAACACATGGTGGATGCCGTCCTCTCGTTTGAAGGCGAGCGCGGCTATCCGTTCCGGATTCTGCGCGCGGGCAAGAACCGTTTCGGAGCCACCGACGAGATCGGCGTTTTCGAAATGGGTGATCGCGGTCTGATCGAGGTGCCCAACCCCTCCGCCCTGTTTCTGGGTGAAGGCGGCGAACGCGCCGCCGGCTCGGTCGTCTTTGCCGGAATCGAAGGCTCGCGCCCCGTCCTCGTCGAGGTCCAGGCCCTGGTCGCACCCTCGGCCTACGGAACCCCTCGTCGGGCCGTCGTAGGCTGGGACAACGGGCGGCTGGCCATGGTGCTGGCCGTCCTTGAAGCCCGCTGTGGCGTGGGGTTCGGCGACAAGGATGTCTATCTCAACGTGGCGGGCGGTCTGCGAATCTCCGAGCCTGCCGCCGACCTCGCCGCCGCCGTCGCCCTGGTATCGTCCGCACTGGACCGGCCACTTCCTGACGGAATGGTTGTCTTTGGTGAGATCAGTCTTTCGGGTGAGATCCGCCCGGTCAACCGCATGGAATCGCGGATGAAAGAGGCTCGAAAACTGGGCTTTGACGCGGCGCTCGCACCGGCCCAGGCCTCCGAGAGCGGCATCCTGGCGGTCAATTCGGTGTCACGCCTTGCCGAAGCGGTGCAGCGCATTGATGATGGGGCGTTCAGTTCCCAGGTTCCGCGCGCATGACCGGCTACGATCTGTTCGCCCTTGTCGTTATCGTCTTTTCAGCCATGGCCGGATGGGTGCGCGGTGGCGCGCGCGAGATCATCACCTTCCTGTCCTTCATCCTTGCGGCCCTGATCGCCCTGATCGGACTGCCGGCGACAGGGCCGGTTTTTCGGGGCATCTTCGATCCCGACTGGGTCGGAACCGTCCTGGCCGCCGTCGTCACCTTTCTAGCGGTCTATTTTGGCGTCCGCCTGGTTGGGGCGGCACTTGGCCGATCCCTTCGTGAAAGCGCACTGTCGGGATTCGATCGCGCCCTTGGGGTCGCCTTCGGCTCGCTTCGCGCCCTTATCCTTCTCGGAGTGGTGCATCTGGTCGTCTTCGCCTCGAGCACACCGAATCCGCCGCCGGGCTGGTTGACCCGGTCGGCCGTCTATCCACTCAGCGACGGTGCCGCACGCCTGATTCAGGCGATTCTGCCGGACATCGGGCGCGCCGCCGACCAGGTGGCACCGGTCGTCATCGACTCTGCGCGGCGCGGTGCCACGGACCAGCCGCAATCTCTGGCTAACGAGCCGCCTTCGGAAACTGGACACCAGCCATGACCGCCCTCCCCAGCGGCAACGCTCCTCTGCATCGTGATCCCGACGACGACGATATCCTGCGCCTCGAATGCGGTGTTTGTGGCGTCTGGGGGGCCCCCGAGGACGAAGCGTCCTCCATTGTCGCTCTGGGCCTGCACGCATTGCAGCACCGAGGACAGGAAGCCTGCGGCATCGCGAGCGTCAAATCCGAGATGTTCCACACCGAGCGCCAGCGCGGACTGGTCGGAGACGTCTTTGGCGGCTCGGATCTGTCGACCCGGATGCCCGGCGAGGCAGCGGTCGGACACACCCGCTATTCCACCGCCGGCGGATCGTCGGATCGCAATATCCAGCCGATGTATGCCGACCTGGATTCCGGCGGCATCGCCATCGCCCACAACGGCAATCTGACCAACTTCCTGTTCTTGCGGAACCGACTGGTCAGCGAGGGCTCGATCTTCCAGTCGACCTCGGATTCTGAGGTCATCCTCCACCTCATCGCCCGCAGCCGCAAAGCCAAGATCGTCGACCGTTTCATCGACGCCCTGGGGGCCATCGAAGGCGGCTATGCCCTGGTCGCCCAGACCCGCCACAAGATGATCGGCGCGCGGGATCCGCTGGGCATCCGGCCGCTCGTGCTCGGTCGACTTGGCGACGCCTTCGTGCTGGCGTCAGAGACCTGTGCCCTCGACATGATGGGCGCGACCTTTGTGCGCGACATTGAGCACGGCGAAGTTGTGGTCATAGACCGCGAGGGCCTGCGCTCGCTCAAGCCCCTCCAGGCCAGGGATCCGCGCCCCTGCCTGTTCGAATACGTCTATTTCTCGCGGCCGGATTCCATTGTGAACGGACGTTCGGTCTATGAGGTCCGAAAGGCCATGGGCCGAGGCCTTGCGACAGAACACGCCGTCGAGGCCGACATCGTGGTGCCCGTCCCCGACTCCGGCGTGCCGGCGGCCCTGGGCTATTCCCAGAAGAGCGGCATTCCATTCGAGATGGGAATCATCCGCAGCCACTATCTCGGTCGGACCTTCATTCAGCCCAGCCAGGGTGCTCGCCAGCGCGGCGTGCGGATGAAACACAGCCCCAATCGCGCGGCCCTGGCCGGAAAACGCGTTGTGCTGATCGACGATTCCATCGTGCGCGGCACCACCTCGCTCAAGCTGGTACGCGCGGTGCGGGAGGCCGGGGCGAAGGAAGTTCATCTGCGCTCGGCCAGCCCTGAGCTCAGGTTCCCGGATTTCTACGGCATCGATATGCCGGACCGCGACCAGTTGATGGCGGCCCGCATGAGCCTGGAAGAAATGCGCCAGGCCCTGGAAGTCGATAGTCTGGGCTTCCTGTCCATCGACGGCCTTTACCGCGCCGTCGGCGAACCGGGGCGTGACAACGCCAATCCGCAGTTCACCGATCACTATTTCACTGGCGAGTATCCGACCCGCCTGCTCGATCGTGAGATCGCCGCCGGCGGCAACGATGTCGTCGCCCGGCAGCTTTCGCTGTTGGTGAGCGCCTGAGGCTCGGCTATCAGCCGCGCCATGTCTGACGAACTCCCCCTCAAGGACCGCATCGCGGTCGTCACCGGCGCATCGCGCGGCATCGGCTATGCGGCCGCCCTGGACCTGGCCCGAGCAGGGGCTCATGTCGTGGCCTGCGCTCGCACGCAGGGCGGGCTGGAAGAGCTCGACGACGAGATTCTGGCGGCGACGGGACAGCGAGCGACGCTGGTGCCGTTCGATCTGGTCGACGGTGGGGCCATCGACCGTCTGGGCGGCGCGATATTCGAACGATTTGGCCGGATTGATGCCTGGATCCATACCGCGGCCATCCTGGGGACCAGCGGTCTGACGCCGGTTAGCCACGCCGAACCGCGAGAGTTTGCCAAGATCGAGAAGATCAACTTCACTGGTGTCTATCGACTGATCCGGTCGTTCGAACCCCTGCTGCGCGCCTCTGACGCGGGGCGGGTCGTCTATGTCACCAGTTCCGTCGCCCATGCTCCCAAGGCCTTCTGGGGGGCCTATGCTGCGACCAAGGCCGGGGCCGAGGTGATGGTGAAGTGCTGGGCCGATGAGATCGAGAACACACCGATCCGGCTGGCCGTCGTCGACCCAGGCCGGATGCGCACGCGCCTGCGCGCCCAGGCCTATCCCGGCGAGGATCCGATGCAGCATCCCGAACCCGCGGAGATCGGGCCGCTGATGGTAGAGCTTTGTCGGCCTGATCAGGTGCCGCCCCTGGATGTCAGCTTTCCTGCCTGGAAGGCGAAAGCCCGCTAGGTCCCTTTTGGCTTGGCCCGGGTTGTGGCGGCGGCGGACGCCGGGTCCTCGGGCCAGACGTGTTTGGGATAGCGCCCACGCATCTCGCTGCGAACTGCGCTCCATGAGCCCTTCCAGAATCCAGGCAGGTCGCGAGTCAGCTGGATCGGACGGTGCGCCGGGCTCAGAAGTTCGAACACCAACGGCGTGCGGCCGGGTCCCACCGTGGGATGGTGCGATAGCCCGAACAGCTCCTGCACCCGGACTGAAACGGTCGGGCCGGCTTCTGCCGCATAGTCGATCTTCAGCCTCGAACCGGTCGGGGCCTCAAATCGCTCGGGAGCCTCGGCGTCCAGTCGACGCATCATGTCCCAGGGAATCTGGGAGCGGATCGAAGCCATCAGTTCGTTGTCACCCAGGTCGGCCAGCCGCCGCCGCCCGCTCAAGACCGGCCCCAGCCATTGCTCCAAACCACCCATCAAGACCGTATCGGACAGATCCGGCCAGGCATCGTCCGTCGCTGCGAGGAAGGCGATGCGCGCGCGCAAACCCTGTGTTGCCTCTCCAATGGGCAGGATGCCCAGGCCCTTTCTACGGACCTCGGCCATCAGAGCGGCCTCGATGAGTTGAGGGTCAGGTCGGTCGATCCGCCGTTCCTCGACAACGATTGCGCCGAGACGGGTCACGCGAAGGGCCGTCGCTCCGCCAGGGGCTTCCAGGTCAAGCCGGTCCTCGACCGTCAGAGCGTCACCGAATCGAACCTTGACGTCCTCTTCGTCCAGGCCGGCTGCCAGGAGGACGCGGTCTCGATCGACCCCTCCGCCGAGTTCCCCGACAGCCAGCCATGTCTGCCGCGCGAGGGCCTCGGTCGGCTCGAGAAACACGCCACGTCCAGAGGCCAGCACGAACTCGCCTGGTTTGCCGCGCGCCTTGGCGATCCGGTCCGGGAAGGCTTCGGCCAGCAACAGGCCGGCGTCGTCCGGAGCCTTGCTGGCCGGCTTCCCGGCACCCGCAAGTCGTGCCCAGCGCCCTGCCAGAGACATTGCCTCACGGGCGCGGGGCGAGCCGTCACGCTGCAATCGTTGCAGGCGGTGGGCCAGATCCACCTCATGGCCGCCCAGACCACGCTCAGTCAGCAGGACAGCAATCTGACCGGCCGTCTCCGCCTGGCCGCGCTCGCCGGCCCGGACGAGCATATGGGCCAGGGCTGCCGGCAGCGGCAGGCCGCCTATGGCCTCCCCATGGCTGGTCAAGCGTCCTTGAGGATCGAGCGCCCGGATCCCTTTGAGCTGATTGACGGCCTGATCCCAGGCTCCCTTGGGCGGCGGATCGAGGAACAGCAGGCCATCGGTGGTTCGCGCGCCCCAGCGGGCCAGATCCAGCACTAGTCCCGAAAGGTCGGCTTCCAGGATCTCTGGTCGGTCGAACGCGGCCAGGCCGCGAGTCGCTTCCTCGTCCCAGAGTCTGTAGCAGGCTCCCGGCCCTGTACGCCCCGCGCGCCCGCGCCGCTGATCGGCCGAGGCCCGCGACACGCGTTCGGTCTTCAAGCGCGTCAGGCCCGATCCCGGGTCAAATCGCGGTACGCGCGCCAGGCCACTGTCTATGACCACGCTCACTCCGTCGATGGTCAGGCTGGTCTGAGCGATCGACGTCGCCAGCACCACTTTGCGTCGATTGGGCGGAGGCGCGCTGATCGCCAGATCCTGCGCCTTGAAATCCAGCGCGCCATACAGCGGGGCCACGATCACAGACGGGTCCCTGATCCGTTCGGCCAACATCGCCTCCACCCTCCGGATTTCGCCCTGGCCGGGGAGGAAAACCAGGATCGAGCCCGTTTCGCCGGCCAAGGCCGCCTGGACCGCGCGTACGACCCCGTCCTCGAGCCGGTCGGGGCGTCCGAGGTAGTGTGTCCCAACTGGAAAGGTTCGACCAAGGCTCTCGATCACAGGTGCGTCAAGCCGCGCGGATACCGACGCTCCATCCAGGGTCGCCGACATCACCACCAGTCTCAGATCGGGTCGCAGCAGGTTCTGAGCCTCAACCGTCAAGGCCAGTCCCAGATCCGCATCGAGGCTGCGTTCATGGAATTCGTCGAACAGCACCGCACCGACGCCTTCGAGCCCCGGATCGTTCAGGATCATCCGCGTGAAGACCCCCTCGGTCACCACCTCAATGCGGGTGCGGGCGCTGACGCGGCTCTCCATCCGCACGCGATAGCCGACCGTCTCGCCGACTGGCTCGCCGAGCATCTGGGCCATCCGCCGCGCCGCCGCTCTCGCCGCTAGCCGCCTCGGCTCGAGCATGATGATCCGCCCGCCAGCCAGCCAGGCCTCATCCTTGATCGCCAGCGGCACTACGGTCGTCTTGCCGGCCCCCGGCGGTGCGACGAGGATTGCTCGGTTCCCGTTTGCCAGGGCCGACAACAGGGCTGGCACGGCGTCAAAAATCGGCAAACCTGAGAGCATGAATCTCATCTATCTCGGCTGGGCCCCAACCGGAAAGCCACGCCCCTGCCAATGAAGCGTTGCCAGCCAAGGCCCCCGGGACTAGCTTCCCGGCTTTAGCGCGACAGGGGGTCGCGCAGGGAGGGACTGTATGTGGCGCGTTAAATCGCTCGATGCGATTCTGGCTACGGCTGAAAAGAAATCGCTTCACCGGTCGCTGGGCGCTGTCCAGCTGACGCTGCTGGGGATCGGGGCCATCATCGGCACCGGCATCTTCGTGCTCACCGCCGCCGCCTCGCAAAAGGCCGGCCCGGGCATGATGTGGAGCTTCGTGATCGCCGGCGCCGTCTGCGCCGTGGCCGCGCTATGTTACTCCGAACTGGCCTCGATGGCCCCGGTTTCGGGCTCGGCCTACACCTATACCTACGCCGTCATGGGCGAGCTGCTGGCCTGGATGGTCGGCTGGGCGCTTATCCTCGAGTACGCCGTCGCCGCCTCGGCCGTTTCGGTCGGCTGGTCCGGCTATTTCATGGGCCTGATAGAAAGCGCCTTGGGGTTCGATTGGCCTGATATGTTATCGGCCGGGCCAGCCTGGAGCATGAACGGTTGGATCCCGTCGCCTGACTTCTCGGTCGGCCTGGTCAATATCCCGGCCATTATCGTGGCCCTGGCGGTGACCGCCCTTCTGATGATCGGCACCACAGAATCGGCCCGCGTCAACGCCATTCTGGTGGCCGTGAAAGTGGCCGCCTTGACCGCCTTCATCGCCCTGACCCTGCCGGTCATCAACACCGGCAACTTCTCGCCCTTTACGCCGAACGGCTGGTTTGGACCTGAAGGCACTACGGGCCTGGGCGTCGTCGGCGCCGCGGCCTCGATCTTCTTCGCCTACGTCGGCTTCGACGCCGTCTCGACCGCCGCCGAAGAGACCAAGAACCCCCAGCGCAACGTGCCCATCGGCCTGATCGGCTCGCTGGCCATCTGCACGATCTTCTACCTGTTGGTCGCCATCGGCGCGATCGGCGCCATCGGCGCTCAGCCCGTCGTCGGCCCCGCCGGTGAAGCAGTTCAGCCCGGCTCGCCGGCCTTCATCGCCGCCTGTCAGCTGGCCGACAACGCCAACCGCCTGGTCTGCTCGAACGAGGCCCTGGCCCACGTCCTGCGCGAGATCAACTGGCCCGTCGTCGGCAACGCCCTGGGCACCGCCGCCATGCTGGCCCTGCCCTCGGTCATCCTGATGATGATCTATGGCCAGACCCGCATCTTCTTCGTGATGGCGCGTGACGGCCTGCTGCCGGAATCGTTCGCCCGCATCCATCCCAAGTGGAAAACGCCGTACATCGTGACCCTGTTCACAGGTATCGCGGTGGCCATCGCCGGTGCCCTGTTCCCGGTCGGCCAGCTGGCCGACATCTCCAACTCGGGCACCCTGTTCGCCTTCTTCATGGTGGCGATTGCGGTGATGATGCTGCGGGTAAAGGATCCGAACCGGCATCGTCCGTTCCGCGTGCCGCTGGTCTGGGTCATCGCGCCGATCGCGGCGTTCGGCTGCGCCTTCCTGTTCTGGAACCTGCCGCACGACGCCAAGATGGTCCTGCCGATCTGGGGCGGCATCGGCCTGGTGATCTACTTCATCTACGGCTTCCGTAAGAGCCACGTCGGTCGCGGCATCATCGATGTCCACGAAGACGATCCGGACGCACCTGGCATCCCGGTCCCGCCGATGCCCGGCGCGGACCTCAACGACCGGTCCGACCAGGACTGATCGCCCTGAATGATCGAAGCCCGGAGCGACCCTCCGGGCTTCTTTCTTTTTGGGGTCAGGTCGCTATCTGTCAGACATGACCTCCCCCTCCCCCATCGGCGTCTTCGTCGCGCCGGTCACCCCGCTGCAACAGAACTGCACCGTCGTCTGGTGCACCGCCACCAACAAGGCTGCGGTCATCGACCCGGGCGGATCAGTCGATTCCATCCTGGTCGAGATTGCCCGGCGCGGACTGACGCTGGACAAGATCTGGATCACCCACGGCCACCTCGACCACGCCGGCGGTGCCGCCGAGCTCAAGGAAAAGTCCGGGCTCCAGATCGAGGGGCCGCACCCGGACGATCAGTTCTGGATCGACGGCATTGAGCAGCAGAGCAAGGCCTATGGAATGCCCGAGGCGCGCGGCTTCACCCCAGACCGGTGGCTGGCTGACGGCGACACGGTGACGCTGGGCGAGACGACCTGGGACGTCATCCATTGCCCCGGACATACGCCGGGCCACGTCGTCTTCTTCAATCAGGCGGCCCGTTTCGCCCAGGTCGGCGACGTGCTGTTCCAGGGGTCGATCGGCCGCACGGACTTTCCCAAGGGAAACCTCGACGACCTGCTCGACGCTATCACAACCAAACTCTGGCCGCTTGGAGACGACGTAGCCTTTGTTCCCGGCCACGGACCGATGTCCACGTTCGGCGACGAACGTCGCTCAAACCCCTTCGTCTCGGATCGCGCGATCAATGCCCGCAAGAGGTGATTTCTGCTTGCGGCGGCTAGGGGTCTGGGACAGTTTGGCGTCGGGGCTGCTACGGTTGTGAGTACTGGGGGCTCTGCGTGCGCGCTTTGCTGATCGAAGACGAGGCCCTCGTGGCGATCGTCGCCGAAGCCGCGCTGACAGCGCTCGGTTTTCATGTCGAGATCGCCGCCTCGGCCGCCGAGGCTCTCGAGGCCGTATCGCGCGAGGAACCGCGGCTCGCGGTCATTGACCTCGGGCTACCAGACAGGGACGGCGGTGCCCTGGCGGCCGACATCAGGACGGCGTCCCCGGCGATCGGCATCATCATCGCAACGGGCTACGAGCCGAGCACCATCAGCGACAGGGTACCGCCGGCTCTCGGTGCCGAAATCGTCACCAAACCCTACTCAGACGCCGACCTGGAAGCTGCCGTCCGGCGGCTTGGCCTCATCTGAGCCGCCACCGGCTCTGATCAAACCAGGAGTCCAGGGAACCCTATATCCACCCATGGGTTGTTCAATCATCTGAAACTCTGGAAGGCGGAGGTCGACGATGGCTGAAGATCCAAGCGGCCCAAGTCGCAAGGGGTCAAGGCGAGGCTTTGCGTCGATGGATCCTGCTCGCCAGCGCGAGATCGCCCGCAAGGGCGGTGCCAGCGTACCGAGCGAGAAAAGAAGCTTCTCCCAGGACCGGGACCTGGCTGCGGCGGCCGGCCGCAAAGGCGGCGAGTCATCGCGAACGACGCGACAACACCCCGGAACCCGTCCCTAGGGGCTGGAGTCCAGACGCGTCCGCTCGACGCGCGCTGCTTCTAGACGCGAAGCGACGCGGGCCGCCACGACCATCGCGAGCAACCGATATGCGCCGGATCGCTGACTTCGACAGCGTCCAGTTCAGCCGGACGTGCTCCAGATTGCGGCAAGGTTGTCAGGTCCGGCAGAATGTGCGGCGCACCCGACGGACGCGCGCGCTCCGACTGCATCAAACGCAGCTTGGCATCCAGCATCGCTTCGGGTGACTCAAGGTCACGCCCGCGCGAAGCTCCCTGGCTGAACTGTATGACCCCCATGGCTCCAGTTCCCTGACTGGCACCAACCGTGCCTCAGGAAATTGAAGTCGCCAAGAGAGCCAAACCTGACAACTGCCAGCTGTGGATTTTCTGCAACCCTAGGGACGTCCGCCAAATCGCGCATACTCCATGCGCGCAATTGTGCGGTTGTGAACCTCATCGGGACCGTCCGCGATCCGCAGGGTCCGCACCGTGGCGTACAGTTCAGCCAGCGGTGTGTCCGCCGAAACGCCGGCACCGCCGAAGGCCTGGATGGCGTCGTCGATGACCTTCAGCGCCATGCGCGGAGCGGCGACCTTGATCTGCGCGATCTCCGAGCGAGCGTTCTTGGCACCGGCCACATCCATCATCCAGGCCGCCTTGAGAACCAATAGCCGGCACATCTCGATATTGGTCCGGGCTTCGGCAACCCGCTGCTCCCACACCGAATGCTCGCCGATCTTCTTGCGGAAGGCGGTTCGGCTGAGGAGCCGTACAACCATCAGATCCAGCGCCCGTTCAGCACAGCCGATGACCCGCATACAGTGGTGAATACGGCCCGGGCCTAGCCGCCCCTGCGCGATCTCGAATCCTCGTCCCTCACCGGCAATCAGGTTTTCGGCGGGCACGCGCACGTTTTCGAGAACCACCTCAGCGTGACCATAGGGCTTCTCGTCATAGCCAAAGACACTCAGCATCCGCTCGACGCGAAAACCGGGCGCGTCGACCGGCACCAGGATCTGGCTCTGCTGCTGGTGAGTGCTGGCGTCCGGGTCGGTCTTGCCCATGACGATGGTCACCGCGACATTGGGGTGCGCCATGTTGGTCGACCACCATTTGCGCCCATTGATGACATAGTGATCGCCGTCGCGCTCGATGCGAGTTTCGATGTTGGTGGCGTCCGAAGAGGCGACACCCGGCTCTGTCATCAGGAAGGCTGAACGGATTTCTCCGGCCAGCAGCGGCCGCAGCCAGCGGTCTTTCTGGGCCTGATCTCCATAGAGGTGCAGCACCTCCATATTGCCGGTGTCCGGGGCATTGCAGTTGAACACCTCCGGCACCCAAAGGCCTGAATAGGCCATGCGCTCGGCCAGGGGCGCATACTCCAGATTTGTCAGGCCCGCGCCGCCGAAACCGTCATGCGCCTCGCCCGGCAGGAACAGATTCCACAGGCCGGCCTCGCGGGCCTCGGCCTTCATGGTCTCCATGATGGCCGGCTGCTCGCGATCATTGGCGTGGATCGCCTGCCAATACTCTGGAATCCGGGGGTCCACCCGCTCGCGGATGAAGCCGTCGAGACGCTCTCCCCAGGCCTTCGCCCGGTCGGTCGGCCGGAAATCCATCCTAGCCCTTCAGAACGGGCTGGAGCGCCAGAGCATCCATCGGGTTGCCATCGATCTTCATCTTGCCCGACATGAAGGCTCCCATCGGATCAAGCTGACCGCTGGCCAGAGAAAGGAAATCGTTGAAATCAATGTGGATCGTGCAGTCGGCCGGGCCATCCTCATTCGACACGGCACCGTCGGCGATGTGGATCTTGCCCAGGTCGCCAAAGTCCAGCTTGTAGGACTTGGCCAGCGGACCCGCCGCGCTGACGCGGGCGCGGATTTGTTCGGTGACTTCGGCGAGATCGGGCATGGGGGTCCTCCAGAAATGGGTTGGGTGATCGATAACCCCGCGCGGGACCGGTGCCAAGCGTCACCCTAGGTAAACTCCGGGCCGCCTTGCGCCGGCCGGCGGTTCCGACATGATGGGGCGTCGCCGTACGCCGACCCTAGGGAGTATGCCATGTCGCCGCTCAGGATTGCCGCCCTCGCCCTCTTTGTCGCAATGATAGCCGGTCCCGCCCTGGCTCAGGACACGGGTGGCTACCCGCCGGGTCTGAGTGCGGCCGACATCGACAAACTCGAGCGTGCGGAGACGGAGCGCTTGAACAACGCCGTCCTGGAGCGAGACGCCCAGATCGTCGCCGCCAATGAGGCCGAGACTGCGCGGTTCGAGAGGGAACAGGCCGAATTCGAGGCCGCACGCGCCGCTCACGCTCAGGCTCAAGCCGAGTACGAGGCCGAGGCCGCCGCCACCGCCGCCGCCCAGGCGCGCTATGAGGCGGAGTTGGCGCGCTGGCGTGAGCGGACCGGCGGCCGGCACTAGGCCGGCCTCACACCCCCATTACTGCGGGCCCGGCCCCGTGGAGAAGTCGAACTGGGGCTG
Organism: Caulobacterales bacterium; assembly: GCA_017302105.1. Classification (GTDB taxonomy): domain Bacteria; phylum Pseudomonadota; class Alphaproteobacteria; order Caulobacterales; family Caulobacteraceae; genus Brevundimonas. The sequence continues at coordinate 40,378 of JAFLCS010000006.1, read as the reverse complement.
CTGAGGTCGACCTTGGGTGTTGCCGAATGTCCAGGTCAGACCGATGAAGGCTGACCGACCTCCGAACTCGCTTTCGGACCGGTCCCGAAGCGTCGGCGTCTCATAGTAGGAGACGTTCTGCATCGTGTTCAGGGCATCACGCACAGTGAAACTCAACGACAGACGCTCGTTCAGCTTGCGACGATAGCCGAAATTGACCATGCCACCGCCTTCGCGACGGCCCTGGGCATAGATGCTGTCACCTCTCCAGAAGGCCCCCAGCTGGAAGAAGTCCGCCTCGGTCGGCTGCCAGTTCAAGCTGCCGCGCCCACTTACGGTCGTGCCGTCGACCTGGCTTCCGAAGCCCAGATTTGAAACATCGATCTGCTGATGGGAGGCATTGAGGCTGACGTTGTAGCGCAACGTCGGCAGCAAACGGCCATTGGCGACCAGCTCCAGCCCGATCGACCGGCTCGATCCGGCGTTCTCCGGTCGCGTCAGCAACACGCCACCCCCGAGGTCCGTCGCGACACTGGTGAAGGCATCGGATGTGTCACGATAATAGAGTGTCGCCTGATAGAACTGGCGGTTTGAACGATTGAGCCAGCTCAGCTCATAGGAGTCCGTCACCTGCGGCAGCAGGTCGGGGTTACCCGATGCACGGTTGTCGATATCGACATAGACGACAAATGGATTGAGCTGTTCGGGCTGTGGCCGCTGAACGCGACGGCTGTAACTGGCGCGCAACGTCTGGGTTTCCGACAACGTGTATTCGACGTGCATCGTCGGATAGACGCGGAAATAGTCGCTGGAGGCCGTGATGCCCTGGGTGATCTGGTTGATGTCGCGGGTCGCGTACTCCAGCCGCAAGCCGAACTGGGCGGCGAAGGATTCACTCAAGGGACGCTCGTAGGTTCCATACCAGGCATGGACGACCTGATCGGCCTCGAAATCATTGGTCGAGGTCGGGTCCACGACAGCCGTGGCCGAGGTCGCGCCCCGCAGAACGACATTGGACAAATCGAGCTGGGTGAGCTCCGCCTCATAGCCCAGGCGCAGCTTCTGATCCTCACCCAAGGGGCGGTTGTAAATTGTCGAGAAGTTCCAGCTGTCAGTACCCTGATCGTTGTCGACGACTTCGTAGAAGCCCGCGAGCGCCGGCAGGATGTAGGAGGTCTGGCCCTCCTGCCGGTTTTCGAAACTCGAGGTGTCGTAGCGAACCTCTGTGGTCCAGTCGTGCCCTTCGCCGAACTGGCGCAGGACACGGGCTGTTGCACCGCCGAACTCGCCGGAATATCCGCCCTGGCCCAATCTTTCGTAGGCGATGGCCGGCGCACCGAAGGCGTCATTCTCTTCAAAGGTTGCGGTTCCGGTGCCGTCGCTCTCGAAGGCGTGACGGCGCAGCTCGCCGTTCAACTGGACCTGTTCGTTGACGCGATACTCCGCCGCCAGGCGTACATAACTGCTGTCAGACGGGGCCTCGACCTCTTGCTGATAGACGCTGTCGAGCCAGGATCCACTACCGCTGTCGTAGCGTTCGCGCTCCCGCCGCGTCGAGAAGTTCTGATTGTCATGGCGCAGGCCGACGTCGCCGGTGAGCACCAGGTCGCCGCGTGTCACCGCCGCACTGGCCCCGAGATTATAGCGGCCTTCGGTCCCGACGTTCGCCCGTACCGATCCGCTTTCGGTTTCATCCGGGCGCACGGCGTTGGGCTGGGATACCAGATTGATGATGCCGCCCGACCCGTCCGGGCGATAGGCCGCCGAAGGATTGGTCATGATCTCGATGCGCGCGAACTGACTGGCCGGCGTTTGCAGGATGACCTGGGCACGTCCCGGGCCGCTCATCAGCGCCGATGGGCGACCGTCGATCAGGATGGTGACGTTGCCGTCGCCGCGCAGCGACACATTGCCGTTCGGATCGACATCAACCGAGGGAATGTTACGCAGCGCATCGGCCAGGCTGCCGGTCGTCGCCTGAAGATCATTCGCCAGGCTGTAGCTGACGGAATCGATCGAGGTCCGCGGCGCAGTACGGTCCGCTGTAACCGTGATGGTTTCGACCTCGTCCTCGTCGTCCGTCTCGGCGGCCTGCTCCCCCTGCGTCGCACCGGTTGGCGCGGGGGTAACCGGCGGCTGCCCCGTGGGTTGAGCCGGCGGTTGAGCCGGCGGCGTCGTCTGGGCCATGGCCGCTACCGGCAAGCCGAGAGCTACGGTCGCCAGGAGAAGACTGCGCAACAATTTCATTTCAAGTCCAGCGGCTTAAGGGATTGGATTTCGGGGCTAGGCGTACGGCAACACGGTGGTGGGCGGTAGTTACAACTTCGTCAGCCGAGGCACGGGCCAATTCCAGCCAAGGTCGCCGTTCCAGGCACGCCCTTAGTTGAACGCCCATTCGAGTGTCTTCCGTCGCGAGGGGAGGCGAACTGATTGAGAAATGTGGCGGAACAGCGGTGGCCCAGCGACGAATTTGGTCGCGGTGCGTCCATTCCTGCCCCCCGCCCTGTCCTTACGATCAAGGTCGGTCAGCGGAGGCCACGAGCAGCACCCGGCGCTCGGCCTGGCTCCGCCTCCGCACGCCTTGTCCCGGCGGCCGCCGTGCGGGACAATAGTCCCGCCCGTGGACAGGAATGAAATGCACGATCGCGCTACAGGAGACAGCTTCGTCATTCGGTGCGCCGACAAGGTGCGCGATCTGTCACCGGCCTATTTCGGTTTGGTCATGGCGACAGGTATTGTCGCGCTCGCGGCCTTCATGATGGGCCACCGCTTGGTGGCCATCTCGATGTTCTATCTGAACATCGTCCAGTACGTCGTTCTCTCGGCCTTGTACTTCCTTAGGCTATGGCGTTTTCCCAAGCGCTTCTTCGGCGATATGTTCACACACGCGGTGGGGCCAGGTTACTTCACGGTCGTCGCCGGCACCGGCATTCTGGCCAGCGAATTCTTGATCCTGGTAGAAAATGTGGCGGTTGGCGCGGCCTTCTGGGGGGTCGCGGTCTTGCTCTGGCTTTGCCTGACCTATGCGATCTTCACCGCCCTGACGATAAAGCGTGACAAGCCCACCCTCGACAAGGGCATCAACGGAGCCTGGCTGCTGGCCGTGGTGGCGACACAGGCCATATCTGTCTCGAGTGCCCTGCTGGCTGACCGGATCGGCCAGCCCTATCGGTTGGAGATCAATCTCCTCGCCCTGTCGATGTGGCTGCTGGGTGGGATGCTCTACATCTGGTTGATGTCTCTCATCTTTTACCGCTATGCCTTCTTTCGTTTCTCGCCGGACGATCTGGCACCGCCCTACTGGATCAACATGGGCGCGATGGCCATCTCCACGCTGGCCGGCTCGTTGCTGATCCTGAATGCGCCGCAGGCCCCTTTTCTGACCTCCCTTCTCCCGTTCCTGAAAGGCTTCACCCTGTTCTATTGGGCCACCGGGACCTGGTGGATACCGATGCTGTTGCTTTTGGGAATCTGGCGCCACGGCTTCGAACGTTTTCCCATCCGCTACGACCCGCTCTATTGGGGCGCGGTCTTTCCGCTCGGTATGTACGCGGCCTGTACCTGGCAGATGAGCTACGCCATGGAGTTCGACTTCCTGGCAGGTCTGCCCAGGATCTTTCTCTATGTCGCCTTTGTGGCCTGGACCGTGACCTTCATCGGAATGCTGCGCACGCTGTTTCGTATGAGCTGCGCCGAATTCCGAACCTAGCCCGGACCGCAGCCCGCAGGACGGCAGAAGGTTCCTGAGTTGCCGCCCCTCCTTTTTCCAGACGATGTACCGAAGGCTTCTTTTCAGGTCTGGTCATGCCGGACGTGGGCTGCCGCGGGCGTCTTGGTCGCGGCCTGACTGCTTCCCTCGGCTCGCGGGTAAGCCAGGCGCACCAATTGGCGGGGTCGTCCCCCTATTCGGGCTTGCCATATGCACTGAGCCCCGGAGGTCCGGGCGTGCCAAACTAGCCGCCTCCGACACACCTAAGTTGCTGAATTGACTAGAAAGGACTGGCGGAGACGGAGGGATTCGAACCCTCGGTACCGGTTACCCGGTACGACGATTTAGCAAACCGTTGCCTTCAGCCACTCGGCCACGTCTCCAGCAGGCGCGTGACCTACCGGTCGGCGGCGGGTTCCGCAAGTGGCAGATGCGCCGGTGTTAACGGGAATTGCACGGCCCCTGTGCACATTGCGGCCATGTCGACCCCCGCTCGTGCCATTCGATCCGACGACCTTGCTCGCACCCAGGGACTGGACGCGGCCGGCTTGCAGGCTCTCGCCGCCGCCGCCGTGGCGACCCAGGACGGGCGCAATCGGCGCGGACCCTTCCGTCCCGAGAAGCTGGTCACCAGCCGGACCCGCCAGGCCGAGCGCCTGTCTTCCTTCTATTTCCGCGGCATCGATTCCGCCGGCCTGATCGGACTGACCTTGGCTATCGGTTGGTTGTCTGGAACATCGGTCATGGCCCTTCCGTTTGCGTCAGTGCTGCCGTTGGGTGTGGCCCTTGCGGTCGCCCTGGCCGGGCTGAGGGCCATGCGGCTCTACGGATTTGGGCGTGGTGAGCGGTTGGACGTTCATCTCACCAAGGTGGCTGCCGCCATTGCTTCAGGTGGCCTGCTCGGCAGCGTGATCGCCGTCCTGACCGGTCAATCCTCGTACCTGACATCTCTGCTGGAATGGAGTCTGGCCGCGATGCTCGTAGCCGGCGTCATGCACGCGGTGTGGTGGGGCATCGTCAACCAATGGCGGGCCGAGGGGCGGCTGACGCCGTCCATTGTTATTGTCGGGGCCACCAAACACGCCGAACGGCTGATCGCGGACGCTCTGCGTCGCCGGGACATCAACGTGCTGGGAATCTTCGACGACCGTCTGGCACGAGTGCCGGATGCCGTCGTCGGTGTGCCGGTTCTCGGTGACCTTAACGCCCTGGTCGGTCATCGCCTGACGCCTTATCTGGATCACATCGTGATCGCCGTCGATCCAGCCGCACGCGAGCGGGTCAGCCAGATCACGCAACGGCTGTCGGCCCTTCCCAACGCCGTTTCCCTGGTCGTCGATCAGGACGGCGACGCCGAGCGCGATGCTTCCCTCGCACGGCTGGCCCGGTCACCGCTTTCCTCCATCGAGGGCACCCGAGATCCGGACAAGACGGCCTTTGCTAAACGGCTTCAGGATCTGATTATCGGGGGTATCATGCTGATCGGTCTCGCCCCTCTGCTGGCGCTGATCGCACTCGGTATCAAGCTGGACAGCCCGGGCCCTGTCTTCTTCCGTCAGCGCCGTCACGGCTTCAACCATGAGGAAATCCGGGTCTGGAAGTTCCGCACGATGCGCCACGAAGCCGCCGATGCCACGGCCTCGCGTCAGGTGACGGCCGACGATGACCGGATCACCCGTTTCGGTCGGTTTCTGCGCAAGACCAGCCTGGATGAACTGCCCCAGCTCATCAACGTCATCCAGGGCGAAATGTCTCTGGTCGGACCGCGCCCGCACGCCATCGGCATGAAGACCGGCGAAACCGAGTCCGCACGACTCGTCGCCGAATACGCCCATCGCCACCGGATCAAGCCGGGCATGACGGGCTGGGCTGCCATCAAAGGCTCGCGTGGTCCCCTTCATTCGGCCGCCGATGTGAAACGCCGCGTTCAACTCGACATCGACTATATCGAGCGCCAGTCATTCTGGCTCGACCTCTGGATCATCCTGGTGACTGCACCCGTCCTGCTGGGCGACCGGTCGTCGGTGCGTTGAACCGATGTTCTGGCGCGGCCTGATCGGCTACCTGCCGGCCAATATCGTGCAGGGTGTGGTCGGCGTCCTCACCCTGCTGTTCTTCACCCGCCTGCTGAGCGCCGACCAGTTCGGTCAGTATGCCCTGGCCTATTCGGTGATGAGCATCGCTCACGTCGCGGTCTTCACCTGGCTGGAAGCGGCCATGGCCCGCTTCTGGGCGGCCCAGACGACCGAGGCCGAAATGCGAAGTCATTTCGCGACCCTCTATCGCTATTTCGTGATCCTGCTGGCGGTCTTTGTTCCGGTCGCGGCCCTGCTGGTGTGGATCTGGCCGTTGCAGCCGGACCTGAAGACGGCCGTGGCGGTGGGCCTGGCAGCGGTGCCTGTCCGCTGCGCCTTCATTCTCATTCAGGAACACCGCCGGGCCGCCGGAGCCGTGACGGCCGCCGCCAGCCTCGACATGGCCGTCACGATCGGCGGGTTTCTCGTCGGACTGGCCGCAGTAGCCCTGGGCGCGGGCGGCTCCGCGCCCCTGATCGGCCTGGTCGTTGCCGCTTTTCTGGCCGCCTTGGCCTTCACGCCGGGCGAGTATGGCCGCGGCGCGCAGGGCGCTGTGAGCCGAAGCCGCGCCCAGGGATATGCACGGTTTGGCTATCCGGTCGCCGCATCCCTGATCCTGGCGCTGGTTCTGTCATCGACGGACCGGCTGCTGCTGGCGGCCTTCCTCGATGAGGCATCGGTCGGTGCCTATCACGCTGGCTACAGCCTGGCGAACCGGACACTCGACGTGATCTTCATCTGGTTGGGGGCGGCATCGGGGCCGGCACTGGTGATGGCGCTCGAAAGGGGTGGGGCCGGCGCGCTCAAGTCGGCCGCACGCGAACAGGCCTCGACCTTTGTCCTGATCGCCTTGCCGGCGGCCGCCGGTCTGGCTCTCGTCGCCCAGCCGCTAGCCCAGTTGGTGATCGGTGAACAACTGCGGGCCACCGCCGCCGCAGTGACCCCGGTTATCGCCATGTCGGCCCTGCTGGCCGGCCTGACCACCTACTACTTCCATCAAGCCTTCACCCTGTCGCGGCGAACCGGACGGCTGCTCCTGGCCATGGCCATCCCGGCTGGGGCGAACCTGATGCTCAATCTGGTATTGATTCCGCGCATGGGGGTCATGGGGGCCGCCCTGGCGACGGCGATCAGCTATGGCATCGGTGCCGTGGCGTCCTGGGGGCTGGGGCGCGGGGCCATCGGCCTGCCGGTGCCCTGGGATGCCCTATTGCGGTGCGGCCTGGCCACGGCCGCCATGGCGCTGGTGGTCAGCCAGGTGCCGGCGCTTGGCGGCATCCAGGAACTGATCGCCAAGGCCCTCGTCGGGGCCCTCGTCTATGCTGTCGCCGCCTGGATCCTGAATGCTGCCGATGTCCGGGGCCACGGCACACGAGTTCTCAAGATATTTCAGGCACGGTGGGCGGCGTGAAACGCTCTGCTCCCAAAACCCGCATCATGACCGAGAACCCGACATGGGCCTCGGCCCGACCGGTGCTGTCGGTCCTGGTCCCCTTCTATCGGGATGACCCGAGTCCCCTCATCGATGCCTTGTCGGACGAGGCGCAGGCCCTGGCAGGATCGGTCGAGCTCATCGTTCTGGACGATGGCTCCTGTGACGACGATCTCGCTCAGCGGGTACAGGCACGCATTCTGGCGTCACGGCTACCGGCCCGCTTCATTCGGCTGAAAAAGAACGAAGGACGTTCGCGGGGGCGCAATCGTCTGACGAGTTCGGCGCGCGGCGGCAGCTACCTGTTTCTGGATTCGGATATGCTGCCGGATAGCCGGACGTTCCTGCAGACCTGGGCGGATCTGATCGCCCGTCAGGACCCGGCAGTGGCCTTCGGTGGCTTCTCCCTGCTCCAGGCCCCGCAGGACGCCGCGTTCGCCGTGCACCGGGCCATGTCTCAGCGTTCCGAGTGTGTCCCCTATCAGCAGCGGGCCCTGCAGCCCGAGAAGTACGTCTATACTTCCAACCTTCTGGTACGGCGCGACGTGTTCGTCGCCGAGTCCTTCGACTCGGAGTTCTCGGGTTGGGGCTGGGAGGATGTGGAATGGGCCATGCGGGTCGCGCGTCGTTTTCGCGTGATCCATCTGGACAACGCCGCCACCCACCTCGGGCTGGAAAGCGCTGACCGGCTCGCCGGCAAATATGAGCAGTCGGTCGCCAACTTTGCCCGTGTCGTCGATCGTCATCCCGATTTTGTCAGTCGGTACCCAAGCTATCGTGTCGCCCGCCTGCTCAAGAAGGCTCCAGGCGTGCGCCAGTGGCGACCGTGGTTCAAACTGGCGGCTTTGAATGAAAGCCTGCCGGTGCGTGCGCGCGCCTTTTCCCTCAGACTGTATCGCGCCGCCCTCTATGCGGAGGCCGTGTGACGCTCGCCGCACCCTATTCGCCGGATCGTTCGCTCAAGGGCAAGATGCGCCGGCGCTGGGCACGCATGGTTCATCGACGTCCCCTCGAATCGACCGTTGATCGGCCGTTCGTCTCCATCAGCTTCGATGACGCGCCCGTCTCGGCCGCGACAGTAGGGGCCGAGATTCTCCAGTCCAACGGCGCGCGCGGGACCTATTACGTTTGCGCCGGCCTGGACGACCAGCCTGGCCATATGGGCGACTATGCCGACCGGACGGTTTACGCGGATCTTTCGGTCCGCGGCCACGAGATCGCCTGTCATACCTTCAGCCATTTGGACTGTGGCAAGGCATCCGCCATCGACATCGTCGACGATATCGACCGGAATAGCGCGGCCCTGGCCGACGTCGCCCTGGAAACCACACACTTCGCCTATCCGTACGGCGACGTCTCACCGGACGCCAAGAACGCGCTCGAGAGCCGCTTTGGCTCTCTGCGCGCCCTGCACCCCGGCCTAATCCGGCGCGGCAGTGACCTGAACCAGATGCCGGCCGTCGGCATTGAGGGCAGCGGTGGCGAGGCCCATGCGGAACGATGGATCGACAAGGCCCTGGCCCAGTCGGCCTGGCTGATCCTCTATACCCATGACGTCCGTGAACAGCCGTCGGATTGGGGGTGCCGCCCAGACGTCCTGGACCGGCTGATCCGCCGAGCCACGGCCGGCGGTGCCGAGATCGCTCCGGTTGGCACCGTTCTGCGTCGACTGGCGAGTCCGACATGACCCGCGTGGCTGTCGTCACGCCGACTCTTCGCCGCCCGGCACAGCTCGAGATCGCCATTCGCTCGGTCATGGCCCAGACCGGCCAGCTCGGTCGACCTGACGAAATGGTCATCGCTGACAACGATCCCGAGGGATCGGCCCGGGCCACGGTCGAGAAACTCCGCCGGGAAGCTCCCTTCCCGATCCGTTATGTCCACGTCCCGACTCCAGGCGTCTCCACGGCCCGGAATGCGGCCCTGGGCGAGACCGAGGCTGAGTTGATCGCCTTTCTCGACGACGACGAGATCGCATCTCCCACATGGCTCGCGTCACTCCGCCAGACACAGGCCCAACTCGATGCCGACGTCGTATTCGGCCCGATCCAGGGACGTGCACCGGGGGCCGACGAGGCGGACCGGGCCTATCTGGAGCGGTTTTTCGGACGCGCCGGTCCCCTTGTGGACGGCTTCATCCCGGAACCCTTCGGATGCGGCAACTCCCTTTTTGTGAGGAGCCGGACCTTGCAAGGCCCGACCCCCTTCGACCTTTCGGCCGATCAGTCGGGCGGCGAGGACGACACACTGTTCCAGGCTCTCGGGGGGCGAGGCGTCCGCTGGGGCTGGTCAGCAGGGGCCTGGGTTGAAGAAGCTGCGCCGCCGCATCGGGCGCGACTCTCCTACGCCCTGACACGGGCCTTCGCCTTCGGCCAGGGCCCCGCGCAAAGTGCCGCCAGAGGTGGCCACTGGTTCGAGGTCGCGCGTTGGATGGTCATCGGGGCCGGACAGTTTGTGGTGTTCGGGACCACGGCCGCTGTTCAATGGTTGATCGGCGGGGCCCACCGGGCGGACTGGACCGATCGCGCCGTCCGCGGCCTCGGAAAGTTCCTCTGGATGAAACCGTTTGAGCCGCAGCTCTACGGCCTGGCCGAGCTGAAGCGAATCCAGCGATCAGGCTGAGGTTCACCCAGGGCCAGCTTGGTGGCGACCGCGACTAACAGAACCCAGCGCAAGTCGTTCCAGGTCAGGGTGACGCTCTCCGTCAGCATGGCGATCGAATAGGCCGCGATGAATGGCAAGGCGACCCAGGCCCCCTCGCCGCCGGCAAAGGTCGTCCAGATCGCTCGCAACCAGATTTCGATGAACCAGAGACCAAACACGATGACGCCGATCAGGCCGATGTTCAGCCAGACCTCCATCCAGCCGTTGTGGGCGTGGCCGGCTCGAAATCCCGCGTAGTGGGTGATCCAGGCCAGCGGCGCAAAAGCGTCCGTATCGTCCCAGATCGCGCCATAGCCGAAGCCGAGCCATTCATGCCCGACCATGACCCGATTGATGCCGTCCCAGATCTCCGTGCGGCCGGTCAGTGTCGCGTCCTTGCCGAGCAGGTCGAACACGGCATCGGCCGCAAAGAGCCAGATCATTGCGACGAGCGCCAGGCCGGCCAGCGCAGTGAAGGCCGTCGCAACCCCCACTGCCGGTCCCCTGCGAACCAGCCACACAAAGCCGAGGCAGCCGATCATCAGAAGCACGACCACCAGCGACGTCTTGGAAGTCGACAGGGCCAGCAGCAGCACACACGCCAACGCGGCTGCCGACCAGATGATGCGTCGTGCGGGCACGAGCGCCGCGGCAGCCACGCAGAAGCCGAAGGCCACCGCCATGTTGCCTCCTAGGTTGTTCTTTTCCAGCCAAAGCCCACGCCAGGCCCCCGGAAAATCCGCACTCATCCGACCCCAGTCGGGCTTCAGCACACTAATCGCGAAGGATAGGGCCACCAGAATTGCAAAGGCCGTGGCCACCACCTCGGCGAAGGTGGGCCAGCGGAATCTGGCGGCCAGCGCCACTCCGCCCAGCGATGTAAAGCCGAGCGCCACCAGGCGCCGGACCGTGGCGGAAGGATCGACGGACCAGAACCAAGACAGGCCGACCAGCAGCAGCAGCAAGACCAGGAAGGGAGATTTCGCGAAGCCCAGGATCGTCCGCGGAATCGCCCCGGCGACCAGAAACAAACCCGCCGCATAGGCCGGAAAATAGATCAGGCGGATCAGGGCACCTTCGGACGTCGCGGTCCCATAGCCCATCATCGGCGCGAGCCAGCCCTGAGAGTAGATCAGGACCATGAATACGCCGCTGACAAAGGCCAGGGCATCAAGCGCCGTCGGACGCGCCTCAGCCTCGGCGCGCATATCTTCAACCGACCAGGCGCGGGCGGTCACCCCATCACTCGCCTGAGGAAGGACGGCGGTTCGACCTCGGCCCTGTTGAAGACAATCCCGGCGCAGCGCGCGCCCGCATTCTCGAGTTCGTCGCGCAGTCCCGCTCCCATGGAGGCATCGGCCGCACCGGCCGCGACAACCAGGACCACGGCATCCGCAAAAGGCGCCACCACCAGGCCGAAATCCGAACGATCCGCGGCAGCGGTGTCGATAACCACCGTCTCTGCGTGCCGGCGCATGGCGTCCCAATAAGCGCCGCGCGGCAAGGCCACAGCACGCTGACCGGCCCGAAGAACCTCAGCGCGGAAATAGGTCACCCAGAGCCGACGCCCCAGGCAAGGACGCGCCGACAGCAGGAGGGCGTCTGCGATCGGGCGGCCGTCTCGACCGCGGAGTCCAGGCTGCACCGTGAAGAAGGCCGAACCGTTGGGAGACGCGACGGCAGAGCGCCCAAGGTCACCGAACCGCGCCGCATCCTGGGCAATCAGACCTTGCTGGGTCTGGTTGTTCAGATCGGCGTCGACCAGCCACACCGGCTTTCGCGCCCGCACCGCAGCCAGGCGCGCGAACTCGCGGGCGACGGTCGAGGTTCCCTCTCCCGACGTCGCGGAGATGAATTGAATGACCCGACCGCGATCGGGGCGACCGGGGCCGAGCGACGCCCACAGGGCCGCCATCTCGTGTGTCAGGTCCACCATGGTCGAATCACATTCCGAGCGCCTGCCTGGAGAAAGGCTAGCACGACCATCGCCCTAGCGGCCCTTCGAAGGCGTCACTGCCAGAACCGGCAGATCAAGCGTCCGCGACGCGGAGCCGGCCGTTACGAAGCGACGTCCCAGGAAGACCCGCATCAGCCCGGCACACAACGCCGCAAAGCCTGCAAACAGGAAGGCGAGTATCAGGATAGGCTTGCGCAGGCTTGAGGCGCGATCCGGCGGATTGGCGGCTGCGATAATCCGCACATTGTCGGCCCCTCCGCGCGCCAGCTCTGCAGAGGCGCTGGACTGAACCTGGCGGGCCGTGAAGTCCCGATAGGCGGTCGACAGCACCTCCCGTTCGGCCGTGAGAGCTCCGTTGCGGCTTTCCAGGGCAACCAGCTGCGCCTGCCGATCTTCAGACGCGGCAACCTGGCGCGCCAGGACCGCCCGGCGCGCAGCGAGGGAATCGCGCTCGGCCTGGGCACGCACACGGTCCATCTCCAGGTCCTGCCAGACCGGATTGGGGCCGAGACGCTGATCCCGCACACCACCGGCCTGGCCACTGAGGGCCAGGGCTTCGAGTTGAGCAAGCTGGGCATCGATGTCACGCACCGGCGGAGCATCGGGCTGATAGCGCCCCAGGAGTTCTTCGCGGTCAGCCCTCAGCTCGACGATCTGACTCTGCACCGAGAAATTCAAATCCTCCTGAAGAGTGATCTGCGGCGGTATGCCCGCCATTTCGGCACGCAGGGCAGCAAGCCGACCATCGGCCTGCCGCAACTGGGCCTCAACCGACAGCAGTTCACTATAGGTCGTCTGATAGCTACTGCGGAGGGCCTCGCGCTCGATCGCGAAGTCACCGATATCGTTCTCATTCAGGAACTGCTCGTAGGCCCGGTCCGTGTCGTCCTGCTGGCGTTCGATGGCGTCGCGCTGCTCGGCCAGCAAAGGCGTCGTGGTGTCCCGGAACACCTCCAGACGATAGGTCTGATAGGTCGAGATGATCTGGTTGAGGATGCGGGCGGCCTCCACGCCACTATGCCCTTTGTAAGAGAGCTGGATGACTCCGGTGTCGGGGGCCGTCTCCACCTCCAGGCTGCGCCCCAGCGCGACCAGGGCCGCGGCGTGCTGCTGTTCGCTCGTGCCGTGTGCGCTCGGCCCGAGAATCGCTTCTGCTCCGACCTCTTCCACCACTCTCTGATGCAGGCCGGCGCTGCTCAGGATGGCCGCCTCCGACTGGGCCACATTCGTCACTTCGGCGATGGCCCCCCGGGCCGCATCCCCGGCGCGCGGTTCATAGACATAGTCCTGGCTGAGCTGGGCCAGCAGGCTCGCATGGGCGGTGTAGGTCTTGGGAATCGTCATCGCGACGATGCCCCCGATCAGAAACAGCACCACGAAGACGAGCAACATCAACAGCCGTTCGCGCCAGAGCAGGGTCACCAGATCGTCCCAGCCATAGCGCGGCCGCGACGACCAGGTCAGGCGAGCCCGACCCGATCCATATCCACCTGCCTGTCCTTGCATAGACATTGAGCGCGCGACTCGCTTCATGGTTAACGAGCACCACCTTTGAGGGGCGTGCGTTAACTGCTGGTTACGTTTTGACTGTAAGCCTCGGCCCCGTTCAGAAAGAGTCGTCAAACGCCATGACGCCCAGCCGCCGCTCCCTTTTGACCTTGATTGCAGGCTCAGCCCTGACGGTCGCCTGTGGCGGAGGCGGGTATTCGCGATATCCGGTCGCCGGATATGGCCGCTCGAGCGGCCCCGGCAGCCCGACAAATTTTTCGGATATCGGTTTCTCGGACTGGAGCGACGAGGAGCCAGAGTATCTTCTCTACCCCGGCGACCAGATCGACGTTCGGACGCCGAGCGCCCCAGAGCTGAATCAGCAACTGACGGTCGGGCCGGACGGTCGGATCTCGATGCCGCTGGTCGGACATCTCATGGTCGCCGACCGCAGCCTCCATGAAGTCGAATCGGCGCTGGTGGCGGCCTATACGCCGATCCTGCGCCGACCAGAGGTGGAGGTTGTCCTGCGCCAGGCGGGGCCCCTCAAGGTCTGGGTCGATGGCGAGGTCCGCACGCCTGGTGTGTACGATATGCCTGGCGATATCGACGCCTACCAGGCCGTCATCATGGCCGGTGGCTTCCTGCCGTCAGGCCGGCGTACCGAGGTCGGTTTGATCCGGCGGGGGCCGGGTGGCCGTCGCATGATGCGTTCCATTGACCTGTCGCGCGATGACATGGAGCACGTCGCCCTGCGACGGATGGACATCATCTATGTGCCCCGCACGACCCTGGCGGAGGTCGCGGTCTTCTTCGGTCAAATTCGAGAGGCCCTGCCCATTGGCTTCACCTATGCGATCAACGGCCAGTACCAGCAGTTCTGACGGCACACTCTGATCCGTCGACGGAAAACCCCGGCATCCACAGGACCGGGCATTTCGCCCCCAGCGGAAACCGACGACCGCCCTTGGCGGAGCCATGAGGGATAGGTCAAAGGGTTAACGCTCATGACCTCTCTCGCCCTTGCCCCGACCCCGTCCGAGACTGACCCCGAGGTCAATGCACTGCCGCACAACCTCGAGGCAGAGCAGGCGATCCTCGGTGCCCTGCTGTTCGACAACCAGGTGACCGAGCGGCTGAGCGACAAGCTCGCCGGCAAGCATTTCTACGAACCGTTCCACCAGCGCCTGTTCGACGCCATCGAGGAACACGTCCGCCAGGGCCTGCTAGCCGACCCCAACATTCTCGTCGAACGATTTCGCCGCGATGCCGCATTCGAGGAACTGGGCGGCATTCGCTATCTGGCGGATCTGGTCGACCGTGCCCCTCCCGGCTCCCATGCGGCGGACTACGGTCGTCTGGTTTATGACTTGGCGCTGCGCCGCGACCTGATCCGGATCGGCGGCGACATCGTCAAACAGGCTCCAGAGCCGGGCAAGGACGCCCGCGAACAGATCGAACAGGCCGAGCAGTCGCTCTACACCCTGGCGGAAACCGGCGCGTCCTCCACCGGCTTTGTGCCCTTTTCCAACGCTCTGGCCGGCGCTGTCGATATGGCTGCCGAGGCGTTCCAGCGCGACGGTGGCCTGGCAGGCCTGTCCACCGGCCTGACCGATCTGGATCAGAAGCTGGGCGGCCTTTATCCCTCCGACCTGTTGATTCTCGCGGGTCGACCGTCGATGGGCAAGACCGCCCTGGCGACCAATATCGCCTTCAACGTTGCCCGCAATTACAAGTGGGAGCCGACGCCAGATGGTCGCAAGACCACCTCGGGCGGCGTCGTGGCCTTCTTCTCGCTGGAAATGAGCGCCGAGCAGTTGGCCATGCGTATTCTGGCGGACGCATCGGGTGTGTCATCCGATCGCTTGCGGAAGGGGGAGATCGACGCCTCCGATTTCGGGCGGGTCCGCGATGCTGCCATCGAGATTGGCGAGGCCCCGCTGTTTATCGACGCAACCGGCGGCCTGCCGATCGGCAAGCTGGCGGCGCGTGCGCGTCGTCTGAAGCGCGCCGAACATGGGCTCGACCTCATCGTCGTAGACTACCTGCAATTGGCAACGGCGGTCGGCGACGGGCGCCGGGACATGAATCGGGTTCAGGAGGTGTCCGAGATCACCCAGACACTGAAAGCCCTGGCCAAGGAGCTGAATGTTCCTGTGATCGCCCTGTCGCAGTTGTCACGCCAGGTCGAGAGCCGCGAGGACAAGCGGCCACAGCTGTCGGACCTGCGGGAATCCGGCTCGATCGAACAGGACGCGGACTGCGTGATGTTTGTTTACCGCGAGAGCTACTACCTCGGCCGCACAGAGCCCCGCGAAGGCTCGGAAGAACACCTCAAATGGCAGCAGGACATGGACGAGGTTCGCGGTAAGGCCGAGGTCATCATCGGCAAGCAGCGCCACGGCCCGATCGGGACCGTCAAGGTCAGCTTCGATGAGAACACGACCCGGTTCGGCAACCTGGCCCAGCCCGGCCGGTATGAGCCTCGCTAACGGGACTTTGGTTTCCACTCATTAAGGTTTCAGGCGCATTCTCTGCTCAATTCTAGGGAGTTCCGCGCGGATGCCTATGTCTGTCGAAGCTCTGGAAGAAGCCTTGCAGGTCGCCTTTCCAGACGCAGAGATCCAGATCACTGATCTCGCCGGCGATGGCGACCACTATCGCGCGTCCATCACATCGGACTCCTTCAAAGGTTTGTCGCGCGTGCGGCAGCATCAGCTTGTTTACGCGGCACTCGGTGGCCGCATGGGCGGTGAACTGCACGCTCTCGCTCTCGAAACCCGCCCTCGTACAGGTTCCTAGCCATGCGATACCGTCCCTTCGGACGCTCCGGACGATCCGTGTCGGAGCTGACCCTGAATCTCAGCGGGCGCACGACCGCCCGCGGCAAGACCTCGGGACCGGCGCTGGTCACCGAGGCGATGGAGCACGGGATCAACAGCTTCCATCTGGAAACCCCTGATCCTGTTCTCGGTGAACTGGTGGGCCGTGCGATTGCAGGCGTGGACCGGCGGCTTCTGTTTGTGGCGACCCGTATCGGCAACCTGAGGCGCCGGGGACAGCTCGAGCGCGACCTGACGCCGGCGGGCGTCACGGCAGCGATCGACGAGCTGCTGATGTCGTCGGGCCTCGAGCATCTCGATCTAGTCCTGCTGGACCAACCCGGAGAAGACGAGCTGTCTCATGCGACCCTGACGGCTCTCAAGGCGCAGCGCGCGGCCGGTCGAATCCTGATGCTCGGCGTCGCAGGCTTCGGGTCGGTGATGGACGCCTATGTCTCGACCAACGCCTTCGATACCCTGGCGACGCCCTTCAACGTCCATTCGGATTGGGCAACGCGCAATCGAATCCGGGCAGCGGTCGATCGCGACATGGCCGTGTTCGGCTATGATTATTTCCCTGACACCCTGGCCTCTCTGGAGCAGGTCGAGTCTGGCGGATCAGCTAAGCGTGGCCTGTTCGGTTGGAGGGGTGGCAACACGCCCATGCAGGACCCCTACTTCAAGGGAGTAGGAACCTTTGCCTTCCTGCATCAGACGCCGAACTGGACTGCCGAAGAGATCTGCCTGTCCTACGCCCTGTCGGAACCCACGATCGCCAGTGTCATCGTGGACACACACGATTCTAACCATCTGAGCCGACTGGCCGATCTGCCGGAACGCTCCATGCCGCCGGGGCTGGCGGCCCAGATCGAAATGGCGCGCGTCAACATGGCGGTGGTCCGCTCGGCTTGACCCGGCCCGGCCGGGTGCCTAGCTGAGGAGCGCAATCAGAAGGCTACCTCCCGTGACCGACGCTCCGACGACCGAAACCGACCCCAATCCCGTCCATGCCTTTATTGCCCAGACGGTGGCAGAGCATCCCGTGGTGCTGTTCATGAAGGGCACTCCCGACACCCCGCGCTGCGGCTTCTCGGGTCTGGTCGTTCAGGTGCTCGATCACCTCAGCGTGCCCTTCGTCGGCGTCGATGTGCTTCAGGACGAGGCCCTGCGCGACGGCATCAAGTCCTTCTCGGACTGGCCGACCATCCCCCAGCTCTATGTGAAGGGCGAGTTCGTCGGCGGCGCCGACATCGTCAAGGAGATGTTCCAGTCCGGTGAGCTGAAGGCCCTGATCGACGAGAAGGGCGTGGCGGGCCCCGCGTGAGGCGTCCGCTCGAACCGCGCGAAGACCGCGAGGTCTTCGTCGTTCCCCTCAGCGTCACTGACGCCGACATCGACGAGAACGGCCACGTCAACAATGTGGTCTATGTCCGCTGGCTCCAGGACGTCGGCACGGCGCATTGGCTGGCCCGCTTTGACGCCGAGGCGCGCGGGACCTGGTCCTGGGTCGCCTCGCGCCATGAGGTCGATTACTTCCGCGCCCTGCCCCCGGGCTCAAAGCCCGTCGCCCGCACCTGGGTCGGCGACCCGCAAGGCGCCCGGTTCAATCGCTATGTCCGCATCGAGGACGAGGACGGGCGGCTGTGCGCCCAGGGGCTCAGCGAATGGGTCCTGGTCGACAGCGCCACCATGCGCCCCAGCCGCATCCCTCCGGCGCTGCTGGGACCGTTTCGCCTCTGACACCTCCATTTCGGGTATCGCCGTTCGCCCCCGCCTGACGTAAGTTGCGCCGGAGGGAATGGCATGGCGCAGCCGAAACGCCGAAAACCACCAGGCCGAGCGTCGGAGCCGGTCAAGGAGCCGGTCGAGCCGGCACCGGTCGTTGTCTCGATCGCTAGGACACCGGTGTGGAAGCTGTTGGAGGCCGGTGCCACGGTCGCCGCCTTCCTGCTGTCACTCGGTGTTTTCCTTCTGGGCGGCCTGCAGACGTTGCAGGGCGCAGAGGTTGTCGTTCTCGAACCCCAGTACGTCTATCTCTATCGTGACGCCCCTACACCTGAGTCCGATTCCCTGATCCTCGCGGTAGAGGCCGGCATGATAAACACGGCGCGCGCGGACTATGGCGACGTCGCGGTGGAAGCCTTTGCGACATTGGGCGGAACCTCTGAAACTGAAGCAAGATTTCCCTATGATGCCAGCGTTGAGCCGGTCACCCACCCCCATGACGAGGCACGCGTCATTGACTGTCCGGTTGACGCCCGATGCGTCACAGCAACGGGAGCAAACCCCCTGCGACCCGGCCAGATGAGTCTGCTCATCATTGAGCGCCGGTCCGAACTTTTGAGCATTCCCGGTGGCTCCTCACGGGCGACGTGGATGAGCTTTGCGTTCGGAAACTGCCATGGTCACCCGAACACCTGCGCGCGGTTTTCCACGTTCGAGGGAGCCATGCAGGAACTACGTAACGCGCCCGAGCTGGCCTTTGAAATAACATTGGCATTTCATTCAGACGGTCGTAAGCTATTGCGATGCAGCCTGGAGGAGACTTCGGAGTCTGCGCGCGAGGAGTTCTTGACCTTTCTGGAGGAGCGGGGATGGGCGACTTTGCGATGCTCTCGAGAGCTGCAATCCTAGGATTCGCAATTGTGGGGCTCTTCAGCTGTACGCCCCCCGGCGAAGCCGATCCGGCGGCTGCCGACGCAACCGTTACCGAAACCGCGGCCTTGGCCTTTCCCGATGGGGACATGGTCCTGTGCCCTGGCGATCCTCGGTGCGGTCGAGGGGGTCCTCGCGATTTTCGCCCGGCTGTTCCGACCTGTCAGGTGCAGTCGCCTCAGCACTTCACCTTGAGCTGTCGTGCGCCGCGAGGCGGAGGGTATCAGCCGTGCCCTGGCCCCGGCTGCCCCAATGGCGTGATCGATCCGGACGCCCGATGCAAACTCGTCGACTGGTACGCCTACGTCGAGTGCGATACCGCATCGGCCTCCGCACCCGACAACACCTCGGCATCGCAGGACGAACCGGCGGGCGAGGCTGCGGCACCGGCACAGGAATAACGCCCTAGAGTCCTGGCGGCGCTTCGATCCAGAACATTACGGTCGGCTCGCCATCTCCCGCCGAGCGATTGCAAATCGCGGTCGAGATGAAATCACGCGTGCGTTCAACCACAGACTCGTTGGCCCAGACCAGGCTAAAGATCTCGCGCTGTAGCGAGAAACCACGGCGATTGTCTTCGATCATATCAACGCCAAGGTCGAACAGCCCTGCGTCAGCGCTGCGGCTCATCGCGTTGAGGCCACAGGCGCGCTGGCCGGCCCCCCAATCCCATGGGGGAAACCAGGTCCACACATCGCGGTTCGCCAAGGGCCAGTCAGCAACCGTCAGGGCCAAAGCAAAAGGCCCCGGATCGCTCCGGGGCCTTTCCTTGGTCTTGTCATCCCGGCCTTGAGCCGGGACGCGCCGCTTACGAGGCGTAGTATTCGACGACCAGGTTCGGTTCCATCTTCACGGCGTAGGGAACCTCGGCCAGTTCCGGCACGCGGCTCATGCGCACCGAGAAGCCGCGGTCACCGATCTCCAGATAGTCGGGGATGTCACGCTCGGACGACTGCATGGCCTCCAGGACCAG
The DNA here is from genome assembly GCA_017302105.1 of Caulobacterales bacterium. Classification (GTDB taxonomy): domain Bacteria; phylum Pseudomonadota; class Alphaproteobacteria; order Caulobacterales; family Caulobacteraceae; genus Brevundimonas. Next base: position 20,645 of record JAFLCS010000006.1, on the reverse strand, counting down.
CGCCATGGCGCGCGACTTTTCCTTGACCTCGACGACGTCGCCCAGCTTCACGCGGTAGGAGGCGATGTTCACCTTCTTGCCGTTGACGGTGACGTGGCCGTGGTTGACGAACTGGCGCGCGGCCCAGACGGTCGGGACGAACTTGGCGCGGTAGACGATGGCGTCCAGGCGCTGTTCCAGAAGGCCGATCAGCAGCTCGGAGGTGTTGCCCTTGCGGCGGGCGGCCTCGTCATAGGTGCGGCGGAACTGCTTCTCGGTCAGGTTGCCGTAGTAGCCCTTCAGCTTCTGCTTGGCCTTCAGCTGCAGGCCGAAGTCCGACACCTTGGACTTGCGGCGCTGGCCGTGCTGGCCGGGGCCGTAACCGCGCTTGTTGACGGGGGACTTGGACCGGCCCCACAGGTTTTCACCCATGGCGCGGTCGATCTTGTATTTGGCGCTGTGGCGCTTCGACATACGTCGTCTCTCTATCGTGATGCGGCCCGGCCTCCCCGGTATTGGGAAGGCGATCTCAACGGCGGTCCACGCATCGTCCGTAATAGATCGCGCCCCGGTTTGTGGCCGGGGCGTGAAGGCGCGGCTTATGGCGGATCAGCCCTGGGAAGTCAAATCCCGCGCCCGGCGCTCCAGCACCCGACCGCGCCCCTTGGCCAGGGCCACGATCATGCCGCGCAAGGTGCGCACTTCCTGCGATGACAGCTCGGCCCGGTTCAGCATGGCGCGGATCGCTCGCATCATCGTCGGCCGCTTCTCGGGCGGATGGAAGAAGCCGCCCGCCTCCAGCTCAGTCTCCAGATGGCCGAACATTCCCTCGACCTCTTCGGCCGGCGCCGGTGGATCGGCCTGGCCGAAGATGCCGGGCGGTCCGCCATCGACCGCAACGCGCCACTCATAGGCATTGATCGACACCGCCTGGGCCAGGTTCAGCGAGCGGTGCCGCTCATCCACCGGAATGGTAACGATGCCCTGGCACAGCACCAGTTCATCCGTCTCCAGGCCCGTCCGCTCTCCCCCGAACAACAGCCCGACCTTCTGGCCGGCACCGGCGCGGGCGTACAGGTCGCCCGCCGCCTCGCGCGGGGTGATGATCGGCATCCTCAGGCCGCGCGGCCGGCCCGTCGTGGCCAGCACCCGCTCCAGATCGGCCACCGCCTCGGCCACCGTCGCGAACACCTGAACGCCGTCCAGCACCCAGTCCGCCCCCGACGCCGCCGCCCAAGCCCGATCCTGCGGCCAGCCATCCCTCGGATTGACCAGCCTCAAATCCGTCAGCCCGAAATTGGCCATCACCCGCGCCACCGCGCCGATGTTCTCGGCCAGCTGCGGCTTGTCCAGAATGACGACGGGCGGGGACAGTTCAGTCATTATTCGAGATCAAAGGTCAGAGAGGCCGACAGACCCACCGGGCCGTAGACATAGGCGACCTCGGTTCTCAGGTCGCGGGCCATGGCGGCAATAATCGTCTTGCCCAGCCCTGTTCCCTTGGGCTTGGGCTCACCAGCGGCCACGCCCACGCCGTCATCCTCGACAGTCAGGCGCGCCCTGCCCTCGCCTTCGCCAACCAGCCGCACGCGGATTTCCCCGGCCCCGCCGGGATAGGCGTATTTGACGGCATTGGTCACGAGTTCCGCTACCAGGACGCCAACCGCCACGGTGCGATCCGTCGAGGTCGTCAGGGGCTCGGCCTCTACGGTCAGGGCGCAGGCCCGGTCACCCGCGCAGAGGGACTGGCGAAGCTCGTCAACCAGGCTGGTCAGATAGCCATTCAGTTCGACCTGGCCCATGTCGTTCGAGGTGTAGAGTTGCCGATGCACGCGTGAGACCGCCTCGATCCGAGCCTGTGTCGCACGAAACGCCTCCAGCGCAACCGGATCCTGAATCGTCCGCCCCTGCAGCGTGATGAAGCTGGACACGAGCTGCAACGAGTTCCCGACCCTGTGGTTGACCTCCCGCAGCATGGCTTCTGCCCGATCCCGGCTGCGCTCGACCTCGGCATGGGCGGTGACCAGATCCTGGGTTCGCTCCTCGACCCGATGTTCCAGTTCGCGATTGGCTTCGTCGAGGTCGTTATGGGCCTGCATAATGGCCTGAAAATTCATGGAGAATTGAAAAATGGCGAGTCCGGCAAGCAGAATGATCAGGATCGACGCGAGCGAGCTGAACCACACATTGATTTGCCGGGCGCGAGCGGCCGCACGCTGTCCTTCGTCCAGGCGCTCGCTGACGATAGCGTCGATGGCATCAAACCTGACCTGGATATCAGACATGATCGCCGTTCCTCTGCCGGACCTGAGGACCGCCAGAGCCTGGTTGAAACGTCCCTGTTCGGCATCCCTCACAACCTGTTGGGTTATCGCAATGCCCTCGTCGACCAACGGCTGGGTGTCATCGAGCTGGCGCAAGAGCTCGGGGTCATTGCGAAGCAGTTCCCTGACCGTTCCAAAATGGACGGCGATCTGGCCCCGAGCCTCGTGTTCGGCATCTCGGTATCGTTCCGATCCAACGAGCAGATAACCTCGCTCTGCCGCAACTGCGTCCACGATGCTTCTTTCGGTTCGGTCCAGCGCACGGCGCACATCTCGGGAATGCTCCACGGCATCCAGTTGGCGCGACAGGGCATCCGCCGCCCAGATCGACACCGCATTCGTAGCCAACAGCGCCAGAAATCCCGCCACCACGAACGCAAGACTTCGCCGACCGAAACCGCGCGACTGGGTTCGACGCCAGAAATCCGACCACGAGCTGAGACTGGGGCGCGCACTCACTGTGCCTCAGTACGCGCTATTGCCGAGCTAGACTACGCCGATTGTCTTCAGGCGTGCGCGCGGGTGCACCTCGTTCTGGCTCATCACCACCGTCTGGCCCCGGAACCGCTCGATGATCGAGCGGACATAGGGCCGGATCAACGGTCCGGTCAGAAGCACTGCTGCATCGCCGGACTGGGCGGCGCGTTCGAACACGTCCCGGATTTCCCGGATGAAGGCCTGAAGTTTCGACGGTGCCATGGCCAGCTGACGGTCTTCGCCCTGCCCCGCCAGGGAGTCCGCGAAGGCCGCCTCCCATTCGGGCGACAGGGTGATGATGGGCAGGGCTCCGTCGGGGCCCTGGTTCTGATGACAGATCTGTTTGGCCAGCCGCGTGCGGACGTGTTCGACCAGCTGTGTCACGCTGACTGTGTGGGGTGCCGCCTCTGCCAATCCCTCCAGAATGGTCGGCAGATCGCGGATCGACACGCGCTCGCGCAGAAGGGCCTGAAGCACGCGCTGGACCGTGGTGGTCGTCACGACTGTCGGGATCAGATCCTCGACGAGCTTCTTCTCCTCATCGGGCAGATCCTTGAGGAGCTTTTGAACCTCAGCATAGGACAACAGGTCCGGCATATTGTCCTTGAGGATTTCGGTCAGGTGAGTGGTTAGCACCGTCGAGGGATCGACCAGGGTGTAGCCCCGAAAGGTCGCCTCCTCGCGCAGCCCCTCATCAATCCAGGTCGCCGGCAGGCCAAACGCCGGCTCGCGCATATGTTCGCCGGGCAGTTCCACCTGACGGCCGGCCGGATCCATGGCCATCAGCTGACCCAGGCGGACCTCACCGCTGCCGGCCTCCATTTCCTTGATGCGAATGGCATAGCCCTGGGTCGCCAGGCGCATATTGTCGAGTATCCGCACCGGCGGCATGACGAAGCCAAACTCGGCCGCCAGGGTGCGGCGCAGGGCCTTGATCTGATCGGTCAGACGGCGCCCTTCGAGATCATTGATGAGGCTCAGCAGCGCGTAGCCGAGTTCGATCTTCACATCGTCGATCGCCAGCGTCGCCGAGATCGGTTCCTCGGCAGGGGCCGCCGGTTCGGCCGCCTCGACCGCGACCGGCTCTTCTTTCTTGCGGCCCAGGCGCCAGGCCAGGAACCCGGCCCCGAAGGCAATGCCGGCAAACGGCAACAGCGGCATTCCGGGGATCAGGCCGATCACACCCGACGCCGCAGCGACCATGCCCAGGGACACGGGATTGGTCGCCAACTGGCTGACCAGGGCCTTGTCGGCCGATCCCTCGACCCCGGCCTTGGAAACCAGGAAGCCCGCTGCAATCGATACGATCAGGGCCGGCACCTGCGTGACCAGGCCGTCACCGATGGTCATCACCACATAGGAGTTGGCCGCATCGCCGGCTCCCATCTGATGCTGCATCATTCCGATCAGGATACCGCCGATGGCATTGATGGCCGTGATGATGAGGCCCGCGATCGCATCGCCGCGCACAAATTTCGACGCACCGTCCATGGCCCCGAAGAAGGTCGATTCCTGCTCCAGTTCCTTGCGCCGACGCTTGGCCTCGGTCTCGTCGATCAGACCTGCCGACAGGTCCGCGTCGATGGCCATCTGCTTGCCTGGCATGGAGTCCAGGGTGAAGCGGGCGCTGACCTCGGCGATCCGGGTCGAGCCCTTGGTGATGACGACAAAGTTCACCACCAGCAGGATTGCGAACACGATCAGCCCGATGACGAAATTGCCGCTCATCATCAGTTGGCCGAAGCCCTGGATGATCTGGCCGGCGCTGTCGGCTCCCTCGTGTCCGTGGCTGAGGATCAGGCGCGTCGAGGCTAGGTTCAGCCCCAATCGGAAGAGGGTCGCCACCAGAAGCACCGTTGGGAAGATCGCAAAGTCGAGCGGCCTCTTGATCAACAGGGACGTCATCAGGATCAGAACCGACGACATGATCGACACCGCCAGGAGCAGGTCGAGGATCATCGTCGGGATCGGGACGATCAGCAGGACGACGATGAGCAGAACGCCCAGCGCCAGAGCCACCTCGCCACGCATCAGCCAGCCCGCGACTTCCTTCGCGGTCAGTCGATTGGATGGAGAAACGGCGGCGTCGGTCATGCCCGGCCCAGCTCGGTCAGGGCCATCCGGGTCGCATCTGCGATGACCGCTTCATTGGCCGCGTCAGACGAGGACCGGGTCGCATGATTGTAAGCCGCCACGATCACCGGCTCGCCGGTGGGCGGAAACAGAACACCGATGTCATTGGTCGGGCCGTAGCCGCCCGTACCGGTCTTGTGCGCCACCACCCAGCCGGCTGGAAGGCCGGCCTTGATACGGTTCGGTCCCGTCGGGGTGTCGCTCATCCAGCCGAGCAGCATGGCCTTGTGTTCAGTGGTCAGCGGCGTGCCCGCATCGACCAGTAACCGCTTCAGATTCGCGGCCGACTGCAAGGGCCGGATGGTGTCCTTTTCGCCGTCCAGCCCATTCATCTCAGGCTCAAAGCGATCCACCCGCGTGTCGCTGTCGCCTATCGAGCGATAGAAGGCCCGCATCGGCTCCAAGCCGCCCATTGCGTTCAGCAGCAGATTGGCTGCGGGGTTGTCGCTGACCTCAACCGTCCCCTGCATTAGCGCCTGTACGCTGAGCGAGGTGCCGATCGCCGGCTCGGTCACCGGCGCGTGGTTGACCATGTCGGCCCGGGTGATTGGGACTTGCCGGTCAAGCCGCTCGTCGCCGGCCTGGACCCGTACGAACGTGGCCGCCGCCAGGAACATCTTGAAGGTCGAGCAATAGACGAACCGCTCATCGCCGCGCCACGACAGAAGCCGGCCGCTCGCCAGGTCATGAGCGACGAAGCCCAGACGGGCACCGTCGCGCGCCTCGAGGCCGGACAGGTCGAACGCCTCAGGTTGAGACGGATGCGCCGCAGCCCCGGCCGGCCGGCCACACCCGACGAAGGGTACCGCACTCAGGCCCGCCAGAACGCCCCGCCGGTCAACTTGCATCAGGCCGCCGCCACGCCCGATTGCGGCGACGGGACGTCGACCCCGGCCGAGGCATATTCGTTCAGCTTGTTGCGCAGGGTGCGGATGGAGATTCCCAGGATGTTGGCCGCATGGGTCCGATTGCCCAGGCAATGGTTCAGCGTATCCAGGATCAGTGCCTGCTCCATCTGGGCCACGGTCTGACCGACGAAGGCGCGGCTGACGGCGTCGGCGGCCTGGGCGGCACGTCCCGCCGGACCCTGGTCCAGCGACGCCAGCGGCTTGCCGTCTGGCAGGGCGATGGCGTCCTCGTCGATATCATTGCCGGTCGCCAGCAGCACGGCCCGGTGCATGGCGTTCTCGAGCTCGCGGACATTGCCCGGCCAGGCGTGGGCCCGCATACGGCCCTGGGCACCGGCCGACAAAGGACGGTACGGCAGGCCATTGGCCTCGGCGTACTTCTTGATGAAATGCTCGGACAGGGCCGTGATGTCTCCCGGCCGCTCGCGCAGCGCCGGCAGACGCAGATTCACGACATTCAGGCGGTACAGCAGGTCCTCGCGGAAGGTGCCTTCGCGCACGGCGCGGCCCAGGTCCCGGTTGGAGGTCGCCAGAATCCGGATATCGACCTTAACCGGCTTGGAGCCGCCGACGCGATCGATCACCCGTTCCTGGATGGCGCGCAGCAGCTTGGCCTGAAGCCGGGCGTCCATCTCGGAGATTTCATCCAGCAGCAGAGTGCCGCCGTCGGCCTCCTCGAACTTGCCGATCCGGCGCGCGACGGCCCCTGTGAAGGCCCCCTTCTCGTGCCCGAACAACTCGGACTCCAGCAGATTGTCCGGAATGGCCGCGCAGTTGACGCTGATGAACGGTTGGTCTGCGCGACGCGATTTCTGGTGCAGATAGCGCGCCATGACCTCCTTGCCGACGCCGCTTTCGCCCGTGATGAGAACCGAGGCTTCGGACTTGGCGACCTGATCGGCCAGGCGGACGACCGCCTCCATGGCCGGATCGCGGCTGATCATCGGTCGTTCGTCGTCCGACACCGCCGACAGGATAGCCGCGATCAGGGCCGCATCGGGCGGCAGCGGGATGAATTCCTTGGCCCCGGCGGCGATGGCCGCGGCGGCCTTCTCGGGATCGGCTCCGACTCCGCAGGCCACGACGGGAACGTGGATCCGCTCGGCGTCGTTGGCCGCGATCAGGGCGGCGATGTCCAGGTCGTAGTCGACCATCAGAAGGTCCGCACCCTGGCCGCGCCGAAGCGTGTCGGTCGCCTGATCGGCGCGCTCGACGTGGCTGACCTTGGCCCCCTGGGCCATGGCCAGTTTGACGGCCGCCGCGAGCTGTCCGCTCAATTTTCCGACCACCAGAAGCCGCATGATCGATTCTCCTACCTAGTTGGCCGCTTATGCAGCCTGGTCTTCGCTCTTGATGATTTCCGTCATGGTGACGCCGAGGCGGTCATCGACGATGACCACTTCCCCCCGGGCGACCAGGCGATTGTTCACGTAGATGTCGATGGCTTCGCCGACCTTGCGGTCCAGCTCCAGCACGCTGCCGGCCCCGAGTTTGAGGAGCTGGGCAACACTCATGCTGGCCTTGCCGAGCACCGCTGAGATTCCCACGGGGACATCGAAAACGGGGGCCAGATCGACCGCCGACTTCTCATCGGCTGTGTCGGAAGCCACCAGGGCGACCGACTCGGGGAACTCCTCCAGAGGCAGGTCATTCTCAGCCATCACTGATCTCCATTGAGCAGATCGACGTCACCGTCGGTTTCGGCCGACAGGGCCGCCGCGAGTGCATCGCGCACACGCTCGGCCGCTTCGGCGGGATCGTATTCAGCCCGACCATCGGGCCATTCCAGAACAAAGGCGGCCGGGGCCAGGTCGGGCTCATCGCGAACGAGCACCCGACCGGCGAAACCGGCGTCGCCGGCAGCCTTCTCGACAGCTGCCTGAACACCGGCATCTTTGGCGTTCACCCGCACGACCAGCCGAGACGCGCTCGCCAGTTCTTGTGCCATGGCCTCGAGTGCCGCGGCGACAGGCGCTTGTGGATAGCGTTCCAGTGCGCCGTTGCCGATGATCTCTCCCGTCGCGACCGCCAGGGTTGCCGCCTCCGACTGGTAGCGGGCAACGAGCCGATCCAGCCCCCCCAGGGCCTGGGCACAGGCGGTCGATATCTGACTGACGGCTTCGGCCAGGCGGCTTTCGTCGCGCCGTTGTTGATCGGCCTGGCCTTCGCGGAAGGCTTCGGCCCGGATGACCTCGACCTCCGCTGGCAGATAGGCGCGTTTGATCCGCGGCATCGGAGCTTCGGACACCACCTGGCCATCATCGTCGAACCAGGTGTTGAAGCCGAATTTCTGGGGGGCGGCATCACTCATCAGTAGATCAACTCATCGTCGCCGCCCTGGCCAGCCAGCATGATCTCGCCCTTGGCGGCGAGATCCTTGGCGACCTGGACCATCGCCGTCTGCGCGTTGTCGACGTCCTTGAGCCGCACCGGCCCCATCGATTCCATGTCCTCGCGCATGATCTTGGCGGCCCGCTCACTCATGTTCGAGAAGAACATCTCGCGCAGGGCGTCCGAAGCCCCCTTCATGGCCAGGCCGAGTTGATCCTTCTCGACCGCGCGCAGAAGGGTCTGAACGCCACCCGGGTCCAGACGCGACAGATCTTCGAAGACGAACATCAACGCCCGGATTCGCTCGGCCGATTCCCGATTGCGCTCTTCCAGCGCCGTGACGAACCGGCTCTCGGTCTGGCGGTCGAAGTTGTTGAAGATCTCAGCCATCATCTCGTGGCTGTCACGCTTTGACGTGCGCGCCAGGTTCGACATGAATTCGTTGCGCAAAGTCTGCTCGATCTTGTCGAGGATCTCGCGCTGGACCGGTTCCATCCGCAGCATCCGCTGCACGCACTCCAGGGCAAAGTCCTCGGGCAGCGCCGTCAGAACCCGCGAGGCGTGTTCCGGCTTCACCTTCGACAGGACCACCGCGACCGTCTGGGGGTATTCGTTCTTGAGGTAGTTGGCGAGCACGACCTCATTCACATTGCCCAGCTTGTCCCACATGGTCCGGCCGGCCGGACCACGGATTTCCTCCATCAGGCCGTCGACCTTGTCGGACGGCATGAAGGCGGTCAGCAGTCGCTGGGTCTGCTCGAACGACCCCATGAGCGAACCGGCCCCGCCCACGCCCGAAACGAACTCGACCATGATGTCTTCGACGACGTTCGCCTGCACATTGCCGAGCGCCGCCATGGCCTGAGAGATTTCCTTGATCTCCTCTTCGTCCAGGCTCTCCCACAGACGCGTGTGTTCTTCGCCCAGAGCTAGCAGGATGACAGCCGCCTTTTCCGGCCCGGTCAGCCGTTTGGCGTCATCCACAGACGCCTTCTTTGTAATCAGACGCCCCGCCATCAGCCTTCGTGCACCCAGCTGCGCAGGATCGCGGTCGATTCATCGGGATGGCTCTCGACGAACTCCGACACCTTGCGGACGGACGAAGCCTTCACCTGCCCTTCGATGCGCGCGATATCGAGGCGTTGATCCATTTCCGACGGCGGCAGGGCCGGGTGCGCGACACCGCCCACCTGTCCCATGGCCTGACCGCCTCCACCGCCGTCTCCTCCCGAGGCCGTCGCCGCGATCATCGGGACACCGCCGCCGCCGGCGGCCGCCTTCACCAGGGGCCGCAGGACGAAGAAGATGAGCAAGGCCCCGACGATGAAGAGCACCAGCAACTGGACGCCCCACATGATGTCATGGCGATCGAAGTCGAACATTCCGCCCGAGGCTTCGGTGCCGCCCATCGCCGCGCCGTCCGGGCGAGCGAAGCGGACATTGACGACCTCAACCTGGTCGCCGCGCGACTCATTGAAGCCCATGGCCGACCGGACCAGTTGCTGGATCCGCTGCATATCCTCTTCAGAGCGCGGCGCGTAGGTGGCCTCCCCTTCCCCGCCGGCGGGTGGGGAGACCACGCCGTCGACCGCAACGGCGACGGACAGGCGCTGGATCGTGCCCGGCTCCCGCACCGTGGTCGTGACCGTATTGGAGATTTCGTAGTTGGTCGTCTCGCCCGTCTCATCCGAGGTCGATGTCGGACCTTGGGCGGCCGCCGCGTCAGCCCCGCCTTCCGGCAACTGCTCTTCGACACCGACGACCCCGCCGTTGCCGCCCTGGTTGTCGGACGAGTTGGACTGCTGGCTCGAGGTCGAACGCACGACCTGACCGTCTGGATCAAACTGCTGGGCTTGAATGGTCTGACGGCTTTCGTCGATCTCCGCCGTGACCTGGACCCGCGCCGCGCCTGGGCCGACGACACCTTCCACGAGGTTCAGCAGCGTGGCCTGTAGCCGCGTCTCGATCTCGGCCCGTCGCTCGGACGCCGCAGCCGCGCTGAACCCCTCACCTTCGCCGCCGGCGGCCAAAAGGCGGTTGTTGCCGTCGACGATCGTGACGCGATCCGGGCGCAGGCCGGTCACCGCCGTCGAGACCAGTTGCTGGATCGCCTGGATCTCCTCTCCGGTCATCTCACGGCCGCCCGTGTCGACGCTCACGGATGCCGTGACGGGTGCCGCCTCGGCCTGGAACAGTTGGCGCTCCGGCAGGGCAATCAGCACCCGCGCCGAGTTCACGCCGCGCATGGACATGAGCGTGCGCGCAATCTCGCCCTCGATCGCCCGCTTGCGGTTCATGTTTTGCTGGAATTCGGTCTGGCCGAGCGCCGACTGGGCGTCGAACAATTCGTAACCGACGCTGCCCGAGGTCACCAGCCCCTGCTCAGCCAGCATCAGTCGGGCCGTCCCCACGTCATCCCGGTTGACCAGAATGGTGGATCCGTCTCCACGCGCCTCGTAACTGATCCCAGCCTGATCGAGAGCCGTCGTGACCTCGGCAGCCTCACGCAGGTCGAGATTCGAATAGAGCAAGGCCGTCGGTGCCTCGCCGACCCGCAGCATCAGCGCGAACAGCACGGCGGCAACGCCAGCGGCCACCCCCATCAGGGCTGCCAGGCGGCCAATACCAAATCTCTGTAACGCTGCTGTAAAGCCGCCCACGCTTTCCGCCCTCAGACCGGAATCGGACGACCGACCCCCACTAGGCAGAAAGTGCCGCCCGGGTGGTAAACGGGCTGTTAAGCCCGGTCCCTAAAACGGCTTTTGGCGGCGATCAGCGCGGTCGGGCCGCCATGGCTGCCTTGATGCGACCTTCAGCGATGGCGTCGGCGATCTCATGGGTCGGACGCCCCTCATCGGCGGCGCGATCATAGATCTCGTTGAGCGTTTCCATCAGCCGCACCAGCTTGGCCTCGACCCAGGCCGGGTCATAGCTGCCGCCGGTCTGACGCGCCGTCAGTTCCGAGGCGACATTGATGATGCCACCGGCGTTGATGACGTAGTCGGGCGCATAAAGAACCCCGCGCGCAGCCAGCTGTTGGCCGATGTCCGGCGTCGCCAGTTGGTTGTTGGCCGCGCCGCACACCGCCCTGACCTTCAGGCGCGGCAGAGTGTCCGGATTCAGCGTCGCACCCAGGGCGCACGGCGCATAGATGTCGGCCTGGACGTCATAGATGGCGTCCGGTGCCACGATCTCGGCATTGGTCCGCTCGGCCACTTCCCGCAGCGCCTTTTCGGCGATGTCGGTGATGATCAGCTTGGCACCGGCCGCGTGCAGCTTGTCGCACAAATAGGCCCCGACATGACCGGCGGCCCCCTGGACCGAAACCGTCAGGCCGTTGAGGTCGTCCTGGCCCCAGACGCGCCGGGCCGTTTCGAGGTTCGACCGGAAGACACCCTCGGCCGTGACCGGGCTGGGATCGCCCGAACCCCACGGACCATCCGACAGTCCCAGGACATACTCCGTGACCTCGCGGGCCACGGCGATGTCGGCGACCGAAACACCGACGTCTTCGGCCGAATAATAGCAACCGCCCAGAGTATCGATGGCGCGTCCGAACGCCCGGAACAGTTCCGGTGTCTTCTGGGTTTTGGCATCACCGATGATCACGGACTTGCCGCCGCCCATCTCCAGATCCGCAACGGCGTTCTTGTAGCTCATGCCCCGCGACAGGCGCAGCACGTCGGTCAGAGCCTCTTCCGACGACGCATAGTTCCACATCCGGCAACCGCCCACGGCCGGGCCGCGCGCCGTAGAGTGAACGGCGATGATGGCCTTCAGGCCGGTGGCTTCATCGTAAAAGGCGTGAACGCCCTCGTGCCCCGCAAAGGACGGCGAATCAAAGAGGGTCATGAAGAACCCGTGAGCTGTTGAGGGGGAATGTTGTGTCGGGGCGCCCCTTACGCGCCTAGTTCCGCAAGGGCAAGCCTTGCCGTTCATGATCGCCGATCACCAACCGGGATCGGCCCAGCTCCCGACGGCCAGGAGCTGCCCGGGCTGCGGACGAAGGCGAGCACATCCGCCATGACCGCCTCGCCACCATGGTCGCGAACCAGCAAATGGCGACCCTCAGGATAGAAGGCCGTTGGTGTCCCCGCCGGCAATCGCGCCAGGGCGCGCTGCGTGGCCGACATCGAAATCAGCTGGTCGCGCCCGCCGTAGAAATAGGCGACGGGCAGGCGAACCTGCGGCAAATCGCGCCAGGCCGTCTCCATGATGTCGACCAGGCCATAGACGGCATCAAACCGCGTCGACAGCGCCATGTCGGGATCGCGACCCATGCGGTACAGTTCCAGTAGGTTATTCGAGGCATAGATGTCCTCGGTCACGAACGCCGGCGGCTGCGGTGACGCCGAGCCGAACAGGTGCGCGGCAATCCACAGACTGACCCGGTTGGGGATTGGCTGGGCCGACCAGCCCCACACCGCCGGTGCCAGCAGGGCAGCCCGATCTACCGCTGGCGGATCATCCGAGGCCAGGGCGGCAACGATGACCGAAGACCCCAGGCTCTCCCCGACCAGGACGACAGGAACGCCGGGATGTCGGCGGCGAACCAGTCGAACCGCCGTCCGCAGGTCCGCGACGAGCAGATCCTCACCGGCCCAGATGCCACGGCCCGGGGCACCGCCAAATCCGCGCTGGTCATAGGCATAGGTGATGACGCCGCGCTCGGCCCACCAGGGCCCGGCCATCCACCAGGTCGAACGGCGGTCGTTCATACCGTGCAGTGCGATGATGACCGCCGATGGCTCCCCTTGGGGATGCCAGACCGTCAACGGCAGCCGGGCACCGTCCGCCGCGATCAGCGCATCAGACTCTAGCCGTGCCCCCGCGAAACCGGCCGGAACGGGCTGGAGCGATTGCGTCACCGGCGCACAGGCGACGGGCGCACACGCAAGCAGAACCAGAATTGCTACTCGAAGACCCGCCACGCACCATTCCTGCGGACAAACAACAGTTCGGACTGGAAGTTCGGATCGCCTTGCATGGAGGCCATGAAGATTCGCACGCCCGCCACCGCAGCGGGGTTGTCGGTGCGCACCAGGATCAGTGCGTCCCGAAAAACCCCGACCGCAACCTCTCCTCCGATCACGCTCATCTGGGGCCGCGCCCACACAGCGTCATCGAGCATCAGGCTGGCGCCGATGTCCCACCTGGCCGTCATGATCCAGACGCCGGTTCCGCCTGCCTCCAGCGTCGGCTCCCCTAGAGCCGTGAAAGTCCGCGCCAGGGCGGCGTCCCAGACCGCGTTAGCATCAAGGCCGCCGACCGTAATTTCAGCCTCGGTGGTGAAGCCAAATCGATCGACCTGATGCTGAGCCAGTAGCAGCACCAGGTCGCCGGCGAGAGGTCGATAAACCAGTTGCTGATCAGCAGCCTGGCTGGGCAGGACATCCAGATAGGCGTTCGGTCGAATAAGGATGAAGGCCCGCGCGGCATCGAAGGTGGGTGCCTCGGCTCCAAGGACCGTTTCCACGATGCCATCCACGACGGCAGCGGCCGGCTCACCCGCATTCACCCGTCGAAGGGCCTGGTCGATGAACAGCCGGAATTCTCGATCGTCATCAAAGGTGACCACCAGACCATCGTCAGTCGGCGTGATCCGGGCGTCGGGGGCGACCTGCTCAAAGCGGTTCACGAATATGGTCTGCAGTTCGTCGCGCGTCATTGCCCCCGTCTGGGCCAAGGTCGCAGTCGGCTGAACGATCAGCATAGTGACCGCCGCCAGCACCGCTAATATTGCCTTCATCACCGCTGAACTCCCGAAACTGCAACCGTCCTCTTCGCCTGACTTCGTCATCCCCCAAGCTCTGCTTAGGCGCCGTCCGCATCGCCCGGCGCAACCGGCATGGCCGCCCGCTCATCAGCCGTCGGTAGCCTGAGCCGAATGACGCCCTTCATTCGTGCCGGGTCGATCGCCTTGCCCTTCTTGGTGATGACCAGCTGGCCCTGGCGCATCATGCCCAGCGCCGCCGTTTTCACCTTGGGAAGAACGCGTTGCCACTGTTCCGGCTGGAGAAACTTGGCGACCTCGGCCGGTTCGATGCTGGCCTTGCCCAGCCCTTGCGGATCGGCCTTGGAAAGGCGCGCCAGGATGGCCTCCTGAATGGGATCAGACATCGGTCAAACTCTTCCGGTTACGGGAATCAGGGCTCCGGTGATGCCGCTGGCCTGCGGCGACACCAGGAAGGCTATCACAGCCGCCAATTCATCGGTCGTAACCCAGTTTGTCCAGTCGGCATCGGGCATATCTCGGCGATTGGCGGCCGTGTCGATAATGGAGGGCAGCACGGCATTGACCGTCACGCGGCCTTTATATTCTTCGGCCAGCGCCTCCGTCAGCCGGTGCACGCCCGCCTTGGACGCGGCATAGGCCCCCATTCCGGTCGCGGCCGCGAGCGCGCCCTTGGCCCCGATGTTGACGATTCGACCGTGCGCACTCTGAACCAGCCACGGCAAGGCGGCGCGCGATGCATTCAGCGCCGTCATCAGATTGAGGGTGTGCATCCGCTCCCAGGACTCGTTGCTGTGGCCATCCACGGTCTCCCAGACGAAGCCGCCGGCCACGTTGACGAGAGCATCGATGCCACCAAAGTCGCCTGCTACCGCCTCAAGGACCTGCCGGGCCTGGGCCGCATCGGCCAGATCCACGCCGCCCATGGCTCGCAGGCCCGCCAGACCTTCGGGCGCGGTCGACGCATGATCGACGGCCACAACCCGGTTGCCGTCCTCGGACAAGCCTTTGACGACCGCCTGGCCCAGCGCCCCGAAAGCTCCTGTTACGACGACAACCCTGCCACTCACCGAACGTCTCTCCTTGTTGAGGGTGCAGTCGTTACGACGCGCCGCCGTCCCTGACCAGATCAGCCGGATCGAATGCGCCGGATGCCACGAAGTCGGGATTGGCGAAGGCGTCCTCTCCGGGCACCCGATCCGGTTCATAGGACATGGGCCGGCCATCCAGGGTCCAGACCTCGCCGCCCGCCGCGCGCAGCACTGCGTGACCGGCTGCAATGTCCCAGGCCATCGTACGCCCGAAGCGTGGATACAGGTCGGCGACGCCTTCAGCGATGCGGCACAGCTTCAGAGACGAACTGGCCCGAACCGTCTCAGCCACCTTGAACCGATCCAGATAGTCAGCCAGCCGGTCGCCGCCGCTGCGGCGGCTGGCGATCACGGTCAGGCCGGCTTCCGGCGCAGATCGGGCGCGGATCGCCGTCCACGCGGACATTCCGCTTCTGGCATGAACCGCGCGCGCGGCCCCTCGCGCATCGCCCCTGAAGATCTCGCCCGTGGTGGGCAGATAGACCAGGCCCGCGGTCGGCCGGCCATCCTCCACCAGGGCAATGTTGACCGTGAATTCACCGCTGCGTCGGACGAACTCTGCCGTGCCGTCGAGTGGATCGACCAGGAAGAAGCGGTGGCGGATCTCGGGAACTTGGCCGGCGCAAACGGCCTCTTCGGCGATCACGGGAATATCGGGCCAGACCTCGGCAAGCCGTTCGAGAATGACGGCTTCGGCCGCCGCGTCCGCTTCGGTCACGGGCGACCCATCGGCCTTGGCCCGCTCGCCCAGATCCGCACGCGCATAGACTTCCAGGATCACCTCTCCGGCTTCCAGAGCGATGGCGGCGAAATGATCGAGCATCAGGATGGCGGACCGGGCTTGCGACGACTGTCGCCCGTCCTATAGGCAGGCGCGTCCAGAAGGAAGGAAATCCATGGTCGCCAGACGCACCGTTACCGACGGCGAATTCGCCGGGTGGGAAACCTACGATCTGAAAGACACCTTCGACCAGGTCGTCGGCCCCTTCTATTTCAGGCTGGAGCCTGACGGGCGGATGCGCTGCGCCTTTCGGGCTGAACAGAAGCACATGAACGCCGGCAACCGGATGCATGGCGGCTGCCTGATGAGCTTTGCCGACATCGCCCTGTTCCAGACGGCCTACCAGCAGATGGAGGGTTCGCGTGGCGTCACCGTGCAGCTGGATTCGACCTTTGTGGACGCCGTACGTGTGGGCGATCTGGTCGAAGCGACCGGCGAGGTGGTGCGGGCCGGCGGGTCTCTGGTCTTCGTGCGCGGGACCATCGCGGTCGGAGAACGCACCGTGATGACCTTCTCCGGCGTTATCAAACGCTGGAAGGAAGGCTAGGCTCTCAGGCCTGCCTCTGCGGCGGGGCGGGCCTTCATGGCCCCACGCCAACGCGCCAAATTCTCCAGACCGGCATCCGGCCGATATTTGACCAGCCGCCCGAAATCCAGCCCGACATAGGCCACGATATCGGCCGCCGTGATCCGGTCAGCCGCGATGAATTCACGCCCCGCCAGATGGCGATCCAGCGCCTTCATCATCTTCTCGGCAGTTCTCAGATTATAGGCCCCGACCGACGGCTCGGGCGGCTCCAGCGCCGACAGAGCCGGATGCGAGAACCGGGTGTGCATCATCATCGGATTGGCCAGATACAGCTCCATCCGGCGCGTCCACATTTCGATGATCGCCGCCTCCTCGGCGTCCCGACCGAACAGGTTCGGCTCGGGATAGCGGCTCTCCAGATAGCGCCCGATCGCCAGGGATTCGGTGATGGTGGTCCCGTCATCCAGCTCCAGCGCCGGCAGATGCGCCAGCCCCGCTCGCCCCCGATATTCCGGCGTCCGGTGCTCGCCCGCCAACAGATTGACCGGCACGATCTCGATGTCGTCAATCCCCTTCTCGGCCATGATCCAGCGCACGCGTCGGGGGTTGGGCGCCATCAGGGTGTCGTACAGTTTCATGATCTCGTCCTTTAGAACACCGCCGCCGGCAAGGCCCCGACGATGGCCGAGCTCATCAAGGTGGCCAGGAACCCCGCGAACAGCGCCCGCCAGACCAGGCCCAGCACCTCTTCACGCCGATCCGGGACCAGCACCGACAGGCCCGTCACCGTGATCCCGACCGAGCCGATATTGGCGAAGCCGCACAGGGCGTAGGTCATCAGCATCCGTGTCCGTTCGCTCATCTCGGCCGTCGGCACATTGCCCAGCTCGATGAAGGCCACGAACTCGGTCAGCATCAGCTTGACCCCCAGGAGCCAGCCGGCCTTGCCTGCCTCTTCCCACGGCACGCCGATCAGCCAGGCGACCGGCGTGAACAGCCAGCCCAGCGCCCGCTCCAGCGTCAGCGGATCGCCGCCGATCACGATCCAGCCGATCATGATGTTGACCAGAGCCACCAGCGCCACAAACACGATCAGCACCGCCGAGATGTTCAGAACCACCATCAGGCCGTCGGCCGTGCCCTTGACGATAGCGTCGATCGCAGAATCGTATTTGAGGCCGGACTCATAATCGGTCTTCACCCCCGCCGCGCCCGCCGTCTCTGGGATCAGAATGCGCGCCAGCGCCACCCCCGCCGGGGCCGAAACGATCGAAGCCACCAGGACGTGGCCGGCCGCATTGGGCAGCACTCCGCCCAGGATCGTCGCATAGGCCACCATGGTCGAGCCGGCCACGGTCGCCAGCCCCACCACCATCAACAGGAACAGCTCCGAGCGGGTCAGCTCGTCCAGATAGGCCCGGATCACGATCGGGCTTTCGATCATGCCCAGAAAGATGTTGGCTGCCACCGCCAGGGCCGAGGCACCGCCCAGACCCATGGTCCGCTCGAACAGGAAGCCGAAGCCGCGGATCACCCACTTCAGGATCTTCCAGTGCCACAACAGCGCCGACAGCGCCGAGATCACCAGGATCAGCGGCAACACCTCAAACGCGAACACGAACAGCGCCCGGTCATTGGTCACCGCATACGGCTGATCGCCGCCGCCCAGATACCCGAAGATGAACTGGGTGCCGTGACGGGTCGCCTCGGACAGGGCATCGACCGAGCCGGTGATGGCGTTCAGCACCCCGTCCGCCCCCGGCATCCCGAACACGATCAGCACCAGCGCCGCCTGCACCGCCACCGCCCCCAGCGTCAGCCGCCAGGGAAATCGCGATCGATCCTCCGACAACAGCCAGCAAACGCCGACGATGACCGCCAGGCCGAGCAGGCTCTGAAAATGCACCATCGTCAGGACTCGGTCATGCCGATGGAGCCAAGCATCTCACGTTGGAGTTCCTGACGTTCTTCTTGCGTGCAGTCCAAACGATCACACAGGCCATTGGCCATCTGTCGGAACATATCCGGCATGATCTCATTGATCAGCGCGATGATGTGCGGCGTGGCGAGATCGGCCTTCTCAATGATCGACCGACCGACCGGACTCTCATAGAAGGCCACCATCGCCTCCAACTCCTCATAGGTGTAGATTTCGGCATAGACGGCAACCATGCCGTTGAGCATACGGATCGTCATTGTCCGCATCGTTTCGGCCATGACCTCGTCGAAGGCGACGCGCTCGGCTCCACTGAGGCCATCCAGAGATGGTCGGGGGACCGCTTGGAACAGGGTGGTCATCTGGTCCGCCATCTGTTCGGCCTGCATGGCATCCACGGCCCGTTCCGCTAGCGCCAGTCGAGCCTCCCTCTCCGCATCCTGGGCCCAGGCCGGCCCGGACAGGCTCAGGGCGGCCACGATCACAAAGACACAAAAAGGACTGCGCATGGCTTCCCTCCCTCATACCCGTCCATGGATGCACGCCGCCGCCGTTCCCGCAAACGAAAACGGCCCCGCAGATCGCTCTGCGGGGCCGCACTCTATTCATGGACTGTTCGGCTTAGGCGCCGACCGATTCCAGGTCGACCTTCACGCCCGGCCCCATCGTCGAAGACAGGGAGATCCGCTTGACGAACTGGCCCTTGGCCCCCGACGGCTTGGCCTTGACCAGGGCGTCCACCATGGCCTTGACGTTGGCCTCGATGGCGTCCTGGGTGAAGGAGGCCTTGCCGATGCCGGCATGGATGATACCGGCCTTCTCGACGCGGAACTCCACGGCCCCGCCCTTGGCGTCCTTGACCGCCTGGCCGACGTTCGGGGTGACGGTGCCGACCTTCGGGTTCGGCATCAGGCCGCGCGGGCCCAGCACCTTACCCAGACGACCCACCAGGCCCATCATGTCGGGCGTGGCGATGACGCGGTCGAAATCCATGAAACCGCCGTTGATTTTCTCGAACAGCTCTTCGGCACCGACGTGCTCGGCTCCGGCCGCCGTGGCTTCTTCAGCCTTGGCGTCCTTGGCGAAGACGGCGACGCGGACGTCACGGCCCGTGCCCGACGGCAGGTTCACGACGCCACGGACCTGCTGGTCAGCGTGACGCGGATCGACGCCGAGGTTCACGGCGATCTCGATGGACTCGTCGAACTTGGCCTTGGCGTTGGCCTTGACCATGGCGACGGCTTCGGCGAGCGGCAGGACGGCTTCACGGTCGCCGGTCCAGGCCTGGATGCGCTTGGGTTGCTTGGCCATCCTCTTAGCCCTCCACCTTCAGGCCCATCGCGCGGGCCGAGCCTTCGATGATCTTGGCCGCAGCCTCGATGTCGTTGGCGTTGAGATCCTTCATCTTCTTCTCGGCGATCTCGCGCAGCTGGGCGCGGGTAATCTTGCCGACGGTCTCACGACCGGTCTTGGCGGCGCCCGACTTAATCTTGACGGCTTCCTTCAGGTAGTGGGTCGCCGGCGGGGTCTTGGTGACGAAGGTGAAGCTCTTGTCCTGATAGACGGTGATAACCGTCGGCAGGGGCGTGCCCTTCACTTCCTTTTCGGTGCGCGCGTTGAATTCCTTGCAGAACCCCATGATGTTCACGCCGCGTTGACCCAGGGCCGGGCCGATCGGCGGTGACGGGGTGGCAGAGCCGGCAGGCACCTGCAATTTGATATAGCCCAAGATCTTCTTGGCCATTGGCTGTCTCCATCTGCGACGGCTAGCTAAAGCCGCCTATGTGGCCGTGGTTCGGGCAGCCCCTCCCACGGATTTTCGTCGCACAAATGTGCGAAGGCGCGGCCTGTACCAGAACAGACCGCGCCTTGCAAACAACGGATTGGGGTTGCCGGCTAGCGCCGGCGGAAAAGCCCCAGCACAAATAGCAGCAACAGCGCGCCGCCCAGAGCGATCACCGTCGCCATGATCCAGCTTCCGCCGGCCGAAAAGCCAAGGAAGTTTGTGGCGATGAATCCACCCAGCAGAGCACCGACGACGCCGATGACCAGGTTCATCAACAGGCTGTCGTTCCGCTTCATGATCTTCTCGGCCAAGAAGCCCGCGACGAGGCCGACCACGATCCAGCCAATAAATCCAAGTTCCATAAGCGCAATTCCTCCTGTTGCGATGCGAGACTAACGCCCCCGAACTTTGAAGGTTGCACGCCCAGGGGATCGAACGAAACCGAATTCGTCAGGCCGGCCAGCATTTCAGACAAAGCAAAGCCCCCGGAGATTTCTCGCCGGGGGCTCGCTTTAGGCATTGGCTCTAGGCCGCAGCTTTGATCAGGGCAACCTTAGCGGTTGATGTTGATCGTGGCGCGACGGTTGAGCGGCTCGCGGACACCGTCGGCGGTGGCGCGGGCCAGGTCGGTTTCAC
>JAFLCS010000005.1 GCA_017302105.1 Caulobacterales bacterium | reverse complement strand
GCCGGCGCCGCGGGGGCGGCCTGCGCCGGCGCGGCGTCCGCCTTCACATTGCCCACGCCCTCGACCTTGAAGCTGACCAGGGGGCCGCCGACGGCCTGGGCCTGACCCGGTTCGCCGTGCAGGGCCACAATGACGCCGTCGACCGGGCTGGTGATCTCAACCGTCGCCTTGTCGGTCATGACATCGGCCAGGATCTGATCCTCGGCCACCGTGTCTCCGACCTTGACGTGCCAGCCGACCAGCTCGGCCTCGGCGGTGCCTTCGCCCACGTCCGGCAGCTTGAAGACATAGTTGGCGCCGGCAGCGGCCTGGGCCGGGGCGGCGGCGGGTACCGGGGCCGGCGCCGGCTCTGCAGCCTTGGCCGGCTCTGGCGCGGGAGCCTGAGTGGCGGCCGGCGCAGCGTCGGCTTCAGAGGCGTTGCCCGCCCCCTCGACCTCGAACTCGACCAGCGGCGCGCGCACAATCAGCATTCCGCCGACCTCACCGTGCAAGGCCGTGACCTTACCCGCGACCGGACTGGTCAGCTCGACAGTGGCCTTGTCGGTCATCACATCGGCGACGATCTGGTCTTCCTCGACCTGATCCCCAACCGCAATGTGCCAGGCGACCAGCTCGGCCTCTGCGGTGCCTTCGCCCACGTCGGGCAGCTTGAAGACGTAGCGTCCCATCGGTCAGCCCTCCATCACGCGCTTGATTGCCTCGGCCGTCCGTTCGGGGCCGGGGAAATATTCCCACTCAAAGGCGTGGGGATAGGGCGTATCCCAGCCTGCTACACGCTGAACCGGCGCCTCCAGATGATAGAAGCAGCGCTCCTGCACCAGCGCCGACAGTTCCGCGCCGAAGCCCGAGGTCTTGGGCGCCTCGTGCACGATGACGCAGCGGCCGGTCTTCTTGACGCTTTGCTCGATCGCCTCGATGTCCAGCGGCACCAGCGAGCGCAGGTCGATGACCTCGGCGTCCACGCCCGCGTGCTCGGCAGCCGCCAGCGACACCCAGACCATGGTGCCATAGGCCAGGATGGTCACCTCGGACCCCTCGCGCATGATCCGCGCCTTGCCCAGCGGCACAACGTATTTCCCGACCGGGACCTGGGCCAGAGCCTGGGTCTTCCAGGGGCTGACGGGCTTCTCGTGCCACCCGTCGAACGGGCCGTTGTACAGGCGCTTGGGTTCGAAGAAGACGACCGGGTCATCGTCCTCGATGGCTGCGGTCAGCAGGCCCTTGGCGTCATAGGGATTGGACGGGATCACCACCTTCAGGCCGGCGATGTGGGTGAACAGGCTTTCCGGGCTCTGGCTATGGGTCTGGCCGCCGAAGATGCCGCCGCCATAGGGCGACCGCACCGTGATCGGACAGGTGAACTCCCCGCCCGAGCGATAGCGGATCTTGGCCGCCTCGGAAACGAGTTGGTCATAAGCCGGATAGATGTAGTCGGCGAACTGCATCTCGATGACCGGACGCAGGCCATAGACCGCCATGCCGATGCCGGCGGCAGCGATGCCGTTCTCGGAAATCGGGGCGTCGAAGCTGCGCGTCAGGCCGTGCTTCTTTTGCAGGTGGTCGGTGACCCGGAAGACGCCGCCGAAATAGCCCGCGTCCTCACCGAAAGAGAGCACACTGGGATCCTCGGCCATCTTGATGTCGAGCGCCGAGTTCAGCGCCTGGATCATGTTCATGGAGGTGGTCTCGGTCATGGTCAGACTCCCACCTCGCGCCGCTGTTCGACCAGTCGCCAGTCTTCGGATGCGAAGACCTCCTCGAACATGGTCTTCACGCTGGGTCGGGACTGGCCAAGGGTGCCGATGGCCTCGGATTCCTTGGCGGCGGCCTTCACCTGAGCCTCACAGTCCGCAATCGCGGCGGCGTGTTCCTCATCGGACCAGCAGCCCTGACCGATCATGTGCTGGCTGAGCCGATCGACCGGATCACCCAGCGGCCAATGCGCGCCTTCGTCGCCGGGACGGTAGCGGCTGGGGTCGTCCGACGTCGAATGCGGCGCGTGGCGATAGGTCAGGAATTCGATCACCGTGGCACCCTGGTTGGTGCGGGCCCGCTCGGCAGCCCACTGGCTGGCCGCCCAGACCGCAAGGAAGTCGTTGCCGTCGACGCGCAGACACGGCAGCCCATAGCCAATGGCCTTGGAGGCGAAGGTCGTTTCCATGCCGCCGGCGATGCCCTGGAAGGACGAAATGGCCCACTGGTTGTTGACGATGTTCAGAACCACCGGAGCCCGATAGACGGCCGCAAAGGTCAGGGCCGAATGGAAATCGCCTTCCGCCGTCGCACCGTCGCCGATCCAGGCGACCGCGATCTTGTCGTCGCCCTTGTAGGCGCTGGCCATGGCCCAGCCGACCGCCTGCGGCACCTGGGTGCCCAGGTTGCCCGAGATGGTGAAGAACCCAAAGTCCTTGGCCGAATACATGATCGGCAGCTGGCGGCCTTTGATCGGGTCGGCGGCATTGGAATAGATCTGGTTCATCATGGTCGCCAGCGGATAGCCGCGAACGATCAGCAGGCCCTGCTGGCGATAGGTCGGAAAGCCCATGTCCTCGGGGCTGAAGACCATCCCTTGCGCCACCGCGATGGCCTCTTCGCCGGTACACTTCATGTAGAAGCTGGTCTTCCCCTGACGATGGGCCTTGTGCATCCGGTCATCGAAGGCGCGGGTCAGCAGCATGGCCTTCATGCCACGGCGCATCGTCTCGGCGTCGAGCTTGGGATCCCACGGCCCGACCGCCTTGCCCTCATCGTCCAGCACCCGCACCAGCCGGAAGGCCAGCTCACGCGTCTGCGATGGCTCGACCGAAACGTCCGGGCGACCCACCACCCCTGCGGCGTCCATCTGGACATGGGAGAAATCCGCCTGGTCGCCGGGCCGGGCCGGCGGCTCGGGGACGCGGAGGGAGAGCTTTGGGGTGTTCTTGGTCATGGGTGCCCTGAAGGACGTTTCCTGATTTTCGGGCGTCTTAGCACAGGCTGCCCCTGAGTCACCCGCTTGCGGTCACTGGATTGCCCTCAACCCTCGGGCAAGGCTAGGCTTCGGTGAATTCTGAAGAGTGTCGAATGAAGTTGTGTCGTCTCGCTGGCCTGCTGGCCATGGCTCCCCTGCTGGTCGCGTGCGGCGCGGCGGATCGCCTCCTTGGGGGACCGAACGATGTCGGGCCCCAGACGCCGGTCGTTGTGGTTGCCCCTGCCCCGGACGGAATCCGGATCCTGGCGCGCAGTCCGAGCGTGCCGCTGTTGCTGGAAAGTGTCGCGGTGGATGGTCAGGGCCGGCTCCTGGTGTCCTCGATCCACCTGGCTGGTGTTTTCCGCCTGGACCTGGACGGCACCCTGACGCGCTTCACCAACGAGACCGACACTCGAGGCGTGTTCGGCCTGGTCGCGGACCGGCAGCGGGGGCATCTTTGGCTCACAAGCGCCAACACCCCCTACGATCAGATTGAGGGCGAAGGCGGTTCAGCCCTCATTCGGCTGGATCTGGCGACGGGCGAAGTTCAGGCCGTCTATGCTCTGCCCGAAGCGGGCCACCAGCTCAGCGATCTGGCCCTGGGACCGGACGGCTCCGTCTTCGTCAGCGACAGCGTCGGGGGCGGAATCTATATGCTGTCGCCCGGATCGGGTCGGCTGGACCATCTGGTTGATGCGCCCGAGCGCGCCTCTCCCCAGGGGATCGTCGTTTCCGAAGACGGCCGCTGGCTGATCTTCTCGAACTACGGCACTGGCCTGCACCGGGTCGTCGTCTCGACCGGTGCCATGCAGACGGTGCGCCTGCCCGAAGGGCGTTCGATCCGGGGTCTGGATGGCCTGGCCCTGGATCGCGACCGCATCATCGCTGTCCACAACGGCACGCCGCCTGGCCGCATCATCGCCCTGTCCTTGTCGCCGGACTGGACCGAGGTTCGCGACATGACGATGCTGTTCGAGGGATCGCCCCTGTCCGAACCAACGACCGGTTTCATTTCAGGCGACAACTTCGTCTTCGTGGCCCGCAGCCAGTGGTCCGATTTCGGACAGGACGGCCAGCCGACGACGGCCGCACCCGACCCGGCTCTCGTCGCCAGCATCAATCTCTCGGAGAGCCGCCCATGATCGAGATGGTCATCGACGCCCGCAAAAAGGACCTTGGCGGATTCGAGGTCGGCCGTGTGCTCCCCTTCGCACGCAAGCGGATGGTCGGCCCCTTCATTTTCCTGGATCACATGGGACCGGCAGAGTTTGCGCCCGGGGCCGAGGCGATCAACGTGCGCCCGCACCCCCACATTGGCCTGTCGACCTTGTCCTACCTGTTCGAGGGCGAGATGACGCATCGGGATTCCACCGGAGCTCACAACGTCATTCTCCCCGGTGAGGTGAACTGGATGACGGCGGGCAAGGGCGTCGTCCACTCCGAACGGACGGACCCGGAGCGGCGCGCTGCGGGGGGCCGCCTGAACGGTATGCAGGCCTGGATCGCCTTGCCGACCGAGCGGGAGGACGACGCCCCCTCCTTCAGCCACCATGCCGGGGGAGACCTCCCATCCTACGAACAGGCCGGCCTGTTTGCCCGCCTGGTCGCCGGCGAGGCCTATGGTGCCAGAGCCAGCGTGCCGGTCTCCTCTCCGCTCTTCTATGTTCATTGGGAGATGCAACCCGGCGTGCGTGCTGCGCCGCCGAAGGGCAAGGGTGATGGCGGCTATTCCGAGCGTGCCCTCTATGTGGTGACCGGGTCTGTCGATGTCGGGGACCGCCGCATCCACGCCGGCCAGATGGCTGTGCTGGAGCCGGCCAGCGAACCGGTGGTGACGGCGCTGGAGACCTCCACCGTCATGATCCTGGGCGGAGAGCCCATCGGTCAGCGCCTCATCTGGTGGAACTTCGTCTCGTCGTCCCAAGAGCGGATGGAGGCTGCCAAGGCCGATTGGCAGGCCGGTCGCATGAAGCTACCCATCGGCGACGAGGAGGAGTTCATTCCATTGCCCGAAGACCCCGCCTCTGCCACGCCGCCGCCGCCAACTGATCCGGTCTAGGACCCGCCACGCATGACCCTCCAGCTTGCCAGCGTTGCTACGCTCCAGGTTCCCAGTGTCGAAACGATCGAGCGCACACGGGTGTTCGAGATCGCCGGTGCCTCAATCACCCTGGGTGAGCTGGTCTCGGCCGGGACGGTGCTGGTGGTGGCAATCCTGTTGTCATGGGGCGTCACACGCGGCCTCAGGCGGATGCGTAGCCGCGCCTCGCGCACAGCGGCGGCACTCTATCTGCTCGAGAAGCTGGCCGGCTACGGCATTCTCATCGCCGGCGTCATGTTCGCCCTGACGGCGGCGGGCGTGAATCTGTCATCGCTGGCGGTCTTTGCGGGGGCCATCGGCATCGGCGTCGGCCTTGGCCTTCAAGGCGTGGTCAAGGAGTTCGTCTCGGGCATATTCCTGATCTTCGACCGGATGATCTCCATCGGCGATTATGTCGAGCTTGAGGAAGGCGTGCGCGGTGCCGTGGTCGAGATCGGTCCGCGCGCCACACGCATCCGCACCAATGACAACATCAACGTCCTGGTCCCGAACTCCCAGCTGATCGAAAAACCCGTCACCAACTGGACGCTCAAGGGCGACACGCGCCGGATCCATATTCCCTTTTCGGTGGCCTATGGCGCGGATCGCAACACCGTGCGCGACGCGGTGCTGGCGGCCGCCAAGGCCTCGCCGTTCACCCTGCCGGAAACCGAAGACCGCAAGAGCCAGGTCTGGCTGGTCGGGTTCGGTGAGAGCGGTCTGGATTTCGAGCTTCTGGTGTGGCCGACCCAGTCTGCGGTGAAGCGCCCCGCCGCCATGCACGCGGCCTATACCTGGACCATCGCCGAGGCGCTGGATCAGGCCGGCATCGAGATCCCCTTCCCCCAGACCGACCTCAGAATCCGCTCGGTCTTCGGCCGCGAGGGCGACGATGCGCTGGAGATCCTTGGGGTCAAGACCAAGCCGGCTCCGCGCGCCAGGCCGGCGGCGGACAAACCCGCCCCGGCCGAGCCCAGCTCCAACGACGCGGCCGACGAGCTGATGATGCCCACCGAACCCGTGCAAGAGGGGCCCGAAGACCCCTCCGCCACCTAGGTCAGGCCCGCCGCTCTTCCCAGGCCTCGATACGGCGGTCGCGACCGCTAATGAGGCGCCAGGCGCTGGCCAGGATCTGGAAAGTCGGCTCGAGGATCATGAAGGCCAGGATCATCATGACGACCCCAGACGCACTCCAGACGCCGCTGTTGATGCCGGTCTCGATCACGCCGCGAACCCGCTCGATCACCGACCACGGCCCATCCACGCCCAGCGCCCGGCTGAGCGGCGAGACCAGCAGCAGCCAGCTGTAGATAGTCAGCCGACCCGCCGACAGGCCAATGTCGCCCAGCGCGGTCATCCGCACTGCCCGGGCGTTGGTCGCCCGGAACAGGTCAAAACTCATGCGGATCAAGCCGTAGATCACCACCGGCCAGAAGATCATCGTCACCGTCTCGCGCAGGGCCTGGGTGTAGTCGATGCCCGCGATCTCGACGATCCACTGGTCCATCGGCAATCCGCCGAACCGGATCGCCCCGATCCACCAGGCGGTCAGCACAGCCGTCGCCACCGCCGCCGACAGGGCCCGCGCCACCGGCGACATGGTCTGGCCGGAAATGGCGCGCACGCTTTGCGGTGCCCCAGCGCCGGAGTTGAGGGCACGGTTGAAGCCCTCGGCGTCCATGCGCGCGACCTCGAAAAAGCCCAGGTCGCGCACCCGCCAGTCAGTCAGGAAGGACGGCTTTTCGGATTGCCGTTCGATGATATAGCCGGCCACAGTGGCCATGCCGATCAGGGTGGCGGCATTGCCGAACAGGCCGGCGATCCCTTGGCCCAACGCCTGACCGAAGTCCTGGCCGCCGGTCAGCTTGACCCCAACGCTGAGTGCCATAATGCCGATCAGCACGATCAATCCGACCTTGACCGCGAACAACCACCACGGAAACAGCTCCGGCCCGATCAGATGCTGCGGTCCGGCCCCGTAACGGCCCGCCACGCTTAGCGGATGACCGACCTCGCGCAGGATCGACTCGACCTCGTCGCTGGTCAGATCCCGGCCGAGCGCCTCCTGCCGCGCCTCGATGCGGCTCATGATGTCGTCGCGCAGTTCGGCCACCACGTCTTCGCGTGCCGCCGCCGGCAGTTGGGCCGCCACGGCGGCCAGGTAACGGTCAATCAGGCGCATCGCCCCATCCCCTTGTCTTGATATGTTCATGGTCACAGCACCCGCTCGAGCGAGGCGGAGATCCGCCGCCACTCGTCGTGCAGGCGCCGCAGCACGCCCTCGCCCTCGGGCGACAGGCGGTAGAAGCGCTTCTTACGCTTGTCTTCCTCGCGCCATTCGCTGGTCAGCAGCCCCTGGCTCTCCAGTCTGCGCAGCAAGGGATAGAGGGTGCTCTCCTCCATCTCGATGCCGTCCTCGGCCAGGGCCATGCGCAGCGAATAGCCGTATTGCTCGGTCCTGAGCCGGGCCAGGGTCGCCAGGACCAGAGAGCCGCGTCGCAGCTCCAGCCTCAGCGCCTCATAGGTTTCAGTCTCGCCCATTAAGCCTCACCTGCTGTCACATAGTGTGTGACACACAGTGTATGCCGCATACTGTGCGACATCGTCAAGGGGGTTGCCCTCAGGACGTCGTCAGAGCGGCCAGAAAGTCAGGATCAAGGGCGGCGCTGCCAGCACCACCATCAGGCTCAAGGGCGCGCCGAGCCGGGCGTAGTCCTCGAAGCGGTACCCGCCCGGCCGCATCACCAGGGTGTTGCACTGGTGCCCGACCGGGGTGAGGAAATCACAGGCGGCCCCAACCGCCACCGCCATCAGGAACGGATCAGGCCGGAACCCTAGCTGCAGCGCCAGGGTCGCGCCGATGGGGGCCACGATCAGCACGGTGGCCGCATTGTTCAGGAACGGCGTCACGACCATCGAGGCCAGGAGCACCCCGCCGACCGCCAGGACGCCGGGCATATCGGTGAACACCTGGCCCAGGAAATGCGCGATCAGGTCCGAGCCGCCGGTCTGCTGGATCGCGTCAGAGATCGGAATCATCGCCGCCACCAAGACCAGCAGCGGCCCGTCCAGCGCCGCATAGGCGTCGCGCATCCTCAGGCCGCCGAACGCCACGATCGCTACCGCCGCCGCAAAGAAGGCGACCGCTACATGGACGAGGCCCAGGCCCACCAGAATCATCGCCAGGGCCAGAACGATCGCCGGCAGGAAGCGCCGGTTGGAATTGCCCAGCTGCACATCGCGCTCGACCAGCGGCAACAGGTCCAGTCCGTGCAGCGCCGCCGGCACGCTGTTCTCGGGGCCTTGCAGCAGCAGAATGTCGCCCGGCTGAAGGCGAACCGCCTTGAATCCGCTCGTCATCTCATAGCCGGCGCGCGACACACCCAGCAGGTTGATCCCGTATTGGCCGTGGAAGTCCGATTGATTGACCGAGCGGCCCTTGAGGCTGGAATTGCGACCCACCACGGCCTCAACGATATCCAGTTCCTCGGTTGGGCCGGCGGTCACCATCGGCTTGTCGTTGCGGGTCAGCACCAGCTTGGTGCGGCTCAAAAAGCGGTGCAGCGATTCCTGAGGCCCATCGAGCACAACCACATCGCTACGCCGGACCACCACATTGCCGCGCGGCCTGGCCATGCGCTTGCCATCCCGGATCACAGCCAGGATTCGCACCTTGCCGTCGCTCATGTCGGTCAGATCCTTGACGGTGCGCTGCTCCAGGGGCCAGTCATCGAGCGCCCGCGCCTCGGTCAGGTACGAATTGTCCCCGACCCCGCCGCCCATGGCCGCACCGCCCTCGCGGCGCCGCGGCAAAACCCGATAGGCGATCGACACAAAGGCCACGATCATCGCCGTCAAGATCAGGCCGACCGCCGAATAGTCGTACATCCCGAACGGCTCGCCGGTGATGTTCTGGCGCACCTCTGAAACGATGATGTTGGGCGAGGTTCCAACCAGAGTGACCATGCCTCCGGCCATGGCCCCGGCCGCCATCGGCATCAGCAGCCGCGACGGCGACGTCCCGGTGGTCTGGGACACCTTCGTCGCCACCGGCAGCATGATCGCCAGCGCCCCCACGTTCTTGGTGCACATCGACAAGAGGGTGACGATCACCGTCAGGATCGGGGCCTGGGTCCGCTCGGTCTTGAGCAGCGGTGTCAGCGGCCGAAGCGCCCATTCCACCACGCCCGAACGCGCAAACCCGGCCGAGACGATCAGCGCGCAGGCGATGATGACCGTGACGTCGTTGCGAAATCCGTCGAAGGCCGATTCCGCCGGAATGACGCCGACCGCCAGCCCGACCACCAGGGCGACACAGGCCACAAGGTCATAGCGAAATCGCCCCCAGATGAAGGCGATAATCGTCAGTCCGACGAGACCAAAGGCCAATCCCTGTTCGAGTGTCACCGCCCCTCCTTGTTCGGCTCACCGCATACAACGCACAGGCGAATGGCAGGCTGCAAGCCGGATGTGGGACGATTTCTTTCGGGAAGAAGCTTAAGCGCTGAGCACCGCGTCGGATTCGGTGCCGTCTTGGCGCGGTGCCGTCCAAGCCACCACCGTCTGCATCAGCTCCGCCATGCCGATCGGCTTGGCCAGACAGTCTTGCATCCCTGCGGCCCGATAGCGGCGCAGCTGGGTCTCCAGCGTATTGGCCGTCAGGGCGACGATCGGCGTGCGGCCCGCAGCGCCATTCAACGACCGGATAGCCTTGGTCGCGTCGACCCCGTCCATGACCGGCATCTGCACGTCCATCAGAACCAGATCATAGTCGCCGGCGCGCACGCGCTCGACCGCCTCGGCACCGTCATTCGCCGTGTCACAGCTCCAGCCCATGGCCCTCAGCATTGTGGTAACCACCAGCCGATTGTTTTCATGATCATCGGCGCAGAGGATCCGCAGCGGCGCGACCTCCTCTCCAGACGCCAGCACCGGCGTCGGTCCTGCTATCTTGGACGAGGCCTGGGTTTCGGAGCCTTCGCCTTCGCTGAGCATGGCGTTGACCAGGTCGCCCAGGCGTCGCCCGGCACTGACCATCCGGGTCAGCTGATCACGCTGCTCAGGGCATTCCGTCTTGGCACTCATCACCTCCGCAAAGCCCAGAAGTGTATTCAGGGGCGTACGCATTTCGTGGCTGATCTCGGTCAGCCGCGCCTCACGCGCCTCGGCCTGGTCTGCCCGGTCGGCCGCCGCCGCCAGCGAGGCCTCGGCCTCAACCTGGGGCGTCACATCATGGCTCGCCCACAACAACGCCTTTGCACCCGTGACCGGATCCGAGACCCGACGCGCCGTTGTGTGCATCCAGCGTTCACCCTGAAGGGTCCGGGCCTTCAATAGGCACGAGCTGGGCCTGCCGTCCCAGGCGTCGGCCAGCAAGACCTCCGCCGCGCTCAGGTTCTCGTAGCGTTTCTCGAGATGCAGATTGCCCGGTCCGAAGGTCGCATAGGCCACTGGATTGCGGA
The DNA here is from genome assembly GCA_017302105.1 of Caulobacterales bacterium. Taxonomy (GTDB): domain Bacteria; phylum Pseudomonadota; class Alphaproteobacteria; order Caulobacterales; family Caulobacteraceae; genus Brevundimonas. The sequence continues at coordinate 201,123 of JAFLCS010000005.1, read as the reverse complement.
ACAAGGCCCCGCCGTCCGGTTGGAACAGACAGATGGCCGCCGGTGCGTGACGAAGCGCCTCGAGCGAACGCACCTGGTCGGCGTCGACCTCCAGCGCCTCGGCCTCCATCTGGATTACCGCTCGCCCACTGGGCAGGCGAAACGTGCTGGCGAGGATTTTCGCCGTGGTCGGCTCGCCATGGGGGTAGAAGGTCCAACGCTCGTTAACGACCTCGCCGTTGGCCGTATCATCTAGCAGGCGCTGGGTACGTGCCTTTACCGCATCGGACTGATCGGAACAGTCGCGCCCAAGGAACTCTTCCCGACTCTCGGCACCCCAGAGCACGAGGGCGGCATTGTTGGCGTAGATGTGGCGCTTGGCGTCGTTGTCGAACAACCAGACGGGACGCCGCAATCGATCCCAGCCCCGGGCCTCGGGCAGTTCGACGTCATCCATGAAAGCGGCCCTTGGGTAACTCCAGGGAACAACCTTAGCGCTCACGCGTTATTTTAGGCTTAAGCGGAGCAAAAGGGGTCGGGCGGCTTGTTTCGCCAACCCAGGCGACGCGTCGGCCCGACGCTCACCTCGCCGGCCTACTCCTGCGGCGCATCTGCTGCGGCGTAGGTGGCTCCCCTCATCAGCGCAAAGGTCGGGGTGTGGTTCTGACAGGCGGCGACATAGAGAAGTTGGGGCCGGTCCACCTCTGTGATCTCCGCGAAGAAGGCGGAACTGTCGGGCGGACACAGATCGCTCTGGCGGCCCTCGACCGGTCGCAAGAACGGTTGCTCGGATGGAAAGAACTCCGGATCCCAGCCACGACAGGCGTCACCATAGGCCACTTCCATCGCCTGTGCCTGTCCAGCCGCAAGTCGCCCGGTGCTGGGCGGAAAGCGCTCCTCAAGCGTTGGCGGTCGGTAGGGCGGCGCCGGTTGTCCGGGTGGTGGCGGCGGCGGCGGCGATGGACTTGGCGCGCTATAATTGATCCGCTGACGCCAGAACCACCAGGTTCCGTCGGCTTCTCGCCAGACCACGGACCTGTCCTCGACCGACCACATACCACCGGCTGGAACATAGGCCCGGACGATGATGGCCGCCGTCTCCGAAGGACGATGCGCCGCATCTGCTGGGATTTGGACCAGCCCCAGATAGCCGTGCCAACGCGCGAGCCGCTCAGCATTGGCGACCGTCGTCCAGTCCGGATGAAACCGCTCGTCGTCCAGATCCAGGTTCGCGACACTGGCGCAATCCGCCTGCGCCGGACGGTCCGCCGCCCAGGCGATGGGCGGCACCAGCCCCCCTTGAATGGCCATCACCACCGCCGCGCTAAGCATCAGGAATGAAGCCTTCATCGTCCGGTCTCCTCGTCCCTCGCCATCGTTGCTCACGGGAGCGAAGGCGGCAACCCGTCAACCGGCGTTACGTCACGCCGTCGGATTTCTCGGATCGAGCGGCAATCCCCGGGCCTGGCGGGCCTTCAGCACCCTCAGCCAACCGTGCAGGGCCTCGCAGTCCAGGCCATGCATCATCAGACGAAATCCCGCCTGAAGCGTCGAATTGGCGATCAGCGGGTGGCCGTTCTTTACGAAGTTCAGGTGGTAGTCGGTTCCCAGGATTCGCGCCATGTAGATGGCCACCGTTTCATCCAGCTGCAGCGAATGGGCCGCCCGAACGAAGTCCGCACGCGGCAGCATCACAGCATACATGGGTGTGTAGAACTCCACGGCGGTCTGCACGTCGATCTTGTTGAGCCAGCCATCCGGCAGGGCTTCGAAATCCGCAAAACTGTCCGAGATCATCGAAAAGTCCGGGCTGGCGACCGGCATCAGCTCCCGGTCCTGAGCGCGCAGCGCCTGGTTCAGCTCGATGATGAAGTTGAAGATGTTGAGGTCGTGCTGGAGGAACAGGTTGTCCTCGATGTCCTTCAGGCGCGTGGGTCGCAGCGGGTGGCTCGACACCTTTTTGGCATCAGGCCCCAGGCCGGCGTTGGCCTTCATGAAGGCGAGCAGCTCGGAGCCGATGTGGAAGTGACGCAGGATCAGGGTATTGGTTTCGGGACTGCCGAAGGTTCGAAGCCCCCAGTAGATGGTCTTGTGCAGTAGCCCATTCAGGTTGGGCCAATTCGGCGTGATGGCCCGAAACACCTTCACCAGACAGAACCAGACAAAAACCAGTGGGCGGCTGACCGGGAACAACCAGCGGCGCGACCACGACCTCTGGCCCATCAGCAGGCAGCGTTTCGCGGTGTCGTCGATTGGCAGGCTGTGATCGAGATATAGCGCCAGCCAAGGGTCCGGGTCGCTTGGATCGAAGACCATAGTCTTGAAGGGATCGTCCTGGATCTGGGCCGTGCTCACGCGGAGATTTCCTCGATCTGCAGGGAATAGAGCCGGGCCGTCACGCGCGCCGTGGTGACGATCCGCTCAGCCACGGCGGAATCCGGCAAGACCATGCGCAGCATCTCCTGGAACTCCTCCATGTGCTCGACGTCGTTGTCACCGTGATAGAGCAGGAACCGCACAGCCTCATCCGGCAGATTCAACCGCGCCTTGACCTTTTCGCCCCAGGGCCTGGCCTTGATGGACCCGAGTCCCTCGATGATCCACATCGCGCCTAGCAGGCCGAACGGATCGGGACGTGATGCCTCGTGGAACATCCAGGCCGACAGGGCCTCAGACCCGATGTTCTTGGGCGCACGCCGGATGACGTCCAGTTCGCCGCCGGCGGCCACGAAGTCCGTTTCCAGCAATCGATAGTCCCGATGCTCCGTCACCGCGTGCCGCATCAATGTTGAACGCAGCTCCAGATGGTCCTCGCCAATGTTGGACGCCGCTCGACTCATCCACAGCGCCCCGTCCTTCACCTGCTGGCGCAAATTGATCAGGAACGAATGGTAGTCAGTCAGCTCGAACCGCCCGCGCTGGAGCTTGCGGATCAGGGGCGTGGCCTCCAGCCGCTGTTCGAAATCCGTGAACACCACTGCCAGCTTGCGCAGGGTGTCGGCGACCTGATCCACCTGGGTTGAGTCCGGCATCACACCACCTCCAGCATCATGAACCCGATCATCGCCCGCCCGCTTTCCGGTACGATGCACAGCACGGTGTCGCCCCGCCTGGTCCGACCTGAGCGCATGAGGGCCTCCAGCATGATCCAGATCGAGGCTGAGCCGACATTGCCGCTGTCAGCCAGGGTCGTGAACCATTTCTCCTCGGGGATCATGGCTCGAGTGTCGCGTAGCAGGCCGACGATCTCTTCGCGCAGGCTGCGCGCCGAATAGTGACAGAGCAGATGGTCGACCTCATCGGGCACGATCCGGCCCTGGTCGACCTTCTCCAGCCAGACCCCGATCCAGGCCCGGATGACGATCTTGAGCAGGTCGAAATCCTGAAGCAGGGCGACCGCCCCCGCGGCGTGGGCCGCAACCGGCCCGGCGTGACTCCAGGCCGCCTTCGTGTCGGCGCGGTCACGGGTCGTCGCCCCGGCCCACATACAGGGATCAAACCGGCCGGCCAGGGACACCATGTCGATCCAACGCACCTTGAGGCTCAGGCCGTCCGGTCGGGGGCTAGGCTCCATGACGACGGCTCCGGCACCGTCCGAAAGGGTAAAACGCAGGAAGTCCGCCTCCATGGCCGTACGGCCCCTGGCATCGACCAGGGCCGTCCCCTCATAGAAGGTCGGACGGAACCATCGCGACGAAAACTCCCCGGCGCACGCCGCCGCCGCCTCGGCCTCTCCAGCTCTTACATTCAGCCAGGCCGCCTTGGCCGCCATCAGGGCAGAGGCGCAGACGGACTGGAAGCTCGCCACCTCCAGCGGCCCCGCCGCCAGCTCCGCCTGAACCGCCGGCCCGTGCCCGGGCACGATGAAATCTCCCTGTGTCGTCGCGGTCGCCAGGAAAGTCAGGTCTGCCAATGCCAGCCCGGCATGGTCGAGCGCCGCTTTCACGGCCTGGGCGCACATGGAGGCGTTGGAATGTTGCGGTTCGCCCTCGACATTCAAGGCGTAGTGCCGGCCTTCAATACCGTTCCAGCGCAAGACACGCCGCCCGATCGCCGACGGGCGCCCGCCGATCCGGCCGATGTAGTCCTCCATCACACCATTGCCGATCCGCTCACCGGGCAGGAAGGCCCCGACCCCGGTGATGAAGGCGTCGCGAAGGGCGGTGGAATGGTCCATGCCGCGAGAAGAGCCTCCCGGCCCGCGACTCGCAAGCCGCACATCCTGACTCGCCTGTGGAACAGTGCTAGGCAAATGTGTTCAGGAGGCCGCCATGTCTGATTCCTCGACCGTCACCACCCGCACCGGCTGGTTCTCCCGCCTGGGTAGCTCACTCGGCGGAATCCTGATCGGCCTGATCCTCCTGGGGATCGGTGTCTGGTTGCTGAGCTGGAATGAAGGCCGCGCCGTCAAGCGAGAGCGCGCCCTGAACGAGGGGGCCGGCGTCGTCCAGACCGTCGACGCCAATACGATCGACCCGGCCCATGACGGGGCGCTCGTCCACACGTCCGGCGACACGACCGTCGCCGACAGCCTCACGGACAGCGCCTGGCCGATCCAAGTCCAGGCCCTACGCCTTTTGCGCGATGTCGAAATGTACCAATGGCGCGAGACCTCGCGGAGCGAAACGCGCACGCGTTTGGGCGGCGGCCAGGAGACCGTGACCGTCTATGAATACGACCGCGTCTGGTCCAGCAGCCCAGAAGACTCGAGCCGCTTCCAGACTCCCGGCGGTCACCAGAACCCCGGCTTTCCGGTGGATGCTGCGGCCTTCACGTCTTCGAACGCGCGTCTGGGGGCCTATCGCCTGGACAATCGCATCATCGAACAGATCGGCCCGGCCGAGGCCCTGACCCTGGACAGCGACACCCAGGCGGCCCTGGTTAACCAGGCAGGTCGGCGTGCCACCGCAACTTCGTCAGAGCTCTACCTGGGGTCCAATCCCGGCACGCCGGAGATCGGCGACACCCGCGTCCGCTGGCGCGTGGTTCGGCCCGGTCCGGTCAGCGTCGTAGCCGCCCAGACCGGCGATGGCTTCTCACCTTTCCAGTCTGACAACGGCGAATCGATCCTGTTGGTGCAATCCGGGCACGTGTCCGCCGATCAGATGTTCGAAGGGGCCCAGGCGGCAAACCGGGCACTTCTATGGGGCATCCGGGTCGGCGGCCTGGTCCTGCTGGTCATCGGCTTCAGCCTGATCCTGAATCCCTTGCGGGTGGTCGCCGATGTGATCCCACCGGTCGGTGCCGTCATCGGGATGGGCCTGGGTTTGATGTCGCTGCTCCTGGGCGTGCTTCTGGGCGGTGTGGTCATCGCCGTCGCCTGGTTCGCAGTTCGACCGCTGCTGTCCGTCGTGGTCCTGGCGGTCGCCGGTGGGATCGGATTCCTGCTCTGGCGGATGGGACGAAGCCGGCTCCGTCGCCAGGCCGTCGGTCCGGCCGACCCACCACCGCCCGAAGTTGCAGCTTAAGATTCGCGTTACCCTGTTCGTCCACTCGGCCTTAGCACCGTCCGCGTCATGCTGATCCGTCGCAGAATGCGAGGGACCCATGAATGCCGTCTATGCCAATGCCGCCACCGGCATTCGTCACGCCTTTGATCGCTTCGCCGCCAGCGCCGAGCGCACAGCGCGCCATCCACTCGACAACGTTGCCGACGAGGCCGTCGAGCGCCTGAACGCCGTCATCGAATTGACCGCCAATCTCCAGGTTCTGGAAACCGCCGACGCCATGACCGAGGCCCTGCTCGACATCCGGGCCTAGGACGGTTTCCCTGCGGCCGACCCTGTTGTTGGACCCTGCCCGGCCGGCGGCAGCTTGATCATCGCCTGCTGAGCCATGGCCCCATTGGCGATGATGATCAGGCGACCGTCGTCGGTTCTGAGCGAGGTAAAACCCAGGGTGATGTCCTCGACCACCCCGATCTCACACTGGTCGGCCGTTGGGGCCATGACGGCCAGCCGGTCCCCTTTTCTGAAGGGCTTGTAAAGCACCAGGCTGATTCCGGAGACGAGATTGCCCAGCGTCGTCTGTGCCGCAAAGCCGATCACGACCGAAGCCAGGCCGACGCCGGCCAGCAGGGCGGTCCCCAGGCGGTTCAGAGCCGGCACCAGGTGAGCATAGACCGTCGCCAGAACCAGCCAGAGCCCCAGGATCAGGAGCCGGCTCAGGAACGACAGGGCGATCTGGTCGATCCGTTGCGAATGGTCATGCACGATCACCGCCCGCAGACCCCGATGGATCAGACCGGCCCCGACGATTCCGCCCAAGACCATCGCCAGGCCAAGCAGGACCGCACCGCGCACCGTTGCCGGATCGAAAAAGGCCACAGCCTGTTCGAGATAGTGATTCATGCCGCCTCACGCCGTGTTATCGCGAGATGGCCTCCAAGCACCCGTCCGCGCAAGTGGCCCCGCCCATCCGACGCGCCACGGCCGACGTCCATCCCTAGTTCGGCTCCTGTGTCGAGACATCCCTGCGGGGCATCGACCGCCCCGTCGCGGCCAGGCCGGCGGCAGCCGTTGCCAGCAAGAGCGCCAACTCGGTCATCCAGAATCCCCAGCGCACATCGATGGCGATACCGCCGACGAATCCGGCGGCCATCGTTCGACCGAACTGTTCAGCCTCGCCGGTACCGGCCTGAGGTGGTTCGGTCGCCGCGCGCAGCTCGGATTTGAACTCATGGACCGTCCAGCCCATGCCCGCCCCGAGGGTCACAAAGGCCAGCAAGGAGGCGACCGCAGCGGCCGCCGCCGCCCTGCGGGCCGGACGTAGAACCAGGCCCAGCACCAGCGCCGCGGCGATCAGCCCGGCCCCCAGCATGACCCACCAGCTTGCCTCTTCGAGAGGACCTTCGCCCGGCTCCTCGGGCGTTTCGCTCCGGGCCAGGCCGCCGGCCCCGGCTTCCGCACCGGCCTGAGCCAACATCGCGCCCATCGAGCTGTCGCGAGACGGCTCCAGATCGCCGGTGATCATATCCAGCCCGGACGCCTCAATCAGCGGACTGCCCTGACACGACACCACCAGCCAGGGCGTCAGAAACAGCACCAGGGCGACGACCTTGAAAGTCCGCGCCAGATTCATCCAACTCATCGCCGATCTCCTCCTGTCCCAGTTCGAGGTTATCCGGCCTTGTCCGGCAAAGCGAACATCTCCGCGTAACGCTCCAGGGCGTTGCCGTCGCCCTGCACAGCTCCGTCCGGCAGCGGTGCCCCGCCGTAAAGATAGGCCGCTATCGCTTCCGCCGTGGCCGTGATGACAGCATCCGGGTCACGCGCCTCTCCCCTGCCCGCGTCAAGCCGCCCATCATGCACCCGCGCCTGGTAGGGCTGCCCCTCCAGGATGAGCCCGATGGACACGGCCGCACCCCTGGCGCGTTCTGCCTGGAACATCGTTCGCATGGACAGGATCAAGGAGACCGGCGACAGCGGCAGGGTCGGGTCGTGATCGGGCGAACGCGCCGCCCAGCGCCCCATGACCTTGAGCATCTCCTCAGCCTCCAGCCCCCAGGGCGTCAACTCATAGACCTGCACAGACGCCGGCGGTGCCAACCGGGTCTTGCGCAACACCCCGGCCCGCTCCAGCCCCTCAAGGCGTTGGGTCAGGACGTTGGCGCTGATGCCGTTTAGAGCCGCCTTCAAATCGCCGAACCGGCGCGGCCCAAGCATCAGCTCTCGGACCACCAGCAAAGACCAACGCTCGCCAATCAGCTCAAGCGCATGGGCTGTACCGCAGGCGTCGTCATACCAGCGAGCGCGTCGCACCGGCACACTTGTTATTTTTCCTAACGACATGGTTGACTAACGTAATCACCGAGATCAATGATCGCAATCAAAGACGTCGGGCTTCGTCATTTCGAGGCCGCCAATGAAGGGTCGGCCCTTGTCCCAGATGATCTTCATCAACCTGCCGGTCGCGGACCTGGCCCGCTCAAAGGCGTTCTACGCTGCCGTCGGTGCTGTCAACAATCCGAAGTTCACCGACGACACCGCCGCCTGCATGGTGCTGTCCGACACCATCCACGTCATGCTCCTGACCCATGCCAAATGGGCCACCTTCGGCAATGTGCCGATTCTCGACGCACACGCCGGGGCTCAGGTCTTCCTGTGTCTGACCCGCGACAGCAAGGTCGCCGTTGATGCCGTGGTCGAACAGGCCGCCGCTGCCGGCGGTCAGGCCGACCCCACACCCGCCGAGGATCACGGGTTCATGTATGGGCGCAGCTTCCGCGATCCGGACGGCCACATCTGGGAGAACGTCTGGATGGACCCCGCTGCGGTCGAAGCCGGTCCACCCGACATGGCAACGGCTTGACGGAGGCCACACGATGAGCAGCAAGATCCGCCCCTGCATCTGGTACGATCGTGGCCAGGCCCGCGACGCGGCCGAATTCTATGTCTCGCTCGGCCTGCCCGACAGCCGCATTGACCATGTCGCGCTCAGCCCGGCCGACAATCCCTCGACCCCGGCCGGCGAAGAGCTGATGATCGAGTTCACTCTCGCTGGCCAGGCCTTTCTCGGTCTGAACGGCGGCCCGATCTTTCCTCAGACCGAGGCCGTCTCCTTTCTCATTCAGACCGAAGACCAGGCCGAAACCGACCGCCTCTGGGACGCCATCGTCGGCAATGGCGGGACGGAGAGTATGTGCGGCTGGTGCAAGGACCGCTGGGGCGTCAGCTGGCAGATCACGCCGCGCCTCCTGATGGATCTGCACCGCGACAAGAACCCCGCACGCGCGCAGGCCGGTTTTGAAGCCATGATGACGATGAAACGCCTCGACATCGCCGCCATCCTCGCCGCCGCCGACGCGGCCGGCTGACCCCCTCACCTCGCCTTAGGAGACACCCCATGGCCTATTTCGACATCAACGTCGCCGCTGCCCCCAGCGACGGCAAGGACGCCTACATCGCCTTCGCTCAGAAGACCGGAAAGATCTTCCGCGAGCACGGTGCGCTTCAGGTCATCGACACCTGGGGCGACAACATTCCCGACGGTCAGCTGACCGACTTCAAGAAGGCCGTCGCCCTGAAGGACGGCGAGACCGTCGCGGTCGGCTGGATCACCTGGCCCGACAAGGCTACTCGCGATGCCGCCTGGGCGATCCTGATGGACCCCAACGGCCCGATGTCGGGCCTGGAGATGCCGTTCGACGGCAAGCGCATGATCTTCGGTAGCTTCGACGCCATCGCCGAGAGCTGAAACGGCCGGCTAACGACACATGGTCCAGGTCGCCTCTCGGATCTCCAGATGCAGGTGGTCGCGATGGGCGGCATTGTATTCTGGACTCAGCACCGTGCCGTAAATCCGGCAGCTCTCGTCGCGCACGCGCCGCAGGAACCGCGCCTCGTCGCCCCCGGCCGACCAGCCGTCGAGCACTGTGATGCGCCGCCCGTTTCTGAGCCGTACCCCGCCGAAATCCAGCGCATTGGCGCGGGCGTGAGCGCTGCGCCGCCCGGTCGCGGCCCCGTTCACATTGCGGCACGAATAGGCTCCCATCAGATCGATCTGGACCACGTCCGAGCCGAAGATGTCGCGAGCCGCCGGCTCGACCACCTGACGTCGCCACACTGACATGGCCAGGGCCGCCGGACAGCTCAGCAACGGCCGCTCGGGGCTGAGCCGCGCCACCGTGCCCCAGTCGACCGTCACCATCCCCGCATCGACATAGGCACAGCCGGTCCCGTCATCGCGATCGGGCATCGGGCTGAACTCCACCCGCGCCGCAGCCAGTTCGCCGTAGCATTGCTGGTAGTCGCCAGCCGCCACCGTGATCCGGTCTATCGTGCGATCATCGACCCGCTGATTAATCAGGCCGGTACCCTGGCCGGTCGGACTCGTCGGCGGGGTCGGTCGCGTTGGCTGGGTCGGTCCTGGCGCGTACCGTGGCCCGCCGCAAGCCACCAGCAACACCAGCCCGGCCAACGTCGCCCAGGGTCTGAGACCTCGCACCATCCCGCAAGACCGCGCTTTGAGGCGCGATTCGTCAAGACACGCCCGCCCCGCCTAGCCCTCAGCCCTCGCCCGCCCTACATTCACGTTCATGGCTCGTTCTCCTCGCAAACCGACCGGCTCCGGCGTGTCCGAAGCGCCCGCGGCCTTCGTTCCCGCTGCGGCCGATCCGATGGCACGGATGCCGATGTTCGCCCCCCTGCCGGACGGGCCGCGTCTGACGCCGGAGGAGGCCCCTGGCGCCCCCGAGGGCTGGACGCCGCACCGGCCAGAACGCCCCGGCGCCAGCCGCCACAATCCGTTTCGCATGGTCGCGCCGTTCGAGCCGTCGGGCGATCAGCCCGCCGCCATCGCCGAGCTGGTCGAACAGGCTGCGGCCGGCGAGCGCGATCAGGTCCTGTTGGGCGTCACCGGCTCGGGCAAGACCTTCACCATGGCCAAGGTCATCGAGGCGACCCAGCGCCCGGCCCTGATCCTGGCCCACAACAAGACCCTGGCCGCCCAGCTCTATTCGGAGTTCAAGGCCTTCTTCCCGGACAATGCGGTCGAGTATTTCGTCAGCTATTATGACTATTATCAACCCGAGGCTTATGTCCCGAAAACAGACACTTACATCGAAAAAGACAGTTCGATAAACGAACAGATCGACCGGATGCGCCACGCTGCGACGCGGGCCATTCTGGAGCGGGACGACGTCATCGTGGTGGCCTCGGTCAGCTGCATCTACGGCATCGGCTCGGTCGAGACCTATACGGCCATGACCTTCAAGCTGAAGGTCGGCGAGCGCATTGACGAGGCCAAGCTGCGGGCCGATCTGGTAGCCCTGCAATACAAGCGCAACGACCAGGCGTTCGAGCGCGGTACGTTCAGGAAACGCGGCGACACCCTAGAAATCTTCCCGGTCCACCTGGAGGACCGGGCCTGGCGCATCAGCCTGTTCGGCGACGAGATCGAGGCGATCCAGGAGTTCGACCCCCTGACCGGCAAGGCCACCGCCGATCTGAACGCGGTCACCGTCTATGCGGCCAGCCACTACGTCACCCCGCGCCCGACGCTGAATCAGGCCGTCAACGGCATCAAGGCCGAGATGAAGGAGACGCTCGACTGGATGATCGAGAACGGCAAGCTGCTGGAAGCCCAGCGCCTGGAGCAGCGCACCCGCTTCGACATCGAGATGATGGAGGCCACCGGCTCGTGCGCCGGCATTGAGAACTATTCGCGCTGGCTGACCGGCCGCGCGCCGGGTGAGCCGCCGCCGACCTTTTTTGAATACATCCCCGACAACGCCCTGCTGTTCGTCGACGAGAGCCACGTCACCATCGGCCAGATCAACGCCATGTACCGGGGCGACTACCGCCGTAAATCGACCCTGGCCGAATACGGCTTCCGCCTGCCCAGTTGCATCGACAACCGCCCTCTGAAGTTCGACGAGTGGAACGCCATGCGGCCCCAGACCGTCCATGTCTCGGCCACGCCGGGCCAGTGGGAGCTGACGCAAACCGGCGGCGTCTTCACCGAACAGGTCATCCGCCCGACCGGCCTGATCGACCCGCCGGTCGAGGTGCGCCCGGTCACCTCCGACACCGCCAACCAGGTCGATGACGTCATCGCCGAGGTCAAGGAGACCACCGCCCGCGGCTATCGCAGCCTGGTCACCACCCTGACCAAGCGCATGGCCGAGGACCTGACCGAATATATGCACGAACAGGGGGTCAAGGTCCGCTATATGCACTCCGACGTCGATACGCTGGAGCGGATCGAGATCCTGCGCGACCTGCGGCTCGGGGCCTTCGACTGTCTGGTCGGGATCAACCTGCTGCGCGAAGGTCTGGACATCCCCGAATGCGGCCTGGTCGCCATTCTGGACGCCGACAAGGAGGGCTTCCTGCGCTCCGAGACCAGCCTGGTCCAGACCATCGGCCGCGCCGCGCGCAACGTCGATGGCCGCGTCATCCTGTACGCCGACCGCATCACCGGCTCGATGGAGCGGGCCATGGCCGAGACCGAGCGCCGGCGCGACAAGCAACAGGCCTATAACGCCGCCCACGGCATCACCCCCGAAAGCGTGCGCCGCGACATCCAGGACATCCTGGCCAGCCCCTATGAGAGCCGCGAGCTGGACCGCCTGACCCGCCCCGGCGTGGCCGAACAGGCCAAGCCCTTTGTCGGCTCCAACTTCCAGGCCGCCCTCAAGGACCTCGAAACCCGCATGCGCGAAGCCGCCTCCAACCTGGAGTTCGAAGACGCCGCCCGCCTGCGCGACGAAATCAAGAAGATGAAGCTGCTCGACCTCGAGTTCGCCAACGAAGCCCTCACGGGCGCGGGCGAGGAGGTGGACCGGTCAGCGCCTAAGCGCTGGCGGCAGGAAGCTGTGGCGGAGAAGGCGGAGCGGTTCAGGAAGGGGAAGCTGTGACGGGTTCAGCCAGGGTCCGTTTTGCGGTATCGTGAGGCATGGGAAACGCCGCGCTCAATCTCCCGCCCGCGCTCGACGCCTTCATCGAAGATCAGGTCCGCTCGGGCGCATATCCCGACCGGGAGGCAGTGATCGTCCAGGCCATCGATCTGCTGCGTGAACAGATCGCGGCCGACGCGCTCGACGACGAGGCCAAGCTCGAACGCCTGAACGCCAAGCTGGCCGAAGCCATCGCCAGCCTGGATCGGGGTGAAGGAATCGAGGTCACCGATCTGGGGGCCTGTTTCGACGCGCTTGAGGCTGAAGCCGAAGCCGAGTTCGACGCCCGAGCTCAGTGAGGCGGATCACTCTGACGCCTCAGGCCCGAGAGGCCTTCAAGGAAATCCTGCGCCACACCGACGCCGCTTCGGACCCGAAGCGCGCCATCGCTACCGCCTGTTGTTGGAGCAAGCCTTCCGCGACCTCGCCATTGAGCCGGAGCGAGCTGGGGTTCGAACCGCGCCGACCGGCGATCCCCGAATTCGCCTCTATCCCATTCACCACTCGAGAGGGCGGCTCCCCATGCGCGAACGGGTCGCCAGCCCCCGTCACGCCCTCGCCTTTCGCTTCGACGACAAGCAGATCGAGATTCTCCACATCCTGCATGAGCAGATGGACCTGCCCAAACGATTGGGCTGACCTGGCCCGGCGTGGCCGAACAGGCCAAGCCCTTCGTCGGCTCGAACTTCCAGTCCGCCCTCAAGGACCTCGAAACCCGCATGCGCGAAGCCGCGTCCAACCTGGAATTCGAGGACGCCGCCAAACTGCGCGACGACCCGAAGGGCAGCGCGGAGCCTGAGATCAAGAAGATGAAGCTGCTGGACCTGGAGTTCGCCAACGAGGCGCTCACCGGGGCGGTGGAAGAGGTAGATCGGTCCGCGCCGAAGCGGTGGCGCGCGGAGGCCGCGGCGGAGAAGGCGGAGCGGTTCAGGAAGGGGCGGCGGTAGGAAAGGCGACTTACAAGCCAAGGCGGTCTTAAGCAGCCTCGTCCAAGCTTGCACCGCAGCCAAGCTTGTCACGGATTGCCGTGAAGATTGCCTCTGCCATCATTGGCGACACACTGTTGCCGATCATGCGGAACGAATGCCAGACCGTTGGATGGAATCGGTGCGTGTCGGGAAACCCTTGAAGGCGCGCAGCTTCGCGGACCGTAATGACCCGAGGCTCTTCGGGGTGTAGAGGCCGAACGGCCTGGTAGGAGCCTCTGTCCGAACCCGTGCCAGCGCGTAAAGTGGGGCATTGGCCTTCCCAAGCTAGGCGGGGATGTCGACCAACGGCGTCAATGCCGCCCTGTGGCACGGACTTGAAGCGCTCAATGACCTTGTTGGTGTGGATGGTTGCTTGCTGTCCGGTGAACAGCTTGTCGCTGGACCGCAACGGCTTCGCGTAGGCGTGAGGTCTGCCTTGCTTTTCAATCCGCCAGACGTCGAATCCATCGGCCATCTCTACGAATGACGCGTCCTGTAGATCGGCGATCGCCGCCCGGACAGTCGCCGCCGGCTTCATCATCGCCTCGACATCAGCGACGGTCAGGGCATCACCGACGTCCTTATGAATGCCGATCACGAAAAGGCGTCGACGCTTGGTCGCGGCGCCAAAATCGGCAGCATTCCAAATCTTGGGTCCAAGAATATTGTAGCGGTCAGCGACCAGAGCCACGGCCTCGTCCAGCACGTCGCGAGCGTCTGAATATTCCAACCCTCGGACGTTCTCCATTACGAAGAACGAAGGTTCGGCTTCACTGACGATGCGGAAAAAGTGCCCAAGGAGCTGGCGCCGCGGATCGTCCTTTTGTCGGCGCCCGATGTCGCTGAAGCCCTGACACGGCGGCCCGCCAAAGATACCGTCGACCTTGCCCCCTGCGCCAGCGAGAACCGCAGCTCCAGAGAGCGACGAAACATCGTCCAGAACGAGCTGAGTGCCTGGGAAATTCGCGGTGAACGATGACGTCAGAGTGGCGTCAATGTCATAGGCGGACGCGACTGAGAACCCGGCTCGATGAGCGCCCAGGGAAAACCCGCCGCAACCAGAGAAAAGGTCTACCAGAATCATCGTGCCAACGGCCTACCGCCACACAAGCGTAGCACATAGCCAGGAGACCGATTTCCTCGTCTTTTTAGACATCAAGACACGATCTGCGCGAATGCAGGATACTGGCGATAGTAGGCTTCGAAAGTCGCTATCTGATCATCTTCCAAATCGAAGCCCAATGCCTGAACAGCCACTCTCGTGAGCTGGTCTATCCGAGGAAGTTGAGACTGCAATACCGCAGCCTCGCGTAAGGTAAGGTGGGGTGCCTTGATCGGGACTGCCGGCTGACCGGGCCAGCTAGGTTGAGAAACTAAGTCGGCCGCAATCCGTGCAGCTCCGCGGGCGGGCAGAACCCCGCCAACCGTCACCATCGGCGCGCTGTCGCGATAGAGGATACGGAAAGCCGGAACGAACCCGCCAGGCCTTGCGACTTCCGCGGCGACAGACTGCATGTACCCGAGCGACAAGCCGGCAAGCGTCTCTTGCATCCGGTCATCTTTGCAGGAGGCTTTCGGCAGGTCATCGGGCACCAGCGCGCCTAGAAGTTCTCGAAGGCGCTCCGGTCGCTCCGGTGTGCGCCCGTATCCCATTTCGTGGCCGTTAAACGTTACTAGGAGGATCGAACTGACTGGCGCGTTCTCGATGACGGCGCGGATGTCATCTCTGACGGACTCGTTCAACTCGTAGTCGTAGTCGAGCCAGATCAGCCAAGGCCGGTTCCTGATCGCCGCGTCGGCGAACAATTTGGGAAGCACTACGCCCGACATGCCCTGCTCGACTCGCACGGTAGCGTAAGGCGAATTGAAAACCGCTCGCCTGTAACCGATTTCGCTTCCCTCGATCGAAATCATGTCATCGACGCCTAGCACTCGGTGAGCGATGACGAAGTCGGTGAACCAGATCGACCCGAAGCCGATATACATCAGCCGGTCGAGATCGAGCTGCGCCTGAAGCACCTTCACGCCGTCGAAGACGACTTGGCGCTGGATGCTCTTACTGGGTCGAAGGCTGTAGTTGATCGCGTCGAACGACGACATCATTCGTCCCCAACGAGATCTTCATAAGTATATTCAAAAGTCTTCACGCCAACATCTCGATAGCTAAGATTAATGCCTCCCAACTCCTTGGCTACCTTCTTCAATCGAGCAAGCGGGATAGCATAGTTGATGTTCGCCATTCGCTCCGCCGGTGGCTTGGGAGCGAACGTTGGTAACTGTACGGTTGCCTGTTGCTTGACGGCGTAAATCGATACCGGCGCAGCCGCGACCTCGATTTTCTTTGCTTCTTCGAGCGACGTTTTTCTTTGATTTGTATAATCGATCCATTGACGCGTGACCTCGCGCATCCTGGGCCGGGCGCGTCGAAACACTTCAGACGATTTATCCACGTTTCGCTTCGTGGTGGTGAGTGGCAGCGCCGCAGCCTTAGCCGCGGTGAACAAGATGATGCCTATGAATCCGGAGTACTGCCGATGCCACTGGGGCCAATCCTCTGTGCCCCATCCCGACAGGTTCGTCTTGTCGGCGGCCAGCACGATCCGGCCGTTACAAATGACATACCAACCGAACCGACGCTCGCCGTCGTCTTCGGCGTCGGGGTCGGAACTCTCTGGCGGCGGCGCGGCCATACCGCCGAAGATCTCAACCGAAACGGGATCCCCATCAGTCTCGTCGTCGTACTGGAGCCGCATCGGAGAAAAGGCGGCCCCTTCCAACAATTCGATCTTCCAGCCCACGATGGGGATTTCGTTCAGGGAGATCTTCAAGCCTCTACTCAAGTGCAGAGAGTAATCCCGGGCGATCGTCCGCCGTAGCTCTTGCAGGAAGGCCGGGCTAGAGAACGAACTAGACGCCCCCGACGTCAGCCGTTCGACGACGATGCTGACACCATTCTGGTCAAGGTGGGCGGCATCGACAATGTCGAAGTCCCAGGGCGGAACATCGTTGTTTAGCCAAGTGTCGACGTTAATGGGTACCGAAAAGGACTCGCGTGTTCCTGCGGCCCCGTAGGTGCTCGTTATGTTGATCTCAGCGCCGATCTTGAAGACTGCGCGCTTCATTCCGATACCATAGACGCCGATACTGTAGTCGTCGTGCTGGTCCATTGAGCGACGCCCAAAACTGAATGCGTGGTCCGCAGCATCGTCGAGCGTCATGCCGCCGCAGTTGTCCGAGATCGAGAACAATCTGTCGTTAGCGATGATATCGATGCTGTAGTCGGACAGGTCTGCGTCTTGGGCCAATCCCATCGGGCGGCTTCCCTCACTTCGCCAAGCGCCGTCCACACTGTTGTCGATCAAATCTAAGATGCAATCTTCTAGTGAAATGTCCCTAGTAATCATCCTGACGAAGAACGCCTTCGTCGGATTTGCCATCGCTTTCGTCTTATCCGCGACCGTCATGAGTGCTCCTGTCGATTTCGCGACCTTACCGAGATGAATGGCGAAAGCAACAACCTGCGGATATCCGAAACCTCACACAATCACAGCCACTTACGGTACCCGGTAGTTCCATCGCCGGAGCGTTTTGCGGCGCGTCGCGCGCCCGCAAAAGGAAGCGCGAATTCCTTGCCAGAGAAGGCGCGGCGCCTGTGCAGGGCCGCGTTCATCCCCGCCCCCGCGCGCCCGGCGATACTGGGGCCATGAGCGAGATCGGCGATCTGCCCACGCATGACTGGGCCAATATGACTCACGAGGAATGGTGTGCGCTGAATATGGAGCAGGTGCCTCGGCGCAGGATCGTGGATGAGGAGACCTGGGCCCGGGTTCGGCGGGGGTGGGAACAGGGCGAGACGGGGGGCGTCGCTGGCGGCCCGATTTGGGGTGGGGCTGTCGAACCTGTGGCGACGGCGGGCGTCGGAGGGCTGGCGACGCCCACCGCCGGAGAGCCGCACGCCCGTGCCGCTGGAGGGCTGGGACACCTATGCGCTGGCGCAGCGAGACGCATTCGACACCCAGATCCGCAATGAGCGTGAGGTGGCGCAGGTGCTGACGGCCTTCATGGCCGGCGGACCCCTGGAGGATGCGCCGCTATGGCACCTGGGGTTTCTGATGCATTGGCGCGCCGAGCATCTGGGGGCCGAGACGGCGCGCGCCGACCATGCGCGGGATCGAGACGCGCCCTGGGCCGAGGCTGTGTGGGATGCGGACGGTGCGCTGCGCCCTCTGGTCGAGATTGACCAGAGGCTGCTGGCGTTGTCGCGCAAGGCCTGGCGGCGGCAGGTCGGTCTGCCGAACGGGGCGGCGGAATGGGCGCCGTAGCCCCTAGGTCCGCGCCTCGGCCAGTTCGGTTTCCACCGCGTCGAAGGTTTCGGTGACGGTCGGCGGGGGGGCCTTGCCCATCAGGCTGACGACGATGATGGTGAGGAAGCTGAGGATGAAGCCCGGCACCATTTCGTAGATCACGCTCGACAGGCCGGCGCCGTCCGGCCCCAGCGGCGCGTAGATCCAGACCAGCACGGTCGCGGCGCCGACGATCATCCCGGCCAGGGCGCCGGTGCGGGTCGTGCGCCGCCACACCAGCGACAGGATGATCAAGGGACCGAAGGCCGCGCCGAAGCCGGCCCAGGCCTGGCTGACCAGGCCCAGCACATTGCTGTCGGGGCTGTAGGCCAGATAGATGGCGGCCAGGGCCACGGCGAGGACGGCCAGCCGGCCGACCGTGACCAGTTCCTTCTGGGACGCCTGTTTGCGCAGGAAGGTGGCGTAGAAGTCCTCGACCAGCGAACTGGAAGACACCAACAGCTGCGACGAGATCGTCGACATGATCGCCGCCAGGATCGCCGCCAGCAAAAAGCCGGTGATCAGCGGGTTGAACAGCACGTCCGACAACAGGATGAAGATGGTCTCCGGGTCGCTGACCTCCAGCCCGTGCTGGGTCGCATAGGCCAAGCCGGTCAGGCCGACGGCCAGGGCGCCGAGCAGCGTCACCAGCATCCAGCTCATGCCGATGTTGCGCATCATCGGCACGTCACGCACCGAACGCACGGCCATGAAACGCACCAGGATGTGCGGCTGGCCGAAATAGCCCAGGCCCCAGGCCATGGCCGAGATCACGCCCAGCACGGTCGTACCCTTGAACAGGTCCAGCAGATCCGGATTGACCGACCGCACCGTCTCGGCCGCGCCGGCGACGCCGCCGACATCGCCCAGGGCCACGATCGGCACCATGATCAGGGCCACGAACATGATGCAGCCCTGGACGAAGTCGGTCAGGCTGACGGCCAGGAAACCACCCAGCATCGTATAGGCCAGCACCACCCCGGCGGTGATCCACAGGCCCCAGGCGTAGTCCAGGCCAAAGGCGCTCTGGAACAGCTTGCCGCCGGCCACCATGCCCGACGAGGTGTAGAGGGTGAAGAAGACCACGATGACCACGGCCGAGACGATGCGCAGCAGGCGCGAGCGGTCCTCGAAGCGGTTGTCGAAATAGTCCGGGATGGTGATCGCGTCGCGGGCGCGCTCGGTATAGACGCGCAGACGCGGGGCCACGATCTGGTAGTTGGCCAGGGCCCCGATGAACAGGCCCAGCGCGATCCAGGCCCCCGACAGGCCGGTCAGGAACATGGCGCCGGGCAGGCCCATCAGGATCCAGCCGCTCATGTCCGAGGCGCCGGCCGATAGGGCCGAGACCCCCGGCCCCAGGTTGCGCCCGCCCAGCACATAGCCCGAGACGTCGCTGGTGCTCTTGCGCCAGGCGTAGACGCCAATGGCCAGCATCAGTGCGAAATATGCGCCCAGCGCAATCCAGGTTCCGGTTTCCATGGGCCATGCCTAACAGTAGGAGCCGGACCGGCGCCAGCCCCCAACCTGGATTGGGGGCCGGTCAGTCCGATGGCCTAGTCGGCCAGGACCTCGAAGCTGAACAGGCCCGTCTCGCCCTCGCCAAAGCTCGTCAAGGCCGCCGTATAGAGGCCCGTGAACGGCGCGACGAACGTCGACTGGGCGTCGAAGCCGGTATCCCCGCCCCCCGAATCGTCGTCCGACCACATTTCGTGAAAGGCTCCGTCAGACCATTCACCGATCCGCAGATAGGCGTCGAATTCCGAGGAACGTAGGGTGGCGGTGATGGTTTGGCCGGCTACGGCATAGAAGCTGCGATACTCGGTATAGGTGCCGGCCGTATTATTGTCGGCGTCGGACAACCACCCGCCGGTGATCGTCCCCGGGCGCAGTCCGCCGTCTGACGTGGCCGAGACGTCCTCGACGATCAGACGATAGGGGCCTGCCACACCAGGCGCATAGGTGGAAGCCCGGACCTCGAAAACCTCATCGGCGACCGATTGATAGACGAAATCCGAGTTTAGTCCGCCGCCGGAATCGTCGTCGTGGAACAGCCCGATCCAGGCCCCGTCGGCCGCGACCAGGCCGAGCATGACCCAGGAATCCAGACTGTCCGACTCCTGACGGATACGGATCACCTGCTGATTGGTCAGCCGAATCCGCCAGGCTTCAAAGTGGCGACCATCGACGTCGGCGGGATCATCCAGATCAATATAACCGCCGACATCGAGCGGAATCGGATTAACGCCGCCACCGTCGCCGGAATTTACCGCCTGACTGGAGCGGCTGAGGCTGTAGCCGCCGTAGCTTTCCGGCCCGTAGCTGGTGGCCCGCACCTCATAGGTGCCGCCTTCGGCCGCCCGGAATTGGAGCAGGGCATTGGGATAGCCGGCACCGTCGTCGTCCGTCGCCAGCTCGAAAAACTCTCCGCCTGGGCCGGTACGTCCGATCTGGATCAGCGGGTCGATGACGCCGGAATCCATCCGCAGCACAATCAGTTCGCCCGCCGCTGCGTCGATACGCCACCGATCAAACCGTCCACCGGTGGACGACACCGGATCGCGCCGGTCCAGGCTCCCGGAAACCGTGGCATTGGGGGCGATCATCTGCTGGGCCACGGCCGGCGCAGCCATGGCGACCAGCAGGGCGGCAGCTGCGCCTGTGACGAAACATCTGGTTTGCATCGAAATCCGCTCCACCCCTTGCCTTGGGCAAACTAAATCATGAACCTTGTTCTTCGGGCAGCA
Organism: Caulobacterales bacterium; assembly: GCA_017302105.1. Lineage (GTDB taxonomy): Bacteria > Pseudomonadota > Alphaproteobacteria > Caulobacterales > Caulobacteraceae > Brevundimonas. Next base: position 180,689 of record JAFLCS010000005.1, on the reverse strand, counting down.
ACCTGTCCGATACTGACAACATTTATCGACCGGAGGTGGGTCCACCACCGGCCGCTTTGGAGGCGCGTTCTGATGAAACCCTTGATCCCTTGCACGGCCGTGATGGCCGCCCTTGCCCTGGTCGCCTGCGAGGCCCCCGGCACTGGTACCCAGAGCGCCGACGCCGGCGCAACCAGCGCCGGTGACGCCGGCCCCGCAGCATCGGCAGGGACCGAGTCAATCAACGCGCGCGTCCGCGCCGGCCTCTGGCAGACGACGGCGTCCTTCCCGGACGGCAACGCTCCCTCGGTGAACAGCCGAGTTTGTTTCGATGAGACGATGACGGCGCTGAACGTCGGCTCGGGCCAATCGGCCCCGTCGGAAGACTGCACCCAGAATGTCACGCGCACATCGGACGGCTTCGCCTTCACCAGCCGCTGCGACGCGGGCCCGGGGGGCGTCACTGAAACGGTCGGCACCATGACCGGCGACTTCCAGAGCGCCTATCGCATGGAGGCGACAGTCACAACGACGGGCTCGTCCATGGCCGCCTTGAACGGCACCACGCAGGTCGTCACAACGGCAGAATACCAGGGGGCCTGCCCCGAAGGCTGGCGTGCAGGCGACGTCGAGGTTCCCGGTCTCGGCACCCGGATCAACATCAACGATATGCAGGCGCAGGCTGCCCAGGCCGGTGCCGCCACGGGAGCCTCCCCCGGCGGCTAGTCGGGTTCAGGAGACGGGTTTGGCCTGAAGCAGGGCCAGCAGGCCAAACACGCTCTTGACCGTGAACCAGACGAACAGAATGAAGTTGATCATCAACGGGATGATCAGGGCGAACAGGCCGACCGGCCCAAACACCACCGCGATGATCGCGACGACGACCCACGGCAGAATGTGCCACCAGAACGACTGCCAGAAGATCCGGATCTGCTGATTGAAATGGCTGACGATCCAGCCACGTCCGGTTCCGCGCGCGACATAGGACACGATCAACCCGATGACGGCCAGGACGCCTGCCGACGGGATGCTGAGAATATAGAGGACCCATACAACCGCTGCGGCCGGACGCCCCTCCTCGGCTACAAGGTCATGATCGCGCGTGTCCGTCATGGCAGTTTCCAGGTCTTGGGATCTCGGATTTCTTCATGGCGCAGCAGCTTCACCAGGCCTGCCGCGCCGCGTACGACGACCCAAATGACCGTCGCGCTGAGAACGAAGACACCCAGGCCAAGGGGGAAGGTGACCACGCCGACGATCCCGGCGACGACACCGATGAGACTGGTGCGAAGCTGGTACAGCAGGTGAGAACGGGTCCACCCCTTGACCAGCAGACGGCCCGTCCAGGACAGGAAAAGAGCCAGGATGGCGGTCAGGCCGACCGATACAGCCGTGGCGATCAGGCAGGCATAGATGGCCAGGCTGAGCCGGGCATCGCCTTCCGATGTGATGCCGGGATCTCGACGGCTCGGTCGGCGCTCGAAGGACCGTGTCGCGCCAGGTTGTCCATAGGGGGTGCCCAGGGCGTCCGGCGGCGGGGCCGGGGCCGCTTCCGGCCGCGGACTCAGGATCTCGACCTCGGGCAAGTCCGGCACCTCAGGCGCGGCGGCTAGCGCCGATCCGCGCGCCGGCTCTCCGGGGTCGGACGTCTCCATCTTGGCCTCCCGCATCGGTATGGAGGGGTTTAGCCGGTCCTCCATGACTGGAGGCTGAAGTGCGCCAGAGCCTGGCACGGAGTGCCCGCGAACGGCCTCGAATACGTCGTCGTCCGGCTCATCCGCCTCGGATGGGACAGTCGCGGCCGAAGCGGCAACTGCCGCCGAAGCAACCGCGACGGCGACCTCCACGGACGGCTCGACAGGCGCGGTCGGATCAGGTTGAGGTCCAGGCTGAGCTGCGGCAACCGGCGCGGGAGCCGGATCCTGCGTCGGCTCCGGCACGCCCGCAGGCACCGGCTCCGCAGCCGGTTCGGACGTCGCCGGCACGGCGGCTTCAGGGGTCGGTTCCGCCTCCGGGGCGCGCACAGCGCTCACCTCGGATTGGGGCTCGGTCCCGGTCGTAGTTTCCGGTGCATCCGTCGATTCCGCCCCGCGCGCGGATTCAGGCTCGGGCTCTGACATCGGGGACACGAGCGCGGTCGATTCAGGCTCCAGCTCACCGGCAGCCGTCAGATCCGGCGGCCCGGCAGCGGGTTCCGGTTCGGGCGGGACCAGCGGCGGCGAAGGCCTTGCGGACAGGGCGCGCGGCGAGGCGAAGCCGACGAGATCGTCGTCAAAATCGTCCAGCGGATGTTCGGCATCCATACGACGTTGGGGGTCTTCAGGCTCGGCCATGCGTCCTCGTCACACGTCTATCCCTAACGGGAGGGAGGCGGGGCGGCAATGCGGCAGTCAGTCATCGACTGAGTGTCAGCGAGCAACCGGCTGCCTCGGCTCCGTCCAGGGCTTCCGGCTTGGACACGGTCACCCGGACCGATCGGATCCGAACGTCATCCATCAGCGCACGCGCGAACCGTTCGGCGAACGTCTCCACAAGGCCGACGTGACCTTCGGCGACCAGCGCCTCGGCGGCGATCAGCACAGCCTCGTAATTGTAGGTATCGGCCAGACGATCAACGTGATGCGGCATCAGGTCCAGCTCAGCGTCGATGATCAGCGGCTGGGTGCGGCCCATCTCATGGTCATGGATGCCGATCGCCGCTTCGACGGCCAGGCCCCGCACGAACACCGTCAGGTGATCGAGGATCGGATCAGTGGTCACGGATCAGGGCTCCTGAACGTCGGGCGTGCGCCAGCCCAGGTGCTGACCGGAATCGACGGCGATCATCTGGCCGGTGACCGACGGGGCGTCAACGAGATAGAGCACGGCCTGGGCGATCTCTTCGGGGGCGACCGGCCGGCCCAGCAGGGTGCCCTGCGCCTCGGCGGCGAAGGTGTCGGCGGTCTGATGAATCGAGGCCAGGGTCGGCCCGGGCCCGACGCCATTGACGCGAATGCGCGGAGCCCAGGCCTGGGCCAGCATCCGGGTTGCGCTCCACAGCGCCGACTTGGACAGGCCATAGGAAAAGAACTGGGGCGTCGGCCTTAAGACCCGCTGGTCCAGAATATTGACGACGACGGCGCCGTCGGGCGCCTGGGCGGCGAAGGCCTCGGCCAGCACAACGGGCGCGCGAAGGTTGGTCTCGAAATGCCGGTCCCAGCGGTCCCGGTCGATAGCGCCGGCCCGGTCGTCCTCAAACACCGATGCCGAATTGACCAAGACAGAGATCGGCCCGAGCCGACCCGCCGCCGCCGATACGAGTGTACGTGTTGCGGCCTCATCGGTCAGGTCTGCGGCCAGGGCGACGGCGCGCCGCCCCATCGCCGCGACCTCGGCGACGACCGCATCCGCGCCCTTGGGATCAGACCGATAGTGGACGGCGAGGTCAAAGCCCGCGCCGGCCAGTTTGAGCGCGATGGCGCGTCCGATCCGGCCCGAGGCACCGGTGACCAGGGCCGCGCCACGCGCGCCGGTCATCAGTCGAGCCGGCCGAACTCGGCGATGTTGAAGATGCCGATGACGGCGATGAAGCCGAAGATGATGCCGATCGCCAGCATGGGGCCGCTCCGAAACAATGGTCCGCTCCCGATAGGCCCCCTCGCCCTTACGATCAAGCCGCCATGCCGCTATCAGGGGGCATGACCTGGCGCATCGCCATCGAGCCGTTCACCCGGCCGCTGTTCTTTTTCTGGTCGCGACTGACCCGCGCCAAGACCTTGGGCGTGCGGGTTCTGGTTCAGGATGACCAGGGGCGCGTCCTGTTGGTGCGGCACACCTATCTGGAAGGCTGGTGGCTGCCGGGCGGGGGTGTGGACGCCGGGGAGGCCGCCCCGGACGCCGCCGCGCGGGAACTGAAGGAAGAGGCCGGGCTGATCGCGCGCGCGGTCCCCGAGCTGATCTCGGTGCATTCCAATGAGCGGTTCTTCCCCGGCGATCATGTGCTGATCTTTCGCATCGGGGCCTATGATCAGGGCGAACGCTCGTCGCGCCAGGAGATCGCCGAAACTGGATTTTTCGCCCTGGACGCCCTGCCCGCCGATCTGAACCGGGGCACGCGCGACCGGCTGGCCGAGATTTTCGACGGTGCGCCGGTTTCGCCCAACTGGTGAGGCGACAGTCCGGTTTCGCCTTGCTAAGTCATCCCCATGTCCCCAGCCGGAGAGTCGCATGACCTTTCCCGAGTTTGATCCCATTCTTGTCCAGGTCGGCCCGCTGGCCATCCGCTGGTACGCCCTGGCCTATATCGCGGGCATCCTGCTGGGCTGGCGCTATGCGGTGATGCTGGCGCGGCGTGACCATCTGTGGGCGCCGGGACGGTCTCCGGCCAGCCCGGCCCAGATCGACGACCTGATCCTGTGGATCACGCTGGGCATCATCGTCGGCGGAAGACTGGGATACGTCCTGTTCTACGGCTCGCTGATGAATCCACCAATCTGGTCCAATCCCTTGAATATTCTCAAGGTCTGGGAAGGTGGCATGGCTTTCCATGGCGGGGCCATCGGGGTGATTCTAGCCGTCTATTTCTACGCCCGATCGCAGAAGATCGACATTCTCAGGCTCGGCGATCTGGTCGCACCGGCGGTGCCGTTCGGCCTGTTCTTCGGGCGGCTCGCCAACTTCATCAACGGCGAGCTTTGGGGGCGTCCGACCGACGGCCCGTTCGGCATGATCTTCTGCAGCGACAAGATACGCGACCGCTTCAATGGCTTCTGCCCGGCGGGCGAGTTCCCGCGCCATCCCAGCCAGCTCTATGAAGCGAGCCTTGAAGGCATCGGCCTGTTCGCCCTGCTCTGGCTGGCCGTTTGGAAATTCAAGCTGCTGGCCAAACCCGGCTATGTCACCGGCCTGTTCCTGCTCGGCTATGGCCTGATCCGGGCCTCTCTGGAGACCGTACGTGAGCCGGATTCCTTTATGCCGGAGGCGCTGCAAGGCTCCATCACCATGGGGATGCTGCTGTCGATCCCGATGATCCTGATTGGGGCCTGGCTGATCTGGCGGGCGTGGAAGAACCCGCCCTACGCCGGGACATGAGTCTGCAGGAACGGCTGGCCCGGGACATTGGCGAATCCGGGCCAATCACCGTCGCGGACTATGTGACCCGCTGCCTGCACGATCCGCAGGACGGCTACTACGCCACGCGGCCGCGCCTGGGAGCCGGCGGCGATTTTATCACCGCGCCTCTAGTCAGCCAGATGTTCGGCGAACTGATCGGTCTTTGGGCGGTGGAGACCTGGCGACGCCTGGGCGCGCCGGACCGGTTTCACCTAATCGAGGTCGGGCCGGGCGACGGCACCCTGATGAGCGACGCCCTGCGCGCAGCACACGCCGATCCGGCTTTCATCCAGGCCTGCGACCTGGTGCTGATCGAACCTTCCGGCCCCTTGCGCGAGGCCCAGTCGCGAATGCTGGCCCACGGCGATGTCGAGCCGCGCTGGGTGCGGGCACTGGACGGGTTCGAGCCGGACGCGCCGGTGCTGCTGATCGCCAATGAGGTGCTCGATTGCTTGCCGGCGCGCCAATATGTGCGGACCGACGACGGCTGGGCCGAGCGGCGAGTCGGCGTCGGCGAAGACGGCACCCTGGTGTTCGGCCACGCTCGCATCATCGACCGGTTCGTCAAACCCGACTTCGAGATCGCGGTCGGCCAGATCTTCGAGATCGCCGGTCAGCAGGCGACCTTCGGAGCGGTCTGCGCCGAGCTGGTGCGGGCCCACGGCGGAGCGGCTCTGTTGATCGACTATGGCCGCGACCGGCCCGAGCCAGGCGATACGCTGCAGGCCCTCATCCGACACGAAAAGGTCGATCCGCTGCGGTGTCCCGGCGAGGCCGATGTCACGATGTGGGCCGACTTTCCCGCCGTGATGGCTGCCGCCCTCAAGGCCGGGGCCGACGTCACTGGCTGTGTCGGTCAGGGCGACTTCCTGCACGCGCTCGGCATCGAGGCGCGGGCCGAACGGCTGATCAGCGGTCGCCCCGACGCAGGGCCGGTGATTGGGCGCCAACTGGAACGCCTGACCGCGCCGGAGCAGATGGGCACGCTGTTCAAGGCCTGCGCGATCTTCTCTCCCAGAACGCTTGAGATCGCGGGGTTCTAGATCCGCCGCGGCCGGGACAAGGCCGGCGATGACGGCTAGGATCGCCCGAATGACCTCGCTTGCCCCCCTCACCCATCCGCTTCTGACCCAGGCCGGCGTCAAACATGGCTTCTTCACACGCCGGGGTGGGGTGTCGGACGGGATTTACACCAGTCTGAACACCGGCGTCGGCTCTCGCGACGATGCGGCGGCGGTGGCCGAAAATCGGCGCCGGATCGCGGCGCACATGGGCGGAACGCCGGACGACTACGCCGCCTGCTACCAGATCCATTCCGCGACCGCCCATGTCGCCCAGACCGGCTGGAAGGGCGAGCGGCCCGAAGGCGACGCCTCGGTGACGCAGACGCCGGGCGTTATCTGTGCGGTATTGACGGCGGACTGCGCGCCGATCCTGTTCGCCGATCCCCAGGCGCGCATCGTGGCGGCGGCGCACGCCGGCTGGAAGGGGGCGCTGGGCGGCATCGTCCAGGCGACGGTGGACGCCATGACCGGCCTGGGTGCCGAACCGGGCCGGATGGTCGCCGTGATCGGCCCCTGTATCGCGCAAGCCAGCTATGAGGTGGGGGCCGACTATCAGGACCGGTTTGAGGCCGAGGCCCCCGGATCGGACCAGTTCTTCCAGCCGGGCGCGACGCCGGACAAGCGGCTGTTCGACCTACCGGGCTTTGTGCTGTGGCGGCTCGAACAGGCTAGCGTCGGCCAGGCCGCCTGGACCGGCCACGACACCCGCACGGATGAGACGCTGTTCTTCTCGAACCGCCGGGCGTTCCTGAACGGCGAACCGGATTTCGGCCGGTTGATGGGCGCGATTGCGCTCTAGGCCGTCTCGGCCAGTTCCGGCACCTTGGTCACGACGCGCCACTTGTCCGGGTTGGCCAACAGTTCGCGCACCAGCTTGTTATTCAGCGCATGGCCGCCCTTGACGCCTTCGTAGCGAGCCAACAGCGGGGCCCCCAGGACATAGAGGTCGCCGATGGCGTCCAGGGCCTTGTGGCGCACGAACTCGCGCTCCATGCGCAGGCCACCGTCATTGAGGATGCGGTCGCCGTCGATGACCACCGCATTCTCCAGACTGCCGCCGCGGGCCAGGCCCATCTGGCGCAGGGCCTCGACCTCGTGGGCGAAGCCGAAAGTGCGCGCGGCCATGATCTCGTCGCGGAAGGTCTGCTCGTCGACAACGAAATCCACGACCTGGTTTCCGATGACGGCGCTGTCGAAATCGATCTCGAAGCGCATCTCATAGCGATCACAGGGGATCAGGCGGGCGGATTTGTCGCCCTCGGTCACCTCGATCGGCTCCAGCACCTCGATGAAGCGCTGGGGCGTCTGCTGGCGACGGAAGCCGGCGCGGTCCAGAAGTTGGACGAACGGCAGGGCCGAGCCGTCCATGATCGGCACTTCCTCGCCGTCCAGTTCGATCACCGCATTGGAGACACCCAAGGCCACAAGCGCCGCCATCAGGTGCTCGATCGTCGCAACCCGCACCCCATCGGCATTGGCAATGACCGTATTCAGGCGGCTATCGACCACCGTGTCGCCCGCCACGGCGATGCGATTGTCCCGGTCGGACACATCGGCGCGCACAAAGACGATCCCCGTTCCGGCCGGAGCCGGACGGATTGAAAGGCGTACCCGGTTTCCAGAGTGCACGCCGACGCCGGCGCAGATGGCCGGACCCGCCAGGGTATGCTCGTGCTGATCCTTGATGGCAGATGCCACGACGAAACCTCAGATACGCTAACTCGGTCCCGCCACACGGGACACCGCAGCACGCCCTTAACCGTGACAGCTGTCAGGCAAAAGCCAAGTCAGGTTTCGCTTTGTTTCTAGGGTCGCTCCCCAAACGAAAACACCGCCCACGATTTCTCGCGGGCGGTGCGTCCAGACTGGACGACCGGCCTAGTTGGCCAGGCGGCGCAGGAAGGCTGGAATGTTGAGGTCGTCTTCCTCAGGAACCGCCGCCGTGGTCGGCGTCGGCTCGATCTGCTGGGTCGACTTCAGCTGCTGGGCCGGTCTGGCAGGCTGAGGCTCACGGATCGGTGCCGCCTCGGACTTGCGGCGTCCAAACAGGGTGAAACGGTCCTTCTTGGGCGGGTCGCGGCGGTCCATATAAAGGTCCGCATCACGCGCCCGGGCCGGCTCCGGCTCGGCCGTCGCACGGCGCGGCTCGACGGGCGGCTCGGACATATACAGATCGCCCTGGGCTTCCATCTCCTCGACCATGGGATCGACGATCCGCGCCACCACGCGCGGCTCTGAGGTCGCGGGGGTTGTATCCTCGACCAGCATCTGGCGCGGGTCCAGCGTACGGGCAGCAATTTCCAGGTCGGCCTGGGCGCGGCGTACGGCCGGCTCGGGCTGGATCTCGGTCCGTTCAGCGGTCGCGGCGATGGCCTCCGCCGGGATGGACTCGGCAATCGCCGGGGCCGGGGTGATCGTGCGCGACACGGATTCGGTGCGCCGCATCGGGGTCGGCTCGATTTTCTGAATGGCGACTTCGTCCATGCCGGTGGCAACCACCGAGACGCGCAGCTTGCCTTCCAGATCGGGATCGAAGGCCGCACCGAAGATGAAGTTGGCCTCCGGATCGACCTCGCCCCAGATGATGTTGGCGGCCTCATCGACCTCCATCAGGGTCATGTCCTTACCGCCGGTGATGTTGACCAGCACCGCCTTGGCCCCACGCAGCGAGGTATCGTCCAGAAGTGGGTTCTGGATCGCGGCCTGGGCCGCCGTCGTGGCGCGATCTTCGCCTGTGGCCTCGCCGGTGCCCATCATCGCCTTGCCCATCTCGGACATGACGGCACGGACGTCGGCAAAATCGAGGTTGATCAGGCCCGGCAGCACCATCAGATCGGTGATGGAACGCACGCCGGCCAGCAGCACTTCGTCGGCCAGGCCGAAGGCTTCCGTGAAGCCGGTCTTCTCGTTGGCGATGCGGAACAGGTTCTGGTTCGGAATGACGATCAGGGTGTCGACATAACGCTGAAGTTCGGCGATTCCGGCGTCCGCCAGGCGAGCGCGGTGCCGTCCCTCAAAGCTGAAGGGCTTGGTCACGACACCGACGGTCAGGATCCCGCGATCCCGCGCGCAGCGCGCAATGACCGGCGCAGCCCCGGTCCCGGTGCCACCGCCCATACCGGCAGTGATGAAGACCATATGGGCCCCGTCGAGGTGGGCGTTGATCTCTTCCTCGGATTCCTCGGCCGCATTCATCCCGACCTCGGGATGCGCTCCAGCACCCAATCCTTGCGTGATTGTGGCACCGAGCTGGATCCGGGCATCCGCCTTGGAATAGGTCAGATGCTGAGCATCGGTATTGGCCACGACGAAATCACAGCCCTCAAGGCTGGCCGTAATCATGTTGTTGACGGCATTGCCGCCCGCGCCACCCACACCGAACACCACGATGCGGGGCTTCAGTTCCGTCGCCTTGGGCGCCGAAAGACCCAGATCACGCATTTCTCTATCGACCTCCGACCCGATCCGCTCAATTCGCCTTGCTTCGCCGCCTGCGAAGCACCGTCCACGGACAGGGTTAATGAAAAGCCACCAGTCTTAAGGACCGGTTACCGCGATAGCGTGAGTCGCGATTCCTTCTAGGGTTTTGTTAACCGTAAGGCTCGGTTATGCGCCTGAAAGAACGCGAGTCTGGGGCGATATTGTGCCGAAGCCCGTCGCTTCCCGGTCCCTCCCCTGACGACAATTGCCGGCTCAGTCGCGGCCGGCCGCCCCCGAGGGATCCTGGCGCGTCGCGCCTGTCTGATGACCTCAACGACCTGCGGGCGCTTGAGAACCTGGCGCGCGACGCTGCATAACTCATTGAAAATATATTTTTTCTTAGATGTCCCGTCACCGGGGCATCTAGGTCGGGGCGCGGCACGCCGGCCACCGGACAATGTCGCCGTCGGCAATCGTTCGCGCCTCGGCCCTGCGGCCACGCTCGCTCCGGCAGGGGCACCAGCAGGGCCCGACCGGATACCGCCTCGGGCCCTGGGCGACGGCCATCGGCACAACGGTCCACCGGCCTGAGACGCGGGAAATTGTCGCGGGATGATGGGCTTCCTGTTCGAACCGGTCAGAAGTTCTCGGCGACCCAGCGGATCATGCGCGGCACGAATCCGTCATGACCCTGGGCCGTCGCCCCCGGGCCGATCTTGGCGGACAGCATCTTCTTGGCAGACACCGCCTCACGCGGACCATAGGCGGCGCGCACCAGCACGCCGGACGCCGCGCAGAAACCCGGGCCCGAGGCCGCATCAGCCAGATGCGGACTGCGCATGGGGCGGGCCAGGCGGACAGGCCGTCCGTCAAAGACCCGCACAGCCAGTTCTCGCACGCCGACCAACTGGCTCGCCCCGCCAGTCAGGACGACGCTGGCCCCCGGCTCAAACGGCGCTCCTGACTGTTTCAGACGGTCGCGGACCAGTTCGAGCGTCTCCTCGACGCGCGGCGCGATGATGTTGGTGACAATGCCACGGTCGAAACGTATCGGCGGGGCGTTCGGGTCGTCACCGCGCGCCGGTGCCTCGATCTGTTCGCCGTCCTCATGCGCCGAGGCCATGCATGAGCCGTGCATGGTCTTGAGCCGCTCTGCCCCGTTCATGGAGGTCGACAGGCCACGCGCGATGTCCTGGGTGACGTGGACTCCGCCGATCGGCACGCCGTCGACATGGACGAGGGATCCGCCCGCGAAAACCGCCGCAGTGGTCGAGCCGCCGCCCATGTCGATGCAGGCGCAGCCCAGTTCCTTTTCGTCCTCTTCAAGGACCGAGAGCGCCGACATGAAGGGGGCCGAGACGACACCCTCCAGATCGAGATGCGCCAGGGCCAGGCAGTGCGACAGGGAGGTGAACGCCGTTTCGGCCATGGTGACGATCAACAACTCCAGGCCAAGCTGATCGCCGGTCAATCCGCGTGGATCACGCACCGGCGGCCCGGCATCGACCGCCCAGCGCAGCGGCAGGATGTGAATGGGGCGTCGGCCCGGCAGATTGGCGCGGCCGAGCGCGCTGGCGATCGCCCGAAACAGATCCGCATCCCGGATTGGGCGCGCGCCCAGGGACACCACCGTGCCGATCCGGTGGCCGTACTGCTGTCCGATGGCCGTGGCGACGACAACACCGGAGACAGGATCGGCGCTGTCGCGCTCGGCCCGCTGCACGGCATGGGAAACGGCGTCGGCCACCTGTTCCAGGTCAACCAGGGCACCGCCGCGCAGACCACGCGACTGAACGTGACCCATATAGGCGACCCGTACCGTCTGGTCGGCCCGACGAACGCCGTCCGGCGTCATGATGAAACACGCCACCTTGGATGCGCCCAGATCCAGTGCCGTCACGGCACCCGACTTGCCGACTCCGAGTCCCCCCAGACCCTCACCGGATTTTTCCCGTCCACCCAGACGCGTCATTCGCTCACCAGAACCCAAGCACCCCCGAAGGCGTGTCTCACCCCAATTTTCAAGCTGAGCCGCGTGGCTCGATCGCCACGTTACCCGCCACTCTCATATCCACCCTCGCGAACCCCAGATCGAGCAGACGCTGCGCCTGGTCCATGGCCTCCAGCTGCACGAAGGCCTCGTCCAGGCCTTCCGCCGGAAGCTGGATGACGCTGCCGTCACGCAGCAACAGGTTCCAGCGGCGTCCGTCCACCCAGACCGCGGCATCCAGACGATCCCGCAGACGCGGCCACCGCTGGACCAGCGGAATCAGATCCGGAGCCGCCTGGTTGGCACCAGCGCCGACCAACAACGGAAGCTCGGAGAATCGTCCCGGATCGGCCCCGGGGATCACTGTCCCATTCGCGTCGACAACGCGGGTCTCGCCGGCCAGCTGCCAGACAGCCGTAGGACGACGTTCGCTGACCTCGATAACCAGGGTGTTCGGCAACAGGCGCACCACGCGGGCCTCGCCGACCCAGCCGACCCCCTCGATCTGGGTCCGCAGTTCGTCCAGGTCCATGAAGACGAAAGGCTGGCCGCGCTCGAGGCGAAGCTCGTCGAGAATGGCTCGCTGGCCCGCCGCGCTAGCACCTTGCACGTGAACCTGTTCGAGGCGGAAACCCAGGGCGGCAATCTGGTTGTCGACGGCTCTCCCGGTGGCACGCGAAATGTCCGCGCCCCAGCCGAACAAGGCAATGGCCAGCGCCACAAGCGCGAAGGCCCCAAGACCCATCCAGGCCATGCCCGGCGTCAGTCCCTGATCGAAGACGGTGGCGGACGCGGACGCATTGCGCGCCGGGCCACGCGACGCGGTTGCGGTTCGCCGGCGCGGAGCCGGTGCCGCCTGTCGACGTCCACCCCGGATCACCGCTGGCATGAGGCGTCCTCGACCATCCAGCGGACCAGGGCTTCGAATTCCATGCCCGTATGAGCAGCCTGCTCCGGCGCGAGCGAGGTCGGGGTCATGCCGGGCTGGGTATTGACCTCCAGCAGGACGAGGACGTCCTGCGCAGCATCAAATCGGAAATCCGACCGGCTGACGCCCCGGCAGCCCATGGCGCGATGCGCCGCTTCGGCCTCACGCAGACACCGCTCGAAGATCTCCGGCGGCAGGATTGCCGGGAGCTTGTGCGTTGAGCCGCCCGGCGCATATTTGGCTTCGTAGTCGTAGAATCCCTTGGCTGGAGTGATGTCGGTGACCGTCAGAGCGCGCGGTCCGGTCGCCTCCCCCAGGACCGTGACGCACAATTCCTGACCCGCGACATAGGGTTCGACCATAACCTCATCGCCGTAGGTCCAGCTGGGCGAACCGACTTCGACAGCAAAGCCGTTGGAGCCTTCACGGATCAGATAGACGCCGACCGAAGACCCCTCGGCATTGGGCTTGACCACATAGGGCGGGTCGATGACGTGACGACGGGCGACCTCGTGCCGGTCGAACAGGCCACCACCTGGCACCGTCACGCCGCCGGCCTTGAGCACCGCCTTGGACTTGTCCTTGTCCATCGCCAGGGCCGAGGCCAGGACGCCGGAATGGGTATAGGGGATGCCGAGCGTCTCCAGCACGCCCTGAACGCAGCCATCCTCACCCCAGACGCCGTGCAGGGCGTTGAAGGCAACGTCGGGCTTAAGCTCGCCGAGGACCACCGCCAGATCGCGGCCGGCGTCGATCTCGGTAACGCGAAAGCCGACCGCCCTGAGGGCCTTGGCACATTCCCGACCCGAAACGAGCGAGACTTCGCGCTCGGACGACAATCCGCCCATCAGGACAGCGACGTGGGTTTCGGACGGAATGCGAGACATGGACCACTCGACAGGGCGCGAGCAACCTTGATCGGCAATCTTGGTTTACGTCTGGTTTACCAGCCGACGATTGCAGCGAATTAGCTCGATCGCCCAATCCGCTTGATCTCCCAATCCAGCTGAACGCCGGTCTTGGCCTGCACATCCGCGCGCACCGCTTCGCCCAGGCCCTCGATGTCAGCGGCGGTGGCTTCGCCCGGGTTGATCATGAAGTTGGAATGCAGCTCTGAGAACTTGGCGCCGCCGCCGGACACGGCGAACAGCTTGCCTCGCCAGCCGGCCGCGTCGACCAGCTTCCAGGACGAATGGCCCGGCGGGTTCTTGAAGGTCGAGCCGCCGGTCTTTTCGCGGATCGGCTGGGTCAGTTCGCGGCGGCTGGTGATTTCGTCGATGCGGGCCTGGACCGCCTCGGGCGCATCGGGCGCGCCGCGATAGGTGGCCTCGACCCAGATGATCTCATTCTCGGGCACGACGGAATGCCGATAGGTGTAGCCGAAGTCGGCCAGGGCATAGTCGACCCAGTCGCCGGTGCGGGTCAGGCCGCGCGCCGAGACCAGCACGTCCTTCGTCTCGGACCCGTAACAGCCCGCATTCATGGTCAGGGCACCGCCGATGGTGCCGGGGATGCCCGCATAAAACTCCAGCCCGGCGATCCCGGCCCGAGCCGAGGCCTTGGCGACCATGCTGTCGAGCGCCCCGGCACCGGCGGTGAGGGTGTCGCCGTCGGTCGTGATCTGAGCCCAGGGCCGCCCCGCCAGGCGGACGACTACGCCCGCGACCCCGCCGTCGCGCACAATGACGTTCGAACCGACGCCCAGCACCGTCACCGGAACCGACCGATCCAGAGCCTTTAGGAAATCGGCCAGATCGTCGGCGTCGGCGGGAATGAACAGGGCGTCCGCCGCCCCGCCGACCCGGAACCAGGTGTAGGGGCCCAGCGGCTCGTTGAGCAGCAGCTTGCCGCGCACGGTCGGCAGGTTTTCCAGAGAGGCCAAGCTGAACTCCGCTCGCCCCGATGAAGCCCGGGGCCCGAATGAAACGATACTCATCTAGGCGGATAAAACGACACGCGGCTCGCGTCCACCCGGCCCGCCAATCCAGCTTCAGCGCTGGGACCGCAACCAGCTCGTCGCGGCGCGAACAGCGGCGTCACCCGCGCCCGTGATCTGGTCAGGGGCCACCCCAACGCCCTCGATATTGGCCCCACCCGGTGTGCGAAAATCGGCATAGGCGACGCGAAGGGTGTAGCCGTCCAGCACCGGCAGGCGGCGAGACGACAGCATCCGCCCGGCCGTGGTCGAACCGAACAGGCGCGCGCGGCCACTTTCCTTGATCACGGCGGCCATGGCTTCGGTTGTGCTGGCACAGCGGCTATCGACCAAGAGGGCGACCGGCTGCGCATAGGCTGCGGGCGCCCGACCGCCTGTGACGATCCGCACCGCTCCCGCATGGGTCAGGGCGTCCTGAAATGCCTCGACCTCATAGCCGCTGAAGGCCGCGTAGGCGTCGTCCGGCAGGGCGTCCATGCCCGCGACCCCGGCGGCGTCGAGCGCCCGGCGGGTGGCGAAAGCGCCAACTGTCGTCTGGGTGGGGAACAGATGATCGCCCAGCCGCATGGCCAAACCCAGATTTCCGCCGCTGTTGCCGCGCAGATCGACCACGAACCCGCGGGTTGCGGCCAGATCCGCAAAAGCGCCGTCCAGCTCCTGGCGCGCGGCCGGATCTTCCACGAAGCTGGCCATGCGCAGATAGCCGGCACCGCCGCTGAGCCGACGCCAGGAGATCGAAGGCTCCGAATGCACCAAATCCACAACGAGCGGCGGCGTCGGTTCGAGGACATAGTCATTGTGGGACAGGCCGGCTGAGGCGATCAGGGTGCGCACCACCCGGACCAGATCACGCTCGGTCGCCTCTTCCAGCGTCGCCCGGAGTTCGCCCTTGCGCGCCGCCCAGGCGGCGTCGAACGGTGCGGGCGTGAACAGCATCTCTTCAAAGGTCGCGATACTCTGGTCGAACATCTCGATGACGGTGTGAGACCGGACATCGGACCGCCGCGTCGCGACAAAGGATCCGCCCAGATCGCCCGCCGTAAAGCTCCCCTCCAGACGATCGGGAGCAAGCGCCGCTTGCAGAATGGCCTCGCCCGTGCTGGTCGGGCCGGACAGGCGCAGCGTCGATCCGATCAGACGTGTTTCGCGCAGCGCCAGGGCCATCGGATTAGGACCAACCGTGGCGATACTGGTCGCACCTGACGGCGTCTGTTCGATCACCCAGACGGTGGCCAGGTCGCCCGCCGGCACGGTGAAGATCACGTCCCAGCGGCCGGCCAGTTGCGGGATCCAGTCGCCCGTGATCTGCCAAGCTCGAGCCATGGCCGGGCTGACCACGGCCGCCGCCAGGCCGCTGAGCACAAGCCGACGGCTCATCGCGATGGCGTTGCGGGAGGACGTCATGGCCAAGGACCTCATCGGCGGCTCCGCCAAGGCTAACCCAGGGCGGGGCGCGACGAAACCTCAGCGCATCGGCGGCTAGGCCATCGCCTCCAGCTGGCCCGGCAGCGCATAGGCCCAGGCGGTGATATCGCCGGCTCCCAGCAGCACCACCACGTCGCCGGCCTTCGCCTCCTCCTTGATGACGCGCGGCAGGACGGCGGCATTCTCGAGCGGCTGGACGTCACGATGTCCGAAGCGGCGGATCCCATCGACGAGCGCGTGCTTGTCCACGCCTTCGAGCGGCTCTTCACCGGCGGGATAGACATCCGCCACATGGACGATGTCGGCGTCGGCAAAGCAGGTCGAAAACTCTTCCATCAGATCGCGCAAGCGGGTGTAGCGGTGCGGCTGGACCACAGCGATGACCCGGCCTTCGGCCACCTGGCGGGCGGCTTTCAGCACGGCAGCGATCTCGACGGGGTGATGGCCGTAGTCGTCCACGATCCGAACGCCGTCGACGATGCCGGTCGTGGTGAAGCGCCGCTTGACCCCGCCGAAACCGGCCAGGCCCTCGCGGATGGCGTCGTCCGACACATCCAGCTCGCGCGCCACCGCGATGGCGGCCAGGGCGTTGGAGACATTGTGCCAGCCCGCCATCGGCAGGTGCAGACCTTCGATCCGCGTCGTCTCGCCATTCTGGATCACGACGTCGAAGCGAGCGCCGTCGGGGCCCATCTCGCAGTTCTCGGCCCGGACCATGGCCTGAGGGTTGGTCCCGTAGGTGACCAGCCGCCGGTTGTCGATCTGGGCGACCAGGCGCTGGACCTCGGGGTGATCGAGACAGACGGCGGCGAAGCCGTAGAAGGGAATGTTCTCGACGAAATCGACGAAGGCCCGGCGCACGCCGTCAAAATCGCCGTAGTGATCCAGATGCTCCGGATCGATGTTGGTAACGATGGCGACCGTGGACTTCAGGCGCAGGAAACTACCGTCGCTTTCGTCGGCCTCGACCACGATCCAGTCCCCGTCGCCGACCTTGGCGTTGGTGCCATAGGCGTTGATGATGCCGCCGTTGACGATCGTTGGGTCCAGACCACCGGCGTCCAGCAGGGCCGCCACCATGGAGGTCGTGGTCGTTTTGCCGTGGGTGCCTGCCACGCCGATCGAGAACTGCAGGCGCATCAGTTCGGCCAGCATCTCTGCCCGGCGCACGACCGGGATACGGCGCTGGCGAGCCTCACGGATCTCAGGGTTGTCAGCCTTGACTGCCGTGGAATGAACCACCGCGGACACGCCATCCGACACATGGGCGGCATCGTGGCCGATCAGGATGCGTGCACCCAGCTTCTCCAGCCGTTCGGTATTGGCGCTGGCCTTGGCGTCCGAGCCCTGCACCTGATAGCCGATCTTGAGCATGATCTCGGCGATGCCGCTCATGCCGATGCCGCCGATGCCGACGAAGTGGACGGGACCGAGGGCGAAAGGAACAGGGCGCAGGCGCTGGATCATCGGGGCGTCATAGACTCAGCCGTGCATGAATGCACCAGCCCTCGCGTTTGAGGTTTATGGTTCCGCCGTTAGAGTGGGACGATTATCGCAAGAAGGGAGTAGCCGATGGCGCGATCGAGATGCGGACTGGCGTTTGCCTGCATGGCCATCGTCGGGCTGACAGCGTGTAACTCTGGAGAGCGAACCGCCTCGGACGCGGCCACCGGCGCGATGCCGGCGGATATAGCCGGCCTCCAGTCATCGACCTCGGGCGAACCGCTGTGGCGTCTCTCGCTGGAATACGGAACCCTGGCCGCCGTCAATCGCTCCCCGGCGACCCAGACACCCTCCGCACCGGTCGAGGCGGAACTCTGGATCATCTCGGATCTCCAGGGCGGTTTCGACACCATGCAAATCGCCGTGACGGTCGACTGCCAGGCACGAACCTATGCGACGGACCACATCACGACCCATGCCGGCACAACCCTTGTCGAGGCCACCCCAGCACAAGACACCTCTGCCTACCCTGCCAATCCTGATACGCCCTATTCGGCAATGATCAGCCATGTTTGCGATGCTCACCCAGGCACACCGCCGGCACCGGATTATGCCGATTTCACCTTCGCCCAGTCTGTCCGACGCGCATCACTGACCTGACCCTGGAGGGTCAGCCTCGCGTCAGCGGCGTGTTCGTTTGGTACGCGGTGCGGCGACCTTCACACTTGTCCAAGCAATCGGAGTCCTGCCCCATGTTGACCGCCCTGGCGTTCGCCGCGCTCAGCCTTTCCCAGGTTCAGCCCGGTAGCATCGCGGACCAGGCTCAGCGTCCCCTGTGGATCATCGCCGACGAAGCGGCGACCCTGGCGGCGGTTGACCGCGCGCCGACGGCGATCGCGCCCTCGGGGCCGGTGGACGCCACCTTCTGGCTCTTCCTGGACGATCACGACGGTTATGACACCATGGCCGCAGCCGTAACGGTCGACTGTGCTGCCCGCACCTTTGTCCATCACAACTTCACCGGCTACCGGGGCTCGGTTTTTGTCGGGGCCGCGGCGGCTCAGGACACCTCCAGCCAGGTGGTCGAGCCGGACACCTTCTACGGAGCCATGATCGCCCACGTCTGTGATCCGTCCCCGGACAGCGGGCGCCTCGCCGACTACGAGAACTTCCAGGTCGCCGGATCGGCACGCGCCATGCGTCCGCCCGCGTAGTCAGCCCTGGCCGGCCTGGAGTTCAACGAGATCAGCCAGACGCTCGGCCGCATCCGGTATGCCGACGGTGTGCGCGGCGGCTGCCCGGCGTTCCAGGGTCGCAGGGTCGTCAAGCATGGCCTGGACGGCTTCCGCCAGACGGTCGACCGTCAGATCGTCCTCCAGAATGACCATCGCCGCCCCGGCGTCGGCAAGAGAGCAGGCATTGAGGCGCTGGTGATCGTCCGTCGCAATCTTGAGCGGAACCAGGATGGAGGGCACCCCGGCCACCGCCAACTCTGAACAGGTCGAAGCTCCGGCGCGCCCGATCACCAGATGGGCCTGCCCCAGACGCAGGGCCATGTCGCGGAAGAAGGGTGCGACCTCGGCCTGGATGGACGCGTCGGCATAGATTTCGCGGGCCGAGTCGAGCAGTTCGGATCGGGTCTGCTGGTGGACATGAAGGCGATCCCGCAGGCGTTCGGCGATCTGGGCCAGGGCCCGCGGAGCCGTCTCGGACAGGATGCGCGCGCCCTGGCTTCCACCGGTGATCAGGACGTGCAGCCGCTCTGCCTTCGCCTTGAAGGCGCGACCATGGAGATCGCGGATATCGGCCCGGACCGGATTGCCGACGATCTCGACCCGATCACCAAGGCTGGGCGGTACGCGCTCCAGGGTGGGAAAGGCCGCCGCGATCTTGCGTGCGAACCGAGCCAGGGCCCGGTTGGAGCGGCCCAGGACCGCATTCTGTTCGTGAATGATGATCGGCCGGCCCGTGGTTGCTGCAGCCAGAAGGGCCGGCACGGACGGATATCCGCCGAACCCCACCACGACGCTGGGCTTGAGGCGCGAAAAGGCCGAACGCGCCTGGGCGACCCCGGCCAGAATCTGAAATATGGCCCCGACCATGGCGATGGGATTGCTGGCCGTGGCGGCATCCAGCGCCAAACGCTCTTCAGCCGGAAAGTCGTGCGCGTACTGTGCTCCACGCTTGTCGGTGGCCAGCACGACTCGCCAGCCACGTGCGATCAGAGCTTCGGCCAGGGCCTGCGCGGGAAACAGGTGACCACCGGTTCCGCCGGCGGCCAGGACGGCGACCTTGCTCATCCCAGGATACCTTTCGGCGTCGAACCGGGTTGATAGGCCCCAGGGCGCTTGCGGGTCAGGGCCAGGGCCAGGCCGAGCGTCAGGCACATCCCCAGCATCGATGAACCGCCGTAGCTGATAAACGGCAGGGTCATGCCCTTGGTCGGGACCAGGCCCAGATTGACCGCAATATTGATGGCCGCCTGAAGACCCAGCAGGACGAACAATCCCCCTGCGGCGGTCTGTTCAAAGGGGTCGGCAAGCTCACGCGCCCGGCGCAGCCCGCGAACGGCGACCAGGCCGAACGCCCCGATCAGGATGATCGAAAAGACCAGGCCGAACTCTTCGGCCGCAACCGAATAGATGAAGTCCGTATGCAGGTCCGGGACGTGCCGCTTCATGACGCCCTCACCGACGCCGCGCCCCACCAGGCCGCCCGCCGCGATCGCTTCGTGGGCGCGAGCCAGTTGGAAATTGTCATTGGCCTCACCACCACCCAGGAACATGGCGAACCGGTCTCGCACATGGCCGACAGTCAGATAAATGGCCCCGAAACCGACCGCCGCCATGCCCATGAGCGCCGCCATCCAGCGCAGCGGAACCCCCGCCATGAAGAAGACGGCCATGAAGGTGGTCGTGATCAGGACGGTCTGGCCGATGTCAGGCTGGATGATGAGCAGTCCCGCCGTAATCCCATAAAGGCCGAAGGCGATGGACATTCCGGGCACGCCCTCGCCCTTCTGGCCCTCGGCGAACATCCACGCAGCCAGGACGATCAAGGCAGGTTTGATGAACTCGGACGGTTGGAAGCCGAACGGGCCGATCGCCAGCCAGCGGGTCGCGCCCTTGGCCTCATTGCCGAAGACCGGCAACAGGCACATGACGCCGATGCAAAAGAGGAAGGTCAGGGCAGACACTCGCCGGACGTGCCGGGGCGACAACATTGACGTTGAGATCAGAATGCCCAGTCCCAGGGTCGCAAAGGCGATCATGCGCCAGGCGTAGTAGAAGTCCCCGCTGATGGAATCGTCGCGCAGGGCGGCCGCCGGGCTGGAAGCGAAGCTGAGCGCCACCCCCGTCAGGATGAGGGCGAGAACGGCCACCAGGATCGGCTTGTCGACCTGCCAGAACCAGTTCCCGACAAGCGAGCGGTCGCCACGGGCCAGGGGCGGAACATAGGCGGTCATGGCGTGCCCTCCTCATCGGTGATGCGACGCACGGCGGCCCGGAAGGCCTCGCCGCGCGCTTCAAAGTCCGGGTACTGGTCAAAGCTGGCGCAGGCCGGCGACAACAGCACGACCTCCTCGCGACCCGTGTCGGCGGCGGCCCGGTAGGCCATTTCAACGGCCCGATCCATCTCGACGCAGACCGCGTGCGGCACATCGCCCAGCGTCTGAGCGAAGTCCTGCGCGGCCTCACCAATCAGAAAGGCGCGCGCGATCCGCGGAAACAGGTCGACCAGACTGTCGATGCCGCCATCCTTGGCGCGGCCGCCGGCGATCCAGAAGAGGCGATCATAGCTGGACAGTGCCTGGCGCGCAGCATCGGCATTGGTGGCCTTGGAATCATTGACGAAGCGGACCTTGCCGATCTGGGCCACCGTCTCCATCCGGTGCGCGAGGCCGGGAAATGACATCAGTCCGGCGACGATCTGCTCATGGCTGACCCCCAAGGCCCTCACGGCGGCGTAGGCAAAGGCCGCGTTTTCAGCATTGTGGCGCCCCGGCAGCGACGCCGCCGACGTCAGATCGATCGGCGCATCGCCGACTTCGATCCAGCCCGCCCCTCCCGTGATTTCGGCGGCCCCGAGCGGCGACGGGCGAGTACTGACGGCCACGACCGGCCATTGATCCTTGATCGAAACGGCCACCTCCAGACCCCAGCCATCGTCAACACCGACGCTCGCAACGGACCCGTCACGGGGGTTGGCGAACAGCCGGGACTTGGCCGCCACATAGCCTTCCATGCCGCCGTGGCGGTCCAGGTGGTCAGGGCTGAGGTTGGTCAGAATCGCCACGTCCGGTGCAAAGCCGGCGGTCAGGTCGAGCTGGTAGGAGGACACCTCGATCACATAGACCGCACCCGGCGTCGGCTCTGGCAGGGCCAGAACGCCGATGCCGATGTTGCCGCCCACATGGGTTTCGATCCCGGCCTGTTTCAGCACCCAGCCGATCAGGGCCGTGGTGGTGGACTTGCCATTGGTGCCGGTGATGGCCACGACCTTGGGCCGCCGCTCACCTGGCAAGCTGTCGAGCGTG
Source organism: Caulobacterales bacterium (assembly GCA_017302105.1). Classification (GTDB taxonomy): domain Bacteria; phylum Pseudomonadota; class Alphaproteobacteria; order Caulobacterales; family Caulobacteraceae; genus Brevundimonas. Next base: position 158,876 of record JAFLCS010000005.1, on the reverse strand, counting down.
CGCTGGAACAGTTCGATATCGCCCAGCACCTCGACACCGGCCTCGCGGGCCTTCACCACGGTCCAGTGCGGACGCGGATGGGTCAGGGGCACGCCCGGTGCCAGCATGAGAGCCGCGAACCGGTTCCAGTCGGCACTGGCCAGATCTTCGACGCTGAACCCCTCGGCTTCGGCCTGCATCCGGCCCGAGACACTGTCGTCCCACAGGACGGGCACGGCCCCTCCGGCCTTGAGCGCGCGCGCCGCCGTCAGGCCGGAGCGGCCCAGGCCGAAGACGGCGACCTCCCGGCCCTCGAAGCCACGCGCCGGGATCATCTCAGCTTCAGGGTGCTCAGGCCGACCAGGGCGAACATCGCCGCCACGATCCAGAAGCGGATGACCACCGTCGACTCCGGCCAGCCCAGCTTTTCAAAATGATGATGGATCGGGGCCATCAGGAAGATGCGCTTGCCCGTCGCCTTGAAGTAGGCGACCTGGATCATCACGCTGAGCGCCTCGATCACGAACAGGCCGCCGACGATGCCCAGCACCAGTTCGTGCTTGGTCGAAACCGCTACCGAACCGAGCGCGCCGCCCAGGGCCAGGGAGCCGGTGTCACCCATGAAAATCTTGGCTGGCGGGGCGTTGTACCAGAGAAAGCCCGTGCCACCGCCGATGATAGCCGCCAGGAAGATTGCCAGTTCCCCGGTTCCCGGCGCGTGGTGGACCTGGAGATATTCCGAGAAGACGAAGTTGCCGACCAGATAGCTGATGAAGCCGAAGGCCGCCGCCGCCATCATCACCGGCACAATGGCCAGGCCGTCCAGGCCGTCTGTCAGGTTCACGGCATTGGAAAACCCGACGATCGTGAAGGCCGCAAACGCCACATAGAACCAGCCCAGGTTCAGTAAAACGGCCTTGAAGAAGGGAAAGGCGATTGAGGTCTGAAGATCCGGCGAGGTCGGTGATACCGGCGCAAAGGCCACGAGGATGGCGGCCGCCACGATGGCAACGGCGAACTGCACCGCCAGCTTCTGCTTGCCGGTCAGGCCGGCGTGGTGCTGCTTGGTGACCTTGTCGTAGTCATCCAGAAAGCCGAGCAGGCCATAGGCCCCGGTCACGAGCAGAACCACCCAGACATAGATGTTGGTCAGATCGGCCCATAGCAGGGTACCGGCGAAGACCCCGGCCAGGATCATCAGCCCGCCCATCGTCGGGGTGCCCTGTTTGGTTTGCAGGTGGCTGGCCGGACCATCCTTGCGGATGGGTTGGCCCCGGCCCTGTTTGGACCGCATCCAGTCGATGAAGCGGCTGCCCATGCCGATGGCCACGAACAGCCCGGTGAACAGGGCCAGGCCGACCCGCACTGTCTGATACTGCAGCAAGTTCAGCAGCGGATATTCCTGCGCGAAGTCCGCAAAATAGAGATAGAGCAGATAGAACATCAGACTTCCCGAACGGCCTCCAGTTCGGCCAGTGCCTTCGCAATCAGCGAAGCGCGTGAGCCGTTGGACCCCTTAACCATGACCACATCGCCGGGCCGAACCGCCGCAGTGACGACGGGTGCCAGCGCAGCCGCATCCTCGGCCCAACTCCCCCGCTTTTCTGCAGGCAGGACCCGATCCAGAGACTGCATCGCTTTCCCGGCGGTAAACACCAGGTCGATTTCTGCCGCGACAATGGGTTCGGCGAGGCCGGCGTGCAGGGTTTCGGACTGGTCGCCCAGCTCCAGCATATCGGTCAGGACCACAATGCGACGGCCCACAACATCACGGCGCGCGGCAAGATTTCGGAACCCGGCGACCATGGAGATCGGGTTGGCGTTGTAACTCTCGTCGATCAGCAGGAACGACCCGCCGGGAATGGCCACAGTCCTGGCGGCCCCACGCCCGGCCAGGGGACGAAACGATGCCAGGGCCTCCAGCGCGATCGGCAGGGGCACGTCCAGGGCCTCCAGCATCAGCAAGGTCGCCAGGCTGTTGGGGCCCCAATGGAAGCCCGGCTGCGCCAGTCGGTAGGACACCGCCTCACCCCAGATCCGGGCCGTCACGTCCGCGCCTTCGGAGTCTGGCCGGAAGTCGGTCAGGACGGCGTCGCCGCCAGGATTCGATCCGAACACCGCCACGCGCGCGCCCCGCTCCAGGGCAGCGTGTTTGAGCAGGTCGAACCAGCGGTCATCGCCGTTCAGCACGGCCACGCCTCCCGGCCCCAGACCCTCGAAAATCTCGGCCTTGGCACGCGCGACGCCGGCCTCGCCATCGGGGAAATTCTCGATATGGACCGGCCCGACGGTGGTGACGCAGACCGCGTGCGGCTGGACCATGCGCGACAGCGGGCCGATCTCACCGGCGTGGTTCATGCCGATCTCGAAGACGGCGCGTTCGACGTCACGCGGCATCCGCGCCAGAGTCAGGGGTACGCCGATGTGGTTGTTGAACGACTTGACCGAGCCATGGGCCGCGCCGGCCAGGTCCAGTCCGGCGCGGATCGCCTGGGTGACGCTGGTCTTGCCGACCGAGCCGGTGACGGCCCCGCGCCGCACCTGTGGCCCCCGATCACGCGCCTCTCGACCGAGGGCTTCAAGCGCCGACAGGGTATCGCCGACCAGGACAAACGGGCCGCCGTTGACCGGCTGCGAGACAAGCGCGCCGGCGGCACCCGCAGCGAAGGCACCGGCAACGAATTCATGGCCGTCGCGCGCACCCTGGAGGGCGACAAACAGGTCACCGGGCTGGACCTCACGACTGTCGAAGGTGACCCCCTGGGCCGAAAACTCGCCGTCGGCCAGACCGCCGGTCGCCGCAGCGACTTCGCGGGCGGTCCAAAGGGGTTCAGACATTACTCAGCGTCCCTGATAGCCTTTGCGACCTCGGTCGCGTCGTCGAACGGATAGACCGTTTCGCCGACGATTTGACCCTGCTCGTGGCCTTTTCCGGCGACGACGAGCACATCTCCAGCCCTGAGGCCGGCGACGGCGGTGGCGATCGCCTGGCGGCGATCCCCGATCTCGCGCGCGTCGGGGCTGCCGCGGCGGATCTCCGCCCGAATGGCCGCAGGGTCTTCGGATCGGGGATTGTCGTCGGTGACGATGGCGACATCTGCCAGTTTCGCCGCCACCTGCCCCATCAGCACACGCTTGCCACGATCGCGGTCGCCGCCTGCGCCGAACACCACAACCAGCCGCCCCTTGGCATGGGGGCGAAGGGCGCTCAGCACCGTCTTGAGACCGTCGGGCGTATGGGCGTAATCGACATAGGCCTCAGCGCCCGAAGCGGTGGTTCCAACCCGTTGAAGTCGACCGGCCGCCCCCTTGATGTGGGACAGGGCCGCGATCACGTCCGCCGGCGCATCGCCGGCCGCGACACACAGCCCGGCCGCCACCAGCGCATTTTCCACCTGGAAGGCCCCCGCCAGCGGCAGCAGAACCTCGTGCCGCTCGCCCCGGCTTTCGATCACCAGTCGCTGACCGTCCGGCGTAGCGCGCCGCGACACCAGTCCGATATCCCGCCCCCGCTCGCCTACGGACATGACCCCCAGGCCGGCCATGATCCCGGCTCCGGCAAAGGCGTTATAGACCTCGGAATCCGCGTTCAGGACTGCGGTGCGGCCTCGCGGCAGCAGGGTGTCGAACAGGCGTAGCTTGGCATCACGATAGCTGGCCATGTCGGCGTGGTAGTCGAGGTGATCCTGGCTGAGGTTGGTGAATCCGGCCGCTGCCAGATTGACCCCGTCAATCCGGCGCTGGTCCAGGCCGTGCGACGAGGCCTCGAGGGCCAGGTGGGTCACACCGCGACCCGCCAGTTCGGCCAGCATCCGGGCCGCATCGCCGGCGTCCGGACTGGTGAGGCCCGGGCCGGTCAGGACCTCATCGCCGGCTACGACACCCAGCGTGCCCATGCTGGCAGCATGGTGTCCTAGCTGTGTCCAGATCTGGCGACAGAAGGTCGCGACCGAGGTTTTTCCATTGGTACCGGTCACCGCCACGCAGATCCTGGGCTGGTCGCCATAGAAGGCGCGAGCCGCCAAGGCATAGGCCCGCCGGACGTCGCCCGACCTGACCAGCAACGGCGCGACGTCTTCGGGCGTATCAGCCGGGGCCAGCACGGCGGCAGCCCCCTGAGACAGGGCCTGGGGGATGAAGGCGCGTCCATCGGTCATGGCACCCGGCAGAGCGGCGAAGAGCGTTCCCTCGCCCACCCGGCGGCTGTCGGAGGTGACTCCGGTGATGACCGGGTCAGAGGCCAGGTCACGGCGAACGATGTCGGACAGGCGCAGCGCGGTCATTCCGGCCCCCTCGTCATTGCATCGGCTTCGGACAGCGGCTGGAGCGTCTCGGCGGTCGGCTCGCCCGTCCGCTGGCGGCGCACACCCAGGAACGGCCCGATCCGGCGGATCACCCGGCCTACCGCCGGTGCCGCCGTAAGGCCCGCTGTGCGCCCTCCGCCGGACTGGGCCGAGCCGCGCGGTTCATCGAGCAGGATCAGCACCAGATAGCGGTCCTGGTCAGCCGGCCCCTCGGTCGGAAAGACCGAGACGAAAGACGAGACGACACGGGTCCGATCCGGGCGGCCATTGGTGTATTTCTCGGCGGTTCCGGTCTTGCCCCCGACCGAAAAGCCATCGACGTCGGCGCGCCGCCCCGAACCTGAGGTCACGTTCAGGCGCATCAGGCCCAGCATCTGGAGCGACGTCTGGGGCGAAACGACGCGGTGGCCCTGGAGGCGATCGCGGTTGGTCACCGGGCGCAGGGTCAACGGGACATAGATGCCGCCATTCATGATGGCCCCGACACCGGCCGCCATCTGGAGTGGCGTGACCCCGATGGCGTGTCCGAACGAGGCCGAGGCGACCGTATTGGCGTCCCAGCGCGACGGCACCAGAGGGGCTGTCGATTCCGCCAGGCCGATCTGGAGCCGGTCCAGAAGACCGAACTCGTCATAGTACGACCGCAGGGTATCACCCCCCATCATGGCGGCGATCCGACTGGTGCCGATGTTGGACGAATGGGTGAAAACCTCCTCGACCGTCATGGCTCGGTTAGCGGCATGGAAGTCATTGATGACCCGCGAGCCGAGCCTCAGCCCTCCCGCCGCGTCGATCACTGTATCAGGGCGTACGGTGCCTGAATCCAGACCGGCGGCGATCGAGAAGATCTTGAAGGTCGACCCCATCTCCCAGACCGCACCGGCCGCTCTATTGGTAAAGCTCGACTGAGGCGTATCGCGGCGCTGATTGGGGTCGAAGTCGGGGTAGGAGGCCATGGCCAAGACCTCACCCGTGCGGATGTTCGTCACCAGCCCGACCGCACCGATTACCTGTTGATCGACAGCGACCGCCTCCAGCTCGCTCTCCAGTGCGCCCTGGACCCGCAGGTCGATCGAGATGGGGAACTCATGACCATAGCGGCCAGCCTGACGAATCTCTTCGTTGAAGGCAGCCTCAACGCCGGTGACCCCTTGGCCGTCCTGGTCGGTGAAGCCGACGACATGAACCCCCAGGTCGTGCAGCGGGTACTCGCGGGCGTCCTCTTCTTCGAAATAGAGCCCTCCCAGCGCCAGGTCGTGGACACGCTGACGCTGTGCCTCCGTCAGGCCACCGACGATGAAACCGCGCTCGCCGCCCGCCAGCACCAGGTCGAGGCGGCGGCGACCGGCCCGCGGCAGATCCGGCAGGGCCGACAGCACGGACTGCCGGACGAACTGGCGATCCACCGTCTCGTTCGGAACGATCACCAGACGATAGTGCGGCAGGTTGGTCGCCAGCAGCAGGCCGTTGCGATCCGTCAGATCGCCGCGCTGGAGCGTCAGGACCGCAGGGCCGGAGCTCTCGTGAACCTGCCCGGAGAAGAGCGCCGCCTTGGCCGCCCCGATCATCAGGACTGCGAACAGCAGCGTGAAGACCCCGGCCACAATGGTCATGCGGAAGCGGGTGTCGTTCTCGACGCGTTCGTCGGCCCCCGCCTTCTCAAAGGCGTGTTCAAGGCCCTGCCACCAGTCCGCCAGCCGGCGGGCATTGGCACGCGGCAGCACGCGACGCCCCAGGTCGATCAGGCTCATTGCTGGACCTCCACCTGGTGCCCGACCTCACTGACGATGGCATCGAGGTTTTCCGGCCGCGTCTCGTTGATCGGCTCGACCGGAGCGAGATCCGTGTGCTCGCGGACCAGGGCTTCAAGCCGGGCCGGTTGCTCCAGCGTTGCGGCCTCGGCGCGAAGTCGACGGATATCGCGCTGCTCCGAGCGGATATCGGACTCGATGTTGCGGATGGTCGCACGCTCGTCGGCCCCCGTCGCCTTGGCGACATAGACCCAGGCGACCAGAGCCACCAGGCACAGAAAAGCCGACAGTTCCAGCATTCGGAGTCGGCTGCGGCGTGAGCGGATATGGGACGTGTTCATGCCGCCGCCCTCCAGACCGGTGCCTCGGTGCGGATCGCCGCCCGCAGTTTGGCCGACCGCGCGCGCGGATTGACCTGGGCTTCCGCGGCACCAGCCTCAACCAGACCCTTGCCGACCAGTTCGAAACTGGGACGCGCTACATCCTTCTGGGGCGGCAGGTGCCGCGAACCACCGCCGCCCTTGCCGGCGCGGGCATTCAGGAACCGCTTTACAAGACGATCTTCGAGCGAATGGAACGTCACCACCACCAGACGCCCACCCGGCTTCAGGACCTGCTCGGCAGCCTCAAGGCCAGCGGACAGCTCTCCCAGCTCGTCATTGACGGCGATGCGCAGCGCCTGAAAGGTTCGCGTCGCGGGATGAATCGGCGCGCCACGGCGGCCTCCGACCGCCTTTTCGACGACCTCGGCCAGGTCCAGGGTGCGGCTGAATGGCCGCTCGGCGCGGCGGCGAAGGATAGCCGAGGCGATCCGCCCGGATTCGCGCTCTTCGCCATATTCCTTGATCAGGTGTGCCAGCGGGCCGTGGTCGAGCGTATTGACCAGATCGGCCGCCGTCGGACCTTCCGAGGACATCCGCATATCCAGCGGCCCGTCCTTCTGGAACGAGAATCCGCGCTCGGCCTGATCGAGCTGCATCGACGAGACGCCGATATCGAGCACGACGATATCGCACGACGCCGGCCCGACCTCGGCCAGGGCCTCGGCCATCTCCGAGAAACGGCAACGAACCAATCGAAACTGGCCCGGAAAGTCGTTCGCCAACCGGTCCGCGTGGGCCTGGACGGTCGGGTCACGATCCAGGCCGATGACCTCACAGCCACGCTCCAGGAAGGCACGTGAATACCCCCCCGCCCCAAAGGTACCGTCGATGACCAGGTCACCGCTCCTGGGGGCGGCGGCCGCCAGCACCTCATCCAGCATGACCGACAGGTGCGGACGGCTCATGCCTCACCTCCGGTCAGGCGGGCATATTCGACATTGGCAAGGGCCGCGATGCTTTCATCGGCCATGCGGTCCATCTTCTCGGCCCAGGGCCGATAGGCCTCCGGCTCCCAGATCAGGAAACGATCCATCATGCCGACCAGCACCACCTCGGCCCTCAGGCCAAAGCGCGCGCACATGGCCTCCGGCAGGGTGATCCGGCCGGCCGTGTCATAAGCCAGCGTCTTGGATTGGGCGAAAACCTTGAGCGTCAGGGATTTGCGCGAGTCATGGCCGAACGGCAGCTTCGCCACCATGACCTCGTATTCTTTCTTGAGGGCGATGCCGCCGGCCTCCAGGCACGGCTCGGACAGGCACGGAAAGACGAAGAGTTCGTCCTGGGAGCCATCCTCAACGTTTCGGTAGTCAGCAGGGACGACAAAGCGCCTCTTGGAATCTAGCGGCTTCTCGAAGGTTGAGAGAAACACCCGCGCGCGCCCGGACCCCTTAGGTCCGCCCCTGATCCCTGAAACCGGCCCCACCGGACGATCCGATGGCCCCTCCCGCTTCTTAATCTCTGGGTTACCATGTTCCTATCTGGGATGCAATGACACTCGCTGACTCTGAAAGGTCAAATCCAAGTAAAAAGAACAGTGGTTAGTAATAACTAGAACAAAAATAGAACGCATACTTACTGCCTCCGATAGCCACTCGGCGGCAGTCCGGGGTGATATCGCAATTGCGCGCACGGATAGGGTTTTTCCGGCTCTGCGCCGGAGGCAGCATCGACCAGGATGGTAAACTTGGGAAAAATGTCAGACGGTCTGTAAGCCGGGTTCTGTCCCCGCAAGCGGGTGACGGTCATTCCTCTGGACCGTCCATTGCTGGACGGTTCTCGCGACCTACCCGGACACCTCGGGCCGGCGAGCCCTACACCCGAGGGTGTGCGGTGTCCCTATTCGGTCTTGCTCCAGGCGGGGCTTGCCATGCCGTCCCTGTCGCCAGGTCCGCGGTGGGCTCTTACCCCACCCTTTCACCCTTACCCCGACCGAAATCGGGGCGGTTTGCTTTCTGTGGCGCTATCCCTCGGGTCACCCCGGGCGGGCGTTACCCGCCGCCTTTTCGCCGTGGAGCCCGGACTTTCCTCGACGCCGAAACGCCGCGACCGCCCGACCGTCTGACGGGCGTCAATTGCCCGACGGCGCAGGCCTAGTCCAGCACCCCGGTCACGCTCTCCGCACTGGCTAGCTGCAACAGCCCCACCAGCCGCGCTCGAGTCTCGCCGTCCGCAATGCCGTCGATGTTGTCTTGCCGCCAGTGCCGCTGGAAGGCGGTGACCGTCAGTCGGGTAGCCTCGTCATAGATGCCGGTCTGTTCCAGCCCGTAGCCCAGCCGCCTCAGGCCCGCTTGCAGCACGACCACGCCCAGTCCCTCCTCACCCGGCCCGATGGGTGGGCCCAGCGCCGCGACGCGCTCGATGGCCGGCTCGAACCACAGGCCGTGCCCGGCCTCGGCCAGGCGCTTCCACGGGAACAGCTCGCCGGGGTCTTCCTTGCGGTCCGGAGCGACGTCGGAATGGCCGATGATGCGGTCGTTCGGCACCGTCCAGCGCGTGCGGATATCGGCTACCAGGGCGATCACCGCCTGGATTTGGGCCTCAGAAAAGGCGCGATAGCCCCATTCGTGGCCGGGATTGACGATTTCGATGCCTATGGAGGCGTGATTCAGCTCTTCCTCGCCGCGCCAGTGCGAGACGCCCGCGTGCCAGCAACGCCGCGCTTCGTCCGCCAGGCGATAGATCCGACCGTCTTCCTCGACCACATAGTGGGCCGAAACCCGTGCCTCGGGATCACACAGGCGCTCAATGGCGGCGGCACCCGTCCGCATCCCTGTGTAGTGCAGGATGATCATGTCCGGCACAGTACGCCGGGCATCGACATTGGGTGTCGGCTTGTCGATTAGGGTCAGGGCCATGCCGCGCTCAGCGCGACGGCTGGTCGTAGCCGTAGGCCACCCACTGGTCACCGACCTTGCGGGCGTCGATCAGATCACCGTCGCCGGCCCCGACCGAGCTGGAGGCCGGACGCGCCTGACGCGCGCGGCCGCCGGTCAGGCGTGCCAGCTTCACCGCGATCCAGGCGAAGGCCGCCACGATGGCCACCGCCAGTCCTGCGAACAGGGCGAACAGCGCCCCGATCAGAACGGCGAAGCCGCCGACGACCACGGCCATGAGCCAGCCGAGCATGGCCCCCAGCCCCTGATCGGCGGGCGGCGGTCCCAGACGGAAGGTGTGAATACGGTTCATCATGATCCTCAGACCGGAAACGCCGTCGGCGGTGACCGGTTGCCTAATGTCGGTCCGGCGGCGCCCCACGTCAATGCACTCACGCTCACCGTCAGGTGTGGTGAGGTGGCGCAGGCCTTGCTGCACGGCTAGAAAACGCCACAACCGCGGCCCAGGATGGGTCGTTCCCGTTTCGCAGGAAGACGATTTCCATGCCCCTTACCCTCGCCTTTGCCGCCACCCTCGCACTCGCCATCCAGGACGGCCCGATGATGACCGCGCGGGTGGCTCCGACCGAATCCGCCGAGTCGGTGCGCCGGCGTGAGGCCATGGCCTATGCCTATCCGCTGCCGACGGGTGTACCGGCGGATGATTTCGGCTTCCTCGGCTATTGTGACGGGCTGATCTCGGGCCACGTCCAGCTGGGCGAAACCTTGGGCGACGGTGCAGATGCCGAACTGATGCGCCTGGGCCGGCTCGAGCGCCAGGACTTCGAAAGCGCCCGCGCGGTCGGTGGAGCCCGCGCCACCCCGGCCCAGATCGCCGTCGCTCAAGGGGCCTATGATCGCGCCATGACTCGTTGGCAACCTTATCTGAACAACACCAATGCCGATGAGCGACAGGCGGCCTTCGATCTGTTCTTCGGCCTGCCGGGGCGCTGTGAGCACGCCGCGCGGCGTGTCCGCGCAAACATCACCGCGGCTCCGGCGACGCTGCAAGACGTCGGCCTGACGCCGGAAGAAGTTCTGCCACCCAGCCTGCTGGAGCCGACCACCGCTGACGAGGAAGCCACCGACGTGCCGCCAGCGGACGAATAGTGTCGAGGGCCATCCCGGATTGAAGCGCGCCCGTCGGGAAATCGGCGGTCGGTTTCGTTTTGGCCTATTGCCACCGAAGAGAGTATTTTCCGAACCTTATCAACGGTAATGTTGATTACTGGGAACCCAAAAGTTTCCCCTGGGTTAACTTTGCGCGGACGCCCCCGTCCGCGCTGTGGAGATGTTCCATGCGTAGTCTTGCACTTATGGTCGGCGCGGCTGTGGTCGCACTGGCCGCGCCAGCGTCGGCGCAGGTCCTGGGGGGGATCAGCGGCAACGTCGGCGGCGGCGTCTCTGTGCGCCCCGGCGACCTCGGCGTTCGCGACACCGTCGGCGCCACTCGCGACTTCACCCGCGAAACAGTCCGCGGCACCCGCCATACTGTCGATCGCGACCATTCCGCCTCAGCCTCGGTCGGGGTCCCGGCCGACGGCGATGCCGGTGTCTCCTCTGACGGCACCTCGGTCGGATTGGACGCCCGCGTCGGTGCCCGTGTACGCGCCCGCGACGGCGACACCCTGGGCGAGGTGGTCGGTTTCACACACGCGACGGCCAACCGCGCCGGCCAGGTGCTGGTGCGCAGCGCCGACGGTGCCGTGCGGGGCATCGAAGCCGCGCGAGTCTCGGCCGAGGTCCGGGGTGAAGTCATGGCCAATCTGACCGCCCGCGAGTTTCACCAGCGACCGGCCGAGATGCCGGACAATACCCGCCGTGATCCAGCCTCCGGCGATCACGATCAAATCTACTGATCCCCCAAACCGGATCCGACCTGCCGCCCGCCGGGAAGCCGGCGGGCGGTTTCGGCTGTCGCCGATACCGCCCCTCGCATTCTATCGCCGGCGGCCCTACATTCAGGGCCAATGACAAAAAACAACACCCGCAGGCCCAAGGGCCTGCCGACCAAGGACGAGCTCGTCCGCTTCCTCCGCGACGCCGGAGAGACTGAAAAATCCGACATCGCCCGCGCCTTTGGCCTGAAAGGGGCCGAACGCCGGGCCCTGCGCGACATGATCCGCGACCTTGAAGGCGACGGCCGTATCGGCAAGCGTGGCCGCAAGGGCTTCGCCGAGGCCGGCTCCCTGCCGCCGACCGGCGTCGTTGACGTCGTCGAGCGCGACGCCGACGGCGAGCTCTATGTCCGCCTGACCAAGGGCGGCAACGACGCGCCCCTGGCTCGCCTGGCCCCCGACCGCAATGAGAAGGCCGCCGGCGCCCCCGGCCTGGGTGATCGACTGCTGGTCCGCTTCGAGCGCCAGGGCGATCAGATCGAGGCCCGCCTGATCAAGAAGCTGGGCCAGAGCGCCCACCGCATCCTCGGCGTCGTCCGCAAGGGCCGCCGCGAAATCCGCATCGAACCGGTCGACCGCAAGGTCAAGGACGTCCTGACCCTCACCGAGCGCGAGGCCGACGAACGCAAGCTCAAGGACGGCGATCTGGTTCTGGCCGAACTGGCCGGCCGGCCGACCCGCTACGGTCCCAAGCCGGGCCGCGTGCTTGAGGTGGTCGGCCGCGAGGACCAGCCCCGCGCCGCCTCCCTGATCGCCATCCACAGCCACGGCCTGCCCACCGGCTTTACCGACGCCACCGAACAGGAGGCGCAGGACGCCAAGCCGCCCACCCTCAAGGGCCGCGAGGATCTCCGCCAGATCCCCCTGATCACCATCGACCCGGCTGACGCGCGCGATCACGACGACGCCGTCTATGCCGAACCGGACCCCGATCCCAAGAACAAGGGCGGCTGGATCGTCTGGGTCGCCATCGCCGATGTCGCCGCCTATGTCCGCCTGGGCACGGCGCTGGACCGTGAGGCCCGCGACAAGGGCAACTCCACCTATTTCCCCGACCGGGTCGAGCCGATGCTGCCGCACGCCCTGTCGTCCAACCTGTGCTCCCTGCGCCAGGGCGAGGATCGCGCCTGCCTGGCCGTGCGCATGGTCTTCGACAAGACCGGCAAAAAGATAGGTCACACCTTCACGCGCGGCCTGATGCGTTCGGCCGCCAAGGTCTCCTATGAACAGGCGCAAGGCGCCATCGACGGCCAGCCCGACGACGTCACCGGCCCGATCCTGGAACCGATCCTCAAGCCCCTGTGGGCCGCCTACCGGACCATGCTGATCGGCCGCGAGCGCCGCTCGCCGCTCGCCATCGAAACTCTCGAGCGCAAGATCAGGCTGAACGAGGCCGGCGAGGTCGTCTCCATCGAGCCACGCCGCTCGCTGGAGGCCCACCGCCTGATCGAAGAGATGATGATCCAGGCCAATGTCTCGGCCGCCGAGACCCTGGAGCAGAAGAAGACGCCCCTGATCTACCGCGTCCACGACGCGCCCAGCCAGGAGAAGATCTTCAATCTGTCGGACTTCCTGCACACCCTCAGCCTGCGCTGGAGCAAGGGCGAGGCGCCGCGCACCGAACGCTTCAACGCCCTTTTGAACGAAACCCGCGACGGCCCGCACGGCGACATCGTCAATGAGGTCGTGCTGCGCACCCAGATGCAGGCGATCTACAGCTCTGAGAACGTCGGCCACTTCGGCCTGAACCTGGACCGCTACGCCCACTTCACCTCGCCGATCCGCCGCTACGCCGACCTGATCGTGCACCGGGGTCTGATCCGCGCGCTGGGCCTCGGCTCGGACGGCCTGACCGACAAGGAAATCAGCCAGCTCGAAGCCACCGCCGAACACATCGTCATGACCGAGCGCCGGGCCATGGCCGCCGAACGCGACGCCAACGACCGCTATGTCGCCGCCTTCCTGGCCGACCGCACCGGCGCCATCTTCTCCGGCCGCATCACCGGCGTGACCAAGTTCGGCCTGTTCGTTCGCCTGGAAGAGACCGGCGCCGACGGCCTGGTCCCTGTGCGCGATCTGGGCGACGAATATTTCATTCACGACGACCGCGCCCACGCCCTGGTCGGCCAGCGCACCGGCAAGCGTTGGACGCTGGGCCGCACCGTCGATGTGCGCCTGTTGGAAGCCGTCCCCCTGACCGGCGGTCTGCTGTTCGAAATGCTCAGCGAGCCGGCCCCCGCCGATCCCAACGCCCCACGCCCGCGCCTGGGCGTGCGTGACCGCGGCGGCCCACCCTCAGGCAAGCCCCGCGGCAAGGGCCGCCCCGGCGGCCCCAAGCCGGGCAAGGGTCCGAAGGGAAAGCGCCGATGACACTCCTCCCCATGAGCGAAGCGATATGGGGAGGGGGACCACGAAGTGGTGGAGGGGGCGTCGCCGCTCTCTCCAGGCCATCTCTCCACAGCCCCCCTCTGCAAGGCCAGCGCCGCCCCCTCCGTCTCGTCGCGTCTTCGCGCCGAGCCACCTCCCCATCGCCTTCGCGATGGGGCGGAGAGACGATTTGACCACCCCCTTCGACCCACGCCAGGACCTCGCCGACGCCCCGGTCACCGGCGCGCGGATGCGGCCCAAGGACGCCGCCACCCTGATCCTGGTGCGCGACGGCAAGGTGCTGATGGGCCGCCGCGCCCAGGGCCATGTCTTCATGGCCGCCAAATGGGTCTTTCCAGGGGGACGCATCGACCGCTCGGACTTCCGCGCCGCCTCGACCGGCGACTTCGATGCGCGCAGCGCCGCCCGCCTGACCGCCGCCGCAGCCCCGCACCGGGCCCGCGCCCTGGCCCTGACCGCCATCCGCGAGACCTTTGAGGAAACCGGCCTGATCGTCGGACGCAAGGCCCCGCCGGCCTCGGTCGCCGGGCCGTGGAGAGACTACCGCGCCGCCGGAGCCGTGCCGGACCTGTCGGCCCTGACCTATGTGGCCCGCGCCATCACCCCGCCGGGCCGCGCTCGTCGCTTTGACGCCCGCTTCTTCATGGCCGACGGCTCGGCTCTGCTCAGCCGCGACATCGACGGCTCGGGCGAACTGGACGAGATCGCCTGGATCCCCTGGGAAGAGGCCGAGAGCCTGGACCTGCCGGCCATCACCCGCTTCGTCATCGGCGAAGTCGGCCGCCGCCTCAACGATCCCGAGCGTCCTGCCCCCTTCGTCCACTTCGTGCGCGGCAAACACCAGATCGAGGCGATGGATTGAGCTCCGAAGCCGTCGTTACCCTGCGCCTGACCATCGCCGATCCGGTCCCCGGCGTGCACTACAGCCTCCAGCAGAAGGAGGCGGTGTTCGACCCACGCATCGCAACCAATGCCCCGCTCAGCTTCGACGTCCCGATCCGCCTGACCGACGACGGCCGTTTCCTGGGCGATTTCGTGTGCCGCGAGGGGCCGATGCGCCGCTTTATCTATGCTCCATGGCCGGCGATCACGCCGCCGACTGGCAACGCCGCGCCAAGATCGACATCCACGACATTCCCGCGCCCCTGCTCGATCAGGCCCGCCAGGGCGCCTTGCTCGAAGCGGTCCTGCCCGGCCGCGGCAAGGACGGCACGCCGACGTGCGCGACGGTCAGGCCCCTAGAGGGGTGGCGGCCGGTCTAGGACTCGACCGGCCGCGTCAGATCGAACTCCACCCGGAGCAGCCGGTTGGGTCGGCTCAGCTCATAGACAAACGCGTCGCCCGGCCGGACTTCCATCGCCCAGACGTTGGTCGTCGAGACCGTGGCCCCCGCCGCATTGAACTGGTCGATCGAGTCCTGGTCGACGGGGAATTCCTGGCGCTCGGCGGTGCCAGGTCCTGCCGTGTCGCCACCATACATATGATAGCCGTGGATCTCGCCGTTTTCGTCGCGGTGATCGTGCTTCAGCCTCAGGCCCACCTCGGTGCGGGTGATCACCCAGCGGCGCGAGCGATCCTCGCCGACCGCGAACGGAATGCCGATCTCATCGTCCGAACAGTCGCGCACCTGCATCACCAGCCGTTGCGCCCGGAAATCGTCATCGGCGGGATCATCGGTTGTCACCCGGCCCTCGAAGGTCTGGCCGCATAGGGCGCTGAGCCGCTGGAAAAAGGCGTCCTGGGGGTCAGAGGGGGCTTGCGGCGCGCTGGCGCAGGCGCTCAGAACAAGGGCGGAGGCGATCAGGGAAAGGGTTTTCATGCCGCACCCTAGCCTTGCGAATCCGCAGTCGCCAAGCAGCCGTTGACTTCCCGGCCTTCCTGAGTATGTTCCGCCGCTCTCGATTTCCGCGGCTTTTGCGCCGCAGCAAGGTTTTTCCCGATGGCCAAGCCCGCCTCCATCAAGATCCGCCTGAACTCGACGGCGGACACCGGCTACTTCTACGTCACCAAGAAGAATGCCCGCACCCAGACCGAGAAGATGGTCGTGCGCAAGTACGATCCGGTCGCCAAGAAGCACGTCGAGTTCAAGGAAGGCAAAATCAAATAAGGCACTCGCCTTGCTGACTTTGCGGACGCCCGGCCTTGCGCCGGGCGTTTTTGCTTACGCGGCTCTGGCGATGACGCGGTTCCGGCCGCCCTGCTTGGCCTCATAGAGCGCCTCGTCGGCTCGCTTGAGCACCGCCTCAACGCTATCGCCCTCTCCGGTCGTCGCCGCCACTCCAATCGAAATCGTCACGTTCAGGCTCTCCCGGCCCTCCATCACCATGAAGGGCGTCCCGGCCACCTGGGCTCGGATACGATCGGCGATGATCTTGGCATCCTCGACCCGCGTCTCGGGCATGATGACGACGAACTCCTCTCCGCCGTAACGACAAGGCAGATCGACCGCTCGCACATTGGTCGCCAGGCGTACGGCGAACTCAACCAGGACCTCGTCACCGGCGTCGTGGCCGAACGAATCGTTGATCGACTTGAAGTGGTCGATGTCCAGGATCAGCACGGACGCAGGCGTGCCGCCCCTGCCGGCATGATCGACCAGCGGATCGAGCTGGCCCAGAAGATAGCGCCGATTGTGCAGCCCGGTCAGCGGATCGGTGACCGCCATCTCCAGGCTGTGATCCAGCTTGTTCCGCAGCGAGTCGGCGTACCGCTTGTGTCGCATCAGCGTCCGGCAGCGCGCCGCCAGCTCTTGCGGGTCGATTGGTCGAGCCAGAATGTCGTTGGCCCCCAGCTCCAGGGCCTTGACCACACGCGGGCGCTCATGGACGTCGACGATGGCCAGGACCGGTGCTGCCCGGCTGATCGCATTGGACCGGATCTGGGCGATCAGCTTGAGGCCGTCAAAAGTTTCGGAAACCCCATTGATGATGATCAGATCGACCGGCCCGCGCGCGGCCGTCAGCGCCCGCTCAGGGTCGTCCATCACCGTGACACGATGATCGCTCGACAGCTCGGCAGCGATCTTCTCAGCCTGGCGGGTCTGGTCATCGACGACCAGCACGCGCCCACCGCTCGATTTCTGCCGGAATGCGGAGCCTTCCAGAAGGCCCATCCGCCGACCCGATTCCTCGCGTTTGCGCAGTTCCTCGATGGATGCCTTCAGCTGGGTCAGCGAGCGCACGCGCGCAAACAGCATGAGATCGTCCAGAGGCTTGGCCAGAAAGTCATCCGCGCCCGCTTCCAGGCCTCGGATGCGGTCTTCGCGCCCGTCCAGGGCGGTGACCATGACGACCGGGATGTGCCGCGTGGCGCTCCCGACTTTCAGGCGCCGGCAGACCTCAAACCCATCCAGACCCGGCATCATGACGTCCAGCAGGATCAGATCCGGCTGCTCGGACACCGCCTTGAGCAGGGCCGTCTCGCCATCCGTCGCCGTGATGACGTCGAAATATTCCGCCGACAGCTTCGCCTGAAGCAGACGAATATTGGTATCGACGTCATCGACAACGAGAATGCGGGCGGTCATCCGGGCTCACCTCAGCCCAGATGGCGGCGAACCGTGTCGAGGAAGCTCATCACGGAAATCGGCTTGGAGATATAGGCTTCGCAGCCGCCCTCGCGGATGCGTTCTTCATCACCCTTCATGGCAAAGGCTGTCACCGCCACCACAGGAATGTGCGACAGCTCGTCGTCCTCTTTCAGCCATTTCGTGACCTCCAGCCCCGAGACCTCGGGCAGCTGGATATCCATGAGGATCAGGTCGGGCCGGTGCTGGCGCGCCAGGGCCAGCGCCTGCAAGCCCTCTCGGGTTTGCAGGGTCTCGTATCCCTGAGCATCGAGCAGATCATGAAAGAGCTTCATGTTCAGCTCGTTATCCTCGACGATGAGGACCTTCTTGGACATCATCAACCCACACCATCTGTTTGGCCTCGGTCCGGTCGCTGATTGCGCGCCTGGACCTGCCGTTTCGTGCACTATGGTGGGCAAACCTTAAGGTCGATTGAAGCCGTGCAGGCCCTCTGTCGAGATTGTCTGACCCGCGATGCCGCAACGGCCGGCCGCTGTACGGCCTGTGGCTCGCCGCGCGTTCTCGTCCACGCCGAACTGGGCCGTCTGAAGATTGCACACCTGGACTGCGACGCCTTCTATGCCTCGGTGGAAAAGCGTGACCGGCCAGAGCTACGCGACCGGCCGCTCATTGTCGGTGGGGCCCGGCGGGGCGTGGTCACCACCTGCTGCTACATTGCCCGCCAGTACGGCGTGCGCTCGGCCATGCCCATGTTCAAGGCGCTGAAGGCCTGCCCGGAGGCGGTGGTGATCAAGCCGGACTTTGCCAAGTACAAGGCCGCCAGCCGCACAATCTTCGATCAGGTGCGGGCCCTGACACCCCTGGTCCAGACCCTGTCGCTGGATGAGGCCTGGATCGACCTCAGCGGTACCGAGCGCCTGAACGGCGGCCCACCGGCCTTCCAGCTGGCTCATCTGCAGCAGCGGATCGAGCGGGAGGTGGGATTGTCCGTCTCGATCGGACTATCGGCCAATCGCTTTCTGGCCAAGATCGCTTCGGACCTCGACAAGCCGCGCGGGTTCGCCGTCATCGGTCAGGTCGAGGCCCCAGCCTTCCTGGCCGGCCGGTCGGTCTCGATCCTGCCCGGCGTCGGCCCGGTCTTCGCCCGAACCCTGATCTCGGACGGCTATCGCACGGTCGGCGATCTGGCGGCGGCCGAACCCAAGGCGCTGGCCCAGCGTTATGGAGAACATGGCCTGCGTCTGCACAGCCTGGCCCATGCGCGGGACAATCGTCCCGTCGACCCTGACAGCGAGCGCAAGGCCATGAGCTGCGAGACCACCTTTGACGATGACCTGTCCGACCTGAACGCCCTGGAGAACGTGCTGTGGCCGCTGTGCGACCGGCTGGCCTCACAGGCCCGGCGCGAAGGCGTGGCCGGACGGGTCCTGACCCTCAAGCTACGCAAGTCCGACTTCAAGATCCTGACCCGGCGGCGCACCCTGGCCGAGCCGACCCAGACCGCCCGCACCCTGTTCGCCCAGGCGCGCGAGCTGCTGGCCCGCGAGATCGGTCCGTCCTACCGCCTGATCGGCGTCGGCATCGCCGATCTGGTCGAGCCGTCCGACATCGCCTCAGACCTCTTCGGCTCCAGCGAGGCGCGGGCGCTGAAGGCCGAAAAGGCCATCGACGCCCTCAGAGACAAGTTCGGCAAGGCCGCGGTCAGCACCGGGCGGGGCTTGAACCGACGTAACTGATCCTCCCCCGTGTGACGGGGGAAGGTCACCTATCCCAACACCTCAGCGCCCAGCCGCTTGAGCAGATCCCCGCCCTGCCCCACGGCAGCCAGGCGCGACGAACAGTGGCCCAGCACATTGGCGGCATAGGCTTCGTACAGGTCGATCTTGCTCTGTAGCCAGGCACGATCACCACCGTCATTGGACTTGAGCCGGCGGTCCGCCTCCAGCGCGCCCTTGGCCAGCATCCAGCCGCCAACCACATCGCCCAGCAGCTTCAGATAGGCGTCAGAGCCGGCCAGGACGTCTGCGGCGCTTTCGGCCTCGGCCTTGCGGTCCAGCATCCACAGGGTGGCGTCCTCGGTCGACTCGATGCCGGCTGCCAGCCGCTCGGTCGGCTTGCCGGGCAGCAGCCGCGCCAGCTCCGGCAAGATGGCCTTCATCTCGGCGATCAGGGCCTTGGCTGCCCCACCGCCGTCCTGGCTCAGCTTGCGTCCGACCAGATCACCGGCCTGGATGCCGTTGGTGCCTTCATAGATCGGGGTGATGCGCGCGTCGCGATAGTATTGGGCGGCACCGGTTTCCTCAATGAAACCCATGCCGCCATGGACCTGGACCCCCATCGAGGCGACCTCACAGGCCATGTCGGTCGACCAGGCCTTGGCAATCGGCACAAACAGGTCCTCACGGCCCTTCCAGTGTCGGCGCTCGTCCTCGCCGGCGGCGTGCCGGGCGAGATCGGCCGCCACCGCCGTCGACAGACAGATCGCGCGCGCGGCGGCAACCTTGGCCTTCATCACCACCAGCATCCGGCGCACGTCCGGGTGGTCGATGATCGGGGCGTTGGCCTCGCCGGTCCAGATGGAGCGGCCCTGACGGCGGTCCTGGGCATAGGCGAGCGCGTGCTGGAACGCCCGCTCGGCGATCCCGACTCCTTCTACGCCGACCGCGAGCCGCGCCGAATTCATCATGATGAACATATGGGCCAGGCCCTGATTGGGCTCTCCGACCAGTTCGGCGGTAGCCCCCTCATAGCTCATCACGCAGGTCGGCGAGGCGTGGATACCCAGCTTGTGCTCGACCCCGACCGGCCGGAAACTGTTGCGTTCGCCCAGCGAGCCGTCGTCTTTGACCATGATCTTGGGAGCCAGAAACAGGCTGATCCCGCGCGAGCCCCTGGGCGCGTCCGGCAAGCGCGCCAAGACCAGATGCACGATGTTGTCCGTCGCATCGTGGTCGCCCCATGTGATGAAGATCTTCTGGCCCGACAGGGCATAGGTGCCGTCGCCATTGGGAATGGCGGTCGCGGTCAGGGCCCCCAGGTCCGAACCGGCCTGCGGCTCGGTCAGGACCATGGCTCCGGTCCATTCGCCGGTAATCAGGCGCGACAGATACAGGTCCTTCTGACGCGGCGTGCCGACGTGCGACAGCGCCTCGATCGCCGCCAGCGACAGCATCGGGCACAGGCCGAACGCCATATTGGCGGCATGGAAGCTCTCGAAGGCGGCCAGCTCCAGCGCCTTGGGCAGGCCCTGTCCGCCCAGATCGGCCTCGGCCGCCAGCCCGGCCCAGCCGCCCTCGGCAAAACTGTGATAGGCCTCCACGAAGCCTGGTGCCGCCGTCACCGCCCCGTTGGCATAGCTCGCCCCCTTTAGATCGCCTTCGCGGTTCAGAGGTGCCAGCACGCCTTCGGCAAACTGGCCGGCAGCCTCGAGGATCGCCGCTCGGATCTCGGGATCATAGTCGGGGAAGGCCCCGGTCGCGGCTACGGCGTCGAGGCCGGCGATGGCGTTCAGCGCGAAATCGATGTCGCGAATGGGGGCGCGGAAGCTCATGGGGACTCTCATGGATTTGACCGACAAGTCCTAGCGTCCCTGACGTTGCGGCGCCAAGGTGTCTGACAAAAGGGGAGATTCCATGAGCCAGCCGCCCGCCGTCTATTCCAATGTCGCCATCGCCCTGCACTGGATCATCGCCCTTCTGGCAATCGGCCAGATCGGACTGGTCATGGCCCATGACGCCACCGAAGGCCCGGCCTCGGCCAACTTCATGATGCTGCACAAGTCCGGTGGTCTGGCCATCCTGCTCCTGACGCTCGTGCGGCTGGCCTGGCGGTTCAAGGAGCCGTGGATCGCCCCGCCCGCCTCAATGCCCGGCTGGCAGCGGCGGGCCTCGCGCGGCGTGCACATCGCCTTCTATGCGGTCTTGATCCTGATGCCGCTGGGCGGCTGGGCCGCCTCGTCGGCGGCCGGCCGCGACATCCTCTGGTACGGCCTGTTCCAATGGCCGCTCCTGCCGATCGGCGGCGGGCGCGAGGTCGCCGGTGCCTTCATGAACGGCCATGAGCTGGCAGCCAAGCTGCTCTATGTCCTGATCGCGGTGCACATTCTGGCCGCGCTCAAGCACCAGTTCATCGACAAGGACAATGTCGTGCGCCGGATGCTGCCCTTCCTGCCGGCGCGGGGCGGCGACGGTCCGGCCTGAGGTCGGGGCTTCATGCCGGGTCCTTTTCGGACCGCGTTCGTCGCGTCATAAGCCGCTCCATGCCCGCTGCCGCCGACATCGACGCCTCCGTCGCCGCCTTGCGGGCGGGTCGGCTGGTAATCCTGCCGACCGAGACGGTTTACGGCCTGGCGGCCGACGCCGCCGATCCGGTCGCGGTCGCGCGTATCTTTGAGGCCAAGGGACGACCGCGCTTCAATCCGCTGATTGCCCATGTCGCCGACCAGGCCCAGGCCGAGCGGATCGCCGTCTTCGACGACCGCGCCCGCACGCTGGCCGCGCGGTTCTGGCCGGGGGCACTGACACTTGTGCTGCCGGTGCGGGACGGCGAGGCCGTCTCAGACCTGGCTCGCGCCGGGCTAGACACCGTGGCCATCCGCGCGCCCAGCCACCCTGTGGCGCATCGGGTCATCGCCGCCTTCGGACGCCCGATCGTGGCCCCATCGGCCAATCGTTCAGGCAGGCCCAGTCCCACCACCTTCGTCGACGCCGTCGACGAGACCGGCACCTTCGCCGCCGCCGCCCTGGACGGCGGGCCGTGTCAGGTCGGACTGGAAAG
Source organism: Caulobacterales bacterium (assembly GCA_017302105.1). Classification (GTDB taxonomy): domain Bacteria; phylum Pseudomonadota; class Alphaproteobacteria; order Caulobacterales; family Caulobacteraceae; genus Brevundimonas. Next base: position 136,995 of record JAFLCS010000005.1, on the reverse strand, counting down.
TACGGTTGTGGCGTTGATCGATCAGCCTCGGCTGCTACGCCCGGGGTCGGTCACGCGCGCGCAGATCGAGTCCGTCATCGGGCACCTGGCCGAGGCCGAGGGCGACGCCAAACGCTCGCCGGGCCGACTGGCTCTGCACTATGCGCCGGATGCGCCGGTGCGGATCAATGCGGACGCGCCCCGGGCGGGCGAGGTGTATCTCGGCTTCGGAACGCCCGGCCCCTTCAGCCTGAGCGCAAGCGGCGACCTCGCCGAGGCCGCCGCCAATCTGTTTCGCAGATTGCGGGAAGCTGACGCCACCCGCCCTGCCGGTATCGCTGTTGCCCCCATCCCGACCGAGGGGTTGGGCGAAGCCATCAACGACCGCCTGAAGCGGGCGGCCGGGTTCGTCGGCTAGCGACCTACTGGATCAGCAGGCCCTGGATCTTGTTTTCGCCGTTGATCGAAATGCTCCAGGTCAGGGCCTGGCCGCTGGCGAAGGTGGCGCGGAACTGGTGGGCACCTTCCGCCGGTTCGCCAATATGCTCCAGCGTCTGGAGTTCACCCAGCGCCGCCAAGGCCGGCGTCAAGGCCGCCGACTGGGTCCGCACGGCGTCGGCCAGTTCCGGGACCATGCTGTCGTAATCAGGGGTTCCCGCTTGCAGGGCGGCGATGGTGTCGCGCAGCGTGTGCTCGGCGTGGCGCTCCGTGGCAAAGTGCGCCGCATCATGCGCTTCACCGCCGTGTTCCTGACCCTGGGCCGCATGATCCTGGCCATGTGCGGCGTGATCTCCATGGGCGGCGTGGTCATGCTCCTGGGCGGCGGCGGCACCGGCGGTACCGAAGGCCAGGGCGGCGGCGAGAACAAGCAAGGCGCGTTTCATGAGAATCTCCCAATCTGAACGTCGCAGATAGGCGTGATCCGCCGAGACGCAAGCCGCGGCCCCCAGCCCTTGCAATTCCCGCCTTTCCCCACTATCTGCCCGGCTCACTTCACACGCAGGCGTGGCGCGTTTCGGGGAGACATCCCGTCCGCACCATTCCGAGGGCCCTCAAAAGCCTATCAACGCCTGCGGCGGATTTGATCGGATAAAGGAAAGAAATCAGATGGCTCTGCCTGACGTCACCATGCGTTCCCTGCTCGAAGCAGGTGCCCACTTCGGCCACCAGACCCACCGCTGGAACCCGAAGATGGACCGTTACATCTTCGGCGCACGCTCGAACATTCACATTATCGACCTGTCGCAGTCGCTGCCGCTGATGCATCAGGCCCTGGTCGCCGTGCGCGACGTTGCCGCCAAGGGCGGTCGGGTTCTGTTCGTCGGCACCAAGCGCCAGGCCGCCGAGCCGGTTGCCGAAGCGGCGACCCGCTGCGCCCAGTACTACATGAACAACCGCTGGCTCGGCGGTACGCTGACCAACTGGCGCACCGTGTCCAACTCGATCCAGCGCCTGCGCGACCTGGAGGCCATTCTGGCTTCGGGCGGCGAGGGCCGGGTCAAGAAGGAACTGGTCAACCTGCAGCGCGAGCGCGACAAGCTGGAACTCAGCCTGGGCGGCATCAAGGACATGGGCGGCATCCCCGACATCATGTTCGTGATCGACACCAACAAGGAAGCGATCGCCATCCAGGAAGCCCGCAAGCTGAACATCCCGGTGATCGCCATTCTGGACACCAACTGCGATCCGGACGGCATCACCTATCCGGTCCCGGGCAACGATGACGCCGCGCGCGCCATCCAGCTGTACTGCGACCTGATCGCCGACGCCGTTCTGGACGGCCTGGCCGCCGGCGCTTCGGCGGCGGGCGTGGATCTGGGCGCTTCCGCCACGCCGCCGGCCGAGCCGGCGCTGAAGGAAGAGGCCGCCCCGGCCAAGCTCTCGGCTGAAGACGAAGCCGTCGCCGCCGCCGCCGAGGCTCCGGCTGAGGCTGAAATTGAGGCCGAGGTCGTCGTGGCCGAAGCCGAACCGACCCAAGAGGCCGAGGGCTGAGATCAGCCCGACCGGCCTTGACGAAAGGCCGTGCGTTTAACTGACACACGGCCCGGCTAACGACTAGCCGGGCCGTTCCCCTATCCGACTACCCCCAAGGAGACACCGAAATGGCTGAGATCACCGCTGCGCTCGTCAAAGAACTGCGCGAAAAGTCCGGCGTCGGCATGATGGACTGCAAGAAGGCGCTTCAGGAGAACGACGGCGACATCAATGCCGCCATCGACTGGCTACGCGCCAAGGGCCTGTCCAAGGCCGCCAAGAAGGCTGACCGCGTCGCCGCCGAGGGCCTGATCGCCGTCGCGACCCGTCATCAGGGTTCGGGCGAAAGCGCCGCCGTCATCGAGTTCAACGCGGAAACCGACTTCGTCGCCCGCAACGACCTGTTCCAGGACGCAGCCCACAAGATCGCCATCGTGGCGCTGGACCACACCGACGTCGATTCCGTGAACGCCGCCCCGCTGGACGGTGCCACGGTCCAGGACCTGGTGACCAATCTGGTCGCCACCATCGGCGAGAATATGCACGTCCGTCGTGTCGCCACCCTGTCGGTCGGCGAAGGTGTCGTGGCGTCGTATGTCCACAATGCCGTGTCCACCAACCTGGGCAAGATCGGCGTGCTGGTCGGCATCGAGTCGCCGGCGGATCACGCCAAGCTGCGTGAGCTGGGCCGCAAGATCGCCATGCACATCGCGGCGACCTCGCCCCTGTCGCTGGACGAGTCGGACCTCGACCCGGCCGCCATCGAGAAGGAACGCGCCGTTCTGACCGAGAAAGCCAAGGAAGAAGGTCGCCCCGACAACATGATCGAAAAGATCGTCTCGGGTCAGATCGCCAAGTTCCAGAAGGAAGTGGTCCTGACCAAACAGCCGTTCGTCATGAACCCGGACCAGACCATCGAACAGCTCGTGGCCGACACGGCCAAGGAGCTGGGCGCCCCGATCAAGCTCATCGGCTTCGTCCGCATGGGCCTGGGTGAAGGCGTCGAGAAGCCGGTCGGTATGGACTTCGCCGAGGAAGTCGCGTCGATGACCAAGGCCTAAGGCCCGTCATCGTTCGTCTCCTCCCCATTCCATGGGGAGGGTGACCACGAAGTGGTGGAGGGGGCACCGCAGGCCCGTCCGGAAAGGACAGGTCCGCCCCCTTCGTCTCGCCGCCTTGCGTCGAGCCGCCTCCCCAGGCGGCTGGGGAAGAGACAAACTTTTAGGGCGCTCCGGCTGACGGCTGGGGTGCCCTTCGTCTATGAAGGACCGATTCCGTACCCAGCTTCTCCGAAGGACCCATGGCCGACCCCAATTTCAAGCGCGTCCTGCTGAAGGTTTCCGGCGAGGTGCTGATGGGCGACCAGCCCTATGGCATCGACATGAAGACGGTGGCCGAGGTGGCCGGGTCCATCGCCCGAGCCCATGCTACCGGGGTTGAGATCTGCCTGGTGATCGGCGGCGGCAACATCTTCCGGGGGCTGTCCAAGGCCGCCGGCGACATGGAGCGGGCGACGGCCGACCAGATGGGAATGCTGGCCACGGTGATGAATGCTCTGGCCATGCAGGCGGCGCTGGAGAAGATCGGCGTGCCGACCCGCGTTCAGTCGGCCCTGGATATGCCGGCGGTGGCCGAGCCGCTCATTCGACGCCGCGCCCTGCGTCATCTGGAAAAAGGCCGTGTGGTGATCTTCGCCGCCGGCGTCGGCGCACCCTTCTTCACCACCGACTCCGGCGCGGCTCTGCGCGCCGCCGAGATGGGCTGTGACGTTCTGCTCAAGGGGACATCGGTCGATGGTGTCTATTCGGCAGATCCCAAGAAGGACCCGGACGCCACGCGATACGACACCCTCACCTACACCGACGTTCTGGCCAAGGACTTGCGGGTCATGGATGCATCCGCCATTGCCATGATGCGCGATGCGAGAATTCCAATCGTGGTCTTCTCCATCCGTGAGCAAGGCGCGTTCCAGCGGGTGCTGGACGGCCAGGGGGCCTTCACCGTCATCTGCACCGACGGCTGAGGCACGACGAAAGACCGGGAGACGACAATGGCCAAGCCTGACCTCAACACAATCCGCAGCCGCATGGACAAGGCTGTCAGCGCGCTGAAGGAGGAGTTCGCCGGCCTGCGCACGGGCCGCGCCTCGGCCGGCCTACTGGAACCGGTCCAGGTCGAGGCCTATGGCTCAACCTCTCCCCTGAATGCCGTGGCCGCCATCACCGTGCCGGAGCCGCGCATGATCGCGGTCAACGTCTGGGACAAGGGTGTCGTGGTCTCCGTCGAGAAGGCGATCCGCGCCGCCGGCCTGGGCCTCAACCCCATCGTCGACGGCCAGACGATCCGGGTGCCGATTCCGCCCCTGACCGAGGAGCGCCGCAAGGAATTGGCCAAGCTGGCCGGGCGCTATGCCGAGCAGCAGAAGGTCGCTGTACGAAATGTTCGTCGCGATGCGAACGATGATCTCAAAAAGGCCGAAAAGGCAGGCGAGATCAGTCAGGACGAGCAGAAGAAGATGGAAGCCGAGGTCCAGAAGGACACCGACGCCGCCATCAAGCGCATCGACGAGGCCCTCAAGGCCAAAGAAGTGGAAATCATGCAGGTCTAGGCTGCGGCCTGAGCCTCGAAAGGTGCCTTGATGGCCGATCGCCCCAGCCCAGATGCCGCCGGTCCGCGCCACGTCGCGTTGATCATGGACGGCAACGGTCGCTGGGCGAAGGCGCGGGGCCTGCCGCGCACCCTGGGCCACCGGGCTGGCGTAGAGGCCCTCAAGCGCACCGTCCAGGCTGCCCCGGACCTGGGCCTGACCTGTCTGACCGTTTTCGGCTTTTCGACCGAGAATTGGCGGCGTCCGGCCGCAGAGGTGTCCGAGTTGATGGGCCTGGTGCGGGCCTACGTCGAAAGTGATCTGGACCGCCTCGTGCGCGAAGGCGTGAGGCTGAGAATTCCCGGCCGCCATGAAGGCCTGCCCGACGACATCCGCGAGATCGTCGAACGCGCCGAGGCGCGCACCGCGCGCAACGACCGCTTTTTGCTGCAGGTTGCCTTCAACTACGGCTCGCGTGCTGACATCGTGGATGCTGCCCGGCGGTTTGCTGAAAGCGGCGAAGATTCCGCCAGCCTGACCGAAGAGCGCTTCGAACGTCTGCTGTCGACGGCCGGTGCACCGCCGGTCGATCTGGTGGTTCGCACCTCGGGCGAGCATCGCCTCTCGAATTTCCTGATGTGGGAGGCCGCCTACGCCGAACTCCTGTTCCAGGACATCTTCTGGCCGGACTACGGCCGGGAAGCCCTGGCCGAGGCCATCGAGGCGTTCCGGATGCGTGAGCGGCGGTTCGGCGGCCTCGAAACGGCTCGGCAGGCAGGATAGTGTCGGGACGCGACATCATCATCCGGGCCGCATCCGCGGCAGTGCTCGCACCGCTGGCCATCGCAGGCCTGTGGCTCGGAGGATGGGCCTTTGCGGCCCTGATGGGGGCCGCCGCCCTCTTGCTGTCGTGGGAATGGGCCAAGATGACGGCCCCCGGGTCAGCCAAATGGATGGCGGCTGCGGTCGCCGTGGGCGTCATCGTGCCGGGGCTGGCCGTCTATCTGGCTGACATTTCGCTGGGGCTGGTGCTGCTGTCGTTCGGGGCCATCCTGGCCTTCCTGATCGCCCAGGCGGTCCGGCGCTCGCCGATCGACGCAGCCTATGGGGTCTTCTATCTGGGCTGGCCGCTGGTCTTGCTGGTCTGGCTGCGCCTGTCCTCGGAGGGTGGAAGCTGGATCATCCTGCTGTTCGCTGTCACCTGGGCAGCCGACAGTTTCGCCTATCTGGTCGGCAGCCTGCTCAAAGGCCCCAAATTGTGGCCCCGCTTCTCGCCCAACAAGACCTGGTCCGGCTTCATCGGTGGCCTGATCGGCGGTGCTGCCATGGCGATGCTTCTCGTCGCAACCGGCGGCGGCGGCTATCTTACGTTTTCCGGTGTCAGCCTGTCGCTGGCGGCCGTGATCGGTCTGGCGGGAGCCCTGGCGACCATGGCCGGCGACCTTTGGGAATCTGCGCTCAAGCGTCGGTACGGCGTCAAGGATTCGGGTGACTTGATCCCCGGCCATGGCGGTCTGCTGGACCGGGTCGACGGGTTGATGTTCGCCGTAGTGGTGGTGGCCGCGATCAAGCTGGTCGTCGATCTGGGACTGACGGCATGAGCCGTCGCCGCATCACCGTCCTTGGGTCGACCGGCTCCATCGGAGTCTCGACCCTTGACCTGATGAGCCGGACGGGTGGCTCGGACGCCTATCAGATCGATGCTCTGACGGCTGGCTCCAATGTCGCTCTGCTGGCGCAACAGGCGCTGAGCTGGCGGCCTGAACTGGCCGTGATCGCCGATGCGGCGCTTAAGCCCGAACTGGATGCCCGCCTGGCCGGGTCCGGAATCGCAACGGCTGCGGGGGACGACGCCGTAGAGGCGGCGGCGACGGCGGGATCCGACTGGATCATGGCCGCGATTGTCGGCGCCGCCGGACTCAGGCCTGCCTGGGCCGCCGCCCGGATGGGCACCACCCTGGCCCTGGCCAACAAGGAAAGTCTGGTGTGTTGCGGCCCTGCCCTGATTGAGGCGGCACGGCAGGCCGGCGGCCAGGTCATTCCGGTGGATTCCGAGCATTCCGCCATCTTTCAGGTCCTGGAACCGCACAACCGGAATGTCGTGACACGCCTTACCCTCACGGCTTCCGGCGGCCCCTTCCGTACCCTGCCGCTGGCGGCCATGGCCTCGGTCACACCCGAACAGGCCGTCGCCCACCCGAACTGGTCGATGGGGGCCAAGATCTCCGTCGATTCCGCCACCATGGCCAACAAGGGTCTGGAGATGATCGAGGCGGCCTATCTCTTTGGCATGGAGGCCGGCCGGATCGAGGTGCTGGTTCATCCCCAGTCGATCATTCATTCGATGGTCGAATATGCGGACGGATCGACCCTGGCCCAGCTGGGTCCGCCGGATATGCGCACCCCGATCGCCTGCGCCCTGGCCTGGCCACAACGGATCGCCTGGCCGGCCCCCCGGCTCAGCCTGGCCGAGATTGGTGCCCTGACTTTTGAGGCACCGGATGAAACACGGTTTCCGCTCCTGCGTCTGGCTCGACAGGCCCTGACGGTTGGGGGGGCGGCACCAGCGATCTTCAATGCGGCGAATGAGACCGCCGTGCGGGCTTTTCTTGACCGCAAGATTGGGTTTCTTGATATTGCCGCCACGGTATCGGAAACGCTCGACGGCTTCGTTGATGCGAACGATTCCGGGGCGGGCGACAGTCCGTTGGAACAGGCCCTGGGCGCCGACAAAGGTGCTCGCCGTCTGGCGTCGGAGGCTATCAGCCGACGCGCCCAGGCGGCCTAGGCGTCAAAGTGAGGGTCTAGGACAGAATGCTCGATTTCATAGGCTCCCTTCTGGGCACGCTGGCCGCTTTCGTGGCCGTGCTGGGTCTTGTCATCGTGATTCACGAACTCGGCCATTTCAGCGTGGCCAAGCTGTTCGGCGTGAAGATCGACCGTTTCTCGATCGGGTTTGGCAAGACCCTCTGGTCCCGAATCGACAGGTCCGGTGTCGAGTGGCGACTGGCGGCCCTGCCCCTCGGGGGCTACGTCAAGTTTTCCGGGGATCTGGACGTTACTGGCGTCCCCGACCGTGAGGGGCTCGATGCGCTGCGAGAGCAGATCGTGGTCGAGCAGGGCCCTGGGGCCGAGCGGGCCTATTATCACTTCAAGCCGATCTGGCAGCGCGCCCTGGTGGTCCTGGCCGGACCGGTCGCCAATTTTCTGCTGGCCATCACGATCTTTGCCGTCCTGGCCATGGCCATGGGGGAAACCGTCCTTCTCAAACCCCGGATCGGATCGGTCGAGGCCGGCAGCCCCGCCGCCGCCGCCGGGTTCCAGGTCGACGATCTGATCGTCGAAGCCGACGGGCGCAGGATTGAGCGCTGGGAAGACCTGCAGCTTCACATCTCGGGCCGAGCCGGCCAGCCGATCCGTTTCGAGGTCGATCGCGCCGGTCAATTGGTCGACCTGACCGCGACACCGGGTGCCCGCGAAGTTCAGAGCGAGATCGACCAGTCGACGGTCCGGATGGGATATCTGGGCGTCGGACCCAGCCAGTCGCGGGCCGACTATGAGGTGCACCGCTACAACCTGCCGCAGGCCCTGGTCTTCGGGGTGCGCCAGACCGGCGGAATTCTCGACAGCACCCTGACCTATCTCGGTCGAATTTTCACCGGGCGCGAGAGCGGCGACCAACTTTCGGGCCCGATCGGCATCGCCCGCGCCTCAGGGGCGATCGCCGATCACGCCATAACGGGTGCCCAGAGCTTCGGCGAAGGTGCCCTCAGGCTGTTTTTCTCGCTTTTGACCCTTGCCGGCCTCCTTTCGGTCGCAGTCGGCTTCTTCAATCTGTTGCCGGTTCCGATTTTGGATGGGGGCCATCTCGTGTTCTACGCCTATGAAGCCGTCGCCCGACGGCCGCTGAACGCTCAATTCCAGGAGGCCGGCTTCCGCGTCGGACTTGCTTTGCTCGTGGGATTGATGTTGTTCGCCACTTGGAACGATCTGAACAAGCTCAACCTCTTCGCCTTCCTCGGCGGGACGTCGTAACCCCTAGCCCGTCGCCGATGGTTTTCAGAATGCATTACCGGTCACGCCCAGCCCTCCAAACGAGCCTTCTGGCTCTGGTCGCCACGGCCGTCCTGTCCACACCGGCCTGGGCACAGGAAGCGCCTGCCGCCGAGCCCGCCGCCGATCCGGCGGCCACGCCCGCGCAGGAGGCCCCGCAGTCCGCCGTTGTTACCCGGATCCAGGTCCAGGGGGCCCAGCGTATCGATCCCTCGACGATCCTGTCTTATCTGCCGATTCAGCCGGGTGATGTGGTGGATGACGCGGTCATCAACCTGGCGGTCCGGACCCTGTTCCGCACCGATCACTTCTCGGACGTTCAGATCGCGCTGCAGCCCAACGGCACCCTGGTGATTCAGGTCGCAGAGAACCCGATCATCAACCAGGTCGTCTTCGAGGGAAACAGCGCCCTCAACGAGGAAAGCCTGCGCGAAGAGATCACGGTGCGTCCGCGCGGCGTCTATACCCGTGCCCGCGTCCAGGCCGAAGTTCAGCGCATTGTTGAGCTGTACCGCCGTTCCGGTCGGATCTCCGCGACGGTCACGCCCAAGCTGGTCCAGCTGGAGCAGAACCGCGTCGATCTGATTTTCGAGATCGACGAAGGCGTCCAGACCGGCGTCCGCAACATCAACATCCTGGGCAACTCGGCCTATTCGGACGGCGACCTGCGCGATGTCATGGTGACCGAGCGGTCGAACTGGTGGAATTTCCTGTCGTCCAACGACAACTATGATCCCAACCGTCTGGAGTACGACCGCGAACAGCTGCGCGACTTCTATACGAACCGTGGCTACTACGACTTCCGGGTCGTTTCGTCGGTGGCGGAACTGACGCCGGACCAGGAAGACTTCCAGATTTCGCTGACCATTGACGAGGGAGATCCCTACGAGTTCGGCGACCTTCAGGTCGAGACGGAAAACGAGCGACTGAATGCCGAGTTTCTGCGCGCCCTGATCCCCATCCGCACGGGCGACCGCTATGAGTCGGATCGGGTCGAACAGGCCGTCGAGGCCCTGACGTTCGCCGCCGGTGCCGCCGGTTACGCCTTCGTGGACATTCGACCGGTCGAAACCCCGAACAGCGAAAACGACACGGTCGACATCACCTTCCAGGTCCGGGAAGGCCCTCGGGTTTACGTCGAGCGGATCGACATCGTCGGCAACACCCAGACCATCGACCCGGTCATCCGTCGCGAGATGATGTTGACCGAGGGGGACGCCTTCAACCAGGCACTGGTCGATATGTCGCGCAACAACCTGCGACGCCTGAATTTCTTTGAAGATGTTACGATCGAGCGCGTGCAGGGATCGGCACCTGATCGCACCGTGCTTCAGGTCGGTGTCCAGGAACAGCCGACCGGCACCCTGTCATTCGGGGCCGGCTTCTCGTCGGTGGACAGCTTCATCATTGACCTGGGCGTCACCCAGTCCAACTTCCGGGGCCGGGGACAGAACCTGGTCGCCCGTCTGTCCTGGGGATCGCTTCGCCAGCAGGCCAACATCACCTTCACCGAGCCACGCTTCCTCGGGCGGGATCTGCGCGCCGGCTTCGATCTTTATCACTACCGGTACAATCTTCAGAACGAATCGTCGTTCGACTGGGTGTCGACGGGCGTCGGCCTACGAGCCGGCTGGCCGATCAACGACTACACAGGCCTGAGCATACGCTACAACCTGAAGTCGGACTCCATTGAGGTGCCGAACGGCTATTGCCCAGGCTTCGGTTCGCGGGCGCTGTGCGAACAGGTCGGCAGCTTCCTGTCCTCGACCGTCGGTTACACGCTGAACGTCAACCGCACCAACGACCCGGTTCGTCCGACGCGGGGCTGGCGCGGTAACCTGTGGCAGGAGCTGGCCGGCATCGGCGGCGATGTGAACTATGTTCGCACCGAAGTGAGCGGCACCTGGTTCCGCGGCATCACGTCGTCCATCGTGTTCTCGGCCGATGTGTCAGCGGGATACATCAGTGGCTGGGGCGGCGATCCGATCCGGATCAACGACCGCTTCTTCAAGGGGGGCAACACCTTCCGCGGCTTCGAGACGGCGGGCATGGGTCCACGTGACCTTCTGACCGGCGATGCCCTGGGCGGAAATATGTACGCCATCGGCACCCTTGAGCTGACGCTGCCGAATTTCTTGCCTGAGGAGTACGGCGTTCGCACCTCGGCGTTCATCGACTACGGAACGGTGGGTATGCTTGACGACCGCTACCGGATCGACGCCACCGGCTTCCCGGACCCGAACATCGTGTCGGACATCAGTCCGCGTGCGTCGGCTGGCCTCAGTGTTCACTGGCGCTCGCCCATGGGGCCGATCCGCTTCGACTTCTCGCAAATCCTGCAGAGAGAAAACTACGACCGGACCGAGACGTTCAGGTTCTCCACCTCAACCCAGTTCTAGGACTATTCGATGAAGCTCCCCCTCCTCGCCTCCGTCGCCGCCGTGGCGATGGCCCTCGCCGGCGCTGCCGGTGCCCAGCCGGCTCAGCCGACCAACCCCGGCCCGGTGATCCCCGGTATCTGCACCTTCAACCAGGGCCGCGCCGTCGCCGGCTCAATGGTCGGCCAAGCCGTCAGCGCCCGGATGCAGCAGCTGACTGACGCCGTGCGTGCAGAGTTGCAGCCTGAAGGCTCGGCGATCGAGGCCGAAGTGGCCGCCCTCCAGCAAGGCCAGGCCAGCCTCCCGGCTGACCAGTTCCAGCAGCGCGCCGGTGCCCTGCAGCAGCGCGCCGGTGCCTATCAACAGCTGGCGGCCCAACGCGAAGGCGAGCTCCAGTACACCCAGGGGCTCCAGATCCAGCGCATTGGCGAAACCATGGATCCGATCCTGGTCCAAGTCTATCAGGAGCGGGGTTGCGGCCTGCTGTTCGATCGCTCGGCCATGTTTGGTGCGAACCCGGCCATGGACATCACCGACCGGGTCATCGAACTGATGAACCAGCAGCTGCAAACGCTGTCCTTCGACCGCTCGCCGCTGCCGCAACAGTAGGACGGGTCGCTTCAGAGATGCCCGACGCGCGCTTCTTCGAGTCCGCGCCCGGTCTGTCTCTGGCAGAAATCGCTGAGCTGACGAGTGCCGTTCTTGCGAACGGCGACCCTGACCTCAGAATAGAAAATGCCGCTCCGCTCATCCATGCCGATGGGCGGAGCGTCGCGTTTCTGGCGGACCCCAAATACCGGTTCGATCTCGCGGCCAGCCGCGCAGGCGCCGTATTCCTGGTCGAGCGCCATGCCGACCTGGCCCCCGCGGGCTGTGCACGGCTCATCACGCGCACGCCCCAGGCCGCCTGGGCCGACATCGCCCGTCGGCTTCACGCCGTACGCACGGCCGGCGACGGGACGGCCGGGTCGGCCGATGCCACGCTGGAAGACGGGGTCGTGACCGGCCCTGGCGTCGTTCTGGCCCGGGGTGTCAGCATCGGGGCTGGAACCCGCATCGGTGCCAATACGGTGATCGGTCCCGGCGTCCAGATTGGGCGCAATTGCGACATCGGACCTAATGTTTCGCTTGGCTGCTGCCTGATCGGGGACCGTGTGCGGATCGGTGCTTCGACGGTGATCGGTGAAGCGGGATTCGGTGTAGCCGGCGGCACTGCGGGTCTGGTTGATGTGCCCCAGCTGGGTCGGGTCATCCTGCAAGACGACGTTTCCGTCGGTGCCAACAGCTGCATTGACCGGGGGGCCTGGGACGACACCGTCATCGGCGAAGGCTCCAAGATCGATAATCTGGTCCAGGTCGGCCACAACTGTCGGCTGGGACGCCATGTGATCCTCGCCGGCCACACTGGCCTGTCCGGTAGCGTGGTCATCGGGGACGGCGCTCAGCTCGGCGGGCGAGCGGGTGTCACCGACCATGTTAACATTGGCAAGGGCGCGCGGATCGGTGCGGCCTCGATGGTGATCAACGATGTGCCCGACGGCGAAACCTGGGGCGGACAACCGGCCCGACCCATGCGGCGGTTCTTGCGCGAAACCGTCTGGCTCGCCAAACAGGCGAGCAGACGACACGGAGGGCCCGATGAGTGAGTCGGAAGATCGCGGCGAGGAAATTGATTTCGCAGAGGTGATGCGGCGGATCCCGCATCGCTATCCCCTGCTGCTGGTGGATCGGGCCGAGAACTATCTCGCCCACACTTCGATCACAGGCATCAAGAACGTCACCCACAACGAGCCATTCTTCCAGGGGCACTTTCCTGGCAACCCGGTCATGCCCGGTGTGCTGATCGTGGAGGCCCTGGGTCAGACCGGAGCGGTGCTGATGTCCAAGTCGCTGGATGCAGACGTCTCCGGCAAGGCAATTTTCTTCATGTCGGTGGATGGCGCGCGTTTCCGCAAGCCGGTACGTCCGGGTGATCAGCTCCGGATGAAGGTGGTCGTGGTCAAGCATCGCGGCGATCTGTTCAAGTTCAGGGGCGAAGCATTCGTCGACGGCAAGCTGGCGGCCGAGGCCGAGTTCGCCGCCATGGTGGTTGAGACCGGCCTGTAGGGACACCAGACCTGTGAGCCGAATCCATCCGACCGCCATCGTCGATCCCGCCGCTCGCATCGCCGCCGACGCCGAGATCGGACCGTGGTGTCACGTCGGGCCCGACGTCACCCTCCATGCCGGCGTGCAGCTTGTCTCCAGCGTCATCGTCGATGGAGTGACCGAGATCGGAGCCGGTACGATCGTGCACCCCTTCTCGGTCCTGGGTGGCCCGCCTCAGCATGGCGGCTACAAGGGCGAACCGACCCGGCTGGAGATCGGCGAAAACAACCTGATCCGTGAGGGGAGCACCTTCAACCGCGGAACCGTTCAGGGCGGCGGCGTCACCACCGTCGGGTCCAGCTGTATGTTCATGACCGGTGCCCATGTCGGACATGACGCCGTTGTCGGCAATCAGGTCACCTTTGCCAATAACGCGACCCTGGGTGGCCATGTCGTCATCGGTGACAATGTCTTCCTGGGTGGCCTGTGCGCCATTCACCAGCATGGCCGCGTCGGACGCGGGGCCATGGTTGGAGGTCTGGCGGCGGTAACCCGCGACGTCATCCCCTTCGGCTCCGTCTGGGGCAATCATGCCCGCCTGCACGGCCTCAACATGGTCGGGCTCAAGCGGCGCGGCTTTGACCGGACCCGGATCAAGCAGATGCTGGCCTTCTATCGCGACCTGTTCGAGGGCGAGGGCACCTTCGCCGAGCGGCTGGACCGTGCCGAGGCTGAATCCCGCGACCTGGCCGAGGCCGCCGAGATCGTCGCCTTCATCCGCGACGGCGGTTCACGCCCACTGTGCTTGCCGGAGACCTGATATGGACCGCCTGGGTCTGATCGCGGGCGGCGGCGACCTGCCGATCCGAATCGTCGAGGCGTGCCGGGCCCAGGGTCGTCCGGTCTTCGTCATCCGCCTGAAGGGCTATGCCGACGACGTGCTGCAATCCTCAGAAGGCGTCGATCTGGCGCTGGGAGAGTTCGGCAAGTGCCTGGATGCGCTGAAGAAAGCGAATTGCGCCGCCGTGTGTCTGGCCGGCAAGGTCAGCCGGCCAGACTTCTCGACCTTCAAGGTCGATCTCAAGGGCATGACCGTCCTGCCCGGCATCATCACGGCCGCCAAACAGGGGGACGACGCCTTACTGCGCCAGGTCCTGAAGGTGTTCGCGGATGCGGGGTTTGCGGTGGAAGGAGCCGACGACATTCTGGGTGGCGACCAGACCTTGCCCGCCGGCGCTCTCGGTGCCGTCCAGCCGCGTATGACGGATCGCGCCGACATCGAAAAGGCGCTGACAGTCGCCCGCGCGATCGGCGATCTGGACGTCGGCCAGGGAGCCGTCGTCTCCAGTGGCCTGGTGCTCGCCGTCGAGGCCCAGGAAGGTACGGACTCCATGCTGGAACGGGTCGCCGGCCTGCCGGCCGACCTTCGGGGTAACGCCCCCCAAGGTGTATTGGCCAAGGCACCCAAACCCATTCAGGAACGACGGATCGACCTGCCGGTCATCGGCGTCAGGACGATCGAACTGGCCCATGCCGCCGGTCTGGCCGGAATAGCCGGCCCGACGGGCGACCTCATCGTCATCGACCGACCGGGCGTCATCGCTGCTGCCGACCGGCTGGGCCTGTTCGTCTGGGGCGAGGGATGAGCCGGCCGCTCACCGTCATGCTCGTCGCCGCCGAGGCCTCGGGAGACAATCTGGGGGCCGGCCTGGCCCAGGCGATCAAGGCCAAGGTCGGAGCCGACAACGTCCACTTCGTCGGCGTCGGCGGCCCGCGCATGGCCGAACAGGGTGTCGTCAGCCCCTTCGACATTTCGGACCTATCCATCCTCGGATGGATCGAGGGCCTCAGGGCCTATGGTCGCGTCAAGCAGCGGGTCCGAGAGACGGTGGAGCTGGCTGTTGACGAGAAGCCGGATGTGGCTGTCCTGATCGACAGCTGGGGCTTCACCATCCGGGTGGCCAAAGGCCTGCGCGCGGCCCTGCCCGGCCTGAAGATCGTGAAATACGTCGGTCCCCAGGTCTGGGCGTCGCGACCGGGCCGGGCCAGGACCCTGGCCGCTTCGGTCGATCACCTGATGACGCTTCACGGTTTCGACCCGCCGTGGTTCGAAAAGGAAGGTCTGGCGACCACCTTTGTCGGCAACCCGAGCCTGGCCATTGATTTTTCACAGGCGGACGGGGACCGCTTCCGGCGCGACCACGGCCTGGGTGCCGACCAGCCGCTGCTGTTGATATTGCCGGGAAGCCGCCCCGCCGAAATCGCGCGCATGACGCCCCTGTTCGAGCAGACCGCCCGCCGGCTCAGGATCGACCGGCCGGATCTTGCTGTGGCGGTGGTCGTCGCCGAAACGATCGCTGACGATCTTCGGGGCCGCGTAGCGGGATGGCCATTTCGGACCATTCTGGTCGAAGGAGACGCCGCCAAGAAAGACGCCATGCGGGCCGCCACCGTCGCGCTGGCGACATCGGGAACCGTCTCCACCGAACTGGCCCTGGCCGGACTGCCGATGGTGATCGCCTACAAGCTTGGTGGCCTTAGCTTTGCCCTGACCCGACCGCTGATGACGTCGCGCCATATCACCTTGTTCAACATTGCCGCTGACGAACGGATCGCTCCAGAGTTCCTCCAGAGCGAGGCCACACCGGAGGCCCTAAGCCGGGCTGTAGCTGAACGGCTCGACGATGCCACCCTGCGGGCCGACCAGATCGCGCGCCAGACCGCCGCGCTGGATCTGATGGGGCGTGGCCAGCCCGACCCCAGCACCGCCGCGGCACAGGTCGTCCTCTCCGTCGCCGGCGTAAACTAACCTACCCGGCGCCGACGGCGTGGGGGAGCGTCTTGCTGGACGCGCTCATCCAGAATTGCCAACGCTTCCCGAACATAGGTGGCGTGAACCACGACGCCCAGGCCAAGCGGTTCCTCGCCCTGGTCCACCTGCTGGGTAACGACGCCCAGCACTAGCGGATGGCCGTCAGCCCCTTCAGCCAGAAATACCGGCCCGCCCGAATTCCCAGGATAGAGGAAGCCGTCGATCAGGAAGGTCGGAAAGGCCCGGATCGGACTCAGGGGATAGGACGCGATCCTGACCGTGCGCAGGATGGGGAACCCGGCCCGGTTCGAGGACAGACCCCGCGGATAGCCCAGGGTGAAGACCTGGACGCCCGGCCCCACGCCCTGAGCTTCCAGGTCGCGTTCATCGGCCAGCCAGTCCAGTGGGATCGCGCGGGCGGCGATGTTGGGCGGCGCGACGATCTCGACCACGGCAATGTCGCGTTCCGGATGGCGGGCCCACAGGTCACGACCACCGATCTCCAGCGGAGCCGGCTGCGGGGCGAAGCTCCAGCCGCCGTCATCTGTGGAGAAACGCCAGCCGATGCGGATCTCAGGCGTCTCCGATGGGTCGACGGCGTGAGCCGCCGTCACCAGGACCGTGCGTGGCGTACCGTCCCAATAGGGTGCCGACACCAGAAGGCCCGCGGAAATGCGTCGATCACCTCCCGGCCGGGTGTTCTCCACCTGAACCGTGGCCTCGATCATCTGGATCGTCTGATCCCATTCCATGCACGCGTCCTAGCCTTGTCGAACATTCATTTGACCTGATGCTCCAAGCTGAGCAACGTCCGCATCAAATTTTGGGAGTCCGTTGTGAATCGTCGCCAAATGCTCGCCTCATCCGCCGCCCTCGCCGCCGTTTCGGTGTCCGGGGGCCCCGCCTTCGCTCAGACCGGAGCCGCCATGCCCACGCCCCCCGTCGCCCGCCGCATTCCGGTGACCATCGAACAGCTCGGCCGGGTGCGAACCGACGACTATCAGTGGATGAAGGACGACAACTGGCAGGCCGTCCTGCGCGATCCCTCGCTGATCAAGGCGGATGTGCGCGAACATCTGCAAGCCGAGAACGCCTATCGCGAAGCCGTGCTGGCTCCCACCGCCGACCTGCAAGAGGCGATGTTCAACGAGATGCGCGGGCGCATCAAGGAAGACGACAGCTCGGTCCCGGCCGCCTATGGCGACTGGGAGTATTACGTCCGCTACGAAACCGGGGCGCAGCATCCCTTCTATTGCCGCCGTCCCAAAGGTCAGACCACCGAAGAACAAATCCTGTTGGACGCCAATGCCCTGGCCGAGGGTAAGGACTATTCCTCGGTCGGCTCAACCAGCCCCAGCCCCAATCATCGGTATTTTGTCTATGCCGAGGACGACCAAGGCTCGGAGGTTTACAAGATCTACGTCAAGGACCTGACCACCGGTGACCTGATCGGCGACCCCATCGACGAGACAGTCGGAGATTTCACCGTCTCGCCCGACAGCCAGTGGCTGTTCTGGACCAACCGTGACGACAACGGACGCCCCGACAAGATCTACCGCCGTCCCATCACGGGCGGCGAGCGTACCCTGGTCTATGAAGAAACCGACGACGGAATGTTCATGGGCGTCGGCCGCACCTCGGACAACGCCTTTGTCGTCATCGGCATCCAGAACCAGGAAACCTCCGAGACCCGTTATATTGACGGCTCCAACCCAACCGCAGAGCCGACACTGGCCGAGCCCCGCTCAGAGGGTGTGCTCTACGACCTGGACCATTGGGGCGACCGCTGGATCATCCGCACCAACGCCGACGGCGCAGTCGACTTCAAGGTGTGCGAGGCGTCAACGTCCAACCCCGCCAAGTCTGGCTGGACGGACCTGATCCCATTCACGGCCGGCAAGATCATCGAGCAGGTCGGTCTGTTCGAGAACTGGCTGGTCCGCCAGGAACGCGCCGACGCCAACACTCGCATCGTTGTGCGCAGCCGCGCCGGCGAGGAGCACGCCATCGCGGTTGATGAGCCCGCTTATGCCCTGTCCAGGCAAGGTTCCTACGACTTTTCCACCGACGTCATGCGGTACGCATACAACTCCATGGCTCGGCCGACCGAGACCTGGGACTACGACATGGCCTCGCGTACCCGGACCCTGCGCAAGACCCAGGAAATCCCATCGGGCCACAACCCGGAAGACTATGTCGTCGAGCGCATGGAGGCCCCACACGCAGACGGGGCCATGGTGCCGATCTCTATTCTGCGGCGGCGCGACACGCCGGTCGACGGTTCAGCTCCGTTGCTGCTCTATGGATACGGCTCGTATGGAATTCCGATGTCGGCCAGCTTCAACGCCAACCGTCTGTCACTGGTGGATCGTGGCTTCATCTATGCCATCGCCCATATTCGCGGCGGGTCCGACAAGGGCTGGGGCTGGTTCCTGGCGGCGCGGCGCTTCACCAAGAAAAAGACTTTCGAGGACTTCGTCGCCTGCGCGGAACACCTGATCGCTCACAACTATGCCACAGCAGGCAATATCGTCGCCCATGGGGGGTCGGCCGGCGGGCTGCTGATGGGGGCGGTCACCAATATGCGCCCGGACCTGTGGGCCGGTGTCCTGGCCAATGTGCCGTTTGTGGATGTGATCAACACCATGAGTGACACCTCCCTGCCGCTGACGCCGCCGGAATGGCCCGAGTGGGGCAACCCGATCGAGGATGCCGAGGCCTACGACTATATGATGAGCTACAGCCCCTACGATCAGGTCGAGGCAAAGGCCTATCCAGCTATCCTGGCCACCGGTGGCCTGTCCGATCCGCGCGTGACCTACTGGGAGCCGGAAAAGTGGGTCGCCAAGCTGCGCCCCGCCACCACCTCGGGCAAGCCGGTCCTGCTCAAGATCAACATGACGGCGGGCCACTTCGCGTCGTCGGGCCGCTTCGACTATCTGCGGGACATCGCCCACGACTACGCCTTCTGCGTCTGGGCCGCCCAACGCGGTTGGGAACGCCCTGACGGATGATCCGCGACGCCACCGCCGGCGACATGGCGGCGGTGGCCGCCATCTATGCCCGTGAGGTTCGCGAAGGGACCGCGACCTTTGAGGACATCCCGCCCTCGACCGAGACCTTGGTTGAGCATCTGTCCGGCGTCCAACGACTGGGCCTGCCCTGGCTGGTAGCCGAGATCGACGGCGAGGTCGCGGCCTATGCCTATGCCTCGCCGTTCCGGCCCCGCGCGGCCTATCGCTATGCGGTGGAGACGTCGATCTATGTGGGCGAAGGATTTCAGGGTCAGGGCCTCGGGCGCGCCCTGATGCAGACCATCATCGACCAATGCCGTGACATCGGCCTGCGCCAGATGATTGCGGCCATCTCCAATGACGAGAGCGACGCCTCAGTCATCCTGCATGAAGGCCTGGGCTTCCGACCTGCGGGCATCTATCGCCGGGCAGGCTGGAAGTTCGGACGATGGCTGGACGTCACCTTGATGCAGCTCGATCTTGCGCCGACCGCCGGCCCGCCGGACACTCCGGGCCTCTCGTTAGGATAGTCCATGAGTGCTCGCCTGAATCGCGTCTCCGTCTGGCTGCACAAATGGATCGGCCTGATCGTGGCAGCCCAGATCGCCTTCTGGGTCATCGGTGGGCTGGTCATGGTCGCGCTGCCGATTGAACGGGTGCGCGGCGAGCATCGTCTATCCGAAATTCCAGCGGTCCAGCTCGACATGGGCCAGACCCGACCGCTGGCAGAAGTGGCCACCGAGGCGGGTGTCTTCCCCGCGCGGGCAGAGCTGAGCATGACGCCCCGCGGCCCTGTCTGGACGCTATCCCCGGTCGAGGGCGAACCCGTTCGCCTCTCGGCACGGACGGGCCGGCCGCTAACTCCCTATGACGCGGCCGAGGCGCAGCGCCTGGCCTCTGAACAGTACCAGGGTCCGGGCGAGGCCCAGTCGGCCGAGCTGCTGGCTGAGGCCCCGGTCGAAACCGGCCGTGAGGGCCCGCTGTGGCGCGTCGAGTTCGACGACCCGGAGGGCACGCGCTTCTACCTGGATACGGCGACCGGAGCCGTCGTCTCCCGCCGGTCGCAGATGTGGAGCCTGTTCGACGTCATGTGGCGACTACACATTCTGGATTTCGGTCCAGGCGGCGACAACATCAACAGCTGGTGGCTGATCCTGCTGGCTGCGGTCAGTGTGATCGTCGTGGTGACCGGCCTGATCCTGCTGGTACTGAGGCTTGGACGGGATCTCGCTCGCGCTCGGTCAAGCCGCAAGGACGCCTAACCCGGTAGCTGGCCGATGTCCCGCAATCGAGGGGCGATCCTCAACTTGATCGGCGGATCGTCCAACCGGCCTTCCCGGCGAAACCGCCCGGCGAAGGCAACGGCACCAGCCAGCGTCTCTGGGTCGAACGGCTTGAGCATGAGAGCAACAGCCCCGTCGAGCCCTTTCGATACCTGCTCCGGATTGGCGGTCAGAAAGATGACCGCCACACCGAACCGCCCGTGAAGCGCATCGGCGATCCTGGGGCCGCTCGGTCCGTCTCGGAGGTTGAGATCAACCAGCGCCACTTCAGGCTCGGCCGTTTCGGCCAGCATTTCGGCAGATCGGAAATCCTGGGCACACCCGACCACCTGATGGCCCAGTTCTCGCAACACATACTCAAGTTCCATGGCAAGAAGGGCCTGGTCCTCCACCACCAGGACCTTGAGCGGCGAACACTGAAGCACGGCGAAAGCGACCTCTGTTGTTTAAAGCTGGACGGGGACCGGCCTGTGTCGGTCACCGAACATTCCCCAGAACGCCTGATCACCGGGAATGGTTCTCGTTCAGTCCAATAATTCTGCCGCTCCGGGCACGGCCACCGAGGTTGCCGCGCGAGGCTAACGCTTCCTTCACCGTGTTTTGCGCTTTTGGTCCGGTACAGTTGAGGACCGCACCATGGCGCTTGAGCCGGATACCATCCTGATCGGTGACTGCATCGAACAGCTCAGGACCCTGCCCGACGCCTCGGTCGATCTGGTCTTCGCCGATCCGCCCTACAATCTTCAGCTCGGCGGCGAGTTGCTGCGTCCCGATAATTCCAAGGTCGACGCTGTCGACGACGAATGGGACCAGTTCGAGAGCTTCGCCGCCTATGATCGCTTCACCCGCGAGTGGCTGGCGGAGTGCCGCCGCGTGCTGAAGCCTGATGGCGCCATCTGGGTGATCGGCAGCTATCACAACGTCTTCCGCCTCGGTTCCGCGCTTCAGGACCTGGGCTATTGGGTGCTGAACGACATCATCTGGCGCAAGGCCAACCCCATGCCCAATTTCAAGGGCACCCGCTTCACCAACGCCCATGAGACGCTGATCTGGGCCGCGCGCAGCCGCGAACAGAAGCGCTACACCTTCAACTACGACGCCCTCAAAGCCTTCAACGAAGACACCCAGATGCGCTCGGACTGGCACCTGGCCCTGTGCACGGGCGAGGAGCGCCTCAAGGACGACGAGGGCCAAAAGGCTCATCCCACTCAAAAACCCGAGAGCCTGCTCTATCGGGTGCTGCTGGCCTCGACCAAGGCCGGGGACATCGTGCTGGACCCCTTCTTCGGCACCGGCACGACCGGGGCCGCTGCCAAGCGTCTGGGTCGTCGCTATATCGGCATCGAGCGCGACCAGACCTACGCCGACCTGGCCAAAAAGCGCATCGCCGAGGTCGTTCCGGCCACGGCTGAGGACATCAAGATCACCGGCTCCAAGAAGGCCGAGCCGCGCGTCGCCTTCGGCTCTCTGGTCGAGGCCGGCCTCTTGCGCCCCGGCGACCGGCTGTTCTGCCCCAAAGGCCAGCGCGAGGCCCGCGTGCGCGCGGACGGCTCGCTGGTGGCCGGCGACCTGTCCGGCTCGATCCACAAGCTCGGTGCCCTGATGGAAAACGCGCCGGCCTGCAATGGCTGGACCTACTGGCGCTTCAAGTCCGACCGCGGCCTTCAGCCCATCGACGTGCTGCGCGCCCAGGTGCGGGCCGGGATGCAGTAAGATTTTGCCGTCGGAAACCCAGATCGATGCTTGGTTTCCCTGCATCCTCGCCTTCAACATCCTGTGGGTCTTCGGGTTTCTCGCCTTCGGCGTGCTTCGTCGGATTCAGGCGGGCGACCCAATCTTTCCTCGCAGACCCGCTCGCGCCGAATTCTACCAATCCACAGCGTCGGGCCGAAACTTACGAAACTTCATCTCACGGATCGGCGGCGCGCGTCGCTGCTTGATCGTCATGGTCGCGGATCGTCGTCTCAGGACCGACCTGACCTTTCCATTCAACCTGTTCGTGTTCCTAGATCTCTACGGCCTGCGGATCGACGTCCGGCTCGAAGAGATCACCCGCATCGAACGTGGCCGCCGGTTGCTGATCGGCGAGACGGTGACGGTGCGCTGGAGCGACGACCAGGCCTACGAGTTCCGCGTGCGCCAACCAGACGCCCTGATCCAGGCGCTCGGCCCGTCCGGACGTATCAGGGCCGAGGTGCGGACGGGGATGTAGTAGTCCGCGCCAACCGCACCGCCTTCAGAAACACGCTCGGCAGGCCGCTCGCATCGCGCGACCAGATCGCGCCGTCGAACCCCTCGCCTTCAGCCATCCACACATCGAGCGTCAGCGAGAAGTGCGTGAAGACGTGCTCAATCTCACCCACGCGTTTCCAGTCGGCCTCCACCGGCGCCGCATCCAGCCCATCCAGCCTCACGTCCGCCCAGTCCGTCGTCGGCAGGCCCAGCATCCCGCCGAGCAGGCCCTTGGGCGAACGGCGCACCAGGGCCGTCTCGTCGCCGCGCCGCAGCACATAGACCGCGCCGTAGCGCCGGGGCCGGGCCGTCTTGATCGTCTTGACCGGATAGGCCTCCATATCGCCCGCTGCCCGGCCCGCGCACCACCGGGCTACCGGGCACCGCTCGCATAGCGGTGCCCTGGGCCGGCAGATCATTGCGCCCAGATCCATCATCGCCTGGGCCCAGTCGCCGGGCCTCGCCGGATCGGTCAGCTCCGCCGCCCGCGCTCGCATCTCAGACTTGGCCTTCGGCAGGGGCGTCGCAATGCGGAACAGCCGCGCCACCACCCGCTCGACATTGCCGTCGACCACGTGCGCCAAACGGTCGAAGGCAATCGCCGCCACCGCCGCCGCCGTATAGGGCCCCACCCCTGGCAAGGCGCGCAGGCCCTCTTCGGTATCCGGGAATATCCCGCCGTGATCGCCCGCCACCACCCTTGCACAGGCCAGCAGATTGCGCGCCCGCGCATAGTAGCCCAGCCCGGCCCAGGCGCTCATGACCTCACCGTCGTCCGCCACCGCCAGATCGTCGACCGTCGGCCAGCGCCGCAGGAATTCCAGCCAGTACGGCGTCGCGTGCGGCACCGTCGTCTGCTGCAGCATCACCTCCGACAGCCACACGCCGTAGGGGTCGGCCCGCCCGCCGCGCACCCGCCACGGCAGCTCGCGCGCACCCGCGTCGTACCAATCCAGCAGCGCGGTTCTGAAGGTGGCGACATCCATGGCTGTCCATAGCGCGCCTTCGCCACCTTAAGACCATTTAATCTGGCCTCAGGCCGAGGCCATGCTAAGCCGTGCCCCGCATCGGTATCTTGGAGGGTTGCTCATGTCGTCTGGTTCGCTTCGTCTGTTCGTCGGTTGCTCGATTGCGGCCCTGCTCGCCGCCGGCGCCGTTCAGGCCCAGACCACCCCCCCGATCGTTCAGCCCGGCGCCCCCGGCCAGGCCAGCCGCGTGCTCGAAGCCGGTGCCGCCGCCCGCGTTTCGGACAACCGCTATTCCGACGACGACATCGCCTTCATGCAGGGCATGATGGTCCACCATCAGCAGGCGGTGGAGATGACCGCCCTGATCGAGGGCCGCACCAACAATCCCGAAATCGTCACCATGGGCGGTCGCATTCGCGCCTCGCAGGACGATGAGATCGCCTTCATGCGCACCTGGCTGACCGAGCGCGGCCAGCAGGTCCCGATGGTCGGTTCGGCCCATGCCGGACACGCCGGCCACGGCCCGGCCATGGACCATTCCAACATGGCCGGCATGGCCTCGCCCGAACAGATGGCCGCCCTGGCCGCCGCCTCCGGCACAGAGTTCGACCGTCTGTTCCTGGAGCTGATGATCGCCCACCACGCCGGCGCCGTGACCATGGTCGAGCATCTGCTGAACCGGCCCGGCTCGGCCTATGAGCCGGCCCTGTTCGAATTCGTCGGCGATGTGAACAACGAGCAGCAGGCCGAGATCCGGCGCATGGATCTGACCTTGCGCACCCTGCGCGCCGATCCGCGCTCGACCCTGGCTGGCGGCTTCCTGGACGCCGAACAGGCGATCTCGAACATGGTCCTGGTCGCCAGCCTGCCCAAGCCGGAAGGCTTCTACGATCCGACCAATCCGTCCGGTGCGCCCCTGCCGCTGCCCGCGACCGGCGATGAGGGCACGCGCGACGGGGCCGCCGAGGCCCGCTTCAGCCAGCGCGGCCCGTTCCTGTCCTTCGCCAACACCGACATGGCCTTCGAAGGCGACCTGATGGCGGTCGGCAGCTATCACGGCTTCAACCTGTATCGCCTCGGCGGCGACCAGCCCCAGCTGATCTCGTCGGTGGTCTGCCCCGGCGGCCAGGGCGATGTCTCGCTGGTCGGCGACCTGTTGATCATGTCGGTGGAATCCACCAACGGCCGGGTCGACTGCGGCCGTCAGGGCATTGACGTTGAAGCCAGCGCCGACCGCTTCCGCGGCATCCGCATCTTCGACATCTCCAACCCAGTCACCCCGGTCCAGGTCGGCCAGGTCCAGACCTGCCGCGGCTCGCACACCCATTCGGTCGTGACCGCCGACGACCGTTCCATCATCGTCTATAACTCCGGCACCGCCTCGGTCCGCGACGAGGACGAGCTGGCCGGCTGCGTCACCGGCCTGCCGGGGGATCAGCGCACGGCCCTGTTCTCCATCGACGTCATCGAAATCCCGGTGGCCGATCCGTCCCAGGCCCGCATCATCGACAGCCCGCGCGTCTTCGCCGATGAGTCGACCGGCGTGGTCGCGGGCCTGTGGCCCGGCGGCGATCATGGCCAGGGCACCCAGCGCACCAGCCAGACCAACCAGTGCCACGACATCACCGTCTTTCCGTCGCGCAACCTGGCCGCCGGCGCCTGTTCGGGCAACGGCATCATCTTCGACATCACCGACCCGCGCCGGCCGACCCGCATCGACGCCGTGACCGATCCGGGCTTTGCCTACTGGCACTCGGCCACCTTCGACAACGAGGGCGAGACCGTGCTGTTCACCGACGAATGGGGCGGCGGCGGCCGGCCGCGCTGCCAGGTCTCGGACCCACGCAACTGGGGCGCCAACGCCTTCTACGACATCGTCGACAATCAGCTTGAGCGCCGCGGCACCTACAAGCTGCCCGCCGCCCAGTCGGCCCGCGAGAACTGCGTCGCCCACAATGGCTCCATCGTGCCGGTGCCGGGCCGCGATATCTTCGTCCAGGCCTGGTACCAGGGCGGCATTTCGGTGCTCGACTTCACCGATCCGAACAATCCGACCGAGATCGCCTATTTCGATCGCGGCCCGATGTCGGACACCTCGTTCCAGTTCGGCGGCTTCTGGTCGGCCTATTGGTACGACGGCCGGATCTATGGCACCGAGATCGCGCGCGGCCTGGATGTGCTGGAGCTGGCCCCGTCGCAGTTCCTGTCCGAGACCGAACTGGCCGCCGCCCGCCTGGCCGATCAGGGTGCCGCCTTCAATCCGCAGCAGCAGAACCCGGTGACCTGGCCGGCCCACCCGACCATCGCGCGGGCCTATGTCGAACAGCTGACCCGCTCGGGCGGCCTGACCGCCG
Source organism: Caulobacterales bacterium (assembly GCA_017302105.1). GTDB lineage: Bacteria > Pseudomonadota > Alphaproteobacteria > Caulobacterales > Caulobacteraceae > Brevundimonas. The sequence goes on along the minus strand of JAFLCS010000005.1, from coordinate 111,273 downwards.
AGGCCTCGGCCCAGCTCAACGCCGCGCTCGATCAGGCCCTGCCCCTGATCGAGGCCGGACAGACCGATGCGACCCTGGCGGCGCGCCTGCGGGGCCTGGCTGAGGGACTGGCCGCCACCGGCGACGACCGTGCCACCACCCGGCGCGCAACCGCCCTACGCGACACCCTGTCCGGGATCGCCGTACGGCTGATCTAGGCCCGTCCCCCTCCTGGTCACTCGCTGGTCGGGAGGGGAGCCGGGCATGGCTGGCGCGGCTGTTCACCCCACCGGACGTGATCCGCCACATCCGGCCCGCCGGGTCATAGGAATAGGTGCCGATGTCTATGCCGGTCGCGTCACCGTTCACGATCCGGTTCCGGGAATCGTAGTTCCAGACCGACTGGCTATCTCCGATGATATTGCCGCGCCCGTCATAGCCCACCGCCGTGCTGTCCACCGCCGTCACCTGGTTCAGGCCGTTGTTGGCATAGGCGTCCGACAGGCTCGGCTCCGCGGTATAGGCGTACAGGGTGTTGCTCAGCGACCGCTCCACCACCTGACCGGCCGGATTATACCCCAGCGTCCAGGTCGCATCCTGACTGGTCCCCGACAGATTGAGACCCAGGTTGATCAGCCGAGAGGCCCCGTCCCAGCCAAAGGTGGTCGAGGCATCGGCCAGGCTCTCGCCTCGGCGCTGAACAGAGGTTCGACGGCCCAGGTTGTCATAGCCATAGACCGCCAACAGACCCGCCCCCGAAGTCGCACCATTCTCGCGCACCTGGGTCATGGCCCCGGTCAGGTCGTAGATATAGGCCGCATAATAGCCGTCCGGCCAGGTGATGCGGGTATTACGGCCGGCCGCATCCCAGCGATAGGTCACCGTGCCCAGGGGCCCGGTCTCGGAGGTCATCCGGCCCAGGGCGTCATAGGCCCGCGTCACCTAACCGTATCGGCAACCATTGCTTGAAGCGTACAGTGTCTAAATGTAATGAGAGAGGAATTCTGTTGAGAAATTTCAAGAGCTGCGACCCGCTCTCGCAATACATCTGAATAAGGAGAAATACATGCATTAATATTTCCGCCTTGGTCGATCAATTTTACAATCCATATCATGCTATAGAAGGAATGAGTCGATATCATTCGCCGAATGACGGCGTAAAACGCGGCATCCCCCTCGTCCCTAAATGCAACTGACAAAGAACTATCGCGTGGGTGATCGCCCTGATTGTATATATCTTCATAAAGATCAATCCGCCTCTCTATCGGTAGGCTCAACGCATATTCAATTCTATCAACGTTTTGTATACGTGGATGCTCCGCAAAGCATCCAGCCATCTGGATGCAAATTGCAATCAGTATCGTCACTTTTGCTACGAAAGGATCTATTTTGAACATCTCGACGCAGCTCCTGATAGCCAAAATTCTGGTGCATGATTATTGGCAAAATTATCAGCCTCTACCTCGAACCACGCGGCATCGTGCCCTCCCACTGAGAGATACTCCAGAACTGCTCCTAGCATGGTAAGCCGCCCTTCAGTCCATTGTGGCGTATGGCCAATCTCGTGAAATACGTGCCATGCACCACTATAGGTTTCAAATATTCCAGAATGACCTCCTGCAATATATATATTTGTCCCAAAAGTAACGCTATTATCGAACCAGCTAAATGGCGCTAAACCGCCATGCAGCCGAATGGCTCCGAGATTGAAATTAGCTCTTGGTTGTGGAAAATCTATAACACAGCCGGGAAGTCCGGTGGCGAAACTGCCACCGCCACCGCCACCGCCACCGCCTATGCTTGCCACCCAACCAAGAATTCCGTCGAGCCAAGAATTGATCGCGGGGATCGAGCTTGACATCAGGCAACGATCGCCACCGGTCATTCCTGGTGGCGGGCCTACGAGAGTGCCGCCACGATCAATGCACTGAGCGCGAGTTATCATTTCCTTTTCCAACCCAAACGGATCCCTCATATTCACCGGATCCCCGCCCACATAGGCGTAGAGGTTCACGCCGCCGGCGATGCCAATCGGATCCGTCTGCATGAAACGACCCAGCGTCGGGTTGTACTGGCGGTTCCTCATGTTCCACGGCGCGGCCATGCCCCGGTTCAGGTACATCGCCCCGGCATAGCCGAACCGGCCTGAGAAGCCCGCCTGCGGCACACCGTATTCGTCATAGCGGTTGATCTGGGTCGCCGTGCCTGCGGCGTCGGTGAGGGCCACGACACTGCTGAGGGGGTCGGGCATCAAAGACGCCAGATAACCCGCCCCACACTTCGCCGCTTCCACGCCAGCGCCAGCACAACACGGGCCGCGGCCACAGTCCAAAGTAGCCCGTGACGGTGTCGCCTTGGCTGAAAGCCGTTACCTTGACAGCACTGCGAGGTCCTATTTCAGTGGCCGTACATGCCTCTCCAGCGCGGCAACTAATTCAGTAAAAGTTGCAGTCTCAGGAAGCGGGAATTTCGAATTAAGTCTTATCGCGTTTGATGCTGCCTCCTTATCGATTGTGTCCGTCGGTAATATTTCGACCTGGCCAGGATCCCACGCTCCAATTCCAGAATATTGGATAGAATACAGCCGCCCGTCACTATCGTATGCCCCCGAATAGACGCCGTCTTCGACATCCACCGCCTCCATATACGTCTCAGCTGCGCCTATCGAACTGAAAACGGCCAGGCCGTCGTCTGCTATGACAATTAGAGCTATGCTCGACACGATCCTCTCCTTTCACCATCCGCCTTCCCACGGGCGATGCGCTTTGATCCCCCCTTGCCCGCGCCGATGATAATGTGGGAACCGGCCTAGCCCGGTTGCCCTAGCATCACCGAGAAAGTTGAATCGCCAATTTCGTGGTCCGAGAATAGTCGTTAGCTCTCCGCCACGGAACGTCCAAGACGTGGCTACAAGATATCCCTCTGCGATGAAAGGAGCGGCCACCGGCGCAACGGCAAACCACACCATCTCCTGATTTCTGTCGATCTGCCGCAACCGCTCAGCGTTGTAGGCACCGAATTCTGGATCCAAACAGGCTAAGCACTGGCCACGATTATCCGGCACATGGCCGAACCGCTCCATAAAGAGATCCAACTCAAACGGATCGACAATACACGTCGCGGTCGGCGTGCACCGGCTCTGGCGAATCCAGACGTCATCCAGCCTGCCCACCTGGCATGTTCCGTCGGGGTTCTTACGGACACACCTGAGCTCCAACCCCCACGGATCGACGAGGTTCACCGGATCATTGCCTACATACCCATAGAGGTTCACCCCGCCGGCGATGCCGATGGGATCGGTCTGCATGAAGCGGCCGAGGGTCGGGTTGTACTGGCGGTTGCGCATATTCCACGGCGCGGCCATGCCCCGGTTCAGGTACATGGCCCCGGCATAGCCGAACCGGCCTGAGAAGCCCGCCTGCGGCACGCCGTATTCGTCATAGCGGTTGATCTGGGTCGCCACATTGGAGGGATTGATCTGGGCCGTCACACTGCCCAGCGGATCCAGGATCGGCCAGGACCGCGTGATCGACCCGCCCGTGCCCGACGTATAGGCCGCATAGTCGTCCAGCCCCGCCCCCGGCACATAGCGCTGGATCAGACCGCCCGACGCATTGTACTCCCCGATGGCCTGGGCCCCAGCATAGATGAAGCGGCTGTCCACCCCGCCGGATGTGATCCGCCCCAGCCGACCCGCCGGATCATAGCTATAGGTCCCGATGTCGATGCCGGTGTAGTCGCCGTTCACGATCCGGTTCCGAGAATCGTAGGCCCACTCCGAGGTGCCGTCCCCGGTGATGTTGCCGCGCCCGTCGTAATAGACCGACGTGCTGTCCACCCCCGTCACCTGGTTCAGGCCGTTGATCGTATAGGCATCGTCCAGGGTGGGATGGGCCGTATAGGCATAGGTGCTGTTCGACAGCGCCCGCTCCACCACCTGACCGGCCGGATTATACCCCAGCGTCCAGGTCGCATCCTGACTGGTCCCCGACAGATTGAGCCCCAGGCTGATCAGCCGAGAGGCCCCGTCCCAGCCATAGGTGGTCGAGGCATCGGCCAGGCTCTCGCCCCGGCGCCGCACCGAGGTGCGACGGCCCAGGTTGTCATAGCCATAGACCGCCTCAACGCCGCGTCCCCCCTCTCTTTATTCTCCAGCGCAGGAGGAAAAATGGTGCATGGTAAGCGAGCATCCAGACAATAAAGCCGGCGGTAGCAACGCCAAAGCTGTAGTACATCAGCCAAGATTCTGGTGAACCTATTGGTTCATCGCTCTGGTATGCGGCCCCGATGGTTACGCCACCAACCCAAAGGATGCCTCCCATTTTACGGTACGGGCATACGCAGCGTTGGTACCTCTTCCAATCGTCTTCAGACGTTCCCTGCGGACGATGCCCGAAAATGATGTCAGAACGGTATCTCCAACTAGTGAGCGCCAACCAGCTTACGAGCAACCCAAGGAATCCAAAGAGGGCGCTGGGCATCATTGGCAAGCGCTCGCCGCTGCGGTCGAGCCGGCTGCATGTCCCGCAGCCCCCTGCAGAGAAGCGCTCCCCGCCTCAACGCCTTCGCGCCGCAGAGCTGCTCCTGGCAAGAAACGACCGAATGCATCGCGCCCGGCATCAAAAAGCGCGCTTCCGCGACCAGCCTGACGCACCAACGGCAGCTGGCCAACGACAAAGCCCGCCGCATCTCCCGCAAGCCCCCGCCCGTCTCGCTGATTAAAATCGTAGATCGCTTGCGCTCCTCCAGCAGCAAAGCTGAGTACCCCACCTACGAAAGCGATTTCGGGTTGTCCCGACAATGCTCCCCCGACAACCACGGCATCTCCCAAGCCGCCGACGAACTCGATGGCACGCTCTGTACCGGTCTGCGGTCGAGGCGTGCAATACGTGAGGATGACGTCGGCAAGAGTAATTTCGGCCCAGTCCGTCCATTCGTTCGCCGAGAACCAGACATCCTGGTACCAAGGAAGGCCGTCATAGTACTGATTGCAGAATGGCGGACAGGGTAGATTGCGCCGCCCGGGCGCATCAATGTCTCCCGGACAATCGGGATCCGTTTCACAATCCTGCAATCCCCACGGATCCACCGCATTGACCGGATCCCCGCCCACATAGGCGTACAGGTTCACGCCGCCCGCGACCCCGATCGGATCCGTCTGCATGAACCGCCCCAGCGACGGGTTGTACTGGCGGTTCCTCATGTTCCACGGCGCGGCCATGGCGCGGTTCAGGTACATCGCCCCGGCATAGCCGAACCGGCCTGAGAAGCCCGCCTGCGGCACACCGTATTCGTCATAGCGGTTGATCTGGGTCGCCACATTGGAAGGATTGATCTGGGCTGTCACACTGCCCAGCGGATCGGGGATCGGCCAGGACCGCGTGATCGACCCGCCCGTGCCCGACGTATAGGCGGCATAGTCGTCCAGCCCCGCCCCCGGCACATAGCGCTGGATCAGACCGCCCGACGCATTGTACTCGCCGATCGCCTGGGCCCCGGCATAGATGAAGCGGCTGTCCACCCCCGCCGCCGTGATCCGCCCCATCCGACCCGCCGGGTCATAGCTATAGGTGCCGATGTCGATGCCGGTGTAGTCGCCGTTGATGATGCGGTTGGCGGAATCATAGTTCCAGGTCGAGGTGCCGTCCCCGGTGATGTTGCCACGCCCGTCATAGCCCACCGACGTGCTGTCCACCGCCGTCACCTGGTTCAGGCCGTTGTTGGTATAGGCGTCCGACAAGGTCGGCTCGGCGGTGTATGCGTACAGGGTGTTGCTCAGCGACCGCTCGACCACCTGGCCGGCCGGGCTATAGTCCAGCGTCCAGGTCGTATCCTGGCTCGTTCCCGACAGATTGACCCCCAGGCTGATCAGCCGAGAGGCCCCGTCCCAACCATAGGTGCTCGACGCATTGGCCAGGCTCTCGCCCCGGCGACGCACCGAGGTGCGCCGGCCCAGGTTGTCATAGCCATAGACCGCCAACAGACCCGCCCCCGAAGTTGCACCATTCTCGCGGACCTCCATCATCGCACCGGTCAGGTCGTACGCATATTGGGCATAGTAGGCGTCCGGCCAGGTGATGCGGGTATTGCGCCCGGCGGCATCCCATTGATAGGCCACCGTGCCCAGCGGGCCAGTCTCGCCCGTCATCCGCCCTAGGGCATCGTAGGCCCGCGTCAGGGTCTGACCGCCCGTGCCGACCGTCACCAGGCTGGTCGGCTGGCCAAAGAGATTATAGCCAAATTGCTGATCCAGCTCCGACCCCGGAAAGTTGATCGCCGATGCCAGCCCAATCCCATTGTAGCTGAAGCTGGTCACCTGCCCGTCGCGGGCGCGCGTCGAGGTGACCTGACCATAGGCGTCATAGGTCAGCTCCTCATAGTCGGTGGTTGAGGTGCCGGTGCCCGAGGCATTGGGAAAATACATCCGGCGCGGACGCTGGAAGCCGTCATAGGTCCAGGTCGTCACATTCCCCTCGCCGTCGGTCATCGACTGAACCTGGCTACCGACCGAATAGGTCAGGCTGTTCGTGATCGCACCCGTCACCCCATAGCCCGAGGTCACCGAGGCCACCCGGCTCATGGTGTCATAGGTCGCGCGGCTGATCCGGTCAGGGCCAAAGGATCCCGCCGTGGCCGCCGTACAGGCCGAGGTCGGCGGCGAGGCGAAGCTCGACGGATTCATCCGCACCGCCGTGCAATCGGGTCGGCCCGAGGCGTCATAGCTGACCTGCGACAGGGAATAGGTCGTCGATCCAGCTTGCAAACGCTGGGTCAAAGGCCGCCCGAAAGTGTCATAGGTGACCGCAGTCTGTTGCAACGGGCTGAAGGCCGCCCAGTTCGGATCGGTATAGCCGGTCGTCGTGCCGGCCTCGATCAGGGTCGGCAGGCCCAAGGCATTGCGGGTGATCCGCTGGGCGCGGTGCAGCAACGAACCGCTCCCGTCGGGGTCGGGACCGATGGCACCGGTCAGTTCGCGATTGGCGTTGTATAGGAAACGGGTCTGGTCCGCCGTGCCGGACAACGGGCCATCCACCGTCGCCACATCGCCGTTGTGGGTGTAGGTCATGGTCGTTGTTGCCACGATGGAGGCATCGCCATTACGCGCAGTCGTGATGGTCGGCAGCAGATTGTTCATCACGCCGGTCGAACCATAGGTGACTGCCGCCACCTGTTCGGCGACTGTACCGACGCATCCGGGGGTGGTACCCGACTGGCAGGCGGATGTCGCCGTCGGTCGCCAGATCGGGGTCGGTGCCTGAACGATCGTGCCGGCGCTGTTGCGGTACCAGGCGTATACTTGGCCATAGGTGATACGCGTTTGAGGGCGGTCCGTGCCGGTCAAGAGCGGCGGCCGGGTCACCGAGACCAGACCACCGTGGGTCGCATTCCACACATAGTCAGTGACCTGACCACGCGCGTCGGTCGTCTGGGTTGGCAAGTTGCATATGACTGGATTTGTGCAGGAGGCGGCATAGGTCGCGGTGGTCACAATGTCGGCCAGCCCCGAACCCGAAGCAGGGATCTGACGGACCTCCGTCACATTTCCGCGCCCATCATAGGTATACTGCACGCTGTCGCCTGTTGGATAGTCGATGCGCCAAGGCTGACCAGGTGCCCACCAGAGTACAACGGTAAGATTATTGTTCACATCATAGTAACTCTGGACCATGCCGTTCTCGGAGAGAGTTCGGAGCCCTTGCCCATTCGGCCCATCGACCTCAGCCACCATATCGCTACCAGCGGACGTGAAATCATAGGTCCAGGTCCCGCCCGCGCTCGTCACCGAATCGACCATTCCATCGGAGCCGTAGGCGATGGTCACATTGTCGCTCGCACTTCCCGGTAGCCGAATACCCGTAATGCGCCCTGCCGCGTTGTTGCGGTAGAGCGTGGTTCGGTTCATCTCGTCGACCGTCGTGGACGACAGCGGATCTGTATCCTCGGGGTAGCTGATCGACGGCCAGGTTTCGGTGTAGGTGCACGATGGGGCGGTATCGGCGCAGTAATCCACGCCGCGATTCAGTCCGGTAACGCGAGCGACCGACATCCACCTAGACCGTTGCGCGAATACCGTGCTTTCGGAATTGTAGTCGTATTTGATTTGGTAGCCGAGTGTGTTGGTCACGGATTGCAAACGGGCCGCCGGCGTCGTGGAAGAGCAGGCTGCGTTGGCGCACAGATCGGCGGTGACGTAGCTGTATGTCAGCACCTCCCCGTCAGGTGAAGTAATGCTAGTAACCAATGCGCCGTTAGCCGTATAGGGCGTCGCCCTATCCGCCAGCGCCCCGCTGAACAGAGCCACCACCCCCGTCGAACTTGTATAGGTGTAGACGTCGGCACTCGAATTCCAGCTCAGGCTGCTGCCATTCATGATGTTAGGGTAAAAGGTCGGGTTGCTGGGATCACCCCTTCCGTAGAAAGCATCGGAATAGGGGCCGACGCTGACGGTGTAGGTTCCAAGAAAAACACCGGGTTCGATATTGATCGTACCGACGAGATAATCCCGCCATGCCGTGCCGATATGAGATCGCCCATAGACCAAACCACCCGCCCCAGGCTGGCCAATGACGACCTCCGTGACAAACGGAAAATAGCCCCCGTTGGTCAGATCAACGCCGCGTTCATCGGTCGAGTAGTGGGTCGGCGGAATCGGCTGCTGGGCCAGGGCCGGGGTCGTCAGTCCTAGGGTCAGGACGAATGCGATTAACAGCGACCTTAACCAGCTCATGCCCGTCTCCCCCGAGGTCATCCTCAAACCACGCCACCGGTATTCCGCGCCAGAGCGCAGTCCGGTTGTGGGCAAGGTCATAGTCGTAGGTGGTCTGGCGGCCGGCGTTCACAGATCCCGAATGATCCATTTGAACAAGCCTACCGTGAATATCGTAGGTATATTCAATCGTTTCTTGCGCAGACGCCGCATTCGCCGCCATCACCGCAGGTACAGCTGTTGCCAGGGCAAGACTGAAATATACGCACCTCATTCACAACCTCCACCTGCATCTCTACGGTGAACTCTTCCTTTAGAAGAGTCAAGGATGGCCCGTAGGGCCGGCCACCTCCCTGCCTTGACCGTCCCTCTGGCTGGAGCGCACTGTCGTGGCATGGTCGCTGCTCCGCCCCTTGCGCCTGACTGGGACATCGTCCGTTGGTTCAACCACGACGGCGACCTCACCCTGGCGGATTTGCGCGGGCAGGTCGTAGTGGCCGCCGCCTTTCAGATGCTGTGCCCCGGCTGCGTCGAACGAACCATCCCGCAACTTCGCCATGTCCGCGAGCTGTTCGCCGAGGATCAGGTCGCCGTGATCGGCCTGCACACGGTGTTCGAGCACCATGAGGCGATGGCACCGACGTCCCTGGCCGCCTTCATCCATGAATATCGACTGAGCTTTCCCGTCGGCGTCGACCGGGCTTCGAGCGGCGGTGATCCAATCCCGGTCACCATGGCCCGCTACGCCATGCGCGGGACCCCGACCTTGCTGCTGATCGATCGCGATGGGGGCCTGCGCCGGCAGTCCTTCGGCCACATTCCCGACCTCCAGCTCGGGGCCGAGATCATGGCTCTGGTCGGTGAGACCGTCTCGCCCCCGGCAACTCCGCCGTCGGCACCGGACAGCGCCTGCGGGCCGGACGGATGCCCGGTCGATTGAACTTGGGTGCAGGCGTCGCCCGCTCGCATTGACCGTCATCTCGAGCAAAGGAAAACCCCCGGCCGCAGGCGACCGGGGGTTCCAACAGGTCTGGCGTTGAAGCGTTGGACTTCGCTTAGAAGTCCATGCCGCCCATGCCACCCATGCCGCCCATATCGGGGGCACCGGCCGGGGCCGACTTCTTGGGGGCGTCGGCGACAGCGGCTTCGGTCGTGATCAGGATGCCCGCGACCGAGGCCGCATCCTGCAAGGCGGTGCGGACCACCTTGGCCGGGTCGATGACCCCCATCTTGACCAGATCGCCGTACTCTTCGGTCTGGGCATTGTAGCCGAACGCCGCGTCCTTGGAGTCCAGGATCTTGCCGACCACGATCGAGCCTTCGACGCCGGCGTTTTCGGCAATCTGACGGATCGGGGCCTGAAGGGCACGTTTGACGATGGCGACACCGGCCTTCTGGTCGGCGTTATCGGTCTTGACGTCATCGAGCGCGCGCGAGGCCTTCAGCAGAGCCGTACCACCGCCGGGGACGATGCCTTCTTCCACGGCCGCACGGGTCGCGTTCAGGGCGTCGTCAACGCGGTCTTTCTTCTCCTTGACCTCGATCTCGGTCGAACCGCCGACGCGGATCACCGCCACACCCCCGGCCAGCTTGGCCAGACGCTCTTGCAGCTTTTCCTTGTCGTAGTCCGAGGTGGTGTTTTCGATCTGGGTCTTGATCTGAGCGATACGGGCCTCGATCGCTACCTTCTCGCCCACACCGTCGACGATGGTGGTGTCATCCTTGGTGATGGTGACGCGCTTGGCCTTGCCGAGCATATCCAGGGTGACGTTTTCCAGCTTGATGCCGAGGTCTTCCGAGATGACCTGGCCACCGGTCAGGACGGCGATGTCTTCCAGCATGGCCTTGCGGCGATCGCCGAAGCCCGGAGCCTTGACCGCCGCGACCCGCAGGCCGCCGCGCAGCTTGTTGACCACCAGGGTGGCCAGGGCCTCGCCCTCGATGTCCTCGGCAATGATGATCAGCGGGCGTCCCGACTGAACCACCGCTTCCAGGATCGGCAGCATGGCCTGCAGGCTGGACAGCTTCTTCTCGTGCAGCAGGATCAGCGGCTCTTCCAGCTCGGCCTGCATCTTGTCGGCGTTGGTGATGAAGTACGGCGACAGGTAGCCGCGGTCGAACTGCATCCCCTCAACGACGTCCAGCTCGGTTTCAGCCGTCTTGGCTTCTTCGACGGTGATGACGCCTTCGTTGCCGACCTTGTCCATGGCCTTGGCGATCATCTTGCCGACTTCGTCGTCGCCATTGGCCGAGATCGTGCCGACCTGGGCGATCTCGTCGTTGGACGTGACCTTCTTGGAGCTGTCCTTGATGTCGGTGATGACCCTGGCGACAGCCTTGTCGATGCCGCGCTTCAGATCCATCGGGTTCATGCCGGCGGCGACCGACTTCATGCCTTCGACGACGATGGCCTGGGCCAGGACGGTCGCGGTGGTGGTGCCGTCACCGGCCTTGTCGTTGGTCTTGGAGGCGACCTCGCGGATCATCTGGGCGCCCATGTTCTCGAACTTGTCTTCCAGCTCGATTTCCTTGGCCACAGACACACCGTCCTTGGTCGAGCGCGGAGCGCCGAAGGACTTCTCGATCACGACGTTACGGCCCTTGGGGCCCAGGGTCACCTTGACCGCATTGGCCAGGACGTTGACGCCGCGCAGCATCCGGTCGCGGGCATCGGTATTGAAATAGACTTGTTTCGCAGCCATTGGGGCGTGCTCCTCAATTCAGAATTGTTGGGAAGGAAGGCTTCGGACGCCGGGTGCCTAGGACAGCACGCCCAGAACGTCGGATTCCTTCATGATGATGAGGTCATCACCGTCGATCTTGACCTCCGAGCCCGACCACTTGCCGAACAGGATACGATCGCCGACGCTCAGCTCCATCTTGATGAAGTCACCGTCTTCGTCACGGGCACCGGGGCCAACGGCCACGACCTCACCCTCCTGGGGCTTTTCCTTGGCATTGTCGGGGATGATGATCCCACCCTTGGTCTTCTCTTCTTCCTGGACGCGCTTGACCAGGACGCGGTCGCCGAGCGGACGAAACGCCATATTGTCATTCTCCCTGATGGACAAATTCACGACACCCCGGCGCGCCTGCTAGCAGTCGCAGACCTTGAGTGCCAATCGCGAGCGGGAGGTATGGCTGGCGCCGGGCGGTGTCAACCGCTGGGTCTCGGTTTATTTGTCGCTAAGGGGCCCGCGCCGGGGTGACGAGAACCTCGTCAGCATAGATGGCGACCTGGGGAGCCGTGTCCTGATTGGCCCATCCTCGGTACATCCCCGAGGTGTTCATCGAAAAGGCGACCGAGCCGTCCGCCGTCAGGGCGATGACCCCGCCTGACCCTTCACGCAGGGCCGCCAGATCGGACACCACCGTGTCGGCGGCCTGCTGAATCGGAACGTCTGTGTACTGAACCATGGCGCAGACATCGCGCGCCACGGTCAGACGAATGAAATACTCGCCCGTGCCGGTACCCGATACGGCACAGCCATGTCCGGCCCAGTTGCCCGCCCCGATGATCGGCGTGTCCCCGACTCGACCCCACTGTTTGGCAGTCGTGCCGCCGGTGGAGGTTCCTGCCGCGATATGACCCTGACTATCGACCGCAACGACGCCGACCGTCCCGAACTGGTGGTCGTCAGGATCACGTACGGCACTCACCGCCTGCGGCACGCCTGTGGGCCATTCTGGCAAGGTAAGCCCCCGCGCGGTGAGGACCTCAATCAGCTGGTCCCAGCGGCGCTGGGTAAAGAAGAAGCTGGGATCGACCTGCTCCAGACCGACATGGGCCGCGAAGGCATCCGCCCCCTCCTCGGCCAGCAGGACATGGCCGGACTGCTCCATCACCGCCCGTGCCAGGGCAATCGGGTGGCGGGTCCGTGAGACACTGGCGACCGCTCCGGCCTCCATCGTCTCGCCGTTCATGATCGAAGCGTCCAGTGCGATGGTCCCGTCCGCCGTAAAGACGGCCCCTCGCCCCGCATTGAACAGCGGATCATCTTCCATCAACTCGATGGCCGCCTGGACGGCATCGAGCGACGAGCCGCCGTTACGAAGAACCTCGGCCCCCGCCTCAACCGCCGCCGTCAGGGCCGCGCGATATTCGGCATCGCGCTCAGGCGTCATCTGGCCCCGCTCAATGGTGCCGGCCCCGCCGTGAATCGCGATCGTCCAGCGCGGTGCCTCCTGGGCGGCGACGGGGAAAGCCAGGCCCGCGACCAGTGCCGCCAACGTCAGAGTCCTGATCATGCAAAAGCCCTCCTCGAAAGACGGGCGACCCTAGGACCGATTCCGGAGGGTGTCAGCCCGCCACAACCCATCCGGGTCACGGCGGGCCTGGGGCCTAGCTCGCGGCCGCGAACAGGGCGTTGACCTTGTTCCAGTTCACCACCGACCAGAAGGCCTTCAGATAGTCGGCGCGGCGGTTCTGGTATTTCAGATAATAGGCGTGCTCCCACACGTCGGCACCCAGGACCACAGCGCCCTTCTCATCGGCGACGTCCATCAGGGGATTGTCCTGGTTGGGGGTCGAGGTGATCTTCAGCTTGCCGTCCTGCACGATCAGCCAGGCCCAGCCCGAGCCGAACTGGCCGGCCCCGGCAGCGTTGAAGTCGGCCATGAACTTGTCCATGCCCCCCAGGTCGCGATCGATCGCGGCCGCCAACTCGGCCGAGGGTTCGCCGGTCTGGCCGTGCGGGGCCATCAGCTCCCAGAACAGGCTGTGATTCCAGTGGCCACCGCCGTTGTTACGCACGGCCTTGGGCAGCTTGGACATCCCCGCGAACATCTCTTCCAGCGACTTGCCGGCCAGCGCCGCATCGGCATCGACCGCCTTGTTCAGATTGTCGACATAGGCCTGGTGGTGCTTGTCATGGTGGAAGGTCATCGTCTCGGCGTCGACGGCCGGCTCCAGGGCGTCATAGGCGTAGGGCAGCGGGGGAAGGGTGAAGGCCATGGAACGGCTCCTGTCTAGTGAATTCAGCTAGGCTGTATCTAGGTGCGCTGTCGCTAAAGCCAAGCCGGAAACGCCGAAATCGTTCCCGATCAGTCGGGAAGATGGGCCTTCAAACAATCCCGTACGGCTCGCCGCAGGTCGCCTGTGGAAGCAGCAAAGTCCGCGCCGTCGGCATCGAAAACGGCCCGGGTTGCCGCATCCAGTCCGATGTCGAGGGCCGCGATGACCCGGGCTTCGCCTTTGGGGTGAAGGCAGAAACCGACCTCGCGGCACAGGGCCGCGAACATGGGGGCAAACCGCTCCTGATTTTCGGGGCTCGACGGAATCATCACATCCTCAGCCGCGCGGCGTGGAAGGCCAGATGGTCGTCGATGAAACTGGCCATGAAGAAGTAGCTGTGATCGTAGCCGGGCTGCATCCGAAGGGTCAGGGACTGGCCCGCGGCCCTGGCCGCCGAGGTCAGCAGCTCGGGCTTGAGTTGTTCGCTCAGGAACGGGTCGGCAGCGCCCTGGTCGATCAGGATGTCGTCATAGACGCCCCACGCCGCACCGCCTTCCAGCAGCAGGGCCGCGTCATGCTCTGCCCACGTCGAGCGGTCGTTGCCCAGATAGGCCGTGAATGCCTTCTCGCCCCAGGGGCAGCGGGTCGGCGAACAGATCGGGGCGAAGGCCGAGACCGATCGGAACAGGCCCGGATGGCGCAGGGCCAGGGTCAGGGCCCCGTGCCCGCCCATGGAATGACCGAAGATCGCGCGGGCGCCGGTGCTGGGAAACTCGGCGTCGATCAAGCGGATCAGCTCATCGACGACATAGCTTTCCATACGAAAGTGTGAGGCCCAGGGTGCCTCGGTCGCATCGACGTAGAAGCCGGCCCCCTGCCCCAGGTCATAGGCCGGATCATCGGCCACGCCCTCGCCGCGCGGCGAGGTGTCGGGGGCCACGACGATCAGGCCCAGCTCAGCGGCAGCGCGGTAGGCCCCGGCCTTGGTGGTGAAATTGTCCTCGGTGCAGGTCAGGCCCGAAAGCCAGATCACCACGGGGAACGGCCCGTCCCCCGGCGGCGTGAAAACCGAAAGGGACATGGGCGTGCCCGTGACCTCGCTATCATGGCGCAGATAGCGCAGGGTTCCGCCGTAAACGACGTGGGTCTTGAGGGTTTGCATCCGCCCTACCTCGGGCCGGGGCGAGGCCGCGTCAACCGTCAGCCCAGCCGCCGCTCCATCATCACCAGATCCGTCGTCACCCGCGCGCCGTCCTCGCCGGTGCGGACCCGCAGCTCCGGCAGGACCCGATGGGTGATGCGAAAGCCCAGCCGCTCATAGAAGGGCCCGGCGGTCTGGGTGCCCAGATGGGCCGCGACCACGCCCGCCTCGGCCAGGGTCTGGTGCAGCGCCTCGCCCAGGCGGGTGCCGACGCCGGGCTTGAGGCCGACATCCAGGGTCATGGTGGCGATATAGGCGTAGCGGGCACCGTCCCGGTCATGGATCGCGCCCCAGGCCCCGCCGCGCAGCCGGCCCTGGTCGTCAGTCAGCTCCAGCAGGAAGTCCGGGCGCAGCTTTTCGTCCGCCTCATTGACAGCCTCGATATAGAGAGTGCGCCCCTCGGCCCGCAAGTCCTTGCGATAGGTCCAGGTGCCGTCCGGCCCGGCCGGCATATCGATGTGTTCAGCGTCCCAGCCCGCACCTTGCAGAGCCGGCCCGACGAGCGGCCCATAGGTGGTCAGGATGACGACGCGGGCGATCGGTGGTCCGCTCGCCTCCAGCTCAGCGATGCGGCCTTCGACATAGGCGACCACGCCGGCCAGAAACGGCGCCTCTGGCCCCGGCTCCAGATCCGGGTATTCGACCACCACGTCGGGATTGAAGCCGAACTCATGTTCGCGGCGCAGGAACAGGTCGAACAGGGCGACCGTACCGGCCGCCAGCTCGGCCCGGTCGGTGTCGTCGGATGTGCGGGCCCGAAGGGTCAACCCTGCGTCGGCGAAATCGATCATGGTCGATGCAGGGCGCAGACCTTGTTGCCGTCCGGGTCACGCAAGTAAGCCAGGATCAGCTTGCCGAAGGGGCCATTGCGCTCGCCCGGCGGGTCCTCGATGGCCGTGCCGCCGGCAGCGACGCCGGCGTCGTGGAAGGCCTGGACCATCTCGGGCGTCCTGGCGTGAAAGCCGATGGTGCCGCCGTTGGCGTGGCAGGCGGCCTCGCCGTCGATGGGCCTGCCCACCGCAAAGGCCCCGCGATCCGTGCGCCACCAGAAGCGGCCCTTCTGGTCCGGCCCCTGCGCCGGCTCCAGACCCAGGGCACCGAGCGCCGCGTCATAGAACCGGCGTGACGCCTCAGGGTCATTGGACCCGACGGTGATGTGGGTGAACATTCGGTCTCCTCCCTCGTTCGACCGGACCTTAGCGCAGGTGCATTGTTTTTAGCAACGAACCTAAAACACCACCACGCTGCGGATGCTCTCGCCTGCGTGCATCAGGTCGAAGGCCTCATTGATTCGCTCCAGCGGCAGGGTGTGGGTGATCATCGGGTCGATCTGGATCTTGCCGTCCATGTACCAGTCGACGATGGCCGGCACGTCGGTGCGGCCGCGCGCGCCGCCGAAGGCCGAGCCCTTCCAGACGCGGCCGGTGACCAGCTGGAACGGGCGAGTGGCGATCTCCTTGCCCGCCTCGGCCACGCCGATGATGATGCTCTCGCCCCAGCCGCGGTGACACGCCTCCAGCGCCTGACGCATGACGGTGGTGTTGCCGGTGCAGTCAAAGGTGTAGTCGGCCCCGCCGCCGGTCAGCTCGACCAGATGGGCGACGATGTCCGAATGCTCGGTCGGATTGACGAAGTGGGTCATGCCGAAGCGCTGGCCCCATTCGGCCTTGGCCGGGTTCAGATCGACGCCGACGATCATGTCGGCCCCGACCATCTTCAGCCCCTGGATGACGTTCAGCCCGATGCCGCCCAGGCCGAAGACCACACAGGTGGCCCCCGGCTCGACCTTGGCCGAATTGGTCACGGCGCCGACGCCGGTGGTCACGCCGCAGCCGATGTAACAGGCCTTGTCGAACGGCGCGTCCTTGCGGATTTTGGCCACCGCGATCTCGGGCAGGACGGTGTAGTTGGAGAAGGTCGAACAGCCCATGTAGTGGGCGATAGTCTGGCCTTTGTAGCTGAAGCGGCTGGTGCCGTCGGGCATAACACCCTTGCCCTGGGTGGCCCGGATGGCGGTGCACAGATTGGTCTTGCGGCTGAGGCAGGATTTACACTGGCGGCATTCGGGCGTGTACAGCGGGATCACATGGTCGCCGACCTCAAGCGAGGTCACGCCCGGCCCCACCTCGACCACCACGCCCGCGCCCTCATGGCCCAGGATCGAGGGGAAGACGCCCTCTGAATCCAGCCCGTCCAGCGTATAGGCGTCGGTGTGACAGATGCCCGTCGCCTTGATCTCGATCAGCACCTCGAACGCCTTGGGGCCCTCCAGATCGACCTCGACGATCTCCAGCGGGCGTTTGGCCTCAAAGGCGACGGCGGCGCGGGTTTTCATGCTCATTTCCTCTCGTCATTCCGGGGCCGCGAAGCGGAGCCCCGAACCCAGGCGATCAAGCACAGGCGCCCCGCTTCGCTCAAGGCCGGATTGGCGAACCGCGTGCGCGCCGGAGATTGCACCCGGTCACCTGGGTCCCGGGTTCTCGCTTTCAGCGAGCCCCGGGATGACGAGGGAATCGGTGAACCAGGGCTCAGCCAGATCGAGCCTTTGTGGATTAATCGCCTCGATCAGAGCCAGCTTCCAGGCCCGCCGCCATTTCTTGATCTGTTTTTCGCGAGCAATGGCGTCGACAATCAGCTCGTAGGGCTCAAACCAGACCAACGTCTTGCAGCCATACCGTGCTGAGAAGCCTTTGAACGTCCCAGCGCGATGTTGCCAGACCCGGCCCGCCAGATTGCTGCTCACACCGGTGTAGAGCGTGCCGTTGCGCCGGCTGGCCATTATGTAGGTCGCGATGATGTAGGCCGGATCCCGGTCGCGCATGGGCAACGACACCACACCGGCAACCCTCAAACAACACCGTAATTCCCGAGCCTAGCACCCCGAAGAACCCGAAACCCGGGCGAATAGGTCCGCAAGACGATATTGCCGGTCGAGCGGCTCCGCCACCGAGCGTGCTAGGATGCCGCCATGACGCCCCCGCTGTCCTTCCCCGCCGCGAACCTGCGCCTGAAGCGCGCCTATGAGCCGGCCTCGCCGGACGACGGGACGCGGATCCTGGTCGACCGCCTGTGGCCGCGGGGCGTCAGCAAGGAACGCGCTGACCTGAGCGACTGGATGAAGGACATCGCGCCGAGCACCGAGCTGAGGAAATGGTTCGGCCATGATCCAGCCAAATGGGACGAATTCCAGCGCCGCTACCGCGCCGAGCTGGCCCCGCATGAGGCCGAGCTGGACCAAATCCGAACGCTGGCGACCCAGGGCGTCGTGACCCTGATCTACAGCGCCCATGACGAGGTTCACAACGACGCCGTGGTGCTGCATCAGGTGCTGTTGGCGGGGACCGCGCCGACCGGCTAAGACGGGCCATGCGCTATCTTCACACCATGGTCCGGGTCTCGGACCTCGACGCCTCGCTCCGGTTCTGGTGCGACCTGCTGGGGCTGGAAGAAATGCGCCGGATGGAGAACGAGACGGGCCGCTTCACCCTGGTCTTTCTGGCCGCGCCGGCGGACACCGCCCGCTCCAGCGCCGAGCGATCGGCCGAGGTCGAGCTGACCTGGAACTGGGACCCGGAGGTCTATTCCGGCGGGCGCAATTTCGGCCACCTGGCCTATAAGGTCGAGGATATCTATGCGGCCTGCCGGCGGCTGATGGACGGCGGCGTCACCATCAACCGGCCGCCGCGCGACGGCTATATGGCCTTCGTCCGCTCGCCGGACGGCATATCAGTTGAGCTGCTGCAGGAAGGCGATCCCCTGCCCCCGGCCGAGCCTTGGGCCTCGATGGCGAACATGGGCAGCTGGTGACGCCCGGGTGAAAGCCCCTTGGCCGACGCCGGCGCAGGGTCCGCAGACCTGGCGGACCAGGCCAGGATCAACGGTCAGGCTGCCGGTGCCGGATCCGGCGGCAGGGGAATGAACTCCTGATCATCCATGTCCGGCAGCTTCATGCGACCGGCGCGCCAGTCGACCTTGGCCTGTTCCAGACGCTCCTTGGACGAGGAGACAAAGTTCCAGTCGATGAATCGCTGGCCCACCGGCTCGCCGCCCAGGATCATGACGATGCTGGGCTCAAGCGCGCAGACGACCGAGGCGACGCCCTTTTCCAGCACCGCCATCTGACCGTTGCCGAGCGGGCGGCCGTCGTCGATTTCGACCAGGCCGGAGACCACATAGACCGCGCTTTCGGAATGGTCGGTCGGGGTCTGGAAGCGGGCGCCGGGGTCCATCTCCAGGTGCAGATAGTGCAGCGGCGAATAGACGCCGACCGCCGCCTTCATGCCCAGGGCCTCGCCGGCGACCATGCGCCCGGAGATGCCGTCGGCCTTCCAGGTCGGCAGGGCGCTGGATCCGGCGTGATGTTCGAACGACGGGTCGATCTCTTCCTGGCCGTCGGGCAGGGCGACCCAGGCCTGGATCCCCTCCATGTGGGCGCCTTCGCGGCGGGCGCGCTCCAGCCGCTCGGAGTGGGTGACGCCGCTGCCGGCGGTCATCCAGTTGACCTCGCCGGGGCGGATGTCCTGGTGGTAGCCCAGGCTGTCGCGATGGGTGATCTCGCCCGAGAACAGATAGGAAAGGGTCGAGATGCCAATGTGCGGGTGCGGGCGCACGTCCATGCTCATGGGGATGCCGGCGGGCATATCCACCGGTCCCATGTGATCAAAGAAGACGAACGGGCCGACCGTCCGGCGCTTGGCGAAGGGCAGGACGCGCCCAACTTCAAAGCCGCCGCCCAGATCCCGCCGGCGCTGGTCAATGACGAGTTCGATCATGGGCGGGTCTCCTGTGCGGGGCTCGCTTCTAGCGTAATCTGGACATTGATGTCGTCGCTGACCATGGGCAGGGCGACGTCTAAGCCGAATTCTGATCGCTTTATAAGGGTTTCGGCCGAAAAGCCGACCACGGGCGCGCCGGTCATGGGATGAATGCCCGCGCCGTTCAGGCGGGCCCGAAGCGTCACCGGACGCGTGACTCCGCGTACGGTCAGATCACCATCGACCTCAAAGACGTGGCCCAGCCCGGTGAAGCGCACCTCGCGGCTTTCGAAGGTGATCTCGGGATGGGCGGCGGCGTCGAAGAAGTCGGCGTTCTGGAACATGGCGTCCAGGGCCGGAACGCCGGAATCAACGCTGGAAACCGGGATGCGGACCGAGACGCGCGAGGCGGCGGGGTTGGCCGGGTCGATGCGGATGACGCCCTGGACGGTCTCAAAGGTCGCGCCTGGATTGGACAGGCCCATGTGGTTCCACGTCATGCGGACCTGGGCGTGGGTGGGGTCGATCGCATAGTCGCGCGCGCCGGCCGCCTCGACGGCGGTGGGGGCGGGCTGGGCCAGGGCGGGGCTGACGCCGGCGCCGGCCAGCGACAGGGCCAGCACGCCGGCCAGGGCGGTGCGAAGGGCGGGGTTAGTGTTGCGGCGGTTCATGGCGGGATCTCCAAATTGGGGGCGGCGCTCGGCCCGGACGACGCGCGGTCGTCCAGGCCGTTGGCCAGGGGGTCAGGCGGCCACGGAGTCCAGCGTCTCGTGGTCAGTGGCGACCTGCTGGGCCTTAGCATAGCTCTCGATCAGCAGCTGATAGGGCGGGAAGATCTGGGTATAGACCTGAGCCCACTCGCCCGCGTCTTCTCGGTTCCAGGTCTTCTGCAGTTCCGAAGCGACCGCGGCCATGTCCATCGGCACGACACCGGCCTGGACGATGCGCGCCAGGGTGATTTCCTCGGCCATCTTGGAATAGGTGCCGGACGCATCGACCACCACGAAGACCTTGTAGCCTTCATAGGCCGCACTGATCGCCGGGAAGGCCATGCAGACGCTGGTGATGGTGCCGGCGATGATCAGGGTCTTGCGGCCCGTCGCCTTCACCGCCGCGACGAAGTCGGGGTTGTCCCAGGCGTTGATCTCGCCCTTGCGGGCCACATAGGTCGCGTGCGGGGCGTTGGCGTGGATCTCCGGGATCAGCGGGCCGTTCGGGCCTTGCGGCACCGAGGCGGTGGTGATGACCGGCAGCTTGGCCAGGGTGGCCATCGAGGCCAGGGCCGCAGCGTGACGGCGCAGGGTCGTCATCGGCATATCGGCGACGGTCTGGAACAGGCCGCTCTGGTGGTCGATCAAGAGCATCACGGCGTCGTCGGGGTCGATGACCGGGCGCTGGCCGTTGAAGTTGGCGGGGGTGGAGGGAGTGGTGGTCATAGCTGGCTCCTTTCAGGGCACAGGGGTTCGTTCGGGCGCGAAGGTGCGGCCGGGAATGGGCGGCCCGGTCCGAAGACCGGGCCTTGGGTTTGGGTTGAAAGCGGTTAGGCCGTGGCGGCGATCTGGCCGAAGCGGCCGGTGTTGAAGTCCGTGATCGCCTCGCGGATTTGGTCCTCGGAGTTCATCACGAACGGGCCGTAGCCGACGATGGGCTCGTCGATGGGCTCGCCGCTCAGGACCAGAAGGACCGTATCGGCGTCGGCATGGACGCGGACGCCCTCGCCGTCGGTGCTCATCAACAGGGCCTCGGCGGTCCCGGCGGATTCCGTGCCGTTGACGGTGATCCGACCCGACAGCACCACCAGGATGGAGGTGTGGCCGTCCGGCAGATCCAGCACGGTCTCGGCATCACGGTTCAGCCGCACATCCCAGACGTTCATCGGGGTGAAGGTGCGGGCCGGACCTTTCGAGCCGTCCAGGTCACCGGCGATGATCCGCGCGGTCCCGGCGCCGCCCTTGAGGCTGACGGTCGGGATTTCGGCGTTCAGGATGCCCTGATAGCCGGGCGTGGTCATCTTGTCCTTGGCGGGCAGATTGACCCACAACTGGACCATGCGGAACGGGCCGCCGGTCTTGGCGAAGGCCCCGGAGTGGAACTCTTCGTGCAGGATGCCGCCGCCGGCGGTCATCCACTGAACGTCGCCCGGGCCGATGACGCCGCCCTTGCCGGTGGAGTCGCGGTGCTCGACCTCGCCATCGTAAACAATGGTCACCGTCTCAAAGCCGCGGTGCGGG
This sequence comes from Caulobacterales bacterium, assembly GCA_017302105.1. Lineage (GTDB taxonomy): Bacteria > Pseudomonadota > Alphaproteobacteria > Caulobacterales > Caulobacteraceae > Brevundimonas. The sequence continues at coordinate 89,447 of JAFLCS010000005.1, read as the reverse complement.
TGCTGACCCACGCCCCGGCGCTTGTCGGTCGGATCGAAGTTGTGCGGCCCGGCATAGTCGAGCAGCAGGAACGGGCTGACGTGCTTGCCCAGCTCATTGTACGAAAACAGAGAGCGGACCGGAAAGCCGTCGCCGACCCAGTGGCCGCGCTCATTGCCGTAGCGTCCCAGAAACGTCTTCATCTTTGATCTCCTTCCTTGGAGGCGGGGCACCCGGCCCCGTTGCGTTGGCGTGGATATGCGCCCGCGACGCCGACGGCGAAAGATTGCATTTCGGACCTTCTGCGTCCTATCAATAGGACGATGCAGGATCTCAATGACCTCTTCTATTTCGTCCAGGTGGTCGACCATGGCGGCTTCGCCCCCGCCGCCCGGGCCATCGGCGAGCAGAAGTCCAAGCTGAGCCGCAGGATCGCCGCCCTGGAGGATCGCCTGGGTGCCCGGCTGATCCAGCGCACCTCGCGCCAGTTCGCGGTCACCGACATCGGCATGGCCTACTACAGCCACTGCCGGGCCATGCTGATCGAGGCCGACGCCGCCCAGGCGGTGATCGACAGCGCCGCCAGCGGGCCGCGCGGCCTGATCCGGCTGGCCTGCCCGCCCGGTCTGGTCGCCTATCAGATGGCCGGGCTGATCGCTGGCTTCATGGCCCGGTATCCCGAAGTCCGGGTCCAGCTGGAAAGCACCACTCGGCGCGTCGATGTGGTGGCCGAGGGTTTCGATCTGGCCATCCGCGTGCGCGAGCCGCCGCTGGAGGAGACCGAGCTGGTCATGCGTAAGCTGGACGAGAGCATCCACCGGCTGGTCGCCGCGCCCCAGCTGGTCGAACGCCACGGGATGCCCGTCGGCCCCGCGGATCTCAGCACATGGCCGAGCCTGGATTTCGGCCCGGCCCGCGAGACCCATCTGTGGACGTTGCGCGGACCCGAAGGCCGGACTGCCGGCGTTCGCCACTATCCACGCCTGGTCACCGACGACATTGCCATGCTGCAGCAGGCGACGCTGGCGGGTCAGGGCGTGGTGTTGTTGCCAACCGTGGCGGTGATCGATGATCTTCAGGCCGGGCGGCTGATTGATCTGACGCCCGACTGGCGACCTCGCCCCTGGATCGTTCACGCCGTCTATCCGTCGCGGCGGGGCCTTTTGCCTTCGATCCGTCTGTTGCTCGATCATCTGGTCGAGGGCTGTGCGGCGGATCGCCAGCGCCTGGTCGACCAGCCCCAAGAGGCCCGGCCCTGACCGTCCGCATTGAAGACGGCCAAGATGTCGAAGGCAAAGGGGAGGTCCCAATCGCCCGGTGCGGTCCGGCATAATCAGCGCCGATCACAGCGGCGGATCGGGCACCAGGACCCGGCCGGGGTGTGGGTCGCGCATCCGGCTGACCATCTGCTCAAGGATGCTCGCAGGCGTAGTCAAGATCGTCCCGCTGTACCCCCTGTGTCAGGGGCCGGTACGTTCCCGGTGCGAATAGTCAGGCCTGTCCACCGCGGAACACCGATTGCCGATCCGCAACAGCGAGCGTATCGTTAACCGGTGCATAACAGGGGAGGTATGCCATGACGGATACAATGCAAAGCGTCGGCCGCGGCCTGAGAATGGTCAGTGGCTTCTATGGAATTCTGATGATCATCCTGGGTGCGGCGGCCCTGGCCCTGCCGGTGGTCACCACTCTGGCAACAGTGCTCGTCATCGGCATCTGCCTGATCGCCGGGGGGGCCGTCGGCCTGTTCGCCAGCTTCCAGGAGAAATCCGGCAACGGGCGTTGGCTGAACGTCCTTTGGTCGCTGCTGGCGATCGGCCTGGGAATCTGGATGGTTGCCCAGCCCGGCGTCGGGGCCGTCTCCCTGACCCTGCTGCTGGGGGCGGTCCTGGTGGCACGCGGGATCACCGGAATCATGCTGGCCCTGGACAGCAGCTTTGGCCAGGCACGGATCTGGCTCGGTATCGGGGGGCTGCTCAGCCTGATCCTCGGCGGCATGGTCCTGTTCAATTTGATGGATATGGTCGGCTGGACGATCGGTACCTTCGTCGGCATCGACTTCCTGGTTACCGGCGTGACGATCCTGCTGGCTTCCATGATGGGACCGCGCGCGTCGGCCTAGACCCGGACGTCCGGCATCGGTCCGACGATGAGATCCAATCTTGTCATCCTGACCGGTGCCGGAGTCTCCGCCGAAAGCGGAGTGCCGACGTTTCGCGCCACGGATGGGCTGTGGGAAGGCCATCGGGTCGAGGAGGTCGCGACGCCCGAAGGGTTCGCGGCCAATCAGGCGCTGGTTCAGGACTTCTACAACAAGCGCCGCGCCCTGTTGCCGACGGCCCAGCCCAATGCGGCACACCGGGCGCTGGCCGAGCTGGCGGCGCGCTGGGACGGTGACTTCCTGCTGGTCACCCAGAACGTCGATGATCTGCACGACCGGGCCCATGCCGAGATCAAGGCCGCGCCCGGCTTCCGTCTGATCCATATGCACGGCGAGCTCCTGAGAGCACGCTGCACCGTGACAGGCCGGGTCTGCGACTGGACCGGAGACCTGGACCCCTATCATGAGAGCCACTTCGACCCGGACGGCTGGCTCAGGCCGCACATCGTCTGGTTCGGCGAGACGCCGCTGGAGCTGGAGCGCATCTATGCGGCGCTGGAACGCTGCGACCTGTTCGTTTCGATCGGCACATCGGGCGCGGTCTGGCCCGCATCCGGCTTTGTGCGCGAGGCGGCCCTGGCCGGCGCACGCACGGTCGAGATCAATCTGGAGCCGTCGCTGGGAGCCGAGATGTTCGACGACGGCGTCTATGGCCCGGCCACCGAAGCCGTACCGGCATTTGCTCAGTCGCTCTGATCGGGCCGCACCCAGCTCAGGGTGATGGCGGCGCCGCTCGACAGGTTGGACGGGGCGATCACCGCCTGGCGTCCCTCGCCGGCCCAGACGATGACGCCCAGGGTCTCGCCGCCGTGGGCCGAAATCCGCTCCATGCCCAGGGCAGCCAGATGCTCGGCGGCCAGATCCGAAACCTGAACCACCCCGGCCTCGGCCATGTCGACCGAACAGACCTGTTCGCGCGAATTGATCAGGCTGATCCAGCCGCGATGCCGGAGCGAGCCATCCAGATGGACGGTCGAGCCGGGCGAGACGCCCCCATTGCCGCCGACCGGGCGATAGCCCGCCGCGATAGCGGCCTGAACCGCCGCAGCCCGATCCCCCGACTGCATATACGGACCGCAGACCTCGGTCATCGTGTCGCGCACGATCATCGGGATATTCATCGACTGAGCCGCCACCGGACCGGCGCAGACCAGGCCCGCCAGGGCCGCCAGAAACATGAACCGCATCGAACCCTCCCAAGGCCTCGGGCGCATCGTCGCCGCTGGGCGCGGCCCTGCCTACTGACGCCGTCTGACCGTCCTGATCGCATCCCTCTCCCATTGCGAGAGGGCCGGCTCCGCTCCGAGGCGCGCTTGCGCGACGCGCTGAGCGGAGGGAGAGAGTCGCATCTGGCCAAAGATGGGTGTTTCGGCGCGCTATCCTGAGCGGCTTACCCCTCAACCGGCCCTTCGGGTCGCCTTCTCCCGCCGGGCCAGGGCGGTGAGATTGCCCCTCGGTCCCATTGTTCCCCTTACGCCAGCCAGCCCATGTGCTCGATCAGGATGGTCAGGCCGATGCCGATGAGCAGGACCCCGCCGATGCCTTCGGCGACCTTGCCGAAGCGGACACCGACGGCCCGGCCGATCAACATACCGACCGTCGTCAGGACGAAGGTGGTAAAGCCGATGCTGGCGGCGATGATCCAGATATTGGCCCCGATGAAGGCCAGGCCCACCCCGACCGCAGCCGCGTCGATCGAAGTGCCTACCGCCGTGGCGATCAGGCCGATCAGGCCGCGCCGGGTGGATTTGGCGGTCTCCGGACCCGATTCCTGAAACGCTTCCCACAGAAGCTTGCCGCCGACTGCGCCGAGCAGGCCGAAGGCAATCCAGTGGTCAATGGCCTGGACCATGCCCGCCGCGAGCACGCCGAGAGACCAGCCGAGGATCGGGGTGATCGCCTCGATGACGCCGAACACAAGTCCGTTGCGCACCGCCGTCTTGAGCCGGGGCTGGTGGGCGGCACCACGGCCCACGGCGGCGGCGAAGGCGTCAGCCGACATACTCAGCGACAGGGCGGCGATGGCGAAAGGGGTCATCAGATACGGTCCACCGGGCACACAAGACAGCGCGCTCGCAGCTCCGCCGGTAGGAGCCGAAAGGCACGCTGGTCTCGCTAGGCGGTGGTCCCGCTGATCACGCCACGCCGCCGAAGCGGACGAGTATGTTGACGTGATCCCGGCATTTATCTGGGTGCCGGAAGCTACTCCCCAACGGCGCGTTCCTTAAAGGCTCGAGCCTGATAGGGCAAGTGTAGGGGTCATGGCGCTCCCGTCTCCGGCCGTGACCAGCTGACCACGAGGGCCGCTCCGCTCGACCAGTAGGACGGCGCCATGACGGCCTGACGGTCTGGGCCCGTCCAAACCACCACACCGATGGAGCCATCGTGGTGGTAGGCCCGCTGCATCCCCAGTGCACGTAGAGGGGGGCCACCGCTTCGGAAATCTCGACCCGCGCCGCCTCTGCCATATCGACGGCACCGACCGGATCCCCGCTTTCGATCAGGATGATCCGCCCTCGGTACCGCAAGCTGCCGTCAAAAGGATTCGTCTCATGGAGCCCCCATTCAGGCTCCATACCTGGGTCAGGTGGCCGCGAGGACTACTGACCCTTTCTGACAACCCGGTTCCCGGAACTTTTCATTGGGAGACGCGGTCCCCATATGTAGGCTGTGGTGATCGCGCCACCGGGCCCCGGCTTCCTCGCTGAAGCGCGGGGCCGACGCGTCTTTGCCCGTTGGGAGGACGCGATATGACCCAGGAAGCCAAACGTCAGCGCCGCCGCCGTGATGCTGAGCGTATGAAGGCCAAAGCCCGCCGCATCCGCCCTGATCAGCCGACCGGTTTCTGGCGTGCCGACTATCTGGCGGTGTGCTCGTGCGCGATGTGCGGCAATCCGCGCCACGTCTGGAAAGCAGGTCGCCTGACCCGTCAGGAACGCAAGGCAGGCCTTCAGGAATCCGACGAATCCTGACCGCACCTTTGCAAGCGACCACGGGACCGGCATGAAGGGGAATGGACACGCGTCCCGCGCCCTCGCCGACCGGCCTTTCGATCTTCAGCCTGTTGGCGATCATCGTGACCGGGCTGATCCCGATCTGGGGGGTACTGAACTACGACTGGAATGCGATCCAGGTCGTCGTCCTGTTCTGGCTTGAAACGCTTGTCTTCGGGATCTTTGCGTGGATGCGCGTGCGCGACACCGAGCGCCTGCCGGGGTCGCATGAACCCTTCCATCTCCGCAGCTTTTTTCCGGTGCACTATGGCCTGTTCTGGCTGGTGCATGGGATCCTGACCTGGGTGCTCGTGCTGGTCTTCATGCCGGCTGGCGGTTGGGACGCCGCCTGGAGCGCCACCTTCGCCGATCGAAGCTTCTGGATGGCGCTGATCGGAGTCGGTCTTCTTCAGACAATGAGCCATTGGCGCGACTGGGCCCGGCCCGAGGCCTGGCGCGCCGCGGATCCGAGCGCCGAGATACGTCGCCCCTACGCCAGGGTCGGCGCGCTGCACCTTGCGGTGATCGGTGGCTTCTGGGTCATCAGCCTCAGTGGCAGCTCGAGAGAGCTGGTGATCCTGTTATGCGGTGCCAAGCTGGTGATCGATGCTGCCGTCGCCCTGTGGCAGGCGGGATTCAAGGTTCGCTTCGAGGCGGTGCGGTGACCGCAACGGGTCCGTCGTCAGCCCGTCCAGCCGGGATCCTGGCCCTGATCGGCATTGTGCTGGGCAACCTGTTGCCAGTGCTCGGCGTGCTGTTCTTGGGCTGGGACGCCGGCATGATCCTGATCCTCTACTGGATCGAGAACCTTGTGGTCGGGATCTTTACCCTGCCAAGAATCCTGATGGCATCCGGCCCACCGCCGGCACCCGGCTCGGTCATCGGCGGCTCTCCCCTGCCGGCCCGGATCGGCACGGCACTGTTCTTCATCGTCCACTACGGCGGCTTCTGGCTGGGACACGGCGTCTTCGCCTTCCTGCTCGCCGGACAGATTTCAGGCGGCCATGCCTCTCCCACCGACGACGGCTGGGGCTTCTGGATCGCCGTGGCCGCCTTGTTCGTATTTCAGGGCATCCAGTTCTGGCAGAGCTGGATCAAGCCGCGAGCCTGGGTCCATGCCACGCCGGGAGGCGAGATGTTCAAACCCTATGGCCGGGTCGCGGTTCTGCACCTGACGGTGCTGCTGGGGGCCTTTGGACTGAACGCGATTGGGGCCCCGACCTGGACCATGTTGCTGCTCTGCGTCGGCAAGATGATCATAGAATTGGGCGGGGCCGTCGGCCTCAAGCTGGGCGATGATCGTCCGGTCGATCGCTCGACCTGACGATCAATCGGCTCAGGCGTCGACCTTGACCACACCGCGGCGGATCTGGTCCAGCTCGATGGAATCGAACAGGGCCTGGAAGTTGCCCTCACCAAAGGCCTTGTTGCCCTTGCGCTGGATGATCTCGAAGAAGATCGGCCCGAAGGTGTCCTGGGTGAAGATCTGCAACAGCAGGCCGTCCTGGTCCGAGCCATCGATCAGGATGCGGTTCGCGCGCATCCGCTCGACGTCCTCACCGTGGCCCGGCAGGCGCTTGTCGATCAGGTCGAAATAGGTCTCGATGGTGTCCTGGAAGGTGATGCCGCGCCGCTTCATCTCCTCGACGGTTTCGAAGATGTCGTCGGTATGCAGCGCGATGTGCTGGATGCCCTCGCCGTTATAGCGGCGCAGAAACTCCTCGATCTGGCTCTGCTCGTCCTGGCTTTCGTTCAGCGGGATGCGGATCATGCCGTCGGGTGCGACCATCGCCTGGGAGAACAGGCCGGTGGCCTTGCCCTTGATGTCGAAATACTTCTGCTCCTCGAAGCCGAAGACGTCGCCGTAGAAGCCTGACCAGGTCCGCATCTGGCCCTTGCGGACGTTGTGCGTCAGATGGTCCAGTAGGGTGAGCCCAACGTTCGCTCTGGCCTCGGCCTCGCGCCAACCGGCAACCTCGTCCCACGCGTCATAGAGGCCCTCGGCCCCGGTCTTGTCGACCAGATAGAGCAACGACCCGCCGATGCCCTGAAGCACATAGGGATAGTCGCCCAGGGCGTTCCTCGGGGCCTCGGCCGGCTTGGCCCCGCGCGCAATCGCCAGGTCATAGGCGGACGCGGCGTCCTTGACCTTGAAAGCCATGCCGGCGGCTGACGGGCCGTGGGCGTCGCGGAAGGCCGTCGCGTTGGGGCCGTCCGAAGTGTTGATCAGAAAAGAAATTTCGCCCTGCTTCATTCGCACCACGCCACCATCAGGCCGGGTGTGGGACGCCACGAAACCCATAGTCTCGAAGTGCGTTTTCATGGCGGCTGGGTCAGGGCTGACGAATTCGACGAACTCGAAGCCGTCCAGGCCCATGGGGTCGGTCGGATTGGCGGTCATGGCGAGCTCCTGTGGTTTCGGTTGGCCGGAACCTAAGGATTGAACGCGCGAAAGCCAAGGCGAAGACGGTCAGATCTTGCGGGCGGGCTTGCGCCCGATGCTAGCCCATGCGGGCGGACCGGCGGATGGCCTGTTCGTCCATGGCGGCGGATTCTCGCCGCGCAGCCGCCGCCAGCTGGGTCAGCCGTGTCGCCTCGGCGACGTGTTCGAACTTCTTGAGTTCCTCGAATGCCGCCATCAACGCGTCCCGCGCGCCGGTTTCCTCGCTCTCGACCTCAAGCAGGTCGGACTGGGCGGTGTCGCGGCGCATTTTCCAGCCGCCGAGATAGGCTTCCAGGTGGCGGCCTGAGGTCGGGCAAGCCCGCGCGTTCTCGGTTTCCAGCTCCCGCTCGGCGTCCAGCACGGCAATCCGCATTTCGGCGGTGGCGCGGCGCGTGGCGATGTCGGCCAGACGCTTTTGCAGCGTCTCGACCTCATAGTTCGAGATGCGGATCAGCGACTGCGCCCACTTGGTCATTGAAACGGCTCCTCAACCCTACCCTGGTTCAGTATGGTCGCCAGACGAGCAAACGCTTCGTTAAGAGGCGTCGAATCGTCCTTGTTCTGGCGAAGGAATTCTTCGAGCGCGGGATTGAGCGCAATGGCGCGGTCCACGACCGGATCGGCTCCGGCCCGATATGCCCCAATGCGGATCAGCTCCTCCATGTCGGCATAGGAGGACAGCGACAGACGCGCGCGCTTGTTCAGTTCGCGCTCTTCGGGTGCCTGGCAGTCCGGCATCGTCCGGCTGACGGATTTCAGGACGTCGATGGCCGGAAAGCGGCCTCGCTCGGCAATCTTGCGGTCCATGACGATGTGGCCGTCGAGGATCCCGCGCACCGCATCGGCGATGGGTTCATCGTGGTCGCCGCCGTCAACCAGCACGGTGAACAGGCCGGTGATCGGACCACCGCGCTTGCCATGCGGGCCGATCGGCCCGGGCCCGGCCCGCTCCAGCAGCTTGGGCAATTCGGAAAAGACCGTCGGTGTATAGCCCTTGGTGGTCGGCGGCTCGCCCGCCGCCAGGCCGATCTCGCGCTGAGCCATGGCGAAGCGGGTAACGGAGTCCATCAGACACAGGACTTCCAGCCCCTGGTCGCGTAGATATTCCGACAGGGCCATCGTCATATAGGCCGCCTGGCGTCGTTTCAGCGCCGGCTCGTCCGAGGTGGCCACCACGACGATGGAGCGGGCCAGGCCGGCCTCGCCCAGGGTCTCCTCGATGAATTCCCGGACCTCGCGGCCTCGCTCGCCGATAAGACCGACGACCACCGCGTCGCAGGTCGCCTTACGCGCCAGCATCGACAGCAGCACCGACTTGCCGACGCCGGATCCCGCGAAAATGCCCAGGCGCTGACCCCGGCAGGTGGTGACGAAACAGTCCAGCGCCCGCACTCCGAGGTCCAGACGTTCGCCTACACGGTCCCGCGCATGGGCGGCCGGTGGCGCAGCCCTCAGCGGATACGGGTGCGGCCCCCGTGGCAGCGGCCCCTTGCCGTCGATCGGCTGGCCGAAGGCATCGACGATCCGGCCCAGCCAGGCCGTCGTGGGGCGCACATTGGCACCGTCCTCAACCAGGCGGATATCAGCTCCGGGCGATACGCCTTCAACCGGGCCAAATGGCATCAACAGAGCCTTGGCGTCGCGAAAGCCGACGACTTCGGCCGGCAGCGGATCATTGGCAGCCCCACGCTCAATCTCTGCCCGGGCCCCGACCGACAGTCGGCTGAGGCCGCCGCGCGCCTCGATCAAGAGGCCCGAAACGGCCGCGACCTTGCCGGTCACCACCACGGGGTCAACGGCGCGGACGGCTTGGACGAGATGACGCAAAGGGGGCCCCGGAAACTGTCCTTAACGGATGCGGGAACGTGGTTAACGGGGCGTGAAGTCAGGCTTCCTTCGGCTCGAACGCCTCGACCTCGCCCTCCGGCGTTTCACGCGGTCCCTGCGCGCCGGAGGTCACCACCGCCCCGACCGAGGCACCGACGATACAGGCGATGGCCAGCCACTGTTGTCCGTTCAGCATCTCCCCCAACAGGATCAGTCCGGACAGGGCACCGATGGCCGGATCCAGGCTGAGCATCACGCCGAAGGTGCGCTTGGGAATGTGGCGCAGGGCCGCCATCTCCAGCGTATAGGGCACAGCGCTGGACAGGATCGCGACCAGCAGCCCCATGGCCAGGATCGGCGGGCTGAACAGAGCACCGGACAACACCGGTTCGATACCGACCGGCGCGACCACGATCACCGCCGCAGCCATACCCATGGCCAGCGAACGGCCGGCATCGAACTCGGACAACCGCTTGCCCAGCACGATGTAGAGCGCCCAGAACACAGCGGCCAAGGCGGCGAATCCGGCCCCGACCAGGTCGATCGACTGCCCCGTCAGCGGCAACAGCAGCGCCAGGCCGACCACCGCCAGCCCGACCCAGGCGAAGTGGGACAGCCGGCGCGCGCCCAGGAGGGCCACCGACAGCGGCCCCAGGAATTCGATGCCCAGCGCCACCCCGACCGGCAGGGTTCTGAGCGACAGATAGAAGAACAGGTTCATCGCCCCCAGCACCAGGCCGAACACCAGCGTCAGGGCCAGGTCCCTGGGCGCGCGCCGGGCCTTCCACGGCTGGAAGATCATCGCCATCAGTAGCGCCGACAGCACCACCCGCAGCGTCACCGTTCCCTCGGCCCCGATGGCCGGGAACAGGGTCTTGGCCGCCGCCGTGCCGCTGGCGAAGGACAACATGGCCACGACCATCAGCGCATAGGGCCAGCCGTTGCGGACCAGGTCGGGCAGTTTCGAAGGTTTGAGAGCGAGCGTCGTCATGCCCCGAAGCTAGCGAAATCGGCGATGTGCTTCTCGGCGATTTTCGACGATACTGTACCTGTTTTCGTCAGGATTGGATCAATGACGCCGGATTTCGTCACGCTCGACGCCTTTGACCGCAAGCTGCTGGCGCGGGCACGGATCAATAATCTGGAGCCGGCGCGGATCACCGCCGAGGCGGTGGGCCTGTCGGAATCGGCGGTGCTCCGACGGCTGCGTCGTCTGCGGGCCGAGGGCGTGATCGCGCGCGACATCGCCATTGTCGACGCCGACCGGATCGCGCCGCGCATCGTGCTGCACGTCCTGGTCAAGATGGCCTCCCAGGACCGCAAGGCCGCCGACGCCTTCAAGGCGGCGATGAAGGCCAGCCCCGAGGTCCAGGCGGCCTGGGACGTCACCGGCGAATGGTCGTTCCTGCTCTATCTCGTGGTGCCGTCGATGCGCGACTATGAGGTCTTCGGCGAGCGCGAACTGACCACCGAGGCCCACGTCAGCCAGTTCCAGAGCATGATCACGATCCGCGAGGTCGTGGCCTTCGACCCGTCCCGTCAGGCCCTGGCCTGATCGAGCCGGTCCAGAAGTTCGTGCGCAAAGACGCTGAGCGTATCGTCGCGCGCGCCCATGACGATGATGCGGTCGCCCGGCTGGGCCAGGGCGATCAGGCGATCGCCGCAGGCGGCGCGGTCCGGATAGGCCTCGGCCTCGATCCCCAGGGCGACCAGATCGGCGATCAGATCGGCGCTGCCGACCGAGCGATCGGTGGTGCCGCCGTAATAGACCGGCTCGGGCATGATCAGGACGTCGCCGGGGGCCAACCCCTGCTGGAACGCCTCGGCCAGTTCGCGCCGCATCAGCCGGATCGGGCCATAGCCGTGCGGCTGGAACATCACCAGCAACCGGCCGTCAAAGGCGCGCAGGGTCCGCAAGGTGGCGGCGATCTTGTCCGGGTTGTGGGCGAAGTCGTCGATGACGGTGACCCCGGCGGCGGTTCCGGTCACCTCCAGCCGACGGCGCACGCCGCGGAAATCCGACAGGGCGGCGGTGGCGGCGGCCAGGTCGACGCCCAGCGCCTGCGCGGCCAGGAGCGCAGCCAGGGCATTGGCGACGTTGTGCAGGCCAGGTGTCAGCAACCGCACCGGCCAGGCAGTGCCGGAGGGGGTGCGGGCCTTGAAGTCGACGCCGTCGGGGCGCTGAACCACATCGGCGGCGGACAGGTCGGCGGCCTGCGAGGTCAGGCTGAAGGTCACGGCGCGGCCTCCGCTCTGGGCGGCCAGGGCGGCGCTTTCGTCATTGTCGAGATTGAGCACCGCGACGCGGGCCTTGGCCACGAAGGCACCGAACAGGGCACGCAGCTCATCCATCGACTTGTGGTCGAGGCTGATGTTGGAGACCACCGCGATGGTCGGGTCGTACAGGGCGATGGAGCCGTCGCTCTCATCGACCTCAGCGGCGAACAGCCCGGCTGTGCCGACGCGAGCCGCGGCGAACGGCGTGTCGGGCGTGACATAGTTCAGCATATCGGCGCCGTTGATCACCGTCGGGTCCAGCCCGGCCCGGTCCAGGATCCAGGTCAGCATGGCGGTGATGGTCGACTTGCCCGAGGTGCCGGCCACGCCGATGCGCTGGTCGGCGCTGTTGAACAGCTGGCTGAGCAGCTCGGCCCGGCGCTGGACGCGGGCCCCGACGCGGCGGGCCGAGACCATGTCCGGCACGGTGTCCTCGACGGCGGCCGAGGCGACCACAATCTGGGACGGGTCGGTGACGCCCGAACCGTCCTGGGGGAACAGGGTGACGCCCTGGCCAGCCAGGAAATCGAAGCGGGCCGCGACGCGGGACTGATCCAGCGCCCGGTCAGAACCGGCGACGTCATGGCCGCGCGCACGCATGATCATCGCCAGCGGGGCCATGCCCGAGCCGCCGACGCCGCAGAAAAAGTAGGACGGATTCGTCATCGGGCCTCTATAGACTGGACCAAGCGTTTGGGGAGGGGGCGTTGAGCGCCAAACCGTTCAGGATCGGCGTCGTGGCCCCGGCCGGGCGTTTCAGCCCCGAGGCCGGCGAGCGCGTGCTCAAGCTGGCGGCGATGCGGCCGGGCCGTCCGGTCGAGATCGTGATCCACCCCCAGTGTTTCTTGAAGGACGGCCATTTCGCCGGGCCGGATCGGCTGCGCGAGGACGCCCTGGTCGAGACGGCCAATGATCCGGCCATCAACGCGGTCTGGTTCGCGCGCGGCGGCTATGGCTCGAACCGCATCGCCGAGGCGGCGATCGGACGGCTGTCGCCCGAGGGTCTGAACAAGCCGTTCCTGGGCTATTCGGATCTGGGCTTCGTGTTGGCTGGATTGGTTCGAGCGGAGGCTGGCCGGGCGGCGCATGGGCCGATGTGCCAGGATGTGTTGCGCGAAGGCGGCGAGGCGGCGGTGATGAGGGCGCTGGACTGGCTGGTCCAGGCCGATCCCACGGCGTGCGAGCCGACAGCGCTGGCCGCGCCCAGCCTGGCCTTCAATCTGACGGTGCTGTCGAGCCTGTTGGGCACGCCGCTCGAGCCGGATTTCAGCGGGCGGGTGCTGATGATCGAGGATGTGTCCGAGCACCTGTATCGGATCGACCGCAGCCTGTTTCACGTCACCTCCAGCCCGGCGGTTCGGCGCGCGGCAGGCTTCCGGCTCGGGCGCATCTCGGACGTGCCCGACAACGATCCGCCGTTCGAGCGCACGGCCGAGGAAATCGTGCGGCACTGGTGCGAGGTCTCAGGGATCGCGTTCCTGGGTGATGCGGACATCGGCCACGATGTCGCCAACAAGGTGGTTCCCTTTTAGGGCTCAGCCTCTGGGAGACGAATGATGCGCCTCGCCCTCGTATCCTGCCTGGCCCTGAGCGCCTGCGCCGCCGCGCCGATGGGCAGCGAACCGAGGGTGTTCGACGGCGAGGCATCAGCCGGATTGAACCAGACCGCGGTGATCGGCGATGTGCGCATCCGCCCGCTGGAGGTCCTGGAGGACAGCCGCTGTCCCGTCGATGTGATGTGCGTCCACGCCGGCTTCTTTCGGGTCCGGGTCGAGATTCGCACCGACCGCCAGACCCGCACCGAGGTGATGGATTGGAACCGCGGCCTGGCGCTGGAGGATGCGCGCAGCCTGAGGCTGACCGAGATCACGCCGGAGCGGCGGCACGAAGGTCCGCAGGATCCCCGGCCCTACCGGCTGACCTTCACCCTGGGGCCGGGCGACTAGACGTCCCACAAAGGTGAAAGCCGCCCGCCGGCGGGGCGGACGGCTCTCGTCTCCAGACCGGCTCTGGCCTGCGGGGTCGGTGGCGGGTCGCAAGCGGCCCGGCGCTGGAGAGGTCTCAGGAGACGGGCTGACGCCTAGGCGTCGTCGTCCTGACCTTCTTCCGGCTCGGGATGGCCCAACATATCCTCGGCGATGCGGTCGGTGGAGCCGCGCACGGCCTTTTCGATGGCGTCGGCCATGTCCGGATTGTTCTTGAGAAACTCACGCACATTTTCGCGGCCCTGACCGATCCGGGTCGAGTCATAGGAGAACCATGAGCCGGACTTCTCGATCACCCCGGCCTTGACGCCCAGGTCGATGATCTCGCCCAGCTTGGACACGCCCTCGCCGTACATGATGTCGAACACGACCTCGCGGAACGGCGGCGCGACCTTGTTCTTGACGACCTTGACCCGGGTCGAGTTGCCGACGATCTCGTCGCGGTTCTTGATCGCGCCGATGCGGCGGATGTCCAGACGTACCGAGGCGTAGAATTTCAGCGCATTGCCGCCCGTCGTCGTCTCGGGCGAGCCGTACATGACGCCGATCTTGTGCCGGATCTGGTTGATGAAGATGACGATGCACTTGGACTTGGAGATCGAGCCGGTCAGCTTGCGCAGCGCCTGGCTCATCAAGCGGGCCTGAAGACCCGGCAGGCTGTCGCCCATCTCGCCTTCGATCTCGGCGCGCGGCGTCAGGGCGGCGACCGAATCGACCACCACAATGTCGACCGCACCGGAGCGGACCAGGGTGTCGGTGATCTCCAGCGCCTGTTCGCCGTGATCCGGCTGGGACACCAGCAGATCATCGAGGTTCACGCCCAGCTTCTGGGCATAGACCGGATCCAGCGCGTGTTCGGCGTCGACGAAGGCGGCGACCCCGCCCTTCTTCTGGACCTCGGCCACGGTGTGCAGGGCCAGGGTGGTCTTGCCCGAGCTTTCCGGGCCGAAGATCTCGATAACCCGGCCCACCGGCAGGCCGCCGATACCCAGCGCCATGTCCAGACCCAGCGAACCGGTCGAGACCGATTCAATCTCATTGGCAGCCCCGGCGTTGCCGAGCTTCATCACCGAGCCCTTGCCGAACGCCCGATCAATCTGGGCGAGCGCCGCTTCTAGCGCCTTCGCCTTGTCCGAATCCTGCTTGCCCACCAGTCTCAAAGCCGCCTGCGCCATCGAAGGTCTCCCCTTACACGATTCCCGCCGCCGTCCGATCAGCCCCGCCATGGACCCGCCGCTGCGACACGACGAATATGTGCACGGTTTGTTCCCGTTCGCAATATGTTCTCTTCGCGCGGTTGGACAGACAGAATGTGGCGCGTCCGATCTTGACGCAGCAGGCTTGCGCGTCAGCACCTGGTTGTGGCGGTCGGCTGTGCTAAGGCAACGCCAGGCTGGCAAGGGTTTCGGAGGTGCTGATCATGGATGACCTGTTCGGACTGTCCCTGCTGGACCTGGCAGCCTTGACCGTCTTCCTGCTGGCCTGGTTGGCGTGCGAGCCGATGATCCGGCTGATCGGACGCCGCCGCGGAGCCCTGAACGCCGATCTCGACCTGATGCGGGCCGCCTGGATGCGCGCCATGACGCGCCGCGAAGTGCGCATGGTCGACAGCCAGTTGCTCGGCCATACGATCAACTCGGCATCCTTCTTCGCCTCGGCCAACCTAATCCTGATTGCGGCCGTCGGTGGCGTCCTGTTCGGAGGTGAGGCGGCAATCCGCAATCTGCCGGCAGTCGGTCTGGAGGCACCGACTCGTGTGATGGAGGTCAAGTTCGCCCTCATCAGCGTCTGCCTGGCGCGCGGGCTGCTGGACTTCATCTGGTCGATTCGCCAGTTGAACTACACCGTGGCCCTGGTCGGTGCTGCGCCGGTCGCCGAGAGCGCCCCGGATCATCTCGACGCCTACGCTCTGACGGCGGCCGAGGTGCTCAATCCGGCCATGCACGGGTTCAATCGCGGCGTCCGCGTCTATTATTTCGCGCTCGCAGCAGGGGCCTGGCTGATTCACCCCGTCTTCCTGGCGGCCGGTGCCCTGCTGGCCCTGGGATTGCTCGCCTGGCGCCAGTCCCTGTCCCCAGCGGCGCTGGGCGTGCGCCACGCCCTGACGGTCCTGGGGGCAACGCCACGCGGAGGAGTTTAGATTCTTTTGCGCTTGCGAACATTTTGGGGTTGCGCATTGTGCAACGCAGCGTATCTTGGCCAAGCCCTGATTGGGCGTTTCCTCCCAAATGACTTCAAGCCGCGCTCCAGGGCGCGGTTTTTTTTGACCTCAGCATCGCCAGCAAGGCGTCGCTGACCGCATTGACGTCAGCCTGCAGGGTCGCCAGGCCCGATGTTCTGTCCAGCGTCACTTCGTCCAGATAGATGCTGCGATTGATCTCGATCTGCACGGCATGAAAGCCCTCTGCGGGCCGTGCCCAGACCTGGGTCGTGTGCCCGCCTGCGAAGGGCCGATTCATCACGACGCGCCGTCCACGCGATTCAAAAGCCTGTCGGATCAGTCCGGTGATAGCGGCCTCGGCACTTTGGCCAAATCTGTCTCCCAGCACGATATCCGGCTTCAGACCGCTCCGACGACCTTCGACCTCTGCCGCCGCCGCCGGCATCGAGTGCCAGTCGATCAGCACAGCCAGACCAAATCGCGCGCGGGTCTGCTGCATCAGGCCGGCCAGCGCCGCATGGTAGGGCGCGTGGACCGCCGAAATCCGCGCCTGGATTTCGGCGGGGTCCAACCGGCCGCGCCAGAGCACCCGACCGTCTCCGCCCAGTCGAGGGACCACGCCCAGGCCGGCGCGCGTTCGCGGGGTGTCCCGTCCGATCCCGTCCGACACGAGGCCCGGGTCCAGTTCGCCTGGATCGCGATTGACGTCGACCACTGCCCGCGCGGTCCGGTTGACCAGAAGCGTCGCTCCCTGCGTCTGCGTGCCGTCGACCAGTTCGTCCACCAGCGGATCTTCCAGGCTGCGGATCGTCGTCTCGGTTGCCTGCAACCGTTCTCGGGCCGAAACCGGAATCACCCGTCCGGCGTGAGGCACCGTGTAGATCAGGGGCGAGGGATCAGGCGCGACCAAAAGGTCAAACGCAGGCCCGTTCTCGTCCGTCGCCTTCATTCCCGATTTACGCCCTGTCGGTTAAGGTGTCGGGTCTGATTAGTAGGGGGCAACTGACGTGGCGCATATCCTCTTGGCCGAAGATGACGATTCCCTGCGGGGATTCCTGGCTCGCGCACTCGACAAGGCCGGTCACACCGTCATCGCCTGCGAAAATGGTGACGATGCCATTGATGCGCTCGACCATGGGCCGTTCGACCTGCTTCTGACCGATATCGTCATGCCCGGAGCCGACGGCATCGAGGTCGCGCGGATCGCAGCTCAACGCCAACCAGGCGTCAAGATCATGTTCATCACGGGCTTTGCCGCAGTGGCCCTGTCGGCCGCCCAGGCCGCGCCGGAAGCCAAGGTTCTGTCCAAGCCGGTCCACCTGAAAGACATCGTCGCCGAGGTCGATCGCATGGTGGCGGCCTGACCCCCCTTGCGGCCCCGGCAAATGCCGGGCTATAGACCCGCCTCCCCGCCCACAAGGCGACCGGACGGACGCGTAGCTCAGCGGTAGAGCACTACGTTGACATCGTAGGGGTCACAGGTTCAATCCCTGTCGCGTCCACCATCCTTTCGAAGGATCCCAGCGGCCCCAGAGTGCGGCGTCCCCATCCCACTTGAGACGCACCTCGGCAGCGAAGCCCCGTCACCTACGGACGATCACGCTCCGGCAATGCCGCCAGTTCAGCGTCGGTCAAGCGGCGGACGCCGGTGACCGGACAGGTCGTGCGGCCGCCCGGCAGATCCGGGACGATCAGGTCGGCATCCATGCTCGAACAGATGGATGTCCCACCGCCGCGCGGTGCGATCCCGATCTGGTGTGACCAGTCGACGTTGGTGCAGCCCATGGTCGTCAGCTCAAACACCTCATTGCGGCTCGTCCTGACATAGACTTGACGATCATCGGACGAGGCGAAGGAATCGACTTCCTGGGCAAAGAAGCACGTCCGCTGGCTTCCGGATTGAGTGAGGGCCGGCGATGAGGGCGCGCAGGCGGCGACCGCACTCAGGGCCAGGGTGGCGACGATCAGAGCAGTTCTCACGGCATTTCTCCCGGGTCAGCGTCAGCCGCGCGGCGTCGCGGCGCGATCAGGTCAATGTGAATGGCCGACAAGGGCGAAGTTGTGGCGCAGATCTGCGCCGCCAGATGCTCGGCCAGCAGAGGGGCCCAAGCAAAACCTCGCCCTCCCAGGCCCGTCAAGGCCCAAACCCCAGGCTCCAACGCGCCGCAGAGGGGTCGATGATCGGGTGTCGTCGCCCGCACGGCTGCACGCGCGCAGAGATTCGTCGGATCAAGGGCGGCGGCCAGCCTGGGTCTCACCGACGACAGCCGCTCCACCAGCAGCCGGCCGGCGTCCGGGTCTGTTTCCCTGCCGGTTCGTCCACGATCATGGGTCGCCCCGATCAAGGTGCCCGTCCGAGTGGGTACGGCGTAGCCCGGTCCCCACACGGTTGCCGGCCCCGCTTCGATTCCGTCGGCCCAGACCACCTGGCCCTGCACTGGAGACAGCGGCCGGACGCCGAGATCGGCCGAACCCCAGCCCGTCGCGAGGACGACGACATCGAAGGCCAACTCCCGTCCGTCGTCCAGCCGGAGGACCGACGGCAGACCGGGCACAATCTCAAGCACGCGCCCGGATTCGCGATCCGCGCCGGCCAGCCACGCCGTCAGAATATGGTCGGGTTGAACGACCAGGCCCTGATCCAGCCACAACCCAGGTTGGGCCTGGTCCTCCCCAAGCCGGGCCCTCACAGCGTCCGCGGACAGGGGCTGGAGGCTATCGGCCGGCCAGATGGCCTGCCCAGCCACCTTCGCCAGACGCGCTGCGTCGGCCTCATCGCGAGACAGGCGAAGGACCCCGGTTTGCAACACAGATGACGGCACTTCCTGGCGATATACATGGGACGCCCGATGGAAGGCCTGGGCAGCCAGCACCGCCATCAGCGACAAGCCGGCGTCCACCCACGGCGTCACCAGGGCCGCAGGCGCTCCCGAAGCTCCCGCCCCGGGGTGCTCTGCCTCAATGAGGGTGGGTTTGAGTCCGAGATGCATGAAGGCCCGCACCAGCGAAGCCCCGGCTATACCACCGCCGATGACGGCAACCCGTTGCGGCCGGACCGCGTCGCGCGCCAATCCCGGCATGACCGCTTCCAGCCGTTCGCGCTTGCGACCATGACCGGGCCGTTTGGCGACATCGAAACCGCCGGCCGCCAGTCCCCGTCGAACCTGGCCTGCCACGGTGAAGGTGGCGACCCTTGCGCCCGGTGCCGAGTGCGCCGCCACCCGTGCGAGGACCTCGTCGGACCACATTCCCGGATTCGAGGCCGGCGCGAAACCGTCGAGGAACCAGGCGTCGGCCTTTCCGGCCCAACCCGACAGCATCGCCGCCACCTCACCGAGAGCCAGGTCCAGCGTGGCCTGGTAGGCTGGCAGATCGATCCGGTGCAGTCCCGGAGTCGCCGAAGGCCAGGCCGCGACGAGGGCCTTCGACAGATCTCCCAGCTCAGGCCAGGCCGAATGGCTGGCGGCGAGAGCCTCAGCAGACAGGGGATGGGCCTCGACCGACCAGATGTGCAGATGGCCGTCCGCCGGTCGTGTCCGGTTCCAGAGCTCCAGCAGGGCCAGGATGTTCAAGCCCGTGCCAAAACCCAGTTCCGCGACTGTGAAGTGCCGGCGTCCCGACCAGGCTTCGGGAAGGCCACATCCGGCCAGAAACACGGCGCGCGCCTCGGCCAGACCGTCTTCGCGCGAGAAATAGACATCGCCGTAGGTGCGCGACACCGGCTGGCCGTCAGCCGTCCAGTCGATGTCGGGAGGCGTGAGCGGATCCGTGGCCATGCGCTCGCTGATGGACGGTTCCCGGGCAAAGGAAAAGGGGCCGCCCGTTCGGACGGCCCCTTCCCTGAAGTCTTGTTGCCTTGCGGCGCAGACTTAGTGAGCAGCTTCCGAAGCCGCAGCTTCAGTGCTCTCGGCAGCGGCCTGCATACCGTCACCGGCGGCGGCGGCACCTTCGGCAACCGCCTCACCAGCGGCCGAGGCGGCATCGCCCGCGGCGTCAGCGGCAGCGCCGGCGGCGGCTTCAGCCTCAGCGGCGGAATCCGTGGCCTGCTCGGCGGCGGCATCGGCTTCGGCAGCTTCTTCAGCGGCTGGCTGGCAGGCGGCGACCGACAGGGCGGCGACACCGATGGAAGCGATGAGGAGCTTGCGGATGATCATGATGCGTTTCCTTCCCTAGGAACTTTTTTAGGCGGGATCATGAGTCCCGCTGCGGGGCAGGTAACGCGCTTTTGATCGCCACGGCAAGCGAAGAATCACGAAGCCGTGATCTCAGTCTTCGGCCCGGAGTTGCCCTAGGCGGCGGCGTCCATCGGGGCAGCCGCCAGGGATTCTTCGAGCTGGGCGAAGCTGGGCTGGGCCGTCGACGGAATATCGGTACGCCCGATTTCCACAGAGATCTGAGCCGCATTCCCATGCAGATGGGCGATCAGAACGGACTGAATGATTTTGTAGAAGGCCGCCTCTTCATCGACGATCGCCTTGAGGCGCGCCGCCAGCGGCCCCACCATGCCATAGGCCAGGAAAACGCCGAGGAAAGTCCCGACCAGAGCCCCGCCGATCATGCCCCCCAGAACCTCCGGCGGCTCGGTGATCGAGCCCATGGTCTTGATGACGCCCAGCACGGCCGCGACGATACCCAGCGCCGGCAGGGCGTCGGCCATGTTCTGAAGGGCGTGCGGGGCGGCGAGAGCCTCGTGGTGGTGCTTCTCGAGCTGCTTTTCCATCGCATCTTCAACCTGGTGGGGATCCTCCAGGTTCATGGTCATCATCCGCAGGGTGTCGCAGATGAAGTCGATGGCGAAATGGTCCTTCATGATCTTCGGAAACTTCTGGAAGATCGCCGAGTCCTTGGGATTCTCGATGTGGCTTTCCAGAGCGATGACTCCCTTGGATTTCATCGTCTTGGTCAGCATGAACAGCAGGCTGAGCAAATCCTTGTAGTCCTGGGCCTTCCATTTCGGGCCGGCGAACGCCTTGCCCAGGCCGCCGAGTGTTTTCTTGATGACCGTCGCCGAGTTCGAGATCATGAAGGCCGCGACCGCCGCGCCCAGGATCGCCATCAGCTCATATGGCAGCGAGTGCAGGATAACGGCCATCTTGCCGCCCGCCAGAATGTAGCTACCGAACACCATGGCGAAGAGCAGAACGATGCCGATGATCTGAAACATGAGGGGGCCCGGGAAATAATGGTCAGCGCCATCGTGGACAGGAATGCTTAAGGGGGCGTTGCACAGTGACTGAGACCTGGCGGCTCGGCATCGATCTGGGCGGCACCAAGATCGAGGCGGCCGTACTCGACGCCGAAGGCCGCTTCATTGACCGGCGACGCACGGCGACGCCGCCTGACTATGGCAGAACACTCGCGGCCATCGCCGGGCTGGTCGACGCCTGCGAGTCGGCCGTGGGACGGGGATTTCAGCGACTGGGCGTCGGAGTCCCCGGATCGCCATCGCCGCGGGACGGCCAAATCCGAAATGCCAACTCGACCTGGCTGAACAGCCGACCTCTGGAGCAGGACCTTCAGGAACGGCTGGGCCGCCGGGTTCGACTGGCCAACGACGCCAACTGCATGACCCTGTCAGAAGCCAGGGACGGTGCCGGAGCTGGAGCCGGGTCGGTCTTCGGCGTCATTCTGGGCACCGGCTGTGGCGGTGGTCTGGTAATCAGGGATCAGCTGATCGGCGGCGCGACCGGCATCGCCGGGGAATGGGGTCATGTCCCCCTTCCCGCCGCCCGTCCCGACGAAGCCACAAGGTGCTGGTGCGGACGGCGGAACTGTCTGGAAACCTGGCTGTCAGGACCCGGCATGGCCCGTGATCATGCCTCTACTTCGGGGCAAGACCTGAGCGCGCATCAGATCGTCGACCTGGCCCGGCGCGGCGACATCCCGGCCCGGGCGACGCTCGCGCGTCACCAGGATCGGCTGGCCCGGGGGCTGGGCCTGGTCGTCAATCTGCTCGACCCGGAGGTCATCGTGCTGGCCGGCGGCCTGTCGAATGCACCCGAGATCAGGGACGGTCTGGCTGAGGCGATCCGGCCCCACGTCTTCTCCGATGTTTTTGACACACCGATCCGCCCGGCGGCGCACGGCGACTCCTCAGGCGTGCGTGGTGCGGCCTGGCTCTGGCCGTTCTAGTCCATCGGAAAGCCGTTCAAGAACAGCACATTCATGTCTCGTTCTGGCGTGTAGTTCTGTTACCGGACCTCAAACTGGGTCGGGCTGATACGGCGCACTCCGGTGCCGCAGAAGGATACCAGATTCTCCTGTGAGCCCTTGTCGACAACAAGCCGGAACTCTCGAATCGGGCCAGCCCAGTTGGCTCCCGTGGTCAGAACGTAGTCCAGCCAGGTCTCGGTATAGTGCAGGCCGCGCGCGCGCCGGGCACCTGCCTCAAAGGCGTCGTCAACACAGTAGAGATCTCGATTTTCACCCGACGACCGACCCCCGTCACCTTCGGCCCCGAACATCGAGCTGGAGATCCCCCCCACCGCCGGCACATAGATATGGCGAATCTCGATCTCTTCGCCGGGAGGGAAGTACTGCGGCCAGCAATAGGTGGTCTTGAGGGTCCATTGCGGCCAACCCCAGTCGTCGCCATCTGGGCCCCGGTCAATGGCTCCAGCCGAGGTCAGGACCGCCAGCGCCGCTTCGCCCAGCTGCTCCAGCGCCAGTTGTGTGGCCTCTCCATAGGGATTGAGCGGCACGCCGTAGGCCTCAAGGGTTTCGGTGATGTCGCGCTCGCCGACCACAGCCTTCTGCTAGATCTCCATATGGACCGGCAGACCGTCCACCCAGGTCAGGAACGGCAGGATACGTTCGGGATGCGCCAGGTCGGGGCCCAGGTCGCCGACCCAGCCCGGCTCCACATCCGGCATCGGAAAGGCGACGATACCGGTGACGGCCTCGCTCGTCTGGTTCAGGAACCGATAGGTCACCCGCACCTTGCCCATCGACAGGTACAGATCCTCGGACAGCATGATGATTCCGTCCGTGCGCTCGAACCGAAGGCCTCCCGCCGCCATGGAGGCCATGCTGTCGTTGGCGGCCGCCGATCCGCCCCAGCCCAGAACCAGAAGCAGCAACAGACCCGCGATCAGATCCCGCATATCACCCTCCCGAAATGGTCGAACGAAACTACGCCAGGGATCGGCAATGCCAAACCCGCCAGGTCTGACGGCGGAGCCGCAGAAATCGAACACGCGACACCCACGGGGCCCTAACAATTGTCGCAACCGATCCCCATATCGAGCGTTCGAGGGGCCCAGGGTCTGGTGCACAAGTCGTGGCCAGCCACATAGCTCGCTCTCAGGGACGGAATAGGAAGGGGTCTTGAATGGCTACCAATACGCTCGCGGTGATGTCGCCTGAACAGGGGCTGTCGCGTTATCTGACTGAAATCCGCAAGTTTCCGATGCTGAGCAAGGACGAAGAGTTCATGCTGGCCAAGCGTTGGAGCGAGCACCAGGACCCGGAAGCGGCGCACAAGCTGGTCACCAGCCACCTGCGGCTCGTGGCCAAGATCGCGATGGGCTATCGCGGCTACGGCCTGCCGATCGGCGAGGTCATCTCCGAAGGCAACGTCGGCCTGATGCAGGCGGTCAAGAAATTCGATCCGGACAAGGGCTTCCGCCTGGCGACCTACGCCATGTGGTGGATCCGCGCCTCGATCCAGGAATATATCCTGCGCAGCTGGTCGCTGGTGAAAATGGGCACCACCGCCGCGCAGAAGAAGCTGTTCTTCAATCTGAGAAAGGCCAAGAGCCAGATCTCGGCCTTTGAAGAAGGCGACCTGCACCCCGAGCACCTCGAACAGATCGCCACCAAGCTGGGCGTGACCGAGGCCGAGGTCACCTCGATGAACCGGCGGATGTCCGGCGGCGGCGACGCCTCGCTGAACGCGCCGATGCGCGCCGACGGCGAGAGCGAGTGGCAGGACTGGCTGGCCGACGACGACGCCGTCAGCCAGGAAACCGTGCTGGCCGAAAGCGAGGAGCATTCGCTGCGCATGGAGCTGCTGCAGGAAGCCATGCAGGAACTGAACGAGCGCGAGCGCCACATCCTGACCCAGCGCCGGCTGATCGACGATCCGCTGACGCTGGAGGAACTGGCCGGCCAATACGGCGTCAGCCGCGAACGCGTGCGCCAGATCGAGGTGCGCGCCTTCGAGAAACTTCAGAAGGCCATGCAGGCCGCCGCCGTCGATCGTAATCTGGTCGACGCCTGAGAAGGTCTGACGTGCGGCGCGGCCCTAGGCCGCCGCCGCGCCCCGCCCCGCTGACACCAGCGCCAGAACCGCGACGGCGGGGCCGCGCAGGACATCGACACCGGCCGTCTCGCACTGTGCGGCCGAGGTCAGGTCGGCGGCCGCCTTGGCCAGTGCAGACTGCCCCCCTACGCCAGCCAGATTCTTGAGGATCTCACCCTGGGCCACCAGGGCGCGCCGGGCCTGGGGCGGATCGTTGTCGAACTGATTCAGGGCCGACAGGATAATTTTACCGGCGCGGTCAGTGTCCTCGGCCATCGTCCCTCCAAGCGCCTGCGCCTCACTCTGGCGCTTGCGGGTGCCCCGGTACTCTCCCGAGTTGAACCGGCGCCGATCGGGGCCGACATAGCCCATGGCCTCCACCCAGGGGCGGGGCTTGGTCGCCACATTGACCAGTCGACGGATCAGGTCCCCGGTCGTGAACGGCTTGACCATGAATTCATGGACCCCGACATCGCGAGCCCCCTTGATGGTGCTCGCCGTCGCCTCTGCCGTGACCATGATGACCGGAATCTGACGTGACGACAGCGACGAGCGGCGCAGCCGCCCCACCAGGGCTTCGCCATCAAACCGCGGCCCGGACCGCTCGACGAACATCACGCTCGGCTCGAAATCCCGGATGACCTCGATCGCCCCCTTCTGATCAGATTCGAACACGATCTCGCGCGCGCCCATACCCTTCATCAGGTCTGCGAGCAGGCGTGCCGAATGCATATTGGCATCGACGATCAGGACGCGCCGAACGACCGGCTCCAGCCGGGCCAGCAACTTGACGTCGTCATTGATCACAGGTGTTCCTCCGGAACCCAAAACTCCCGTCAAGCTACCGCAATTTGGGTAAAGATCGCCTTGACGGCCAAGCCGCGCTATCGTGGCCTTATGCCCGATCCCAAAGACCCCGAACAAAAGGCGCGCAGCCGGGAACTGGACCAGGAACTGGACGACAGTTTTCCGGCCAGCGACCCGCCGTCGATTATCCAGCCGCACGATCCCGACGGCGACGACGACGAAGACTAGTCCTCATCCGAGGAACGGGTCACGCATCAGGATGGTGTCGTCGCGTTCCGGGCTGGTCGACAACAGGGCGACGGGTGCGCCGATCAATTCCTCGATCCGGCGTACATATTTGACCGCATTGGCATTCAGGTCCTTGAACGAGCGGACCGAACCGGTCGATTCCGTCCAGCCGTCCAGCTCTTCGAAAATCGGTTCGGCGGCAGCCTGGTCATTGAGGCTGGACGGCAGATAGTCGATGACCTGATCGCCAATTCGGTATCCCACGCAGATCTTGAGCGTCTCCAGACCATCGAGCACATCCAGCTTGGTCAGGGCGATACCGTCGATGCCGTTGATGGCCACGGACTGACGCACCAGGACGGCGTCGAACCAGCCGCAGCGCCGCGGCCGTCCGGTATTGGTTCCCGCCTCGCGGCCCACCGTGGCCAGGTGCTGGCCGATCTCGTCGTGAAGCTCACAGGCAAACGGCCCCTCGCCGACCCGCGTCGTGTAAGCCTTCACGATTCCCAGGACATAACCCACGCCACGCGGACCGATACCGGAACCTGCCGCCGCCTGGCCGGCGACCGTGTTGGATGACGTCACATAGGGATAGGTCCCGTGATCGACGTCCAGAAAGGCACCTTGGGCGCCCTCGAACAGGATCCGCTGACCGGCCTTCTGGGCCTGGTCAAGCACCCGCCACGCCGGCTTGACGTAGGGCAGGATTTTCGGAGCAATCTCCAGAAGCTGGTTGAGCAGGGTCTGAGGATCGATCGGATCGAGGCCCAGGCCCGCACGTAGCGGATCGTGGTGCGACCGCAGCCGGTCAATCTTGGTCCTCAGGTCGGTTTCGCTAGCTAGGTCACAGACCCGTATGGCGCGCCGGCCAACCTTGTCTTCATAGGCCGGCCCGATGCCTCGTCCCGTGGTGCCGATGCGCGCACCGAGGCCAGAAGCGGCGGCCTCGCGGGCCACGTCCAGCTCGGGATGGATAGGCAGGATCAGACAGGCATTGTCGGCGATCGTCAGGATATCGGGCGAGATCCGCACGCCCTGGACCTCGATCTTCTCGATCTCGCCGACCAGATGCCAGGGATCCACCACCACGCCGTTGCCGATGATCGACGGCTTGCCCTGGACCACGCCGGACGGCAGCAGGGCCAGTTTGTACACGGTGCCGTCGACGACCAGCGTATGGCCGGCGTTATGTCCGCCCTGGAACCGCACGACCACGTCGGCCCGGTGCGACAACCAGTCGACAATCTTGCCCTTGCCCTCGTCGCCCCATTGGGCACCGATCACCGCGACGTTCGCCAAGACTCATGCTCCGCTGAAATGCGGGGCGGTTCTAGCGGGGATGGTCGATCCTGTCGCGCCCTTATCCGCCGAAGCGATGCACGAAGCGAATACCGACCTCGTCCAGGCCCTCGTTCTTGCCCTGGTTGAAGATCTGGCCGTTGGACAGGTGGACGTAGCTCAGCTCAACCGACGTATTGTCGGTCACGCGATAGCCCAGCGCGATCTCAGGCTCGAACAGAATGTGCGAGCCGAACTCGATCCGCTCGTCCCGAAGCGCAATCCGGCGGTTCACCTCTTCGGGCGTCAGACCCGGGTCGCGCCAGTCCGGGAACAGGTCGTAGCCGTCCTGATAGGCCAGCCCCATTCCGGGCTGGACGTACCAGCGCGCGTCGTCGGTGATCGGAATGTGCCAGCTAAGGCCGGCCGCCACATAGGAGGTATCGCCTGCCGTATTGGCCGAGATGAAGATGTGGGCGCGCGGTCCACCCATCCAGTCCGGAGCCGAGTCGATCCGGTCGGAGCGCCAACCCAGATGGATATTGGCACCCCCTTCCTTGCCGGCGGCCCCCAGACCGACCGCCTCGCCGAGGAAGGTGACGTCGTGGGCATAGACCCCGGCGATGACCTCACCGGCGCTGGCCGATCCAGCTACCAGAGAAAAGGCGCTCACCGACGCCAGAGCGAGAATCGTACGACGCATGACCGAGCCCCTAGAAATTTGGCGGGACTGTCGTCTGCAATCAGGCCAGGGGCAAGCCCTAAGCCGTCAATTCTGACCAAGCCCAGTCGAGCCACGGTCCGACCGCCACGATGTCCGCCGTTTCGACGGTAGCCCCGCACCAGATGCGCAAGCCCGCTGGAGCAGCCCGGTGAGATTCGACATCAAAGGCGACGCCCTCTTCCGCCAGCAACGCACAGAAGCGTCCGACGAAGGCCCGTGTGGCTGCCTCGGGATCCGCAAAGCTCAGGCAGACCGACGTTTCAGACCGTGAGCCAGGGTTACGGGCGAGAAAATCGACCCATGGCGCCGCCCCCACCCAGGCTGAGAGCGCCTGGAAATTTGACCGGGTCCGCCCGATCAGAGCTTGAAGTCCCCCAATCTCCTGCGCCCACTCCAGCGCGGCAATCCAGTCTTCCAGCGTCAGGATGGAGTAGGTGTTGATCGGAGCGCCCGTGGCCAGCTTGCGATCAAAGCCACCCGGCCCTCTCAGACGCAGGATCTTCGGTATGGCGCGGGGAGGCACGAATCGATCCAGCCGCGCGATAGCGCGCGGCGACAGGACCATCGCCCCGATCCCGGCATCGCCCCCCAGCGCCTTCTGAAAGGAGAAGGTGACGACATCCAGCCGATCCCAGGCCAGCGGCATACAGAAGGCCGCCGAAGTCGCATCACAGATCGTCAGGCCGGAGCGATCCGGTGAAATGAACGTGCCATCCGGCACACGAACCCCCGAGGTGGTCCCGTTCCAGGCAAAGACAACGTCGCAGTCGGGCCTCACCCGCGCCAGATCCGGCAAGGCGCCGTAGGGGGCCTCCAGAACCTCAGCATCCAGGCCCAGATGGTCCCGGACGTCGCTGGCCCAGAGCTGTCCGAAATTGTCGTAGGCCAGAACCTGGACCGGCCTTTCGCCCAAGAGGTTCCACAAGGCCGCCTCGACCGCGCCGGTGTCCGATGCCGGTAGAAAGCAAAGCGCGTGATCTGCCGGGATCTCTAGAATCTGCCGGGTGAGCGCGTGGGCATGATCGAACCGGGCCTGAACGTCATCAGCCCGAATGTTGCGACCCATCAAATCAGACGACAGGTCCTGCATACGCCAGCCGGGAGGCTTGGCGGTCGGCCCGGAAGAGAACCAGGGGCGGGCGGGTTTCAGTTGGGGTCGAGGGCAGCGAGTCATGGTGTCTAGGCAGACGCTTCTCGCGCCTGCTTGGCAAGGGTCGCTGAGCATTCAGCAAGGTGAACCCCATCTGAAACGAAGTGTTCAGGCACGGCTCAGGTGCCGGAGGGCAAGGTCCAACTCAACGCAGGGGACCAACCTACAGGAGCCCACCATGTACAAGAAAGCCATCCTTCCGCTGATCGCCGTGACCGCCATCGCCGCCGCCCTGCCGGCCGCCGCACAGCATCGCGGTGGGGGACATGATCGTGGCGACCGCTATGAACAGAACTGGGATCGTGGCTGGGACCGGATCGATCGCCGTTTTGAGCGTCTCGATCGCCGGATCGACCAGGGTGTCCGCAATGGCCAGCTGACGCGTCGCGAGGCCGGCCGCCTGCGCTCTGAGTTCCGCCAGTTGATTCAGCTGGAACATCGCTACAGCCGTGGCGGTCTGAACCGCTGGGAGCGCAACGACCTCAACCGTCGCTTCGACCGGCTCTCGGCAATGATCCGCTACGAGCGTCGTGATCGTGGCGGGCGCGGTGGCGGTCGTCGCCATTAGAACATCGTACAGGGCGTCGTCGCGCTCCCCCGCGACGACGGCTTGAACAAAGCGGCGCGATCCGAGCGGGTCGCGCCGTTTTTTTGTCTATTATATTGTTTTATATATTATTTTTAATGTCGTGACGCGACGGAATACCAGTGGCAGCCACGTTCAATCCTGTGAGAACGCCGCCGTTGGTGTTCACTGGAAAGGACGAAAGATGAAATCCCTCGCCACCTCCGCCTTCGCCGCCCTGATCGCCGTTTCGGCCGTCTCGGTTCCCATGGCCGCCAGCGCCCAGTCGCGCCACAACAACGATGGCCGTCACGCCTCGGCCCAGCGCCACCAGCCGGCTGCCCCGGCCTGGCAATCGATCAATGCCCGCCAATCCAATCTGGAGCGCCGCATCAATGTCGGCGTCCGCAACGGGGCGCTGAGCCGGCGTGAGGCCACCGCCCTGCGGGCCCAGTTTCGCCAGATCGCCAATCTGGAATCCCGCTATCGTCGGGGTGGTCTGAGCAACTGGGAACGCCGCGACCTGGATCAGCGCTTTGACCGCCTCAGCGCCCAGATCCGCCAGGAGCGCCGCGATCGCGACAATCGCGCCGACCGCAGCGGTCGTGGCGGCCGCCGGGGCTAAGCCTCGCACACAACGGGTCCGCCAAGGCCGTCGGCTGTTCCAGCCGGCGGCCGAGGCGCATCCAGGCTCAGGCGAGGATCCGGGATTCGGGCCAACGCCCCTGGGCCGAGGTGGTGACCCGCGCCCACCCTCTCGCCTCGGGTCGGTGCGGATTGGGCCGGAGCACCAGGTCGAATACATCGTCCAGGCCGAACGGCGCGGCCACCGAGATGGTATCGTCGTCTTCCAGCCGCACCCCGACGCCGAAGGCCGGACAGACGAAGCGGCTCAGAGCCTCGTCCGTATTGGCCAATGGCTCGTAGGGTTCGCCGAACCGGTCCTCGAACCACAGATGGACCCGCGCCTGGTTGCGGACCTCGACGGTCGAGCGGAACGGCTCGTCGAAGGCGGCAGCGACCCGCTTGATGAAGACGTCCTCGGCGTCCCAGGAGGTGTCCGGGTCAAAATAGCCGATGTCGAAATCCTTGATGCCATAGCCGGCCGGGCGCCCCGTCTGGTGGTTCCAGACCGTCTGATAGACCCCGCCGGAAAACAGCCGCCAGTCGGGTAGGCGCAAAGCCCGCATGGTGCTCAGGACGTGCATGACATCCGGGCTGGCGCGCAGGATGTCGGCGAGCTGGTCGGCGCGAGTCAGGATCATGCCTCTGTCTAGGACAGGATCAGGCCAATTTGAATCGTCACCCTCGGACGTGTTCCGGGGGCGAATAGCCGCCGACGCCTCCGGTTGAACCCGCGATCACGCGGTTATGGGTCGCCGGGACAAACCCCGCGATGACGATGAAAAGGCAAAGGCCGGGGAGGCCCCTACCCCTTATAGGCCGGCAGATATTGCGCCAGGCGCGCGCCCATCTGGGCGCCGAGGGCCTGAAGGCCGTTGAGGGGGCGGATCATCACCTCGAAGTCGGTGATCAGACCGTCCGCGTCAAAGCGGATCATGTCGATGCCCTTGAGGCTCTTGTCCCCGACATCGGCGCTGAATTCGAGCACGACGTTCAGGCCGTCGCCGTCTGCGAACTGGCGGTGATAGGTGAAGTTTTCAAAGATGGTGATCACCGTCGACAGGATCAGGACCACCGCCTCGCGCGAGCGATAGGGCTTGAAGGCCATAGGCGAGCGGAAGGTCGCCTCCGGGTGAATGATCGAGGCCAGATCGGCGAAATCGCCCCGCTGGATCATGCCGTGCCAGGCGTCCAGCGAGCGGGCGGCGGCCGGGTTCAGTTGGGCGGGCGTCAGGGTGTCGGTCATGGCGGGCGTCCTCAGATGTCGGCGGCCAGGGTCACGCCCTGGTGGATGGCGCGTTTGGCGTCCAGCTCGGCGGCGACGTCGGCCCCGCCAATTAGCCGGGCCGCGATACCCCGCTCGGCTAGTTGGTCGTGCAGGCCGCGGTTCGGCTCTTGTCCGGCGCAGACGATGACGGTGTCGACCGCCAGGGTCTGGGGCTCGCCGCCGACCGTCAGATGCAGGCCCTGATCGTCGATCCGCTCATAGGTTACGCCCGGCACCATGGCGACGTCGCGGGCCTGAAGTCCGGCCCGGTGGATCCAGCCGGTGGTCTTGCCCAGGCCCGCCCCGACCTTGGAGGTCTTGCGCTGCAAGAGCCAAACCTGGCGCGGCGACGGCGGCGCGTCCGGCTGGGTCAGGCCACCGGGCGTGGAATAGGTCGTATCGACGCCCCATTCGGCGAAGAAGACCTCGGGGTTCAGGCTGGCGCTTTCGGCACCGTGGGTGATGTATTCGGCCACGTCGAAGCCGATGCCGCCGGCGCCGACGATGGCGACCTTGTCGCCGACGGGCCGGTGATCGCGCAGCACGTCCAGATAGCTGAGGGTGCGCTCGGCACCGGGGATGTCCAGCTGGCGCGGTGTGATCCCGGTCGCCAGCACGACCTCGTCATAGCCGCCCGTGGCCAGATCCTCAGCCGAGACGCGGGTGTTCAGCCGCACCTCCACCCCGGTCTGATCCAGGCGGCGGCTGAAGTAGCGCAGAGTCTCGTAGAACTCCTCCTTGCCGGGAATGGTCTTGGCGATGTTGAACTGGCCGCCGATCTGGTCGTCGGCCTCGAACAGGGTGACGCGGTGGCCGCGCTCGGCCGCGGTGGTGGCGAAGGCCAGCCCGGCCGGTCCGGCCCCGACCACGGCGATCGACCGGGGCGTCTCGGTCGGCGCAATGACGATCTCGGTCTCGTGGCAGGCCCGCGGATTGACCAGGCACGAGGTGATCTTCAGCGAGAAGATGTGGTCCAGACAGGCCTGGTTACATCCGATGCAGGTGTTGATGTCCTCGGCCCGGCCCTCCCGCGCCTTTCGCACGAAATCGGCGTCGGCCAGGAAGGGCCGCGCCATCGAAACCATGTCGCAGGCACCCTCGGCCAACAGGCGCTCGGCCACCTCGGGCGTGTTGATCCGGTTGGTCGCGATCAGCGGGATGCCGACCTTGCCCATCAGCTGTTTCGTCACCCAGCCGAAGGCGCCGCGCGGCACCTTGGTGGCGATGGTGGGGATGCGCGCCTCGTGCCAGCCGATGCCGGTATTTATGATGCTGGCGCCCGCCGCCTCGATGGCCTGGCCCAGCTGGATGACCTCCTCCAGGGTCGAGCCGCCCTCGACCAGATCCAGCATCGACAGGCGATAGATGATGATGAAATCCGCCCCGACCCGTTCGCGCACGCGCCGCACGATCTCGATGGGCAGGCGGGTGCGCCGGCCATAATCGCCGCCCCAGGCGTCGTCGCGCTGGTTGGTGCGCGCGGCGATGAACTCGTTGATCAGATAGCCCTCGGAGCCCATGATCTCGACGCCGTCATAGCCGGCGTGGCGGGCCAGGGCCGCGCAGGTCACGAAGTCCTCGATGGTCTGTTCGATCTCTTCGGCCGTCAGGGCGTGCGGCACGAACGGATTGATCGGCGCCTTCAGGGCGCTGGGGGCGACCAGGTCCGGCTGATAGGAATAGCGGCCGAAATGCAGGATCTGCATAGCGATCTTGCCGCCCTCGGCGTGGACGGCGTCGGTGACGATGCGGTGGTGATCGGCCTCTTCCTCGGTCGCCAGAACCGCCCCGACCGGGGCCGGGCGCCCCTTCAGATTGGGAGCGATGCCGCCGGTGACGATCAGCCCGACCTCGCCGCGCGCCCGCTCGGCATAGAAGGCGGCCATCCGCTCAAAGCCGCCCGGAACCTCTTCCAGACCCAGGTGCATCGAGCCCATCAGGACCCGGTTCCTCAAGGTGGTGAAGCCCAGATCCAGCGGGCGATTGAGTAGCGGATAGGCGTCCATCGTCAGGCTCCGGCGTCACAGGGACGCTTGCACCTTGGCGCCAAATCACGCACTCTGCAACTAGTTGCATAAACGAGATTAATGTCCCTTCCGCACGCCCTTCTGACCGCGCTTGTCGAACGGCCCAGCTCCGGCTCGGACCTGGCGGCGCGGTTTGATCGGTCGATCGGCTATTTCTGGAACGCCAGCCATCAGCAGATCTATCGCGAACTGGCCCGGCTGGAGGCCGAGGGCCTGATCCGGTCGCTGCCGCAACAGAGCGGGCGCGGGCGCAAGCGGGCCTATGAGATCCTGCCCGCCGGTCGCGTGGCCCTGACCGCCTGGATGGGTCAGGGCGATGCGGCGCCGATCCTGCGCGACGAGATGATGGTGCGGTTGTGGGCCGAGGCCGCCATGGGCCCGACCGGCCTGGATCAGGTCGTGCGCGAACGCCGCAAACAGCACGCCGGCAAGCTGGCCCAATATGAGCGCTTCATGGCCCGCGACTATCCGGGCGAACCGGCCGACCGCGCGACGGCCTTGCGCCGGCTCGTGCTGCAATCGGGCATCGACTACGAACGCCAGTGGGTGAGGCTGCTGGACGAGGCGGCGCGGATCTTGGCCGGCCCCTAGCCCTCCAGCGGCCAGGCATGATTGAGCGGGCCGTGGCCCTTGCCGTAACCCGGTGCACGGCGGATGGCCTCGCCGACATAGGCCCAAGCGCGCGCGACGGCGGCGTCCAGCAGCAGCCCCTGCGCGATGCCGACGGCGCAGGCGCTGGCCAGGGTGCAGCCGGTGCCGTGGGTCGAGGTGGTGTCGATGCGCGGCCCTTCCAGCAGGGTCTCGCCCGAGGGCGTCAGCAGGACGTCGATCAGGGTCTCGCCCTCGACATGGCCGCCCTTGACCAGGGCGGCGCCGGCCCCGAGTTCCAAGAGGGCCTCGGCGGCGCGGCGCTGGCCGTCCAGATCCGTCACCTCGATCCCGGTCAGGGCCCCGGCTTCGGGCGCATTGGGCGTGATCAGGGCGGCGCGCGGGACCATCAGGGCTTTGACCGCCTCGACCGCCTTGCGCGGCAACAGCGAATGACCGCCCTTGGCCACCATGACCGGATCGACCACGGCGGGGGCGCCCGCCTCATCAAGCAGACCAGCGACCGCCTCGACCACGCTGACCGTGCCCAGCATCCCGGTCTTGACCGCATCACAGCCGATGTCGCTCAGCACCGCACGGGCCTGGGCCTGGATGATGTCGATCGGAGCGGCGTGCACGTCCGAAACGCCCAGGGTGTTCTGCACCGTCAGGGCCGTGATCGCCGTCATGGCGTAGCCGTCCAGCAGGGTCACGGCCTTGATGTCGGCCTGGATCCCGGCCCCGCCACCCGAGTCCGACCCGGCGATGATGAGGACGCGGCCCTTCATCGGGCGGCTCTGAACGGCAAAATCGTCATGCGGCGGTCATGGCCCGCCGCATGACGCGGCGCAAGCGCCTCAGGGCTGAAGCGCCTCGGCCATGAACCTCACGACACGCGGCCAGGCGTTGGTGCGGGCGTCGGCGTCGGCCTGGGGCGAGCCGCCGCTCAGCGGGCTTTCGCGCGGTCCGCCATCGCCGACCAGATCATGGCCGGCCTCGGGATAGATCAGAGCCGTCGTGTCCAGGCCCGCCGCCTCGCGGCTGGCGACAATGGCGCGCGCGGCGTCGCCGGAATTCCATTGGGCGTCGCGGTCGCCGGCGATCAGGATCAGGGCCCCGGCATAGGCTTCGACCGGAATGCGGGCTTCGGCCTCTCGCTCAGGGTGGTCGGCCCGGCCGTTCTCATGGATCGCGCGCAGATCGGCCACGCCGGGACCGGCCAGCAGCCCCTCGACAAAGCCGCGATAAGGCATGAACGGCAGCGGCTGGCCATCGAAGGAGAATGACGAGCGCGTCCCCTCGGCCTCGATCGTCTCCAGGCCCCAGCCCTCCCAGACCAGATCGGTCGGCGTATAGGCGACCACGGCGTCGATCCAGCCATAGCGGCTGGCTGCGATCAGGGCGAACTCCGAGCCCTTGGACGCGCCCAGCAGGCCGAAGCGTTCGACATCGGCCTGAGGCATTTCCGCCAGGGCGTCCCGCAGGTCGGCCAGTTGGTCGACGCGGATGTCCACGAAGCTGCCGGCGATTTCGGGCAGGGCCTTGGGCGGGCCGTACTCACCCCAGTCCGGCGAATAATAGGGCAGGCCGACCGCCGCATAGCCCATGCGCGCCAGGATCGGCCCATAGCGGTCGCCAGCCTCTGTGCCGCCCTCCGCGCCGTGCAGGATCACCACGACCGGCAGCCCTTGCGCGCCTTCCAGCGCATAAAGGTTGGCATGAGGAAAGCCGGGCACCGGGGTCACGCTGACCGCGGCCTCCTGGGCCAGGGCCGGCGTCAGGCTGAATGCAAACAGGGCGGCCAACAGGGCGAGTATTCGCCGGGTCAGGTTGATCATGGCAGGTCTCCAGGCGCGGATGCGCGCGTTCAGACCTCTATTGCCGCCGAGGCGACGATCGGAGGCATCAACCCGTCTTTTTCAGGAACCACACCCGCGCCGCGCCCCAGGTGCGCTCATCCAGCAGCGCATAGCCCGGCGCATCCAGATCGATCTCATCGGCGCCGCGCTCGACCACCACCAGAGCGCCGGGAGCCAGCCAGTCGCCCTCGATCAGCCGGGCCAGCGCCTGTTCGCCCAGCCCCTTGCCATAGGGCGGGTCCAGAAAGGCCAGGGTGAAGGCTTCGCCCGCCGAGCCGGGGCGCACGCCCAGATCTATGGCGCTGCGTCGATGCACGCGGGTGCGTCCGAACAGACCCAGCGCCTCGGCGTTCTCGCGGATCGCGCCGCGCGCCGCATCGTCGGTCTCGACAAACAGACAAAAGGCCCCGCCTCGGCTCATGGCCTCATAGCCCAGGGCGCCCGAGCCGGCGAACAGGTCGATCACCCGCGCGCCCTCCAGTTCCGGCGCCCAGGCGGCGTGGGCCAGCACATTGAACAGGGCCTCACGCGCCCGGTCCGAGGTCGGACGGGTGCCCATACCCTCCGGCGCGCTCAGCGCCCGGCCGCGAAACTGTCCACCGACGATTCTCATGATCCAGCCTCTGGACCGGAATGGGCTTGGGATGCAACGCTTGAGACCATGCTTAGCCTGTTCTCCCCGACCGCCTGGATTCGTGCAGCCGATCAAGCCCGCAAGGGGCCCTATGTCGCCGGCGCGCAGACCACTCGGCCCTGGCTGAGGTTGTTGCTGTTCATCCTGCTGGCGGCAGCCTTCATGGTGGCCGCCGTCGTCGGCCTGGGAGCCTTGAGCGCCCTAGCCCATGTTTCCGGCTGGATCGATCTGCAGATGTTCGACGGCGGGTTCAATGCCGCCACCCTGGCGGATGAATCCATCTTCCTGGCCACCATCGCGACAGCTCTCTTCACGATTGCAATCTGCCTGCTGCTGGCGGCGATGATCGTCTATCAGCGGGGGGCTGGAGCCTTCCTGTGGCCCCAACCGAGAGGTGGTTTCGGCCTGTTCGTGATTGGCTTTGCCGTGATGTTTGTCATCGCGCTGGCACTCTGGCCGGTGATGACCTGGCTGGAGCCCGGTGGGACGGCACCCGTACTCGACCCGGCCGACCCCCTCAATGACCGGCTCCTCTATGCCGGAGCGGCGGCAGGAGGTCTGCTGGTCGCTGCGGCCGCTGAGGAGATTATGTTCCGGGGGGCCCTGCTTAGGATCACCGGCGGCCTGACCAGGAGCCTGATCTTGATCCTGCTGGTCAACGGCGTCCTGTTTTCGGCGATCCACCTGGATCCCGACCCAGTTGCCTTCGTGGCACGCGCCGCGTCGGGCATGGTCTGGGCCTGGGCGGCACTGAGGCTGGGCACCCTGGCCTTCGCCGTCGGTGCCCACCTGGCCAACAACCTGTTTATCGCCCTGTTACTGGCCCCCATCTCCCTGGCGGCCATGCCCGGCCAGCCCATGGCTCCTGAGGGCCTGGCGATCCAGGCCGTTACCCTGATCGTGGTGCTGATTGCCGTTGAGCTACTGGCGCATCGGCGCTCCGGCGGTTCCTAGCCGCGCGGCTTGCGGGGACCGCCAGGACGCGGGCCGCCAGGCTTTCCACCAGGACGAGGGCCGGACCGCGGACCACCAGGACCTGAGCGCGGCTTGTAGTCCCGCTTCGGGCGATCGCCACCCTCGGCGCGATCGCGAGGCTTGAAGTCACGACGCGGACGCTCACCCGCCTCGCCGTCGCGCGGCTTGAACGCCCGTTTGGGACGATCTCCGCCATCAGCCCGATCACGGGATTTGAAATCTCGCCGTGGACGATCACCGGCCTCGCTGTCGCGGGGCCTGAAGCTCCTCTGGGGACGATCTCCGCCCTCACCGTCGCGCGGCTTGAATGTCCGTCGCGGCCGATCGCCGTCGGCCCGATCCCTCGGCGAATAGGCGCGTTTGGGACGATCCTCACCATCCCGGGGCTTGAATTCCCGGCGCGATCCGGCCGGACGACCCGGCTCGCTGCGGCGCGGGCGATCATCGCCGTCACGACGGCTTTCCCGACGTTCGGCGCGTTCGGAAATCTCGGCGGCGAGGGCCGCCTGCTTGGCTGCATGGGCGCGGACCTTGGACGGCTTCATCGACGGATCGGCCAGGCCGGCGCGCGCCTTCTTCGACGCAGACGGCAAAGCCTCGACGTCGTCGCCCTGCGGAAGACTTTCGGGGTGGATCATGCCGGACAGTTGTTCGCGGATCACGCGCGGGCCGATCTCGGCCACCTCGCCCTCAGCCAGGGTGCCGAGCTGAAACGGGCCATAGGAAAGCCGGATCAGACGGTTCACCGTCACACCCAGATGCTCCAGCACCTTGCGGACCTCACGGTTCTTGCCCTCGGTCAGGGCGACCGAGATCCACAGATTGGCCGGGGCCTTGCCGTCGGCCGATTTTTCCTTGGCCTTGTCGAGCGTCGCCTCGATCGGTCCGTAGCGGACCCCCTCAATAACGATACCGTTCTTCAGGGTATCCAGCTTGTCCTGGGTGACCTTGCCGCGTGCCCGCGCCCGATAGCGCCGGACCCATCCGGTGGTCGGAAGCTCCAGCGCCCGCGCCAGCTCGCCGTCATTGGTCAGCAGCAACAGCCCTTCGGAATTGATGTCCAGCCGCCCGACCTTGACCACGCGTGGCATTCCCTCGGGCAGGGCATCAAAGACGGTGGGTCGTCCGGCCGGGTCCTTGGCCGCCGTAATCAGGCCGACCGGCTTATGGAAGCGCCAGACACGCGTGGCCTCTGGCCGCTCGACCGGACGGCCGTCGACGGTGACGACATCCTGGGCACCGACCAGCACCGCCGGCGTGTCCAGAACCCGACCATTGACCGCAATCCGCCCCAGGCCGATCAGCCGTTCGATCTCGCGACGCGATGCGACACCGGCACGCGCCAGGCGCTTGGCGATCCGCTCCTTGCGGACCGGGGCGGCGACGGCCTTGTCTTTCGACGCGTGGGATTTGTTGGGCTTACCCTTGGCGAAGGGCTTGGCGGGCGGCTTGTCCATGCGCGCGCCATACACGAGCCGGGGCCATGCGCGAAGAGGCCGCTCGCTGATGAGGGCTGGCGTCCTCCCGAAAAGCCGGACACAGAAGGCGCCATGGCTGCCCCCACTGACCTCGATTTCATGCGCCGCGCCCTCGTCCTGGCCCAGGCTGCCGCCAAAGCCGGAGAGGCACCGGTGGGTTGTGTCATCGTCGATCCGGCGACCAACGCCATCGTCGCAGAGGGTGCAAACCGCCCCATTGGCGCGCATGACCCGACCGCCCACGCCGAGATCGTCGCCATGCGCGCTGCGGCAGAGGCACTCGGTAACTACCGCCTCACCGGCCTGAGCCTCTATGTGACGCTCGAGCCCTGCGCCATGTGCGCCGGTGCGATCAGCCATGCCCGCATCGGGCGGGTCGTCTGGGGGGCGGACGATGCCAAGGGCGGCGGCGTCGCGCACGGCCCCCGGTTTTTTGAGCAGCCGACCTGCCACTGGCGACCCGAGGTCCAGGGCGGCGTGCTGGCCGCGGAGGCCGCCGCTTTGCTGAAAACCTTCTTCCAGGCGCGCCGCACCAAGGGAACAGCCTCAATGCGAGAGCGTTGAATAGGCATGAGACCTGTCCAGCTCGCTCTCGCCGCCGTCGTGTTCGCGGCTCTCGCCGCCTGTGACGGTTCGGCTCCGGACGAAATGCCCCGGACGGGGGCCGAGGCGCGCCAACGTGCCATCGACGCTGGCGTCACCGCCCGTGGGACTGGTGCTGAGATTCAGGAAGGGATTACCCATCGCCTGGTTCAGGCCGAATATACCTGTGTAAATGGCGAGCGCCTGTCGGTTGTGTTCGACAATCCGCGCGGGCTGGCCACGATCCGAATGCTGGATGGTACCGCCGTCGACCTGCCCCAGGAGCGGGCCGCCGACGGCATCTGGTACAGGTCCGGCCGCTACGAGCTGAGAGGTCGCGGCAACGAAGCCACCTGGTCGGCCCCTGAGCGGGATCCAACCACCTGTTCGGCCATCGGTTAGGAAAAGGCCGACAGCCGGGCGTCGAGCCGGTCCCGCACATCGGGCCATTCGTCCGCCAGAATTGAAAACACCACTGTGTCGCGGCACCGCCCGGTCCAGGTCGTCTTGTGATGCCGCAGAACCCCCTCCTGCCGGGCACCGAGTCTGAGCAAGGCCGCGCGGCTGCGCGCGTTGATCGCATCGGTGAGGAACTCGACCCGGACGGCTCCACAGTCGAAGGCGTGCTGGAGCAACAGGCGTTTGGCCTGAGGATTGACGGGCCCACCGCGGGCGTCGGCCCGATAATAGGTACCACCGATCTCCAGCCGCCTGTGAGTGGAGGAGATTTCGTGAAAGCCAGTGACCCCGACGACTGCCCGATCACTCGAACGGATAACCGCATACACCCGCCCGGGTCCGACCATGGCCTGGTTCCACCAGCCGTCGAAATGAGGCCCGAAGCCTGCACCCACCAAGATTAACCAGGCCGCTTCATCACCGTCGAGCGCCTCTCGCATGGCCTCACGATGGGCGGCATCCAGTGG
Source organism: Caulobacterales bacterium (assembly GCA_017302105.1). Taxonomy (GTDB): domain Bacteria; phylum Pseudomonadota; class Alphaproteobacteria; order Caulobacterales; family Caulobacteraceae; genus Brevundimonas. The sequence goes on along the minus strand of JAFLCS010000005.1, from coordinate 49,667 downwards.
CTCCAGTCGAGCGTGCCGTCCGCCGAGCGCGATGGGCTTCAGCTTCACTGAAGGACAGCCCGCAGATCGGCCGCATCAACACCCCGCACAACCGCAGCCTGCCCGATGGCATCGGCAAGGATGAGGACCGGCACCCCTCCCTCGGCCTTCTTGTCGCCGGCCATGCGCGCAATCAAGGCGTCGGGCTCAAACAGTCCCAGGGCCTCGATCTCGGTCGGCAGGCCGGCCAGCGCCGTCAGCCGCTCTACTCGCCGTACCGTCTCGGTCGAAAGGCGGCCCAGCCGCTCGGACAGCCGACAGGCCAGGACGCAGCCCAGCGCCACGGCTTCGCCGTGCAGGACGCTATCATCCTCAAATCCGGCCTCGGCCTCCAGCGCGTGTGCAAAGGTGTGGCCCAGGTTCAGAAGCGCACGGCGGCCCCTCTCCGTGGGGTCCTCAGCCACGATCTCGGCCTTGATCGCGACCGCCCGGCCAATGGCGTGTTCCAGAATCGCCGGGTCGCGGCCGACGACACCCTCGACGTGGCCCTCCAGCCAGTCGAAGAAGCCGGCGTCGGCCAGGATCGCGGCCTTGAGGATCTCGGCCGTCCCGGCCCGCATCTGCCGGTCCGGCAGGGTTGCCAGCACATCCAGATCAGCCAGGACCCGGCGGGGATGGTGAAAGACCCCGATCAGGTTCTTGCCCCACGCCGTATCGATCGCCGTCTTGCCGCCGACCGAGGAGTCCACTTGGGCCAGCAGCGTCGTCGGTGCCTGGATCACGGGTATGCCCCGCATGAACAGGGCCGCCGCCAGTCCAGCCAGATCCCCCACGACGCCCCCGCCGAGCGCCACGACCGTCGAGCGACGATCCAGCCCCAACCCAAGGAGCCGATCCAGCAGGTGTGTCAATTCCGGCATCGACTTGGAGGCCTCGCCCGGCGGCACTGTCAGCAGGTCGACAGCCGCGCCGGCACCCTCCAGCGCCTTAACCACGCCGGGACCATGCAGGTCCGCCACCGTCGCATCGGATACCACGGCGATCCGACCGGCCCCCACATAGGGGCTGATCTGCGCGCCTGCATCCGCGAGGAGACCGCGTCCGATCACCACTTCGTATGGCGTCACACCGGGCCCTGAAATCAACAGCGTGTTCATTCCGCCTTCCCGGAATAGTAGGCCTGGATGCCGGCGATTACGGCCCGCACAGAATCGCGGTGGGCCCCCTCGCCCGTCATCACATGGACATCGGCTTCGGCATAGAGGGGGTATCGGGCTTCCGCGAGCCGGGCCAGCACCTCTCGTGGATCCTGGCCGCGCAACAGGGGCCGGGTATCGCGTCGGGTCGCTCGCTCGACCAGCACGTCGAGATCGGCCTGAAGCCACACGGTGACGGCTTTGGACTTCAGCAGCGCCCGCGTACCGTCATGGACAAAGGCACCGCCGCCGGTCGCCAGAACCGTTGGCGGCCCCTCGACGATGCGCCGGATGACGCGGTGCTCCCCGGAACGGAACTCAGCTTCTCCCAGATCCGAAAAGATATCGGCCACAGAGCGCCTTGCGGCCACTTCGATCTCGGTATCCGCATCCACAAACGGCATGGACAGGGCCAGGGCCAACCGGCGGCCGACCGAAGATTTGCCGACCCCCATCAGCCCCACCAGGGCTATGGTTCGGCCTGTAATGTCTTTGTCGTCGTCCATGCGCCGGATCAGCTATAGACGGCGCATGGGCCGCTTCGCCAGCCAGGGACCGCGATGAGCGCGCAGATCGAGGCCTTTCTCGAAATGATGGCGGTCGAGCGCGATGCCTCCATCCACACCCTGGCGGCCTATCGCCGCGACCTCGACGATGCCGACGGTCGCGTCGAGGGCGGCCTCATGAAGGCCGATCGTGCCCAGCTGGAGGCTTGGTACGCAGACCTGGCACATCGCGGACTGTCGGCGGCGACGGCGGCGCGGCGGCGCTCGGCGGTGCGTCAGTTCTACCGGTTCGTGCTGGAAGAGGGCTGGCGCACCGACGATCCGTCGCAAGGATTGGCGGCCCCGGCTCGGGGTCGCTCCCTGCCCAAGGTGATGTCGCGAGAGGCCGTCGAACACCTGCTCGGTGCTGCGTCACAAGCTGAAACCGGCGGTGCGGTAAGGCTACTTTGCCTGATTGAACTGACCTACGCCTCGGGGCTTCGGGTATCCGAGGTGCTAGGACTGAAGCTGGCCCAGGTCGCCGGCGATCCGGCCTTCCTGACGCTGAAGGGCAAGGGCGGCAGAGAACGCCTCGCCCCACTCAATGACCCCGCCCGTCGGGCCATCCAGGCCTGGCTGGCCGTCCGAACACCGGCCGACTCTCCGTGGCTGTTTCCGTCGCGGGGCAAGACCGGACACCTGACGCCACGCCGGTTCGAACAGCTGCTGAAAACCACGGCGCTCCAGGCGGGTCTCGATCCCTCAGGGATCAGCCCTCACGTCCTGCGCCACGCCTTTGCGACCCATCTGCTGGAAGGTGGCGTCGATCTGCGCGTGCTTCAGACCCTGCTCGGCCACGCCGACATTGCCACCACCCAGATCTACACCCACGTCTCCAGCGAGCGCCTGGGCGAGATCGTCAGGACGCACCATCCGCTCGCGCGGCGCGCCGACGATACCTAGGCGTCAGATCCGATTTCGGATCGGTAGCGCTGGACCGCCCGGACCAGCGCGCTGGCGAGTTGGGGCCGCAGGGTCCGCTCATCGCGGATGGTATCGTCAAACGCAGCGGCACGCAGCAGCTCGGCCGCCTTCCTGTCGCCGACGGCAACGCGCGCATAATCCAGCGCCGCATCGATTGAGGTCGTAGGACTGTTGGCCATCGTCACACCCCTCGGCGGGGCGTCGATCAGCCCCGCAGTACGGTCAGAAACACCCCCTGGACCGCCGTAATGGCACTGGCCAGGAGGAAGGCAGCCATCGCGATGCCGACCAGGATTACCGACAAACGAATTGCCAACCGTCCAAGCCGAGGGTCCATCAGACCATCCGTCAATGCTCGCAGGCGTCGACGTTGGTGCGATCCGCTGTCCTCACCCGCATGAGCGAGCCGGCCGGGTCGGGCTTCAAGCCCCCCTGGGGGGGCTCCCCCCAAATCTGGGGGGGGCGTCAGAGCCTCTTCGCGCAGCAGCATGACGGCCGCATGGCCGCGGTTGTCAGCGCCGAGTGTCCTGCAGACGTCCTTGATCCGGTCATCGATCGTGTAGTGCGAGCGCCCGAGCGCCCGTGCGATTTCCTTGGACGTCCGGCCGGCGGCGACGAGACGCAAAATCTCGCGATCTATCTCCGCCAGCTCGGCGATGGCCGGTCGATCTTCATAGTCGAGTGCTGCTGACACCGCTGCGGGCCTCCAGCTTCCAATTGAACCAGAGCGCGAGGACTCGACCACAATCCGTGGGTTGCGCCTGCAACGAAGCACAACTCAGCTTGACAGTCGGGCCGTCGCCAGGGCCGCATCTTCCTCGAGGGCGTCCGCCGCCTCCTCGTTCAAGGCCTGTCCCTCTCGGCGCGGCCTGACGATGGGTTCCGGCTTGGGTGTCGCCATATTGCCCCGCATCAGATGGCGACCGGCTTTCAACTCTCCGCCCGCGACCTGAAGCTCGAATCGTTCCTGATCGCGGCGCCGGACGTCAGTGATGGTTTCGGTGGCCTCGTCGTGAGTAAAGCCCAGGTCGATCAGCACCTGGTGGCTGAAGGTCAAGGCGCTCTCAAGGGTATCTCGTAGCTGGTACTCAACCCCGGCCTGGACCAGGCGCATGGCATGGCCACGGTCGAAGGCCCGCACGAACAGCTTGGTCAGCGGGAACTCGGACTTGACCAGCTCAACGATCTTGTCAGCAGCTTCGGCGTTGTCGATCGCCACTACAATGGTCTCGGCCTCAGCCGCACCTGAGGCGCGCAAGACGTCCAGACGCGCGCCGTCCCCATAATAGACCTTGAAGCCAAAAGTCCCGGCCGCCTGGATCATCTCCACGTCATTGTCGATGATCGAGACATCGACGTCGCGCGCCAGCAGCGGCTGCGACACGACCTGGCCGAAGCGGCCAAAGCCGACGATCAGAACCCGTTCACGCAGGGCTGCGGCGAACTCCACACCTTCGGCCGTATCCGGGTCGATCCGTTCCTGGGGAAGAAAGCGTCGCGCCACGAGGGTCGTGAGCGGCGTCAGAGCCATGGACAGGATCACGATCGCGGTCGCCGACGATGAGATCTCTCCGTCGAAAACACCGGCGGCCAGGGCGGCACCATAAAGGACGAAGGCAAATTCACCGCCCTGGGCGAACAGGACAGCGCGTTCGATGGCCTCATGCTCGCTGGAACGGAAGATGCGGGCCACTGCATAGATGGCCACGGCCTTCACAGCCATGAACGCAATGACGCCGCCGACGATGCGCACCCAATCCTGGGCCACGACATTGAGGTCCAGCGCCATGCCAACGCTCAGGAAGAACAGGCCCAGCAGAATGGCGCGGAACGGTTCGACGTCGGCTTCAAGCTGATGGCGGAAACTGGATTCGGATAACAGGACACCCGCCAGGAAGGCTCCCATGGCCATGGACAGGCCGCCCATGTCCATCAGCCAGGCGGCCCCGACGACGACCAGCAGGGCGGCCGCAGTCATCACTTCGCGTCCGCCGAACCGGGCCAGGAAGCCGAAGATCGGATTCATCAGAAAACGGCCGGCGAAGAACACGACCGCCAGCGCCCCAACCGCCAACCCGATCGTCTGCCAAAGGGGGGGCGCGGCATCGGTCGCCACGCCCGTCGCCGATGCGATCACCGCAACGACGGCCAGCAACGGCACAATGGCCAAGTCTTCCAGCAACAGGATCGACACCGCCTTTTGACCACCGGCGGTATTGAGCTCATTGCGCTCATCGAGCGTCTGCATGATCACCGCCGTCGAGGACAGCACGAAACCCATGGCGACGATGAAGGCGACGTCGGGCCTGAGGCCCGCCGCCATTCCGGTCAGGGTCAGCAACAATCCGGCGGCCAACACCTGCACCAGGCCAAGGCCAAAGATCTGTTTCCTCAGATTCCACAATCGTCGGGGGCGCATCTCCAGTCCGATGATGAACAGGAAGATCACCACACCGAACTCGGCGATGTGCAGGATGACCTCTGGCTCCTGGAACAGGCCCAGACCGAACGGCCCGATGGCCAGGCCCGCGGCCAGGTAGCCCAGCACCGACCCCAGCTGGGCCTTGCGGAAGATCGGCACGGCGATGACTCCAGCGGCCAGGAGCGCCGCTATATGCCCAAGTCCCAGTTGTGCCGTCGCGCCGTCCGCCATGCTCAGTCCCCGATATCGAATGCCTGGACCATATAGGGCCAAATTCGCTGACGTCATCGGGCTTGGCGTCCGGATCATCGCCGTTTAGCCTTTCTGGACTCGAGGCTGGAGGGACGAAGGTGCGCAAATCAGTTGGATTGGCGGGCGCTGCAGCGCTGGCACTGGTGACGGCAAGCACGGCCCTGCCGGCGCTGGCACAGTCGAGTCCCGGCATCGAACAGTCTCAGGCCTCGCGCGAATTGACCTCGATCATCGCCGACTACGAAATCTGGGCTGCCGAACAGGACCCCTGGACCGCCGCGACCGAAGGCGACCGCGCCGCCCTGGCCCGCCTGCCCGATGCCAGCCGCGAGGCCGAGCTGGCACGCCGCGAACCTCTCGGCCGATTCCGGGGTCGCCTGGCGGCGATCAACCCGGCGAGCCTCTCAGCGGACGAACGCCTCAATCACGCCTTGCTCAGCCGGTCGGTGGCGCTGGACCTGGAGCGGATCGACCTGGACCGGGGACGGCTGGCCTTCGATTCCGAGGGCGGGCCGGAAACCATGGCTAGCTATCTGGCCAGTTCGACCCGGATCGCCAACGCCGCCGATGCTGAAGCGTGGCTGTCACGGCTGGGACAGCTCGCCAGCTACTATGACACCACCCTCGCCAATGCTCGTCGCGGCATTGCGACCGGCATGGTGCAGCCTCGGATCACCGCCGAACGGGTCGTCACCTCCACCGCGGCGGCAGCCCGGCTGACGCCCGAGACGGACCCCCTAATGCGCCCGATGGCCAGCCGCCCGGCAGCCATCGACGAGGCTGAGTGGGCCGCCCTGCGTCGGCGCGCCCTGGACCTCGTCAACGACCAGATCATGCCGGCGCGTCAGCGCTGGGCCGCCTTCATGACCGACGAATATCTGCCGGCCTCGCCGTCAGAGCCGACGGCGATCGGTCTGGGTCAGCGTCCTGGCGGCCGCGAGGCCTACGCCTTCAACGCGCGCTGGTACACCACGACGGAGATGACCCCGGACGAGATCCATCAGCTGGGTCTGTCCGAGGTCGCCCGCATTCGCGCCCAGATGGAACAGGAGATGTCTGCGGCCGGCTGGAACGGATCGTTCGCCGACTTCCTGACCTTTCTGAGAACCGATCCACAGTTCTATGCGACCTCGCGCGATGAGCTGATGATGCACGCGCGCGACATATCCAAACGCGCCGATGATCAACTGCCGGCCTTATTCAACACCTTGCCGCGCCTGCCCTACGGTGTGCGCCCGGTGCCGCAGGAGATCGAGGCAAACTACACCACCGGTCGCTACAATTCGGGCAGCGCCGTCAACGGCATCGCCGGCGGCTATATGGTCAATACCTCGTCGCTGGATCAGCGGGGACTCTACGAACTGCCTGCCCTGACCCTGCATGAGGCGGTGCCGGGCCACCATTTGCAGATCGCGCTGCAGCAGGAGCTCGGCGACCTTCCCTGGTTCCGGCGCAACGGCGACGCCACCGCCTTCGTGGAGGGCTGGGGCCTGTATTCAGAATACCTCGGCTACGAGATGGGCATCTACCGCACACCCTATGAACGGTTCGGGCGCCTCAGCTACGAGATGTGGCGCGCCTGCCGACTGGTAGCGGACACCGGCATCCACTGGATGGGCTGGGACATCGAACAGGCGCGCGCCTGTTTCCGCGACAACTCGGCCTTGTCGGAGCTGAACATCCAGACCGAGCTGGAGCGCTACATCTCCTGGCCCGGCCAGGCCCTGGCCTACAAGATCGGTGAGCTGACGATTCTGAGACTTCGTCGTCGGGCTGAGGCTGCGCTGGGTGATCGCTTCAATGTGCGCCGGTTCCACGACGCCGTGCTGCTGGGCGGCCCCTTGCCGATGGACGTTCTGGAGCAGCGCATCGACGAATGGATTGCTACCGAACAGGCCCGGACCTCCTAGGCGGGAGCAAATTCGCCTCTGGCGTGTTAACCTTTTGAGCAGGGGGCGTACAGGAGGAGGCACATTGATGCGTTGGCTCGCAGTTTCTCTGGCGTCGGCGGCCATGGCCACCGCAGTTCCGGTCGCTGCCCAGACCTACGGATATGGCTATGGTCAGTCAGGCTACGGGTCCGATTTCGACTATCGGCGCTGTTACAGCGGTGAACGGGAGGATGCCTGTCGCGAGCGTTTACGGCGCGAGTCCCAGCGATACGACGGGTCGCGGTATGGCAGCAGCTATGGCTACGGCCAGTCGGGCTATGACAACCGCTATGGTTATGGTCAGTCGGGCTACGACAACCGCTATGGCTACGGCCAGTCGGGCTACGGCTATGATCGCTACAACCGCCAAGGCTACTACGGCAACAATACCTACGGTGGCGGCTACTACGGCAATGGCTATGGCTACAGCGGCGGCTCCTATGGCGGCTACGGCTATGGCTACAACGGTGGCTCTTACGGCGGGGGCTATGGGCGCAACGACGGCACCGGCCTGGCCTTGACCATTCTGGGCATCGCTCTGGGCGCGCAGATCCTCGGCTCGCTCGATGACCGCGACTATTGGGATCGCCACCGCCACGACGATGACTATCGGAATTGGTGCCGCCGTCAGTATTCCAGCTTTGACTGGAACTCTGGCACCTATGCCTATGGAGACGGCACCCGCCGATACTGCCGGCGCGGTTAGGTCTCTCGCCCGACCCTTGTGCACCTGGGGCCGGTGGCCAGAGCGCGCACCGCCGCAACGCGCCTCAATGAAAGTCGCGTGAGCCCGGAAGGATGCGCACATTGCGTGGATGCCGGGCCGAGCCTGTAGGGCCATGGGCGAACTCGTCCGCCTCCGACATCTGAATCGCCGGGACATGGTCTTCGGACAGGCGCTTTAGCTCAGGCGTCCGGTCGAGAATTTCGCGCGTCATCACATGGACCACGCCTTCCTTGGAGCGTTCGATCATGCCGTCGATCTGCATCAGGCGCGCCGCCATGACCTGACGGCGGAAGCGCTCGAACTGATCGGCCCACATGACGACGTTGGCGACTCCGGTTTCGTCTTCGATGGTGACGAAGATGGCCTTGCCGTTGCCCGGTCGCTGGCGCACCAGCACGACCCCGGCGACCCGGACCCGATGCCCCTGGTTCAGGGCCGTCGCCTCGGCACAGCTCAGCACGCCTTCGGCCTGGAAGACCGGACGCAGGATCGTCATGGGGTGGGCCTTCAGCGACAGGCGTGTCATCTGGTAGTCAGCCGCGACGTGTTCGCCCAACGGCATGGTCGGCAGGTTTGCATCCGCCTCCTCGCCAAGTTCACGCGCCCGCGCGACGGCGAACAGCGGCAGGGGATCGTCGTCCGGCAGCCGCCGCACCGCCCACAGGCCCTCGCGCCGGTCCATCCCCAGCGAGCGGAAGGCATCGGCGTCGGCCAGCTTCTTCAATGTGGGCACCGTCAGCCCGCCCCGGCGCATCAGGTCTTCCAGCGAACGATAGGGCCGGTCCCGTCCAGCCTGTAACGCAACCGCCCAGGCCTGGCGGAAGCCGTCGATCTGACGCAGGCCCAGCCTGAGCGCCAACCCTCCCGGTGCCCCCTCAAGCGTATTGTCCCAGTCGCTGTGATTGACGTCGATGGCACGGGCCTCGACCCCATGTTCCTGGGCGTCGCGCACGATCTGAGCCGGGGCGTAGAACCCCATCGGTTGGCTGTTCAGAAGCGCCGCCGCAAACACCGCTGGGTGGTAGTGTTTGATATAGCTGGAGATATAGACCAGTCGCGCAAAACTGGCCGCATGGCTTTCGGGAAAGCCGTAGGAGCCGAAGCCCTTGATCTGTTCGAAACAGCGCTGGGCGAAGGCCGGGTCATAGCCGCGCGCAACCATCCGGCCGACGAAGCGGTCCTCATAGGTGTGCAGCGTGCCGTCGCCCCGAAACGTACCCATGGCCTTCCTCAGGCCATTGGCCTCCTTGGATGAGAATTCGGCGGCGACCATGGCCACCTTCATCGCCTGTTCCTGGAACAGTGGCACGCCCAGGGTCTTTTTTAGCACCTGTTCCAGCTCATCCGGCGGGCCGTGTTCGGGCGCGGGCGACTGATAGTCGACCCGCTCGACCCCGTCGCGTCGCCTCAGATAGGGATGGACCATGTCGCCCTGGATCGGGCCGGGCCGCACGATCGCCACCTGGATGACCAGATCATAGAAGGTCCGGGGCCGCAGACGCGGCAGCATATTGATCTGGGCCCGGCTCTCGACCTGGAACACGCCCAGGGAATCGCCCCGACACAACATCTCATAGACTGCCGGATCTTCGCCCGGGACGCTGGCCAGGTCGTGGTCGCCGTTGCGTTCATGGGTCCGCATGAGGTCGAATGCTTTGCGGATACAGGTCAGCATCCCCAGCGCCAGGATATCGACCTTCATCAGCCCCAGGGCGTCGATGTCGTCGCGGTCCCATTCGATGAAGGTCCGGTCGGCCATGGCCGCATTGCCGATGGGTACCAGCTCATCCAGCCGTCCGCGGGTCAGCACGAAGCCACCGACGTGCTGGGACAGATGTCGGGGAAACCCCAGCACCCGGCGCGCCATGTCGACGGCCCGGCGCACCATCGGATTAGCCGGATCCAGCCCAGCCTGGAGAATGTCGCGGTCCGGGATGTCCGAGCCCCACGACCCCCACTGACTTCCAGCCAGGCGGGCGGTCACATCCTCCGTCAGACCCAGCACCTTGCCGACGTCGCGGATGGCGCTGCGTGGGCGATAGTGGATCACGGTGGCGGCGATCCCGGCCCGGTCACGGCCATAGCGCTGATAGATGTGCTGGATGATCTCCTCGCGCCGCTCGTGCTCGAAATCGACGTCGATGTCTGGCGGCTCGCTGCGGTCCGCCGACAGGAAGCGCTCGAACAGCACGTCATTGTGGGCCGGGTCGACCGAGGTGATGCCCAGCACGAAACAGACCGCCGAATTGGCCGCCGAGCCGCGTCCCTGGCACAGGATCCCCCGGTTCTCGGCCTCGCGTACGATGTCGTGGATGGTCAGGAAATAGGGGGCCAGATCGCGCTGGCCGATATAGGTCAGCTCCTTGTCCAGAACGGCGCGCACCTTGTCCGGCACGCCGTCGGGATAGCGCACATCGGCGCGCCGCCAGGTTAGGTCGCTCAGCCAGGCCTGGGCGCTCCAGCCCGGCGGGATCGGCTCTTCAGGATATTCGTACTTCAGATCGCCCAGATCGAAGGTCATGCGCGCCAGCATCTCGTCGCCCTGGGTCAGGGCGTCCGGCACGGCGCGGAACAGCCGGGTCATTTCCTCAGGCGTCTTGATGTGGCGCTCGGCATTGGCCTGGAGCCGGCGACCGGCCTGATGAAGGGTGACCCCCTCGCGAACACAGGTCAGCACATCCTGAAGATCGCGCTCGCTGGGCGCGTGATAGAGCACGTCATTGGTTGCGATCGGGGGCGTTCCGGCACGCTCTGCCAGCCGCACCAGTTGTGCCAGCCGGCGGCGGTCGTCACCACCGAACAGCGCGGTCGCCCCTAGCCAGGTAGCGTCGGGAGCCGCCCGCACCACTCGTATCAGCGTCTCATCCAGCCCCTCCAGGCGGCGCGGCGGCATGACGATCAGCAACAGGCCTTCGGTGTCAGCCTCCAGATCGCTCAGCTGCAACAGACACTCGCCTTTGCGCCCCCTGAGATTGCCTCTGGTCAGCAAGCGACACAGCCGTCCCCAGCCCGTGCGCGTCTGGGGATAGGCCAGGATATCCGGCGTGCCGTCGGTGAAGGCCAGTCGTGTGCCCAGCGCCAGGTGGAACGCTTGCGCGCGCCGCTGGATCTCGTCACGCACCTGGGTGTCGTCGAGGGGGTTGGGCGCACAGGCGATCTCGCCCGGACCGCCGCCCCAGCGTACCCGGTCCGGCGGCGACAGGCCGTCCTCGCGCAGGGTCTTCAGCGTCGACCAGGCCCGTGCGGTTCCGGCCACGGTGTTGCGGTCGGCGATCCCCAGGCCCGACAGGCCCAGCGCCACCGCCGTCAGCACCAGATCGCGCGGGCGCGACGCCCCCCTCAGGAACGAGAAGTTCGACGCCGCCACCATCTCGGCATAGGCGCTCATGCAAACAGGCCGTGGATGAACCAGCGGGGCTGGGCCGGATCGCCGTATAGCCCCTGACGGAACAGCCAGAAGCGCCGCCCGGCCGCATCCTCCACGCGGTAGTAGTCGCGGGTCGGCTCAAGGTTCCGCCACCATTCGCCGGCGATCCGTTCCGGCCCCTCGGCCCGCACCACCTCATGCTGGACCCGGCGCCAGCGGAACCGACGCGGCGGACTGTCGGGCAGGCCGGCCAGGGCCTCGACCGGCTGGGGCGGATCGAACAGATGCAGGGGGCGCGGGGGAACTGTCTCTTCTTGCACAGCTCCGGGACCAGGCTCTTCGTATGCTGGCACCAGCCGCACCGCCCGCTCTGGAATATGGGTGTCACGCGGCTGAAAGCGCAGCACCGCCTCGGCCCCCAGCCGGGCGCTGAGGCGATCGACCAGACCCTCGAGGTCAGCGGCTCGGTCCGGTCGCCGATCCAGATCGACCTGGGTCACGGCCAGCGGCTCGGTCCGTACCACGCTCAACCGCACCTGATCGAAGCCGAAGCCAGGATCCAGCGGCGTGGTCAGGGCCGCCAGCCGTTCACGAAACAGACGCAGGATCACCGGCCCGGCCCGTGTCGCCCGTCCCGTCTGGACCGTCACGCGTCGCACCCGTCCATCGACCCGGAAAAAGCCGGCCTGAAAGACCCGACCGCCCAGACTCTCGCGCTCCAGCCGGCCACAGACATCGACCAGCAGATCGCCCACGACCCGCAGAATGTCGTCGTCCGTCGAGATCGGCTCCATCAGCACCCGGTCGACCCTGTATGGATCGGGCGGCCGAAACGGCGTGATGCGGATATCCTCCAGTCCCAGCACCCGATCGACCGTCCAGGCCGCCGCCTTGCCGAAGCGCGCGGCCAGGGCGGCACGTGGGCGATCATCAACGGCGGCAACCGTCTTGAGCCCGGCCCGTCTCAACGCCTGAAGATCCGCATCGGCCAGTTCCAGCGCCTCGACCGGAAGCCGACGCACGGCGGCGCGGTCCTGTCCCTCGGGCGTGATTCCGCCGGGTCCGAACCGGACCAGCGCCCGGGCTGCCTGGGGCGTTCCGGCCAGGGCGACGCGAACCTCCAGCCCGAACCGCCCGGCCCGCACCACGACCTGATCGACCAGCCCCCCCTCGCCCCCGAACAGATGGGCACAGCCGGTCACATCCAGGATCAGGCCGTCTGGCCCGTTCGCTGCGGCCATCGGGGTAAACCGGCTGAAATCGGCCAGCACCCGCCGGAGCAGGGCCGCGTCGCCGTCGGGGTCTGCAGGCAAACAGGTCAGGTCCGGCACCCGCGCCCGCGCATCGGCCAGGGCCAGTCCCGCTGTCAGCCCCAGTCGCGCCGCCGCCGGCGAGACGGCGGACAACCGAAGCGTATTCTGGCTACGCTCCACCAGGGCAAAAGTCTCTACTTCGACCTCAGGCCGCCGCCGGTTGCTGGCCAACCAGAGGAACCAGATCCCCAGATACCGACGCGAGGTCTGCGAACCTGCGCTCGTCATTACGCCACTCCATCACCCATTGGCCGGGCTTGGCCCCGGTCCTGTTCTTGTCCAGTCGCACCGTCAGAGCCGGTCGTCCCGGCGCGCCGTCCTCCAGCGCCCGTGACGGTGCCGCCTTAATGGTCCAGCGCGTCTCCGCCGGCCCGGCCTGGGCGGCGACCCGACTGCGCACCAGGATAGCCGCCGTCCCACGTTCGCGGGCCGCCAACGCCAGTCGCCGCGTCGCCGTCAGATTGAGCGCCTTCGGCTCGGCCCAGACGCTCATCACCACCGCACCCAGGGCTCCAGACCTCAGCGCATCCTCAGCCGCCGCCAGCAGGCGGGTGGCATCACGGGTCTGCACGAACAGCACCCGCCCCGCATCCAGTCCCCAGTCCGCCAGACCCGCGCCATAGGGCAGGCCAACCTCGGCGGTGGTCATGGTCTGGACGATCCAGGCGATGACGCCGGTTCCCGCCGCCCGCACCGCCAGACCCAGGGCAAAGCCATCCGCCGAGGCCAGGTCTGCGCCTGTGCCGGCCTGCACCTCGTGCAGGGCGCGCCGGTTCAGCCCGCCCAGACCGGCATCGACCTGCGGGTGCCCGAGATCGAAACGGCTCGCGTCGCTGGGAGCTCGCCCTTCCATCCGAGCCAGCCGCCGTCGCAACGCCTCCAGCCTGAGTGCGGGGTCGTGCATGATTGTTCTCTATTTGTTCTAATAGGGACTCCGCCGCGTGCCGGAGTCAAGCGGCGCGAATCAGGCGGCGTCCGGGATCGGCGGATCCTATCCCCAGGCGCTGAAATGTTTCGACAGCTTCAGGCCCTGGCGCTGATAGTGCGACCCGCCCTCGCCATAGAGGCGCTCGGGCCGCTCGGTCATCGGCTCATAGACCAGCCGCGCCACGGTCTGGCCGTCCTCCAGCAGGAACGGTGCCTCGTGCGAGCGAACCTCCAGAACCGACTTGGCTCCCTTGCCGTGCGCCTCATCGACGCCGAAGCCCGGATCGAAGAAGCCGGCGTAATGCACCCGGAATTCGCCCACCGCGGGGTCGATCGGCAGCATCTCGGCGGCCTGATCGACCGGGATCTCGGTCGGCTGTTTCGACACCAGGATGTAGAACTCGCCCGGATCCAGCAGGATCTCGCCGTGCCGAGCGTAGAGCGGTTCCCAGAAGTCGCGTGGATCGTGACCATCGACGTGATCCAGATCCACCACCCCGGCATGACGGCGACCCCGGAAACCGGCGATGTCTCCGGTCAGATCGACCCCAACATCACGCACCTCGAGCCTGGGCGGATCGCCGACCTTCAGCCGAAGTTGGTTCAGGCGCGTGCCCGGCCGCACCAGGATCGAGAAGGTCTGGGGTACGATCTCCAGATACAGCGGCCCGTCATAGCCTTCAGCCACGTCATCGAAGGCCGGACCCCGATCCGTCAGTAGACGAACGAAGACATCGACCCGCCCTGTAGAACTCTTGGGATTGGCACGCGCCTGGATCCCGCGCGGCAGCTTCAGCCGCTCCTGAAGTTCGACGATATAGACGCAGCCCTTCTCCAGCACGACACCCGAAGACGTCAGCTCGATCGGATGCATGACCACATCGTCAATCCGCTCGCGCACCGTGCGGGCACCGGGCAGGAACGAAGCCCGCACGCGCCAGGCCTTCGGCCCCAGCCTCAGATCCAGACTGGCCGGTTGCACCTGGATGTCATCGAACGGCGTGGCCGAGGTGATCGCGCCAGTCGCGATCAGGATGTCGATGGCCTGGCACGGCAGGATGCCGGCGGTCGAAAGGTCAAATGTCATACGCCGGGCATAGCCGTTCGGTGGGCGCGGTTCTAGGGACTAGGAAACGCCCTGCTCGGCCAGCCACTCGACAATCTTGGACTTGGGCATGGCCCCGGCCTTCATGGCGACGATCTCGCCGCCCTTGAACAGCATCAGGGTCGGCACGCCGCGCACCCCCATCTTGGTCGGGGTCATGGGGCTGTCGTCGATATCGACCTTGGCGATGGTTAGGGAACCGGCCAGCTCGCCGGAGATTTCCTCCAGGGCCGGGCCGATCTGTTTGCACGGGCCGCACCAGGTCGCCCAGAAATCAACCAGCACCGGCTTGTCGGATTTCAGGACGTCGGCTTCGAAGGTGGCGTCGGTGACGGCGACGGTGGCCATGGGGAGGTCTCCGAAAGGTATGGCGGATCAGCCTAGCTGATTCAGGGTCAAAGCGAATGTGGGTGCCGGGGGCGGTTGTCTCAAGACCCCGACAGCATCGCCAGGGCCTCGTCGATCATCGGCTCGGGGATCAGATCCAGCCGCGGCCCATCGGTCCACAGGAGGGCCGCACGCACGGCTCGCTCGGGCCACAGCCCCCTCAGCACCGCCACATAGGCCGCCAGCTGGGCGACATAGGCCGCATCCGTATCCGCGACCGCGGCCGGTGCCGGGCGGTTGGTCTTGAAGTCGCAGACCAGCACCTGGTCATCCGTCACCACCAGTCGGTCCAGCCGCCCGGCGATCTTCATGCCTTCGGGCAGGCCCGGCCCCCAGCCGGCGATCGAGGCCTCGGCCCGCGACCCAGGCCCGAACAGGACCGCGAAGGCCGGGTCCTCGAGCACCGCCAGCACCGCCGCCAGGATCTCGGTCCGCTGCGCCACGTCCAGATCGACCTGCCGGTCCAGGTAAGCCCGCGCCGCCGTCGCTCGCTGATCCTCGGCAAGATCGGGTAACAGCTCGAACAGCTTGTGGATCAGCTCGCCGCGCCGGAACCGGCCCAGACCCGCCGCCTTGTCCAGCGGCGACGCCGCGGCCAGCCGGGGCCGCCCGGCCAGAGCGGATGGCGAGGCCCAGCCTGTACGGCCTTCAACGGACGGCGAAACGGTCAGCCAGCCGGGAACCGGCACCACCGCCTCAGCCTCGGCGAGGACGGCTTCCATCGGCCCCGGTGCCTGACCGTATCGCATACGCCCGTCTTCAAGGCGTTCGAGCCGATCCTTGATGGCCGGATTGTCGAAGGCGTCCCGAACCGCTCCGTACCAGCCCTTCACCTTCTCCAATCTCGCGTTCGATGCGATCCGCCCACACACGATCAGCCGATCGCGCGCTCTTGTCAGCGCCACATACAGCAACCGCTGGGCCTCATCCTCCTCGCGCACGTCTCGCAGATCGCGCGCCTGGCTTGACGCATCGCAATCCTGGGCCTTGGACCCCGCCCACAGGAAGCCGCCGTCCTCCGTTTCCAGCAACGGCGTGCCTCGCGCGCTGCGATTGGTGGTCTCGGGCAGGAACAGCACCGGTGCCTCCAGCCCCTTGGCACCATGCACAGTCATCACCCGCACCTCACCCTTGGGTGCATCCATCTCGCGCTTGACGACGATGTTGGACCGGCTGAGCAGGTCGATCACGCCCTGCAGATCGCCACCCCCGCGCCCCTCGGCAGCCAGCACCTCGGCCAGGAAGGCGTCGATGACATCGAACGCCTCGCCGCCCAGCCGCGTCGCCGCCCGCGCCCGCATCGACCGGCCTTGCGTGTCCGTCATCGCCAGAAACCGCGCATAGACCTCATGCGGCGCAACCCGCCGGGCGTCGCTCCACAGTGCGTCGAGCCGATCCACCGCCTCGCGCCAGGCGGGTTTTTCATCGGCCCGTAGTCTCAGCCGCGACCATAGGCTCCTGTGCTTGCGGTCGTGGGCCAGGTCGAAAATGTCTTCATCATCCAGATCGAAGAAGGGCGATTTCAGCAACGCCGCCAACTTCAAATCTTCTTCGGCAAGGGTCAGCACCTGACCGATCGCCATCAGGTCATCGAACAGAATGTGTTCGCTCAAGCTCAGCCGGTCGGCCCCGGCCACAGGCAGACCGGCCCGCTTCAGAGCGCGCAGAATGTCCTCAAACAGCGCCTTGCGTCGGCGGACCAGGATCAGGAAGTCCCCGGCCTTGGCCGGGCGCCACGCGCGGTCGTCCTTGTCATAGACCGCCTCACCGCGCGCGATCATGCCCTTGATCTCGTCAGCGATGGCGGCGGCCAGAACGCGATTGGCGGCGCTCTCGGCCTCCTCGTCGACCGGCGCATCCCAGGCGCGCCTGGCCTCCGAGCCCGGATCGCGGATCAACGGCCACAGCTCGACGGTTCCAGAGTTTGGCGGCCGGATCGGATAGTGTTTGACCCGGTCCTGGCCTTCGGGAGCCGGGACGCCGCGTCGCGTCGCCTCGGGCTCGAACAGCACATCGACGAAGTCGAGCACCTCCGGTGCCGAACGCCAGGAATGCTCCAGCGCCGGTGACTTGAACGGCAGGTCGGCGGCCTCCGCCTTTTCCCGATAGCGTCGGTTTTCCTTCAGCACCCGCCCGGCGTCGGCCCCCTGGAAGGAATAGATCGACTGTTTGACGTCGCCGACCACAAAAAGGCTTCGCGCCAGCGACAGGTCGCGCTCTTCCGCCGCCCCGGCTCCGGCAAAGAACGGCTCGGTCAGCCGCTCAACCAGAGTCCACTGCTCCGGCGACGTATCCTGAGCTTCGTCGACCAACACATGGTCGATGCCGCCGTCCAGCTTGTAGAGCACCCAGGCGGCGTCCGGCTTTTCTTCCACCAGCCTTAGCGACAGGTCGATCAGATCGGCGAAATCCAGCGCCGACCGCGACGCCTTTCGGTGCGCGTAGGCACCGATATAGGCCTGGGCCAGGCGCATCACCGCCAGAGTGTCGCGAGCCACAACCTCCGCCCGCAGTCGCTCCCGCCAACGACCGAGTCTCGCCTGTTCCTCCACCATGAACTCATGGATCGCTGGCTGCGTCCTGAACGCCGTGCCATTGATCACCCAGTCCGCAGGGGTGCCCTCGCCGGCGGCGGTGAACAGCACACGAGACAACGCAAGCACCGGCGGTGACCCATTCAGGCTCAATGCCTCGGCGATCAGGCCCGCATTCTTGACGTCCGTCTTGCCGCCCGCCGCCAACAGGTCCTTCGCTTGCCGCCAGCCTTCGAGCTCAAAGCCCCTCGCCGCCTCGGCCTCGATCTCATCTGCGGTCGTCTCACCGTCGAAGCCGCACGCCGTCCACACCGCCCCGCCCAGGTCGTGGCCGACCCGTTCGACATAGTCGGCCAGTGCGAACCGCTGGCTCTCGATCTCGTCGAACATCTTTTCGAAGTCCTGATGAGACAGGGCGATCGACAACCGCGCATAGGCGTCCTGCACTGCCGGACTCTCGCCGCTCAGCGCCAGACGCGCGACGTCAGCGCGAGCGTCGGCGACGATCAGCGACGTCTCGACGTCGTCCATGACCTGAAAGCGCGGCGACACCCCCGCCTCTATCGGAAAGCGGCGCAACAGCTGTTCGCAGAAGGCGTGGATAGTCTGAATCTTCAACCCGCCGGGCGTTTCCAGGGCCTGGGCGAACAGCCGTCTCGCCCGTGAAAGGTCGATCCCATCCGGCGGCGTGCCGTCCAGCTCCATGAGGGTCTGTGCCAGCTTGTCGTCGCGCGCCACCGACCAGGCACCCAGCACCTTGAATAGCCGGCGCTGCATCTCTGCGGCGGCGGCCTTGGTATAGGTGATGCAAAGGATCTGCGCCGGGGCTGCGCCCGCCAGCAACAGCCGTGCAACCCGGTCGATCAGGGTCTTGGTCTTGCCCGAGCCGGCGTTGGCAGTGACGAAGACATTCAACTTCGGGTCAGCGGCGATGCGCTGGGCGGCCTGAGCTTCGATCATTCGCCGCCCCCGTCATCGGACGAGTTCCATTCGAACACCCGCGCCAGATGGTCATACTCGCTCGCGTATTTGATGAATTTGGGTGCCAGCCGCGAGCGATAGGGCTGGGTGTCGTTCTCATAGGCGATGAGCAGCTCTATCACCCCGTCCCAGGCCGCTTGTGACGCCTCGGCCGGACCGATCTCCTTGGTCGCCTCCTGCACTTCGATCGGGGGTTCGCGACCCGAGACCCGCACATAGGTTAGTCCCTGCGGCTCCAGGGTCTGACCGCCGAAGCCGCCGCGCGCGGCGATCGCGCCGGTCAGGGTCAACTGCGGTGCAAAGCCGGCTTCAACCTCCTTGGCCTTCGGCGGCGCACCGGTTTTGAAATCGAGAATGTGGATACCGCCGTCGCGAATCTCGACCCGGTCAGCTCGGGCCGAAATCAGATGCTGCCGGGTACCGATCTGAACCGGATGCTCGCCCCGTTGTTCGACCTCGACCCGGCGACCGTCCTGCCGTCGCTCGGCCTCGAATGAGATGACCTCCGCCGCCGTCTGGCGCGCGAGGGCCGCCTCACGCGCCAGGCCGGATTCGTCCATGCCCCCGGCCCGCAGGGCGTCAAGATAGAGCCGCTCAAACGTCGCCGCATCCGCCGTCTCGCCCCGATTCAGCAGGCCCGAAAAATCCTCAAACGCGGCATGGATGGCCGAACCGCGCAGACGCGCGTCAACCGCCTCATTCGGCGGCGAAAGCACCTCCAGCTTGGCGATCTTGCGCGCCCAGATGACATATGGGTCGCGCGTCAGCCGCTCGATATCGGTCACCGGCCAATAGATCGGACGGCTGACCAGCGGTGGCGTCGGCATCGGGCGGGAGGCCGGCCTGAAGGTGCCCGCCTCGTCCAGCGCGCGTGCCCAGACAAGAACTTCCGGCCGGGTCGGCAAACCCTCCGCGATCTCTGCGCCCTTCACCAGCGTCTCGAGCCGCCAGAGCCAGCGCGAGGGGACTGCCGGTTGGCTATCACGCCGTTCGGACTGGATCAGATACACCTCCGGTGCCGACGCCGCCTGGGCGAAGTCATGTGCCGCCAGCCCCAGCCGTTGTTCCGGCGAAGCCAGACCCAGCTTCTGGCGCATGGGTCGCGACAGGAACGGATCGGCCGGGGCCGCGCGCGGCCACACCCCCTCTTCCAGCCCAGCCAGGATCATGCGGTCTGCACGCGCCAGCCGGGCCTCGATGGCCCCCAGGATCCGCAGACGAGGATGCGCCGCACGGTCCACACGCACAGTCTGGTCATGCGCCAGGGCCTCGATCAGGTCTGCGAAGGCCGCAGCGCTCAGCTCGGGCAATGCGCTCCCATGCTCGACCAGCCCAGCCATCAGCCGCGCTGCCGCCTCGCCCTCCGGCCCAACCCAGGCACGATCACCGGCCAGGGCCTCAATCCGCTCGACCAGATCCGCCGCCAGGACATCCGCCGCGCCGTCAGACGCCCCCTCGGTCAGAACGGTGGCCAATCGTTCGGCGAGGTCCTCTGCAGCATCCAGACGGGCCAGCCGCCACGGCGGGCGGATCTTGCCACGACTATCCCGATCCCGCGCCGCCAGAATTCGGGCCTGCACCTCAGCCCAGCTTCGTGGCGCCGGACCGCGAAGGGCGGCATCCTCCAGTCCGCGCACCCCTCTCGGATGGGCGCGCACATCGGGATGTTTGATCAGGGACAGGATCAAGATCGGGTTCAGCGGATCCGCCATCAGTCGCGCGACCAGCCCCAGCAATCGACCCTGACGACTACGCGACAGAGGCGCCCCGGCGGAATCATCAACAGCCAGGCCCCACCGCGCCAGCCTCGCCTCGACCCGCCGAGCGAGCGTCTGGTCAGGCGTCACCAGTGCGCAGGTCTTGCCGGGCGTCTCCAGCGCCTCGCGCATCAGCACGGCGCACACCGCGGCGGCCTCTTCCTCATGGGCGGCGCTCACCACCGCGAGGCCTTTCAAACCCTCACGGACCGGATCGAACGTCTGACCCTTTCGGAGTTGGTCCAGAACGTTCAGCCAGTCGGAGGTCGCCTCGGCAGGTCGCAGGGACTCATTGATCACGCGCCTTCGCGCTCGCCCTCGCGTCGCGCCTTCGGCCCCCGCCGACGCCGGCCAGGGCGCGACATCGCCCCGGTCCATTCGATTGGCCGACAGCAAGGCCTTGATCGCGCCTTGCGGATGCGCCTCTCCGACCTCGGCCCAGGCGCTGTCGGCCAGACCTTCGTCGAGCCCCGGCAGGACAACGCACCCCTGAGGCGCGCCGGCGATGACGCCGAGCAGACGCGCCACCGGTCCATCCGCCTCATTCGAGCCGGCAGCGATCACCGGGTGGTTCGGCGGTCGCACCTCCCACTGATCGGTCAGACGCCGAAGAATTTCGCCACGACGCACCGATGCGTCCATAACCCCGAGCTCTTCGAGACGACGAGGCCACTCGATCAGGCTGCGCTTCAACAGGCCCGCCGCCTCGGCCCAATGCAGGGCCTGATCCGCCGGCACCAGCCCATCCAGCTCATCCGGCCGAACCTCTGATCGCGTCGCCAAGGTGTCCAGAAACCCGGCCAGGGCGTCGGCCATGTCCAGGGCACCGCGCGCATCCAACGGCTCGTCGTGGGCCGCTGCATACGCCGTCGCCAACCGCGCCAACTCGAATCGCCGCCGCAAAGGATCGACCGCCGGCGGCAAGCTGACCGCGATGTCGGCGGGCTCGAACGGCGGCTCGCCGGTCTCCAGATCGCCCAGGGCCAGAATGCGCGGCAACAGCACCGCCGGGGGCCCCTCGGCCGCCTTCAGGAAGGCCTCGGCCAGATCGCGCGCGCCGCGCCGATTGGGCAGCAGGATCACCGCCTCAGCCAGACCATCCGGGTCGGTGCCGTATTGCGCGATCAGTCCGGCGGCGAGGTCCTCAAGGAACGGCCGATGCGCCGCGATGGAGAACCAACCCCGCATGGCTCAGCCCGCCTCCAGCCGGACCTGGGCGGCGTCGCGCGCACCCGGATCACCGACGTGCATCCAGTCGCCGTCCATGACCGCCGCATACAGCCGGCCCTGATCGGCCAGCCGCCGCCAGATCGGCGACAGCGAAAACGGCCCGTCCGGCCCGTCATCGACCACCTGGGGTCGGGTGATATGCACGCCCATATAGGCCAGCGGTGCCTCGGGGGCCTCGCCCCGGAAGCGGAAGCGACCGTCCGCCTCCAGAAATCCATCGCCGCGACCGGGCCAGCCGATCGACCCTTCGCGTCCCGCCAGGAGCAGGGCCGCGTCCATCCGCTCGGGGTCCCACAGCCGGGCCAGGTCGCCCAGGGCGTCGCCCCGGTCGATCCATAGACTGTCGATATTGGCCACCCAGATCGGGTCTTCGCCGACCAGGGCCCGCGCCGCCTTCAGCCCGCCGCCGGTCTCCAACAGCTCGGCCCGCTCATCGGAGATGACGATCTGAAGATCGTCGCGCCGTTTCAGATGCGCTTCCAGCCGGTCGGCGAACCAATGCACATTGACCACCGCGCGGGTGACGCCCGCCGCGACCAGTCGGTCCAGCACATGGTCGATCAGCGAACGTCCGCCGACCTCGACCAGGGCCTTGGGTCGGTCGTCGGTCAGGGGCCGCATCCGGGTGCCGAGCCCGGCGGCCAGCACCATGGCTGTGGTCGGTCTAGCGCTCATGAACGGGCCTCTTGCGGGACATGACGCGCGAACCAAGCGGCCACATCCGCCAGTTCCGGACGTTTCAGGTTTTGTTCCAGATGCCGCCACATCCGCGGCATGAAGGCCCGGTAGCGCGGCTTGCCGTCGCGCGCGATCAGCCGCGCGAAGATCCCCAGGATCCGCGCCTCGTTCAGCGCCGCCAGCGCCGCATAGTCGGCCATGAAGGCCTCACGGTCGGTCTGGGGCCTCAGCTCGAAATAGCGGTTCAGCGCCATCGCCTCGACCTGGGGCGGCACATCGCGCCGGGCATCCTGAAGCAGCGAATGCAGATCCCAGCTCGGGTGGGCTCGGACCGCGTCCTGGAAGTCGATCATGCCGACGCGCCCCGGCCCCTGACGATCCGGCAGCCAGATCAGGTTCTCGGCGTGATAATCGCGGTGGGCCAGCACCGAGGCCCCCGCTGCGCCGCGCGCCACCCACGGTGCCCAAACCGCCGCCCATTCGGCCAGGGCCTCCCCCGAAAAGCTCAGGCGCGGATCCAGCCGGGGCAGCCATTCGGTGAACAGATCGGCCCCGCCCTGCAGCGCTGTCTCGTCATAATCCAGCAGCGGCCAGCTCAGCCCGTGGGCGTCCAGGGACGGCGGCGGCGGCGTCTCATGCAACCGCGCCAGGGCCTCGATGGCCCCCAGATACAGCGGCGCCTCATCCTGGCCGGCGGCGATGACCCGCGCGAACAGGCCGTCGCCGAAGTCCTCCAGCACCGCCAGGCCACGCGGCGCGTCCAGGGCGATGATGTCCGGTGCCGACAGCCCCTGCGATCTCAGATAGCCGGCCACCCCGGCGAAGGCCTCGATCCGTCCGGCCGACAGGCGCGCGGTGGCGTTCCAGCCGGCGGCCTTGCGCTGGTCCGGGCTCCAGCCTGCATCGCAGATGACGCTCTCGGTCGCCGGGGCCTGGTCCATCAGCATCAACGAGGTGCCGCCGGGCGTGATCAGCCGCTCATAGCGCCGCGTCGAGGCGTCGCCCGGCAGCGGATGCCGCTCGGCCGCCGCCAATCCGGCGGCGTTCAGAAACTGGAGCCGTTCGGCCTCACGATCAGAGCTCAAGCGTGCGTCCTTTCCAGGCGCCCAGGGGACTGAGACGGGCGATACGGCCTTCGCCCGCATGGGACAACTCCAGCGTCAGCCGATCCGGGGCCAGCCGGGTCCATTCCGCCTCGCTGATCCGAACCGGCCATTCGACCAGAACCGCGCCCTGATCGAGCGCCTCCTCCAGCCCGATCTCCAGCGCCTCGCCCTGACCTTCCAGGCGGTAGAGGTCGAAATGGGCGATGGGCGGCGCGGTCTCATAGAACTGGACCAGGGTGAAGGTCGGTGACGGCACCTCTTCGTCCGCCCCGGCCAGGGCCTGGATCAGGCCACGCGCCAGGACCGACTTGCCCGCGCCCAGCGGCCCGGTCAGCAAGATCGCCTCGCCCGATCCGATCAGGCCGGACAGGGCCGCGCCCAGCCGCGTCGTCGCGGCGGCGTCCGCCAGAGCGATCTGAACCGGAGCGTCCAGCTTCACGCGAAGACCGCATCCGGCTGATTGGCCAGAATGCGCTCGACATAGGCCTTGAGCGCATAGGTCGCGCGCCCGGCGTCGATATCCAGCCGGCTCGGCTCGATCAGCGGCCCGACCTTGAGCTGAAACTTGCGGCCGCGCTTGTTCAACAGCTCGTGGAACAGGGTGATGTCCCGCAGTTCCTCCGAGAACCGGTCAAAGGTGTGGAACAGCGTCGAATACGGCCCGGCGACGTGGATCGGCACCACCGGCGCCTCATATTTGCGCGCCAGCGACGCCGCCGTCGGGGCCCAGGGCGGATCGGTCAGCTGGCCGTCGCCGGTCCTGCGCGCCAGCCGCCCGGCCGGGAACATGACGACACAGCGCTCGGCCTCGAACGCCTCGCGCGCGGCCTGCAGCGTGGCGCGGGTCTTTTCGCGGGTACGCTTGGTCTCGACCCATTCGACCGGGATCAGCACCTCTTCCAGGCGCGGGGCCACCCGGATGGCATCGGCGTTGGCGAAGAAGATGGCGTCGCCCCGCACCCGCTTGATCGCATCGTGCACGGCCAGACCGTCAGCGATGCCGGTAGGATGGTTGCACACCACCACACAGCGGCCGGTCTTGGGAATCCGATCCAGAAACAGGGCCGACACCTGCAGATCCAGGAGGCCGGACACATAGTCCAGCGCCTGAACCCCCGACATCGGCAGGATGGCCTCGGCCATGCGCCGCGCCTTGGTGTAGTCGAGCATGGCGTAGAAGGCCGGGCGCACCAGCGGCCAATAGGCAGCCCCGGTCAGCCTGGGCGCCCGCTCGGCGATCAGCACGTCGATGATGTGGGGCGCGCGGGCGGGCAGACTCATGTGGCCGGATGATCGTTCGGGTCGGCTTCCGTAGCAAGCGGGGATGCAACGCCGCGCGCACGGTGCTAGCAATCGCGCCCTGTCCAGTCGCGGGAGCCCCCCAATGATCCGTCTTGCCCGTCCGCTCGTATCGCTGATCGCCTTGTCGGCAGCCTTGGCTGCCACACCGGCCCTCGCCCAGGAAACCGAGGGCCGCGCCTTCACCATCGACGATCTGGTCCGGCTGGAGCGTGTCTCCGATCCGCAGGTCTCGCCCGATGGCCGTACCGTCGTTTACGGCCTGCGCCAGACCGACTGGGAAAACAATCGCGGCGTCTCCAGCCTGTGGGCCGTGGATGTCGCCGGCGGCGAGCCGCGCCGCCTGGCCATCTCGGACGACGGTGCCTCGACCGGGCGCTGGGCCTCGGACGGACGGCTGTTCTTCATGCGCGGCGGCCAGGTCTGGGTCAGCGCCGACCAGGGTGCCACCGCCACCCAGGCCACGGCCCTGCCGCTCGATGTCGGCAGCTTCCGCATCGCCCCGGACGGAGGCTCGCTGGTTCTGTCTCTGGACGTCTATCCGGCCTGCGAAGGTGATCTGGCCTGTTCCGCCGCCGAGGTCGAACACCGCGCCGCCCGCACCGAGACCGGCCAGGTCTACGACCGCACCTTCGTGCGACACTGGGACACCTGGGAAGACGGTCGGCGCAACCACCTGTTCTCGGTTCCGCTCGGCGCTACGGCGGCCACCACAGCCACAGCCCTGATGCCCGGTTTCGACGGCGACACCCCGTCGGTGCCCTTCGGCGATGAAGGTGAATACGCCATCTCGCCCGACGGCGGCTCGGTCGTCTTTTCGTCGCGCCTCGCCGGCCAGAGCGAGTCCTGGAGCACCAACTTCGACCTCTATCAGGTCCCCGTCAGCGGTGGCGAGCTGGTCAATCTGACCGACGCCAATGACGCCTGGGACACCGGCCCGGTGTTCTCGCCGGATGGCCGCACTCTGGCCTATCGGGCGATGAGCCGTCCCGGCTTTGAAGCCGACCGCTGGCGCATCCTGCTGCGCGACGTCGCCTCAGGCGAGGTCCGCGAAATCGCCGCTGACTGGGACCGCTCGGCCGATTCCCTGGCCTGGTCGGCCGACGGCCGCACCCTGTTCGCCTCGGCCCAGGACACCGGCACCACCCGGCTGTTCTCGATCGACGTGCGCTCAGGCCGGGTCACGCCCTTGACCAGCGGCGGCCACGTCGGCGCCTTCGGCCTGGCCGGCTCCGGCGTCGTCTATGCCCGCGACGGCATGGATGGACCGGTCGATCTCTATTACCGCTCGCAGCGCGGCCGCGACGCCGCGCGCCGCCTGACCAACCACAACGCCGAGCGCATGGGTCAGATCGACCTGGGCGACTATGAGCAGTTCTCCTTCGCCGGCTGGAACAACGAGACCGTCCACGGCTACGTCGTGCGCCCGCACGGCTATCAGGAGGGCCAGGAATATCCGGTCGCCTTCCTGATCCACGGCGGCCCGCAGGGCTCGTTCGGCGACGGCTGGTCCTACCGCTGGAACCCCCAGTTCTACGCCGGTCTGGGCTATGCCGTGGTGATGATCGATTTCCACGGCTCGACCGGCTACGGCCAGGCCTTCACCGATGCGATCAGCCAGCACTGGGGCGACCGCCCGCTGGAAGATCTCCAGCGCGGCTGGGACTATGTCCTGGCCAACTATGACTTCCTGGACGAGGACCGCGCCTGTGCGCTCGGCGCGTCGTACGGCGGCTATATGGTCAACTGGATCGCCGGCAACTGGAACCAGCCGTGGAAGT
The DNA here is from genome assembly GCA_017302105.1 of Caulobacterales bacterium. Classification (GTDB taxonomy): domain Bacteria; phylum Pseudomonadota; class Alphaproteobacteria; order Caulobacterales; family Caulobacteraceae; genus Brevundimonas. The sequence continues at coordinate 23,226 of JAFLCS010000005.1, read as the reverse complement.
GTCTGGTCAATCACGACGGCGTCTTCGACACCCGCGCCATGGGCTTCGAGACCGAAGAGCTGTGGTTCACCGAGTGGGAAAACGGCGGCACGCCCTGGGAAAACCCGGCGGCCTATGAGCGGTTCAACCCGGTCAATCACGTCCAGAACTGGCGCGTGCCGATGCTGGTGGTCCAGGGCGATCTGGACTTCCGCATCCCGACCGCCCAGTCCCTGGCTACCTTCAATGCACTGCAGCGTCAGGGCATCCCCAGCCGTCTGTTGTTCTTCCCCAATGAGAACCACTGGGTGCTGCGCGGCCACAACTCTATGCAGTGGCACCGCACCGTCCAGGACTGGCTCAGCCGCTATGCCCCGGTCGGGGCTGAGCCGATCGACTAGGACAGGCGACCGCGAGGACATCCATGGACGTCGACACGCCCTGGGCCGGCCTGCCCGATCAGGCGTTCGACGTCGTCCTGGCCGATCCGCCCTGGGGCTATTACGGGGCCCAGGACAAGTGGGGCGCGGCGGCCAAATTCTATGCGACCTCGCCGGATAAGGCCCTTCTGGCCTTTCCGATGCGGCGGCTGCTGAAGCGGCGCTCGGTCCTGTTCCTGTGGGCCACCTCGCCGCGGCTGGATCTGGCCATGCGCTGCATCGAGGCCTGGGGCCTGCACTACCGGGGCGTCGCCTTCGTCTGGGTCAAGACCCGCAAGGACGGTCAGCCCGTCGGCGCACAAGGGGTCCGACCCTCCATCGTCAAGCCGACGGTCGAATACGTCCTGGCCGCCAGCCCGACCAAGACCGGCCGGCCGCTGCGGCTGGCCGACGAGGCCGTGGCCAATGTCGTCATGGCCCCCCGGAGCCTCCACTCCGAAAAGCCGACCGAGATCGCCGCCCGCATCGAACGCCTCTACCCCGACGCCAGCCGCCTCGAGCTCTTTTGTCGCGCGCCTCGTCCCGGCTGGTCCGCCTGGGGCGATCAGGTCGAGGTCGGGCCTCAGCCGGCGTCAGTTCGGAAACCCCGAGTGGGCCGTCCACGCGCCAAGGAATAGCCCGGCCACGCTGGCGAAGCCGGCCTCGACCCGCTAAACCCGCCCGCGACTCCCCGCCCCTGCGGCTCGTTTTCAGGATTACGCGACCATGCGCGACATCGAACATTTCATCGACGGCTCCAGCTTCACCGGCGCTTCGGGCCGTTTCGGCGACGTCATGGACCCCAACACGGGCGAGGTTCAGGCGCGGGTGCAACTGGCCACCGAAGGCGAGGTCGACAAGGCGGTTCAGTCGGCCCAGACCGCCTTTGAGGAATGGTCCCAGGTCAATCCTCAGCGCCGCGCCCGCGTCCTGTTCGAGTTCAAACGCCTGGTCGAGGCCAATATGGACGAGCTGGCGCACCTGCTCTCGTCCGAGCACGGCAAGGTCATTGCCGACGCCAGGGGCGACGTTCAGCGCGGCCTGGAGGTCATCGAGTTCGCCTGCGGCATCCCGCACGCACTAAAGGGTGAGTACACTTGGGGTGCTGGGCCGGGCATTGACGTCTATTCGCTGCGCCAGCCGCTGGGCGTGGTCGCCGGCATCACCCCGTTCAACTTCCCGGCCATGATCCCGATGTGGATGTTCGGGGTCGCCATCGCGGTCGGCAACACCTTCATCCTCAAGCCGTCCGAGCGCGATCCGTCGGTGCCGCTGCGTCTGGCCGAACTGATGCTCCAGGCCGGCGCGCCCAAGGGCGTGCTGAACGTCGTGCATGGCGACAAGACCGCCGTGGACGCCATCCTCAAGCATCCGCTGGTCCACGCCGTCAGCTTCGTCGGCTCGTCCGACATCGCCCATTACGTCTACCGGACCGGGGCCGAGCACGGCAAACGCGTCCAGGCCATGGGCGGGGCCAAGAACCACGGCATCGTCCTCCCCGACGCCGACATGGATCAGGTGGTCAAGGACCTGTCCGGCGCCGCCTTTGGCTCGGCAGGCGAGCGCTGCATGGCCCTGCCGGTCGTGGTTCCGGTCGGCCAGAAGACTGCCGATGAGCTGCGTGAGCGGATGGTCGCCGAGATCGCCACCTTGAAGGTCGGCGTCTCCACCGATGACGCTGCCCACTACGGCCCGGTCGTCAACGCCGCCCACAAGGCCCGCGTCGAGGGCTGGATCCAGAAGGGCGTCGACGAAGGTGCCGAGTTGGTCGTCGACGGTCGCGGCTTTACCCTTCAAGGCCACGAGAACGGCTATTTCGTCGGCCCGTCGCTGTTCGACCACGTCAAGCCGACGATGGAGAGCTACCGCGAGGAAATCTTCGGCCCAGTGCTGCAGATCATGCGCGCCGACAGTTTCGAAGAAGCGCTCGCCCTGCCCAGCCGCCACCAGTACGGTAACGGCGTGGCCATCTTCACCCAGAACGGTCGCGCCGCGCGCGACTTTGCCGCGCGGGTCAATGTCGGCATGGTCGGCATCAATGTGCCGATCCCGGTGCCGGTGGCCTATCACACCTTCGGCGGGTGGAAGCGTTCGGCCTTCGGCGACATCAACCAGCACGGCATGGAGGGCGTCCGCTTCTGGACCAAGACCAAGACCGTCACCGCTCGCTGGCCCGACAGCGCGCTGGAGCACGCCGACAGCTCCTTCGTCATCCCGACCATGGCCTGACCGGGCGGCGGGATCTGACGTGAGTGGCAATCATGGCTGAACGAATCTATCGCAGGCCCAAGCAACCCACCCTGTTCTGGACCGCGTTCGGTCTGGTTGTCATGGTGGTGGCGTCCGCCGTGGTGTTCCTGGCGATCTACAGCTAGATTTCAGATACGGCTTCGCTCGCCGGTTGTCCTCAAGCCGACGGCAGCGTTCGACGTGGTAGGATTCGGTTGCTGAAGTTTCTCAAGGTTCCTCTCCATGCGTAAGATCCTGGTCTGGAGCGCGTTGGCTATCGTCATCGCACTGGTGGTCGCCGCCGCCGGCTACTGGGCCTATTGGTCCATGTACGCGCGCTTCCAGCCGACGGTCATCACGCGTAACCAGGCCGAAATCCAGGAGTTGCTCGATTCGGCCAGCTGGGTTTCCGAAGGTGGCGGCGGCACGCCCCTCTATGTCGTTGGATGGCGGGACTGTGGGGCCTGTCGCGACTATGAAACCGAAGAATTCCCTCTGTTGCGTGCCGCCGGGGTCGATCCGCGCGTCGTCATCATCGCCCGCCCCGACAGGGAGGGCATGGCCCAGTCCACCGCCGCCGAGCGCGCCACCGTGGCCGAGATTTGGCTGACGCGCGACTGGACCCTTTACCAACGCTGGACTGCCACACCCTCACGCAACTGGACAGCAGCGGGGATTCCGCCGGCCGACGGGAATATGGCGCGCTCCGCCGTCGTCGAAGCTGGGCGCGATTTCCAGCAACGTCTGGAGAGCCTGCTGCGGGCATCCGGCGTGCGCGGCATGACCTATCCGCTTGTCCTGTGGCGGGACCGCGACGGCTTCCTGAAGGTCTGCGCCTGTTCGGACGCCCGCTCTTTTGCCTTCATCCGGGATGATCTCGGGGCCGAGGACAACCTGCCTCAGCCCGCGCCGACGGGTCCGGTCGGGCCGGATTCACCGACGGCACCACTCCCCTATCCTGACGTCAATGGTGATCAGCCAGATACGCTGCCGACCATTCCGCCGGTTCAAGAATCGGGCGGAACCGCACCCGGCGCAGGCACGCCCCCGGCGCGTCCAGCCGGACCACCGACGCCGCGTGATCCTCCAACCCCGCGCCAGGAAGAAGACACGGTATTCTACCGATAGGTCCGGACACAGCCGACCGCTTCCCGGCGGGGGCGACCCCGTTTCCCGCCGCTCACTCGTTGCGCGAAATAGATTTCCAGGAATTGTGAACCACGTTATTCTTCGTTGATTTCAGGTTCGCCGAGATGTTCGGTGGAGGGGAGAAAACATGAAGAAGATCCTTATGGCCGGCGTCGCTGGTCTTGCCGCCGTCGCAGCCGCGCCGGCCATGGCGGAACCCAATGGCCCCTATGTCGCCGGTGACATCGGCTACCACTGGCCGTCGATGGACGCTGACCTTTGTTCACCTACTACTTGCATTGACGGTAATTTCGAACTGGACGGTGGCCTGGCCCTGTTCGGCCGGTTCGGCACGCGCCTGAACCCCAAATTCCGCCTTGAGGCCGAACTGGGTCGTCGCTGGGGATCGGTCGACTCGGTTCTCGGGACCGCGCCCGTCGGCGATGTCGATGTCGACGCCACCAGCTTGATGGCCAACGCCCTGTTCGACTTCAGTTCGGGTCGTGCCCGCCCGTTCGTCGGGGCCGGCGTCGGTTGGGGCAGCGTCAACATCGATAACGGCACAACCGAAAACGACGATTCCGGGCTGGCCTGGCAACTGCTGGCCGGTCTTGCCATGGCGACGGGCCCGCGCGGCAATATCGACATCACCTACCGCTACTTCAATGTGAACGATCTGTCGTTCCCGGATGGCCCGACGACGAGGATTGATTCGAACTACACCGATCATTCGATCACCATCGGCTATCGCCATTCATTCGGAGCGGTCGCGGCCCCTCCGCCTCCGCCGCCGCCGCCGCCTCCCCCGCCGCCTCCGCCTCCGCCGCCTCCCCCGCCGCCGCCGCCGCCGGCCTGGAACGCGCGTGAGTTCGTGGTCCTGTTCGACTGGGATCGCTACGACCTCACCCCGCAGGCGACCGAAATCGTCCGTCAGGCCGCGGCTCACGCCCGGGCCGGCGGTGCCACCCGCGTCCACGTCGTGGGTCACGCCGATACCTCCGGGTCGGCCGCCTACAACGTGCGCCTGTCGCAGCGTCGTGCCGCCACCGTCCGTGATGCCCTGATCGCTCAGGGTGTGGGCGGCGGTGCCATCACCACCGAAGGCCGGGGTGAAACCGACCTGGCCCGCGCCACCGCCGACGGTGTCCGCGAGCCGCTCAACCGTCGCGCCACGATCAACATCAACCGCTAAGGTTGCCCTGATCAAAGCTGCGGCCTAGAGCCAATGCCTAAAGCCAACCCCCGGAGGGAAACCTCCGGGGGTTTCGCTTTGGTCGCGCCAGGGAAGGCGCTACAAGCCCTCCATGGCCAGACGTTCCGGTTGCGGCATCCCCGCCCTCTTTGTTCTGATCCTCGTCGTCGTCGGCGGCTGGAGTGGTTACTGGTGGTATCTGTCCAATCAGATCCGCACGAATTTGGCGACCACCGGGACACGGCTGGAAGCCGCCGGCTGGACCTTTGAACACGCCGAGCCGCGCATCGCCGGCTGGCCCTTCCGCTTTCACGTCACTCTCGACGACCTGACCGTCACCGGACCTTCGGGGCATGGTTTCCGTACCGGTCATCTCGAGGCCGAGGCCAATGCCTATGGCATTGACCACTGGGTCTTTGTCGCCCCCGAGGGCCTGGAACTGGGGCGCGGCTCCAAGGGCTGGGTTGCAGTCGAGGGTCGGGCCCTCCGAGCTTCAGCCTCTGGCCTGCTGCAGCGCCCCCCGCGTATCGTCATTGAGTTCATCCAGCCGCGTTTTGCGCCCACGGAAGGGTCTCAGCCCTTCCCCATCACCCAGGCCGAGCGCCTGGTCGTCAATCTCGTCCCGCAAGCCGATCAGCCGAACCGCGCCGGGCTTCTGTTCGACCTGACCCAGGCGACGCCGCGTCCGGGTGGCGTCCTGGCCGAAATGTCGGAACGTCGGCCCATCGAACTGTCGGCTGAGGCCGTTATCGACAACACCCAGGCGCTGTCCGGCAGCACCTGGCGCGAGGCTCTGACCGGCTGGTCCCAGGCCGGAGGTGGCCTGAGCGAGGTCCGGCTGGAAGCCACCGCAGGCGACGATTTTGCGCGGGGCCAATCCGACCGCCTCACCGTCGGTAGCGACGGACGCCTCCAGGGCCAGCTTGCCGGCCACCTGCGGGGCGGCACCGCACCGCTGGCCGGCCTGGCTCACGCCCCCGGCGTCGATCCACGTGCCGCCGCCGCCGTCACGCTCGGAGCGCAACTGACGAGTGGCTTCCGGGGCGAAACCGAGCTGACCCTGAACTTCTCCAATGGCCGGACCATCATCGGACCGGTCAGCCTCGGCCCGGCCCCCCGGCTGTTCTGATCGTGCAGGCCGACGATCTCCAGGCCCTGGTCGGACGGCTGCGTGACGCCCTGACCGATCTCGGCCCGATGCCGTTAGCTCCCGATGCATCGGCAGCTCTGATCCGTGAGCTGGTCCAGAGCAACCCCGACCTGCCGCCGGGCCTGATCGCCTCGGTTGTGCGCGACCTCGAATCGGCCGCCCGGCCGGTCATGGTGTCCGCCTTCGGCCCCGGTGCCGAAGCCCATGCCCGCAGTCGATTCGGCTATCGCGCCAGAACCGCCCTGGTCACAGACGCGCGCGCCGCCGTGGCCTCGGCCCGGGCCGGTGCCCGCGCCGTCGTCGCCATTGAGGCCCGCGATCCCTGGTGGGCGCGTCTGCTGGCGGAACCCGCCCTCTCGGTCATCGACGACGATCTGGTCGGTGACGCGCTTCGTCCAGGCGTCTTCGTTGTAGCGCGGCACTGGTCCGAGCCGTCGGGCGACGACCGCACCTGGTGGCTGACGGATGCACCTGGCAAACCCTGGGAAATCGAGGAAGCCCTGACCAGCCTCGGCCTGTCAGGGCGTCACGCCCTGTCGGTGGGCGGTATCGGCCTGTACCTGATTGACGGCTATGTCCAGCGTGACGACACCCGCCTGGCACAGGCTCCGGGCCGGCTGGCCGGTGTCATCGGCTGTGTTCCGGTTGTTCCCCGCTGATCCGGTACACGCTCCCACCGGTTTGCGTCACGGCCCGGGTCCGGTAAAGACGCCCGCATGACCCGCACCCCCTCCCCAAAGCCCGGCATTCTCGACATCGCGCCCTATGTCGGCGGCAAGTCCAAGATCGACGGCATCTCCCAGCCCATCAAATTGTCGTCCAATGAGAACCCCCTGGGAGCCGGCGAAAAGGCACGCGAAGCCTTTCTCGGTGCAATCGACTATCTGAACCTCTATCCGGAAGGCCGGGCTTCGCGCCTGCGCCAGGCGGTTGCCGAGAAGCACGCCGTTGAGCCCGAGCGCCTGGTCTTCGGCAACGGATCGGACGAGGTCTTCACCCTGCTCAACCAGGTCTATCTGACGCCCGGCGACAATATCGTCACCGGCCAGTACGGCTTCCTCGCCTACCGCATCTCGGCCAAGGCCAACCAGGCCGAGGTCCGTCTCGCGCCCGAGCCGAACTTCAAATGCGAGGTTGATGGTCTGCTTGAGCTGGTCGATGAGCGGACTCGCCTCGTCTATATTTCGAACCCCGCCAACCCCACGGGCAGCTGGAACACCGGCGACGAATTCCGCCGTCTGCACGGGGCCCTGCCTGACAATGTGCTGCTGGTGATCGACGAGGCCTATGCCGAATACGTCGTCGAGCCGGACTGGCAGAGCGCCATCGACCTGGCCCGCACCGCCACCAACGTCATCGTCACGCGCACCTTCTCCAAGATCCACGGCCTGGCGGCCCTGCGCGTCGGCTGGGGCTATTGCCCGCTACCGGTGGCCGAGGCGGTCGATCGGGTGCGCCTGCCGTTCAACAACAATATTCCCGCGCAGGAAGCCGCCCTGGCCGCCCTGTTCGACGACGATCATGTCGAGCGGTCGCGCGCCCTGGTCATGCAATGGCGGCCGCGGCTGGCCCAGGCCATCAAGGGCTTCGGCTTCGATGTCTTCCCCTCGGCGGGCAATTTCGTGCTGGTCCGCTTCCCGGATGCGAAGCGCAACGCCCAGGCCGCCGATGCCTTCCTGCATTCGCGCGGCATCATCGTGCGCCCGGTCGGCGGCTATGGTCTCACGGACTGTCTCAGAATGACGGTGGGGACAGACGACGAGAACCGCGCCCTGCTGGACGCCCTGTCCGAGTTTGCGGCCAGCTGAGGCGGTGCCCATTCGTCACCCCGGGCTTGTCCCCGCAATGACGGTCAGAATAGTTCCCAGGTCAATCGGGTCAGGCGGGATCTAGGTCAGCTGGCCAAAGATCATCGCCCCGGCCAGTAGCGTCGTTGACAACGCACAGAATCCTGCCGCCATCAGCGTCATCCAGGGGTTCTGGACCGACGTCGGCTCGGCCAGGTGTTCGCGGGCTTGATCGATCTGACTCATGACCGGATCAGGCCTGATCAGGGTTAACAGGATCTTGACGCCTCGACGCCGGCCCGAACCCACCCTAGAAGCGGCCGATGATCCTCGTCGTCGATAACTACGACAGCTTTACCTACAACCTCGTCCACTATCTTGCGGAGCTGGGCGCGGACACGCACGTCATCCGCAATGACGACCTGACCGCCTCTGAGGCGCTGGCGCTCGGGGCCGAGGCCATTCTGCTGTCGCCCGGTCCCTGCTCGCCGAATGAGGCCGGCATCTGTCTGGGCCTGTTGACCCAGGCCCCCCATGACCTTCCCATCTTTGGGGTCTGTCTGGGCCATCAGGCCATGGGTCAGGCGTTTGGGGGCGACGTCATCCGCGCCAAACAGCTGATGCACGGAAAGACCAGCCCGATCCATCACGACGGCAGCTCGATCTTCAAGGGCCTGCCCAGCCCCTTTACGGCCACCCGCTACCATTCGCTGGCGGTACGGCGTGACACCCTACCCGACAGTCTGGTCGTCACCGCCTGGACCGAGGACGGCGAGATCATGGGTCTGGCCCACAGGACCCGCCCCATCCACGGCGTGCAGTTCCACCCCGAATCCATAGCCACCGAGCACGGTCACGCCATGTTGGCCAACTTCCTTGACCTCGCCGGCGTGAAGCGGACAGCAGCTGTCTGATCATGTCCGCCACGTTCAAGCCCCTTCTCGCCCTTCTCGCGGACGGCCGTACCCTCGACGCCGATCAGGCCCGCGCCTTTCTGTCCGCCTGCCTTCGCGGAGAACCGACCCCGGCCCAGGTTGCCGCCGCCCTCACCGCCCTTCGGATGCGCGGCGAGACCGTCGATGAGATTTCGGCGTTCGCCCTGGCCATGCGCGAAGCCGCCACCACGCTGGATCATCCCTATGATGTCGTCGACACCTGCGGCACCGGCGGCGACGGCCAGCATACCTATAACATCTCGACCGCTGCGGCTCTCGTGTTGGCCGGGGCCGGGGTCAAGGTCGCCAAGCACGGCAATCGCGCCCTCAGCTCTAGGTCCGGCACATCCGACGTTCTGGCGGTGCTGGGCGTGAACCTGGCGGCGTCTCCGGCTCAGCAGCGCCGCGCCCTGGACGAGGCCAACATCGCCTTCCTGTTCGCGCCGGCGCACCACACGGCCATGCGCCATGTCACGCCGATCCGGGCCGAGCTGGGCTTTCGCACCGTCTTCAATCTGATCGGCCCGTTGTCGAATCCGGCGCGCGCCCGGCGTCAGTTGATGGGCGTCTATGATCCACGTCTGGTCGAACCCCTGGCCGAGGCCCTGGGGCGTCTGGGTGCCACTCGGGCCTGGGTCGTCCATGGCCAGGGCCTGGATGAGCTGACGACCACCGGAGAGACCGAGGTGGCCGAGTTCCACGGCGGTACAGTGCGCCGTTTCACCGTCACGCCCGAAGCTGCCGGCCTGGCGCGCACCGCCATCGAAGACATTCGTGGCGGCGAGCCTGAAGCCAATGCCCTCGCCCTTCGCGCCCTTCTGGACGGCGCACCCGGAGCCTATCGTGACATCGTGCTGCTGAACGCCGCTGCCGCCCTGATCGTTGCCGACCGAGCCGCCGACCTGGCTGAGGGCGCGGCCCTGGCTGCCCAGGTCATCGACGGGGGGCGAGCCGCCCAGGCCCTGGCGGATCTTGTGCGCGCCACCAACGCCCCGGTCGAGGCATGACCGACATCCTGGAACGCATCGCCACCTACAAGCGCGACGACGTTGCTGCTCGCAAGGCCGCTCCCGAATGGTCCGACATCGACCGCCAGGCGCTGGAGGCCCCGCCCGTACGTGGCTTCCGCAAGATGCTGGAAGCCGGCTGGACCCGCACGGGCCGCCCCGCCTTGATCGCCGAGATCAAGAAGGCCAGTCCGTCCAAGGGCCTGATCCGCGCCGACTTCAACCCGCGCGAACTCGCACAGGCCTATGAACGCGGCGGTGCGTCCTGTCTTTCCGTCCTGACCGACGCCCCCAGCTTCCAGGGTGACGACACCTATCTGGGTGAAGCCCGCAACGCCGTGCGTCTGCCCTGTATCCGCAAGGATTTCCTGGTCGATCCCTGGCAGGTCGCCGAAAGCCGCGCGCTGGGCGCCGACTGCATTCTCATCATCCTCGCCATCTCCCACGACGGTCTGGCCGAAGCCTTGATGGCCGAGGCCCGCCGTTTCGGCATGGATGTGCTCGTCGAGACCCATGACGTGGCCGAGATGGAGTGGGCCGGCCAACTCGGCGCCGATCTCGTCGGCGTCAACAACCGGTCCCTGCGCACCTTCGACGTCGACCTCGCCTTGACCGAACACCTAGCACCACTGGTGCCAAAGGGGGCCCTGCTCATCGCCGAGAGCGGCATCTCCAGCCCCGCCGACGTCGCCCGTGTCCAGGCCGCCGGTGCTCAGGCCATCCTCGTCGGCGAAAGTCTGATGCGACAGTCCGACGTCGAGGCGGCGACTCAGGCGTTGCTCAGCTGACGCCCCAAGAAGCGTCCTCCCGGACGTCCTAGGGCTCCTGGCACAGCCGGCCCACGACAATGCCGTCCCAGCTTCACGGAGCGCGCCGGCCGGCACAACAAATGAGCCGGATGCCGGGATGTCAAACGCCATCCCCAGCCCCTCGCTAACCAGTCCTTAACCGGAACACCTCACGAACAGAGCGTGGACGTTTGCGGTTTGTTCTGCTAAGGTCCACAGACTCGCAATTATGAGGCCGAGGCCGTCCATGCTCACGCGCAAGCAGCACGAACTCCTGATGTTCATCCACGAACGGATTCAGGAAACGGGCGTCTCGCCTTCGTTCGACGAAATGAAGGAGGCGCTGGATCTGGCCTCCAAGTCCGGCATCCATCGGCTGATCACGGCCCTGGAGGAGCGCGGCTTCATCCGCCGCCTGGCCCATCGCGCTCGCGCGCTTGAAGTTCTGAAGCTTCCCGAATCGGCCTCGGCCGGGCGACCTCGTGGGCCCTTCCGGCCCCAGGTCGTCGAGGGCGGGCGTCCGGCGGGAGCCGATTCAGCTGGATCCGAGGTGCGCGAACTGGCCCTGCTGGGCAAGATCGCCGCCGGGTCTCCGATTTCGGCCATCGAACATGAGCGCGACCGCTTCTCGATCCCCGAGGCCATGCTCGGATCTGGCGACCATTATATGCTCGAGATCGAGGGCGATTCGATGATCGAGGCCGGCATCCACAATGGCGACTATGTCGTGATCAAGCGTGGTGACACCGCCGCCTCCGGTGAGATCGTCGTGGCCCTGGTCGAGGGCGAGGAAGCCACCCTCAAACGCTTCCGCAAGAAGGGCGCTTCGATCGCGCTGGAGCCGGCCAATGCCGCCTATGAGACACGCATCTATTCGCCCGAACAGATCGCCGTCCAGGGCAAGCTGGTCGGCCTGATCCGCCGGTACCACTAGGCTCGGGTTTGGGGGCCTCCGGGGGAGGCACGGAGTCCCGCGCGCTCCATCGCTGGTCGGACATTGCACGCAGCTCCAGGCGCAGGCTCATCACGGCTCCACCGCCCAGGGCCGGTCCCCTTGGAGGTCACGCGCCCATTGGCCGTCCCAGCCAGTCCCCGTGCGCCACAGCTCTGCAGACCCGTGCGCCATGTCCCGACCGTCGAGCACCAGGACGCCCGTGCAGTCCTCTGGCAGGAATGGCACCTCGGCCCTTACGACCACGCCGGTCGACCCGGCGCACAGCTCGGCGACCTGACCCAGGTTCGGGCCACGGCGTCCAAACCACACAGCCCATCGGTCCTCACCGACGTTCAGGCTGCACCACGAACGCCGGCACGCGCGCTCGCCACCTTCGGTGTCCAGGATCAGTCCGCGCCGCCGTGACCAGATATCGGCACCAAACAATCCGACACGCGGCCGCATCAACACAGCGGTGTCTGCCGACCGGACCGCCAGGTTTGTCCCCTGTTCATTGATCCACACGTCAGGAGCTGACGGACGTGGCCATAGCAGCACGGCGCACGCCAGCGGCATTCCCAGCCATCTCAGCCTACCCTGCCACAGACACACGAATAGCAGCCCCACGAAGGCCGTCGGCAGAGCGAGAGCTGGGGCGCTCGGGATGGTTGCCACCGCGCCAGGAAGACCTGCCGTAAAGCGTCCAATGTCCATCATCCAGCCGACGCTCTGTCCCGCCAGCCACAGCGCCGGCCCGCCCCAGCCGAAGGCCTCCATCACCGCTCCGACCGCCAGGCTGGGCATCATCACGAACGACGAAATGGGGGCGACCGCCAGGTTGGCGAACAGGCCATAGACCGCTGACCGATTGAAATGCTGCATGGCGAACGGTCCGGTCGCCAATCCGGCAACAAACGACGCCGCCAGGGCCGCGAACACCCATGACCCGACCTTCTGGATCGCGGCGATCGGCCAGGGCACGTCAATTTCCTTCAGTCGCGCTGGCCAGACCTCGGCCAGGGCGACCAGGGCGGCTGTCGCGGCGAACGACATCTGAAAGCCCGGCTGGACCACCGATTCCGGTCGCCGCAACAGGACGATCACCGCCGCCAGGGCCAGGGCGTTCATGCTGATCGCCCGCCGATCCAGCAGGATGGCGGCAAAGGCCACCCAGGCGACGACGGCGGCCCGTTCCGCGGGCGGCGGCGCGCCGGACACCACCAGATACAGCCCCACCGCCGCAATGCCGGCCCCGGCCGCGACCTTCTTGCCTGGAACCCGCAGCACCAGCCACGGCCAGGCGGCGACGCCCAACCTGACTGCAAAGAAGACAAAGCCCCCGACGATCGCCATGTGCAGACCCGAGATCGACAGGATGTGGGCCAGGCCGGAATCCCGCATCGCCTGTTCATCTGCCGGATTGACCCAGGCCTCATGGCCGGTGACCATGGCTGTCGCAATCCCTCCCATCTCCGGCCCCAGCCGCGCGACGATCCTGCGACCCAGGTCGAACCGCATCGCATTGATCGCCAATCTCAGGCGCAGTCTCCAGGGCGGGTCCGGCAGGATGATCGGGCGCGGCGGAGTGATCGCCAGGGCCGACCCTCCGACCGATTGGAACCAGGCATTGCGCCCAAAATCGAAGGCCCCCGGGCTGGCCGGCCCCGGAGGCGGATTGACGATGGCCCGGATCGAGACCGGCGTCCCCGGTCGAACGGCCTCGTCTCTCAGGCTCAGGCTGAGGCGATGGGGAATGTCGCTGGCGGCCACGCCCTGCATCCAGGTCGGGGCCAGCATGACCCGCGCTCCCCGACTGCCCGGCGAGGACACATCCACCACCCAGCCCTCGATCCCGATTGGTCCCTGGGAGGCCTCGGCGGTGGGCGCGGCCACGGCATCGGACCTGAGCTTGGCCACGAGCAGTCCGAACACAGCAAAGGCCACGAGGGTGAAGGGAATGATCCGCCAGGTCCCCCGGCTCCAGGCCATGGCCGTACAGGCCACGCTCACCGCGGCAGCTATCCACAAGGGCCAGACCGGCGGTTCGGACCGCAGCGCGAAATAGGCCGCACAGCCCAATCCCATCGCCACCGGAGCCCACAACCGCCAACGCTCTGATTGCGCCGACAGCTGTTGCGCCAGCCAATCGCGCGCAGTGGGGCTAGGCCGATCTGCATCCGGCGCTATAACCCCCGGCGATATGTCCCGCCCCGTTGTCACCCGCATCGCCCCTTCCCCGACTGGTTCCATGCACATTGGAACCGCGCGAACGGCGCTATTCAACCACCTATACGCGCGCCGGCACGGCGGCAAGTTCCTGATCCGCGTCGAGGACACCGACCGCGAGCGATCGACCCAGGAGAATGTCGACATCCTGTTCCAGGGCTTCGCCTGGCTGGGTCTGGCCTCGGACGAGGAGCCCGTCTATCAGGCCCAGCGGGCCGACCGGCATCGCGAGGTCGTGGCCGACCTGGTCCAGCGCGGCGCCGCCTTCGCCTGTTTCATGACCCCCGAAGAGACCGACGCCGCACGCGACCAGGCCCGCGCCGAAGGCCGCGCCCTGCGCTCGAGCTGGCGAGACCGCACCGACGGCGACCTGTCCCAGCCGCACGTCATCCGCTTTCGCACGCCTGACGATGAGGCCATCCTCATCTCCGATGCGGTCCAGGGTAAGGTGACCTTCCCGTCCAAGGATCTTGATGACCTGGTACTGCTGCGCTCGTCGGGGGAGCCGACCTACAATCTGGCCGTGGTCGTCGATGACCACGACATGGGGATTACCCACGTCATCCGGGGCGACGACCACCTGAACAACACGCCGCGTCAGGCCCTGATCTATGATGCCATGGGCTGGGAACGGCCGGTCTTCGCCCATATCCCACTGATCCACGGACCGGACGGCAAGAAGCTGTCCAAGCGCCACGGCGCGACCTCGGTCGCCGAATATGCCGACCAGGGCTATCTGCCCGAGGCCATGCGCAACTACCTGGCCCGGCTGGGCTGGAGCCACGGCGACGATGAGCTGTTTTCGGACGCCCAGGCTGAAAGCTGGTTCGACCTGGAGCACATAGGACGCGCCCCGGCCCGGCTGGACTTCGACAAGCTGAAGCACGTCAACGGATGGTGGATCGGCCAGGCCGATGACGAGCGCCTCGCCACCTTGGTCCAGATGGTTCGCGCCGGTCGCGGCGATCCCGGTTCCGACGCCGATCTGCCGCATCTGGTCCAGGCCATGCCGATGATCAAGGACCGGGCCGATACGCTTCTGGCCCTGGCGGATCAGGCCGCATTTGCGCTCATCGCCCGGCCCGTTCCGATCTCGGACAAGGCCGCCGGCCAGCTCTCGGATGAGGCGCGCGACCGGCTCGCCCGCCTCACCGCACGTCTGAAAGCGGTCGACACCTGGGACGCCGCCCTGCTTGAGGCGGACCTCAAGGCCTTCGCGGACTCCGAAGGGGTCGGCATGGGCAAGATCGGCCCACCGTTGCGGGCGGCCTTGACCGGCGGGGTTGCCTCACCCGACATTGCCAAGACCCTAGCGGCTCTCGGCAAGGCCGAAAGCCTGGGCCGTTTGGCGGACATTCTTTCCCCTCAGGCCTGACAGGGTATAAGACACCTCGACTGCGCCGCTCCCCCGGCGCCATGGGATTTAAATATGACCGAAAAAGCCACGCTGAACATCGCGGACAAGACCGTCGAATTCCCCGTCCTGAAGGGCACCCTTGGCCCGGACGTTTTCGACATCCGAAAGCTGTACAGCGACACCGACACCTTTACCTTTGACCCCGGCTTTACCTCCACGGCGGCCTGTGAATCGGGCCTGACCTTCATCGACGGCGACAAGGGCATCCTGCTGCATCGCGGCTATCCGATCGACCAGTTGGCATCGAAGTCGAACTTCATCGAGGTCTGCTACCTGCTGCTGAACGGCGAGCTGCCCAGCGCGTCGGAGTACCAGCGGTTCGAAAACCTGATCACGCGCCATACCATGCTGCATTCGCAGTTCGACCGCTTCTTCGAGGGATTCCGTCGCGACGCCCACCCGATGGCGATCATGGTCGGAACCGTGGGGGCCCTGTCGGCCTTCTACCACGACAGCCTGGACATCCACGATCCGGTCCAGCGCGACATCTCGGCCATCCGCCTGATCGCCAAGATGCCGACCATCGCGGCGCGGGCCTACAAGTACCACATCGGCCAGCCGTTCGTGTCGCCACGTAACGATCTGAGCTACGCCGAGAACTTCCTGCGGATGTGCTTCGCCGTTCCGGCCGAGGACTATGAGGTCAATCCGGTTCTGGCCAAGGCCATGGACCGCATCTTCATCCTGCACGCCGACCACGAACAGAACGCCTCGACCTCGACCGTCCGTCTGGCCGGTTCTTCGGGAGCCAATCCGTTTGCCTGTATCGCCGCCGGCATCGCCTGCCTGTGGGGCCCGTCGCATGGCGGTGCCAACGAAGAGGCGCTCAATATGCTGAAGGAAATCGGCACGCCAGAGCGCATCCCCGAGTTCATCGCGGGTGTGAAGGACAAGAAATACAAGCTGATGGGCTTCGGTCACCGGGTCTATAAGAACTACGATCCGCGCGCCAAGGTCATGCAGGAAAGCGCCCACGAGGTGCTGGCCGCCGTCGGCGATCCGAACGACCCGCTGTTCCAGGTCGCCAAGGAGCTGGAGAAGGTCGCCCTGTCGGACGAGTATTTCATCGAGCGCAAGCTGTTCCCGAACGTCGACTTCTATTCGGGCATCACCCTGTCGGCGATGGGCTTCCCGACCACCATGTTCACCGTGCTGTTCGCCCTGGCCCGCACCGTCGGCTGGATCGCCCAGTGGCAGGAAATGATGGCCGACCCGTCGCAGAAGATCGGTCGCCCGCGTCAGCTCTATACCGGGCCGACCGAGCGCGACTATGTGCCGATCTCCAAGCGGGGCTGATCCAGTCCCGACAACCGAACAAAGCAAAACCCCCGGCCGCGAGGCCGGGGGTTTCGTATTTCAGACCAGGCTGAAACCGATCAGGCGGCAGCGGCGGCCGGCTTGATCAGCGACTTGTTCAGCAGGGCCACGGCGGCCTCACGGTCGATCCGCTCGATGGCGGCGACTTCGCGGGCCATGCGATCCAGGGCCGATTCATAGAGCTGACGCTCGGAGTAGGACTGCTCCGGCTGATTGTCGGCACGGTGCAGATCGCGGACCACTTCGGCGATCGACACCAGGTCGCCCGAGTTGATCTTGGCTTCATATTCCTGGGCCCGGCGCGACCACATGGTGCGCTTGATGCGGGCGCGGCCCTTCAGGGTCGTCAGCGCCTTGGTCACGACCGTTTCGCCGGCCAGCGACCGCAGACCGGCCGAGACCGCCTTCTTAGTCGGGACGCGCAGCGTCATCTTCTCGTGATCGAAAGTGATCACATAGACCTCCAGGGCCATACCCGCGACTTCCTCGGTCTCAACGGCGATGACCTTGCCGACGCCGTGCGCCGGGTAAACGACGGCGTCGCCGACCTTGAAATCCAGACCACTCTTGCTCATGCGCGCGCACCTTTCGCTGCGAGGAAAACCATCCCGGCGTTCCGAAGAACCCCCGGCCACGGCGGTGGGAGCCGCCGTTTAAAACCGTTCTCAAATCGTGAGAAAAGACACCCGACCTCTGACCTGGCCGTCCATAAGGAACGGCGTCTTCAAAAAGGGAAGCGGCCCCGCGAAATCCGCGCAGCCGCCCCACCTGTGAGCGGACCATAGCACAAATTGGCGCAATTTCAAAACGTCGCGATTCGACGCTCAGCCGAGCCGGCTGCGGCTCAGCTTCCCTTGCCGGGCTTGTCCGAGAAGTACTTCTCAAACTTCCCGGTCTCACGCTCAAACTGTTCGGCGTCGGCGGGCGGCGTGCCCTTGACGGTGATGTTCGGCCATTCCTTGGCGTAGGTAGCGTTGACCTGTAGCCATTTGCCGTCCGGCTCGTCCTCGGTATCGGGCTTGATGGCATCGACCGGACATTCCGGTTCGCAGACCCCGCAGTCGATGCATTCGTCCGGGCTGATGACCAGGAAGTTCTCGCCTTCATAGAAGCAATCGACCGGACACACTTCCACACAGTCCATGAACTTGCAGCGGACGCAGGCGTCTGTGACGATGTAGGTCATGGGCGGGACAAGGGTGGGTGTTCGGGGAGGCGGGCCGGATTTGGGCCGGACCGACGCCGAAGTCAACTCGCGTCCATGTCTCGTCGGTAGAGCGTCTGCGCCTCCGCCGCCGGTCCGCGCCGCGTGCCGCAGGCCTGAATCGTCAACTCCACCACCCGATCTGCCACGATAAAGACCAGCCGGTCGCCGGGTCTGGCCGACCGCGAGGCCTTGTCGAGGCGGACTTCACCGGAGCCGGGCCGGGTTCGGCGCACGCGGCCTTCCTCGACAAAGCGCGCGGCCATCCCCCGGGTCTTGAAGAAGCGCGCCCGCCAGAGCCAGACGTCGATCCGGCAGACCGACTCATCCATAAACGCAGCCTATTCCGATCATCGAGATTATCAGTTTAGCCTTTTCGCGCACGAGGCGTACAATCGGCGCATCAAACAACCCTACAGCAGATAGGACTCCCTCATGGACGGAAACGCAGGCGCTCCCAAGAAAGACCCCAAAAAGGAGCCCGGATCGCTCCGTTCCCTGCTGGGGCGCACCAACAGCGACTGGTGGCCCCAGCAGATGTCGATGGACATCCTGCACCAGCAGGGCAAGTCCGGGGATCCGATGGACGACGGCTTCGATTACGCCGAGGCGTTCAAGAAGCTGGACTATGCGGCGGTCAAGCGCGACCTGACCGCCCTGATGACTGACAGCCAGTCGTGGTGGCCGGCGGACTATGGCCACTATGGCCCGTTCTTCATTCGCATGGCCTGGCACTCGGCCGGTACCTATCGCTCGGCCGACGGACGCGGCGGGGCCAACGCCGGCCAGCAGCGCTTTGCGCCGCTGAATTCGTGGCCGGACAACGGCAATCTGGACAAGGCGCGCCGCCTGCTGTGGCCGATCAAGCAGAAGTACGGACCGGGCCTCAGCTGGGCCGACCTGATGATCATGGCCGGCAATGTCGCCATTGAATCGATGGGCGGGCCGGTGTTCGGCTTCGGTGGCGGCCGGGCCGACGTCTGGGAGCCGGAAAAGGATGTCTATTGGGGCTCTGAGCCCCAGTGGGTCGGTGACGAGGGCAATGAGACCCGCATCCAGCCGGACAAGGACATGGCCCTGGAAGAGCCGCTGGCGGCCATTCAGATGGGCCTGATCTATGTGAACCCCGAAGGCCCGGGCGGCATCCCCGACGCCCTTCAGTCGGCGCGCGACATTCGCGAGACCTTCCGCCGTATGGGCATGAACGACGAAGAGACCGCAGCCCTGACGGCGGGTGGTCACACCTTCGGCAAGGCCCATGGCGGCGGTGACGCCTCCAAGGTCGGCCCCAGCCCTGAAGCTGGCGATCTGGCGATGCAGGGCCTCGGCTGGATTTCGACCCATGGCTCGGGCAAGGGCGACGACAGCATCACCTCGGGCCTTGAGGGGGCCTGGACCCCGACCCCGACGACCTGGGACATGAGCTTCTTCGATATGCTGCTCGACCACGAGTACGAGCTGGTCCGATCCCCGGCGGGTGCCAAACAATGGCAGCCGGTCGGCAATCCGGCCGACACCCAGGCACCGGCCGCCCACACGCCGGGCAAGCGCGTGCCGACCATGATGACCACCGCCGACATGGCGCTGAAGGTCGATCCGGGCTTCCGGGCGATCATGGAGAAATTCCGCTCTGATCCGGCCTATTTCGGCGACGTCTTCGCCCGCGCCTGGTTCAAGCTGTGCCACCGCGACATGGGGCCCAAGGCGCGCTACCTGGGGCCGGAAGTGCCGGCCGAAGACTTGATCTGGCAGGACCCGATCCCGGCTGCGACCGGACCGGCCCTGTCGGCGGCGGACATCAAGGATCTGAAGGCGGCGATTGCGGCCTCGGGTCTGTCGGTGGCTGATCTGGTCAAGACGGCCTGGGCCTCGGCCTCGACCTATCGCGGCTCGGACCACCGGGGCGGTGCCAACGGCGGGCGTATCCGGCTGGCCCCGCAGAAGGACTGGGACGCCAATGAGCCGGACAACCTGGCCAAGGTTCTGGAGGTCTATGAGGGCCTCAAGGCCTCGTCGGGCAAGAATGTCTCGATCGCCGATCTGATCGTGCTGGGCGGCTCGGTCGGCATCGAACAGGCGGCCAAGGCCGCAGGTCAGACGATCGAGGTCCCGTTCACGCCGGGCCGCACCGACGCCTCGGCCGAGCAGACCGACATCGAGAACTTCGAGTGGCTGGAGCCCAAGATTGACGGCTTCCGCAACTATCGGCCCCGGCGGTTCAACGTGCGGACCGAGGACCTGCTGGTCGACCGCGCCCAGCTTCTGGGCCTGACGGCTCCGGAGATGACGGCTCTGGTCGGCGGCCTTCGGGTGCTGGGGGCCAATCACGGCGGCTCCAAGGATGGGGTTCTGACCGATCGTCCGGGTCAGCTGACCAACGACTTCTTCGTCAATCTGCTGGACATGGGCACCGGCTGGAAGGCGGTGGACGGTTCGCACGACGAGACCTTCCAGGGCACGGACCGAGCGACCGGCAAGCCGCGCTGGACCGCCAGTCGGGTCGATCTGGCCTTCGGCTCCAACTCGCAATTGCGGGCTCTGTCGGAGGTCTATGCCTCGGCCGGCGCTGAGACCAAGTTCGCCAAGGACTTCGTCAAGGCCTGGACCAAGGTGATGAACGCGGATCGTTACGATCTGAAGCGCTGACGCCCTCCCCTCCCGTCAGCGCCTCGAGGCGGGGCGGCCCCGAAAGGGGTCGCCCCGTTTTCTATGTCGGCTCCGGCTTGAGATAGGCCGCCGAGAGCTTGCGATAATAGGGCGAGTTGAAGGCCAGGGTGGTCAGAACGATCCCGAACAGGCCGCCGATGGTGAAGACCAGGGCGATGCCGCGGGCCGGGCCGGTCCCGAACCAGTCACCGATCAGTTCGGCCCCGGTCCCGTCGGTCATGAAGGGGATGACCCAGAACTGGGCAATCGGGCCGATCATGAAGGCGGTCAGGGGTGAGGCCGCCTGTTCGACCGCCTGGGCGAAACCGAAGACCCGGCCCTGGCGCTCGTAGGGCACGACCTTCTGCAGGGTCGTCTGTTCCGCCGCCTCGGCGAAGGGGCCCAGGAACATCCAGGTGAAACAGCCCAGCGCCAGGAGCCAGATCCACGGCTGGATGGTGAAGACCGCCGCCATCGCCCAGGATATCAGATTGACGATCATCAGGGTCCGAAGCGGGTTCTTGCCCAGGCCGGTACGGGTGATGACGATCCCGGACGCGATGAAGCCGGTTGAAACCAGGGCCCACAAGAGGCCCCAATGCTGGACCGGCATCATTGACAGGCCGTAGGCGTCCATCAGGGCCATGAAGACGCCGCCCAGCAGGTTGTTAAAGGTCGAAAAGATGATCAGGGCGAACAGACCGGGCACGGCCCCGACCACCTTGAGCGTCCCGGCCAGATCGACCCGGCGTGGCAGGGCCGCGATGTCGGGCGCACGGGTGGGCTCGTCCACGGTGACGAAACGCAGGTGCAGGAAAACCGGGATCGAGACGACCATCGCC
Organism: Caulobacterales bacterium; assembly: GCA_017302105.1. GTDB lineage: Bacteria > Pseudomonadota > Alphaproteobacteria > Caulobacterales > Caulobacteraceae > Brevundimonas. Next base: position 2,026 of record JAFLCS010000005.1, on the reverse strand, counting down.
AGGATCAAGGTCGCCGTCATGCCGCCCCAGGCGACCAGCAGGCCCGAGATCATCGAGGTGGTCAGAAAGCCGATGCCGGACACCATGCCGACCAGGCCGTTGGCACGGTCGCGCTTGTCCTCCTCAACGAGGGCGGTGACCAGGGTCGGCAGGGCGATGGAACGGATGTTGCCGGCCAGGACGCCGAGCATGACCAGGCCGATGAAGGCCCATAGCTGATAGCTACCGACATCGCTCATGCGCCCGGTCGGCGTCGCCGACAGAAAGGCGAAGGCCAGGACGTAGAAGCTGAACGAGACCAGCGTCGAAGCCAGCATCACCCGCTTCTTGCGGTGATGGTCGACCAGACTGCCGAACCAGATGGCGGTGCCGGCAATGAAGACCAGATACAGCCCCGCGATCATGCCGGTGGCGAAGACCGAGCGGGTCTCCAGAAAGGTCCAGAAGGTGATCGCGAACCACACCGTATAGTTGGTGATACTGGCGACGAGGTTGTTGGCGAGGATCTGGTGAAACGGCGTCATTCAGCGTCTGTGAGACCGGGCGTGATCCAGAGCAAGCTCGAACCCGCACGGTCGTCACCAGCCGACGCAAATGAGGACGACGAAAAGGCCGGATGCACTCAGGCTGCGCCGAGCGAGCTCATGTCGATGACGAAGCGGTAGCGCACGTCGGACTTTTCCATGCGGTCGAAGGCCTCGTTGATCTGATCCATGCGGATCATCTCGACCTCGGGCAGGACGCCGTGCTCGGCGCAGAAGTCGAGCATCTCCTGGGTTTCGGCGATGCCGCCGATCAGCGAGCCGGCGATGCGCTTGCGGCTGAGCACCAGGGGGGCGGTGTTCAGGTCGGGGGCCGGACCCAGCTGGCCGACCAGGCACAGGGTCGCATCGACATCCAGGAGCGGCACATAGGGCATCAGGTCATGCTGAACCGGCACGGTGTCGATGATCAGGTCAAAGCCCGAGGCGGCCTGGCGCATGGCCGCCGCGTCCGAGGTGTTGAGGAAATGCTGGGCCCCCAGCTCGCGGGCATCGGCCTCCTTGTCGGCCGAGCGGCTCATCACTGTGACGTCGGCGCCCATGGCCACCGCCAGCTTGACCGCCATATGGCCCAGGCCGCCCAGACCCACCACGCCGACGCGGCTGCCCGCCTTGACGCCCCAGGTGCGCAGCGGCGAATAGGTGGTGATGCCGGCGCAGAGCAGCGGCGCGGCCTTGGCCGGGTCGAGGCCCTCCGGCATGGTCAGGACGAACTCCTCGCGCACGACCAGGTGTTTGGAATAGCCGCCGTAGGTGTTCTCGCCCGAGATGCGGTCGCGCGAATTATAGGTGCCGGTCAGGCCGGTGCGGCAATATTGTTCCTCGCCCTTTTCGCACTGATCACAGGTGCGGCAGCTGTCGACCAGACAGCCGACGGCGGCCAGGTCGCCTTCCTTGAAGCGGGTGACCTCGGGGCCGACAGCGGTGACCCGCCCGACGATCTCGTGGCCCGGCACCGACGGATAGACGGTGCCGCCCCAGTCGTTGCGCGCCGTGTGCAGATCCGAATGGCAGACGCCGCAATACAGAATCTCCATCGCCACATCATTGGGGCGCAGGTCCCGCCGCTCGAAATGAAACGGCGCCAGCGGCGCGTCGGCGGATTGAGCGGCGTAACCAAGGGTCTGCATGGGGGAGGTCTCCTGAGGACGTTGGAGGCAAGATAGGGCGGCGATGGGCCGAACGGGAGGGCGCGCGGTGGTTTTCCCGTCGCCGTCTCGCCTCGATCTCTATCCTGAATCCATGCCATCGCGGCCCGGTCACCGCCGATGCGCGCAGAGCCGGACAATAGAGCGGCGCGCTTGTCCCGGACCTTCGCTGGCGCGAATCCGAAAAGACCAGGCACCGGAGAACGACGCGGCTCTTCGGCCTCACGCTTTCGCTATGAAGTTGGGAGGGCCGGCGGAGCGCCGGACGTCGGGTCCGGTGACCGTAGATGTGTTGGTGCGTTTCGACCCGAGTTGCCGCTCCGCCGCGGATATTTT
>JAFLCS010000004.1 GCA_017302105.1 Caulobacterales bacterium | reverse complement strand
CGATGACCTCGGGGATCAGCATCGGGATCGGCTGGCCCAGCATGGCCGCCTCGGCCTCGATGCCGCCGACGCCCCAGCCCAGCACGGCCAGGCCGTTGATCATGGTGGTGTGGCTGTCGGTGCCGACCACGGTGTCGGGATAGGCGACGGTCTTCTTGCCCTCGTCAGCGGTCCAGACGGTCTGGGCCAGGTTCTCCAGATTGACCTGGTGGCAGATGCCGGTGCCGGGCGGCACCACGCGGAAGTTGTTGAAGGCCGACGAGCCCCAGCGCAGGAAGTTGTAGCGCTCGATGTTGCGCTCATATTCGCGCTCGACGTTCTGACCGAAGGCCTTGGCCGTGCCGAAGTGGTCGACCATGACCGAGTGGTCGATGACCAGATCCACCGGGTTCAGCGGATTGATCTTGGACGGGTCGGCGCCCAGCGCGCCCATGGCATCGCGCATGGCGGCCAGGTCCACAACCGCCGGAACGCCCGTGAAGTCCTGCATCAGGACGCGGGCCGGACGGAAAGCGATCTCGTGCTCGACCGAGCCCTTGTTGTCGATCCAGGCGGCGACGGCCTTCAGGTCGTCCTCGGTGACCGAGACGCCGTCTTCATTGCGCAGCAGGTTCTCCAGCAGCACCTTCATCGAGCGCGGCAGGCGCGAGATTCCGGCCAGGCCGGCTTCCTCGGCGGCGGGAAGGCTGTAATAGGCGTACTTCTTGCGCCCGACGGAAAGGTCCTGACGGGTCTTGAGGCTGTCGTTCGACGGCATATGGGAGAGTCCTCTGGTCAAAGCCGCCCGACAATTCGGTTGCGCGGTCGCGCGCTGGACGCTGGGGCACACAGGTCCCCGGCGCGCGCGGCGAACGCCTGCTGCGGCAGGGCGGCATATAGCCGCGGCGAAGCCCTTCGTCCATGAATCCATGACGGCGTCGTGGGTATTGCGAAGGGTTCTCATCAAGGCGCCTGATCCCCATCAACGATGGCGAGGTGGATCGACGCAAGGCGGCGAGACGGAGGGGACTCTATCCGCCGCACCGGCGTGCTTCGGTCGCCGCTTCCTCCACCGCTTGGCGATGACCCTGCCCATTCCTTCGTCATGGGCAGGAGACAGGCCATGCTGAGCGTCCAGAACCTGACATTGGCGCGGGGCGACCGGGTGCTGGTGCGCGGCCTGTCATTTGATCTCAAGCCGGGTGAGGCGAAGGTGGTCACCGGGGCCAACGGCGCGGGCAAGACCTCGCTGCTGCGGGCCGTGGCCGGGTTGCTTCGACCCGAAGCGGGCACCGTCGCGTTGAACGGACTCGAGGAACACGCCCACAGCCTGCATCTGATTGGGCATCAGGACGGACTGAAGGCCGGGCGGACCGCCGAGGAGGAAGTTCGCTTCTGGTGCGGCTGGGCGGGGGCGAAATCGGCGGGGTTCGACCAGGCGATCGACCAGCTGGCGCTGCGACCGTTGCTTGGGCTTCCGGTGCGGGCGCTGTCGGCCGGTCAGAGAAAGCGTCTGGCCCTGGCTCGGCTGCTGGCCGCGCCTCGCCCCCTGTGGCTGCTGGATGAAACCCTGGCCCCTCTGGATGCCGGCTGGCGCCAGACGGTCGCCGCAATGGCCCAGGCGCATCTGGCTGACGGCGGCATGATCCTGGCTGCGGCCCATGACCCGATGCCGTTCGAGCATCAGGTGCTTGACCTGGGAGCCGGGCGATGAGGGCGCTCAGCCTCCTGTTCCGCCGCGAGTTCGGCCTGGCCTGGGGGCGGGGCGGCGGGGCCATTCTGGCCCTGGCCTTTTTCGCGTCCATCACGGCCCTGACGCCCCTGACGGTCGGCTCCGAGCCCGAGCGGCTGGCAGCTCTGGCGGTCGGCTCATCGTGGCTGGCCCTGGCCTTGTCGAGCCTGCTTTCACTGGAGCGGGTATTCGAACGCGATTTCGAGGACGGGGCGCTCGACCAACTGGCGATCGGTCCGGTCGGGCTGGTGGGGGTCTGCGCCGTCAAGGCCCTGGCCCAGTGGGTCGCGGTCGGCCTGCCTCTGGCGGTTGCGGCCCCGATCGCGGCAGCGGCCCTGGGGGCCCCGGATGCGATCCTGCCTCTGGCACTCGGGGCCGCGATGATCGGCGGTCTGGGTTTCGCCTTCACCGGCATGATGGGCGCGGCCCTGGCGCTGGGGTCACGTCGGGGCGGGATGCTGATCGCCGTGATCGTACTGCCGTTGTTTGCGCCGCCCGCCATCTTTGGGGCCGGAACCCTGGTGGCGGCCTCGCAAGGGTTGCCCTGGGTCGCCGGTCTGGCCCTGATGGCGGCCTGGACGTTGTTTTCCGCCGCCATTTCACCGATGGTGGCAGCCTTCTCGGTGCGGGATGCGCTGGGGTGACGCGGGGGCGTGACTGAGGGAACCAGCCAAGCGATGACTCGCGCCCGACTTTCAGCCCTGGCCGTCGTTCTTGTGGGACTGGCGGCCTGTGCCACCCCGCCGACCTACGGCCCGCCCTATGGACCGATGCCGCCGCCGCCGCCGGCTCCGCCTTCGGAAGGCTCGGGGGGCAGCGTGCTGCTGGACTGGCGCGCCATCATCACGCCCGACGACCGTAGCCGGCTGGACCGGATCGACGAGGCGTGGCGCCGGGCGCTGGACCAGGCGCGGCGGTCCGAAGGCTCGGGCGACCTGCTGTCGGTCGGTGCCCTGATCGACCCGCACGCCATGATCGAGAACGCCGCCCCGCCGCCGGGGATGTATCGCTGTCGGACCGTCAAGCTGGGCTACCAGGGGGCCACGGGTCTGGGCTTTGTCGTCTATGGCTGGTTCGACTGCGAGATCAGCCGCACGGCCCAGGGCCTGCGCCTGGTCAAGGTCACCGGATCGCAACGGCCCAGCGGCCTGCTCTTCCCGGAGGACGATCTGGGGCTGGTCTTCCTGGGCTCGATGGCCCTGGGTGACGAACCGCGGGCCCGGTCCTATGGCACCAACGACGAGCGTGACTTCGCGGCCCGTTTCGAGCGCATAGGGCGGCAACGCTGGCGGCTGGTGATTCCGTGGCCCGAGAATGAATCGACGCTCGATCTGATCGAGCTGGTGCCGGCCAGCTGAGTCGGCGGCGCGTCATTGGCGTTGGCGGTGCGGGCCCCAGTGGTCTCGCGCTGGCCTTCATGCTGGCGCGACGCGGCGAGGCGGTCGTCGTGTTTGAGCGTTTCGCCGAACCGGCTCCGGTCGGCTCCGGCTTTCTCCTGCAGCCGACCGGACTGGCCGTGCTGGCCGCGACGGGGCTGGAGGGGCAGGTCCGCGACAGGGGCGCGCCGATCCGGCGTCTCTATGGTGAGCGGGCCGACACCGGGCGTTCGGTCCTGGATGTTGCCTATACCGAGCTGAAAGGTCGAGAAACGGCACTGGGCCTGCACCGCGCCAGCCTTTTCGCGTGCCTGTACGGGGCCTGCCTGGACGCGGGTGTCGTGTTCGAAACCGGTTTCGACGTCGTTGGGATCGATGCTGACGGCCGACGGTTCGAGGCGCGAGACGGACGTCGCTCGGCCGCCTTCGACCTGCTGGTCGATGCGCTGGGGACGCGCTCCCCCCTCGGTTCGAGGCGCAGGGATCTCGATTTCGGGGCGCTGTGGGCGACCGTGCCTCTGGGGCATGGCTTCCTGGGCGATGCGCTGGAGCAGCGTTACCAGGCGGCGCGGCGTATGGTCGGTGTCCTGCCGATCGGCGCAGCCCCCGGCGTGGACGGGCCGGCGGCAACCTTCTTCTGGAGTCTGAAGCCCCGCGATCTGGACGCGTGGCGCGCGCAGGGTCTGCAAGCCTGGAAAGCCCAGGTGCGGGGTCTGTGGCCCGAAACCGAGGCGATCCTCGACGGCCTGACGGACCCGGACCAGCTGATCCTTGCCCGCTATGCCCACCGGACGCGTGCCGGCGTCGAGGGAGCGCGGCTGGCCGTCATCGGCGATGCCGCCCATTCGACCAGTCCCCAGCTCGGCCAGGGCGTGAACATGGGCCTGCTGGACGCCTGGGCGCTGGACCGGGCCCTGGCGGCGCACGCAGATCTGGATGCGGCGCTGGGCGTCTATGCCGGCGCGCGCTGGCTTCATGTGCGGCTGTACCAGGCTCTGTCGTGGGTGTTCACGCCCTTCTACCAGTCAGATGATCCGCTCCGCCCGGCCCTGCGCGATCATGTGCTGGGCTGGGTCAGCCGGGTCCCGCCCAGCCCGCGCCTGCTGGCTGCGGCCGTCTCGGGCCTGCTGCTCGATCCGCGGCGGTCGCTCGGCCTCTAGCCGACCTTCGTCAGCCTCAGGTCCTGATAGTCGTAGCTGAAGTCGATGTCGGGCGAGACGCCGGCGACGGTGGCGCGCACAGGTGCCCCGTCTTCCAGCTCGAAGGTGATGAAGGCGTCCTCTTCGCGCGTATCGGGGAAGCGGGTGCGGAACTTGTCGCCGTCATAGGGTTCCAGCGGGCCGTTCAGGGCCGCCGAACGGGTGAAGGCCAGGTGCAGGCCCTCGTGGTGTTCGGTGATCTCGACGTCGCCGTACCAGGGATCGCGCCAGGTTCCGGCATAGGCCGCCAGCGGCAAGGACGGCGGGGCGCCCGCGGCCTGGGCCGCATCGATGGCGGCAGCGGCCTCCAGCGAGCGGGCATTGCCCTCGGCCTCGCGGCGGCGACCGTCGGCGATCCAGTCGAAGGTGGCCTTGTCCATCAGAATGTCGGCGATCCCCTGACGAAGGGCGCGCAGGCAGAATCCCTCCTCGGCGTTGGTGAAGACGCTGAAGCCGGCGTTGCGGCCCGGAATCAGGAAGGTCGAGGAAATGCCGCCGGGCGAGCCGCCGCCGTGGTTGACGATGCGCTCGCCGCGATAGTCCTGAACCGCCCAGCCCATGGCATAGGTCGAGGCGATGGCGCGGTTGGGCATCTCGTCGGTCGGCCCAGGCGACGAGCCGGAGATGATGTTGGGCCGCCACATCTCGCGGCCTTGCGCCTCGGACCAGAAGCGGCGGCCGTCCAGGGCCTGACCCTGGCCGAGCTGGACGTGGATCCACTGGGCCCAGTCGAACGGCGTGGCGACCACGCCCCCGGCGGCGGCGGCGGAATCCCAGTTCCAGATGCCAGGGATGGTGTCCGAAAGCCGGGTCATCGGCCCCTGATAGCGCAGCGGCGGGCCGACGCGCCCGTGCGGCAGGGCCGAATGCGCCGGGCTGGCCAGGGAGGTCAGGGGCGCGGTCGCCGACATATGCAGCGGATCCAGCAGCCGGTATTCCAGCACGTCCTCGAAGCGATTGCCGTTCAGGGCCGCCACCACCTCGCCGGCGACCACGAACATCAGATTGCAATAGTGATAGCCGGCCCGGAAACCGTATTCGATCGGCACATGGGGGATGGCGGCCATGATCTCGGCCCGCGTCCGGTCCGAGTTCGGCCAGAACAACAGATCCCCGGCCCCCAGGCCGAATCCGGCCCGGTGCGAGACCAGATCGCGCACCGTGATCCGCTCGGTGATGAAGGGGTCCGACAGGCGAAAATCGGGCAGATAGGTGCGCACCGGCGCGTCCCATTCCAGCCGGCCTTCATCGACCATCATGGCCAGCAGGGCCACGGTCATGGCCTTGGTGTTCGACGCCACCGCGAACTGGGTGTGCTCATTGGCGGCTTCGTCCGAGCCCAGGCGTTTGACGCCATAGCCGCGTGTCATCACCGTGCGGCCGTCGCGAACCACGGCGACCCCGACGGCGGGCTGATCAGGCCAGGCGGACATGACCTGGCGGACGTGGGTGTCGACGGCCTCGGCGAGGGCGGCGTCCTGGTCCTGGGCCGTGGCCTGGGTCGACCAACCCAGACCACCGGCGGCGGCCCCGGCGAACAGGGCGCCGCGACGGGTCAGACGGGGATTGAAACCAGACATGAATGACGCCTCCTCAAACAGAACAGCAGGCTAGCCGAGCCGGGCGGGTGTGGCGACCCCGGCGAGCCGATCCCATATGAGCCGCATGACCCAGACCGACACCACAGCTGCCCGCCCGCTCAAGATCGATTTCGTTTCCGACGTCGTGTGCCCTTGGTGCGCGGTCGGCCTGGGCGGGCTGACCACGGCGTTGGAGCGGCTGAAAGCGGACGGGATCACCGCTGAGATCGCCTTTCGCCCGTTCGAGCTGAACCCACAGATGGCACCCGAGGGCGAGAACATCACCGAACACATCGGCAGGAAATACGGCTCCACCCCCGAACAGTCGGCCCAGAACCGCGCCATGATCAAGGAGCGCGCCGCCCTGGTCGGGTTCGAGATGAACATGGGCGACCAGAGCCGCATCTGGAACACCTTTGATGCCCACCGGCTGATCCACTGGGCCGGCGCCGAACCCGGCGCGGGCGGACCCCAGGGCGGCGGGCTTGAGGCCCAAGGCCGGATGAAGGCAGCGCTGCTGAAGGCCCACTTCACCGACAACCAGCCCCTGAACGACCCCGAGACCCTGATCGCAGCGGCCGGCGCGGCGGGTCTGGACGCCGGGGTCGCGCGCGCCGTCCTGGCCGAAGGGCGCTTCGCCGACGAGGTATGGGCCGAAGAACGCCTGTGGCAGAGCCGTGGGATCAACTCGGTCCCCGCCGTGGTGGTCGAGAACAAATGGCTGATTAGCGGCGGCCAGCCGACCGAAGCCTTCGAACAGGCCCTGCGCCAGATGGCGGCGGAGACGGCGGGGGCGGGCTAGGGGGCGACCGGCGGGCAAGCCGTCAGCCCTCATCGGGTGGCGCAGCGTTCGGCCCGTCCGGACGGACAAAAAGACCGTCCGATGCGTCCGGACCGTCGGGATGGGGCGGCAGGTCCGGGCGGTGGCCGAAGCTGTGCTGCAACAGGGCCTTGTCCCCGTGATGGACCTGTTCGTCGCGGATCAGGCCGCGCAGGCGCCGCCAGCGCATGGCTTCCACCCCGTCGCCGCGCAGGATGGCGCGGACGGTGCGGCGCTCGCACACGAAGCGCAGCTCCTTGAGGCTGATCCGGCCCAGGTCGCCGTCGACCTGCTCTTCCAGGACGGTGCCCTCGTCGTCGGGATCCAGGCCTGGCGGCCGCCAAGGCTGATCGGCCCGTCGCCAGCCCTCCTTCGCCGCCCGGTCGCGCAGGGCGGTCAGCCCCACGCCATGTTTCCGGCAACAGGCGGGGGCGGACAGGCCCGACAGATAATCAGCCCGCACCTGCCCCCAGACCTCATCCGGCGCGGTGCGGCAGCCGGGCGGGGGTGTTGTGTCAGTCATGGGCGCGCTCCGGGTGGCGGTCGCCAGACAGGATGCGGGTGTTTGCGGGCGCGGGGATGGAATGGGGGTGGGATTAGGGCAGGGCGTTGGTTTTGTGAGGGTTTGGGTGCGGGGATGCGGGGGTTCAGACATCCTCCCCCGATGGGGGGGGGACCGCGAAGCGGTGGAGGGGGCCTGACGCACACACGCTGGTGCAAGCCTTCCAGCACGCCGTCCAGGTTCTCCAGCACATCCCGCGCCGGGATGCGCCATACCTCGATCCCTCGCCGCGCCAGCCAGTCCGTCCGGCGTTCGTCGTGGCGCAGTTGGTCGGGGTGATCATGGCCCTGTCCATCCACCTCGACCGCCAGCCGCGCCGCCTCGCAATAGAGGTCCAGTATATAGGGTCCGATCGGATGCTGACGCCGGAAGCGCGCGCCGCCGAGCCGGCGTGCCCGCAGTTGGCCCACAACAGAACCTCCGGCAGGGTCAGCCGCCGGCGAAGCTCGCGCGCACGTTCAATCGTGGACTTCGGCGCGTACATGGCGCCAGCCTAACCCGAGACAGCCAGGGCGCGGCAAGCCCAACTTGTTCGACGGTGAATAGCGAGCCACACTAGGATTGAATCGGGGACTCACGCGCAACGATGCCAGAGTATAAGGCGAAATTTGCTGACCACGCGAATGAACTAATAGCAGCTGCGGAGGAGAAACCCTTCGTCGTCTTTTTGTTCGGACCGAGCTTGACATCCAAGCAGCGCGCTTCCGTAGATTTACGCCGACGCCTCAAGGAAGCCCTCGAAGCTGCCAAGTTTGAGGTGGTCTTAGGCGAAGACGAAAGCGTCAACAATCCGACCCTGAAAGGAATTGGGATAAATATACAGGATAGCGAACTCGAGTTCGCTAGGAAATATTGCAACGCAATTGTTTTAATTGCGGACAGCGTCGGAAGCTTCTGTGAGCTTGGTCTATTTAGTTGGCACTTTGCCCATTCAGAAGGAGTGTTATCTCATCTGGATTTTATCTTACTTATAGACAAAAAGCATGCTCCGCCCCCGGGGAGTTATTTAAATCAGGGCCCGGCGCTGGCAGTACATGGGCACGGGTTGCGGCTCTATGAGCCGTTCAAGAAATTTGACATCGACGCAGTGGTTTCAAGGCTGGTCGCTCGGCGTGGAACCTACACTGTGGAACAAAGGGGTCGCCCCAGGGTGCCAAAGGCGCAATGAGTCAGATACTTAACGCGCCCACCATTCTTCTCGCATTGGGGGTAATTCAGCCCGCTACTTCATCTGAAGTCTCCGGATTTCTGGCTGACATCCTCCCGGACCCGAGTGCGGCCCCGAGAGGCGCGCTAGTTCATGACTTTATGAAGGAGAGAGAGGGCCAAGGGCACGTGATCCGCGTGGAGCTTCGTGGAGGCGAAAGCTTCTACGCCCTGACGTTGGCGGGACATAGATATCTAACGGTTGGTCAGAGAAAGCTACGCGACAAACTTCGGTTCTTCTTGTTGCGCGACGCACACCGCGTTAGATTCAGGTCGTCAGACGGAGGAGCAACAAGGTTGGTCGGCGATGCGCCGACTTTAGAATCTAGCTCAAGCATAAAAGGATGCGCGGCCAATAACTTCGGCCACAGCGTTCCTCGTGTCCGAACTTATTGGCCACGCATTTCAAGGCAGTTCGATAGATCAACTGGCTTGTCCGCTCCTTCGTCTGACACTTTTCCAGAATGGCTGTCATTCCGAAATCGGCGTCAGTGCGAGCTTGCTGTCGGAATTGAGCGCGGACAGTTCAAACTGGACTATGAGGGCTTAGCGGCATCTCTAGGTGTGTCCGTCAAGATTGTCTCACAGGTATCTCGTCGACCAGCGCGACATTATCGATCTTTTTCGATACAAAAAAAATCGGGTGGTGAAAGGAAGATATCGAGTCCGCGGGTCTTCCTTAAGGTGATGCAATGGTTTTTGGATGATTTTATACTAGACGGCTTGCCTGTGCACTCGTCAGTGCATTCCTTCGTGACGGGAAAGTCAGTGGCAACAAATGGGAAATTACATGTATGTCAATCGTATGTTGGTAGTATTGATATAGAGAATTACTTTGGTTCCATAACCAAGGCAATGGTGCAACGTCTCCTGCTAGAAAACGGATTTCTTGATGATGAGGTTAGTCTCATTTCTGCGCTCACGACGCTCAACGACACCCTTCCTCAAGGTGCCCCAACTAGCGCCACTCTTAGCAATGCGATCTTGTATGGTTTTGACTGTGACATGGCCATGTCATGCGAAGAAGCAGGCCTCGTATACTCCCGCTACGCCGACGACATTACGATTAGTGGCTCTAGCCGTGAGGCTGTCGAAAGGGCTCTTTCGCGGGCCAAAAGGCAGTTGGCCAATCGGTCGTTTCGAACAAATCCGAGCAAGACGCGTATAGTCTCAGATCGCGCTCGGCAGGTGGTGACCGGCGTGGTCGTTAACGCGGTCGCGCAGCCGTCTCGAACATATCGACGCAATGTCCGTGCGAAATTCCACAACGCCGCCAAACAAAAGACGCCGGCGGGCGTGGAGATTAGAGCCCTTGCTGGACATCTCGCCTACTTGAAAATGTTCTCCAGCCTTACCGGTTCACGGCAAATCGCCGCGCTTGAACGTGATCTGAGAAAGGTCCGGGCTAAGAAGCAAGAATGAATCAGCGTTCGAGAGTGACCTCGATCTCCCCGCCCCCGTCGCGGAATTTCTCCGCCATCTCGCGCATCCCCGCTTCCGCCTCCGCCAAACTCCCCCCCGCATCGTTCTGCGCTTTCGCCGCATCCCGAATATCCTGGCTGATCTTCATGCTGCAGAATTTCGGCCCGCACATACTGCAGAAGTGGGCGGTCTTGTGGGCTTCCTTGGGGAGGGTTTCGTCGTGGTATTGGCGGGCGGTTTCGGGGTCTAGGCCGAGGTTGAACTGGTCTTCCCAGCGGAACTCGAAGCGGGCGCGTGACAGGGCGTCGTCGTGCAGGCGGCCGGCCGGGTGGCCCTTGGCCAGGTCGGCGGCGTGGGCGGCGATCTTGTAGGTGATGACGCCGTCCTTGACGTCCTGCCGGTCGGGCAGGCCGAGGTGTTCCTTGGGCGTGACGTAGCAGAGCATGGCGGTGCCGAACCAGCCGATCATGGCCGCGCCGATGGCCGAGGTGATGTGGTCATAGCCCGGCGCGATGTCGGTGGTCAGCGGCCCGAGCGTATAGAAGGGCGCCTCGTGGCAGTGTTTCAGCTGCTCATCCATATTGGCCTTGATCTTGTGCATCGGCACATGGCCGGGGCCTTCGATCATCACCTGACAGCCGTGGTCCCAGGCGACCTTGGTCAGCTCACCAAGGGTGCGCAGCTCGGCGAACTGGGCCTCGTCATTGGCGTCGGCGATGGAGCCGGGGCGCAGGCCGTCGCCCAGGCTGAACGACACGTCATAGGCGCGCATGATCTCGCAGATCTCATCGAAGCGTTCGTACAGGAACGATTCCTTGTGGTGGGCCAGGCACCACTTGGCCATGATCGAGCCGCCGCGTGAGACGATGCCGGTGACGCGCCGGGCGGTCATCGGCACGAAGGGCAGGCGCACCCCGGCGTGGATGGTGAAATAGTCCACCCCCTGTTCGGCCTGTTCGATCAGGGTGTCGGCGAAGATGTCGAAGGTCAGGTCCTCGGCCACGCCGCCGACCTTCTCCAGCGCCTGATAGATGGGCACGGTGCCGATGGGCACGGAGCTGTTGCGGATGATCCAGTCGCGGATGTTGTGGATGTTGCGGCCGGTCGACAGGTCCATGACGTTGTCAGCGCCCCAGCGGGTGGCCCAGACCAGTTTGTCGACCTCGTCATCTACGGAGCTGAGGACGGCGCTGTTGCCGATGTTCGCATTGATTTTAACGAGGAAGTTGCGGCCGATGATCATCGGCTCGACCTCGGGGTGATTGATGTTGTGCGGGATGATGGCCCGGCCGCGCGCGATTTCCTGACGCACGAACTCGGGCGTGACGAAGTCGGGGATCGAGGCGCCGAAGGATTCGCCATCGCGGACGCAAGGGGCGGTTTGCTCTCTGCGCAGGTTCTCGCGGATGGCGACATATTCCATCTCGGGCGTGATGACGCCGGCGCGGGCGTATTCCAGCTGGGTGACGGGGCGGCCGGCGACACCCTTGAAGACGCGGTGGTTGGAGACGTCGAAGCGCGGGGCCAGGTGCTTGCCGGCGGCGTGGCCGTTGTCTTCGGGCTTGACCTCGCGGGGGCTGGCGACCGGTGCGATGTCGCCGCGATCCAGCTGCCAGGACGACTTCACGGCGGGCAGACCACGGGTGATGTCGATGGTCGCGTCCGGGTCGGTGTAGGGGCCGCTGGAATCATACATCGTCACCGGCGGCTCATTGGCCGAGGGATGCAGGGCCACCTCGCGGAACGGCACGCGGAGGTCGGGGAACAGCTCGCCGGCGACATAGACCTTGTTGCCGCCCTCACGCGGGCCGGTGGGGACGCGGCCGTGTTTTTCCGCCACGGCCTTGCGGGCGTCGGCCAGGGGCAGGTCGACCTGGGGCTCGTGCGGCGGGTCTTGGGGCGTGACGTGGACGTTCATGGCGGCCTCTTTCAATGAGGTCGCCGACGTTGGGCGAGACGGACCTGTGACGGGCCGACGCGTTACTCATCCCTTCGCCGGCATGACCCGGATCAGGTTCGGCCGGTCAGAGGGAGCACCCTCAATCTCAGCGGCTGAACGGCCGCCCCCGGGAGAACGAGGCGCACACTAGGCGCATGGACGTAAGGGTCAAGCCACGTCGCGACGCGCCAGAATGGCAACGGACAGGCCCAGAGCCACCAGACCGAGGCCAAGGCCCAGACCCAATGCTGTCTGCGCTCTCCAGGAGTCGCTGGCCATGATGTTGACCGGCATCTGCCAGGGCAGGAAGACGCCGATCCGTGAGCTGGTCGCCACGACGCTGAAGAAGGTCCCGGCGATGCCGAGCACCAGGCCCGGCACAAAACTGGCGAAGCGGACGGCCAGGAAGAACTGGATGGCGATCATCAGGACCGACGCCAGGGCGATGCGCATCATCAGCCCGGCGGCGGTGAGGACGTCGAGCGAGCCGGTCGGTGCGTTCCCGGGGCGGAGAACACCGACCAGACCGCCTGCCGTGACCGCCAGGGCCAGGGTCAGGGCCGACATGAGTGCGACCACCGTCAGAACCATGACCGCCTTGGCGCCGTAGATCCACCAGCGCGGGACCGGCAGGGTCCGCAGATGGTCCCAGGCGCGCGGCGCGTGCTCGGCCTGGCCCACCAGGGCGGTCAGGGCCGTCACGCTCATGGGCAGCATGAAGAAGGCCCAGATGCCGGACCCGGTGGCCAGCCAGATCTCCCAGGGGAGCTGCTGGCCGTCTCTCAGACCGTTGAGCAACAGGAACAGGCCGACCAGACCTGGGGCCGCCAGGGCGAGCAACAGGGCCAAGGAGCGATTCAGCTTGGTCAGTTCGGTTCGCAGCACGGACAACATCAGGCGGCCTCAGACAAGCGGGTTGCGGACTGGCGGTAGAGGGCTTCCAGACTGGGTCGGCGTGGAACCAGCCGATGGACGTCCAGACCGGCCTCGACCAGGGCGCGATTGAGGGCCGCCGCCTCGGCGCGAATATCGTCGCGGGACTTGAGCCGGATTCGAAGCCCGTCGGCGCTGTCGGCCAGGTCAAAGCCGGCGGCCAGCGCCAGGCTGCGTGCACGCGCATCGTCACTGGTGGCCAGGTCAATCGCGCGGGTCTGATCGGCCAGCAGATCACTCAGTCGGCCCTGCACGCTGAGCTGACCGGCCTGCAGGATGCCGACATGGGTCGCGATCTGTTCGACCTCGCCGAGCAGATGGCTGGACACCAGAACCGTCGCGCCGGAGCGATCCGGCAAGTCGGACAGAAACAAGCGCATCTCAGCGATCCCGTCGGGGTCCAGGCCATTGGTCGGCTCGTCGAGGATGAGGATCGGGGGGCGCCCCATCATGGCGCGCGCCAAACCGAGGCGCTGCCTCATGCCCAGCGAATAGGTGCCCACGCGGTCCTGTGCGTGGTGCCGCATATCGGTCAGATCGAGCACCCGATCAGTTTCGCTACTGTCGAAACGGCGCAGACGCCGTGTCAGGTCGAGATTCTCGCGCCCCGAGAGGTTCGGATAGAAGCCATGCGCTTCAAGAAGGCAGCCGACCTGGGCCGCTGCGCGGAGCCGGTCGCGTGTGACGTCGATCCCGCAAAGACGTGCGCGTCCACCCGTGGGTTGAAGCAATCCCAACAACATACGGATCGTCGTGGTCTTGCCCGCGCCGTTGGGACCGAGAAACCCGAACACCGACCGCTCCGGCACGCGAAGGCAAATTCCGTCGACGGCGGTGCGGGGACCAAAGCGCCGTGAGAGAGTCTCGGTTTCTATGGCGGTGGCGCTCATGCCAGAATCTCAAAATTTATATAAGAGTTAAATCTTGTGAAACGTCGTCGTTTAAGTCAAGATTAAATTCTCCTAGCCTTGGAAGACCGATATGTCGCCGGATCAGCTCTCCGTTTTCCGTCTCCGCTGTCGGCAGTTCCAGGTGCTCGCCTGGTTCATGCTGGGGAGTGTGGGGCTGGTGCTCGCCATCAATGTGGCGGCGGTGATGATGGCGGATATGCCAGAAGCGGGTTCGTGGGGCAGGCCATTGCTCCAGTCGATCCCCGGCCTTTGCTATCTTTATGCGGTGTGGGTGATCGGCCAGGCCATGGGGGCGCTGTCGAACGGGGCCCTGTTCCAGCCGGTCCTGGCGCGGGCACTGAGACGCGCGGGGTTGGCGCTGGGCACTGGCGGCGTGTTCAGCGTTTTTCTGATGACCAATCTGATGCGCCTGTTCGGCCTCATTTCGGGCGGCTGGCTGTACTTCGACATTGCGGGCATGACGCTGGGTATGTTGGGCGGGGCGCTGTTTCTTCTGGGGGCGCTGGTGGACAGGGCGGATCGGTTGCAATCGGAACTGGATGAGATGGTCTGATGCCGGTGCGTGTGACCCTGGACGCGGTGATCGTCAGGCGCGGCGTCAAGGCCAAGGACCTGGCGGCGGAGGTTGGGCTGAGCGAGACACAGCTTTCTCTGTTTCGGTCCGGCAAGGTCAGGGGCGTCCGGTTTCGGACCCTGGCGCGTCTGTGTGCAGCCCTGGAATGCCAGCCGGCCGATCTGATCAACTATGAGTTCGACCCCGCCGATCTGGAACCCGAGCCGGACGAAGCATCCTAAACGCCGCCTTAACCGCATGGAGGCCAAGACTGCCGGTTGAAGGACTGGGAGCAAGGCATGGCGTCGGCGGCGGTGATCGTTCGGGAACGGCTGGTGGAGAGTTTCCGCCTGTTCTGGGACGCGCCCATGGCACTGAGGCTGCGCGGCGGCGTGGTGGCGGCGACGGGACTGTTCCTGTTGATCGCCTTCGCTTCCTATGATCCGGCCGATCCGAGCTGGAATGCCGCCTCGGCGGCACCGGCAACCAACTGGCTGGGCGGCGCGGGCGCGATCTGGGCCGACGTCTGGATGCAGTCGGTCGGGCTGGCGGCGTGGCCGGCGGCCCTGTTCATTCTCTACAAGGGTATCGGACGGGCGCTGGAGTCCGATCCGATGAAGGATCGGGCGGTCAATCATCGCCGGTCGCTCTATGCCCTGGGCGCGATCCTGATCCTGGCGGGTGCCCTGTCGACCCTGCCGACGCCGGCGGCCTGGCCGCTGGGCAAGGGCCTGGGCGGATTCTGGGGGTCGGCCCTGGCGGACGCCCTGGGTGGGTTCCTGGGATGGCTGCGGCTGCCGGCCCCGATGATCTGGGCCGGCTTGATCTTCGGCGGCGGCTTTCTGGCGCTGATGGTGCCGGCCCTGGGCCTGACCGGCCAGGACCTCGACCTCGCCTCGGACTGGGCACGCCGCAAGGCCCGCAAGACCGCGCCGCCGGCGACGCGCGAGGCCACGACGGTGCCCAAGCCGCGCGCGCGCAAGGCCGCGGTGACGGCTCCGGCGGAGCCGGAACCCGCGCCGGTCCAGCCCGTCGTTCAGCCGCGCGTGGCCGACCCGAAGCCGGCCAAGGCCTCGGGCCGCGAAACACGTGAGAATCAGGGGGCCTTCGCCTTCGTCCAGCAGACGGGCGGCTTCAAACTGCCGGAGCTGAACATCCTGACCAAGGGCGACCGGCGTGGCGTCGGGGTCGACGAACAGGCCCTGCTGCAAAACGCCCGGATGCTGGAAGGCGTACTGGCCGAATTCGGGGTGCGCGGTCAGATCGACCAGATCCGGCCCGGCCCGGTAGTGACGCTGTATGAGCTTTTGCCGGCACCGGGGGTCAAGCACGCGCGGGTGGTGGCCCTGTCGGACGATATCGCCCGCTCGATGTCGGCGCGCGCCTGCCGGGTTTCGGTGGTGCCGGGCAAGAATGCTATCGGCATCGAACTGCCGAATTCCAAGCGCGACACGGTGTGGCTGAGGGATCTGCTGAGCGGCAAGGCCTATGAGAAGAGTGGGCCAATCCTGCCGCTGGCCCTGGGCGAGACGATCGGCGGCGAGCCCTATGTGGCGGACCTGGCGCGGATGCCGCACCTGTTGATCGCGGGCACGACCGGGTCGGGCAAGTCGGTCGGGGTCAACGCCATGATCCTGTCGATCCTGTACCGGCTCAGCCCCGAGCAATGCCGCTTCATCATGATCGACCCCAAGATGCTGGAGCTGTCGGTCTATGACGGCATTCCGCACCTGCTGGCGCCGGTGGTGACCGATCCGAAGAAGGCGGTGGTGGCCCTGAAATGGACCGTGCGCGAGATGGAGGATCGCTATCGGCGGATGTCCAAGATCGGCGTGCGCAACATCGCCAGCTACAATGAGCGCGCCCACGAGGCGGTGGCCAAGGGCGAGCATTTCGAGCGCACCGTCCAGACCGGCTTCGACGAGAACCGGCGGCCGATCTATGAAAGCGAGAAGATCCAGCCGGAACCCATGCCCTATCTGGTCGTGGTGATGGACGAGATGGCCGATCTGATGCTGGTCGCCGGCAAGGATGTGGAACAGGCGGTTCAGCGCCTGGCCCAGATGGCCCGCGCCGCCGGCATCCATCTGATCATGGCCACCCAGCGCCCGTCGGTCGACGTCATCACCGGCACCATCAAGGCCAATTTCCCGACCCGGATCAGCTTCCAGGTCACCTCCAAGATCGACAGCCGCACCATCCTGGGCGAGCAGGGTGCCGAGCAACTGCTGGGCCAGGGCGATATGCTCTATATGCCCGGCGGCGGCCGGGTGATGCGACTGCACGGACCGTTCGTGAAGGACGAGGAGGTCGAAGCGGTCGCCAGCTTCCTGCGCGAACAGGGCGAGCCCGACTATCTGCCGGACGTCACGGAAGGCGATGAGGACGATGAGGGCGGGGCCTTCGGCGGCGGTGAGGGTGGCTCGGGTGACGACCTGTATGACCAGGCCGTGGCCATCGTCACCCGCGACCGCAAGGCCTCGACCAGCTATGTCCAGCGTCGCCTGCAGATTGGCTACAACCGGGCCGCCTCCCTGATCGAGCGGATGGAGCAGGAAGGCGTCATCACCGCGGCCAACCACGCCGGCAAGCGTGAGGTCCTCGCCGCCCCGCCACCGCCGCGTTGAACCTTTCAAGCTGAACAGCGCTTCATCCCGGTGCCGGACAATGGCCACGCTGAGGCCCTTGCGGCGCCAAGCCGGATCGCTACAGACGACCTTGAAAGGAGTTCAGACCATGCGCCTGACTCGCCGAAATATTCTGGCCGGGGCCGCGGCGGCCACAGCTCTGGGCCTGGCCGGGCCCGTCCTGGCCCAGGCCAGCCTGAATGCCGAACAGCGCCGTCTGGTGGAGCGCGCCCAGACCTATCTGAACTCCATGAGCTCCGTACGAGGCCGTTTTTCGGAAACGGGACCGCGCGGTCAGCGCGCGTCGGGCGCTTTCTATCTGCGTCGACCGGGCCGGATGCGGTTTGAATATGATGCGCCGTCGCAGCTGGTGGTGACGGCCGATGGATCGTTCATTCACCGCTGGGATCCGCGCCTGGAGGTCTATCAACGCCTGCCGACCAACCAGACGCCGTTGAGCCTGCTGCTCGACAACAATGCCGGTTTCTCGAACCGCTACATCCGCATTGAGGACGTGACCGCGACTTCGGATGGGTGCCAGATCACCCTGCGCGACTCCCGCCGTCCGCGGGAAGGATCCCTGACGCTGGTGTTCGGCGGCAGCACCTATCGCCTGCGCGAATGGACCGTGCGCGATGCCCAGGGCGCGGCCACGCGGGTCCAGCTGACGACCATCATGCCGGTGTCGAGTCTGGCCGACAGCCTGTTCCGCAATCCGCGTTCGTCGTGACGCGAGAGACACAGCCCGCGCTCATGCTCAGCGCGGCTTGACTTTTCGCTTGCGGGTGGCATTATCGTCACAGACGTCGAGCGGCGGTTCGATGTTTCGCCATCGGCAAGTCCCCTCCCGGTGGCGTGTGAGAGACGACCCTCTGCGGTGCCCGGTTCGGTTTCCGAACCGGGCGCTTTTTTCTGCTAGAGGGGGTCCATGCTGAGACTCGCCACCTGGAACATCAACTCGGTCCGACTGCGGGCGGATCAGGTTCAACGCTTCGTCGCCGAACAGGCCCCCGATGTGCTGTGCCTTCAGGAGATCAAGTGCCGAACCGACGAGTTTCCGTCGGCCGCCTTCAAGGCCGCGGGCCTGCCCTACCTGAGAGTTCAGGGTCAGAAGGGCTGGCATGGGGTGGCGATCGCCTCGCGCTATCCGATCACGGACACGCCGGTGGTCAACGCCTGCCGCGAGGGGCACGCCCGCTGTGTGGCGGCGCGGGTCCAGGGTGTGGAGATCCAGAATTTCTACATCCCGGCTGGTGGCGATGTCCCCGACCGCGCGCTGAACCCCAAGTTCGATCACAAGATGGACTTCTATGAAGCCCTGACTCGCGAGATGGCGGCGCGCGACAAGTCCCAGCCTCTGGTGCTGGCCGGCGACTTCAACATCGCGCCGGGCGAGAACGACGTCTGGAACCACCGCTATATGTCCAAGATCGTCAGTCACACGCCGATCGAGGTGGAAACCCTGCGGCGACTACAGGCCGCCGGCGACTTCGCCGATGTTGTGCGTGACCAGATCCCCGAGCCGACCAAGCTGGCCAGCTGGTGGAGCTATCGGGCCAAGGACTTCCGGGTCTCGAACCGGGGCCTGCGGCTGGATCACATCTGGACCTCGCCGGGTCTGACGCCGCGCGTCATCGCCGGGTCGGCTCGCATCCATGAGGACTGCCGCGCCTGGGAACGCCCCAGCGATCATGCGCCGGTGACGGTGGACCTGGAGACCTAGAGCTTGCGCCCCGCTCCAGCGCGCGTCTAAGTTCAGCGCTGCTGGGGGGGCCATGAAGAACTTGAAGAAAATTCGTCTGGGTGACGTTGAACGCGCCTATCTTCTGGCGCTTCGCGTCGGCGTTCTGGCGATCGCCACCGTGAGCTTGCTGTGCGCAGGCTATTTTGTCGTTGACGCGGCCTGGCGGATGTTTGTGTCCACGAATGTCGCCGTTGAACCCACGGTCATTGAGCCGGCAGAGGTCTCTGCGGTGATGCGAGACTTTGCAGAGGCAAACGACGCGACCGAGGAACAAGAAGGGCCTCAGATTCCAGCCTTCATCAGGGAAAGGCACGCGGGCTTCATGCAGCAGGCCTTTGCGCCCTACTACAGGGTCTATGCCGCTGCTGCGGAACAGTACAACAAGAGCGAGGACGAAACGCTCACCGCCGAGCAGTTGGCGGATCGTCTCGGCTATAGTCTGGAGATCTATGCCAGCGGCGAAAGCCCGGTCGCCAAGGCTTTCGTCGAAGAGCCCGAGTTTCAGCGCCAGTCCCTGGCCGCCCTGACGGCGGCCATGGCAGATCCGGCCAGTGTGCAACTGCTGTCGCAGTACAGAGACGCCGAGCGTGTCGAACGCTGCACGACGCGCAATGTTCGTCGGACCGTGCGCCAGATCTGCGGCTACTATTACACCTACGACTGCAGCTACACCGAGACCGTGCCGACCCGGCGATGCGAGATGGTGTATCCGGATGGCATCGTCAGTCCTCTCGCGGCCTTTACGCAGGCCGATCAGGCCTTCGGGGAGCTGTGGATTGCAGAGGCCGACCGCAATGATCGCGCTGCTGCCGAAGCGATCGCTGAACGGCACGCCACGCGGGCCCAGATCGGCCCCAAGCTGATCCTGGCGTTGCAGGTCATCGGCGGCTTCCTGGTGATCATGTTCTTCTTCCTTCTCGTCTCCATCGAGCGCCATATGCGCGCGCTGGCGACGGAGACGGCCAGTGCCGCAAAAGGCGAGGAATCCTCAGAAGCGCTTGTGGAGTCGAGCAAGCCGAGGAAGACCCGCAGATCGCGTCGGGCCGCGCCGGAAACCTCGAACGAGACCTAGAGCTTGCGTGCTTCGTCGGGGAGCATGATCGGCACGCCGTCGCGGATCGGATAGGCCAGCTTGGCCCCCTTGGAGATCAGCTCGCTTGCCTCGCGGTCCCAGGTCAGCGGACCCTTGGTGATCGGGCACACGAGGATTTCGAGGAGCCGGGGATCGACCGCCGGCGGCATGGAGAAGTCGTCGCTCATGCCCCTCTCATTGCATGAATGACGGGCCGCCGTCATCAGGATCGATGGCGGTGTCGATCTCCAGGACGGCCTGGAGCGCTTCGGCCCGCGCCGCCAGGGAGGGGGCTTCCAGCAGAAGTTGCTTGGAGGCCGGCTCGAACGGCAGGGCGATCGACAGGCTGTTGATCAGGGGCTCGGGCGGGGCCTGGTCGGCCGTGTCCCAGTCGATCTCCAGCTCGCGCCGCCGCAGATAGAGGGTGAGCGCCTTGATCAGACGTGCCCGGTCAAACCCTTCCAGATCGCCGTCGTCGGGCGTCAGATCATCCTCAAAGTCGGCATAATCGACCCGGCACTGGCGATAGGGGGACTGCACCGGCATTTCGTCGATCAGGCGTGCCCGGCACAGGCCGGTCAGTGTAATCAGGTAGCGGCCGTCGCCCGTCTCGGAAAAGCTGGTGATCTTGCCGACGCACCCGATCCCGGCCAGGTCCGGTCGCACCGCCGAGCCGCCCGTCGTCTGGACCATGGCGATCAGGCGGTCCCCGGCCATGGCGTCATCGACCATGTTCAGATAGCGCGGTTCAAAAATGTTGAGCGGCAACTGGGCCCGGGGCAGGAGGATGACGCCGCTGAGCGGAAAGACCGGAACGATCTCTGACAGATCCGAGATGCGGGTCGCGATGCGTGGCATCGGCTCAGGCGAACAGGATCGATGACAGTTTGCGACGGCCGTTCTTGGCCACCTCGGAATTGACGCCGGCGGCCTCGAAGACGACCAGAAGCTGCTTGCGGGCGGCCTGGTCGTTCCAGTCGCGGTCAGCGGCGACGATGGCCAGAAGCTGGTCGGCGGCCTCGTCAAAACGGCCCGAAGCCGCCAGGGCACCGGCCAGATCGAACCGGGCCTGATGGTCGCTGGGGTCGGCCTTGATCCGCGCCTCCAGTGCAGAGGTGTCGGACGGGCCGTCGGCCGCCAGGTCCAGGGCGGCACGCACGCCCATGATCTCCGGGTCCTTGGAATCCGGTCGGGCCATGGCCAGGGTCTGGCGCGCCTGGTCGGCGTCGCCGCCGGACAGATAGACGCGGGCCATGCCGGCGATGGCCTTTTCGTTGTCGGGTTGAAGCTGGAGAACCTGGGCATAGGCCTGGGCGGCTCCTCCGAAGTCATCGACCTTGAGCGATTCCGCGCCCATGGACAGCAGCTCTTCGATATCGTCCCCGGCCGAGGTGCCGCCCGTCAGCTTGTCGATGAAGGCCCTGATCTGGCTTTCGGGGATTGCCCCCTGAAAGCCGTCGACCGGCTGACCGTTGACGAAGGCATAGACCGTCGGGATCGACTGGACCCGGAGCTGGCCGGCGTAGGCGGGGTTCTTGTCGACGTCGATCTTGACCATCTTGACCGCGCCGCCGGCGGCGCGAACGGCCTGCTCCAGCATCGGGCCCAGCGTCCGGCACGGGCCGCACCAGGTCGCCCAGAAATCCACGATGACCGGCTGGACCTTAGAGGCCTCGACGACATCGGCCATGAAGGTGGCGTCGGAGCCTTCCTTAATGAGGTCGGCGGGCGGTGCGGTCGTCGGGTCGGAGAACATGAAGGGTCCTGATCGAGTCTGGAGATCGAAAGCTATCGAACTGCAAGATGGTCGCGCCGGGCCTCACCTGCAATGCGTCACAGGTGGCGCGCGCGGCGACATCGGCCTAGATAGCGGGACGCAAAGGCAAAGGTCGAGAGTTTGACCCAGACCCATCCGTTCTTTTCCCCGGCCACGCACGGCTTTGTGCGAGTGGCGGCGGCGACCCCGGTGGTGCGGATCGCCGACCCTAAGGCCAATGCCGACGAGCACATCGCCCTGATCGAACAGGCGGCGACACAGGGCTGTGACCTGGTCGTGTTCCCTGAGCTGAGCCTGACCGGCTATGCGATTGACGATCTGATCATGCAGGACGCCCTTCTGGCCGAGGCCGAGCGCCAGGTCGTGCGGGTGGCCGAGGTGACGGCGGGCCTGGGACTTGCGGTGGTGTTCGGCGCGCCGCTCAGGCTGGGCGAGGCGCTCTACAATACCGCTGTCGCGGCCCAGGGCGGGGTGGTGCTGGGCGTGACGCCCAAGACCTATCTGCCCAACTACCGGGAATATTATGAGAAGCGCTGGTTCGCGCCGGGTGGTGATCTGGAAGCCGATCTGGAGAGCTTTGAGCTGGCC
This sequence comes from Caulobacterales bacterium, assembly GCA_017302105.1. Taxonomy (GTDB): domain Bacteria; phylum Pseudomonadota; class Alphaproteobacteria; order Caulobacterales; family Caulobacteraceae; genus Brevundimonas. Next base: position 241,675 of record JAFLCS010000004.1, on the reverse strand, counting down.
GGCGAGCCGGTACCGTTCGGGGCGGATCTGTTGTTTGATGCGGCGGATCGGCCCGGCTTCGTCTTTGCCGTCGAGATCTGCGAGGACTATTGGGCCCCGTTGCCGCCGTCGACACGTCAGGCCCTGGCCGGGGCGCGCATCCTGGTCAATCTGTCGGCGTCCAACGTCCTGGTCGGCAAGTCGGACAACCGCGCCATGCTGTGCTCGGCCCAGTCGGCGCGGACCATGTCGGCCTATGTGTTCAGCGCCTCGGGCTGGGGCGAATCGACCACCGACCTGGCCTGGGACGGCCAGTCCACCATCCACGAACTGGGTGCCAGACTGGCGGACAACGAGCGGTTCTCGATGCAGAGCCACCTGACCGTGGTGGACGTCGACGTGGCCAAGCTGGGGGCCGAGCGGCGGCGCACCGGCACCTTCGGCGACTGCGCTCGGCGCGAGCTGGAAGGGCTGAGCTATCAGAGCGTGCTGTTCGAAGCCGGCGTGCGCGACCAGGGCCCCCTGATCCGTCCGCTGGACCGGTTCCCGTTCGTGCCGGACGATCCGGCGCGCCTGGACCAGGACTGCTACGAGGCCTTCAACATCCAGGTCCAGGGGCTGATGCGGCGGCTGGAGGCGACGGGTCTTGAGCGGGTCGTCATCGGGGTCTCGGGCGGACTGGATTCGACCCAGGCCCTGCTCGTGGCGTGCCGCGCCTTTGACCGGCTCGAACGACCCAGATCAAATATCCTTGCATATACAATGCCGGGCTTTGCGACCTCGGACGGGACCAGGGCGAACGCCTGGGCCCTGATGAAGGCACTGGGAGTCAGCGCTGCCGAAATCGACATCCGGTCCAGCGCCGAGACCATGCTGAAAGAGATCGGCCATCCCTATTCGCGCGGCGAGGCGGTCCACGACATCACGTTCGAGAATGTCCAGGCGGGACTGAGGACCGACTATCTGTTCCGACTGGCTAATCAGAATGCGGCCCTGGTGGTTGGCACCGGCGATCTGTCCGAGACGGCGCTGGGCTGGGCTACCTATGGCGTCGGCGACCATATGAGCCACTACAACGTCAATGCGGGGGTGGCCAAGACGCTGATCCGGCACCTGATCCGCTGGGTCGCGGGGCGTGAGCATTCCGGCGAGACGGCCCAGGTGCTGAGCGCCATTCTGGCCACCGAGATATCGCCCGAGCTGGTCCCGTCGACGGACGGCAAGATCCAGTCGACCGAGAGCACGGTCGGCCCCTATGCGCTGAACGACTTCTTCCTGTTCCATATCACCCGCTTCGGCATGGCCCCGTCCAAGGTGGCCTATCTGGCCTATGAGGCGTGGCGCGACGCGGCGCGCGGCGACTGGCCCGCCGGCACGCCGGACGATGAAAAGGTCCAGTACGATCTCAAGACCATCAAACACTGGCTGAGGAAGTTTCTGGTGCGCTTCTTCCAGACCAGCCAGTTCAAGCGTTCGGCCATGCCCAATGGACCCAAGGTGGTCACGGGCGGGTCGCTGAGCCCGCGCGGCGACTGGCGCGCGCCGTCGGACGCCACCGCCCAGGTCTGGCTCGATGAGCTGGACGCCAACGTTCCGGATTGAAAGTGATGCCCCTGATGAGCGACGAAATTACCCGCGACTGCAACGGCAACACCCTGGCCGACGGCGACAGTGTCACCCTGATCAAGGATCTGAAGGTCAAGGGCTCGGGCGGGGTGACGCTCAAGCGCGGCACCCTGGTCAAGAATATCCGCCTGACCCATGACGCCGACGAGATCGAGGCCAATGTCGCCAAGGTGCGCGGTCTGGTCCTGCGCACCGAGTTCGTGAAGAAGGCCTGACCGCAGCGGCTTGCCGACCCGGCCCCGCCGCGGCGTCAGTGCTCCCGGAATGAGCGCCACAGGCTCTGGGTCAGGGGCTCCAGGAAATACTGGAGCGCCGTGCGCTTTCTCAGCGGTACGACGACCTCGACCGGAAGGCCCGGTGTCATGCCCGTGTCCTCACCGCGGACGGCCTCGATCTTGGCCATTTCGGCAGGAGGCACCTCGACCGTCACGGTGAAGAAGCTGCGCCCGGTGCGCTCGTCGGTGAAGCTGTCAGCGGAAATGTCCGTGACCGTGCCGTGCAGGATCGGCAGATCACGTTCGCGGAAGGCCGAGAACCGGACCTCGGTATCCTGACCCACCCTGAGGTCGTCGGCATCGGTGGGCGCGACCTCGACAGAGACGATCAGGGCCGCCTCATCCGGCACGATCTCCATCAGCATCTGGCCGGCCTGGACCACCCCACCGACGGTGAAGACCGACAGGCCCACCACTCGCCCCGACGCCGGAGCGCGCACCTGGGCGCGTTCCAGCTGCTCACGGGCGGCCGTCAGGCGTGGGTTCACCTCATCCAGCTGGACCTGGACCTGACGGAGCTGTTCGGCGACCTCCTCGTTCGTCTGCGACCCAACACCGAGCATCTGCAGGCGTGTCTCGCCGATGGCCTCGCGCGTGCGCGCGACCTGGGCCAGGAGTGATCCTTCCTCGCCGTCGAGCGCCGCCGCCTGGCGTTCAAGCGCCCGCACGCGGTTCAGGGGTGCGAAGCCCCGGTCCGCCAGGCTCTGCATTCCTTCCAGCTCTTCCCCGATCAGACGGCGTTGCTCGCGATTGGACTCCAGCTGGCGTTCGAGGCCGACGATCTGCTGGTTCAGCTGCTGAACCCGCTGGGCCAGAACCCCGACCTCATTGCCGCGGGATCCACCCCGCGCCGAGAACTGCTGGCGTTGCAGAGCGATGGCCTCGTCGGCCAGCACCCGGTCATCGCCGGTCAGGGCCCGGAATTCAGGCGGGGTCGGCACCGAAGCCAGGCCGTCCCGTTCCGCGACAAGGCGTGAGCGCAAGGCGAGGAGTGCCAGCGACTGGCCGGTCAGACCGCGTTCGTTGGCCCGCAGCTCGCCGGCGGAAATCTCGACCAGGATGGCCCCCTCGGCGACGTCCTGGCCTTCTCGGACATGGAGGGCGGACACAATGCCCCCGTCGCGATGCTGGACCGCCTGGCGATTGCCGGACACCACGATCTTGCCGGGGGCATAGGCCCCGGCATCGAGCGGCGCGAAGGCGGCCCAGCCCAGGAAGATGACGAAGAAGGCGGCGGCGATGATCCCGCCAATGCGCAGTTCCCGCGCCAGGGAATCGGACGGTCGTGCGGGTGGCGGTGCCGCCGGCGCAGACCCGGCCTGGGCGTTGTCGCCGACACCTGCATCGCGCACGCCCTCGGTCGGCTCCTGGACATCGGGGTCAGTCCGGGTTGCGGGTTCGGCACTCATCTCAGTTCACGCTCGAAACGACGCGTGGGGCCGCCTGGCGACCGGCCTGGAGCCGGGCTGCAATCTCGTCGCGTGGCCCGAGCCCTTCGACCGCACCGTCGCGCAGCACCAGCAGCTTATCGACATTCTGAAGGACGCCCGAGCGATGGGCGACGATGACCACGGTTGCCCGGCGTGCCTTGAGCCCGGCCAAGGCCTTGGCCAGGGCGGCTTCGCCCTCGGCATCGAGATGAGAATTCGGTTCGTCCAGCACGACCAGACAGGGGTCACCGTAGAGCGCGCGCGCCAGGGCGACGCGTTGGGCCTGTCCCGCCGACAGACCCCGACCCATGGGGCCCAGCGGTGTGTCATAGCCCTGCGGCAGGGTCAGGATCATTTCGTGGCAACCGGCCAGCCCGGCGGCCTTGACGGCGCGCTCGTCGATGTCCTCGCCGGGCTGTTCAAGCGATCCGTCAAAGCGCGAAATATTCTCTTTCACGGTGCCGGCGAAAAGAACTGAATCCTGGGGTAGATAGCCGATCTGGCGGGCCAGCCGCTCCGGATCCCAGGTCGCATAGTCGGCCTGGTCGAGCCGGACCTTGCCGGCATCCGGCTCGGTGGCACCGGCAATCAGTCGTGCCAAGGTGGTCTTGCCGGCCCCCGACGGGCCGATCACGCCGAGAGACTCGCCGGCCTGAAGGCTGAACGAGACATGGCGCAGCAGGGGCTTGTCGGTCAAGGGGGGGCGAACGCCGACGCCGTCCAGCGCGAGAAGACCGACCGGCTTGGGCAGGACGGTCCGGGCCCGATCCTGATCGGCCGTCGAAGCGAACAGGTCGATCAGGTTCTTCCAGGCGGCACGCGCCTGGACGATGCCGTTCCAGGCCCCGACGACCAGTTCGATCGGCTGGACGGCCCGGCTCAGCAGGACCGATGCGGCGATGATGGCCCCGGCCGAAATCTGGCCCTCGACGGCCAGCCAGGCCCCGGCTCCCAGGGCCAGGGACTGAAGAACCAGGCGAAGGAATTTGATGGCCCCGGTGAATCGGCCCCCGACGAACTGGGCGTCGGCCTGGGCGGTGACCGCCTCGCTGCGCTGCTTGAGCTGGCGGGTGATCAGGGCCTGACGCATCCCCAGTGCACGCACGACCTCAGACTGGGACGCGACGGTTTCCTGCGCCTGATAGGCCTTGGCAGAGGCCCGGGTCGAGGCCTCGATCCGCGGCTTGGACGCGCGCTCATTGAGCAGCGCCAGCGTGAACAGCATCGCACCGCCGACAAGCGTCAGCATCCCGAGCGACCAGTGCAGCATGAAACAGATCAGCAGATAGACCGGTGTCCAAGGCAGATCGCACAGGGCCAGGGCACCCTGGCCGCTGATTCCCTGACGGAAGGAATCAAAGTCTCGCATGGCCTGGGCGACCTTGGCCCCGGATTCCTTGGAGCCGATGACCCGGTTCAGGACGACACCGGCCAGCAGCCGGTCCATACGCAGTCCGGCCCGCACCAGAATGCGTGCCCGGATGTGATCAAGTGCCGCCAGGGTCGCCAGCGCGAAGACCACGACGATGGTGACGAACATCAGGGTCAGGATCCCGCCCGTCGGGACGACGCGGTCATAGACCTGCATCATGTAGAGAGTCGGGGCCAGGTACAGGACGTTGACCATGGCCGAAAAGCCGAAGGCGAACAGCAGATGCCCCCGGCAGGCTTTCATCGCCGCCGCGAGGGGTTCCGTTCCGGGCTTTGTCGGAAACAGCGCTTGCAGCACGGACCGGTCTTCGCCTTCCCTAGATCAGCCGTGATTATAGGGCTAAGCGGACGTTTCTGCGACTCTTCAACTGTTAACGGTGAACCGGGCACCGCGATGAACGCATTCGAGTTTCGGGCACCGCCAAGGATCGTTGTCCAGGACGGGGCGTCGGAGCGTCTGGGAGCGCTTCTGTCGGGCCTGGGCGTCCGCCATGCCCTGATCGTGACGGACCCGTTCCTGGCCTCGAGCGGCCTGATCGATGCGGCCGTGTCCGGTCTCGGCCCTGCCGGCGTCGCCGTCACGGTCTTTGATGCGGTGGTGCCAGACCCGCCGGAGGCGTCAATTCAGGCGGCGGTCGCGATGGCGCGGGGGGCGGCTGTTGACGCCGTCGTCGGTCTGGGAGGCGGCAGCGCCATGGACACCGCCAAGCTGGCGGCGCTGCTGGCGGCGTCCGGTCAGAGGCTGGACGACGTCTATGGTGTCGACCGGGCCGATGGGCCGCGACTGACACTGGTTCAGATGCCGACGACCGCCGGAACCGGTTCGGAGGCGACCCCGATCTCGATCGTCACGACCGCCGACGGCCAGAAGCAGGGTGTCGTCTCGGACTGGCTCTATCCTGACCTGGCGATCCTGGATGCCACCCTGACCCTGGGGCTGCCGCCACGGGCTACGGCCATGACCGGCATCGACGCCATGGTTCATGCGGTGGAGGCCTATACGACCCGGCTCAGGAAGAATGCGGTATCCGACGCCCTGGCGGTGCGGGCGCTGGGGCTGTTGGGACAGAATATCCGCCGGGCCGTCGAGGACGGATCAGACCTGGTAGCGCGCCGCGCCATGCTGGAGGGCTCGCTCATGGCCGGCATGGCCTTCGCCAATGCGCCCGTCGCAGCGGTGCACGCTCTGGCCTATCCCTTGGGCGGCCTGTTCCATGTGCCGCACGGTCTGTCGAACGCGCTGGTGTTCGCCCAGGTCGCCGGCTTCAACCTGCCGAAGGTCGACACGCTTTACGCCGAACTGGCTCCCGTCCTGCCGGAGGATTTGACAGAGCGGCGGCACGACGGCGAGGGCTTCGTCGCGGCAATCGGTGCCCTGGTGGCCCAGATGCCGATGGAGCAGCGTCTGGTCGAGGTCGGGGTAGAGGCGGCGGATCTGGATCGCCTCGCGGCCGATGCGATGAAGGTCACTCGGCTGTTGGTCAACAATCCCCGCGAAGTCACGCTGGACGATGCGCGGGCGATCTACGGGGCCGTACTCTAGCCGTCCCTGGGCGGCCAGGGGACGAAGCCGCTGGTGCGACGCACATAGTCGGCGTAGCCCGGCCGGGACGACGCCATGCCCTTTTCGAGGAGCGGTGCGCCGGACCATTTCATGAGGGTGAAGGTCAGGAAGGCCGGCCCGGCCAGGGTGATCCAGCCGCCCGGTACCTCGCAGGCGATCAGGCCCAGTCCCCACCACACGCAGGCGTCGCCGAAGTAGTTGGGGTGACGCGTGTAGCGCCACAGGCCGCGATCCATGACCTGGCCGGCGTTGGCTGGATCGGATTTGAACTGCTCAAGCTGATGATCGGCGATCGCCTCGAAGATCAGGCCGAAGGCCGCCAGCGTCGTCCCGGCCCAGCCCAGCCAGCCGATGGGCGGATGGCTGAAGGCCTGGCCGATCTGAACCGGCAGACAGACCAGAAGCAGCAGCGCGCCTTGGAGGCCAAAGACAAAAATCAGGGTGGCGAGCGGCCAGGACAGGCCCCGTGCGGTCAGCCGCGCCAGTAGCGACTGATAGCGTTTGTCCTCGCCGTTTCTCAGCCAGCGCGCAGACAAATGCCCGCCCAGTCTGAGCGCCCAGGCGGCGCAGAGGCCCGCCAACAGAGCCTGGCGCGTCGGGTCGCCATCGGCGGCGAAGTAGGTGACGACCCCGACCACCCCCATGTTAAAGGCCCAAAAGGCGTCGATGAAGCTCACGTCCCTCAGTTTCAGGGCCAAGAGCCAAAGCCCGACCATCAGCCCGGCCACCACCGCTGCGTTCAGGAGTAGCAGGGACGACAGGGCCATGAGTTGGATCCGATTTGACCGACGCCAGCGGCGACTAACGGCGATTTAACTTGGAAAGTTCCCAGCTGTCGCGGCAAGACCTTCGGGTCGAGGGATTCTGTTTCACGCCTATGTCGCTAGCGCTTTCAACGCTGATCTACGAATGGCGCCGCTACATGGCGGCGGTGGTGGCGCTTGCCTTCTCGGGCCTGCTGGTTCTGGCCTTCGCCGGTATGTTCATGGGTATGGGCAAATCCTTCACCGCCACGATTGACCGGTCGGGTGCCGACATCCTGATTCTGGCACCCGGTGCCACCCAGCTGTTCGGCGGACCTTCGGGCCTTCCCCGGCGAATGATCCCGGTGATCTATCAGCACCCAGAAGTCGAAGTCGTCGACTATGTCGATCTGTCCCAGGGACGATTCCAGTCCCTGGCTCAGGCCCAGCGGAATCGACCTGGCCAGGACACGCCCGCCGGTGGCGAGCGGATGGAGTTCGTCATCGTTACCTCGGTCGTGACCCAGGACGGCAATCCGACGATTCCGGTCGACTATTCTCAGGAGCTCATCGAAGCGTTGCGCCAGCCCGATGCGGTGGTTCTGGACGAAACCGCCCTGCCGCGCCTGGGTGTGCGGCTGGGTGAACAGGCGGTCTATAACGGGCACACGGTCAGGGTCGTCGGCGTGACGCGCGGCTACGCCAACTTCATGCAGCCGATGATGGTCATGTCGCGTGACACCCTGCGACGCTATGGCGAGGCCTATAACGGGCCGCGCGTCGGGCCCCTCATGGTTCGGCTACGCAACCCGGCGCGGGCGGAACTGGTGGTGGCCCAGCTGAACGCGACCGCCAACGGGCAGTACCGCGCCTGGACCCGCGCCGAGCTGTCCAAGGCCAATGAGGCGAGTATGTTCGAGGAGGGCATCATCGTGGTGATGCTGGGCTTCTCGGTCTTTCTGGGCGGGCTGATCGGCATCGCCATCACCTGGCAGACCCTGCGCGGCGCCATCCTCGCCAACATCAAGGAGTTCGCCTCGCTGCGCGCGCTCGGGGTCGGCATGGGCTCGCTGCGGCGGATTATCGTGGAGCTCAGCTTCTGGGTCGGCGTCGTCGGGATCGGCGCGTCCTTCCTGCTGACCTGGCTCATCAGCCTGCTGGCCGGGGCCTTCGGCCTGCCGATGGCCTTCCCTCTGCCGATGTGCCTGGCCGTCGCGACGCTTCTGATGATCATCGCCCTGTTGTCCGGTTTCCTGTCGCTGGGAATGCTGAAACAGAGCCAGCCGGCGGATCTTCTGCGATGACCACCAACGCCAACGGAAAGCACGGCACGCCCGCCATCGAGGCCAGGGGCCTGGTTAAGCGGTTCAAGACTGGCCGCACCTTTATCGAGGTGCTCAAGGGCATGGACTTCGACGCCGCCCACGGCGACCTGACCATGGTCATGGGGCCGTCCGGCTCGGGCAAGTCGACGCTGATCGCGGCCCTGTCGGGTCTGCTCAAGCCGGACGGCGGCCGGGTCGACATCCTGGACGTCGATGATCTGTGGAAGAAGTCCTCGGGTCGGATCGACCGGTTCCGGCTGGATCATTGCGGCTTCATCTTCCAGGGCTTCAACCTGTTCCCGGCCCTGACCGCGCTGCAACAGGTCAAGATCGTGCTCAAATACCAGGGCCTTACGCCGGCTGAGCAAGACCGGCGCGCCCGCACGGCGCTGGAAGAGGTGGGCCTGGGCCACCGCATGAACCAGCGCCCGTCCGAGCTGTCCGGCGGCGAGAAACAGCGCGTGGCCATCGCCCGCTGCCTGGCCAAGTCGCCGCAACTGATCTTTGCCGACGAGCCGACCTCGGCCCTGGACGGCGAGAACGGCCAGGTGGTCATCCGCCTGTTGCGCCGCGCCGCCGTCGAGCACGGTGCCGCCGTCATCTGCGTGACCCACGACCCGCGCCTGGAGGCCTGGGCCGACCGCGTCATCAAGATGGAAGACGGCCTCATCCTTTCGGACGAAAAGCGCGTCCCCGACCCTAACCCTGCGCCTCTGGCGCACTGACGATCAGGACTGTTCGATGTTCGGCTTTCTCAAGCGCCCCGTCTTCTGGATCATCCTCGCTGTTGGCGTGCTCGTCCTCGGTGGCGGCTATGTGATGGTCAAGGCCGGCGAAGCCAAGAAGGCGGAGCTGGAAGCGGCTGCGGCCGAGCAGGTCGAGAGCCCCTACGCCGCCATCGCCAATGGCCGGGCCGACGTAGAAGGCGGCATCATCCAAGTCGCGGCGCGCCGAGGCGGCGTCGTGCGCGAGGTCTATGTTCAGGAAGGCGACCGCGTCGTCGCCGGCCAGATCCTGGCCCGACAGGAAGACGAGGAAGCGCGCCTGGCCGTCAACCGCGCCCGCGCCGAAGTCGCCCAGGTCCAGTCCCAACTGGCCTCGCTCCAGGTCAATCTGAGCGCCGCCCGGCGCGAGTATGCCCGACTGGAGGGCCTGGCGCCGTCCAACTTCGTGGCCGCCCAGCGCCTGGACCAGGCGCGTGATGCGGTCGCCGCCGCCGAAGCCGCCATCGGCAGCCAGCAAGCCGGGCTCGACACCGTTCAGGCCCGCTTGCGCGAGGCCGAATATAATCTGGAGCTGACCATCATCCGCGCGCCGATGTCCGGCCGGATCGCGCGCCGCTACGCCCAGCCGGGTGCGGGCGCCTCGACCCTGAACGTCTCGACCATGTTCGATCTCGAGCCGGACACCCAGCGCATCGTTCGTGCCGAGATCGTCGAGAGCGACCTGCCCAATGTCACCATCGGCCAGCAGGTCGAGATCACGCCTGAGAATGATCCGACCCGAATCTACGTCGGCCAGGTCCTGCGCCGGGCCACGATGTTCGGGGCCCGCCAGCTCCAGTCGGATTCGCCGGGCCAACAGACGGACGAGCGCGTGGTCGAGGTCGTGGTGTCAGCCGATGACGCCGCCCTGTTGATCGGCCAGCGGGTGCTGGTCAAGTTCATGCGGCCGGGCGAGACGGCGGGGGCCGAGCGCGAGCCCGTGGCCGGCGTCGGCCCCGATCAGGCCATGCAGGCCCCAGATCGTCGAAGCTAGTCGGCTCAGACCGGCAGGATGTTGCGCTGACGCGAATAGCTCATGGTGCCGACATTGGCCCCGATGCGCAGGCCGACGCCGGCCCGGATCGGAGCCAGGACGATCCCGTCAGCCTGTTGATAGTTCACACCCAGACCGCCGATCAGATAGGCGGACCCCTCAACACCCGGATAGCGCCGATAAAGCATATCGGGGTGATAGAGATTGTAGACTAGGCTGAAGACCCGCGCGACGTTTCCGCCGACGTCCCAGCCGATCGACAGCCCTTGCCAATAGACCTCCTGCGCATTGGGACGGTCCTTCATGTACAGCAGGCCCTGGCCGTAGCGCACGCCGACACCCAGTGCGCCGGCCCCTTCTTCGCCGGCGATATAGCCGGTCGGAGCGTCGCCCTGATCCAGGAAGATGCGCTCGATGGCACCGCCGAGGGCTTCGGCGGCAACGCCGAGGAAGTTGGACCCGGCTGCGACCAGCTCTTCCTGGGTGTAGGTCGGCTGCGGCGCATCAGACGGAGCGCCGCCCATGCCCGGCTGAGTCGGATAGCCGGGGCTGGGCTGCCGCGCTGCGGGGGTCGCACAGCCCGAAGCGGCGGCGGCGGCCATCCCGGACAGGATGAGATTGCGTCTATGCATGGCGGCCTCCCAGGCTCTTTCGAATCACGTCAACGGCGACTTTGCCACAAGGTCTCGCTTGTTTGGGGCGGGTTTGGGGCTTTGGCCGTCGTCAGGCTAAGATGCCACACCGGGTTGGAGGGGTTCGAGCGTGAACGACATCAAGGGCGTGATCCTCGCCGGCGGAAATGGCACGCGCCTCCGGCCGGTGACTCTCGCCATCTCCAAGCAGCTCTTGCCGGTCTACGACAAGCCACTGATCTATTATCCCCTTTCGGCCCTGATGCTGGCCGGCGTGCGCGACATCCTGGTGGTGACGCGCCCTGAAGATCAGCGGGCCTTCGAAACGCTTCTGGGCGATGGATCGCGCTTCGGTGTTCGTTTCTCCTACACGATCCAGCCCGAGCCGAAGGGAATCGCCCAGGCGCTGACGCTCGGGGAAGACTTCATCGCCGGCCAAAGGGTCTGCCTGGTGTTGGGCGACAATCTGTTTTTCGGAACCGGCTTCACCGGAATGCTGCGCGAGGCGGCCAGTCGCGAGGACGGAGCCGTGGTGTTCGGCTATGAGGTCCGCGATCCGGAGCGCTTCGGCATCGTTGAGATGGATGGTGCCGGACGCGCCGTCTCGATTGAGGAAAAGCCCGAGAATCCGCGATCCAACCTGGCTGTGACGGGCCTGTACTTCTATGACGGCGACGCCTGCCGGATCGCGCGCGAGGTCCAGCCGTCCGCGCGCGGGGAAATCGAAATCACCTCCGTAAACCGCGCCTATCTGGAGGCAGGCAAGCTGGAGGTGATGCGGTTCGGCCGTGGCTTTGCCTGGCTGGACGCCGGCACTCACGACAGCCTGCTGGAAGCCAGTCACTTCGTCCAGACCATCGAGCACAACCAGGGCCTGAAGATCGCCTGCCTGGAAGAAATCGGCTGGCGCAACGGCTGGCTCAGCGATTCGGACCTGCGGCTGATCGCGGCCGACCACGGGGATGCGGCCTATGGTGACTATCTGGTCCGTTTGCTGGAGGAGACCTGAGCTCGATCAGTGCTTGTCGGTCTTGGCCGACAGCCAGTCCATGAGCGCCAGAAGGACGCCTGACACCACGAACGTCAGGTGGATCACCACGCCCCAGAAGGCCTCGTCCGGGTTCAGCTCATAGCCAGTCCGCCCAATGTTCATGAAGGTCTTCAGCAGCTGAATGCCGGAGATCGCCACGATCGAGGCGATCAGCTTCATCTTCAGGCCCGAGAAGTCGACGGTGCCCATCCACGGTGGCCGGTCTGTTTCACTTTCGTCGATGTCCAGCTTGGAGACGAAATTCTCGTAGCCTGAAAACAGCACGATCAGGAGCAGATTGCCGGCCAGCGACAGGTCCACCAGCGTCAGTACCGCCAGAATGCCGTCATTGGCGGTCATCGTGGCCGCGTCGAAGCTGAGGAACCGGGGGATATAGTAGATCAGCTCCCTGACGAAGATGACCAGTAGCAGGGCCAGGGCCACGACCAGCCCCAGATAGAAGGGGGCCATGAGCCAGCGTGACCGGAACAGGGCGCGTTCAAAGGCGGTTTCGATGGGCGGCTTGACCGACATGACTATCCCCTCAGTGTGGCCCCGAGTTTCTCGGCGGCGGCGACGATCCGCGAGGACAGGGCCTCGATCTCGGCTTCGGTCAGGGTGGCATCACGGGGTTGAATCGTGACCTCCAGGGCCAGCGACTTCTTGCCGTCCGGCACGCCTGCCCCCTGATAGACGTCGAAGACCCGGGCCTGGTCAATCAGCTGTCTGTCGGCACCCTGGACGGCGCGGACCAGGTCCCCGGCCGCCAGCGTCTGATCGACGACAAAGGCGAAGTCGCGCGACAGCGGCATCAGGGTCGAAAGCTCCAGCCGTGACCGGGCCTTGGTGGCCTTGGCCTTGGACTGGGGCAGGGCCTCAACGTCGATCTCGAAGGCCAGCATCGGGCCTTCGGCGTCGAGGGTTTTCAGAACACGAGGGTGCAGGGCCCCGAACTCGGCGATGACGGTCTTGGGGCCGAGCTGCAGGCGCGCGGATTGGCCCGGGTGCCACCAGGCGGCGGTCTGTCCCTGGACCAACTGGAGCGCTGCGGTGTTGACGCCCAGGATGTCCAGCAGGCGCATGATGTCGGACTTCATGGAGAACAGGTCGTCGCCCCGACCGCCATCCCAACGGCGTGCAGCGTGCGGGGCGATCAGGCCGGAGATCGCCGTGCGCTGATCGCCGGGCCGGTCACCGCGATAGACCGGGCCAATCTCGAACAAGGCAACATCGTCAAAGCCGCGATCGGCGTTGCGGGCCGCCGCCTGGATCAGATTGGGCAGGATCGACGGGCGCATACAGTCCAGATCCGACGCAATCGGATTGTCCAGAACCAGGCGTTGCGCGCCTCCGCCAAAGCATTCGGCGATGTCGCGACGGGTGAAGGACCAGGTGACAGCCTCGGCCCAGCCATAGGCAGCCAGCGTTCGCCGGGCCGCGCGCAGGCGCGCCTGGCGCGGGCTGAGGATCCCTGCCGGTGGTGAGCCGAGATCCGGCAGGGGCGTCGAGGGCAGATGATCAAAGCCGTTGATGCGGGCGACTTCTTCGACCAGATCGGCCGGGCCGTGGACGTCGCGTCGCCAGGTTGGCGGGGTGACCCGCCAAGGGTCATTGCCGTGCTCGACCGCAAAGCCGAGGGCGGTCAGAATCGTGGCGATGCGTACGCTGGGCAGACGCAGGCCGGTCAAGCGCTCGACCAGACTGGGGTCGAACTCAAATGCGGCGGGGGCGGCCGGCGGTTCACCTGCGACGGTGATCTCGGACGGCTCGCCGCCGCACAGATCCAGGATCAGGGCGGTCGCGATCTCGAGGCCGTCCACAGCGGAATGGGTGTCGATCCCGCGCGCGAAGCGATACTGGGCGTCCGAGGTGATGCCGAGCTGGCGCCCCGTCTGGGCCGTGACGATCGGGTCGAACCAGGCGCTCTCGACGAAGACGTCGGTGGTGGCGTCGTCACAGCCGGTCGATTCGCCGCCCATGACGCCGCCCAGGCCGATAGGACGTTCCCCTTGCGCATCGGCGATCACGCACATCCGTGGCCCGGGTGCATAGGTCTTGCCGTCGAGCGCGATCAGGCGTTCGGACTCGCCGGTGTCGGTGGCGACCTGGCCGCCGCGCACGACGATCTGGTCACCGACGAGCTTGGCTCGGTCATAGACGTGCAGCGGCCGGGCGCGATCGTAGGAAATCAGGTTGGTGATATCGACCAGGGCATTGATCGGGCGCAGGCCGATGGAGCGCAGTCGATCCTGCAGCCAGGCCGGGGACGGCCCATTCCTGACGCCCCGGATCAGACGTCCGGCAAACACCGGGCACAGCTGCGTCGCCTCCAGTTTCACCGAAATCGGGTTGGGGAAGAGTCCGGGAACCGGGGTTGCCGGATGAGGGATGAGCTGGCCCTGACCGGCGGCGTCCAGGTCGCGGGCGATGCCCAGCACCCCCAGCCAGTCGGGCCGGTTCGGCGTGACCTCGAAATCAATGACCGCCTCCAGGCCGAACACCTCGGCGGCCGGCGTCCCGACCGCCAGCGCGTCATCCAGATCCAGGATGCCGTCGGACTCGCCGTCCAGTTCCAGCTCCGCCGCCGAACACAACATTCCGTTAGAGACGACGCCGCGAACCGGCTTCTCGACCAGGGTGATCCCCAGCCCCGGCACATAGGCCCCGATCGGCGCATAGATGGTGACCAGACCGGCGCGCGCATTGGGGGCACCGCAGACGATCTCCTTCATCCCGTCGACCGTCTCGACCTGGCAGACCTGGAGCCGGTCGGCGTCAGGGTGGCGCTCGGCCGAGACGATGCGGGCGACGGTGAAGGGCCTGAGGCGTTCAGTCGGGTCGATGACGTCCTCGACCTCGAGGCCGGCCATGGTCATGGCGTCGGCGATCTCGGAGATCGTCCGGTCCGTCCTCAGATGTCGCCTGAGCCAGGAGAGAGTGAATTTCATGCGTCGTGTGCCGGAGACTTGCCGTCCGGATCGAGGATCTGGATCATCTGGTCGATAAAGGCGTCGGGCCCGGTGTAGCCCACGGCAAAGAAGGTGCAGCCGCGAAAGGCGCTGTCCTTGAAGGCGATCGCGCCGGTTACCCGGTTCTTGGCCATCGGCATGAGCAGCAAACTGCGCGGATCATCGCTGGAGACGCCGAGGTTGCAACTGTCCAGCTCGACCCCCGACAGGGCGAGCAGAACCGCCGGTCCCTCGATCACGCAGTTGGTGAAGGTCTTGTTGGAAATGACTGGCTGGTGGGTCGCCACGATGTTGGCGCGGAACACCTCAAACAGCGACACGGCGACACCTTCGAAGTGGTCGACGCTGTAGTCCTGGCATACCGGGGGGGAGAATCTCTGGGGAGGCGTCATGGTCTTGTCTCAGCTGAGGCCGGCGGCGGCGCTGGGGGCCTGAACGGCCGAGAATCCGAAGTGTTCGAGCCAACGCACATCGGCGTCAAACATCGGGCGAAGGTCGGGGATGCCGTATTTGAGCATGGCCAGTCGGTCCACTCCCATACCGAAGGCGAAGCCCTGCCATTCGTTCGGGTCCAGGCCGGCGGCGCTGAGGACATTGGGATGAACCATGCCGCAGCCGAGGATCTCCATCCAGCTGTCGCCCTGATTGAGCTTCAGCTCGCCGCCGGACCGGTCGCAGCGGATGTCCATCTCGGCGGACGGTTCGGTAAACGGGAAGTGGTGCGGGCGAAAGCGCGCGTCCACGCCGTCCAGCTCGAAATAGCGTGCGACGAAGGTTTCCAGGGTCCATTTCAGATGACCCATGTGGATGTCCCGGTCGATGACCAAGCCCTCGACCTGGTGGAACATGGGCGTGTGGGTGGCGTCCGAATCTTTTCGGAAGGTCCGGCCCGGCGCGATGATGCGGATCGGCGGCGTCTGTCCGCCCGCGATCCAGGGTGCCGCCGGCTTTTCATTGGTCTGGCGCATGGTGCGGATCTGGACCGGCGAAGTGTGGGTGCGCAGCACCATCCGCTCGCCCGTTTCGGGGTCCGGCTTGAGAAAGAAGGTGTCGTGCATCTCCCGCGCCGGATGGTCTGGTGGGAAGTTCAGGGCCGTGAAATTGTGAAAGTCGTCCTCGATGTCGGGCCCTTCGGCGACGGCGAAGCCCATTTCGGCGAAGATCGAGACGATCTCGTCCATGGCCTGCATGGTCGGATGGACCGAACCCTTGCGGCGCGGCGGTGGCGGCAGGCTGAGATCGACCGTTTCGGCGGCCAGTCGCGCGTCCAGCTCGTCGGACTCCAGTGCCGCCTTGCGGTCGGCCAGGGCCGTGGTCAGGCGATCGCGCAGGCCGTTCAACAGGGGCCCCTGCACCCGCCGTTCATCCGGTGGCAGGGCCCCCATGCCCTTGAGCAGGCCGGTGACCGAGCCGGACTTGCCCAGCGCGGCCACGCGCACCTCTTCCAGTGCCGCCGAGGTATCGGCAGCGGCGATGGCATGGGTCAGGTCGAGTTCGAGCTGGGTGAGATCGGACATGGCCCGGACCCTCTAGCGGGCCAGCGGCCTTTCGTCACCCACCCAGGCGCGGTTTGCGCGGGGATCAGTCCTCCAGAACGAAGGTGATCTTCATGTTGACGCGGTATTCGACGATGTTCCCGCCCGACACCACGACCTTCTGCTCCTGAATCCAGGCCCCGGCGACGTTGTTCAGGGTTTTGTCGGCGCGGGCGATGCCCTGCTTGATGGCGTCCTCGAAGCTGACGGTGGACGAGGCGGTGACTTCAGTGACCTTGGCGACGCTCATGGCGGCTCTCCCTTTGATTGAGGTTCCCCAACAAAGCGCAAGCGTGACCGTAGAGTTCCGTGCGCCGATGCAGATTCCTGTTCAGGAGGTCGGGGGCGGCCCTCAGCGACGTCGACGACCCATTGCGGCGTGTCTGGCTCGGGCTGGAAGGGCACGCCGTCGGTCAGAGCCCATCGGTGCAGCCACGAGACGCCATTGGCCCGGATCCAGGTGTCCGGGCGCTGATAGACCGGCTCCTTCATCGCCTCGGCCAGCGTCACGAAAGCATAGCCACGCGACAAGAGCAGGGTATGGATCGCCGGGTACCAATCCTGGTTCAGGCTGTTGGCGTGCAACAACAGCACCTGCGCCGGCTCGGTGCCGCCGTTCAGGTCGGCCGAGTAGGGTTCCATCACATCCAGCACCGCTGCCATGTGCGCGACGTAGGCCGCGCCGATCCGCTCCATCAGGGGCCGGTCGCCGTCCGCCTCGGCGTGGCGGTAGGCCTGGCCGAAGCGCCAGTCTTCGTTATCGATGGTGACCGGCGCGACCCGGTAACCGCGGGCGGCGATGCCGGCGTCGAGTGCCGCCCGCTTTTCGGGGGTTTCGCCCGTAAACAGATAAGGGTGCCGGAACCAGACCAGATCACGCCCGCGCGCCTGAAGCACGGAACGGGTGATGTCGTCGCCCCGATCTAGATCCTCCAGATAAGATTCGGGCGTCGCGCGGTGGATGTTGATGTGGCTGAAGGTGTGGTTGCCCAGCTCATAGCCGTCGTCGAGCCAGGCGTTCAGAATGCCGGGCAGGGCCTCAGCGCGGATGTCGTCGCACATCCGCCCCTCATTGACGAAGGCGGTGGCGCGGCTGTTCAGCGGGGCCAGCATATTGAGGAAGCGATCAGTCAGGGTCGTGATCGCCTGTGGATCGCACAGCGCCTCTGGCGTCGCCTGGAACGGCAGATCGTCAAAGGTGATCGCAACACGCCGGTCCCGGGCCGCTGCGGGTGCGGCCAACAGACCGGCGACGGCCACGATCAGGATCAGATTTCGCATGAGGCCCTCTTTCTGATCGGAATCCTAACCGGAACCGAAAACGAAAACCGCCCGCCCCGGAGGCCGGGACGGGCGGTTCGTTGTCGCAGGGCGCGGTCGCTTACTTGAGCGCGGCGGCGGCCTTGTCGGCGATGGCCTTGAAGGCGGCGCTGTCGGCGGCGACGGCGGCCAGAACCTTGCGGTCCATCTCGATGCCGGCCTTGTTCAGGCCGTTGATGAACTGCGAATAGGTCATGCCGTGCTCACGGGCGGCGGCATTGATGCGCTGGATCCACAGGGCGCGGAAATTGCGCTTCTTGTTGCGGCGGTCGCGGTAGGCGTACTGACCGGCGCGGTCAACGGCGGCCTTGGCGGCGCGGATGGTGTTCTTGCGGCGGCCGTAAAAGCCCTTGGCCTGCTCCAGAACTTTCTTGTGACGGGCGTGGGACGTAACGCCCCGGGTGACGCGAGCCATTTTTCTCTATTCCTTCAAACTGATGTCAGATCCGAATGCCGCGCTCACGCGTACGGCATATAGGACTTGATCTTCTTGGTATCGGCGTCAGCCATCACTTCCGTGCCGCGGTTCTGGCGGATGTACTTGGAATTGTGGCTGATCAGGCGGTGACGCTTGCCGGCGACGCCGGCCTTCACCTTGCCCGAGGCGGTCAGTTTGAAGCGCTTCTTGGCGCCCGATTTGGTCTTCAGTTTATATCCAGACATTTCCCTATGCAGGCCAATGGCCTGTCCTTACTTGGAGACAAGAGCCGCCCAGGCATGTCTAGGGCCCGGCGGCTCGGAAGCCGGCGCTGATACGCGAAGGGGAGACGAAAGGCAAGCCGAGTCTAGGATTCAATCTGGACAGGCGGGGCCTGAACGCGCCGGAAGACGCGGCCGGCATTCAGGGCCATGATGGCCGCGGGGATGGCGAACAACGCGCCCACCAGGAAGGGCCAGTTCGGCCCCATCGCCGAATAGATGACACCAGCGACGATCGGCCCGAGAATCCGCGCGATCGAACCCGAGGCCATGTTCAGGCCCAGCATCTGGCCCTGGCGGTCAGGATCGACCGATCGGGAGATCAGGGCCGAGACGTTCGGCATGGTCAGCGACATCCCGAAGGCCGTGAAGGCGGTGATGACCGGCACCAGCCAGTCGTGACCGGGGAAAAGGCGGGCCGCCACCACCTGGACCACCAGACTGAGCCCGAAAAGGACCGCGCCGAAGGCCAGGACATTGGCCTCTCCGAAGCGCCGGGCCAGACGGCCGGTCAGGAAGGCCTGGCTGATGACCGAGACGACACCTACGGCCATGAAGTTCAGACCGACTTCGCGTGCGTGCCAGTCCCATGCCTGATCGGCCCACAGGGCGAAGGTCGATTCCATACCGGCAAAGCCGGCCATGAAAATCAGGGTCACCACGAGCACCCGGCTGACGACGGGGTTTTCCAGCGCCGCCCTTAGCCCGGAGAGGAACGGCTCGCGCGGGGCGGCCGGATCGGCCTTGGCTCGGCTCTCTTTCAGGAAGACGACGACGCCGACCGCAGCGACCGCAGCCATGATCGCGGCCAGATAGATCGGTGCGAGGAAGCCTTGTGGTCCGGCCGCTTCATCAACCAGCAGGCCACCGAGGCCCGGTCCGACGATGAATCCAAGGCCGAAGGCGGCTCCAATCATACCCATGCGTCCGGCCCGCTGCTCCGGCGGTGTGACGTCGGCGACATAGCCCTGGACGGTCGAGATGTTGCCTGCGCCCAGGCCGGTGAACAGGCGCACCGCGATGGCGGTCCAGATGTCGGGGACGAAGGCCAGCATCAGATAGCCGGCGGCATTGGCAATCAGGGTGATCAGGAGGACCGGCTTGCGCCCGATCCTGTCCGACAGCCGACCCCAGAAGGGTTCGGCGAAGAATTGCCCCAGCGAATAGGCCGCGAACAGCAGGGTGACCTGCCAGGGTTCCGCACCCAGGCTGGTTCCAAAGAACGGCAGCAACGGCACGATCAGGCCGAATCCGACCAGGTTGATGAAGACGACGGCGAACAGGACCACCAGGGCGGACAGATTCGAGCGTGGGGCGGCGGCGGGTTCGGTCATGGCGGCTCCATAGACCGGCACAGGCGTCAGGGCGAGCCTTCCGTTTGCGCGGGGCTGGAGGCGCGGTCTAGGCTCGCGAATCGGGGGTCTGGGAACATGATGGCACCGGCAAAAATCAGCCTCAGACGGTGGGTCTTCCAGCACCTGGATCCGTCCGCGCGGCCCGATGGTCTGTCGCTCGCCAACAAGGTGTTGACCGTCGCCATCATCATTTCGGTCGCATCGGCCATTCTGGAGACCGAAGCCTCTCTGGCGGTACGGTTCGCCCGGGCCTTTGCGGTGTCGGAAGTGGTGTTCACGGCCCTGTTCCTGGCCGAATATCTGCTGAGGATCTGGATCGCGCCGGAAGATCCCCGCTACGCGCACCCGCTCACCGGGCGGTTGAGGTGGATGCTGACGCCGACGGCGATCATCGACATCGTGGCGCTGATTCCGGCCCTGGTCTTCGTGGGGGCGGGCCCCGTCTATATCCTCAGGCTTTTCCGACTGGCGCGGATTCTGCGGATCGCAAAGCTCGGCCGGATGTCATCGGCGATCTCGCTGATGGGCGACGCCATTGCCGAGCGGCGCTTTGAGCTGCTGTTGTCCCTGGCGGTCGCCGTGGTTCTGCTCGTGCTGTCATCGACGGCGATGTATCTGATCGAGGGGCCGATCAACCCGGAGGCCTTTGGTTCCATCCCGCGCGCCATGTGGTGGTCGATCGTGACCCTGACCACGATCGGATATGGCGATGTCTTTCCGGTGACCCTGGGTGGGCGCCTGGTGGCAGGGGTGACGGCCCTGTGCGGTATCGGCCTGATCGCGGCCCCCACGGGGATATTGTCGGCGGCCTTCTCTGATGCGCTGGCCCGTCGGCGTGCGCTCCGTCAGGACCATTGCGACGAATGATCTAGCTACAGAGCGGCGTATGCGACCCGTCCAGGTGCAGGTGGTCGCGGTGCGCTGAGTTGTACTCAGGACCGAGCACCGTGCCGAAGACGCTGCAGGCTTCGGATCGGATCCGACGCAGAAACCGGCCCTCGGGCGCGGTGGCGTCGGCCACAGGCGGCCCAAAAAGGGGCGGCAGTTGTCCACTGGCTTCGCGTTCCAGCCGCGCGGCCCGCGAGTCCGAGCGGATCGGACCCCAGTCGTCGGCCACGGTGATGCGGCGGCCGTCTTGCAGAACGATGGCCGGGATATCCAGGGCATTGCCGCTGGCGTGTTCACTCGGCCGCTCCGACGGATTGGTTGAGCCGTTGACGCGTCGGCACGCATAGCTTCCGGCCTCGACGCCGGCCACGGGTGATCCCAGGATCTCCTCAGCGGCTGGACGCAGGGTCTGGCGTTCCCAGATGACGTAGCGGATCGCCAGCGGACACCGCATGACCAGACCTTCGGGTCGCAAGGGAGTCAGGGCCCCGCCGGTCAGGCGTACGGCACCCTGGATGACGCAGAAGCCGCCATCATCGATGTCGGCCGCGCGCTCGACCTCGACACCCGCGTCTCTCAGCGCCTGCATACAGCGATCCGTTTCGGCGTCGATGCGGGACCGGTCGGTGGTCCGGTAGGGCAGTTCCAGATCGGCGATCTTGGCGGCTGTCGTGACGCCGACCGGACGATCCAGGTCCAGGCGGGTCCAGGGCAGATGCTCAGGTGGTGCCCAGCCGTTCAGCACCGCCAGAGCGAAGGCCCCGACGATCGCAGCCTGCCAGAGCTGGACCCAGAGATCGGCCAGGATGTGCCGCTTGCCCGATTGTTGGGGGGCGTCCTTCATCGTGATCCTAAACGCCCTGACCCCCCTTCGGGGTCCCGACTACTCAGACAGGGAACCGTTCGATCAGGGCCTGCGTCAATCCGTCGATTGCAGGCTGAGCGGGGTCTGAGGCGTTTGCGACACAGATCAGGCCCACGCTGCGCGACGGGGCGACGACGCCCCGCGCCAGCCACAGGGTGTTGGAGCCGTCATGCGCCAGGGCGGGACCGCCGCCTGTCCAGCCGGGGCCCGATACGACACCCCAGCCCAGGGCATAGGCCTGCCCCTCGCCGGTGAGCGGCTGGGTCAGATGCCTCAGGCTATCGGCCGACAGCCAGCCGCTGCCCTGGGTCAGAAAGACCCGCAGGAAGCGGGCGTAGTCTGCCATGGTGGCGTGAACCGTGCCCGCCGGCCCGAGCGCGGGCGGATTGTCCGACCCGACGGCGGATGGGTCCATGGGTCGCATCGCGGAACCCTGGTGGCCCCACGCATTGTCTCCGAGCGGTCCTCCGAAGCCGGCTGAGTCCATGCCCAGAGGCTCGAATACCTCGCGGCGCATCGAGGCTTCCCAGGATTCGCCGGTGATCCGCTCGAGGGCGGCCCCGGCGATGATGAAGCCGGCATTGGAATAGGAAAAGGTGCCGACGGGTCCCGGCGGCGGCGAGCTCAGGACCGTTTGGGCCAATCCTGTCCTGAGCGCAGCCAGGTCGTCTCCAGTCCAGGCCCGGATCATCCAGGCCGGCATGAACCGGGCGTCCAGAATACCGGCGCGATGCCCGAACAGGTGTTCGATGTGGATCTCGTTCCAGGCCGAATCGACGGGCAGATCCGGGAACAGGTCGGCCAGCCGTGCGCCCCAGCGGGTGCGGCCCTGCTCGACCAGTCGTGCATAGAGGGCGGCGGTCATGGCCTTGGTATTGGAACCCAGGTGCCAGCGGTCGTCGATCGTGACGGCGACTTCGTGTCCCGCGCGACGCGCGCCTGTGGCACCGATCCAGGCCAGCCCCTCGGCGGTGACAATGGCACCGCCCAGGGCCGGGATGCCGACTTCAGATCTGAGCCGATCCAGCCGGACCTGAAGCGAGCGGCTGGCGGTGGGAGCCGAGGGCTCGCCGGCCGTCGTGCGTCCGGCCCACGCCCCGCCGACAAGACCGGCACCGGCGCCGAGAAGGGTTCTGCGGTTCATGCCCCTAGCCTGGGGTGCAACCGGTCCGCTCGCAAATGAACAAAAATAAAGGCCGGCGTTGCCGCCGGCCTTCTAAACCTTCTCGCTCCGAAGCGGGATCAGGCGGCGGCGTTTTCCGCCTGCTTGGCCTTGATCTGGCGCTTCAGCTTCTGTGCCTTGGGCGACAGCTTGTCGTCAGACGCCTTGACGATGAAGGCATCCAGACCACCCTTGAAATCCAGGGTGCGCAGCGCAGCGTTCGAAATACGCAGGCGCTCCGAGCGGCCCAGGGCCTCCGAATGCAGCGCCACCGACTTCAGCGACGGCAGGAAGCGGCGCTTGGTCTTGACGTTCGAGTGGCTCACGCTGTGGCCCGTCATGGGACCGATGCCGGTCAGTTCGCAGCGGCGCGACATCTCGGAAATCCTTGTCAGAGTTGGCACCCCGGCCGAAACCGGAACGCGGAAATGGGAACGCGCGGGAAACCGACCCGCGCGAGAGGCGGGCATATAGACGGGATGACCCTTGTGCGTCAAGGCGGTGGAGTCAGGTTCCGACCCATTCAGGCCGCATTCAGCAGGCCCTATATAGTCAGCAGTCGTCGCCTCTAGCATAGTCAGCCATGTCTCGTCGTATTCTCATCGCTGCGGCCATCGCCGCCCCCCTGCTGGGCCTGTCGGCCACCGTGCCTCATGCCCAGAGCACCCAGACCATCCTGCCGGGCTATTGGGAGTACACCAGCCAGATCCGGTTTGGTGTGTCCTCCAGCGACACCGAGAATCGCTGCGTCCGCCAGAACGAGATCAATCGGTTCTTCAATGGACCGTCCAACCGGCATTACACCTGCGACTATCCCACGCGCGTCGTGAACAACGGTCGGATGCGCTTTGAGGGGACTTGCCGGGATCGACGCGGCCGGACCGTCGGCGTGGTCGCCGCCGGTACCTATTCGCCGACCGAGTTCCAGATGCAGGCCGAGCTCGACACGCGGCTACTGGGGATTACGGTGCGCCCGACCGGCACGATTCGCGCCCGGCGCCTGTCGGCCACCTGCCCGGCCTAGGCGCGCTTCGCCTCAATCACGTCCCAGAGCATGGCGGCGGCATCGGTTCCACCGAAGCGTTTGAGCTGCTGTGCACCCGTGGGCGAGGTCACATTGATCTCGGTGAGATAGCCGCCGATCACATCGATGCCGACGAACAGCAGACCGCGGCGACGCAGTTCGGGGCCCAGGATTGTGCAGATTTCGCGATCCCGGTCGGACAACTCGACGGGCTCCGCCCGGCCCCCGACGGCCAGGTTCGATCGGATGTGGCCCTTGGGCGGCACGCGATTGATGGCACCGGCCACCTCGCCATCGACCAGGATGATGCGTTTGTCGCCTTCGGACACGGCTGGAATGAAGGCCTGCATGACCAGCGGGTCGCGATTGATCGCCGCAAAGGTCTCGACCATCGAAGCCAGGTTGCGGTCGTCGGCTGTCAGACGCATGACCCCGGCCCCGGCGGCCCCATGCAGGGGTTTGAGCACCACATCGCCATGACGACGATGGAAGTCGGCCAGAACCTCGGCATCGCCAGAGATGATGGTCGGCGGCTGCAGCCCCTTGAAGTGGGTAGCGAACAACTTCTCCGGCGCATTCCTGACCTCGGCAGGGTCATTGACCACCAGCACCCGCGGATGGACCGTCTCCAAAAGATAGGTGGCGGTGACATAGGCCATATCGAACGGAGGATCCTGCCGCATCAGGACGACACCGAAGTGATCCACCATCTTCAGGGTCTGGGCCTCACCCAGAGTGTAGTGATCGCCCTTGGCCGCCCGAAAGGTCAGGGGCCGGGCCCGAACGAACAGCTCGCCGTCTTCCAGCGCCAGATTCTGCGGGCCGTGGAACCACAGCCTGTGTCCGCGAGACTGGGCCTCGAGGGCCAGCATGAAAGTGGTGTCCGCCTCTATGTTGACGGTGTGCACGGGGTCCATCTGGACAGCGACATTGAGCATGATGGCTATCTGGGCCGAGACGGCGCGGCGCGCAACCGCGGCGCATCGAAGAGGGGCTCACCCGGCGTCGAGATTCCGATAGTGGCGTGGCCACTGCAGCGGCACGACGGACATGACGTCGAGGCGCAGATCCAGGCCCTGCAGGCTGCGCCGGCCCCGAACCAGAAATTGCCCGGCACTGAGCAGTCGCCGGCGCTGATCGGGCCCCAGCGCCTCAAGTGCCGCGTCATGCGACGACCGCTGCTTGACCTCGACCAGGGCCAGCACGGACCCCTTGCGCGCCAGAATATCGATTTCGCCTCCGGCCGCCTTCAGCCGGAAACCCAGGATCTGATAGCCCTTGAGAAGCAGCCAGGCCGCTGCCAGCCATTCTGCGGTGTGCCCGCGTCGGCGGGCCTGGCGACCCAGCCTGCGACGCCAGGCCCGGGCCGGCGGGGTCATTGCCCGCCTTTCATGGCGATGGCCCGGCGATACAGATCGCGGCGGTTCAGACCGAGCTGACGCGCGACTTCTGAGGCGGCATCGGCCGGACTTAGCCGGTCCAGCGCCTGACGCAGGGCCGCGTCGGCGTCGTCGGCGCTGGCGACTTCGGCGCGGCCGGGTCCGATCACCACGACGATCTCGCCCTTGGGGGCGTCCAGCCGTGGATCGTTCGCCAGATCTTCCAACGGCCCACGCACACTCTGTTCGTGCAGCTTGGTCAGCTCACGACAGACCGCGGCAGGACGGTCGCCTCCGAAAACCTGTGCCATGTCGGCCAGTGAGGCCTTCAGGCGCGGGCCGGTTTCGAAAAGGACGAGTGTGGCCGGTGTCGCCGCCAGTTCCGCCAGTCGCGTGCGTCGGGCTCCGGCCTTGGGCGGCAGGAAGCCGGTGAACAGGAAGCGTTCGGTCGGCAGGCCCGCGATCGACAGGGCGGCCAGCACACTGGACGCGCCGGGGATCGGGTGGACAGGAAATCCTGCTTCGGCGGCGGCGCGGGCCAGCGACTGGCCAGGGTCGGAAATCAGGGGCGTTCCAGCATCCGACGCCTGGGCGATGACCCGGCCCTCAGCCAGGGCTTCAAGCACTCGGCCCTCGACCGTCGCGGCGACGTGCTCGTCATATCGGGCGAGCTTTGCGCGCAGGCCATAGGCATTCAGCAGACGGGCTGTGACGCGCGTGTCCTCCGCCAGAACCAGGTCTGCGGCCTCCAGCACGTCCAGCGCCCGCAGAGTGATGTCGCGCAGGTTCCCGATCGGGGTGGCGACCAGATACAGCCCCGGCGAGACGGGTTTGGGCGGCGGCGCGGTAAAGGCCATGCCTCCCTATAGCGGGTGCCCGACCGCCCTGACGATAGCTGATCGACGCTTGGCCGGCGCGCCGAACGCCCCATTTGCCATCTTCAGGCTCAAGGGAGGACGACATGGGAATGCCGGTTGAGGTCAAGGCTACCTGTCCGGTTGACGGGACTCACTTCACCTATGTCAGCACATCCAGCTATTCGATCTTCGGGCGGGCGCTGGATGGCTGGCCCAGGGGCTCCTGGATGTTTCCGCTGGCCTTGCCGGAATGCCCCCAATGCCGGATTGCCGCAGTCTTTGGCGCACTGACACCTGAGGAGGCCCGGCGCGCCCGGACTCTGGTCGAGAGCGAGGCCTGGCGGGTCGCCGCTGACGACACCTCCTACTGGCGCCTGAATCTGGCGGAGGCGGCCCTCGGACGCACCAACGCCTGGACACGGGTGGATCGTCTGCTGAGCGCGACCTGGCAGACCTATGGCGATCGTGCGCGCTACGCGCGCTATGTCCGCGCGCTGTCAGAGGCGCTCGATGCGGATAGCGACCCTCTCCGGGCCGAGAATGCGGAGGCCTGGGCGGTCTTTCAGACCTTTGTGGCCAATGCCGAGCGTCAAGCCGGGGACTTCAAGGGGGCGGCAGCTCGGCTGGATCGCCTGGAAGCTACGGGGCTGCGTCCGGAGGGGGTGCCCGAGCTCATCGCCCGGACCCGTCAGTTGATCGCCGATGGCAACCGGCAGCGGGCTGACTTGGACCGCCACGACTAGACCAGCAACGCCCGCACCACGGAATCCAGAACCTTGCGGCCGCGTGGCGTGGCGGCGAGGCGACCGCGTTCGGCGGTCAAGAACCCATCGCTGGACAGGTCCGTGATCCGGGCGTCCAGGTCGAGCGCTGCAATATCCCGAAGTGCGACGCCCTCGGTCGTTCGCAGGCCCAGCATGAGGCGCTCTTCGGCGGCCTCCACGGGTGACAGGGTGTCCGTCTCGGCCCAGCCGGTGCCGGTCGCTTCGACCGCCGCAAGGTAATCCGCCACCCGCCGGTGGGTGACGGTGGCCGTTCGCGCTCCAGCGAGCGTCAGCCGGCCATGGGCACCGGGTCCGATTCCAACGTAGTCCATACCTCGCCAGACATTCAGATTATGCGCGGATTGCGCCCCTGGACCGCGGGCATGGTTAGACACCTCATAGGCCTCGAACCCGGCCCCGTTCAGGATCGTCTGGGTCTGGTCGAAGAGGTCTTCCTGGATGTCTTCGTCGGGCGGAACCAGGGTGCCACGACCGTAGGCCCGGCCGAAGGCCGTCCCGGCTTCGATCGTCAGTTGATACGGTGAAATGTGTTCCGGCCCGAGCGCGATGACGGCTTCCAGCTCGGTGCGCCAGGCTTCGGCGCTCTGGTCGGGACGCGCATAGATCATATCGACGGATACCCGTCCGAAGGTCGCCTGCGCCGCCTCGATGGCGCGCCGCGCCTCATCGGCGGAATGGTCGCGGCCCAGGAATCTGAGGGCCGTGTCGTCCAGAGACTGGACTCCCAGCGAGAGGCGATTGATCCCGGCCTCGGCGAAGGCGCGGTAGCGTGCGGTCTCTGCGTCGGTCGGATTGGCTTCCAGGGTGATCTCGACAGTATCGCCTGTCGGAAACAGATGGCGGGCCAGCTCGATCAGCCGGGCAGCGGCGGCGGGCTCCATCAGCGACGGCGTGCCGCCGCCGAAGAAGATCGAAGCCAGTCGGCGTGGACCCAGGGACTCGGTCTGGTGCTTCAGGTCAGCCAGCATGGCCTGCACCAGTTGCGCCTGCTCGACTGCTCGTCCCCGATCCCGATAGACGTTGAAATCGCAATACGGACAGATCCGCGCGCAATACGGCCAGTGCAGATAGACGGCGAGGGCGGCCGGCTCAGTCAATCAAGGCGGCCCGCAGCTGGGCGAAGGCGCGGGTGCGGTGGCTGATGGCCTCCTTGGCGAGCGGGTCCATCTCGCCGAACGTCTCCCGGCCGCCCCGGGGCACAAAGATCGGATCATAGCCGAAGCCTCGGGTGCCGCGAGGCGGGAACACCAGGTCGCCCTCGACGATGCCTTCCACGGCGAAGGCCGAGCCGTCGGGCCAGGCCACGGCCAGGGCACAGGTAAAGAAGGCCGAGCGATCCGTCGCGCCCGCCAGCTCCTGTTCGACCCGGGCCATGGCGACGCTGAAGTCCTTGGTCGGACCGGCCCAGCGGGCGGAATAGATGCCCGGCTGGCCGGCCAGGGAGCGCACCGACAGGCCGGAATCGTCGGCCAGGGCCGGCTGGCCACTGGTCAGGGCCGCATGGCGAGCCTTCAGCACGGCATTGCCGATGAAGGTCGATTCCGTCTCCTCGGGCTCGGGCACGCCGGCCTGGTCCGCACTCAGAACCTCGAAATCGCCGCCGAGAAGGGCGGCGATCTCGCGTGCCTTGCCGGGATTATGGGTCGCCACCACCAGGCGCGACCCCTTTGTCAGTCTGGGTTTCATGTCCGCGCCTTACAGACGATTCATCCATTGCGAAAGTTTAATATCGAAAAACGATAATGTTCTTGCCCGTTTTTCGATAAGGCCATATTGATAAACGGCAAGAACGGAGCCGAGGCGTTCTTGCGGTCCCCACGACCTTCCCCCTCTCGGCGCAAACTGGAGCCTCGGCTCAAGACACCGGAGACTGACAATGCAAACCATGAATGCGTCCATCTGGATCGAGAAAATCGGCATGACCCTGGTCAACGCTGTCATGCTGGCGGGTCTGCCGCTGGCCTTGCTCGCCTCCCTGATCCAGAGCATCTGAGCCTGGGCATTGCGACAAGACGCCGGTCTTCGCCTATATGCCGTGCGCACCCGGCCCGGTTTCCGGGCGGGTGCCGCCGGACGGGGCAAGACGGGCCAGGGAGGGGTGTAACGTGGTACGAGCGCTTGGACCTGGATCCATCTCCAGCCTGCTGAAGATCGCACTGGATGTCGCCTACTGGGTGCTGTGGTTGCTGGTGGCGGTCGTGATCGGCGGCTTCATCTTCAGCTTCTTCATTCCGCTGGACCGGTTCGACGTGACCCTGGACAGCTCGTCAGGCCCGATCGACGCTCCCCTGACCCGCGAGCTCCTGGCCTATGTGCTGGTCTTTGCCATTGGCTATCTGCTGGCCTTCCTTTTCATTCTTCATCGACTGCGGTGGGTGTTTCGGACCTTGGCGGCCGGGGATCCGTTCGATCTGGAAAATGTTCGACGACTTCGCCACATCGTCTTCGCCCTGGCGGGGGTGATCGGAATGCAGATCGCATTTGGACCGCTGCTGTCACTGATCTATCCGCAGTCCGACGTCATGCTGGATCCGGGCGACCTGGTGGTGCCGGTTTTCTCGGTCCTGACGATCTTCGTCCTGTCCGAGGTTGTTCGTGAGGGCGCGCGTCTGCGTCACGAGCAGGAGTTGACGATCTGATGGCCATTCGCGTGAACCTGGACCGGATGCTGCTGGAGCGGCGGATGTCGCTGACCGAGCTGGCCGACCGTGTCGGTGTGACCCTGGCCAACCTGTCAATTCTCAAGACCGGCAAGGCGCGCGCTGTGCGTTTCACAACGCTGGATGCGCTCTGTCGCGAGCTGGACTGCCAGCCCGGCGACCTGATTTCCTTTGAGCCCGGCCCGCTCGGGGTGGCCGATGATGATGATCGGGATGCGGCCTGAGCATGGGCCGGCGCCCGCTGACCCGCGAGGACCGCCGGCTGTGGAGCCGGGTCGAACGGACGCTGGACAAGGCCAGGGCGCGGCGTGCCGAAGCGGAGCCGCAGCCTGAGCCCGCGCCGCAGGCACCACCGCGTTTCATCAAGCCGGCCAAGCTGGCCAAGCCGGTCGTCCAGTCGCCACCGCCGCCGGCTCGTCCGACTGCTCATGCGGCCCCGCATGAGCTGGAGCCGCGCCGTCAGCGGCGGCTGGCGCGGGAGCGCGACCCGATCGAGGCCCGCATCGACCTGCATGGCCTGTCGCGGTTTCAGGCCCAGGACGCCCTGACATCCTTTTTGCTGACGGCCCAGGCGCGCGGCTTTCGGGCTGTGCTGGTGGTCACGGGCAAAGGCTCACGCGGGACGCCGGGCGTGATCCGCGCCTCGGTGGCCGACTGGATCGCGCATCCGCCGCTGAGGCTGATCGTCTCGGGCGTGTCGAGCGCCCATCGCCGGCACGGCGGCGAAGGCGCGCTCTACATCACCTTGCGTCGGTCGGGCTGAAACCAAGAAAAAAGGGTCGCCGAAGCGACCCTTTTCATGTCTGGCTGCAGGCCGACCTAGCCGGTCGGGAATCCCCGCGTGCGCAGCAGAGCTGTCACGTCCGGGTTGCGGCCTCGGAACTGGCGATAGGCCTCGGCCCGGTCGGTGGTGTTACCCGGGGCCAGGATGATCTCCTTGAAGCGGCGCGCGGTCTCCGGATCGAACGGATCGCCGGCCTCCATGAAGGCTGCCCAGGTGTCAGCGTCCATCACCTCAGACCACAGATAGCTGTAGTAGCCGGCCGAATAGGCGTCGGACGTGAACAGGTGATTGAACTGGGGCAGGCGGTGCCGCATGACGATCTCGCGCGGCATCCCGATACGGTCCAGGCTCTCACGCTCGAAGGCGTTCGGGTCGGTCACGGCGGTGGCGCGATTGTGCAGATCCATGTCGACCAGGGCCGACGACAGATAGCTGACCGTCGCATAGCCCTCGGCGAAGGTCGAAGAGGCCTCGATCTTGTCCAGCAGCGCCTGGGGCATGGCCTCGCCGGTGGCGTGGTGACGGGCGAACTGATCCAGGATCGGCTGGGTCAGGACCCACTTCTCATGGACCTGGGACGGATATTCCACGAAGTCGCGCGGCACGCCGCCCAGGCTGGGATAGCTGACGTTCGACAACAGGTAATGGATGGCGTGGCCGAACTCGTGGAACAGGGTCTGGGTGTCGTCCAGTGAGATCAACAGCGGCTCGCCGGCCGGGGCCTTGATGAAGTTGTTGTTGTTCGAGGCCAGGACGTTGGTTTCGTGGCCGTCCAGGTTGGAGTGGCCGCGATAGGTCGTCATCCAGGCACCCGAACGCTTGCCGGAGCGGGCGAAGTCGTCCGAATAGAAGACGCCGATGTGCCGGCCGGTGTCGCGATCGGTGACTTCGAAGGTCTTCACATCCGGGTTGAAGACCGGGATGGTTCCGTCCGGGATCGGGGTGAAGACCATGCCGTACAGGCGCTCGGCCATGTAGAACATCCCGCGCTTCATCGCGGTCAGTTCGAAGTAGGGCTTCAGGTCGTTCTGATCGAGGTCGTAGCGGGCTTTGCGGACCTTTTCGAGGTAGTACAGATAGTCCCACGGCTCGATGTCGTGGCCGGCAACTTCGCGCATCTCCGCGACCTCTTCGCCGACGCGGGCGACGGCCGGCGGCCAGACGCGCATCATCAGGTCCATCGCGGCCTGGGGCGTTCCGGCCATAGTGTCCTGCATCCGCCAATGGGCGTGGGTCTCGTAGCCCAGCAGACGGGCGCGCTGGGCCCGCAGGTCCAGGATCTCGGCGATGGTGGCGTTGGTGTCGTTGGCGTCGCCGTTGTCACCGCGATTGACGAACTTGCGCCAGATCACCTCGCGCTTGGCCCGGTCGTCGGCGAAGGTCAGGAACGGATCGACCGCCGAGCGGGTGTTGGCGATGACCCAGCCGTCCATCTCGCGGCTGCGCGCGGCGTCGGCGGCGGCGGACTTGTTGGAATCCGGCAGGCCGGCGACCTCGGCCTCAGCGGTGAATTGGGTGAACAGCTGCTCGTCGGCGACGACCTTCTGCTGGAAGCTGGTGAAGGCGTTCGACAAGGCCTGGTTGATGCGGCCCAGCTCTTCCTTGCCGGCAGCGTCGAGCGCGGCGCCGTTGCGGACCAGGCGCTGATAGGCGCGCTCGGTCAGACGGGCCTGAGGTGCAGTCAGGCCGGCGGCGGCGGCGGTTTCATGAACGTGACGAATGCGCTGGAACAGGGCGTCGTTAAAGGTGATCTCATCACTGGCGGCCGCCAGGATCGGCGACATCTCGCGGTTCAGCGCCTGCCATTCCGGCGTGCCGATATTGCCGGCCATGACACCGAAGATCGACCCGGCGCGGTCCAGATGCTCCCCCGAGCGCTCAAGCGCCAGCAGGGTGTTGTCGAAGGTCGCCGGCTCGGAATTGCCGACAATTGCGGCGACTTCGGCGCGCTGGACGTCGATGCCGCGATTGAGCGCATCACGCAACAGATCGACCGTCACCTGATCCCATGGCGGGACACCCTGATAGGGGCCGGACCACGGGTCGGCTAGGACGTTGCCAACCAGGACCGGGCCTGGGGTCGGGGCCGGACCGCCCGGTGCCGCCGTGCTGGCGCAGCCGGTGGCGGTCACGGCGAGCACGCCGGCGCTGGTGATGATCATCTGACGTCTGTTCATGGAGCATCCTCTCTTCGCGGCCACACGCTCATCCGGCGCGCTGTTCAGGCCTGTTCAATGCCCAGCCTAGCGGGATGATCCGGGCGCGTCATCTGTATGGCCCGTAATGTTGCAACAGCGCTTGCCACACGGCGCGATGCCGACCCCTCCCCTTGAAGGCCAAACCCGGCTATTAGGCCGCGCCATGGCAATAGGCGTTTTCGATTCCGGGGTCGGCGGGCTGACGGTGCACCGCAAGCTGGTGGACCGCTTCCCTGAGGCAGACTTCGTCTATCTGGCGGACCAGGCCCATGCACCCTACGGCGGGCTGGGTGGCGAGGACATCGTCAGCCTGACCCAGGCTGGCTGCCAGCGCCTGTTTGAGGCCGGGGCTGATGTGGCCGTTCTGGCCTGCAACACGGCCTCGGCGATTGCGTTGCGCCGTCTGCAACAGGTCTGGTTGCCACAGTATCGGCGCGAGACCGGTCGAAACCTGAACGCTCTGGGCATCATCGTTCCCACCATCGAGGCGGCGACAGGCCGGTCGTGGGAGCATCAGGCGTCCCCAGGCGACGGCAAGATCGAGAAGCTGGAAATCCTGGGCGTCTTCTGCACCGCAGCTACGGCCATGAGTCAGGTCTATGAAATCGAGATCCAGAAGCGGCGCGAAGATCTGGCGGCCTTCTCCGAGCCGTGCCCAGGCTTGGCCGGACTGATCGAGCTGGGTGCGCCGGTGGAAGAACTCAGGATTGTCGTCGCCGATCATGTCGACGCCCTGCGTCGGCGCATTGGCCGCCACCCCGACAAGGCCATTCTGGGCTGCACCCACTACGAGATCGTTGCGCCGCTCTTCGCCGAGGCCCTTCCCGAGGGTACGCCCCTGATCCATCAGCCCTCGGCGACGGCCGATGCGCTGGATCGCTATTTTGAACGACACCCGGACTATGATCTGGGCCGATCGGCCCAGCGGCTATTCCTGACCACCGGGACGCCCGGCCGGCAATCGGACCTGGTGGCCCAGTTCTGGGGTGAGCCGCTGAGTTTCGAGGCGGCTTGAACCGGTCCATCGACTGTGGCCATCGTGGCGACTGGATCGGAGAACCACATGAAACTCATCGGATGGGTCGCCGGCCTGGTGCTGGCAGGGGCCGCCACCACCGCCTCAGCCGAGGTCGTTGCCACCAGCGCCACCGGGTTCCAGCTGAGATCGGTGGCGGTGCTGGAGGAGGCCCAGGCGCATGAGGCATGGACCGGCCTGAGCCGGTGGGGTGAATGGTGGAGCTCTGACCACACCTATTCTGGCGACGCGGCGCATCTGACCCTGTCGATGGAGGCGGGTGGGTGCCTGTGCGAGGTCTGGCCGGGAGGGCGAATCGAGCACGGGCGCGTGCTGCTGTCGTGGCCGGCCCAGGGGATGCTGAGGCTGAATGCGCCGTTCGGGCCGCTGCAGGCGCAGCCGGTCACGGCCATCCTGACCTATACGATCCAGGCGCGCGACGAGGGCGGGGTCGAGGTGATCCAGACCCTGGCAGTCGGCGGCGGCGACGAGACGACGGCGGCCCTGGCCGAGGGCGTGGACTTCGTGATGAGCCAGGGTCTGGCCCGATATGAGCGGTTCGTGGAGACGGGCGCGGCGGATTGACGGCGCGCAGGTCGACGAATTTTCGCCCTCGCAGGCGACAATTCTGCATTCGACTTTTGCCTCGTGCGCCCGAGGTGCCTATGTGTCACGCGCCCTTTCAACAGAGGAAATCCACCCATGGCCGATACTGCCCCCGCCTATGACGTCATCATCATCGGGGGTGGACCCGGCGGCTATAACGCCGCCATCCGGGCCGGTCAGCTGGGCCTGAAGGTCGCCTGCGTTGAAATGCGTGAGACGCTGGGTGGGACCTGTCTGAATGTCGGCTGTATGCCGTCCAAGGCCTTGCTCCATGCATCGGAGTTGTTCGAAATGGCGGGCGGCGAGTTCGCCAAGATCGGCATTGAGGCGACGCCGACACTCAATCTGGATCAGATGCAGTCCGCCAAGGCTGACAGCGTCGATCAACTGACCAAGGGCATCGAGTTCCTGTTCAAGAAGAACAAGGTCGACTGGATCAAGGGGCGCGGCCGCATCGTCGGGCCAGGCCAGGTTGAAGTCACGGGTGCCGATGGCGGCCAGACGACCTATGCCACCAAGGACATCGTGATTGCGACGGGTTCCGAACCGACGCCGCTTCCGGGTGTGGCGTTCGAGGCCGGCAAGGTTATCGATTCCACCGGGGCGCTGTCGCTGGACAAGGTGCCCGAGCACCTGATCGTCGTTGGAG
This sequence comes from Caulobacterales bacterium, assembly GCA_017302105.1. Taxonomy (GTDB): domain Bacteria; phylum Pseudomonadota; class Alphaproteobacteria; order Caulobacterales; family Caulobacteraceae; genus Brevundimonas. The sequence goes on along the minus strand of JAFLCS010000004.1, from coordinate 207,132 downwards.
CCGGCGTCATCGGTCTGGAGCTGGGTTCGGTCTGGCGCCGCCTCGGAGCGAAGGTGACGGTGGTCGAGTTCCTCGATGCGGTCGGGGCGGGCATGGACGCCGAGGTCGCCCCGGCCTTCCAGCGGGCGCTGGCCAAACAGGGCATGACCTTCAAGATGGGCACCAAGGTCACCGGTTCGAAGGTCGAGGCCGATGGGGTCGAACTGACGATTGAGCCGGCCGCCGGCGGTGCGTCCGAGACGATCCGGGGCGACGTCGTGCTGGTCGCCATTGGGCGGCGTCCCTACACCGAAGGCCTGGGTCTGGAGACGGTCGGGGTCGAGGCGGACAAGCGCGGTTTCATCGCCAACCAGCACCTCAAGGTGGCGGACGGCGTCTGGGTGATCGGCGACGTCACCCATGGTCCGATGCTGGCCCACAAGGCTGAAGAAGACGCCGTTGCGGCGATCGAACTGATCGCCGGCCTGCCAGGCCACGTCGACTACGCCCTGGTGCCCAGCGTGATCTACACCAGCCCCGAGGTGGCCTGGGTCGGTAAGACCGAGGCCCAGCTGAAAGAAGCCGGCGTCGATTACAAGAAGGGCAAGTTCCCGTTCGCCGCCAACAGCCGTGCCAAGATCAACCACGAGACCGAGGGCTTTGTGAAGGTGCTGGCCCATGCCGTCACCGACCGGGTCCTGGGCGTGCACATCTTCGGACCGCAGGCCGGCGAGATGATCCATGAAGCCTGTGTGCTGATGGCGTTCGGCGGGGCGTCCGAGGATATGGCGCGGATCTGCCACGCCCACCCGACCCGCTCCGAGGCCGTCCGTCAGGCGGCGATGGGCGTCGAAGGCTGGACGATGCAGGCCTAGCCGCGTGCACCCAGCGGCGCGCCGAAGCGAACCTGGCGTTCCGGAAAGTCGACGGTAACGGATTCGAACATCCTGAGAATGTCGGCTCCGAACAGCATCGCTGGCCGATCGTCCATGCGCCAGATGCGAAAGGCGTGCAGGTCGCAGAAGATCGTCGGTAGTTCGTTCAGAGTGACCCCGCCTAGATTGACGCGACGGATCACAGCCAGCTCCCCCGTGACGGAGTCGCCGGTCGCCCCGATGACGGGGACCGTCCAGCGGCGGTCGTTGACGTCGGGTCGGCGGGCCGCCACCGAGTTGAACAGGGCCATATTGCCGATGGAGTACTGACTGCCGCTGTCGATGAAGGCCTGGACCGGCACGCCGTCGGCCGAGACGCGAACCAGGGTGAGTTGGCCGAATCGCTGGCGACCATTGAGGACGATCTGGTTGTCCAGGCGGCTGCCGCGGGAGCGCGAGAGGCTGACCCGGCGGCGGTACAAGGTTAGCTGGCTCGCCGGAATATCGAAGGTCACCGCGAACGACCCCAGCACGTCGACACCCAGAAGACCATCGACCCCCAGGCGTGCTCTGGGAAAGACCGGCAGGATCAGGTTCTGGAATGTACGACCGCCCAGAAACAGGCGGTCCAGGCGAACCGTCGGGGTCGGTTCGGCGGCGGTGACGCCGTTTACCAGAACCTGGGGACCGGGCGGCAGGCCCAGGGCCTCGGCGGTCTCCAGCGCGATGCCGGTGCGGTTCGCTCCGGTATCGACGACGAACGGATGGTTCGACACTCCGTTCAGGCCGACGATGACCGCCATGCGAGTGATGAGGTTGGGCAGGACATCCAGTGCGGCCTGGTCGAACGGTGGCTCCTGGGTGGGCACAGGCTCCTGAGCGCAAACAGGCCAGGCGGCAAGACCCGCCAGCCCGCCGCCGCCAGCCGCCAGTAGTCGCCGCCGGTCCCACACGGTTCGCTCCTCCCCGGACAAGCTGGGATTGAATTGGGGCGAAGTCGCGGCGGTCAGGCGCGCGGGTGAGCCTGGCTGTAGGCCGCCAGGAGTCGTTCCGCATCGACCCCGGTGTACTTCTGGGTCGTCGACAGGGAGGCGTGACCGAGTAGTTCCTGGATGGATCTGAGGTCGGCCCCCGCCCCCAGAAGGTGGGTCGCGAAGCTGTGCCGCAGGGCATGGGGCGTGGTCGAGGCCGGCAGGCCGAGCCGCGCCCGCAACCTCTGGACGGCGGCCTGGACATGGCGGGGTGTCAGGGCCCCTCCTCGCCGGGCACGAAACAAGGGGTCCGAACCTGCCGACGGCCAGGGAGTCGCCTGGCGATAGGCTTCGACTGCGGCGCTGATGACTGGTAGCACGGGCACCATCCGTGTCTTGGAACCCTTTCCGACAATGCGAAGCGCAGGGCCCAGTGGCGCATCCGCTCCAGTTAGGGAAAGGGCCTCTGAGATCCGCAGGCCGCACCCGTAAAGCAGGGACAGGACCGCCTGGTCGCGCGCGGCCTCCCAGGGGTCGAGGTCGGGGTCGACTCCAGGCTCGTGCAGCAGCCCCAGGGCCTGGTCCTCGCTCACCGGCCGGGGCAGGGCAGGCTTGATGCGGGGGCCCCGCACCAGGGCGATCTGTGGGGCGGCTCGACCCAGTCGCTGATCGAGGAACCGGTGAAAGGCGCGAATGGCCGACAGGGTCTGGGACAGGGAGCGGGCCTGAAGTCCCCTGTCACCGGATCGACGCGCTGCCAGGTGGGCCCTGACCTCGGCTGCACGCACCCCGGCCAGGGCGTCCAGATCGATCGGCTCGGCGCGGTAGGCCTGCAGGAAGGCGACGTAGCCGCGCGCGATGCGGCCATAGGCCTCGACGGTGCGGGGCGAGGCGCGGCGTTCGTGGGCCAGCCAGTCCAGCCATATCTGGACGGCCTGGTCGCCGGTCATGCGCGCGGGTCCAGCACCGGCCAGCGGTCGGCTACACGCTCGACCACCCGGGTGACGAACGCGATCAATTCGGCTCCCATATCGGGCGTGAAACCCTCCGGGTCCGGCGAGCCGAAGGCCACCAAGGCATCGCGCCGGCCCGACCACAGGGCCATGCGAACCAGCGCCATGCTCTGCACCTCCTGGCCACGCGCGCCGAACAGGGCTCCCTGGTGATCGGCGGGGCCGAGCCGCTGTAGTCCATGTTCACCGAGCAGGCGCGTGATCGCATCCGGCTCCAGCAGGCGCCAGCCAAACGGAGCCGGGCCGGGTCGTTCCAGACAGATGCCGGCGGCGACCAGGCCGAAGCGGGCCTGGCAGGCATGATCCAGCCGCGTGGCCAGGTCGGTGTGATTGCGGGATTCCAGCAGGTCCAGCACCGTCACATGGGTCTGGGCTTGGGCTGAGAAATTGGCGCGCGCGACGTGTTCGACAGCACGGCGGGCACCCGATTCGCGTTTGACGGCCGCTTCCAGTCGCGACAGCGCGGCCGGGCCGAAAGCAACGACATTGTCGGCCGGCTTCAACCCGACCTCGGTGAGCAACTCGTGATCGGACAGCAGATGCTGGGGGTTGGCCTTCAGCCAGGCGCGCAGCTCGGGCCAGGCACCGGGCGCTTCGTTGTCCGGCTTCGCCTCGCGTCCCTGTCCGCCCACGTCCCGCTCCTTAGATGGTCTGGCCCGTCGCGGCCCAATCCTTCAGGAAAGCATCAAGCCCCTTGTCGGTTAAGGGGTGTTTGACGAGCGCGGAGAAGGTCTCGGGCGGCAGGGTCGCCGCGTCGGCTCCGGCCAGGGCCGCGCCCGTGACATGGCCGACGTTGCGCAGCGATGCGGCCAGGATTGACGTCTCGTAGCCATATTGGTCGTAGATGGCGCGAATTTCGTGCAGCAGCTCCAGCCCGTCGGCTCCGTGGTCGTCGAGCCGGCCGACGAAGGGCGAGACGAAGGTGGCTCCCGCCTTGGCCGCCAGCAGGGCCTGGGCCGCCGAGAAGCACAGGGTGACGTTGGTCGAGATGCCTTCGGCGGCAAAGGCGGCGGTGGCGCGCAGGCCATCCATCGTCAGCGGCAGCTTGACCACCACATTGTCCGCAATGGCAGCCAGTTTGCGGCCTTCGTTCAGCATGGTGGCTGTATCGGTGGCGGCCACCTCCGCAGAGATGGGCCCCTCGACGGCGGCACAAATCTCAGCGATGACCTCCTTGATCGGGCGACCCGACTTGGCGATCAGGGAGGGATTGGTGGTGACCCCGTCCACCAGTCCGGTGGTCGAAAGGTCCTTGATGAGTGCGGCGTCGGCACTGTCGATGAAGAGTTTCATGGAAACGATGTTTAGCGAGCAACTTTGGATCGCGCGAGGGCCGCGGTGAAGGTCGCCTCGATCCTGTTGCCGCTGCCGCTGTCCGAAGCCTTTGACTATCAGGTGCCCGAAGGCTGGAATCTGGGTGTGGGTGACCATGTCGTGGTTCCGCTGGGTCCGCGCCAGATCCGGGGGCTGGTCCAGGAGGTCCGTGACGTCACCGGCTCGAACCGGCGGCTGCGACCGATCACAGAGCGGGTCGAGGCGGCATCCGTCCCCGAAAGCGCCATGGTCTTCCTGGACTGGGCGGCCCGCTGGACCCTGACGCCGCCGGGCGAGATGGCGTTTCTGGTCACGCGCGGTCTGTGGAGTCCGTTACCCCGTCCCGAACAGCGGCTCCGCAGGGCCGAAGGGCGTGAGCCGGCCCGCGCGACCGTGGCCCGCCAAAAGGTGCTGACCACCCTGGGCGAGGACGAGGCCGCCTCGATGGCGGATCTGGCGCGGGCGGCCGGTGTCTCGGCTGGTGTGGTCAAGGCCCTGGTCGATGAGGGCGTCCTGGACCGGGTCGAGATCGTCCCCCCACCGCCGTTCGGACGCCCTGATCCGGATTTCGGGCCGGCGCAGCTGAATCCTGGCCAGGCGGCGGCGGCGCGGCGACTGGAAGCGGCGATGGATCGCGGCAACTTTGCACCCATCCTGCTGGACGGCGTGACGGGCTCCGGCAAGACCGAGGTCTATCTGGAGGCGGCCGGCCACCTCTTGCGACAGGAGCCCGAGGCCCAGGTTCTGATTCTGCTGCCGGAAATCGCCCTGACCCAGGCCCTGATCCGGCGCATCGCCGACCGCTTTGGGGCCGAGCCGGCCGAGTGGCATTCGAATGTACCCGCGCCCCAGAGGCGACAGGTCTGGGAAGGGGTGCGATCCGGAGAGGCGCGGATCGTGGTCGGCGCGCGTTCAGCCCTGTTTCTGCCGTTCCGGTCGTTGCGGCTGATCGTGGTCGATGAGGAACATGACGGTTCGTTCAAACAGGAGCAGGGCATTGTCTATCACGCCCGCGATCTGGCTGTGGCGAGAGCCCGACTCGAGGCGGCGACCGTCGTCCTGACCTCGGCGACGCCGTCACTGGAGACTCTGACCAATGCCGAGACGGGTCGCTACGACTGGGTCCGGCTGGCGGCGCGTCACGGGGCGGCGGTGTTGCCGGATATCGATCTGATCGACCTGCGAGCGACGCCGGCCGACAAGGGTCGGTGGCTGTCGCCGCCGCTGGTCGAGGCCATGGTCGAAACCCTGGCGCGCGGCGAGCAGAGCCTGTTGTTCCTGAACCGGCGTGGCTACGCCCCCGTCGTCCTGTGCCGGGCGTGCGGTGAGCGCATGACGGCACCGGATTCGGATTCCTGGCTGGTCGAGCATCGCTATACCGGACGGCTGGTCTGTCATCTGACGGGGTTTTCGATGCCCCGACCGGATCATTGTCCAGCCTGTGGCGCCCCCGACAGCCTGGTGTCGATAGGGCCGGGAGTCGAACGCATCGCCGAAGAGGCCGCCGAGAGGTTTCCTGGGGCGCGCATCGAGGTCTTTTCATCCGACACGGTGCCGGATGCCGCGTCCGCGCGCGAGCTGGTCCGACGCATGGCCGAGGGTGAGATCGATATCCTGGTGGCGACCCAGGCTGCGGCCAAAGGGCACAATTTTCCGAACCTCACCCTCGTGGGGGTGGTCGACGCCGACCTTGGCCTGAAGGGCGGTGATCTGCGGGCCGCCGAACGGACCTTCCAGCTTCTGATACAGGCGGCCGGGCGCGCCGGCCGGGCCGACCGACCGGGCCGGGCGCTGCTCCAGACCTGGTTGCCGGAGCATCCGGTGATGCAGGCGCTGCGAGCCATGGACCGCGACGCCTTCACCCAGGCCGAGGGTGAAGGGCGGCAGGCCATGGGATTGCCGCCCTATGGACGTCTGGCGGCCCTGATCGTCTCAAGTGAGGACCCCCAGGCGCTGGACCGGTTCGCCCTGGACATGGCGGCGCGCATTCCGTCGGCTGAGCGGGTCGAGGTCTATGGCCCTGCGGATGCGCCGCTGGCCCTGGTCAGGGGGCGGCGACGCAAACGATTTCTTGTAAGGGCCGACCGGGATGTTGATGTCCAGGCCTATCTGCGCGCCTGGCTGGCCGAGCTGAAGGTGCCGGGTAGTATCCGCCTCACCATCGATGTGGACCCGTATTCGTTTCTCTAGCGACCGCGCGTCTGCTTCTTCCACAGCGCCGCATATTCGCCACCGAGGGCTACCAGCGCCTCATGACTTCCGCGCTCGACGATGCGCCCGGCTTTCAGGACCAGGATCTCGTCGGCATCGGCAATGGTCGACAGCCGGTGGGCGACGACCAGGGTGGTCCGGCCCTTGCGAGCCCGGCGCAGGGTCGCCTGGATCGCCGCTTCGGTACGGCTGTCCAGGGCCGAGGTCGCCTCGTCCAGGATCATCACATCCGGCTCGGCGAGCAGCGCGCGGGCCAGGCCGACGCGCTGGCGCTCGCCACCCGACAATTTGAGACCGCGCTCGCCCACACGGGTATCCAGGCCGTCGGGCAGAGCCCGGATGAACTCTCCCAGTTCGGCCGCCTCGGCGGCGGCCCAGACCGCGTCCTCGTCGGCGTCGGGGCGGGCAAAGCCGATATTGAAGCGCAGGGTGTCGTTGAACAGGGCGACGTCCTGCGGCACCAGCGCCACGGCCCGGCGCAGGGACGCCTGGGTGACTTGTCGGGCGTCGTGGCCGTCGATCAGGACGCGCCCGGACTGGGGATCAAGCAATCTGAGGGCCAATTTCACGACGGTCGACTTGCCCGAACCGGACGGCCCGACCAGCGCGGTCGTCTTGCCCGGTTGAATACGGAAGCCGATATCTTCCAGACCGGCGCTGCGCGCGGAGTGGCGAAACCCGACCGCTTCAAATACGATCTCGCCGCCGCCGGCATGGGCGGAGACGGGAAGCTCAACGGCATCGGGCGCATCGGCGATGTCCGGAACCTGGCGGGTCAGATCGAGCATGGCCTCCATGTCGATCAGGGACTGGCGGATCTCACGATAGGCGAAGCCGAGCACGTTTAGCGGCTGGTACAGCGAAATCAGGATCAGCACACAGGCGGTGACGTCGCCCGGCCCCATCCGCCCGGCCATGGCCTCCATCCCGGCCATCACGGCCATGGCCCCGAGGCCCAGGTTCATCACCAGGATCTGGCCCGTGTTCAGAACGGCCAGCGAATTGTTCGCCTTGACGGAGGCGTCGGCATAGCTGAGCAGCGCCCCCTCATAGCCGCCCGTAGCGCGACCTTCAGCCCCGAACGATTTCACCGTCTCATAGTTGATGAGGCTGTCGACGACGAGGCCGGCGGCCTCCGCCTCGGCCGCGTTGAGTTCGCGCCGATGCCGTATGCGCCAGTCCGAAACCGCCAGGGTGAAGGCGACATAGGTGGCGATGGTTGCCACAGCCACCACGGCGAAGCGCCAGTCATAGGCCCCAGCCAGGACTGCGGCCGCGAGGATCAGCTCCAGAATGGTCGGGCCGATGTTGAAGGCGAGGATTCGCAACAGGAATTCGCTCGAGCGCGCGCCGCGCTCGACGATCCGGGCCAGAGCGCCAGACTTCTTGGTCTGGTGGAAGTCCAGTGACAGGCTGAGCGCATGGCTGAACGCCTCGATGGCCGCCGTGCGCTTGGTGGCCTCTGCCACCGGGGTGAACAGGGCGTCCCGCGCCTGAGGCATGGCCGAGGCGAAGAAGCGGATCAGGGCCCAGCCGGCGGCGAAGGCCGTGAACCCCAGGGTGAGGCCCAGCACCGGACGATTCTCGCCGGCCAGGACATTGACGGCGGCCCCCAGGGCCAGAGGTGCCAGGACGCCCAGGGACTTGCCCGCAAGGGTCAGGATCAGGGATAGGGCCAGCCGCAGATGCAACTGCGGTGCGCGCGACCGGGCGACCAGCCGGGCCAGATCGGCGAAGGCATCCAGCGTTCGGGGGGGCGTGGACTGTGCGCCTGCCAGGTCGGCGTCGATGACGCGGGTCGAGGGATCGACGCGGCCGCGCCTGGTCGCGCGCGCCATCAGCCAAACGTCCTGCGCAAGAAGAGATCAATCGCCCCAGTCATCGGTCGCATAGATAGCGACTTCTGACGCGTTTGCGATCTCGGATCAGTCCAAACCGGCCATATCTTCGATGAGGGTGCGTATGGCCTCTTCGCTGGTCGCCCAGGAGCAGACGAAACGGACCGAGCCATCGTCAAACCGATAACAGGCCCAGCCCCGTTCATTCAGGCGTCGATGATGCTCCGCCGGCATTCTGACAAAGACGGCATTGGTATCCACCGGATGGGCCAGGACGTAGCGCGTGTGCGCCAGCACGCCGTCAGCCAGGGCGCGCGCGGCGGCGTTGGCGTGGGCGGCATGGCCGTCCCAGGCCCCGGACTCCAGCAGGCCCAGGATCGGAGCCGATAGAAAGCGCATCTTGGATGCTGTCTGACCCGCCTGCTTCAGGCGATTGTCCATCCGCCGGGTCAGGCTCTTGTCGAAAATGACCAGGGCCTCGGCGCTGAGCGCCCCGGCCTTGCAGGCCCCCAGGACCAGGACGTCCACGCCCAGGCGTGGGATGTCGGCCATGTCGAATCCGGCGGCCACGGCATTGGCGAGCCGTGCGCCGTCAAGATGCACCTTCAGGCCGGCGGCCTTGGCTGGCTCGATCAGTTTGCGAAGGTCTTCCGACGTATAGAGCGCCCCATATTCGGTCGCCTGGGTCAGGCTCAGGGCACCCGGCGACTGGCGGTGGCCGACCTCGGGTTCCGACAGGGCGGCGGTGAGCGCGGCAGGGTCGATCTTGCCCGAGAGTCCCGGCAGACCGATCAGGCCTACACCCTGGCCGAAGAAGCCCGGTGCGCCGCTTTCGTCCGTGCAGATGTGGGCCGCCTGATGCGCCAGGACCGCCTCGAACGGCTGCGCAAGCATGGAGATCGCCATGGCGTTGGCGGCGGTGCCGGAAAAGACGAAGCGAACCTCGGCATCGGCCTGGACGCGCTCGCGGATCAGGTCGGCACAGCGCGCCGAAACGGCATCCGCCCCATAGGACGGGGCATAGCCGACATTGACGGCCGCCAGCGCCGCCAGGGCCTCGGGGGCCATGCCGGCGGTGGTGTCGGACCCGAAATCATGCCGCACGACCTAGCTCTCCCCCCCGGCAGCCTGGGCCTTCTCGGCGGGGCTGAGACGGGCGCGCGGTGCCGGCGCGCGGGCCTTGGGCGCCGGCGTGGCCTTGGGCTTGCGTGGTTTCGGCGCGGCCGCCGAGCGATGCAGATCGACCTGATGGGGATAGGGGATGACGATGCCGGCGTGATCGAAGGCGGTCTTCATGGCGAGGTTCAGATCGGCCCTGGTCTGCCAGTAGTCTCCCGACTTGACCCAGGCGTGCAGCATCACTTCGATCGAACTGTCGAGGAAATTGACGACCCCTGCCCATGTCTCAGGCTTGTCGAGCACAGCCGGATGATCGGCCGCCACGCGTTTCATCACGGCCATGACCTCATGCAGATCGCTGTCGTAGTCCACACCCATGGCCAGCTCGATGCGGCGCGTCTTCTGGCCCGAAATATTGACGATGGCGTCCCCCAGAACCTGGCTGTTGGGCACGGTGATCCGCCGGTTGTTGGCGTCGATGATCCGGGTGGTGAACAGGTCCAGTCTCTGGACGACGCCCGTCTTGTCTCCGACCTCAACCAGATCGCCGACGCGATAGGGTCTCAGGATCAGCAACATGACGCCGGCGGCCACATTCGACAGGGTGCCCTGCAGGGCCAGGCCGATGGCCAGGGATGCGGCACCGAGAACGGCGATGATCGAGGTTGTCTGGACGCCCAGCCGCTGAAGAACCGCCACCAGACCCACGGCAATGACGGTGACCCGCACCACCTGGACCAGGAAGCCCTCCAGCATCGGATCCGGGGCGCTACGTCGGGCGCGTCCTAGCATCCGGCTGACCACCCGTCCGGCCCACTGCGCAATGAACAGGGTCGCGACCAGGATCAGGATCGCCACAACCAGATTTACGGCCAGGTTGCCGGCCATCTCTGTCGTTCGGTCGAGAACGGCGGCGTTGAGGCTGAGGGCTTCTCGCCCCTGATCGATCACGGCAGTCAGGTCAGTCATGGGTCGCACATAGCGCCCTGACGACTGATTTTTAAGCCCCTGCGCCGAATCCGCCGCCGCCCGGCGTTTCGATCTCGAAAACGTCGCCCGGCTGCATCTGGGCCTGGTCGGTCGAGCCCAGTGGCTCGATCCGTCCATCGGCGCGAACCACGCTGTTCCGCCCCGTCTGTCCAGGCTCGCCCCCGCTCGCTCCGAACGGCGCGGTGCGGCGGCGGTTCGACAGAATGGCGGCCGTCATCGGTTCAAGGAACTGGACCCGCCGGACCACGCCGTCGCCGCCGCGGTGCCGCCCGCCACCTCCAGAACCCTCGCGAATGGCGAAGGCCTCCACGCGCACGGGAAACCGCTCTTCCAGAACCTCGACATCGGTCAGGCGGCTGTTGGTCATGTGGGTCTGGACGGCGCTGGCCCCATCAAAGCCCGGCCCGGCCCCGGCTCCGCCGGCGATGGTCTCATAATACTGGCGGCGGTCGTCGCCGAAGGTGAAATTGTTCATGGTACCCTGACTGGCCGCCAGCACGCCGAGCGCGCCATAGAGCGCATCGACCACCGCCTGGCTGGTCTCTACATTTCCGGCCACCACCGCGGCAGGGTAGTGGGGCGACAGCATTGAGCCGTCCGGCAGGATCAGCGTCAGGGGTTTCAGGCAGCCCTCGTTGAGCGGAATGGCGTCATCGACCAGGGTCCGAAAGACATACAGACAAGCCGCCCGCGCAATCGAAGAGGGAGCGTTGAAATTGGTGGCCAGCTGGGCGCTGGTGCCGGTGAAATCGATGACGGCCGAACGGTCGGCCCGGTCGACCGTGACCTTGACCTGAATGACGGCCCCGTCGTCCATCTCCAGGGCGTAGTCGCCGTCGTCCAACACCTGGATGGCGCGGCGCACAGCGGCTTCGGCATTGTCCTGGACGTGGCCCATATAGGCCTCGACGACCTCGCGCCCAAAGGCAGTGACCAGCGCGGTCAGCTCGTCTGCCCCCTGAACGCAGGCGGCGACCTGGGCCTTGAGGTCGGCGATGTTCTGATCCGGGTTGCGGGCCGGCCAGACATTCGACGCCAGCAAGGCCCGGGTCTCGTCTTCCAGAAAACGTCCGGCATCGACCAGCAGAGCGTCGTCGATCAGCACGCCCTCCTCGTCCACCGAGCGAGAGGTGGGAGGCATCGATCCGGGTGTAATGCCGCCGATGTCGGCATGGTGGCCGCGCGCCGCCACATAGAAGGCGGGTCTGTCTTCACCGGTCAGGAAAACCGGCTGGATCACCGTGATGTCGGGCAGATGGGTGCCGCCGTTGTAGGGCGCATTCAGCACATAGGCGTCGCCCGGCCTCATGCCGCGCCCATCGCGGCCGTCGCCGCGCTGGCGGATGACGGTACGGATACTTTCGCCCATCGAGCCCAGGTGAACCGGAATGTGCGGCGCATTGGCGATCAGTCCACCGCCGGCGTCAAACAGGGCGCAGGAGAAATCCAGCCGCTCCTTGATATTGACCGATCGAGCCGTGGCCTGAAGCGCCAGACCCATGCGTTCGGCCACCGCCATGAAACGACTGTTGAACAGTTCCAACCGGATGGGGTCTGCCTCAGTGCCTTCGGCCCGGCGTTCGTCGCGCGGCGCGACCCGTTCGAGGATCAGGTTCGCCAGGCCGTCGACACGGGCTCGCCAGCCGGGTTCGACGACCGTGGTACCGGTCGCTTCGCCGATGATGGCCGGGCCGTCTATCCAGGCTCCCGGCTTGAGCCGGTCTCGGTCCAGCAGGGGCACCGTAACGGCGGTGCCGAAGACGGCGCGGATCTGGCCGACCGGTTCCGCGGCGTGAGCCTCGATCGCGGCCGGGGCGGTCGGGACCTCTGCGGTCATCTGGCCCACCACCTCGACGCTGAGTGCGTCGACGACGAGTGGCGAGGTCCGGGCATCGAAGCCGAACCGCCGGGCGTGCGCCCGGTGGAAGGCCTCGGCCATGTCGGTGATCGACCCCAGAGGCACAGCCAGGCTGGCGTCTGAGCCGATGTACTTCAGATCGACCAGCCGGTCGGCTGCGATGCCGGCCAGGGCCATGTCCTGGGCTTCGATTTCGGCGCGGCCTTCGGTTTCCAGGGCCGCCGCCTGTGCGACCAGATCCGGGCCGGCCTCATCAAGCGGCCGCTCGACGCTGACCTTGCGGAGGGACCGGAGCGCCGCCAGCCCCATACCATAGGCCGACAGGACGCCGGCCAGCGGATGGATAAGCACCGTATCCAGTCCAAGTGCATCCGCGACCCGACAGGCGTGCTGGCCGCCGGCCCCGCCGAAACAGGCCAGGGCATACCCTGTCAGATCGTGCCCGCGCTGGATCGAAATCTGGCGTATGGCCCGGCTCATATGTTCGACGGCAATGTCGAGGAAGCCTTCGGCCAGGGCCTCGGGTGACTGACCGGTCTGATCGGCCAGGCGGGCAAAGGCACCGGTGGTGGCGGCGACATCCAGCGGCTGATCCCCATTGGGGCCGAACACGCGCGGGAAGGCTTCGGGCCGGATCCGGCCAAGCATCAGATTGCAGTCGGTCACCGTCAGCGGCCCGCCGCGTCCGTAGCAGGCCGGCCCGGGAGCGGCACCGGCGGATTCCGGCCCGACGCGCAGGCGCTCTCCATCGAAACGACAGATCGAGCCACCGCCGGCCGCTACCGTGTGGATGTCCAGCATCGGTGCGGTCAGACGCACGCCCGCCACGGTCCGCTCGCTGGAGCGTTCGAACGCCCCCGCATAGTGACAGACGTCGGTGGAGGTGCCGCCCATGTCGAAGCCGATGACACGATCGAAGCCTGCGGCCTCGGCCGTCGCGGCCATGCCGATGACACCGCCTGCCGGCCCCGACAGTACGGCGTCCTTGCCCCGAAACAGTCGGGTGTCGATCAGGCCACCGTTGGACTGCATGAACAGAAGCCGTGCAGCCGTCCCCATCTCGGCGGCGGCCTGGTCGACATAGCGGCGCAGGACCGGCGACAGATAGGCGTCCATCGTCGTGGTGTCGCCACGTCCGACCATGCGGATCAGGGGGGCTACCTCATGGCTGACCGACACCTGGTCGAAGCCGATCTGGCGGGCCAGGACGGCGACCCGTGCCTCGTGGTCAGGGTGTTTCCAGCCATGGGCGAAGACGATGGCGACGGCTTTCAGGCCGTCGTCTCGCGCGGTCTGGAGCGCGGCCCGCGCCGCCTCTTCGTCGAGCGGAGTCAGGACTTCGCCGTCGGCACCAATCCGCTCGGGGATCTCGGCCACCTCGGCATAGAGGGCGTCGGGCAGGACGATGTGACGTGCGAAGATGTCAGGCCGGCTCTGCCAGCCGATCCGCAGGACGTCGCCTAACCCTTGCGTCGTGACCAGCAGGACCGGCTCTCCCTTGCGTTCTAGCAGGGCGTTTGTTGCGACCGTCGTGCCCATCTTGACGAGGGCCGGAGCCTGCGGCTCGCCGGCCGCATGGAGAGTGCGCCGCACGGCCTCTGCGGCGGCGTCAGCATAGCGGCCGGGATCTTCGCTGAGCAGTTTCGAGACGATCAGACGACCGTCAGGTGCTCGCGCAACGACATCGGTGAAGGTGCCGCCCCGATCAATCCAGAATTCCCAGCTCACGTTTCCTTCTCCCACCAGGGAAAGGTGTCGCCCCCGACCAAACTCACGCCAGGGCCTCGATCTCCTCGTCGGAGAGATCGCCGGGCACTACCGTGACCGGCAATTTGCGACCCCAGAAGCCCGAGCCCTCCTTGGCCAGGGCGGTTACCAGAGGGCCGGGCCCGCGCCCGCCGACCGCAGCTGCCAGGACCAGGATCTTGATCTCGGGATCGGCGGCGACGACCCGTTTCAGGGCCTCGCGCGTTTCGCCGACCTCGATCAGGAACTCCGGCTTGGCCCCGGATCGGGCCTCGGCGTCAGCGCCCAGCCGCACGAGCAGCGCCTCGCCCTCCTTGCGCATCTCGGCCTCGATCTCTTCGCGGACGCCCGCAAAATAGTCGTTGGTCGAGGGGGCGAGCACCTTGAGCAAGGATACGCGCCCGCCCGTCGAGCGGGCGCGCTGCGCGGCATAGCTCAGGGCCGCGCGGAATTCCGCGCTGTCGTCGGCGACGACGAGGAATTTGCGGGTCACCCTCGCCCTCCCTTTCCCAGCCTCAGGCCGATGTTGCCAGATCGCGCAGGGCGACGTTGGCGATGGTCAGCTTGGCGAAGCTCCAGCCCTGGCCGCTCTGCTCGATCTCGTCGATGGTTCGCCGGACCTGATCGACGATCCCGGCGCGCGGGCCGATCCAGTCGGTCACGACCTCGGCGGCGCGGGCCTCATCGGCTCCGTCACCGGCCTGACACTGGCGCGCCACGGCCCCACTGAGGGTCTCCTGCTCGGTCATCAGATCCTCGATCAGGCGGCGGACAGCCAGGCGCTCGAAGTGATCTCGCGTGACCAGCGACCCGGCGGCCTGACGCAAACGGTCAAAGCCGAGCGCCAGTCCGACCTGATGGTACAGCCGCGCCATCGACGGAGCGTCCCACCCGGCGGCATTGGCCAGGTCACCGATGTCGCTGGTCGCCGTCAGCGGTCGCAGCATGGCCACAGCCCGGGCCAGGTCTTCGGGTGCCCCCGCAGCCATGAAGGCCTGGGCGCGCTCCTCGTAGCGGTCCTTGCCGAAGCTGGACAGGACCGTCGCGCCTTCAGCCCGCAGGGCATCGGCAGCCGGCCGGTAGGCGTCGATCAAGGCCTGGACACCGCCGATCGAGTTGCGGGCGCGCCGTGCCAGCCAGAATGACTGGCGGCGCAGAACGACCTGGATCTCGCCGTAGAGGGCGAGTTGAGCCTCGGCCGGAACCTTGAGGTCAAGCGCCGAGACGGCATCCCAGGCCTCGTCGAGGCGGAAGACGCGCCGGGCCGCTTCGAAGGCGGTGACCAGGGCGTCCGTGTCGCATTCGGCCGATTGCTTGAGGCGCGAGCCGAAGGTGGCACCACACATATTGACGATCTCGTTGGAGAGGATCGTCGAGATGATCTCCCGCCGTAGCCGGTGTCGGTTCATCTCCTCTTCGTAGGTCGCCATCGGGGCCGGGAAATACCGGACCAGGGTCTCCTCGAAATAGGGGTCGTCAGGTGAGGTTCCGGCCACGATCTCGGCGTCGAGTTCCAGCTTGCCATAGGCGGTCAGCACCGCGAGTTCAGGTCGGGTCAGACCCAGCCCCTGGGTGGACATCTCGTTCAGTTGATCCTGGGTCGGCAGGCCCTCGACCTTGCGGTCGAGTTTCCCGGCGTGCTCCAGCCGCGCCATGAAGCGAGCATGGGAATCCAGGTCCGAAACTGCCGTCGCCTCCTGGAGCGAGACGGCCAGGGTCTGATCGTAGTTGTGGACCAGAACCTTGGCGGCGACCTCGTCGGTCATCGACGCCAGAAGGGTGTTGCGCTGTTCGCGCGTCAGCTTGCCGGCGGCCTCGATGGCTCCGCACAGGATCTTGATATTGACCTCGTGGTCCGAGGAATCGACGCCGGCGGAGTTGTCGATGGCATCGGTATTGATGCGTCCGCCGTTTCGCGCGAAGGCGATGCGACCGGCCTGGGTAAGACCCAGATTGGCCCCTTCGCCAATGACCTTGACCCTTAGCTCATGGGCGTCGACGCGGACCGCGTCATTGGCCTTGTCGCCGACCTGAAGATTGGTTTCGGCGGGGGCTTTCACATAGGTGCCGATGCCGCCGAGATAGAGCAGCTCTGCCTCGGACTTGAGGATGGCCTGGATCAGATCGGACGGTGCCAGGGCGTCGTCCTCGATGCCCAGAACGGCCTTGATCTCGGGCGACAGAGTCAGCGACTTCTCATCGCGAGAGAAAATGCCGCCTCCCTTCGAGATCTTGGAGGCGTCGTAATCGGCCCAGGTCGAGCGGGGCAGTTTGAACATCCGGTCCCGCTCTTCCCAGCTGGAGGCCGGATCGGGATCGGGGTCGATGAAAATGTGCAGGTGGTTGAAGGCGGCAACCAGCTTGATCTGCTTGGACAGCAGCATCCCGTTACCGAAGACGTCGCCGGACATATCGCCGACGCCGACCACGGTGAACGGCTCGGTCTGGATGTCCTTGCCCATTTCCATGAAGTGGCGCTTGACCGCTTCCCAGGCCCCACGCGCGGTGATGCCCATGACCTTGTGGTCGTAGCCCACCGAGCCGCCCGAGGCGAAGGCGTCTCCCAGCCAGAAGCCATAGGATTCCGAGATGCTATTGGCGATGTCCGAGAAGGTCGCCGTTCCCTTGTCGGCGGCGACCACCAGATAGGGGTCGTCGCCTTCCCAGGCCACGACCCGGATCGGGCGCTGGACGGCCCCGTCGGCCAGGATGTTGTCGGTCAGATCGAGCAGCCCCGACAGGAAGGTGCGGTAAGCCCGGATGCCCTCCTGCTGGATGGCGTCGCGATCATTGCCGGACGCCTTGGCCACGCGGGCCTGATGCTTGGCGAAGAAGCCACCCTTGGAACCGACCGGCACGATGACCGCGTTCTTGACCTGCTGAGCCTTGACCAGGCCGAGTACCTCGGTGCGGAAGTCGTCGCGTCGATCAGACCAGCGCAGGCCGCCGCGCGCGACCGGGCCGAAGCGCAGGTGCACGCCCTCGACGTGCGGCGCCCAGACAAAGATCTCGCGATAGGGTTTGGGGGCGGGAAGATCGGCGAGCTCGCGGGAGGCCACCTTGAAGGAGATGTAGGACTTGAAGGGGCGGTCCGGATCGTCGGTGCGCTGATAGTAGTTCGTGCGTTTGATCGCCATGACCAGCAGCAGCAGCCGGCGCAGGACGCGGTCATGGTCCAGGCTCTTGACGGCTTGCAGCCCCTGTTCGCCTTCGTTGTACAGGCGAGTGACCGACTTCTCGCGGGCGGCGGAATCGCCGTCCAGGTCGGGATCGAACTTGGCGCGGAACAGGTCCAGGATCTGCCGCGCCACCTCGGGATATTCGCGCAGGGCCTCTTCCTGGGTCGCCTGTGACGGATCAAGGCCGGACTGTTGCCGGTACTTGGCCATGGCGCGGACCAAGGCGGCATCTCGCCAACCGACGCCCAGTTCAAGCACTAGGCGATTGAAGCCGTCGGATTCGGTGTGTTCAGCCCAGACGGCCGAGAAGGCGTCCTCGAACGGATCCTTGACGTCAGAGAATTTCAGGTCGCTGCCGCGCGGGTCTTCGAGCAGGAATTCGTGGATGTAGATGGGTTCGCCTTCGGTGGGCTGGACCCGATGGCCATATTCTTCGAGCGCCTTCAGGCCCATGTCCGAGAGGATCGGCAGGACGTCGGCCAGCGGGGCCGAGCGTCCGCGCCGGTAGAGCTTGAAGTGGAACTGAAGATTGCTGTCCGTCGGTCCCCGGAAGGCGCGCACGACGACGTCGCTTTCTCCCAGTCGATCGACCTCGGCCAAGTCGATCAGGGCTTCGCGCGCGTCGTAGCGATCACGGTAGCTGGCCGGGAAGGCGTCGGCCCAGTTGCGGGTCAGGGCCCCGATACCGGCATCGGCCAGGCCCAGGCCACGCGCCGCCTGCTCGAAGCGATCCGTCCACCCGCGCGAGGCCTCGACGATGCGGGCCTCGAGCTCGGCCGGGTCCGGCGTCAGGTGCTGACCGGGCGTCACGCCGATGATGTAATGGATGCGGACCAGCGGGCCGTCGCTGAGCTGTGGGTACCAGGCCGACATTCGCCCGCCCCAGGCCTCGGCCAGAATCTTGCCGATGCGCTCGCGCACGCCAGCGTCATACCGTTCGCGCGGAATATAGGCGAGGATCGAGATGAACCGGTCAAACGGATCCATGCGAGTGAACAGCTTCACGCGAGGGCGGTCGTTCAGGTGCAGGATGCCCAGCGTCGTTTCCAGCAGCTCGTCTTCGCCGACCTGGAACAGTTCGTCGCGGGGGAAGGCCTCAAGGATGTTCTTCAGGCGCTTGTGGTTGTGGGTGCCCTCGGCCTTGCCGCCACGAGCCAGGACCTGGCGGACCTTGGCGCGGATCAGCGGCACATCAAAGGCGGCCTTGTCATAGGCCTCGGAGGTGAACAGGCCGACGAAACGCGTCTCGCCGGACGGCCGGCCATCGGGGCCGTAACGGAGGATCGAGACGTAATCCATGTGCACGCGTCGGTGCACGCGCGAGCGAAGATTAGCCTTGGCCACCACGACGGGCTCGCCGCGCTCGGCGCGCCGCTGCAAGGCGTCGGAAAGCGAGGCTGTCTCATGGGCCTGACGCAGGATGGGGCGCTCGGGATCACGCAGGACGCCGAGGCCCTCAATGCGCTGGGTCAGGGGCTGGTTCGTGGCATAGCCGCCATCCGCAGCGCGCGGATAGTCGATGTCGCGGGCCCCCAGGAAGACGAAGTGGTCGTTCTGAAGCCAGCGCAGAAAGTCCAGACCTTCCTGCTGGATCTCGGGCGAGACGCCAGGGATGCCGGCATCGACCCGGTCTGCGGCCTCAGCCATCAGATCGGCCATGGCGGCATGGTCCTGCACCGCCAGGCGCACGTCGGCGAGCGTCTCAACCAGGCTGGAGCGGACGGCTTCGCGGCGCTCCTGGGTCATCGGATCAACGATCACCAGGATCATTGATTCCCTGTGATCGGCGCTGGCTTGGCGGGCCCCGGCGGCATCGCGCCCGCAATTCAGCAGCGGGTGGAACATGGCCCGCACCGAGGCACCGGCCTCGGCCAGGTCACCCATGGTGCTGTCGACCAGGAAGGGACCGTCGTCCTGAACGACCTCAACCAGGTCGAAGGGGGCATCGACGCCGGCCTCCCGCGCGGGACGCACGCGAATGGTGGGGGCGGCGCCTGCTTGACGCTGCTCGGCGAAGGCCCAGAAGTGGGTCAGGACCTTGGCGAAGTCGGTCAGGCCCAGTTCAGGCGTCTCTTCGGCGATGTAGTCGTCGTGAACCTGGGCCACAAAGGCGCGCTCGAGTTCGTTCAGATCCTTGCCTGACTTGCGTCCGATCTGCTCGGCGAAGGCGTCTTCCAGTGCCTGAAGCGTAAGTGCGGTTTGGCCGCCGTCCATGGTGGTGCTTTCCTGATCTGGGCCACCGTCGGTGCGCGGCCCACCTTCTCCCATGGGCGACCGATAGGCCGTGCCGACGATCCGGCCAAGCCCCAAAAGTCGAAATCTTGGCCTTGGGTCATCCATGACAGGAGCCGCAAGGGCCGGGCCTTGATCGCGCCACGGTCCCGTGAAACGGATGTCGGCCAAATTCAGGAGCTTTGCGGATGTCTCGAACTGTTCTGGCCGGGATCGTGGGAATGATGATCGTGTCGGCGGCCGGGCCAGGCATGGCACAAACCCTGCCGTCGGGCGGACCGACCGCCGAGGAAGTGGCCGCCTGGCTGACACAACAGGGACTGGATACGGTCGTCGACGGCGATCAGGTCCGTTCAGGTGCCAATGGCGTGGCCTGGGACATGACGGGCTTCGACTGTGTGGCCGGACGCTGCCAGTCCTGGCAGTTCTCTGCGGGGTTCCAGATTGCCGCGATGACCGAGGGCGCGGTCGAGCGCTGGAATCAGCAGCGGCGCTATCTCAAGGCCTTTGAGCTTGAGCGGCCCGAGGGAACGGCGGCGGTGGCCCAGTACGACGTGCTGATCACGCCCGGCATGACCTGGGAGGGCATGACCGAACATATGCGGCTGTTCGCTTCGGTGGCGCCGCTGTTCGCGCTGGAGATGGGCGCGATCCGTGAAGAATAGGGGGCCTAGACCCCCGGCATGACCTCGTCCGAGAAGGCCTTCACGTCGTCGAACAGGGCCTTGACCGAGGCGTCGATGATGGTCTGGCCCTTTTCCGGGGTGGCCTGCAGCGGGTCCGAGCCGATGCGGCCGTCGGGGAAGCGGGCGCGATAATCGAGCGCATCGCGGATCGGCCCCATGGGAGCGATCTTGGGCGACAGCTCGGCGGTCTTGATGCGGTCGGGATAGGCGGCCTGGGTCACGGCGATCTCGGACGGGGTGGCGTGCGAGCCGTGACCGGTCGGGAAGATCTGGGAGCACAGGCTGTGCACCCCCGGCAGGTCCCACCAGTTCTTCAGCTTGAGGATGAAGGGGCAGCGTTCCTCGGCGAAGGACCATTCGGCGTAGATTTCGGCGAAGGCAGCCTCGATGGTCGAGACGTTGCCGCCGTGGCCGTTGAGGAAATAGATCCGCTCAAAGCCGTGCCGGGTCAGGGACGAGACCCAGTCGGAAATCGCCGCCATGAAGGTGGACGGACGAAGGGTGATGGTGCCGGGAAAGCCCAGGTGATGCTGGGCCATGCCGATGTTGAAGGTCGGGGCCACGACCAGGCTCTCGTCCTGGCGCTCGGCGGCGTGGGCGATGATCTCCGGGCATAGCCAGTCGGTGCCCAGAAGGCCGGTCGGGCCATGCTGTTCGTTCGAGCCGATGGGGATGATGACCGTCCTGGTCTGGTTCAGACGGGCCTCGATCTCGGGCCAGGACGACAGGTGGATCAGCATTGCGACAGTCTCCGCGCGCCTTGAGGCGGCTCGGCTTGGATTTCGGATCAGGCCCTCATACTGAGAAAGTAAGCGCGCCGCGACAACAACAGACGCAAACGCTGATCGAACGAGGAAACGACCATGAGCCACGATGAGATCTTCGCCGTCACGCCCGAACAGTCGGCGGGCGCGAGCCTGGACGGTGCCGCCCTGGCCGCCGAGCGGGACCGGGCCGCGCGTGACCCGGATGGCTTCTGGCGCGAGGTCGGCGAGCGGCTGGAGTGGATCCAGCCGTTTTCAAGGCTCAACGACGTGTCGTTCGCCCGCGACGACTTTCGCATTCGCTGGTTCGAGGATGGTGTGCTGAACGTCTCGGCCAACTGTCTGGACCGGCATCTTGAGACGCGCGGCGATCAGGTGGCGATCATCTGGGAGGGCGATGATCCGGCCGAGAGCCGCAGCTTCACCTACGCCCAGGCCCACGAGGCGGTGTGCCGCATGGCCAATGTGTTCAAGGCGCACGGGGTCAAGAAGGGCGACCGCGTCACCATCTACCTGCCGATGATCCCGGAGGCGGCCTGGGCGATGCTGGCCTCGGCCCGGATCGGGGCGGTTCATTCGGTGGTGTTCGGCGGCTTTTCGCCGGACAGTCTGGCCGGGCGGATCGACGATTGCGGCTCGACCTTTGTGGTCACCGCCGACGAGGGGCTGCGCGGGGGGCGGACAGTGCCCTTGAAGGCCAATGTCGATGCGGCCCTGGAGAAGGTCGGCGGGGTCAGGACGGTCTTGATGGTGCGCCGCACCGGGGCCGAGGTGGCGATGACCGAAGGGCGAGACGTGGTCTATGATCCGGCCTCGGTTTCGGCCGATTGCACGCCGGAGCCGATGGGGGCGGAGGACCCGCTGTTCATCCTGTACACCTCAGGCTCGACCGGAAAGCCCAAGGGGGTGCTGCATACGACGGGCGGTTATCTGGCCTGGGCGGCCTATACGCATCAGCGGGTGTTCGATTGCCGCGAGGGCGAGATCTACTGGTGCACCGCCGACGTCGGCTGGGTCACCGGCCACAGCTATATCGTCTATGGGCCGTTGGCCAATGGGGCGACCAGCCTGATGTTCGAAGGGGTGCCGACCTACCCGGACGCGGGCCGGTTCTGGCAGGTGATCGACAAACATGAGGTCGGGGTCTTCTACACCGCGCCGACGGCGATCCGGGCCCTGATGCGCGAGGGCGACGGGCCGGTGAAGGCGGCCAGCCGGGCGTCGCTGAGACTGCTCGGTTCGGTCGGCGAGCCGATCAATCCCGAGGCCTGGCTGTGGTATCACCGCGTGGTCGGGGACGGTCGGTGCCAGATCGTCGATACCTGGTGGCAGACCGAGACGGGCGGGGTCCTGATCTCGCCGGTGGCGGGGGCGACGAATTTGAAGCCGGGCTCAGCCACCCAACCGTTGCCGGGAGTGTTCCCCGCCATTGTGACGCATGAGGGCGAGGCGCTGGAGGGAGCGGCGGAGGGGCCGCTGACCCTGACGGATTCGTGGCCGGGCCAGATGCGGACGGTTTACGGCGACCACGAACGGTTCCTGGACACCTATTTCTCGACCTTCCCAGGCCAGTATTTCACCGGCGACGGAGCCCGGCGCGACGCCGACGGCTATTACTGGATCACCGGCCGGATCGACGATGTGCTGAACATCTCCGGGCACCGGCTGGGCACGGCCGAGATCGAGAGCGCCCTGGTCGAGCATCAGGCCGTCGCCGAGGCGGCGGTGGTCGGCTATCCGCACGACATCAAGGGTCAGGGCGTATGGGCCTATGTCACCCTGAAGCTGGACCAGACGCCGAGCGATGATCTGAAAAAGGAGCTGGTCGCCACGGTGCGCCGCGAGATCGGCCCGATCGCCAGCCCCGATGTGATCCAGTGGGCACCGGGCCTGCCCAAGACGCGCTCGGGCAAGATCATGCGCCGGATCCTGAGAAAGATCGCCGAGGGTGATACGTCCAATCTGGGCGACACCTCGACCCTGGCCGACCCGTCGGTGGTGGAGGACCTCGTCAAGAACCGGGCGGGGTGATTTTGCGCCCGCGCGACAGGGTGCAAGAGGTGCAAAACCGGGACGGCTGATCCGGACGGCAAAAACACCGTCCGCAGCGTCCGGATCGTCCGGATGGCTCGCGCTGTCAAAGACCGGTCGAGGGGGAGTGTAGGGGATGCGCTGGGGGCGGGCAAAAGCCCTGCGAAGCTGAGACGACTGCACCGCTCTTTCCCCTCCACCGCTTCGCGGTCCCCCGCCCAAACGGCTTCGCCGTCAGGGAGGACATCTTAGGCCGCGAACGCCTTGAGGAAGCGGCGGGTGGCTTCGCGGGCGCGGGCGGGGACGTTGATGTCGGGGCGGGGGATGCCCAGGACGGCGCGCAGGTGGCCGTGGCCCAGGATCATGCCGGCCAGCATTTCGGCGGCGGCATCAGGGTCGGGGGTGTTGAGCCGCCCGGCGGCGGTCTGTTCGGTCAGCCATTCGGATAGGCGCCGGAGCCCCTCGGCCGGGCCGGCTTCATAGACAGCGGTGGCCAGGCCCGGTGCCTGGGGCGCGATCAGGGCGACGTTGCGCAGGGCTGTCGTGGATTCGTCCAGAAGGATCTTTTCCAACAGGCCGGTGGCATAGGCGACCAGAACCGTCTCGGGATCGTCGCCGGACCTGAGTGTCTGGGTGAGGGCGTCGGTGCGGCGTGCGGCCAGGGCGCGAGCGATCTCCACGCGCGAGCCGAAGCGATTGTACAGGGTCTGTTTGGAGACACCGGCGCGCCGGGCAATGGCCTCCATGGAAACATTGGCCCCGTGTTCGGAAATCAAGACACTGGCGGCGTCCAGCAACGCCTCGGTCTTGGACTCGTCGATCTGTCCGAAAGCGCGCGGCATCAGTGCATATCTCCGCCGGGGGCCAGCAGGCCGCCGCGTACGGGCTTGGCCAGGAGCACAACGACGGCCGCGACCGCACAGCCCAGGCCCAGGACCGCGAAGGCATCCCCGAAGGCGAGGTTGGTGGCCTGGAGCTGGATCATCCGGTGAAGGGCCGAATAGGCGGCTCCCGTCGGATCGGCCAGGCCGAGTTGCTCGAACCGCGCCGTCAGGCCGGCGAGCATATCGGCGGTCTGGCTGGACGTGGTGGATATGCGGGAGGTCAGTTCGCCCATGTGAACGGCACTGCGCTCGGTCAGCAGCGTATTCAGCACCGCCAGGCCAAACGCCCCGCCGACGTTGCGCGACAGATTGACCAGGCCAGAGGCGTTCTTGATCATGCTGGGCTTCAGCGTTGACATGGTGACATTCTGGGAGGCGATCATGGCCAACATGACGCCGACGCCGCGGAAGGCCTGGACGCTGGCGAATTCCCAGAAACCCCATTCGGGGGTGACGGCGTGGGCCTCCCACATTCCCCAGGCCGCCATCAGAAAGCCGACGAACATGGGGATGCGCGGATCGACCCTGCGCGCGATGCGCCCGGCGATGGGGGCGGTCAGGAACATGGCCAGGCCCGAGACCACCATGATGGTGCCGACCTCGGCCGCCGAGAAGCCGCCAACCCGGCCCAGGAACAGGGGCAAGAGGAAGGTGCCGCCGAACAGGGCTGCGCCGGTGATGAAGGTCATCACGACCCCGACGGTGAAGTTGCGGTCGGTGAAGGCCCTAAGCTCTACGATCGGATTGCGATAGGTCAGGGTACGCCAGATGAAGGCCGGGCCCGTGATCGCCACCACGACGCTGAGCAACAGGATGTGGTCGTCGGCGAACCAGTCGTTCTTGGCGCCTTCTTCCAGCACGAACTGAAGGCCCATCAGAAAGGCGGCCATCAGGCCCAGGCCCCACCAGTCGAAACCGCGCGACAGGTTCGGGTCGCCCTGGTCAAACCTGCCATACTGGCCGACCAGGAACAGCACCAGGATGCCGGGGATGACATTGATGAAGAACAGCCAGCGCCAGCTGAGCATCTCGGTCAGATGCCCGCCCAGGGTCGGGCCGACGGTCGGGGCCAGGGTGACGATCAGTCCCATGATGACGCTGGCGGTGACGCGGTGCCGGGGCGGGAAGGCGGTAAAGGCGACCGCGAAGACCGTCGGGATCATGGCTCCGCCGACGAAGCCTTGCAGGGCGCGAAACACGATCAGCATATCGATGGAGGTCGACAGGCCGGCCATGACGCTCATGACGATGAAGCCGGTGGCGGAAATCATGAACACCCGCTGGGTGCCCCACCACCGGGCCAGATAGCCGGACAGGGGGATCATCACGACCTCGGGGATCAGATAGGCGGTCTGGACCCAGCTGATCTCGTCGTTGGAGGCCCCGACGCCGGCCTGGATCTGGGGTAGGGAGGCGGCGACGATCTGGATGTCGAGAATGGCCATGAACTGGCCGACCACCATGCCGGCAAAGCCGAGTAACAGGACGAACCAGTCGACTTCGGGCTCGGCCTTGTCAGGTGCCGGCCCGGCCGCGATGTCGGCGGCGCTCATGCCTCAGACGCCGCTCCGGCCTGGGCGAAGGTGGCCCCGCCGCCGCTGTGCAGATCGACCCGTACCTCGATGGACAGGCCGGGACGCAGGGCGGCGGCTTCCGGGCCGGCCTCGACGACGATGCGGACCGGTACGCGCTGGGTGATCTTGGTGAAATTGCCCGAGGCGTTCTCGATCGGGATCAGGGCAAACTCGGAGCCGGTGGCCGGCGAGAAGCTGTCGATGCGGCCGGTCAGAGTCTGGCCGGGGAAGGCGTCGGCGGTGATCTCGACGGTCTGGCCCAGACGCAGGCGCCCGACCTGGGTTTCCTTGAAATTGGCGACCACATAGGTCTCGCCCAGCGGCACCAGCGACATCATCTGACCGCCGGGGCGGACATACTGGCCGACGCGGACCTGGCGGGCCCCGATGACGCCGGCGGAGGGGGCACGGATGACGGTGCGCTCCAGAGCGATACGGGCCTCCTCGACGGCGGCGCGGGCCAGTTCGACCTGGGCCTCGGCCTGGGAGCGGGACGAGACCAGGGTGTCGGCGGTGCGGCGTTCAGCCTCCAGCCCGGCCTGGGCTTCGGCCACACCGGCGCGGGCCTGGGCGGCACCGGCGCGCTCGGACTGGACGCGCTGGGCCGAGACCCAGCCGTCCTCGGCCAGGCGGCTGTAGCGGTCGGCCTGGGCACCGGCGAGATCGGCCTGGGCCTGGGCCTGGTCGACGCCGGCCTGGCGGGCCTGGATCTGGGCACCCTCCTCAGCCGAGCGAGCGTCGACATTGTCGACGGTGGCCACGGCGGCGGCGAGCTGGGCCTCGGCCTGGGCGAGACGGGCGCGGGCGTCGGAATCATCGAGCCGGACCAGAACGTCGCCGGCCTGGACCCGCTGGTTGTCGGCAACCAGCACCTCGACGATGCGACCGTCGACCTGGCTGGAGACCAGGACGGTGTCGGCCTCGACGAAGGCGTTGTCGGTCGCCTCCCAGCGCTGCTTGCCCTGCCACCAGACGCCGCCGCCGATGATCAGAAAGACGCCGACCACGCCGGCGACGATGAGGGGGAGGCGTTTGCGAAGTGTAGGAGAGAGCGCCATGGCGACCATGCCTGAAGGGAGGAAGGCGCGTAAAATGGACATGATCGTCCAAAAAACAAGACGGCTTGAAATCGGTGTCGAACACGGTTGGTTTCAGGCGATGAGGAGCCTGTGATGAAACGCCGCTGGCCGCCGGACGAAGCCTATGTCGATGAGGTGTTCGCGCGTCTGGCGCGCGGGATGCCCGAGCCCAGGACCGAGCTGAACTGGACCACGCCGTTCGAGCTGGTTTCGGCGGTGGCCCTGTCGGCCCAGGCGACCGATGTGGGGGTCAATAAGGCGACGGCCAAGCTGTTTGCGGCGGCCAATACGCCGGCGGCGATCCTGGCGCTGGGCGAGGCCGGGGTGACGCCCTTCATCGCCTCGATCGGGCTGTATCGGAACAAGGCCAAGAACCTGGTGGCCATGAGCCGCATCCTGGTCGAGCAGCACGGCGGCGAGGTGCCGCTGACCCGGGCCGAGCTTCAGGCCCTGCCGGGGGTGGGGCGCAAGACGGCCTCGGTGGTGCTGAACGAGCTTGAGATCGAGCCGGCCATTGCGGTGGACACCCACGTCTTTCGCGTCTCGCACCGGCTGGGCCTGGCCAATGCGTCAACGCCCGACAAGGTCGAGGACCAGTTGCACAAGGTGGTACCCGCCGAATGGCTGGCCAAGGCGCACCACTGGCTGATCCTGCATGGCCGCTATGTGTGCACGGCGAGGAAGCCGAACTGCGCGGGCTGCGTGCTGAGCGACATCTGCCCGTCGCGGGCGGCGCGGATCGATCCGCGTGTAACGCCTTAGGCCTGCGGCGTCCCCCTCTGGCCGCTGTGCGGCCGGTCTCCCTCATCGCGACGCGATGGAGGAGAGACTAGGTCCGCGCCAGCACGGCTCGGACGAAGCGGTCCTGCGCGCCGGGATCTTCGCCGAGGTAGAGGTCGGGTTCGAGCAGTTCCAGTTCCATCACGACGGGGCGGCCTTCAAGGTCGCGAACCAGGTCGATGCGGGCGTAGAGCAGCCGGCCTTCGTCGATGGCGGCCAGGGCCGCTTCGGCTGCCGCGAACTCGGTGGCGTCGGGTTCGGCACGGGTGACGTGGCCGCCCCAGTCGGGCTGAACCCGGAAGTCGCCGCCCTGGGCGACCTTGCGCACGGCGTGGCTGAAGACGCCGTTGAAATAGACCAGCGACATCTCGCCGGTGGTGGCGACGGACGGCAGGAAGGGCTGGACCATGGCCGGACCGGCGAAGCGCTCGAAGGCGGCGACCTGACCGGCGCGCAGGCGTTCGGTCCGGTAGGAGCCGCCCGAGCGGCGCGGCTTGACCACCGCCTCGTCCCAGCCGTGGGCGGCGCGCGCGGCCTGGGCCAGTTCGGGATCGCCGGCGTCGAGCCAGGCGGTTGGAGCGATGGGTGCACCGGTCTCGGCCAGACGCTGTAGATAGATCTTGTCGACGTTCCAGCGCAGCACCGACGGGGGGTTCAGGATTGCCAGGCCCACCGCTTCCCAGTCGTCGACCGCTGAAAGCCACCGCTCCACGGCTCGATAGTTGCCCCAGACCATCAGCGGCAGGATCAGATCAAAGCCGGCCAGCTCGCCGGTCGCAGTCCAGGGGCGCGGTTCGACGACGGCCCCGGCGGCCTGGAGCGGTGCGGCCATACGGGCGAAAACCTGCGGCCATCGGCCCTCGACCGCAGGGTCGACAGGGTCGGGCGTCAGGATGCAGATGCGCGGCGTCATGGATCGGCTTCTAGCGCCGCAGGCCGAGACAGGCTATCGCCCCGGTATGACCCAGACCCTTTTTGATCTTTGCGCCGTCGGCAATGCCATCGTGGACGTCATCGCCCCCTGTGACGATGCCTTCCTGGCCCGGGAGGGCCTGACCAAAGGCGGGATGATGCTGATCGACGAAGCCCGTGCCGTCAGCCTGTATGGTGCGATGGCGGCCGGGATGGAGGCCTCCGGTGGCTCGGCCGGCAACACCGTCGCCGGAGCCGCGTCGTTCGGCGGCCGGGCGGCCTATATCGGCAAGGTCGCCGATGACCAGCTGGGCGAGGTCTATCGTCACGATATGCGCGCCATCGGAGCGGCCTTCGACACGCCGGACCTGGTCGGCGGTGCGGCGACGGGACGGTCGCTCATCAATGTGACGGGTGACGGCCAGCGCACCATGTCGACCTTCCTGGGCGCGGCCAACCAGCTGATGCCCGATGACATTGATGCCGACCTCGTTGCGGCGTCGGAGATCCTTTACCTGGAAGGCTATCTGTTCGACCCGGCCGATGCGCGCGCGGCCTTCGAGCGCGCGGCCGAGGTGGCGCACGCGGCGGGACGCCGGGTGGCGGTGACCCTGTCGGACACCTTCGTGGTCGACCGCTGGCGCAGCGAACTTCTGACGTTCATCGCGGCTTCGTGCGACATCGTGCTGGCCAATGAGGCCGAGCTGCTCAGCCTGTTCGAAGAGACCGACTTCGAGGCGGCCCTGGCCCGCCTGCGGCCGCTCGTCCAGACGGCGGCCGTGACCCGCAGTGAAAAGGGTTCGGTCATCGTCCACGGCGACGAGCGGGTCGAGGTGGCGGCCTATCCAGTCGACAAGGTGGTCGATACGACCGGGGCCGGAGACCAGTATGCCGCCGGTTTCCTGTTGGGGCTGGCGCGGGGCCTGCCGCTTGCGATCTGTGGCCGGCTCGGGTCGCTGGCAGCGGCCGAGGTGATTGAACACTGGGGTCCACGTCCCCAGGTTTCGCTCCGGTCGATGGCCGAGGCGGAAGGACTGATCTAGGAATGTTCGGCGGCAAGAAGTCCGGCGGCTGGTTTTCCAAGCTCACCGAAGGGCTGAACAAGTCCTCCAAACAGATGACCGAACAGGTCGTCCAGGTCTTTGCGACCAAGGAGCCGCTGACCCAGGCCCAGCTCGACGACCTGGAAGAAGAACTGATCGCGGCCGATCTCGGACCGGCGGCCGCGGCGCGCATCGCCGAGCGGTTCGGAGAGCTGCGCTTCGGCAAGGCCTCCGACGAGACGGAGGTCCGTACCGCCCTGGCTGAGGCGGTGGCGGCCGAGCTGCTGCCGCGCGAGGACACGTTCGATCCGCTGTCGGGGCCCAAACCCTATGTGGTGCTGTTTGTGGGTGTGAACGGCTCGGGCAAGACCACGACCCTGGGCAAGATCGCCGCCTCGCTGACGCGCGACGGGGCCAAGGTGATGGTGGTGGCCGGCGACACTTACCGGGCCGCCGCGGTCGAGCAGCTGAAGGTCTGGGCCGAGCGGGCCGGGGCGCATTTCGAAAGTCGCCGCCAGGGTGCCGATGCGGCGGGCCTGGCCTTCGACGCCTATACCAAGGCCAAGGCCGAGGGGTATGAGGTCGTGCTGATCGACACGGCCGGTCGCCTCCAGAATAAACAGGCCCTGATGGATGAGCTGCTCAAGGTCGTTCGGGTGCTCAAGAAGGTCGACCCGGAGGCACCGCATGAGACGCTCCTGGTGCTGGACGCCACGGTCGGCCGAAATGCGCTGGAGCAGGAAAAGATCTTTGGGCGAACCGCCTATGTCTCGGGCATCGTGATGACCAAGCTGGACGGGACGGCGCGCGGTGGGGTGCTGGTGCCGGTGGCTCAGGCCAGTGACGCTCCGATCAAGCTGATCGGCGTGGGCGAGGGCATCGACGACCTGCAGCCGTTTGACGCCCGGGCCTTCTCGCGTTCGTTGGTCGGCCTGAAGGATGAGGCGGCGGCATGAGCCAGGACACGCCCCAAACCCTGCCTGAGCGTAAGGGTAGCTCCATCCGTCACTGGGTCGATTTTGGCGGCCTGTTGCTGTTCGCCCTGACCTTTCTGTTCTTCCGTCTGCGAGGCCTGCCGGGCGACGAGGCGCTGGTCCATGCGACCTGGGCGCTGGTCGCGGGGTCGGCCGTTGGAGTCGCCGTCGGCCTCCTGGTCGAAAAGCGCTTGGCGCTGCTGCCGCTGATCGTGGGCGGCTTTGCCCTGGTCTTCGGGGTTCTGACCCTCATTACCCAGGACGACCTGTGGGTGAAGCTGAAGGTGACGATCCTGAATACCTGTCTGGCCCTGGCCCTGATCGGCGGACGGGCGATGGGCAAGCAGCCGCTGAAGGCGCTCTTGGGCGACGTCATCCCGATCACCGACCGAGCCTGGAATATCCTCACCCTGCGCTATGGGATCTACTTCGCCTGTGTGGCGGTGGTGAATGAGCTGGTTCGTTCCGAGGCCGTCGTCGGCTGGGTGACGCCTCAGATCGGCTTGGGCCACATGGATCCAGCCGATGTCTGGGTCAGCTTCCGGGGCGTGCTGTGGATTGCCTCATCGGTGTTCGGCATCGCCAATCTGCCGCTGATCTTCCGCAACCTGGACACAGACGAAGCAGAAGCGCCGACCAAGGACGCCGGATCCGCCTGATACCGTCACGCGATTGACGCGGAGCCGTCGTCAGAGCGCGGAATGTCTGTGCCAAGACCGAGCCGATTAGTTTGGGTTCGGATGGGTCATATGGCGAAATCGAAAAGGGAGGCGCCGGGCGGCGCGTTGGCGGCGTCGCCGAGCCATCTGCTGCATCGGGCGTTGCAGCGGTCGCTTGGCATCTATGCCGAGGAGATGGGCGAAGACGCCCTGACCCAGCGCCAGTTCGCGCTGCTGAGCGGGGTGGCGGCGCTGGATCAACCGTCCCAAACCGACCTGGTCGGCCTGACCGGGATTGACCGCTCGACGCTGGCGGAACTGGTGGCGCGGCTGATCGACAAGGGACTCCTGGCGCGTGAGCGGTCCGACGCGGATGGTCGGGCCAAAACCGTGAGTCTGACTGAGGCCGGCCGTGTCGCCCTGGCGGCGGCCGAACCGCGGGTGCGCGTGGCCGACAAACGCATCCTGTCGCTCTTGCCCAAGCCCAAGCGCGAAGCCCTGATCAAGCTCCTGACCCGCCTGGTCGAGACGGCCGACGTCAAACCCAGGCGCAAGAAGAGCAAGGCATCGCCCGACCCCTCCCAGACCTCGGACGCCTAGACACGAATATCCAGATACCGGCCGGGGCGCGGCAGGGGCTCCGACCCCAGGTCCCCCGATGTCGGGCGCGCTGCGGCCAGGGACGCCGTCTGGGAAGTTGCCGCTGGCGCGGCAACCGGCGTCGGCGCGGCCGGTGCCTGGGCGCGATCCGTCGCCGCCTGGAAGAAGGCCCTCTGGGCCGCAAGTGCCTGGGGGCTGCGCTGGGGCGCTATCGGCGGCAAGGCAGAAGGGCGGATCGGCGTCGTCATGTCGGCATGGTTAACGGACCCATCGAAGAATGGGTTAACGCGGCCCGGCCAGCTCGCGAATTTCTTCCAGAGCGGCCTCGCCGTCGGTACCGGCCAGCGGACCAGCGTGATGGAAAAGGACTTGTCCTCGCTCTGAGACGACCAGAGTCTGCGGCACCTCTCCACCCAGGCCCAGATTGGTCAGAGTGCTGCCCGGCCGATCCGACAGGACGCGGAAGAATGGATCGCCGACATCGTCCAGAAACTGTCGTGTGGCATCCGGATCATCGCGAACCGCCACGCCGATCACACGCACGCCCTCGGCCTGAAGCTGGAGCAGGACGGGATTTTCGGCCCGGCACGGCGCGCACCAACTTGCGAAGAAGTTCACCACAGTTACGCCGACGATTTCCTGCGACAGGGGATAGAGGTCGCTTTGTGTCAGGGTGGTGACCTGGACGGAGGCGGGCAGATCCTGGCCAACGATGCCGGTCGTGACGACCGGGGGCGAGGGCTCGAAATTGTGGGACCAGATGCCGTACGCAATCCCCGCGACCAGGAGCAGGGCGACCACACCGCCGATCCGCATCAGGGTGTTTCCTCATCGGCCCTGGCGGGGAGGGCCATCTGAGCGAGGCGTCTTGCCGCCGCACGCGCGCGGCTCACGGTCACCCAGGTCAGGGCCACGAGCATGACCAGGCTGATGCCATAGGCCCCCCACACGAACGGGCCATAGGGGCTCATGTCCAGGTCCGGCATTCTACGTCTCCCTCGCCTGGCGCAGCATCAGGGCCGCGATTCGACGTTCGCGGACTTCGGAGCGGATCGCCACGATCCACAGAGCAGCGAACAGAAGCGAATAGCCCAGACCCATCAGGCCCAGCGGCCAAAGGTATTCAGCCGTCAGCGAAGGGCCGCCACCCCGAAAGACCGAGGCCGGCTGGTGCAGGGTCGACCACCAGTCGACCGAGAATTTGACGATGGGCAGGTTGACCAGTCCGATCAGGGCCAGGACAGCCGCCGCGCGACCGGCCCGGGCATCGTCGTCGATGGCGGCTCTCAGCGCCATGACCCCGAGATAGAAGAGCAGAAGCACCACGACCGAGGTAAGGCGCGCATCCCAGACCCACCATGTCCCCCACATCGGCTTGCCCCAGAGCGAACCGGTGATGAGGGCCAGAACCGTGAAGGTCGCGCCAATCGGGGCGCAGACCTTGGCGGCGACGTCGGCGAGGGGATGACGCCAGACCAGAAGCGCGAAACTGGCTGCGCCCATCGCGACATAGGCGGCCATGGACACCCAGGCGGCCGGCACATGGATGAACATGATCCGCACGGTGTCGCCCTGCTGATAGTCTTCAGGTGCTGTGAAGCCGAGCCACAGGCCCACGATGATGAGGCTCGCCGCCGCGAGCCCCAGGACCAGGCCCCAGCCCCGCGTCAGGCGCATGAAGCGATCAGGATTGGCGAGGCCCAACACGATAGCCGCTCCTCAAGATCGGACGGTCAGACGTCACGGTCAGACGGGGCGGCGGCCTTGGGCCGACGCGTGCGCGGCTTGCGGGCCGGGGCTTCCGGCTCGCCGTCAACGCCGGTGGGAGCCGGTGTCGGGCGGGTCAGGAAGCTGGGCAGGTGGCCGTCTTCGGCCGGTTCGGCCGGGGCCGAAGCGGAGTCCGGTTCAATCACCGCCAACGGATCGGAAGCCGCTGCAGGCTCGGCCTCTGCGGCATCGCCCGTTGTGTCGTCGCTCATGCGTTCCTGACGGCGGCGCTCATAGCGTTCACGCCGGGACTCACGACGGCTCGGCTGGCCCTCTCCATCGGTCCGGCGCTCGTCGGAGCCGGAGGATTCGCCCTCGCCGTTCGAGGTCGCCGCTGCGTCCTCGCGGCCTTCGCCGTGCGCGGCGACGGGCTGGGCGAACTGGGTGCCGGATTCGTCTTCGAAATCGATATCGAAGCCCTGGTTCGACCCGTCGCGCGCGGCGATCTCGGCCACGGGCCGGTTCGGCTGCATGATGCGCAACAGGCGGAAATAATGCTCGGCGTGCTGGAGATAGTTCTCGGCCAGGATGCGGTCGCCGGACGACGTCGCGTCGCGCGCCAGCTGCTGATACCGCTCATAGACGGTCTGGGCGTTGCCGCGGACCTTGATGCCCTCGGGGCCCGTCGAATCGAGCGAACGATTGGGGTTGTTGTTCTGGCCGCCCTGACCGCCGCCGCCGGAGCGCCGATTGCGGTTGCGCTGCCGCTTCATCCCCTTGAAGTCTCTCATGTCAGATACCGTATCCGTCGCCGGGCGGTCTCTCCGCTTGCGGCCTTGGTTCCTGGGGCGTTCGGGAGACCGTCCCCCGGGAGCGCTGACCATGGGTCTTGAAATCCCCGCCGCGCTTGCGCGGCTCCGACGAAATGCAGCGGCTGTCGGGCCGCAGATGTCCGGTCGGTTAGGGAATGGCGCTTATCTAGCCGCTTTCCCCGGCGCGTCCAAGGCTTTTTCGTCAGGCCGGCCGGGTTCCCGTCACCACACGATCCCGCGCGCCCAGATCCTGGACGATCCGCAGGTTCTCGAACCCGGCCCCGGCGAACAGGGCCTTGACCTGTTCAGCCTGATCCCAGCCGGTCTCAACCACGAAGACGCCGAGCGGTCGGAGCACGCGCAGGGTCTCAGGGACGAGCAGTCGATAGGCGTCCAGACCGTCCATGCCGCCGTCGAGGGCCAGATGCGGATCATGTTCGCGCACTTCCGGATCGAGGGTGGCGATCTCTTCAGAGCGGATATAGGGCGGGTTGGAGGTCACCAGATCGAAGCTGGCGTCGGCCAGACCGTCGGCCCAACCGGTCCTGAGGAAGGCGGCGCGATCCGCCAGGCCCAGTCCGGCAGCGTTGTCGCGCGCGACCGCGATGGCCTCTTCGGAGATATCGGTCCCAAGCCCCTTCGCGGCCGGGCGCTCGGCCAGGACCGACAGCAGGATGGCCCCCGAGCCGACACCCATGTCGAGCATCTGGAAGTCCATGCTCTCGGGGAAGGCGGCAAGTGCCACCTCGACGACGGTTTCCGTATCCGGCCGGGGCGTCAGAACGTCTGGCGTCACATTCAGCATGATCTTCCAGAACGCCTTGCGGCCCAGGATGCTGGCGACCGGCTCGCGCTTGAGGCGACGCTCGATCCAGCTGTCGAAGCGTTCGACCTGCTCGGGTGTCAGCTCCCGGTAGGGATTATTCAGGATATCGAGCCGCGTGACGTCCGCCGCAGCCTCCAGCAGCAGGCGCGCGTCGATCGCCGGGCTGTCGATGCCGGCGTCCTTCAGCCGCGCCTGGGCGGCCTTCCATGTCTTCACAAGCGAGGTCATGCAGGCCAAATGGCGGTTCAGGAGCCGGCTGGCAACCATCGGGGCCTGAGGACGGTTATAAGGCGGTATGGCGAAAGCTGCGAAGAGCGCGGGAATCGGGGGGCTTTGGGCCTTGATCGGTACGGCGGCCGCCAGTCTCGCGGCCGGTGCCGCCGCCGGAGCCGCAGCCTCCCACGTGGCCGGCCGCAAGAACCGGCGGATCGCCCGCGAGGCTCTGGCCCCGCCTCCACCGCCCAAGACCGCCCAGGATTTCGAGGCTGAGGAACCCGGGCGGGGGCGTGCCGCGCAGCGCCCCGAGCAGATCCCGCGCAAGGGTTGGACCGATATCTTCTGGCGGCTGGGTGCCTCCTATTTCGGGGACCGCGTCGGATTTCTGGCCGGCGGTGTCACCTTCTTCGTGGCTCTGTCGCTGTTCCCGACGCTCGGTGCCCTGGTCACCGTCTATGGCCTGTTCGCCGATCCGTCCCAGGCGGCGGGCCGGCTGGAGTTGCTCTATTCAGTGTTGCCACCCGGTGTCGCCGGCTTCCTCGCGGAGGAAATGCAGCGCCTGGCCGAGAACTCCAACACGGAGCTGACCTTCACCCTGGTGTGGACGCTGCTGCTGTCGTTGTGGACGGCCAATAGCGCGGTCAAGATGTTGTTTTTCAGTCTGAATGTCGCCTATCACGAGGTCGAGCGGCGCCATATTGTCAGGTTCAATCTCATCGGTTTGGCCTTTACCATCTCGGGCTTCCTGGCGGTCCAGATGAGCGCCGTGCTGGTGGTTGGCGTGCCCCTTGTCCTGGGGGTGTTCGGCCTGGCCGAGGAATGGAATCACCTGACCCTGCTGCGCTGGCCGCTGTTGCTGGTGATCTATGTTGCGGCTCTGGCGTTGGCCTATCGCATCGGCCCGTGCCGGGCGCGGGCGCGCTGGCGCTGGCTGGTGCCGGGCGCGCTGTTCGCCGGCCTGCTCAGCCTGGGGCTGTCGTTCGGCTTTTCCTGGTATGTCCAGACCTTCGTGCGCACGGCCTCCTATGGACCGCTGGCGGCCATGATGGGTTTTCTCCTGTGGACCTGGCTGACCGTCCAGATCGTCATCCTCGGGGCGCAGCTGAATGCCGCGATCGAACACCAGACAGCCGTGGATACGACCACCGGCCCGCCGCGACCGATTGGCGAGCGCGGCGCGCGCGTCGCAGACTCGGTCGGACCCAAGCGCGGAAGCCCGGCGGCGCTCAGCTTCACGCTGCGCCATGCCGAAGCCCTGTCTGACCGACTGTTGCGGCGGCGGGCCCGCCGTCAGGCGGAAAGGGACTAGTTGAATTCGGCCTCGAGGCTGGCCAGGCGTTCGGCCTGATCCTCGGCGATCAGGGCATTCAGTACCGGATCGAGGTCGCCCTCCAGGATCTGGGGCAGGGAATGCAGGGTCAGGCCGATGCGGTGGTCGGTCACGCGCCCCTGCGGGAAGTTGTAGGTGCGGATGCGCTCGGAGCGGTCGCCCGAGCCCACCTGGCTCTTGCGGGCGTCGGCGCGGGCCTTGTCCTTTTCCTGGCGCTGCAGATCGTAGAGCCGGGCCTTGAGGTTCTTCATGGCCTTGTCACGGTTGACGTGCTGGCTCTTCTCGGAGCTGGTCGCCACGATGCCGGTCGGCAGGTGGGTGATCCGCACCGCCGAATCGGTCTTGTTGACGTGCTGACCGCCGGCCCCGGACGACCGATAGGTGTCGATGCGGATGTCCTTGTCCTGGATGTCGATCTCGACATCCTCGACCTCGGGCAGGACGGCCACGGTCGCGGCTGAGGTGTGGATACGCCCGCCGGCTTCGGTTTCCGGCACGCGCTGGACCCGGTGCACGCCCGATTCGAACTTGAGTCGGCCGAACACACCGTCGCCGGTGATGGTGGCGACGATCTCCTTGTAGCCACCGACTTCGCCTTCGGAGACGCTGTCGACCTCGACCCGCCAGCCGCGGCCTTGGGCATAGCGCTGGTACATACGAAACAGGTCGCCGGCGAACAGCGCCGCCTCGTCGCCTCCGGTCCCGGCGCGGACCTCCAGGATGGCCGAGGCGTTCTCATCGGCGTCGCGCGGGGCCAGGAGCAGGGCGACTTCGCGCTCCAGCTCCGGCAGGCGCTCTTCCAGGGCCTCAAGTTCTTCGGCGGCCATGGCGGCCATCTCGGGATCGCCGGCCAGGGCCTCCAGATCGACGATCTCGGCGCGGAGCTTCTGCAGATTCAGAACCGCGTCGGCGACCGGCTTGATCTCGGCGTGCTCCTTGGACAGGCGCACGATCTCCTGGCCGTCGGTGGCCGCGCCCATGCGCGCCTCGACCTCATGGAAGCGGTCGAGAACCTGATCGAGACGGGCCTGGGGCAGTTGCAAGGAGGTGGGCCTTTCTTACGCAGGCCGGTTCCTACTCGACGCGAGCCGCCTCTGTCGATGCAGAGCGTGGATCCGGCCGCCGGTAACATTCGTGTCACCGGCTATTCGCTGGGGGTGTCCCGCCCTAACGGTTGGGAAGGCGTTGGGTGCGTACCCCCTCGGGAGAGATTGCGTGGACGATTTCCTCTTGTTCCTGCTGGTCGGCTTCCTGGCCCAGGCGGTCGATGGGGCGCTGGGGATGGCCTACGGCGTCATCTCGTCGACCGTGCTGCTGTCCTTCGGGGTGCCGCCGGCGGTGGCCTCGGCCAGTGTTCACACCGCAGAGGTCTTCACCACGGCGGCCTCGGCGGGGTCGCACGCCCTCAATCGGAATGTGAACTGGCGACTGTTCGCACCTCTGGCGCTCGGCGGGATTGTCGGGGGCGCAGCGGGAGCCTTCGTGCTGACGACCATAGACGGCAATCTCATCAAGCCGTGGATCACCGCCTATCTGGGCGTGATGGGGCTGGTCATCTTGTGGCGCGCGATCCGGGGTGTCAGTGCGCGGCGGTTTCCCATGCGATGGGCTCCGCCGTTGGGTCTGGTCGGCGGCTTTCTGGATGCGGTGGGCGGCGGCGGCTGGGGGCCGACGGTCACTTCGACCCTGGTCGGCTCTGGCGATGATCCGCGCCGCGCCATCGGCACGGCCAATACGGCCGAGTTCTTCGTCACCTCGGCGGTGTCAGCAGCCTTCCTGGCGGCGATGCTGACGGGACACTGGCAGTTAGCCGATACTGTTGCCGACCATGCCATGGCGGTCGGGGGCCTAATTCTGGGCGGGCTTCTGGCGGCGCCCCTGGCCGGATTCATGGTGCGGATCGCGCCTGTGCGGGTTTTGACCTTTCTGGTCGGTCTGCTGGTGGTGGCTGTGGCGGCCTACCAGACGTCCAAGCTGATGGGTTGGGTCTAGGCTATCGCGGCGTCGTCGCGGCGAAGCTCGGACGGGCCTCAAGGTCCGACTGAAGGATTTCCAGACTGGGCCGACCGTTCTTCCAGTCGTACTCCGGGTGGCGGAAATCCAGCCAGCTCACGAGCACGCCGGTAGTGATGACGCCCAGGTCGAGCGGGTCAGCCCGAAGGCCCTGCGCCTCCAGCTGGTCGAGCACCCGGCCCAGGCCCGTTTGCCAGCGGGCGATCCAGGTCGGCGAGCGTTCCGCCTCTGGTCGGCGCTTTTCCAGAACCCATTTGACGCCCATTTCCAGACCGGCGTCGGCCAGGGCTTCCAGGCTGCGGACGGGCCACTGGCTATCGCCGGCCGGGATGAGGTGCGAGCCTGAGCGGCCGCGCGCATCCAGCCAGGCGCAGATCAGCGGGCTGTCATTGATGACGGTGCCCTCGTCGGTGACCAGCGACGGCACCTGGGCCACCGGATTGGCGGTCACCAGGGCAGGGTCGGACGCATAGGGGTCGACGCGGATCTCTTCACAGCCGTCAATCAGACCACGTTCGCGCAGCACGATCCGGCATTTGCGGGCATAGGGGGAGGGGTCGGTGATGTAGAGTTTCATCACTCGTAAAATGAGCGCGTATCAACTTCAATCCGGTCTATCGTTACTCGTTCGGAAGTGACCAGGAAGAAGACACGAGCAGGATAAGAGTCGGGGAACTCCACGCGATCATCCGTATTGGGCTCATAGATCAAAGTTACATAAACGTCGGCAGGTGCAACGAAGCTTCCATCCGAAATTACGGCGTGCTCCCCAAATACTTCAATGCCTTCAAATTCTGTCGCTGCCGATAAATCCGCCAACGGCTGCCAATCCTTCGTCGAAGGAAGATCGTAGGCATCCACAGCGCGTTCCAGTTCGTCGGGTAGCTTTGGAAACCAAGCTTCGCTAACGGTGGCAATGCGTGCCGGCGCGTTCATCGGCTACTCCTCATGCCTTGCATGATACCCCGTTATAGAAGCGGTGATAACGTCAAGGGGTAAATATTTCTCCTCAGCTTAGTCAAACGGCAATGAACGCTCGTAGCGCCAGCGCAGCGTCTCGGCCAAGCCATCGAGGTCGGCCATCAAGAGCGCCGCATCAACGCCCAAACCAAAGAGGTAGCGTTGGAACTCCGGTTTGATCCGCCCCGGAATTACGAAACGGTCGGACCGATGACGAACGCGCCAAGCACTAGTCGGCTCGGGGTGGACGCTAAATAGGCCTCTCTGGGATGCGATCCGTGTTGCAAGCGCGGAGGGATAAGCGAAGCGCTTTTGACCAATCTCAAATGGGCCCAATTCCTTCGGATCATCCGGCCGAAAATACCCAATGAGTCTTGGCTCCACAGCCAGAATCTCGCCGTCTTTCTCTCGAACGCACGCCTGGCAAGCAAAGTATGCGGCCACGAGCGGATTAGTCGTCCAGTCGAGAAGGCGGGTCGGCAAACCGTGATGCTGCGCTAGGAAAAGCCAATCCCACTCGGTCGCGACAATATGTCGATCAACAAATGGCAGCGCGAGCCGTTTGAAATCACGCAGTAGTCGTATTTCAGTTTCCGGACGATAGTGACCAATGCGCCCTACATTTGGGCGCAATGCCCAGCGCTGCCGTTGACCACGAAAAACCCAACGCGGGGACTGCCGCGCTCGCGTCCATTCGCCGAATTCGGCCCATTTGGCGGCAGCCTCACGACGGAGCCGAAGCGCCTCGCCAAATGTAGGAGATTTTGCCAAAGCTGATTCGCTTAACCCATCCAGACTGCCAGATTATTGCCAATGTATGCGTGTGCAATGTCGGAATGTGACGCCAAGACGTCACATCGCTGCGGCCCGTTCGGCTTCCAGCTCGGCGGCCTTCTTCTCGACCAGCCCGACAATGTGATCGACCATGCCGGCGTTGTCCTGTTTGTGGGCGATCTTGCCAGCCATATAGACCATGCCGGCCCCCTTGCCGCCGCCCGTGAAGCCGATGTCGGTGAACAGGGCCTCGCCCGGTCCGTTCACGACGCAGCCGATGATCGACAGGCTCATGGGCGTCGAAATATGGGCCAGCCGCTGCTCCAGTTCGGCCACCGTCTCGATGACATTGAAGCCCTGACGGGCGCACGACGGGCAGGCGATGATGTTGACGCCTCGGTGCCTGAGACCCAGCGACTTGAGGATGTCGAAGCCGACGTGGATCTCCTCGACCGGGTCGGCCGCCAGCGATACGCGAATGGTGTCGCCGATCCCGGCCCACAAGAGATTGCCCATGCCGATGGCGGACTTGATGGTACCGGTCCGCAAAGGCCCCGCTTCCGTCACCCCCAGATGCAGCGGACAGTCGATGGCCTCGGCCAGCTGTTGATAGGCTGCCACCGTCAGGAACGGGTCGGACGCCTTTACTGAAATCTTGAACTCGTGGAAGTCCAGGTCCTGAAGAATGCGCGCGTGATCCAGAGCGCTTTCGACCATGGCTTCGGGGCAGGGCTCGCCGTATTTCTCCAGCAGGTGCTTCTCCAGCGACCCGGCATTGACCCCGATCCGCATCGAACAGCCATGATCCCGCGCGGCCTGGACAACCTCCCGGACGCGGTCGATCGCACCGATGTTGCCCGGATTGATCCGCAGGCAGGCCGCCCCGGCCTCGGCCGCTTCAATACCGCGCCGGTAATGGAAGTGGATGTCCGCGACCAGCGGTACC
Source organism: Caulobacterales bacterium (assembly GCA_017302105.1). GTDB lineage: Bacteria > Pseudomonadota > Alphaproteobacteria > Caulobacterales > Caulobacteraceae > Brevundimonas. Next base: position 166,237 of record JAFLCS010000004.1, on the reverse strand, counting down.
CGTGACTCGCGTGCAATGGTCCTGAAGGCTTGCGTCGACTCCTCGTCGGGACAGGACACCCGCACGATGTCGGCCCCGGCCTCTTCCAGCCGCCGGATCTGATCGATTGTAGCGGCAGCATCAGATGTGAGTGTGTTGGTCATCGACTGCACCGAGATCGGTGCGCCGCCGCCGATGAGAACGTCGCCGACGCGAATCTGTCGGCTAGGGCGGCGCTCGATGTGGCGCCACGGTCGAATGTGGCCGATGTCGGACGGGGAGGTCATGGACCCTAGAATAGGCGCTTCGCAGGCCGGGCGCTATTGGGCGGCAGCTTCGACCGCTGCCGTCGAGGTCGGAGCGATTTCGACGGATGCGTCTGGGGTCGCCTGGGCCTGGTTGACGCGGGCGGCGGCCGCGGCCTCGGCCTCGCGCAGACGGGCCTCGGCGGCGCGCTGGGCCTCCCGGTTGCGGGCCTCGGCTTCGGCCGCAGCCTGTCGACCGAGGGCCTCGGCACGGGCATTCAGTTGCGACAGCGAGGTCTGGGGTTGTTCGAGTCGCCCGGCGCGCTCTCCATTCAGAAACAGGTCGAAGGCGGTGGGGTCAGACACATCCACGACCAGACCGCCCGTCTGGGGTGCGCGATAGGCCTCGCCAGCCGCGAGCTGGCGGGCGAAATGCACCACGCCATCGGCGGCGCGGACGACGATTGTCGAGGCCCGCCGCGCCTGAAGAATGACGCCGGAGTTTCCGGCAGCGGTTCCATAGACGGCACCGCGCGGATTGAAGGCCGCTCCGACCGGCCCCCCCATATCGGGTGCCGCGGCAGCTGCCTGAGCCCCCGCCAGGGCCGGGGCGAGCACCTCCTCCAACCCGGGTGTGACGTACAGGACCGGCGTGGTCTGATCCGGCGGTGCAGGGCGCGGAGCCTCCAGCTCGATTTCGCCGAAGGTCGAGCCGACGCGCCAGCTTTCGGGGATGGAGGACAGGTCAGCCGACTGGGCGGCATCGATCAGATTGACACGCTGCAGCACGTTCCAGCCGACGACGGCCAGAACCAGGACGACGCCCGTGACCGCCCACACCGGCGACTTGCGCCGGTTGTCGTCGAAGGCGAGACCGACCGGAGCCTGCAGCTTCTGATTAGGAAGGTCGTATTCGCGGCGGAGCCGCTCGGCCACCGCGGTTTCGTCCAGCCCCAGGGCCTGGGCGTAGGAGCGGGCGTGTCCGAGCGCGAACGGCCGTGACGGCAGATCCGCCCGGCGGCCGTCTTCCAGGGCTTCCAGATATCGGACCGGAACCTTGGTGGTGGACGACAATTCGGCAAGCGATCGACCGGAGGCCCGGCGCGCAGCCTTGAATGCATCGCCCAGGGTTTCGGCTGTTTCGAGCGTCACGGACGGGGCCGAGCGCACCGGCTCAGCAGCCTGATAGGCACCTGGCTCAGGCTCCTGGTCTGTGACTTTGTAATCCTCACCCACGCGAAACTCACTCCGATCCTCGGCCTTGCAGAACCTCGGACCTCCCCCCTGTAACCAAGGGACCCCAGTCGATTGAAAGGAATAGGACATGGCCGCCGGGAAATCAAGGTTTTCTTAAGTAATCCGGCGGGTGCGGTCACCTGTTCCGCTCCGGGACACCTCAAAGTGTGAGGTTCAATTTCCGGGCCAGAGCTTCGACCTCGCTGCGCACGGAACCCCGGGTCTGGACGAGCAGGGGGGCCATCAGCTTTTCGGCGCGGGCCAGGTCCAGGGTCAGGATCATTCGCTTCACGCGCCCGATTCCAGACGCCGGCGCGGAAAGCCGGCGGAAACCCAAGGCAATCAAGGCGAAAGCCTCCAGTGGCTGGCCCGCCATTTCGCCGCAGACCGACACCGGTGTACTGGACGCCGCGCAGGCGGAACGGATCTGCGCCAGGGCGCTCAGAAACGGCGGAGACAGCGCGTCGTAGCGATCCGCGACAGTCGGATTGGTCCGGTCAGCGGCAAACATATACTGCATCAGGTCATTGGTGCCGACCGAGACAAAGTCGGTCTGGGCCAGCAGGGCCTCGAGATGCCACAGCAGGGCGGGGGCCTCGATCATCGCCCCGACCCGCAAGGTGGACGGCAAGGCCCAGCCGCGCCGGCGAGCCCAGTCACATTCGGCATCGACCAGACCCTTGGCCAGGGTGAATTCGTCGACGCTGGCGATGAGGGGGAACATCACCCGCAGTTCGCGCCCCTGAGCCGCGCGCAGAAGGGCGCGAAGCTGAAGCCTGAGCAGGGGGGGGCGATCCAGCCCCAGCCGAATCGAGCGGCGTCCCAGAGCCGGGTTCTCCTCTCGTGAACCTTGCAGGAAGGACACCACCTTGTCGCCGCCGATGTCCAGGGTGCGGAAGGTGACCTGGCGATTCCCGGCCCCATCCAGAACCTGGCTGTAAAGGGCGGTTTGTGCTTCCAGGCCCGGGAGCTTGTCCTGGACCATAAATTGGAACTCGGTGCGAAACAGGCCGATGCCATCGGCCCCCGTCGCATCCAGGGCCCCAACATCCGACACCAGGCCGGCATTGGTCAGCAGGGTGATGCGTTCGTCATCGAGCGTGACGGCGGCCAGATCTCGCAGTCCCGCAATGTCGGCCCGCAGGGACTCGCGCACAGACAGGCGCGATCGGGCCGCCTCGATGATGTCGGCACGGGGACGCAGGTGCGCCTCCGCCGTCTCACCGTCGACGATGACGATGTCGCCCTCGGACAGGCGGTCCTGAACGCCGGTCAGCCGGCCCACGCAGGGGATCTCCAGGGCGCGGGCGACCAGGGCCGCATGGCTGGCGGCCGATCCCTCCTCAAGCAAGAGGCCCTTGAGCGATCCGGTCGGATATTCGAGCAAGTCCGCCGGCCCGAGGTTGCGTGCAACCAGAATGGCGTTCTCTGGCAGGGTCCGCCGAGTTGTTTCTTCGCCGGCCAGAACGCGCAGCAGCCGATTGGCCAGATCCTCCAGATCGTGCAGGCGCTCCCGGATGTAGGGGTCCTTGGCGGCTGCGAAACGGGCCCGGTGCTGGGTTCGGGCGCGGTCGACGGCGGCCTCGGCCGACAGGCCGCCGCGCACCGCCTCTTCCAGTGAGCGCACCCAACCCCGGTCGTCGGCGAACATCCGGTAGGTTTCCAGAACCTCTATGGAGGGGCCAGACAAGTGGCTGACCGACAGCAGCCGGTCGATCTGCACGCGGAGCCGCGTCAGACCGTCCTGAAGTCGCGCCTCCTCGGTCAGCGGGTCATCGGCGACGATGCGGGCCGCTGCGATCGGAGGGTCATGCAGGACCGCCTGGCCGATGGCCAGGCCGTCGGCGAAACGCTGCCCCTTGAGTCGCTCGGGACGATGCGGTGAAACCTCGACTTCGCCCAGGGCGTCGATGGCGTCTTCGACATCCGCCACCACCTCGGCCAGCACCATGGCGATGGTCTGGAGATCCTCGACCTCATCCTCGGCATAGACGCGGGACGTCCGGTTCTGGACCACGAGGACGCCGACGACCCGCCCGCCCCGCAGCAGGGGGACACCCAGAAAGGCGTTGAACGGGTCTTCCCCCGTTTCAGGGCGGTACGAGAAGCTGGGATGGGTCGGAGCGTCCGAAAGCGATAGGGGCGTCGCCGTGCGTACGACCTCGCCGACCAGACCCTCTCCAGAGCGCAGGCGGGTTCGGTGGACGGCGTCGGGGTTCAGACCCTGGGTGGCGAACAGCTCCATCTCGCCGCTGCTACGCAGCAGATAGACCGAGCAGACCTCCGTGACCATCAGACGCGCGATCGACTTGACGACCTGGTCCAGGCGCGCCTGGGCCGGGGCATCCGAGGCCATAACCTCACGAATCTGCCGAAGCAGGACGCGGGGGCCCGAACCGAGGGCGGGTGTCTGAGGTATGGCCACGACCTCCTTTTTCCCAGAGTGGCATCCCTGCCTACGGGACCGGACGCCTCAGGCCAATGGAGGCGACGCGAAATTGCGCCGGAGCCGGGCCGGTTTCACCGGATTCGGCATGACCGGCACCAACTCTCGCAGGGCGCGCTTCTCGTCCGATAGGCGGTTCCCCCGTCTCGGTACGCGCACTATGGAACCGCCAGCGATTCTGAAGTTTCTGAACCATGACCGAACCAGACTGTGGCATTGAGCCGATGAATCCGGGCCTCCGGACCGAAGGCGTCTGCCTGGCGACCCTGGCCCAGGCGGTTGGCACCCCGGCCTATGTCTATTCCGCCGGAGCCCTGCGTGCGGGCTATGGGGCGTATCGAGTGGCCTTCGCCGGGATGGACTGCCTGGTCGCCTACGCCGTCAAGGCCAATGCCAGCCTGTCGGTCCTGAAGGTTCTGGCGGCAGAACGGGCCGGTGCCGATACCGTGTCCGAAGGCGAAATCCGCCGGGCCCTGGCGGCCGGTATCGCGCCGGAGCGGATCATCTTTTCCGGCATGGGAAAGACGGATGCCGAACTGGCCTTTGCCCTGACGCTTCCGGGGATGCAGATCAATGTCGAGTCCAGGCCCGAGTATGAGCGCCTGAGCGCCCGGGCGGCGTCCCAGGGTGTCCAACCGCTGGTCGTGTTGCGTGTGAATCCCGATGTGGCTGCGGGCGGTCACGACAAGATTTCGACCGGCAAGTCGAACGCCAAGTTCGGCATCTCTGTCGACGAGGCCCTTCAGCTCTATCGCCGCGCCCAGGATGACGGACGGGTGAGCGCGGTCGGCCTCGGCTGCCATATCGGGAGCCAGATCCGTGAAACCGGTCCGTTCCGCGACGCCTGGACGGTTCTGCGCGAGATGACGCTCACCTTGCGGGGGGAGGGCCGGGCGATCGAGCGGATCGACCTGGGCGGTGGACTGGGCGTGGACTATGGCGACGCCGCTGCCGGGGCGACACCGATGGATATGGCCGCGGTCGCCGCCGAGGTTTTTGCGGATCTTGGGGTCAGGCTGGCGGTGGAGCCGGGACGGTCCATCGTCGCCAATGCCGGCCTTCTTCTGAGCCGTGTGATCCACGTCAATCGCCGGGCGGTCGGACCGACGTTTCTGGTGCTGGACGCCGGCATGAACGATCTGCTGCGCCCGACCCTCTACGATGCCTGGCATGAGATCGTGCCGGTCGCGCCACGGGCGGGCACCCCGGTCGCCTATGACGTCGTCGGCCCGGTCTGCGAAAGCGGGGACACCTTCGCGCGCGGTCGGACCTTGCCGCCGATGCAGGCCGGCGACCTGGTGGCGTTCCGAGGAGCCGGGGCCTATGCCGCCTCCATGGCCAGCGAATACAACAGCCGGCTGCCGGCCCCAGAGGTGCTCGTGGATGGCGAACGATGGGCGCTGGTGCGTTCCCGTCCAGACTACGCGGACGTTCTGGCGCGAGAGCGGGTGCCGGACTGGCTTTAGGCCGGTTCGGCCAAACCATAGGCGGCATGAAGCGACCGAACCGCCAGCTCGGTATAGGCGGCGTCGATCAGGACGCTGATCTTGATCTCGGACGTCGAGATCGCGAGGAGCTTGATGCCCTTGTCGGCCAGTGCGCGGAACATCGTTTCGGCCACGCCGGCGTGGCTGCGCATCCCGACGCCGACAACCGACACCTTGGCCACGTCCCCGTCGACGCGACATTCCTCGAAGTGAATCTCGGAGCGAATCGATTCCATCAGCTCGGCGGCACCACGCGCGTCACGCCGCCCCACAGTGAAGACCAGGTTGGTCAGGTCGGCGCTGCGTGTTTCGGACTGGACGATCATGTCGACATTGATGTTGGCCTCGCCCAGGCGGGCAAAGACGGTCGCCGTGGCATCGGCCCGATCCGGCAGGCCCAGCAGGGTGATCCGGGCTTCATCCCGGCTCATGGCGACGCCCGACACGATCCGCTTTTCCACGATCTCATCCTCTTCACAGATCACCGTGCCGCCGACGCCGCGGCCGGTCTCGGGATCGACAAAACTCGACAGCACTCGCACAGGTACCTTGTAGGCCATGGCCAGCTCGACTGAACGCGTCTGAAGCACCTTGGCACCCAGTGAGGCGAGCTCAAGCATCTCTTCATAGGAGACGCGATCCAGCCGTCGCGCACGGGACTCGATGCGGGGGTCGGTCGTATAGACGCCGTCGACATCGGTGTAGATATCACACGGACAGCCCAGCGCCGCCGCCACCGCCACCGCCGAGGTATCCGATCCTCCCCGGCCCAGGGCGGACACGCGGTCCTGTTCGGTGACGCCCTGGAATCCGGGAATGATGGCCACAACTCCGGAATCCATCGAGCGGCCGAGTGCCTCGCCGTCGATGTCGGCAATGCGCGCCTTGCCATGGGCGTCATCGGTTCGGATCGGCAGCTGCCAGCCTAGCCACGACCTCGCGTTCAGGCCCATGTTGCGCATGGTCAGAGCCATCAGTCCCGAAGTGATCTGTTCGCCGGTGGTGACAACGACATCGTACTCATCGTCACTGTCGGGGACGCCGGGAGCGGCCGGGCCGATCTGATCGGTCCAGGCCACCAGCTGGTTGGTCTGGCCGGCCATGGCCGAAACGACCACGGCGACCTTGCGGCCGGCGGCGACCTCTGCAGCCACGATCGCTGCGGATTTGCGGATGCGTTCGAGGTCGGCCATCGAGGTGCCACCGAACTTCATCACCAGTCGCGACATGAGCGCCTATCTCTTTGCCCGGGCAAACCGCTTGCCATGGGGCGATAGGGCGTCCATCACCCAGGCGCAATGGCTCAAGCGAATTCCAGCATCGATCCTGACGACGTCGCCCGGTTTTCCGCCCTGGCGGATCGGTGGTGGGACGCTGCCGGTCCGTTTGCCCCCCTGCACAGGTTCAATCCGGTGCGGCTGGGTTTCATCCGCGATCGGGCGGCGGCCCATTTTGACCGCAATATCCGCTCGTCGCGTCCCTTCCAGGGGCTGCGTCTGCTCGACATCGGCTGTGGTGGCGGGCTGTTGTCCGAGCCGATGACCCGGCTGGGGTTCGAGGTCACAGGTGTCGATGCCTCTGAGCAGAACATTCACGCGGCCTCAGCCCATGCCGTGGCACAGGGCCTGTCGATCGACTATCGGGCCTCGACCGCCGAGGCCCTGCTCGACCAGGATCATCGGTTCGATGTCGTGCTGAACATGGAAGTGATCGAGCACGTCGCGGATCCACGCAGCTTTCTGATCAATACGGCCCGCCTGATGAAGCCGGGCGGCCTGATGATCGTGGCGACCCTGAACCGTACGCTCAAATCCCTGGCCCTAGCCAAGGTCGGCGCCGAATATGTCCTGCGCTGGGTGCCGGCGGGGACCCACGACTGGTCACAGTTTCTCACACCGGACGAGATCCGACAGTTCATCGAGGGTGAGCCGTTCAGCATCGAAGGCCCCTTCGGTGTCGAGTATGAGCCGTTCAAGGGCATCTGGCGCGAGAGCCGCGACGCCTCGGTCAACTACATGATGGTCGTCACCCCGGCCTGATCCGGCCGGTTGCCACCGACCGTCGATACGCTAGTTTCGGCGCGCACGGAGGAACGCATGACCATCCAACCGAGCGGCTATCTGGCACAGGTGCTGGGCACCGACGAGCAGGTTCTGCTGATCGCCCGGCCGCACTGGCTGGTGCTTCTGGCCAAGACCGTGTTGTGGGCAATCCTGGTCCTGGCTGTTGTGGTCAGTGCGATCTGGCTTCGCGTAGCGGGGTCGCCTTACTGGGCCTGGACAACGCCCCTGGCCCTGGTGCCGTTGGGATTCTGGATCTGGGAGTATCAGGTCTGGTCCAACCAGATGTGCGTGCTGACTGATCGCCGGGTGATCCAGATGGACGGAGTCCTCAACAAGCAGGTCTCGGATTCGATCCTCGACAAGCTGAACGATGTGAAGACCGAACAATCGCTGCTGGGGCGCATTTTCGGCTATGGCGACATCGAGATTCTGACGGCCTCCGAAGAGGGCACCAATGTGCTGCACATGATCCAGGACCCCCTGGGATTCAAGCGGGCCATGCTGAACGCCAAGGGCGCTCAGGAAGACGCCCGGCACAGCCCGTCCGACTAGCCCGTCGGCGTTCCAAGGCGACCGCGCAAAGCGCGAGTCGGGCGCTTGCGCCCTTCAGGCATGGAGGCCTGGAAGACCTTGCGGAACTCCTCGCGCTTCTGATGGATCGACGCCAGGACGAGGCCCATGGGAATACCCAGGTCGACCAGGGCGTTCTCGGCCAGTTGCAGGCTCGCCTCCGTCGTTTCGGGCACCGCGTCGGTAACCCCCAGCTGATAGAGGCGAGCGGCGTGTTTCTCGTCGCGGGCGCGGGCCACCAGAATGATGTCCGACCGAAGATGGCGCACGCTGCGGCATATCTCATCCACCTTGGAGGGGGCGTCCATGGTCACAATGGCGGCCTTGGCGGCGGGGAGACCCAGCTTCTCCAGCAGGTCCGGCCGGGCCGCGTCTCCATACCAGACGGGAATGCCGGCGCGCCTGGCGTTGGAAACCTGGGTCGGGTCCGCGTCGACCGCCAGGAACCCGACCCCATGCTCCGTCAGCAGATCACCGATCAGCTGACCGACCCGACCGTAGCCGACGATGATGACCGGCGGAGATTCGGGCTGGGTGTCGGCGAGCTCGGGCGTGGGGGCATCGCTGAGATCGGTCTTGGGCAGGATACGCCGGTCGATCCGCGGAGCCAGGGCCGCCAGAATAGGCACGGCGAACAGGCTAATGGTCGCTGACAGCAGCACGCCCTGGGCGAAATCCCGACCGACCACGCCATGGCCGATGGCCTCGTTCAGGATGACGAAGGCGAACTCACCCGCCGGCCCCAGCACCAGAGCCGTTTCCAGGGCCGCACCGCGCGGAACCTTGAAGGCCCGTGCCACAGCGAAGATGGCCCCGGCCTTGATCGCGATCAGCAGGGTGGCGATCGACAGAATGGTCACCGGCGCGACGGCTACGGCATCCAGGTCCAGGCCGACCCCGACCGAAACGAAGAAAACGCCGAGCAGCAAGCCCTTGAACGGCTCGATGGTGACCTCGACTTCGCGCCGGAACTCCGTCTCGGCGATGAGCAGACCTGCGACAAGGGCACCGACGGCGGGCGACAGGCCGGTGACCTGGGCCAGGAAGACCGTTCCCAGAACGACAAACAGACAGGTCGCCAGAAACATCTCGGTGTTGCGGGTGCGCGCCACGGACCGGAACATGGGGCGTAGGCCGATCCGCCCCAGCAGCACCAGCAGTCCGACTCCGATCACCGAGGGCAGCAGACTGGCGAGGGCCTGGCCGATCACAGCGGGATTGAGGCCGTCATCGCCGACCCCCGAGCCCAGTACCGCCACCATGATGAGGATCGGGGCGACCGCCAGGTCCTGGGCCAGCAAGACCGAAAAGGTCGAACGGCCCGCCGTGGTCGACAGCCGCCCGCGCTCGGCCATCACCGGCATCACCACCGCCGTCGAGGACAGGGCCAGGGCAAAGCCCAGCACCATGGCCCCCCCGACGCCTCGCCCCATCAGATAGAACAGGACGGCCAGCAGAGTGGCGCAGATCACGATCTGGGCCATGCCCATTCCGAAAACCAGTCGGCGCATGGACTTGAGACGCTCCCAGCTCAGCTCCAGGCCGATCGTGAACATCAGAAAGACGACGCCCAGCTCGGCCAGCACCTCGATCTGGGTCCGGTCCGAAATCGTCAGAATGTCGATCCAGTCAAAGGTTCCGGCCAGCCGGCCCAGCCCATCGGGACCAAGCAGGACCCCAGCCGCCAGGAACCCCAGGATCGGGCTGACCTTCAGGCGACTGAACAGTGGCACGAGGATGCCGGCCGCCGCCAGAAAGACGAAGATGTCCTTGTATTCGGTGGGGGCGGGTCCGTGAGTCATGCAGACAATCTAGGGGACGCACACGGCCGCATGAAAATTAATTAAGGGGCATTTGTGCCGCCAGGCCTTCAAAATCGTAGTTTCCGTGCATGGCCGCGCTCTCTTCCGTGCCCCTTCCGAGGATTTCCATGACCAAGTCCCTGCTTCTGGCCGCCAGCGCCCTGACCCTCATCTCGACCGGCCCGGCTTCGGCCCAGGAGGGCGAACATCCCTGCCTGGATGAGCTTTGCGCAACGGTATCGATCGTCGGGCGCGACGCCACCGCGGCGCAGTCGACCGGCCTGGTCCACGGAACGGAAGCGCCACGCTTCGGCACCTGGGGTTTCGATATGGCGGGCCGCGACACCTCGGTCGCGCCGGGCGACGACTTCAACCGCTTCGCCAATGGCCGGTTTCTCGATGCGCTCGAGATCCCCGCGGATCGTACGCGCTATGGGGCCTTCGATATGCTGGCAGAGCTGTCGGAGAACAGGCTACGGACCCTGGTGGAGGATCTCGCGCAGCGGACGGATCTGGAGGCCGGCTCGGACGAGGGCAAGATCCAGACGCTGTATGACTCGTTCATGGACGTGGATCGGGTGGAGCAACTCGACGATCAGCCGATTCAGCCCTTCCTGGCTGCGGTGCGCGCGACGACGACCCATGCCGAGATGTCGGCTCTGATGGGGAGCTCCTTCCGGGGGAACGGCCGGGCCCTGTTCGGCAGCTTCGTCAATGACGACGCCCGCAATCCAGAGGTCTATGAGGCCTATCTCGCCCAGGGCGGGCTGGGGCTTCCGAACCGTGACTACTATCTGGAGGCCCGTTTTGCCGACAAGCTGGCGGCCTACCGCGCCTATGTCGAGCAGATGCTGACGATGGTCGGCTGGGCGGATCCGGTGGCGGCGGCCGATGCAGTCGTCGCCTTCGAGACGCGGCTGGCCCAGGCGCACTGGACCCCGACCGAGAGCCGCAACCGTGACCGGACCTATAATCCGATGACTGTGGCGGAGCTGGAAGCTGCGGCTCCGGGCATCGACTGGCGCACCTTCCTCGGAGCTGCCGGGTTTGGCGACCACGACCGTTTCATCGTCGCCCAGAACACGGCCTTTGCACCGATGGCCCAGGCCTTCGCCGAAGCGCCGGTGTCGACGCTCCAGGCCTGGCAGGCCTTTGCCATCGTCGACCAGGCGGCGCCGCTGCTGTCACAGCGCTTCGTGGACGCCAACTATGCCTTCCGCCTGCGTGAACTGGGCGGGCAGCCCGAACAGCGCAGCCGCGAGCGACGCGGGGTCGCCTATACCGAGGGCCTGATGGGCCAGCCGCTGGGTCGGCTGTACGTCGAGCGCTGGTTCCCGCCTGAAAGCCGCGCCCAGATGCAGGAGTTGGTGGCCAATCTTCGGCGGGCCATGGCCGCGCGCATTCAGACCCTGGCCTGGATGAGCCCGGAAACCCGCGCCGAGGCCCTGGCCAAGCTGGAGCTGTTCAACGTCAAGATCGGCTATCCTGACCAGTGGCGCGACTATTCCGGCCTCGACATCCAGGCGGGCGACCTGGTCGGAAATCAGCAGCGTGCACGCGCCTTTGAATGGAATTTCCGCCTGGGCCGTCTCGGCGGGCCGGTCGACAATGACGAATGGGGCATGACCCCGCAGACGGTGAACGCCTACTATTCATCGACCAAGAACGAAATCGTCTTCCCCGCCGCCATTTTGCAGCCGCCCTTCTTCGATCCGTCGGCGGACCCGGCCGTGAACTATGGCGGTATCGGCGGCGTGATCGGCCACGAGATCGGCCACGGCTTTGACGATCAGGGCCGCAAGTCCGATGGCACGGGCGCGCTGCGTGAATGGTGGACGCCCGAGGACGAGACCCGCTTCGAGGCCCAGACCGCGCGGCTCGGTGCCCAGTACGACAGCTACGAGGCCCTGCCGGGCTTCCACGTCCAGGGCGGCCTGACCATGGGAGAGAACATCGGCGATCTGGCCGGGGTGACCCTCGCGCTGGAGGCCTATCACCTGTCTCTGGATGGCCAGCCTGCCCCGGTCATCGACGGCACGACCGGCGACCAGCGTATCTTCTACGGCTGGGCCCAGGTCTGGCGGGCCGCCATGCGCGAGGCGCGGATGCAGCAGATGATCGCCACCGATCCGCATAGCCCGACCCAGTTCCGCGTGATCGGGCCGCTGCGCAACATCGACGCCTGGTACGAGGCTTTCGGCGTGACGCCGGGCAATGCCTATTATCTGGCCCCGGAAGATCGCGTCCGGCTCTGGTAGGATCTGGCCTCAGACCCCCCGCGCGGGACCAATCCGCGCGGGTGCCGAGGGTTCGCGAGTGGCTACAGACCGTCCTTGGACAGAATCAGCGTCGCGTTTGTTCCACCGAAGCCGAATGAGTTCGACATGACGGTGGTCAGCTCACCGTCGTGGCGTTGACGCAGGATCGGCATCCCCTCGAATTCGGGGTCGAGCGTTTCGATATGGGCGCTCTCGGCGGCGAAGCCGTGCTTGAGCATCAGGAGGCAATAGATCGCCTCCTGCACGCCCGCCGCGCCCAGCGAGTGGCCTGACAGGCTCTTGGTCGAGGAAATCATCGGCACGGCCTGACCAAAGACGTTGCGCACGGCCCCCATCTCGCGCTGGTCTCCGACCGGGGTCGAGGTGCCGTGCGGGTTCAGATAGTCGATCTTGCGTCCGCCGGCCTCGGCCAGGGCCATCTTCATGCAGCGTTCGGCCCCCTCCCCCGAGGGCGCGACCATGTCGTAGCCGTCCGAGTTGGCGCCGTAGCCGACGACCTCGGCGTAGATGGTCGCGCCGCGCGCCTTGGCCCGCTCATATTCTTCCAGCACCACGATGCCGGCGCCGCCGGCGATGACGAAGCCGTCGCGGTTGACGTCATAGGCGCGGCTGGCCGTGGCCGGGGTGTCGTTGAAGTTGGATGACATGGCACCCATGGCGTCGAACAGGTTCGACATCGACCACGACAGGTCCTCACAGCCACCGGCGAAGACCACGTCCTGCTTGCCCCACTGTATCTGTTCGGCGGCTGCGCCGATGCAGTGAGCGCTGGTCGCACAGGCGGAGGAGATTGAATAGTTGATGCCCTTCAGCTCGAACCAGGTCGCCAGCACGGCAGAGGGGCCTGAGGCCATGGCCTTGGGCACGGCGAACGGGCCGATGCGCTTGGGCGAACCCTTTTCGAGTGTGGTCTGGGCCGCCTCGATGATCACCTGGGTCGAGGGGCCGCCCTCGCCGACGATCAAGCCGATACGCTCGTCCTTGATCTCGTCGGCGCTCAGGCCGCTGTCCTTCAGGGCCTCATCGAAGGCTATGTGGGCCCAGGCTGTGCCGGCTGCCAGGAAGCGCGAGGCCCGGCGGTCAACACGTTCGGTCCAGTCGCCGATGGCCGGCGGAGCCCAGACCTGGGACCGAAATCCGTGCTCGGCGAACTCGGGGGAGGCCACGATACCCGAGCGGGCGGACCTCAGCGAATGGGCGACCGCATCGGCTCCGTCGCCGATTGACGAGACGATACCCAGTCCAGTGACGACGACACGCCGCATGACGCCTCCTTGAATCTCTCTAGTCCGCCTGGGACGGCGTGGCACCGAACAGGCCCACGCGCATATCGTTGCAGGTGTAGATCACCTGGCCGTCCGCTTCGAGCACGCCATCGGCAATACCCATCACCAGACGCCGGTTGATCACCCGCTTGAGGTGGATCTTATAGACCACCTTGCTGATGTCAGGGGTGACCTGGCCGGTGAACTTGACCTCGCCCACGCCCAGGGCGCGGCCCTTGCCCTGGCCGCCCGACCAGCCCAGGAAAAAGCCGACCAGCTGCCACATGGCATCCAGGCCCAGACAGCCCGGCATCACCGGATCACCGATGAAGTGGCACTGGAAGAACCAGAGGTCCGGGCGGATATCGAGTTCGGCCTCAATATAGCCCTTGCCGTGGTCGCCGGCCCCTTCGCCCTCGATGCGGACGATGCGGTCCATCATCAGCATCGGCGGGGCCGGAAGTTGCGGGTTGCCCGGCCCGAACAACTCACCCCGGCCGGAGGCCAGCAGGGCGTCGTAGTCGAAGGCGTTGGGGTATTGGCTCATGGACGCTCCCATCGGCAGTCGGATCGCCGAATGTCCGGCCCCGGTTACACGACAGCCCACGTCGCCTCAACCGCCCTCATCAAGTCTGAGGCTACCGCGGCGAGCTGGTTCGCGCGGGTCGCACAGCGGCGTGGCTGCGGTCCCAAACAGCGCGGTTTCACGCGCCCAGCCACGAATGTCGCCGGAGCGGAGTTCACACCAGCCGTTCTCGCAGGCGTTCAGGCTGATCGTAGCCCCCGCCTCAACGCGGGCCCGTACGTCGGATCCTGCTTCGGCATCGGCCAAAAGGTCGGTGGTCTCCACGGCGATGACGCGCCGCCGTCCGGTCGTCAGGCTGCGATGAATCCAGGCCATGGAGCCGTCCGGGCCGCAGACCTTTCGCCACTCTTCGGTTTCGGTGACGACCTGGAGCGGTGCCCCCGATCGCTCGAACTGCCACAGGATCGGATAATCCAGTCCCGGCCCGGCGCGCATCGACGCCGGCGCACCGCGCACCGAGACCCAGCGCGGTAGGGGATAGCCTGACGGGGTGTCGGACTTGGCCTCGGTTTGCGACTGGCAGGCGCAAACGAGCAGCAGCGCGGCGCAAACCGTCGCTTTGATCGCGGGGATCGCCATGGGATAGGGGAGGGGCTTCTCTTCCGGATTCGCCATGCCGTCTCGCCTCAAGATTATTCTCACTCGCCGCCTGCCCGACGCCGTCGAAACGCGGCTGCGCGAGTTGTTCGACGCCGAGCTTAACCTCGATGATCACCCGATGGGTAAAGACGAGCTGAAGGCGGCCGTCGCCCGCGCCGACGTCCTGGTGCCGACCATCACCGACACCATCGACGCCGAGATCATTGCGGCGGCGGGTCCGAACCTGAAGCTGATCGCCAACTTCGGGGCCGGCACAGATCATATCGACATTGCCGCGGCAGCCGGACGCAAGATCGTCGTGTCCAACACGCCCGGCGTTCTGGCTGAAGACACCGCCGACATGGCCATGAGCCTGATCCTGGCGGTTCGTCGCCGTCTGGTCGAGGGCGCGACCGTGATGGCCGAGGGTCGGTTCGAGGGCTGGACGCCGACCGCCATGCTGGGCCGCCGGCTGTGGGGATCGCGCCTGGGAATCATCGGCATGGGCCGCATCGGCCAGGCCCTGGCACGGCGCGCACGGGTCTTCGGGATGCAGGTCCATTACCACAATCGCAACCGGTTGAACGCGGGCATCGAGGAAGAACTCGGCGCAACCTGGTGGGACAGTCTGGAGACCATGCTGCCGCGTATGGATGTGGTGTCGCTGAACTGTCCGTTGACGGATCAAACCTACCACTTGATGTCGGCAGGCCGTCTGGCTCTGATGAAGGCGGACGCCGTGCTCATCAATACCGCGCGCGGTGAGATTATCGACGAAACGGCGCTGGTCGAGGCGCTCGATCGCCGCGCCCTGGCGGGGGCCGGGCTGGATGTCTATGAACACGAGCCGGCGGTGAACCCGGGCCTGGTCAATCGGCCCGAGGTGGTGCTGATGCCGCATATGGCCTCAGCCACCCAGGAGAGCCGCGAAGACATGGGTGAGCGCGTGATCCTGAACATCAAGACGCTGGAGAACGGCCACCGGCCGCCGGATCGGCTGCTGCCGCCGATGGCCTAGAACAGCTTGGGCATCCCCGGGATGTTCATCCCGGCCATCGGTCCGGCGGCCTCGCGCATCAGGGTCTGAGAGGCCTCGTCCAGCTTGCGTTTGGCATCCGCGTGGGCGGCCATGATCAGGTCCGACAGGATCTCGGCGTCGTTGTCGGCCAGCAGCGAGGGGTCGATGCGAAGGGCGATCAGTTCCGACGGCCCCTTCAGCGTGAGGTTGACCAGGCCGCCGCCCGAAGACCCTTCGGCCGAGGTTTCGGCCATCTTTTCCTGGGCCTGCTGCATCCGCGCCTGCATGGCCTGGGCCTGCTGCATCAGGGCGTTGAGGTCTTTCATCGGAGATATCTACTCGTCTTCTGTGGGTTCGACGTCGCCGAGGACCGGGGCCTCGACAGGGGTGGTCGTCAGTTTGCGGAAGCCGACCAGTTCGGCACCCGGAAAGGCTTCCTGAACGGCCAGCACGAAGGGGTCGGCGCGCACGGCGGTTTTTTCCTCGTTCAGCCGCCGGCGTTCCTGTTCGTACAGGCTCTCGCCGCCGCCGCCGCCCTCGGTGGCGACCAGCCAGGGCCGGCCTGTCCATTCGCGCAGGCGGCTGACCAGACGCCGCGTGAGGTCCGGCGGGCAGTCCGAAGCCGGCTCGAAAGTGATCCTGCCCGGCTGGAAGGACACCAGTTTGACGAAGCGCCGCACGTCCATCAGCAGCTTCACGTCGCGTTTGCGCTCGATCAGGGCCACCGTCTCGTCGAAGGTCTGAGGCACCGACAGAGGGGCCGCCTCTGTGCGGGGCTGGGCCACGGCGACCGATCCGCCAGATCCCGCCGCCGCGCGCGCGCCTCCCCCGCCGGGCGGGGTCGGAGCTTCGCCGGACTGGAGACGGCGTACCATTTCCTCAGGTGGCGGCAGGTCCGACGCATAGGCCAGGCGCAGGATGGCCATTTCAGCGGCGGCGGCCGGATCGGGAGCCCGGCGCACTTCATCGTGGGCCTTGAGCAAGAGCTGCCAGACCCGCGCCAGGGTGCCGGCGGACAGATTCGCCCCGAGCGCGGCCATGCGCTGGGCCTGATCGTTTGGCAGACGGGTCGACGCCGGCCCCAGGGTCTTGGCGACCGAGGCCATGTGACAATGTTCCAGCAGATCATCCATGATCTGTTCAGGGGCGGCCCCAAAACCATACAGGGTGCGAAACGCCTCCAGCGCCTCGGCGGTGCGGGCCGACATGATGAGTTCGAACAGGGCGATGGTCTGGGCCCGATCGGCCAGGCCCAGCATATCCCGCACCGTTTCGGCCTTGATCGTCTGGCCGACCTCGCCCTGAACCAGGGCCTGATCGAGCAGGGACAGGCCATCGCGCACCGACCCCTCTGCGGCTCGCGCAATCAGCGCCAGGGCTTCGGTCTCGACCAGCGAGCCTTCCTGTGTGGCGACCTTCTCCAGATGGGTGGACAGGACGTCCGGCTCGACCCGGCGCAGGTCGAACCTCTGACAGCGGCTGAGGATGGTGACCGGAACCTTGCGGATTTCGGTCGTGGCGAAGATGAATTTGGCGTGGGCCGGCGGCTCTTCCAGCGTCTTCAGGAGCGCGTTGAACGCGCCCTTGGACAGCATATGGACCTCGTCGATGACATAGACCTTGTAGCGGGCCTCGACCGGCGCATAGCGCACCGAATCCAGCAACTCGCGCATATCGTCCACGCCGGTGCGGCTGGCGGCATCCAGTTCCAGCACATCCATGTGCCGACCCTCGATGATGCCGGCACAGTGACGGCCATCGGCGCTCAGATCGACACTGGGCCGATCCACGGTGTCGGACTCGTAGTTCAGGGCGCGCGCCAGAAGCCGGGCCGTCGTCGTCTTGCCGACCCCCCGCACCCCCGTCAGCATGAAGGCGTGGGCGATCCGCCCGGTGGTGAAGGCATTCGACAGGGTTCTGACCATGGCCTCCTGGCCGATCAGATCCTCAAAGGTGCGCGGCCGATATTTGCGGGCCAGCACCGTATAGGCCGGGGCATCCGCCGCCATGGCGGGGGCCGGGCGGGTCGCTGGCTGCCCCGGAGCTTCCGGTGCCGGCGCGTCACCTCCGAACATATCGGAGGTGTTGGCGTCGCGCGCGGGCGCGTCGTCGTCCTCGGGCAGGTCGGAATCGATATCGGGCGGGACCATCGCACCTACTTAAGCATAAGACGCGACCGATGCGAGGCGGACGCTCAGCCTATCCCCACATTACGCTGCCGTAAGTTGGCCGGCACCGTGCCGCTGGTCTAAAGAGACAGGGATTCAGACAACAGGGGGCTCCGGCCATGAAGCGTCTTTTCCTTGCCACCGCTGCGGCTACCGCCCTGATCGCCGGGGTTCCGTCCTCGGCCATGGCACAGTTTCTGCCGCCCTGCTGCGAGAGTGGCGGTGTGGAGGTGGCGCCGCTGGGCTTCCAGCTTCGGACCCTTCCGAACGGCCTTCAGGTCTATACGCGTCAGGATTCCTCGACCGCGGATGTGACGGTGCAGGTCTGGTATCGCGTCGGCTCCAAGGATGACCCCGAGGACCGTTCGGGCTTTGCGCACCTGTTTGAACACATCATGTTCAAGTCGACCCGCAATCTGCCGGAAGAGACGTTCGATCGGCTGACCGAGGACGTCGGGGGCTTCAACAACGCCTCTACCTGGGACGATTTCACCAACTATTTCGAGGTGGTGCCGGCCAACCACCTGGAGCGGATGCTGTTCGCCGAGGCCGAGCGGATGGGGTCGCTGGTCGTCAACGAGGAGAGCTTCGATTCCGAGCGGGCGGTCGTTCAGGAAGAGCTGCGCCAGCGCATCCTGGCGTCGCCCTACGGACGACTGTTCGGCCTGTATATGCCGCGTGAGATCTGGCGCGAGCACCCCTATCGCCGGGCGGGCATCGGCTCGCTGGAGAACCTCCAGGCGGCGACCATCGACGATGTGCGCCGGTTCCATGAGACCTATTATCGGCCCGACAATGCCGTGTTGATCGTGGCGGGTGACTTCGACCAGGGTCAGCTGGACGCCTGGATCGACCAGTATTTCTCGCCGATCGACAATCCATCGCGCCCGCTGCCGGCCAATGGTGTGCAGGAGCCGGCACCGGCCGGCCCGCGTGAGGCGACCTACTATGCCCCCAACGTTCCGTTGCCGGCGGTGGTCGTGGCCTGGCAGACCGTGGCCTATGGTGACGCGGACCGAGCGGCACTGACGGTGCTGGACGGTATTCTGTCGACCGGCGAGTCCTCGCGGATGTACCGGTCGCTGGTCTATGACACCCAGATCGCGGCCCAGGCGTCGTCGGCCCCGGATTTCGCTCAGCAGGGCGGCAGCCTGGCGGCCTATTCCCTGATGACCGGCGACCATACGGTTCAGGAAGGCGAGGCCGCCATCCTGGCTGAGATCGCCCGATTCCGCGACGAGCCGGTCACCGAGGCCGAACTCAACGAGGCCAAGACCGAACTGATCGCTGGTATCCTGCGCCAGCGCGAGAGTGTCGACGATCAGGCTTTCGCCCTGGGCTATGCCCTGATGATGACCGGCCAGGCCGCGACCGCCGACCAGGAGGTCGCCGCCATCCAGGCCGTGACGGCAGCCGACATCCAGCGGGTCGCGCGCCAGTACCTGACGCCGGAACGCCGGATCGT
Organism: Caulobacterales bacterium; assembly: GCA_017302105.1. Taxonomy (GTDB): domain Bacteria; phylum Pseudomonadota; class Alphaproteobacteria; order Caulobacterales; family Caulobacteraceae; genus Brevundimonas. The sequence goes on along the minus strand of JAFLCS010000004.1, from coordinate 147,049 downwards.
TGTGCGCTATCTCAATGAGGACGAGCGTCCCGAGGGTGTGCCGAGCGAGCCGACTGAGGCCCAGACTGGCGCGCCGGTGACTCTGGCGGACCTGTCCGGCGATTTCGAGGTCGTCGAACTGGCCCCCGAGGCCGAGCGCGTGCCGCTGCCGGCCCCCGGGCCCGAGCGAACCATCGAGACGCCGGCGGTGGTCGAGCGTGTGCTGGGCAACGGACTGCGTGTGCTCGTAGCGCGCACCGAGGGTGTGCCCCTGATCTCCGCACGCCTGAGCTTCGATGCCGGGACCGCAGATGACGCCCAGGGCCAGGAGGGCACCGCTCAGCTGGTCGCCGCCCTCATCACTCAGGGTGCCGCAGGGCGCACCGCGCCCGAGATCGCGACCGACATTGAACGGCTCGGGGCCGTCGTGGGGGCCTCGGCGGGCGCTGACTTCACCAGCGTCTATGCCAACAGTCCGTCGGACACCTTCAGCGAGACGTTCGCCCTGATGACCCAGCTGGTCCGGTCGCCGGACTTCGCCCAGGAGGAGCTGGACCGTCAACGTGATCAGGCTCTGGACGGTCTGCGCGTCGGCATGAGCCAGCCGGGGCCGGTGGCCTCGGCCGTGGCGGCCCGCGCCGTCTACGGCGACGCGCCCTACGGCGATCCGGGGGGCGGGACGCTGGACAGCTTGCCGGACGTCGACCGGACGGCGATCGTCGGCTTCCATGATCGCAACTGGCAGCCGGAAGGGGCCAATCTGGTCTTCTCGGGCGACATCGAGCCCGAGGCCGCCTTCACCCTGGCTCAGCAGGCGTTCGGTGACTGGACCGGCGACGGTGCCACGGATGCTGCCGACGTCGATGCAGCCGGGCCGCCGGTCGCGCCGCGCGTCATCGTCGTGGATATCCCCGGTTCGGGGCAGGCGGCGGTCTATGCCGCGGCGCGGGCGGTCGAACGGACCGATCCGAACTATTTCCCCCTGATGGTCGGTAATGCCGTCATGGGGGGCGGCTACTCAGCGCGCCTGAATCGTGAGATCCGCATTGAACGCGGCCTCAGCTACGGAGCCGGCTCCGGCCTCTCGGCTCGGCGGGGCGACGGTTCCGTCACGGCCCAGGCCCAGACCCGCAACGATGCCGCAGCGGAGGTGGTCAGCCTGATCCTGGCCGAGGTTACCCGGCTGTCGACAGAACAGGCGACGGCCGAGGAACTGGCACCGCGCCGCGCCACCCTGGTCGGTGGCTATGCCCGGTCGTTGGAGACGGTGGACGGACTGGGTGGGGCGGTGGCGTCCCTGGCCAACTACGGGTTGCCAATGTCGGAAATGGCGAACTTTGCCACGCGCGTCCGAGGGGTGACGGCTGCCGACATTCAGCGGGTCGCAGCTGCAGAGCTGGATCCGTCCGAGTTTTCGATCGTCGTGGTCGGGGATTCGGCTCAGTTCATCGACGCCCTGCGGGCCGCCCATCCGAACGTCGAGGTCATCCCGCTCAGCGATCTGGACCTGGATTCAGCCAGTCTGCGCTAGGAACCTAGGTGGCGGCGCGCCTAGCGCCTGAGGCAAACGACCTGCGCGACGCGCAGGTCGCGGCGCAGGGCGTCCGAGGCGGTCCCGTAGTTGCGGACGTTCAGGGCCGTGCCCGGCGTATATTCGCCGGCGAGGTCCAGCGTGTCGGTGATCGGGGCCAGGCTCTCGATGGCGGTGGTGTAGATGCGCCCGCGCCGTGGGGCCTCGGCGATCGTCACGGCGACAATCCGGCCGTGGCTGTCCAGCGCCGGCCCACCTGACAAGCCAGACAGGGTGCCATGCAGCCCCTCGGTGCGACCGATCTCGGCCCAGGCCAGGACGGGCTCGTCGTGCTGGCCGCGGCCGCGGATATGCAGGGTTTCTCGGCCGATGAGGCGCGATGCGACCTCGCCCGGCCGTCCCTGTGGAAATCCGGGATGGAAGGCCGGAAACCCGATACGAAGGCGGTCTGCGGCGGTCGCCAGCGGCAGGGCGTCGGGACCGCCGTCGGTCGTCAGGACTGCCAGATCCGAATGGGTGGACAGTTGGATCTGGGCCGACACAGCCCGACCGCCTCCGACGATCAGGGCGGCCTCGCGGCAGGCTTCGACAACGTGGCGCGCCGTCAGCCACAGGCCCTGGCCTGAAACGGAAAAGGCCGTCCCGCTGCTGGATTGGGCCGGGGTGTCGGGCGTCTGCACCACGACGGTGGGATCGAATGGTGTGGCCGGGCCCAGCAAACCGCCCAGTTCGTCCTCTCCGGCGACGGGAGGCGCGGGGGGCGCATCGGCCGAGCGGAACGTAACCGACGCGGCCAAGGCTGCGGCGATCACGCCTCCATAGATCAGCCAGTCGGGGACACGGGTCATGACTCAGACAGTGACGGCGGCGGCCAGGATCAAGGCGACCGCCAGCTTGGCGGAAACCAGCAGTACCGCCGCGGAAATCTCGCCGTCGCGGATGCGCTCGGGCAGGCCGGCGAGGATCATGTCGGTCAGTCTGAAGGCGAGAAGCTGAACCAGGACGGTCGCCACACCCCAGACGATGATTTCCAGCGTCGAATTCGACGCCGACAAGGAGGCGGCCAGCGGAATGGCCAGGCCGGCCAGGACGCCGCCGAAGGCCACGGCGGCGGCCGAATTGCCGTTTCGGATCAGGGAGATTTCCCGCCACGGTGTCAGGATGGCATAGAGGGTCGCGCCCAACGTCAACATCACCAGCGTCACCCCGACGTGGAGCAACAGGATCGGAAAACCAGATGCGAAGGCCTGAAGTTCGGCCGAGTTCAGGAACGAGAGCAACGGGGTCTGATCCATGTACGATACTGGGGCGATCGCGACCGCACCGGCCGCTGGATACCTTCGGATTGCAAGCTGCGCGCCAGCCGGCTGTTCCGAATTGAAAACGCCCGGTCGCGGTGGCGACCGGGCGTCCTCAGTCCAGGCGGTCAGACCGCCGGAACAAGATCAAGCTAGTCGATCGCCTTGAGGTTGACGGCGGCTTCCTTGCCGGAACGCTTGTCAGCCTGCAGTTCGAACTCGACTTTCTGGCCTTCATTCAGGGTTCTCATGCCCGAAGCCTCGACGGCGGTGGCATGAACGAAGGCGTCCTTGCCGCCCCCATCAGGTTGAATGAAGCCGTAGCCCTTGGTGGTGTTGTACCATTTGACGGTGCCGGTAGCCATGGCAGCCTCCGATGTAGGTTGCCTCCGAAAACCGTTCCCGGAGGCTGTCGGACCTGCTGAACTTAGGCTTGGGCCAGTCGAAACCGGACCGTCGGCATAGGCGTGGACAGTCGACGGGCGAATGTGTGACGGAAATCCGGTCGCCACGCAAGCGAACCTGTGAGCTTGCCGGTTGCGAGCGGCCCGCTTTCGGCTAGTGTCTGGCCCCCAAGATGTTGAACGGGCGCGCGAGTCGTGCCCGATGAGCGATAATAGAATGCAACTGACCATCGAACGTGCCGCACTCCTCAAGGCTCTCAGCCATGTGCAGAGTGTGGTGGAACGGCGAAACACCATTCCCATCCTGTCAAATGTGCTGCTGTCTGCCGGCCGCGACCGTCTGAGCTTCGCTGCCACCGATCTGGACATGGAGATGGTCGACGAGGCCGAGGCGCGTGTCACCCAGGAAGGCCAGATCACGGCCCCCGCGCATACCCTGCACGATATCGTACGAAAGCTGCCCGAGGGGGCTGAGGTCGAGCTGAGCTATTCGTCGGACGATCCGCGCCTGACGGTCTCGGCGGGCCGCTCGCGCTTCAACCTGCCGGTCCTGCCGGCCGGCGACTTCCCGGTGATGTCGACTGAAAGTACGGGCGCGCGCTTCACCCTGATGAAGGAAGATCTGGCCCGTCTGATCGACAAGACGCGCTTCGCCGTCTCGACCGAAGAAACACGCTATTACCTCAACGGTCTTTATCTCCACACCGTGTCGGAGGCCGGACAGGCGCTGCTGCGAGGCGTCGCCACAGACGGCCACCGTCTGGCCCTGGCGGAGACTCCCGCCCCTGAAGGTGCTGCGGGTGGCCCCGGCGTCATCGTGCCGCGCAAGACGATCGATCAGGTCCGCCGCCTGCTGGACGCCGGCACGGGCCCGGTCGAGGTTCAGATCAGCCCCCAGAAGATCCGCTTCGAGTTTGACAAGGCCTCGCTGACGTCCAAGGTCATCGACGGATCGTTTCCGGACTATGTGCGGGTCATCCCCAAGGGCAACGACAAGGTCGCGGTGCTCGACAATGCCGTCTTCGCCCAGGCGGTGGATCGTGTTGCCACCATCTCGGCTGAAAAGTCGCGCTCGGTGAAGATGGCCTTCGATACGGGCAAGGTCACCCTGACGGTCCGCAACATGGAGGCCGGCCAGGCCACCGAAGAAGTCGAGATCGACTATAACGAAGATGCCTTCGAGATCGGTTTCAACGCGCGCTATCTGCTGGACATCGCGGGGCAGATCACGGGCGATGAGGCGCAGTATCGGTTTGCTGATCCGGCCAGCCCGACGCTGGTGCTCGATCCGGGCGACCCGGGCGTCCAGTATGTGCTGATGCCGCTGAGGGTGTAGGCCTTATCCGGGCGATGGCGGCGATCAATCGCGGCTTCGGCGCTGAGGGCCCAGTCGGTACGGCCAAGGCTAGACCGCCGAGGGCACCCGGCGGGCGCCTGAATTCAGTCCAGCACAACGATCTGGTCGGGGCGGCTCACGTGCAGGTGAGTCTGAAAATAGTACAGTCCGGTCTGGCGACCACGACTGATGAAATAGATGGTCTGGCGTCGGGACCAGCCATGCACCCGGATGCGTCGGCCAACCAGATCTTCGACTGGACCGTGCGCTGCGATGATATCCGCTTGCGCTTCGGAGGAAACAGCGATGGAGACATTCCGCTGGTCTCGATAGTCGCTGTAGGCGTTCAGATACAGAAAGCCGTCATCGCTACCAAAGGCCGCAACCCGAAGATCCATCGTTACAAGCACCGGCTCGCCTTCGGCGTCTGCCGCGCGCAACACCACATCGCGCGGAGTCAGAGCGGTCGAACAGGCGGCCAGTCCGCAGGCCAGGGTCAGGGCGATGAAGAGACGTTTCATGCTTCTCTGACTAACGGCGTCCGGTTGCAGTGGCGAGATGCTGTTTGGCCCGCGACGACCGGCCTGTGATTTCGACTCTCACCCTCACCGATTTTCGCCCCTATGAGCGCGCGCGGCTGGAGCCGGGCGTGGGGGTCACCGAGCGGCATGGGCCAAACGGGGCGGGCACGACCAATGGACTGGAGGCCGTCAGCTTCCTGACGCGGGCCAAGCCGCCGAGGCTCAGTCTGCGCCTCTAGGTTTCGCTGGGTGTTCAAGCTGGGATCTGGTGGAGTGCCTCTCCGATCTCATGCCAGTTCACGCTTCAATACCGCCCAAATCCCTCCAGCCAGGCGATGCGGTCCTCATAGGCCGCGATGAGGCAATCGACGGTGGTGCATTGGTTACGCTGCACCAGCCACAGACGCTGGTTTTCGCGCAGACGCGCCTGTTCCGAGGTGGAAATCCGCCGCAGGAAGGTGGCATAGGCATCGGCCATCCGGCGGTCGAGCTGGCCGACATAGACGTCGCCGCAGATCAGGTGCTCCACCCGCGAGCGCGCCCGTGAACAGCTGAAGCTGGGCCGGCTCTGCAATTTCGTGAGTTCGGGGCTGTCACCGGCTAGCGTTGGCCCGACCCCGAGGCCGGCCATCATCACCGCAGCCAGCGCCATCATCGTCCTACCCTTCATCACGCGTCTACTCGCATAGCGTCGGTATGAGACAGCAAACTGCGCCGGAACAGGCTCACCGTACAGCGGTCTTGTCCTGATGCTTCATGATCGAGGGTGTCGGTCCGGCATCGTCCTGCTAGATCAGGGTGGTGATCACCGGCCTGACCCTCACCGACTTTCGGTCTTATGAATACGCACGGTTGGAGCCGGGTGCAGGCGTCACCGTGCTCTACGGCCCGAACGGGGCGGGCAAGACCAATGTGCTGGAGGCGCTGAGCTTCCTGACGCCGGGCAAGGGTCTGAGGGGTGCGGGCGCAAGCGAGGTCGGGCGGCGCGAACCGGGTGAGACGGCGGGCCGGGCCTGGGCCGTAGCGCTTGTTCTGGGAGACGACGAGCGACGCCTGGGAACAGGTCTTCAAGCCGCCGGCGCGGCGCGGCGTATCGTCCGCATCGACGGCGAGCCGGCCCAGCCCGGCGATCTGCTGGATCATATCCGCCCGATCTGGGCGACGCCCGAACAGGATCGTCTGTTCTCGGACAGTCGGGCTGAGCGGCTGAAGTTCTTTGACCGGCTGGTGTTTGCGGCCCGACCCAGCCATGCCCACGCCGTCGCCGCCTTTGACAAGGCGCTCAAGGACCGGCTGCGCCTTCTCAGCGATGCGGCAGATCGGGGCGAGGTGGCCGATCCCCTCTGGCTGGACGCGCTGGAGGCGCGGCTGGCCGAGCACGGCGCGGCGGCGGCGGTCAACCGCGCCGAGGCCCTGGCCGAACTTCAGGACGCGATTGACGCGCGCTCTGACACGGCCTTCCCACAGGGCGATCTGACCTTGATCGGAGAGGCCGAGCAGCGGGCGACCGCCGGGGTGGGGTTGGACGAAATCCGGGTCTATCTGACCGAAGGGTTCCGGGCCGCGCGCGGCCGGGACGGCGCGGCCGGTCGGTCGTTGTTCGGGCCGCATCGCAGCGATCTGGCGGCGATCCATCGAGAGAAGGGGCGTGCGGCCTCGGAGGGGTCTTCGGGCGAACAGAAGGCCCTGGTGCTGAATCTGATCCTGGCCCAGCTTTCGCGACTGGCCGACAGCGAGCCCCGACCGATCCTGCTGCTGGACGAGGCCCCCGCCCACCTCGACGACGCCCGGCGCGCTGCCCTGTTCGATGAGATTCAGGCCCTGGGTCTGCAAGCCGTCATGACCGGCACCGAGCGGGGACTCTTCGCTGCCCTGGAAGGCCGTGCGACCTTTGTGCGGGTGACCGGTGGCGGCTTCGAGGTCACGTGAGGCGACCGCGACTTCCCCTCGCTTTTTGCCGGTGAATCCCTATATGTTTCCCGCTTCCAGCGGCGCGGATTCGCAGGCCGCTTCTCGCCCCTTTTCAAGCCCGGCTTCGGGCCTTTCCGACAGATCGAATGACCGACGAAAACGAAACGCCGCAGGCCGAATACGGCGCGGATTCCATCAAGGTTCTCAAGGGCCTGGACGCGGTGCGCAAGCGCCCGGGGATGTATATCGGCGACACCGATGACGGCTCGGGCCTGCACCACATGGTCTATGAGGTGGTGGACAACGCCATCGACGAGGCCCTGGCCGGCCATGCCGACCTGGTCCAGGTGATCCTGAACGAGGACGGATCGGTCACCGTCACCGACAACGGACGCGGCATTCCGACCGCCATCCACGAGGGCGAGGGCGTCTCGGCCGCCGAGGTCATTATGACCCAGCTGCACGCCGGCGGTAAGTTCGACCAGAATTCCTACAAGGTCTCCGGCGGTCTGCACGGCGTCGGCGTCTCGGTGGTCAACGCCCTGTCCGACTGGCTGGAGCTGGTCATCTACCGCGACGGCAAAAAGCACCAGATGCGCTTTGAGCGCGGTGACACGGCCAAGTCCCTGTCGGTCGTCGGCGACGCGCCGATCCGCACCGACGGCGCCAAGGCGGGCCAGCCGCTGACCGGCACCGAAGTGACCTTCTATCCGTCGGTGACGACCTTTTCGCACATCGACTTCGACCTGAAGACGCTGGAGCACCGCCTGCGCGAGCTGGCGTTCTTGAACTCGGGCGTGGTCATCAAGCTGAAGGACCTGCGCGGGGCCGAGCCGTTCGAGGAAATCCTGCACTATGAGGGCGGCGTCGAGGCCTTCGTGCGCCACCTGGACAAGTCCAAGTCGCCGCTGCTGAAAGACGTCATCGTCGTGCGCGGCAAGAAGGACGGGATCGAGCTGGACCTGGCCCTGTGGTGGAACGACAGCTACCACGAGACCATGCTGTGCTTCACCAACAACATCCCCCAGCGGGATGGCGGCACGCACCTGTCGGCCTTCCGTGCGGCCCTGACGCGGGTGATGGGCGGCTATATCGACCAGGCCGGCGCGGCCAAGAAGGAAAAGGTCTCGGTCAGTGGCGAAGACGCCCGCGAAGGCCTGACCTGCGTGTTGTCGGTCAAGGTGCCGGATCCGAAGTTCAGCTCACAGACCAAGGACAAGCTGGTCTCGTCCGAGGTGCGCCCCGCCGTCGAGGGTCTGTGCCAGGAAGGCCTGGCCCAGTGGTTCGAGGAACATCCGACCGAAGCCAAGCAGATCGTTGCCAAGATCGTCGAGGCCGCCGCCGCGCGCGAAGCGGCGCGCAAGGCGCGCGAACTGACCCGGCGCAAGTCGGCGCTGGATATCTCGTCCCTGCCCGGCAAGCTGGCCGACTGTCAGGAGCGGGATCCGGCCAAGTCCGAACTGTTCATCGTCGAGGGTGATTCCGCCGGCGGCTCGGCCAAACAGGGCCGTAATCGCGAAAACCAGGCGGTGCTGCCGCTGCGCGGCAAGGTGCTGAACGTCGAGCGCGCCCGCTTCGACAAGATGCTGTCCTCGGACCAGATCGGCACCCTGATCCTGGCGCTGGGTGCTGGCATCGGCCGGGACGAGTTTAACCCGGACAAGCTGCGCTACCACAAGATCATCATCATGACCGACGCGGACGTGGACGGCGCCCACATCCGCACCCTGTTGCTCACCTTCTTCTATCGGCAGATGCCCGAGCTGATCGAGAAGGGGTATCTCTATATCGCCCAGCCGCCGCTCTATAAGGCGTCCAAGGGCAAGAGCTTCCGCTATCTCAAGGACGACGCCGAAATGAACGCCTTCCTCGTCGACGAGGGCGTCAACGAGGCCGAACTGGACCTCGCCAACGGCGAGCGGCTGACGGGGCAGGACCTGCGCCGGCTGGTCGATGATGCGCGCGCCTTCAAGGCCCTGGTCGATCGTCTGGCTCAGCGGGCTCCGGCCTTTGCGATCGAACAGGCGGCGCTCGGCGGCCTGTTCTCTGAGGACGGAATGCCGGAATCGGCCGGGCCGCGCCTCAACCTCTACAACGAAGAAGGCGACGGTCCGTGGTCGGGAACGCGCGGCGAGGCCGGTGCCGTCGTCTTTTCACGCGAGCGCCGCGCGGTGTCGGAGCAGATCGTGCTGGAAGAGGCCCTGACCCGCTCCATGGACGCCCGCCGCCTGGGGGAACGGGCCGTGGCCTTGGCTGAGGCCTTCTCGGCCCCCGCAACGCTGCGGCGCAAGGACCGCTCCACGACCATCCGCGGGCCGCTGGACCTGGTCCAGGCCATCATGGACGCGGGCAAGAAAGGCCTGTCGATCCAGCGCTACAAGGGCCTGGGCGAGATGAACGCCGACCAGCTGTGGGACACGACCCTGGACGCCAATGCGCGCACCCTGCTGAAGGTGCGCGTCGAGCACGCCGATGATGCTGACGATCTGTTCGCCAAGCTGATGGGCGATGTCGTCGAACCCCGCCGCGAGTTCATCCAGGACAACGCCCTGGACGCCGAGGTGGACGTCTAGGGCCCGTCCTTCGCTTCGGACGTCTTGTCCGCTTCGGGCGGGCAATTGCGTTGATCCAGTCAAGGCGGCGCCGTGCCCGTCAGAAGCTGGATTGACCCATGAAGCGTTTGAGCCTCACGATTCTCGTCGTCACACCATTGTTGTTCCTGGCTGGTTGCGGGAACGGCGAAACCTCCACCACGACAGAAGGCACCGGCGAACAGCCCAGTGCCGTCGGGGCAGCGGCCTCGGGGGTGGCTGAAGTCGTCGAATCCGCCGCCGCCGGGAGACCGATCCCGCGTGAGAACCTGCCGGACTTTGTGGAAACCATGTCCGGCGGCCGCTATCTGACCTCGGCCCACGTCGCCAATGATCTGCGCGACGGCGGTATGCTGATGTATGCCGTTCCAGGAAGCGCCGCCGATGTCGTCGCCTTTCATCGGGCCTCCCTGGAGCGCCAGGGCTTCACGCTCGACGAGGCGGTGACCCGCCCCGTGCGCGACAATATCGAGACCAGCTTTGAAGGCCGGTCCGCCGACGGGCGGTCCTCCCTGGGCGTCGTCGTGATCGACAACTCCGAGCCCGAACAGATCGTTCAGCTCAACTTTTCGGTCGAGCGAAACTGACGGGCCGGGTGCCCGGCGCTAGAGAATGAAACGGCTGAGGTCGGCGTTCCGGGCCAGTTCGCCGATGCGTTCTCGGACCAGGGTCGCGTCGATCACCACCGTTTCGCCGTCGTGGCTGTCGGCCTTAAAGCTGAGCTCCTCCAGGGTCTTTTCGACCACAGTCATCAGACGCCGCGCGCCGATGTTCTCGACCGCGCCGTTCACGGCCACGGCGGCGTCGGCCAGGGCCTCGACGGCGTCTTCGGTGAAGGAGAGGGTGACGCCCTCGGTCGCCATCAGCGCCACCTGCTGGGCGATCAGATTGGCCTCGGGCTCGGTCAGGATGCGGCGGAAGTCGTCGCGGGTCAGGGCCTTGAGCTCGACCCGGATCGGCAGGCGGCCCTGAAGCTCGGGCAACAGGTCCGACGGCTTGGCCACATGGAAGGCGCCCGACGCAATGAACAGCACATGGTCGGTCTTGACCGGCCCATGTTTGGTCGAGACCGTCGTGCCCTCGATCAACGGCAACAGGTCACGCTGGACCCCCTCTCGCGAGACATCGGCCCCGCGCGCCTCGGAGCGGGCCGCAACCTTGTCGATCTCGTCGATGAAGACGATGCCCTCACTCTCGGCCAGGCGCACGGCCTCCTGAATCAGGCTGTCCTCGTCCAGAAGCTTGTCGCCCTCTTCGGCGATCAGCGGCGGCCAGGCCTCCTTCACCGTGGTCTTGAGGGTCTTGGTGCGCTGCGGCCCCAGCTTGCCCAGCATTTCGGACAGGTTGAGCACCCCGACATTGCCGCCGGGCATATCCAGACCCTGGAGCGGCGAGCGGGTGTCGTTCAGCTGAAGCTCGATGTCCTTGTCGTCCATCTCGCCGGCGCGCAGCTTCTTGCGGAAGGCTTCCTTGGTCGCCTCGCTGGAACCGGCCCCGACCAGGGCGTCGATGATACGGTTCTCAGCCGCCTGTTCGGCCTTGGCCCGGACATCGGCGCGGCCGTTCTCGCGCACCATCAGAATGGCCGCCTCGACCAGGTCGCGCATGATCTGATCGACGTCGCGGCCGACATAGCCGACCTCGGTGAACTTGGTCGCCTCGACCTTGAGGAAGGGCGCCCCGGCCAGCCGGGCCAGACGGCGCGCGATCTCGGTCTTGCCCACGCCAGTCGGGCCGATCATCAGAATGTTCTTGGGCGTGATCTCGTCGCGAATGGCGGCATCGGTGCGCTTGCGCCGCCAGCGATTCCTCAGCGCCACGGCCACGGCCTTCTTGGCGTCCTGCTGGCCGACAATGAAGCGGTCCAGCTCGGAAACGATTTCGCGGGGGGAAAGGTCAGTCATATTTGGTCTGTCCGAGAAGCTCAGGGTTCATCACGACGCACACAAAGGCGTCACGAAAGGCACAACGGGTCAGAGGACCAGCCGGCGTAGGCCCTGCTTGAGCAAGACACTGTTGAAGTTGATGAGGTAGCCGAGCCGAACGCTCGAAAAGCGAAGATAGGTCAGAACCTGGGCCGTATGGATTGGCGCGAGCGCCTCGACTGACTTGATCTCCACGATGACGGCTCCCTCGACGAGAACATCGAGCCGATAACCGACTTCCAACCTGGCATCGCCATAGACGACCGGAACGCCGACCTGACGTTCGACCCTCAAGCCGCGAAGCTTTAATTCTTCGGCGAGGCAGGTCTCGTAGACGCTCTCCAGGAGGCCCGGCCCAAGCGTCTTGTGGACCGCAAACGCCGCATCCATGACCGCCCGACCGACGCGCTCGACACTCTCGGGTATCGGCTCGATCCCTTCGTGCGCTTGGTGGGTCCTTTGAGAGCTTTGTGATGAACCCAAATCGACGCTCACCCCAGCCGCTCCACCGTCAGATTGCCGTTCGTATAGACGCAGATTTCCGCCGCGATCTTCATGGCTTCGCGGGCGATGGTTTCGGCGTCCTTGTCGGAATGTTCGATCAGGGCGCGGGCAGCGGCCAGGGCGAAATTGCCGCCCGAGCCAACGGCGGCGACGCCGTATTCCGGCTCCAGCACGTCGCCGACACCCGTAACGGTCAGAATCTGATCCTTGTCGGCGACCAGCAGCATGGCTTCCAGCCGCCGGAGATAGCGATCGGTGCGCCAGTCCTTGGCCAGGTCGACGCAGGCACGGGCCAGCTGGTCGGGATATTGCTCCAGCTTGCCTTCCAGCCGCTCGATCAGGGTGAAGGCGTCGGCCGTGGCCCCGGCGAAGCCGGCCAGCACCTTGCCACCGGCCAGGGTGCGCACCTTGCGCGCCGCGCCCTTGACGATGGTGGGACCCATGGAGACCTGGCCGTCGCCGGCGATGACGGTCTGGCCGTCCTTGCGCACCGCCAGAATGGTTGTGCCGTGCCAGTCGGGAAACGTGCTATCGCTCATGGTCCAACAGGTGGCGGTGAAGTCGGGCTTTCGCAAGACGCATGAGTTTTTCCGACGAAGAAGTCGAACGCTATTCGCGCCAGCTGGTGCTGGCCGAGCTGGGCGGGCCGGGCCAGCAAAAGCTGCAGGCGGCCAAGGTGCTGATCGTCGGCTGCGGCGGAGTCGGCGGGCCGGCGGCGCTATATCTGGCAGCCGCGGGCGTGGGCCGGATCACTCTGGTCGATGGCGATCGCGTCGCCCTGTCGAATCTGCATCGCCAGATCCAGTTCGCCACCGCCGAGATCGGCGACGAGAAGACCGAGGCCACCGCCGGGGCGATGAAGGCGATCAATCCGAATGTGCGGGTGTTCCAGATCTTCGCACCGCTCGACGCCGACAACGCTCCGTCCTGGATCGCGGACAATGACCTGGTGATCGACGGCACCGATGACTTCGCCACGCGCCTTCTGGTGTCGGACACCTGCGTCATGCTGGAGACGCCCCTGGTGTCTGGTGCCCTGGGCCGCTGGAGCGGGCAGGTCGGCGTATTCACGGGGCGGCCCTGCTACCGCTGTCTGGTACCCGAGATTCCGCCGGACGCCGAGACGTGCCAGCGCGTCGGCGTGGTCGGAGCCCTGGCCGGCGTGGTCGGGTCGATGGCCGCCCTGGAGGCGATCAAGATCCTGACGGGGGCCGGCCAGCCGTTGAATGGCCGACTACTGATCTACGACGGCCTGAAAGGCGAAAGCCGCACGGTGGAGGTCGCGGACGATCCGGCGTGCCGGGCCTGCGGCGGGCGGCTATCGCGTCCCGAATAAGCGGTCGCCGGCGTCGCCGAGGCCCGGCACGATGTAGCCGTGCTCGTTCAGGCCCTGGTCGATGGCGGCGGTCCAGACCGGCACGTCAGGGTGATAGGCCCTGAGGCGCTCGATGCCCTCGGGCGAAGCGACCAGACAGACAAAGCGCAGATCGGTGACGCCCCGCTCCTTCAGCCGCTCCAGCGCCGCGACCGCGGTATTGGCCGTGGCCAGCATCGGATCGACCACGACAACCAGACGATCGGCGATGTCGTCGGGGGCTTTGAAATAGTACTCCACCGCCACCAAGGTTTCGGGGTCGCGGTACAGGCCGATGTGGGCGACGCGCGCGGCCGGGATCAGGTCGAGCATTCCTTCCAACAGGCCGACGCCCGCCCGCAGGATCGGGGCCAGGACCAGCTTCTTGCCCGCCAGGCGGACCGCATCAGTGGGCTCCACCGGCGTCTCGATACGGATCGGCTCCAGCTCAAGATCGCGGGTGACCTCATAGCAGAGTAGGGTCGAGATCTCGCGCAGCAGGCGGCGGAACTGGGCGGTGGAGGTGTCCTTGTTCCGCATCAGGCTGAGCTTGTGCTGGACCAGGGGGTGGTCGACCACCGTCACGCCATGGCTCTTGGTCGTCATCAGAAGACAGTCCCGTCTGAAAGAATGGTCAGGGGCGGCCCGCCGCCCTCACGTTTCGTGGCCGCGACGCGGCGGCCGGCGGCCCAGGTGCCGCCCTCCAGCACGCTGGCCAGCGGCATCTGGTCGGGCGTAACGCCCAGCTCGGCCCGCACCAGCGGCGCGATCCGGTCCAAGAGCGCCACCGTCATCGAGCGCCAGGCCACGATGAGCGGATCGGACACCGACCAGGGCTTGGCCGCGTCGGTCGGATCGGCCAGGGCCACGACGCCCATGTCGAGGAACAGACCGCCGTTGCGGTATTCGGCCAAGCCGGTCAGGCCGTCGAGGTCGGTCACCTGGAGCCCCGCCGCCATCAGCGGCTCGACGAGAGAATAGCTGAGCCATTGGCTGAGTTTGTGGATCGGCACCAGGCCGTCGGTCGCATCGCCCCGCTGCATCGCCGGATGGCGCCAGGTATCACCCAGATCGACGCCGCCGAGGCTGAGGCGATCCTGCCAGACCGGCCCGAGCGCTTCGAGCAGGACCTCCAGAATGACCGGCGCGGCCAGGCGTCCATCGATGGCGCGGGCCGTGATGGCGTCATAGAGGCCGCCGGGGCGCGGACTGTCCCTCAGGGCGAACAGATCGGGCCGGGCGACGGCCTGGTCACCCAGCCTGTTGAGCAGAGCGGCGCGACCGTCCAAACCGGCCAACGGATTATCGGTCGTGACCTGGAAACCGTCAGCCAGTTCTGTCGGCGACAGGGTCGCCAGCTCGGCCGCATCGGCGCGCAGCGGCTGGTCCGCCGCGTTTGAAAAGGCGCCGGCCTGGAACATCCGTAAGGATGCCAGCGCCAGACCCTCGGATCGCGCCGCCTCGATCCCGCTCGCCGCATCGCGATAGCGCCAGCCTGGGCCGGACCCAGCGTCCAGCAGGACCGAGACGATGGCCAGGTCGAAGGCCGTGCGCGCCCGGTCGTCGGCGTCCTTGAACGCCGCCCCAGCGGCCAGGTCAGCCCATAGATCGCGGCCGCCGAAGACGAAATGACGCCAGCGCGCGTGGAACGGCACCTTCAGGTCCGGGTACTGGTCACGGATGACCCCGGCAACGAAGCGGGCGGTCTCGGGCAGGCGCTCCAGATCGACACGCCAGCCGTCGATGCGCCCCGCCAACGCCAGATCCAGCATCTCATGGGCGCGGGCCCGCACCGCCGCCGCGTTCAGCAGGCCGTGCGCGGCGTCAGTATCAGAACTTGCCAAGGTCGCGGCCCACCACCTTGGTCAGATCCTCTGCGGTCGGCGGCGCATCGGGGGTGAAATAGCCGGCAGCCTTCTTGGCCTCCATCTCGACCGAGGCGTCGTCGGGGATCAGCTCGGCCGGGATCGGCACCCGCTCACCGATCTCGATGCCCGAGCCAGTCAGGGCGTCGTGCTTCATGTTCGACATCGACACGAAACGGTCGATCCGGGTGATGCCCAGCCAGTGCAGCACATCCGGCATCAGCTGCTGGAAGCGGGCGTCCTGAACCCCGGCGACGCATTCGGTGCGCTCGAAATAGGTGGCGGCCTGATCGCCGCCCGGCTGACGCTTGCGGGCGTTGTAAACGAGGAACTTGGTTACCTCGCCCAGCGCCCGGCCCTCCTTGCGGTTATAGACGATCAGCCCGGCCCCGCCGCTCTGGGCCTCGCGCACGCACTCTTCGATGCCGTGGGTCAGATAGGGCCGACAGGTGCAGATATCTGAGCCGAATACGTCCGAGCCGTTGCACTCGTCGTGGACCCGGCAGGTCAGCCGCTGGGTCGGATCGCCGATCTTGGCCGGGTCGCCGAAGACATACAGGGTGATGCCCCCGATCGGCGGCAGAAAGACCTTGATGTCGGGCCGGGTCACCAGATCGGCGTACATCCCCCCAGTTTCTTCAAACAGGGTGCGGCGTAGGGCCGTCTCGGTCACGCCGAACCTCTCCGCGATGCCCGGCAGATACCAGACCGGATCGACCGCCGCCTTGGTTACGGCCACGTCGCGGGTCTCATGCACGACGGTCCCGTCGATGGCGAGGCGGCCGGCGTCGATGGCCTGGCCGATCTCCGGCAGGCTGAGCCGCGCCTTGGTCACGGCGATGGTCGGGCGGATATCGACCCCGTCGCGAATGGCGTCGCCGAAAGCCTCGGCTACCGTGTGGCCCCACGGGTCCAGCGAGACGATCTTGTCGGCGCTCTTCCATTCGTCGAACGGGCCGAAGCCAAAGGTCGGCTGGGTGTCGGTCAGGTCCGGCCGCGCCCCGGCGTTCATGGCACCTGACGAGATCGCCAGGGCCCGATAGAGCGAATAGGCCCCGCCGTGGGCACCGATGGCGTTGCGATCGGCCCCGGCGTGGGCGGTGGCGATGACCGGGCCGCGCGCCTGGGCGCTGTCGGCGCCCCACTGGATCGGGAACCGCCCGGCGGCACCGCCGCCGGGATGGGAGTTCAGCCGGATATGTCCGCTACGATTGGACGTCATTATTTTTGTTTCCTCTCCCCGAAACAGGGCCGGGGAATCTCGCAGTCAGACACCAGTTTGGGTTGCTGTCCAGCTACGTTTTGGATCGCGCTTTCGATAGCCTCTGACGGAATCGCTTCAATCCGCTAAACCCGGCGCATGGCCAGTTCTGCCGGACCCGAGATCGAACGCCTGATCGGCCTGCTGGCCAAGCTGCCCGGCATGGGGCCGCGCTCGGCGCGTCGCGCGACCCTGGCACTGCTCAAGAAGCGCGAACAGCTGATGGAGCCGCTGGCCCAGTCTCTCGCCGAGACGGCCGCCAAGGTTCGGCCCTGTTCGGTTTGTGCAGCACCGGACACGCGCGATCCTTGCTCGATCTGTTCGGACTCGGCGCGCGATCTGAGCCTGATCTGCGTCGTCGAAGAGGCCGGCGCGCTGTGGGCCATGGAGCGCGTGGGAGCTTACCGGGGGCGGTACCATGTTCTGGGCGGGCTCTTGTCGGCGCTGGATGGGGTGGGGCCGGACGCGATCCGGACGAGAGAACTGGTCCAGCGGGTCAGCGACGGCACCGTCAGTGAGGTGATCCTGGCCCTGCCGGCTACGGTAGATGGTCAGACCACAGCCCATTATCTGGCCGAGCGGCTGGCGATCTCGGGCGTTGCGGTCACCTCTCTGGCGCGTGGCGTTCCAGTCGGCGGCGAGCTGGACTGGCTGGACGACGGCACCATCGCGCAGGCGCTCAGGGCGCGCCGTCCGGCCTGATGCATCCAGCGGGCCCGATCAGACGTACAATCGGGTATGGCCAAGCTGATTGATCGTCGTGGGCTGCTGCTGAGCGGCGCCGCCCTTGTCACCACCGCCTGCACAGGAGGCCGGGCCGAGGCCCAGGCCTCGGGGGCCGAGGCGGCCTATGCCAATTCGCCCTTCCGTCGTGTCACCGACACCCAATGGCGGGAGCGGCTGTCGCTGCTGGCCTATCAGGTGATGCGCCACGAAGCGACGGAGCGGGCCGGCACCAGCTCGCTGAATGACGAGCATCGGCGTGGCGTCTTCCATTGCCGCGGCTGCGATCTGCCGCTGTTCCGCTCTCAATGGAAATTCGACAGCGGCACCGGCTGGCCCAGTTTCCACACGGTGATCGCCGGCGCTGTGGCGACCCAGGCCGACCATGCCCTGGGGGTTCGGCGCACCGAATACCACTGCGCCCGGTGCCTGGGGCATCAGGGCCATGTTTTTGAGGACGGGCCCCGGCCGACCGGCCTGAGATACTGCAACAACGGCGTCGCCCTGACCTTCCGACCGGCCTGACCATGACCCTGATCCTGATCGCCTTTGTCGGCGGGGTGCTGACCATCCTGTCGCCCTGCATCCTGCCGGTGCTGCCGTTCGTGTTCGCGCGGGCGGGGCGGCCGTTCTTGACCTCGACCCTGCCGATGATGGTGGGGCTGGCCCTGATGTTCGCCGGCGTCGCGACCCTGGCGGCGATCGGCGGGGCCTGGGCGGTTCAGGCCAATCAGTGGGGCCGCTGGATCGCCCTGATCCTGCTGGCGGCGTTCGGCCTGATGATGCTGTTCCCCGCCTTCGGAGATCGGGTGATGACGCCGCTACAGGAGCTGGGCGCGCGCCTGTCCGAGCGGGTGCGGCCCGGTGGGGCCGAGGGACTGAACGAGGTCGGCGGCTCGCTGATCCTGGGACTGGCGACGGGCCTTCTGTGGGCGCCGTGCGCCGGGCCGATCCTGGGTCTGATCTTGACCGGTGCGGCTTTGAACGGGGCCAGCGCCTCAACCAGTCTGCTGTTGCTCGCCTATGCCCTGGGCGCCGCCACCTCGATGGCTCTGGCGCTGCTGGTCGGGGGCCGGGTGCTGAAGGCGATGAAGGGCTATCTGAAGCACGAACGCATCGTGCGCCGGGCGCTAGGCGCCCTGGTGCTGGTCGGGGTCGCGGCCATTGCGCTGGGCCTGGATCGCGGCGTCCTGGCGCGGGTGTCTGCGGCCTCGACCGAACGGATCGAACAGGGCCTGCTGGGCGCCGGCGGCATGGGCCACACCGAGCCCGAGGCAGCCAGCGATGATTTTCGCGACTTCGGCCCGGCCCCAGAGATCACCGGCGTCAGCGAATGGCTGCAGGGCGAGCCGACGACCCTGGCCGAGCTGCGCGGCAAGGTCGTGTTGATCGACTTCTGGACCTACTCCTGCATCAACTGTCTCAGGACGCTGCCGCACGTCATCGAATGGGACCGCCGCTATCGTGATCACGGCCTGGTGGTGATCGGAATGCACGCACCCGAGTTCGCCTTCGAGCGCGACCCGGCCAATGTGCGCCGCGCAGTCGACGATCTGGGCGTCGACTATCGGGTGGCGCTGGACAATGAGTTCAACGTCTGGCGCGCCTATCAGAACCGCTTCTGGCCGGCCCACTATTTCATCGACGCCGAGGGGCGGTTGCGCCACGTTCGCTTCGGCGAGGGCGAATACGACCGCTCCGAGGCGATCATCCGCACCCTGTTGATGGAGGCCGGGGCCGAGAACCTGCCGCCGCCGGCCGGCGGACCCGAAGCCGAGGGCGTGATGGCCGCCGCCTCGGGCGCGGCGGTCTCGCCGGAGACCTATCTGGGGACCGAGCGGGGGGTGAACCTGGCCGCGTCCTCGCAAGCCCTGGCCCGCGATCATTGGGCGCTGGACGGGAACTGGACGCGTGAGCAGCAGCGGGCGGTTCTGTCTGAGGGGACCGGCGCGATCAGCTATCGGTTCACCGGCCGGGACGTGCATCTGGTGCTGGCCTCGACGTCGGGGCGACCGGTGCAGTTCCGCGTGACCCTGAACGGCCAGCCGCCGGGCGAAGCGGCCGGGGACGACCTCTCGCCGTCAGGCGAGGGCGTGATCGAGGGTCAGCGTCTGTACCAGCTGATCCGCTTGCCGCGGCCCGGCGAGGGGACCCTGCGGATCGAGTTTCTCGATCCTGGCGCGGCGGCCTACGCCTTTACCTTTGGCTAGGCGAGCTACTCCAGCCGCAATCGCCCTCTGATCGTCATCGCCGGGTTTATCCCGGCGACCCATATCCGCCGAGCCTGCCGCCCGAACCGCTGACGGCGGTGGCTATAGGCCCCGGAACAAGTCCGGGGTGGCCTCTGATTGCGAGGCGCCCGGCCGAGTGCGTCCAAAATTGGCGCACCTGGCAATCAGGTTGGAGGCTGGCGGGACTCCAACTAGGACTGGGTCATGGAACAGCAGGCATGGATGATCCTGACCGGCGCGCTGGGCGTGATCGCCCTTTTGGCGCTGGTCTGGGCGGTGGTGGAGCGGCGGCGCGCCGGGCGAGCGGAGGCGCGCGCCTGGGGCCTGCATGAAGAGCACGGCAAGCTGTTGGCGCGGGCCGAGGTCATGGAGGACGCCGCCGCCGCCAACGCCGAACTGGTCCGGGCCCAGGCGGCGCAGTCGGCCCAGGCCGTGGCCGAGGCCCTGTTGAAACAGGCCGATGAGCGTTTCACCTCGCGCGATCAGCTGGCTCACGCGCGGCTGGAGGCCCAGCTCAAGCCGGTGGCCGAGACCCTGACCAAGTTCGAGGCCCAGGTTCAGGCCCTGGAGAAGTCGCGCTCGGAAGAGACGGGCGGGCTCAAGGCCCAGATCACGGCGCTGATGGAGGCGTCGGTCGCCACCCAGGGCGAAGCGCGCAAGCTGTCGGCGGCGCTCCGGCGCGGGGCCGGCGTCCAGGGCCGCTGGGGCGAACAGACGCTGAGGAATGTGCTGGAGGCGGCCGGGCTGAACAATCGCTTCGATTTCGAGGAGCAGTTCACGGTCGAGACCGAGGAGGGCCGCCGGCGCCCGGACGTCAAGGTGCGGATGCCGGGCGGCGGCGTCTTCGCCATCGACGCCAAGGCTTCGCTGAACGCCTTTCTGGAGGCCCAGGAGAGCGCCGACGAGACCCAGCGCGAACAGGCCCTGGCCCGCCACGCCCAGAGTCTGAAGGCCCATATGCAGGGTCTGTCGGCCAAGGCCTATTGGGACCAGTTCAAGGACGAGGGCTCGCCCGACTTCGTGGCCATGTTCGTGCCTGGCGACGGTTTTCTGGCCGCGGCGCTGGAGCGCCAGCCGGACCTGATGAGCGAGGCCATGGACAAGCGGGTGCTGATCGTGACCCCGACCACTTTGTTCGCCCTGTGCAAGGCGGTCGCCTATGGCTGGCGGGCCGAGGAACAGGGGGCCAATGCGGCCAAGATCGCGGCCCTGGGCAAGGAGCTGTACAAGCGTCTGTCGGTGATGGGCGGCCACGCCGCCTCGGTCGGCAAGGCCCTGGCCGCGGCGGTTGATCGCTACAACGCCTTCGTCGGATCAATGGAGAGCCAGGTCATGGTCCAGGCCCGCCGCTTTGAAGAGCTGGCCGTCGACCACGAGGGCAAGGACATTCCCGAAATCGCTCCGGTCGAGGCCGCGCCGCGCGCCCTGTCGCGACCCGAGCTGGTGACCTCGGCCAAGGAGACCGCCGAATGAGCGGCTGGGTCTGGACGGCGATCCTGCTGACCGTCTCCAACACCTTCATGACCCTGGCCTGGTATGGGCATCTGAAGTTTCCGGGCAAGGCGCTGTGGCTGGTGGTGCTGGCCAGCTGGGGCATCGCCTTTTTCGAATATTGGTTCGTCGTGCCGGCCAACCGGATCGGCTACGCCGCCGGGCTGAACCTGGCGCAGCTGAAGATTATGCAGGAGGTGATCACCCTGATCGTCTTCGCCGCCTTTATGGTTGTGGTCATGGGCGAGCGGCTGAAATGGAACCACGCGGCGGCTTTCGTGTGCATGATCGCGGCGGTGGCCTTCGTTTTTCTGGACAAGTTCCGCGCGGTGTGATGCCTCGCCCGAATGACTGACGAAGATCGCAATCGACCGCCTGAAGGCCCGCCTCAGATCCGCGTGATCGCCATGCCCGCAGACACCAATCCCAATGGCGACATTTTCGGGGGCTGGTTGCTGTCGCAGATGGACCAGGCCGCCGCGTCGGCGGCCTATGAGGCCGCGCAAGGACGATGCGTTACGGTGGCCGTGGATGCCATGGTCTTTCATCATCCGGTTTTCGTCGGTGATGTCGTCAGCCTCTACGCCCGGGTCGTGCGGCGCGGTCGCACTTCGGTCGGCGTATTTGTCGAGGCCTGGCGCAGCCCGCGCGAACGCGATGCCTATGAGAAGGTCACCGAAGGTGTCTTCACCTTCGTTGCTATCGATGAGAACAAACGACCCCGCGTCTTGCCGGACGCCTGAGGTGACACAATGATTGTCATCGGCCTGTTTCTTGCCGGACTGGTGTTGGCGCTCAAAGAGCTGGTGCCGTGGGCCATGGCCCAGACCTCTGGCCAGATCCGCACGCGCGGTCACAGCCGCCAGGTCATTCGGCGAGCCGATGATCCAGAACGGTTCCGCTCCCTGTCGCGCAACCGGATCAAGGCCTCTGGCCTGGGGATCGTCATCATGCTGGCGGCGATCGGCATCACCATCGGTCAGATGGCGATAGCTATCGCAAACGAGGCAGCGCGCTTCGCCGCCACGCCCTAGCGACCGAACGCAATCACGAATCCGGAAAATAGAGGCGACATGGAGGGCGCAGCCTAGCCCTATGACCGCAGCATCTCTATTTTCGAGGCGAATGATCGATGCCCTCTACAGTGATCGGATCCTGAAGCTGGTGGCCAATATGCCGCGAGCCGGGCGGCTGGCCGAGCCGCAGGGCACGGCCGAGCGTGTCGCCAAACTTTGCGGCTCCACCGTCGTGGTCGATGTGATGCTGGATGCCGAGGGTTCGGTCGCCGGTTTCGCCCAGGACGTCCGCGCCTGCGCGCTGGGTCAGGCCTGCGCCGCCATTGTCGCTGAGCAGATCATCGGGGCTACGCTCGAAGAGGTCGAAATGGCGCGGGACCAGCTTCGCGCCATGCTGAAAGACGCCGGCCCGGCCCCGACCGGACGTTTCGCCGACCTCGCTATCCTGGAAACGGTCAAGGACTACCCGGCCCGCCACGCCTCGACGATGATCCCCCTGGAAGCAGCGGCGGACGCCGTTCGTCAGGCGCTGGACCGAACTCGCATCGCCGGCACGGCTTGATCCTTCCATTTCGCAGGTGCGATAAGCCCGCGAACCAATTCACCGAGACCGTGCCGGCATGGGACTTTATGAAACCGGCGTCCGCTTGAGCCATCGGGCCTACAAGCTGACGCTCTCGCCGCTGATCGGAAACCAGTGCCGCTTCCTGCCGACCTGTTCGGACTATGGAGCCCAGGCGCTGATTGATCACGGGCCGGTGCGCGGCGGCTATCTGACCCTGCGCCGCGTCTGCCGGTGCAATCCCCTCGGGGGATCGGGATACGACCCGGTTCCGCCCAAGAAAGACTGAGACGATGATCGACCTGATCTTCCCGGATGGTAACAGCCGCCAGTACCCCGATGGGACCACGGCGCTGGACGTCGCCAAGTCCATCGCGCCGTCACTGGCCAAGCGCGCGGTGCTGGCCGAGCTGGACGGCGAACTGCGCGACATGAACCGCGAGATCGAAAAGGGCGGGGCCTTCCGCCTGATCATGCGCGACGATCCCGAGGCGCTGGAAACCATCCGCCACGACACTGCCCACGTCCTGGCCGAGGCCGTTCAGGAGCTGTTCCCCGGCACCCAGGTCACCATCGGCCCGGCCATCGAGGACGGCTTCTATTACGACTTTGCCCGCGAGGAGCCGTTCTCGACCGACGACTTCGACAAGATCGAAGCCAAGATGCGCGAGATCGTCGACCGCGACGCGCCGATCGTGCGCGAGGTCTGGGACCGCGACGCGGCCATCAAACATTTTGAGGCCGTCGGCGAGGCCTATAAGGCCGAGATTATCCGCGACCTGCCGGTCGGCGAGCCGATCACCATCTACAAACAGGGCGACTGGGCCGATCTGTGCCGGGGGCCGCACTTCCCCTCGACCAAGCATGTCGGCAAGGCGTTCAAACTGACCAAGCTGGCCGGGGCCTATTGGCGCGGCGATCACAGGAACGCCCAGCTCCAGCGGATGTACGGCACCGCCTGGGCCAACGAGGCGGACCTGAAAGCCCATCTGGAGCGCCTGGAGGAGGCCGAGAAGCGCGACCACCGCAAGGTCGGCAAGCAGATGGGCCTGT
Source organism: Caulobacterales bacterium (assembly GCA_017302105.1). Lineage (GTDB taxonomy): Bacteria > Pseudomonadota > Alphaproteobacteria > Caulobacterales > Caulobacteraceae > Brevundimonas. The sequence goes on along the minus strand of JAFLCS010000004.1, from coordinate 123,493 downwards.
TCCATATGCAGGAAGAAGGCCGCGGCATGGTCTTCTGGCACCCCAAGGGCTGGCGGCTGTGGCAGACGCTGGAGGCCTATATGCGCCGCCGGCTGAACGAGGCCGGCTATGTCGAGGTCAAGACGCCCCAGGTGCTGGATCGCACCTTCTGGGAAAAGTCCGGCCACTGGGACAAGTACCGCGAAAACATGTTCGTCTGTGAGACGGTCGAGGGCGAGACCCTCAGCCTCAAGCCGATGAACTGCCCCGGCCACGTCCAGATCTTCAACGTCGGCCAACGGTCCTACCGAGAGCTTCCGATCCGTATGGCCGAGATGGGGTCGTGCCACCGCTATGAGCCATCGGGGTCGCTGCATGGTCTGATGCGGGTGCGTGCCTTCACCCAGGACGACGCCCATATCTTCTGTCGTGAGGACCAGATCGAGGACGAAACCGCGCGTTTCATCGAGCTGTGCCGGTCGATCCATGCTGATCTGGGGCTGGAGGCCGAATACATCTCACTCGGCACCCGCCCCGAGCTGCGTGCCGGGACCGATGAATTCTGGGACAAGGCCGAGGGCCAGATGCTGGCGGCCGCGCGCCAGGCCGGGGTCGAGCCGGTCGTCACGGAGGGCGACGGGGCCTTCTATGCGCCCAAGCTGGACTTTGTGATCCGCGACGCCATCGGTCGTCAGTGGACCTGTGGCACCATTCAGCTGGACTATGTGCTGCCTGAGCGTCTGGATGCTGAATATGTCGCCGAGGATGGTCAGAAACACCGCCCTGTGATGCTGCACCGGGCCATCCTCGGATCGTTCGAACGCTTCCTGGGCATCCTGATCGAGCACTATGCCGGTGCCTTCCCGCTGTGGCTGGCACCGATTCAGGTGGTGGTCGCCACCATCACTTCGGATGCGGACGACTATGCATGCCAGGTGGCCGAACGGCTGAGCGCGGCTGGGCTGCGTGTCGAGACGGACCTGCGCAATGAGAAGATCAACTACAAGATCCGCGAGCATTCCCTGTCCAAGACCCCGATCATCGCCGTGGTCGGCCGCAAGGAGGCCGAGGAAGGCCAGGTCGCCCTGCGGCGGCTCGGCGCAGGAAACACGCAGGAGTTGATTTCTCTGGATCAAGCTGTTCTTGGGTTGTCATTGGAGGCCCAGGCTCCCGATATTAAGAGACAATCGACGGGAACGGGTGAGTAGGCGTAGAAGACGATCCGGCCAGATCGTCGGCTCGGGATATGAGGGGCGGGGTGAACGAACTCGTTCAAATTAGGAATTTGCCGGCTTTCGAGCAGGAGGATCCGTGCGCGGATATCTCGATCATCATGGTCGTCTATCTGACCGGCCCGGCCCTGTTCAAATCGATCGCCCGCGTTCTGGCGGACCCTGACATTGATGATTTCGTCATTGTCGACAACGGCTCGTCAGAGGCAGATCAGGCCCGACTTTTCGCCATCAGCCAGACCGACGATCGCATTCGGCTCCTGCAGGGCCACGGCAATATCGGGTTTGCACGCGGTGCCAATCTGGGGGCTTCGGCCGCGCGGGGCCGCTTCCTGGTCTTTCTGAACCCCGATGCCTTCATAGAACGCGGCTGTGTTCGCCAGCTCGCCGGGGCGGCGACCGGGCAACCCAGTCCGTGTGTGATCGGCGCGCGGGTCCTGAATGAGGATGGCACCGAGCAGCGAGGTGCCCGCCGCTATGAGGTCACGCCGGTCACGACCCTGCTCAGCCTGACACGCCTCGCCGAGTTCGTGCCGTCGCTGCGCAAGTACGAGATCCACCTCGAGAACGAGAGCCTGCCGGCCGAGCCCACCTCAGTTCCAACGATCTCCGGGGCCTGTTTCGGCGTCAGCCGTGCCGACTTCCGTCGCCTGAAGGGGTTTGACGGCGACTTCTTCCTGCACGTTGAGGACGTCGATCTATGCTGGCGCGCGCGTGAGCTGGGCGGTGTCGTCCTGTTTCACCCGACGGCCGAGGTCGTGCACCTGGGCCACACCAGCTTGGTGGAGCCGTTCTTCGTGGAGTGGTTCAAGGGACACGGCCTGGCCCGCTACTTCGTCAAGCGAACGACCACCTGGCCCCGCCGGCTTCTGGCCTATGCGCTGGGACCGTTCATTGTGGCGGCCTCGGTTGCACGACCGCTCGTCAGACAGCTGACCGGGCGTCGCTAGGTCGACGCCGGGGCGTCGTCGCCGCCCTTGCCGCCGTACCAGTCGACGTTGCGGGTGAACCACATGACGGCCGCTATAGCCGCGAAGCTGGCGAGCGCGCCGACGAGCAGGGCGTAGTCCTCCAGCCGCATCAGCACATAGATCAGGCCGTACAGGAAGGCGAAGGCGACCAGCGCCCGCATCCCCTGGCCTCGGCTCTTGAATGTCCATCCGGCATAGGCCGAGATCAGGGCCACCGTCGCCGTGGCGGCGATGCCGAAGGCGATGTCAAAGCCGGTGTGCTCGGCGATCGACAGCAGCAGCATATAGAAGATCACCTGGGCCATGCCGACCAGGATGTACTGGGCCGGGTGGACCCGCTTGCCGGTCGTCGTTTCGAACAGGAAATAGGCGAGGAACACCAGGCCGATGAACATCGGAGCGTATTTCAGCGAACGGCTGACCGACTGATAGGGATTGGCCGGTTCGACGAAGCTGACGGCCAGTTCAGTCGATCTGAGGCGGGCCAGGGTGTCGGTGCCGCCCTCGGACGGCACGCCGCGCGCCACATAAGGGACCGCCCACTGGGCCTGGAAGCCGGACCCGCTCGCCGGCGGCCCCTGTTCCTGGGGCAGGAACCCGCCCCCGTAGGATGGGTCGGGCCAGTCGCCGGACATCTGGGCTGTGGTGGTTCGGGCAAAGGCCAGGACCGCGATCCGCTGGGCACCCGAGAACCGGGCTTCGCCCGTTACAGCGATCAGCCCGTCGGTGCGATCCACCTCACCCAGAGGTGTCGAGAACAGGCCCAACTGGGGGCTGCCGTACTGGGCCATGGCCTCGGAATAGTCCGCCCCGGCATTGTCGAGCGTCAGGGTCGACAACAGATTGGCCGGCTCTAACGCGACTGCGTCTCGCCCGGCCACTACAAGGGTCAGATCCGAGCGTGCGCCGCGCACGCCGGCGGCTCCGACGATCAGTTCAGCCCGAGACCAGTCCAGCACTGCGCCGGACGGCGCTTCGTCGCCGGCTTCAGCCAGGTCGAAGGACGCCGAATAGGCAAGATTGGCCTCATAGACCGGGACGCGGAACAGGGAGCGTTTGCGGACCTCGGAATCGGTGTCGACAGTCATCGCGCCCGTCTCGGGATAGACGATCCAGACCGACTGCGAGGTCTGGGCCGGCTGGTTGCCTTGCGCCGGGCGGGTCAGGGTGTAGGGCACGGCGATGACTGGACCCAGGAAGGTCTGGGGGCCGCCCATCAGGCTGCCGACCTCGGTTGCCACCGTTTCGGCCCGGTTGGAACGGTCGATCAGCAGGCCGAATACCATCAGGGCCGGGATGCTCATCAACAGCGCCAGGCCGCAGACCAGAAGCAGCTTCAGCCCCAGCGAACGGCGCGGAAAGGGCAGCTTCAGTGCGTTGGTGTCGGCCATGCCGGTGTCTCCGTCCCAGATGACGAAGCGACACGGTTATCCGGGCGAAATCAAGGCCAGTGGCGACCGTGCCCTGACAAGACCTGATGCGACCTAGTACTTGCGCGCCATCGGGGGGAAGGGCTTCACATCCTCGGTCAGGGTGTAGTCATGCACCGGGCGCTCGCCCAGTGTCACCTTGCCCTTGGCGTCGCACCAGGCGAGCGTGTGCTTCATCCAGTTCTTGTCGTCGCGCTCGGGGAAGTCCTCGCGCGCGTGGGCCCCGCGGCTCTCGGTGCGGTTCTCCGCGCCTTCGATGGTGACCAGGGCCTGGTCGATTAGGTTCATGTATTCCAGCGTCTCAACCAGATCCGTATTCCAGATCATGGTCCGGTCAGTGGTCCTGATGTCATCCGAGGCTGCGCGCACGGCCCGGACGGCCTGGACGCCTTGCTTCAGCGTTTCGCCGGTCCGATAGACGGCGGCGTCCTTTTGCATGGCCTTCTGCATACGCAGCCGCAGCTCGGCCGTCGGCGTCGAGCCGTTGGCGTGGCGCAGGGAGTCCAGCCGGTCCAGGTGACCCTCGGTCGCGGCGGGGGCGACCTCGGGCACAGCCCCTTTCTCAACGATGTCAGCGGCGCGCAATCCGGCGGCCCGACCGAACACCACCAGGTCGATCAGAGAGTTGGAACCCAGGCGGTTGGCACCATGCACGGACACGCAAGCGGCCTCGCCCACGGCCATCAGGCCCGGCACGACCTTGGAGGGATTGTCGCCGTCCCGAGTCAGGACCTCGCCGTGGAAGTTCGTGGGGATGCCGCCCATGTTGTAGTGGACGGTCGGAATGACCGGGATCGGCTCCTTGGTCAGATCGACGCCGGCAAAAATCTTGGCGCTTTCCGAAATGCCGGGCAGGCGCTCGTGCAGGATCTTGGGGTCCAGGTGATCCAGGTGCAGGAAAATGTGGTCCTTGTCCGAGCCGACGCCGCGGCCTTCGCGGATCTCCATGGTCATGGCGCGGCTGACCATGTCGCGCGGGGCCAGATCCTTCACCGACGGGGCATAGCGTTCCATGAACCGCTCGCCGGCACCGTTGGTTAGATAACCGCCTTCGCCGCGGGCACCTTCGGTGATCAGACAGCCGGCCCCATAGATGCCGGTCGGATGGAACTGGACGAACTCCATATCCTGCAGCGCCAGGCCGGCGCGCAACACCATGGCGTTGCCGTCGCCTGTACAGGTGTGGGCGCTGGTTGCCGAGAAATAGGCGCGGCCATAGCCACCGGTAGCCAAAATCACCAGCTTGGCACGGAAGCGGTGGATGGTGCCGTCGTCCAGCTTCCAGGCGGTGACGCCGCGACAGGCACCGCCTTCCATGATCAGGTCGAGGGCGAAATACTCGATGAAGAAGTCGGTCGAATGCTTGACCGACTGGCCGTACAGGGTGTGCAGCATGGCGTGGCCGGTCCGGTCCGCCGCCGCACAGGTGCGCTGCACCGGTCCGCCCTTGCCATAGTCCTTGGTCATGCCGCCGAAGGCGCGCTGATAGATGCGGCCGTCGTCGGTGCGGCTGAAGGGCACGCCCCAGTGCTCCAGCTCATAGACCGCCTTGGGGGCCTCGCGGCACATATATTCGATGGCGTCCTGGTCTCCGAGCCAGTCCGAACCCTTGACGGTGTCGAACATATGCCAGCGCCAATCGTCCTCGCCCATGTTGCCCAGCGAGGCGGCAATGCCGCCCTGGGCGGCGACCGTATGGCTGCGGGTCGGGAAGACCTTGGTCACGCAGGCGGTCTTGAGCCCGGCCTGGGCGCAACCCAGCGCAGCCCTGAGGCCAGAGCCGCCGGCCCCGACCACCACGACGTCATAGGCGTGATCGACAATCTGATAGGTGGTCACGATGTCAGGCTCCGGCGGGCGCTTGCGCCAGCGCGATCAGGATAACAAAGGCGAGTCCGGTGCCCGCGAGCGCCAGGCAACCGAGAAGATTGAGCGTCAGGGCCAGCTTGCCGGCCGAACCGTGGACATAGTCCTCGATGATGGCCCGCAGGCCCAGATGCAGGTGATAGACGCCGATCAGGATGCCGACGGCCACCAGCATGGCGTTCACAGGCTGAGCCAGCCAGGCCAGGGCCTGGGCATGGTCGAGGCCCGCCAGGGTCGCGCCGGCAACCAGGGTCCATAGCATCAGCGGGGCCAGGACAAGGGCTGATGCCCGTTCCTTGATCCAGGTCCAGGCCCCGGTCTTTTCAGAGGCCTTCACATAGGGGCTGGTCATCACAGCACTCCCGCGCGCATCAGCAGGAACCAGAACACCGCCGTGCCGCCGACCGAGAAACCGATCGAGGCCCACGACATCGCATTCGCAACGGCCAGCGCGAAGCCGACGCCCGCGTCCCAGATCAAGTGCCGGATGCCCGAAGCCAGGTGATAGAAGGCCGCCCACGACACACCGATCCACACGATCAGGCCGAACCACGAACCGGAAAAGGCCGCAAAGCCCGCATAGACGTCCGGCCCGGCCTTCAGACAGGCCAGCCAAGCCACAACCATCAACATTCCAACGGCCAGCCCGACCCCGGACACGCGGTGCAGGATCGAAGCCGCCATGGTCACGTGCCAGCGCCAGACCTGGAGGTGCGGCGACAGCGGGCGGTGGGGCGTCTCTGTCATACGGGGGTGACTCTCTGAACAGCCTTGAGAAGCGCCCCGCTTTTGGAACCCGGGCCGGGGCGTGTCAACGCAAAGCCGGCTGCGAAACGCTCGCATTCACAGCGGCAAGGCCGCCGCGCAGCGCCGGATCAGGTCATCGACATCGGCGGGGTCGTGATAGAGGCCGAAGCCGAAGCGAAGGGTGTCGGCCCGCACATCCGTCACGACGTCGGCAGCGAGCAGGGCCTGTTGCCAGGCTTGGGCCTGGGGGTGCCTCAGCGCCAGGAACCGGGCCCGAGGTCCGTTGCCGGTGACTGGGTTCAGCAGTTCGGCCTGTTTGAGCGCGCTGGCCTGCCCGGTGGCGACCGCCTCCTGGAAGGGCCGCATCAGGCCCCCGGTGTGCTCGCAAATGGCTGCTGTTATCAGGCCTTGCCCAGCCAGCATCCGCTGCACCGCATTGAACCGATACAACCCGCTGACGTCGAAGGTCGCGCCCCAGAACCGGCCGCCGTCGGTGCGGTAGCCGACGCCATTGGGGGGGGTGGAGAGATTGCCGAACTCGGCGTACCAGCCCGTCGTCACGGGGCGCGCACAGAAGCCTGGCGGCGCGTGCAGGAAACAGACTCCTTCGCCGGCCATGGCGTATTTGTAGCCGCCGGCCAGATAGAAGATGCGGTCCGCCACGCCCGACAGGTCCGTCGGCGTTGCCATGAAGCCGTGGTAGCCGTCGATCACGACCCACGGCCCCTCGGGGTCGGCTAGCTCGGCCAGGTCCGCGATCCGGTCGAAGGTCTGGCCGGTCTTGAAGAAGACCTGGCTGACCAGGATCCAGTCAAAGTCGCCCGCCCGCGCGGCTGCGATGAAGCGTTCGGCAAAGGTGTCGAACGGCTCCAATGCCACGCGCGTCACGTCGGCCTGGCCCGCCTCTTCCCAGCGTTCGCTCTGGCGACGGAAGGAATGGAACTCGCCGTCGGTGGCCAGGATGCGCGCCGGCCTGCCCTCAATCCCCGAGAACAGCCGGATCAGGAAGTCATGGGTGTTGGACGAAAAGGCAATCGTTCCAGGGTCTGGCAGGCCAAGCTCGCGTGCGATGTGGCCCTGCGCCTCCGGGATCACGTTCGCGAAGATCGGCCCCCATTTCTCGTCGGCGTGGCGCATGGCGTCGTCCCATGCCAGCCCCTGGGCACCGAAGGAGGCATCTGGCCAGAGATGATGGCTGTGGGCTGCAAAGTGCAGACGCCCCGGTGCCAGACCGAGGGCGCGAGAGAAGAGGGGCTTGTGGCTCATAGCGCCGTTCTCAGCGTCCACAGCTCCGGGAAGCACCGCTTTGTCAGGGTCGAGGCCAGATAGGCGACGCCCGGCGTGCCGCCGGTTCCTTTCTTGCCGCCGATGATGCGCTCAACGGTGAGGACGTGCTTGTGCCGCCAGGTGATCAGGGCGTCGTCCAGGTCCATCAGCTTTTCGGCCAGTTGGTACAGCTCCCAATGTGTTTCGGTATCGCGATAGACGTCCAGCCAGGCCGCCTCGATCTCGGGGGAGGGGACATAGGCCAGGGTCACATCGCGGTTCAGCACGCTGTCAGGCACCGGCAGGCCATGTTGGGCCAGCTGGAACAGGGCGTCGTCATACAGACTGGGCGCTTCCAACGCCTCGACGAGGGCCGCGTGGGCGACGGGCCGATCGGTGTGGAACCTCAGGAAGGCCGGATCTTTCAGCCCCAGTAGATATTCCAGACGGCGGAACTGGTCGGACTGAAAGCCTGACGACCCGCCCAGCTCGCCACGGAACGACAGGTAGTCTGCCGGCGTCATGGTCGACAGGATGTCCCAGCTCTGGGTCATCACCGCCTGGATGCGACTGACCCGCGCCAGGGACTTATAGGCCGGTACCAGATTGCCGGACCGAATCAGCCGCTTGGCCAGGCCGACCTCATGCAGGATCTGCTTGAGCCACAGTTCCTTGGTCTGGTGGATGATGACGAACAGCATCTCGTCATGCTGTTCGCTCTGTGGATTTTGCGCCGTCAGCACCTGGTCCAGGGTCAGGTAGCGCGCATAGGTCATGTCGGTCATGCGGGCGGTTTAGGCGATTTTCGCGCGCGACACACGGGGGCAGGCACAACCGCGTCGGGTCAAGGACGGCCGACCCGGCCCCGGCCGGCCTCAGGTCGTTTCTTTCGTGTGGACCGGCGCGACAGATCGCCGTCTATGGCTGCTGATCTCGTCCGTGGCCCGTTCAATAGTCGTGGCCAGGCGATCCATGAACTCGGCCCGTTTCAGGCCGGCGGGTAGCGGCGACAGGAACTCAAAGACGACGACACCGGGCGTGAAGCCGATCCCCTTGGCCGGCCAATGTTCGCCGGCGTTGGTTGCCACCGGCCAGCAGGGGCCGTCCAGATCTCGATAGATGGCCGCGACGCCCGGCTTGTAGGCCGGCTCGGCCCCCGGAAGCTGGCGGGTGCCTTCCGGGAAGATTACGATCTGGCGTTGCTCGGCCAGACGCGCGCGGGCGTGGCGTACCATGTCCTTCAGCGCCTTGGCGTGCCCACCGCGATCCACGGTGATCATCCTGGTCTTCCAGGCGAACCAACCGATGAAGGGCACGACGATCAGCTCCTTCTTGAGCACGAAGCAGGGGTCGTCCAGGACGGTGAATGGTACGATGATATCGAGCATCGACTGATGTTTGGGCGCGACCAGGGCGGCACCGGTGGGTCGGTTCTCCAGGCCGCGTACCTCGACCGAGATTCCCATGATCCAGCGCAGTCCGAACAGGACCATCCGGGCCCAGATCTTGATGACGGTCATCGCCGCCCGGTGCGGCATCAACAGGGCGGGGGACATCCCGATCGCGCAGATCGGCATGGAGAGGTAGAGCCAGGCCGCAAACAGCACACGCCGCAGACTAAGCATCGCGATTCCGTTCGGAGGGTTCGGCCCCGGTGTCGGCTGCGGGCTCGGGGCTGGGGCGCACGATCCGGGCGAAGGCCTCACGCAACAGGACAGCCAGATACTTGCTGTACTCGACGACCATGCGGCGCTGGCCGGTGCCGGTTCGCCACCAGCTGTCGGCGTTCAAAGACGGCGTTATGACTGGAAAGGCAATCAGCTCGACGTGACGCATGAGTCCGCGGATTTCCAGCATGGCGCGCGGCATATGGTAATCGCTGGTGACGACGATGAGGCTGTCATAGTGCTTGGCTGCGGCCCAGGCGGCGATCTCCTGGGCATTTCCGACGGTGTCTTCCGCCTCGAAGCCCAGATCCACACAACAGTCGAACAGCCGGTTCGAGCCGGCAGTGACTTCCCGCAGTTCACCCCGCTGGACCTGACGGTTCACGCCGGAGACCAGCAGTCGTTCGCCGCGCCCGGCCGCCAGAAGCCGCAGGGCCTCATTGATGCGGGCGTCCGATGCCCCGGTCAGGACCACGATCCCGTCGGCGCGCCCCGGATCGACGGCCGGCGTCATCATCTCGATCCGGTCGGCAAAGGCCAGCAGACCCGCCAGCCAGATCATCAGGATCACGCCGATGGCCGCGAGATATTTCATCCTCTCGTCTCCGACAGATAGGCCAGCTGCAACAACCGCCCGACCGTAAGCCGTGCCGCAATCGCCGCCAAGCCGGCAGCCAGAACGGGCGTCGGGGCCGCCAGGATGAGATCCGACCAATCAAACGGCAGTGCGGGGGTCAATGCCTGATCGCCTCCGGCTGCAATCAGCACGGCCAGCAGAGCGCACGCTCCCAGCCCTCCCGCAGCACCGGCCACGGCGGCCAACCAGGCGAAGCGCGACTGGAACCGGCTTGTGATGAATCCCGCACTGGCCCCCATCAGGCTGAGGGTCTCCACCATCTGCGCGCGGGCCTGCAGGGCCGCCCGGCAGGCGAAGACGACGGCGGCGGCGGCGGCCAGTGCCGCCAGTGCGGCCAACCCCATCGCGGCAAGCGTCGCGGTCCAGGCGGCGCGACCGACGTCCGCCCTCCAGACCGAATGGTCGTCGACCCGCGCGTCCAGCCCGGCCTCGGCCAAAGCCCGGCCCAGCGCCCGTCCGGTCGCGGGGTTTTCGGAATCCAGTCGAACCACGACCAGATGCGGGAGCGGCAGGTCCGGCAGAATGGCTTCACCCAGCCAGGGTCGCAGCAGGTGTTCCGCCTCGGTCCGGCTCATGGCCTCGGTTTCCGTGACGCCAGGTACGCCGGCGAGAACCTCAGCGGCGCGGGCTGCGGCCTGATCGCCGCTTTCGTCGGGCCTTGGATTGACCTGGACGGTCGCCTCTGCGGCCATGGCGCGGGACCAGCCCTCGGCGGCGCGCTGGGCCGAGGCGGCCGCCATGGCGCCGAACGTGGCCAGGAAACACAGGATCGCCACCACGCAGAAGAGGGCGAAGTCACGCCCCTCGTCGCGGGGCAGCAGCGGGCCTGGGCGATAGGCGCTCATGCCGGTACCTCCGTCAGGCGTCCGTGCTCCAGATGCAGCGACGGCATTCCGGATTGGCCAACCAGTTCGCGATCATGGGTCGCGATGATGACCGTGGCTCCCAGCCGGTTCAGCTCGACGAACAGTCGCAGGATCCGGACCGCCATATCCGCATCGACGGCTCCGGTCGGCTCATCGGCAAGGATCAACCAGGGGCGTCCAACGACGGCACGCGCAATGGCTAGCCGCTGCTTTTCACCCGCCGACAGGGCCGGCGGCATCGCCGAGGCCCGGGTTCCCAGACCGACCCAGCTCAGCAACTCCTGGACATCCTCGGCGTAGGCTTTCGGCTTCTGTCCGGCCACGCGCAGGGGCAGGGCGGCATTGTCGAATGTACTCAGATGGTCAATCAGGCGGAAATCGTGAAATACGACCCCCATCCGCCGCCTCAGAGAGACCCGATCGGCGGCCGAAATACCCCGCGTATCCTGTCCAAAGACGCTCACCCGACCGCGGCTCGGTGCCGCCCCGAGATAAATTAGCCGCAGCAGGCTCGATTTTCCCGCTCCCGAGGGGCCGGTAAGGAAGTGGAAAGAGCCCGCAGGCAAGTTGAATTCGACGTCGTTAAGGATGTCGGGGCCGTCTTCGCTGTAGCGCAGGCCGACGGCATCGAACCGGACGGCAGAACTGGCAGGCGCGGCGGATTGTGCTGGCATGATTGGGCGGCAAACTCGGGGAGATGGGGCGTGACGCCCATGACGCCATGATACTGTCCTGTCCCGAGTGTTCCACTCGCTATTTTGTCCCTGACACCGCCGTGGGTCCGAACGGACGTACGGTACGATGCACATCGTGCGGGTTCGCTTGGCGTGCGGAAGGCGAACAAACCCTGGATCTCGTGGCGGATCCCGAGATCGGGGCCCTGGGCCGGGCGACCGAATCCGGGGCTGCGGAGACCGTCGAAGGCGACGTTGCGGCACCCGAGCTGCCCAAGGCCTTCAGGGCCAAGGTGGTTGAAAAGCGCCGGATGCACCGAGCCGTCATTCAGGGAGCCGTCTGGTCCGTGCTGGCGGTCTTCGGCCTGGGGATCATCGCATCGGCCTATCTCTTCCGGGTCGATATTGTCGAGGCGGTGCCGCGAACGGCGACTGCCTATGCGGCGGTTGGATTGCCGGTCAACGTCACCGGCCTGCAGTTTGAGGACATCACCGCTCGTCCGGCCCCGGATGGATCGGCCGCCATCGAGGTGGCCTTCCGCGTCCGCAACGTGCGGGGTGTGCCACGTCCGGCGCTGCCGGTACGAGTGGCTCTGGTCGACGAACATGGCCAGCGAATCGACACGCGAATCGTCACGCCACCGGTCGGCTCCATAGCCGCCGGTCACGTCGTCAATCTGGTGGCCGTGGTGCCCGACCCGCAGGGGCACGGTGCCGATGTCGATCTGGCCTTCGCCCCAGATGTCCCGCGCACTGTGCCGCGACCAGCGGCCCCGGCCCACCCCGCCCCAACATCCGCGCCGGAATCGCACCCTCCGGCTGCTGCGGAACACGCCCCGGCCCAGGATCAGGTGATCCCCGCCGTTGCGGACGCGGGCCTGCGTCCGGCCGCCCCGCAGGTGACGCTGCAGGCAGCCCCGGCGGCCACTGCGATCGAAACCCGAGATCCGGCAGCCCTCGACAACGGCCTACGCCCGGCGGTATCCGCCGGGGGCCATGGCTGATCCTGTTGCCCCCGAAACTCTGCTCGACGAAGACGGCGTGCGCGCCGTTGTGGATGCGCTCGCCGACCGGATCGCCCCTGTCATTGATGACGAGGCCGTCGCCGTCTGTCTCCTGACCGGGGGCATCTGGTTTGCCGCCGACCTGACGCGTGCCCTGGCGCGCCGGGGCCGGATGGTCGGGTTCGATGCCTTGTGGCTGGCTTCCTACGGAGACGGCAAGACGTCGCGCGGCGTGATCGAGGAGCGGGCTGGATTGCAGCGAGACGTCACCGGCAAGACGGTCCTGATCCTCGACGACGTGTTCGACACCGGACTGTCGCTGAAGCGGGCGGCCGAGATCGTCGAGGCCAGGGGGGCCGCGCGGGTTCTGACCTGCGTTTTTGCTTCCAAGCCTTGGCCCGAACCACGCGCGCTGGAGCCGGACTTCGTGGGCTGGCAGGCACCCGCCCGCTATCTGGTCGGCTACGGCCTGGATTCCGCCGGCCGGATGCGGGGTCTGCCGAGCATCGTGGCTCTGGACTAGCCCGTCGTGCGCTTTCCGTTGCGTGATCCATGGGGTTGCGGTTAGGTCAGGCCTTCCTTGGGAGGGATTCCATGACCGATCAGACCTCGTCCACAGGTGGACGCCGGCTCGAACTGACCATCCGGGCCGTGGTGCTCGGCTGCATCCTGGCGGTGATCTTCACTGCTGCGAACACTTATCTGGGACTTCAGGTCGGCCTGACCTTCGCCTCAGCCATCCCGGCGGCGGTCATTTCCATGACCATTCTCAGGGCGCTGAAAAACTCGACCATCTGGGAAAACATGACGGTCCAGACCGTCGCCTCAGTCGGCGGGGCGATGAGCGCGATCATCTTCGTTCTGCCTGGCCTGGTCATGGTCGGCTGGTGGCTGGAGTTTCCGTTCTGGGAATCGGTGCTGATCTGTGTGCTCGGCGGGGTGCTGGGTGTGACCTTCTCGATCCCGCTACGGCGCGCCCTGGTGGTCAACGGCGGCCTTCCTTATCCCGAAGGCGTCGCCGCCGCCGAGGTTCTCAAGGTCGGCTCCCCGGGCGAGAACCAGAGCGACGAGGCCGTCCGCGAGAACAAGGCCGGCCTGTGGGTCGTCGTCTGGGGGGCAATTGTCTCGGCAGCCTACGCATTGGGCGTCTCGGCCCGGGCCTTCGCGGGGGAAGCGGCCAAGTTCATCCAGCTGCCGGCCGCGCTCGGCGGTGGTGCCACGGGCGTCGGTGTCGGTATGCAGTTCGCCCTGTTGGGCGCCGGTCACCTGATCGGCCTGGCGGTCGGCCTGGCCCAGCTGTTCGGCCTGTTCCTGGCCTGGGCCATCGCGGTGCCGATCATGACGTCGCCGGACTACATTGCCTGGTGTCAGGGCCTGGGGCTCGATTCCATAGCAGCAGGCCTTGCGGGCGCGCCCGCTGAGGAACTGGCGGGCACGGTCTGGGCGCGCGAAGTCCGCTTCATGGGGGCGGGCGTCATCGGCGTGGCCGCCATCTGGACGCTGATCAAGCTGGCCGGTCCGCTGGTCGGTGGTCTGGCCTCGGCCCTGGCCGCCAACAAGGCGCGACAGTCCGGCCAGGAACTGGCCATCGTCGAGCGCGACATCCCGATTACCTGGGTCGCCCTGCTGTCGCTGGTCTCGCTGGGCGGTATCGGCATTCTGTTGACGGTGGTCTCCAACAGCATGGGGCTGGGCGCTGCCGGTCCCCTGCTGGTGGTTGGGGGCCTCATCTACGTCGTGGTCATCGGCTTCGCGGTGGCGGCCATCTGCGGCTACATGGCGGGTCTGATCGGCTCCTCCAACAGCCCGGTGTCGGGCGTCGGCATCCTAGCCATCGTGATCGCCTCGCTCTTGATGCTGGTGGTGCTGGGAATCACCGGCCTGCCGGCCGACCCCTCGGTGGTGGCCTTTGCCCTGATCGTGACGGCGGTTGTCTTCGCCGTAGCGGTCATCGCCAACGACAACCTTCAGGATCTCAAGACCGCCCAGCTCGTCGAGGCGACCCCTTGGCGCCAGCAGGTGGCCCTGATCATCGGCTGCGCCGCTGGTGCCCTGGTCATTCCTTTCGTCCTGAACCAGTTGAACGCCGCCTTTGGTTTCGAAGGCGGCCCGGCGGGCCTGGCCAACGAACCTCTGGCTGCGCCTCAGGCAACCTTGATCTCGGCACTCGCACGCGGTGTCATTTCGGGTGATCTGCGCTGGGATCTGATCGGGGTCGGGGCCGCCATCGGCGTGGCAGTCATCATTCTGGACGAGATCCTGCGTCGCACGACCGGCGACAAGATCAAGCTGCCGCCGCTGGCCGTGGGCATCGGCTTCTACCTGCCGGCGGCGGTCACCTTCATGCTGGTCATCGGCGCGGTCGTCGGTTTCCTCTACAATCGCACCGTGGCGGGTCGGTCCTACGGCGAAGTGGCTCGCCGCATGGGGGTGTTGCTGGCGTCTGGCCTGATCGTGGGCGAGAGCCTGTTCGGGGTGTTCAATGCCGCCACCATCGTCGGCACCCAGAACGCCGAATGGGCCGTGATCCCTGCCTTTGGCCAATCCTGGCCGGCGATGCTGATCGGTATCGCGGTCTTCGCGGCCCTGACCTTCGCCCTCTACAGCTGGATCATGCGTCGCTCCGCAAGAGTCTAGGACGGGGGCCAGAACCCAGAAAACCCCCGTCGGGCGACCGGCGGGGGTTTTCCTTTGCCCCCGATCGGCGCTAAACACCGCCGCGAACGACTCGGGGGAAGGCGGTGTGAGACCGCCACTGTGCCCGCAACGGTAAGCAGGTCCGCCTGCAAGTCCGACTGCCCGGCCGTTCACGTCGCTCGTCTTCTGTCCGGGATCAGGCAGGGGCGCGGGACCTCTCCGTCGCAGCGACGCGATCAGCCGCCATCCGGCAACGGATGATCGCTGTCGCTGAACCGGTCCGGCGCGCGGCTTCGCCAGACCTGCGACGGAGCAATGCGCATGAAACGCGCCCTTTTCCTGGCCACGGCGGCGAGCCTGGCCGTCACGACCCCCACCCTGGCCCAGCCGGACGACGAAAATACGGTGGACGAGATCGTCGTCACCGCCACCCGGCTCGACGCCCCGCTGGACATCACGCCCGGTGCACACATCATCAACGAAGCCCGGATCGAGGCCTCCGGCGCGCTCTTCGTCTCAGATCTGTTGTCCGAGGTTCCCGGCGTCAGCCTCTACAGCCAGGGCGCGCCCGGCGGCGTCACCTCGGTGCGCCTGCGCGGGGCTGCCCAGGACAAGACCCTGGTGCTGCTCGACGGCGTGCCGCTGAACGATCCGTCGCAGCCGGCCGGCGGCTACGATTTCGCGGGATTGGACCTGGGTGACATCACCCGCATTGAAGTTCTGAACGGACCGCAGGGCTCGCTGTGGGGCTCGGACGCCATCGGCGGCGTCATCACACTGACCAGCCGTGAACTGAACGGTGCCCGGGTCAATCTGGAGGCCGGTTCGCTGGACACCCTGAACGCCAACGCTGCCATCGGCGTGGCCGGCGCGCGCGGATCCTTCGGTGCGTCGATGTCCGCCTTCCAGACCGACGGCGTCTCGCGCGCCGCAGCGGGAGCCGAACGCGACGGCTTCGAGAGCTTCTCCGGCGGCCTGAACGGGCGCACGACGCTGGGCATCGTTACCCTGGACGGCCGCGTTCGCTACAACCGGTCTGAGGCCGATCTCGACGGCTACCCGGCTCCGGCCTACATCCTGGCCGACACGGCGGAGGTTTCGGACACCGAGAGCCTCTCGGGCTATCTGCGGGCGCGCGCCGAGCTGTTCAATCTGGATCAGAGCCTGACCTACGCCCGCTCCGAGATCGACCGGGCTATTTCCGGCGGCGCCTTCCCCTCGCACTATGTCGGCGAGCGGACGCTGTGGCGCTGGCAGGCCGCCAATGGTCAGATCACCGACCGGCTCGGCCTGGTCCTGGGCCTTGAGCATGAGGACGCCCAGGGCGACCTGTCGACCGGCGCGGCGGCCGAGCAGAGCACCACCTCGGCCTTCGCGGCGGCGCGCTATGGCCTGAGCGACCGCCTGACCGCCTCGTTCAGCGCCCGGCTGGACGACCCGGACGCCTATGACGCCGAAACCACCCTGAGGGCCGGCCTGGCCTATGATCTGGGGCGCGGCTTTGTGGTCAGCGGCTCGTGGGGCCAGGGCTTCAAGACCCCGACCATCAGCCAGAGCGTCTGCGACTTCTGTTTCTCGCTCAGCCCCTATCCGGTGCTGCGGCCCGAGCGCGCCGAGGGCTTTGACCTGGGCCTGGCCTGGCGCGGCGCGAGCGGGGGGCTGCGGCTGACCGCCTATCGGCTCGAGGTCGAGGACGAGATCAGCTTCTTCTTCGATACCGGGACCTTCGACAGCTACTACATCAACCTGGCCCGAACCCGTTCGACCGGGGTGGAGATCCAGGGCGACTGGCGGCTCAATGCGGCCCTGGGGCTCAGCGCCGCCTATGCCTGGACGGACGCCGAGAACGCCCTGACCGGGGCGCGTCTGCTGCGCGTGCCCGAACACGCCGGCTCGGTGACGCTGGATTGGGATCAGGGCCCGTGGCGCGCCGCCCTGACGGTACGCGGCGAGGGCGATCAGCTTGATGTCGGCGGCACCCGCGAGGGCTTTGTCACGGTGCGCGCCGCCGGCGGTTTTGCGCTGTCGGACAGCGTTGAGCTGACCGGGCGGATCGAGAACCTGACCGACGAGACCTATCAGGAGGTGTTCGGCTATGCAGAGCCGGGCCGCTCGGCCTTCGTGGGGATCAGGCTGCGGTACTGATCCACCGGCGCGGGTCCAGGGCGGTCGTGTCATTCAATGACAGGGCCGCCCAGTCGAGCCGTGGGCTCGGCTGGTGCGAGGCGGCGATGACCGCGCGCAGTTCTGCGGCCGAGGCCACGCCGACGATGACGGCGGTGGCCTCGGGCCGGTCCAGGGCGAAGCTGAGCGCCGCCTGTAGCGGATCGGCTCCGGCCTCTGCCAGCATCCGCCGGATCCGTGACAGGCGTGGACCGGCCTGGACCAGGCGATCGGGCAGGGCGTCGCGGTCCATAAACAGCAGGCCCTTCAGGAAGATCGAGCGAAGATGCACCTCGACGCCCTGTTCGGCCAGCCTGTCCAGAGTGCCGTCGGCGACCAGGCGCTGATCCAGCATCGACACCGGCAGCTGAACAATATCGGGATTGTAGCGGCGCGCCAGCATGGCGGCCTCGTCCTCAGCATGGGCCGAAAAGCCGATCTTCTGGAACAGGCCTTCGTCCTTGAGCCGTTGGAGCCGTGCCCAAAGTCCCGGCCCGTCCGGTCCATGCAAATCTTCCGCCGACTGGACAAGAAGCCCCTCGGCCCGCGCAATTCCCAGCCGTTCGAGCGAACGGCGGGCGCGGTGTTCGATGCGGTACAGCCCTTCGGCCAGACGCA
The DNA here is from genome assembly GCA_017302105.1 of Caulobacterales bacterium. GTDB lineage: Bacteria > Pseudomonadota > Alphaproteobacteria > Caulobacterales > Caulobacteraceae > Brevundimonas. Next base: position 105,736 of record JAFLCS010000004.1, on the reverse strand, counting down.
CGGTGCGGGTGATAACCGAGAACGGACTTGGGAAGGGCCAGCAACGCCCCAGCGCGCGCTCGGCGTCGCCATAGGCAGCCGCCGTATCCACCAAGGTCAGACCAGCAGGGGCCGCCGTGTCCAGAATCGCCCGGATCTCGGCCTCTCCACCACGACCGCGCGGCTCCGCAAACTGGGCGGTGCCCAGGCCAAGCCGTGCGCGCGAAGACACCGGACTGGAACTCATCCGGCGCGACGCCGCGGCCAGTGGAACTGATCGACCAGACGCCCGAGCACGCGGTCATAGGCCTTGAGCAGGGTTCCGACTTCCCGTCCGCAAATGGACGCCGACAGGATATGGGCTCCCTGAAACATCACCCCCTCCTCGGCCAGCGCCGAATAGAGCGCGGTTTCGAAGGCAGTGTCCCCGGCCAGGACGCTCCACGACGGATCGCCATGCAGGCTGACCATCTGGCCCGCGCCCGTCGCGATCAGACGCATCTGCAGTTCGGCGACGATCTCGGCACCATAGATCTGAAGGCTCTGGGCCACGTCGTCGCGCGCGACCCGTGACAGCACCACATCGGCAGCGGCGAAGGCGGTCAGGTCCGGCTGTTCGCCCTGACGTTCAAACACCGACATCAACTCGACCGAGCCAGTGACGGCACACAGCGAGCGTCCGTTGGCTAGCGACGGTCCCAGAACCACCGCGTCGGCGCGGACGCCAGATAGCGCCTGGGCACCGCCGCGATGAACGCGCAGCGCCGAGCGGCCCTCTTCGAAGATCAACATCGCCCCGGCCCGGTCGGCCAGGCGGCGCACAGCCTTCAGGAAGGATGGGGCGGCATCCAGTGGGCGAATGACGATGGCGGCCAGCTCGCCGCCACGTTCATCCACCAGTCCGGCCATGTCTTCGAGCGAGCCGGCCACCGAGACGGCCTCATCGCAGAAATAGGCTCCATCGCGGCCGGTCACGGTGCGGGCCGCGACCAGGGCCCCCGCGACGGCGTGCGACAAGGATGTTTCGAAGGCGACGGCCTCGGCATGAGGGATCATCGCCGCCAGGCGGGCCGCGACACGTGCCGGCAGGCCGGACGCAGCCGGATCGGCGGCGGCGGCTTCAACCTCGGGATCGTTCCAGCCTAGCAGGATCGCACCGTCGGCGTTCACCAGGTCCAGGCGCGAGACGCCGTCCTGCGCCGTGAGCCAGGCCCCCGAACGGCCCTGGGCCGTGCGCAGAACGGTTGCATAGTCCAGGGCTGGATCGCCCCCCTTCACCGAAATCAGGTTGAAGCGCGTCATGGCGCATCCTCCAGGCCTTATGCCCGGTAGGGATGATGCGCGAGAAACCTTAATGGCGGCTGAGCGGAAGCCTTATGGACCCTTAATGCGCAGGCCCCCTGAACCCTGATCCATGAGAGCTTGCTAGCCGCTCGCCCCGACGACAGCCTGATCCGTTATTCACTGGAGATTGGCATGACCACCCCAGACCCCTTGCCCCCGACCACGGACGCCACCCCCGCAAATGGACTGGCGATTGGATCGCTCGTGCTGGGTATTCTGTCTATCGTGAACACGATCATCCCGGTCAGCAACCTGATCACTTGGGTGGTGGCTCTGATCGGACTGGTTCTGGGATTCATGGCCCGCAAGAAGCCGGGCGGTCAGGGCCTGGCCATAGCGGGCATTGTGACCTCGGCCATCGGCTTGCTGGAATTCATTCTGTTGGTAGTCGGCATGGTTGCTCTGATGGCCGGCCATTACTGAACCAGGCCGACCGGCTCGGCGGACGATTTCATCCCCCGGTTCCAGGGCCGCCTGGAAGGCCGAGATCACGGGATCTGCACCTGTCGCGCTCTGGTCTCAGGGGCAGGCTCCTGCGAGCGGTCTCCTGGACCTGCCAGCCGGCGAGGCCGGGGTTCAGTCGGCGTCCGGCTGGGCGTCGGGATGCGCCGCCTGGAAGGCGGGGTGCAGGGCCGCCCGCGCCTCGATCTGGGCAATACGGGGCCAGGTCGAGATGTCGACCTCGAACCGACGCGCCGAATAGACCTGGGGCACCAGGCAACAGTCTGCAAGAGTCGGGCTGTCGCCGAAGGCCCAGCCGTCGCCATGACGCCCGATCAGGGCCTCCAGCGCATCAAATCCCGGCTGGATCCAGCTGGCCGCCCAGGCATTCGTCTCGCCGCCCAAGGCCTTGACCGCCTTGAGAACCCTCAGGTTGTTCAAGGGATGGATATCGCAGGCGACCAGAGCCGCCATGGCCCGCACCTGGGCGCGCGGGCCCAAGCCGGACGGCAGTAGCGGCGGCTCGGGATAACGCTCTTCCAGCCATTCCAGGATGGCAGGGCTTTGGGTCAGGACCTGGCCATCGACCTCCAGCGCCGGCACCAGCCCTTGTGGATTGAGCGCCAGGAAGACGTCCGAACGCTGGTCGCCGGTTCGCAGATCGACCGGCTTCTGGGCATAGGTCAGGCCCTTGAGGTTGAGCGCGATGCGGGTGCGATACGACGTCCCCGAGCGCCAGTAGCCATGCAGGATCATGTCAGCCTCGCCTAGACCATGGTGAATTCGAGGGGGGGCAGGCCGTCGATTTCGGCCCTGACGTGGTCGCCTCGGACCAGCGGCCCGACGCCTTCGGGTGTGCCGGTAAAGATCAGGTCGCCGGGGGCCAATCGCCAAAGGGTCGAGGCCTGGGCCACGACCTCGGCCGGACTCCAGATCATATCCGCCAGGTTGCCGGCCTGGCGCACTGCGCCGTTGACCGCGAGTGAAACAGCACCGGCCGGACGCCAGTGAGTTTCCGACTGGATCAGCGGAGCGATCGGGGCGGAAAAGTCGAATCCCTTAGCGGCGTCCCAGGGGCGTCCCGCCGCCTTGGCTTCGGCCTGAAGGTCGCGCCGGGTCAGGTCGACCCCGACGGCCCACCCGGCAATCAGGCGCTCGGCGGATAGGGCGTCCAGTTGGGAGCCACCGTGGCCGATAGCTACGACCAGCTCGACCTCATGGTGCAGGTCGCGCGTAACGCTGGGGTAGGGTACCTCGCCGCCGCCCGGCACCAGGGCATCCGCGGGCTTCGAAAAGAAGAACGGGGGACGCCGGCTCGGGTCCGCACCCATTTCGCGCGCGTGCCCGGCGTAGTTCTGGCCGACACACAGAATCCGCCGAACCGGGAAGCGCGCATCTGATCCGTTGATCGGGAGACTGACCCGCTCGGGCGGTGAAAAGATGTAATCGGTCATGCCTCGGCTCTAGCCATTGTGTTCGATTGCGGCAAAGGAACTGTCGACAAGCCCTAGCGTTAAGTCCGTAACTCGCCCATATGGCGCATATCAACGCTTTACCGGAGACACATCATGGCACGTCCAGCCAGTTCAAATGCGCGTCAAGACGTCAAGAACGACCTGAAGGCCCTCAAGGAAGACCTGAAAGCAGTTTCGCGCGAAGAGGCCGAGCGCCTGCGCGAACTGGCGGCCAAGGCCGACGAATCCGTGCGCGAGCGGTCTGCCGAACTGAGGTCGCGCGCCCAGCGTCTGTACGATCAGGGCCTGGAGTCGGGCCGCGAATACTATGATGACGCCTCGGAGCGTTTTGACGAATATCAGCGTTACCTAGCTGAGCGCGTGCAGGAGAAGCCGCTGGCTTCAACCGGTATCGCTCTGGGTGTCGGTGTCATTATCGGGCTGTTGCTGGCCGGAAGCCGCCGTTGATGTTTGGCCGGGGTCTCATGACCAGGGCCGCCGGTCTGGCCGGCGTGGTGGCGTGCATCTTCGTGGCGGTCATCGCCCTGGGCTTCGCCATCTATGCGGCCCTGGAGCTGGTTCTCATTCCGGCCGGGGCCGCTGCCGTCACGGCCGCCATCTTTGCGATCGCGGCCGGCGTCGCGGGCCTGATCATCGCCGGCCCGCGTGAACCCGAGCCGGTCGATGAACCTGCTGGACTTCAGGACCGGGTGGTCGCCCTGTTCAGTCAGCGACCGATCCTGGGGACCGTAGCCGGCCTGGCTGCGGGCTTTATCTTCCTGCGGAATCCGGCGCTGGCCACGATGGTCGCCTCGATCATGAGCGAAGGGCCCCCGACAGGCCGTCGTAGGCGCTGATCGCGCCGGCCACGGCCTACAGGTCTGACAAGGAGGCCGCTTCCGTTCGGAGGCGGCCTTTTTTTTTGCGTCGATTCACCCGGTCCGTCGCCGGTCCAGCCCCATGGTCCGTGATGGTTCGAACCTCGATCCGGTCCAGGTCATGACGGTGACCGTGACCGTCCGCTCGTCCCAGGTCAGGACATTGAAGGAGGCGGGTGCCCCCCGCTCACGCCTCGACAGCGTTCCGCATCCGACTGCGTAGCATTGCTCGTTGCCGGCCGAGATCGGGACGGCGAAAGGCACATGGACGTGTCCGGTCATAATCAGATCGACCCCCGCCTCGGCCAGCAGGTGTGCAGCCTGGTCGCCGCGTTTGACCTCGCCGGTCATGGGCGCGCCGAGCATCTCGACCAGCGGATGATGGCAGGCGAGGATTCTGAGATATGTAGGGGGCGTGGCCTTGAGCGCCTCCGCAGCCCGCTCGGTCTGTTCCAGATCAATGACGCCCTTGGACCAGTTCAGTCGGGCCTGCCATCCGCGCGCGGTCGTGACGCCCCGCACCATGAAGTCCTTGCCCTCGAACTGGTGATCATGAGCCGGATGACCGGTCGTCTCTTCGAACAACCGCCAGGGGTGAAACAGCCGATCCGTCAGGCTCCAGTAAGGCACATCATGGTTGCCGACCGTCACGAAGATCGGCTCTGGCAGGGCCTTGAGCCAGAGCGCCGCAGCCTCGAATTCGCGACGAAAGCCCTGCTGGGTGATGTCACCCGTGACCAGGGCGAGATCCGGTGGTTCGGCCGCGCAGAAGGCCAGGGCGGCCTCGACGGCCGCCTCGTTCTCGATCCCGAAATGGACGTCAGAGAACTGGACGATGCGACCCATCAGGACGCGGCCTCTTCCGTCACAGAGCGGGGAGCCAATGCCCGGAAGGCGACCGGCAGGAACCGGATCTCGGCATCCGTCGACAGGCGCACAGTCTCACCATCCAGCAGGGCCGGGATCTTGGATCGGGACCAGGCATGGGCGCGCTTGACGACCTGGGTCTCGACGCTGGGATCATTGCGCCAGTCGGAAAAGACCGCGTTGGTCGCCAGCCGGAAGGCCTCGCGGGCGTCGCTGGTCTTCATCACGGCGGCCTCCAGTCCGTTGCTCGTTTTCATAGCCGTTGAAATCAGCGGCGAAATCAGGACCAGGGCTTCGGCGCGTTTCAGCTCGCCGCGATCCAGCCGATAGCGGACCCGCCCGGCAAAGGCCGCTCTCAGGGCCCCCCTGGCCTTGGCGAGGCTGCGGACGATTCGCCCTTTCCGCAGCGCTTCGCGCGCAGGGGCCCACAGGGCCGCCGGTCCAAGGATCGCGGCACAATAGAACGGCTCTCCGTCCACGACGCCCCCGGCGATGTCTCGGACCTCGCCTTCGTCCACGGCCAGGGCCAGGGCCCTGCGCCAGTCCGTCACGCCATAAACGGCCTTGGGCAACATATTCATGGTTCCGCCCGGCAGGGGGACGACCATCGGGCCGTCCGGACCGGCACGAGACGCGACTGCCCGCACGGTTCCGTCGCCGGCCAGCACGATGACCAGGTCGGGCTTGGCCGCGAAGGCGTCATCCAGCAAGGCGTCGAACCGGTGGCCGTCAAAGACGTGGATGCGGGCGCCGATCCCGCGCGCCTCCAGTTCCGCCTTGAGTTCTGCGGGGGCGGCTTCATTCACGCTACCGGAGCGCGGATTGACGATTACCTCGACCTTATCGAGGCGCAAGCCTGATCTGGGCACCGAAGCGCCGGATGTCTTAGATTTCATGCCAGCCGAACGCCTTGCCGGAGCGGGGGTTCCGCCCGGGCAGACCCTATTGGCCGTCGGTGCTCCGGGCGACCTCGTCGGCGGCCGCTTCGGCAGCGTCGCCAGCCGATTCCGCAGCGTCACCGGCCGCTTCGGCAGCCTCGCCGGCGGCCTCGACCGCATCGCCGGCGGTGGCCCCGGTGACCATGCCCCAGCCGCTGCTGATCCATCCGTCGATCCGATCTCCGGCCGCTCCGACGGAGCGCTCGGCGATCGACAGGCCGACCGTCAGGGCCCCAAACAGGGCCAGGAGCGTCACGATCAACCCGACAAAGGGGTTGGAGCTGCTGCGGCGGCCTCGCCGTTCCCAGACCGGGCCTGCGCTGCCCAAATTCTCACCGTCATCAGCCATGTGTAACTCCCCCTCACTCGGTATCCACAAGTGCGCCCAGGCTCGAACGCCGAGCGGACGTTAACCCAACCGAAGTTTGTCGCATAGTCGCGGAACCTTAACCATAATCCAGCGTTCTCGCCTGTGGAGCGAAAGGGAGATCTCCGCATGACCAAATTCGTCGCAATTCTGGCCGCCTCAACGGCCTTGGTCGCAGCTGGCTGCACCTCGACCGGAAACGTGGAACGCAATGCCGCTGCCGGCGCGGCGATCGGCGCGCTGGCCGGTGCCGTGATCGGCAACAACGTCGGCGACGGCAACGCCGGACGCGGTGCCGCCATCGGCGCTGCCGTCGGTGGTGTCGCCGGTGCCATTCGTGGGTCCCAGCAGGACCGCGAGGCGCGCAACCTGTCGCGGCAGTACGACAGCCGGTATGGGCGGTATTACTACTGCTATCCGGAAGGCGACTGCTACTGGGAAGACGGGACCCGCCGGTACTAGGCGTCGGGCCACAAGCCGCGCAGTTGGGGGCGGCCTGCCGGCTTGGCGGGTCGCCCTCCGTCTGCGTGCAACACAGCAAAGAGGGGAGCAGATCATGAAAACAGCAATGGCCGTGACGGCCCTGGCGGTCGTCGGCCTGGCCGGGTGTTCCAGCCTGGGTTTCGGGAATCGGTCCGATCTGGTGGTTGATCCCACCTATTGTCGGCACACCACGGTCCCGATCTATTTCGAAGAGGGGCAGGCGGGCCTGAGCGGCCCGGCTCGTACCCTGATCCGGGACGGGGCCGCAGCGCTGCGCGGCTGCGCCATTGATCGCGTCCAGTTGGTCGGTTTGGCCAGCGCGACCGGAGACGCCCAGGCCAATCTGCGCCTATCACAGCGCCGTGCCGAGACCGTTGCCCGTGCCCTGGCGGAAGCCGGGCTGCGAGCTCCAGACGTCGAGCTGGAGGCCGAAGGTGAGGCCGGAGCCCGCGCAGCCGGCATCAGCGATCCGGTCCGCCGTCGCGTCGAGGTCATCATCGAGGCGCGTCCGGCCGGCTAGCGGTGGAAGCCGGCCAATGAGCAGGTGGGGGTGCGGAGACGGCAGACCGGATCTTGGCCGGCCTAGTGTCGGGGGGCGTTCCGCCTCCGCAAATCTAGAACGCCGACGCCACTCTCAGGTTCCACGCGACGCCGGCACTGAATCTCGGCACCGAAGTCGTGCGACGCGCTACCTCGGTCAGGCGGGCTGGGACTGGCGCGTCGGATGGAAGAACAGGGCCTGCCCGATCGCCGCCTTCACATTGTCGGCCAGGAACGGTTTGGTGATGAGGAATGTCGGCTCGGGCCGCTCTCCGGTCAGAAGGCGCTCAGGGAAGGCGGTGATGAAGATCACCGGCACCTCGTGAACGCTCAGGATGTCCTTGACGGCGTCGATGCCCGACGAGCCGTCAGCCAGTTGAATATCCGCCAGGACCAGACCGGGACGCCTGTCGGCCACGGCGGACACAGCCTCGTCTCGCGTCGTCGCGACGGCCATAACGCGGTGGCCCAGCTCACTTACGAGGGCTTCGATGTCGGCTGAAATGACGGCCTCGTCCTCGATAATCAGAACATCAGTGGCCAGTTCGGCGTCAATCTCGGCCTGGGCCTGGGCGATCAGTCCATTGATTCCGCTCAAGTCCGTCTCGAGGATGTCGGCCGTCTCCGGACCCGTGAAGCCTTCCAGGGCAGTCAGCAGGAAGGCCTGACGCGACCGGGGCGCGATCCGCAGGAGACGACGCGAGGCATCGTTCGGATCCGGGCCGGTGTCCTCAAGCTGGGCACCGGTCGAGGCCCAGATTGCGTGGAAGGCCTTGTACAGCGCCACGCGCGGCGTCGCCGTCTGGGACAGTTCAATCTCGCCGACGGCCACCGCTTCCAGGGCGGCACGCACATAGTTGTCTCCAGTCACCTGGTCTCCGGTCAGAGCCCGTGCATAGCGGCGGACGAACGGAAGGTGCGGTGCCAGCCTGGCGACAAGACTCATGATTTTCCCCGACGCGTTCGGTGTGCCATCCATCTGTGGCCGTCGGCCGTCATAACAGCCAAGCTGGTGGTTGGTTCCACATCCCGGGCCTTCACGGCTGACAATATTGGATCAGCGCGGGAACCGCCGGCCCGTCTCGACGTTGGTAGGCCCAAGTCCGTAAAGTGAGTCCGTCTGGCTGATGAAAGACAATTCTACTCCCGAACGTCATCCGCCGGAGGATGCCCATGATCCGGATCTTGCCGAAGCTCTCCTTCGCCAGCAGGCGATCGGCGTAGGTCTGCGGCATATGTTCGATGCCGTCGTCAATGAGCCGGTTCCCGACGAGTTCCTGTCCATCCTGAAGTCGGCTGACGAGCGGCAGCGGGGCGGCGCATGAATGGCGAAAAGCCGGTCCGCAGCGCGGCCGACGATGCGGCTTTCCGGGATGGCCTCGTATCCCTGATTCCTCACCTGAGGGCCTTTGCCCGCACCCTCACCGGCGACCCGACGGCAGCGGACGATCTGGCCCAGGACGCCATGGTCAAGGCCTGGGATGCGCGCAACAGTTTCCAGCTGGGCACCAACATGAAGGCCTGGACCTTCATGATCCTGAGAAATCAGTTCTATTCGGACAAGCGTCGATCCTGGCGCCAGACCCAGCTCGACCAGGAAGCGGCTGAACGCACCCTGGTGGCCGTTGACGATCCGTCTGCTCCGCTGGCGCTGGATGAACTGCGTCGTGCGCTCAACACCTTGCCGGACGAACAACGCGAGGCGCTGGTCCTGGTGGGGGCCGGGGGCTTTGCCTACGAGGAGGCGGCCGCCATCTGTGGATGCGCCGTCGGCACGGTGAAGAGCCGTGTCAGTCGCGCCCGCCGAGCCCTCCAGTCCGCACTGGACGACGGGGCCTACAGTGAAGATGGGCGCGCCGCCGGCGAGGCCATGGGGGCGATCCTGGCCGAGGCGGATCGGCTGTCCGGCGCACGCTGATCATGCGGCGCTGGCGCAAACGGCGTCTGGGCAGCACCTTCAAGGGTATTCGGCTCCGGCTGGCTCTCGCCCTGGCGGTCGCGCTCGCCCCGGTTCTGCTGCTCAGTGCCCTCCAATCGCGGGCCGCCTTCCGAGCGGAGGAAGTCCGGATTGCGCAGGATCTGCTCGCGGTCTCGGCCAACAGCGCCCATGCGGCGCAGCTGCGAATCGATCGCGCCGTCACCGGCCTGAACGCGCTGCGCGTCAGCCCCGACGTCCCGGACTGTACGGCTCGTCTGACCGACCTTGTCGAGGACAGCGACCTGTATTCCCGACTGGCACGCATAGACCGGTCCGGCCGCATCCAATGTGCCAGTGAGGCCCCGAGCGTCAGCTCGGTGGCGGATCGGCCCTGGTTTCAAGCTCTGCGGACCGGGCGCCAGATGGCCTTCAGCGCGGCCCCGGAAGTCGCCATGTCGGCGGTGCCCGCCGTGGTGGTCGCGGTCCGACGCGAGTCCGCATCGGGCCGTTTCGACGGAGCTCTTGTAGCCGTTGTTCCCATCACCGATCTTCAGGTTGAGGCCATGGCACAGAGCGGCCTGCCGGGGGAGGAAGTCGCCCTGGTCGATGCGACCGGCCGCGTACTGGCGACCTCGGATCCCGCGGCGTTTCCCGCCACCGACCTTGTCCCGGCAGACCTGACCGATCGACTGGTTCGCACCGAGGGTCAGCGTGGCGAAGCCCGGGTCATGACGGCGACGGCCTTCGCCGGCAACGATCTGTTTGTGGTTGCCAGCGAACCCAGCCAAGGCCTGTTTCGATGGGCGATCCGCAACGCCGTGGCGGTGATCATGCTGCCGCTCCTGGCCTGGTTGGCCGCCCTGGTCAGTGTGATGGTGGTAACCGAACGCTTCATCGTCCGCTGGCTCAGCTATCTGGAGCGCATCGCCGCCATCCATGCGCGTGGCCGACATTCGGTGCGGCCCGTCCATGCTGTGAACGCGCCCGATGAAATCCGGGCCCTGGCCGGTGCCATGGACGAGATGGTGCTGGCCATCGCCGCACGCGATGCGTCCTTGCGCGAATCCCTGAGCGAGAAGGACGCGCTGATGCGCGAGATCCATCACCGGGTGAAGAACAATCTTCAGGTGATCACCAGCCTGCTGAATATGCAGCAGCGGGCACTGACGGATGCGGCCGCACGCGCGGCCATGAGTGACACCCGTCAGCGGATCACGGCCCTGGCTCTGATCTACAGATCGCTCTATCTGTCAGAGACGCTCAAACAGGTCGATGTTGCGATCTTCCTGCATGAGCTGGTGGCGCAGTTGCTTGCTGCCGACTCGAGACCGGGCCCGCCCCTGGACTGTTCGGTGCGGGCCGATCCTCTGATCGTCGATCCCGACAAGCTGGCCCCAGTCGCCTTGTGGGCGGTGGAGGCGATTTCGAACGCCCAGAAACACGCATTCGCGAGCGGCGGAGGGAGGCTGGCCATCCGCTTCGTCTCCGGGTCCGATGTCAGCGTTCTGGAGGTTGAGGACGATGGTCCAGGCCTCAGCCCGGGCCAGCCGTTCTCCGGCCTGGGTCGAACCCTGATGACCGCCTTTTCGCGCCAGCTTCGGGGGGAAACCGAAATCCTCGAAAGCCCCTCTGGCGGCGTTCTGGCCCGGCTGACCTTTCCGACACCGGAGGTTTCGCTCGAATTGTTGACAGATTCAGCCGGGCGGCGGAACCGACGCGTCGCTTGAACATTTTAGCCTCAACGACACCTGGAGATACCGACCATGCGCAAGGCATTCCTTTTTCTCGCGGCGGCTGCGGCCCTATCTGTCGCCGCCTGCAATACGATCGCGGGCGTCGGCCGTGACGCCCAGGCTGCCGGTGCCGCCGTAGAAGAAGCCGCCGAGGACGCCTCCAACTAGACTTCTACCGAGCCATCTTCGCAGCGTTTTTCCCCCGACTTCTGCGAAGGTGAAGAAAAGGCCCCGCCCCGTCCCGGCGGGGCCTTTGTCGTTAGGCTTAATCGGTTCGCCTGCTGCGCGCGCGCGGACGTCCGAAAACCGCCCGGATTAAGATTTCGGTAACGAAGCGGCCGCGGCTGGACTAGCGTTCTGGCCATGTCGATGCGCACGCCCGTCCTGGTCTTCGCCGGCCTCTTCGTCGCCACCCTGGTGCTGGTCAGTTGCGACGCCCCGCCGGCGGCTGAAGGCGCGGCCACGCCGACGCCTGAGGACCTTGCCGCCACCAACCAGCGGTGGGAGGGCCTGGCCAGTGACGAGGGCACGGCCCTCGCCCTGCTGGGTGAGGGCGATCGCCAGATCTTTCACATGGCCTGCCTGCGCGCCGAGCGCCAGCTCCAGATCATCGCGTCGGACTTCACCGTGATCGGCTCGGAAGAGCGGATGACCATGGGGGTCGACGATGACGCCTATGGTTTCGTCGCAGACACCGAATGGACCGGTGGCGGGGTGATGGCGCGCAATGCCATCGAGCCGCAGTTCCTTGGGATGCTGGCGCGCACGACCGATCTGTCAGTCGTCTACGGCGTGCAGCGGGGCGGTCCCTGGCCGGCCCCCTCGATTGAGCAACGCGCGGCCTTCATCGAGGGCTGTGCCGACATCGCCGGCGCTTCGCAGGCCGAAGCTCCAGCCTAGGCCTGGGTATAGGTCGTCTTGATCTTGGTGTAGAACTCGCGCGCGTAGGGTCCCTGCTCGCGCGGGCCGAAGCTTGAGCCCTTGGTGCCTCCGAACGGGGCGTTCAGATCGACGCCCGCCGTCGGCAGATTGACCATGACCATGCCGGCCTGAAGCTCGCGCTTGAAGCGTTCGGCGTTCTTGAGCGAGGTGGTGAAGACCCCTGCCGACAGGCCGAATTCGGTGTCATTGGCGATGCGCAGGGCGTCGTCGGCGTCATCGGCCGGGATCACCGAGGCGACGGGTCCAAAGATCTCTTCGCGGGCGATCCGCATCGAATTGTCGACATCGGCGAACAGGGCCGGGGCGATGTAATAGCCGTCGGTGTCCAGCTTGAGCCGCTCGCCGCCGCCGACCAGGCGTGCGCCCTCGCCCTTGCCGATCTCGACGTAGTCCAGATCCTGATTGAGCTGGGCGGCCGAGACCGCCGGGCCGATGTGGGTCTTGGCGTCCAGCGCGTGTCCCACGACCAGGGCCTGACGACGGGCCTCGGCCTTTTCGACGAAGGCGGCGTAGATCGAGCGCTCGACGATGATGCGCGACGAGGCCGTGCAGCGCTGGCCGGTGGCGAAGAAGGCGCCGTTGACCGCCGCCTCGACCGCCGCATCCAGATCGGCGTCGGCCAGGACCACCAGCGGGTTCTTGCCGCCCATTTCCAGCTGGAACCGCTTCAGTCCGCGCGCGCAGGCCTCGGCCACGCGGGCGCCGACGCCGGTTGAGCCGGTGAAGGAGACGGCGTCGACGCCGGCATGGTTCAGCATCGCCTCACCGACCACCGAGCCCTTGCCCATGACCAGGTTAAAGACGCCCCCCGGGGCGCCGCAGTCGCGGATGATGTCGGCCAGGGCCCAGGCCGAGGCCGGGACCAGATCGGCCGGCTTCATCACCACCGTATTGCCGTAGGCCAGCGCCGGCGCCGCCTTCCAGGCCGGGATAGCGATGGGGAAGTTCCACGGCGTGATCAGACCGACCACCCCGACCGGCTCGCGGCGCGCCTCGACGCTGACCGTCGGTCGCGCTCCCGGAATGATGTCGCCACCGCCGCGCAGGGCCTCGCCGGCGAAGAATTTGAAGACGCGGGCGGCGCGTTCGACTTCGCCCTTGCCCTCGACCAGGGTCTTGCCTTCTTCGCGCGCGAGGAGTTCGCCCAGCTCGTCCTTGCGGGCCATCAGCCGGTCGCCGACCCGATCCAGCAGGTCGCCGCGGTCCTGGTGTGCGCGGCTCCAGCCCGGCAGGGCGGCGCGGGCGGCCTGGACGGCGTGATCGACATTGGCGGCCGACCCTTGCGCGAACTCGCCGATGACGTCGGAGGTGTCGGACGGATTGCGGTTCTCGGACCAGTCCGAGCCCTCGACCCAGTCTCCGCCGATGAGATTGGCTTTGCGCGTCGTCATATCAGGCCTCCTGCTGCCGGCCCGATGTAGAGAGGCGAGCGCGGAAAGGCCAGATAGGCGAGGCCAATCGGCCGTAAACCCAGTGAATCAGACCAGCCAGGCGTCCAATCTGGCGATGAGGTCCGTCGCCAGATCCGCCGGATAATAGGCCGCCGACCCTGCGCCCCAGACCGGGTCGGGCCAGGCGTCGTCGTCGTGGCGACGACCGATGACGTGGATGTGCAGCTGGGGGGTGATGTTGCCCAGGGCGGCGATGTTCAGCTTGTCGACCGGCTGGCCCAGATGCTCGCCCAGGCGGCGCACGGCCTGGCTGGCGGCGGCGATTTCGTCCATCAGCCGATGGTGGTCGTCCCGCGACAGGTCGATCAGCTCAACCGCGCCCTCGACCCGCGGCAGGAGGATCAACCAGGGAAACCGGGCGTCGTCCTGGAAGCGAACCTGGGACAGGGGCAGGTCCTTGACGGCCCAGGAGCCGGGCTCGAAGTCGGGGTGTGCGTTCCAGCTCATGGCGTGCCTCCCTGCATGACGGCCAATAGAGCCCGGTAGGCGCGGGCCATGGCCTCGAAGCTGTACAGGAACGGCGTCGAGGTCGCGCAGGCTTCCCGCACAGGGACCTCGCTGAGCGTGACCCAGGCCGGTGCCCGCTCGGCGCGCGGCTGAAAGTACAGGCGCAGGGCCTCACGCGATCCCGGATCGGTGATCAGCGCGTCCAGCTGGACGAAGTCTTCGATGGTGCCCAGCGAGCGTTCGGCCAGATCCAGATAGCCTGAGAAGGCCCCCGCACACGCCTGCGAGGCGGCGGTGCCGTCACGCGGCACGCTGAGGCTCGCTTCGACGAAGGCGATATTGTAGGCGGAGCGGTGCTCGGCGACGGCCTGACCAAAGTCGGAATGCGTCGCCGCCTGGGCTCGCGCGATCGTCGAGACCGCCAGGGCAGCCAGCAACGCCGCAGCGGGGGCCGCCCGCCTCACTCCGCCGCCGCCGGGCCCATGACGAAGGCGTTCAGCTTGTTGCCGTCCGGGTCGCGGAAATAGGCGGCATAGAAGCCGTCGCCGCGCGGACCGGGCGGGCCGGCGTCCGTGCCGCCGTTGGCCAGGGCGATTTCATAGACGGTTCGAACCTGGGCCGGGCTGTCGCACTCCAGCGCCACCATGACGCCGTTGCCAACCGTTGCCGGCTGCTGATCGAACGGCCTGGTCAGACCGATTCCGGCCCCGCCGCCGGCGGTGCCCCAGGCGATAGCGCCCGGCCATTCCATCATGCGGGACTGCCCCAGCGCCCCGCACACGACGTCATAGAACGCGGCCCCGCGTTCAAGGTCATTGGTGCCGAGGGTGACATAGCCGATCATGGGGTCGCTCCGTTGATATCGCCCAACATTGGCACAAGCGACCCCGGAGCGGTATAGGCCGCGCCATGCCCTTCACCGCCACCGTCCTGACCATGTTTCCTGAGGCCTTTCCGGGGCCGCTGGGCGTCAGCCTGATCGGCACGGCACAGCTTGGCCAAGGGCGAAAGGCGGCACCTCTTAAGCGCGGACCAGGGCTGGGATGTAGAGGTCGAACAACGGGACGGCGAGCGTGATACACCTTGCGCGGCCTATCAATCGTGCCTCCTTCGTGACGTCATTCTAAAGCCGTGCTGGTCCGCTAGCGCGGACAGCGCCCGGGGGTGGGCGGCGGACTGGGGGGCAGTTCCTCGACAACAACCAAACCACTGCGTTCATCCCGCACCGGCTGTGTTTCAGCCCGGAACGCCTGATACAGAGCCTCGCGCTCAAGCGGCGTCAGCGTCTCGATTGTAACCGCATTCAACCGATCGCCTCGATCATCCTCAAGTGCGAGTGTGATTCGCCCCCCCCGTGCCATGGCCTCCAGAAGCCCGGGCGTGGCCGGACCACCAAAACGTTCCGCACCATTTCCACCACTGGACCAGTACTGGAGATGCACCGGCCCTGCCGGAACAAAGACCCTGTAGCCCCGCCAGACCTGTCCCTCGGGCCCCAGGACGACAGATTGCAACGTGGTAGGACGCTCTCGGCAGTAGTCCCGGAATTTTACCGTCCAGGTGACAACCGTTGGCGCACCGAGCGTATCGCCGGCGACCTCGTAGCCAATATTGAAAGTGAACGGAGACTCTTCCTCGATATCGCCGGCCACCAAGTAGAGGATGTCCGTTTGCTCCACTCGAACCGTCTCGACCGCCTGGGCGGCGACAAGAGACGGGGTGACCAACGAAAGGCCGACGGCCGCGATCAACAGAGCGCGCATAACAACACCTCAGCTTCAAAATCCTAGCCTGCGACTGTCGGAACGGACCCGTCAACCATTCTGGCGAACTCTTCTCGCCCGCTCCGGCAGCGGCTAAGAGGCTCGCCATGCCCTTCACCGCCACCGTCCTGACCATGTTTCCTGAGGCCTTTCCGGGGCCGCTGGGCGTCAGCCTGATCGGCACGGCCTGGCGCGAGAAGGGGCTGTGGGCGCTGGAAACCCTTGACATTCGGACGTTCAGCGACGATAGGCGCGGCTTCCTGGACGACACCCCTGCGGGGGGTGGCCCAGGACAGGTGATGAAGGCGGACGTGGTGGCCAGGGCTCTCGACAGCCTTGAAGGGTCGCGGCGGCCGCTTTTGTGCATGAGCGCCCGGGGTCGGCCCCTGACCCAGGCGCGTGTTAAAGAGTGGGCCTCGGGAGACGGCGTCGTCGTCCTGTGTGGCCGGTTCGAGGGGGTGGACCAGCGGGTGCTCGACGCCCGGGGGTTCGAGGAGGTCTCCGTCGGAGACGCGGTTCTCGCCGGTGGCGAGGCGGCGGCGATGGTGGTGATCGAGGCGTGCGTGCGGCGGATCCCGGGTGTCCTGGGCGAGGCGGCCAGCGCGCTGGAAGACAGCTTCGAGGACGGCCTTCTCGAACATCCGCAGTACACGCGACCGCGGACGTTTGAGGGCCTCGACATCCCCGAGGTCCTGTTGTCGGGCGATCACAAGCGGATCGCCAAATGGCGACAGGCCGAACGGGAGAAGGCCACGCGGGAACGGCGTCCAGATCTTTGGGCCGCCCACCTCGCCGGACTAAAGCCGGGTGAATAGTCCGGCCAACTGACAAGCAAAGGGCGATCAAAGCCCAGGAGACTGACGAATGAACATCATCGAGACCCTGCGCAAGGAAGAGGCCGAGCGCCTGTCCGCCAAGCGCAAGACCCCCTCTTTCCGCCCCGGCGACACCCTGCGCGTCAATGTGCGCATCAAGGAAGGCGAGCGTGAGCGCGTACAGGCCTTTGAAGGTGTCTGCATCGCCCGTTCGGGCGCCGGCCTGATGGAGAGCTTCACGGTCCGCAAGATCAGCTTCGGCGAGGGCGTCGAGCGGGTCTTCCCGGTCCTGTCGCCCATGATCGAATCGATCGAGGTCAAGCGCCACGGCGCCGTGCGCCGGGCCAAGCTGTATTATCTGCGCGATCGCCGCGGCAAGTCGGCTCGTATCGCCGAGCGCCAGGTCCGCAACCAGGAAGTCGAAGCCACGGTCGCCGAAGTTCCGGCCCCCGAAGCCGCCGAGACCACCGAGGGCTAGGATCAGTTCCTCCCCGATTACGGAAAAGGCCCCGGAGCAATCCGGGGCCTTTTTTTGTGCGTTGCGGTGGCAAGCCTATCAGGCCTGGCTCCACGCCTCCACCCGTTCTGCCAGGACGCCCAACGGTACCGCCCCGACGCCCAGGACGACTTCGTGGAAGCCTTTGATGTCGAAGCGGTCGCCCATGACGGCGCGGGCCTGGTCGCGCAGGGCCAGGATCTTGATCATGCCGACCTTGTAGCTGGTCGCCTGGCCAGGTGAGCAGATGTAGCGGTCGATCTCGCGGTCGATCGTCAGCGGTGAGACCATGGAGTTCTCGCTGAAATACTGAACCGCCTGTTCGCGGGTCCAGCGCCGGGTGTGGATGCCGGTGTCCACCACCATGCGGATGGCACGCCAGATCTCCATCGTCAGGCGCCCGAAGTCGGAATAGGGGTCCTGATAGAATCCCATTTCCTTGCCGAGCTTCTCGGCATAGAGGCCCCAACCCTCGATATAGGCCCCGTAGAAACCGTATTTGCGGAACATCGGCAGGCCCGGCTGTTCCATCGCCCGCGCAATCTGGAAATGGTGGCCGGGCGCGCCCTCGTGGTAGGCGATGCCCTCGGCCGAGGGTTTGGACACCTGGGTCATGTCGGCCAGGTTGACGTAGTAAATGCCGGGCCGCGACCCGTCCTGGGACGGCTGGTTGTAAAAGGCGGTCGAGGCCGTCTGTTCGCGCCACGCCTCGACGGCCCGGACTTCCAGCGCGGCCTGGGGCAGGGTGTGGAACCACTGCGGCGCGATCGCCATGGCCTGGGCAATGTAGCGACGGCTGTCCTCAAGGAAGGCTTCCTTGCCCTCAGCCGTGTTCGGGTACTGGAACTGGGGGTCGGAGCGCAGATGCTCGAAGAAGGCCTGCAAGTCGCCGTCGAAGCCGACCTGATCCTTGATCGTCTCCATCTCGGTGCGCAGTCGGACGACCTCTGCCAGGCCCGTTTCGTGGATCCAGTCGGCCGTGTCATTCGTCGAATTGTAGAAGCCGAGCATCGTCTCGTAATAGGCGGCACCGTCTGGCAGGGCCCAGACGCCGTCGTTGCGATCCTTGCCGGCACCGACCTCGGCGATGGCGGTCAGGAAGACCTCATAGCCGGCCTTGAACGGCCCCGTCAGGGCGGCGCGGGCGTCGCCGAGGATCTCCACCTTCTCCCCTTCGGGGATCTCGAGTGCGTTCACCTTGGCCTGGATGTCCGACCACAGGGGCGATGGCTCGCCATCGTCGAACGGTGCCCCCGAGATGATGCTGCGGCCGGTGGTCAGGTTCGGCTGATAGGTCAGGGCCGGCGGGGCGAAACCGGCCTCGGCCCGGGCGCGGAATTCGCTGGCAACCTCGGTCATCACCCGCTCGGCGGCGATCAGGCGCGATATGTAGGCGCGGGCGTCCTCGACCGTATCGACGCGGTGCTGATTCATCAGCATGACCGGCAGGCTGCTCATGACGCTGCCGGCCTTGGTGATGAGGTACTGGTGGCGGCGGTACTGGTGCAGCTGCTGCTGTTGGGCCAGCCCGTCTGTCAGCAGCCGCACGGACAGACGGCCCTGTTCGGACAGATCGGCCCCCCCAAAGCGCGCGACGATGTCGGCAGTCTGGCGTTCGGCCAGAGCCAGGCTGTCAACGGCCGCCTGAGCCGTATAATCGTCAAGCTCGCCGTAGCGTTCCTTCAGCCCCAGTCCCGTCAGCGTTTCAGGTGAAGTGCGCGCGGCCTCCATGAAGGCGGTGTCGAGCGCCTCGAGCAGGGCGGCGTCGGGACCAGACACAGGAGAGCCGTTCTGCAGGGCGGTCCGGGCCATGGCGACCGGCGCGGCGGCGGAGGCCGCGAGGCCAAGAAGGACGGATCGACGATCAAACATGAAAGAACTCCGCAACGAAACGCCCGGAGCCTATCGCAGGCTGCGGCGAATTCGTCATTACGGTTTACTCACCCATTGGGGACGTCACGTCAGACCCAGCTCACGCCGCGCCTTCTTGGTCAGTCTGGCGGCGATCAGGCCGTGGGCGATCTTCAGATGTTCGGCCAGGTCGTCGTCGGGCCAGTCGGACGGATCCTCAAGATTCACCCATCTGGCGCGGGCCATATAGGGCGCAGGCCGGGCCCGACCGCTCTCGGTCAGCACCTCATAGGCGATGTCTGAGACCTTGAAGCTGAGCCCGCCCATCGAGCCGATGACGGCGAACATCTTGCCGCCGATCTTGTAGGCGTCGTGGTCCGGGTCCCAGGGGTGATCCAGGGTCACCCCCGGCAAGGCCAGACAGACCGATTTGACGCCGTCGCGGTCCACGCTTCAGGCCTCCACGCCGACGCCGGCGGGGCATTCCACCCCGGTGCCGCCGATGCCGCAGTAGCCATCGGGGTTCTTGGCCAGATAGCCCTGATGATAGCCCTCGGCGAAATAATAGGGCGGGCGCGGCGCGATCTCGGTGGTGATGCGACCCAGGCCCTTGGCGCTCAGCGCCGCCTGATAGGCGTCGCGGCTGGCCTCGGCGGCGGCGCGCTGGGCCTCATCGGTGCAATAGATGGCCGAGCGATACTGGGTGCCGACGTCATTGCCCTGGCGCATCCCCTGGGTCGGATCGTGGTTTTCCCAGAAGGCCTTGAGCAGGTCGGCGTAGGAAATCTGGGCTGGGTCAAAGACGACCTCGACCACCTCGGCGTGGCCGGTGGCCCCCGAACAGACCTCGCGATAGGTCGGATTGGGGGTCGCGCCCCCGGCATAGCCGACCGAGGTGACCCACACGCCCGGCAGCTTCCAGAAGATGCGCTCGACGCCCCAGAAACAGCCCATGGCGAAGACAGCGCTCTCAAACCCCTCGGGGTGCGGCCCCTTCAACGGGCGACCGGACACGAAGTGAACCTCGTCGGTGGCGATCGGATCGGGGCGGCCGGGCAGGGCGTCTTGGGGCATGGTCATCTCCTAGGCACCGAATATGGGCGCAGGTCGGCGCGTTTTCATCCCCTTTCGACAGCAAGTTGAGCCCGCCAAATGCACCTGCAACCGCTTGCCCCGAAGGCCGCGCTGAGCTAGACGCCCCTCTCGCTCGTCGGCACCACCCATCAGGTGCCCTACTGGTGACCGGACAGGTGGCGGAGTGGTCGATCGCGCACGCTTGGAAAGCGTGTGTAGGTGAAAGCCTACCGAGGGTTCGAATCCCTCTCTGTCCGCCAGCCCTCTCCAATAAACTGTCTCTGTGAAGTTCCGTCCAGGCTAACCCGCTGAAGAACTGCGGGACTTCGGAAACTTTCCCATTGAGCTCATGCTTCCTGTCACGAACATCGCCCGTTTTCGGGCCGTTTCTTCCAGCGAGTCTTCGCCTGCCTGAGCGCCATTGAGCCTCCCTGGTTATAGGTTCGATCTGAAGGGGCGGCCGTCACCCATGTTGCGCGCGGCAATCTGACCTCGGACAGGTCGCTCCCCCTCACCAATGGCGATGAGAACCGGCTGCCGAGCGCCTCAAGCGCCGTTAGCGGTGCCGTGGCTCAATGAACCGCTCGGTCGGTTCCTGCAGACCGATCCGATCGGCTATGAGGATGATCTCAATCTGTATGCCCATGTGTGCAACGATCTGGGGAAGGGGCTGGCCGATCCCGGCGCGGCCGTCTGCTCGAGATGGTTGACAGCCGTTGGGCAGGTCCCGGTAATGTACCGTGGCTAGGAGGGTAGCCGGACCCGATCCGGGCTTTCCCCCAAGGGCGCGGCATGGGGTGGGCGACAATGGCCGATCAGCGACGTGATCCATTCGACGAGGAAATGGAGGCCCTGCGCACGGAAGTCGGGCGATTTGTCCTGCAGTTGTTGAATGCCGACGGCGGCAAGTCGGATGTCTTGCGCCAGGTTGGCGACCGACTGGCCTCTCACATCAGTGACAAAGCCCGGCCCGTCAGCGCCCTCAACCCCGACGACAGGAGATTCCTCGACCAGCTCTCGCGGCGGCTCGAACGGCTCGATCACGACGTGCGCAGATTGCAGTCCTCGCGACCGCCCCCTGTGTGGTCTATCGAGCCGGATGGGTCCGAGGGCGCGGAAGCGCCTGAAACAGGCGGCCGGACCTATGATGAGGAATCGCCGTACAGGTCCTGGGCGTTTGATGACCTGCCGCGCTGGGTCCCCTGGGGGCTTGCGGCCATCCTTGCAGTGGCCCTGACCGTGGCCGTCGTCTTCATCGTCATCAATCCTCGAATGGCGGCAGAACCTGCCGTCGCCGAGGGCGCGCCGGTGGTTGAGATCCCCAACGACGCGACCACCCGATGGGATACCGTGTTGGCTACCGTGGAGACCTGGCCGGCCGAAGACCGCGTCGCCGCGCGCCGGATTCTCTGCGGCAATGATAACGCCGACGCCGTTTGCCCGTCCTGGGAAGCGCGTTCGGTCGCGCTTGCGAATGATGCAGCCGCACGCGCCCGGGTCGCAGGTGTAGTCAGTCAGGCGCTCGCGCAATCCCGATGTCCAGTCGTCTCCCAGTCTGATGCGGACAGTCAGATACCGACGCGCGCCTCGGATCTGGCGTGCCTGCTGGAGGACCCGACCTGATGGTGCAGGCCACGGCTCGCGAGGCCCGTTTCCCAGTTCGTTTGGCCGCCTTCGGCACGCTTTCGAACGGGTCGGACGTGCGCTTGCTCGCGAGCCCCCGCGACGAGCCGCTGTCCAGTGAGGCCCGCGCCGCGATCGAGCAGTTTTTTTACAAGGCCTGGCGGGGGTCCCGACGGCGAACAGCCCCTTACTTCGCTTTCCTGCCGCTCGACCACGACGCCGCCGGCCAGGCCGCGCACTGGGGCCTGATGAGAGTGACCCATCTGGGGATTGCCAGCATGGGCGCGGTGATCGTTCTCTGGGTGGCGGTGATTGCGACCGACGATCTGGATCGGATCGGCTGGCAGACCCACCGGCTGTGGAGCACCGCGCTGCCTGAGGCAAGACTGCCTGAGGTCGGAGAGCAGACGTCCCCACGAACCCTGGGCCTTGGGCCGTCGTGGAACACCAGCCTCGATCCTTATCTTGAGGGTTTCGAGCGCGCGGCCTATGCGCTGAGCGAGGACGCCGCCGCCCCGCGCGCGCGCCTGGCGGACCTCGTGCTCGAAGCGCCCGCGTCCGATGACCAGCAGCCCCTGACCCCGGAAGGCGCCCTGTTCGGGGTCTGGAGCCAGTTGGGACATTGGTGCGCTGACCTGAGCTATTGCACCTGGGGCGATATCGACAGTGCCGAACCGTCGAAGAATGAGGGGCCGACGATCGATGTCAGGGTGGGACGGTCGGATCCCGTCGGGCCGGGCCGCGTCGAGATCCGTTTAGGCCGGACTCCGGAGGCCGAAACCCTTCCGGAGCCGTCGCCTAGCTGGTTGATCGTGCGCCAGATGCAGACCGGAATTCGGCCTGTGACCGAAGTTCTGGACGAGCTCGACGAGCAGGCCGATGAGGTCGCGACCACACTCTTCCGCAGTTTCGAAGCCGCCTTCCAGCAGTCGATCTTCTCGCCGCTGGATCAACTTCGTGACTTCGCCACGGACGGCGATCAGCCGACGCCGGGTCAGCAGCGCGTGTTCCAGGGTTTTCTGCCGAAGGTTCTCGACGTGGCGCTAGGACGGCTGACTGGCCCCGCTCGGCTGGGTATCCTCGACTATTATCTGCAGTCAGTGCTCCCACGGATGGACGCTGCAATGGCGGGCGTCAATCCGGCACACGCGGTGGCCAGGCTGGCAATCAATCACGGCGTCATTCACCAATTGTCGGACAACCAGTTGGCGACGCTCGCGCCGGCCTTGTTCGATATGCCGCCGGGAGAGCACGATCTGCTGGACCCGCTGATAGACGCCATTCGTGCGGCGCCACCGACCGACGTGAACTGGAGCGGCCTGCTGTTCTTGGCGCTTTCCGATTCAGAGCGCGCAACCAGCCAGGACCGACTGGATGAGGTGCTAGTCGAGTGGACTGCCGGGGCGTGGAGTTTTCCGGCTCACAGGGAGGTCGCCGAAGAAGGCTTGGCGCAGTTCATTGACCGCAACGGTCCGGTTAGCGCTCTCGCCATCATAGGTGCCGCGCCCCGGCATGCCCGCAGGAGCCTGTTCGCCGCCATTGCGGCCAGACGCGCCAGAACGCGCCTGTCTTCCCGTCGCAGGGATCCGGCGAATCCGCGCGCCCTGGTTATCGCCATGAAGCTGCTCGGTGCCGGGGCCAACATCGAACGCGATCAAAGGAGGTTTGCCCGGTGACCGACAAAGCCAAACCTCGGAAAACCCGCAGGACGACCCGCAAATCCGCGCCAGCCGCAAGGACGACGAACGCCCGGACGTCCTCGCCGAACGAGCAGTCTCAGGCCTTTTACGAGAGTGTTCGCCAGGCGCTGGTCGAGGACCGGGACCCGCGATTCCTGGGCCAACTGGCGCGTGAGAACCTGACGGGGTCTCCAACCGGCCCGCGAGACGAAGATCAGGCCTGGGCCGACAGGCTCTTTGATGCGACCCGGCTCGGCGCAGAAGAACTGTTGAGCCAGGATCGGCAGGCCGCGGCGGACCTGTTCACAGACTACATCGCTGAGGTCGTGCCATTGCTGCGCGCGCGTGGACTCGACGTGCCCGATGTCCGAGCTGAGCTGCGTCGCCAACGCCTGGTCAGTCGGATGGCTGTGGAGACGCTCAGCGCGCTGGTCACCGACGATGATGCACCCGCAGATGCGAGGGCTCAGCGGGCACCGTCAATGCCGCCGGCTCAGGTCCAGCCTGAGCCGCCCGAGCCGGATCCGGTTGTCGAATTCGCCGAAGATGTCGCCATGGTTGGGATCGCCGCCGCGGACGCCGAACCTGCACCCGCAGACGAGGCCCCCCCGGAACCGGTCGAGGCGCAGGATCCGGAGGTCCCTGACGACCACGAGGCCGAGGAACCCGAGGCCGATGACGAACCCGCCGCTGTCAAGTCGATTGATGAAATCATCGAGCAGTGCCTAAGCGCTGAGCAACAGCGCCGACGGGTGGTGCTTCTTGTCGGTCTTGCGACCACAGGAAAGAGCTTCCTGGTTCGCCGTCTCAAATACAGCACGCGGCGCGACTACACGGTTGCGGAATCCAAGGCTCTGGCACCGCAGGGCGCGCAGGGCGTGTCGCGGACGAAGGACGTGCTGCTCTACACCTTCTCGCGAAATCCGGGCACCTCATCGGCGGAAGACTTCGACCTCTACGACATTCCTGGCGACTGGTTCGGCAAGCTGCTGAAGGACGGCTTTCGGAATCCGGACGAGAACCGCTTTTTCAGCCTCGTCTATACGATCTTCGCCTTTGCGGATGCGATCGTGTTTCTGGCACCAGCCTATCACGTGCTGATGCCCGAGGCCTTTGTGAAGGATGGCGACGACGATCCCGACCTGAAGTCGCATGATCGGCGCGAGAGGCGTGACCAGATGGACATGTTCATCCACTCGCTCGACCCGATGACCATCGCCGTCGCGCTCCTGCGCAAAGAGGTGGAAAAGCGGATGCCACGACGCCCTTTGTTGGGAGACGCGCGAAAGCGTGCGCGACGCGAGGCCGCGCGCGCGGCGGTGGATATGGTCGGAGCGTTGAATTTGCGCGAAATCATGGATCAGCGTCGCTCCGCCGGCCGCCTGGGAATCCCGGGAGCACTTCTGCTATCGCGTGCGGATGAGTTCGCCCGTCGCCTGCCGCGTGACCATGTTGATATGTTCGACACCTTTGATGAGGACCCCGCGCGGATGATGCTGAGCCTTGGCGTCGGCAAGGAGTATTTCTCTCATCTGTCGAGCCGGTTCGCCGCCTTTACAACCGATTTCCTGACGGCCCAGGAGAACCGCACCTTCACGCGGACATTCCGCAACGAACGACCGAGTGCGGGCGTGACTAGCTTCTTTCGCGGCTGGTTGTTGCCGGCCATCTCCAGTTGCCGCCGACCGGTTTGGGCGCGGTTTCTGGAATCGCCTCGGGTCGCCCTTTGGCTCCGGCGGCACCTGGACCCGTCCTTCGCTCGCGAGTGGAACAGACCCTAGGGGCGATGGCGCATGGAACTGTTCAGATCTTCCATCCTCAAGACGTTGCAGCCCTCATCATACAGGATGCTGTGGGGGGCATGGATTGTCGTGATTGTTATGGCGGCGACCATATGCTTCTGGCCGGCATTCGTGGCTCCGCAAGGCGCGCCGCAGTCGTCGGTGTCTCTGGACGCGGCGGATCGCCAGGCCTTGAGGGCCTCCACCCAAGCCGAGGTGGAGATGATCCGTCGCCTGCCAATGCTCTTGCAGCCGATGCCCTCCGGCTTCCCGCCCCCCCAGGCGCAGCCGCCGCGTGCAAGCCCGGCCCTTTTCGGCCTGCGCGATGAGCAGCGCCTGGCCTTTGCGCGCGTGCTGGACAGCCTCGCCGAAGCCTTGCCCGAATGCACCCAGCGGCTCGCAGGCGCGCGCACGGTGCCGGCCGCACTTGCAGACGCCCGACCGGCGCTGGCGGAGGTCACCGAGCTGTCCACGCAGGAGCGGGGCTTTCTTAGCTATCACCAGGGCCTGATCGATCTTTGTAGCGGAGACCCCGGGGAGGCCCAATCCGAATTCGAGTCCGCTCTCGCCGATTTTGAAGATCACCGGAACACTGCACAAAACCCGTCGGACGAGGATCTTCGACTGCTGTCGCAATACGAAATGGTGGCGTCCTACGGACGCGGTCTCGCTATCCTCGCCGCCGGCGGCCGAACTTCTCAGGCAGACCAGGCGTTCAACACCGCCCTGGAGGCCGGTGCCCGCTCTGTCGCCTCCGACCAGGCCGGACCATTTGTCGAGTTGCGAGGCGCGAGCGATGGCAACAGTGCGGCGTTGTTCGAATTCAGCTCCGCCGAGATCTACAATGCCCGCCTGGCGGCCTGGATGGCCGATGGGCGCGCCGCAGAAGGCTTTGAGCGCGTGCGTGAACGCCTGGCACATTCGCCGGGATATGTCTCGGCCCACCCCACCCTGTCGGCCAATCTGGCGGCATCCGCCGCAACGGCCGGCGAGTTCGCAACACCCGAGGAACTTTTTCGGGCCGCCTCGAATCTTATGAGGCAAGCCAGCGGTGAAGCACCTGCCGAGGCGCAGGATCAGGCGGCATGGTCCCGGCTGGCGGCCCTCGCCGTTGTTGCACCGCAGTCCATCTACAGCGACGGCGACCCCTGGCCTCTCGGTGCCCAAACGAGCACCCGGCGAAACTTTGAAAACCGTTACGACGAGGACGAATCCTGGTTTCCACCGATCGCCCTGGGCACGGATGACGCGGCGATCATTGACCGCTGGCTCTGGATCCGGCGTCAGCGGAACCTCCTGGAAACCGGCCAGTTCGAAGCTTTCCGCACCGATGGGGTCGCCGTGCACAATCTCGGGTCGGACAGTCGGGAGTTCATCGAAGGCTGGCGCGAGGAAATCACCGGCGACCTGGCCTGGGCCCTGCTGATGCGCGCCGAGCGCGTTCGCCGTTCGGAAGGTCTCGATGACGCCAAACCCCTGCTCGCCCTGGTTGGAAGCCGTGGTTTCCCACCTCAACACCAATTTCTGGCCCGTATGGCCTATCGGCACGACGCACCGGTGATTGGAACCGTCGCGTGGGGCATCAGCGTGGTCTTGATCGTCCTGTTGTTGGCGTGGGCTCACATCCAGCTAGCGACGGGGTACATCCGCACATTCGGTGCTCGGCATCATGAGGACCGCGCTCGGCTCAGGCGTGCGTTCGCCGACGGACGACCCGCTATGGATCCTTCTGACACCGAATGATGCTCGCCCTGATCCTCATCACAGCCGTGCTGGTCTGTGTCGGTGCCTCGGCGATGGCGGACGGCAATAGGTGGCGGCGATGGGGTCTGGTCGCGGCGACCGCTACGACCGGCGCCCTTGTCTGGGTGGGTATGGCGGTGGCGCCCCATCAGATTGACGGCCCCTACGAGCGGTTGCGGATATCCCTTGAGGCCATGTCTTTGCCGCTGGAGGACGGGGCGGTCTATCGGCTGGGAGGCGATGCGACGTCAGACGACATCGTTGTGGCCCCGCGCGCGGGCGTGCGGATCGGTCGTGGCGTGCTGCCGCCCGGTGTCCTTGAGATGCAGGTCCGCGACGGCCGGGTCGAACTGCGGCTAGGTAATCAGCCGAATGTAGGCAGTCACGGCGTGGTGCGGATCCGTCCCGGTGACGGTCCGGAGTCCTGGCTCGCCGCCACGGTGACGGACGCAGACGAGGCCTGCGTTGCCCAGTGCGGCTCAGCCTCGGCGACGTTCACAGAGCTGGAGGCCGGTCGAGCCTATTTCGCGCACGCCACGCCAACGAGGGGCGGGGACGCGGATAGGTCCGCCAGTGCGCTAGTTTTCACGGATTCGGACGGCCAGGCTTTCGCCCTCGCCGACGATACGAGCGACGTGGCGGTTCTGAACCCCGGCGACAATCCCCTGCAGATTGATATTCTCGAAGCCGACCAAGGCTTGCCGCCCGCGGGAGAATTTGAGGGTGAGCCAGGGAGGCTGACCTTGCGGCGCACCTTTCTCGTTCATGTCGAAAGCAACAGGCTGATCCTGACGCCGCAGACGCCTCAGAGCGTTTCCATAGATCCCGCCGGCGATCATGATCGATCTGTCCTGCGCATCGCACCGGAATCCGAGATTCCGCCCGAAGGGGCCGCCGAGCGCGTCATCGGCTTCTCCATGCTGGGCCAGTCCTTCTCCCATGATCTCGCCGGTGTGGTCATCGATGCCGCCCGCATGAGCGACCAGGTCTCGCTCGTGTACAATCAAGGCGGCGGCCGCCAGGCGTTCCAGCAAAGAACTGAAATCGGTGCCGGTCGTATTGCGATGATCTCGGTCCGGCCTCTCGATTTCAGAGGCGGCGTCTATCCATTCGCACCCCTGATCACGACCTTCGCACTCGTGGCTTTCGCCCTCGGGACCTGGCGGATCCGTCTATCAGACCCATTGGCCGGCGTCGCCTTTGCGACGGTGGAGTTGGTGTTGGTCATGCGCCTGTTGGTGGCGATGGAGGGTGCCTTCGTGGATGCCGCTGTAAAGGCCGAAACCTCGGTGGCGGACGCCCTCATCGCCATTCCCTTGGGCCTTTTGGTTGTGCTGGCCAGCCACTCCCAAGGGCGACGACATTGGGCTGCATTGGCGGCACTGGCCGTGACGATTGCGAGCGCCTGGTGGATTGCGCGGCAAGCGGATCTCGCCGGTTTCGGCATCGGACTCGTGGTGGTGCTTGCCTTTGCAGGTGTCGTGGTCTTGCTGGCTCACGACAGGCTCGTGGGGCACCGATCCAGCGCCGCGCAGGCTGATCGCGACCGGCCGATGCAAGTTGACGGTGCGTTTCTGGTACGGGACCTGCTGACGCCCTGGGCGTTCTACGACCGCCTGACACGTGCTCGCCCGATCACCACCTTGGCTGTCCTGATCATGGTGATCCTTTTCTTGCGTGGATTGTTCGCCTTCCTGAATTGGCGCGAGGGGATATTCGTGGGCGGCGAACGGATCGCCCTGAGCTTACTATTTGTGCCACTGACTCTGATTGCGTTCGCGCCGATGATGTCGAGCGTCTGGCGCGGCCGGCTGAGTGTCGGAACAATTCAGGACGGTTCGTCAAGCGGCTGGCTTCGCCTTTGGACGGCCGCTATCCCGGCCTTCCTGTTAAATGTCGGCCTTGCCTTGGGTGTGTTGGTCGCCAGCGGAATCGCCCGGGACAACGGTTTTGCCATATTCGCCTTGCCGGTCATCCTGGCCTCGGTGATCGTCGCCCAGAACGCGCGCCGGACCGGGCGGCAACGCCTGGTGGACGGTGCCGTAGCCCTGGCCGCGGCCTTGACCATCATCCTCGTCGCCGACCAGCTCCTGAGCAACGATTGGAGGGTCTGGCCACTAACAGGTGAGGAATGGAAGCTCTGGCCGCTGGCACCCCTGGCATTTTTGATCGGAGGTCTGCTGTTGGTGTTCCGGCACCAGGCGCTGTGGCTGGCACCTGCGGCGGCCACGGCTGCCATGCTTCTGGTGGTGAACCTGCCTTTCGAACTGTCGCCGCCGCGCAATACGTCGACGGATCTGGCGAGCGCCCTGTCGTTCGAGGACAACGATCTCAGGCTCCTTGCCGCGCTCAATCCGCAACGCCTTTCCGACGTCGGGACCCGAAACGCGGAAGGGCTGGAGGACACCTTGATCCACCTACGCTCGTATGGAAACACCCTGCTGGGGCGCGGCTACTTCAACCTTCCCGATCCGACGGTGCTGCGGCCCTACCACCTGACTGACAATGCCGCTGCGGTGCATCTGGTCTCCCCGTTCGGTCGTGTGGGGGCGGCGGCCTTCCTGGCGGTCACCGCCGCGCTCGCCTTCAGCGCCTGCTGGGCCGCGACCCGGCGCCCCAATCCAGCTCCGTCGGCCTGGGTTGGGGTTTTGGCCGCCCTGACCCTATCATCGATCTCCATCTATATTGTCCTGGCTAATCTGCTCGCCGCCCCCTTCACGGGGCGGAATGTCTATTTCCTCGCGCCGTGGTCGATGGCCGACTTCATCGAGGGGTTGATGCTGGTCTCGTTGGTGCTCCTGACCTTGAGTAGGACGCAGGAGGCCGCTGATGGTTGAATCCGACGCTGGCCCGCCGCCGACACAGGCCCGCCTCGCCGTGGTGATCGCGCTGGCCGGCCTTATCGGGCTGGTGCTGGTCGGGGGCCATGGCGCTGCGTCCGTTGTCGGGGTGCCCACAGACGGAGAGGACGGCGACGCCTACAGCCGCTTTGTCCGGGATCATTTTCTGGCTGATGATCGACGGCGGCTCGTACTCAATTCGGATCCCGATTCCAGCGCTCCCATCGTCGACTTGACGCCAGAGGTCTACCAGGACCCCGACGGCGTCTATTTTCAGTACGCGCTTCGCTCACACCTGATGCAGGATATCCGGCGCAATGATCCGAGCTTGTGGCGCATCGAGAACGGTATCGTGACCGGCATCCAGGCCGGCCACTCGACGCCGCCGCCCTTTCCCCGTCCGGTGGGCGCCTGGCGCGGGACTTTGCGGTATCGCGCCGCGGTCGAGGCGGTGGGCGCGCGCAACATTGAGCTGGCAGGCGGGCCCGGTGCCCCCTTGCTGATCCTGACCCCGGGCACAGGTCCAACCGGCACGGGCGATCCCCGTGTGACGACAATCGAAAACGTCGCCGACGTCGCCGGGCGATCCCTGGAGGCGGCTGGCTTCGACATCTCATGCGGCGGTCCGGATGCGGGCGTTGTGCGCATTCGGCGCATTGGCGATGCGGTCGCGGTTCTGACCCAGAGCGACGCGACCTGTCGTGTTGACGCCGGGCCGGCCGCATTCACGCCGGGTCAGGCGAGCTTTGAGGTGCTGGCGCGCGGCGAACGTCTGCGGATCCGGGGCGAGGGGTCCGATGTCACCTTCCATCGCCGCTTCGCCTCGCCCGACATTGGCCGGATCTCAGCTCCCAGCGCGGGACCGGACCGCTATCGGGTCGCTGAGCTGGCGTCCTGGAGCGCCGCGTTCGAGCGCGATCTGCACCGGGCGGTCTCGGGTAGCCCGCCTCCCTCGGACGACATCGAAACGACCCTCGACCGCGAGCTTCAGCTAGGTGCCCAGGAGATTCTGGATAGCCATTTCGCGGGGCTGGGCGACGATACCTCGATTGGCACGATCACGATCCTGGACGCCCTCTCCGGGGAGGTTCTGGCCATGGCTGGGAGGCCAGGGCCTCTCTCTGGCGCAGCCGGTGGCGTTCTGGACCTCGACGATCCGTTAGAGCAGGCGCGGCGGCGCAATCAGAATCTGGCGCGGCTGTCGGTCGGGTCGGCGGTCAAGCCCCTGATCGCGGCCGCCATTCTGCAACGCCATCCGGAGCTTCTGGGCCTGCAGATCAGGGGGCAAACGGAAGCGGACGAACTGCTCGGGTATCCCTTCGAACGCCCACTGGCCAATCACGCCACGCCCGCGTGGATCGATTTCAACGGCTTCATTCGGGATTCGGACAACCTCTACGCTGCGGCGTTAGCCCTGATGGGTTCGCCCGATGTGAACGGACTGGAGTGCCAGCTGGAGCCTGGCCAGGGTTACCGGCTCGGTTCGGTCGGGAGCAGCGCGGCTGTGCGCACGGAGCGCCCGAAATCGGTCTTCGAGACCATCGGACCGGATGGTAGATGCCGACCGGCGCTGCTCGAACATGACCGTCAACTCCGCTGGGTGGAGGAGTTGGAAGACCTATTCGACGTCGAGGGCGGCTTTGCCGAGGTCGGCGGTGACTGCCAGTCCGCACAGCGCATACGTTCGTCGCCGTGGGCGGCGCTCCTGGACCGCTATAATCGGCTGGATATGTGCCAGTTTCGGGAATCGGTGCCAGAGGTTGAGGCGCTGGGTCTGGCCGGGCCGCTGGATTTCCGGACCGGGGCGGTGCCCATCATCCTTGGCAATGGCGATGGACGGTGGTCGACCGTCGGGCTGGCGCAGGCCTATGCGCGGCTGATAACGGGCGCGCACGTCACCGCGACCTTTACGCCGGCGACGAGTCCGGCAACGGGTGATCTGGGTCTGAACCCGGAAGTCCGACAGGCGATCACGCACGCGATGACCCTGGTCACGTCAGGAACCGCCTCGGGCACGGAACTGCCGGCCGCCCTAACCGGCGTCGAGGCGATTATCAACGCGCGCGGGTTGGTCCTGGGTGCCTTCGTCAAGACCGGCACACCGATCATCGCCTCCAGCCGATACCGACCGAGCGACCGCGTGATCAACGCCCTGATCCGCTACGACCGCATTCGCCTGGCGTCCGGCACCGGTGCCCTGGCGATCCGCACGTCACAGGGAGAGTTGATTCTGGCGGCTGAAAGCAGCGCGGCCCGGCGACAGGACATTGCGAGCCGCCTGGCAGCTGATCCCGTGGCGCTTGAGGTGCTTCGCCGTCAGCCGGGGACCACGGCGGCGTCGGTGGTTGAGCGGCTGGCTTGGCATCTTGAGGCAATGTCGCGCGGCGACCGGCCCTTCGTCATTCATCCGGCCCGGGGCGGCGGCTTGCTGGTGCGGGTTGCGTCGCGCGACGAGATCGTCGGCGGGACCGGAGGGGATGACGATCCCTCCGGCAAGGTCGTCGCCCTGGTCGTCGCCGCCTATGCCCCCGAACGCGTTCAGGGTGTCCGCCTCAACGCCCATGGCCGCGCCGACGACGGGCGGGCGCGGCCGCAGCGCGCCTATGTGGTCGTGGTCAATCTTCAGCGCGAAAGCACCGGCGGCAATGCGGCGGCTGATCTGGCGGCCAGGATCGCCGAGAGGTTGCTGGCCGAGCGCCTCGTCGAGACGGTGCGATCATGATGAGTAGAGGACCGCAAGAGCCGCGGGACATATCTATCTTCGCCCCCCAATCCGGGGCCGGGGACGATTGGCGACGACTGAAGGATGACGGCGCACAAACCCCGCCCCCGCCAGAACGCCTGCGGCGGTTTGAGCCGCTTGTGATAGCCGCCTGTGGCGTCGGAGCCATGACCTGCGCGATCTGGGCGACAGCGCAGGACAAGCCGGGGCTCGAGAATGCCGACCACCGCCCGCCGGCGGTGACGACCGTGGTTCCCGCACCGGCGGGTCGGACGGTCGTGGATGTATGTGCAGACTATGGCGTGCCGGCGCACCTGTGCGACCTGAGTGAGCGTTGCGCCAGCCAGACCCCCGGCCCCGACGGACGCGTCACCCTCGTGTTGCGCAGCCAAGGCGATACGTGCGGCGCACAGGTTCCCCGAACCGGGCGCGAGTGACCCCGCAGTCCCAGGCAATCCGTCCCAGTCGGTGAGACGAACCGGCACCGGCAAGATTGGGACTGTCAGGTTAACCGGCGTCGGCCGCCGCCCAAGCTGCACCGCACGACGGATCACGCCCGGAGGGAAGCGGTGACGTTTGAAAGAACGCGGCTTCATCGTCCCGGTCGGCAACGGCCATCCGCCAGCCACGACGAGAGACTTGCCAGCGACAGGCTGACGGCACCGGCTGAACGAGTCTCAGCAACACAACTCCTGACAGCCAGTCACGATCCGCGTCCGGTTTTGGGGCGGAGGTTGAACGTTTCGACTGAACTCCGAGTCTGGAATTATTGGTCTCAATCCGCGCCCGGTTTGGGGCGGAGGCTGAACGATGCCGACGTCAATTCGAAATCCTTCAGCGTCTCAATCCGCGCCCGGTTTGGGGCGGAGGCTGAACGATAGGTCTTCGCAGTCGAGAAGAGATCAGGGGTCTCAATCCGCGCCCGGTTTGGGGCGGAGGCTGAACCGAACCTCGGGCGCTGCGGCGGACTCGTTCACCAATGCGTCTCAATCCGCGCCCGGTTTGGGGCGGAGGCTGAACGCAACGAAAGCGAAAACACCGTGGGGGATGTGGTCTCAATCCGCGCCCGGTTTGGGGCGGAGGCTGAACGGAGCCATTACGACGTCTCCGAATAACCGGTCTCAATCCGCGCCCGGTTTGGGGCGGAGGCTGAACTCACCGGACCCGCCGCGCGCGCCTTGACCTACCTGTCTCAATCCGCGCCCGGTTTGGGGCGGAGGCTGAACCATCTCATCGGTGCGGCGATCATGACGGCGCTGGTCTCAATCCGCGCCCGGTTTGGGGCGGAGGCTGAACCCAGCCCCGTCACCGCCCGCTCGAAGGACAGCGTCTCAATCCGCGCCCGGTTTGGGGCGGAGGCTGAACACAGCAGGCGCTCCTCTCCTCGGACGAGGAAAGTCTCAATCCGCGCCCGGTTTGGGGCGGAGGCTGAACCGCAGGGGGCTGCGATCGGCCGCTACAGCATTCCTGTGCCGGGCGGCGGCGTCATCTGGGCGACGGAGGATCCGGCACTCGGTCAGCCCCAGATGAACGTCTCGGCGCCGTCCGAGGTCGCCTTTTCCGAAGGGCGTATCGCCGAGCCGGTAAGGTTCTATGCGTACAACAACTATCCCGCCTTCCTGCGACGGGCCGAGATTCTGGTGTTCCGGGCCCAGGATGTGGATCTGGTCACGCCCCTGGCGCGAATTGATCTGCCGGTCGGGGCCGTCGGTGAGGTCGAGTGGGACGGCGCGCTGACGACCAATGCGGCGATCCGCGCAGGCGAGGAACTGGTCTATATCGTGCGGGCCTGGGGTGACGGCGAAGCCTTTGACGAAACCTATCCGCGCCGGATCCGCCTAGTCACTCCAGAGGAGGCCGCGCACCGCTCAAGCCTGGCCCGTACCGAGATCGAGCGACGCTTTGGCGAGGCCTTCTCCGTCGACGAGGCGATGCGTCGCGACCGCATGGACGCAGCCATGGGCGAGAATGCGCTCAGGCTACGCAACATCCCGGTCTATGGCTCACGCATCCGCATTCAGGGCCGCAACCTGCCCGAGGGGATGACGGCCCGGATCAACGGCCGCGACCACCCGATCGACCTGGAACGGCGTCTGGCTGCCGAGTATCTGGCACCGATCGGAACCCATGACTTCGTCGTCGATATGGTGGGCGGCGGATTGGAGCCGGCGACCGAAACCCTGAGCGTCGACGTCACCGGTCGTTACAGCTTCATCGTCGGCATCGCGGACCTGACCCTGTCGCAGAACAACGTCTCCGGTTCGCTGGAGACCCAGCCCTGGGACGAACGGTTCGACGATGACTTTCTGGTCGAAGGGCGCCTGGCCTTCTATCTGCTTGAGAAGTTCCGCGGGCGCTATCTGTTGACGGCCCAGGCCGACACCCAGGAACGCGAGCTGGACGATCTCTTCGACGGATTCTGGGAGGCGGACCCGCAAGACGTATTCCGGCGACTGGACCCGGACCTCTACTATCCGGTCTATGGCGACGACTCGACGATCCGACGCGACGTCGACACCCAGGGACGGCTCTATGCCCGGCTCGACTGGGACCAGAACCAGATCCTGTTCGGCAACTATGAGACCCGGTTCATCGGCACCGAGCTGGCTCAATTCAGCCGCAGCCTCTATGGCGCTGCGGCCGCCCTGCGCACACCCGAGGCCACGGCGCTGGGGGAACCAGTCGGAGAGCTGCGCGCCTTCGCCGCATCGATCCAGACAGCGCCCGGTCATGTCGAGTTCCTGGGCACCGGGGCCAGCCTGTATTTCCTGCGCGACACCGACATTCTGCCCGGGTCCGAAGAGGTGGCGATCGAGGTGCGCGATCCCACCACGGGCCGCGTCGAGCGGCGCACCTATCTGCTGCCAGGCGCCGATTATGAGCTGGATGAGCTCCAGGGCCGCATTCTCCTGACCCGACCGCTTGCGCCGGTGACGCGTGAGGGGGTGACGGGCCTGACCACGGACACGCCGCTGGATGGATTCCTGCAGGTGCTGGTGGTCGACTACGAGTACGTGCCTGACGATTTTGACCCGGATTCCGTCGGCGTCGGTGTGCGCGGGCGTCGCTGGTTGGGCGAACACGTCGCGCTGGGCGGGACCTATGTGGAGGAAAGTCGCGACGGCGACGACTATTCACTCGTGGGGGTCGACCTGATGCTGCGCGCCGGACGCGGTGCCTATCTCAGCCTCGAGCATTCGCGCACCGAGAACACCGGCGTGCCGGTGTATTTCTCGAATGACGGGGGCTTGAGCTTCAACCAGACGAACGCCGCCATCGGCGCGCGTGAGGGCGAGGCGACGGCTGTCGAAGGCAGGCTCAATCTGCGCGAGATGGGCTACACCCGGGACGAATGGGCGTTGGGAGCCTGGTGGCGCAGCATCGACGGTGGCTTCTCCATCGCCCGCTACGACATGGGCGAGCCGGTTGAGGAATACGGTGCCGAGATCGTCGGGGAGCTCGGGCCGACCGTCAGCCTCTACTCCCGCTACAGCCATGCCGAGCGTGGCCAGGAAGCCCTGACTCAGGCTCAGATCACCGGAGAATGGCGGTTCTCGGAGACCGCCTCGATCGGGGCCGAGGTGCGGAGTGTCGACGAGACGCGGCTCACAGGGTCTGCCGCCGGGATGCTGACGGCCTTGCGCTACACTCAGCGCGTGACGCCGTCGCTGGAACTGTACGGCCAGGGCCAGATGGTGCTCGATGACGACGGTGGGCGCTACGCTTCGAACGACGCGGTCACGGTGGGAGCCTCCTGGCTGTATGGCGAACAATCCAGCCTGAACGCCGAGGCGACGACCGGGGATCGGGGCAATGCGGCACGGTTGCTGCTCGAGCATCGGCTGAACCCCGATAACACGCTGTACGCCGGCTATACGGTCTCGACTGACCGAACCGACTATGACCCGCTGTTCAGCACGCGTGCGGACGACGGCTGGGTGGTCGGTCAGCGTTGGCGCCTGTCGAACCGGACCAATCTGTACAACGAGCGTCAGTATCTGCGGACCAACGCCGAACGGGGCCTGGCCCACACCGTCGGACTGGATTTCTATCCGACCCAGGGCTGGAACGCGGGCCTGACCTACACCCAGGCCGATCTGGAGCGTGCCATCGGCGGGGGACTGTTCGACAGCCTGGAGCGCGAGGCGCTGAGCGTC
Organism: Caulobacterales bacterium; assembly: GCA_017302105.1. GTDB lineage: Bacteria > Pseudomonadota > Alphaproteobacteria > Caulobacterales > Caulobacteraceae > Brevundimonas. Next base: position 69,410 of record JAFLCS010000004.1, on the reverse strand, counting down.
TCCGTGGGACACACCTCGCCCGAGACCCAATGGCTGTCCAAGTTTGAATGGCGTGTGGATTCGGGGGCGGAGGACAGGACCCAGTGGATCACGACCAACCGGCTGCTGCACCGCATCAATGAGAGCCTCCGGCTCGCCGTGCGGATCAACGCATCCGAGACCGAGGATCAACTCAATCCCGCCGCCGGTGCCCGCTTCTTCGAGAGCAATGCCGGCTTTGCCTACCGTCCGTGGAACAGCACCGAATGGGCGCTGTTCGGTCGTCATACCTATCTCTACGACATCTCGGCCCTCAGTCAGGTTGGCGACGACGTTGCCCTTTACGATCAGAAGACCCAGGTTTGGTCTCTGGAGGGTGTGTGGAACCCGGACCCACGGTGGGAGGTCGCGGCCCATGTTGCCCAACGACAAGGAGAGGTTCGGTTCGGGCGCATGGAAGGGGACTGGGCCGATTCCGGAGCCTTCTTCGCGGCCGGCCAGGTGCGGTTGGAAATCGACGCGGACTGGCACGCCCTGGCGGAATATCGCCATCTCTCGGTCGAAGACGGTGGTGTGCGTCAAGGCGTACTGATCGGTGTCGATCGTGACATCGGCGACCATTTGCGGATCGGCGTCGGATACAATTTCACCGATTTCAGCGATGATCTGACCGACTTCGACTACGATCACGAAGGCCTGTACCTGAACGTCGTCGGACGGTTCTGACCGCGGGGATCGTGGACCGGTTTCACCACTCTTCGTGAGGCGGCGGCGGCGTCGATGGGCCCGCCGAGCCGGCGCTCGTTTGGGACGAAAGCGGCTCGGCCGTTTGATGCGGCCCTGCGCCAACACCCTCCCGTTCGAGCAGGCTGATCCCGACAGCACCTTTTGCGCAGCAACCCCGGCTAGTGGGAAGCTGGCATCCACCTGGCGATTGCGCGACGCCGCCCTAGACGGCGGCGGAGGCGCGCGCGGGATCTGGCAGGTCGCTGTCGAAACAGGCGGCCACGACGCGCATGAGGTGGCGGGCCGGCTCTGGAATGCCGATGCTGCGCCCCTCGATCCGGCACAGTCCGAGCGCCGTCAGCGGCGTGGCGAGCGCCAGGGCCGCATCGAGGCTGTTCGGAGCGAAGCCATGCGCCCGGCACTGGGCTTCCACATCTACCCGAAGATCGCACATGAGCCGTTCGATGACGGCGGCGCGCAGATGATCGTCGGCTGACAAGTTGAGCCGGCGCGAGACCGGCAACCGGCCTGCAGCAATGGCGTCTCGCCATTGGTTCTGGGCCGGAGCGTTCTGAATGAAGCGATCCTCAAGGGTTCCGATTGACGATGGCCCGATCGGAATGAGGGTGTCCGCTGCGTCGTCGGTATAGCCCTGAAAATTGCGCCGCAGCCGTCCGCTGATCGCGGCCTGCGTCAAGGCATCATCGGCACGTGCATAGTGGTCCAGGCCAATGCGGACGTAGCCGGCGGCCGTCAGAACGCTGTCGATGGCCACCGCCTGATCCCACCGCCCGGACACGCCGGCCAGCTCCTCCTGGTGGATCATGTCCTGGTGCTTTTTCATCCATGGGACATGGGCATAGCCGAACACAGCCAGGCGGTCGGGGCGCAGGCTGAGGGCCTGCTCGGCTGTAGCGGCGACGTTCGCCGGCGTCTGGCCCGGCAGGCCGTACATCAGGTCCAGATTGATGGCGTCGACCCCGGCCTGGCGCAGATCGCTGACGGCAGCGGCGACACGATCATAGTCCTGGATGCGGTTGATCCGAGCCTGGACGTCGGGATCGAAGGTCTGGACGCCCAGGCTGGCGCGCGTGACGCCGGCGGCCCCGGCGGCCTGTGCGAACTCCGAGGAGAGCAGCGCGGGGTCGAGTTCGACCGCCACCTCGGCCCCCGGCCGCAGATCCAGTCGGCTTCCGATCCGCGCGACCAACTGGGCGAAATCCTCCGGGCTCAGGGCATTGGGACTGCCGCCTCCGAAGTGGAGATGGGCCAGGCCGCCATGTTCTCCGATGCGGTTGGCCCAAAGATCGACTTCGTCCAGCAGTACCCGATGGAACTCGGCGACCCTGCGATAGTCATGCACGACCGATGTGTGGCAGCCGCAGTACCAGCACAGACGTCGACAGAAGGGGACATGGACATAGGCGGACAGCCGTTGGCCAGGTCGGTTGAGGCGCACCGCCCGATCAATCTCGTCCGGGTCGTGCGCATCTACGGGGCCGAACGACCGGGCCGTCGGATAGCTGGTGTAACGTGGCAGCCGGCGTCCAGCCGCCTCGGCCCAGGCGTCGGGCAGGCGGCGAGCGTGCGGTGGCCGCATAGCCGGCGTTGGCGGCAGGGGCGTCATGGCGCCCCTGTCGTCTATCCGCCGTCGCCGTGCATTGACGCGCATGAAGCCCGGAATTGACGGATGACAAGGGCATCCTGGGCCGTGACGGCTATGGGCGGGCCATGTCGTCTTCATCCCCGGAAAACTCGATTGAAGCCCGGCCTTCGGACTTTGCGCAGCAGCATTTCCCGGGGGCCGCTTCGCAGAACGCGCCATGGCTGCGCGACGAGATGCTGGCGATGCTGGACCATTGGGTTGATTGGCGCAGTCACAGGTTTTCGCAGGATCTGGACCTGCCTGCGGCAGGTCGGCGCTCCATGGGCCGTCGCCGACTGTCAGCGCGGTTGAGCGCCCTGCGCGATGCGCTGACCGAGGAAACACCGACCTTCACGCCGCGCTATATCGCACACATGAAATCGGACCTGTCGCTGCCGGCGATCCTGGGCTGGTTCGCGGCCCTGCTGCACAATCCGAACAATACCTCGCGCGAGGCCAGCCGCGTCGGCAGCGTCATCGAGACGGAGGCGATCGCCCATCTGGCGACCATGCTCGGCTATGACGCCGACCAGGCGCAGGGCCATTTTACCTCGGGCGGGACCGTGGCGAATTTCGAGGCGATGTGGCGTGCCCGTTATCGTCTGGACCATTGTCTGGCCCTGGCGCTGCACCTCAGCGAGACGTCCGGCGAGCGCCTGGATCCGTTCGCGGCCGCCCACATGGGCTGGGATCGCTTCCGGGCGTTGTGGGCGGAGCATGGCCTGACCGAGGCGGCGCTCAAGCCTTGCAGCGCCATGGCCGGCAATCCTCCGGACATCTACCGGCGCATCAGCAAGGCCGCGGGACAGGACTATCTGGGACCGGTCGTGCTGGCCCCGGGCAATCGGCACTTTTCCTGGGACAAGGCCGTCAACCTGTTGGGGCTCGGTCGCGAGGCGTTGTGGAGCGTCCGGCTGGATGCGCGCGGACGAATGGACCTGGAGGATTTCGAGAAGAAGATCCTTGCGGCTCGGGAGCAGGGCCGACCCGTCCTGATGACGGTGGCCGTGGCGGGGACCACGGAGATGTCGGCGATCGACCCTCTGGACCACCTGTTCGACAGGCTGGACGCCTGGCAGCAACAGAAAGGCTGGCATATCTGGCGGCACGTCGACGGGGCCTATGGCGGTTTCTTCCGGGCCATGCTGGGCGGTGACGCTGAAGGCGTGCTGACCTCGGACACGCGGGCGGCGCTTGCCGCCATGGGGCGTGCGGATTCGATCACCATCGACCCGCACAAGCTGGGATACATTCCCTATTCATGCGGTGCCTTTCTGACGTCTGGTGCCCAGACCTATGCCGTCTCGGCGTTTGATGCGCCCTATCTCACTCGCCAGGATCTGGCCGCTGGCAAATGGGCGTCGACGCTGGAAGGGTCGCGCTCGGCCAGCGGCGCGGCCGCGACCTGGCTGACGGCGGAAACTCTGGGGTTCGGACCCGAGGGGCTAGGCGACATCCTGGCCGGCACCATCCAGGCGCGCCGGTCGCTGGAGGCCGATGTGCGGGAAGCGATTCCCCAGGCCCGGTTCCTGCCCGGAGACGCCAACATTGCCTGTTTTACCCTCGCGCAGACAGGTGAGCCCCTCAGCGTCACGAATGCGAGAACCAGCGAAGCCTTTGAGTTCTTCCAGCATTCACCCGCCTTTGCGGTGTCGCGCACGACCCTCGGCAAGGACGGAGCGGCGGTGAAGGCAGCCCATCTGGCGACCTATGGGGGCCAGGATGACAGCGAGGATCTGGTCGTCATTCGACTGGTGGTGATGAGTCCCTACTGGTGTGAGCCGACGGTGCGTGCAGAGATGACGACCCAGTTTGTCGCCGAACTGGCCCAGGCGCTGAAGGCGTCCACGACCATGCCTACGGAGACCTGCGAGCTATGATCCGGATTGACGTATCCTTCTATGGCGAGATCTCGGATCGGCTTGGGCGGGAGAGGGCCATGGTCTTTGCGGCTGACGACATCACGGTTGGCGAGATCAGGGCCGAGCTGGCGCGCCAGGATGAGGCGGCGGCGATCCTGCTCAAGCCCCAGATCCGGGTCGCGGTCGATTCCCGGGTCGTGCCGGACGATGCCCAGGTGGCGTCCGGCCAGTCCGTTGTCTTCTTCTCGATCGTATCGGGGGGCTGACCTGTGGCGGCGAGCGCGAACCTCGAACTCGGTCATCTCGACGCCGGTCAGGAACTGGCCCGGTTCGTGGCCGGGCTGGACGGCGATGGGGCGGTGGTCTCCTTCACCGGACTGGCGCGCGCAAAGGCCTCAAACGGACAGGCCGTCAGTTGCCTTCGGCTGGACTGGCATCCGGAAATGACACCTCGATCCTTGATCGAACTCGCTCTGGCGACAGCCGCCCGCTTTGATGTCAGCGACGTCAGGGTCGTACACCGGGCCGGCTCGATTGCGCCAGGGGAGGCCATTGTCTTCGTGGCGGCGGCCTCGGCGCATCGCCGCCAGGCCTTTCTGGCCGCCGATTATCTGATGGACAGGCTGAAGACGGAGGCCATGTTCTGGAAGCACGAGAGCGGCCCGTCCGGCGGGTGCTGGATTGAGCCTACTGAGCAGGATCGCGCCGATCGGGCGCGCTGGAGCGACTGATGGCCGGCATTGAACCTGACCTTCCCTTCTACCCTCTCAACATTGCGGTCCTGACCGTTTCGGACACGCGCGACGAGATCACGGACACCTCTGGTGCCCTGTTGGCGCAGCGGCTGCAGGCCGCCGGCCACGTCCTGGCGGCCAAGGCGATCGTCAAGGACGAGGTCGATGCGATTCGAGCGCAGGTGGGGCGCTGGGTCGAGGACGTTCAGGTCGACGTCGTCATCACGACCGGTGGCACGGGCTTCTCGCCGCGCGACGTCACGCCGGAGGCCCTCAAGCCTCTGTTCCGGCGAGAATTGGACGGATTTGCCGTGGTTTTTCACATGGCGAGCCTGAAAACCGTCGGCGTCGCCACCCTGCAGTCTCGCGCCTTCGCGGGGCAGGCGGAAGATACCTTCGTGTTCTGCGTGCCAGGGTCGACCGGCGCTTGCCGGGACGCCTGGGATCTCGTGCTGGCCGAAGAACTCGACAGCCGGTTCCGGCCGTGTTCGCTGGTCGGCCAGATCCCGCGTTACAGAGGGATATGCCCATGAGCCTGACGCACCTCGATACGGAAGGCCGCGTCCGTATGGTGGATGTCGGCGCCAAGGCCGCCACCCGGCGCACCGCCGTGGCCGAGGGCCAGGTGGATTGTGCGCCTGAAACCGTGGCCCTGGTCCTGGCCGGCGAGGCCCCCAAGGGGACCGTCATGGCGACGGCCGAGATCGCAGGCGTCATGGCGGCCAAACGAACCTCGGATCTGATTCCGCTGTGTCACCCCCTGGGCCTGGAAAGCGTGACCGTCCGGGTCACGCCGTTGTCCGACCCATCCGGCTTTCATGTCCGCGCCGAGGCGAGACTGACGGGTATCACCGGTGTGGAAATGGAGGCGCTGACGGCCGTGTCGGTCGCCTGTCTGACGCTCTATGATATGCTCAAGGCGGCGGACAAGGGCATGGTCATTCGCAGTATCCGACTGTTGTCCAAGACCGGCGGCAAGTCCGGAGACTGGGCCGCTGAGGCCTAGTTCGTGGCCCCGCCCAGCGGGATCACCTGGATGGCAACCACCATGCGCGCGGATCGAGCCGCGCGCGCGTCTCCCTCGGCGACGATCATGAAGGGGCCGACATCCGGTCCTAGCGGCTCGCCGTCATCGGTGTCGGCCACGATGATACGGTCTGCGCGCGTGGCCGGGTCCGTCTCAGCCAGGCCCAGGACGACCTGATAGCCGTCGGCGACCGTAATCAGCAGAGCGGTCGCCTGTTGATCCTTTGGCAAGGGGCTGCCCGGCACGCCTACCCTGGCCAGCACATCGAGCAGGAGCGGTCCTTCATAGACGCTGGTGTCTTCATGGCGACTGAAGGTGACGCGCTCGCGCGGCAGGGCTGCGAGGTCGTCGCGTGTGAGAACCACTCGGCTGGCGTCGGCCCCGGTCAGGGTGAGCGTCTCAACAGGCACTTGCGCTGCGGCCTGGGGGGCGTGGACATCCGGGTCGATGGGGACATCCGGTGTTGCGGAAGATGCCGGCGAACAGGCGACGACCAGTCCCGCAGCGAGCGACACGACTAATGGAATGAGGCGGCGACAAGATCGTGGGGTTGACTTCATCGCCGCCTCATCCCGGCTGGAGCAAAGGCAGGATCCGTGCCCAGCGGTCGATCAGCCCACCCTCGGGACAATGGTGAAGCCGACCGATGATCTTCCTTCGCCTGCAATGGTTGATGCCGCCATGATGAACTTGGGCCGTGTCCTTGATCCACGGCAAGCGGCACGCACCGGGTCATCGCTATCTTGCAGCGAAGCGGGACGTTGGAGATACCTGGGTGATCACGTTGGAAGAGGCGCTGCTGCGGACGGCGGCGCAGGCTCGTCCTCTCGGACGGGAGGTCATCGGGATCGACCAGGCCGGAGAGCGGATTCTGGCCGAGGCGATAACGGCCCGCGGACAGGCCCCGCGTGTGGCCCTGTCGGCCATGGACGGCTATGCGGTTCGTGAGGTGGATCTGGCCGATGTTCCGGCCCGAATGCCCATCGCGGCGACGATCTTCGCTGGTGCTGCGTCCCCGGCCGCACTCGAACGCGGCACCTGCGCCCGTATTTTCACCGGAGCCCCCGTGCCCGACGGCGCGGATCGTGTCGTCATCCAGGAGATTGTCCGAACGGAGGATGGCCTGGCCGTGTTCGAAGAGCGACCGTCCGGCGGGCGCCATATCCGCTCTGCCGGATCGGACTTCCAGGCAGGGGCCGAGCTTCTGCAAGCCGGGCGACGTCTCGGCCCCAGGGAGATGGTCGTCGCGGCGGCGGCGGATCGTGACCGGGTGTGCGTCTATCTGCGGCCGCGGGTCACCGTCCTGAGTACCGGCGATGAACTGGTCGAGCCGGGACGCGCGCTCGAGGTTGAGGGCACCATTCCCGACAGCGTCTCATTCGGTGTGGCCGGGCTGGTCCATGCCTGGGGCGGTCAGATGGTCCGGCGCCAGCGCGTGGCCGATGTGCCGTCGGCACTGGAAGCGGCGGCCGGCGCTGCTCTGGCAGATGCGGAGGTCGTCGTTGTGACGGGCGGGGCCTCGGTTGGAGAGCGCGATTTTGCGCGAGCGATGTTCGCCTCGGCCGGGCTGGAGGAGATCTTCACCAAGGTCGCGATCAAGCCGGGCAAACCTGTCTGGATGGCCCGGGCCGGGGGCCGGTATGTGGTGGGACTGCCGGGCAATCCGACGTCGGCCATGGTGACGGCCAGGCTGTTTCTGGCCACGCTGCTGTCTGGGCTGGCCGGGCGAGGGCCGGCGGCGGCCCTGGCCTGGCGCGATGCCACGCTGGCGACGCCACTCGGTGCCGTCGGTCCGCGCGAGACACTTGAGCGGGCGCGCCTCGTCGATGGAAGGGTGGCCGGCTTCGACAACAGCGATTCTGGCGCGCAGGCGGCCTTGGCAAAGGCGGATGTGCTCATCCGCCGCCCCGCGTCGGCCCCCGAGGCGGCACCCGGAGATCGTGTCCAGATCCTGGATTTCTGAGCGGTACACGGTCGCCCCAAAGCGGCGACCCCAGCCCCACCCGTGGCGCTCGCTCCAGTGCAGACCTGACGGGTGTCAAGGGTGGGATTGATTGGTGTCACCCCCCCAACTGGCCTGTTCGCTTCCCGCCGGCCGGTCGAATCGCGAAGTCTCCTTGTCCTTCGACAGGAGAGTTCCATGGCATTCGACAGTCCGCTCGCAGGTGAGATCTGGAACGGAAAGTACCGCTTCAAGCCGCGCGGCGGCGGCGGTGACGATTCCGTCGACGCGACCTGGGATCGGATCGCGGCGGCGGTCGCCGAGGCGGAAACGCCCAAGGCACGGGCAAGGTGGCGGGCGCGATTCCGTGAGGCCCTGGGCGGCTACCGCTTCCTGCCGGCAGGCCGGATCATTGCGGGGGCGGGGACGGGCCGGGCCGTGACCCTGTTCAACTGCTTCGTCATGGGGACGGTGCCCGATGATTTGAACGGCATCTTCGAGCACCTGCGCGAGGCGGCGGTGACCATGCAGCAAGGTGGCGGCGTCGGGATGGATTTCTCGACCGTGCGACCGGCCGGGGCCGCCGTGAGGGGCGTCGGTGCCGAGGCGTCCGGCCCGCTGAGCTTCATGGATGTGTGGGATTCGATGTGCCGCACCATCATGTCGGCCGGCCAGCGGCGCGGGGCCATGATGGGCTGTCTGCGGATCGACCATCCGGATATCGAGGCCTTCATTGACGCCAAGCGGGATCCGGCGCGGCTGCGCAATTTCAATGTCTCGGTGCTGGTGCCGGACGCCTTCATGGCGGCGCTCGAGGCGGATGCGGACTGGCCCCTGACCTTCGGCGGCGAGACGTACCGGACGGTCCGTGCGACGGACCTGTGGGCGCGGCTGATGCGATCAACCTATGATGCGGCTGAGCCGGGTGTCATCTTCATCGACCGGGTCAATGCCGCCAACAACCTGGCTCATTGTGAGGTGATTTCGGCCTCCAATCCGTGTGGCGAACAGATGTTGCCGCCATACGGGGCCTGCCTGCTCGGCTCGATCAACCTGGCTCGACTGGTCCGCGACCCGTTCGAGGCGGGGGCGGCGATGGACGAAGATGCGCTGACGGACCTGACCCAGACCGCCGTTCGGATGCTCGACAATGTGATTGACGTCTCGCGCTTTCCATTGGCGGCGCAGGAGGCTGAGGCCAAGGCCAAACGCCGGATCGGCCTGGGGATCACGGGCCTGGCGGATGCATTGATCTTCTGTGGTGTGCGATACGGATCGGATGCGGCGGTCGCGCTGACAAGCCGCTGGCTCGATGTGATCCAGCACGCCGCCTACCGTGCCTCGGCGCTCCTCGCCGAGGAGAAGGGAGCCTGTCCGGCCTATGACCCAGCGATGCTGGATCGGCCCAACCTGGCCCGACTGGATGAGGAAACCCGAGATCTCATCCGCCAGCATGGGTTGCGCAATGGCTGCCTGACGTCGATCGCCCCGACCGGAACCACATCGCTGCTGGCCGGTAATGTCTCCTCCGGAATCGAGCCGGTGTTTGCCTTCGACTATGTCCGCAAGGTGCTTCAGCCTGACGGCTCGCGTCGCGAGGAGGCGGTCGAGGACTACGCCCTGGCACTCTGGCGTCGGCTGAAAGGGGACGATGCCCCCTTGCCGGAAGCCTTCGTCAGCGCCCAGACCCTGACACCGTCGGACCACTTGCGAATGCAGGCGGCGGCGCAGGCGCGGGTCGACAGTTCGATTTCCAAAACCATCAACTGCCCAGAAGACATCAGTTTCGACGACTTCGCCGATGTCTATGTCCAGGGCTTCAGGATGGGCTGCAAGGGCCTGACGACCTATCGGCCCAATGCCATTACCGGATCGGTGCTGAGCGTCGCCGCACCGACTCCCGAGAGCCCCCCGGCGATCGAGCCGCCGCCGCTGGAACCACGCCCCCGCCGCCTGGCCGGATCAACCTATAAGGTGCGCTGGCCGCTTGATGCGCACGCCGTCTATGTGACCATCAACGACATCGAGGACGCCGGCGGCGGCGCACGCCCGTTCGAGATCTTCGTCAACTCCAAGAACATGGCGCACTATGCCTGGACCGTGGCGCTGACCCGCATGATCTCGGCCGTGTTCCGGCGCGGTGGCGATGTCAGCTTCGTGGCCGAAGAACTGAAGGCTGTCTTTGATCCAGCGGGCGGTGCCTGGATGGAGGGGGCCTATACTCCGTCCATTCCAGCTGCGATCGGCGACGTCATCGCGCGGCACCTCAACCTGGGGGCGGCCGGATCGGAGACGACATCGTCCGGCGATACCTTGGAGCAGACAGCTGCTACCACCGGGTCAGGTCTGGCTTGTCCGCACTGCGGGACGCCCGGTCTGCTTCGCAAGGAGGGCTGCGATACCTGTCTGAGTTGCGGCTATTCGCGCTGCGGCTAGCCGAGATCGCCGCAGATCAAGCGCGATCCACACGAACGAACAGGCGGCCCGGTGCTGGCCGGCCTGGCGAAGGATGAAGTCTGATGAACACCGCCACTGCCATGCGTGCCTATCGGGGCCCCGCGCTCTTCTCCATTGGCCTGAGGCCGCTCTTCCTGTTTTCGGCGATCTGGGCGGCGATCTCCGTGCCCGTATGGATCCATGCCTATCTGGCCGGGGGTGAGCTGAGCCTGTCCTGGCACGTCCATGAAATGCTCTTCGGTTATGCGGGCGGTGTCATCGTCGGCTTTCTGATGACGGCGGTGCCGAACTGGACCGGAAGGATGCCGGTCGTGGGCGCGCCGCTCATGCTGATGGTCGGGCTGTGGCTGGCTGGTCGGATCGCGATGACGGCAGTGGCGCTGGTACCCGGTCAGGCGGGCGCGATGTGGCCGGGTGCTGTGGACAGCCTGTTCCTTCTGGCCATGGCTGGCCTGGTCTGGCGCGAGATTCTGGCCGGCAAGAACTGGCGCAATGCGCCAGTGGCGATCATCGTCAGCATTCTGGCTGCAGCGAATGTGGGCTTTCATGTCGAGGCTTACATGAGCGGCGGCCTGGCCCCGGTTGCCACCCGCGTGGCCCTGGCCGTCGTGGTCATGCTGATCTGCCTGATCGGTGGCCGGATCACGCCGAGCTTCACGCGAAACTGGCAACTCAAGCGAGAAGGCCCGCTGCCGGCCGTCACGGGATCGTTCGACGCCTTGTCCATGGGTGTGACGGCGCTGGCCCTGGCGGGATGGGTGGCCTTGCCGCAGCAGGGCCTGGTCGGTGCGGGATTGACAGTGGCCGGACTGCTCAACCTGGCTCGCCTGGCCCGATGGCGCGGCTGGGCGACGACGGCGGAGCCGCTCGTATTGATCCTGCACGTCGGTTACCTCTGGTTGGCGGTCGGTCTGATCCTGTTGGGTGGCTCGGTCATGGCCCCCGAACATCTGGCCGCCTCTGCCGGACTCCACGCCCTCACGGCGGGTGCCATCGGGGTGATGACCCTGGCGGTAATGACCCGCGCAGGACGGGGCCATACGGGACGGCCGCTGACAGCCGGCTGGACCGGATCGCTCATCTATATCCTGATCAACTCCGCCGCCGCGGCGCGGGTGCTGGCCGGGCTCGTGCTTGAGGCCTATCAGCCACTGCTGATCATTTCGGCAGGCCTGTGGTGCGCCGCTTTCGTCACCTTTGCCGTCACCTATGCGCCGATGCTGGCCCTCCCGCGCCCGCGCAGTCAGGCATAGCGCGCGGCGGCCGTCGCCTTGACCAGGGCAACGACCTCGAGACCCGGGGTCAGGTCGAGGGCCTGGGCGGCCTGGGGGGTGACGAGTGAGGCCAGGCGGAAACCTGGACCCGAGAGGTGAACGAGCCACCCGCCGGCTGTCGGGACCATTGCCTCGACGCGGGCGGCGAGCTGGTTCTGGATGCTGACGCCCTTGGCCGCCGTCAGGGCCAGGGCGACGTCACGCGCGTCCACCACAATCCGAACCCGCTCTCCGGCGGCCACTTGCAGCGGCGGCGTGTGGAAGTCCGTTCCGCCCAGGTCGACAAGGCTCACGGACCCATGGACCGCGGGCGACGCCCGCCCCTCGAGGACCGAGATTGGCGCGCCCAGGCCCGCCGCATCGACCGCTTCGGGCCGGGCGAAGGCCTGGGACGGCGGCCCGGCGTTGAAGACCTGGCCATCGGCCACCAGAAGCACCTCGTCCGCCAGTCGGGCGGTCTCCTCAACCGAGTGGGTGACATAGAGGATCGGTGGGCCGGACCGCGCCAGTCGATCCAGGAACGGAAGCACCTCCGACCTGCGCGCGCCGTCCAGGCCTGAGAGCGGCTCGTCGAGGATCAGGACGTCTGGGCCGCTCAGCAGGGCCCGCCCGATGGCCACGCGACGGGCCTCACCGCCGGACAGCACGCCGGGACGCTTCTGCAGATGCTCCTCCAGGCCCAACAGGGCCACCATCTCGTCGAAACCATCGCCCGACAGGCGGCGGCGTCGGGCACCGTAAAGCAGATTGGCCGAGACGCTGAGGTGCGGGAACAGACGCGCGTCCTGAAAGACATAGCCGACCCGCCGTCGCCAGGCCGGAATGTGAATCCCGGCATCAACGTCGCTGACGAGGTGTCCATTCAGCAGGATACGCCCCTCGCGCGGGCGGATCAGACCGGCAATCATGTCCGCGACCGACGTCTTGCCCGACCCGGAGCGACCGAACAGAACCGCCACGCCCTGCGCGAGCGAAATGTCGACGGCGAGGTCCAGAGGCCCGCGTGCAAGTCTGGCCTGGGCCTCAATCATGGACGCACTCGCGAAATGGCCAGTCGCCGTACGAGCACCTCTGAGGCGACCAGGGCCAGCACCGACACAACAGTTGAGATCACGACCAGGCGGACGGCGGCGGCTTCTCCGCCCGGCATCTGAGTCAGGCTGTAGATCGCCAGGGGCAGGGTCCGGGTTTCGCCCGGAATGTTCGAGACGAAGGTGATCGTCGCTCCGAACTCGCCGAGCGCCTTGGCGAACGCCAGCACACCGCCGGCCAGGATGCCCGGAAGGGCCAGTGGCAGGGAGACGGTCCAGAACCGGGTAGCTGGCGAGGCACCAAGGGTTTCTGCAGCCCGTTCCAGGCCGGGATCTGCCATTTCAAAGGCCAGCCGCACTGAGCGCACGACCAGGGGGAAGCCCATGATCGCGGCCGCCAGGGCGGCACCGGTCCAGTCGAAGGCAAAGCGTACGCCGAACGACTCCAGCCAAGCTCCGATCGGACCGGTCCGTCCAAACAGCAGCAGCAGGACATAGCCGGTCACGACAGGTGGCAGAACGAGCGGCAGGTGGATCAGGCCGGATACGAAAGATCGCGCTGGAAACTCACAGCGCGCCAGCAGCCAGGCCGTGCCGATGCCCAGCGGCAGTCCGAACAGTACTGCCGTCGCCGCGACCTTGAGCGACAGGCCGATGATCTCGAGTTCGGTCGGGCTGAGCATCATGGCGGTGGCGCAAAGCCGAAGCGCTGGAAGATTTGCTGGCCGTCCGAGCCGCTGAGGTAGTCCATCAGACGGGCGCAGGATTCGGCCTGCATCGCAGGCTGGAGAACCGGTGCCGCCGGATAGACGATGGGGCTGTGCAGATCGTCGGCAAACTCCGCCACGATGGCGACGTTCGGTTCGGCGATGGCATCGGTCTGATAGACGATGCCCAGCTCGGCCTCGCCGCGCGCAACCAGGGTCAGGGCGGCGCGTACGTTTTCAGCTGGAGCCAGGTGAGGCTCAAGACTTGTCCAAAGGCCGAGCGCCGTCAGAGCTTGGCGACCATAGCGGCCGGCCGGAACCTCAGGTTCGGCGGTCGCCAGTCTTCCATCGCTCAGACGCGCCAGAAACCGACGGCTCAGCGCCGGTCCGGGCGTCAAATCAAGCCGCCGTGTGTCACCGGATGCCGGGGAGATGAGGACGAGGCGATTGCCGGCAAGGGTGTGCCGTGCCGCCACGTCGATCCGGCCGCGCGCCTCAAGCCAGTCCATCCATTCGGCGTCGGCTGAAATGAACAGATCCGCCGGCGCGCCGTTCTGGATCTGGCGGGCAAGCTGGGCGCTGCCGGCATAGACCGCTTGGGTCTCGAGCCCGGTCTGGCTCTCGAATTCAGCGAGGGCGGCGTCGAGCGCCTCGGTCAGGCTGGCGGCGGCGAATACGGACAGGGCGCGCGCCGCCCCTTCGGGACGGGCGGAACAGGCCGTCGTAGCCAAGGTGGCCCCCAGCAGGGCCAGCACGGATCGGCGCGGCAGGGCAGCGGTGCGGGCGGGCATTTGAAACTCCAGTTCGGCCCTGTCGCCCTAGCACGGTGCCACAGCGTCGAAGGTGCGGGAAGGCGGCCTTCGGATTGATTGTCATCAAGCCTCACGGCCCCGCGGGTCAAAGCTGCGGAGCCAGGACGGACGTATGGCTCAGGCTACTCGCTCCGAGCCTGTCGACCTAAAGCGCCCCGCGCCACGGTCGTTGGGCCGGGTCCCCGAAAGGGCCAAGGGTGCCGGTGGAAACAGCGGTGCCTCCCGTGCTTGGAAAGGAGCTTCCATGGCGTATGACGCCGGTCATCTGACCGACGATTTCGGTCGACGGTTCCGCTACCTCCGTCTTTCGGTGACGGAGGTTTGCAACTTTCGCTGCACCTACTGTCTGCCTGACGGCTGGAAGCGGCAGGGTCCGCTCAGTTTTCTGACGCCGGACGAGATTGCGCGCCTGGTCGCTGGATTCGCCAAGCTCGGGCTGGCCAAGGTGCGTCTGACGGGCGGGGAGCCTACCGTGCGTCGCGATTTCACAGACATCGTGGCGCGCGTCGCTGCCAACGAAGGCGTCGAGAAGGTCGCCGTGACCACAAACGGGTGGAACCTCCATAAGCGGCTTTGCGACTGGCAGGCGGCGGGGCTGACGCATCTGAACGTCAGCCTCGACTCCTTGGACCGCGACACCTTCCGAGACCTGACCGGGCACGATCGCTGCGACGATGTGATCCGCGGAATCGATGATGCGGTGGCGGCCGGTTTTCAGGCGGTCAAGGTCAATGCGGTTCTGCTTCGCGAGACGGCCGAAGCCGGTTTTGACGACTGGGCTGCGTTCGTCCGGGATCGGCCGGTTGCCGTTCGGTTCATCGAGCTGATGAGAACGGCCGACAATGCAGACTATTTTGCGGCCCACCATGTCGGCGGCCAGGTCTTGCGCCATTGGCTGGACGCGCGCGGCTGGACTCCGGCGCATCGCCCGGCCGACGGTGGCCCGGCCCAGGAATATGTGCATCCTGACCATGCAGGCCGCCTCGGGCTGATCGCGCCCTATGCGCCAGGGTTCTGCGACAGCTGCAATCGTCTGAGAGTCTCAGCTCGTGGCCAGCTGAGACTGTGCCTGTTCGGCCAGGGAGGTGTGGTCCTGCGTGACCTGCTTCAGGCCGATGACCAGATGCCCGAGCTGATCGCACGCATAACCTCAGGGATGTCTGGCAAGCAGAGCGGACACCAACTGGCCCGCAGCGATCCGGGCGACCTGGCCAATCTCGCTGCGTTCGGGGGATAAAGGTCAGGCGAAACCGGTTTCTTCCGACCAGCTCTCGACCTCGCCTTTGCCGAGAACCCGCGACTGGGGCGGCATATGATTGTCGATCAGCGGGGTAGATCGGGCGAGACGTTCGAGTAGCTCGGGTCGGGTCAAGGTGACTTCGGGGCCATGCACGACGACCCCGTGCGAGGCCAGGCCGGCGAAGGCCCGCGACAGGTTCTCGGGGGTCATTCCCAACAGGGAGGCCAGAATACGCTTCTCGTGCGGAAGGACGATGGTTTCCTTCAGCCCCTGTCGAATGCGCTGGGTGATCAGATAGTTGGCCAGCCGCTCCGTGCCACCGCGCAGTTTCTGATTCTTCACCGTGCGGACGAGGCCGCGATAGCAGCCAGACAGTTCCTCGGCGACCGCCAGGCCGAACTCGGCATCCTGCCTCATCGTCCGTCTCAGCGCCTGGCCCGAGAGCATCAGGATCTCAGAGCGCTCCAGGGTACGCGCGGACATCAGGGCATCCGCGTCCAGAACGACGGCGGCCAGGATGAATGTGGAAACCGGACGCAGCACCGCCAGGGTCGTGTCCTTCTCCTTCCAGGTCCCCTGCAGTTCGACGATGCCGTCAAGCAGGACATACAGAAAGTCGACCTGATCACCCTCCATCAGCAGGGTGGTCCCTGCAGGAAAGCGCTGAAGGAAGGCTCCGGCCGTCACGTCCCGGAACGATTCTGGTGAGATCTTGCGGAACAGAGGTAGCGCTTTAACGCGATCCAGATCTGTCGGGCGCATCGTCATCGGCGTCTCCTGAATGACTCGCAGTCATGGCAGGTCGCTTGACGATTATCAAGCGCCTAGGGGCCGGGGCGGTTGACTTGATAATTTCCAACTGTGCACGCCAAGCCGATCGCTATGAAATGCAAACTCTATCAATAGAGATATTGTGCATTATCAATACTTGCCTTCATCGACTTGAGAAAGAATCGCAATTGATCTGTGTCAAATAACGCGACCCAAACTGACCGTAGAAGCCAAGCAATTCCACCGCAATTGGTGGCGGATAGGCTTGAAGCATGGTCGACGCACATCTCCAATCGCCGAGTGCCAACAGGGCGCTATGGCTGAGTACCCTGGCCTTCACGGGCTGTTTTGCCGTCTGGACGATTTTTTCGATCATCGGTGTTCAGATCAAGGCTGAGCTCGGGCTCAACGAGGCCCAGTTCGGGCTGCTGGTCGGTACGCCGATCCTGACGGGATCGCTCATTCGGGTGTTCCTGGGGGTCTGGTCCGACCAGTTGGGGGGGCGCGTCCTCAACGTCATCGTCATGCTGCTGGCAGCGGCAGCGACCTTTCTTCTGTCCTACGCGGAGACCTATCCGCAGTTCCTCGCAGCGGCGCTGGGCGTCGGCATTGCCGGGGGCTCGTTCGCGGTCGGGGTCGCCTATGTGTCCAAGTTCTTCACGGTTGAGCGTCAGGGCACGGCGCTGGGGATCTTCGGGGCCGGCAACGTCGGGTCCGCCGTCACCAAGTTTGCTGCGCCATTCGTCATGCTGGCCTTCGGCTGGGAAGCGGTGGCTCAGATCTGGGCGGTCGCCCTGGCCGCCCTCGCTGTCCTGTTCTTCCTGTTTACCCCCGAAGATCCGCTGACGACCGAGCGCCGGCGCGCTGGCAAGTCGGCGCAGCCGCTCTGGATGCAGCTGGCCCCGCTGCGCGACATTCGGGTCTGGCGCTTCTCGCTCTATTATTTCTTCGTCTTCGGCGCGTTCGTGGCGCTGGCCCTGTGGCTCCCGCACTATCTGACCGACGTGTACGGTCTGGGTATCGCGGCAGCGGGGATGCTGGCGGCGGCCTATTCCATTCCGGGCTCCCTTTTCCGCATTTTCGGGGGCTGGCTGTCGGACCGGATCGGTGCGCGCAAGGTAATGTACGTCACCTTCATCACCAGCGTGATCTGCACCTTCGCGCTGTCCTACCCGGCGACGACCTACATCGTGGAAGGGATCGAAGGCCCGATCCGCTTCCATATCGAAATCGGCCTGTTTGCCTTCGTGGTGCTGATCTTTGTGCTCGGCTTCGCCATGAGCCTCGGCAAGGCGGCGGTCTATAAGCACATCCCGGTCTATTACCCGAACCATGTCGGCGCGGTCGGCGGCCTGGTCGGCATGATCGGCGGTCTGGGCGGCTTCGTGCTGCCGATCCTGTTCGGGGTCATGGCCGATCTGACTGGCATCTGGACCAGCTGTTTCATGCTGCTGTTCGCGCTGGTTGGCACGGCCCTGGTATGGATGCACTTCGCGGTGCGCCGCATGGAGGTGGCGCGCGAGCCGACCCTGGTGGACCTGCCCGAGTTCCCGGAACTCGGCGAGCCGGAACCGGCCCACGTCCTCAACGACTGGCGCCCCGAAGACGAGACTTTCTGGGCCCAGACGGGCCGCAAGATCGCCATGCGCAATCTGGCGATCTCGATCCCCAACCTACTGCTGGCCTTTTCGGTCTGGATGCTGTGGTCGACGGTCGCAACGCGCCTGAACTCCGTGGGCTTCGAATTCTCGACGGCCCAGCTGTTCTGGCTGACGGCGTTGCCGGCTCTGTCTGGCGCGACCTTGCGCATCTTCTACAGCTTCATGGTGCCGATTGTCGGTGGACGGCTGTGGACCGTGCTGGCGACCTTGTCGCTGCTGATCCCGGCGGTCGGGGTGGGGCTGGCGGTTCAGGATCCGACCACGCCTTACTGGGTGTTTGTGCTTCTGGCCCTGTCGTGCGGCCTTGGCGGCGGTGCCTTCGCTTCCTCCATGGCCAATATCGGCTTCTTCTTCCCCAAGCGCGAGAAGGGCAACGCCTTGGCCATGAATGCGGGCCTCGGCAATCTGGGGGTCAGCGCGCTTCAGCTCCTGGCTCCGATCGCGGCGGGCTTTGCCCTGTTCGGGCCCCTCGGTGGTGCGTCGCAGACGTCCGTCGTCGAGGGTGTCCAGCAGCAGGTCTGGCTTCAGAACGCCGCCTTCATGTGGGTTCCGCTCATCGTCCTGGCGGCGGTTGCGGCCTGGTTCGGAATGAACGACGTCGCCTCGGCCCGCGCCTCCTTCAAGGAGCAGGCGGTCGTGTTCAAGCGCAAGCACAATTGGCTGATGTGCTACCTGTACATCGGCACCTTCGGGTCGTTCATCGGCTTCTCGGCGGCCTTCCCGCTGCTGGGCCGCACCCTGTTCCCGGACGTCAACATCCTGCAGATTGCGTTCCTGGGACCGTTGGTTGGTGCCGCCTCGCGGGCGCTCACCGGATGGGTGTCTGACCGTTGGGGTGGCCAGCGCGTCACCCAGTGGGTGTTCGTGGCTCTGATGGTCGGCGTCGGTGGCGCGCTGTATTCGACCGGAGCCCTGGGGGCCGAGCCGTCGTTCCCGCTGTTCTTCGCGAGCTTCATGTGGCTGTTCTTCTGGACCGGGGTTGGCAACGCCTCGACCTTCCAGATGATCCCGGCGCTGGTGCGGGCCGATATGCCCCGGTTGATGCCTGCAGCGAGCCAGGAAGAGCGGCTCAAGGCGTCCGAGCTGGAATCCGCCGCCATCGTCGGTTTCTCCTCGGCGATCGGTGCCTACGGCGGGTTCTTCATCCCCCTGGCCTTCGCCAGCTCCATGAGCGCGACCGGTGACCCGAGCACGGCGCTGTACGTCTTCCTCGGCTTCTACCTGACCTGCGCGGCGGTGAATTGGATCTTCTACGCCCGCAAGACCTCCATCCTGAACTCCACATCGACAAAGGCGGGCTGAACATGAGCCAAACCCTCGATCGCCTCGCTTTCTTCACGCGCAAGACGGAGCTTTTCTCCGGCCGGTACGGCGTCATGAACGATGACGACCGCACCTGGGAGGACGCCTATCGGAACCGCTGGCAGCACGACAAGATCGTACGCTCGACCCACGGCGTGAACTGCACCGGCTCGTGCTCTTGGAAGATATACGTCAAGGGCGGCATCGTCACCTGGGAGACCCAGCAGACCGACTATCCGCGCACCCGACCGGAATTGCCCAACCATGAACCCCGGGGCTGCGCGCGCGGGGCCAGCTACAGCTGGTATCTGTATTCCGCCAACCGGGTAAAATACCCGCTGATCCGGTCGCGCCTGCTACGGCGCTGGCGCGCCGCGCGCGCCACACTCAGCCCGGTCGCGGCCTGGGCCTCGATCCAGGCCAATCCCAAGGCGCGCGAAGACTACGTCAAGATGCGCGGCAAGGGCGGCTTCGTGCGGGCGACCTGGGACGAGGTCAATGAGCTGATCGCGGCGGCGAATGCCCATACCGTCAAGACCTGGGGACCGGATCGGGTATTCGGCTTCTCGCCGATCCCCGCCATGTCGATGCTCTCCTATGCGGCGGGAGCCCGGTATCTCCAGCTGATGGGCGGCGTCTGCGGCTCGTTCTATGACTGGTATTGCGATCTGCCGCCGGCGTCGCCCCAGACCTGGGGCGAGCAGACCGACGTGTCGGAATCAGCGGACTGGTACAACTCCGGCTTCCTGCTTTTGTGGGGTTCGAACGTGCCGCAGACGCGCACGCCGGATGCCCACTTCTATACCGAGGCCCGCTACCGCGGGGCCAAGTCGGCGGTCATCTGCCCCGACTATTCCGAGGCGTCGAAGTTCTCGGACATCTGGCTGGCGGTGAAACAGGGGACGGACGCGGCCCTGGGGATGGCGTTTGGTCATGTCATCCTCAAGGAGTTCCACGTCGATCGTCAGGTTCCCTATTTCCAGGACTATCTGCGCCAGTATTCGGACCTGCCGATGCTGGTCCGGCTGGTCCCCCAGGACGGAGCCCTCGTGCCGGAGCGGATGCTGCGCGCCGCCGACTTCGCCCGTTCGCTTGGCGAAAAGAACAACCCCGACTGGAAGACGGTCGCCATTGACGAAGAGACTGACAAGGTCGTCGCTCCCAACGGCTCGATCGGCTTCCGCTGGGGTGAGGACGGCAAGTGGAACCTTGAGGAAAAGGCCGCCGGCTCGGAGGTCAAGCTGAGGCTGGGCCTGAAAGGTGCCCACGACGACGTCAAGGGTGTCCGCTTCCCCTATTTCGGCGGCACGGCGTCCAACGGTTTCGTGGCGACCGAACATCCTGACGTTCTGGTCCGCAACGTGCCGGTCAAGCGGATGAAACTGAGGGACGGAGAGACCTGGGTCACCACGGCCTACGATCTGTTCCTGGCCAACTACGGCGTTGATCAGGGCTTCGGCGGCGAGCATATGCCCGTCGATTTCGACGACCCCCAGCCCTATTCCCCGGCCTGGGCCGAGGCGGTCACCTCGGTGCCCCGCGACCAGATCATCGCCGTGGCGCGCGGCTTCGCCACCAATGCCGAAAAGACCAATGGGCGCTCGATGGTCATCATCGGCGCGGCGATGAACCACTGGTTCCACATGGACATGAACTACCGCGCGGTCATCAATATGCTGGTGATGTGCGGCTGCGTCGGCCAGTCGGGCGGCGGCTGGTGTCACTATGTCGGACAGGAGAAGCTGAGGCCGCAATCGGGCTGGGCCCCGGTCGCCTTCGGCCTGGACTGGCATCGTCCGCCGCGCCAGCAGAACTCGACCTCCTTCTTCTACGCCCACACCGATCAGTGGCGCTACGAGACGGTGGCCATGTCGGAGATCCTGTCGCCGACGGCACCTGAAGGTGACTGGGGTGGGTCGATGCTCGACTACAACGCCCGGGCCGAGCGGATGGGCTGGTTGCCGTCAGCGCCGGCGCTGAAGACCAATCCGCTGGAGGTGGCGCGCGCCGCCGAAGCCGCCGGTGTCGACGCCAAGGCCTTTACCGTGCAGGCGCTCAAGGATCGGTCGCTGGAGATGTCCTGCATGGACCCCGACGCCCCGGAAAACTGGCCGCGCAATATGTTTGTCTGGCGCTCCAACCTGCTGGGCTCGTCCGGCAAGGGTCACGAGTACTTCCTCAAACACCTGCTCGGCGCGTCGCACGGCGTTCAGGGCAAGGATCTGGGCGATCCCAACGCCGCCCGGCCGCAGGAGGTCACGTGTCGAGACCGGGCCCCCGAGGGCAAGCTCGACCTGCTGGTTACGCTTGACTTCAGAATGTCGACCACGGCCGTCTATTCGGACATCGTTCTGCCGACGGCGACCTGGTACGAGAAGAACGATCTCAACACCTCGGATATGCATCCCTTCATCCACCCGCTGACGGCGGCGGTGGACCCCTCCTGGGAGTCGCGCAGCGACTGGGACATCTTCCGGGGTCTGGCCAAGACCTTCTCGGAGGTCTGCACCGAAGTGCTCGGCGTCGAGAAAGACGTCGTCCTCACGCCGATCCAGCATGACAGCCCGGGTGAGTTGGCCCAGGCCTATGACGTCAAGGATTGGTGGAAGGGTGAATGCGATCCGGTTCCCAATCAGACCATGCCGCAGGTCACGGTCGTCGAGCGCGACTATCCGAACCTCTACAAGAAGTTCACCTCCCTGGGCCCGCTCATGACCAAGGTCGGAAACGGCGGCAAGGGCCTGACCTGGAACACCGAACATGAGGTCCAGCTACTGGCTGCGCTGAATGGCAAGGTCCTCGACGAGGGCGTGTCGGAGAACCTGCCGCGCATGGAGACAGCGGTGCAGGCCTGTGAGGCGGTCCTGATGCTGGCCCCGGAAACCAACGGCGAGGTCTCAGTCAAATCCTGGGCGGCCCTGTCCAAACACACCGGCCGTGACCATGGCCATCTGGCCGAACCCAAGGAAGACGAAAAGATCCGCTTCGCCGACATCGTGGCCCAGCCGCGCAAAATCATTTCGTCGCCGATCTGGTCAGGGCTGGAATCCGAGCACGTCTGCTATGCGGCCAACTACACGAACGTCCATGAACGCATTCCCTGGCGGACCCTGTCGGGTCGCCAGGAGCTGTATCAGGACCATCCCTGGATGCGGGCCTTCGGAGAAGCCCTGTGCGTCTATCGGCCGCCGCTGGATCTCAAGACACTCAGCATCAAGGGGCGCAAACCCAACGGCGAGACCGAGATCGAGCTGAACTTCATCACCCCGCACCAGAAATGGGGGATCCATTCGACCTATTCTGACAACCTGATGATGCTGACGCTGAACCGCGGCGGCCCGGTCATCTGGATTTCGGAAACGGACGCACGCCGGGCGGGCATCGAAGACAACGACTGGGTGGAGCTGTTCAACACCAACGGCGCGATCGCCGCGCGGGCGGTGGTGTCCCAGCGGATCCGTGAGGGAACGACCTTCATGTATCACGCCCAGGAGAAGATCGTGAACACGCCGGGGTCCGAGATCACCGGCCAGCGCGGTGGCATCCATAACTCGGTGACACGCATCGTCCTGAAGCCGACGCACATGATCGGCGGCTACGCCCAGCTCGCCTACGGCTTCAACTACTACGGAACCGTCGGGTCCAACCGCGACGAGTTCGTGGTGGTACGCAAGATGCGCAAGGTCGACTGGCTGGATCAACCCCTAGACGCCCCGGCACAGGAGGCCGCCCAATGAAGGTCCGCGCCCAAATCGGCATGGTGCTGAACCTCGACAAGTGCATCGGCTGTCACACCTGTTCAGTGACCTGCAAGCACGTCTGGACCAATCGCGAGGGCGTCGAATACGCCTGGTTCAACAACGTCGAGACCAAGCCCGGCGTCGGCTATCCCAAGGACTGGGAAAACCAGAAGCGCTGGAACGGCGGCTGGCGCCGCAAGAAGAACGGGCAGATCGAGCCGCGGATGGGGGCCAAGTGGCGCATCCTGGCCAAGATCTTTGCCAACCCCGACCTGCCTGAGATCGACGACTATTACGAGCCGTTCAACTTCGATTACGCCCACCTTCAGACCGCGCCGGAGATGAAGCATTTCCCGACGGCACGGCCGCGTTCGGCCATCACCGGCGAACGCATGGAGAAGATCGAATGGGGCCCGAACTGGGAGGAGATCCTGGGCGGAGAGTTCGCCAAGCGGTCCCAGGACTACAACTTCGAGGGGGTCCAGAAGGAGATCTACGGGGCCTTCGAAAACACCTTCATGATGTACCTGCCCAGACTGTGCGAGCACTGTCTGAATCCTGCCTGTGTGGCGGTCTGTCCGTCGGGCGCGATCTACAAGCGTGAAGAAGACGGTATCGTCCTGATTGACCAGGACAAGTGCCGGGGCTGGCGGATGTGCGTGTCGGCCTGTCCCTACAAGAAGATCTACTACAACTGGGAATCCGGCAAATCCGAGAAATGCGTCTTCTGCTATCCTCGGATCGAGGCCGGCTTGCCGACGGTGTGTTCCGAAACGTGCGTCGGACGCATCCGGTATCTCGGCGTGGTGCTCTATGACGCCGACCGCATCGAAGCGGCCGCCGCCGTTCCTGACGAGGGTGACCTCTATCAGGCCCAACTCGACGTCTTCCTGGATCCCAACGATCCGGCCGTGATCGCCCAGGCCAGAGCCGACGGTGTTCCCGAGGCCTGGATCGAGGGGGCCCGGCGCAGTCCGGTGTGGAAGATGGCCATGGAGTGGAAGGTCGCCTTCCCGCTGCACCCGGAATACCGGACCCTGCCGATGGTCTGGTACGTCCCGCCGCTGTCTCCGATCCAGAATGCGGCCGCTGCCGGCGCGCTTGAGATGGACGGCGAGATGCCGGACGTCCGGTCGCTGCGGATCCCGGTCAAATATCTCGCCAATCTGCTGACGGCGGGCGTCGAAGAACCCGTCGTGCTCGCCCTCGAACGGATGATGGCGATGCGGGCCTATATGCGGGCGCGCTCGGTCGAGGGCCGTATCGATCACAACATCGCCGAGCAGGTCGGCCTGACCGCCGCCCAGATCGACGAGATGTATCAGATCATGGCGATCGCCAACTTCGAGGATCGCTTCGTCATTCCGACCACCCATCGAGAATGGGCCGAGGATGCCTACGAGCTGCGCTCGGACTGTGGCTTCACCTTCGGAAACGGCTGTTCGGGTGGCCGCACCGAGGTCGGGCTGTTCGGCATGGACAAGCGGTCGCGTGCCAAACCCGTCGCAAAGGTCTCCTGACATGGCTCTGATCTATCGCGCGCTCGGCCTGATGCTGAGCTATCCTGACGAAGAGCAGCGCCGGACCGTGCCGGCTATTCTCGATGCGGTCGCCGCTGAACCCCGGATACCGGCCAAGGTCGCGCGCGCCGTGGCCCGGCTGGGCGAGCGCCTCATGCTGGCCGACCTGTATGAGCTGCAGGAAGACTACGTCCAGGTGTTCGACCGGACTCGTAGCCAGTCGCTCAATCTGTATGAGCACGTCCACGGCGAAAGCCGTGACCGGGGCCAGGCGATGGCGAACCTGGTCGAACTGTACAACCAGCAGGGCCTGGAACTGGCGGCCAATGAACTGCCGGATTTCCTGCCTGTATTCCTGGATTTTCTGTCGGTCTTGCCGGATGAACGCGCCGCCTCCCTTCTGGGAGAGGCGGTCCATGTGCTCGAGGCTCTGGCCTTGCGCCTGCACAAGCGCGGCAGTCCCTATCGTGCCGTCTTCGGGGCCCTGGTGGCGCTCTCGGATGAGGCCCCGGATTCGGATGCCGTCGCGGCCCTGATGGAAGAGGCCGAGGAAAACCCGGACGACCTGACCGCGCTGGACCAGGCCTGGGAGGAAACCGCCGTCACCTTCGGCCCGGCCACGGATGAAGGCTGTCCCAAGGCTGAGGCGATGCTGAAGGCCATGGGCACGCCGCCGGGCGGGCCACCTGCCCAGACCAGATCACCCGGAGGACCCCTGTGATGGACATCAACTTCCTCGCCTTCGGCGTCTATCCCTACATCGCCCTGGCGGTGCTGGCGATCGGATCGGTCCTGCGGTTCGACCGCGAGCAATACACTTGGCGAACCGGTTCGTCGCAACTGCTGCGGCGCAAGCAACTGGTGACCGGATCGGTCCTGTTTCACCTCGGGATCCTGGCGATCTTCGCCGGCCATTTTGTCGGCCTGCTGACTCCTGTGGCGGTCTGGGACGCCCTGGGCGTTAGCCACGGCTTCAAGCAGATGCTGGCGATCGTGGCCGGTGGCGTGGCCGGATCCTTCTGTCTCGTCGGCGGTCTGCTGCTGCTGCACCGGCGGCTGTTCGATGCCCGCATCCGTGCCACCTCGACGTTCGGCGATACGGCCATTCTTTGCCTGCTGATGCTTCAGCTCTGTCTGGGTCTGGCGACGATTCCGCTGTCGCTGGAGCATCGGGACGGCGAGGAGATGATCAAGTTCATGAACTGGGCCCAGGGTATTTTCACCTTCAATCCTCTGGCCTCGAGCTACATCACCAACGTCCATTGGGTCTTCAAGGCGCACCTGACCCTGGGTTTGACGATCCTACTCGTGTTCCCATTCACGCGACTGGTTCATATGCTCTCGGCACCGGTCTGGTACCTCAATCGTCGCGGCTGGCAGCTGGTTCGCACCAAGCGTGCGATGCCCGTCAGCCACACGTCGGCCGGAGGGCGTCGATGAGTGCCGCGAGCTGCCGTGTCATTGACGGTGTCCAGATCCCCGAACGGCTGATCTCCGAAGAGGCGCAGAACCATCCGGCCGGCACCGCCGAAGAGGCGCGTCGGGCGGCCGGCCATGCCCTGGCCATCCGGGCCCTTCTGTTGAACCGCGCCGACATTCTGGGTCTGCGTCCAGAACCGGTCATCGAGGAAGATGGTCGCGAAGAGACACCGGAAGAGGCGCTGATCCGTGCCGTGCTGGAGGCCGAGGTCGTTGTCCAGCAGCCGACCGAAGCGGAGGTTCGCCGGGTCTATGACGCCGGACGCCATGTCTTTCGCTCGCCGACCCTGACCGAAGCCTCGCACATCCTGGTGGCACCGGAAGGTGAAGAACCGGGCGCCTGGGAGACGGCGCGCGAGCGCGCCGAAGACCTGATCCGGCAACTGGCCGAGCCGAACGTCCGTTTCGCCGATCTGGCAAGGGCCCATTCGGACTGTACATCTGCCGGTATCGGAGGGTCGCTGGGTCAGCTCAGCCCCGGCGACCTGACGGCTTCCGTCGAGGCGGGCCTGGCCGAACTGGCCCCGGGCGAGATTTCGGCCGAGCCGGTGCGTTCACGTTTCGGCTGGCACATCCTGCGTCTGGACCGGCGCATTGATGGCCGCGACCTCCCGTTCGAGCACGTTCAGGACGAAATCGCCCTGCAACTGGAAGGGCGGCGCTGGACGGCGGACGCCAGTCGTTATGTCGCAGGCCTGGTGACGCAGGCGAGGGAGCAGGGCGTCGCCATCGTCCTGACCGAAGACGGGCGGGCTGAGCACGGCCAGTTGTCACTCGGCGATCTGCTGCGAGACGACCTCGCTGTCGCGGCCAGGGCGCAAGCCTGGCTGCTCGAAGCCGACGCCGACCTCGCCCTGCAGGTCCAGGCCGCTGCGGATCGTGAACAGCTCGAGTTCGCCGCCTTCGTGCGCGAACAGGTCCGTGCCTTCGTCAATGATGCGGATGACGAGAAGTGGACGCAGCTGATCTCGGCGGCCCAGGGCGCGGGCGATCCGGCTCTCGGATGTATCCGCGCCATTCTGAAGGGCCAACTGCAACCGGCGGCCAGAACCTACACGCTGATCCAGCGAGCTTGAGATGCGCACAGCAGCCTTTGTTCTTGCCGCCCTGGTGCTGACGCCCGGTGTCGCCGTCGGACAGGTCTCCGCGCCGCCGGCAAACGACGCCGCAGCCGGGACCTTACCCGGTACCATCCTGTTCGAGAGCCGGATTCGCTATGAGGGCGTCCGACAGGACGGGCTGGATGACGCCACCGGCGTCACGGCGCGCCTGCGTCTGGGCTGGCGCAGTCCCACGGTTTCGAACCTGACCTTTCTCATCGAGGGAGAAGCCGTCCAGTCTGTCGTCAGCGACTTCAACGACACCATTCATGGTCCGGCCACCCGTGCCGTGATCGCCGATCCGGACACCGTCGAGCTGAACCGGCTACAGGTGACCTGGACGGGATTGCCGGACACCGAGGTGACGGTCGGCCGGCAGCGGATCGTTCTGGGCAATGCGCGCTTCATCGGAAATGTGGGATTCCGCCAGAACGAGCAGACCTTTGATGCGGTTCGCGTGACCACGACCGCCTTTGAGCCCTTCAATCTGACCTATGCCTATATCGACCGGGTCCACCGGGTCTTCGGTGACGACAGCCCCGTCGGAGAATGGCAGTCCGACAGTCATTTGGTTCAGGCCGAGACGCCGACTCCAGCCGGGACGCTCTCGCTGTACGGATACTGGCTCGATTTTCCGGCCGTTCCCGGACAGTCGTCCGCGACGATGGGAGCCCGCCTGTCCGGCACCCGGAACATCACGGCGAACTGGTCAGCGGGCTGGACCGTCGAACTGGCGCGCCAGTCCGACTACGGTTCAAATCCGGGCAGCTTCGACCTTGGCTACAGCCTGATATCCGGTCGGCTCGGCCGCGGGCCGGCCAGTCTGGTCCTGGCGCGTGAGAGTCTCGATGGTGACGGCTCGCGGGGTTTTCAGACTCCGCTGGCGACGCTCCACGCCTTCCAGGGCTGGGCTGACGTCTTTCTGACGACGCCGGCCCGGGGGCTGACCGACACCTCGGCCACGGCCGCCTACACCTGGGCCGAACCGCCGGTCGGCCGCCGCTGGATCATTTCGGCATCCTGGCGCGATTTCAGCGATGGGGACGGCAGTCTGGATTTCGGCAACGAATTCGATGCCGCAGCCCAGATCACAATCGGCGACCATTGGGGTCTGGAGGCGAAGTTGGCCGTCTTCGACGGGACAGGACCATTCGCAGATCGCGAAAAGGCCTGGCTCGCCCTCGAGTATCGGTTCTGATCCGTGGCCGCCTCCCAGAAGAAAGAGAAATGTGAACGACGCCATCGCCCTTGAGCCGCTGCCGCCGGAGCTGATCCTTCAGCCTCTGGCCTGGCTGTCCGCCGAGCACCAGAGGTGCCGGCGGGTGTGCGGCCTGATCTCCCAGATCGCGGTGTCCAGGCAGGTTCTGCACGACGAGATGGTTCAGGTGCTGGCCTTTCTGCGCAGCGATCTGCCGCTGCATCTGGCCGATGAGGACGAGGGACTGTTCCCGGTGCTTCGGCTCCGCTGCGACCCGGAAGACGAGTTGGGTCGGGTGATCAAGGCCCTTGCTGCGGGCCACGGCCGAGACGTCGCGGCGATCGCCGAAATCGCGCGCCTGCTCGACGAAGCCGTTCGGCTGAAACGACCGATTGCAGATCCTGCGGCTCAAAGCCTTCTGCAAGATTTCGCAGTCCGCCTGTGCGATCAGATGGCGTTGGAAAATGCCGTTGTCTTGCCGATCGCGCGACGGCGACTTGACCAGGACGACCTCGCGCATTTGTCCCAGACCATGGCGAGGCGTCGGGGGATCGACGGGTGACCCGTTTCGGCATTGCCATTCTGGCTGGCGGCCGGGGTACGCGATTGGGTGGCGACAAGCCGGACCGCCGGCTCGGCGAACTGACGCTTCTGGAGCACACTCTTCGTCGCGCCCGGGCGTGGGACGCCCCCCTGGCTCTTGTCCTGAGATCGTTTGATGATGGGGCCAGGCATGGCCTGAAGGTGATCTACGACGATCCGTCGATCCCTGGCCCGATGGGCGGTCTGGCGGCGGGCTTGGTGGACGCCGAGGCGGTCGGACTGGAAGCCGTCCTGACCGTGCCCTGTGATATGCCTTTCCTGCCTTGCGATCTGCCGGATCGGCTGAACAGGGCCTTGCAGCCCGGTGTGGCCGTCGCGGTGGCGCACAGCGGCGGTCGCGCCCATCCGATCTGCGCCCTTTGGCGGCCGGAAGTCCTGGTGGCGCTCCGTGAAAGGGCGGGGCGCGGGCAACTGTCTCTGCGGGGGCTGAGCGACCAGGTCGGGAGTGTGGCGGTTAACTGGTCGGTCGAGGACGGCGACCCCTTTTTCAATATCAACACGCTCGACGACCTCGCCCAGGCAGCGCTCAATGGTGGCGTGTTGGCGCCGGGCTGACTGCGCGAGGTTCGCGGATGCGCCGTCCGGCGCGATTGAACTGTCCGGCCTGGGCACGGCCGGGCGGGACAGCCACTGCAAGCCGGGTCTCTCACGCCAAAAATTAGGCCATCAAAAAATCCGAGACCCCTTCCCATAATTCCATAAAAGTTCTAGGGCTAATGCGGAATCGAAGCAGCGAAGCTGGAGCGATGCGGCGGCCAGATCAGGCAAGCCGGTCATCGTTGCTGAGACGGGGCATGAGCGTATGAACAGACGAAAGGCGGACGCGAGATGATCGCGCAGCTGTCAATGGCCGAGCGGCAAGCCGCTCTGATTGTGCTGGGTCTTCTGGCCCTGACCGGCGTGGCGATCACGTCCGCCGGCGCAGTAAACGGCGACCTGATCGCCATCCACGGGGTGATCGTCGTCATCTTTGCCGTCGGGCTGATGTTCGCGGTCGGCCAGCAGTACTACGCGCCGGAACCCTCGCCAGAGCGGTTGAGCCAGTATTACGACGATCCGACCCGCGTCGGCATCGTGCTGGCCATGATCTGGGCCGTGATCGGTATGTTCGTCGGGGTCTGGGTCGCAGCGCTTCTGGCGTGGCCGGAGCTGACCTTCGTGGATCAGGCCTGGGCCAGCTTTGGTCGGCTGCGGCCGGTGCATACGTCAGGGGTCATTTTCGGCTTCGGCGGCAATGCCCTGATCGCCACCTCATTCCATGTGTTGCAACGCACGTCGCGGGCACGCCTGGCGGGCCAGTTCAGCCCCTGGTTCGTGCTCTTGGGCTACAATCTGTTCTGCGTCCTGGCGGCCAGCGGCTATCTGATGGGCATCACCCAGTCCAAGGAGTACGCCGAGCCGGAATGGTACGCCGACCTGTGGCTGACCATCGTGTGGGTGGCCTATTTCGTGCTCTACATCCGTACGCTTCAGCGGCGCAAAGAGCCGCATATCTACGTCGCCAACTGGTATTATCTGGCCTTCATCCTGGTCGTGGCGGTGCTGCACATCGTCAACAACCTGGCGGTGCCGGTCTCGCTGGGCGAGTTCAAGAGCTACTCACTGTTCTCGGGTGTCCAGGATGCGATGACCCAGTGGTGGTACGGCCACAACGCGGTGGCCTTCTTCCTGACCGCCGGCTTCCTGGGGATGATGTACTACTATCTGCCCAAGCGGGCGGAGCGGCCGATCTTCTCATACCGGCTGTCGATCATCAGCTTCTGGGGCATCACCTTCATGTATATGTGGGCGGGCTCTCACCACCTGCATTACACCGCCTTGCCGCAGTGGGTTCAGACCCTGGGCATGACCTTCTCGGTGATGCTGCTGATCCCGTCATGGGCCTCCGCCGGCAACGCTCTGGCGACGCTGAACGGGGCCTGGACCAAGGTGCGCGACGACGCCACGCTGCGCTTCATGATGATCGCCGCGGTCTTCTACGGCCTGTCGACCTTCGAGGGGTCGTTCATGGCGATCCGGGCGGTGAACTCCCTGTCGCACTATACGGACTGGACCGTGGGACACGTTCACGCTGGCGCGCTCGGCTGGGTGGCCATGATCACCTTCGGCTCGTTCTACGCCCTGGTCCCGTGGATGTGGAAACAGAAGCAGATGTACTCGCCGCGCCTGGTCGAGGTGCACTTCTGGTTGGCCCTGATCGGGACCGTCATCTACGTCTTTGCGATGTGGAACTCAGGCATCATCCAGGGCCTGATGTGGCGGACCTATAACGAGAGTGGTGGTCTGGCCTATTCGTTCATGCAGAGCGTCGAGGCGATGCATCCCTACTATATCGCCCGCACGGTCGGTGGCCTGTGCTTCCTGATTGGGGCGATCGTGGGCTTCTACAACATCATCATGACCATTCGCACCGCCCGTCGGGACGCGACAGCGGACGGCCACGATGTCCCGGTGGTGGTGCCGACCGCCAAGCCTCTGGCGGCAGGAGAATAGAGATGCCCACGGTGCACCGGAAACTGGAGCGCAGCGCCATCGGCTTCGTGCTGGCGATCATTGGGGTGTCCGCCATCGGCGGCTTCGTAGAGATCGCGCCCCTGTTCACCATCGATGAGACGGTCGAGGCGGCCCCGGATATGCGGGTCTATACGCCGCTGGAGCTGGCGGGGCGGGACATCTACATCCGCGAGGGCTGCTACGCCTGTCACTCGCAGATGGTGAGAACGCTGCGCGATGAGGTCGAGCGCTATGGTCCCTATTCGCTGGCTGCGGAGTCCCAGTACGATCACCCCATGCTCTGGGGGTCCAAGCGGACCGGGCCGGATCTGGCCCGGATCGGTGGGCGCTATTCAGACGAATGGCACGCCCAGCACCTGATCAATCCGCGCGACGTGGTGCCGGCTTCGGTGATGCCCCGCTACAGCTGGCTGGCCGAAACGCCGCTGCGGACCAGTGACCTCGGAAGGCGCCTGGCGGCCCAGCGGGCGGTCGGCGTGCCGTATAATGACGCGATGATCGCCAATGCCGAGGCCGACGCGCTTGGCCAGGCCAATCCAGACAGCGAAGCGTCTGGCGGCACACGCGAACGGTATGGGGCTGAGACCCACATCCGACCATTCGACGGCGACGCTGACCGGCTGACCGAAATGGATGCCGTGATCGCCTATCTGCAGATCCTGGGCCAGCTTACGGACGCAGCCCACCAGCCGGCGGCGGGAGAGTAGGGCGTGGATTTCGACCACCAGACCGTCGTTGCCTTCGCCAAGAGCTGGGGGCTGTTTTACCTGATCGGAATGTCGATCATCGTGGTGGTCTACGCCTTGTGGCCCGCCAACCGGAAGCGGTTCGACCAGGCCAAATATAGCATCCTGGAAACCGACGACCGGCCGGAGTCTGAGTGATGGACGAGCAGGAATACGACGCCCCGACAGGCCGCAAGACCACGGGCCACGAATGGAACGGCATCAAGGAACTGGACAATCCGGTTCCGAAGGTCGTGCTGACCTTCCTGGCGATCACCTTCGTCTTTTCGGTGATCTATTGGGTCATCGCGCCCGCCTGGCCCCTGGGCGTCACCTACACGCGCGGGATCCTGGGCCTGGATGACCGTGCCGAAGTGACCCGACAGGTCCAGGCCGCTGCTGCCGATCGTGCCGCCTTCACGGACCGGCTCGGGACCGAGAGCTTAGCCAGCCTGGCCGCCGATCCGGCGCTGATGGCCTATGTCGATGAAACGGCCCCTACCCTCTTCCAGGACAACTGCGCGGCCTGCCATGGCTCGGATCGTCGCGGCGGCCCCGGCTATCCCAATCTGGCGCTCTCGCCCCGGCTCTGGGGCGGTGAACCGGACACGGTCGCCGAGACGATCCGGGTCGGGATCAATGACGAACACCCTGAGAGCCGCCGGGCCCAGATGTCGGCCTTCGGCGAGTTCGGCACCCTGAATCGGGAGCAGATCCAGGCCGTGTCCGCCTATGTCCGCTCCCTGTCCGGCCAGACCCTGAACGAGGCCGAACGCGGTCGGCTGACCCAAGGGAGCGAAATCTTCGCCACGACCTGTGCCTCGTGCCACGGCGTGGATGGCCGCGGCGACCGGAACCAGGGCGCGCCCAATCTGGCGGATGACGTCTGGATTTACGGTGGCGACGCCGAAACGGTCTATGAGACGATCCACGGCGGTCGCCAGGGCCATATGCCGTCGTGGGAAGGCCGCCTGACGCCGGCCGAGATCCGGATGTTGACCCTCTATATTGATGCCCATCGGGGTGGCGGGCGGTGACCGTAACCCCGGCAAAGCCTGATCGTCCGAAGGCGGACTGGCGGCTGATCTCGCTGCTACTCGTCGCCGGTGTGATTGCGGTGGTTGTGGCCGCCAACGCTCACCTGGTCTGGGTGGCGGTGACGTCGCAACCGGACTGTACCGTGCAGGCGGGTGCGATGACTGAGGGCGGTCTGCAGCCGGCTCGCCGGGCTTGCTGAGGAGAAGAATATGTCCACCTCGAACGACACGACCCTCGCGCCCAGGCCGCTGGCCGATCAGCGTCGACGCCGGCTTCCGGCCTCCGCCGCCTTTGGCTGGCTCGGTGCCGGCTGGCGCGACCTCTGGCGGCAACCTGGCCCCAGCCTGATCTATGGTCTGTTCGTGTTTCTGCTATCGGCGGCGATCGTCTTCGGCCTGTTCCAGCTGCATCTGGACTACATCCTGTTCCCAGCCTTGGCCGGATTTATGGTGGTCGGGCCGCTGCTGGCGGTGGGGCTTTACCAGAAGAGCCGCGATCTCGAAGCGGGCCAGCCTGTCAGCCTGCGCCGGATGTTGTTCGTGAGGGCGGCTTCAGGGGGGCAGATCTGGTTCGCCGGTGCCCTGCTGTGCGTTCTGATGCTGCTGTGGATGCGGGCGGCGACCATCATTTATGCCCTGTTTTTTGGCCTGCGCCCGTTCCCGGGCCTTGAGGACATTGTTCCGATGCTGACCCAGACCGACTATGGCCTGGCCATGCTCGCGGTCGGGGCGGCGGTGGGCGGCTTGTTCGCGGCCTTTTCGTTCGCCATCAGCTGTTTTGGCATTCCGCGGCTACTCGACGAGGATGTCGATGCCTTCACCGCCATGGGGTCGAGCATCACCATGGTCACCCACAACCTGCCGGTCATGCTGACCTGGGCGGCCATCGTTCTGGTGCTCGGCGGCTTGTCGCTGGCGACTGGTCTGGTCGGTCTGATCGTGATCTTTCCGCTTCTGGGCCATGCTAGCTGGCACGCCTACAAGGCCATTCGGTGAGCCTTGGCGACGAGATCCGGCTAGCCAGCCGTGACCTCGGGAGCGGGCGCCTCCAGACAGAGCTGTCGGTTCCAGGGGCGCGCTGTGCCGGGTGCATCTCCAAGATTGAAACCGGCCTGACGGCAGTCCCCGGCGTAGAAAGCGCGCGGATGAACCTGACGGCGCGGCGTGCTTCGGTGATCTGGCGTGGCGAGACGGCCCCTGACCTGATCGCGGCACTGGATCGCGTCGGCTTTCAGGCCCACCTGGCCGGCGTCGTGGAGGATACGCGAGATCCCGAACTCGGACGGCTGGTTCGCGCCTTGGCGGTGGCCGGCTTCGGGGCCATGAACATCATGCTGCTGTCGGTGTCGGTCTGGTCCGGGGCCGATGATCAGACCCGCCAGATCTTCCACTGGATCTCCGCCGCAATCGCATTCCCCTGCCTCATATATGCGGGTCGGATCTTCTACGAATCGGCCTGGGCGGCGTTGCGCCGCGGTCGTACGAACATGGACGTGCCGATCTCGATCGGCGTCACCCTGGCCTTCGCGCTGAGCCTCTACGATACAGTCCTGAATGAGCGGCACGCCTATTTCGATGCCGCGATCAGCCTGCTGTTCTTTCTTCTGATCGGGCGAACCCTGGATCACCTCATGCGCAATCGCGCACGCACGGCCATCAGCGGCCTGGCGCGATTGGTGCCTCGTGGCGCAACGGTGCTGCACGATGACGGTCGCCGCGAACATCTCCCGGTCGAGCAGATCGCCGTCGGGATGCGCCTGCTGATCGCAACCGGCGACCGGGTTCCCGTCGATGCGGTGGTCGAAGAGGGGCGCTCCGAACTGGACTGCGCCATTGCGACGGGTGAGAGCGCGCCGCGCGCCGTGGAGCCGGGCAGCCCGGTTCAGGCCGGGACGCTCAATCTGATGGCCCCTCTGACCTTGCGGGCGACGGCCCGGGCTGATGCCTCGTTCCTGGCCGAGATACTGCGTCTGATGCAGGCGGCCGAAGGCGGGCGCGCCGCCTACCGCCGTGTCGCTGACCGCGCCGCCAGTCTCTACGCCCCGGTCGTCCATGTCGCGGCTCTGCTGACCTTCCTGGGATGGATGCTCGCTAGTGGCGACTGGCACAGGGCGATTACGGTCGCCATTGCGGTCCTGATCATTACCTGTCCGTGTGCCCTGGGGCTGGCGGTGCCGATGGTCCAGGTCACGGCGGCGCGCCGCCTTTTCGACGCCGGCATCATGGTCAAGGACGGGGCCGGACTCGAACGGCTGGCGCAGATCGATACGGTGGTCTTCGACAAGACCGGCACCCTGACCCTGGGCCAGCCGCGGCTGATGAATGCGGGTGACATTTCTTCGCCGGTCCTGGCGGTGGCGGGCGCGCTGGCTGGCCGATCCCGGCACCCGGCCTCGCGTGCCATTGCGGCGGTGGCACCGCCGTCGTCCCCACCCCTGCAGGATGTGAAGGAGCATCCGGGCCTCGGCATCGAGGCCCGGATCGGTGAGGACAGCTACCGACTGGGCCGCTCCGAATGGGCCGTGAACGGCACCGCGGTGCGGCGCGAGGGGCCGGCTGGCCCGGTCCTGTCCCGCAATGGCCAGCTGCTGGCCTCCTTTTCCCTCCAGGACACGCTGCGTCCCGGGGCGCTCCAGACCATCCAGGCGCTTCAGGAAGCGGGGCTTCCGATCATCCTGTTGTCTGGCGATGAGCCTGAGGCCGTCGAGGCTGTCGCGCGGCGGCTGGGCCTGACGGAGTTCGCCGCGCGCCTCCTTCCGGGCGACAAGGTTGCCCGGCTCGAGGTCCTGGCCGCCGAGGGACGTCGTGTGCTGATGGTCGGCGACGGCCTCAACGACGCGCCCGCGCTCAGCGCCGCCCATGCCTCCATGACACCCGCCGACGCGGCGGATGTCGGGCGCGCCGCTGCGGACTTCGTGTTCCTGCACCCGAGCCTGGAGGCCGTCCCGAACGCCGTGTCCGTAGCCAGGGAAGCCCGGCGACTGGTGCATCAGAACTTCGCCCTGTCGATCGGCTACAATGTCCTGGCCCTGCCGATTGCGGTCCTCGGGCTGGTGACGCCTCTGATCGCGGCCCTGGCCATGTCGACCTCCTCGATTATCGTGGTCGCCAACGCGCTGCGGCTGAGGAGTGCGGATCGGATGAGAGCCAGTTCGACGCCTGTGCAGCGGATTTCGCCGCCGGTTCCGTCATCCATGGTCGAGGTTCCCGGATGAGCAGTCTGGTTTTCCTGATCCCGCTGGCGCTCCTGCTCGGCGGATGTGCGTTGTGGGCCTTCCTCTGGTCGCTGCGCAGCGGCCAGTATGACGACATGGAGGGGGCCGCCCATCGCATTCTGATGGACGACGACGAGGACTGAGGTCCACGGACCGTCGCGAGCGTGGCGGCCGGGGAGCTCTTGGTTATGTCTGCCGAGGGCTAGAGACGTTGGAGCGGATCTGCGAGTGGGTCTGGACGGCTCGCACTTTGACGCTCTGTAGGATTGGCCGTCATCAGGGCCGAGGCCGACAGAATGCGGTTCGCCGCCTTCATCAACCCTTTGCTCCAGCTTTGCGGCCCCGCGGCGAGGTCATTTCGGCCTGCGCGGCGTCGGAGCGTGCGCGCGGTCCCCGCGCCAGCATCATCCGGGCAACCTCACCCTGCATATAGTAGAGGATGTCGCGGGCCGACTGGCTGGCCTTGTCGGCGTCACGCTCCAGCAGGCCGGCCCGTACGCCGCGCCAGAACTTGTAGGGGCCGGGGCCGTTGGCGTTGACGGCCAAGGCCACATAGGAAAAGTGAAAGCGGGTCTTGCGCCGTACAGAGGCGATCATGCGTTGGGCGTCGGTGCTGGCGCATTCGCTCATTTCACCGAAGATGGATTCACTGGTTTCGATGATGTCTTCGGCGGCGACGCTGGCCTCAGCCTGTTCCAGCAGCCGGTCGATCTTGGCCAGCAGGCTCTGGATCATTTCGTCGGAGCCGCGCAGGCAGGCGAAGCGCGTCGCCAGGCCATAGAGCGCCGCGCGCGTCTCGTAGAGGTCAAACACCTCTTCGACGGTCGTGGAGGAAACGCGCGCGCCCCGGTTTTCGACAATGTCCACCAGTCCGTCATCGGCCAATATCCGCAACGCGCGCCGAATGATCGAGCGGCCGACGCCGAACTCGCCGCAAAGTCGCACTTCGCGAAGCCATTCACCCGATGTCAGGTCGCTGCGCTGGATTCGGGTTCTCAGAGCTTGAGCGACCGTCTCGGCGGTCTGGGCGGCAGCCCTTGGATCCAGTGCAGGTGCCGCCTCGATCCCGGTTGTCTCGATCGTGATTGCCAAGGCCTCACCCAAAAGCAGCGCCCGGGATTCGTGCAGACCTCAGCCGCACGCCAGCGCGTCATATTTGTAAGAGGCACAATGCACAGCGACAAGGGCTTTGTCGACTTTCGGGCGATTATT
This sequence comes from Caulobacterales bacterium, assembly GCA_017302105.1. GTDB lineage: Bacteria > Pseudomonadota > Alphaproteobacteria > Caulobacterales > Caulobacteraceae > Brevundimonas. Next base: position 31,897 of record JAFLCS010000004.1, on the reverse strand, counting down.
GTTGTACAATATTTGGGCTGACTACGGCCAAAGTCGTGCGGCGCAGGGCATCGCCCTCGGCACCGGGGGGCGTCGCACGGCCAAGGCCTCCATGAACGTCAAGGACGGCCACCGGTGACCCCGGAACCCACGCGATCGGGTTGAACCTGATCGGGCGACAGGCGAGGGGGACAGGCCGGACGATTCTGGTTGAGAAGGTAGGAGCAGAACAGGTCCGAGCCTTGCGGTCAGCTGAACCGCCATGCCTCTTCGGCCGCGCGCTTCAAGGCGGCGGATTTGTGCAGGGTTTCCGCGTATTCCATGGCCGGATCACTGTCAGCGACCAGTCCGGCCCCGGCCTGAACGTACATCTGTCCGTCCTTGAACAGGGCGGTTCGCAGGACGATGCAGGTGTCAATCTCGCCACCGGCTCCAATGTAGCCGACCGCACCCGCATAGCCGACGCCTCGCTTGGTGGTCTCCAACTCGTCGATGATCTGCATGGCCCGCACCTTGGGCGCTCCCGACAGGGTGCCCGCCGGCAGGGCGGCAGTCAGGACCTCGACGGCATCGAGATCAGGGCGAGCCCGACCCACCACATTGGACACGATATGCATGACGTGGCTGTAGCGTTCGACAAAGAAGCTGCGAGTGACCTCGACAGAACCGGGCAGGGCGACCCGTCCGACATCATTGCGGCCCAGGTCCAGCAGCATCAGATGTTCGGCCCGCTCCTTGGGGTCGGCCAGGAGTTCGGTTTCCAGCCGTGCATCTTCAGCGGGAGTCTGGCCGCGCGGACGGGTACCGGCTAGCGGGCGGATGGTCAGCTCACCATCGCGCAGGCGCACCAGAATCTCGGGGCTGGACCCGGCCAGATGGAAATCGCCGAAGTCTAGATGAAACAGAAAGGGCGACGGATTGGTCCGTCTCAGTGAGCGATAGAAGGCGAAAGGCTCGAAACCGACCGGTCCAGCGAAGCGATGACCGGCAACGACCTGAAAAATGTCACCAGCCCCGATGTAGTCGCGCGCACGCGCGACGATTCCGGCATAGGCTTGGGCGTCGATCTCCGAGACCAGCTCGGGTTTCGGCTCCGGTGTTGCCGGACCCGGAGCGGGCACCGGCTGGTTCAGGTCCGCCACGAATGCGTCCAGGCGGGCTTCGGCCGCCTTCAAGGCCGCCTCGGCGCTGAGATCCTGGCAGGGGCGAACCGGGGTGCAGACGACAATTTCCTGCGCGACCCCATCGAAGATCGCGACGATCGACGGACGTGCCAGAACGGCGTCAGGCAGGTCGAGCGGATCGTCCTTGGACGGCCCGACAGGCTCGACCAGGCGGACCATGTCATAGCCGAAAACGCCGAACAGGCCCGCCGCCATCGGAGGCAGGTCGCCGGGCAGATCGATGCGGCTTTCGGCAATCAGGTTGCGCAAGCCTTCCAGGGCTGGCCCGGGGACCGCCTCGAAGGCCTCGGTCGCAACGGCCGTGGCACCTCGCGCAACCTCGGCAAAGCCGTCTCGACAGCGCCACACCAGATCTGGACGCAGGGTGAGGATCGAATAGCGCCCCCGCCAGGCTCCCCCCTCCACGGATTCGAAGAGGAAGGCGTAGGGACGACCCCGCCCGACCTTGAGATAGGCCGCAACCGGTGTCTCAAGGTCGTCGATCAGCCGCCGCGAAACGACCTGGGCCTCGCCGCGCTGATAACGGTCGGCGAAGTCTGCTGTAATCATTCCGCCGCCGGAGCGCCTTCGGTGGGCGTTGCTTCGGGCGGCACGCCGAGGGCGGCGCGGGCCCGGTCGGGGAACACCACAGCTCCAATGGTCGTGCGCGCGGCCCGCTGCATCGTCGGGATGATCTCGGACTGGAAGGCCTGGCCCGTCATCTGGGGCAGGATTTCAGCGGCCTGACGACCGGCGATCACCGCTGTCGGGGCAGTTGCGCTGTCGACGACGCCGACGACAAAGCGGCCTTCGCGGTCGGCCGGGCCGGAGAAGACCTCGCCCGGAGGCTGGCCGAACAGGCCACCCACGAGGTCCTCGCTCAAGGCGTTGGGGCCTTCGCCCGGCTCGCGGCTCACGCCCGTCCGCGTCGTCAGGGTCAGGCCTTCAGCGCGGGCAACGGCGACGATGTCTTCGCCGCCGCGGATCCGCTGGGCGATGGCATTGCCGCGCTCTTGAAGCCGGCGGGAGATTTCGCGACCGCGCCAGAACTGAACCAGTTGGGGCCGCATTTCGGCAACGGTCGGCATACGTGCGGCGCGAACCTCATCGACATGGACGGCAAAATATTCGTCCTGGCCCGCATCGACGACCTCACTGGTCGCGCCCTGCGCGGTGGCGAAGGCGGTCTGATACAGGACTTCCGGTGCTCCCATTGGCTGGCCGTTGGGCAGGGCACCTTCGGCCGTAAACGGCGGCAGGGTAGCGACGGCGCCGCCGGCCTGGGAGGCAGCATCCCGCAGGCTGGTCCCGCCCTCGCGCAGCGCCACGAAGCGCTCCACCATTTCGGTCACACGCACGCGGGCTTGCTCCATGCGCAGGGCGTCCGCGATTTCCTGGCGATGCTCGGCCAGGGTGGCTTCCCGTCCGGGGGTGATGCTCGTCACCTTGATGACGACCAGACCGAGTTCGCCCTGGACCGGATCTGTAACGGCCCCCTGGGACAGGCTGAAGGCTGCCTCGGCGACCCGCGCGTCCGGCACAGCGGCCCGCGGCTGACCGTCGTAGCTGACGGGCTCGATGTTCAGCGAGGCCGCAACGGCTGCGGGCTCTTCACCGGCACGAAGACGCCGCGCAATGGTCTGGGCGGTCTGGGCGTTCGGAGCCGTCAAGGTCACGAAGCTGCGCGTCTCAGGCGTGCCGAGCGAGTCGCGCTGGAAGTTGAAACGATCCTGGATGGCCTGATCGGTGATCTGGATATTTGCTGCGGCCAGGGCCGGGGTGAAGCGAACGAGGGTGACGGTCCGATACTCCGGTTCGCGCACCTGGTCGGCGACCTCGTTCAACAGCGTTCCCAGTTGTTCGTCGGTGGGATTGGGGACATCGCGGATGTCAGACGGCGACAGCAGGATCCAGCGCCCATTGCGCGTCTCACCGGCGTAGGCGGCGGCAAGGGCCCCATAGATGGCCGGTATCCGCAGGCCCGCGGCCGCGCCGGCGACATAGTGTTCGGCACCGATCTGGTGGCGCAGGGTGTCCTCATAGTCGGCCGGGGTCATGCCGGTTTCTGAAAGGACGCGCGCCATCGCCTCTTCGCTGAACTGGCCCGAGACCGGATCAAAGAAGGCTTGCTGCTGCCGGATCTGTTCCGCGATGAGATTGCGCGCCGGCCGCAGCCCTGCCCGCCAGACCCAGGCGAACAGGCTCTCTTCGTTCGCCAGGCTCTCGAGCACCTGAAGGTGTTGGCCGGACTCGACCAGCTCGGCCATGGTGAAACGCTGACCCGTCATCTGGGCATTGCGTTCGTTCAGATTGTCGATGATCTGACGAAACTGCGGCTGCGAGACCTCGCGGTCACCGGCTTTCACGACATGGGTCGAAACATCGAACCGCATGGGGTCGAACATACCGACCACGGCCAGGCCGATGATCAACAGGCCGATGATGATGGCGGCGAACCACGACTTGGACAGGCGACGAACGGTGGTGAGCATCGGCGAGGGTCGACCTTGTTGGAAATCAGACAGCCGGGAACGGCTTCGCAAGCGGTATAGGCAGCGCCCCGCTGGCCCGCAAGCGCACTCAGCCCGCCCAGGCCCGGATCAGCTGGTGCGCGATAGCGAAGGGCGGTGGTGCCTTGATCGTGGGATGATGGCCGTCGAGGACAATGCGCGCCTCCGATCGGGTCAGCCAGGTGACGGACTCCAGCTCGGCCTGATTGGCGTGGGCCTGGTCGGAATCGACCGTACAGATCAGGCCGATCATCAGTTGGTGCGGGAAGGGCCACGGCTGGCTCGAGTGATAGCGGCTGCCCACGACGCGCAGCCCCGCCTCTTCCGCCACTTCGCGCGCACAACCTTCCTCAATGGATTCGCCGGGCTCGATGAATCCGGCCAGGGCCGACATCCGGCCCTCAGGCCAGGCGGCCTGACGTCCCAACAGGCAGACCGGCTCTGCACCGCCCTCATAGACCGGCAACATGATCGCCACGGGGTCGACGCGGGGGAAGTGGCTGGCTTCGCAATCCGGACAGTTTCGCTTCCAGCCGCCGGCCACGACCTGGGTCGTCTGTCCGCAGTTGGCACAGAAGCCATGCCGCGAGTGCCAGTCAAAAAGGCTTCTGGCGGTTCCAGCCATCGCCGCCTCCGCCCCCGGCAGTACCGCCGCAGCCGTCCTCAGGTCGATCAATCGACCGCGGGCCTCGACCCGATGTGGGGCGAGGCGAACGGCGAAGACCGGGCTGTCGTTCCAGGTCCCGAGGAACAGGCGATCCGCGTCTGACACTCCACGTGCGATCTCTGGCCCGATCCAGGCAATCTGCTCGCCCTCAGCGCCCGGTTCCACCAGGACTTCGCCATCGACCATGACCAGACAGGCCCCGTCGGCGCGTGCCAGCCGATCCGTGATCCAGCCGTCATCCTCTCGATGGTCTCCCGCACGATCCAGTGGATTGCCGGCAAAGGCGTTCGGAGGGGGAGCGGTCATCAGAACCGATATCTACCTGGGGTGGGCGGGTGCTAAGCGTTGCTCAATCTTTCTGCGTCATACCGTCCCGCTGGTGGGTTGGGTAGGCGTATGGAATCCAGAGTACTGGTCGTCGTGACCGCAATCCTCACGGCCCTGATCGTCGGGGTCTCGGGCGCTGTTGCCGCCCCGATCCGTTCGCCGCTTGAACTGGCACAGAGCGTCGAACGCCGCGCCTCCCAGACAAATTTCGATGCTCTGGAAGCCTTCGGACGCGCGGCGTTGCAGCGATCCGACCAGGAAGGCCTGAACCGCCTCTACCATGTGAGCTGGATCTTCCTGAACCAGGGCGATTTCGACCGCGCCAGCTACTGGAACCGCCAACTGACACGCGCGGCCCGCGAACGGAACAACCTGCGCTACCAGTCCATTGCGGGCCTGACGGACCTGGCCATCCGCTACGACCGGGGTGAGACGGCCGCCGCGGCTCTGATGGACGCCGTTCGGCAGCGCGAGACCGACTGGTTCGTGCTGTCGCACGCGACCCGCCTGGTCGCGCTGAATATGATGGATGAAGATCGCATCGGCGAAGCGCTGAATCTGCTGACCGAAGTCCAGGCCCAGGTTCCCGACAACGATCCCTATGCCGACACGGCACTCGCGGGCCTGTGGGAAGTGGCCGGCATCGGCTTGATGAAGCTGAATGATTTTGTCGGGGCGTCGGCGGCGTTCGGACGATTCGAGCTGGACTATTCGCGTGACGACTATCCCCGGCCGGACTTTGACAGCCTGTACAATCTGACGCGGCTCGCTGTTCAGGTCGGTGACTATGACCTGGCTGAAGACCTCTATCTGTCACACCAGCGCCTCAGCGAACGTGCCGGCCTGGAGAGCCTGCGGGTCTATGACGCCAATCTGTGCGCGATGGTGGCCGAGGGTGTGCGGGACTGGCAGCGGGTCCTGCGGTGTCTCGAACCATTCGGTGTGGATCTTGGCCCCGCCGCCTTCCTGGCCCCTCATCTGTTGCCGAGGCGCGCCATCGCCAATGCGCGGCTGGGTCACCTGAGGGAGGCGCGCCGGGACGTCGCCGCGATTCGCCGGGCCGAAGCTATGGGCGCGTATCGCGAAGAGGGCTTCACGGTCATTCCCTTGGTCGAGGCCGAGCTGCTGTTCGCCGAAGGTCGTGCCGAAGAGGCCTATCGCCGCCTGGCCGACTACCATCATGCGTCGGCCACCCAGGCGGCCCAACGTTTCTCGGTCGGCATCAGTCAGGTCACCGGGGATATGCAGGCCCAGTTGTCGGATCGACGTCGACAGCTCGAAACTGCCAATGCGAACGTCCAGCTACATAAGGAGAAGGTCGGCCAGCAACGCTGGCTGATGGGCTTCTCGATCATGTTCGTCATCTCGGTGCTAGCGGCCCTGGCTTGGCAGTTCAGGACCGGCAGGACGCTGAAGGACGCCCGCTTGCGCGCCGAGACGGCCAATCGGGCAAAGTCCGAGTTCCTGGCCAATATGAGCCATGAGATTCGCACGCCGTTGAACGGCGTTGTGGCCATGGCCGATACACTGAGCCGAGCCAATCTGCCCGAACGCGAGCACGAGATGGTTGAGGTCGTGCGGGCCTCGGGCATCACCCTGGAGCGTCTGCTCTCGGACATCCTCGACAGCGCCAAGATTGAAGCCGGCCAGGTCGCCATCGAACCGGCTCCCTTTCACGTCGGCAATGCCGTGCGCGAGGTTGCCGCACTGTACCGGGCCGCCGCCGATCAGAAGGAGGTGGCCCTGATCGTCGAGGTCGCGCCGGAGCTGGAGTGTCGCCGCATCGGCGACGGAGTTCGCGTACGACAGGTGCTGTCAAACCTTGTGTCCAACGCGCTGAAGTTTACGGGCGAGGGTTCGGTCCGGGTGACCGCGACGGCGCAGGGCGATCAGGTTCAGTTCGAGGTCAGAGATACGGGCGTGGGCTTCGATGCCGAGCAGAAGACCAGAATATTCAATCGCTTCCAGCAGGCGGACGGCTCTATTACGCGCCGCTTTGGCGGCACTGGCCTGGGGCTGGCCATTTCGCGCGACCTGGTCGACCTGATGGGCGGTGCCTTCGACTGCGATGCGAGTCCAGGAGAATGGGCGGTGTTCCGCTTCGGTCTGGCGCTGCCGATCTGCCGGGCACCGGAATGCCTGGATGAAGCGGTCGTCCTGGTAACCGAGGTGGGCCGCGAAGGGCCGATCAGGATCCTCTTGGCCGATGATCATCCAGCGAACCGAAAGGTCATCGAAATCATGCTGGCGAGCGTCGAGGCCGAACTGACCAGTGTCGAGAACGGCCGGCTGGCTGTGGATGCCTTCGAAAGTCAGACCTTTGATCTGGTGCTCATGGATATGCAGATGCCGGTCATGGACGGCCTGGCTGCCGTGCGTGCCATTCGCGACCTCGAGCGCTCTGAGACGCGCGCACGGACTCCGGTCCTGATGCTGACCGCTAACGCCCTGGCCGAGCACGTCGCTGCCGGGCGCGATGCCGGGGCTGACGGTCACCTGGCCAAGCCGATCACGCTGGCGACCCTGCTGGCGGCGGTTTCCGGGGTGATGGCCAGTAACCTCGAACAGGCCCAGGCCGCCTGAAGCCCTTGCCTTTCGCCGCTGCTACCACGATATAGCGCGCGGAGCTGGCGTGGGCGGAGGCCTCGCCAATCTGGTCAGGGCCGGAAGGCAGCAGCCACAACGAGTTTCCCTTCGGGTCGCGCCAGTCTCCACCGTCCCTCAAAATTGAAGCCGTCTTTCGAGGTGGTCGGGCCGCGGCCAGGGCGGCTTAGCTGGCTTTCATGCTTTACAAAGCAAAGTACATTGGATATCTTGATGACCTGGAGAGCAGGAGACCGGCATGACCCACGATCAGATCGATACCCTCAGGGACGATATCCGCTACATGAAGAGCCTGGCGGATGATGGAGCCAATGGGCCGCTGCTGGGCGGTTCGGTCCTGGTGGCGGCGGGGATCATTTTTGGTGCGGCGTCGATCGTTGAGTGGATGATGTCCGCGGGGACGATCTCGGATGCGGGCGGGATCGGCCACCTGTATCTGTGGGGCGCGGCAGGTGCCTTGTTCACCCTCGCCTTGATCGTGCTGATCCGGCGCCAGAAATCGCGAGCGGGAGTGATGTCACCGTCGAACCGGGCGTCCGGCAACGCCTGGATGGGGGTGGGCCTGGCCATTTTCTCCCTGTCCGTGGCGGTCACGGTCCTGATCTACAAAACCGGCTCGGGCCTGCCGGCGCTGATCTTCCCCTCGCTGATCTTCGCCCTGTATGGAACGGGGTGGGCGGTGTCGGCGGCCATGTCGGGCCAGAAGTGGCTGTGGGTCCCCGCCTTCGGCGGCTGGGTCGCGGCACCTTTGGTGGCCCTGTTCGCCGGTACGAGTGAGATGTGGCTGGTCTATGGGGCGGGGATCGTGTTGCTGGCCCTGGTTCCTGGCGCGGTCTTGATGCGGCGTGAACCCGTCCAGCAGGCCTGACCATGGCGGACGATTTCAACATTGAGGCCATCGACGAAGTGATCCATGGCCGGGTGCGGCTGGGGATCATGGCCTATCTGGCCGGGGCCGACTCGGCGGACTTCACGACCCTGAAGGCCAAGCTGCAGGCCACCGACGGCAATCTGTCGGTGCATCTTAGGAAGCTGGAGGACGCCGGCTATGTCGAGATCCTCAAGTCCTTCGTGGGCCGCAAGCCCTTGACCCAGGCCAAGATCACTCGGGCGGGTCGGGCCGCCTTCGCCCAGTATCTGCAGGCTATCAGCGTCCTGGTGGACGAGAACGGCTGAGGCCCGCTATGCAGGCCGCGTGACTGATCGCATCCAAGAATTCGAGGGCGTCGAGAACGTCCGGGACTATGGCGGCTATGATCTCGGCGGCGGTCGCCGTCTGGCGAGCGGGCGACTGTTTCGATCCGGTCACTGGGCCAATGCGACAGACGCAGATCTGGAACGCTTCTCGACGCTGGGTGTGGCGACCGTGGTGGATCTGCGCCGGGCTCGGGAACGCGAGCAGCAGCCGTCGCGCCGTCCCGACACCTGTGCGGCGACCATCCTGACCGCACCGGCACAGCCCGATGACCTGACTGAAGCCCCGCACGTCCAGTTCCTCAAGAGCCGCGATCTGACACCGGACGCCAGCCGCGAGTTCATGACCTCGGCCTATCGGCGCATTCCCTATGAAGCGCCCCATCTTGACCTGTTCGGTCGCTATTTCCGCGCCCTGGCGCATGGCGCGGGGCCGGTCCTGATCCACTGTGCGGCGGGCAAGGACCGGACGGGTATCCTGGCGGCCCTGACCCATCGGTTGGTCGGGGTCCATCCTGATGATCTGATCGCCGACTATGTCCTGACCAACGAGGTGGTTCGGCTGCAGGAACGAGCACCTGAAATTGCCGAACGGATGTCGCGCTGGAGCGGCCGGGCGGCGTCGCCGGAGGCCGTGGTGGCCTTCGTCGGCGTGGAGCCCGCCTATCTGGATGTCGCCTTCGCCGAGATCGACCGCCAGTCGGGATCGCTCGATACCTATTTCGAGAAGGCCCTGGGCCTGGACGCGGCGACCCGCGACCGCATCGTTGAAGGACTGACGGCCTGACCTGGCTCGATCCCGTTGCGGTCCTGCGGTCCTTCGGGGATGAGCCGTGGGCGGCGCTTCTGCTGTCGGACGGTTCGGCGGGGGCAGAGCGGTCGTTCCTGTTCCGGAAGCCGGCCAGGACGCTGGTGGTGTCCGAAGCGGACGACGGCGTCGCGGCCGTGCGGGCTTTTCTGGCCGAGGCGACGGGCCAGGTCCTGGCTCTCGCCGCCTATGAACTCGGGGCGGCGCTGGAGGGGCTCGATCTTCCCAGGGATGATCGCTGGCCCGACCTGATCCTGGCGGACTATCCGGCCTGGCTGACCTTCGATCATGCGTCGCGTCTGATCGAGGCGGCCGGCGGCGCGGCAAGCTGGGTCGAGACGTTGACGCCGGCACCTGGTGCGCCCGTTCCTGGGCAGATCTCGGCAGAGGCCCCGCCGGATCGCTACGATGCGGCCGTCGCCGCCGTCGTGCGCCGGATCGGCGAGGGTGAACTGTTCCAGGCCAATATCGCGCAGGCCTGGTCGGGTCGGCTGGGGGCCTTTGACACGCCTTGGGCAGTCTTCGAACGTCTGGTCGCGGCCAGTCCAGCTCCGCTGGCTGCCTTCTGGCAGCTCGAGGGCCGGGCGCTCGTGTCCCATTCACCGGAGAGGTTCCTGTCCCTGAACGGGCGTCGGGTCCGGACCCGGCCAATCAAGGGCACGCGCCCGCGCGGGGCCACGGCTGCCGAAGACTCATTTCTCGCGGCGGATCTCGCCGCCAGCGCCAAGGACTGGGCCGAGAATCTGATGATCGTCGATCTGATGCGCAATGATCTGGCGCGGGTCTGCGCGCCGGGGACGGTCGCGGTCACCGAGCTGAACGCGGTGGAGAGATTCCCCCACGTCTGGCATCTGGTGTCGACCGTCGAAGGTGACCTGGCCGAGGGGCGCGGCATCGCCGAGCTGATCGGTGCGACCTTCCCCCCCGGTTCGATCACTGGCGCGCCCAAACACCAGGCCATGCGAGTCATCGCTGAGCTGGAATCAGCCCCGCGTGGTCCCTGGTGCGGCGCATTGATGCGGATCGCCTCGGCCGGCGAGATGGACTCCTCGGTCCTGATCCGCTCGGCGGCCTTTTCTCTGGACGAACGTGGCTGGGCCTGGCGGGCCCAGGCCGGCGCGGGGATCACCGCCGACAGTGACCCCGTGGCTGAACGTCTGGAGACCGAAGCCAAATTCGCCGCCTTGCGTCAGGCGCTGGCCCCGACCTCGGTCGGAGAGACCTGATAGGTCCGCGAACAGAATTCGCAGGTCACATGGACCTGGCCGTCCGGTTCGACCATTTCGGCGACCGCTGTCGGCTCGAATGAGCGGATCATGCCTTCGACCCGTTCCTGTGAGCAGCGGCACTGGGCCGCCAGGGGCTTGCCGGGTAGCAGCCGGACGCCGTCTTCGTGGAACAGCCGGAACAACAAGGCTTCTGTCGACAATTTGGGGTCGGTCAGCTCGTCCTCGGCCAGGGTATTGACGATGGCGCGGGCATGATCCCACGCCTCTTCGGTCGAGCCGCGAAGATCATCCGGCGCAATCAGCTGGATCATCACCCCGCCAGCGCGCCACTTGCCGTCGACCTTGGCCACACCCAGCACCACGCGGGTCGGAAGCTGTTCGGACTGGTTGAAATAGGTTTCGGCACAGAGGGCCAGGGTTTCCCCCTGGATCGGTGCGGCCCCCTGGGTTCGGCCCATGTCCTCGCCCCGGTCGACCGTCATCACGAAGGCTCCCTGACCCAGGAGCGCCTCGGCTCCCGGACGCACGAAGCCTTGAGACGCCGCGGCAACCCGATCCGGATCGAATTTGCAGTAGCCGCGCAGCGACCCGTCGGTGTCGTAGTCGACGACCAGATAGGACACCGGGCCATCGCCCTGGGCCTGAACGATCAGGCGTCCGTCGAACTTCAGCGAGCCCCCGACCAGGGCAGCCAGGGCCAGGGCCTCGCCCAGCAGATTGGCCACGGGCTCAGGATAGGCGTGCCGGCTGAGAACCTCGTCAGCTGTGTCGCCCAGCCGCACCAGCCGGCCCACCACCGGACGGTCGGGCAGCAGGAACTGGGCGGTCATGTCATCATGCGGGAATGTCATGTCCGAGAGATAGGCGTTCGCGCGCACGCTGATAAGGTCTAGAGGAACTTCCGTCCGAACCGGATCGTTTCACTGTCAACTACCGGAGACACCGCTCCCATGAGCCGACCGCGCCTCAAGCCGCTCAACCAGCAGACCATCGCCATCACCGGAGCGACCTCGGGCATCGGCCTGGCAACGGCGCGGCGGGCGGCCGAGCGTGGAGCAAGGGTCTTTCTCATTGCGCGCGGCGAGAACGACCTGCGGACCCTGTGTGAAGAGCTCCAGCAGGCCGGTGGCCGGGCCGCCTATGCGGTTGCCGATGTCGGTGATCCCGAGGCGCTGGCGGCGGCGGCTGAGAAATGCACCCGCCTGTTCGGCGGCTTCGACACCTGGGTGAACAATGCCGGAGTGTCGATCTATGGCCCGATCCGGGAAACAAAGCCCGAAGACCATCGTCGCCTGTTCGAAACCAATTACTGGGGCGTGGTCAATGGCTCGCTTCTGGCCTCTGAAACACTGAGGGGCCGGGATGGCGGAGGGGCTATCATCACGGTCGGCTCGGTGCTTGGGGACGCTCCCCTGCCGGTCCAGGGTGTCTATTCCGCTTCGAAACACGCCGTGCGTGGTTTCACCAATGCGCTGCGCATGGAGCTGATCCGCGAGCGGGCCCCGATTTCCATCACCCTGGTCAAGCCGGCGGCGATTGACACGCCCTACAAGGACCACGCCCTGAACCTGACGGGTCAGGCCATGAAGAATCCTGGGCCGGTCTATGCGGCTCATGTCGTTGCCGATGTCATCCTGCACTGTGCCAGCCACCCGATCCGCGAGATTACGGTGGGCGGCGGCGGGCGTCTGATGGCGGCATTTCACCACCTGGTCCCCGGCCTGGCCGAGCCTTTGTTCGCCCTGGCCTCGCCGATGCTGCACCGGGACCGTCAAGGCGACTATCGCTCGACCGAAGATGGCCTGTGGGACCCAACCGAGGACGGATTGATGGAAGAAGTTCGCTACCCCTTCGTGCGCCGATCGAGCCTGCTGGCCCAGGCGCGGATGCACCCGAGGACGACCGCCGGCGCGGTCCTGGGGTTGTTCCTGATCGCAGCGGGGGCCGTGGCGGTCCAGCGCCTGATTGGCCGCGAGGCGCAGGAGGCCACCGGCCTGCGGCGCTGGCGCTCGCGGTTTGAGGATTGGCGAGACAGCATGGGCGACCGCTGGCGGGATCTTGATGTAGGCGGGCACTTCCGCCGACTTGATCTGCCGGGCCGCGCCGGCCCGGTTCGGGATCGCGCGGTCCGTTATGCCCGTGATCATGCTGTGGAAGGGGTCAGCACCCTGGCGGCGGTCGCGGCCATCCTGGGGGCCGTGGCGGTAGCCATGAACGAGCGGCGTGACGGCGCTTAAGGCTTGCCGCACCTGCGAAGACGGGTCAGCTTGGGGTCATGCGCTCCCTCCCCACGCTGCTGATTGACTTTGATTCCACCCTGGTCGGCTTCGAAACGCTCGAAGCCCTGGCCGAGGTTGCACTGGCCGGTCACCCGGATGCCGAGAGCCGTCGTGTCGACATCGGCCGTCTGACCGACGAGGCCATGGAGGGGCGGCTCGATTTTCACGAGGCCCTGACGCGCCGGCTAGCCCTCGTCGAAGCGGATCGTCGTCAGATCCAGGCGGTGGCGGAGCGGGCCGTGGCGGCCCTGGCTCCGTCGGTCGACCGCAATCTGGAGGCCTTGCGCCGCAACGCCGGGCGCATCTGGATCGTCTCGGCCGGCTTCACCGAGGTCATCGCGCCGGTGGCCGAGGCCATGGGGCTGGATCCGTCGCACATCCTGGCCAACGACCTGGTCTATGACGCCCAGGGCCGGGTGGTTGGGGTCGATACGGACAATCCGCTGGCCTTCGAGGATGGCAAGCTGGCGGCGGTCCAGGCTCTGAGCCTGTCCGGGCCGGTGGTGATGATCGGCGACGGCTGGGGCGACTGGCGCGTGCGCGAAGCGGGCCTGGCCGACCGTTTCTGGGCCTTCACCGAGATCGTGCGGCGCGACCGGGTGGTCGAACGGGCCGACGGCGTCGCCGCCAGCCTGGATGAGATCCTGCACGCCGAAGGCTTCGCCGGGCGCTTTTCCTATCCGCGCGGGCGCATGAAGGTGCTTCTGCTTGAGAACGTCCATCCCAAGGCGGCCGAGCGGCTCAAGGCCGAAGGCTATCAGGTCGAGATGGTCAAGGGCGCGCTGGACGAAGCCGCCCTGATCGAGCGGATCAAGGGCGTCCATGTCCTGGGCATTCGCTCCAAGACCGAGGTGACGGCCCGGGTGCTGGCGGCGGCGGATCGGCTCCTGGCCATCGGCGCCTTTTGTATCGGCACCAATCAGATCGACCTGGCCGCGGCGTCCGATCACGGCGTGGCGGTATTCAATGCGCCCTATTCGAACACGCGTTCGGTGGTCGAGCTGGTGCTGGGCCTGACCATCACCCTGACGCGGCGGGTTGCGGACAAGTCGGCCGCCCTGCACGCGGGTCGCTGGGACAAGTCGGCGGACGGTGCGCACGAACTGAGAGGGCGCACCCTCGGCATCATCGGTTACGGCGCTATCGGGGCTCAGCTGTCGGTCCTGGCCGAGGCGCTCGGCATGAAGGTCGTCTTCTTCGACCTCGATGAGAAGCTCGCCCTGGGCAATGCGCAGCGATTGCGTAGCCTGGACGCCCTTCTGGACCAGTCTGACGTCGTGACGCTGCACGTCGACGGACGCCGCGAGAACGCCGGCCTGTTCGGGGCAGGCCAGCTGGCGCGCATGAAGCCGGGAGCAATCCTGCTGAACCTGTCGCGCGGCCACATCGTCGATGTCGAGGCCCTGGCAGAGGCCTTGCGTTCGGGTCGGCTGGGCGGCGCGGCCGTGGATGTCTTCCCCGAAGAGCCGGTGGCCAATTCCGACGGGTTTACCAGCCCGCTTCAGGGTCTGCTCAATGTGATTCTGACGCCGCACATCGGGGGCTCGACGGAGGAGGCCCAGGAAGCCATCGCCGAGTTCGCGGCCGAACGGCTGCTCGGCTTCGTCAATCGCGGCGATACGACCTTTGCGGTCAATCTGCCCAATGTGCGCCTGTCCGAGGTGTCGGGGGCGCACCGCCTGCTGCACATCCACCGCAACCAGCCCGGCGTGTTGGCCGCGATCAACCGGGCCCTGGCCGAGGGTGGACTCAATGTGCTGGGTCAGCACCTCAAGACGGATGAGCGCACCGGCTATGTCATCGTCGATGTCGAAGGCGACTATGATCCCGAGGCCTTGGACGGCCTGAAGGCCGTGGACGGGGCACTCAGATTTCGGGTGCTGTACTAGCCCCGTGCGGTTGACACCCCCGGTCCTTTACGCCTATACGCCCGCCTCCCGCGACGGACTCCGGTCCGGCGCAGCCCAATCTATTGCCTTGGAGTCCTACCGTGAAGCGGACCTATCAGCCGTCCCGGATCGTGCGTAAGCGCCGTCACGGCTTCCGTGCGCGCATGGCCACCAAGAACGGCCAGAAAATCGTGGCGCGTCGCCGCGCCAAGGGCCGCAAGCGCCTGACGGCCTAAGGCCGTTCGGCCTGGCCAGGCCGGTGCACGACATCGAACGCACTTCAGACGACGCGCTCCCCAAAGGGCGCGTCGTTTTGCGTCGTCTGAAGGTCCGGCCCCAGTTTCTGGCTGCGGCCAAGGGTCTGGCGCGGCCTTGCGGGGCCGTCCTGATCCAGACGCGCGACCGCGAGGACAGCGATCCCACCATAGGCGTCGGTTTCACCGCGACAAAAAAGCTGGGCGGAGCGGTGGTTCGCAATCGGGCCAAACGGCGGATGCGCGAAGCAGCCCGTCAACTGATTCCTGTCCATGGCATCGCCGGTGCCGACTATGTTCTGATCGCGCGACAGTCCTGTGCCGACCGGCCCTGGCCGCGATTGCTTGACGATGTGAAAACCGCGCTGATAAGGCTCGCCGCCGACCGTGGGCTTGAGCCTTAGCGCTTCCTGTATCCACCCGACACGCCCCTACCGCGAAAGCCGCTTCCTCCCATGCAGCAAGAGAACAACCGCAACCTGGTGATCTTCATCGTCGCCTCGTTGCTGATCTTCGGCGTCTATTACTGGTTTGTGATGCGCCCCATCGAGCTGCAGCGGGCCGCTGCGGCGCGGGCGGCTGCGGAGTCCCAGGTTTCGGCCGAGGGCGTCGGACCGGCACCCGGTGCGTCTTCCAGCGATTCTCCCTCGGCCTACGTCGATGAGCGAACTGCCCTGGCCCGTTCAGCCCGAGTTCCTGTTCGTACGCCCAGTCTGACCGGCTCGGTCAGCATGACCGGTGGCCGGATCGACCATCTGTATCTGAACGACTACCGCGTGACCCTGGATGACCCCGCGACCGTCGAACTGCTGCGGCCCGAGGGCATGGAGCACGCCTATTTCGCCTATGTCGGCTGGCTGGGTCAGAACATCGAAGGCCTGCCGGGACCGGACACCCAGTGGGTGCTGCGCTCCGGCACCGAGCTGTCGCCCGGCCATCCCATCGTCATGAACTACGATAACGGCCAGGGCCTGACCTTCACCCGGACTGTCGCGGTGGACGACCAGTTCCTGTTCACCATCACCGACCGTGTCGACAACAACTCGGACCGCAGCGTTACGCTCGCGCCCTATGGCTCGATCCAGCGGCGCGGAATTCCCGACGACCTGGGTCGCCAGCCGATCGTGCATGAAGGGGCCATCGGCGTCTTCGGTGACCAGCTGCATCAGTCCAAATTCCCCAACTGGGAAGACGAAGACGAGGCTGAAGAATATGCCGGCGAAGGGGGCTGGGTTGGGATCACTGACAAATACTGGCTGACGGCCTTCATCCCCGAGCAGGACGAAAGGTTCGAGGCCCAGTTCCGCACCGCCGAGCGCGGTGGAGTGCGTACGTTTGAAACGGCCTACCAGTCGCGGACCTGGGTCATCCCGGCGGGTCGCTCGGCGACCGAAACCGTGCACCTGTTCGCCGGAGCCAAGCGCAATGAAATCCTGACGGCCTATGGCGAGGAGCTGGGTGCCCCGCGCATGACGGACGCCATCGACTGGGGGATGTTCTGGTTCCTGACCAAGCCGTTCTTCACCGTGCTCGAGTTCTTCTACGGTCTGGTTCACAACTTCGGCGTGGCCATCCTGCTGCTGACTGTGGCGGTCAAGCTGGTGCTCTTCCCGCTGGCCAACAAGGCTTATGAATCGATGTCGCGGATGCGGATGCTCCAGCCCAAGATGGAGGAGATCCGCGAGCGGTTCAAAGACGATCCTGCCAAGCAGCAGCAGGAAATTATGGCCATGTACCAGCGCGAGAAGGTCAATCCGCTGGCCGGCTGCTGGCCGATGCTGATCCAGATTCCGATCTTCTATTCGCTGTACAAGGTGCTGACGGTCACCATCGAGATGCGGCACGCGCCGTTCTTCGGCTGGATCCGCGACCTGTCGGCGCGCGATCCGTCCAACATCTGGAACCTGTTCGGCCTGATCCCCTGGGATCCGGCATCGGCCCCGCTGGTCGGAGGCCTGATTGGGGTCAGCCACCATGTCGGCGGCATCACCCTGGCGTTGGGCGTACTGTCCCTGCTCTACGGCGCGACCATGTGGCTGCAGACCCAGATGAACCCGCCGCCGACCGATGAGATGCAGCGCAAGATCTTCGCCATGATGCCGATCCTGTTCACCTTCATCATGGCCCCGTTCGCGGCCGGCCTGCTGATCTACTGGACCTGGTCGAACATCCTGACGATCATCCAGCAGTATGTGATCATGCACCGCTTCAAGGCCGAGAACCCGATCGATACCTTCATCGAACGGTTGCGCCAGAAGAAGGACGCGTGAGCGACGCCTTCACCGACGAGCAGCTTGAGGCGGCGCGGGTTCTGTTCGCCCAGCCGGCCACCTTCGTCATGGGCGCGGCCAAGATCGAGCAGTTGCCGGCGCCGGACCTGCCCGAGGTGGCCTTTGCCGGGCGCTCCAACGTCGGCAAATCCAGCCTGATCAACGCCCTGGTCGGGATGAACAAGCTGGCGCGCGCGTCGAATGAGCCGGGCCGCACGCGCGAGGTCAATTTCTTCGATCTGGGCGGACGGCTGCGGCTGGTCGATCTGCCGGGCTACGGCTGGGCCAAGGCCGGCAAGCAGGTGACCAAGAAGTTCCAGAACCTGGGTCGCGACTATCTGCGCGGCCGGGTCAGCCTCAAGCGGGTCTATCTGCTGATCGACAGCCGCCACGGCCTCAAGAGTGTCGACACCGAGGCGCTGGATGCGCTGGATGAGGCGGCCGTCTCCTACCAGATCGTCCTGACCAAGGCCGACAAGCTGAAAAAAGGGGAGGGCGAAGCCATGGCCGCCCAGACCCTGAAGGCCATAGCCAAACGCCCAGCCGCCTATCCGGCGGTGCGGGTCACCTCATCGGACAAGGGCGACGGCATTCCCGAGCTGCGGGCCGAAATCCAGCAGGCGTGCGAACTGGCATAGTCCTAATTCAGGACCCATATGGCGGACATGACCTTCCCGCCGCTTTCCGTTCTCGACCTGTCGCCGGTGCCTGAGGGCTCGGACGTTTCCGCTTCGCTGACCCATACGCTGGACCTGGCCCGTCACGTCGAGGCTCTGGGCTTTCACCGCTACTGGATGGCGGAGCATCACAATATGCCGGGCATCGCCTCGGCGGCGACGTCGGTGGTGATCGGGGCGGTTGCGGCTGCCACCGCGACGATCCGCGTCGGGGCCGGCGGGATCATGCTGCCCAACCATGCGCCACTACAGATCGCCGAGCAATTCGGCACGCTGAACGCCTTGTACCCGGGCCGCATTGACCTGGGCCTGGGCCGGGCACCGGGAACCGACATGGCCACGGCGCGAGCGCTCAGACGCACGCTTCAGGGCGACGCCGACGGCTTCCCGCAAGATGTGCTGGAACTACAGGCCTGGTTCCAGCCTGCCGAGGAAGGGCAGCGCCTGCGAGCCGTTCCCGGCGAGGGTCAGGACGTGCCGCTGTGGATTCTGGGATCTTCGCTCTATGGCGCGCAACTCGCCGCTCAACTGGGCCTGCCCTACGCCTTCTCCAGCCATTTCGCGCCGGGCGAACTGGCCAATGCGATCCAGGTCTATCGCCAGACCTTTCAGCCCTCGGCACAGCTCGATCAGCCCAAGGTCATGCTCGGCTACAATGTCATCGCCGCCGAGACGGACGATGAGGCGTGCGATCTGGCCACCTCGATCCAGCAGGCCTTCGTCAATCTCAGGACCGGTCGCCCCGGCAAGCTGCCGGCACCTCGACCCGGCTATTACGAGACGCTGGACCCCGCTGCCCGCGCCATGCTCGATCAGGCCCTGTCCTGCTCAGCGGTCGGTTCGCCGGGCACCGTCCGCATACGCCTGTCAGAGTTCGTCCAGGCCCACCAGCCCGACGAGATCATCGTCACCAGCCAGATCTGGGACCACGATGCCCGTAAGCGGTCGTATCGGATCTTGGCGGAGGTCGCCGGTCTTCGTTTGTCGTGACAGGCGGGCGTTTCGGTCTTATCAGCCCGGCGCATGGACGAGATTGAACGCCAATCCGAAGAACGCGCCTGGGATACGGCTAGAATGCTGGCCGAGGCCCTGCCGTATGTGCAGGTCTATGACCGCGAAACGGTGGTCATCAAATATGGCGGTCACGCCATGGGTGAGAGTGCCGTGGCCAAGCAATTTGCGGCCGATGTGGTGCTGCTCAAGCTGATGGGTGTGAACCCTGTCGTGGTTCACGGCGGTGGGCCGCAGATCAGCGCCATGCTCGACAAGGCCGGGGTCAAGTCGGCCTTCGTCGACGGTCTGCGCGTCACGGACGCCGACACCATGCAGGTGGCCGAGATGGTCCTGTCCGGCGCCGTGAACAAAGAGATCGCCCACTGGATCACCATGGCCGGCAAGGAGGCCGATGTGCGCGGCATCGGTCTGTCGGGCAAGGATGCGGGCCTGCTGACGGTCGAGAAGACCAAGCGCACCAAGCGCGACCCGGACAGTATGATCGAGCATGAGGTCGATCTGGGCTTCGTCGGCGATCCGACCGCGGTGGACACCAAGCTGATCGACCGGCTGATCTCGTCGGATGCCGACTGGGTGCCGGTCATTGCGCCGATTGGGGTGTCGGCTGCCGGCGAGACCTTCAACGTCAATGCCGACACCGTTGCCGGCGCCGTGGCCGGCAAGCTGGAAGCCAAAAGAATGTTGCTGCTGACCGACGTGCCCGGGGTCAAGGACAAGTCCGGCGAGATCATCCGCCAGATGACCGTCAGCCAGGCCCGCGGCCTGATTGCCGACGGCACGGCGACGGGCGGCATGATCCCCAAGCTGGAAACCGCCATCGCTGCTGTCGAGGCCGGGGTCGAGGCCGTGGTCATTCTCGATGGCCGCCGCCCCCACGCCATGCTGGTGGAGCTGTTCACCGAGCATGGGGCGGGTACTTTGGTGCAGGCGGGATGAGTTTTTCCGGGATCGACACCTGGCTGTTCGACCTGGACGACACCCTGTACCCGGAAGAATCGGGGATCATGGATTTGATCCGCGAACGGATTACCGGCTTCGTCATGCGAATCACCGGCCTGGATGCCGAAGAGGCGCGGGTCGTTCAGCGCGGCTGGTTCGAGGCGCATGGCGCCTCCCTGCCGGGGCTGCTCAAGGAACACGACGTCTCGGTCGAAGAATTCCTGGTTGATATCCATGATGTGCCGCTGGACGCCATTGTGCCGGACCCGCGGCTGCGTGCGGCTCTGGAACGGCTGCCTGGGCGGCGGTTCGTCTTCACCAACGGCTCGTCAGGTCACGCCGAACGGGTGCTGGAGCGTCTGGGAATTGCCGATCTGTTCAGCGGCGTTTTCCATATCGAAAGCGGGGACCTGATCCCCAAGCCGGATCCGCGGACCTTCGCGGCGGTGACGGCGCGGTTCGGACTGGACCCGACGCGGACTGCCTTCTTCGAAGACACCGCCCGGAACCTGAAACCGGCGGCTGACATGGGCATGACGACGGTGCTGATCGGTCCCCACGCTCTGGCGTCCCAGGCTCCGTTCGTGCATCACCGGGCCGAGCACCTGACGCCGTTTCTCGAATCCCTGACCTTTGTGGAGCCGACCCAGCCATGACCGACCTGGCCGCCATCAAGACGACCATCGAAGCCGCCTGGGAAGATCGAGCCAACATCTCGACCGGGACACGCGGCGACGTTCGCAAGGCCGTCGAGACGGCCCTGGCGCATCTGGATGACGGATCGTTACGCGTCGCCAGCCGCGAGGCGGATGGAGCCTGGGCCACGCACCAGTGGCTGAAGAAGGCGGTGCTGTTGTCGTTCCGCCTGAATGCCAATCAGGTCATGCACGGCGTCGATGACGCCCATAATCACTCGTCGCTGGGGCCATGGTGGGACAAGGTGCCCAACAAGTTCAGCAACTGGAGCGCCCGCCGGTTCGAGGATGCGGGCTTCCGGGCGGTGCCGGGTGCCGTGGTCCGGGCTGGGGCCTTCATCGGCAAGAATGTCATCCTGATGCCGTCGTTCGTGAACATCGGTGCCTTCGTTGATGAGGGCACCATGGTCGACACCTGGGCCACGGTCGGCTCCTGCGCCCAGATCGGCAAGAATGTGCATCTGTCGGGCGGGGCCGGCATCGGCGGGGTGCTAGAGCCGCTCCAGGCCAGTCCGACCATCATCGAAGACGGCTGTTTCATCGGCGCGCGCGCCGAGGTGGCCGAGGGCGTCATCGTGCGCGAGGGCGCGGTCCTGGCCATGGGTGTCTATCTGTCAGCCTCGACCAAGATCATCGACCGGGCGACCGGCGAAGTCTTCCGCGGCGAGGTTCCGGCCTATTCGGTGGTGGTGCCCGGCAGCCTGCCCGACCCCAACGGTGGGCCCAGCCTGTACTGCGCGGTCATCGTCAAGCGCGTCGATGCGCAGACGCGCGCCAAGACGGGGGTGAATGAGCTGCTAAGGGATTGACCGACTGGCTGTAAGCTGACGCCTCTAGTCAGCTTACAGTCATGTTCAGTGCGCGACGTTCTGTGAGAGGGGCGGCAGGGGGCCGTTCCGGTCCATCTCGCGGAGCACACCATGTCACCCCGGCCGGCCTCGGTTCTTACGGTCATCTCCCTGGCGGCCCTGGCGGTCGCGGGGTGCAATCCAAGGCTTCCTGCTTCTCGTGACGCGCCGAACCCGACCCTGGGCGGCCCCCCCTTGCGCGTGGATCTCATCTACCCCGGCGATCAGCCCGAAGGTCCACCGATCCCGCCGGCCGATGCCCCTGTCGATCTGGTTGAGAGCGAGCCCGAGACCGCGCCCCTGCCTGCGCCGGTGGCCGGTCCGGCCCCGCAGGTGCCGGTCACGCCAGTTGTGGATCACGAATCGCAGGCCCCGTCCGAGGACCAGGCGCCGGCGTTCACGCCCGTTGTTCATGTCGAGCCGGAGCCGGCACCCGCCGGCCCGGTGCCGTCGCACTGCCTGGACCAAGAAGCGACCCTGTACAGCTGCCGTTTCCAGGATGGGAGAATGCTGTCGGTCTGCATGGGCGACCAGATCGCCTATCGCTTTGGACGGCCGGGGGCACCCGAGCTGGATCTGGTGCGCGAGCTGGGATCGGATGCGGTCAGCTACGAGGTTGAGCGCCGGCGTGGCGAGGGTCGCCAGACGCAAGTGCGTTTCCAGAACGGCAACTACGACTATGTTGTCTTTTCTCAGCAGTCGGGCCGTGGTGAGGCGATGCGGCCTGGCCCGTCAGGCGTCCAGGTCCGGCGCGCGGGCCGTGAGATCGCGCGTTTCGAATGCCCGACAGCCTCCGAGCAAACCCGGATCCCGGTGTCGATGCCGCGCGACGCGGTCCATCGCGAGCCGTCCGATCTGCGCCTGCGGGGACGGTGAAATCAGTCCAGTCGGTCAGCCTTCCGGAGGCCGGGGAACATCCAGCTCCATAGTCCGGTCGAGGCCAGGGCGCCGACGCCGCCGAACACCGCCGCGCCGATGGGGCCGAGCAGGCGCACCATGACGCCGGAATAGGCCTCGCCCAGTTCGTTCGAGGCGCCGATGAACAGCATCGACACCGAGCTGACCCGGCCGCGCATATGATCGGGCGTGGCCAGCTGGATCAGGGTCTGGCGGATATTGACGCTGATCATGTCGGCGGCACCGCCGACGAACAGCACCAGGGCCGACAGCCAGGCCACCTTCGACAGGCCGAAGACCAGGGTGCAGACCCCGAACACCGCCACCGCCGCGAACATCCACAGGCCGCCGCGCCGGGTGATCGGTCGCCGCGACAGATACAGCGCCATGACCAGTGCCCCGACCCCGAAGGCGGCGCGCAGCAAGCCGAAGCCCAGCGCTCCGACGTGCAGGATGTCGCGCGCGAAGATCGGTGTCAGCAGGGCCACCCCCGCCAGCATCACCACCACCAGATCCAGCGAGATGGCCCCCAGCACGATCTTGGTGTTCCAGACATAGGCCAGACCCTCGCGCACGGCCGTGAGCCGCCCCATGGGCTGTTCTGACCGAGCCGGCTGGCCGCTGGTGCGGATGGCCAGGAAACAGCCCAGCCCGACCGCGAACAGCACCCCGGCCACGCCGTAGGCCAACGGCGTGTTGATGCCGACGATCAGGCCGCCCAGGGCCGGGCCGGCGATGGCCCCGGTCTGAAAGGCGATCGACTGGGCCGCGATGGCCGCCGGCAGGGCCTTGCGTCCCACCACCATCGGCAGGAAGGCCTGGCTGGCCGGGGCCAGAAAGGCGCGCGCCGCCCCGAAGGTCGCCGCGACCGAAAGCAGCCCCCACAGCGGCGGCGAGCCATGGATCGCCATGGCCAGGAAGGCCAGGGCGCAGCCGCCCTCAACCGCGATGGACAGGGCCACCGTGCCCTTGCGGTCGCGCCGGTCGGCCATCTCTCCGGCCGGCAGGGTGAAGGCCAGAAGCGGCAGGAACTGAACCAGGCCGACCAGGCCCAGATACAGGCTCGCCTGTTCAATCGGATGCTCGCGCCGGGCGATCGTATAGACCTGCCACAGTAGGGCCGAGGACTGGATCTGGATCGCCAGCACCGCAATCACCCGCCCGACCCACAAGAGCCGAAAGTCGCGAAGGCCCCACGGACTGGTCCCGTCCCCGTCGGGCGGAACCGGCGGTGTCGGCTGCGGATTTTCCGGGGCGTCGATACTCACGTCTTGCGGCCGCCTGCCTCGGTGTAGAGCGTCCCGTCGTTGTGGCGATAGCGGCGGTCGCCGTCATTCAGCACCAGGTCGATGTCGGGATAGTCGACGCCGTCTTCATCCGGACGACGCGAGCCGACCTCCAGCAAGACTGCCGTCTGGTTCGAGCGATTGACGATCTGGTGTCCGTTGGGCTCTCCGGCTGGGAAGCCGGCGCAATCGCCAGCTTTCAGGACGGTCTCGCCGTGGTCGTCGATCAGGACCACCTCGCCCGAAACGACCCAGACAAATTCATCCTCGGCGGAATGCCAGTGACGCTGGGATGACCAGACCCCAGGGTCCAGCTCCAGCCGGTTGACGCCGAACTGGGTCAGGCCCGCGGCATTGCCGAGCTGCTTGCGCCGCCGTTTCAGACACGGCTGATCGTAGGGCGGGGGATAGGCCGTACCATCGCGGTTGGGAGCGGATTTGGGGTCGATCCTGGGCATGAGTCTTCTCCAGAGGCGCAGCTCAGCCTAGAAGCGTCACCATGGCCCTCGTCGATCCCGTATCCCTCACTCGCGACCTGATCCGCAAGCCGTCGGTGACGCCGGCCGACGAGGGGGCGATGGATCTGGTCCAAGCCGAGCTGGAGGCACTCGGCTTCGCCTGTCGCCGGATGAAGTTCGGTGCCTCAAGCAGCGAAGCGGTAGGCAACTCGGAAGTCATCGAGAATCTCTACGCCCGGCGCGGGACCGACGGGCCCAACCTCTGTTTCGCCGGCCACACCGATGTGGTTCCGACCGGCCCGAGCGGGGCCTGGTCGTCCGATCCCTTCGCCGCCGATGTGGTCGAGGGCGTAGTCGTTGGCCGCGGTGCCGTGGACATGAAGGGCGGAGTCGCCGCCTGGATCGCGGCGGTGTCCCAGGTGCTGGACGCCGGCGATCCGCCCGGCTCGCTCAGCTTTCTGATCACCGGCGATGAAGAGGGCCAGGCCACCCACGGCACCAAGCTGGTGGTCGAACAGCTGTTGGCCGAGGGCGAGCGGATCGACGCCTGCGTGGTCGGTGAGCCGTCGTCGCTTCAGGTGCTGGGCGACACCATCAAGATCGGCCGGCGCGGTTCGCTGAACGTCTGGATCACCGTCACCGGAAAACAGGGCCACGTCGCCTATCCCGAGCGCGGGGCCAATCCGATCCCGGTGCTCTTGGACCTGATGAAACGGCTGAATGACCGGCGTCTCGACGAGGGCTATGAGGCGTTTCAGCCGTCCAATCTGGAGCTGACCACCTTCGACGTCGGCAACACCGCTACCAACGTGATTCCGGGACAGGCGATGGGGCGTTTCAACATCCGCTTCAACCCGGCCCATACCGGGGCGTCCCTGATGGACTGGATCAGCCAGGAGGCGCGCGCCGCCCAGGAAGCGTCCGGCCAGACGGTCGAGGTCGAGTTCCTGCATTCGGGTGACGCCTTCCTGACCCAGGAGGGTACCTTCACCCAGGCGGTTCAGGATGCGGTCGAGGCCGAGCTGGGTCTTCGCCCCGAGGCCTCGACCACCGGCGGCACGTCGGACGCCCGCTTTATCCGCGCCCTGTGCCCCGTCCTGGAGCTGGGCCTGGTCGGCCAAACCATGCACCAGATTGACGAGCGGGTTTCAGAAGCCGACCTTCACGCCGTCACCCGCGTCTATCGGCGCGTTATCGATACCTATTTTGACCGGTTCAAACCGGCCTGACCTCAAGGAGATATCTGGACATGAATATCCTGGACATGATCGGCGGTGCCCTGGGCGGCGTCGGTGCCGGCGGCAGCACCAACTACGGCCAGCTGTTCGAGGTCGTTCAGAGCATGGGCGGGTTGGATGCCGTGATGGATCAGCTGCGTGCCGGCGGCCTGAATGACCAGATCGGGTCCTGGATCGCCCAGGGTGCCAACCAGGCCATCACGCCGGACCGGGTTCGAGCGATTCTCGGTGATGGCATGATCGGACGGGCCGCCCAGCAGATGGGACTGAGCCCGGAACGCATCGCTGAGATCATCGCACAGCAACTTCCGGCGGTGATCGACATGATGACGCCGGACGGCAGCGCGCCAGGTGGTGGATTTGGCTCGATCCTGGGCCAGGTCCTGGGGGGCGGGCGCTAAAGCGCCTGCCGGATTGAGCCACCGCTTGCCCCCGGGGCACCTTTCCCCAGAGCCGGGCGCACGGCTTTGGAATCGAGATGCGCCCGGATCTATTTTCAAAAGACGCGCGTTTTAATCCGATAAGCGGTTCCCACTTATCGGAACGCGCTATAGTTTCCGCCCCCGCAGAAACGCCCGGGACGCCTGATGGCCCAGCACTATCTCGACTTTGAAAAGCCGATCGCCGACCTCGAAGCCAAGATCGAGGAGCTTGAGGCGCTGTCGGAAACGACCGGCTCGTTCGAGGCCGAGATCGAGGCCCTTCGCAAGAAGGCCAACAAGCTGCGTCGCGACGCCTATGCCAATCTGGACCCCTGGAAGAAAACCCAGGTCGCCCGGCATCCGCAGCGGCCGCACCTGTTCGACTATCTGGACGGTCTCATCACGGAGTTCGTCGAGCTGAAAGGCGACCGTCAATTTGGCGATGACCAGGCCATCGTCGGCGGGCTGGGCCGTTTCCGGGGGCGGCCGGTCGTGGTCATGGGCCACGAGAAGGGCCATGACACCTCCAGTCGCCTGACCCACAATTTCGGCATGGCTCGACCTGAGGGCTATCGCAAGGCGGTGCGCCTGATGGATCTGGCCGAACGATTCAACCTGCCGGTCCTGACCTTTGTGGACACGGCGGGTGCCTATCCGGGCCTCGGTGCGGAAGAACGCGGCCAGGCCGAAGCCATCGCCCGCTCGACCGAGCGTGGCCTGACGCTGGGCACGCCGATGATCGCCACCATCACCGGCGAGGGCGGCTCAGGCGGAGCCATCGCCCTGGCGGCGGCCAATCGGGTTCTGATGCTGGAGCATTCGATCTATTCGGTGATCTCGCCGGAAGGTGCCGCCTCGATCCTGTGGCGCGACGGTTCGCGGGCCAAGGACGCGGCCTCCGCCATGAAGATCACGGCCCCGGATCTGGTCGAGCTGAAGATTGTCGATCGGATCATCGCCGAGCCGGAAGGCGGTGCCCACTCCGATCGAGAGGTGGCGATCCAGGCGGTCGGGGACGTGATCGAGGATGAACTCGAGGCGATGGAAGGCCTGACGCCCGAGGCGTTGCGCGCTCAGCGTTCTGACCGCTTCTACGCCATTGGACGGCTGAGCTGAGGGTATCATCCCTGTCGTCGCTCGACCTGGGCGGCGCAACGTCCTAGATCGAGTCCATGGCCGCCCTGGAACATCCTGCCGAGTCCTTCAAGCGCGCGCTGGCCCATGCCGCCCGCGCCCTGGCGGAACAGGCCGAGCTGGAGGTGGCCTTCTCCGGTGAGCGGCCCGGTGTGCGCGACGGCATCGCCTATCTGCCCCAGCCCCCGCGTGACCTGTCCAGTCCCGAGGCGCAAGGCCTGCGCGGACAGGCCGACCAGCTCGCCCTGAGGCTGGCCCATCATGATCCGGCGATCTTCAATCGCAGTCGGCCGACCGATCCAACCGCCCAGCGCGCCTTCGAGGCCGTCGAGACCGCTCGCATCGAAGCCATCGGGGCGCGGGTGCTGGGCGGCGTGCGGGCCAATCTGGCGATTGCGCTGTCGCAGCGGCTGTCGCGTCTGCTGACGACCCCCGCCGTCAGTCAATTGCCGATGGACGAGGTGCTGGCCCTGGTCGTGCGCGAGCGTCTGACCGGCGAGGCCCCGCCGCCCGTCGCCGCCGCCAGCGTCGAGGCCCTGCGCGGCGAGATCGAGGCCAAGGCGGGGCCGACACTGGACCAGCTCGACGCCGCCATCGAGGATCAGGCCGCCTTCGCGCGGGTCTTGCGCCAGGCCCTGCGGGATCTGGATCTGGACCCGAGCGCTGACGATATTGAGGACACGTCCGATCAGGATGGAGACGAGGACCAGGGCGACGACGCTTCGGCCCCGGAAGACAGTGCCGACGACGATTCGTCGGATCCCGGCGAAGGCCAGTCCGAGCCGGACGCCGGTGCGCCGGAAGGCCGCGACACCGACCGGGCTGAAGGCGCCACCGAAGGTCAGGTCGACGCCGACGCCAATCCCCAGGAGGAGGCTGAGGGCACGTCGGACGGCGAGGTGCCGAACCGACCGGAGCTGTCCGACGAAGGCCGTGCCCGTGCCTATCGCATCTTCACGACTCGGTTCGACGAGGTGGTCGATGCCGACGAGTTGTGCGACCCGACCGAACTGGGCCGGCTGCGGGCCTTGCTGGATCAGCAACTGGCCAATCTTTCCAATGTGGTGGCGCGCCTGGCCAACAAGCTGCAACGCCGGCTGATGGCCCAGCAGAACCGCTCATGGATGTTCGATCTGGAGGAGGGGGTGCTGGACACCGCCCGCCTGACCCGGATCATCACCGACCCGACCGCGCCGCTGTCGTTCAAGGCCGAGAGCGATATGCCGTTCCGCGATACGGTTGTGACGTTGCTGCTCGATAACTCCGGTTCGATGCGGGGACGGCCGATCATGGTCGCCGCCGTCTGCGCCGACATCCTGGCCCGCACGCTGGAGCGTTGCGGGGTCAAGGTCGAGATCCTGGGCTTCACCACTCGCGCCTGGAAGGGCGGCCAGTCGCGCCAGACCTGGGTCGAGGCCGGCAAGCCGGCCATGCCGGGCCGTCTGAACGACATCCGCCACATCATCTACAAGTCCGCCGACGCGCCCTGGCGCCGGGCCAAGAAGAACCTGGGCCTGATGATGCGCGAGGGCCTGCTGAAGGAAAACATCGACGGCGAGGCCCTACAGTGGGCGCGTCAGCGACTGGCCGCACGGCCCGAGGAGCGCCGCATCCTGATGGTCATCTCCGACGGGGCACCGGTCGATGATTCCACCCAGTCGGCCAATGCGGCGCTGTATCTGGACAAGCACCTCAGACAGGTCATCGCCGAGATCGAGGGCGAGGGGGCGATCGAGCTTCTGGCCATCGGCATCGGCCACGACGTCACCCGTTGGTACAAGCGGGCCGTCACCATCGTCGATGTGGAACAGCTGGGCGGGGTCATGATCGAAAAGCTGGCCGAACTGTTCGACCGCGAACCCGCCGCGCCGAGGCGCCGGCTGCGCCGCGCGGCCTGAATTTTTCTTCGTCATGGCCGGGCTTGTCCCGGCCATCCATCACCGCGATGGTGCGATCATGAGCACGAACTTCCCCCAAGCTGAGGCCATGGGCCCCCGGAACAAGTCCGGGGGTGACGGACGACGCAGGCTGGGGGCTCTTTTGCTCTCCCTCCTGCTCGCCGCCTGTGCGACCACGCCCGAGGTTGGTTGGCAGGCCCGGCACGCCGCCGCCGAGGCCCTGCGTGAAGCGGTGCGCTTCGCCGAAGAGCCGCTGCCGGACGCCTGGAGCGATGTGTCAGTGACCACCGCGCAGGTGCCGATCAACGACGCCGACCTGGAGGCCGGAACCGGCCGGCTGATCTATGCCGGCGGGGTCCAGATCACCTCGGACTTCAATCGGCTGCACGGCCTGTCAGACATTAAGTTCGACAGTGCTGAGAGCTTCTATTCAATCTCGGACGAAGGCCTCTTGGTGCGCGGTCGCGTTCAGCTCGATGCTGGCGGTCGGCTGATCGGCGTCCAGGGCGTCCAGGTGCGCCCCCTGACCGATCCGGACGGCCGGCCGCTGATCCCCAAATACCTGGCCGATGCGGAGGGCCTGGCCTTGCTGCCGGACGGCGAGCTTCTGGTCAGTTTCGAGCGCCTGCACCGGGTCTGGCGCTACGACCATGACGGGCGCTGGCGTGGGGAGCGGGCCATTCCGGACTTTGCCTTCACCGAGAACGAGGGGATGGAGGGGATCAGCCCCTCCACCCATGCGGACCGGTTCTGGGCCTCCGGCGAGAACGGCGGCGTCTGGTCCTGTCTGATCCGCCAGTGCGTCGTGCTGGTCCCGCCGCCGGCGGCTGCGCCGAGCGATGACGATTTGCGCATGACGTCCCTGGCGACGCTGGGCGACGGCATCTACGGCCTGCGCCGCGCCTATCACGCCGACCGGAACACCAATACGATCGAGATCACCGAGTTGGCCCTGATCGACGGCGAGGCCGGCCCCGATTTGTCCTGGCGGCCCCTGGCCCGGTTCACCGCCCCCGCCACCGTCGACAATTTCGAAGGCCTCGCCGCCGTGCGCCGCCCCGACGGCGGGGTGCGGCTCTACATCCTGTCAGACGACAACTTCAATCCCGGCCAGCGGACGCTGTTGCTGGCGTTCGATGTGCGGTGAGCGGGGATAGGTTCTAGGTTCTAGGTTCTAGGGGCTAGGTTTCAGGGGCTCTGTGGTTGGCCCTGGCAGTCACTCGAACTCCCCTAGACCCTAGTCCCTAGAACCTAGAACCTGAGCTACACCTTCTCCGACACCTTGATCGCCACCCGGCATCCGGCCTTGATCACGGCCGTCAGCACCTCATACCCCGGCGCCTCGTGCGCGCCCTGATCGACGGCGTGGTCGTGGTGGCGCAGTTCGTCCTCGCGGTATTCGCGGAACTGTTCGGCCAGGGCCGGATCGCGGCCCTCCCATTCGTCGGCCTGGTCGGCATAATGCTCGGCAATTACCGTCTCGACCGCCTCGGTGCAGGCGTGGGCGGCTTTTTCACCCAGAAGGGCGGTGCCAACGCCCAGGCCATAGGCCGCGATCCGCCACAGCGGGGTCATCAGGGTCGGGCGGGTCTGGTTTTCGGTCAGCAGGGTATTGAAGCGGTCCAGGTGAAGCTGCTCCTCGCCCTGCATCCGCTCCATGTCGTCGGCCATGTCGGCCCGGCCGGCGGCGCGAAAGACATCCTTCTGGCCGCGGTAGATCTGGACGGCTGCCAGTTCACCGGCGTGGTCGACCCGAAGCATCTCTTCCAGGCGGCGGCGCATCTGGCCGCGTCCGGGGCGGGGCAGGCGGACATTACGGTTCACGATAGAGCCTCGGGACCTGGGCGTCGCGCGGACGCATGGCAGCGACCAGGCTGCATCCGGTAAGCAGGAGGGAGATCAGCGCATTCCATGTCGCCATCGACAGGCCGAGCCAGCTCCACGCAATATCGCCGCAGCTGGGCATGGTGGCGGGAGCGTCCAGGCTGGCCAGGATATCGCCGGCATTTATAGATTCTGTCGAACCCATGCAGGTTGCCGGCAGATCCCACCATCCCTGTTCGCCGCCGGCATGAAAGGTCGCCGTGACCGTGCCGATGGCAAAAATCGCGAACAGGCAGAAGGCCGCCAGACGCGGTGTTCCCTTGGCGCGACTGATCAGGGTCCAGGCGACGGCGGGGCCGGCGATGGTCAGGGCCGCCCAATAGACTTCACGCTGTCGCAGGCAAAGCGGGCACGGCGGCAGACCCTGGCTCTCAAACCAGTGGGCGGCCGCCAGCATCAGGGCCGAGATCAGCAGGGCGGCAACGGCCCACCAGCGCATCAGGATCGAGAAAGGCTGCATGGCCGGTTTCTAGCCCGCGAAAAGCCGCGCGTCGATTACTGGAAAAATCCTGTGATCCCCACCGTCCAGGTCGCGCCGTAATAGGCTCCGATCGTCACCGCGATCAGGGCCCCTGCCCACAGACTTGCGACGACGGCACCGAGCAACACAAACAGTCCGTCGCGCTGGATCAGGCCGACCGCCAGCATGGCCAGGGCCACCGACGGCACGGTATTCACCAGGGGCAGGACGATGGTGATCGTCGCCAGGATCATGAAGGCGGCGGCGAACCGTTCGCCCAGGCCGGTCGACAGGGCCTGAAGCCGGGGACGGCTCAGCCGCTCGAACCAGCCCATGCGCTTCTCGGCAAAATCCGCCATGCGATCGAGCCAGGCCTGGGGGCAGCGCCGATTCAGGAACGCCTGCGGCAACCACGGCTCCTTCATCCCGATCAGGAGCTGCCCTGCCAGCAGGATGATCGGCACCCCGATGACCTGCGGCACGCCATACAAGGCCGGAACCAGGCAGGGGATCGACAGGATCAGGATCAACAGGCCGAAGCCTCGCTCGTCCAGGCGGTCGCGAATCTCGCCCAGCGTCAGGCCCTCGGTCCCGCCCGCCGTCGCCAATTGGCGCGTCAGGCCGATGAAGCCGCTCTTGGCGTCGTCTGAATGGGCGTCGTCGATGGTCGTCATGGCATTCGCAAATAGGGCGCTTACCCCGCTTTCGCACGCTCGTATGACAACAGCCTTAACCGCAGGTCGTGTTTCCCCGCATCGACGCGGGGATCCAGACCACTGATCTCCCCCGCCGTTGTCACCCTCGGGCTTGACCCGAGGGCCAGACGCGGTGTCGCTCAGCTCCTGGCGGGTCAGGCTCTTGGCCCGCTCGCCCG
>JAFLCS010000003.1 GCA_017302105.1 Caulobacterales bacterium | reverse complement strand
CCCCGCCGCGCTGTCCGCCGCGATCGCCACCCCCATGCTGGCCACCCCGGTTCCAATCGCCGCCGCCGCGCTGCCCTCCACGATCGCCACCGCCTTGCTGGCCACCTCGGGTCCAGTCGCCACGGTCACCCCCGCCGCGCTGTCCGCCACGATCGCCGCCGCCTTGCTGGCCACCCCGGGTCCAGTCGCCACGGTCACCCCCGCCGCGCTGTCCGCCACGGTCGCCACCCCCATGCTGGCCACCGCGGTTCCAGTCGCCGCCGCCGCCACGCTGGCCGCCACGATCACCGCCACCCTGCTGGCCGCCACGATCACCACCACCCTGCTGGCTGCCACGATCACCGCCACCGCGCTGGCCGTCGCCTTGTCGGCCACCGCCGCGGCGACCGCCACGATCGCCACCGCCGCGCCGATCGTCGCGTCGGGCATCCTGGCCGTCGGCCTGCTCAATGCCGGCGACAACCGCACTGCTATCGCGCCAGCTTTGGGCCTGCGCTGATCCGGCCGCCAGGGCCGGACCGCCGGCCACGAGGAGCGCGGTGGTCATGACAAGTATCTTGTTCATGGTTGTTCTTCCCGAAAGGTCTTAGACAGCCCTTGGTCGACAACATGGTTGCCGGTCGATGAACCCCGTCTGAACTCGGTCTGACGACCCCTGACGAGACACCAGAAAGAGCTACGCCTGATGCGCCGCCCGATCGAACTCTACTATTGGCCAACCCCGAATGGTTGGAAAATCAGCATTGCGCTCGAGGAGATGGGTCTGTCGTACGCGCTCAAGCCGGTGAACATCGGTAAGGGTGAGCAGTTCGATCCGGCTTTTCAGACCGTAAGCCCAAATGGCCGAATGCCGGCTATCGTCGATCCTGACGGAGCCGAAGGTGAGCCGTTGGCAATCTTCGAGTCTGGCGCGATCCTCCAGCATCTGGGTCGTGTGTCGGGCCAGTTCTATCCGCAGACGCCTCGCGCACGGGCCGAAATCGATCAATGGCTTTTCTGGCAGGTCGGTGGGCTGGGCCCCATGGCCGGCCAGACTCACCATTTTCGCCAGTATGCCCCGGCTATGATCAAGGATCAGCGCCAGCTGGCCTATGGCGTGCGTCGCTACACCGACGAGGTGCGCCGGCTCTACAGCGTGCTGGAGCGCCGCCTGGCGGATCGGAACTATGTCGCCGGTGACTATTCCATCGCCGACATGGCCATCTGGCCATGGATCGTGCCCCATCGGAACCAGGGTCAGGCCCTGGATCGCACGCCGAACCTGCAGGCCTGGTTCGAGCGCGTCGGTGCGCGTGAGGCGGTTCAGCGCGGCATGGCGGTGGGCAAGGCTCAGCGCGGCGATCTGGCCGCCTCGGGTGCCGAGGCGGAGCGGGCGCGCAAGCTGCTGTTCGGTCAACGCGAGGTGTAAACGAGACCCTTCCAGAGTCTCTCCGCAATCTTAACATACGGAATAGGCTTCACTTTTCCTTAGCGAAAAACCCGCGAATCAGC
The DNA here is from genome assembly GCA_017302105.1 of Caulobacterales bacterium. Lineage (GTDB taxonomy): Bacteria > Pseudomonadota > Alphaproteobacteria > Caulobacterales > Caulobacteraceae > Brevundimonas. The sequence continues at coordinate 416,506 of JAFLCS010000003.1, read as the reverse complement.
GTTTGCGATTAACTCTACCTTCAGCAGAGAGGGGCTTTCATCACGTCATCAGGAGAGGGCCAGAACGGTCTTCGAAAGGGAATGACGATGAAAACGCAGATGGAAGCGGCCGAAAGCCTGCCCCTGCCGACGCCGGAAATGTCCGGTGACGACCTGTTCAAGCTGGGTCTGATGTATTCGACCGGCCAGAACGGTGCGCCGCTGGATCTGGTTTCAGCCCACATGATCTTCAATCTTGCTGCCATGAAGGGCTCGGAGGAAGCGCGCGTCTATCGCCGCGAGCTGGCCTCGGAAATGGAGCGCGAAGACGTGGCCGAGGCCCAGCGTGCCGCGCGCCGCTGGCTCGACGCCGGCTCGACCACCCTGGCAGCCTAGCGGTCCATGAACTGACCCGGCGGGAGCACCTGCCGGTTGCGCGAGCCGTCAAAGGCCCAGCGCAGGGTGCGGGCCATGACCAGCGCCCCTTCACGGACCATCGGCCGCGCCAGGCGAGAGGCTTTCAGCCCATGCATCGCCCGCGCCCAGTCCGGCAACAGATCCACGGCCGCCTGCATCAGAATGCGTGAGGGGACCGCCGCTGTCGGTGGGCCGACTGTCTGGTTCAGCACCAGCGCGGCCACGTCGCGTGTTCGCGCATCGACGCTCAGCTCTCCGCGCATCGCCTTGATCAGCGCCTCGGCCTCGGCCCGGCTGGTTGGCACCGAACCGGCCCCCAGGGCCAGGCCGATCTTGGCGACCTCCGCGAAATACTGATCCTGTTCGGCCCGGCTCAGACCCGGCTCCCCATAGGCGATCCAGGCGTCGAGGAAGCTGATGGCCTCGGTGACATGGACCCAGGCGAGCAGGCGCGGGTCGTTGGCGCTGTAGGGCGTCCCGTCCGGCAAGGTCCCGTGGACGTGATCGTGGATACGCCGGACCCTGTCGATCAGGACCTTGGCCTCATCGGCATGGTCATAGGTGGTGCGGGCGATGAACTTGGCCGTCGAACGCAGCCGCGCCATCATGTCGTTCCTGAAATCAGAATGGTCCCAGACCCCGGCCAGCACGGCCGGGTGCAGCATCTGCAGCATCAGGCTGTCGACCCCGCCGATCAGCATCGAGACCACATCGCCATGCACGCGCCAGGCCACCGAGTCCGGCGCGAACAGGGCGTCGGCCCGGCGCGTGACCGGGCGCTCGCCCTTGGCGGCGTCATTGAACAGGCGCGTGACCTGGGAGCGCAGGGCGGCGCGAAGGGGATCGGCCAGATCCAACATCATTAGATCACGAGGCTGAGAAACTGGTTGAAGTCGCTCGCCTGATAGTCGCCGAACGGCGGACAGGCCGTGAAACCGCGCGAGCGATAGAGGCCCAGAGCCGCCTCGAACGGCCCACCGCTGCCGGTTTCCAGACTGAGGCGGCTCATGCCGCGCGCCTTCGCCTCGGCGAGGATGTGGCCCAGCATGGCGGCACCAACCCCCTGGCCCAAGGCCTCGGGGCTCGTGCGCATGGATTTGATCTCGCCATGCTCCGGCGAGAGGGTCCGCAAGGCGCCTACCCCGATGGCCTCGCCATCGCGCCAGACGGCCCAGACCGTGACGTCGGGGCGGCGCAGACCCGACAGGTCGAGCACGAAACAGGTTCCTGGAGGCGAGCTCTTGTGCATACCCCGGAAATGGAGTTCCAGCAGCGACTTGACCGAGGGGTGGTCGAGGTCGGCGGGCCGGATATCCATGATCAGGCGGCGTTCTTCCATATCTTCATCGCCTCCATCGCCCGCAGGCTCTGCAGCCGCTTCTTGGCGCGGCCGCGCTCCTTGGGGTGGATCTTGTTGCCGGCCTCATCGACCTTGGGCGCGGGCAGAGGCGGCAGCAGGCCGTAGTTGATGTTCATCGGCTGGAACTTGGAGCCTTCCAGGTGGCCTCCGGTGATGTGTTCAACCAGGGCGCCGATGGCGGTCTCGGGCGGCGGGGCCTCCAGCGACTTGCCCAGCGCCTGGGCGGCGGCGAGGCGACCGGTGAGCAGGCCCATGGCGGCTGACTCGACATAGCCCTCGACGCCGGTGACCTGACCGGCGAAGCGCAGGCGCGGCATGGCCTTCATCCGCAGCTGGCGGTCCAGCAGCTTGGGGCTGTTGAGGAAGGTGTTGCGGTGCAGCCCGCCCAGGCGGGCGAACTGGGCGTCCTGCAGGCCCGGGATCATGCGGAACACCTCGGCCTGGGCCCCGTGCTTCAGCTTGGTCTGAAAGCCGACCATGTTGAACAGGGTGCCCAGCGCATTGTCCTGGCGCAGCTGGACGATGGCGTGGGCCTTGACCAGCGGATCGCGCGGATTGGTCAGGCCGACCGGCTTCATCGGGCCGTGGCGCAGCGTCTCTCGGCCACGCTCCGCCATCACCTCAATGGGCAGGCAGCCGTCGAAATAGGGGACGTTCTCCCATTCCTTGAACTCGGCCTTGGGGCCGTCCAGCAGGGCGTCGATGAAGGCCTCGTACTGGGCCTTGTCCATTGGGCAGTTGACGTAGGCGGCGGCGTCACCGCCGGGGCCGGCCTTGTCATAGCGCGACTGGCGCCAGGCGATGTCGAAGTCGATCGAGTCGGCGTGAACGATCGGGGCGATGGCGTCGAAGAAGCTGAGGGACTCCTCGCCGGTCAGCTTGAGGACCGCCTCGGCCAGGGCGGGAGAGGTGAGGGGGCCGGTGGCCACGATCACATTGTCCCAGTCCTCGGGAGGCAGGCCGGCGATCTCTTCACCAACGACCGTGACCAGCGGATGCGCCAGGAGGCGCTCGGTCACGGCGCTCGAGAAGCCGGCGCGGTCGACGGCCAGCGCGCCGCCGGCCGGCACCTGGTTGGCGTCGCCCAACGACATGATCAGGCTGTTCAGCAGCCGCATCTCGGCGTGCAGCAGACCGACGGCGTTATATTCCCAGTCGTCCGACCGGAACGAGTTGGAACAGACCAGTTCGGCCAGGCCATCGGTGTGGTGGGCGTCGGTCTTCACGCCCGCGCGGCGCATTTCGTGCAGGACGACGGGGACGCCGGCGTTGGCGATCTGCCAGGCGGCTTCGGAGCCGGCCAGGCCGCCGCCGATTACATGAACGGGTTTCACAGTCATGCGTGGCTGTTTAGGAGGTTTCGGTGCGGGGTCGAGCCCCAAATCGAATCGTGGAGGGCCGATGGCCGCCGGACTGAGCCTGAGACACAGCCTGATTGAGGCAGGATGCTTCACCCTCAAGGCTTGGCGCATTGCGCCGCTGGCTTGCGGGCTGATGACCTTGGCCTTCCTGTTTCCCGTTTTCTTGTCGGCCCGCACGCTGAGCCTGGAGATGGCACTGCCGCTGATCGCGGCTCAGGCTGGGTTGGCTCTGATCGGCTGGACCGGATTGCTGCGCGCCGCCCAGGGCCGGGCGGGTCTTGGTGAGATCGGCCTCGATGCCTTGCGTGTAATGGCGTCGGGCTTGCTGAACGGTCTCTTCCTGGTTCTGGTGGGTATGGTGCTGACCATCGTCCTGCTCGGGATCGCCGGCGCGACGGGGCTCGCCCCGGGCGACGACCTGACCATGGCCACTCAAGCGGTTGTGTCATCCGGTGGCTGGAAGACGCTGGTTCTGTTGGTGGTCGAAATCGCTGCGGCCATGTTGGTCCTTTCCCTGTCAGCACGCCTGCTGGTGTCCGGGCCGGCGACGATCGTCGAGGGCAGGGTGGTCTCGCTGGCCGCCCTGGGTTGGACGCGCGGTTCGGGCTTGCGGCCGGCAGCGGGCCTCGTCACCGCGTTGCTGCCCTATATCGTTCTGGCGGTCAGCGCCTTACTGATTCCGTCGGGTGCCGCCTGGATCGACGTCGCCTGGGCGTTCGTTCTGGGCTTCATTCAGATGCCACTGCTGGCTGGCTATGCTACCGGCCTGTGGCGCACGTCATTCGCCCCGAAAGATCCAATATGAGCCAATCCGTCGTCGTCCTGCTTCAGCCCGGTGCCGCCGATTGGGAGATGGGCCCGGTACTGCCGGTGCTGAGCGCCTATTTCGGGGCCACGATCCGGACAGCCAGTCCCGACGGAAAGTCGGTGAAGACGATGGGCGGTACCCTTATCGACGTGGATACGGGCTACGATACCGCCGACGTCCAGGGTGCCGATCTGGTGATCCTGATCGGATCCGACGGTTGGATGACATTCCAGGATGAGCCGCTCGCGGCGCGTCTGAAAGCCCGTGTTGAGGCTTCCGGTCGTACGGCGGCGATCTGTGCGGCCACCCTCGCATTGGCGCGGGCCGGGGTGCTGGATACCCGACCCCATACCTCGAACTCCGAACCGTTCCTGTCCGAAAACGTCCCCAGCTACCAGGGGAGTGGCGGCTATCGGGACGTCGCCCACGCCGTCTCGGACGGTGTGGTGGTGACCGCACCGGGGTCCGCCCCGGCCAGTTTTGCGGTGGCCTGCGCGGCTTTGCTCGATCCGGAACGACAGGCCGAGGTGGTCGGCTATTGGAACATGGTGCGTGGCGAGTTCGAAGCCCTCGGCACTGAGCTGGGGGCCATCTGGAAGCCCTGAATCCAACCAGATTGTAGAGATTTTACGGGGGCGGCGCCACTCCAACGCGGTTCCGCCGCGAATCCGCCGCATGAAACCTTTGTAAAATGGTGCTGTGCTACTTTCGCGCGGTCGCAATCGTACCCACCTGCCTATTGCGGCACCAAACCCGGTTGAGGGCATTGGCCCTGGACCACGCCGTTCCCACTGGGCCCTAACATGACGCTGGCCATGACGATCGAGACCGCCGCCCTACCGACCCTGAAACGGGGTCGGGCGCGTGGTGGCTTGCTCGGCCGGGCCTTGCGCGTCCTCGCCATGGTCGCCGGTGGGCTGCTGATCACTATCGGGTTCCTGATCGCTCCGCTGCCCGGGCCGTTCGGTCTGCCAATTTCAGTGGTCGGTCTGATGCTCGTCCTGCGGAACTCCTACTGGGCCAAGCGGCGGTTTATTCGAATGCAGCAGGCCCGACCGAACTGGATCATGCCGTTCCGTCGCCTGATGCGCCGTCGACCCGAATTTGCGCCGGTGTTCTGGCAACAGGCCCTGCGACTGGAGCGGCTGCTGTTGCGCCGCGGCCAGCGCGTTCTGGGCCATTGGCGGCGGCAGGCTCGGGCAGATTTCAGACGGGCCCGCCCCCAGGTGTAATCGACGGCTGTTGGGTGCTCGCAACCATCTGAACAACGGCGATTTCCCTTGAGCCGGCAAAACAGCTAAGGTCCATCCACGTCGACTAGTGGACGCGTGCCTTTCCGCCGCTGAATCTAACTTGCGACGACCGAAGGTGCGCGCCGCATTCCTTGCGTGGCGGGGCCGGGTCCAATCTGTGCCTCAACGACGGTCGCGCGTTGCAGGAGACAGACATGAGTTCTCGCATACAGAAGGGCGTGATCGCCGGATTCGTCGCCACTGTTGTGGTGTCCGCAGCAGATCTTGCGGCGACCCTGATCCAAAATCTTATGCAGACGCCGGGGTCCGACCGCCTGTTCCACAGCTTTGCGTCGTTGTTGGCGACCATGGCGCGCCAGGTCTTCGGCGCGGGTCTGGGCCATATCTGGATCGGCTGGTTGCTGCATCTGCTTGTGGGCAGTCTCGTTCTCGGGCCGGCCTTCGCGGTCCTGGCCCCTCGGATTCCGGCCGAGACGCCGGAGGCCAAGGGAATTCTGTTCGCCGTTGCCGCCTGGCTGCTCATGTGCCTGACCGTCATGCCGATCGCAGGGCTTGGCTTCTTCGGGCTTGAGGCCGGCTTTGGAACCATGGCCTGGATGTTGGTCACCAACATCGTCTTCGGCGTGGTCCTGGCCCGGGTCTTCGTCCGCCAGCACGGCGACACCGGCCATCTCAAGCGCCATATGCCGATCGCTGAGTAGCAGACGCGATGAAAGGAAAAAGCCCGGAGCGGAAACTCCGGGCTGGATCTCTTACGTTGGCGTGCAGGCCCTAGTTCAGGCGCGTCCCGATCTGGCCGATGGCCTGATCGATCAGCGGGTCCGCTGAGCCAGACGCCAGGCGCGCGGCCAGGACGCGTTCGGCGGCGGCGGCGGCCTGTTCGGCGGCGGCGGCCTTGACCTCTGCGGTGGCCTGGGCCTCCGCCTGGGCGATGCGGCGTTCGGCCAGGGCTTCGCGGCGTGCAATACTCTCGGCCAGGCGCAGTTCGGCCTCGACCTGAAGGCGCTCGGCTTCGTCTTCGGCGGCCTTCAGCATGGCCTGGGCCTGTGCCTCGGCCTCCACACGTTCGCCGCGTAGTTTTTCCAGCATCGCCTGAGCTTCGGTCCGCAAACGAGCGGCCTCGTCCAGGTCGGACTGGATCTTGGCGGCCTTCGCATCCAGGGCGGCTCCGACCGTGCGGAATGCGCCGGCGCGCCAGGCGGCCAGGAAAAACAGGATCAGGGCGACCGCGACCCACAGCTCCGGGTTCGACAAGTCGTACAGATGCGGGTTGAAGAATTCCATCAGGCGGCTCCCTTGGCCGCAGTCAGCTCGGCGGCGCTGGTCGTCTTGCCGGTCAGCTTCTCGACAATGGCCTTGGTGGTGTCGTCCGCGACGGTGCCCACCTGAGCCATGGCGGCGTCGCGCATCTTGCCGATGCGGCCCTCGGCCTCTGCAACGCGATCCGCCAGTTCGGCTTCACGCGCGGCGGTACGTTTGGCGATGTCGTCGGCGACGCGGGCCTTGGCGGCACCGGCATTTCGACGGGCGGCCGCGCGGGCCTCCGCCAGTTCGCCATGGGCGGCATCGGCCTGGTTCTGGGCCTCGGCCTGGACCCGGCGGGCCTCATCGATGGCCCCACCGATGGTCTCGGCACGGGCATCGAAGACCTTACGCATACGCGGCGCGAAGATCTTGGCGACCAGGAAATAGAGAACGAGGAACAGGAAGACCAGATAGACGATCTGGCCGAACCAGTGCTGGAACTCGAACTGCGGCAGGCCGCCACCCGAGCCGTGTTCGGCTGCGGTTGAGGCGTGCGTTTCACCCTGAGCGCCATGGGCGTCGGGCGAGGCGGGGGCGTGAGGATCAGCCATCGGTCTCTACGTCAGAAAAGTCAGGGCGGCGGTCGACACGGAGCCGACCGCCGGATGCCGGATTACGAAATCCAGATCAGGATACCCATGACGAAGGCCAGGATGCCCAGGGCCTCGGCCAGGGCGGCGCCGACGAACAGGTTACCGACTTGGCTGGCAGCCGCCGACGGGTTGCGCAGGGCCCCCGCGACGAAGTTGCCGAAGATGTTGCCGACGCCGATGCCGGCACCGATCATGCCCGACATTGCGATGCCGGCGCCGATGAGCTTGGCGGCTTCTGCTTCCATGGTTCTCTAAGTCCTAGTTGGTCGTTGGTGGGAAAGGAACTGGGTGGCCTTAGTGGCCGTGGCCCAGGTTGACCACATCATTGAGATAGATGCAGGTCAGAACGGCGAAGACGAAGGCCTGAAGGAAGGCCACAAGAAATTCCAGGGCGGTCAGTCCGACCGTCATGCCCAGCGACAGCGGGGCGATGAAGAAGCCCGCAGCGCCGGCGGCACCGATCACGGCGGTGGCGACGAAACCCGCGAAAACTTTCAGGGCGATGTGGCCGCCCATCATGTTTCCGAACAGTCGCAGCATCAGGGTGATGGGCCGCAGCATGAAGGAGAAGAACTCGATCAGGCCGACGACGGGGCGCATCACTAGCGGCGCGCCGGTCGGCCAGAACAGGGCAAAGAAGCCCAGGCCGTTTTTGGCAAAACCGACGACCAGAACCAGGCCAAACGTCAGCAGGGCGAAGGTTGCGGTGACGGCCAGCTGCGAGGTGGCGGTGAACGAAAGGAACATCCCCAGGATGTTCATTCCCAGAATGAACATGAAAATCGAGAAGACGAACGGGAAATACTTCTTGCCGTCATGTCCGATGATGGAGTCGGTCATGTTGTCGATCATGCCGAACAGGGTTTCACCCACCGACTGGAGCCGACCCGGCACTACCTTTGCCCCGCTGGTGACGATGGCCATGAAAGCGACGATGACTGCAAAGGCGATCGTCATGGCGACGTGCGAATTGGTAATGGCCAGGTCGACGGGACCGATGCCCGGAAGGGTCACATCGGGCAGGTCCACGATCTTCTGGATCTGGAACTGGTGAAGCGGATCAGCCATCGGTCTTAAGCGTCTTCTTCTTCGTCGTCGTCAAAGGGCACGGCCTGCGGCACGACCCCGGCTTGTTCGGCTTCGGCCTGGATTCGCCGGGCAGTGCGCCAGGCCATCCAGACCGAAAGGGCGAAGCCCAGAAGGACCCCGCTGAGAATTCCGATCGGCGCGGTCCCGGCAAAATGGTCGATGCCGAAACCCACCGCGATCCCCAGAAGCACACCCCCGAATAGATCGGCGATGATCTTCCACGCCTGACCAGCCGCACGTTGTCCTGCCAGTTCCTGGGCGAGACGGCTTTCGCTCCGTCTTTCCAAGGCGTCAGCCTGCTCGTTGAGGCGTTTGATCGCCTCTTCGCGCGATTCAGGTGGCATTGACATTGTGATAGCCGCTCAGCGCCCCGACGCAAGCGCCGGAGGGGGTCTGAAATCGGCGCGGAACCTATCCGCGAGACCGGCAATGGTCAAGGGCGGTGCGCCATCATTTAGAGGTTTGATTTTTCGAGAATTTTGAAGCCCACCTCGAGAGGCGAGGGCACCGATGGCTCCGCAGGTAGGATTCGAACCTACGACCAGCCGATTAACAGTCGGCTGCTCTACCACTGAGCTACTGCGGATCAGGACTCATCGGAGGCGGGCCTATAGCAGCCCTGTCACGGCCCGCGCAAGCACCTCAAAAAAACAGATCTGTGACTTTGGATCGGGTCCAAAAAAGAGCCCGACCAAGGGCCGGGCTTTGTGAGTCTGGTGATGGGGTGTCTCCAAGAGAGAAGAAGACAAGAGCCAAAAGCCGCTGATTTGGTTAAGGCCGAGTTAATGCCGATTCTCCGTCTCAGTGATCCTTTGGACCCGCGTATCGAGGCCTATCGCGACATCCGCGAACGCGACCTCGCAGGTCGGCAGGGCCTGTTCGTGGCCGAAGGAGAGGTGGTGCTTGGCCATCTGATCGGCCCGCGCAGCCGCTTTGAGGTTGATTCGGTGCTGGTGGCGGATTCGCGCCTGGAAGGGCTCGAAATGCGGCTGCGATCGCTGCAAGCTCCCGTCTTCGTGGCGTCTCAGGTCGTGATGGACGCCATTGCGGGCTTTCCGATTCATCGCGGAATTCTGGCCATGGGGCGGCGCGGTGAACCGGCTTCACTATCCGAGCTCCCGGCCATGCCTGCTCCAACGGATATGGTCCTTGCCGCCGTCGGTATTGGCAATCACGACAACATGGGTGGACTGTTCCGGGCAGCCGCTGCGTTCGGCGCGCGCGCCGTGGTGCTGGATTCGACCTGCTGTGACCCCCTGTACAGAAAAGCGATCCGGGTCTCTGTTGGAGCCAGCCTGATTCAGCCCTTCGTGCGGCTTCAGCCGGGAGAGGACATGGTCACGGCTCTCGCGAGGGCTGGCTATGCCTGCTGGGCCCTGACACCTTCCGGCGGAGAGATGCTCAGTCATGCCGAATCGGCGGGGGCCACTGCCCTGATCGTCGGTTCGGAAGGCCTCGGCCTGCCGCAGGCCATGCTGGCCCGGTGCCGGGGGATCGCGATCCCCATGGCCGACGGCTTCGATTCGTTAAACGTGGCGACGGCCGCAGCCATTGCCCTTCACCACCTAGCTCGATGATAGCAGCCATTCGTGACGTTCGGCCTCGATCGGCTGATCGCCGGCCATGAGCCTGCCGTCGATACGGTCAAGTCGGAGCATGGCCATGGCGCGGCCGTCCTGGCCGCTGCGAATCTCACCGGCCCGCAGGTCTCCGTTCAGGATTTCGGTTCCCCGAGGCGGCAGACCCCCCTCAAACCGAATTGGCACAAGCCGCGATTTGATCTTGCCACGACGCTTCATGCGCGAGGTAACTTCCTGGCCGATGAAGCAGCCCTTCTTGAAGTCGATCCCGTTCAGCAGATCGAGATTTGCGTCGATCGGATAGTCCGAATCTAGGGCGAAATCCTCGCTGTCCGGCACGCCGTGCACAAGGCAATGACTTCGCCAGGCAGCAAGGGAAGCTCCGGCCTCCGACGACCCGACGCTGCGCCGGCCCAGATTCGGCAGGCGGGGATCACTCGGCCAGTCGGGGATGGCGTCGTTCCAGGCGACGAAGACCGGACGGGGGTCAGCCTCGATCCGGACGTCGGCGCGCAGGCGATAGAGGCCAAGACGGCGCATTAGGTCATCGCGTCGGGTCACGGCGCAATCCAGCAGCACGGCGTCTTCCCGGCCGAACAGGAAGAGGTCAAACAGGAGCCTGCCTTGTGGGCCGAGAAGTGCGCCATAGCGAACCTCGCCGTCCGACAGGGTGCTGACGTCCTGGGTCAATAGACTGTGCAGGAAAGGCCGACAGTCAGGCCCCGAGACGGAGATCAGGGCGCGGCTGTCCAGATGGGCGACGGGCATGGCCGTTCTTTAGGCTGCGCGGTCGCTTCCGGCGAGAGGGGGATGCGCGATCGGTCGCCGGCTCTTTTGGCGATTTGCGATAGCCTCCGCTATGGCTCGACCCAGCGTGGTCAGCGTCACCGGCTTACGCAGGGCCGAATCCGATCCGGCCTGCAACATGGCCTGGACGTGATCCGCTGAGCCGTCGCTCATCGCCACGATAGGGAGCCCGGCAGCCGGCCCCGTCAGGCTTCGGACCCGCGCGATCATTTCCGCACCGGACAGGGTCGGGAGATCGGCTTCGACCAGCAAGAGGTCCAATGGCCCCATACCCAGCAAATCCAGGCCCCGCCGTGCATCCGCCACGGCCAGGACCTTATGTCCCATCTGTTCAAGTGTGTTGCGCAGCATGGCCGATTGCAGCGCGTCGTTCTCAACGACGAGAATTCGAAGGCGCTGGGGCAAGGGCGTCGGCGCAGGATCGACCGTCGCGCCGACGGCTGCAGCATCCCAGGGCAGCTCAAGCCAGAAGCGCGATCCGACACCGGGCACACTTTCGGCGTCGACGTCGCCGCCCATGAGACGGGCGAGGCGGCGCGCCAGCGTCAGGCCGACGCCGGCCCCGGCCACGCCGCCGCCGGTGCGCTCGATACGCTGAAAGGGCTGGAAGGCCTGGACCAGTTCCTCCGGCGTGAGGCCTGGGCCCGTGTCCACGACCTCGACCCGAAGTACCCCGCTAGCAGCGGGGCTGAGGCGCACTTCGATCCGGCCGCGTGTGGTGTATTTCACGGCATTGCCGACAAGATTGTTGAGGATCTGACGCACGCGCGCCGGGTCACCTACGGCAGCGCCAGCCAAACCGGTCAGCATGGGGTCGACCTGGAACGAGAGAGTAAGGCCTGCCTGGTTGGCATTCGCGCGGTGCAGCAGAACGATGTCCTGCACCAGTTGGCTAGCATCCAGCGCCTCGCGCTGGACGACCAGGCGGTCGGTCGCGGCAGCCTCGGTGTCGACCGTTGCATCGAGCACCTCGACCAGATCACGGGCAGCGGAAAGCGCCGCCCGGAGCTGTTCACGCGACGGGGAGCCGCGCGATCCTGCTCCGACCGCGCCGGCCAGCACGTGAGCGACGCCCGACAGGCCGTTGCGGATATCGTGCGACAGGGTCGTCAGAATGTCGGAGCGGGACTGGGCGAGGCGGCGCGTCTCTTCCAGCGCGCCCTCCCGTTCGACCAGAAGGCCCTCGCGCTCCAGGACCAGAGTGAAATGACTGCGTAGGTGCCGGTTCAGAATCAGGCTCAGCGCCAGGGTGAGCGCCGTGGCCAAGACGGCAAAGACTGCGGTGTCGGCGGTTTCCGGATTAGTTCTCAAGGCCAGGACTGGGCCGGCCGCCGCAGCTGGACCGACCACCAGCAGATTGGGCAGGTTCGGTGATGAGAAGAAGATCACGGCCACTGCGGCCCCTGTACACAGAACCAGCAAAATCTCCGCCAGGGGGCCGGCTGACCGGGCGTAGAATGCCGTCTGGAAAAGGGCCAGGGACCACAACAGCCCTGCGGCGATGTGGACAGCGGTATGGAGCCGCAGATTGGACAGGCTGGGCCGGTTCGACTTTCGCCAGTCAAGGATGGCGTAGAAGATAGCCAGGTTGAGCGCATAGAGCGCCATGGAGGCGAAGAACCATCCAGCGTTGGGGGCGTAGCCCACGACGGTCAACACGAACGGCAACGAAATGCCGAGGAAGCCAAGCGCATAGGGAAGCAGCTGGATTTGGGCTTCCAGCCCCATCAGGCCAATGGCGCGGTCCCAGTCCGGCGAATGCCGATCAGGAACTTCGATGCGAGCGGAGGCGATGGCGGTGTCCATGTTGCGACCTTGACAGACAGCCGTTGCATTCACGTTACCCGACCTGTGGCAAAACCGAGGGACTGATCGGGTCGGGTGTAAAGAATCGTTAGGGTTGATAGTCCGATGATGTCGTCCTGCCGCACTGGATTCGATCTCATGATCTCGCCCCGTCCTCGTCTGACCGATGCCGACATTCGCCGCCTGGTGAAGGCGGAGGACGAGGACGAGCGCGCCACCGCCGCTCACAAGCTGTGTCGGGCCATGGATCGTAACGAGCTGGATCCGGCGGAGCGTGAGGCGGCTCAGAAGATCGTGCGCGTACTGGCCGCCGACGCCGCCGAACTGGTGCGGCGGGCCCTGGCCGTTACGCTGAAGTCGTCAGACCTGCTCCCACGCGACGTCGCCCAGAAGCTGGCGCGTGACGTCGATACCATCGCCTTGCCGATCCTGGGCTTTTCGCCGGTCTTCACGGATGACGACCTGATTGAGGTTCTGAGGGTCGGGGACAGCGCCCGGCAAACGGCCATAGCGGGCCGTCCGTTCGTTTCGCGCGATCTGGGAGAGGTCATCGCCGCCGAGGGCGCCGAAGAGGCGGTTCGGACCCTCGCGGCCAACGACAACGCCGATGTCTCCGAAAAAGCCATGTCCATTTCGATCGATCGCTTCTCCGGGAGCGACGTCGTCACGGCCCTGGCCTATCGCAAGGTGTTGCCGGTCACGATCACCGAGCGTCTGATCGATCTGGCATCGGAGGCAGTTCGTGCGCACCTCGTTTCGCGCCATGCCCTGTCGGCTGATACCGCCATCCGCCTGGCGACAGGCGCGCGGGAGCGTGCGACCGTCGATTTGATCGATCAGGCCTCGGCCAGCCAGGACATTGCGGCCTTTGCGGCTCAGCTGAACGCGAGAAAGGTGCTGACAGCGTCGTTGCTGCTCCGCGCCCTGGCGCGGGGGGTCATGCCGCTGTTCGAACATGGGATCGCGGAGCTGTCGGGCGTCGCCCACGGCAGGGCTTGGGTAATGATCCATGACGCCGGCCCCCTGGGGCTACGAGCCATTTATGACCGGGCCGGGCTTCCCCCCCGTCTGTTCCCGGCCTTTCGCGCAGGGGTCGACACCTGGCGCGAGATGGTTGCCGAGGACGCCGACCTCGATCGTGAGCATTTCCAGCAGCGAATGCTGGAGCGGTTCCTGACCCTGCGTCCCCATGCGGGCCGGGAGGACACGGCCTATCTGCTCGACAAGCTGGACTACGGCCCCAGTGAGGACATCCTCGTGGGATCCGCCAGCGCGGCCTAGAGCCACTTTCTGCGCCCGATTGGGCCATGCGTTTCAACATCGCTATCACTGGGCTGGTCTCGGTGCCGGCTAGGCACAGACGCCGCTGGCGGTCCTGAGGACATCAGCGGAAATGGACCTTGCGCGCGCCCCAGGTACCGGATTCCGTGGTGCGGACAGTAAACCGAGCCGTCACCATCGGGGATGCAGCGCCGTTAGGCGGCGTCAAACAGGCCCAGCTGGTCGCCGGGGCGCGGCGGGACTCTGAAGGACTTCAGATCCAGCTCGACGCGGTCGGTGTTCAACCGGTGGCGACGGCAGGCGGCGGCGAAGCGCTGGGCGATCAGGTCGGCGACCGGTCCGGAGCCCCTCATGCGCGAACCCCACTCGGGATCATAGTCGCGCCCGCCGCGCGCCTGGCGGATCAGAGACATGATCTTCGAGGCGCGATCGGGGCGGGCGTCGGCCAGCCACTCGCGGAACAGGTCCTTGATCTCAAGCGGCAGTCTGAGGGTGACGAACATGGCGCGGGTCGCCCCGGCCTGGGCGGCGGCTTCGAGAACGGCCTCCAGTTCCTGATCGTTGAGGCCGGGGATGACGGGGGCGAAGCCGACCATGACCGGCACGCCGGCCTCGGACAGGGTTCGGATGGCGTCGAGGCGGCGCTGGGGCGTGGCGGCGCGCGGTTCCATGTCGCGCGCCAGGGTGCGGTCCAAGGTGGTGATCGAAATACAGGCGCCGGCCAGATTGCGCCGCGCCATCCGGCCTAGGATGTCGACGTCGCGGGTGATCAGGTGCGATTTGGTGATGATCGAGACCGGATGGTTGAAGCGGTCCATCACCTCCAACACCGAGCGCGTTATTTTCAAGGACTTTTCGGCCGGCTGATAGGGATCGGTGTCGCCGCCGATATGGATCAGCTTGGGCCGATAGCGGCGGGCCGACAGTTCGGCCTCCAGCAGGCGCGCCGCCTCGGGCTTGAAGAAGATCCGGGTCTCGAAATCCTGACCGGGCGACAGGCCCAGATAGGCGTGGTTGGGCCGGGCGTAGCAATAGATGCAGCCGTGCTCGCAGCCCTTGTAGGGATTGATTGAGCGATCAAAACCGATGTCCGGGCTGTCGTTGGTCGAGATGATCTTGCGCGCATGGTCGGGCCGCAACTGGGTGTCGAGGCGGGGCAGGGTGTCGTCCTCGGCTTCCGGCTCCCAGCCGTCGTCAAACGCCTCGCGCTTGTCGGCGATATAGCGGCTCGTCGCGTTCGAGCGCGCGCCGCGTCCCTTGATGGGGGTCGTCTTGGCCATGGCGAGAGGATAGGCGGGGCGCGGAACAAAGCAAGAACTGTTTGGGTGTGGCCGCGGCCCTGCCGCCCTAGCTCGTACACACATTCGGCATCCCCGGGCTTGTCCCGGGGATCCATTGGGCGCGGGTGTCGGCGTTCGGACCTTAGTCCGATAGGACTGGGGCAATGGATGGCCGGGACAAGCCCGGCCATGACGGTGGGATGGAACCCTTCGTCAGTTATTGAACAGGAAGTTCATCACGTCGCCGTCCTTGACGACGTAGCTCTTGCCTTCGGCGCGCAGCTTGCCGGCTTCGCGGGCCTTGGATTCGCCGCGCAGGGCGACATAGTCGTCGTAGGCGATGGTCTCGGCGCGGATGAAGCCCTTTTCGAAATCGGTGTGGATGACGCCGGCGGCCTGGGGCGCGGTGTCGCCGATATGGATGGTCCAGGCGCGGGCTTCCTTGGGGCCGACCGTGAAATAGGACTGTAGGCCCAAAAGGGCGTAGGCCTCGCGGATCAGGCGGTTCAGACCCGGTTCGGCCAGGCCCAGGGTTTCCA
The DNA here is from genome assembly GCA_017302105.1 of Caulobacterales bacterium. Classification (GTDB taxonomy): domain Bacteria; phylum Pseudomonadota; class Alphaproteobacteria; order Caulobacterales; family Caulobacteraceae; genus Brevundimonas. The sequence goes on along the minus strand of JAFLCS010000003.1, from coordinate 401,048 downwards.
GGAACTCCAGCTGTTCGGCCTCGTCCAGCACGGCCAGCTCGGAATCGATCTTGGCCGAGATGACGACGGACTTGGCATTGTCGGCGGCGGCGCGGGCCGCGACCAGATCGGACAGCTCATTGCCCTTGTCGGCCGAGCCCTCATCGACATTGGCGACATAGAGGGCGGGCAGGGCGGTCAACAGCTGGAGCATATCCCAGGCCTTGCGGTCTTCCTTGGAGACCTCGGCGACGCGGGCCGGCTTGCCGTTGTTGAGCTGGGCCAGGGCCAGATCGACCAGCTTGAGGTTCAGCTGGCTTTCCTTGTCGCCGCCCTTGGCCCGTTTCTCCATCTGGACGCGGCGCCGCTCCAGACTCTCCATGTCGGCCAGCATCAGTTCGGTCTCGATGATCTCCAGATCGGCGATCGGGTCGATCCGGTCCTCGACGTGGGTGATGTCGTCATCGACGAAACAGCGCGCGACGAAGGCGATGGCGTCACAGTCGCGGATATTGGCCAGGAACTGATTGCCCAGGCCCTCGCCCTTGGAGGCGCCGCGCACCAGGCCGGCGATGTCCACGAAGGTGATGCGCGAGGGGATGATCTCTTTCGACCCGGCGATCTCGGCCAGGACGTTCAGGCGCGGCTCGGGTACGGCGACGTCGCCGGTGTTCGGCTCGATGGTGCAGAACGGATAGTTGGCCGCCTGGGCCGCCGCCGTCTTGGTCAGGGCGTTGAACAGGGTGGACTTGCCGACATTGGGCAGGCCGACGATCGCGACTTTCAGGGCCATGGTGTTCCGGGGTGTGACGTAAGGCGCGAGCCTTTACCCGGTTCGGAGCCGATTGTCAGTCCATGACCGAGGCGAAAGGATGAACCTCGCAGACCGCCTCGCCGTACGAATTGCCCGGCTGGCCGACGATGCGGATCACCTGGGTGAGCCAGCCGGTCTCGGGATCATACAGCCGGAACATCTCATAGTCGTCGTCGCCGTCGTCAAAGGGATAGGTCAGCTCCAGGAAGCGGCCCTGGCGTTCGATGCCCCAGCAGCGGGGGTTGCCGTCGCGGCAGACCGTCATCGTTTCCAGGTCGAGCGAAAACACGTGGTCGATGGTTCCGCGCAGTTGCTGGGGCGTTTCGTCGTTGAACTCGCTGCAGTGAAGATTGAACCTCTCCGCGTCCTGGGCGGCGGCCGAGGTGGCGAACAGGATGAGGGCGGCGGTCAACATCAGGCGCATGGCGTATCCTCCCGACCCGACCAGACGGCGGGGCGACAAGCGTTACCATAGACGGAACGTGACAGCTTAGCTTTCGCGGGCCTCCAGCAGGTCAATCAGGTCGGCCCAGACGCTTTCGGCGGTGGGCCAGCGACCGGCGCCGCGACCGCGACAGGTGAAGACCGAGCCGTCCTCGCAGATGACCCTCAGCGCGTTCCATTCGTCGGGGAGCTCGGCGAACAGGGTGTCGTCCGAGACCGGCTCGAACGTGACGCTGCAGGATCGGGCGTCGGCGCGGGCGATCTGGCGCACCGGGCCGGCGGGCAGGGCGGCGCCCGGCGACAGGGCCTCAACGACGCTGAGCGACGGGGCCGCGCCCCAGGCGAGGTCGGCCAGGATGGTGATCTTGGTCGAGGCGTCCAGACCCTGAAGGTCGGCGGTCGGGTCTTCTTCGGCGAAGCCCTTGTCGCGGGCGTCAGCCAGGGCGTCGGAAAAGGTCGAGCCCGTCGCCAGCTGATTGAGCAGGAAGTTGACGGTGCCGTTCAGCACGCCCTCGATGCGCGCGATCGGCCCGTGACGGCGCGCCCGCAGAAGGGTCTCGATCACCGGCGCGCCGCCGCCGACGGCAGCCGAAAAGGCGAAGGCCGCATCATGGGTTTCGGCCAGGCCCGACAGTTCGGACAGGGAGGCGCCGATGGCCTGTTTATTGGCGCTGATGACCGAGACGCCCTCAGCTAGGGCGCGCCGGGTCAGGGCCAGACCGGCCGGGCCGTCCGACAGACAATCTAGGATGACGTCAGGGTGGGCGGCGAGCAGATCGTCTGTGCGGGTGACGAGCAAGCGGGCGCCCGGCTGGGGCGTGCGGGTCCGCTCGAGCGCGCGGACGAGAACGCCGGTGACCTCAAAGCGCGGGTCAGCGGACAGCCGCTGATACAGACCTCCGCCGACCACGCCGCAGCCGGCGATGGCGACGCGCAGGGGCGTGGACGGCGGACCATCCAGCTCGCGTGCGGCGACGGCGCCGGGCACCAGAACCACGGGCTCATGCACCAACTCGGGCGCATGGGGGGCGGCGATGACGGCGCCCAGGCCGATCTGTTCACAGCGGGCGGCGAGGTCGTTGATCGGTCCGGCGACGACGGCGACGGCGCGCCGGCCGAGCCGGGCCTGGCGATAGAAGTCTGTGGCGGCGTCGCGTAGGCTGCGTTCGTCATTCAAGGCGATATGGATCAGGGCCACGGCGTCGGTGACCGGGGTGCGGCGGCCGGCCTGGGGGCTGATGGCGAATTGAGCGGTCATGTCAGGATGTCCTCAGGCGGCGTTGGCGGGGGCGGCGACGGCGGCGAGCGCGCGGCTCAGGTCGGCCAGGAGGTCGTTAGGATGCTCCAGACCAATGGACAGGCGCAGCAGACCATCGCCGATGCCGGCGGTGTGGCGCGCCTCGGGCGTCATGGCGGCGTGGGTCATCAGGGCGGGATGGGCGATCAGGCTTTCGACTCCGCCGAGCGACTCGGCCAGGGTGAAGACCTCAAGCCCTTGGGTCAGATCGCGCACAGCGGGGATGCCGCCGTGAAGCTCGAAGCTGAGCATGGCACCGAAGCCCTTCTGCTGACGTGCGGCGAGGTCATGCTGAGGGTGGGAGGCCAGACCGGGGTAGTTGACGACAGCGACCTGGGGCTGGGCCTGAAGCCATTCGGCGACGACCTGGGCCGAGGCCTGCTGGCGCTCGACGCGGGCGAACAGGGTGCGCACGCCGCGCAGGGTCAGCCAGGAATCGAAAGGAGAGCCGGTCGTGCCCAGGCAGTTGGCCCACCAGGCGAGCTGTTCCAGGATGGCCGGATCGGCGGCGACCACGGCCCCACCGACGACGTCGGAATGGCCGTTGATGTATTTGGTGGTCGAGTGGATGACGATGTCCGCGCCCAACGCGAGGGGGATTTGAAGCGCCGGCGACAGGAAGGTGTTGTCCACCGCCGTCAGCGCGCCCGCCGCGCGGGCGCGACTACACAGCGAGGCGATATCGACCACGCGCAGCAGGGGGTTGGACGGGGTCTCGATGAGCAGCAGGCGCGGCTTGAGCGCCAGGACCTCATCGACCCGGGCGTCGTCGCCTTGATCGACGAAGACAACCGAGAAATGACTACGCCGGGCGCGCGCGGTCAGCAGTCGGTGGGTGCCGCCGTATAGATCGTGTGGGGCGACCACCAGATCGCCGGGTTCGAGGACCGACAGGGCCAGATCGACTGCGGCCATGCCGCTGGCGGTGACGACCGCGCCGCAGCCGCCTTCAAGCTCGGCGATGGCGTCCGCCAGGAGGTCGCGGGTCGGATTGCCCGAGCGCGTGTAGTCATAGCGGCGCTTGCCCTCCAGGCCGTCGAAACTGAAATTCGACGACAGATGCAGCGGCGGGATTACTGCGCCGTGGACCGGGTCGGTGTTGACGCCAGAGCGGCAGATTTGGGTCGAGGGAGCGAAAGGGCGGGTCACGCGGCGATCTCCTGGGAGCAGGGGGAGGACAGGTCAGACAGAGTAGTGGTCAGGACGCCGGCGATGATTGCCCGCTCCTTAAGGAAGGCGTCGTGGCCGTAGAGAGACGGGGCTTCGACGAACTGGATCAGGTGAGGAAGGCGTGTCGCCAGGTCGCGGCTGTCGCTCAGCGGCACCAGTCGATCTGATGAGAAACCCACCACCGTCGTCAGGGCGGTGATGGCCTCTGGCCGGACGCTATGGCGATCCAGCGAATCCGACAGGCTGATCCAGCGACGAGCGGTAGTTTGGGCCTGATAGGCCTGGCCGCGGGCGATAAGATAGTCGCAGACCGAATAGGGATCGCCCGCCAGACTTGGCGGCGCGCAGTCTCCGAAACGAGTCTCGAACTCTTCGGCGGAGCGGTAGGTGGTCATGGCCAGTTCACGGGCCAGGGCGATAGCCTCCGCCTCGCGGTCTGTGTCGAGGCCAAGCCAGAGAAGTCGACGTTGAACGCCGCGCCAGGCCGTGGCGGCGGGATGGGCGCGGTGCGCCGCCGAGATGACGACGAGGCGAGAGATGCGTTCGGGATAGAGCTCGGCGAAGGCCAGCCCCACGCAGCCGCCGTAGGAGGCTCCGACGAAGGCGTTGATCCGGTCTGCGCCGATCTGGTCCAGCACTAGCGCCAGCAGGCGAGCCTGATCATGGGAAGTGATGGTGGCAATCACATCGCCCCCGGCCTCGGGTGACCAATCGATGGCCAGGAGTCGAACCCGGCTGATGTCGATCGGGGCACCGTCGCCGATGGCCCAGCCCCACCATCCAGGGTTGTCGGGCGTGTCTGCGGCCTGACGGTCGGCAGAGATGCCGCCGGCAACAACGACGAGCGGTCCGTCCGCTGGTCCGACGAGGCGCGCCTGAACCGGGCAAGTCAGGCGCTGACCCGACGCCAGAGCGAAATCGTCCGGGATCGCGACATCCAAGTCGCGGCTACGCGGTGTGCAGGGGGAAGTCAGCTTCGTCACAGGTCGCTCAGTCTCCGCCCACCGAAGACCCGAGCGGATGAGAAGACCCGTGAAGCGGTCAGCGCGCCGTGCGCGCCGTCCCTTCACTCATCTCTCGCGGACCAAGGTCCCCGCAGGAGTTGGCACCATCTCCAGAACTGGGTGGTTCTGGAAGGTTGCCCCGGCTTCAAAGGGCCCATCCCTCAGCCGGTCTTGATGAGTGATCTAAAGCTGGATGAGACCAGCGGCCGTCGTCAAGCGAATTTTATTGCGCTGCAATAATAGCGACTTAGTGCGCAACGTGGGCCGGCTCGCCGCTGGGGGCGTCGGCACGGACCGGGGCCTCCAGCGAGATCTGGGCACCGGATTCGAAGGTCAGGGCCAGCGGCACCAGATCGCCCTCGGCCAGCGGTACGGTGACACCGGTGAGCATGATGTGGTCGCCGCCGGGGGCCAGGGTCACGGCCTGACCGGCGGGGAGCTCCAAGCCGTTGGCCATCGGCGTCATCGACATGACCCCGCCTTCGGTCGAGACGGCGTGGATCTCGGACCGGGCCGCGCGCGGCGAGATGATCGAGGTCAGCCGGTCGCCGGTCGAGGACGTCAAGGTGATGTAGCAGGCCGTCATGTCCATGCCGTTCGGCGTTGGCCGACACCAGGGGCCGGTGGCTTCGACCGCCTGGACCGTCCGACCGTCCACGGTGGTTTCGGTCGAGGCGGTGGTGCGACCTTCGCCCTGACAGGCAGCCAGGGCGAGCGGTAAGGCGATGAGAGCGAGACGGCGCATAGCTAAGACTCCAAAATTCCTCTCCCTGCGGAAGAGGGGATTAATCTACCACCACTTGTCCGGGCGGGCGGTGAAGCCGGCGGCCTGTTCCAGCACGTCGGCGACCTGGAAGACGGTGGCTTCGTCCAGGGCCTTGCCGATGACCTGCAGGCCCATCGGCAGGCCGCCGGAATCCAGGCCCGCCGGTACCGAGATGCCGGGCAGGCCGGCCAGGTTAGCTGTGACGGTGAAGACGTCATTCAGATACATCGTCACCGGGTCAATCTGCTTGTCGCCGAGCGCAAAGGCGGCCGAGGGGGTCGATGGGGTCAGGATGGCGTCGACGCGGTCCCAGACATGGTCGAAGTCCTCGGCGATGCGACGGCGCACTTTCAGCGCCTTGACATAGAAGGCGTTGTAGAAGCCGGCGGACAGCACATAGGCTCCGATAGTCAGGCGGCGCTGGACCTCCTTGCCGAAGCCTTCGGCCCGGCTTTCTTCGTACAGGTCGTTCAGACTGGTGAAATGGTCGGCCCGGTGGCCGAAGCGCATCCCGTCGTAGCGCGCCAGGTTCGATGAGGCCTCGGCCGGAGCGATGATGTAATAGGCGGGCAGGGCGTACTTGGTGTGCGGCAGGCTGATCTCGACGATCTCGGCCCCGGCGTCCTTCAGCCACTGAACACCCTGGTCCCACAGGGCCTGGATTTCAGCCGGCATCCCCTCGACGACGTATTCGCGCGGCACGCCGATGCGCAGACCCTTGACGCCCTTGCCCAGGCTGGCGGTCCAGTCGGGCGTTTCGACGTCCAGGCTGGTCGAATCCTTGGGGTCGAATGAGCACATCGAGCGCAAGAGGACAGCGGCGTCCTCGACCGTCTTGGTGATCGGCCCGGCCTGATCCAGGGACGAGGCGAAGGCGACCATGCCGAAGCGGCTGGCGCGGCCATAGGTGGGCTTGATCCCGACCGTGCCGGTGAAGGCGGCGGGCTGGCGGATCGAGCCGCCGGTGTCCGAGGCCGTGGCGGCCAGGCACAGGTCGCCTGCAACCGCCGAGGCGGAGCCGCCCGAGCTGCCGCCTGGTGTCAGGTCAGCGTTCGAGTTAGCAGATTTCCAAGGATTTTTGACCGGCCCGAAGGCTGAAGTCTCATTCGACGAGCCCATGGCGAACTCATCCATGTTGAGCTTGCCCAGCATGACCGCGCCGTCGGCCCACAGATTGGCCGTGACGGTGGATTCATAGGGCGGCACGAAGCCGCGCAGCATATTGGAGCCGGCGGTGGTCTGGACCCCATCGGTGCAGAACAGATCCTTGATGCCCAGCGGGGCGCCTTCCAGCGCGCCGCCTTCGCCCTTGGCCAGGCGGGCGTCGGACGCCCGAGCCATGTCCAGCGCCTTGTCCGAGGTCTGCACGACATAGGCGTTCAGGACCGGATTGGCGGCGTCGATATTGGCGATGAAGGCGCGCGTGATCTCTTCGGACGAGAAGTCGCGGGCCTTGAGGCCGTCGAGGGCCGATTTGAGGGTCAGATTCGTAAGGTCAGCCATGCACTTACTCGACGACCTTCGGAACGACAAAGAAGCCGTCAGCGGCCTTGGGCGCGTTGGACAGGACCTCCGCCACCTTGTCTCCATCGGTCACCACGTCGTTGCGCAGACGCAAAGGCTGGGAGACGTTGGATGTCATCGGTTCGACGCCTTCGATGTCGACTTCGTCCAACTGCTCGATCCAGTTGAGGATGCCGGTTAGCTCCTGAGCCAGGGGCTCCAGGCGATCTTCCGGGGTCTTGATACGAGCGAGGTGCGCCACCTTGCGCACCGTCGCGGCGTCGATGGCCATACGGCTCTCCAGCGTGGAACGGGTGAAGCGGCGGGATTAGCGGCGCGGGACGGTTTTCACAAGGCGCTCAGCGTGCCTCGGCCACCGAGATAGACGTCGGAGCACCGTCTGGCCCTTGCGGCGTCCAGGTTACGATGAGGCGTCGCGTGCGACTGGAGATCTCGTCATTGGCCGGATTGAGGACACTTTCCAAGACTTCCAGATCGAGCCGCCCCGGAGCGTCGGATAGAATCCGGTATTCAAGGAAGTCGCCGATCTGAAAGACCCGCCAGCCATCCGTGACCCCGGCGAAGAAGGCTATATAGGTGTAAAGGCCATTCATGGCCGGATCACCACCGGCGGCACCGAACATCTTGATGGACGATTGCAGGCCCTGGTTTTCCAGCTGATCGACTCGAACGACGGACGCTGACCATTGCAAGGCGTCACCGACGTCAGCGTCCACCGGAATCGGGTCACCTGCGGCCATCAGGACGGGCACCTGCCGGGCCGCCTCGGCCTGACTGTCGGCCCGGTCCACGGCTGCGGCGCGCTGCGCCGCGGCAGGATCGCAGGCAGTCAGAAGCAATAGGGCGGTTCCGAACAGAACAGGCTTCATCGCAGGGCTCCTCCTCGGCCGTTAACCACAATGCGCTTTGACTTCGTCGCGCGCCAGTCCTACCGCGCGGGCATGACGGTTTTGACCCTGCAAGAGCTGGCCGAGCAGACCGCGCCGGGAACGCCCTGGTTCGGGCTGGACCTCGGCGAGAAGACTATCGGCGTGGCCGCCTCGGACGCCACCCGCATGATCGCCAGTCCGCTGGAGGTCATCCGCAAGACCAAGTTCACCGATGACGCTAATCGGCTGTTCAAGCTGATGGACCAGCGCGGGGCCACGGGTCTGGTGATCGGCCTGCCGCTGAATATGGATGGAACCGAGGGGCCGCGGGCTCAATCGTGCCGGGCCTTCGCCCGCAATCTGGAGCGGATCCGGCCGGTGTTGGTCGCCTTCCAGGACGAACGACTGTCGACGACTGCGGTGGAACGGTTCCTGGTCGAGGATCTGGACCTGTCGCGCAAACGCCGGGCCGAGGTGGTGGACCGCAACGCGGCGGCGTTCATTCTGCAAGGCGCTTTGGACCGACTGGGCTGGGCCGGCGGTTAGGCCGCGCCCGTCGCCACCGGAAGGTCGGCGCGTGCACCCCATTCGGCCCAGGACCCGTCATAGACCGCCACATTGTGATTGCCGGCCTGGGCGGCGGCCAGGGCCAGGATGGCGGCGGTCAGGCCCGAGCCGCAGGTCGTGGTGATGTCGTCGGCCAGATCAACGCCGGCGGCCGCAAAGACGGTGGCTAGCTCACCGTTGGATTTTATCTTTCCTTCGGCCGTCAGCACCTCCGGGAAGGGCAGACTGACCGCGCCGGGGACGTGGCCGCCGCGAAGACCGGCTCGCGGTTCCGGCGCTTCACCGCGAAACCGCGCCTGGGGCCGCGCGTCGATCAGGCGGCGCCCCGCCGCCAGGTCCGGCAGGATCTGGTCGGCGGCGCGCACCAGTTCCGGGCGAAAGGCGCGTATGAAGGGCGTGGCCGGCTGAGGATCGGCCGGGCCTGTCTCGACCCCATGCCCAGCCGTGATCCAGGCCGGAAGCCCGCCGTTGAGCACTCGAACATGGTCGTGGCCAAAGACGCGAAAGGTCCACCAGACGCGCGGGGCCGAGCGGATGCCGACCTGATCATAGACCACGACCTCATCGTCCGAGCCGATACCGAGGTCGGCCATGGCCTCGGCAAAGGCTTCAGGTGACGGCAGCATATGGGGCAAGGGGCTGCTCCGGTCGGCGATTTCGTCGATGTCGAAGAACACCGCGCCGGCAATATGAGCGGCCTCGAAAGGCCCCTTGGCGTCGCTTCCGTCCAGGTGCCAGGTGGCGTCGATCAGCTTCAGCTTCGATCGGCCCAGACGGTTGGCCAGTTCTTCAGTCGAGATCATAGGCTCGGTCATGTCGGTCTCCCGGTCAGGCTTTGGGTTGCCTTCCGGCGCGTGAAAGACGACATAGCCCGCGATGGTCACACTGATCGACAATCTGGCTCCAAGAGAGTCCCTGCGTCACCCGGAAAAGCAGAACCGGCCCGAAGCTCCTGTTCTGCGCAAGCCAGACTGGCTACGCGTCAAGGCCCCCGGATCGGGGCAGTACAGCGCCACGCGTGACATTGTGCGCGAAAAGGGGCTTCACACCGTTTGCGAAGAGGCGGCGTGTCCGAACATTGGGGAGTGCTGGAGCCAGAAGCACGCCACCCTTATGATCATGGGCGACACCTGCACACGCGCCTGTGCCTTCTGCAACGTCAAGACCGGCCTGCCGCAGCCGCTTGATCCGGAAGAACCTGCCAAGGTCGGCCTGGCCGTTCAGCAGATGGGGTTGAACCACGTCGTTATTACCTCGGTGGACCGCGATGACGTCGCCGACGGCGGCGCGGCGCATTTCGCCGAGGTGGTCCGTCAGGTCCGTTTGCAGGCTCCGACCACGACCATCGAAATTCTGACTCCAGACTTCCTGAGGAAGAACGGCGCGCCGGAGGTGATGATCGATGCGCGTCCGGACGTGTTCAACCACAACCTGGAGACCGTGCCACGGCTGTATTTGAAGATCCGGCCTGGCGCCCGCTACTTCCATTCCCTGCGCCTGCTCCAGATGGTCAAGGAGCGCGACCCCAACCAGTTCACCAAGTCGGGCCTGATGGTCGGCCTGGGTGAAACCAAGGAAGAGGTCATGCAGGTGATGGACGACATGAGGGCGGCCAATGTCGATTTCATCACCATCGGTCAGTATCTGGCCCCGACCCGCAAGCACGCGCCGATTGACCGGTTCGTCACGCCCGACGAGTTCAAGGCGTATGAGGCCATCGCCCGGGCCAAGGGCTTCTTGATGGTGTCGGCCAGTCCTCTGACGCGGTCGTCCCACCATGCCGGCGAGGATTTTGCCCGGCTGAAGGCCGCCCGCGAAGCGCAGGGGCAGCGCTAGCCCGTTGGCCGTCCACCGCGTGACACGTATTCTGCCGTATCGGCCAGAGGAGCTGTTCGCCCTGGTTGGGGGCGTTCGCGAGTATCCCGAGTTCGTGCCCTGGATCTCGTCGATACGCGTCTGGAACGAGCGCGAGATCGCCCCGGGGGTGATGGCTCTGGATGCGGAGGCGCAGGTCGGATTTGCGATGGTCCGCGAACGCTTCACGACCGCCGTCAAGCGCGACAGCCAGGCACGTCGGATTAATGTCGAACTGATCCGCGGCCCATTCAAACACCTAAGAAACGAGTGGAGGTTTTCTCCACATGAAGCAGGAACACGAGTCGAATTCTATATCGACTTCGAATTCCGATCAAAGATGCTGGACCGGATCCTGCAAGCGAATTTTGATCGGGCGGCGCACCGCCTGATCAGTTGCTTCGAGCAGCGGGCCGCCATGCTCTATGGCCGCCCTACGGCCTGAGAGAGTCCCCACTCCAGAAGGCCCAGTGCCGTCCGCAGCGCTGCCAGGCGCACCTGGCAGCGGCCCAAATCGCCATAGCTCTCGACGTGGTGTCGGACTTCGCCATGACCGTAGGCCAAGCCGAAATGGACTCGACCGACGGGCTTCTGCGGTGAACCGCCGCCGGGACCGGCGATCCCGGTCACGGAGACGGCGAGACCCGCGCCCGAGCGCCGGCGAGCGCCCTCGGCCATCGCCCGCGCCACCGCTTCGGAGACAGCGCCGTGAGCGATCAGGAGTTCATCGGACACGTCCAGAAGATCGCTTTTGGCAGCGTTGGAATAGGTGATGAATCCCCGACCATAGACTGCTGACGAGCCGGGAATGGCCGTCAGGGCAGCTCCGATCAGACCGCCCGTGCAGCTCTCGGCGGTGGTCAGCCACAGGCCGGAGCGCTCGGCGGCGGTGATGACACGACGAGAGGTCGCTTCGATATCTTCGGGGAACATGGCAGCTTCGCCTCGCACCAGCATGAGTCGGTCGGCAGCCTGCGCTGACAACGGGGACAGGGCCATACCAGATGAGCGATACGACCACAGTCCCTCACGGGGTGAAGCCCTCGCCGACCGCGCTTTTGTTCGCGTTGGCCATCTTCATCTCGGCGGCGCTGGTGTTTTCGGTGCAGCCCATCATGGGACGGTTGTTGCTGCCGATGCTGGGGGGCTCTCCGTCGGTCTGGAACACCTCGATGGTCTTCTTCCAGGCGGCTCTGCTGGTCGGCTACGGCTATGCCCACCTGCTGCAACGCGTTCGATCGCTGAAGGCGCAGGCTGGCATCCACCTGGGCCTTCTAGGGCTTGCACTGCTCGCCTTCTGGCCGCTGGGCCTGAGCGAACTCATCGGTGATCCTGACACTCACCGGCCGATTCCCTGGCTGTTGGCGGCCCTGGCGTTGTCTGTGGGGGCACCGTTCGCCATCCTGTCGGCAACCGCGCCCTTGTTGCAGGCATGGTTTGCGAGAATCCGCCAGGGGACGCCCGAGGGCCAGAACCCCTATGTCCTTTATGCCGCGTCCAATGTCGGCAGCTTCGTTGCCCTGATTGCCTATCCAGCGATCATCGAACCGATGGCCGGTCTCTCGCTCCAGACATTGGGGTGGTCGATGGGCTACGGCCTCTTCATCCTCCTGATCGTCGCGCTGGCGGCCGTTGTCTGGCGTGGCGATCGTGGGCTGCTCGAAGCCCCAGCACTGACGGCTTCGCAACCCACCGGCTGGCGTCTTCGACTGACCTGGGTCGGCATGGCGGCGGTGCCGGCCAGCCTGATGCTGGGCGTTACGACCTACCTGTCCGTCGATGTAGCCTCTGCGCCGTTCCTTTGGGTGATCCCGTTGGCGCTCTATCTGCTGACCTTCGTGATTGCATTCTCGCGCAAGCCGGCGATACCGCTGACGGTGACGCTGGTGGCCCAGGCCGCGGCAGCGGCGGTCTGCACCGCCTTGATGCAGCTGACGAACGGCGAATGGGTCATGTTGTTCGTACTCCATCTGGGAACATTCTTTTTTACGGCCCTGATGTGTCACCAGCGGCTGGCCGAGCTGAAACCGCTGCCGGACCGGCTGACCGAGTTTTTCCTGTGGCTGTCCCTCGGCGGGGTCGTCGGCGGGGCTTTCACGGCGCTGATCGCTCCGGGGATCTTCCAGACTGTGATCGAGTATCCGCTGGTGCTTTGTCTGGCGGCCCTGGCGCGTCCCTGGCAGCGCGGACGCCTCAGCCGCGATGAGATGTTGTGGGCGGCGGCCGTGATTCCGCTATGTCTGATGCCGCCGTTGCTCTTCTGGTGGCTGGGAGCCGATGGACGGCCGCACCACATGGGTCTGACGTGGGATGTGGCGCGCAAGGTCGTTTATTTCCCACTGGCGGCGGCGGCGATCTGCGCCTTCATGGTGCGGGACAGAGCACGTCTGTTTTTCGTCGCGCTCAGCCTCGTGGCCCTGTCGGCCGCGCAGGTCGGGGTGCGCTATGACTGGACCGAGAGCGCGCGCAGCTTTTTTGGTGTCATCCGGCGCGCCGACGTTAACTTCAACCAGATCGGCGATGTCCGCATCCTGATGCACGGCACGACCCTGCATGGGGCCCAGGCCCAGGCCCCGCAATGGCGGTGTCGGCCGGGCCTGTACTACGCGCCGACGACCCCGATCGGTGAGGCAGTGATCGTCACCCAGAACAGGACGGCCAATGCAGTCATGGGTGTAGTCGGGGAGGGGACGGGCTCAATGGCAGCGTACAAGCGTGCCGGCGACAATCTCACCTTCTTCGAGATCGACCCGGTGGTTGATCGCTGGGCGCGGGATCCGGAGCGTTTCAGCTATATTTCAGAGTGCGCCGACGGTCCCGTGCGAACCGTCTTAGGAGACGCCCGTCTGACCCTCAGGCACGAGCCGTCGGGAACCTATGATCTGCTGCTGGTGGATGCCTTCTCTTCTGACGCTGTACCGACCCATATGCTGACCGTCGAGGCGATCCGGGAGTTTCTGCGCGTCCTGAAGCCCGACGGACTTCTTGTGCTCCATCTGTCGAATCGAAATCTAGAAATCACCTCGCCGACCATCGCCGCCGCACGCGCCCTGGGTGTGCCCTACCTTCACAAGATTTACGGGGAGAATCCCCAGGCCCCCCAAATGACCGAATCCTCGACGGAGGTGGTGGTGCTGTCGCCGTCGGCTGCGGGCCTGGCCCCGTTCGCCATAGATCCGCGCTGGCGTGGGGATCTGGAAACGGAGACGGCTCCTTGGACCGATGATTATGTCAATCTTTTCGGAGCATTGGTGCGGGAAGCTCAGCTGGATTAACCGACTTTTCATCGACCCAATGCTCACCGCGCAGGGTCTGAAGTGGTCGAAAACGCGCCTTGTAGTCCATCTTGACGGAGCCCTCGACCCAATAGCCGAGGTAGATGTGGGCGAGCTGGACGACCGAGGCCTGCCGAAGGTGATCTAGGACGACATACTGTCCGAGGCTGCGGCGGCCTTCGTCGGGATCGAAGAAGCTGTAAACCAGTGACAGGCCATCCGAGAGCAGATCAGTCAGGGCTGCGGCGATCAGCTGGCCATCGGGGGTCCTGTATTCAATCAGGTGGGTTCGAACCGAGGTGTCCTCGACCATGGCGACATAGTCGAGCCAGCCCATTTCGGTCATGCCCCCGCCGGGGTGCCGCGCCAGCAGGTATCGTTGCAGGAGATCAAATTGATCGGTGGTCGCCTCGGGTTCGACGAGCGTACGCACAAGGTCGGCATTTCGGCGCAGGATCCGGCGCTGGGAGCGTCCCATGACGAAATTCGCGACGGGAATCCGAGCCGAGACACAGGCGCTGCACTGTTCGCAGGCCGGGCGGTAGGCGATGTTCTGACTGCGCCGGAAGCCGAACTGGGTCAGGGCGTCGTTAACCTGGGCACCGTCTGACATCGGCAGATGGGTAAAGACCTTACGTTCCTCGCGTCCGGGCAGGTACGGACACGGTGAGGACCCCGTCAGGAAGAAGCGGAGCTGACGTGTCGGAACATATTGGGTCAACACACCTCACAATTTGACTGTGCGGTTCGATCTTGGCGGCAAATCGTACCGACGGGCAAGCCCCGATCAGAGGCTGGTGTCCTGCGGCAGAACTGGTGCCTCGCGCAGCAGGACAATCGCGATGCGGCGATTGCCGGCCAGGGTCGGATCATCGGGATAGAGGGGGTCAGACCCTGCCTTACCCGACACCTGATAGATGCGATCAGGATCGACGCCCGCGCTTTCGAGGATCTGACGCGAGGCGTCCGCCCGGCCAGATGACAGGGCCCAGTCGCCCGGGGAAGACGCCCGCGAGCCAGTCGCTGACGTATGGCCTGAAATCGTGATGCGGTTTGGAAGCTGGTTGATGACGCGGGTAATCGCTCGTAGCAGCACCCGCGCGCGTTCATTGGGCCGCGCCGAATTCTGTTCGAACATGGAGCGTCCTTCTTGATCGACGAGCTGAATGCGCAGTCCCTCGGGCGTCTGGTCAATAATGAGCTGACGCGACAGTTCGGCCAACTCGGGCATATCCTGCATGGCCTGCCGCAGCGAGGCGGCAGCGGACGCGAAATCGGCGGCCTCGCGGCGCGCGATTTCTTCGCGCAGCTCTTCTTCGCTGGCAGCAGAGAGGTCCGATGAGCGACCGGCCTGTTCGGCTGCCTGTTCGGCGGCTTCCGGCGAAAGCTGATTGACGACGGCGCTGGAGCCGTCGCTCTTAACCCCGTCATCGCCCAGCGACGTCCCGCCGAGAATGCCGCCCGATCCCGAGGTGGTCGGTGCGACGCTGGCCGGGGCGAAATATTCAGCGATGCCGCGTTTCTGCTCCGGATCGGTCGTGTTGATGAGCCACATCAGAAGGAAGAAGGCCATCATGGCGGTCACGAAATCCGCATAGGCAACTTTCCAGGCGCCGCCGTGGTGGCCGTGGTCGCCGCCCTTCTTGACCTTCTTGATGAGGATGGGCCGATCGCTCATCGACATGGTGACTAAGCCTCAGAATTTCTGATCCCTTGATCGCCGCTCAAGGTTAAGAGGGCGTTTCGGTTGCTAAGCCGAACGACGCGCACTAGGTCGGATGGCGTGAACACGACGCCATCCCTGCAAACCGACGCGCGACCGCTGCGTCATGCCCTGGGTGGCTTTGCGACCGGTGTGTGCGTGGTGACGGCGATGGGGCCGCAAGGCCCAATGGGCATTACGGTCAACTCCTTTACCTCCGTATCGCTGGAGCCCCCGACTGTCCTGTGGAGCCTCGGCAAGCGGACGGATCGCTGGCAAACCTTTTCCGAGGCGAATCACTTTGCGGTGCACGTTCTGGATGCTTCTGGCGAAGACCTGTGCCGGCGCTTTGCGTTCGGAGATCCTGTGCTGGCGGTGGGAGAATATACGCCGGGGCGCGGAGGCGTGCCGTTGATCGAAGGCTGGGTATCCCGATTCGAATGCGGAGTGAGCCGCCGGGAAGATGCGGGCGATCACCAGTTGATCTTTGGCCGGGTTCTCGATTTCCAGACTCTGGAGGGACCCGGCCTCGTCCTGTTTCGTGGCCGATATGGCCCCTCACCGGAGTCCCGGTCATGAAGATCGGGTTCGCTGGACTGGGGGTAATGGGTGCTCCGATGGCGGGGCACCTGGTGCGCGCCGGTCATCAGGTGTCGGGATATAATCGTACCTCTGCCAAGGCATTGGCTTGGGCGGCTGCGACCGGAGGCACAGCGGTCGAGTCTCCCCAGAAGGCGGCGGAGGCGGTCGACCTCGTAATCTTGTGCGTCGGCAATGACGCAGATGTGCGTCAGGTGACGATAGCTGCACTCGAGACGGCACCGGAGGGCTGCGTGCTGGTGGACCACACCACGACCTCGGCCAGGGTTGCGCGGGAGATGGCGGATCTGGCGCGTGAATCGAACTGCGCCTTCGTCGACGCGCCAGTGTCTGGGGGGCAGGCCGGGGCCGAGAATGGCCAGCTCAGTGTGATGGCAGGCGGTGATCCTGCGGCACTGTCGCGCGCCATGCCGGCACTCCAGGCCTATGCGAAAGCGATTCAGCACATGGGGCCGGCTGGCTCGGGCCAACTAACCAAGATGGTCAATCAGATCTGCATCGCGGGCGTCGTTCAGGGGCTGGCCGAGGCGGTCCATTTCGCGGAGCGGGCCGGGCTGGACACCGATGCGGTCTTTGGCGCGATCTCCAAGGGCGCGGCGCAGTCCTGGCAGATGGACAATCGCTGGGCCACGATGGCGCGTGGTGAGTTCGATTTCGGATTCGCCGTGGACTGGATGCGCAAGGATCTGGGCCTGGTACTGGACGAGGCTCGCTCCAATGGAAGCCATCTGGCCGTGACGGCCCTGGTCGACCAGTTCTATTCCGAGGTCCAGGCCATGGGTGGCACGCGCTGGGACACCTCCAGCCTGGCGGCGCGGCTTCAGGATCGCGCGAAGCGATGAAGCGGCCTGGCCTGATCGGCGTGATAGGTGGCGTGGCGCTGGGGGCATTGACCTCGGCGGCGGTCGTGGGCTGTGCGCCGATCGTCGTGGCCGCCGTCTCACAGCCCATCCAGATGGCGGCTCCACAGGTTGCGCCTCTGCCGATCGCAGCCATTAACGATCACGGGCTGCCGCAGTTGACGGCGCAGTTGGAGGCGCTGGCCGGGGTAGGGCAGTTCAATGGGGCTGTCCTGGTCGCGCGCGGCGACCAGATCATTTTCAGGCAGGCCTATGGCGTGGCTGATGTCGAGACCGGCAGGCGACTCGCCGTCGATGATCGTTTCCGACTGGCCTCGGTCAGCAAGCAATTTACAGCCGCCGCCATTCTGAGGCTGCAGGACGAGGGACGTCTGTCGGTAGAAGATCCCGTCTGTCGATGGTTCTCGCCGTGCCCGGATGGCTGGGGACCGATACGGCTGAGCCATCTGCTCGCCCACACATCAGGCCTCCCTGACCTCATGGATCGGCCCGCTTGGGGTGACAGGCGCGTCACGCCGGCGACACTGGCGGAACTGACCCGTGAAACCGAGAGCTACGGTCCGCGGTTCGAGCCCGGATCGCGCGCCGACTACAACAATGCTGGCTACAACCTGCTGGCGGAGGTGGTCTCGCGTGCAAGTGGCCAGCCGTTCGAAGCCTACCTCCAGCAGACGTTCTTTGATCCGCTTGGCATGAACGACACGGGGTCTGATGCGGACGGGCAGGGGCATGGCGTGGTGCAGGGACACAACTCTGGAGGGGCCGGACTGGTGCCGGGGCCGGTCGCAAACGTCTCGATCATCGCCGGGGCCGGAGCCCTCTATTCGAACCTGGATGACCTTCTGACGTGGCAGCGGGCGCTACATCACGGACGTGTCCTGTCTGTGGCCGGCTATGACCAGATGATTGCTGATCATGGTCCAGCGGATCAGGGGCTGCCCGAAGGCGCGCGCCCCCGGGGCTGGGGCTATGGGCTGTTCACCAGCGATCTGGGTTCGGGCGCGGTGCCACCATTTCATGCCTGGCAGATCTATCATACCGGCAGTTGGGCGGGGTTTCGCAACCTGGTCAGCTATCTACCCGAAGGGGATGTCACGGTGATCGTGCTGACCAACAATTATCACCAGCGGGATATCGTCTTCCTGATTACCCAGCAGGCCATGGCCGAATCGATCGGCGCGCCGTTCCCCACTGGCCTGCAGCAGTGAGCGGTCCGGGCCGAATTCCTCGCAAGCGGGGCAAGACCGCGGGGGGCGGCACCACGATGGCGAAGGCCATGAGCGCGGATGAGTTGTGGGCGGTCTGGAGGTCTGTTCGCCAGGTGCTTCCGATGTGGCGGATGCCGTTCGACGCCATGTTCAGCCGAGCCGTCTGGACCCTGACGGGATCGGACTATGTCTGGGGCCTGCGGCATGATCCGTTGTCGCAGCGAATTTTCGATCTTATGCATCCCTTGTCGCCAAGCGATATGCGGCGTCTGATGATGATCGCCCGGCTCAATCAGCGACGCCACGAAGCGATTTCGCGCTGGACGGCGGTGGCATTTGTCACCTTGCCCCTGTCGCTTGGCCTGGCCATGGAACAGCTTCAGCCGGAGCTGTTCCGGCGCTTTGTCGAAGACTGGGATATCGCCACCTTCAACTCATTGCTCATCATTGGGTTGATCGTCGCCTACATTCTCTCCTGCGCTTGGCGCGCCCGTCAGATCGCATCGGTGGTTGAACTCGGTCTGATCGAGAACGCGGTGTCGTTTGAGACCGATCAGGAGGAGGATGAAGCGTCGCCCCTGGGAACGGAGCTCTAGGATGGTTTGTTTCAGATGGTCGGTTGGTTCGATCCTGGGTTTGATGGCCTGGATCATCCTGTGCGTCCCGGCGACGGCCCAGGAATGGCCCGTTCATGAAGGCGACCATGTCATCCGGGACTTTGCCTTTGAGGACGGGGCGCGGCTTGACGAGTTGCGGATGCACTATCGGACCTTGGGTGAGCCCCAGCGCGATGCCGCTGGGCGCGTGACCAACGCCGTGATGGTGCTGCATGGCACCGGTGGGACGGGCGCACAGTTCCTGCGTCCGCAGTTTGCCGACGAACTGTTCGGACCCGGCGAGCCTCTGGATATCACACGCTATTTTGTGATCCTGCCGGACAATATCGGCCATGGCGGCTCATCCAAGCCGTCGGACGGCTTGCGCGCCGCGTTTCCTGAATACACCTACGACGACATGGTGGAGGCCCAGCGTCGTCTGCTGGTCGATGGGCTGGGGGTGACGCACCTGCGCCTGCTCATGGGGACCTCCATGGGATGTATGCACGCCTTTGTGTGGGGTGAGACGCACCCGGATTTCGCCGATGCCCTGATGCCGCTTGCGTGCCAGCCGACCGAGATTGCGGGGCGTAATCGCCTATGGCGGGCGATGCTGATGGACGCGATCCGGTCTGACCCTGACTGGATGGCGGGTGCGTACGAGCGTCAGCCGGTCGACGGGCTGCGTACGGCCGCAGATCTCCTGATGCTGGTCGGTGCAGCGCCGATGGCGATGCAGGTCGACTTGCCCGATCATGCGCGAACTGATGCCTGGTTGGCTGAACAGCTTCCCGGTCGGATCGCGGGCCTGGATGCCAACGACCTCTGGTATCAGGTGAATTCCTCGCGCGACTATGATCCGTCCGCCAATCTCGAAGCGATCACGGTACCGGTGACCTGGATCAACTCAGCAGACGACTTCATCAATCCGCCCGAACTGGGGTTGGCCGAACAGTATGCGCCGCGCATCGCCCAGGGGCGTTATGTCTTGATTCCGGCCAGCGCCGAGACACGGGGACACGGCACCCACACCTGGGCACGCTTCTGGAAGGGCGAGTTGGTCGCGCTGCTGGCGCGATCCGAACCCTAGGCAGGCTGGCCCTGGGTGTTGACCATCCAGGGGATACCGAAGCGATCGATCAGAGAACCGAATCCGGGCGACCAGAAGGTGGCCTGGAAGGGCATGATCACGGTGCCGCCTTCGGACAGGGCCTCGAACCAGCCGCGGGCTTGCTCGACGTCATCCGAATGCAGGGCCACGTCAAAGCCGTTTTTGGGCTTGTCGATATTGGGAGCCCAGTCCTTGTCCATGTCGGCCCCCATGATCGCCTGGTCTCCGATCTGGAGCCAGGCGTGCATAAGCCAGTCTTTGTACTGCGGCCCGACCGGCATATCGGATGGTCCCTCGCCATAGGGGAAGGCGGCGGTGATCTCGCCGCCAAGCGCGCGGGCATAGAATTCGAACGCTTCGCGGCACTGGCCGTTGAAGCTGAGGCTGGGGACAATCAGCATGGCAGACTCCTGTGAGGTCAGATGGTTCGGACCAACTGGTTCAGCTGGTCCGCAACCTGGCCCCAGCCTTCGTGGAAACCCATGGCGAGATGCTGGTCCATCGCGGCCTGGTTCCAATGACTGGCGCTGGCGCGAAGCCGGGTCTGGCCGTCCCCGTCCGGCTCCAACTCAACGCGGGCGACCATGAAGGGCTGTCCGGCGGGTTTCCAGCCGGGCGCGAAGGCGTCGGTGCTGACCAGCAGACGATTTGGGATCACTTCGAGATAGACGCCGGTATTGGGAAACTGCTCACCATCCGGCCCATGCATCACAAAGCTCATGCGACCGCCGGGGCGGGGCTCGATCACGGCGTTCGAGATGCGCCAGGGCCTTGGTGCGAACCACTGGCTGAGGAGATCGGGATCCGTGTAGCAGCGAAAGACCGTGTCGGGGGTCGCGTCGATGATCCGCTCCAGCACCAGATCAAAATCATGGGCCACGCCGTCGGTGTCGCAGGGATTGTCCTGGCGGATATCGGTCACGGCAGATGCTCCTGATCGGGCCTAGTCGTTCAATAGCTCTGCGACGCGCGCAGCGAAATAGGTCAACACCCCTGCACAGCCTGCGCGCTTGAAGGCGGTCAGGGTTTCGAGGGCGGCCCGGTCCTCATCGAGCCAGCCATTGGCGGCGGCCGCCTTCATCATCGCGTACTCGCCGGACACCTGGTAGGCGAAGGTTGGCACCTCAAAGGCCGAGCTGACGCGCTGGATGATGTCGAGGTAGGGCAGACCGGGCTTGACCATGATCATGTCGGCTCCCTCGGCCAGATCCATGGCAACCTCCTTGAGGGCCTCGTCGCTGTTGGCCGAGTTCATCTGATAGGTCTTCTTGTCGCCGGTCAGGGCGTGGGCCGAGCCGACCGCATCGCGGTAGGGGCCATAGAAGGCCGATGCGTATTTGGCCGCATAGGACAGGATCAGGGTATCCTGGAATCCGTTGGCCTCGAGGGCCTCGCGGATGGCCTGGACACGACCGTCCATCATGTCGGACGGGGCGACCGCATCGGCACCGGCGTGGGCGTGGATGAAGGCCTGTTCGGCCAGGCGCTCCAGGCTGGCGTCATTGAGGATGATACCGCCTTCCAAGATACCGTCGTGGCCGTGGTCGGTATAGCAGTCCAGCGCCACGTCGGTGATGACGCCGATCTCGGGGGCGGCGTCCTTGATGGCCTGGATGGTCTGCGGAACCAGGCCGTCAGGATCGGTGGCACCAGACCCCACGGCATCCTTGATCGCAGGATTGACGTTGGGGAACAGAGCGACAGCGGGAATGCCGAGATCGCGAGCGCGCACCGCAGCCCGGGCCGCCTCTGCGGGCGAAAGCCGATCAACGCCGGGCATCGACGGTACGGCGATCCGAGCGTCGGGTCCGTCGTGGATGATGAGCGGCCAGACCAGGTCTGCAGGCGTCAGCACCGTCTCGGCGACGAGACGACGGAGCCAGGGGCTGCGGCGCAGGCGTCGCGGGCGGGCCAGGGGGAAAGGGGCGGGGAGGTGGCTCATGGGCGCTCTGCTTTCATACGAATTCCACGACCGGCCGAAAGTCTCAGGGCGCCGGCGACGGAGGCAACGATCATCCAGAGCGCCGTCGCTATCCAGGCGCAACTGGCGATGATGAGGCTGACGAAGGCGGCGACCGGCAAGTCGACGTCGAGGTTGCGGGTTACAGCCTCTGTGGGGTCGGTCGGCAAGTCCGACAGAAAGGCCCCGGCCAGCTCCCAGACGATCATGCCCATCCCGAACATGACCGCCA
This sequence comes from Caulobacterales bacterium, assembly GCA_017302105.1. Lineage (GTDB taxonomy): Bacteria > Pseudomonadota > Alphaproteobacteria > Caulobacterales > Caulobacteraceae > Brevundimonas. The sequence continues at coordinate 379,216 of JAFLCS010000003.1, read as the reverse complement.
GAGCAGCCACAATGGACAGGCCAAAGCCGACCCAAAAAACGCGAATCTGAAACCGGTAGTGGGAGGCGAGAACCGGCTCGGCCGCTGGGCGACGGACATAGGCGATAGCCACGCCGATCAGCGCCGTGAGACCGAACACAAAGGGTGCCACGAAGTGCATGGCATATACGACGAAGGCCAGGGTGCGATCATCACTTTGCGCCCGCGCGGTCGCTCCACTAGAACCCGTGTCCGACATCAAGCGGCTCCGCTGTCGGCCTCCGTGAGACCCCGATCGCGCGGGCTTAGCCGAAAGCGCCGCCATGGCAAACCGCCCGCTGGGCAGACGAGGACTTATGGATTTCGCCCTGACCGAAGACCAACGCGCCATCCAGGACGCTGCGCGCCAGTTCGCCGAGGCGGAGCTGGCACCGCACTCTGCCGAATGGGACGAGACCAAACACTTCCCAGTCGAGGTCATGCGCATGGCCGCCGAAATGGGCTTCTGTGGAATATATACCGGCGAAGCGCATGGCGGCATGGCGCTCGGTCGCGTCGAGGCGGCGGTGATCTTTGAAGAGCTGAGCCGAGGCGATGTGTCGACCGCCGCCTTCATCTCGATCCACAATATGGCGACCTGGATGATCGACCGCTTTGGCTCCGATGAGCTGAGGGCGCGTTTCGTGCCGTCGCTGGTGACCATGGAGCAGATCGCCAGCTACTGCCTGACCGAGCCAGGCTCGGGCTCGGACGCGGCGGCGCTGAGGACCACGGCGCGCCTGGACGGCGATCACTATGTGCTGAACGGTTCCAAGGCCTTCATCTCGGGCGCTGGAGTCTCGGACGTCTATGTGGTCATGGTCCGCACTGGCGAGGACGGCCCCAAGGGCATTTCGTGCCTGGTCATCGAGAAGGATACGCCGGGGCTCAGCTTCGGGGCCAACGAGAAGAAGATGGGCTGGTCCAGCCAGCCGACGGCGGTGGTGTCGTTCGATGATTGCCGCGTACCTGTCGCCAATCGGGTCGGTGGTGAGGGCGAAGGCTTCCGCTATGCGATGGCGGGACTCGACGGCGGCCGGCTGAATATCGCGGCCTGCTCGCTGGGTGGTGCACGCCTGGCGCTGGAGACAGCTCAGGATTACGTCAAAACGCGCAAGCAGTTCGGCAGGCCCGTCGGCGACTTCCAGAACACCCAGTTCAAGCTGGCCGATATGGCGACGCAGTTGGAGGCGTGCCGCCTCACGGTGCTGCGTGGGGCTTGGGCGATCGATACCAACCACCCCGAAAAGACGAAGTGGTGCGCCATGGCCAAGCGCATGACGACCGATGCCTGTTTCCAGATTGCGGACGATGCCCTGCAGTTGCACGGCGGCTATGGGTATCTGAAGGATTATCCGTTGGAACGTATCGTGCGTGATCTCAGGGTCCACCGCATTCTAGAAGGCACCAATGAAATCATGCGTGTCATCACCGCCAGGGAGATGGGGCGGCAGTAGGCGAACGCGATTCATGGATGCGTGTTAACTTGACCATGCCGCTCCTTGGCAGTCAGCGTCTGGTCGATGAGATCAGGGAGCTTGAAGTGAACGACTTGAACCGACCGGATGCCCCCCATGCGTTGGCCCGGTGGTCGGGCCTGATCTACGCCGTGGTGGTGGTCACCGGCATCTTCAGCCTTTCGTTTGCGCCGGACCGGGTCTTCGCCGGGGAGAACGACGCCGAAATCGTGCACAGCCTCGTCGCGAACGCGGACTTGCTGAAGCTGTCGATCGCCCTGGAGGTCGTTTGCTATGTGGCGTTCCTGATCCTGCCGCTGACACTCTACGCGCTGCTCGCGCCCGCAGGCCGGATTTCGGCGATGATGATGGTCGCCCTGGCTTGCATGAGCGTGCCGCTGGGCTTTGCTGGCCTCGTGCACCTTCTTGATATTGTGCGCTGGCTTGATGGCGGCGCGGCTCAGATGGATCAGGCAGCCATCATGAGCGCCCTGAACAGCTATTGGAGCGGGATGCGGCTGCTAGCCATTCCGTGGGGGCTATGGCTCATTCCATTCGGATGGTTGGTGATCCGATCGCGCTACACGCCGAGCGTCCTGGGGGGGCTGCTCATCTTGGGGGGCGTCGGCTATGTCGCGAATTTCCTGGGAGGACTGCTGGTTCCCAATTACGCGGACCTGGGCATTGCCTCGATCCTCAAGGCCCCACGCCTATCCGAGATCCTGATCTGCCTCTGGTTGCTGATCATGGGCGCACGAGGACTGTCGCGTTCGCGGCAGTTGCCCGCTGCCATCATCGCCGACGCCTCTGATCGTGGCGGCTCCGACGAGACGCGCTAGCCGCATCGACAGGCCATGCTGCTGCAAGGAATGGCACCGAGGACCTGACTGGCAGTTGGTGCCAATCGGCGCCAGACATCTGGTGGACGTGTGCGGGCTGCGCGACTAAGCCCATCCGCAATGACCGAATCTGAAGTTCTCACTAGCGTCCAGAACGGCGTGGGCCGCATTACCCTGAATCGGCCCAAGGCGCTGAATGCGCTGAACCGCGTCATGTGCGAAATCATGACTGCGGCCCTGTTGACCTGGCGTGACAATTCCTCCGTTCGGTCGGTTCTGATCGACCATGCCGGCGAGCGTGGATTCTGCGCCGGCGGGGATATCCGCATGATCGCCGAGAGCGGGGCGGGCAATGCGGTCGAGGCCAAGGCCTTCTTCTTGACCGAGTATCGGCTGAACCACCTGATGGTGGTATATCCCAAGCCGATCGTGGCGGTGATGGATGGTATCGTCATGGGCGGCGGGGTCGGGATTTCTGACCCCGCGCCGTTTCGCATTGTGACCGAACGCACGCTCTACGCCATGCCTGAGACGGGCATCGGCCTGTTCCCCGATGTCGGTGGCGGCTGGTTCCTGCCGCGAATGCCAGGCGAGACGGGCATCTGGCTGGCCCTGACGGGCGCTCGGATCAAGGCACCGGATTGTCTGCCGCTGGAGGTCGGGACGCACTTCATTCCGGCAGAACAGATCGAGGCCTTCAAGGTGGCGCTGATCCAGAGCGATGAAACGCCCGGCGCCGTTGTGGCCCGGTTCGCTGCGGATCCCGGCACGTCTCCGCTGGACCCGTACCGCGCGGTCATAGACCGCTGCTTCGCCTTCGATACAGTGGAGGCGATCTTCGCCGCGCTGGAAAACGAGAGGACCGATTGGGCGCAAGGCCAGCTCAAGATGCTGCGCACCAAATCGCCGCAGTCGCTGAAGGTGTCTCTGCGCCAGATGCGGGCGGGAGCCAGAATGACGACATTCGCCGAGGTCATGGCGATGGAATTTGCCCTGGGTGGCCGCATCGTTCAGACCCACGACTTTCAGGAGGGCGTCCGCTCAGTCATCGTCGACAAGGACAATGACCCGCACTGGGATCCGGCCACCCTCGCGGGTGTTACCGAGGCAATGCTGGATGCCTTCTTCGCACCGTTGCCGGCGGATGAGGCCTGGACACCCTTGGCGTAAATCCGCACCGCGGCGCAGGCATTGACCTGGCCGGTCAAGCTCAGCACAGAGGGCGAAGAGGGGCGCGTGATCCCTATGAGCGGCAAGGTATGCGATGCTGAAAGTCGGTCGAAACTGTTCGTTCGTCGAACACGCTGACCGGGTCGCTGTCCTGGTCGAGAATGACCTCTATTTTTCGGTGGTCGAAGAAGTGCTGGAGCGAGCCGAACGCTCGGTTCTGCTGATCGGCTGGCAATTCGACCCCAGGACGCAGCTCGATCCGATCAATCCGCCGCACGGTCCTGACGGTCAGATCGGTTATCAGATGCGTCGCCTGGTCCGAACCAAGCCAGATCTCAAGATTCGGATCCTGGTCTGGAATTCGCCACTGCCGATCGCGGCGTCGCAGGGGATGTTCCCGCAGCGCGCCATTCAGTGGTTCGACACAAATCCGGTGGATCTCAGGCTGGTCAAACCACTGTCGGTGGGCGCGTCGCATCATCAGAAGATCCTTGTGATCGACGACAAGCTGGCCTTCTGCTCCGGCGGCGATATCTCGGTGGATCGCTGGGACACCAGCCTGCATCTGGATGAGGAAGAGCACCGGGTCTTGCCTTCGGGCGAAGAGCGCAAACCGCGCCACGAGGTGGTGATGATGCTGGATGGTGCTGCCGCCCGGGGGCTGGCCCAGATGGCGCGCGACAGCTGGCATTGGGTGACCGACAAGGTCGCAGACATGGCTGAGGTTGGCTACGATCCCTGGCCGGCACGGATCGCGCCGACCCTGACTGACGCCCGAGTGGGTGTCAGCCGGACGGTGTCAGGGGCCTCGCATACGGTCAGGACGCGGGACTGCGAAACGCTGTTCCTGGACATGGTCGCCGGGGCCCGCAACCTGATCTTTCTGGAGAACCAGTATTTCACCTCGCCAGTGATTGCGGCGGCCATCGCTGTGCGCCTGGGCGAGGCCGACGGGCCGGAGGTTGTGCTGGTGTCGACGGGCGAAAGCCCCAGCTGGTTCGATTCCGCGACGATGGACGGGGCCCGGGCCGAGGTTCTGTGCGTGCTCAAGGCCGCAGACGTCTATGGCAGGATGACCGCCTGGTATCCGAAGACGCGCGGCGGCGAGAACATCATCGTGCATTCCAAGGTGACGATCATCGATGATCGGATGCTCAGGGTCGGGTCAAGCAACCTGAATAATCGCTCCAGCGGCTACGATACTGAGTGCGACGTTACGGTGGAGCGAGACGCGCCGGATTCCGATATCCGGGGCGTTCGCCAGCATCTGATTGCGCACTTTCTGGGCGTGTCCGACGAGGCCTTTGCAGAGGCCGAGACCAGGGCGGGATCGGTGCGAGGTGCGATTGAGGCGCTGAATGACACCGGCCGAATGGCGCCCATCAGTTCGGAGCGACCCGGCTGGCTCGGGCGGCTGACGGCGCGGTATCAGATCGGCGACCCCTCGGACCCTGACAACGCCTGGCGGCCTTGGAAGCGGCGAGCCTTGTCCCAGCGCCTGACGGACGCGGTGCGGCAGGTGGCGGCGCGAGCACCCGACGACTACCGGGATCCACAGGACAGCTGACCAGGCCGGGGGAGGAACCGGTCGGATTGCATGGCGGGGCGTTCCTAGGCCTAATGACCGACAGGATCTGGGAGGACGCTGACATGAAACGCCTGATCGCCGCTGCTGCGCTTGTCCTGGCGGGATGCGCTACTACAGCAGACCGCGCCGCCGAGGTCGCCGCGCTCAGCACGGCAGGGGTGGCGTCGGCGGCAGAGGCCGCTGTCCATCCTGCGGTCACCGCGGCCCAGGCCGCAAGCGACCGCGCGGCGGCGCGCGAGGCCGCCGGTCCCGCCCGGTGGCAGGCGGCCATTGGCGATCCGCGGCGGCCCGAGGGCGAGGTGGCGCGAGATCCGCTTCGACATCCTTTCGAGATGTTGGAGTTCATCGAGCTTAGGCCTGGTCAGCGCATCGCGGATATACGTCCCGAGGAAGGCTATTTCACCCGGCTGTTCGCGCCGGTGGTTGGGGAGACGGGGCAGGTTTATGCCTTTGTGCCGACCCTGACGGCGGGGCGCGAACAGGCGTTCGCCGAAGGACTTCAGGCCGAGTACGGCAATGTCACGCCGGTCATCGGCCTTCTGGACGAGATGCGCTTCGACGCCCCGCTCGACGTCGTCTTCATGGGCCAGGAGTATCACGACTTTCACATCGAGCGGTTCGACGTGGATGTGGCGGAAATGAACCGGCGCGTGTTCGCGGCGCTGCGGCCCGGCGGGATCTATGTGATCCTGGATCATTCGGGACGAACCGGCACCGGCAATACCGAGGTCCAGACCCTGCACCGGATCGAAGGTGCCTTCCTGCGCCGCGAGGTCGAGGCGGCGGGCTTCATCTATGAAGGCCAGACGCGCGTCGTCGCCAACCCGGATGATCCGATGGACATCAGCGTCTTTGACGAAAGCATTCGCGGGCGCTCGGATCAGTTCGTCTATCGTTTCCGGCGGCCTGAGACGGCGATCGACCTCGCTTTGACTGATGACCGTCGACCGGATGCAGACCGCGAGAGGGACTGGAGGCGGCGCAGCGTCGACCTGCTCACCCTGGCTCAGGTCGAGTCGGGGGACCGTGTCGCGGACCTGATCATCGGCGGCGGCTATTTCACCCGGATCTTCGCGGCCTTGGTTGGATCCGAGGGCCACGTCACCGCCTGGCAGCCGGCGGAGTTCATTGGCTTCAACGCCGAGTACGGCCAGAACCTGACCACCCTTGATGAGGCCTATGACAATGTCAGCGGCGTCAACGCCGCCTTCGCCGATCTGGCGTTCGCACCAAACAGTCTGGATGTCGCCTTCACCGCCCAGAACTATCACGACTTCCACCTGGAGCCCTTCCCTGAGGACACGGCGGCCGGGGTCAATGCGGCGGTGTTCGCGGGCCTGCGGCCGTGCGGGCGCTATGTGGTGATCGACCACGACGCGGCGGCCGATACGGGCTTTTCGGCCGCCCACACCCTGCACCGGATTGATCGCGCCGCCGCCCAGGCCGAGATCGAACAGGCGGGATTCCGTCTGATCGGGAGCAGCAATGTCCTGGCCAACCCCGACGATCCGCTGACGGCCGATGTGTTCGACGCGTCGATCCGGGGCCGCACGAGCCAGTTCGCCCTGGTGTTCCAGAAACCGGGGGACGCCTGCCCGGCGGGGTGACGGTGGCCCGGTGTGAGTGCTAAGCCCGCGCCACACGACGCGGGAGTGAATCGCATGACCAAGATCGCCTTTATCGGCCTGGGCAACATGGGCGGGGGCATGGCGGCCAATCAGGCCAAGGCCGGCCACGAGGTTCGCGCCTTCGATCTGAGCCAGGCAGCGCTGGATCGGGCCAAGGAGAACGGGTGTATCCCAGTCGGGTCGGTGGCCGAGGCGGTCGAGGGTGCCGAGGTGGTCATCACCATGCTGCCGGCAGGCCCCCATGTGCTGAAGGTCTATTCCGAACAGGTGCTGAGCCAGGCACCGCAATCGGCTCTGATGCTGGACTGTTCAACCATCGATGTGGATACGGCGCGCAAGGTCGCCAGTCTGGCCAAGGACGCCGGCTATGCCTTCGCCGACGCGCCGGTGTCGGGCGGCACGATGGCGGCCGACGCCGGGACCCTGGCCTTCATGGTCGGCTGCGACGAGCCGGATTTCGATCGCATCGAAGCGGCGCTGGAGCCGATGAGCCGCGCCACCTTCCGCGCCGGCGACCACGGGGCGGGGCAGGCGGCAAAGATCTGCAACAACATGATCCTGGGCATCACCATGCTGGGCACCTGCGAGGCCATTGGCCTGGCGGAAAAGCTGGGGCTGGATCCAGTCAAGATGTTCGACATCGTGGCCAAGTCGTCGGGCCAGAGCTGGTCGGTGACGACCTATTATCCGTGGCCCGGCCCGGTGCCGACCGCGCCGTCAAACCGGAACTATGACGGCGGCTTCGCCACGGCGATGATGCTGAAAGACCTCAAGCTGGCCCAGGATGCGGCGGCCAAATCCGGGGCCTCGACGCCGCTGGGCGCCCAGACCGAGGCTCTGTTCCAGCTGTTCGAGCGCCAGGGCTACGGCGGGCGCGACTTCTCGGCCATCCTGCAGATGTTGCGCGGCAAGCTGGACGAGCTGCCCAAATGAGCGAACCCGACGACGCCTTTGAGGCCGAGGTCGCCGGCTATCGACAGCCAATGGTCACATCGATCGGCATCGTCATGGGTTTTCTTCTGGCCTTCATGGCCAACTGGGCCGTCACCGACACCGAGGAGCGAGCGCTGCAGGACCCCGTGGACTGGCTGGTGGCCGGCACCCTCATGGTCAGCATCACACTGATGGTGGTGGTTCTGGTCCGGCTTCTGGACAACCGGATCCGAGCCGAGGGGGCGGGGCGGCGCTATCAGCTGACGTTCAGGCTTTATATCGCGGCGATTTCGGCCGGACTTTTGGGACTGGCGGCTGCGTTGGTGATCTAGGCCGGCTGCTGCTGGGTGGCGCAGTGGATTCCGCCGCCCGAGGCACCGATGGCGTCGACGTTCAACTGAACGATCCGGCGGCCCGGATAGAGCTCGGCGAGCACGCCGCGCGCGTTGTCGTCGGCCCGACGGTCGCCGAAGTCGGCCAGGATCACCGCGCCGTTGCAGACGTAGTAGTTGACGTAGCTGGCGACGAAGTCGTCGCCGCGGCCCCGGATGTCGACCGCTTCCGGCAGGCGAGAGATCTGAAGCGGACGCCCTGCCGCATCGGTGGAGCGTTGCAGGATCGCCAGGGTTTCGTGGGCGGCGATCGACCAGGGATCGTCCGGGTTCACCAACTCATCCATCTGAACCAGCACATGGCCGGGGCCGACGAAGCGGGCCAGGGCGTCGATGTGATAGTCGGTGATGTCGGCCCCGATGATGCCGGGTGCCCAGATCATGGTCTGACCGCCCAGCGCCTGCATCAGGCGTTCGCCGATTTCCGCTTCGCTGAGGCCCGGATTGCGGTTGTCGTTCACCCAGCAGCTGGCATGGGCCAGAAGCGTGCCATGGCCGTCATGCTCGACGCCGCCCTGTTCGCCGATTAGCCCGGTCGGCAGAAGCTCCAGCCCCAATCGTTCGGCCACGCGCGGCGCGACCCGGGCGTCGTTGGCGTGAGGCTGTTTGTCGCCCCAGCCGTTGAACTCAAGATGCGCGACCGCCAGGCCGCCGTCGGACCCGCGTACAAAGGTCGGGCCGCTGTCGCGGCACCACAGGTCGTCGGTGGGGATGTCCCAGTGCTCGACCTGGGCCGAGAGGCGGTTGGGCTCAAAGCCACGCGCGCCGGGTGCCGCCATCAGGGCGACGGGCTCGAATTCGGAAATGGCGTTGGCCAGGCGGACAATGGCGTCCTGCACCGCCACCAGATCACGCGCGCCATAGACATCGACGCGCACCGGCCACTGCATCAGGGTGCGGACGTGCGGATCGCTTTCCATCGGCATCTCGTGGCGGGGTGTTGCAGCGGGCGCCTGGGGCGAACATCCCATCAAGCCGACGCTTGCGGCACCAAATCCTGTCTTGAGCAAGCTGCGTCGGTTCATGACGCGATAATTGGCACATCCAGCAGCCATTACAATCGCGGTTGAGTGGATGTGGAATTTCTGAGAATCGCTATCAATTAGGGTATTTAGGCCGATTTCCATGCGCGAAATATGGACATTGACGCCGCACGGGCGCATCTAGCCGCCAGTTCTTGAACCGCCGAGTCATACGGACTTGTTCGACTACCGATCCGCATTCGACACCGCCATCGAGCAGGTGAAGGGAGAGGGGCGCTACCGCGTCTTCGCCGATCTCAAGCGCCGCCGAGGCGAGTTCCCGCGCGCGGTGCGGCGGCGGGAAGATGGGTCCGAGCAGGACGTCGTGGTCTGGTGCTCGAACGACTACCTGGGCATGGGGCAGCATCCGGTTGTACTGGACGCCATGAAGGCGGCGGTCGATGAGGCCGGCGCCGGCGCCGGCGGCACCCGCAATATCTCGGGCACCACCCGCTATCACGTCGATCTGGAACGCGAGCTGGCCGACTGGCACAGCAAGGAAGCGGCGCTTCTGTTCACTTCGGGCTATGTGGGCAATGAGGCAACCCTGTCCACGCTCCAAAAGATTCTGCCCGGATTGATCGTCTTTTCGGATGCGCTGAACCACGCCTCGATGATCGCCGGCATCCGTCAGGGCGGCGGTGAGCGCCATGTCTTCCGGCACAATGATCTCGATCATCTGGAAAACCTGCTGGCGGCGGCTCCGGTCGATGCGCCCAAGCTGATCGCCTTCGAGAGCGTCTATTCCATGGACGGCGACATCGCCGACCTGAAGGGCACCATCGCCCTGGCCCAGAAGTATGGGGCCATGACCTATCTGGACGAGGTCCATGCCGTGGGCCTGTACGGCCAGACTGGTGCCGGCATCGCCGAGCGCGATGGCGTGCTGGACCAGATCGACATTATCGAATGCACCCTGGGCAAGGCCATTGGCGTCATGGGTGGCTATATCGCGGCTGACGCGGCGGTGTGCGACGCCATCCGCTCGTGGGCTTCGGGTTTTATCTTCACGACCAGCCTGCCACCGGCCCTGACGGCGGGAGCCCTGGCCTCGGTGCGGCACCTGAAGGCCCATCCCGAACTGCGTGATCAGCACCAGGAACGCGCCGCCTCGCTCAAGCGCCGCTTCGCCGCCGTCGGCATCCGGGTGATGGAAGACACCGTCAGCCACATCGTGCCGGTGTTCGTGGGCGATCCGGTCCACTGCAAGATGGTCTCGGATATGCTGCTGGAAGAGTTCGGCATCTACGTCCAGCCGATCAACTATCCGACCGTGCCGCGCGGCACCGAACGCTTGCGGTTTACCCCGTCGCCGGACCATTCGGACGCCATGATGGACGCCCTGGTCGAGGCCATGGACAAGCTCTGGACCCGCTGTAACGTCACGCGGATGCCGGCGGTGGCGTGAGCCGCTTGCGGCACCCCACGAGGCGTGACACGGTCAAGGTGCCATTGGGGAGGTTTCGGCCATGCGCGGCGCGATTGTGCTGATAGCGGTATCGGCTCTGCTGTCTGCCTGCGGCGGCGCTGGAGATGCCTCCGGCGGTCGCGCGGCGCAGGGGGTGGTGCTGCCGCTTGGCGTCTATGAGTGCGACGCACCGATCATGATTGGCGGCATGGTCTCGGCCAATCCTCAGACCGGTCCGATGTTCGGCGTCACCGGCCCGGGGCGGTATCGCGATTTCGACGGCGGCGAAGGCCGGTTCGAACTGGCCGACCACGTCCTGTCCATGACCTCCGGCCCGCTGGAAGGCACGCGCTATCGCCAGGACCCTGAAATGGAGACCTACTTCCAGCTGTTGGACGAGAACGGCGAGGTGGGTGACATTCGCTGCCTGCTGAACACCAGCAAGGATATCAACGCACCGTGGTAGGGTGGTGTCGGCCCATGAGCCGCCAGCCTGGTCTGATTGGCGGACGGCTTATCGTTCGGCCGCGTTCCTGGCGAACATGACATAAGCTTTAGTTTACGGGCTCGCTGCCGCGCATCATGGTCAGCGACAACTAGAAGCGGGAGCTTAAGCCAAATGACCGAAAACGCGTCACCGGGCTGGCGTCTGCCGACGGGCTTGGCCATTTCGCTGCTTTGGGCCTCCCTGATGGGGCTCTACATCTACAATGACTATTTCAGCCTCTACTTGCCGGGTACCCTCGAGCAGATGGCTGAGCACAGGCTGGCCTTTGGACCGGCGACGCCGCTCGCTCTATTGGCGGTTGCGATCCTCTTGGCGGTGCCCGCGCTGATGGTCTTTCTTTCGGCAGCTTTGCCGCGCGCGATCAGCCGTGGGTTGAATATCATTCTCGGTGTTGCCTACACAGTCGTCGAGGCGCTGACTTTTGTAGGATCGCCGCTGTTCTACAAGGTTGTCGTCGCTCTCGAAATCGTGGTTACCCTGGGCATTGTCGTCTATGCGCTTCGCTGGCGGCGCGACTGATCTGATCCTACAACATATTGTAACCGTCCCCCCTCAGGGCCTAGATATGCGCCCTTGATCCGTTTCTTGGGGGATTTCCGTGACCGCCTTCACTCACGCCGACTACTTCTCGCGCCCGCTGGCCGAGGCCGATCCCGACATTTTCGGCGGAATCCAGGGCGAACTGGGGCGTCAGAAGGAGCAGATCGAGCTGATCGCTTCGGAAAATATCGTCTCCAAGGCGGTGCTGGAGGCACAAGGCTCGGTCCTGACCAACAAATATGCCGAAGGTTATCCCGGCCGGCGGTATTACGGTGGTTGCGAGTATGTGGACGTCACCGAAGATCTGGCGCGGGAGCGCGTGAAGAAGCTGTTCGGGGCGGCCTTTGCCAATGTGCAGCCGCATTCCGGTGCCCAGGCGAACCAAGCGGTGTTCATGGCCCTGCTGAAGCCAGGCGACACCTTTCTTGGAATGGACCTGGCGTGTGGCGGGCACCTGACGCATGGCTCACCCGCAAACCAGTCGGGTAAATGGTTCCGCCCCGTAACCTACAAGGTGCGCGAAGACGATCACCTGATCGACTATGACCACGTTGCCGAGATGGCCGACAAGGAAAGGCCCGCCCTGATCCTGGCCGGGGCCTCGGCCTATTCGCGGCATATCGACTTTAAACGGTTCCGTGAGATCGCTGATTCCGTCGGTGCCTATCTAATGGTCGATATGGCGCACTATGCCGGGCTGATTGCCGGCGGCGTCTATCCCGATCCGGTCGCGCACGCCCACGTCACGACATCGACGACCCACAAGACGCTGCGCGGCCCGCGCGGCGGCATTGTCCTGACGAATGACGAAGCCATCTACAAGAAGATCAATTCGGCGGTCTTCCCGGGCCTCCAGGGTGGACCGCTGGAGCACGTTATTGCCGCTAAGGCCGTGGCCTTTGGCGAGGCGCTAAAGCCGGAGTTCAAGGCCTACGCTGCCCAGGTCGTCGAAAACGCCCAGGCCCTTGCGGCGGCCCTGGTCGAGCGTGGCCTGGCTATCGTTTCGGGCGGCACGGACAGCCATCTGATGCTGGTGGATCTGCGCCCAAAGGGCGTGACCGGCAAGGCCACAGAGCTCCAACTCGAACACGCCTTGATGACTTGCAACAAGAACGGCGTGCCGTTCGACACGGCTCCCTTCACCATCACTTCCGGTGTCAGGCTGGGTACGCCGGCGGGTACGACACGCGGATTCGGCGAGGCGGAATTCCAGCAGGTTGGCCACTGGATCGCGGACGTCATCGATTCGATGGACGGCACCGATGATGCCGATCCGGCGGTTCAGGCTCGGGTTGCGGGTCAGGTGCGCGACCTTACCGGACGCTTTCCGATCTACAGCGGAATAGCCGGGTAAGTCTCTGATGAAATGTCCCTTTTGCGGAAACGCTGACACCCAGGTCAAGGATAGCCGTCCGTCCGACGACGGCGCGGCGATCCGACGGCGTCGGCTGTGCGGCAAGTGTGAGGGGCGATTCACGACCTTTGAGCGGGTTCAACTGCGCGAACTGGTCATCCTCAAGCGTAACGGTCGGCGCACGCCGTATGATCGCGACAAACTCGAGCGCAGCCTGCGTATCGCCCTCAGGAAGCGTCCTGTCCATCCAGATCAGATCGACCAGTTGACCACCCGCATCACGCGCCAACTGGAAAGTCTGGGAGAGACCGAGATCGCATCCAGCGTGGTCGGGGATTTCATCATGAAGGCGCTCAAAGGCGTCGATGAGGTCGCCTATGTCCGCTACGCCTCGGTCTATAGGGATTTTCGTCACACCTCCGACTTCGCCCGCTTCCTGGGGGACGAGGGTCTGGACGAGGGCTGATGTCGGGCTCAGTACAGGTCACGCTCAAGCTGGCGACGTCGCTGGATGGGCGGATCGCCACTGCCAGTGGCGAATCAAGATGGATCACCGGCGAGGCGGCGCGCGCCCAGGGCCACCGCCTGCGCGCCGAGCACGGTGCCATCCTGGTTGGGGTGGGGACCATCCTGGCTGATGATCCGGCCTTGACGGTGCGACTGTCCGGAGACGGCGAGGCTGCACCAACGCCGGCGGGCTACGTGCCGAGCGATCTTGAGGCCGAAGGTGTTCAGCCGCTGCGCGTCATTCTTGACAGCCGGTTGCGAACTCCATCGCTGGCGCAGGCGGCGATGGCCGGCAGCCTGATCCTGACCACGGCTGAGCCGCGCCCGATCCGTCGGGCCCAGGTTGAGCGGGTCGTGGGTGGTGAGGATGGACGTCCCACGGTCGAAGAGGTTCTGGCCACGCTGGAGAAGCGGCAGATCGCCTCGGTCCTGATCGAGGGCGGGGGCCAGGTGGCGGCCTCATTCCTCGGTGCCGACGCCGTGGACCGGATCGAATGGTTCCGCGCCCCGGTGGTTCTGGGCGGCGAAGGTCGACCGGCGGTGGCCGGTCTGGCGCTTGAGAATCTGGCCGCGGCCCCCAAGTACCGTCGCATATCGGTCGAACCACTTGGGGACGACCTGTGGGAACGCTACGTGCGCATCGACTAGACCATGTTTACCGGCATCATCACCGACATCGGCCGCGTCAGGTCGGTCCGCCAGACCGAGCGCGACCGCCGCTATGAGGTCGAGACGACCTGGGACACCTCCGACATCGACCTGGGGGCCTCGGTCAGCCATGCCGGCTGCTGCCTGACAGTGACGGAAAAGGGCGCCGGCTGGTTTGCTGTTGAGGTCTCTGGCGAGACCCTGTCGAAAACGACACTAGGCGATTGGCAAGAAGGTCATCGGGTCAATCTGGAGCGGGCGGTGCGTCTGGGCGACGAGATGGGTGGGCACGTCGTCTCGGGTCACGTCGATGGTCTGGGCGAAATAGTCTCGGTCACCCTGGAGGGCGGGTCACGCCGCATCGAGGTTGCGGCACCCGAGCCGCTGCATCGTTTCATCGCCGCCAAGGGCTCAGTAACGGTTGATGGTGTGTCCTTGACGGTCAATGCGATTGAAGGACGCCGGTTCGACGTCAACATCATTCCGCATACGCTGGATGCGACCACCTTGGCGGGCTTGCAGGCCGGTGATCGCGTCAATCTCGAGATTGATATGCTGGCCAGATACCTTGCAAGGTGGCAGGAGACGGCATGACCTATTCCGCGCCCATCCCGGAGGCGTCCATCAGCCCCATCGAAGCCATCCTCGCCGAAGCGGCCGCCGGGCGTCCGTTCATCCTGGTCGATGCCGAGGATCGTGAGAACGAGGGTGACGTGGTGATCCCCGCCGATGCGGCCACACCCGAGGTGGTCGCCTTTATGGCGCGCGAGGCGCGGGGCCTGATCTGTCTGGCCGTCACACCCGAGCGGGCGGCGCACCTCAAACTCAGGCCCATGACCGAGGACAATCGCTCCGGAATGGCCACCGCCTTCACCGTCTCCATCGAAGCGGCCCAAGGTGTCACGACCGGCATTTCGGCTGCTGACCGGACCCGCACCATTGCAGCGGCCATCGCGCCGGACGCTTCGGCGGCCGACATCGTCAGCCCCGGCCATATGTTCCCGATCGTGGCCAGGGACGGCGGCGTCCTGACCCGAGCCGGCCACACCGAGGCGTCGGTCGACATTGCGCGTATGGCCGGCCGGGTGCCTGCCGGGGTGATTTGCGAGATCATGAACGACGACGGCACCATGGCGCGCCTGCCCGAACTGATCGTCTTTGCGCGCAAGCATGGCCTGAAAATCGGGACAATCGCCGACCTGATCGCCTATCGTGAGGCCGAAAGGTCCAGCCGATGAATGAAGACCCCGTGCGCGTCCTGATCGTCGAGGCGCGCTATTATGATGACCTGTCCGACCTGTTGCTGGCCGGTGCCAAGCGGGCGCTGGAGGCGGCAGGGGCAGAATACGGCGTGATCCAGGTCCCGGGCGCACTGGAGATCCCGACCGCCATCGCCATCGCCGAGGACTCTGGCCGCGCCCCCATCGGCGTGCATTACGACGGGTATGTCGCCCTCGGCTGCGTGATTCGGGGCGAGACCTATCATTTCGAGATCGTGGCCAATGAATCGGCACGTGGCCTGACCAATTTGGGCATCCATCACCGTCTGGCCGTCGGCAATGGCATCCTCACTACTGAAGATGAGGACCAGGCCCACTGGCGAGCCGACCCCGACCAGGCCGACAAGGGTGGAGCCGCTGCGCGTGCCTGCCTTGATCTCATCGCCCTCAAGCGCACTCTGCGCGGAGCCCCTGCATGACCGACCCTACCGATCCGCGCTCGATGAAGGCGGTGATCGAACAGTTGGCGGCGGCCGAGGCCGAACGCCCAGCCAGCGAAACGCCTATGTCGGCCAAGCAGCGCCGGGCGCGGACGGTGGCACGACTGGCTGCCGTCCAGGCACTCTATCAGATGGAGCTGGCTGGGGCTGGCGTTGAGACAGTGATCCGCGAGTTCTCTGACCATCGGTTCGATTCCAAGCTCGAAGACGAGCTGATGGCCGAGGCCGATGAGGGCTATTTCGCCGACATCGTGCGGGGTGTCGTCGCCGACCAGGCGCAGGTCGATGCGGCCGTTACCCGGCGTCTGGCCGAGGGCTGGAAACTGACCCGGCTGGACGCGACCCTGCGGGCATTGCTGCGCTCGGGCACCTGGGAACTGATCCAGCGCCCCGACACGCCGCGGGAGGTGGTTCTTGACGAGTATGTCGAGCTGGCTAAGGCCTTCTTCGACGATCGCGACGCAGGCTTCGTCAATGCCGCCCTGGACGGGGTCGCGCGCGACGTCAGAGGCTGAGCGTGGGGTCGGACCGGCCCGACGAGTTCGATACGATTTCGCGGCTGCTGCGTCCGCTGGCGAATCATCCGGCGGCGCGCGGCCTGATGGATGATGTAGCGGTCCTGACGCCACCCGATGGCCGGACCCTTGTTCTGACGCATGATGCGATGGTCGCCGGCGTTCATTTCTGGCCCCACGATCCGCCTGATCTGATCGCGCGCAAACTCTTGCGGGTGAATCTGTCTGACCTGGCGGCCAAGGGAGCCGAACCTTTCGGTTATCTGCTGAGCTGTGCTTGGGCTGCCGAGTGCGACTGGAGCTGGCGGGAAGCCTTTGCGGGGGGGCTCGCGCTGGATCAGTCGCAGTTCGGGTTGAATCTCCTGGGTGGAGATACGGTGTCGACCCCCGGTCCACTGACGATCGGCGCGACCCTGATCGGCTGGGGCCGGCCGGGCCGGTCCCCGGCCCGATCCGGGGCCAGGGAAGGCGATCTTATTCTGGTTTCCGGAACGATTGGAGACGCCGGCCTCGGCCTGCGGATCACCAGCGGAGAGGATCTCGGCCTGGAGCAGGACGACTCAGCCTGGCTCGCCGGACGATATCGCCTGCCAGAGCCGCGAACAGCACTGGCTGCGATGATGGCACAGCTTGCCACAGCCAGTGCCGACGTGTCCGACGGTCTGGCCGCCGACCTGGCTCACATCAGCGAGGCGTCTGCCCTGTCAGCCGAGGTCGACCTGGAGGCGATGCCACTCTCGGTGGCGGCCGGGCGATGGGTCGCGGGCCAGACTGACGCCTCCAGCGCCCGTGCTTGTCTGGCCAGTTCTGGCGACGACTATGAGATCGTCTTCACGATCCGACCGGAGGCCCTCGACCAGGTCAGGACAGAAGCTGCTGCCGTCGGCTGTCCGGTCACACCCATCGGTGTCATCAAAACCGGAAGTGGCCTGGTTGCGACCGTTGAAGGTCGCCCGCTCGAGATCGAGCGACTTGGCTGGCGTCACCGCTAACGCGGTGTTCACGGTCATTGTCCAGAATGCCGGAATGGACAGACGCGCATTGCTGACTGCAGGTTTGGTCGCGACCTCTGCGGCGCTGGCTTCGCCGTCGCAGGCGTCCGAGCCGGCCGAATCCGGTGGGCCGGAGAGTTATGACCTGACGGTAGTTGGCCTCCCGGTCGTGACCGATGATCGGGTTCGCAACTACATCTATGTGCGGCTTCGACTCCATGTCGCGGCGGGTACCGAAGCGATTTCCCTGAGGAACAAGGATCCGCACGTCCGCGACTCCCTCGTTCGTATGGCGCACCGGCACCCCTTTACCGTGCCGGGCCAGATGAATCGTCTCAATGGCGCGGCCATGGCCGGCCATGTCATGGCGACGGCGATCCGGGTCTACGGTCGTGGCGTCGTGACCCGCGTTGAGGTGATCGAGCAACAGCCCCAGCGACTGGTGCGCCAACCTTAAGCCTCTCTCAGAATCCGCCGATCCCCCCGTTGCGATTTGGGCAGGATTTTGGCACGGTCCCGCCGTTATCCCGCAGGGGCGCGCTCTGGCGTCCGTTGCGCACGGGGGGACCGGAAGGCGGACACTCGCGCCGCGCCAAGGGTCCGTCGCGCTTTAGAGAACGACGAGGACTTAGACAGCCATGCAAGACTACATCCTGCCGCTGGTCATTCTGGCCGGCGCGGTGGGGGTGCTTTATGGGGCGCTGCAGACCGCCGCCCTGATGAAGGCCAACGCCGGCAACGCGCGAATGCAAGAGATCGCGGCCGCTATTCAGGAGGGGGCTTCGGCCTATCTCCGCCGCCAATACACTACCATCGCCATGGTTGGCGTGGTCATATTTATCGCGGCTTGGCTATTGCTGACCGAATGGGCCGCCATCGGCTTCGCCATCGGTGCCATCCTGTCGGGCCTGGCCGGCTACGCCGGGATGCTGATCTCGGTGCGCGCCAACGTCCGTACCGCCCAGGCGGCGTCCGAGGGCCTGGCCAAGGGCCTGTCGATTGCCTTCCGTTCGGGCGCCGTAACCGGCCTTTTCGTGGCCGGCGGTGCGTTGCTGGGCGTGGCGGGCTACTACTGGTTCCTGACCCAGGCGCTGGGCTTTGAGAGCACTAGCCGCGAAGTTGTCGACGCCCTGGTGGCGCTGGGCTTCGGGGCCTCGCTGATATCGATCTTCGCGCGTCTGGGTGGCGGCATCTTCACCAAGGGTGCCGACGTCGGCGGTGACATGGTGGGCAAGGTCGAAGCCAACATCCCCGAGGATGATCCCCGCAACGCCGCTACCATCGCCGACAACGTCGGCGACAACGTCGGCGACTGCGCCGGCATGGCGGCGGACCTGTTCGAGACCTATGCGGTCACCACCGTGGCGACCATGGTGCTGGCTGCCATCTTCTTCCGCGGCACGCCGTTCGTGGACATGATGATGCTGCTGCCGCTGGCCATCTGCGGCGTCTGTGTCATCACCTCGATTATCGGCACCTTCTTTGTCCGCATGGGCAAGAGCCAGAACATCATGGGGGCCCTTTACAAGGGCCTGATCGCCACGGGTGTGCTGTCGGCGGCTGCGGTGTTCCTGCTGATCGATCAGACGATCGGCGGACCGGTCCAGACCGTCAATGGCTTGACCATCGCGCCGATGAGCCTGTTCTGGTGCGGCATGGTCGGCCTGGGTGTGACGGCGGCGATCGTTGTGGTGACCGAATATTACACCGGCACCGGCTTCCGACCGGTCAAGTCGGTGGCGAACGCCTCGGTTTCGGGCCACGGCACCAACGTGATCCAGGGCCTGGCAGTGTCGCTGGAATCGACTGCCCTGCCGGCCCTCATCATCATCGTGGGCATCATCGCCAGCTTCCAACTGGCCGGTCTGTTCGGCATCGCCATCGCCACCACAACCATGCTGGGCGTGGCGGGCATGATCGTGGCTCTGGACGCCTTCGGCCCGGTCACCGACAACGCCGGCGGCATCGCCGAGATGGCCGGACTTCCGCCGGAAGTGCGTGTCTCGACCGACGCCCTGGACGCAGTCGGCAACACGACCAAGGCCGTGACCAAGGGCTACGCCATCGGCTCCGCCGGTCTGGGGGCCCTGGTGCTGTTCGCCGCCTATACCGCCGACCTGGAGCACTTTGCCCAGGACGCTCAGGTGGGTTCGTTCTTCTTCGGCCTGGGGGAGGTCGCCTTTGACCTGTCGAATCCCTATGTCGTGGTCGGCCTGCTGTTCGGTGGTCTCTTGCCGTTCCTGTTCGGCGGGATGTCGATGACGGCGGTCGGCAAGGCGGCTGAATCGGTTGTGGCCGAGGTCCGTCGCCAGTTCCGTGAAAACCCGGGCATCATGACCGGCGAGGTCAAGCCTGAGTACGGCCGTGCGGTCGACATCCTGACCAAGTCGGCCATCCGCGAGATGATCGTGCCGTCGCTGCTTCCGGTGTTGGCCCCGATCGTGCTGTTCTTCGTGGTGCTGTGGCTGCCCCAGACGACCAAGGCGGACGCCTTTGCCGCCCTGGGCGCCATGCTGATGGGCGTGATCGTCACCGGCCTGTTCGTCGCGGTCTCGATGACCTCGGGCGGTGGTGCCTGGGACAACGCCAAGAAGATCATCGAGGAAGGCTTCACCGACAAGAACGGTGTCGTGCACCAGAAGGGCTCTGACGCCCACAAGGCGGCGGTGACCGGTGACACGGTCGGCGATCCCTACAAGGATACCGCCGGTCCGGCGGTGAACCCGATGATCAAGATCACCAACATTGTGGCTCTGCTGCTGTTGGCGGTGCTGGCGGCCTGGTCCGCCGGCTGATCCCAGCCATCGCCTGAATTGAAAGCGCCCCGGAGAGCGATCTCCGGGGCGTTTTTCTTATCCGGGCTAGCTCGCGGAGCGCCGCGCCTGTTCGTCGCCGCGATGCAACGGATCGGGCAGCGGCTCGTCGTCGGCGACAAAGCTCAGCGACACGGAATTGATGCAATAGCGGGTCCGCGTTGGCGGCGGGCCGTCCGGGAAGACATGGCCCTGATGGCTGTCACAGCGGGCGCAGCGGGTCTCGACGCGGACCATGCCGTGGGATGTGTCGGGGATGCCGACAACGTGATCGGGGTGATAGGGCTGGGTGAAGGATGGCCAGCCGGTGCCGCTCTCGAACTTGGTCTGGGCCTTAAACAGCGGCAGGCCACAGAGCCGACAGCCATAGAGACCCGCGCGTTTCTCGCTGAGCAACCCACCACAGAACGGCGCTTCGGTGCCGTGGTTGAGCAAGACCCGTCGTTCCTCGGCGTTCAGACTGCTTTCCAGCAGCAGGCGATCCGATTCAGACGGCGGGGTCAGGTCGAATTGAGAAGGGGCGCTCATGCCATCAAGATGGCGAGCGCCCCTTCAAGGTTCAAGCTGGGACTGGGTCAGCCGCCGAAGAGCGACGCCACCCAGGTCCGTACAGCGGTCTCATCGGTCGGGTTGCCGGTATAGGCCAGAGCGCCGGCCGGTACGAAACCGACGTTTGACGCCCGGGTGCGACCGACCCAGGTCTTGTGGCCATAGTTCAGATAGCCGTGTCCAGAGGGCAGGGCGACCCGCGTCTGCTCGAAATGGATGGAATCGGCCCCGGTCGGCGTCCCGGCGATCCGGACGTTCGGCAGGGTGGCCAGCATATCCACGACGTCCAGGCACGCATTGCGACAGCCGCCGTCAACGAGCACGACGATGTTGCCGCGCATGGCGTTGGTTGGGGCGGCGACTTGGGCGACCGCTCCGGCTTCGCCTTCGACCGCTGCTGCTTCGATAGCCGGGATCGGCGGCGTGATCTGC
This sequence comes from Caulobacterales bacterium, assembly GCA_017302105.1. Taxonomy (GTDB): domain Bacteria; phylum Pseudomonadota; class Alphaproteobacteria; order Caulobacterales; family Caulobacteraceae; genus Brevundimonas. The sequence goes on along the minus strand of JAFLCS010000003.1, from coordinate 358,183 downwards.
TGGGTGAAGGTCCGCTGACCTGCTGCCGCAGCCGCGTCGAACTGAGCGATCAGATCCTGCATCTGGCGCACGGCACCCGGATAGTTCGCGGCAAAGACCGGGTCGCCCTGCATCCGCCCGAGCGTGTCGACGAAGAACTGTCGGTTATCCGGCGAGACGCGATAGACGATCTGGCCGGCGATCCGCTGCTGCGCAACGCGGTAGTCGACGCCCCAGAGCCGGTTCGCCAGGGAATAGCCGAGCGCCGCCGATCCCGAACGTGCCCCGCGAAGGTCAATCAAGACATTGCCGCCCTGAACGGCGGCCAGTTGCCCGTCGATCTGGGCCAGGAAGGCCTGCGAGGCCGAGCCCTGGGTCAGGTCATGCATATGGATCCAATGGCCACCAGCCATCGGCTCCACCGCCAGGGCGGTTTGTGCCGTATAGACGGTCGAGGCCCAGGCGGCGCGCAGGCTTGGCTCCGTCGCGAAGGCACCCGTCAGGTTATATTCGCGTCCACGGCCACGCCCGTTCGGTGCGAAACGGCACGAGGCGGGCAGGCCGCCCACAAACGGGTTGCCCCGATCCCAGAACAGGTAGGGCGCAGTCTGCTCGCGGTCGCCGGGCTGGTCCAGATTGCCTTCCCAGCCGTCCAGACGGCGACGGGCGAACTCTTCCGCAGAGGCGTCACCACACGACACAAGTGTGGCTCCGACCGGCGGCGCGCCGCGCGCGGCGGGGTCTACCCAGGTCACCACGTAGGACCCGTTGCGCCAGCCCGTCGTGAACTGGGACCAACGCTGGGCATCCCAGAGCGGCGGCGTCTGCCAGTTGGGATCGAAGCTGATGTTGGTGTCGTCCATGCTGCGAGCGAAGCGACGCAGGGTAAAGGCATAGGCCTGGGCGTCGCGGACGCCGGCGGCCTGTTCTCTGGCTGCGGCATAGCCGGCGGCCAGGCGCTGGCCGAAGCCTGCTTCATCACCACCAGTCACCAGGGCCGGGTGATTGTCGCGGATTTCCTCGTGCAGGGCCTCCACGTCGCGCTGTGCGGCCGCACCCCAATCCTGAGCGGCGGCGGCGGTAACGGCAAGAAGGCTGACGGAAGCAGCGAGAGCAAAGGTCTTCATAGGCGTAGGGTCCTTTCGGGACGAACGTCTCGGGATATAGCCCGCGTTAAACCTTATAGAGCGCCTGTTTGCCAAGCCCGTTCCATCGGGCTAGGCGTGCCCTTTCGCCGAAGGCGTGCAGGGTTCTTATGTTCAAGAAGATTCTAATCGCCAATCGCGGCGAAATCGCGGTCAGGATTATCAAGACCTGTCGTCGGCTGGGCATTGCCACCGTCCAGGTCTATTCCGAGGCTGATGCCGACAGCCTGGCCGTCGAGCTGGCGGACGAGGCCGTCTTCATCGGACCGGCCGCAGCGTCGGAAAGCTATCTGGTCGTCGACAAGATCGTTGAGGCGGTACGCCGAACCGGTGCTGAGGCCGTGCACCCAGGCTTCGGATTCCTGTCGGAGAATGCAGGATTCGCCCGTCGACTGAGGGACGAGGGCATTGCCTTTATTGGCCCGAATCCAGAGGCCATCGAGGCCATGGGCGACAAGATCACCTCCAAGCGATTCGCCGCCGAGGCCGGCGTCAGCACGGTTCCGGGTCATATGGGCCTGATCGAAACTCCTGATGAAGCCGTCACGATCGCGCGCGAGATCGGCTATCCGGTGATGATCAAGGCCTCGGCCGGCGGCGGCGGCAAGGGCATTCGCGTCGCTCATTCCGATGCGGACATGGCTGAGGGGTTCGCTGCGGTGAAGGCCGAGGCCAAAAACGCTTTCGGGGACGATCGGGTGTTCCTGGAGAAGTTCATCGTCAGCCCGCGGCACATCGAAATTCAAGTTTTGGGGGACAAGCACGGACATATCGTTCACCTGTTTGAACGGGAGTGCTCGATCCAGCGGCGCAACCAGAAGGTCATCGAAGAGGCTCCAAGTCCGCTCCTGGACGAAGATACCCGCATGGCGATGGGGGCCCAGGCCGTAGCTCTGGCAAAGGCCGTGAACTACGATTCAGCCGGGACGGTCGAGTTCGTCGCTGGGCAGGACAAATCCTTCTATTTCCTGGAAATGAATACGCGGATTCAGGTCGAGCACCCGGTCACGGAACTGATTACCGGGGTCGACCTGATCGAACAGATGATCCGTTCGGCCGCCGGCGAGAAACTGGCCTTCAAGCAAGCGGACCTGGCGATTGACGGCTGGGCGATTGAGAGCCGGATCTATGCCGAAGATCCGTATCGCGGTTTCCTGCCGTCGATCGGGCGGCTGAGCCGTTATCGCAAGCCGGATGAAGGGGAGCGAGCCGACGGCACCGTTGTTCGCAACGATTCCGGGGTTCGCGAGGGCGATGAAATCTCCATGTTCTACGACCCCATGATCGCCAAGCTCTGCGTTTGGGGGCCGGACCGGGCTGCCGCTGTCGCCGGCTTGGCCCAGGCGCTGGAAGAGACCCACCTTGAGGGTGTCGGCCAGAATCTGCCGTTCCTTTCCGCCGTCATGGATCAGAGCCGGTTCCAGGCGGGAGAACTCGCCACCAGCTATATCGCCGACGAATTTCCTGACGGTTTCCAAGGTTTGGAACCTGATAATTTCCAGACGGACGTGATGATCGCGTCGGCGGCGATGATGCACGCTTTCCAGACCGCCCGAACCGACGCCCCGGATCGTTTTGAGTGGACGGTTCTGATCAATGGCGTCGCCCGGACCGTCTCACTTGATCTCGGCGGGCAGGGGCTGGGTATAAGGTTTGATGACGGTCGAACGCTGTTGATGACGGACGCTGACTGGCGGCCGGGCCAACCCCAATTGAGCGCCGTCCTGGATGGGCGGCCGTTCACGGTCGAGGTGAAGCGCCGCCCGGACGGCTATGTGATCCGTCACCGCGCCGCGCGTGAGCGCGTGCGCGTGCTCAGCCCGGAGGTCGCCGGCTTCTACGCGCGTTTGCCCGAGCGCAACGCGCCCGATATGGGCCGGATGATCATCTCGCCGATGCCAGGCCTGATGGTTTCGGTCGACGTCGCGCCAGGTGACGAGGTCAAGGCCGGTCAGACGGTGGCCGTCATCGAAGCCATGAAGATGCAGAACATCATCCGCGCGGAACGCGATGCAACCGTCAAGACCGTCGGCGTCAAGGCGGGCGACAGTGTCGCCGCCGACGATGTTTTGATCGAGTTTGCCTAGCGCCGGCTGCGGGCGGCCCCCAAAAGCAGCGCAACCACGCCGGCGATGATACCCGTCGTCACCAAGGGTTTGCGGCGCGCAAAGTCCACGCCGCGATCGGCGACCTCACGGAACTCTTCGGGCAGGTCCTGCGATAGCCGCTCGGCCTGATCGACGGCCCAGCCATAGCCTTCGACAGCCTTGCCCTTGAGCTCGTCCACGCGGCCCCTCAGTTCGAGGCCGACGTCGCCGACCGTCTCGCCGGCCACGCGCTCGGCCACGCGCTCGGCCGCTCCTCGGGCCTGGGTCAGGCTGCCTGACGTCTTTGGGTCCATAGTCATGTCTCCCTCGGGAACTGGTGGTTGATCCCAAAGCGCGCCAGCGCCCCGGTAGTTCCGTCATGGTTCCTTATCGTTGTGCCGAAAGGGCGAAAAGTTTTCGATCATGACGGTGGCGTTGTCGGAAACGGCCTCGCGCTCCTGGTCGAGATAGTCGGCGACGGCACGTCGCAGTCCCGGATGAGCGATATAGTGGGCCGAGTGAACCGTTCGAGGCAGATAGCCACGTGACAACTTGTGATCGCCCTGGGCGCCGGCCTCAACCCGATCAAGCCCCAATGAAATCGCCAGTTCGATGGCCTGGTAGTAGCAGAGCTCAAAGTGCAGGAAGGGCCGCGGGCTGACGGTACCCCACTGACGACCGTACAGCGCCTCCGCCCCGATAAAATTCAGGGCCCCGGCGATCGGCAGGCCTGCCTCGAAGGCCATCACCAGCGCGATCCGGTCGGCCATGCGGGTACCGATCTCCGAAAAGAAGCGACGGTTCAGATAGGGACGCCCCCACTTTCGCGAGCCGGTATCCATGTAGAACTCAAAGAAGGCATCCCACATGGCCTCAGTCAAATCGCCCCCCGTCAGTACCCGAATGTCGAGGCCGGCGTGGGCTTCGCGCCGCTCGCGTCGGATGGTTTTGCGATGGTTGGAGGAGAGGTCGTTCAGAAAGGCGTCGAAGGTCTCGTAGTCGCGATTGCGCCAGACGAACTGACGGTCCTGCCGGGCCAGAAAGCCGTCCGCCACAAGGACCGCCTGATCGGCATCATTCGGGAAGTTGATGTGCAGCGACGAGAGCCCCTCGCGTTCAGCGAGGCTGACGGCGGCACTTGCCAGAGCGCTCTTCAGCACGGGTGTAGGCGCGAGCAGCCGTGGTCCGGTAACGGGAGTGAATGGCACGGCACTCAGCAGCTTCGGGTAATAGATCCCGCCCGCCCGCTCGAACGCATCGGCCCAGCTGTGATCGAAGACGTATTCGCCTTGGCTGTGCCCCTTCAGATAGAGCGGCATGACCCCCAAGACGTCGCCGCCGTCTTCCAAGGTCAGATGACGGGGGCCCCACCCTTCGCGCGGATGAACACTGTCCGAGGCTTCACAGGCTTCCAGGAAGTCGTAACCCAGGAAGGGATTGCCGGTCGGGGCTGCATGGGCATCCCAGGCGGCACGTCCGATCCCAGCAATGGAGGTGTGAATGCGGGCGCTGAGGCTCACCGCACCTCTACAATAGCATCCACTTCCACCGCGAAGCCGAGCGGAAGCTTGTAAACGCCGACGGCAGAGCGCGCATGGCGTCCGACATCGCCGAAGACGTCGACCATGAGGTCCGAGCAACCGTTGATGACCTTCGGAATGTCGATGAAATCCGGCCCGGCCTGAACGAATCCGCCGAGTTTGACGATCCGAGTCACCCGATCCAGGTCGCCGTCCAGGGCCGCGTTCATCTGGGCTAGCAGATTGATGCCTGACAGGCGCGCGCCGTGCACCGCCTGGTCTAGATCGACGTCGACGCCCACGGTGCCCTTGACGCCACCTGAGGCGTCATTTGAGAGCTGCCCGGCGATGTGGAGCAAATTGCCCGTTTGCATGAACGGTACGTAGTTAGCCACAGCTGCCGCCGGTGGCGGCAGATCAATGCCGAGTTCCTTAAGGCGTTCAACGACGGACATGGTGGGCTCCTTGGGAATCGCGGCGGCGGTTTAGCCCACAGACCTCGGGAGTGAAAGGGCCGTGCGAAATCTGTGGAGCAGGCGCGTTGCAAATCGAGCCGACGCCCCCTAGTTTCCGGCCTCCCAATAATTCCAGCGCGGGCGGGGGCCGGCGCTTCGCAGATCTATTCCGGAGACTTCATGTCCGCGACCCCGGCTTCTGGTGCCGCCGCTGAAGGCGGGCTGCTTCCGCTTCTCGTCAACTTTGCGCCGTTTATCGTCGTATTCGTCCTGTTCTACTTCCTGCTGATCCGGCCACAGCAGAACCGAGCCAAGGCACACGCGGCCCAGGTCGCCGGCATCAAGCGCGGTGATACGGTGGTTCTATCCAACGGCATGATCGGCAAGGTCACCCGGGTCGAGGACCAGGAGGCGATGGTCGAGATTTCCCAGGGTGTGAACGTCCGGGTCCTCAAGAACATGGTCGCCGAAGTGCGTGGCAAGGGCGAAATCGCCGCTGCCAACGACAAGTCCTGATTGCTTAGACACGGAGCCGGGCGCTCGCCATGCTGCAGCTAGCTCGTTGGAAATTCGTGGTCGTCATTCTGGCGACCGTGCTGGGTCTGTTGTTCGCGATGCCGAACCTTTTGACTCGCGAACAGCGTGATGCCCTGCCGAGCTGGCTGCCGCACAACGCCCTAAACCTTGGTCTGGACCTGAGGGGCGGATCCTATCTGCTCTTGGAAGCTGACGTCGAGGCGCTGAAGGTCCAGCGGATCGCCAACCTTGCCGAAGATGTCGAGACGACGCTGAGCCGGATCGACGTGGCGCACGACCGGCCGGTCCGCGAGCCGATGGGCGTGACCGTGCGCATTACCAATCCTGCCCAGTTCGATCGGGCACTGACCGAGCTTCGCGGGCTGGTACGGCCTGACCCGAACAACCCTGGCCAGACAAACTTCACCGTACGCGGCGAAGACGGCGGTATCATTCGTCTAAGCTTTTCTGACGCGCAGTTCTCGCGGGAAGCCTCTGATGCTGTCGCCCGCTCTCTGGAAGTTATCCGTCGTCGCCTGGACGCCACCGGCACCAATGAGATCAACCCGGTCCGCCAGGGGGCCGACCGTATCGTTGTGACGGCCCCTGGCGTCAGTGATCCCGCAGAGATGGAGCGGCTCATCGGCCAGACGGCCCGTCTGACCTTTCACGAGGTGGACGACAGCGACCGGATCGTTGAAGCGCTTCAGTCCGGTCGCCCTCCCTATGGCTGGATGATCGTCACCGACCAGGACGGACAGCCGCGCCTGCTGCGGGAACGCCCTCTACTGACGGGGGATATGCTGACCAACTCCTCGGTCGCCTATGATCAGAACAACCAGCCCGCAGTCGGACTGCAGTTCAATGGCGAAGGGGCCCGAATCTTCGGAGATTATACGACCCGCAATGTCGGCCGCTCGTTCGCCATTCTGTTGGACGGCGAGATTGTGTCACTGGCCAACATCCGAGAGCCGATCCCGGGTGGCAATGGCCAGATCTCTGGCGTCGGCGGTATGGAACGCGCTACCGAAATGGTGACGCTGCTGAACGCGGGTGCGCTACCGGTCGAGCTGACCGTTGAGGAACGGCGCGTGGTTGGGGCCGAGCTTGGGGCGGACGCCGTTCGCGGCGGCGCGATCGCGACCGCCGTCGCATTCGTCCTGGTTCTGGCCTTCATGATCTTGACCTATGGCTTCCTGTTCGGCGGCATTTCGGTGGTTGCGCTACTCGTGAACGGCGTCTTGATCATTGCCGCCATGTCGATGATCCAGGCCAGCTTGTCGTTGCCAGGAATCGCCGGTCTGATCCTGACGTTGGCGATGGCGGTGGACGCCAATGTCATCATCTATGAGCGAATGCGCGACGAGGTGCGTGCCGGGAAATCTCCGATCATGGCGATGGATGCCGGCTTCAAACGGGCCTGGATCACGATCGTTGACGCCAACCTGACCACCCTGATCGCAGCCTGGATCATGTTCTTCTTCGGCTCCGGGCCCGTTCAGGGCTTCGCCTGGACCCTATCCATCGGTGTCATCACCTCGGTCTTCACGGCCGTGATGATCACCCAACTTCTACTTGGAATCTGGGTCCGCGTTGCGCGACCCAAGACCCTGCCGGTCGTTTGAGGGCTGACATGAGCAACTGGTGGCCTCTCATCAAGATCGTTCCGATCACGACCAACTTCAAATTCGTCAAGTACGCCAAGGTCATGGCGGCTCTGTCCATTATTGGCGTGATCGGCTCGCTGTATATGACACTGATCCCGTTCCAGGGGCCGTGTGGCGGCTTGAACTGCGGCGTCGATTTCACTGGCGGCGTCCTGATTGAACTGGACACGGGTCAGACCCCCGTCGATCTGGCGGCAGCGCGCACGGCGCTGCAAGGCACACAAGGACGCCAGGACGTCCAGGTCCAGAACTACGGCACTCCCTCTGACCCGTCGGGGCGTTATCACGCCATGGTCCGGTTCCAGCCTCCGCAGGGCGTGGCTGGACCTGTCGCCGTCAATCAGGCCGAGGCGACCCTGACGGCTGCCCTCGGTGAGACCGTTCAGTTTACCCGTCAGGAAGTGGTCGGCCCCAAGGTGTCTGGCGAGCTGTTTACGGGGGGCATCGTTGCCCTATTGATCGCGATCGGCCTGATGATGCTCTACATCTGGTTCCGCTTTGAATGGCAGTTTGGATTGGGGGCCGTCTTTGGCCTGTTCCACGATGTGATCCTGGTCTTCGGCCTGTTCGCGATCACCAAGATGGAGTTCACCCTGACCGCCGTGGCCGCCGTCCTGACGGTGATCGGCTATTCCATGAACGACACAGTGGTCGTGTTCGACCGCCTTCGCGAAAACCTGCGCAAGTACAAGAAGATGCCGCTGCGTGACGTGATCGACCTGTCTATCAATGAGACGCTCAGCCGTACGATCATTACCGGGGTTACCGCCTTGATGGCCCTGACGGCCCTTGCTGTTCTTGGAGGCGAAACTCTGTTTGCCTTCTCGGTTGCGCTGATTTTCGGGATCGTCTTTGGGACCTATTCGTCGATCTATGTCGGGGCACCGATCATCCTGCTGTGGGGTGTGAAACGCGGCGATGCAGCGTCTGGCGATGATGAGGCTGAACCCGTCAAGTTGGGCATGGCTTCGCGCCCCTGACGATCGCAGGCCGCTCGCCGGGCGTGACCAGGCTGCGGCCGGTTTCTGCTGGCACGTTGTCGCGCTATGGTCCAAGGACTCTAGCGGGAGTCTAAGGGGGTAATCATGGCCGGATTGCTGGCAAATTTTCGCAATACGATGATCGTCAGCCTGCTTCTTGCGGGGGTGATGATCTATTGTTTCGGTGTCGGCCGATTTGGCGATCCGATCTTCTGGCAAGCGCTATTGCGTTGGGTGCACGTGCTTGCCGGGGTCCTGTGGATCGGATTGCTGTACTACTTCAACTTCGTCCAGATCCGCCGGATGCCTGATATTCCTGCCGAGCTGAAGCCGGCAGTGTCGAAGTACATCGCCCCGGAGGCCTTGTTTTGGTTCCGTTGGGCGGCGCTGGTGACGGTGCTGGCTGGACTGGTTACCGCGTTCCTGCGGGGAGCCGACTATGCACACGAGACGTTGACCCTGGGTCTGGCCGGCGGCTTTCAAGCCGGCGATTCCGGTTTCACCCTGATGGGTGTTGGTATGTGGCTTGGCATCATCATGATGCTGAATGTCTGGGGTTTCATCTGGCCCAATCAAAAGATCGCGCTCGGTATCAAGGATGGATATGACGCCGATGCCAAGGCCAAGGCGGCTCGGACGGCCATGCTTTTCAGCCGTACCAACCTGTTGCTGTCACTGCCGATGCTCGTCTCAATGACGATGTACCAGACGCTGGTCGGCTAGGGTCTCGGAGCGGGCGTGGTCGATCTCGATACGCGCCTGCGCGAGTCGGATTTTGAGCGATGGGCGTCTAGCCGCCTGGCCGCGACGGAGCGCCAACGTTCGGATCTGACGACGCTCTACGCCTTCGAGGCCGAATTGGCCGCGATACCGCTTCGGGTCAGCCAGCCTATCCTCGCCGAAATGCGATTCACCTGGTGGTCCGAACAGATGGACGGGGTTTTCTCCGGTCGTCCACGAAAAGGGCATCCAGTGCTGGAGCGCCTGGGCGAGCTGGCAGGACGTGCCGATCTGGATCGTCAGATCTTCGACGGCCTCATCACGGCTCGCGTCGATCAGGTGTATGGTCGCGCCGACAACGCTGGGGCCATCTTCGTTACCCCCATGCTCCAGGCAGTGAGTGTGCTCGTCGGCACGGGGTACGACGCAGCGGCGAAGGGAGCCGCGGAGGTCTGGAAACGTCGGCAACAGGGCGACGTGGAAGGGGCCTGGGAGGGCAGGGCGATCGCCAACCAGGCATTGCGCGATCTACCTGTCGCGGCATTCCCGGCGGTGGCACACGCCGCTCTAAGGTCCGAGACCGAGCCGCAGGCCGTCAAACGCCTCAGACTTGTCGGCGCGGCCCTTCTGGGGCGAATATAGGGCCAGGGAGGATCTGACGATGTTGTTGCGACTGGCAGCGATCATAGGCCTGACCATCCTGGCCTGGAACGATCCGTCATTTGCTGACGAACGTCCCGAGGATGGACGATATCGAGGGTCGATCGATGCCACTCTGCAAGGCGACGTCTCGCAGGCCGACCGGGACATTTATCCGGTCTATGCGGAGCCAGGCCAGACCCTGTCCGTCTCGCTTGAGAGCGTCCGGGGCGATGCCATCTTCCAGATCTATCCCCCTGGCACTCACGTCTTCCGCGCCGGGGATGACCAGTGGATATTCTACGGACGGGCGCTGCGTGGTGCCGGCGGCGACGCTCAGGCGTGGTCCGGTCCAGTTCAGCGCGGCGGTCGATACCTCATCGTCGTGGGGGCAGGCCGCAACAGAACGGACTACAGCCTGCAGGTCTCAATCGATTAGGGCCTAGTCGAACCGGCCCACTCGGCCTATAGCGGCGACCCGATGACCCAGATGGCTGACGTATCCGAAACCCTTCGAGCGCGGCTGTTTCCATTTCCCCGGCCCCATCTGCTGTCGGCGTCCGACCTTGATCGGCCCGATGTCGATGCTCTGCTGGACCTCGCCGATGGGTTCCTTGAGTTTGGACGGCAGTCGGCCAAAAGTCTTGACCTGCTGCGCGGTCGTACCCTCATCAATCTGTTCTTCGAGAACTCCACTCGCACCCAGGGTTCCTTCGAAATTGCCGGCAAGCGGTTGGGAGGTGATGTCGTCAATATGGCGGTTGGGGCCTCGTCGGTCGCCAAGGGAGAAACCCTGATCGACACGGCCAGTACCCTGGTCGCTATGCGGCCGGATTTACTGGTGGTTCGCCACTGGGGGTCGGGCGCGGCTGATCTGCTGGCGCGCAAGGTCGAGTGCTCGGTCATCAATGCCGGTGACGGCCAGCATGAACACCCGACACAGGCCCTGCTGGATCTGCTGACATTGCGGCGGGCGTTCGGCGGTGACGTTGGCTCGCTGTCGGTCGCCATCTGTGGTGACATCCAGCATAGCCGTGTGGCTCGATCGAATGTCGCTCTGCTTCAGGCGATGGGGTGTGAAGTGCGTCTTGTGGGGCCTCCGACCCTGTTGCCGTCTGAGGCCGCACGCTGGGGCGCGCCTGTCTATACGGACATGATCCAGGGGATCACGGGCGTCGATGTCGTGATGATGTTGCGTTTGCAGCGTGAGCGGATGAACGGAGCCTTTGTCCCCTCGACGCGTGAGTATTTCCGGTTCTGGGGTCTTGATAGCGAGAAGCTGGCCCATGCTGCACCCGGCGCGAAGGTCATGCACCCGGGCCCGATGAATCGTGGAGTCGAAATCGAATCCAGCGTCGCTGACGATCCTGCCGTTTCGCTGATTTCGGATCAGGTGGAGGCCGGGGTGGCGCTCCGGATGGCGGTGTTGGTGTCCTTGGCAGAGCGGATGGAGGCCGAACAGTGAGCACGCGCGGCCTTGCCCTGATCAATGCCCGGCTGCTCGACCCGGCCAGTGGCTATGACGGCCCAGGATGTGTCCTGGTCCGTGGCGGGCGCATTGAGGCAGTCGAGTACCAGCCGACCTTCTCGTCCCGGCCAGAGGACGTTCGCGTCATCGATTGCGAAGGGGCCGTCCTTGCCCCGGGGCTGGTGGACCTGCGGGTCAAGAGCGGAGAGCCCGGATCGGAGGCGCGTGAGACCCTGCGATCCGTCGTCGATGCGGCGGCGGCCGGCGGCGTGACCACCCTGGTGTTGCAGCCAGACACCCACCCCGCCGTCGACGAGCCGGCCCTGATTGATTTCCTCACGCGTCGGGGCCGTGATCTGGAATCGGTGAATGTACTCGCCGCCGGCGCCCTCACGCGGGGGCTGAAGGGCGAGGCTCTGGCCGAGATCGGCCTGATGTCGGAGGCGGGTGCCGTCTATTTCACGGACGCGGACCACCTCATCGCCGACAGTCGGGTCCTGCGTCGGGTGATGACCTATGCGAAGGCCTTCGATGCGCTCGTCGCCCATCGGCCGGCCGATGCATTCCTGACCCAGGGCGCGGCGGCCACGAGCGGTGAGTTGTCATCACGAATGGGCTTGCCCGCAGCACCGGCCATTGCCGAGTGCATCGGTTTGGCGCGGGATCTGGCCCTGGCTGAGAGCACCGGCGCGCGCCTGCTGGTCGATCAGGTCACCACCGCCGCCGCGCTGGACCAGCTGCGGCAGGCCCGGCGTCGAGGTGCCGAAGTCGCCGCAAGCGTTTCTGTCAACCACCTCTGCTTCAATGAAGTCGACGTCGGCGACTATCGGACGTTCATGCGTCTGGACCCGCCGCTTCGTTCCGAAGCTGACCGCCGAGCCATGGTCGAAGCTGTTCGGGACGGCGAGATTGACGCCATCGTCTCGGCGCATACGCCGGTGCCGGCCGAAGGCAAGCGTCTGCCCTTTGCGGAGGCCGAGCCAGGCTCGGTCGGGCTCGAAACCCTGCTCGCGGGCGCGCTGACGCTCCATCACGAGGCCGGGGTGGCGTTAATCGATGTGCTCAGGCCCTTGACCAGTGGCCCGGCCGACTTGATCGGGCTGGCTGCTGGACGACTGACGGCGGATGCCCGGGCCGATTTGGTCCTGTTCGACCCGGACGCACCCGTGGTTGTCGATGCCGATGCCCTACGGTCGCGATCCAAGAACAGCAGCTTCGACGGCCGCCGGCTGCAGGGCAGGGTGTTGCTGACGGTGGCATTCGGCCGGATCGTCTGGCGCGAAGCCAACCCTCACTGATCGGAATGCCGTCGGGGTCTCAGCCAGCGTCGGTGAGCATTGCCGAGACTGCACGCCTAAGCGGAGCCGCGGCCTGAGCGATCCGCAGGGCGGTGCCGCGCGCCAGGCGGGCGGGCGTTGCCTCGTTGGTGAAAAGTCGGACCAGAAGATGAGTGCCTTCATACAGAGGCAAGGCCGTGCGCCGATGCTCCGCCTCATAGGAGCGCAGAATGCTGATTGTACCTATGTCTCGGCCGCTTGAAGCAGCCTTTCGGAGCCGACGCGCCAGGGAGTCGGCGCTTCGCAGTCCCAGATTGAAACCGTGCGCGGTCACCGGGTGCATCCCAACAGCCGCGTCTCCGATCAAGGCGAAGCCGTCTCCACAGAACTGACGGCTCCAGGTGATAGCCATGGGATAGGCGTGTCGGGTGCTGACCAGCCGAAGGCCGGTAAGGTGGCCCTTAAGCCGCCTTTCGATCTCCGCCTCAAACGCCGATGGCTCCTCCTCCAGCAGCTTCTCGATCCGGGGAGACTCGAGCGTCAACACGATCGAGGACGTCCGAGCTTTTTCGCCTGGTCCATTCAGAGGAAGGGTCGCGACGGTCTGGCCGTAGTCGAACCACTCGGTGGCGACGTGGTCATGCGACTGGTCATGGCTCATTCGGCAGACGAGCATGGAGCGACCGAGCCGATGTATATCGACACCGACTCCGAGCCGATCACGGGTCTGGGAAAACCGGGAATCGGCCGCAACCAGAAGTCGTGCGCGAACATCCACACCGCCGGCGAGGCGGAGGTTGACGCGGTGCGGGCCAGCCTTGATTTCGCACGCGACCACAGCCTGGCCGGAGAGAATCGTCACATCGGGACATTCGATGACCGAATCGTAGAGGGTCCGCCGGATCAGGTGGTTGGAAACCAGGGCGCCGAGACGATCCTGCCCACGGGGTTCGAACCCTAGCTCGAACGCAGACGAGCCATCCATCACGCGGGCACGACGCAATGGAGAGATCTCGTCCGATGCCAGCCTGTCCCAGGCCCCCAACTCGCGCAGAACCCGGATGGAGCGATGCGTCAGGGCGATCTCCCGACCGTCAAAGGCCGGCGCGCGAAGGTGATCTTCAGATTGGGCTTCCAGCAACAGGATCTTCAGGCCGCAACCCGACAAGGCCCGCGCAAAGGCTAGGCCGCTTGGGCCCGAGCCGACGATCGCGACATCAACATCTTGGGAGGTGGGCATCTATCGTACTCCGTCAAATCCAATAGGGGCGTCACAGACGAACACGGCGATGCGTGCTTTCTCAAGTCTTCAATAGTGCTAGACCTGCCGGACGGTCTGGAGGTGCAGTATGGCGGATGCCGGGGATTTGACGAGTCTTCCTTCGATTACCACGGTGGCGCTGTGTTACCTCCTTGGGTCGATCCCGTTTGGTTTGATCGTTACCCGGCTCGGCGGAGCGGGCGATGTCCGGTCGATCGGATCGGGCAATATCGGCGCGACGAATGTTTTGCGGACCGGGCGCAAGGAACTGGCCCTTGCCACCCTTTTCCTCGACGCTGGCAAGGGCGCTGCTGCAGTCTTGCTGGCACGCCAGATTTTCGACAATGAGGCGCTGACGGCGCTGGCGGGCGTGGCTGCATTCCTTGGCCATCTGTTTCCAGTCTGGCTCGGCTTCAAGGGCGGCAAGGGCGTCGCAACCTTCTACGGCGTCTTGCTGGCGGCGGCCTGGCCCGTCGGTCTGATTTCGGCAGGGATATGGATTCTCGTCTTTGCCGTGAGCCGCATTTCCTCCCTGTCGGCCCTTGTGGCTGCGGCGATGGCGGTTCCTGCGGCCTGGCTGATGGGGCAGTCGATGCCGGTGCTTCTCCTGGTGGTTTCCATGGCCGCTCTGATTGCTATCCGTCACCACGAGAACATCGGCCGCCTGATACGCGGGCAGGAGCCTCGCTTCGGCACAGGTCGGTGACCCGCAGCCTTGACGCAACTGAGCGGATCGCGCGCCTGAGACTGGCGCGCACGCCGCGGATCGGGCCTGTCGCCTTTCGGGAGCTGATAAGGCGCGAAGGCTCGGCGATCCAGGCCCTTGATCGTCTTCCGGAATTGACTCGGCGCGCCGGCGGGTCGCTGCGCATTCCGACGCCACAAGACATCGAGGGCGAGCTCCGGCGCGGGGAGGCCGCAAGGGCGCGGCTGCTGGTTCTGGGCGATCCAGAATATCCCACCCCGCTGATGGCCCTGGATGCACCCGCTCCGGTCTTGTGGACCCGGGGGGATGTCGGCCTGCTCGGCCGCGATACCGTAGCGCTTGTCGGGGCCCGGGTGGCCTCGGCCGCCGGGCAGAGGTTCGCCCAGGGGCTGGCCGTCGAGCTCGGCGGCACCGGTTTCGTCGTCGCATCCGGCCTTGCGCGCGGCATCGACGCGGCCGCGCACCTCGGATCTCTGGCGACGGGGACCGTGGCTGTGCTTGGTGGCGGGATTGACGATGTCTATCCGCCGCAGAATGCTGAGCTGTACGAGCGCATCGTTGCTGAGGGCTGTGTTCTTTCAGAAAGCCCGGTCGGGCACCGCGCCCAGGCCAGGGATTTTCCCCGTCGCAATCGGATTATTTCAGGTCTGTCGCGCGCGGTCGTGGTTGTCGAGGCAGAGGTTCGCTCCGGGTCGCTGATCACCGCGCGACTGGCAGCTGAACAGGGCCGTGAAGTGCTGGCCGTGCCAGGCTCGCCTCTCGACCCGCGGTGTGCTGGAAGCAATGACCTGATCCGGCAGGGGGCGGGGCTATGCGCCGGCATCGACGACGTCTTGCGAGCCCTGGAACGGCCCAGAGGCCTGTTCGAGCCTCCACCATCCTGTCCGCACGACGAGATACAGGCCCCGGACGGCAACCTTTCTCAGAGGGTCCTGGCCCTGCTGGGGCCGACGCCGATATCGCGTGACGACCTGATCCGAGCAGCCGGGGCCCCAGCTGGACAGGTGATGGGCATCCTGCTTGAGCTGACCCTGGGTGGGCAAGCCATTCTGACCGAGGATGGCAAGGTGGTTAGGGCCTAGGCGGCCCTGGACGAGGCCGAATACACTTCCGGTAATTCAGCGATCGAGGCTGCTGCATCGAGGATCAGGGCCAGGCGCCGATCACCGCTTTGGCGTGCGAGTTGAGCGAGTTCGTCTGCGGTGCTCGCGATGAACTCACGGACATCTGCGACATTCGGAGACGGGATCGAATCAGGTTGGACCGGCATCTATGCGCTCGCGTTAAGGTTGTTGTTCTCGATATACCCGCATGGCTCGGGCCGCAAGCGCCGAACAGGACGCAACCGGCAGAAGAACGACGGCTTTGTTGACAAGGCAGAGGGGCACCCCCACTTTCCCGCTCCTTTTGAAGGGGCGCAGCACCTCCGCATGAACGTCGTCGTCGTCGAGAGCCCGGCCAAGGCCAAGACCATCAACAAATATCTGGGTCCGGACTACACGGTCCTGGCGTCCTATGGGCACGTCCGCGACCTGCCGCCGAAAGACGGCTCGGTGCGGCCAGACGACGACTTTGCGATGGAATGGGAGGTCGATCCCAAATCCGCCAAGCGTCTGTCCGATATCGCCGCAGCGGTCAAAACGGCGGATCGGCTGATCCTCGCGACCGACCCTGATCGGGAAGGCGAGGCCATCAGCTGGCACATCCTTGAGGCCCTGAACAAAAAGAAGGCGCTGAAGGACAAGGCGGTCGAGCGGGTCACCTTCAATGCCATCACGCGGTCAGCCGTGACCGAAGCGATGGCCAATCCTCGTCAGATCGACATGGAATTGGTCGATGCCTATCTGGCCCGGCGGGCGCTGGACTATCTGGTAGGATTCAACCTGTCGCCAGTGCTGTGGCGCAAACTGCCGGGAGCACGGTCTGCGGGTCGGGTACAGTCGGTGGCTCTAAGGCTGATCGTCGACCGAGAGATCGAGATCGAGAAATTTCGGCCCCAGGAATACTGGACCGTCGAAGCCGATGTGACCGCTGAGGGGCCGCCGTTCCTGGCCCGACTGGTGACACACGCCGGCAAGAAGCTGACCAAGTTCGACCTGAACGCCGAAGCCTCAGCACTGACAGCCAAGGCCGCAGTCGAGGCTGGCTCCTTTACGGTGCGTTCGGTCGAAAAGAAGCCAGCGCGTCGGTCTCCGCCGCCGCCGTTCACGACCTCGACCCTGCAGCAGGAAGCCGCCCGCAAGCTCGGTTTTTCGGCCCAGCGCACCATGCAGACAGCCCAGAAGCTGTACGAGGGCGTCGACGGCGAAGGCGGCCTTATCACCTATATGCGGACCGACGGCGTCGATGTTTCGCCCGAAGGGCTCGCCGAAGCGCGCGAGGTGATCCGTGACCGTTACGGGGCCGCCTACCTTCCTGAAGAAGCGCGCCGTTACAAGTCGAAGCAGAAGAATGCCCAGGAGGCGCACGAGGCCATTCGTCCAACCAGCCTGGCGCGGCGCCCGGAGACCCTGCGTCTCGATGACGACCTGCGGCGGCTCTATGATCTGATCTGGCGTCGCATGGCGGCCTCCCAGATGGAGTCTGCACGCGTCGAGCGGACGACCATCGAGCTGGAAACCGCCGACGGACAGACCGGCCTGCGCGCGACAGGCCAGGTGGTGACCTTTGACGGCTACCTGGCGGTCTATGAAGAGGGCAGGGACGACTCGGATGATGAGGAAGGCGGCCGGCTTCCTGCCGTCCGCGAAGGGGCGCTGGCCAAGGTCGAGGCTTCACGCGCTGACCAGCATTTCACCGAACCGCCGCCGCGCTATTCAGAAGCCAGCCTGGTCAAGAAGATGGAGGAACTTGGGATCGGCCGACCATCGACCTATGCCTCGACCCTCACGACCCTGCGTGATCGGGAATATGTCCGGATGGAGCGCCAGCGCTTCGTCCCTGAAGACAAGGGCCGGTTGGTCACTGCCTTTCTCGAGCAGTTCTTCGCGCGCTGGGTCGAGTATGATTTCACCGCAGCCCTTGAGACCCAGCTGGACGAGGTGTCGGCCGGCGACCTGGACTGGAAGATTCTGCTGCGCCGGTTCTGGACCGATTTCTACGCCGCGACCGGGGCGGCCGGGGAACTGCGGACCTCTGTCATTCTAGATCAACTTAATGAGGCCTTGGGCCCGCACATTTTCCCGGAGCGCGCCGACGGAACGGATCCGCGCCTTTGTCCGCGCTGCGGCGAAGGTCGGTTGAGCCTGAAGACGAGCCGCTTCGGAGCGTTCATCGGGTGTTCGAACTATCCTGAATGCAAATACACCCGACCGATCGGGCAGCCGGCCCACGGTGAAGGCGGTGAAGGGCAGGACAGCGGCGACCGTGAGTTGGGCGTCGATCCTGGGACCGGCCTGCCTGTCACCCTGAAGAACGGGCGCTTTGGCTGGTACGTCGAAACGCCGAGCGACGGTGACAAACCCAAGCGGTCGTCCCTGCCCAAGGGTTGGGCACCGACATCTTTAGACCTGGAACAGGCCCTGCGCCTGCTTAGCCTTCCACGAGAAGTCGGTTCTCATCCGGAAGACGGCAAGCTCATCTCTGCCGGGCTTGGCCGCTACGGACCGTTCGTGGCTCACGCTGGCACCTATGCCAATCTGGGAGACATTCAGGAAGTCTTTGACATCGGCCTGAACCGGGCCGTTGCCCTGCTAGCCGAAAAGCGGGCCGGACGCCGGGGGGGCGGTGCGACGACCGCGCTGAAGGATCTTGGGCCTCACCCTGAGAGTGGCGAGGCGATTCAGATCATGCCGGGCCGGTTCGGTCCCTATGTGAAATCCGGAAAAACCAATGCAACGCTCCCCCGGGGCGTCGATCCCGAACAGGTCACCATGGAGCAGGCGGTCGAGTTGATTGCGGCCAAGGCGGCCAAGGGGCCGGCGAAGAAGCCGGCGCGAGCCAGCAAGCCGAAAACCGCAGCCAAGCCGAAACCGAAATCCAAAACCCCGTCCAAATCGGCCAAGGTGGCGGACTAGCCCGGCCCTGACGGCAAAGTCTGTGGGCGAATTGGCGTAACGGCTTTCCGATTCACATCTGGTTTACCATAACGGCCCCAACGTTCGTGCAGGAGGCGTGAGTCCATTGCATACCAAAAGCCCTCTACTCGACGAGTTTGCCCGACTGACGACCGGTGCCCTGGGTCTGGCGCAGGCCGCCGGCGATGAGGCGAAAGCTGTCATGCGGGCTCAGGCGGACAGGATCGCCGTCGATATGGACCTTGTCCGCAAGGATGAACTGGAAGCCTTGAAGGCCGAGATTGTGGCCCTTAGAGCTGAGGTGACCCAGCTGCGGGAAACCCCGAAGACGGGAACCGGACGCAAGCCGGCTCGCGCAAAGGACGCAGCCGGTTGAGCCGAATCCTGCAATCCCTCTACAGTTTGGTGGCGGCGACTGAGTCGCCGGAGAGGATCGAGCATGACAGCGTCATCCGCTGAGGATTTTGAAGCGCCGCACGATCCACTTGATGTGGTGGAACACGTTCTGGCCGCTGAGAATCTTCCGTTTGATCGTATCGGGGACGGCGACCTGGCGTTCTCCATCGCGGGGGCTTGGAAGGACTACGAACTGTGGTTCGCCTGGAGACCCGAAGGGGACTGTCTCCAGATCTGTTGCTCAATCGACCTGAGAGCGACCAAGGCCAAGCGCACCGCGCTGCATGAACTGGTAGCCCTGATCAATCAGCGCGTCTGGCTCGGGCACTTCGAGATCTGGACAGAGGATGGCGAGATCGTGTTCCGGCACGCCCTGTCGCTGCCGGACGGTGAGCGCCCGACGCTGGCCCAGGCAGCAGCCATGATCGACGCGGCGGTCGAGACGGCCGACCGGTTCCATCCGGCATTCAGCTTCCTCCTGCGCGGAGCCAAGAGCCCTGTCGAGGCCCTGGACGCCTGTATGTTCGAGACCGTCGGCACGGCGTAACGCTGTGGCCACCGAAACACTGCTGGTCGGATGCGGCCGTCTCGGTGGCGCGATTCTTAGTGGATGGCGCTTGTCCGGTGCTGTCTCGATGAGCCAGCTCGCGATCCTTACTCCTTCCGAAAAGCCAATCGCCATGACGGCGGCGGGCGAGGGGGCACGGCTTAATCCCGATGGCGCATTGACCAGCGTGCGATCGGTTGTGCTCGCCGTGAAGCCGGCCAGGTGGCGCGAGGCCGCGGCGAGTCTCACGACGCGGCTGTCAAGCGATGCGATCATTGTATCGGTCATGGCGGGTGTCTCGACGGCGTCGATGGCCCAGGCATTTGATGGTCGTCCGATCGCGCGGGTGATGCCAACCACGGCCGTATCGACGGCGCGCGGCGTGGCGACGTGCTTTGCCGGCATAGATCATGCCCGTGAAGCCGTGAGCCGTATGTTCAGGCCCATTGCCACCCTGGTCTGGGTCGACGATGAGGCATTGATCAATGTCGCGACGGCCTTGTCGGGATCCGGCGCGGCCTATGCCTACGCCTTTGTACGAGACCTGGCGGCGGCGGGTGAACGGCGGGGCCTCTCCTCGGAGCAGGCGCTCCTACTGGCCCGGATGACAGTTTCCGGGGCCTTGTCCCGCCTCGACGCCTCGGCAGAGGTGCAGCCCCTTATCGACGAAGTCGCCTCGCCGGGCGGAACAACCGAATCCGGCTTGCGGGTCCTGGAGCCGTCCCTGTCGCAGTTGTTGGATGCAACGGTGGCCGCCGCCCTCGAACGGGCGGGGGAACTCGCCGACTAGCGCGGCAGGCGGATGGAGGCCTTCAGGCCACCGAGATCTGAGCGGTCGAGGGTAATGTCACCGCCATGGCTTCGCACGAGGTCTCTTGCGATGGCCAGGCCCAGCCCGACGCCCTTGCGGTTCTGATTGCGGGATTCATCCAGCCTTGAAAAGGGCATGAAAGCCTCCTCGTAGGACTCCGGTGCGATGCCCGGGCCATCGTCCTCGACGGCGATCTCGATGCCGCCGGATTTGAGCGGGCGCGAACTGATCCGCACGGTTTGGCCGTGGCTGGCAGCATTGTCGACGAGATTGGTCACCGCCCGCCGCAAGGCACCTGACCTCGCAACCAGATCCAGTCCCGGTTCCAGATTCAGTGACACGTCCGCACCGAGCCGCCGTGCATTCACGGCGGCTGTCTCCGCGAGGGCGGCAATATCGACGATGACCGGCTGCTCGCCGACCTCGCCCTCGGCAAAGGCCAGATATTCGTCGATCATGTGCTCCATCTCGGACAGGTCACGCGACATGGCGTCCGTCCGGGACGAGGGTTCGGCCAGCGCCAGTTCCAGTTTCAGACGCGTCAGCGGTGTGCGCAGGTCGTGGCTGACCGAGGCAAGAAGCGTTGTGCGCTGATCCAGGTGCCGCTGGATCCGCTCTCGCATGGACAGGAAGGCCGTCGCCGCGCGCCGAACCTCCCGCGCGCCATGCGGCTTGAAGGCGACGTCTTCCTCGCCTTTGCCAAAGGCCTCGGCCGCGTCGGCGAGGCGCTCGATCGCCCGGACCTGATTGCGGATGAACAGGATGGCGATCGCCGTCAGAAGAATTGTGGCACCGCCCAGCCACAGGATGAAGATGTGGCCGCGAGTCGCAAATGCGCGTTCTCGTGGGGCAATGAAGCGTAGAACACCAGCCTCAACCTGGACCTGGATCTCGACGTGGTTCGGATACCGCGTCGTATCGAACCAGAACGGCTGGGGGTCGAGCCGGTCTGACAGGGCATTGTCCAGGGACCGGTCAAGGGCCACGAAGAAGGCGGGGCGATCACGCGTCGGAAGAGTGCCGCCTTCTCGCAGTGCCACAGACAACTGCATGATCTGAGCCTGATCGGTGATCTGGACCAGATGCTCGGGTGTCGGATCGTCCAGGTAGCTGTCGACTGCCCAGGCGACGTCGCCGGCCAATCCCTCGGATAGCCGGGCCGTCACCGTCTCCCAGTGTGCCTCGAAGAAGGCCCAGGTCACCGCCACCTGCATCAGCGCGATGGGAAGTACGATGATGAGCAGCGCCCGGCCCCACAAGGATGTTGGCAACCGCCGTCGCAGCACGCGTGCCCACAGTCGGGTAGGGGGTGATAGTCTCGAGGCCATAATCAGTCCGGGGCCAACATATAGCCGACGCCACGGACCGTCTGAAGGTATCGGGGCGTGCGCGGGTCGTCCTCGATCTTGCGGCGCAGGCGGGTGACCTGGACGTCGACGGCCCGGCCGGCGGCATCGGCTCCAGAGGAGGCCAGAACGTGCCGTTCAACCGGTGCATTGGCGCTGAGCGCCAGGGCCTTGAGGAGCTGGCCTTCTGCCTCGGTCAGTCTGACCAGCACACCATTGCGCGACAGTTCGAGCCGCTCCAGATCAAAAATGCAGGTGCCGAGCCTGACCTGGCGCTGGATGCCGGCAGGTGGTCCGGCGCGGCGCAGGATCGCCTCGATTCGTAGCAGGAGCTCGCGCGGTTCGAACGGCTTGGCCAGGTAATCGTCTGCACCGAGCGTCAGGCCTTCGATCCGGTCAGCTGCCAGCCCCCGCGCGGTCAGCATCAGGACCGGTAAACTGGCCAGCCCGGGTTGGCTGCGCAGCCATCTGGCGAAGGCAAAGCCGTCCTCGCCCGGCATCATCACGTCCAGGATCAACAGGTCGAAATCCAGCATGGCGACCAGGCGGCGCGCGGCATCGGCGTCCTGCGCTCCGGTCACGCGAAAGCCGGCCCGCGACAGGAACTGCTTGAGCAGGTCACGAATTCGATTGTCATCATCCACGACGAGCAGATGGCGTTGGCTCGCCCCCGAACCGGCCTGACTCATGCCCAGCCATCCAGCTTGACCGGAGGGGCCGGGCACAGTCTAAGGCCGCCTGGTTCCGCCCCGTTGTTGGCGCAGGAGATTTCGTTCAATGACCTTCGTTCCTTTCGACGACCGAGATGGCTGGGTCTGGATGGACGGGGACTTTGTGCCATGGCGCGAAGCCAAGACCCACGTCCTGACCCATGCCCTGCATTATGGATCGTCCGTTTTCGAAGGCGAGCGGATGTACGCTGGCGAAATCTTCAAGCTGACCGAACATACCGAACGACTTCACCGCTCCGCCAATCTCCTCGATTTCGAGATTCCATTCACCGTGGCCGAGATCGATGAGGCCTGCAAGGCGACCTGCGCGCGCATGGGGCTCGATGACTGCTATGTCCGGCCCGTCGCGTTCCGGGGACCGGAACAAGTCAGCGTTTCAGCCTTCCGTAACAAGACCCACCTGGCCATCGCGGCCTGGGAGTGGCCCAGCTATTTTGATCCAGAGACCAAGCGTAAGGGGATCCGGATTGAATGGGCCAAATGGCGACGACCCGACCCTTTGACCGCACCATCGACGGCCAAGGCGGCCGGCCTCTACATGATCTGCACCATGTCAAAAATGGCTGCGGAGAGCCGTGGCTACTCCGATGCCATGATGCTGGACTGGCGCGGCTATGTCGCCGAAGCGACCGGTGCCAACGTATTCTTCGTGCAAGACGGCGTGCTGCATACGCCCCGGATCGACGCCATCCTGGACGGCATCACGCGCCAAACCGT
Source organism: Caulobacterales bacterium (assembly GCA_017302105.1). Taxonomy (GTDB): domain Bacteria; phylum Pseudomonadota; class Alphaproteobacteria; order Caulobacterales; family Caulobacteraceae; genus Brevundimonas. The sequence continues at coordinate 335,199 of JAFLCS010000003.1, read as the reverse complement.
CATCGAGCTGGCGCGCGGCAAGGGCATCGAAGTCGTCGTGCGTGACATCCTTCCCGAGGAATTGGCCGGGTTCTCCGAGTGTTTCGTCACCGGCACGGCCGCGGAAGTGACACCGGTGTCGGAAATCGGCGAACATCGGTTCACACCCGGCGAGCTGTCACTCAGCCTGATGGAAGACTACGGAAAGCTGGTGCGCCGCCAGCTCTAGCCGGGGTTCAGGCGTCCGTCGGCGTTTCGCTGTGGCTACGAGCCGCGATGCGACGCGCTCTACGCCGACGTAGCCCCCACAGGATCAGCCAGGTGACGGGGCCGACCACCAGCAGGAACGGCAGGCTGAAGGCAAGTACCGACACAATCGCGGCCAAACCGGTCATGAACAGGCCGAGCGCATTGTTCAGCGCCGACTGCAATGGGGCTGTGGCGCTGTCCGGAGCCATGACGCCCTCGGACTGATAGGTCAGGGTTGCGCGGGACATGGCAACGCGGGCGCGCATGACCTGCAGCGTCGAGGTCGCCGCATCGATCTCGCCCTGAACACGCGCCAGTTCGCGCTCGACCTCCAGAACCGTCTGAAGATCACCGTCGCGGGTGGCCAGCATGGTTTGCAGTCGGTCGCGCAAGGCCGTCTTGGCGCGCAGGTGCGCCTCGGTGTCGATTAGGGCGCGCGTCAGATCCTCGGAGGTGGTCGACGAATCCGAAACCCGTCCGTCGGCGGCCTCGGCATCTGCCGCCAAGCCATTGCGGAACCCGGTCAGCCAGCCCGGTTCGGCCCGAATCTCCAGCGTCGCGGTCTGTTGGTCCTGGCCGTAGCTTTGGGTGGATGAGCCGATGACCTGACACCGCTGCGGTCCGGCCTGGACGCAGGCCCGTTCGTGCCGGGCCATGAGGCCGGCGATCTCGCGGCGCGGCGCTTGAATCGTATAGCCATAGGCATAGGCCAGTTGCGGCGCCTGGGCTTCCGGCACATCGGGGGAGGATGCGGATGCTGCGTCCGCGGCGCCCCCGGCACTCCGCCCAGGTTCGGGTGCGGCGGCCATATCCATGGGAATCGGCCCTTCGGCCGAACTGCTTTCAATCGCCTCGACTGAAGCCTGCTGGGCGTCACATCCCACCAACAGAACAGCCGCGCTGGCGGCGATGAGCAGAGACTGGCGCATGGAACCCTCCTGTTCACGTTTCCGTGATCAAGCCTGCGCAATGGGGCGGCAATGCGACCCCATCAGGTTTCGTCAGCGGTAGTTGAAGCTGATCGAGATTCGTATGTCCTCAGATCGGTTGGCCGGCACCTCATGGCGCAGCCAGCTTTCCCACAGAATCACCTTGCCCGGTGCCGGGGTCAGATAGACGAACGGACGAAGCTCTTCGCCGGCCTGATCGGTCAGGGTCGGACGCGCCATCATCATCGGCAGGCGTGGATCTTCCACCTTCAAGGCGGCTGAGCCCTCCGGCACGGCAACGTAGAGGGTGCCGGACAGGACACTGTGCGGATGGATATGGCCCGTGTGGACCCCACCTGATTCCAGGACATTGACCCAAAGACTGTCGAGGCGGGGCCGGTGCTCCATCTCAAAGTCGAGCTCGCGTGCGAAGGCCGCGGCGTGGTGGTCGAGTCGTCGCTTCAGGTCACCGAAGCTGGGATGGCGCAGCGGCAAATCGTCGAGCGAGGCGTAGGACGTATAGCCCTGATAGCCCTGGGCCTCGCTCCAGGCCTGTCCAGCCAGATCCTGCTCGGCCAGATCAAGACACGCCGCTTCCAGCTCTGAAAGGAGCGAATCAGACGAAGGCCCGTCGAGCAAGGCCGCTTCGTAAATCAGGGTTGGAAATAGGGCGCGCAAACTCATGGCGCTTCCATAGCACCCAGACGTTCCAATGCTGGGAAAGAAATGGTCGGAGTGAGAGGATTCGAACCTCCGACCCCTGCGTCCCGAACGCAGTGCTCTACCAGACTGAGCCACACTCCGACCTGCCTCGAGCTGCGCCAGGCGCGTCGCTCAAGGAAGCGGGCTTATAGCGAGGCACCTCATCATGGGCAAGCGCCTCATTTGGCGTGTTGCAAGCTGAGTGCGGTTCGGCTATTTCGCCCGCTCCCCGGCATCGCCGGGCCGCGCCGGACCTGCTGGGGAATGGTGTAATGGTAACACAGCGGTTTTTGGTACCGTCATTCTAGGTTCGAGTCCTAGTTCCCCAGCCATCCGCCCTTCCTGACCTCGACAATCAGTGAGGTATTCGGCCCGCTTCGGGTCGATCTAGGGGCATCCGGTCATCAAGTACGGCTAGTGCCGCGCGAAAGGCCTCCGTCCGCTCGAGCGGTCTTCCGGCGTCGTCGGTAAAACCGGAACCGGCCAGACGTCCGACCAGGCCTTCAAGAGCTTCAAGAGGTGTGATTGGGGCGTTCATCGCATGGCCTCCCTGTTGTCCTGCGGAACTTAAATCCATCAGGAGGCGAACGGTTCGCCGATCGGGCGAGGACATCTTGTCGCGGGCCTTTGCCTTGGCCAGCGTGGCGGCGTAATCCAGACCTATGCGCCAGTCCTTCGAAGAAGCCACCGACCGTTCGTTCGCAGAAAAACACCTGCCTCGCCTGAGGGCCGAGCTGGAAAGGATGGACCTTGATGGCTTCATCATCCCGCATGAGGACGAACACCAGAATGAGTATCTGCCTGAAGCCAATGAGCGGCTCGCTTGGGTGTCGGGATTCACCGGTTCTGCCGGAGCCGCCGTCGTCATGAGAGATAGAGCGGCGATCTTCACCGATGGTCGCTATACGGTCCAGGTTCGCGATCAGGTCGATCCTGCCTTCTTTGAGTATCTGGACCTGGTGGAGGGCGGCCCGCCGGCCTTTATCGCCGCCCAGGCCCGCGGGGCTGTCATCGGCTACGATCCGCGCCTGCACAGCCCGGCGGCGCTCGGTCACATTGAGCGTGCAGCCGATCGCGCCGGAGCGGTGCTGAAGGCTGTGGACGTAAATCCAGTAGACCTGGCCTGGGGAGGGGAACGTCCACCACAGCCTCGCGCCCCGGTCGTGCCCCAGGAGGACCGCTTCTCGGGGGAAACCAGCCAGAGCAAGCGCCGCCAGATCGGTGCCGCGATCGCTGCGGCTGGGGCCGACGTCGCCGTCCTGACCGCACCTGCGTCCCTGGCATGGCTATTCAATGTTCGCGGCGGAGACGTCATCCGCACGCCCTTGCCGCTCGGTCAGGCGGTGATCGACAAAAACGGTCACGCCCGCCTCTTCCTCGACCCGGCGAAGGTGACCGGGGACCTTCACACCTGGCTCGGCAATGAAGTAGCTCTGCAGTCACCAGAGGCATTGCCCGCCGCGCTGGATGGCCTGGCGGGCCAGGCGGTGCTGATCGACCCCGCACAGTCCTCGGCCTGGTATTTTGACCGGGTGACCCAGGCCGGAGCCAAACTCGTGCGAGGGGCTGATCCCTGTATCCTGCCGCGGGCCGCCAAGAACGACACGGAGATTGAGGGCTCCCGTCGCGCCCACATCCGAGATGGCGCGGCCCTGTCCAACTTCCTGTATTGGGTCGCGACGACAGCCCAGACCGAACTCCCTGCCGAGGACGAGGTGGTCGCCGTGCTTGAAGCGTTCCGCGAGGCGACCGGAGCCCTGAAGGATCTCAGTTTCGACACCATTGCCGGAGCCGGCCCGAACGGCGCTCTTCCTCATTATCGTCCGGTGCGCCGGACAATCCGGCGAGTCGAGGAAGGATCCCTACTTCTGGTGGACGGGGGAGGGCAGTACCTCGACGGCACCACGGATGTGACCCGAACCATGGCCATCGGCGAACCGACGGCCGAGCAGAAGGATCGTTTTACCCGCGTTCTGAAGGGCCATATAGCGCTGTCGGTGGTTCGTTTCCCTGAGGGCACCACCGGGAGCCAACTGGACGCCCTGGCGCGTCTGCCACTTTGGATGGCAGGCCTGGATTACGATCACGGTACGGGCCACGGAGTCGGCAGCTATCTCGGCGTTCACGAAGGGCCGCAGCGGATCGCCAAGGCCCCCAACACGCAGGCATTATTGCCGGGTATGATTCTGTCCAATGAACCAGGCTTCTACAAGGAAGGGCACTGGGGCATTCGGATTGAAAACCTGCAGGCGGTCACGCCGGCTGAGCCGATTCCAGGCGGAGAACGGCCCATGCTCGGTTTCGAGACTCTGACTATGGCCCCCATCGACCGTCGCCTGATCGAGGTGAACCTGCTCACCGCTCAAGAGCGGGGCTGGATGGACGCCTATCACGCCACGGTCTTGTCCAAGGTCGGGCCGCTGTTGGACGGCGAGGCGCGAGCCTGGCTGGAGTCGGCGTGCGCACCGCTCTAACGCTGGCGTTCGGCCTGATGGCCGGTGCGGTGCAGGCGCAGAGCCAGCCGCGTCTGCCGCGTGAACAGTTTGATGTCATAGCGCCCTCTGATCGTGTCGCCGGTCAGCGCGGATCCATCGAGATTATCCAGCGCGGCTGCCGGATCGGACCCACCCGCTGGGCGCGCCGGCGAATCGTCGACATCGCGGCCCAGGAATGGGGTGCGTTCGGCTTCCAGACCTTTGATCTCAGGCCGACGGAAACGCGCCGCCTGCCAGACGGGATCGTCGCCGATGCCGTCAACCCCGAGCTTATGGCTCCGCGCACGGTTCGTCACAGTCTTCGTTTTGGGGCCTGGGAGAGTGAGCGGCGCATGGATCAGACTATCGCCGGCTATTGGTCGTCGACGCCAGATGGACCCGACATCGTCGCGCGCCAGAATCGCCAGTGGCGAGAGGGCGATGGTGACGTCATGTGGGTGGAACCCTGGTCAGCGGCCTTCGTAAGTTGGGTCATGTGCGAAGCCGGCCTCGGTGACATGGGTCAGTTCCGCCGTGATATCGCCCATTGGCGCTATGTCGATCAGGCCATCGCGGCACGCGATGGTTCGATATCCGGCTCGGCCTATATCGCCCGCGATGTCGGTGAGGCCGAGTTGAACCCAGGTGATCTGCTCTGCAATCCGCGCGGCGGGCGTAATTATCGGACGCTGGCGGATCGTCGCGTCGACCAGAGCGAACAGGCCCCCCTGCATTGTGACATCGTGGTTCGCGTCGATGCGACGGCCCGCACAGCGGCGGTGATCGGCGGCAATGTCGTCAATGGCGTCAGCCTGACCGTCTTGCCGCTCGTGGAAGGGCAGGAGGGCCGTTTGCGCCCCCTTCAGCCTGAAGACCGCCCCGGCTCCCGGGTGTTCTTTGCCCATCTCAGCTTGCAGGCGGATCCGATTGAAGCCCTGGCGCTGGATAGTTCAGCTGCAATCCGGGCGCTGTCAGCTCCCTGACGGCGGTGATCCCGGCTGCCACAGCTCAATGGCATTGCCTTCGGGGTCATGAATGCGGGCGAAGCGACCGATCTCGGGGTGGGCATCCCACTCCGGCTTGGTGATGACCTCTATGCCGGCGGCGCGTAGGCTCGCCATCAGATCTTCCAGATCATCGACACGCAAGTTCAGCATGGTTTGCTGTCCGGCCGGGAAATAGTCGCTGTCAGCTTTGAACGGCTGAAACACGGTTGGTCCTGCCTGCTGGTTCCAGATCCAGACGCCTTCAGGCGCTCCGACACCCAGGTGGATTAGATACCATTCGCCCAGCGCCTTCGGATCCTTCGACCGGAAGAAAAGACCGCCGATGCCCGTGACTGCCATGGTGTGTGCCTCAGATACTCTCGAAATCGCCACCTCGGCCACGTCCGGAGGCAAAGCGAGCAGCGCCATTGCGCGCCTCTATGTCAATCGGAGATTTTCCGGCGCGCGCTTCAAGCCGTAGAGCGTCGTTTAGGTCCAGGCCAAACTGGGCGTAGGTGGTCGCCCGATCGGTCCGCATACAGAGCGCGGGAAAACGTGCAATTTCCTGCGCCAGGGCCTGGGCAGCTGGCAGGGCCTGCCCCCGAAGGACGACCCGGTTGGCCAGTCCGATCGCCAGCGCCTCGTCGGCATGGACCGGGCGACCCGTCAGTATCATGTCGAGTGCGCGGCCCTGTCCGATGATGCGAGGCAGCCTGACCGTGCCACCATCCACAAGCGGCACCCCCCAGCGGCGGCAATAGACGCCAAAAACGGCAGTGTCTGACGCCACGCGCAGGTCACACCACAAGGCCAATTCCAGCCCACCCGCCACGGCCGCCCCCTCGACGGCCGCGATGACGGGCTTGGACAGCAGGTGGCGCGTCGGCCCCATAGGGCCGGGTCCTTCAGGATCATAGTCGGCACCGTTCTCAGCGAAGGCCCTCAGGTCGTAGCCAGAGCAAAAAGAGTCTCCAGAGCCCGTCAGAACCGCGACATGGGCTGTGTCGTCAGCTTCGAAGGCCTCAAACGCGGCCCTCAGTGCAATGGCCGTTGCGACGTCAACGGCATTGCGGCGTTCGGGCCGGTCAATGGTGATTGTGGTGACCGCCCCGGTCTGATCAATTCGCACGGTCACCGGACAAGACCCTTATCGGTCCAGAAGGGTTCCCTGACGGCCCGGCGCAGGAGTTTGCCGACGGGGCTTTTCGGCAGGCTGTCGACGATATGGATGGACTTGGGCGTCTTGTACCCGGCCAGCCGTTCACGACAGAAAGCGATGATGTCATCCTCCTCAACCGGCTCTCTGAGGATGACAAAGCCGGTGACGGCTTCACCCCATTTGTCATCGGGCAAACCCACGGCGACAGCCTCGATGACCGCCGGATGGTCCGTCAGCACGTCTTCGACTTCGCGGGGATAGACGTTGTAGCCCCCCGTGACGATCATGTCCGATGCTCGGTCGATCAGGTAAAGCAGCCCGCGATCATCAAATCGGCCGATGTCACGCGTGCGAATGAAGCCATCGTCGGTGAAGGTCTGCGCATTGAGGTCTGGAGCCTGGTGGTAGCCGCGCATGACGAACGGAGCCCGCAACGCGATCTCCCCTGGCTCACCGACAGGGGCCTCGTTTCCCGCTTCGTCCAGAAGTCGGATTTCGACATCCAGGCTGGGACGACCGCAAGCCGTCCATGTCGAATCGTCTTCGTGGTCCACCTTATCCAGCACGGTGATGCAGAGGGGAGCCTCGGTCTGGCCGTAGTACTGCGAGAATTTCGGTCCAAACGTCTGGATGGCCCTGCGCAGTACGGGCTGCGGCATCGGCGAGGCCCCGTAGATAATATCTCGCACATGGGAGAAGTCGGCGTCTTCGACCCCTGGCGTTTCGAGAAGCATCCCGATCATGGTGGGCACCAGATTGAGCGCGGTGGATCTGCTTGCCGCGACGGCTTTCAGATACTCGGACGGAATGAACCCGGGCAGAATGGCCGCAGCGGCACCCCGGATCCAGTAAGGCAGAACGAAGGTGCCGCTCGCGTGGATGAGCGAAGCTGCATGAAGCATGACGTCGCCGGGTCTCGGTTCGATCAGGTTGTTCAGGATGTTACGGACCACCGCAGCATAGGTGCCATGCGTGTGAACTGCGGCCTTGAGGGTTCCCGTCGTCCCTGACGTGTAGAGTGCAATCAGCGGGTCATCGGCTTGTGCCGGCTCGAGCTTGCCGTCGGGGGCCTCCACACCGAGCAGGTCGTCTTCAATCGAAACCAACGACAATCCGGGATCCAACGCCGCCAACTGTCGAGCGCGCTCGGCCAGGTCGGTCGTGTGCAGGAGGTGGCGCACACCGATCCGCGACAGCATCCCCTGTTGTTCGTGGGAAGAAAGCCGCGCGTTTAGGGGAACCCTTAGCAGTCCGCCAATCGCGCAGCCGAAATCGAGCGCAATGCTGTTCAGACCGTTCGATGCCAGAATTCCGATTGGAGTACCACGTTGCAGCCCGTATCTGAAGCGAAGGGCCAAAGCCAGCCGATCCGCATCCTGCTTCACCTCGGCGAAGGTGCGGGTTCGGCCTTCAAACCAGAGTGCAGGCTGATCCGCATAGCGGCGAGCCGCACGGTAAATCATTTCAGGGACCAGCACGCTCACCTCCTACTTGCAATCAACTGTGTCGTGTCGCCCAAGACATCAGGGAGCCTCACCCAGCAATCAGGGCCAGCCATTCGTCCTCGGTCAGGACGGTTACCCCGTGTTTCTGGGCGTCGGTCAGCTTAGAGCCGGCACCCGGCCCGGCGACGACAAAGTTTGTCTTCTTCGACACGGAGCCCGAGACCTTGGCCCCCAGGCTTTCGGCACGGGCCTTGGCTTCGTCACGCGTGAAGCGTTCAAGGCTGCCAGTAAAGACGACAACCTTGCCGCTCACGGGGCTGTCGGACTGCGGCCGCTCTGTGTCGCGAACTTCGTCCAGTTCTTCGAGCAGGGCCGCCACGACGGCCTGGTTGTGCGGTTCATGGAAGAAGTCCGCCAAAGCGCGCGCCGCGACAGGGCCGACTCCGGAAATTCCAGCGACCTCGATGAGGGCTTCAGACGGCCCCTCCTGACGAGCGATCCGGGCCAGCCGCCGGATGCCCGACCAGTCACTCGCCTCTTGTGACAGTGCCCGTCGAGCGGGGGCGGGGACGCCCGGAAAGGCCAAGCTAAGTTTCTGGTCGAAGGGGGCGGTCGGCCAGGGGTCGTCCATCGTCAGTTCTGCGGCGGCCAGGATCGACAGAACCCGGTCGGATATGCCGTGCCCCTGTGAAAGGCGAGCCCAGTCAGGCGAGGGGGCGCCCTGGCTCGCGGCCAGGCCGCCGGCCTGAAATGCGTTCCAGCTTCCAAAATGTCGCGCCAGCAGCAGCGAGGTCTGTTCCCCGATCTCACGGATTCCCAGGCCAAAGATCAGGCGGTCCAGGGCAATCGTCCGGCGCGCATCGATTCCCGCTACGAGATTGCGTACGCTCGTCTCGCCGTAGCCGTCTTCCGTCCGCAGCGAGCTCAGCCTGGCTTCGTCGCGCGCCAGGCGGAAGATATCAGCCGGCTGCTTCAGCCATCCCCGCTCATGAAAAGCAGAAAGTTGTTTTTCGCCCAAACCTTCAATGTCAAAAGCGCGGCGGCTAACAAAATGCTTTAGTCGCTCGACGATCTGGGCTTCGCAAATCAGTCCGCCAGTGCAGCGCCGGCGCGCTTCGCCATCCTCTCGCACGGCTTCAGATCCGCACACGGGGCAGTGGGTTGGAAAGACGTAGGCGCGACTGTCTGATGGTCGCAGATCGGCAACGATCCCTACAATCTGTGGAATGACGTCGCCGGCGCGCTGCAGAATGACGGTGTCACCGATGCGAACCTCCTTTCGGGCGATCTCGTCCTCATTGTGCAGGGTCGCGTTGCGTACCACCACACCGCCGACGGTCACCGGATGTAGCCGTGCCACCGGCGTCAGGGATCCCGTGCGTCCCACCTGAATGTCGATGCCTTCAAGCACTGTCTGAGCCTGTTCGGCCGGAAATTTGTGCGCGATAGCCCAGCGCGGGCTGCGCGCGACGGATCCCAGACGGTCCTGCCAGTCAAGACGATCGACCTTGTACACCACGCCGTCGATGTCATAGCCGAGCGTGGCCCGGTCCGACTGCAGGGCCGCGTAGTAGGCGATCAGGCCGCGCGCACCGGTGATGCGCTGCGAGCGCGGATTGACCGGAAGCCCCCATTCGGAGAAGGCCGAGAGGACGTCGGTCTGGGTTTGGGAGAAGGCCTCGGAGGATTCTCCCCAGGTATAGGCGAAAAAACGCAAAGGGCGTCGGGCCGTGACGGTTGGATCCTTCTGACGCAGCGATCCGGCGGCAAAATTGCGGGGATTGGCGTAGGTCCGCTCCCCCGCCGCTTCAGCCGTGGCGTTGAACGCATCGAAGGCGTCGTTCGGCGCATAAACCTCCCCCCGGATTTCGATCACCTGCGGCCAGCTCGAGCCCGCGAGACGCTCCGGGATGTCATCCAGCGTCCTGAGGTTGGCGGTCACATCCTCGCCGGTTCGACCGTCGCCACGGGTCGCTCCGCGGACGAGCACGCCGGCCTCGTATCGAAGTGACGCCGACAGGCCGTCGATTTTCGGCTCGGCTGCGAAAGCAACCTGCGTGTCGGTCGGCAGCATCAGGAAGCGGCGGATCCGCGCCTCGAAATCGGTCACCTCCTCATCACTGAAGGCATTGTCCAGCGACAACATCGGCACGCCGTGTTCGACCGGAGCGAATTGGCTTGAGCCTGTCGCTCCAACGCGCTGTGAAGGACTGGAGGGGGTGGTCAGCTGGGGGAAGGCCGCTTCGATCTGAAGCGCACGGCGCTTCAGTGCATCATACCTGGCGTCAGAAATTGCGGGCGCATCCGATTGATAATAATCACTGTCATGTTGCCGCAGCTCAGCGGAAAGTTGCTCCAGTTCAGCTTGAGCTTCGGCCGGTGACAACTGCTCGACAGGTTTCATCAGACCACCGTGAAGCCGGCATGAAACGGGTCTTCGTCGTCGATCCAGATGGTGCTCATGCCAGTCATGATCGCCGACCCCTGGATCGAGGGAATAATACCGGGTCGGTCACCGACGAGGGCCTCGGCCTCAATTCGACCGGTAAAGCGGCTCCCGATGTAGCTCTCGTGGACGAAGGTGTCGCCGACCTTCAGTCGCCCCCGGGCGTGCAGATGCGCCAGCCGTGCCGAGGTACCGGTTCCGCAAGGGCTCCGGTCTAACGCGCGCTCACCATAGAAGACGGCATTGCGCCCATCGGCATGGTCGCCCTTGGGCTCATCGGCCCACAGGACGTGGCTGACGCCACAAATGGTGTCGTTCACCGGGTGCACCGGTTCAACCGTCTGGCGCAGCGTCGTGCGGATCTCGCGCGACAGATGAATAATCCGGTCGGCACCCAGATCGTCGAGGCCTAAATAGGGGCCCTGTGGCTCAATGATGGCGTAGAAGTTGCCGCCATAGGCAATATCGATCTCGAGCGTGCCGAAGTCCGCGACGACAACCTTGACCCCCTCCATCGCCAGATAGGCCGGAACATTGGTGATCCGCACCCAGTGAACTCGGCCGCCTTGCATCTCATACTCGAGCTGGATCAGCCCGGCCGGAACCTCGGCCATGAAGCGGCCTGGTCGGCGCGGCTGGATCAGGCCCTGTTCCAGTCCGAAGGTCACCATGCCGATCGTGCCGTGGCCGCACATCGGAAGGACCCCGGACGTCTCCATGAACAGGATTCCAATGTCGGCGTCGGGGTGGCACGGTGGATAGAGAAATCCTCCCGACATCATGTCGTGGCCCCTTGGTTCGAACATCAGGCCGGTTCGGATCCAGTCGAAGCGCGCCAGAAAGTCTTGACGGCGCTCGCTCATGGAGTTGCCGTTCAGGATTGGCGCGCCGCCGATCACGAGGCGGACCGGATTGCCCGCCGTATGACCGTCGAGACAGGAAAAGACGTGCCGCATCAGGCTGATCGGGCTCCAACCGGACGCAGGGCCGCAGCGGCCCTGACCAAGGCTTCCACCTCCGTCCGGCGCGCACCCGCAAGCGGGAGGCGAGGCGGGCGGACCCGCTCGGAGCCTCGACCCATGATCCGCTCGGACAGTTTGATCGACTGCACCAGGTCGTGCTCCGCATCCAGATGCAGCAACGGCATGAACCAGCGATAGATTTCCAGCGCTCGTGCCATATCCCCTGCGATGAAGGCGTCATAGAGCGCCACCGATTCCTGGGGGAAGGCCGAGGTCAGGCCGGATATCCAGCCTTCGGCTCCCAGCATGAGGCCTTCAAGCGCCACATCGTCCAGGCCCGCCATCAGGACGAACCGTTCGCCGAACGCATTGACCAGATCGGTGAAGCGTCGAGTATCTGGAGCGGATTCCTTGACGGCCACGACATTCGGCAGCTCTGCAAGCCGTTCCAGTGCGTCAATTCCCACGGCGACCCGATAGGCGGTCGGATTGTTGTAGATCATGATCGGAAGACGGGTTGCCTGCGCCACGGCCGTGAAATGGGTCACGAGTTCGTCCAGGGTCGGCACGTAGACCATCGCCGGCAGAACCATCAGGCCATCCGCCCCCATCGCCTCGGCGTCCTGAGCGAAGCGCACTGCCCGCGCCGTCGTCAATTCGGAAACGCCGGAGATGACGGGAACGCGACCAGCCGCGACCTCAACCGCCGTTCTGAGCACGGCCCGTTTTTCGTCCGGCTCCAGCGAGTTGTTTTCGCCGCAAGTTCCCAGCGAGATCAGGCCGTGCACGCCGTCATTGATAAGATTGTCGAGAACTCGACCGGTTTCCTGCAGGTCAACGGAAAGATCCGGTGCGAACTGGGTGGTGGCGGCTGGAAACACGCCTCTCCAGGCGGCGCGCTGCAACAGCTTCATTCTGAGCCTCCCATCGGTCGAATGATCCCCTATACGATGCCGCAAATCAGGATTCCTAGGGATGTCTCGCAAGAGTCTAATCATCGTGGGGGCCGGCATGGTCGGCGCGGCCTGCGCCCTTCGGCTGCAGGCGGCCGGGCGCGCCGTCACGCTGATTGATCCGGGGGAGGACCAGCAGGCGTCCAGCTTCGGCAACGCTGGCCACATCGCGGTCGAACAGGTTGCGCCCCTGGCTGGATGGGGCTCCGTTCGCGCTGCCCCGGCCATGCTGTTTGGCGTCGGAGGCCCGCTCGATTTCCGTTGGTCGGATGTCGGGCACTGGTTGCCATGGTCAGCCCGCTTCCTGGCGGCCTGTCGCAGCGACCAGGTTCGCCGCGGGACGCAGGCCTTGGGCGACCTCGCGTTACCTGCGGTTAGAGCCTGGCGCGACCTGCTCGACCTGGCGAGCGCGTCTGATCTGATGGTTGAAGACGGCCACGCTCTGCTCTGGTTCGATCCTCGATCCGCAGCGACCGGCCGATCAAAGTGGCTGGCGGCAGACATCGGGTCGGCCACCTGTCGCGGCCTGACATCCGACGAACTGTCGTCCTACCAGGTGCTGCTCGCAGGCCGTCCGCCTGTGGACGGGCTGCGGATCGAGGGAACGGCCCGCCTGACATCGCCGCAACGGGTCCGAGAGGCCCTGGTCTCAGCCTTCGTTGCGAGGGGAGGAGACAGACGTCGCGGCTTGGTGACCCGCATCTCGCCCGAAGCCGAGGTTGAACTGGCGGACGGCACGCGCCTGAGTGCGGACCAGGTCCTGGTCGCCTCCGGCGTCCGATCCGGCGCGGTCCTGGCCCCGTTGGGGACTCGGGTGCCCCTCATCGCCGAGCGGGGCTATTCGATCCAGTTTCCGGTGTCATCCGGGTCTGTCGGTTTTCCGACCGCCGTACTGGAGGACTGGTCCATCGTTCTGGCCCCACAAATCGAGGGACTCCGCGCGACCAGCTATGTCGAGTTCGGTGACGCCGAGGCACCTCCTGATCCCCGCAAATGGAGCCGGCTGATCTCGCGGGTGCGAGCGCTTGGGTTTGATGTACCTGACACCTGTCAGCGCTGGATGGGGTGCCGCCCGACCCTGCCGGACTATGTTCCGGCGATCGGGGCTTGGCCGGGACAAAGGCTTCTCTACGCCTTCGGTCACCAGCATCTGGGCGTGACCCTGGCAGCGATTACGGCTGAACGGATCGAGGCTCTTGCCAACGGCGGACCGACCGATCCTGCGCTGGATATTCGACGGTTCTAGGCCAAAGCCTTGGCACCAGCACCGGAGAAGCGTTTACTGCGGCACGGGGTCTCTTTCCGGGAGGGAGTCATGCGCACGGTTCTTGTCGCCCTGGTCTTGATTGTACCGCTTGCCGCTTGCGAACAGTCCAATCCGGCGCTCGGATCGGGCGGCTGGCAGGACGGCGACGTTCCCGAGGCTGTCCCGGTTCCAGAAGAGGGCGAGGCCGCACCAACAGCGCCGTCGCCCCCGGCCACGACACCTGTTCGTCCAGCCCCGACAGTTGAGGCCACCACAGAAGCCGCTGAGCCCGCCGCTCAGGCCGCACCGGCGGAACCTGCATCACAGTCCCCAGTACCCGTGGAGGCCCCGGTGCCGCCTCCATCGCCGGCAAGCCCAACCGCAACCGACCCTCATGCAGGCCACACACCACCCGCTGGGCCGACGCGGTAGCCAGCGAGGCCTGAACCGAATCCCGAATTCAAGATGTGTGGATGCGATCGCTAAGCGGCTGGCGGACAGGGTGGGATTCGAACCCACGGTAGGCTTCCACCTACGGCGGTTTTCAAGACCGCTGCCTTAAACCACTCGGCCACCTGTCCCAGAGCGCATCCGATAGGCGCGATCCGCTGATTGGGTCGTCGTGCGCAACTCTTCGGAGAGCCAGCGCGGCGTCCTTAGCAGGCAGCGGGCGCATTAACCAAAGCGGAAAATCTATCCGGCATCATTTCTGCGAACGCGGCCACCAATGGGGTGATCATGTGGAGCAGGGCAACAATCGTTGCGACAGCGGCCCTGGGCCTAGCGGCCTGCGGAGCCGGGGCTGGCGTTCGCCCCGCTGATCCGGCGACAGCACCGATGCCGCCTGCGCCATCACGAGGCGGAGTGGCCGATCCGGCCCCCTTCGTGCGCGGCACCCTCAGGCCCTATGTCGTGCGGGGACGGTCCTACACGCCAGTGATCGACGAGGACTATGACCGAACCGGCATTGCGAGCTGGTACGGCGATGCGTTCCATGGTCGGCCAACCGCGACGGGCGAGATCTACGACATGAACGGCCTTAGCGCGGCTCATACGACCTTGCCGTTGCCGTCGCTGGCGGAGGTCACGAACCTGGCAACCGGCCAGAGCATCGTCGTGCGGGTCAATGACCGCGGGCCATTCGTCGGTGATCGCATCATCGATCTTTCTCGTGGGGCTGCGGACGCCCTGGGCGTTCGCCGTCAAGGCCTGGCTCAGGTGCGCGTGCGATACCTGGGACCGGCTCCGCGCGGCGGCGGAACAGGACACCTCATCGAGGCGACGTCTGGTCGGCCCGAGACGGAGGTTCGACCCCCGTCAAATGTGGGAGATACGGCTCCCTGGTTCATCCAGGCCGGGACATTTGCCAGCCGCGACAATGCCGAGACGGTTCGACGCCGATTCGGATCCGCCCGGACCCGCGTTGAGGAAACAACAGCGCGCGGCCGCACGCTGTATCGGGTCTTGATCGGGCCCTGGCCAGGGCGGCACGAAGCTGAACGTCAGCGCTCGACCCTGGCGGGACAGGGCTTGCTGGACGCGATCCTCGTTCGCGCACAATAATTCCGGCACGCGCCCTTTGCCTTGAGCCGGTGAATCGCCATTGTGCCCCCGTGACGCGCGGACGGTTCATTACATTCGAAGGCGGAGAGGGGGCCGGGAAGTCGACTCAGGCGCGACTGCTGGTCGAGCAGCTTCAGGCACGCGGCATCTCGGTCGTCCTGACCCGGGAGCCGGGTGGCTCCGAGGGTGCCGAAGCCCTGCGGAATTTGCTGGTTATCGGGGATGCGGACCGCTGGACACCGACCGCCGAGACTCTCCTGATGTACGCCGGGCGGTCCGATCATCTAACTCGGCTGATCCGCCCAGCCCTGGCGGCCGGCACATGGGTGGTCTGCGATCGCTTTTCGGATTCGACGCGTGCCTATCAGGGGGCCGGCGGTGGTGTCAGGTCGGCGTTCATCGATGCCATCGACGCTGAAGTCGTGGGGGCGGACCGACCCGATCTTACGCTGATCTTCGATATGCCGGTCGAGGTCGGCCTGGAACGAGCCTTTGGTCGCGATATGTTCGAAGCGCGTTTTGAATCCAAGGGGCTCGCCTTCCACCAGCGACTGCGGGAAGCCTTTCTCACCATTGCCGATATGGAACCGGGGCGCTGCGCCCTGATCGACGCTAGCGGCACACTGGAACAGGTGGCCGATCAGGTCTGGACGACGGTGGCCGCTCGGCTGGATCTGGCACCGTGAGCGAAGCCGTCGAAGGCCCGCGCGGACAATACCATCCGCTCAAGGATGAGCGTCCCGAACACGCCTTTCTGGACGCCCTCGAACGCGGCCGGCTGCATCACGCCTGGATGCTGACGGGTCCTGAGGGGCTGGGCAAGGCGACCTTTGCCTACAGGGCGGCGCGCCGTCTGCTAGGGGCGCAGCCAGACGCCGGCCGTGGCCTTTTGGGGTCCGACCCGGACGATCGGGTCAGCCGTCTGATCGAACAGGACGCGCATCCGGACCTTCTGGTGCTCGAACGCCGCGTCGAGGCGGGCAAGACGCGCAAGAACATCTCGGTGGAAGAGGCCAGGGCCCTTCCTGAATTCTTCTCAAAATCGCCGTCCATGGCGGCCTGGCGAGTGGCAATCGTCGACACGGCTGACGATCTAAATATCAATTCTGCCAATGCCTTGTTGAAAACATTGGAGGAACCTCCTGAGCGAGGCGTCCTGTTCCTCGTGACGCATTCACCGGCGCGCCTGCTCGTGACCATTCGTTCGCGGTGCCGTCGACTGGCATTCCGGCCCTGGTCCATGGATGAGGTCGCAGACGTCGTTGAGCGTCGTCTAACCCTGCCCCCGGGGGACGCACGGGCCCTGGCCCTGATGTCGGGTGGATCGCCGGGTCGCGCCCTGAAGCTCGCCGACCAGGGCGCTCTGGAGATCGACGCTACAGCGCGGGCCCTGGTTCTGGGCGACGCGCCCGATGAGGCAGAGATGTTGAGGTTCGCCGACACCCTGCGGGGCGGGGAGGGACAGGCCCGGCTCAATCTCCTTCTCGAGCGTCTGGCTCAAGCCGTCAGCGAGCGGGCCGAGGTCGAGCGCCCAGAGGCCTGGGGAGAGCTCTGGGATCGACTGATGCGGATCCCCGGCGAAGCAGCCAATCTCAACCTGGATCGTGCCGACGTCCTATTTTCGATCCTGGCAGATATCCGAAAGGCGCGAGCCTGATGCTGATCGACAGCCATGTGAATCTTCATGCGCCGCAGTTCGACGACGATCGTGAAGAGGTGATCGCGCGCGCGCGCGCTGCCGGGGTCGGTATCATGGTCGAAATATCGGATCGTCTGTCGACATTTGAGACCACGCACGGCCTGGCCATGGCCCACTCCGATATCTGGTGCACGGTCGGGGTCCATCCGCACGAAGCGCGTCACTACGAGGATTTGACGCCGGAGCGCCTGGTGGAACTCGCGGCACGACCGCGCGTGGTCGGCATTGGCGAATGCGGACTGGATTTTCATTATGATCTGTCGCCGCGCGACGTCCAGGCATCGGTATTCCGCACACATATCGAGGCAGCCCGTCGAACCAGCTTGCCGCTGATCATTCACACGCGAGAAGCCGATGCAGAGATGCTGAAGATTTTACATGAGGAAACGGCAATCAAGCCATTCAAATTTCTTATGCATTGCTATACTTCTGGCGTAGAATTGGCGCGCGTGGCGGCTGAGCTGGGGGCGTGGTTTTCGGTTTCCGGAATTGCAACCTTCAAGGCTGCTGAGGAGGTGAGGGCGATCATTCGTGATATGCCCGCGGACCGCATCATCGTTGAAACGGACTGCCCCTATCTGGCTCCGGATCCATATCGAGGGCGCCGCAATGAGCCCGCCTATGTCGGGCGCGTACTGGAAATGCTGGCCAATATTCGAGGCTGGAATGAAAAAGACGCTGAAACAATAACGAACGATGCGTTCTTCGCCTTGTTTGATCGAGTTCCGAGAACGTGAGCCGGCTTGAGATCACGGTCCTGGGCTGTGGCTCATCAGGTGGTGTGCCGCGCGCCAACGGCGACTGGGGGACCTGCAATCCAGATCAGTCCCGGAATCGCCGCAGCCGGTGTTCGCTGGCCGTCCGGCGTCACGGAGACGGCGGCACCACCACCGTTATCGTCGATACCTCTCCAGATTTGCGGAACCAGACTTTAGCCTCGAATATCAAGAATATAGACGGTGTGTTTCTAACACACGATCATGCGGACCAGACGCATGGCCTGGATGACCTGCGGATCTTCGCTCAGATGGGACGGCACCGGGTCCCGGTCTGGATGGATGCCGCCACTCAGCGTACGCTCGGTCGGCGGTTCGGCTATGTTTTCGAGGGAGAGCACGGCTATCCAGCGATTTGTGACGCTCATCAGGCCGCACCCGGCCAGACGATCACGGTCTATGGCGAGGGCGGCCCCGTAGAGGCCATGGTTTTCGCTCAGCAGCACGGGCCGATCTCGTCACTCGGTTATCGGTTCGGCCCGGTGGTCTATTCCAGCGACGTCTCAGGCCTGGATGCGGCGGCGTTTGACGTGATTTCGGGGGCCGAACTCTGGATCCTGGATGCACTGCGCTGGACCCGACACCCGACCCACGCCAACGTCGATCAAGCCCTGGCTTGGGTCGCACGCTCGGGGGTGAAGCGCGCCGTCCTGACCAATCTGCACATCGATCTAGACTATGATTGCCTGCGGTCACTGGTACCACCGGGTATCGATGTGGCGTTCGACGGTTGGAGCGAAACCCTGTCGTTATAGGAAGGGCTCAGGGTGCCATCTGCCCAAAACCAGATGTGATATTTCGCATAATATATCTTAGGCGCAAAATTCCTGCGCCGATCTGAGGCTATTCCCGGCCACCCTCATCCTCTCCCAGACAGCACGGAAACGGCGCGATACTTCGATAGAAAGCGCGTGCGGCCGGGGCCGGCCTGTCCTGACTCAAGAGATATGCGTGCTCTATAAGGGACGCCTGCTGCTCGATGTTCAGAGCGGTCCAGACACAACTTGCGTCCACAGGATAGGCATAGGCCTTGGCATCGTCCCCGGCCCGTATCTTTGCGATTGCGAGATTGACCCCCTGCTGCGCCTGCCAGACGTGGACCAGCTCATGAATGAAGGTCGCGCGCCGTGACAATTTCTGGGTCGCATAGTCGTCTGCCAGCGTCGTATTGGGCCAGACGATCCAGTCCCGCCCGAGCCAGCGACCGGCCACAAAGGCCCGATCGAACGGCCTAGGCGAGCCGATGAAGCGCACCGTATCAAGCTCGATCTGGTCGCCGAACACCCGCCGGGCCATCGCCTTTTCGGCCTCAGTCAGGCTCCGCTTGCGCCAACCGCGTGCGCGAGCCGGCTTCTGAACCGACAGATCGCGGTCGCCGCTCACGGGGCGTAGCTCGCCTCTGGGCCGACATATTCCCAATGCCAGGGCTCATAGATGTAATTCACGAACCCATATCGGGCAGCGTTGCGCACCAGCCAGCGATAAGCCGGCCCGCGCGACTGAACCAGCCGATTGTAGGCATTGGTAGAAGCGATGCCGTAACCCGGTGCCTCGCCCACATTTATATCGAAGGCCCAACCGGTGCGGTGCGCTGAACAGCTGGCTCGACGCAGCCCGTCGCAGTTCGCTTCATCCTCGCAACGAACGCCGTCGATGTCGGGATGACGATAGGTCGAATAGACCGTCAACAGGTTCGGATTCGCCGCCAGCTCGGGAACCTCGGTCCGGGCATCTCGCACCATGCGCCGATAGGCCGCTATGGCGACGGGCTGGCCCATCCGGCCGGGACGCTGGATGGTTTCCTCCCTCCAGTCGAACTCACCCAGGGTTTGGCGCTCCGGGTAGGCCGGGCATTCCCCCCTCACCCGCGCCATGACGAAAGGCCTGCGTTCCTGCCAGATTCCCTTGAGTACTTCGAACGTCGAGGGGCCGAAGCGCCCGTCGGCCTGCAATCCGTAGCGCCCCTGAAAGGCTGCAAGCGCCTGTGCGAATCCCGGTGTCGAGGCAGCGCACCGGGTGCCGATTTCCTGCTGCGTCATAGGCAGATAGGTTTCCCATCCGGTCTCGCGACCGAAGGGCTGCCAGTCCAGAGTCTGGAGCGTGCGTCGATTTCCAGCAGCAGCTTCGTACCAGGTGCCTGCCGAGTTGTAGCACAGGGCAATCTCCTCCAGCACGTCCACCGGCTGCGCGCGGGCCTGGCCGGCCGCCAGCACGTAGCCTGCCAGCAGCAGCGTCAAGAACAGGGAATTGCCAATCCGTCGCATTCGCGCACAAGGCCATGCGCGGCGGCGTCTCGCAATAGGTCAAAACTGACGCTACCTAATCAGCCTTGACCAGCCGGAGCGCCGACCAGGCGTCGTGATGGATGATTTGCTCTACCCGGAAACCGAGCGGCTCCCAGGCCGCCAGCACCTCATCCTCCTGGGACCGCAACAGGCCCGACAGGATTGCCGTGCCTCCGGGCCGAAGCCGTTCATTGATCGGTTTTGCCAGGTCGATCAGAGGCCGCGCGAGAATATTGGCGAAGACCAAATCATAGGGCGCATGACCGGTGACCTCAGGGTGGGACAGATCGCCGTCCTCAACGAAGGTCACGTCCGCAGAATTGATATTGGCATTTTCCGCCGCAATGCGGACCGACGGCGAATCAATGTCCGTTCCAATCACCGTCCGGGAGCCCGTCCGCGCCGCCGCGATGCCGAGGACCCCAGTCCCGGTCCCGACATCTAGAACCCGCTGCGGAGTTCCCTCCCCGGCCAGCACCGACTCAAAGGCTTCCAGGCATCCGACCGTCGTGCCGTGATGTCCGGTCCCGAAAGCGGCACCGGCCTCGATCCTCAGGTTGACGGTGCCCTCCGGCACCTTTCCCCTGTCGTGGGCACCATAGACGAAGAATCGTCCAGCCCTGACCGGCGGCAGCCCTGACAGGCTCATGGCGATCCAGTCGGCATCCATCAGGTCCTCGACGACCGTCTGAAGATCGAAGGCGGACAGAACCGCCAATAGGCGATCCGCCTCGTCACGGCTGACAGGATAGGCGTCTATGCGCCAGATGCCGGCATCCTCATCCTCCTCAAGGATTGAATAGGTCGCCCCCTCAAGGGCGACATCAGCATCGATGGCCTGGGCCGCCGCTTCGGCAGTTTCTCGCTTTCCGCGCGATATAATCTGGACGGCAGACTCGGACATTTCAAAAGAACCGCTATGCTGGTGATTCATCGGCCCTGAGTGGCCGGTTCAGGATCCGCAACTACAACTCCCAGAGGTCGGCGACAAATGGCGAAAAGCCCGGCGAAACCCGCAACAACAAAACCTGCTGCCAAGTCGACGGCTTCGGCGGCCAAATCCACCAAGGCCGCAACCGGAAAACCGGCCACGGCCAGCAAGACAACCAAGGCAGCGGCCAAGCCCGCTGCGAAGTCGGCAACGGCCAAGGCGACGACCGCCAAGGCCGCGACGAAGCCGGCGGCTGCCAAGGCCACCGCGAGCAAGGCGGCCGCGAGCAAGGCGGCCGCGAGCAAGGCGGCCGCGAAGGCACCTGCTGGAAAGACTGCGGCGACCAAGTCAGCCGCCAAGCCGGCAGCGCGTTCGACGGCGGCCAAGGCATCGCCCAGCAAGCCGGCTCCCCGCGCGGCAGCTCCGGCTGCGGCACCCGCACCTGCTCAGCCG
The DNA here is from genome assembly GCA_017302105.1 of Caulobacterales bacterium. Classification (GTDB taxonomy): domain Bacteria; phylum Pseudomonadota; class Alphaproteobacteria; order Caulobacterales; family Caulobacteraceae; genus Brevundimonas. The sequence continues at coordinate 313,962 of JAFLCS010000003.1, read as the reverse complement.
GCGACTCCGGCTCAGCCGACGGCCTCTGCCACGCCGCGCACCGCCTCGACGCAAAAGGGCTTCTTCGGTCGTCTGGTCGACAGCATTTTCGGCACACGCTGATCGCCTTCAACCACGAGAAAGCCCGCGCCGCAGTGTCGCGACGCGGGCTTTTTCATGTCCGTTCGGTCAGGGCAGATCTTCGCCGAGGATCGCCATGTTGAAGGTGTAGGAGCCGTCATCGTCCTCGTCTTCATAGACGACGCCGATGAATTCATCTCCGATATAGACCTCGGCAGAATCGGCCTGCTTGCGCGCCTTGACGTTAATGGCCCCGTTGGTGAAGGCCTTTTTCAGATACATCTCAATGCGCTTGATGTCGGGTTCCTGCACGGCGTTCCTCATTTCCAATGTCGGGTCGGAACCTAGTCGCCCCCCTGCCTCAGGCCAAGGCCGTCAGATCGAAAAGTCGTAGACGATGTCGGCCAGGGTATGGTCCATCGTTCGGGCCGGATCAGGGCTTGATGGGCAGTTGACGATCCGCGCCGGCACACCCGCTGCTGTGCAGCCCGCCGGGACGGGCTTCAGAACCACCGAACCGGACGCCACCTTGGCGTAGTCCCCGATCTCGATATTGCCGAGCACCTTGGCACCGGCCCCCAGAAGCACACCCTTGCCAATCTTGGGGTGACGGTCACCGCGCTGGGCTCCGGTTCCGCCAAGGGTAACGGCGTGCAGCATCGACACATCGTCGCCGACGCTGGCCGTCTCACCGATGACAATGCCGGTTCCGTGGTCGAAAAAGATGCCCTTGCCGATCCGCGCGGCCGGGTGAATGTCGACCTGAAACAGCTCCGAAACCCGGCTCTGCAGGTGAAAGGCAAGGGTCTGACGCCCCGCAGACCAAAGGGCATGGCCCACTCGGTAGGCCTGAAGCGCCTGGAACCCCTTGAAGAACAGGAACGGCTGCAACGCCTGTTTGGCCGCCGGGTCGCGTTCCAGGACGGCGGCCAGATCGGCCTCGGCGGCGGCCACGATCGAGGGATCGCCGGCATAGGCGCGCTCGCAGACCTCGCGCCAGGCCATCGGACCGACCTCGCTGTCGCCGAGCTTACGCGCCAGCTGAAAGCTCAAGGCCCCCGCCAGATTGGTGTGCGACAGGATCACGGCATGAAGCAGGCTGCCGAGCGCGGGCTCGGACGCAGCAGCCTCACTGGCCTCCGAGCGAAGTCGGGACCACAGCGAATCCTGGCTTGGAACGGGCTTCAGTACGGCGGTCATGGCGCTCTCCTCGTGGCCGCTCTGTAACATGGGGCCGCCGCTGAACGCGAACAAATGGTCCGGTCGGACAGGTGCCATGTACGATCCGACGCGATTGCGAGTGGCGCGCGCGGCGCGACGCAATTAAGCTGATGGAATGTCTCGCCTGGGGTGCCTCGCCGCGTGTCTGATTCTGACGGGTGCCCCCGTGCACGCTCAGGAGCGCACCCTGTCCGACGCTGAGGTGCTGACCCTCGCCGACGGCCAGACGATCTGGTGCGAGAATTGGAATGACCGATCACGGGATTGCGAGAGCCTCTATACCCTTCGCCGCGAAGCGGATGGACGGCTGGTGCTGGCCGGTATGTTTCTGCTGGCCGAAGCCCCTGCGATCCTGATCACCCTGGCCGATGTGGTGACCCTGGAACACGGACGTCTCTGCAGTTCAGGCAACACCGACGAACTGGTCATTCAGGCTCGGGTCGCCGGGGTGCCATCGGTGGAGATGAGCGAGGCCTTCCGTGCGGTCCTGGCCGAATCCATGGCCGAGTATCGAACCAGCACCATTTGCCAGCAGTTCCTTTCGATGGGGGATCCGGAGATGATGGGCGAGATCGTGACGGCTGACGATCAGCGGCTCTACCACTTTGAATCGACCTACCGGCTCGGCACCGCCGACAGCGGCTTTCTTTTGAGGACCCAGGTTGCGGACCAACCTGAACAGATGATGACTGACCTGTGAGCGAGCTCGGTACGCCTCTCCCCTTGCCCGTGGCCGATCCTGGCACCCTGGCACGGCTCCAGCGGCGTCGATCAGCGCCGGCCCAGGCCCTGGCCACCCCGGGGCCGACCGCAAACGAACTTCATGTATTGCTTGAGACAGCAGCCAGAACGCCCGACCATGGAAAGCTATTTCCTTGGCGCTTTGTTGTCATAGAGGGCCCATCCAAGTCGGCGTTGGTGCATTCACTGAAACCCCTCGCCGAGGGGCAACCCGACCCGGTCAAGGCCGCAACCGTCCTGGCCAAACTGGCCAACCCGCCGGTGACGGTCATGGTCGTGTCCGCCCCCATCACGGATCACAAGGTTCCAGTCTGGGAACAGCAACTGTCCGCCGGCGCGGTCTGTATGAACCTGGAACACGCCGCCGACGCCATGGGCTTCTCGGCCAGCTGGATCACCGACTGGTACGCCTATGATCCGGCGACGCGCCCGCTTCTTGGCCTGGCCGATGGCGAACAGGTCGCCGGCTTCATCCACATCGGAACCCTGACGGAAGGGCCATCGGAGCGTCCTCGCCCGGACATGGCCTCGATCGTTAGCCGGCTTTGAGCTCCGGCTGGGGCTTCTGAACGAGGCTGACGAGCACTACCGAGATGATCATCAAGAGATACCAGCTTCCCAGCTTGGCCAGGCTGACCGGAGACCAGCCGCCCTGCTGGGCTGGATAGATCCACGCCCGCGCCCAGGTTCCCAGGTTCTCGGCGATCCAGATGAACATGGCGACCAGCAGGAAGCCTAGGAGAACGGGCATCCAGCGCCGTGTACGGTCTGGCGTGAAATAGAAGCGCGTACGCAAGAACAGCAGAGCCGTGGCCGCGAACAGCAGCCAGCGGAAATCCCAGATCCAGTGGTGGGCGAAGAAGTTGACGTAAATCGCCGTCGCCAGAACCACCGTCGTCCAGACGGGCGGATAGTGATCGAAGCGGATGTCGAAGATACGCCAGATGCGCGCGATGTAGGACCCGACCGCCGCATACATGAAGCCCGAGAACAGCGGCACTTCGCCGATCCTGAGCAGACTCGGCTCGGGATAGATCCACGACCCGGCGGTGGTCTTGAACAGCTCCATGACCGTGCCGACGACGTGGAAAGCCAGGATCACCTTGGCCTCGTCCAGCGTCTCCAACTGGAATGCCAGCATCGCCACCTGAATGGCGACTGCGCCGAGCACCAGGAAATCATAGCGGGCCAACGGCGAATCAGCCGGATACCAGAGCGCCGTTCCCATCAGAAGCGCCAGCATGGCTCCGCCATAGATGCAGGCCCACCCCCTGCTTGAGCCCGAACATGAGGAACTCGAAGGCGTAGCGGCCCAGGCGCGTGCGGTCGGCACGGGCTTGCACGCGGGCAAGGAGTTCGCGCCCCCAGCGTTCGGGCGGGAGGGCGTTCGCCCGCCGAATCACCCCCGCCCGCGATAGGTCGGCACGCCCTGGTCGGGCAGCCATAGCCCCTCTGGCACCGGTCCGGTTTGCCAGAAGACGTCGATCGGGATGCCGCCGCGCGGATACCAGTAGCCGCCGATCCGCAGCCACTTCGGCTCCAGCAGCTCGGCCAGCCGCCGACCGATGGCGACGGTGCAATCCTCGTGAAAGGCCCCGTGATTGCGGAAGCTGGTGAGATACAGCTTCAGGCTCTTGCTCTCGACCAGCCACGGCCCCGGTGCATAGTCGATGACCAGATGGGCGAAATCCGGCTGGCCCGTCACCGGGCACAGGCTGGTGAATTCCGGCGCGGTGAAGCGCGCGACGTACAGAGTGTCCGGGTGCGGATTGGGCACCCGCTCCAGCTGGGCCGTCTCGGGGCTGTCGGGGGCACCGGTCTGACGACCCAGTTGCGACAGGCCGGAGGTGTCGGTGCTCACGCTCAAGCCGCCCGAATGATGCCGAGGAAGTCCGCGGCTTTCAGCGAGGCTCCGCCGACCAGGGCACCTCCCACGTCCGGCACGGCCAGGATCTCGGCGGCATTGTTCGGCTTGACCGAGCCGCCGTACAGGATCGGCGCGGTCCGTCCCCCCTCGCCCAGGCGCTTGACCATGGCCGCGCGCACGGCGGCGTGGACCTCTTCAATCTGCTCCAGCGTCGGTATGAGGCCGGTGCCGATGGCCCAGACCGGCTCATAGGCGACGGCGAAGGTCTTACCATTCAGGCTGGTCGGCAGCGAGGCCATGACCTGGCCGGACACGACCTCGACCGCTCGGCCCGCTTCGCGCTCAGCCAGGGTCTCGCCGACGCAGATGATCGGCTCCAGTCCCGCCGCCAGTGCGGCCTCGACCTTGGCGGAGACATCGGCATCGCTCTCGCCATGCCCGGCCCGGCGCTCGGAATGGCCCAGGATGACCAGACCGGCCCCCGCATCGACCAGCATCGCGGCCGACACATCGCCGGTATAGGCACCCGAGCCGTGCGGGCTGCAGTCCTGCCCGCCGATCTCCACCGCGCTGTCCTTCAGATGCCAGTTCATCTGGGCGATCAGGGTCGCGGGCGGGCACAGGGCCACCCGCGTCGCGGCCGCCTCCCCCGCCAATGCCTCGGCCAACGCCTTGGCTTCGCCCAGCTCGGCGGCCAGGCCGTTCATCTTCCAGTTTCCGGCGATCAGTCTTTGCGTGCTCATGAGCGCGTTCCTAGCCTCAAGCCACCAGCGGCTCAACGCCCCTGAACGGCTCATCCAAACTGGGCTGCGGCTGGGTGAACCATTTCGGGCCGTCCGCCGTCATGTGGAAATGGTCTTCCAGGCGAATGCCGAACCGCCCCGGCACCACGATCATCGGCTCATTGGAGAAACACATCCCGACATCCAGCGGCGTCCGGTCGCCGCGCACCAGATTGGGAGCCTCATGCACATCCAGCCCGATGCCGTGGCCGGTCCGGTGCGGCAAGCCCGGCAGCTGATAGTCCGGTCCCAACCCATTGGCTGTCAGAACTGCGCGCGCCGCCGCGTCGACGGCCTCGCACGGAGCCCCCAGCCGGGCGGCGTCGAAGGCCGCTGCCTGGGCCTGGTGTTCCAGATCCCAAATCCGGCGCACCTCGGTGCTCGGCTCGCCGAACACATAGGTCCGGGTGATGTCCGCGCTATAGCCGTCCAACGCGCAGCCGGTGTCGATCAGGACCACATCGCCGTCCTGTAACTCTGGATCGCCCTCCCCGCCGTGCGGCAGGCTGGTGTCGAGCCCGAACGAGACGATGCAAAAGGTATTGCCGCCGTCAGCCCCGAGCGCCCGGTGCTGCCGGTCGATGAAGGCTACGACCTCTGACGCCTTCACCCCGGCCTGAAGGCTCTCGTGCGCGCGCCGGTGCGCCTCCAGCGTCAGGGCCTTGGCCCGCGTCATCAGGGCGATCTCGGCCTGCGACTTGCGCGCCCTCAGTGGCACGATCAGCGGATCGGCACCGACCAGTCGATCGGCCCCCAGCGCCTCGGCCAGACCCAGCCAGATAAAGACCCGCGCCTGTTGATCCACCGCCACCTTGCCGTTCGGCCCGATCAGATCCGCGACCAACCGGAACGGACTTTCGTGCTCTTCCCAGGTCAGGATCTCGCCGGGCACGCCGATGATCGATCCTACCTTGTCCAGCTCAAAGCGCGGCGTGATGTAGGTCAGCGGCTTGCCGGGCCGCACCACCGCCCCGGTCAGCCGCTCCGACGCGTGCCAGCTCAGGCCGGTGAAATAGCGCAACGACGACGTCGCATCGATCAGACAGGCCGCGATCCCTTGCGCCTGCATCGCCGCCTCCAGCGCCGCCAGGCGTCGGCGGCGTTCATCCAGTGAGATTGGCGGCGGGTTCATGCGGGTCTCCCAAGCGGTCTGGAACCCATAGGCCAGTCCCGCCGACCGCAAAACCGGTCGCAACGAAAAAGGCCCGGCGATCGCTCGCCGGGCCTTCTCTTGGTTCGTCGGTGCGGAGCCGAGGCCCCGCAGCCAGGGCCATCTTACTTGATGGTGACCTTGGCACCGGCTTCTTCGAGCTTCTTCTTGAGCTCGTCGGCAGCCTGCTTGGAGACGTTCTCAACGACGTTCTGCGGAGCGCCTTCGACCAGGTCCTTGGCTTCCTTGAGGCCGAGGTCCGGACGAGCGCCGCGGACTTCCTTGATGACGTTGATCTTCTTGTCGCCGCCGTCGGTCAGGACAACGGTGAACTCGGTCTGCTCTTCGCCGGCTTCGGCCGGAGCAGCGCCACCGGCACCGCCGGCCGGCATGGCCATGGCGACCGGAGCGGCAGCCGAGACGCCCCACTTCTCTTCGAGAAGCTTGGACAGCTCAGCGGCTTCCAGAACGGTCAGGGTCGACAGTTCGTCGACAATCTTTTCGAGCTTGGACATTGGGTTAGTTCCTTGGGTTCAGTTCAATTTGTGAGAAGCGGAGATGACCTAGGCGGCGTCCTTGGCGGCATAGGCGCCAAACACGCGGGCCAGCTGGCCGGCCGGAGCTTGCAGCACGCCGGCAACCTTGGTCGCCGGAGCCTGAAGCAGGCCAACGATCTTGCCGCGCAGTTCGTCCAGCGACGGCAGCTTGGCGAGGTTGGCGACGGCCTGGGCGTCCAGAACGTCCGTGTCCATGAGGCCGCCGACGATAACGAACTTGTCATTACCCTTGGCGAACTCGGCCACGACCTTGGCGGCAGCGACGGGATCCGGCGAATAGGCGATGGCGACAGGGCCGGAGAACAGGCGATCGCCCGCTTCCCCCGCCGAACCGTCCAGAGCCTTTTGAGCCAGAGTGTTCTTCACCACCTTGAGGGCTGCGCCCTGAGCCCGAAGGCGCAGACGCAGGTCGGTCATTTCCGCAACGGTCAGACCCAGGTTGTGGGTCACGACCACGGCGCCGGACGCGGCGAAGACACCCTTGATGTCCTCGATCGACGCGGCTTTTTGTGCGCGGTCCATTGCGGTCTCCTAGTCGATTGACGCCTACGGGATTGCAGACGTCGAAAACGGCCCGTTTACTCCGGGAGACCCGGAGCAGCGAACCGCGTAAACTGTCCGAAGGAACGCCCGTCACGCACCCGGCCTTGAAGGCGGCGAATGGTTCGGGACTTTCCCCGTCTCCCCACGGCACCAGAGGGCTCTCTGGCGGTTACGGCAAGGGTGGCCCCCTCGCCCCGAAGTTCTCGGACAGGACCGCCTCAACCCGAAGGCTGCGACGGAAGCGGCGCTCTATACACGCAAACGCGCCGAAATCAACGCCTCAGGGCGCAAAACCCGCCATCAATGCCTTCAGCTCCGGTTCGTCGACGGCATCCATAGCGTCCAGCCGCCTAAACCAGCGCCGCTCACGCTGGTGCGCCTCGGGCCAGCGATCGAACAGGTGCGCCACTTGCAAGCCGTACAGGTCCACCGCCGTCAACCGGCGGGCCCGGCCCGAAAGCCGCTTTTCATAGGTAAACGTCCCGACCGGTTCGGAGGCCATCTGGCCGGTCGCGCCGGCCTCCTCCATCGCCTCCTCGGCGGCGGCTTCGGAATCGGTCAGGCCCTTCATCCGATTACCTTTGGGCGTAACCCAGCGGCCCGTATCGCGCGACGTCACCAAAAGGAACTCGATCCGGTCGGCGTCGTCCAGTCGCCAGCACAGGGCGCCAACCTGCCGGCGTTTGGCCCTAAGTGTCCGATCGCTCACGTCAGGAACAGCCGGCCCAGCCAGAAGAAGGCCGCCCCCATCGCCGCACACGCCGGAATGGTCACGAACCAGGCGAGGACGATACCGCGGGCCACATTCCAGCGCACCGCTGAGGCCCGGCGCGCAGCCCCTACCCCGATGATCGAGCCGGTGATGGTGTGTGTCGTCGAGACTGGCACGCCGAAATGCGTGGCGATGAACAGGGTGATGGCCCCGCCCGTTTCGGCGCAGAAGCCCTGTTGTGGTGTCAACCGCGTGATCTTGGAGCCCATGGTGTGCACGATCCGCCAGCCTCCGCAGAGCGTGCCCAGAGAGATCACCACGTAACAGCTGATGACCACCCAGAACGGGACGTGGAACTCCTCACCCAACAGGCCGCGCGAATAGAGCAGTACGGCGATGATCCCCATCGTCTTTTGTGCGTCATTGCCGCCATGCCCCAGGGAATAGGCCGCCGCCGACACCAGTTGCAGCCGGCGGAAGATTCGGTCTGCGAGGGCCGGGTTGGCTTTCATGAATAGCCACGAGACGATCAGCACCAGCAGCAGCGCCAGGACGAAGCCCACCGTCGGTGAAAGGAAGATGGCGAACACCGTCTTGGATACGCCGGGAATCTGAACCACGCTCAGCCCCGCCTTGGCGACGCCGGCCCCCAACAGCCCCCCAACCAGGGCGTGCGAGCTGGAGGACGGAATCCCCATCATCCAGGTGATGATGTTCCAACTGATCGCCCCCATCAGGGCCCCGAAGATCACCGCATCCGAGATGATATCCGGCGAAACGATACCCTTGCCGATGGTGTTGGCCACCGCCACACCGAATACAAAGAAGGCCGCAAAGTTGAAGCTGGCGGCCCACAGCACCGCCAGCGGCGGGCTGAGCACCCGTGTCGCCACCACTGTCGCGATGGAATTGGCCGCATCGTGCAGGCCATTCATGAAGTCGAACGCCAGGGCTACGCCGATCAGCAGCACCAGGATGACGAGCCCCGCGTCCATAGCGGCTACAGGTGCTCGACCAGGATACCGTTGACGCGGTTGGCCACGTCTTCGAAGCGGTCGACCACCTTCTCCAGGTGGTCGTAGATCTCGGCCCCGATGATGAAGCCCATGGCGTCGCCGGTCCGGTGCGCCAGGAACAACGCCTTCATGCCCTCGTCATAGACCGTGTCGGATTCGCTCTCCAGCCGCGCCACCAGCTCGGTCAGCTCATTGAGCCGCTCGCTGTTCTTCTGCATGGCGTGCAGCTTCTGCATCGTCTCGATGGTCAGGGCCGCGCAGCGCACCGCAATGTCGGCCAGCTCGCGCATCTTGGGCTCGAACGCGGTGACCTCGTACAGCGAGATCGCCTTGGCTGCCTTCTGCATCTGGTCGATCGTGTCATCCAGCGAGTTGGTCAGGCCGCGAATGTCGGACCGGTCGAACGGGGTGATGAAGCTGCGCCGCACCGCGTACAGCACGTCGCGCGCGACGGCGTCGGCGGCGTGTTCGTGCTCGACGATCTTCTCGCACCAGCCTGCGGTCTCGGGGCCACCCTCCAGCGCTGCCCGCATCGCCTCAGCTCCCTTGACCAGGGTCTCGGCATGGGCCTCAAACAGGTCGAAGAATTGATCCTCGCGCGGCAACAGAGCCTGAAACCAGTTCATGGCGCGAAACCCTCCAATCGTCTGCTCGGCGTCGGTCTAAACGAGTCTGGGTTCGTTCGTCCACGGATGCTTTTGCAAAACCGCGCTCAGATCGCCCTCAGCTGTCCACACCCCCGAAACGGGCGGTCCATTCCGCCACCTGTTCGTCCTCGATCTTGGCGAACAGCACGCCTTGGTGCGCGACCGGACGACCGGCGGAAACGGCGGCGAACAGATCCTCGTCCGGCGACGGCCAGCTCAGATCGGTCTCCCCGACCGAGGCCGCGATCTTCTCAGCCGTGAACGGGATCACCGGCGCCGCCAGCCGCGCAAACAGCGCCACCAGATTGAGCCCGGTGCGAACCCCTACCGCGGCCTGATCCACGTCGGTCTTGAACGCCGTCCACGGTGCCGCGACCTGGAGATACTCATTGCCCAGCACCCACATCGCCCGGATCGCCTGACAGGCCTTGCGGAACTCCATGGCCTCAAACGCCTCGGTCGCCTCGGCGATGCCGGCGCGCAGGTCGGCCTCTAACTGCGCCTCCAGCGGGCCCCGCTCGCCGCCGGCCGGAGTCACGCCGTCGAACTTGGACTCGGTGAATTTGACGATCCGATTGACGAAATTGCCCAGCACATCGGCCAGGTCCTTGTTGATGGTCGACTGGAACTGCTCCCAGGTGAAGGCCGCATCCGACCCTTCCGGCCCATAGGCCGTCAGGTGCCAGCGCCAGTAGTCCGCCGGCAACAGCTCCAGCGCCTGGTCCATGAACACGCCGCGGCCCTGGCTGGTCGAGAATTTGCCGCCGTACCAGTTCAGCCAGTTGAACGCCTTCAACTGATCGACCGTCTTCCACGGCTCGCCCGAGCCGATAATCGTCGCCGGGAAGCTGACCGTGTGAAACGCCACATTGTCCTTGCCCATGAACTGGACATAGCGGACGTCATCGGCCCCCTCGTCCAGCCGCCACCAGTCGCGCCAAGTCCGACCGTTCGCCTCGGCCCACTCCTCGGTCGCGCCGATATATTCTATGGGGGCGTCAAACCAGACGTAGAACACCTTGCCTTCCAGCCCCGGTCGCGGCCCGCCGTCAGCGTCCACCACCGGCACGCCCCATTTCAAGTCGCGGGTGATGCCCCGGTCGATCAGGCCCTCATCCAGGTGCTTCAACGCGATCGACCTGGCCAGGGTCTGCCAGCCGGTCTTGGACCCGATCCAGTCGCGGATGGGCTGCTCCAGCTTGGTCTGCAACAAATAGAGATGCCGCGTATCGCGCACCTCAAGATCGCGGCTGCCCGACACCGCCGAATACGGATCGATCAGATCGGTCGGATCCAGCAGTCGGCCGCAGTTGTCGCACTGGTCGCCGCGCGCCTTGTCGTACCCACAGTGCGGGCAGGTCCCCTCGACATAGCGGTCCGGCAGGAAACGCCCGTCGTCGATCGAATAGATCATCCGATCGACCCGCTCTTCGATGAAGCCGTTCTCTTCCAGCTTGGCGGCGAAATGCTGGGTCAGGTACCGGTTCGGGGCCTTGGACGAGCGCCCGAACCAATCGTAGCTGAGGCCGAATTGCTCGCCGGCCCGCTTCTGGACCTCATGCTGTTCGTCGCAATAGGTCTGGACGTCCTGACCGGCCGCGGCGGCGGCCAGCTCGGCAGGGGTGCCGTGCTCGTCGGTGGCGCAGATATAGAGGACCTCATGGCCCTGCCCGCGCTTGAAGCGGCTCCACACGTCCGCCGGCAGCATCGAGCCCGCCAGGTTCCCCAGATGCTTGATGCCGTTGATGTAGGGCAGCGCCGAGGTGACGAGAATACGGGCCATGGGAATCCGAAGGGCTTGAGACGCCGTGCCATATAGAGGGCGCAGGCGACGACGTCACCCGTGGCGGCTGGTCACTTGGACCTAGCGGACGCCTGAGCGCCCACGCTAGTGTCGCTCGTCATAACGATGGATCGCCCATGTCGTTCAAAGCACCCAGCGCCATAGTCCTGCCCCTGACCCTGGCCATCGGCCTGGCCGGCTGCATCCAGGTTCGCGTCCCCGAAGACGCCTTCTTCTATCCCAACGCGCGTCTGGAGGCGGAAGGGATCGAACTTCAGTCGGGTCACTCTCTGCCATCCGACACAGAGGCGCTGCGCCTGCCCTATGCCGGTGGCGAGGTCGCCGTCTCGCGGGTGCGTGGGAATCCCAACGGGCCGATCATCCTGTTCTGTGGCGGCAATATGTTTCGCCGTGCCGTATCCGGCGGTGATCGGGCCGCAGCCCTGGCGCCGTTCGGCGATGTCGTGATGTTCGACTATCCCGGCTATGGCGAGACGCCGGGCGATGCCACCCTGGCCAATTTCCGTCAGGCCACAGCCGCTGTCGCCGCCTGGGTCGCCCGCACCGCCGCCGCCGAGGGACGCGAAGTCGTCGCCTGGGGCCATTCGCTCGGCGGTCCCGTCTGCACCGAGGCCACCCGGCTAATCGATGTCGACACCCTGGTGATCGAGGCCTCTACCCCCACCGCGCACGCCGTCGTCAACGACGCCGTTGGGCTGCTGCGGCCATTCGTGCGCGTAAACATCGATCCGGGTCTGGATTCGTTCGACGTCGTTCAGTCTTTGTCCGGCTATGGCGGCCGCGTCCTGGTTCTGGAGGCGGGGCGTGACGAGACCCTGCCGCCGCGACTCAGTCGCCAGATGACTCAAGACCTGATTGACGATGGCGTCGCCGCCGAAAGACTGGTTTTTCCACAGGCCGACCACAACAACATCCGTCTACAGCCAGACTTTCAGACTCGCCTGTCGGCGGCGCTTGCACAGTGACCCTTGCGGCACAGCGCGGCCTTGCCCATAAGCGCGCCAGCGCCGGCTTAGCACAGTGGTAGTGCAGCGGTTTTGTAAACCGAAGGTCGGGGGTTCGAGTCCCTCAGCCGGCACCAGCCTTTCGGAAGCGTAATGGGACGGGTCCATCCTTCCTCGCGCCTCGTCAGTCGCATCTTGGCACAGGGCATCCAATCCGGGCGTCGGGCGCTCTCAGCCGTCCTAACCGAACGCGATCGCGAGGCCCGTAGCCTGGCCGATGTCACAGACTTGGAAATCCCGGGTCCGACAGCTCCCCTGACGGCGCGATTCTATCGATCCACATCCAGCACCGAACCGCTGGCCTTGCTGCTTTTCTTCCACGGCGGCGGCTTTGCCTTCGGCGACATCGGCACCCATGATGCCCTGTGTCGCCGGCTGGCGCATGGGACGAAGGTAGCGGTCCTGTCAGTCGATTACCGCCTGGCCCCGGAGCACGCGTGGCCGGCTCAGCGCGATGATGCCGAGGCGGCGCTGCGATGGCTCCTCCAAGTTTATCCAGACACCGCTGCCAGCCGAATACCACTCATTCTGGGGGGCGACTCAGCCGGCGGCTATCTGGCGCTCGACCTGACGCGGCAGATCAACCGCGAAACTCCCGGCACCGTGGCCCTGACCTGTCTGATCTATCCACTGCTGCACCTGGACGACGACCTCTGGAAGACCGCCAATGCCGGCCTGCGACCAATCGGACGAGCGGCCGTCCATGTCATCAGAGCCCGCCTCGTTCAGTCGCCACCCAACCTGCTGGAAGCTGGTGCCGCCTCGGATCCGCCCTGCGTGCTTACCTACGGGGGACTGGCTGATCCGGTGCGACCAGACTGTCAGGCCTATGAGGCCGCGCTTCGGACTGTAGGCATCCCCGTCCATGTCGGAGAGTTCAAGTCCCTGCCCCACGGCTATGCCAACATGACGCACCTGTTGCCGCCGGCCCGTGCGGCGATCGATGAGACAGCTCGCCTGTTGAGGCGCGCCCTCGAAGAGGCGTAGTCTCGGCCATTAGTCTCACCCGAGGTCCTCATGCGCCCCCTGCTCCCCATCGCCACCCTGGTCATGCTGGCCGCCTGCAGCCAGAACGCCGAGTCCCCCACGTCCGATGACTCCACGGCGGCCTCCCCCCCCGCGCCCACACCGGCCGCGCGCCCGCAAATGACAGACGAACAGCGCGCCGCCGTTCTGGCCAGCCTGCCGGCCCCCTACAATGAGGGTGACCTGGAAAACGGTCGCAGGACCTTCGCTCGCTGCCGGTCGTGCCACACCCTTGCTGAGGGCGGCGGCAATATGACCGGGCCAAATCTGTGGGGCGTCTTCGGTCGGCCGGCCGGATCCGTCGAAGGCTTCCGCTACTCCGAAGCGGTCCAGAACGCGGACTTTGACTGGGATGCTGAACACCTCGACGGATGGCTGGCAGCCCCGCGCGAATTCCTGCCCGGCAATCGCATGGCCTTTGCCGGTGTACCTGACGAGAGTGATCGCCGTGACCTGATTGCCTATCTCAAGGTCGAAACCGGCTACGCGCCCGAATAGGGACTTCCACCTGCTCCAACCTAGGCTCTGGCCGGCCCCGGGGTCGATCGGGGGTAAACAGCGCCTTGCTGGGCCTACTCCGTCACCGACTGACGGAAGGTCACATCCGAATCCGCGATCAGCCAGATCAGGCCTGACCAGGCCGCGACGTTTTGAGAAAGCTGTTCCGGATCAATCTTGTCCAGCGTATCATTGGCAGTATGGTGCAGGTCGAAATAGCGCGTCCCATCCTGCGCCAGTCGGAACACCGGCACGCCCGCCTCGGCCAGCGGGCCGATATCGACACCCCCGCTGGTTTCCGGGGCCGACGCGGCCAGAACTCCAATTGGATACAGCACCTGGGCAGCGGCGGTCTGGAACGCCGACCCCTGCATCCCCGGCGGTAGTCGCAGCGCATAGACCCGGTCGGCCCCAAAATCGCTTTCGCCGGCAATGATGTGTTGGGCAACGCCTGCCTCGCCGATCTCACGCACATAGACGGCTCCGCCATTGCCGGTCTCCGGCGTCGGCTGGGCCACTTCTTCAGATCCGTACAGGATCACCCGCACTGTCCGGGCCGGGCGTCTCCCGCCCTCGACCAGCTCTAGCGCCGTCGCCAAGGTGATGGCTCCGCCGACGGCATCATCGATGGCCCCAGTGCCCTGGTCCCAGCTGTCCAGATGCGAACCCAGCACGACAATCTCGTCAGGCCGCTCATCCCCGACGATGTCGCCGATGACGTTCTGGGATGTCGTCTCATAGGTCCGCGCCGTCGATCTGAGGTGTAGCCGGATCGGCCCGTCATCCATGGCGACGAGCCGGCTCAGCTGGTCGGCATCGGCCGCAGCCAGCGCAAATGACGGGATTGTCGGCTCGCCATTCACATAGCGGGTCGTGCCCGTGTGCGGGAGGCGGTCGTAGTCCGAACCGACCGAGCGCATGACATAGGCCACAGCCCCCTTGGCCATTGCCGCTGCCGGACCCAGACCCCGCACCCGCGTTTGCGGCCCATAACCAGATCCGTCCTGCATCGGCTGCATCTGGCCCAGGTCGATGAAGGCGATCCGGCCACGCACCGCGCTCTCCGAGGCCGCCTGCAGGGCTTCCAGGCTGGTGAAGCGCACGACCTCCGCCTCCAGACCGCCCTCCGGCGTCGCCGGAGAATGGCCGAGCGCCGCTACCGCCAGCGGCTGGGCGAAACGTCCGACGATCGCTCCGGAATCTGTGCCCCGCTCCCAGCCGATCAGCGGGAACGCCTCAATCCGAACATTTCGAAAGCCATTGTCACGCATCCACTGGGCCGACCATTCCGCCGCCGACCGCTCACTGGGCGAGCCTGCAGGACGAGGGCCGAACCGAGTGGTCAGCTCGGTAACGAACTCCAGAGCCCTGTTGTCAGTCAGAGCTCCGTCCCGAATCCGTTCGGCCGTACGAACCGTCGCCGCGTCCTGGGCGAAGGCCTGCCCGCCCGTGACGACAGCCAGCAAGGCCGCGAAGCCGACGATGGATGAACTTCGACACGCTTGCATTCGGCAAACTCCGATCAGGCTGGAACAGCGGGACACTAGGGACTGTTCGTGCCCGTGCAAGCGCATTCAGACTTGCAAGACGCGGTTCTTTCAGCCCTATTCATCGAGACGGACGTTGGAGTGGGAGTATGCGTTTTCGCCTTTGGCTTTGGTTCGGTCTGGCGGCCGCATGGCTGACCTGCGCGGCTCCGGCCCTGGCCCAGTCCGGTTGGACCCAGATCCCAGTCACCCCAGCCCCTGGAACAGATGGCAGCGCCCCGGCGCGCAGCCATGTGCCCACCAACGAATTCCAGAGTTGGGCCGTTGTCGTTGTGGCAGGCGACTGGCGCTCGAGTGCGGGGCGTCCGATTCAGGCCTTTGAGAATTCGCGCCGCGATCTCAGTGACGCGTTTCAGCGCGCCGGTTTCGCCCGCGACAATGTCACGGCCTTGTCCATGGCTCCCAATTCCGATGGTACCTCCTTACGGCCTCAAGATGCCTTTGCATCGATTGAGGCCACGACCCGGCACGCTGCAGCCGGTTGTCTGTTCTATTTCACCTCCCATGGATCTCCGGCTGGAATCGTGTTCGGCCCGGACGCGATGATGGCCCCGATCGCCATGGACCAACTGCTGGACGCCTGGTGTGGTACGCGCCCGACCGTAGTCGTCGTTTCGGCCTGCTTTTCCGGCGTCTTCGTTCCGGCCCTGGCGCAGTCCAACCGTATGATCATGACCGCCGCCAGGCGTGACCGATCCTCATTTGGATGTTCCGAAGACGCCATCCATCCCTACTTCGATGCCTGCGTCCTGGAATCGCTGAACGGTGCGGTCGACTTCCTGGCCCTGTCCCAGCGCACTACGACCTGCGTCAACCGGCGGGAACGGGAAGAAGGCCTGAGTCCGCCTTCGGAACCCCAGACCTATGTCGGTGCCCAGATGCAATCGCTTCTGCCTTTCCTGCGGTTCCTGAGTCCCTGATCCGAGCTGCACTAGACGCGTGCAACGAGAACATATATAGAACATTCTCGGTCGACAGAGAGGTTCTGATGCTCAAGGGGCAATGCCATTGCGGCGCGATTTGCTATGAAATGACACCGGACACCGTCCATCACGCCCTTTGCCATTGCCAGGATTGCCGCCGCGCCTCCGGCGCTCCGGCAGTGTCCTGGGGGCTGGTCGCCATGGCGGGCCTGAAGGTGACGGGTGAGCCGAAAGTCTATGCTTCCTCCGAGCATGGTCGGCGCCACTTCTGCGGTGATTGCGGCACCAGTCTGTTCTACACCAACGACGTCATCTTCCCTGGCCAGATCGACGTTCAGACCGCGACACTGGACGACCCCTCAGCGGTTCCGATGCAGGGCCAAATTCAGATGGCTGAGAGCATCGCCTGGATGCGCGATCTGAACGCCCTGCCCGCCTTCGACCGCTATCCCGGCGAAGAAACTGAGGCGCCCTGACGGCGCCGGATCGTCACCAGCAGGCGTTCGCCTTCGCCCTCGCGCCGCTCGACCAGCAGCCGCGCCACTTGGGCGTCGTCGTGAAAGACGTGCTTCTTGATCCCGTCCAGCACCGCCTTGGCGATGTTGTCCAGATCGATGTGCGGCGGCTCGCCGACGTGCTCCATGATGATCTCGACCGCATGGTCGCCCCATGCCGGACGGCCGCCGCGCCAGTCCTTGCGGAAGAACTCATAGAGCAGGACCTTGTAGTACTTTGGCTGGGTCGTCAGCCCATCAACGATCAGCTCGAATACCCCATTCGTCTCGCGCGCCCGGACCTTGCCCGTTCCTGTCCAGTCGCCGCCGGTCACGCCCGCTCCTTGCTCGCCTAGCTCCGCGTGCTACACCCCGCGCCGACTCTTCGCCAGACAGCAAGCGACCCCATGACCAAGACCCGCACTGAAACCGACACCTTCGGCCCCATCGAGGTTGACGCCACGCGCTATTGGGGCGCCCAGGCCGAGCGCTCGCGCGGCAATTTCAAGATCGGCTGGGAGAAACAGCCGCTGCCGATCGTGCGGGCGCTGGGCATCGTCAAGCGCGCGGCGGCCGAGACCAACATGGCGCTGGGCCGGCTCGACCCCGCCATCGGCGACGCCATCGTGCGCGCCGCCGACGAGGTGATCGAGGGCAAGCTGAACGATCATTTCCCGCTGGTCGTCTGGCAGACCGGCTCGGGCACCCAATCGAACATGAACGCCAATGAGGTGATCAGTAACCGCGCCATCGAGATGCTGGGCGGCGAGATGGGCTCCAAGACGCCGGTCCATCCCAACGACCACGTCAACATGAGCCAGTCGTCCAACGACACCTATCCCACGGCCATGCACGTCGCCTGCGCCGAAGAGATCGTCCACCGCCTGCTGCCCGCCTTGCAGACCCTGCACAACGCCCTGAACGACAAGGCCCAGGCGTGGAGGGACATCATCAAGATCGGCCGCACCCACACCCAGGACGCCACCCCTCTGACGCTGGGCCAGGAGTTCGGCGGCTACACCCAACAGGTCGCCAACGGCATCGAACGGATCGAGCAGACCCTGCCCAAGCTGATGGAACTGGCCCAGGGCGGCACCGCCGTCGGCACCGGCCTGAACGCCCCCATCGGCTTTGCGGAAGGTGTGGCCGACAAGATCGCCCAGATCACCGGCCTGAAGTTCACCACCGCCCCCAACAAGTTCGAAGCCTTGGCCGCCCATGACGCCATGGTCTTCAGCCACGGGGCCATCAATGCGGTGGCCGCCAGCCTGTTCAAGATTGCCAACGACATTCGTTTCCTCGGCTCGGGCCCGCGCGCCGGCCTGGGCGAGCTGAGCCTGCCTGAGAACGAGCCGGGCTCGTCGATTATGCCGGGCAAGGTCAATCCGACCCAGTGCGAGGCCCTGACCCAGGTGTGCGTCCAGGTGTTCGGCAACCACGCCGCCGTCACCTTCGCCGGCTCGCAAGGGCATTTCGAGCTGAACGTCTTCAACCCGGTGATGGCCTACAACTTCCTTCAGTCGGTCCGCCTGATGGCCGATGCCGCGATCAGCTTCACCGACAACTGCGTCGTCGGTATCGAGCCGCGCCGTGACAACATTCAAAAGGGTCTGGAAAACAGCCTGATGCTGATCACCGCCCTGAATTCCAAGCTCGGCTACGACACCTGCGCCAAGATCGCCAAGACCGCCCACAAGAACGGCACGACTCTCCGCGAAGAAGCCGTCGGCGGCGGCTATCTAACCAACGAAGAGTTCGACGAATGGGTGCGTCCCGAGAAGATGATCTCGCCGGGGTGATGCGACCGCAGATCTTTCGGGCTATGCTGGCGAGATGAACAAGCCCGCCTTGAACGTCGGCATCGATCCAGAGCTCATCGAGCAGGCCCGACGTTTGGGCATCTCGATCGCCGGCATGGACGAACGCGCGTTGCGGCTCCACCTACAAAAGGTCTATCCCACCGGTGGCGACGCGCGCGCCAAGCGCTGGGCGCGCGAGAATGCTGAGGCCATTCGCATCCACAATGAGTTCGTCGAAAAGCACGGCTGCTTCGGCGAGGAGTGGCGATCCTGGTGATCCGCCAGTTCGAGGTGTTCGCCACCCCGGAATCGCGCGGCGCTTCTGCGGCCCCTCTGATTTGCGTGTTGCAGTCGCATCACCTGGAGGCGCTCAACACCGTCATCGTCGCACCCATGCTCATCGCAACGAGCTTGCCGACGTCGAGCCAGGCGGCGGTTCCCATCATTCTCGACGGCGTGGATTACCTGCTTGATCTGACCTTGATGGCGCATTTCGAACGGCGTGCGCTTCGATCCGTCGTTGCCTCTCTGGCCGACCATGAAGACGACATCCGCCACGCGCTCGACCGCCTGTTCACGGGGTTCTGAGCTTGACCGGCCTCACCCGCCCCTACTGGATCGAAGCGCGTCTCGAGCGGCGCGAGGGGTGGGACGACGCAGCCTATCCCTTCAACCTGGCGGCGGTGCGAACGACCCATAGCCTAGCCTTCCATCCGAACGTCACCTTCCTGGTCGGCGAGAACGGCTCGGGCAAATCGACCCTGATCGAGGCGCTTGCGGTGGCCTGGGGCTTCAACCCCGAAGGCGGCGGTCGCGAACACCGGTTCGGCACCCGAGACAGCCACTCCCCCTTGCACCGGTTCATCCGCCCGGTCCGCTCGACCGAGCGCCCCCAGGACGGCTTTTTCCTTCGGGCCGAGAGCTTCTTCACCGTCGCCAGCTATCTCGAAGACGCCGGTGCCAATCGGTACGGTGCCCGGCCGCTGCATGAGCAATCTCATGGCGAGAGCTTCTTTGCGCTGTTCGACAATCGCTTTGTCGGCGACGGGCTTTACATCCTGGATGAGCCTGAGGCGGCCCTGTCTCCCAATCGCCAGCTGTCGTTCCTGGCCAAGATGCATGAGCTGGTTTTGGCACGATCACAGCTGGTCATCGCCACCCATTCCCCCATCATCCTGGGCTATCCGAACGCCTGGATCTATCAGGTCAGCGAGCACGGCCTGGACCGTATCGCCTACGAAGACACCGACCATTTCCAGGTCACGCGCAACTTCCTGACCCGCCGCGACCGGATGCTGGAGATTTTGCTGGAGGAATAGGAAGTCCGCCAAGGCCCCTTAAGTTCGCGCCATGACCGACGACGACGCCTCTGACCGCCCGGCGCGCTTCTCCAGCGCCCGGTCCGACCATGCCGGCGCGGCGGGCGAGGCCGAGTTCACCGAGCCCTTCGCCGTCTCACCCGAGGTCGCGCTCCAGGCGGTGGACGAAGGCCGCATCGTCAACGGCTTCACCATCCTGGGCCTGCTCTGGTTCGCCCGGCATCGCGCCGCCATCAAAGCACGTTGGTCTTAGGGCCTTGCTCAGCCCGGCGTTCACTCGACGGGAGGGCGTATCCGCTCCACCCCATCCGAATTCGCTCCGACATAGATGCCTTGTCCTGATTGATCGCGGGTCAACAAGCCAAGCCGCGCCTCGGTGTGCCCATCGCCAAGTAGGCCGTCGCCGGGTGCTCGCCCCACAAACAAGAGCCTGCCGCCGTCGTCCTCAGCGACCACAAGGCCGTTGGTTCCATCACTATCGGCCATCAAGACAGCGCCCTCGCCATGAACTGAATCCAGGCCGATAACGCTTCGATCCAGACCCGTTTCTTCATTGATTAACTGGCCAATCCCGCCCCGTTCAACTCCGTCCGCTGCATGGAAGCTCAGGCCGGTCATATTTCCGATGCGGCGACCATTCAGCGGATCAGGAATAGGCGAACCCAGCGCGACACGATCATGCCCATTTTCATCCAGCACCAGGATGCCGACGCCATCGTTCCTGAGATTGCCGACGTCGGCGGCGTACCGACCAAGCTGTTGCCCAAACGCCTCGTCATACCGGCCCGCATCCGTACGCAACCGCTCCGGCACGCTTGGCAAGGGGGCGCCGATCAGAATCCGAGCGCGTCCCTCGGCATCCTCAATAATCAAACCTCGAGCTCTGAGGATGTCGGAACCGCTGTTGGTAAATCCCGCCGTCGCAACGATCATGAGCAACCCGCCCAATGCGAAGGTCGCCACCTTCAGGCCCCTGACGCTCTTCTCAAGCTCACGGATTTTGTCGTCCCGCGCATCAGCTGTCTTGTTCATGAAAATGCTCCTGGCCTCCAGAAAGGAGATGAAGCTACGGACCGATCGCGCGGAGCCCAAGTTAATGTTCCTTCACCGATGGGCTCCGCCATCGACTATGAACCATGGACGGGGCGATTATGACAATCGGCATCCCTGTATAGTCTGTCCCTCAACGGGATCTGATCATGGCTGCCCTGGATCGTCCCTACTGGAATGAGGCTCGGTTCGAGCGCCGGGAGGGGTGGGATGATGATGCCTACCCGTTCAACCTTCCGGTCCTGAAGGGCCTGTACTCGGTCGTATTTCATCCGGCGGTAACATTTCTGGTCGGGGAGAATGGCTCAGGGAAATCAACCTTGATTGAGGCGTTGGCCGTGGCTTGGGGGTTCAATCCCGAAGGTGGAAACCGCAACTTCAGCTTTTCCACGCGAATATCGCATTCGCCGCTGCATGAGTTCGTCAGGCCCATACGCAGCGTACGCCGACCCAGGGAGGGATTCTTCCCCAGAGCCGATGGCGAATCCTTCATGGCGCTCATGGACCACAAGCTGCACGGCAATGGCCTCTATATCCTCGACGAGCCCGAAGCGGCCCTGTCGCCGTCGCGGCAGATGTCGTTCCTGACGCGGTTGCATCATCTGGTGAACGCGGGGTCGCAGTTCATCATTACCACTCATTCGCCAATCCTTCTGGGCTATCCGAACGCCTGGATCTATCAGGTCGGTGAGCACGGCCTGGACCGCATCGACTACGAGGACACCGACCATGTCCCGGTCACGCGCAACTTCCTGACCCGCCGCGACCGGATGCTGGAGATTCTGCTGGAGGAATAGGAACTCCGCCCAGGCCCGGGTAAGTTCGCGCCATGACCGACGACGACGCCTCCGACCGCCCGGCTCGCTTCTCCGACCATCGCCGCGACCTGATCGCGACGGCCTATCGACCGTTGGCCCATCACGCCGGGGTGCTGCACACACGCGCCGGGTCAATCGACTTTCAGCGCGACATCTATGAGATCGGCCGGGTTGCCGCCATCGTGCCATATGACCCGGATCGTGATCTGTTGGTGCTCCAGCGCCAGTTCCGCCTCGCCGCCCATCTGCACGGCCACGACGGTGTTCTGGTCGAGTTGGCCGCCGGCCTGATCGAGGACGCCGAATCCGCCGAGGCCTGCGCTCGGCGCGAAATGGTCGAGGAACTGGGCGTCGCCCCGACCGACCTGATCCATGCGATCGACTTCATGCCCTCGACCGGCTGGCTGGCCGAGGAGGCCCATCTGTTCATCGGGCGTGTCGATTCCAGCGCCCTGCCCGACCATGCCGGCGCGGCGGGCGAGGCCGAGTTCACCGAGCCCTTCGCCGTCTCACCCGAGGTCGCGCTCCAGGCGGTGGACGAAGGCCGCATCGTCAACGGCTTCACCATCCTGGGCCTGCTCTGGTTCGCCCGCCACCGCAACGCCATCCGCGCCCGCTGGGGCTTTGGTCCAGCGGACTAGTCGGCCACCCGCGCATCGGGCCGGTCGGTGCCGTCAGAGACCTCTTCGTGCCACTGGCCGTTCTCGTCTTCCCAGCTGATGCCGCGCGTCTCGCCGGCAACGTGCTGTTCGGCGGCGACCCGGTGGGCGGCGGCCTTGGCGGCATCGCGAGTCGGGAAGGTTTCCGAGAAGGTCTCGCCCAGTTTGTAGGCCCACCCGTCTGCGTGCTGGACAATCCGGTAGATCACATCGACCATGGTCGAGTTCCTCTCACTTTCTCGTGGGAGACAACAATGTCTCCTGTTGAGGTGTTCCATTGGCCGAAATCATCAACCTGAACAAGGCACGCAAGGCCCGGGACAAGGCCGAGGCCAAGACCGACGCCGCCGCCAATCGCGCCGCCCATGGCCGCACCAAGGGCGAAAAGGACATCGCCGAGGCCCGCAAGGCCCGCCGCGATCGCGTCCTGGACGGCGCCCGCATCGAACGCCCCGACGACGAGCCGGCCTAGCTCCCCTTTGGTGCCCGGATCAACAGCACCTGACCGACCAGGACCAATGCGACGCCCAGACCGGCCTCCCAGCCGAAGCGCGCATTCTCGAACACCACCGACATCAACAGCGCAATCGGCGGCGTCAGGGCCGAGATATAGCTGGCCAGCGCATAGCCCTTGGCCCGCGCCAGCATGAAATACAGCGCAAACGCCACCACCGATCCGAACAGAGACAGATACAGCAGAGAGCCGATGTATTCCGGGGTCGCCTCAAAGCCGAACTCGACCCCGGTGATCAGGCCGAACAGGAACACCATCGCTGAGCCATAGGCCATGGCCCAGGCCACCGAGCTGAGCACCGGCGCGCCCTCCTGTTGGGCCTTCCAGGCGGCCAGATTGCCGCTGGCGGCGATGACCATGGCGACCAGGGCCAGGATCAATCCCAGCATGGCTTCGCCGCCGCCGCCGCTGCGCCTCAGCTCGGCCACGAACATGGCCGCCACCCCGACCACACCCAGCACCGCCCCGAGCCAGGCACGCCAGTTCGCCTTCTGACCCAGCAGCACCCGGAACAGCACCAGATTGGCGAAGGCCAGCCCGGCGAAGATGACGGCCACCACCGCCGAGGCGATGTGCTGCTCGGCCTCATAGACCATCGAATACTGGATCGAGAACGTCAGCAGGCCCTGGCCGAACACCGCGATGTGCTGGCGCCGCGTCAGGCCCAGCGGCTCGCCTCTCAGCTTGCAGAACAGAAACAGCGCCACCGACGCCAGGGCGAAGCGGTAGGTCACCGAGGCGGTCGGATCGACCGTCCCCAGTTGCAGCGTGATCGCATACCAGGTCGTGCCCCAGATCACGCTGCAGATGGCCACCGCCGTCAGGGCCCGCAGGTCGCGTGTCGGCGGTACAGGTGAAAGACTCGGCACGGTCACAGTCACGACACTCCGCAGCGGTAAGCGGCCGGCCTAGCACGCCGGCGGCTCAGCGTCCGTTCACGTCCGCCGACCGATCATGTCATAATGTTCGCCGTCCTGATGGAGCCCCTCATGCCTTTTCGTCCCCTGCTAATCGCCGCCCTGGTTCTGCCGCTGGTCGCTGCCTGCGCCCAGCCGCCCGTCCCCACTGCGCCTGAGGCACCCGAAGGGCCAGGTGCCAGCCACGCCACGACCAACGTCCAGGTCACAGCCACCTATCGTGAACGTATTCTGCTGCCGCACGGCTTCACCCTGACTGTGAAGATCGAGGACATCAGCCGCGCCGACGCGCCCGCCATCGTCATCGCCGAGCAAACCCAAACGCTCGACGGTCGCGGCCCGCCCTACGTCGTGACCCTGGGCGTACCCGCCAGCCAGATCGACCCGCGTATGACCTATGCCGCTCGCGCCGAGATCCGCAGCCCCGACGGCCGCTTGCGCTTCACCACCGACACCCGGCACCAGGTCCTGACGCGTGGCGCCCCGGCCTCGGTCGAGATCGTCATGGTCGGGGTCTAGGCTCTAGCCTAGGGACAATCCCGCCCGCACCTCGGGCGCAACCCCCGAATAGACTCCGGGCGGGCGGATCCCCAGCCGCTTCCGTGCCGCCTCCAGCGGCTCGGCGAACAGCGCCTCATAGTCCTGCGCCGGCAGCCATTTGGCGTGGCGGCCGTTTCGCCACGCCTCGACCACCGCACGCCGAGCCGGGACTGATTTGGCCCCTCGCCGGATCTGGTTGGCTGCACCAAACCCAATGAACAGAAAACCCAGACTGCGAGTCTGGGCGTGGGAGAAGCTGACCACACAGGCTTCGCCCAGCGCGTCGCGGCCATAGCCGGTCAGAACGTGCCAGACATCGTGCACATCACGGATTCGACGTCCGTACCAGGCGTACAGGTTCGGTGCCTCGATCTCGGCCCAGACCTGGCGGCTCTGGGCGGCCAGCCCTTCGGCCGACAGGTTCTCGCTCTGCATAAACGCCCGATAGGCCGCGCCGACCGTCCCCGGCGCAAACGACGCCAGCCAGGCCGCGTCATTCAGCTTGTCGTTCAGTTCGGCCCGTTGATAGGCCAGCCGCGCCCCGCCGGGCGTCCGCAGCAGCCGCCTCAGGCCCCACGGGATCGACCGCCCGGTCAGGGATTCCATGATCTCGAAGACCTGGGTGGTGTCTTCCTTGTCCGCCACCAGCCGCCGAAACGCCTTCAGCGCCCGGATCGGCTGCAGCCGGCGGCCCAGATAAACGCCCTCAGGCGCAAGAGGATCAAGCGCGATCAAGTGAGGCTCCAGTCGAGACGTCATCCTGCGCTCGCTCCCCGTCCGTTGCAAGACAGGACGCACCCGTCTCATCTTCAATCGCCAAGGCCTCGGCGTGCCGCTATGCAAAGAGCATGGCGACGCTTCGCAAACGCTCGATTTCCCTGGCCGGCCATGCCACCTCCCTGGCGCTGGAGCCGGAATTCTGGGCGGTGCTGGACGCCATGGCGCAGGCGCGGGCTCTCTCGCTGGCCGCGCTGCTTGTCGAAATCGACGCGACCCGCGCCGAGCGTCCCCTCGCCTCCGCCTGTCGCGTAGCGGCCCTGTCCTGGACGGCGCGGAGCCGTCAGGAATAGTCGATTGACCGGGACTCTCTAAGCGCGCCTTGTGCGGTCGTTCCAGCCGATGGAGGCCGCCATGCCAGAGCGCCCGCACCTGATCCCCGCCGCCGTGTTCGGAGGGCTGATCGGACTGGGTCTGATCGGCGGCGGTGCCCTGGTCGGACAGGGTGTGGTCAACGCCAGGGTCGGCGACCGATCGGTCACGGTTCGCGGCCTGTCCGAGCGCGACGTGCGGGCCGACCTGGCGGTCCTTCCTATCCGTTTCACCGCCTCTGGTGATGTGCTGTCCGAGGTTCAGGCCAAGATCGACGCCGACCTGGCGACGGTGCGCCAGTTCCTCACCGCCCAGGGCTATCCCGAAGAAGCCATCAGTCTGGGTCGACTGGAGGTCGCCGACACCCAGGCCCGCGAATACGCCAGCCAGACCGGAGGCCCGCGCTTCATCCTGGCCCAGAACGTCATCGTGCGGACCAACGATGTGGACCGCGTCCAGGCCACGACCCGGGCCCTGAACGAACTGGTCCGCCAGGGCGTCGTGCTGCAGGACTACGTCGGCCCGACCTATGTCTTCACCGGCCTCAATGATGTCCGCCCGGAAATGATCGCCGAGGCCACGGCCGCAGCCCGCACGGGCGCTGAGCAGTTCGCCGAGGATTCCGGAACCGCCCTGGGCCCGATCCGTCAGGCCACCCAGGGCTCTTTCGAGATCCTGTCGCGCGACGGGGTCGAGAACGAAAGCGGCACGCCGGACAAGCGCATTCGTGTGGTCGCCACGATCAGCTACCGCCTGCGCTAAGCCTCCCTCGAATCCACAAGGCTGGCCTCCGGATCTGTTGCCCTTCCGCCGCATCGCTTGCCCTATGCGGTGTGCTACTTATGTTCTCTTGATTCCGCCGCCGCTCCCGATTGCCGTGCCCGACCAACCCGCCTTGAAGATTTCCGACCTCGCTCGCGCCGACGGCGGGCCGATGCGTGCCTATCTGGACGGGCTCAATACCGAACAGCGTCAGGCGGTCGAGGCGGTCGAGGGGCCGGTCCTGGTCCTGGCCGGCGCCGGCACCGGCAAGACCCGTGTGCTGACCACCCGGCTGGCGCACATCCTGGCGCTCGGCAAGGCCAAGCCGTGGGAACTGCTGGCCGTCACCTTCACCAACAAGGCTGCGCGCGAGATGCGCGAACGGATCACCCACCAGATCGGCCCCTCGGCCGAAGGCCTGCGCTGGCTGGGCACCTTCCATTCGATCGCGGCCCAGATCCTGCGCCGCCACGCCGAACTGGTCGGGCTGAAATCGACCTTCACCATCCTGGACACCGACGACCAGGAGCGCCTGCTCAAACAGGTGATCGAGGCCGCCAATCTCGATCCCAAACGCTGGTCGCCGCGCGCCCTGGCCGGGATGATCGACCACTGGAAAAACCGCGGCTGGTCGCCCGAGAAGCTGCCGGCCCGCGAAGACTTTGCCGAGGGCAAGGGCCAGAGCCTGTACCGCGCCTATCAGGACCGCCTGAAGACGCTGAACGCCTGCGATTTCGGCGATCTGTTGCTACACAATCTAACGATCTTCTCGCAGCATTCGGATATTCTTGCGGAATATCACAATAGGTTTCGTTACATCCTGGTCGACGAATATCAGGACACCAACGTCGCCCAGTATCTTTGGCTGCGCCTGTTGGCTGCGCCGCGCGACGGCCATGCCGCCAACATCTGCGTGGTCGGCGACGATGATCAGTCCATCTATGGCTGGCGCGGCGCCGAAGTGGACAATATCCTTCGCTTTGAGAAAGACTTCCTCGGTGCTGTTGTCATCCGACTTGAGCGAAACTACCGCTCGACCTCGCACATTCTGGCGGCCGCCTCGGGCCTGATCAGCGCCAATCGCGGGCGGCTGGGCAAGACGCTGTGGACCGACCAGTCCGGCGGCGAGAAGGTCCGCGTCACCGGCGTCTGGGACGGCGAGGCCGAGAGCCGCCTCATCGCCGATGAGATCGAGCGCCTGCACCGCACCGGCGTCCGCTATCGTGACATGGCCATTCTGGTGCGCGCCGCCTTTCAGATGCGCACCTTCGAAGAGCGGTTCGTCATGCTGGCCATCCCCTATACGGTGATCGGCGGCCCCCGCTTCTTCGAACGCGCCGAGATCCGCGACGCCCACGCCTATATGCGGTTGATCCTGTCTGAAGACGACGACCTGGCCTTTGAGCGCATTGTCAATACGCCCAAGCGCGGCCTGGGCGACGCCTCGGTCCAGCGCATCCTGACCATCGCCCGCCAGGGCGGCGTCTCGGCCATGACCGCTGCGCGCGACCTGATCCTGACCGACGAGCTGACCGCGCGGGCGCGCACGCCGCTGACCAACTTCATCCGCGATATCGACCGCTGGCGTGCCATGCTGGAGACCACGCCCCACCATCAGGTCACCGAGACGGTGCTGGAGGAGAGCGGCTATATCGATATGCAGCGCGCCGAC
Organism: Caulobacterales bacterium; assembly: GCA_017302105.1. GTDB lineage: Bacteria > Pseudomonadota > Alphaproteobacteria > Caulobacterales > Caulobacteraceae > Brevundimonas. Next base: position 286,231 of record JAFLCS010000003.1, on the reverse strand, counting down.
CGCGCCTCGGGCCCGACCCGGCTGGAGAACCTGAAAGAACTGGTCCAATCGATGAGCCAGTTCGACACCCTGGGGGCCTACCTCGAACACGTCGCCCTGGTCATGGATCTGGATCGCGGGGCCGGCGAAGACGCTGTTCAGGTGATGACGCTGCACGCCGCCAAGGGGCTGGAATTTCCGGTGGTCTTCCTGCCCGGCTGGGAGGAAGGCGTTTTCCCATCCCAGCGCTCGATCGACGAGAAGGGCGAAAAGGGCCTCGAGGAGGAACGCCGCCTGGCCTATGTCGGCGTCACCCGCGCCCGCTCCGAGGCGCGGATCTATTTCGCGGCCAACCGGCTGGTCTATGGCCGCTGGACCACCCAGCTGCCCAGCCGCTTCATCGACGAACTGCCGCACGACCACGTCGAGGCTTCGTCCGAGACCGGCTATTTCGGCGGTTCACCGCATCTGGCCGAGGCCCGCTCGCGCTTCGACGAGGCTCCAGTGTTTTCCGGCGGCTACGCCTCGCCCGGATGGCGGCGCGGCCAGCAGTACGCCCAGAAATCGCCCCAGCAGAGCGCCCGCGACCGCCAGGCCCGCAACGCCATCATCGAGGGCGAAGGACGATTGGTCGCCACCAGCTCCTCCTCCAGCGCCTACGCCCGCGGCGACCGCGTATTTCACCAGAAGTTCGGCTACGGCAAGGTCACCGCCATTGAAGGCAACAAACTCACCGTCGCCTTCGACAAGGCGGGCGAAAAGCGCGTCATCGAGAGCTTCGTGGAGCGGGCGTGAGGCCTGTGGTAGTATGCGGCCATGGCTGACGGTGCTCTGACCATCGAACTGGATGACTACACCGCCGCGAAGATCGCTGAGCGGGCGCAAGCCATGGGTTTATCCCCTGCTGAACTCGCCAAGATGGTGCTGGACGCTCGTTTCTTCGACTATGACGACTTCGTCTGGATCAATGGCGATCCTCGCCACGACGACGCGTCCGCCGATGATCTCGAACTTGGCGGTCGAAGCTGGGAAGAGGTCCGTCCTGAGTTCGAGGCCATGATCGACAAGGCTTTCGGCAAGCCTGCATGAAAATCGTTCTGTCGCCACGCGCCGAGCTCGATTTCGAGGCGCAGGTCCAGTGGCTAAAAGAACATTCGCCGGATGTTGGTCGTCGCGCTGCAACGCAGATCGTTGAAACCCTCAATCTACTTTCAGACTTCCCCCGGCTCGGCGTGGCCGTGGGACGTGGCGTTCGCGAGAAGCACATCCAGTTCGGCCGCGACGGCTTTGTGCTGCGATACAGGATCAACGGCCAAACCCTACGGGTCCTGCGCATCCTGCACGGTCGTCAGGCCCGCCGAGCCCGCATCGTTTCCCAGGCCGCCACTATCAGCAGCACGCTGGTCGAGAAGACGCTGAGCATCACCGGGGTCGTCATCGGAACCAGGAGCCAGCCCACCACCAATACGGCGCAGCCGGCGAGCCGGGCCCAGGCCACCCGCTTCCAGATCGCCCAAGTCGCCACCGACGTGCCCAACAGAAACAGCGCCGGCCCACCCAGCAGGGTTAGCGCCGTCGCCGGCTCGATGTGGCCCAGCGGGTGCGCCAACACCAGTTCGTCTGACACCGCCACAACGATAATGCCGGCCACCACCAGCAGCGGCGAATAGGTATAGCCCTTGCGCGCCAGGGCGCCGGGATCCTCGGCATGGGTGATAGTATGGCTGGCGGCCTCGTGCGCCCGGCTGAAATAGAGCCACCACATCGCAATCGTCGAGGCGATGGCCGAGCCGAAGGCGACGATGACCGGCCCGCTCCACTCCAGCCGCGCAAAGGTCGCGCCCGAAATCAGCAGGGTCTCGCCCAGACAGATGATAGTGAACAGCCCGACGCGCTCGGCCATGTGGGCGTCTTCGACGTTCCAGTCCTGGGTGGTCGAGCGACCCAGCCCCGGCGTCCAGAAATAGGCCACCGGCCCGACGTATTCGATCGCCAACGCCCCGAGCCACCACCACAGCCGCTGCTCCGGCTCGGCCAGGCCGCCGCCGATCCACAGCACCGCTGAGATCGACAGCCAGACCAGAATGCGCTGGAAATTGCGCCGCAGGCTCGTGTCCTCACGGCACGCCAGAAGCATGAACAGGGTCCGCCCGACCTGGATGAAGGCGAAGGCCGCGCCGAACCCCAGGCCAGTGTTCTCAAAGGCGTGCGGCAGGGCCGCCGACAACACCAGGCCTGCCGCCATCAAGACGAACAGCCCGATCTGGACCGCCGACCGCTGGGGATCGAGCCAGTTGGTGACCCAGGACGTATAGACCCACGCCCACCACACCGCCGCCACCATCATGGCTGACTGCAGAACCCCCAGCCACGTCAGATTCTCCAGCAGGAAATGCGAGACCTGGGTGATGGCGAAGACGAACACCAGGTCGAAGAACAGCTCGACAAACCCGACCCGGGCCTCGCCGCCGTCGCGTGCGCGTAACAGGCTATCCAACATCCCCCCCTGTCTTCTCCTTCAGATTGCCAGATCCATCAGGTTGGACATCGTGCATCGTCGCGACAGCAGCCATTCCAGATCTCAGCGCCTCATCAACTTTCTCGAAGGAAACATTCAGGCCGTTAGCGTTAACGACCACGCCCTGTTTGATCGCTTGGTTGATGATCAGCCACGCCTTCTTGAGCAGCCCGTCCGTGTACCGGTCGACGGGATCCCCGACATCGACATAGTGAACTCGCGTAAGGCGCGAGCGCCAAATTCGGAGACCGCGTATTTCCGACCAAGGGACCATTCGGTCCGTGCTCCGGCGATCAAGGACACCCTCCTGGTCAATCACCAAGACATCATTCGGATCGAAGAAAGCCCGCGCCGCCAAGACACCGAATGCCGCCAAAACAACGACCCCTAAGTATCCGAAAACAGCCCCCTCTGACCATTCATCAGCATTCACCGCCATGTACCACGACGCAGGCGCAAAGATACCGCACCCGACCGCCGTGACGCCCATACTGACCCGATCATATTTGCCTCTGACCATGATCAATTCGAGAAACTCCGCCCTACCCCGTCACCAGCCCAAAGTCGGCGACCCGGCCCATGACGGCGCGGACCTGCCCCAGCAGCCGCAGCCGGTTCTCGCGTTCGGCGGGGACCTCAGAGTTGACCAGCACGGCCTCGAAGAAGGCGTCCACCGGAGCCCGCAGTCGCGCCAGGGCGGTCATGGCCGCGGCAAAATCCTCGGCCGCCAGCGCCTGATCGACCTCGGCCGAGGCGATCTGCACCGCCCCGATCAGCTGCGTTTCCTCGCTCGGCTGGCCCGCCAGCCCGGCCACAGCCTCACCATCCGGCAGCGGCCCCTTCTTCTCCTCGGCCTTGAGGATATTGGACGCGCGCTTGTAGCCAGCCAGCAGATTGGCCCCGTCGTCGGTCGCCAGGAAGTCGGTCAGGGCGTCGATCCGGCGTAGCACGCGCACCAGATCGTCGTCGCCGCCGGCGAAGATCGCGTCGACCAGATCGTGCCGTCGCCCAAGGTCACGCAGCAGCACTTTCAGGCGTTCGACGAAGAAGGCCGACACGTCGCGCGTGCCGCGGAACATGGTGTCGATCTGGGTGTCCCAGCCGGCCTCGCGCGCCGCCGCTTCAAGATCGCCCCCGGCCTCACGCACCAGGGCATAGGGTGCCTTCTCCAGCGCCTGCATCGGCGCCTCGGCCAGACGCTCGGTAACCAGCCACAGATGCATGAAGGCCAGCCGCCGAATCGGTAGCCTCAGCTCATTGTCCAGGATCAGCCGGATCGCGCCCAGCGCCGCCCGTCTGAGGGCGAAGGGATCCTTGGAGCCTGTCGGCTTCTCATCAATGGCGAAGAAGCCGACCAGTGTGTCCAGCTTGTCGGCCAGGGCCACCGCCACCGTCACCGGCGCGGTGGGCACAGTGTCAGCTGGCCCCTGCGGCTTGTAGTGGTCGCGCACGGCGTCGGAGATCGCATCCGTCTGATCGTCTGCGCGCAGATAATAGCCGCCCATGATTCCCTGAAGCTCGGGGAACTCTCCAACCATGCCCGACGCCAGGTCGGCCTTGCACAGACGGGCTGCCTCATAGGCTTCCTCGGCGTCGGCCCCAACCAGCGGCGCAATCTCGCGCGCCAGGCCCGCGATCCGCTCGACCCGCTCGGCCATGGTCCCCAGCTTGGCGTGGAAGGTGACGCCCTTCAGTTTGTCCAGCCAGGCGTCGAAGGCGCCGGGCTTACGATCTTCGTCCCAGAAGAAGCGCGCGTCGTTCAGACGCGCGGACAACACTCGCGAATTCCCCGCCGCCAGGGCTTGGCCCCCGTCCGTCGCCTCGACATTGGCCACGACCACGAAATGCGGCGCCAGCCCCTCGCCGCCCGGCGCGCGCACGGCGAAATACTTCTGGTGCACCTTCATCGACAGCCGGATCACCTCCGGCGGCAGGTCCAGGAACGACGGGTCCATGTCGCCCAGGATCGGCGTCGGCCATTCGGCCAGGCCGGTGACCTCGTCCAGCAGGCCCTCGTCTTGAACCAGCTCAAGCCCGCGCGCCGCGCACGCCGCCTGGGCCGCGCTCAAAATCTTGGCGCGCCGGTCGCTCGCATCGATCAGAACGAAATTGTCTTCAAGCTGACGGCGATAGTCGGCGAAGTCGCGGATCTTCAGCGGCCGCCCGGTTCCGAGGAACCGATGCCCCTCGGTGGCGTCGCCCGCTACGATTCCGTCGATCTCGAACGGAACCACCTGCCCGCCGAACAGACACAAGATCCGCTTGATCGGCCGCACCCAGCGCAACGTCCCGTCGCCCCAGCGCATCGACTTGGGCCAGGGGAAGTTGCGGATCACCTCATCCAGGGTCTCGGCGATCACCTCGGTGGTGGCCCGCCCCTGGCTCGACAGCACTGCGAACAGCACGCCGTTCCGCTCGGTCAGCTGGTCGCGCGCCAGGCCGGTCTTGCGCAGGAAGCCTTCCAGCGCCTGCTCTGGGGCCGAGATCTTGGGCCCCTTCACCTCTTCGTTTCGATCCGGCGTCGCCTCCGGCAGGCCCTCGATCACCAGCGTCAGCCGGCGCGGACCGGCGAAGGCCGTCAGGCCCTCCCAGCTCAGGCCCGCTGCCTTCAGGCGATCCCCGACCATACGCTCAAGATCGCGCGCGGCCCCGCCCTGCATCCGCGCCGGGATTTCTTCCGAGAAGATTTCGATCAGCAGTTGGGGCATTAGACCCGCCCCCTTTCCTGCTCGACCCATTCGACGGCGCAAGCCTTACACAGATCGCGAATACGGCCGATGTAGCTCTGGCGTTCGGCCACCGCGATAGCCCCGCGCGCATCCATCAAATTGAACAGATGACTGGCCTTCAGCACCTGATCATAGGCCGGCAGCACCAGCGTCTGATCCTGCGGGCCCTTCATCTCAAGGAACCGCTCGACCTCGGCGACCATGTCGTCGAACCGCCGCTTCAGCCCCGCCACATCGTAGCCGTTGAAGTTGGCTTCCGACTGCTGCCGCTCGTTCTCAAGGAAGACATCGCCGTAGGTGAGACCGTCATTGTTGAATCTGAGGTCATAGACGTTGTCGACGCCCTGGACGTACATGGCCAGACGCTCCAGCCCGTAGGTCAGCTCGCCGGACACGACGTCCACCTCGATGCCGCCGACACCCTGGAAGTAGGTGAACTGGGTCACCTCCATCCCGTCGCACCAGACCTCCCAGCCCAGGCCCCAGGCCCCAACCGTGGGGTTCTCCCAATCGTCTTCGACGAAGCGGATGTCATGCAATTTCGGATCGATCCCGATCCGCTTGAGGCTGTTCAGATATAGCTGCTGAAGATCGTCCGGGTTCGGCTTCAGGATGACCTGAAACTGGTAATAGTGCTGGAGCCGATTGGGGTTCTCGCCATAGCGGCCGTCGCCGGGGCGTCGGCTGGGCTGGACATAGGCGACCTTCCACGGCCGCGGCCCAAGCGCCCGCAATACCGTTGCCGGATGGAGGGTCCCCGCCCCCACCTCGATGTCATAGGGCTGCAGGACCGCGCAGCCCTGTTCGCTCCAGTAATGCTGGAGGGTCAGGATCAGGTCCTGGAAGGAAAGCGGTTGGTTGGGCACGGATAGTCCGGTCAGATTCAGATCTGCCACGTCCTAGTGCCCGACTGCGGAACACACAAGGACACGCGGGGGCACAGGCTCGATCACCCGGACAATGTCCCCCTAGAAGCGGCGTTCAGCGTGCAGGCCAGCACCCACCAGCCGGGGCACTCGGACCTGATCGTCGCAGCGGCAGCGCGGGCATCATCGGCTCTGGAAAACAGGCCGAATACCGTTGATCCCGACCCCGACATCCTGGCTAGCAGGCACATCGGACTCGCCCTCAAAGCGGCCAGCGCCGCCCCGATTTCCGGTGTGCGAGTGATCGCCATGTCCTCAAGATCATTGCGCTGAAGTTTTAGAAATTCCGCTAGTTGTGGCGTTGATATAAACTTATCCGGCAGATTTGGTCGGTCGGCCTTAAAGGGGCCGTTGCCGGTGTCATAGGCCCGATAGACGGCTCCGGTCGGGCTCGGGACACCTGGATTGACCAGCACCGTCGCGAGCTCCGGCAGAAGCGGGGCTGCGGTCAGTTGCTCGCCCTCGCCTTCGGCAAGCGCCGGACACGCCCGCAGGCACATCATCCCATCGGCACCGAGCTGACGCGCAGCTGATTCAATCTGTTCCGCAGCCAGGGCGGGAAACAGTCGGCCGGCCAGTCTTAGGGCCGCGCCTGCATCAGAAGTCCCACCACCGAGACCCGCCGCCGCCGGAAGGAGCTTGCGCAGTTCTACCCGCATCGGAGGGGAGCGGGCCATCGCCAGGGCCCGCGTGACCATATTGTCCTCCAGAGGGCCGATCTGGTCCGCAAACGGACCTTCGACAATCAGCTCATGCGCCGCAGTTGACGTCGCCTTCAGGACGTCACCGATATCGGCAAAAACGACCAGGCTGCAAATCGGGTGTCGGCCAGCCGGCCCCGCCGCGCCGACATGGAGGAACAAGTTGACCTTCGCCGGTGCGAATTCCGTCGAACTCACGGAATGGCTGCGGCAATGATTGTCGGTGCCGTACCGCCCAGCTTGGCCTCTATGGCCTGGCGTTCGTCGTCCTCAGGGTCCAGACCCAGCGCGCGCTGCCATTGATATTGTGCCTCGCGCCGGCGCCCGACCTGCCAATAGGCATCGCCCAGATGGTCGTTGATGGTCGCACTGCCTGGCTCGAGACCGATGGCCCGCTCAAGGACCGTGACGGCCTCATCAAATCGACCCATGCGATAGTAGGCCCAACCCAGGGAGTCCTGGAAATTGCCGTTCTCGGGCCCGGCCGCGACGGCGCGCTCGATCAAGGCCAGACCCTCTTCGAGTCTGACTCCACGATCGACCCACATATAGCCGAGATAGTTCAGAACATCGGGCTGATCCGGTGACAGTTCCAGCGCCCGCTGGAACGCAGTCTCGGCGGCCTCAAAGTCGCCGCTTCGCTCGTGGATCACTCCCCGATGGAAGGCGACGTTCCAGGCATCCACGTCGGCCAGCGCCGGCCCGTCCAGGACGTCGAGCGCCGCATCCAGCTGATTATGCGAGGTCAGCAAAACAGCCAGGGTAAAGGCCGAATTCGGGCCCGGCTGTCCGTCGGCCACCGCACGCGCCACACGAACCGCCTCCTCGCCGTAACCGTCCTCGTCCAGGCTGGCCGCGATCTGAATCTGCGCCTCGGCATACTGGGGCGTGCCGGTCGGCGTTCGGCCCCACGCTTCGCGCGCCGTCGCAGACATACCCATTTCGTTCAGAGCATCCCCCAACATCAGCCAGGATTCGCCGTTGTCCGGGTCCAGCGCCAGCGACATCCGCAGATAAGCCACGACGAACTCATGCACTTCAGAGATCGCGGCGGCCGCAGCGGCGTGCCCAAACGCGAGGGCCGCTCCCTTCTGAACCGAAATCAAGGCCGGCGGGCGCCCTCGAGAGGCCGCACGCGCTCGGGCGGCCGTGAGTGATGAGTCCGCCCCGAGCGACAGTCCGGCATCATAGATCGCAATGGCCTCATCGCGCCTGCCCCGGCGCTCCAGAAATTCGCCATAGGGGAGCCGCGTCATCGCGGCCGCCGCTCCGTCCATCAGCAAGGCCTGGTACTGGGCCTCGGCCTCGTCGTATTGCCGACGCCGCTCCAGTAGCAGAGCTCGATAGTATCCTCCGAGGATCTGGGTCAGGGCGTCCGTCTCGGTCGATGTCGGAGCCAGGGCCACGTCCCAGTCGTTAGCTGAAGCCGCCAGCCACCGATGTAGCAACCGCCCTGCAAGCAGATGGGGGGCCTGAACTGGATGCGCCTGGATCTCGCGATGAACAGCGCGCGAGCGCCCGTCGACGATCGCTTGGGTGACCTCGGCCAGGCGTCGCGCCTCAACGATTGCCGCGTGCGATTCGCCCGCCGCCAGCGGCACCGCCGCCGCCACCCGGATCTCTCCGGCAAGAATGGCCGCCGAGAAGGTCCGCTCACGAACCAGGCGCGCGCCGCCTGACTCCGCCAGGGCGCGCGCGAGGAACGCCGTGGCGGCCTCTCCATCGCCCCGGTTCATGGCCGCCCGTCCGGCCAGGAATTGCCCATAGCTTGAGCCACCGTCCAGGTTTGGCAGTGCCGGTTCGTCGGTCCTCACCTGCTCAGCAGAGGTGCCGGCGACCTCCTGGGCCATCACGGGCAGGGGCATCGCCAGAACGGCGAGGGCGGGAAACAGGGCGGGTATCAGACGCATGGAACGACCCTCGCGCCTTCGTAGGGCGCAAACAAGACGCAAACCTTACATATTCGGATAGTTGGGTCCGCCGCCACCCTCCGGCGTTGTCCAGACGATGTTCTGCGACGGATCCTTGATGTCGCACGTTTTACAGTGGACGCAGTTCTGGGCGTTGATGACAAAACGCGGATCTGTCTTGGCAACTTCGTCACCATAGATCACCTCATAGACTCCGGCCGGGCAGTAGAGCCGCGCCGGTTCTCCGAATTCGGCCAGGTTCACGGTCACCGGGACCTCGGGGTCCAGCAGCTTCAGATGTGCCGGCTGATCCTCGGAGTGGTTGGTGTTTGAGATGAAGACCGAACTCAGTTTGTCAAAGCTCAGCTTGCCGTCCGGTTTGGGGTAGCTGATGGGCTTGTGGTCCTTGGCCAGGCCGGTCGCAGCGGCATCGGTCTTGTGGTGCTTCAGGGTCCCGAACAGGGAGAAGCCGCCGAAGATGGACTGGAACCACATATCGAACAGCCCAGCCGCACCGCCGAGGGATGTCCCGAGTTTGGTCAGGAGAGGCTTGGCGTTACGCACCAGCCTGAGTTCCTTCTTGACCCAAGACGCCTCAAAGGCCGCTGCATAGGCTTCGAGGGTGTCGCCTTCTCGCCCCGCCTGGATCGCCGCATAGGCGGCGTCCGCCGCCATCATGCCGGTCTTCATCGCATTGTGGCTGCCCTTGATGCGGGGGACATTCACGAAACCGGCAGAATCGCCGACCAGAGCCCCGCCCGGGAAAGCGAGCTTGGGGATCGACTGTAGTCCTCCCTCAACGATGGCCCGGGCACCGTAAGAAACACGATTGCCGCCTTCCAGATGCTCGGCAATCGCCGGATGGTGCTTGAAGCGCTGGAATTCGTCGAAGGGCGACAGCCACGGATTGGCGTAGTTCAGGTGCACGACGAAGCCGACCGCAACATAGCGGTCCCCGAAATGATAGAGGAACGATCCACCCCCGGTCTTGTCGTCAAGCGGCCAGCCGGTCGTATGCTGAACCAGACCCGGACGGTGCTTGTCGGCCGGGATCTGCCAGAGTTCCTTGAGGCCGATGCCAAATTTCTGTGGCTCGGAATCCCTGGCCAGGCCGTGCCGCGCCATAATGGTCTTGGCCAGTGAGCCGCGCGCGCCTTCGCCAATCAGGACATATTTGCCTGTCAGCTCGATTCCCGGCTGAAAATCGCCCGTGGGCTTTCCCTCGCGGTCTATGCCGAAGACACCCGCCACGACACCCCTGACCCGACCCGACGGCTCGTCCCAAACCACGTGACTGGCCGCCATACCGGGATACACCTCAACGCCGAGCGCCTCGGCCTGCTCTCCCAGCCAGCGACAGAGATTGCCGAGCGAAGCAATGTAGCAGCCGTGATTATGCATGAAGCCCGGCATGGCAAACATCGGCAGGTTGAGCTGGCCCTGCGGACCCAGCATCAGAAATCGGTCATGGGTCACGGCGGTTTCCAGCGGCGCGCCCCGGTCCTTCCAGTCCGGGAACAGCTCGGCCAGTCCCTTCGGATCAATCACGGCACCGGACAGGATATGCCCACCGATCTCTGCGGCCTTCTCGAGAACCGCGACCGACACATCCTTTCCCTCAGCGGCGGCAAGCTGTTTGAGCCTGATGGCGGCCGCCAGGCCGGCAGGGCCGGCCCCGACGATCACGACATCATATTCCATGGCCTCCCGCTCGACACCGGCCAGGGCTTCAGCGGCCGGCAGATTGTCGATGACGGCTTCCTGCCAGGCATCCTTTGCACCGCCTTCGCGCGTTTGCTCAGTCATGTCCGTCGAATCCCGTTGCGCGTTTGAAATCGTGTCGAGCGGTTATCGGAAGGTGACGCCGGGGCGGTCAAGGACTATCCCTGTCGCGCGATGACGTCGAACGAGTCTGCGACACCTGACCGGGGCCTGGAAAGCGCCCTCGCCTTCTGGCGGGACGCCGGCCTGGAGGTGTGCGTCGAGGACGCCCCCGTTGATCGGATCCATATCCCGCAGCCCCTGCGTCGGACACCTGCCGTCGTCGGCGGAGCCACCGCGTCGGTGGTGTCTTCGACGCCCGACCTTGCCGCTGTCATTGCCGATGCCGCTGCCCGCGCGGCAGAGGCCCAGACGCTCGATGCCCTCGCTGCCGCCATCTCATCTTTTGACGGATGCCCCTTGAAGCGGACGGGGGCTCGTCAGGCGGTGTTTTCGCGCGGCAGACCCGATGCCGAGGTCATGCTGATCGGAGAGGGCCCTGGGGCGGATGAGGATCTGCGCGGCGAGCCTTTCGTCGGCAAGGCCGGACAATTGCTCGACCGGATGTTGGCTTCGATCAGCCTGAAGGACGAGGTCTTCATCACCAACACGGTGTTCTGGCGCCCGCCAGGCAACCGCACACCGACCCTGGAAGAGCAGATGGTCTGCGCCCCTTTTGTCGAGCGCGCAATCGCACTGGTCCAACCCCGCCTTCTGGTCCTGGTCGGCGGAGCCTCGGCCAAATTCATGCTCAAGGCCGACGAAGGCATCCTCAAGCTGAGAGGCACCTGGCGCGACTGGCGACCCGCCGAGGGGGGGCAGACATATCCCGCGCTCGCGATCCTTCATCCGGCCTATCTGTTGCGGCAGCCACGTGAAAAAGCCAAAGCGTGGCAGGACCTTTTGTCGCTGGCCGAGCGCCTTGCCGCACCTGAACCGGCATCGCTAGAGTCCTGAGTCTCAGGGGTGGAGTCATTGTGAATGCGTAGTCTGTGCAGCTTTCTGGCTGCCCTCATGGCTCTGTTCCTGACATCCGCGCCTGCGGTGGCGGAGCCGCGCCCCCTGAGTGAATCGGACGAAGCCGCCTATCGGTCGGCCTTTAGCGATGTCCGTCGGGGCGATTTCGCTGCGGCGCTCGACCGTGCCGGGCACGTTTCGGATCGCAGCCTGTTCGGTCAACTTCAATTCGAGATCCTGTTTCATCGCGACTATGTGGCCAGCTATGTCGAGCTGTCGGCCTGGCTCACCGAATACAGCAACCTCGCAGACGCAGAACGCGCCTACATCCTGGCCATGCGACGAATTCCGCCCGGCGAGGTCGAGCCGAGGCTACCAGCCACGATAGCGGCCCGGCGCGCCTACCAGGCCTCGGTCGGCATGGGCGAGTTCCGCGAGCGCGAAGCACGGCACCAGTTGAACGACGGCTTTGTTCAACGTGCCTGGGAAGTCGGTCAGATCCAGGGCGACTATTGGGTGGCCGGCATGGCGGCCTATCGTCTCGGACGGTTCGCAGACGCATTTCAGGCTTTTGAACGGGTCGCCATCGACCCCTCCGAAAGCGGCTGGATCCGGGCAGGCGCGGGCTATTGGGCGGCCCGTTCGCTGATCCATGATCGACGCCCCCAGCAGGCGACTGACTATCTCCGCCTGGCCGCACGCTGGCCCACGACCTTTTACGGCCAGATCGCCATGCGCCAGCTCGGGTCGGAACCACTCATTCTGAACGCTCCATGGATGACTCCAGCGGTCAATACGGTGGTCTATTCCGCCCCGGACATCGATGAAGCTGCCGCAGCAGAGTTTGTCAGAACCAATGCCACAGCGCGGCGTGTCGCCGCCCTGGCCCAGATCGGCCGGTCCGAGGATGCAATAGAAGAATTCCGGCTGGCAATGTTCAATGCGCCGACCCAGAATGAGCGCCTGCAGTGGGCCATTCTGGGCGAAAGTCTCGCCTATCGTCTCGGCCTCGAACGGACCAGCCAGATCGATGCGGCAGACTATCCCCTGCCCGACCTACAGCCCCAGGGTGGATTCTCCCTGCCGCGCGGGCTCGTCTATGCCATCGCCCGCAAGGAAAGCCGCTTCAACCCCCAGGCCCGCTCGGGGGCCGGAGCTTATGGGTTGATGCAGGTCATGCCAGCTACTGCGGCCGAACTGGCTGGAAACGCGACCTTGAGGCGCGAGCCGACCCTGCTGTTCGATCCAGCTCTCAATATGCGCCTGGGCCAGATGTACGTCGAAAACGTGATGGCAATGGACGCCATTCAGGGCGATCTGTTGCGTGCGATTGTGGCCTATAACGGCGGGCCACGACCGGTTATTGAGGCGCGACGCGCCCTTGGGGCCGACGCGGATTCCCTCCTCATCATCGAGAACATCCCCGTGTCGCAATCCAGGCAGTATGTTGAGGAGGTCGTCGCCGCCTACTGGATCTATCAGCGGCTGCTGGGAGGGCGTCTGAACACTCTCGATTCCGTCGTCCAGGGCCTGCCCTTGATTCATCTGGCTCTTGACCGAGATCCGCCACCGCCGCCGTCTGAGACGCCGGTCACTGTCGACGGGGTCGCTTCCGAGCAAGCCGCCGCACCCGAAACTACGGTGCCGACCGGACCCTAGTTCGCATGATGACGCAACCTAGGCCGGGCAGCGCCGCCAGGCGACGGAATAGCCTTCCTGGCGCCAGCTGACCTCCAGGCGATCCGCATTCGCCTGAATGCCCACCGGATGGTTCGAAGTTGTCCCTTCAGCCTGGCAAACAAAGGTCGCGTCCCAGCCGCTATCGGTCGGCGAAACCTGGGTTATCTGGCAGGTGTTCTCATACCCCTGGAACTCGGTCGCCGTGACCACGATGGGTCGCTCTGGCCCCACCGTATTCTGGCACCAAGCCAGGTCAGCGACCCACGATCCGACATAGGCCGGCGGCGGCTCTGCGGCCGGGGCCTGCCCACTCGGAGACACCGATTCCTCAGCCCGGTCCGCATCTGCATCGGCCGCCTGATCTGCGGCCGGCTGACACGCCGCCAGGAACGCCGCAACGACGAGCGGCAAGGTCACTTTCATGGCAAACTCCCTTCCCTGTTCGACCTGGTGGTCGCGCTCATCCGGTTCGGTAGCCAGCACGTGTCCGACGGGCCAGAGGAAGATGACCGCGCCGCCATCGGATGACAGGCCCAGTCCCAAACCGGCCGCCGTACGATGGCCCAAACCTGGACCCATTGCCACCCCGATCGGATCGACAGTCCCGCCGGAGCTGCATTCAAGGGACAGGACTGGAGCGGCTGGCGATCCGCCTTTCGGCGCGCACTGTGTCAGTGCCATTCGGAAATCCGCACCTCGGTCGGGTGCCATGCACAGACTGAGCCAGCGGGAGCCGAAGAACTGTGGGCCCGGCCCAGGAGGGTCAGTCCCTCGGGGACACCCCGGTCAAAACCGGCGTCATGCCGCCGCGACCGCTTCGATCTCAACCAGCCATTCGCGCTCGAAAAGATCAGCAACAATGACCGTTAAGGCGGGCTGCCGCGCGGCCAGAACCTCCAGACGAACCCTACGATTCTCGAGAGAGAACCGCCTGTCCGATAGATAGGTCGTGACCTTCACCAAATTGTCGAGTGTCATGTCAGCTGCCGCCAGCTGGGCTTCAAGGTTCGCCCACACTTGGCGACATTGATCTCCGAAATCGAGCGCGAGTGTCCCGTCGGGTGCGAGCGGAACCTGGCCAGAAAGGAATAGCCACCGCTCAGCTCCGGTAACCTCGACGGCCTGCGGATAGCTGCCTTTGACAGGCGGGGAACCATCTGCGGACAGGGCACGCGCTTTCACGGGCGTGCCGCGTCCGATGCCGCTCGCGTGGCAGCGAACTCAGAACCCGGCTTCCAGCCCGGCCATTGTCTCCCGTCGGCCAGTTCACCGATGAGCGCGTCGAGCAAGGTCAGATTCTCGACCGCGGAGCGCCAGTCCAGCTCAGGCGACCATTCATCGGCCCGCCGGTGATAGAAGGCTGACCACTGGCTCCTGTAGGCAGGCTCTCCGACCTCGCGTCCGCCCTCATCCCAGTCGACGCCGTGCCACGGCATCAACGCTGGGACCCCCGCCAAGGCGAACGGGAAATGGTCAGAGCGGTAATAGAACCCCTCGTCCGGCCTGCCGTCGTCGGTCACGACCCGACCCGCCGGCTCGGCCAGGCGCGCCAGATCGTCTTCCAGGGTCGTCTGACCGTAGCCGAAGATGGCGATGTCACGCGTCGGCGGCGACAGAGGCAGCATATCGATATTGATGTCGGCCACGGTCGTCTCCAGTGGCCAGACAGGATGCTCAACATAGTAGTAACTACCCAGCAGGCCCATTTCCTCGGCGGCCATATGCGCAAAGATGATCGAGCGGGCACGTGGCCCCTCCGCGTGCAGGACCCGCGCCAACTCCAGAACGCCCGCCGTGCCGGACGCATTGTCCCAGGCTCCGTTGTAAATGGAGTCACCGTCGGCATCGGGGGCCTCGGCCATCCCGACGTGATCCCAGTGAGCCGATACGATGATCGTCTCATCCGGCCGTTCGGTACCGGGCATTCGGGCCAACAGATTAAAGGTGTTGACCGTCTCGATCGCTTCGGTCGCATCCAGTGAGAGCGTCACCCCCTCGAGCCGGCGCGCGCGGAAAGACCCACCTGCGGCCGCCACAAACCATTGGGCCGGATCGCCATCATTGGATCGAATCCAGCCCATCACCGGATCCATGGCGATATAGCCCGCCGCCTCGATGTTCTCCACGCCCACGACCGTGACACTGGGGCGGGCCACATAACCCAGGAGGTCGGCCCAGTCGGACGATCCTGCCTGGATCGGCAACAACGTAAGCACCGCCAGGGCACCGCGCCGTTGAGCCTCTTCGGTCTTGTAGGCGTCGAGCCCATAAAGGCTGGGGTAATCGCCATTGAACCGCTCATCATCGGGTTCACCGTTCAGGACAATGACCACGGCCCCCGCCACATCGACGCCTGCATAGTCATCCCAGCCCCGGTCAGGGGCCGAAATACCATAGCCGGCAAAGACCACCGGCGCGTTGTCGAAGCGGGCCCGACCGTCACCGTAGGCTGCGCGCACAACGGCCGCCTGGGCCGCGCCCGTGAGGTTGACGGTGACACCATTGTCCATGGCCGCCCTGACAGTCGCCCCGGCAACCGGCGTGAAGCGCGTCAGGACAACCGGCTGGCGCCATTGACCATCCGGGCCACCGGGCTCCAGGCCCATCGCCTGATACTGGGCTTGGAGATATTCCAGGGTCAGTCGCTCTCCATCGGTCGCAGGTTCCCGGCCCTGAAATGCGTCGCCACTGAGGATGCGGACGTGGTCTGACAAACGCGCAGCATCCACCGCGCCGGCGTCGTTGGACGTCGACATGGGCCCAGCCGGGACAGACGGTGTCGCGCAGGCTGCCAGGGTCAAAGCGGCAACTGCGATCCAAGAGAGGCGCCAGGCTTTCATCGTTCATCCCTAGAAATGGTTCAGGCCTCGCTGCTACGAGCAGCGAGGCCTGACCAGCCACGATTGCGTCAGACGGGCCTATTGCCGCCGTGCCGAGGTCCGGTCGCGCACCGGGCGGAACTCGGTGCCCTCGTTCCAGGTCGGCCAGCTACGATTGTTGGCCAGCTCCAGACCCATGCCGTAAAGCAGCGCGATATCCTCGGCCATGCCCTCCAGGTTCCAGTCCGCCGACCACTCGTCATCGGCCTGGTGATAGCGATTGGCGCGGTAGTCGGCGCTGGCCGCCTCGACCGCCGCCGTGCCGCCAATCCGTAGCGCCGTGCCGCCGTCCGCGTACAGCATCGGAATGCCGCGCTTGGCCAGCGGGAAGTGGTCCGAGCGGAAGTAATAGCCCGCCTGCGGCTCGCTATCGGCCGAAATGGTCCGGCCTTGAAGGGCCGCAAACCGCTCCAGATCGCCTTCCAGAGACGAATAGCCCGACCCGGTCACCGACACGTCGGTCATCCGGCCCAGCACATTCATCCCGTCCATGTTGAAACCGGCCACCGTCAGCGCCGGGTCATAGATCGGATTGGCCGCATAATACTCCGAACCCAGCAGGCCGCTTTCCTCTGCCGTGAACCCGATCAGCACGATCGAGCGCTCCGGACGCGGGCCCGAGCCGTACAGCCGGGCCAACTCGATCAGAGCGGTGGTGCCGGTGGCATTGTCCACCGCGCCGTTGAAGATGGCGTCGCCGTTGGCGTCGGCCTCGCCGATGCCGATGTGGTCCCAGTGCGCCGTGTACAGGATGGTCTCGTTGGCATGGGTCGTGCCCGGCAGGCGACCGACGATATTGGCCGTCTGGATCGTGTCGCTCTCCAGCGAATAGGAGCCGTCAAAGGTCGCGCCGGGGATCTCCACCGCCTGGAACTCCGGCGTACGGGCCTGGGCCTTCAGCGCCTCGAAATCCAAGCCCGCCTGGGCGAACAGCTCCACCGCCGTGTCGCGCGTGATCCAGGCTTCCAGGGGGGTCCGCTCCGACGCCGGGTCGGCCCGCTCGATGTCGAACTGTGGGCCGGTCCATGAGTTGCGCACCGTGTTCCAGCCATAGGAAGCCGGGGCGTCCTCATGCACGATCAGCACGCCGGCCGCGCCCTGACGCGCCGCCTCTTCGTACTTGTAGGTCCAGCGCCCGTAATAGGTCATGGCCCGGCCGTTGAAAGTGTTCAGGCCCGGCTCTTCAAAGTCGGCGTCATTGATCAGCACCACAATGATCTTGCCGCGCACATCCACGCCGTCGAAATCATTCCAGTTTCGCTCGGGCGCATTGGTGCCGTAGCCGACGAAGACCAGTGGCACGCCGTTCAGCGACACCTGCCCGTCCGCGTCCGGCAGACGCGTCGACATCACGATCTCTTCGCCCTGGTCCAGGCGGATCATACGCCCGCCAACCGAAATCGAACCCTCGGCCTCCGACATATTGAACCGGCGCAGCGTCACCGGCTGGGTCCAGCTGCCGTTCGGACCGCCCGGCTCAAAGCCGGCCGCGGCGAACTGGCTCGACACATAATCGACCGTCATCCGCTCACCTTCAGTTCCGATACCGCGACCGCCGAAAGCGTCGGACGACAGAACGCGAATATGTTCGGACAGGCTCGCCGGATCGGTCGGCGACGGGCCGCTCGGCTCCATCGGCTCGGGCCCGGCGCTCGCGCCGCAGGCGGCGAGCATCAATACGGCCGTACAGGCCAGGGCGGATCGGATCATGCAGACAGCCTCCTCAAATCTGTAACCGGCGCGGACCCTAACCGCGCCGATCCAGGGAGTCACGCAGCTGTCACTCGATCTCGACCACTTCAACCCTTTGTCCCGACAGGACCAGGGCGATCTCGCCACGCTTGAGCTTCAGCGCGTCCTCACCGAACAGATCCCGCCGCCAACCCGACAGCGCCGGCACCTCCGCTGTGTCCGAGATGGCAATCTTCTCCAAGTCCGACACGTTTGCGATGAGCTTGGGTGCGACGCCCTTGTTTTCGCACTTGGCCTTGAGCAGGACCTTCAACAGTTCGACCACCGAGGCAGGGGCGGGCGGCTGATGGGCCGGGCGCTCGACCTCCGGTGCGAACGCCTCCGGATCTTTCAGGACCGTCGCCAGCGCCGCGATCAGATCACTGCCCAGGCGGGATGCTCCAAAGCCCTTGGGAACCGATCTCAGCCGGTTGAACGCATCGGGGTCAAGCGGCGTCTGGGTCGCGATCTCGTCGATCGCCTCATCCTTCAGAATTCGTCCACGAGGCTGGTCGCGATCCTGGGCCGCACGCTCGCGCCATTCCGCCGTCGCCTTGAAGGCGGCCAGATATTTAGGCGTGAACCGCTTGGGCTTGAGCCGCCTCCAAGCATTCTCAGGCGCTACATCATAAAGCGCCGGATCGGTGAGGGCCGACATCTCCTGACTGACCCATTCCAGCCGTCCGTCCTTCTCCAGTCGGTCGCGCAGCTTGGGATACAGGCGCGCCAGATGCGTCACATCCGCCAGCGCGTATTCAAACTGGGCCTGTGTCAGGGGCCGTCGCGCCCAGTCGGTAAAGCGGCTACCCTTGTCGACCTGCTTCTTCAGCATCTGACGGACCAGCGAATCATAGCTCACCTGATCGCCAAAGCCGGCGGCCATGGCCGCCGCCTGGGTATCGAACAGCGGGACCGGCATCGCACCCAGCTTGTTGAAGATCTCCACGTCCTGACGCGCAGCATGGAAGACCTTCGCCGTCGCCGGGTCACGCAACAGCTCAAGAAACGGCGTCAGATCCAGCCCCTCGGCCAGTGGATCGATGACCGCCTCGTGCTCGGGCGTCGCCGCCTGAATCAGGCACAGCTTGGGCCAATAGGTGGCTTCGCGCATGAACTCGGTGTCCACGGCGATGAAGGGCGCGCCTTTGACGGCATTGCAGAACGCCACCAGGGCGGCGTTGTCAGTGATCGAATCCATGAAATCAGCTATAGCCCCGCCGCGCCCGTCTCTGGCAAGAGCACGCGGGCAACAGAATTAACTTCAAAGGAGCGCGACGGCCCCATGTCTGATCGGCCCAACGGTCTCACCTATGCCGACGCCGGTGTCGACATCGATGCCGGCGATGCGCTCGTCGAGGCCATCAAACCCCTGGCGCGGGCCACCCGGCGTCCGGGGGCCGACCCATCGCTCGGCGGTTTCGGGGCGCTGTTCGATCCCAAGGCGGCCGGATTTACAGATCCGCTGCTGGTCACAACCACCGACGGCGTCGGCACCAAGCTGAAGATCGCCATCGAGACGGGACGCCACGATCACGTCGGCATCGATCTGGTGGCGATGTGCGTCAACGACCTGTTGGCCCAGGGGGCCGAACCTCTGATGTTCCTGGACTATTTCGCCACCGGCAAGCTCAACGTCGATGTCGCGCGCCGAGTCGTTGCGGGCATTGCCGAAGGCTGCAAGCTGGCCGGCTGCGCCCTCGTCGGCGGTGAGACGGCGGAAATGCCGGGAATGTATGCTCCCGGCGAATACGATCTTGCGGGATTTTCGGTCGGCGCGGTCGAACGCGGCCAGGTCCTGCCGCGCCTAACCGAACAAAGGCCCGGTGATGTCATCATTGCTGTCGGTTCGTCGGGACCCCATTCCAACGGCTATTCCCTGATCCGCAAGATCGTCGAACGCTCGGGTCTCAGCTGGGAAACCGAAGCTCCCTTTGCGCCGGATCGATCCCTGGCCGCAGCCCTGATGGAACCGACCCGGATCTACATCAAGGCCATCCTGCCGATCATGAAGTCGGGCCGCGTCACCGGCGGTGCCCACATCACAGGTGGCGGTCTGATCGAGAATCCCCAGCGCGGCGTCGCGGACGGCCTGGTCCCGGTCTTTGACTGGAACGCCTGGACCCTGCCCCCGCTATTCCAATGGCTGGGCGAACAGGGCGGCGTCTCCGATCACGAGCTGCGCCGCACCTTCAACTGCGGTATTGGCTTCGTTCTATATGCTGGTGAAAGCCATTCTGAATCCATTATCTCGGACCTGACTGCTGCCGGCGAGACCGCCTTCGCCTGCGGAACGCTCCAGTCGGCATGACACGGGCGCGCGTCGCCATCCTGATCTCCGGAACCGGCTCCAACATGGTCGCCCTGATCGAGGCCGCGCGCGAGTCGTCCTGCCCCTACGAGGTCGTTTGTGTTCTCTCGAACAAGCCCGAGGCCCCCGGACTGCACCGGGCCCGCGATCTCGGTGTCGAGGCCATCGCGGTGAACCAGGCCCCCTTCGGCAAGGATCGCGCCGCGCATGAGGCGGCCCTTCAGGCCGAATTGGTCGCTCACGACGTCGAATGGGTCGCCCTAGCCGGCTATATGCGCCTGCTGACGCCCGACTTCGTTCAGTCCTGGCAGGGCCGTTTGATCAATATCCATCCCTCGCTCCTGCCCCGATTTCCTGGCCTGGATACCCACCGCCGCGCCCTTGAGGCCGGCGATAAGGAAGCCGGCTGCACCGTCCACCACGTCGTTGCCGAAATGGACGCCGGTCCCATCATCGCCCAGGCGCGCGTGCCGGTGCTTCCCGGCGACACCGGCGAGACCTTGGCGGCGCGGGTGCTGAAGGCCGAACATGGCCTCTATCCTTCAGCCTTGGCCGACGCGGTTCAAACGGTGGCATAGGGCCTGTCGGCTCGAGCAGCCATCACCGGCTCGGTTAGGTATCCGCGTCGAGCTTGCCGACCACTGCAATCAAGGCGGTTGCCAGACAGGCGACGGCCGCCAACCAGAACGCGCCTGACGCCAGAAGCTGGTGCGAGACGGCCCCCAGCACGGCCCCGCACGCCATCGCCGCCCACAGCAGGAGGAACGGCGCAAAGGCCCATGGCGGACCACCTTTGAAGGCGGCCGCCAGACGGGCACCCAGCCGTACCAGGCTGCCGGTCATATAGGTCACCCCGACCGAGATCTCCCCATCGCGCTGGAAGACAATGTTCAGCGCACCCATCGCCACGGCGGCGAGCCCGCCCGCCAGAACGGGGTGACTGTCGGCTCCCAGCGCCGCACCGCCCAGCGACAGAGCGACGGCGCAAAGCAACCAGGATTTGCGATGGCGCGCGCGCTCCGGGGTTAGCGCCGCGAGAAAGACGCCGAACACAAACATGGCGATCAGCAATGTGGCCCGAGCCGCGATCGCCGGATCGCTCGTTCCGACACCGACACCCAGCCGGGTCGAATTGCCGCTCATGAAAGACAGGAAAAAGCCGCCGAGTTCGAGAAACCCGACGGCGTCAACATATCCAGCAGTCAGGGCGAGGAGCGCGGCCAGTCCCAGCGCCCCTCGGCCCATCTGAGTCATGGCTTGCGCCTAGCCCGGAATCTGCGCTGCATCGAAGAACTGGGCGATCTCGATGCCAGCGTTTTCCAGCGAATCAGAGCCGTGGACCGAGTTCTCGCCGATCGACAGGGCGAAGGCCTTGCGGATGGTGCCTTCGGCGGCTTCCTGCGGGTTGGTGGCCCCCATGACTTCGCGGTAACGGGCCACGGCGTTTTCGCCTTCCAGCACCTGAACCACGACCGGCTCGGCAATCATCTGGCCGACCAGTTCGTTATAGAACGGGCGGTGGGCGTGAACCTCGTAGAATTTCTTGGCCTGATCCTCTGTCAGGCGAATGCGGCGCTGGCCGACGATGCGCAGGCCGGCACCCTCGATCAGGGCGTTGATCGCGCCGGTCAGATTGCGGCGTGTGGCGTCGGGCTTGATGATTGAGAAGGTGCGTTCGGTCATGGGGAGTGACTTCTGGTTTGGGGTTTCAAGGTCGCGGGCTTATAGCGGCGCCCTCCCCGCTTTCCAACCCGCCGATTTCGACCATGCTGCAGATCAAGGATCTGACCTTCTCCGCCTGGGGCCGTCCGTTTCTGGACAAGGCCTCCGTCAGCGTCCCGCCCGGAGCCAAGGTCGGACTGGTCGGGCGCAACGGCGTTGGCAAATCCACCTTGTTCAAGCTGATCCTGGGTCAGCTCCAGCCGCCGGGCGACGAAATCAGCCTGCCCAACCGCGCCCGTATCGGCTCGGTCGACCAGGAACACCCGGCTACGCCGGTCACCTTGCTCGACACGATTCTAGAGGCCGACGAAGAGCGCCACACCCTGATGCAGCGGCTCGACACCGCCCCGCCCGAGGAGATGGGCGAGATCTGGGAGCGGCTGATCGCCATCGACGCCGAGAGTGCCCCGTCACGCGCCTCGGAAATCCTGGTCGGTCTGGGCTTCTCTCAGGAAGACCTGGCCCGCCCCATGGCCGAGTTCTCGGGCGGCTGGCGGATGCGGGTGGCCCTGGCTGCGGCCCTGTTCGCCGAGCCGGACATCCTGCTGCTCGACGAGCCGACCAACTATCTGGATCTGGAAGGTGCCCTGTGGCTTGAGGCCCGCCTCAGAAAATACCCGCACACCGCCATCATCATCAGCCACGACCGCGAGCTGCTCAACGCCTCGTGCACCCACATCCTGCACATGGCCAACCGGCGGCTCGAACTCTACACTGGCGGCTACGACGACTTCGAAAAGCGACGGGCCGAAAAGCTGCGCCTGCTGGAAGCCACCCGCGCCAAACAGGACGCTGAACGCGCCCACCTCCAGGCCTTCGTGGATCGCTTCAAGGCCAAGGCCTCCAAGGCCACCCAGGCCCAGTCGCGCGTCAAACGCCTGGCCAAGATGCAGCCGATCAGCCTGCCACCCGAAGAGCGCGTCGCCCCCTTCGTCCTGCCTTCGCCCAAACGCCCGCTGGCCCCGCCCCTGATCCGGCTGGAAAAGGCCGATGTTGGCTACGAGCCCGGCAAGCCCATCCTGCGCAATCTGAACCTGCGTATGGACGAGGACGACCGCATCGGCCTGCTCGGCGTCAACGGCGCCGGGAAATCGACCTTCGCCAAGATGATCGCCGAGGCCCTTGTGCCCGAGAAGGGCGAGTATCTGCATTCGAGCAAGATGCGCGTCGGCTGGTTCCACCAGCACCAGATCGAGGCACTGGATCCCAACGACACCGCCCTGGAGATTATCCGCCGGGCCATGCCGGAGGCCTCCGAATCCAGCCGCAGGTCACGCCTAGCCCAGTTCGGCCTGCCCTTCGCGAAGCAGGAGACCAGGGTCGACAGCCTGTCCGGCGGTGAGCGCGCCCGCCTGCTGCTCAATCTGGTCGCCATGGAGGCACCGCACGTCCTGATCCTGGACGAGCCGACCAACCACCTGGATATCGACAGCCGCCGCGCTCTTCTGGATGCGCTGAACGACTATCAGGGCGCGGTGATCCTGATCACCCACGACCGCTCGCTGATGGAACTGGTCGCAGACCGCCTCTGGCTGACCGCCGAGGGCACGGTGAAGCCGTTCGACGGCGACATGGACGACTATGCTCGCTACGTCATTGAGCGGGCCAAGGCCGCCGGGGCCAAGCCGCGCCAGATCGAGACGCTGGGTGCCGCCGCCGAACCCGCACCCGCACCCGCCCCGGCCAAGCCGAAAAAGAAGGACGGCCCCTCGCCCTCGACCCTGCGCTTCGCCGCCAAGAAGGCCGAGGATCGCATGACCGCGCTCAGCGCCGACCTGGCCCGACTCGATGACGAACTGGCCAATGCCGCCGTCTCGAACCCCAAGGCGCTGGAAGGGCTCAGCCGCGCCCGCGCCAAGGCCCAGGCCGATCTCGACGCCGCCGAAGCCGCCTGGGTCCAGGCCGAAGAGGCCCTGGCAGAGGCCTAGCCGCAGCTGACCGAAACGACCTGCTGGGTCTGAGGATCGATCTCGATATTCAACCGGTCCAATTGCAGATCCTGCAGAACGGATTGGCCGGTCTCAAAGACGCGCCATTCGGCGCCGGTCGGCGGCGCAGGCAGATCGCTCCGCGCGCGCCCGATCCAGGCCTGTTTCGCCGCCGCCCTGCAGGCGTCGCCGAAATAATAAATGGCATTCCTGCCCTCGCCAAAGGCGATCCAGACATTCGGATTGCTGGGATGGTTGCGCACCTCGGTCCCCTCGGGAGCCCAATAGGTATAGGGCGGTGGCGGATCGGCCGTCATGGTCACCGCCGGCTCGGTCAATCCTTCGACCTGCTCTGGCGCTTGGGGTGTCTCTTCAGACGGAGCCTGATCGTCAGGCGCTTGCGCTTCCGGAACCCCACACGCCGCCAGCATGAACAGGCCGGTCGTCAGGATCACACGCATCGGACATTCTCGATTACGCCACTGGCTGCGTCGTAGAAGACAGTCAGCCGGTCCGAGCGGTAGTCCCGGGTCATCGCGCATTCGGTGCAGACGAAACGGACGACCGCATCGGCCGGGAACATGACAGCCCCTCTGTGCGAACCGACAAGCGACCGCGCGCCCTCGGCGTCGCATTGCCAGGCCGGTGGTGCCGCCGGCGCAGGCTCCGGGATAGTGCACGCGCACAGGAACAAGCTGGTCGCAACAAGAACCAGACGCATCATCCACAGCTCACGCTCTGAATGACCCCGGAGCGGTCGTCATAGACGATGTTCATTCGTTGTGGATTGTAGTCCATCGTCACCGCACAACTGGAACAGCTGATCCGCCAGAGGGCACCCGCAGGGGCCACCGGGATCTCCGAGTGTTGTCGACCGACGAGATCCTGGTGGATCGACGCGCGGCACCGGTCGTTTTCAGGGGGCACCGGATCCGGCCCCCCGATCTGTGGCGGGTGCGAAGCCGGCGCGCAGGCTCCCGCCACGAAGATGGCTGCGATCAGCAGGTGTTTCATGCCGCTTGCCTCCCTGGCTATCCGCAGAACACGCGCTCCACGAGTCCAGATTCTCGATTATAGAAGATATTCAATCGCGTTTCGGAATAGTCTTCCGTGATGGGACAGGTCGTACAGGTTACTCTGCGGTGGCTGACATCAACGGGAACGGGAATCGAAGTCCGGGGTTCCCCGACGAGCCACTGAAGGTCGCCTGCCCCGCAACGGTCAGCGGCGACCGGCTCGCTTGGCGGGGCCGATGCGGTGGCGTTCGGATCTGGCACGGTCGTCGGTGAACCGCCGCACGCTACGCACGCCAAAGCCAACGCCGCGAGTACCCCGCCTCTCAAGCCGCTCTTGACCACGTCCCCTCCTCACTTTGTCGCCAGTACGATGCCTCGGCTCCCGCCTGTTTGAGAGACTTCCACTGTTCGCGCGCCCGGGCCAGAGCCTCGGTGTCCTGACCATCAAAAATGATCAGGCAGCGCTCAAAGTCCGCAGCATCGTCCGGAGCCGCCCCATCGACAAGAAATAGGGCATCGGCGCGATTGGGATTGCCCACTCCCGCAGTCAGCAGGACCGGCTGACGATCAGAATGGTCGTCGTCCGCCCGCCCGTGCGGCAGGAACGATTCATCTCGCCAGGTCCAGAGGCGCTCATCCAGCATTCCCATAAGCGCCGGATCTCGTACGCGGACCAAGGCGCGCCAGCCGCGCTGGAGCGTCTTTTCGAGAAGCCCGGGCAGCACCTGGTCCAGAGAGGATCGCTCCAGATGGTAGAACCAGACATCGCCTCTGGCTTCGGGCTTCATATTTTCCTCGAACCCGGTTTCATCACTTTACCGACCCCAGTGTCTGTGCATCCTGCTCACCCGGACGCAGAGCCACAAGCCTTGATTTCGGGAGGCTGGCGCTTCGTTCGACCGTTTCAGGAGAACCATCCAATGAGAACCCGTCTTACCGCCCTGGCCGCAACGGCCGCCGTTCTTGTCGCCGGCCCCGCGCTTGCGCAGGACTTCTCTCTCGAGCCGACCTTCGGGACGCTCAACCTGATGACCGGCTATGTCCCGGATCCGGCTGTGATCCCGCTGATTGCCGGTGGCGACATCGATGCCTCCGGTCTGGGCGAGACCTGCAACGGCTTCATTTCGAACCCTCCCGACTTCCGAGTGAATTACGAGGCCGGCACAGATTTTCCGCTGATCATCTCAGCAGTCTCGGACGCCGACACGACCCTGGTTGTGAATGGCGCCGACGGCTCCTGGCATTGCAACGACGACCATGATGGCCTGAACCCCGCCGTCACCTTCACATCGCCCCAGTCAGGACAGTACGACATCTGGGTCGGGATCTACGGCGAGGCAACGACGGCTCCGGCCGGCCTGTACATTTCGGAGATCGTGACGGGATCCGAGGCGATGGGCACCAGCGGCGAGCACTAGGCCTCCGAAACAGGTCGATGGGCCGGACGCGATCATCGCGTCCGGCCCATCTCATGCCATTCAGCCTTCGTAGCGGTCCTGGACCATCTGGTTCAGCAAGCGCACACCATAGCCGGTCGCGCCGTTCGGCACCGTTTCGACCTTGGAATCCTTCGTCCAGGCCGTGGGCGCGATGTCGATGTGGGCCCACGGAACCTTGTTGACGAAACGCTGCAGGAACAGCGCCGCCGTGATGGAGCCTCCCGAGCGGCCATTGCCCATGTTCTTCACATCGGCGATCGGACTGTCGATGTGGCGCTCATAGGCTTCCGGCAGAGGCAGTCTCCAGACGTTTTCGCCCGTTACGGGTCCCGCCGCCAAGATGTTGTCGGCCAGCTTGTCGTCGTTCGAGAAGACGCCCGCATATTCCATGCCCAACGAGACGATCATAGCCCCGGTCAGGGTCGCCAGGTCGATCATGAACTTGGGCTTGAAGCGATCCTGCGTGTACCAGAGCGCATCGGCGAGAACGAGGCGACCTTCGGCATCGGTATTGATGACCTCGATGGTCTGACCCGACATCGACTTGACCACGTCTCCCGGACGCTGGGCGTTTCCATCAGGCATATTCTCGACAAGGCCGATGACGCCGACCGCATTCACCTTGGCCTTGCGACCAGCCAGGGCGTGCATAAGACCGGCAACGGCACCGCCGCCTCCCATGTCCCACTTCATCTCTTCCATGCCCTCGGCAGGCTTGATCGAAATGCCACCCGTGTCGAAACAGACTCCCTTGCCGATGAAGGCAATCGGAGCCTCGGTCTTGGCCCCGCCATTCCAGCGCATGATCAGAAGCTGGCTCTCGCGCACACTGCCCTGACCCACGCCCAGCAGGCTGCCCATGCCGAGCTTCTCCATCTCCTTCTCGCCCAGCACCTCGACTTCAAGTCCAAGGGTCTTCAGCGCCTTGCAGCGCTCTGCGAAAGACTGTGGGTGAAGGATGTTCGCCGGTTCCGAAACGAGATCGCGCGTGAACATGATCCCGTCTGCGAGCGCATCCCAGCTCTTGGCCGCTGCCTTGGTGGCTTTGGGGTCGGCGCAGACGATCCTGACGGTCTCGACGGACGGCACCTTCTCTGGCTTCTGAGTGGTCCGGTATTTGTCGAAGCGGTAGGCCGCCAAACGAACGGCGAAGGCCGCGCGGGCCGCACCATCAGCAGGCAACTGTGTCAGCTCGATCGCCAGGGTGCGGGCACCCGACATCTTGGCAGCATTATAGGCGTGAGCGGCGGCGGTCTCGATCGCAAGATCACGGAAAGCTGATTCGGCACCGGCTCCGATCAGCCAGGTCTGAGACGACTCAGAGGTGCCTCCGAGCAGCAGGGTCTGGCCCGCCTTGCCCGAAAAGCGACCCTGCCGAGCTCCGCGGGAGATGCTCCCCCCAAGGACTACATCTGCATCCCGTGCAGCTGAGGAAAGCCTTGATTCTTCAAATACAAGCAGCGCGACGGCGTCTGCATCGCCAGCCTTGGCGACGAACTCGATCTTCATCTAAGGACTCCTGATTGTTCGGCAGCCCACCGAACGTCGACTCTAAACTCACAGCGGACATGGCGTTCGCGTTTGAGCATGATAAATGCCTCGCGCGGGCCTCGCTCGCAATGTCCGCTATGAAGATCATTGATCGATATCTTTTCCGACAGATAGGCGGGCCGGTCGTTGCCGCGATCGGCGCGCTGACGCTTGTCGCCATTCTCGGTCAGAGTCTCGGCCAACTCGACCTGATTGTTGAGCGCGGTCAAAGCGCCTGGACCCTGGCCAAGGTAACGGCGCTCGCCCTGCCGCAGATCGTCACCCTGATCCTTCCCATCGGGGTTTTGGTCGGAGCCCTGATGGCCTTGAATCGCCTGCATTCGGAACACGAAATTGTAGTGTGCTTCGCCGGCGGCATGAGCCGGTGGCAGGTGATTGATCCCGCCTTCCGCCTGGCGTCCCTGATCGCCCTGGCGGCGCTCGCCTCCAACCTCTTCCTCCAGCCGGTGGCCATGCAGGAAATGCGGCGCGAGCTGTATGCCGTGCGTGCAGACCTGGCCTCGATCCTGGTTCGGGAGGGACAGTTTGTCGAAGGCGCGCCCGGCCTGACGATCTATGCCCAACGCATCGATCAGAATGGGCTGCTGCGAAATCTCTTCATCCATGTTGAGAAGGATCAGGGCGCGACGCTGTACGACGCCGAAGAAGGTCGCATCTCGGAGCTGGGCGGCCGTCCGGTCATCATCCTGTCGTCGGGTTCGATGTCCGAATTCTCGCGCGAAGGCGTACTCAACTACGTCTCCTTCGACGATTATGTCGTTGAACTCGGGAGCTACGCCATTTCGACCGGCGCGCTGCACTACAAGGAATCAGACCGTTGGTTGTCTGACCTGCTCTTCCCCGACCCGGCCAATGAATGGGAAACGGGCAATCGCCTCAAGCTACTCGCCGAAGCTCATGCCCGGCTGTCGGGTCCGCTCTACGTGCTGGCCTTCATGGCGGCGGCACTCTCGGCCTTGCTCGGCGGGAGCTTCAGCCGGACTGGCTACTCTCGACGCATCGCGATCGCCGCCTCATCGGCCATTGCCGTGCGCCTCCTGGGGTTCGCCGCAGTCTCGGCGTGTGGTTCCAACGCTTGGTTGAACATCATCCAGTACCTGCTCCCGCTGGGGCTGTTATGGCTCTCCCTTCGTCCGATGTTCCGTCAGAAGATTCATAGAATCGTCCAGGTCGGGGCGGGACGCCAATATGGCCTGGAGGGGCGTCCCTGATGCGCAGGATTCGAACCCGCCTGCCTGGATTCCTGGCGAACTGGCAGCGTCGGCTGACCAGCATCGAGCAATACGTCCTGACCCGTACCCTGAGGGCAGTGGGGGGCGCGCTCGCGGTGATCTCGGCTGTGATCATGCTGATCGATTTCGTGGAAATCTCGCGCGACATCGGTGGCCGTGTTGACGTGTCGGCGATCGGCCTGATCGGCCTGATGCTGATGAAGTCGCCGGCGGTGATCCTTCAGCTGTTGCCGTTCGTATTCCTATTCGGCGTCCTGGCGGCGTTCATCGGTCTCAATCGTCGCAGCGAACTGATCGCCATGCGCGCGGCCGGTGTCTCGGCCTGGCGCTTCATCTTTCCCGCCGCCGGTGCCGCCTTCATCATTGGCATTTTGACGATCACAATTCTCAATCCTTTCGCATCGTGGCTGGATGGCCAGTACCAGCGCAGCAGCGATGCCCTTCTGGAGAGCCGGGAAGGGCTCAATACCGAGCCGGCAGCGGTCTGGCTGCGTCAGGGGGACGGCCGAACACAGGTCGTCATCACCGCAGAGGAGCGCGACGCCGATTCATCGCTGCTTCGGAACGTCTCGATGTTCGTCTATGCGACCGGAGACGATGGTCGCCGTGCCTTTCAGCGGCGAATTGAGGCTGAAACAGCAAGGCTGGTGCCGGGGGCCTGGGAACTGACCAATGCGCGCGAGGCTGCGGCCGGCGAGCAGGCCGTTACCTACGCCACCCTGTCCATTCGCTCCAATCTCACCCTCGACAAGGCCTTCGAGGGCTATGAGCCGCCGCGCAGCACGCCGTTTTGGCGATTGCCCGGTCTGATCTCGACGATCGAGTCAGCCGGCTTTTCGGCGACCCAGTATCGCCTGCGGCTGCATGAGCTCCTGGCGACGCCTCTCATGTTCGCCGCCATGTCGGTCCTGGCCGCAGCGTTCTCACTGAGGCTGATGCGGCTAGGCGATATGCCGTTGATGGTCGTGTCGGCCGTCGGGCTGGGATTTGTTTTCTACTTCGTCAGCGCCCTGATGCGGGCACTTGGCGAGTCCGAAGTCCTGCCGCCGTTCGCCGCAGCCTGGATTCCGCCCTTGCTGGTCGTCCTGTCCGCCTTCACCTTGCTTTGCTACACCGAGGACGGCTAACCGTGGCGAAGCTTGTGTGGGACTCGATGTTTAGGTTTGAGCGCGACCGCTTTGTATCCGGGTTCCGGTCGCGACTGCTTGCCGGAATCGGAGCGGCTGCGTTTTCGCTGTCGTTCGCACAGGCTCATGCCCAGGAGGTGCCGGCGGCGACCGATCCCGTCGCAGAACAGCCCGGCCCGGACGGTCTGACGGCAGACGGTCTCTACCTTGAGGCCGACGCCATCACCCGCGACACCGAGGCAGAACAGATCCTGGCGGTCGGCACCGTTCAGGCCCGTTATCAGGGGCGCCTGCTTCGCGCCGACCGTGTGGACTACAACATCACCTCAGGCCTGTTGTCCGCTGCAGGCAATGCCGAGCTGATCAATCCCGATGGGACCGTGCAGTACGCGGACACCCTGGAGCTCGACGATCAACTTCGTGCCGGTTTCGCCACGGGATTTGCCGCCCGGCTCGGAAACAACATCAAGATCTCGGCGGCCAGCGCCGTCCGACGGACCGAAACCGTCAACGAGCTGTACAATGCGATCTTCACGCCATGCGATCTCTGCAACAGCGAAGGCGAACCCAGTGAGCCGACCTGGTCGATCCAGGCCGATACCGTCGTGCAGGATCAGGACAATGCAATCGTCTTCTATCGCAACGCGACGATCCGCGTGGCGGGTGTTCCCATCTTCTATTCCCCGGTCTTCTGGCATCCGGACCCCACCGCTGAACGCCAGTCCGGGTTTCTGATTCCGACGGCGACGGGATCGGATTCGCGCGGCTTCTCGTTTGAACAACCCTACCTTTGGGTCATTTCTCCTCATCAGGATCTCATCGTCAGCCCGCAGATCAACACCTCGGTCAATCCATTCCTGAATCTGGATTGGAGACGACGCTTCTACTCGGGGACCGTTCGGATTCGGGCAGGGGGCACGCGGGACCGACTGTTCGGCAATGTCGACCAAGATCCGGGCCCAGGCGTCGATCTGGAGAACACCCGCTACGGCGACCAGGAATGGCGCGGTTACGTCCTGGGACGCGGGGCCTTTGCCATCAATGAGGATTGGCGCTGGGGCTTTACAATCGAGCACGCGTCCGACCCGACCCTATTTGACCGATACGACATCGAGGACGCCCACAGCGCCGCCGGCCTCTTCCAGGCCGACTACCGGCGCCTCGCCAATCAGGTGTACGTCGAGCGCCAGACTGATCGATCCTATTTTTCGATGGCCCTGCTGTCGTTCCAGTCGATGCGAATCCTGGGAATCGACACGACCGCCTATCCGCTCGGCGATGCACGCGGTTTGATCTTTGAGGATGACGACACCCTACCCGTCGTCGCCCCACTCATTGAGGCGCGGTGGGAGCCCGCCTCACCTGTTTTCGGAGGTCGGCTGCGCCTGCGCGGGTCCGCCGCCGCCCTGTTCCGCGAAGACTACGTCGGAACCCCGGTGATATCTCCGGACTACCTTCCCCCGCCCGGTCCGACGGATGACCTGCCCGGAGTTGACAGTGCCCGGGCAACCTTTGAGGCTGACTGGCGGCGCGCCATCACCACCGATTTCGGCCTACGCCTCGAACCCTTCATGACGGCGCGGGCCGACCTCTACTCCATAGAGGATCTACCGACGCTGGCCGACCAGTCTCACAACCTGTCTCGCTTCAATGCCACGCTTGGTCTGGACCTGCGCTACCCCCTGATCCGGCGGTTTGAAACGGGTTCGATCATCTTGGAGCCTATGGCTCAGATCGCCGTGTCGCCGGACGCGGATATCGACACCCGTATCCCCAACGAAGACAGCCAGCTTATCGAGCTCGACAGCTCGACCCTGTTCCAGGACAATAAATTCCCCGGCTACGACCTCTATGAGGGCGGCCTGCGGGCCAGCCTCGGCATGAGGATCGCCGCGGAATGGGCGCAAACGCGAAGCGCCAGCCTGTTTGTCGGCCGGATGTTCCGTGCAGAAGAGGAGCCGGGTTATTTGCGCCAGATCACCGGCGGCGCACCGGGCGAGCTCTACGATCCGACCGGCATTTCAGAGACATCATCGGACTGGGTCGTTGCCGCGACGGCCCAGCCACTGCCTGGCGTGGCCGGCTGGGCCCGGGCCTTGCTCGACGACAATCTTGACCTGCGTCAGATTGAAGTCGGCCTGAGCGCCCAGTTCCGCGAGGCCGACTACGTCGCCCTGAGATATCTTTCGGACCAGACCGACCCCTCCCCCCTTGGAAGCGCCAACTACCAGGTGCTCCAAGTTTCCGGCCAGGTCTTCGTTGTCGGCGATTGGGGTGTATCATTCATGGCCACCCGTGATCTCGACCAGGAGCTTTGGCCAAGGTCCGAAATTGGGCTGCTGTATCAGGACGAGTGCGTTCGTTTCGAGTTTATCTACGAGCGAAACGAGGATCTTCTCGCCGGACGAGGCATCCGGGCGTCGGAGGGGGTGTTCGTTCGCCTAACGCTCGCCACATTGGGCGGTTCAAGGTAAGACGCGCTCATGTTTCTCGAACGCCGTCCGGCGGCCAGACTTTTTATGAACCCGCTTGTCGGAAAAGGAATACCGTCCCCTATGCGCTGGATGTTTTCCGTGGGCGCTGTCGCCCTCGCCCTGTCCATGTCCCAGCCGGCATCCGCCCAGGCCACGGACCAGCCAGCCCAGCCGCCGGCAGGAGTCGGCGCAGCACCTGATTTTGCCCTGGCAGAGGGTGTACTGGTCACGGTGAATGACGATCTGATTACCAGCTATGACGTACGTCAGCGGATGCTGTTCCTGATTTTCACCTCGCAGCTTCGGCCGACGTCGGAGAACCTGCCTGCCATCCAGCAACAGGCGCTGCGGGGGCTCATCGACCAGCAACTCCAGTCTCAGGAACTGGAGCGATATGAGGTCGAGGTCACCGACGAAATGGTGAACTCCGAGATCGCCGCGATGGCGCAGGAGAGCGGGGCTTCGGCTGAACAGATGCTCCGAGAAATGGCCCAGTTCGGCTTAGACCCTGCCACCTTCCGCGAGAAGGTGCGGGTCGATATGGGCTGGGGAATGCTCGTAAACGGCCGCTATCGTGACCGGACGCGCGTGGGCAGGGATCAGGTCAACGCCGTGCTGGAGCGGATCGAACAGGCGGCCAGCCGGCCGCAGTGGCTGCTCGGAGAAATCTATATCGACGCCGCCGCGGTCGGCGGCATGGATGTCGCCATGAACGGTGCCCGGCAGCTGGTTCAGCAGCTTCTCGACGGTGCCCCCTTCCCTGCGGTCGCGCGCCAGTTTTCCTCTGCTCCGTCGGCCCGCGATGGGGGCGATGCCGGCTGGGTGATCGAAGGCGAGACCCCCGCTCAAGTCCAGGCCGCTCTCAACCAGATGAATCCGGGCCAATTGTCCAACCCGATCGCGGTCGACGGCGGCGTCTACATTGTTCTGGTACGCGACGAACGTACCGGGGCTGTTTCGACGATGGCCAGCCTTCGCCAGGCGGGCGTCCGGCTCCCGCGCAACGCCGATGAAGCCCAGGTCGCAGAGGCGACCGCGACACTGAATGCCCTAAGAGACAGCGGACTGACCTGCGACAACATCGTGGCCCGAGCCAATGCCACCGCCGGTGTGATCGGATCAGAACTCGGCGAAGCCGACGTCGCGGACCTGGCACCGCCGTTCCAGGAGATCGGGCGCAGCGCCGCTGTCGGCAGTATCAGCACACCGCAGCGATCCGACCAGGGTCTGCACCTGATCGCCATGTGTGGCCGTCGGGCCGCCAGCGACACCATTCCGTCGCTCGAAGAAATACGGCAACAACTGAGCCGTCAACAGCTCGAGATGCTGAACCGACGCTACATTCGCGATCTTCGCAATGCCGCGACGATCGAATCGCGCGACGGCGAGTCCTGAGCCTGGGATGCTGGCACGGCCGCTCGCCCTGAGCCTGGGCGATCCGGCAGGGATCGGGCCTGAGATCGTCGCTCGCGCCTGGCAATCCCTGCGTCATGACGGTCCGCCATTCTTCGTGATCGGCGATGCCCGCCTGGTCGAGCACAGCGAAATCGCGGTGGCGCAGATCGACGGCCCCCATCAGGTGAATGCCGTCTTCGGGAGTGCCTTGCCTTTCCTGAATCGCCCCGTCACGGTGGTTCCACAGCTGGGCCGTGCTGAGCCGGCCAATGCTCCCTCCATCATTGCGTGGATTGAAGAGGCCGTGGATCTGACACTCGGGGGGTTCGCCTCCGGTGTTGTGACCTGCCCCATCGCCAAGGCTCCGCTCTACCAGGCCGGGTTTCGATTTCCAGGGCACACGGAGTTCATCGCTGACCTTACGGCCTCGGCCGCCGTTAAAGGCACACGCGGTCCCGTCATGATGTTGACGGCCGCTGATCTGCGGGTCTGCCTCGTCACGATTCATGTCCCCCTTGCAGACGTTCCCGGCCTCATCACCTCAGAGCGCCTGTGCCGAACCGCACGCATCACCCATGAGGCCCTCCAGCGCGATTTTGGGATTCGCGAGCCGCGGCTGGCCCTGGCGGGCCTCAATCCCCATGCAGGCGAAGACGGAACGATCGGCACCGAGGAGCGAGACGTTATGCTTCCGGCCGTCGCTCAGCTGAGAACCGAGGGCATCGACATTACCGCCCCGCTGCCGGCTGA
The DNA here is from genome assembly GCA_017302105.1 of Caulobacterales bacterium. Lineage (GTDB taxonomy): Bacteria > Pseudomonadota > Alphaproteobacteria > Caulobacterales > Caulobacteraceae > Brevundimonas. The sequence goes on along the minus strand of JAFLCS010000003.1, from coordinate 251,518 downwards.
TACCCTGTTCCACTCCGAGGCGAGAGCACGCTACGACGCGGCCATCTGCCTGTATCACGATCAGGGGCTGATTCCGGTGAAGACCCTGGACTTTTGGGGCGGCGTCAATGCCACCCTCGGCTTGCCGATCATTCGAACTTCACCCGACCATGGCGTCGGTTTCGACATCGCCGGAAAAGGGGTTGCCCGACCGGACAGTCTCGTGGCTGCGATCCGGCTGGCATCCGACATGGCTCAAAATCGCGCGCAAACATGACCGAGCTTCCGCCGCTGCGAGAGGTGCTCGAAGCACACGGCCTGTCCGCCGACAAGCGGTTCGGCCAGCATTTCCTCCTGGACCTCAATGTCACCCGAAAGATTGCGCGCCTGGCTGGGCCGTTCGACGGTGATGTCGTGATCGAGGTCGGGCCGGGGCCAGGCGGCCTGACCCGAGCTTTGCTGGAGAGTGATGCATCTCAGGTGATCGCTGTTGAAAAGGATCGCCGGTTCATCCCGCTGCTGGAAGACCTGGCCTCAGCCAGCGGTGGACGTCTAACCGTTACCGAGGCCGACGCATTAAAGGTCGATGAGCGCCAACTACTCGCCGGCCAAACCGGGCATCTGGTGTCGAACCTGCCCTACAATGTCGGCACACCTCTGCTCATCAAATGGCTGACCGGTCGCTGGCGGCCCCGATCCCTGACCCTGATGTTCCAGAAGGAGGTCGCTGATCGCGTCGCGGCCCGGGCCGGCACGTCGGCCTATGGTCGCCTCAGTGTGATCTCTCAGGCCGTGTGCGAAGCCCGCGTCGTGATGGATCTGCCGGCGCGTGCCTTCACCCCGCCGCCGAAGGTCGCCTCTGCGGTTGTACGCCTGGCCCCACACGCCGACGCGCCCTCACCGGCAGACCTGGCGGCGCTCGAGCAGATTACGGCCGCCGCCTTCGGCCAGCGCCGCAAGATGCTAAGGTCCAGCCTCAAGTCCATGGGGGGAGCCGAACTCTGCGAAGCGGCCGGTATTAGCCCGGATGCTCGCGCCGAGGTGATCGACGTAGCCGGCTTCCTGAGGCTAGCCGAGGCCTCGCGCCGCTAGCTAGCGACCTCCTCAGCAAGAAGGTCGCCGACGAAATCACCGACCCAGGGATTGCGGGCACGCTTGAGACGCTCGGCGTGGAAGATGTGCGCAAGATCGGCATAGGCCCGATCAAAATCGTCGTTGAGAAGGACATAATCAAAGGTGTTCCAACCGCAGATCTCATCCTTGGCGCGGGCGATCCGCTTGCGGATGACCTCCTCAGAATCCTGGGACCGAGCGGTCAGGCGACGCCGCATTTCGGCGAGAGATGGCGGCAGCAGATACACCAGCACCGAGTCTTGAGGCAGTTGGGCTGCGATGGTCTTGGCACCGTGATCATCGATATCGAACAGGGCGCTCTGTCCTTGCTCCAGCGCCGCGAGGATCGGGGCCTTGGGGCTTCCGTACCGGTTACCATAGACCTCGGCCCATTCGAGGAAGGCGTCTTCCTCAACCATCTGATCGAAAGTTGAGCGATCAACGAAATGATAGTCGCGGGCGTCGTGTTCCCCGGGCCGTGGCTCGCGCGTTGTATAGGACAGCGACAGATGCAGGTCCGGATGGTCGGCGATCAGGCGTCGCGTCAGGCTGGTCTTGCCGACACCCGACGGTGCCACCACCATCAACAACAGTCCCCGGCGGGGCGACGGATGTACCTGGCCGTCACTCGACATTCTGCACCTGCTCCCTGAGTTGCTCGATGGTGGCTTTGAGGTCCAGCCCGGCGGAGGTCAAGGCAAGGGTGGCCGCTTTTGAACAGAGAGTGTTGGCTTCGCGCATGAACTCCTGGGACAGGAAATCCAGTCTGCGTCCGACCGCACCGCCTTCCGCTACGAGCGCCCGGGCCGAGGCGGTATGGGCATCCAGCCGGTCCAGCTCCTCGCGGACGTCGGCCCGCGCTGCCATCATGGCGGCCTCCTGGAAGATGCGGTCCTCCAGGCCGGCGGCCCCGTCGGTGAGGTCTTCGACGCGATTGGTGAAACGCTCTCGAATGGCCTGGGTCTGAGCATCGGCTTCCTGGCGGGCCTGTTCGGTCAGGTCAGCGATGCGGTCCAGAAAACCCTGAATGAGCGGCGTCAGACGCGCGCCCTCGTCTCGCCGAGCCGCTTTCAGATCATCGAGCGCCCTGGCGACATCCCGAACGATGGCGGTGTTCACCGAGCTGAGGTCACCTTCCTCTACCTCACCGGCCTCGATCACGCCTCTCAGACTTAACAGCCCATCCGCCGTCGGGGGCGTGACCCCGGTGCTCACCAGTTCGTTCACGATCTCACGATAGGCTGAGAGCACCGCGGGGTTGATCCGGATCGCGACAGCGCGCTCGCTACGGCGGGCCTGAACGGTGATCCCCACCTGGCCGCGCTGAAACCTGGCCTGTGCGGCTTCCCTGCCCTCGCGGTCCAGCCCGTCCAGCCCAGGCGGTGTCTTGAGTTTCACATCGAGCGATCGGCCGTTCACCGAGCGTGCCTCGATCGTCCAGGCCCAGTCATCCAGAGCCCCCTCGCAACGACCGAAGCCGGTCATGCCCGAAATCACATCGCTCATGGCGGGGTCGGGGTCTCTGGCGCAGCCGGCGTGCCTCCGGCCGGTGGCGCGATAGCTGGAGCAGCGGCAGCCCCCTGTTCCTGCTCAAGGGCCCGCCAGCGCGCGACGTTCTGAAGATGCTGGTGATAGGTCTCGGCAAAGGCGTGCCCGCCAGAGCCGTCCGCCACAAAGAACAAATCGCGCGTCGTCGGCGGATTCAGCACTGCCTCAATCGCCGGGCGCCCCGGATTGGCGATCGGCGTCGGCGGAAGACCGGCAATCTGATAGGTGTTCCAGTCGGTGTGGCGGTCGATCTCGGAACGCCTCAGTCCCCGGCCTAGCGGTCGGCCTTGGGTAATGCCGTAGATGATGGTCGGGTCGCTCTCCAGCCGCATCCCCAGCCGTAGCCGATTGACGAAGACCGCCGCCACACGAGGCCGCTCGGCGGCAACGCCGGTTTCCTTCTCGACAATCGAGGCCAGGATGACGGCCTGCTCCGGTGTCGAGAACGGCAGGCCCTCGGCCCGCGTCGGCCACAACTCCTCGATCAAGGCCGTCTGGGCCGCCTGCATCCGGTCGATCACCGACTGACGGCTCTCACCGCGCATCACCTCGTAGGTGTCCGGCATCAGGGACCCTTCGGCGGGAATCTCGGTAATTTCTCCGGTCAAAACATCTTCAGCATTGAGGATGTCGATGGCCTGGGCCACGGACCAGCCTTCGGGGATCGTTACAAAGTGTCGGGCGACATCGCCGGTTCGCAGCGTCTGGATCACTTCGGCCAGAGAAGCCTGGCTCTCTATCCGGTACTCCCCGGCCCGTAGATCGCGATCCGCGCCGGTCAGTTGCGCCGCGATTCGGAAACCCGTCGGCGACCGAATGACGCCCGCCTCAGCCAGAACGCCGGCGATCTCAGCGACCCCGGCCCCGGATCTCAGGACGACGACGGTCTCGTCGCCGCTGCGGGCGACCGGACCGTCAGCGTTATAGCTGGCAAACGCCCAGGCCAGGGCCGCGATGAAGATCAGGGCCGCCGTTGCCAGGGCACTGAGGACCCCAGCCTTGAATGCTGATCCGCTCATGCGACCTTCTTGAAGATGACGGCGGCGTTCGTGCCACCGAACCCGAAGGAGTTCGACATCGCCACCTCAATCGCCATCGGTTTGGCCGCATTGGCACACAGGTCAAGCGGTGTCTCGAACGCCGGGTCATCCAGATTGATCGTCGGCGGGGCCACCTGATCGCGGATCGCCAGCACGCTGAACGCCGCCTCGATCGCGCCAGCGGCGCCCAGCAAATGCCCCGTCATCGACTTGGTCGAGGACATGGCGACGCTGGACGCGTGATCACCGAGGAGCCGCTCCACCGCCCTCAGTTCGATACCGTCGGCCATCGTCGAGGTGCCATGCGCATTGACGTAGTCGATGTCGGACGCCTCCAGGCCGGCATTTCTCAGCGCCGCCTTCATAGCCCTCAATCCACCGTCACCGTCTTCAGACGGCGCGGTGATGTGATAGGCGTCTCCCGACAGCCCATAGCCCGCCACCTCGGCGTAGATCCTGGCTCCACGCGCCTTGGCGTGTTCGTACTCTTCCAGGACCAGGATGCCGGCCCCCTCACCCATGACAAAGCCATCTCGCGCCTTGTCATAGGGGCGCGAGGCCTTCTCGGGCGTCTCATTGTAGCTGGTGCACAGCGCCCGGCAGGCGACGAAGCCGGCCACACCGATTGGCACGACGGAGCTTTCGGCCCCGCCAGCGACCATGACATCGGCGTCGCCATAGGCGATCAGGCGTGCGGCATCACCAATGGCATGAGCGCCGGTCGCGCAGGCCGTGACCACGGCGTGGTTCGGGCCTTTCAGGCCATGGCGGATCGACACCTGACCGCTGGCCAGATTGATGAGCGCGGACGGAATGAAGAAGGGGCTGATCCGGCGCGGCCCCTCTTCCTTCAGCTTGATGGCCGTATCCGCCACCGGACCGAGGCCGCCAATGCCGGACCCGATCATCACACCTGTCCGTTCCTTGTCTTCTTCGCTTTCAGGGTGCCAGCCGGCGTCCTCCAGCGCTTCATCAGCGGCGGCGGCGGCATAGACGATGAAGTCATCGACCCGCTTGCGATCCTTGGAGGACATCACCTTATCCGGGTCGAACGACCCCTCGACATCGGGACCGCCGCCGCCACGCCCGTCAACAGCTGGGATCTCGCCGGCGATTGTGCAGCCGAATCCCTCCGGGTCGAAACAGGTGATCTGTCCGATACCGGACTGCCCCGCAAGGATTCGCTTCCAGGTGATTTCGCGACCCCAGCCCAGCGGGGTCAGCAATCCGATGCCCGTAACGACAACGCGGCGCATGGCGGCTCCTGTCTTGGTTGAATCTCAGGCCCGAACATAAAGTCCGCCGGCCCGCGCGACTAGGCCTTGACGACAAACGAAAACGACCGCCCGGATTACTCCGGACGGTCGTCAGAATATTCGCTCGATCTGTCAGCCTTAGGCCGACTTCTCCGAGATGAACTTCACTGCGTCGCCGACGGTCTGGATGTGCTCGGCGGCGTCGTCCGGGATCTCGATGTCGAACTCTTCTTCAAAGGCCATGACCAGCTCGACGTTGTCGAGCGAGTCGGCACCGAGGTCGTCGATGAAGGAGGCTTTCTCGGTGACCTTGTCCGGGTCGGCGTCAAGGTGCTCGATGACGATCTTGCGGACGCGCTCGAGGATATCGGACATGGGTGTCTCTCTGTCTGCTGCCGCCAGGGCGGCGTTTAACTCAATCCTGCCCTAGGCCCACCTCGCCGCTTTCGCAAGTCATAAGGTGGGGCCGGGGCCGGACGGCGCGCTTTAGCACAGTCCTCCCGCCAGGGAAGGCCTAGATCATCGCCATACCGCCGTTGACGTGCAGGGTCTGGCCAGTGACATAAGCCGCTTCATCCGAAGCCAGGTAACAGGCGGCCGCCGCAATTTCGTCGCCCGAACCCAGACGGCCGGCTGGAATCGAACCCAGGATGGCCTCCTTCTGCTGGTCGTTCAGCACGTCGGTCATTGGGCTGGCGATGAAGCCCGGCGCGATACAGTTCACCGTGATGCCACGGCTGGCCACTTCCTGGGCCAGCGACTTGGAAAAGCCAATCATTCCGGCCTTTGAGGCGGCATAGTTGGTCTGGCCCGGATTGCCGGTCACGCCGACCACCGAGGTCACGCCGATGATCCGGCCCGCCCGGCGCTTCATCATGCCGCGCATGGCCGCGCGGCTGAGCCGGAAATAGCTTTCCAGGTTGATGCGGATGACGTCGGCGAAGTCTTCGTCCTTCATCCGCATCAACAGGCCGTCCTTGGTAATGCCGGCGTTGGCCACCAGAATATCCAGTCCGGCCCCGGCGACTTCTTCGGCGCGCCCGACCAGACCGTCGACCGATTCGGCGTCCGACAGATTGGCCGCCGCCGCAAAGGCCCGCCCACCCAGCTCAGCGGCCAGATCGTTCAACACCGCCTCGCGCGTGCCCGACAGAATCACGGTGGCACCCTGGGCGTGCAGGGCACGTGCCACGGCCCCGCCGATACCGCCCGTCGCGCCGGTCACCAGCGCAGTCTTGCCTTCAAGATTGAACATTCAGCCTCCTTATCCTTCTCCCCTTGCGGGAGAAGGTGGCCCCCGGATGGGAGTCGAATGAGGGGTCTCGCAGACCCCTCGGTTTGAACCGCCGACGCTGATCGGACGGGCCGATGCGACCCCTCATCCGTCAGGTCGACGACCTGCCTCCTTCTCCCGCAAGGGGAGAAGGATCACAAGGACTTCGCGAACGCTTCGATCTCTTCCGGCCCGTTCAGGGCCGAAGCTTCGGCCTCAGGCGCGATCCGCTTAGCCATACCGGTCAGCACCTTGCCCGCGCCCAGCTCGGCGAAGCGGGTCACGCCGCCGTCCCCCGCCATCCACTCCATCGATTCGCGCCAGCGCACGCGGCCGGTCACCTGGTCGACCAGCAGCCGGCGGATCGCCTCGGGATCGCTTTCGGGCCGCGCGGTGACATTGTCGATGATCGGGATGATCGGGGCCGAGATCGTCGCTTCGGCCAGGGCCTCAGCCATTTCATCGGCGGCCGGCTGCATCAGCGGGCTGTGGAACGGGGCCGACACATTCAGCGGAATAGCCCGCGCGCCCAGTTCCTTGGCGGCCTCGATGGCGCGGTCCACCGCCGCCTTGTCCCCGGAAATCACGATATTGCCCGCATTATTGTCATTGGCCACGACGCAGACCCCAACGGCGGACCCAGCCTCCGCTGCGGCCTCGGCCAGGGCCAGGTCGGACTTGGGCCCGACCAGGGACGCCATCGCCCCCTCGCCTACCGGCACGGCCCGCTGCATCGCCTGACCGCGCAACTTCAAGAGCCGTGCCGTATCCGCCAGCGAGATCGCCCCGGCGGCGCACAGCGCCGAATATTGTCCCAGGGAATGGCCGGCGGCCCAGGCCGCCCGATCCATCGAGACGCCGAAATCCCGGTCCAGCACCCGCGCCACCGCCACCGAAACGGCCATCAGGGCCGGTTGGGCGTTTTCGGTCAGTGTCAGGTGATCTTCCGGGCCGTCCTTGATCAAGGCCGACAGCTTCTGGCCCAGGGCGTCATCGACCTCCTGGAACACCTCGCGCGCGACCGAAAAGGCCTCGACCATGGACTGGCCCATGCCGACCGCCTGGCTACCCTGCCCCGGAAAGAGAAACGCCAAGCTCATCGGACCCTCGCCGCACTACAGAATCGCAGGAGGCTTAGGCAATCGCACCGACGTCGGCAAGGTGCCGTCATTCGGGCGCGGTCTGAACAATCGGGGGTGGCGGAACAGTATCTGCAGGCCGCATTAGCGGGACTTCAAGGGGACGGATGCCCGGCCCCATCGGAGCCGCCGGGCGCATACCCCGGGTTGGTGGGCCGATCGATGGCTCCTCCGGCAAGGCCTCGTCTGCCTCCATGTCAAACCCGAGCTCTTCCCGGATGGACGGCATCTGCTCGATCATGACGGTCAACAGATTGACGATAAAATCGTCGCGTCGGGTCGAAATACTCTGTCCAGCACGCGAAGAATCGAAACGGATCATCGCCTCAAGCTGTTGCTCCGTATAGACCCGCGCGTAGGTTTCGATCAGCAGTCGATCAAGGATCGAAAGGAACGGCCGAATGGCCTCGATATCCAGTTCCTGTGTGAAGCTGGGCATGGGAGTAACACCCACTTGCCCCTTGGTTGGCCCCATCATCTCACGTTGGAGGCGCTCCCATTCGGGCATGGCTTCGTTCATCGATTCATAAGTATCGGCCGTGAGTCGCTCAAGATCCAACTGCTCGACGTAAGCCGTGGCCAGTTCGCGGGTGCGCGCTGTGGCCTCGCCGGTCACCTGAGCATGGACAGGTAAAGCCAGCAGGCTGATCAGAACTACCGCGAACACACTCAAGAACCGCATACCACCTCTCCTTGCAATTCCTACATTGCGTGTTCCATCCTGCGCGGCAAGAGGCGCGATGCCGCGTGGCTTGCCAGCCCGGCGCTTTTCCCCTATACGCCCCGCCTTTCCAGGACGCCGGTCCCGGACGCGGAGTATCAATGGGTTGAGGAAATCGTCCTCGACCGCCGCCTCGGGAGCCATCGTCGGACCTGCGGTCTTCCGCCGCGATCCGTCGCCGTCGTCCACATCGGGAGCACCTGCCCATGGCTCTTTACGAGCACGTGGTCATTTCGCGCCAGGATATCTCTGCCCAGCAGGCCGAGGCGCTGAACGACCAGATCAAGGCCCTGATCGAAGAACGCGGCGGTTCCGTCGCCAAGATCGAATACTGGGGTCTTCGCAACCTGACCTACCGTGTCAAGAAGAACCGCAAGGGTCACTATTCCCTGCTGGCCATCGACGCCCCGGCGGACGCGGTCAAGGAAGTGGAACGCCAGCTGTCCATCAACGAGGACGTCCTGCGTTACATGACCATCCGTGTGGAAGAGCTCGATCTCGAGCTGTCCCCGATCCTGGCGCGCCGCGAGCGTGAACGCGAGCGCGAGCGCGAGCGTGGCCCGCGCACCGGCTATGATGATGCGGCCTGAGGCTAGATAGATGACTGATGTGACCCCCACCCCGGGCGCGCCCGTCGGCAACACGCCGGCCCGCCGTCCCTTCCACCGCCGCCGCAAGGTTTGCCCGTTCTCCGGCCCGGAAGCGCCGAAGATCGACTACAAGGACGTCAAGCTGCTCCAGCGCTACATCTCCGAGCGCGGCAAGATCGTCCCCTCGCGGATCACGGCCGTCAGCCAGAAGAAGCAGCGTGAACTGGCCAAGGCCATCAAGCGCGCCCGCTTCCTGGCGCTCCTGCCCTATGTGGTGAAGTAAGATGAAGGTCGTTCTGCTTGAACGCGTCGAGAACCTCGGCGCCATCGGCGACGTCGTCACTGTCAAGGACGGTTTCGCCCGTAACTTCCTTCTGCCGCGCGAAAAGGCCCTGCGGGCCACCGGCGCCAACCTGAAGGTGTTCGAAGCTCAGCGCGCCCAGATCGAGGCGCGTAACGAGAAGGCCAAGGCTGACGCCGCCAAGTCCGGCGACAAGCTGGACGGTCAGACCTACATTCTGATCCGCCAGGCCGGTGAATCGGGCCAGCTCTACGGTTCGGTGACCGCCCGCGACGTCGCGGACGCCATCCAGGCCGAAGGCGGCAAGGTCGAACGCAGCCAGGTTGTCCTCAACAACCCGATCAAGACGCTGGGCGTCCACGACGTGCAGGTTCGCCTGCACGCCGAGGTGACCATCACCGTCAAGATCAACGTGGCCCGCTCCATGGACGAAGCCGAGCGCCAGGCGCGCGGCGAAGACGTCATCAAGAGCCAGTTCGACGAAGAGCGCGAGATCGCCGCCGAACAGGCCGCCGACATGGTTGAAGGCGGTGCCGGCCAGCAGGAGTTCCTCGGCGAAGAGGCTTAAGGCCTCTGGACTGAGATTCTCGACAGGAGGGCGCGTCCGTATCGGACGCGCCCTTTTGTTTGCATTAGCCACGCCTTGCTTCGGCCACGACACCTGTCGCAAATGGCCAGGTCGGAGGATCTCATGAAGCGTCTGCTGCTCTGTCTTGCCCTGGTGTTTGCGCCCGCCGTCGCCAAGGCCATGCCGGTTTCCGAGTTTCTGGCGGAGGCCGAGGATATTCCGCACAATCCATCGGCCCTGCTGCGGTCCGATGCACGTCGCTTGATGGGCGAGGCTCAGGCCGCCTTCGCTACCGTCGTTGACGAGCGCCGCGCCGCCGTCGCCGCCGGACGTACGCCGGGCTTCTGCCCGCCCGAAGGGGCCCGGTTCCGCATTTCCGCCGAAGAGCTGCTGGCACGACTAAACAGTATCCCGCCGTCCCGTCGCCACATCAGCGTGACCCAGGCCGTGCGCGAATGGATGGCCGACCGCTACCCCTGCTGAGGCCCGCATCAGGCGGCCGGCTCCTCCTCCCAAATCACGCCACGTAAGCCATCTTTTCAATCGGCTCTGTCGCGCTTAGGTTCGCCGCTCCGAAAACGAAGGTGGATCCAATCCGCCCCGGAGGACACGTGCGTGAACCGCTGAACTACAAGGTCAACAGCGAATCCATCTTCGACGCCCTGATCGCCGCTCGCGACAAGTACGGCGACAAGGTCATCCTGGAAGATCAGGACCGTAACCCCCTGACCTACACCGGAGTCATCCGCGCCGCCCTCGTCCTGGGCGGCAAGATTGCCGCCATGACCGCGCCGGGCGAGCGCGTCGGCGTACTGCTGCCCACCAGCTCAGGTGTCGTCATCACCTACTACGGCCTGCTGGGCCATGGCCGCGTACCGGTGATGCTGAACTTCACCTCAGGGGCCCGGAATGTAACCGCCGCCCTTCGGGCCGCAGGGGTCACCAAGGTCCTCTCAGCCAAGCGGTTCGTGAACCAGGCCAAGCTGGAGGATCTGGTCGCCGCGATAGAGACCGAAGCCGAAGTCATCTGGCTGGACGACGTGCGCAAGTCGATCGGCATCGGTGACAAGGTCTATGGCCTGATGGCCGGAATGTTCCCGCGTCAGTTTCGCGCCAAGACCGATCCGGCATCGCCCGGCGTGATCCTGTTCACCTCGGGCAGCTTCGGAGCCCCGAAGGGGGTGGTCCTCTCGCAGTCCAACCTGATCGCCAATGTTCGCCAGGTGGCTCAGCACATTGACCTGGATCCTGACTGGGTGATGTTCAACCCGATGCCGACCTTTCACTGTCTCGGGCTGACCGGCGGGGTGCTGCTGCCGCTGCTCGAAGGCATGAAGGCGTTCCAGTACCCCTCCCCGCTGCACGCCAAACAGATCGTCGAGCTATTGCCCGATGTGAAGCCGTCGATCCTGTTCGCGACCGACACCTTCCTGAATCAGTGGGCGCGACTGGCCGGACCGGATGATTTCGACAGCCTGAAATTCGTTGTTGCGGGTGCCGAACGCGTCCGTGACGAAACCCACCACCTGTTCAACACGCGCTTCCATGGTCTTAAGCTGCTGGAGGGCTATGGAGCGACCGAAGCGGCCCCCGTCGTGGCCGTGAACCACCCCGATCGTAATCACCCCGGCACCGTCGGACAGATGTTGCCCGGCATGGAATGGCGGATCGAGCCGGTACCCGGCATCGATGCGGGCGGTCGTCTTTACCTGCGTGGCCCGAACGTCATGAACGGGTATCTGTCGCCGAACGATCCCGATGTCGTCGAGCCCCTCGAGGGCGGCTGGCATGATACCGGCGACATCGTCAGCGTAGACACGGACGGGTATTGCACCATCCTGGGCCGGGTGAAGCGGTTCGCCAAGATTGGTGGCGAGATGGTCAGCCTCACCGCCGTCGAAGGCCTCGCCTCGGCCGTCTGGCCGGAGAACCATCATGCCGTGGTTTCCGTCCCGGATTCACGCAAGGGCGAACGCCTGGTCCTGGTCACAGACCGGGACGACGCCGAGGTCGCCCGCCTGGCCGAGTGGGCCCGTTCGCATGGGGCCCCGGAGCTGGCTGTACCCAAGAAGATCATCAAGGTCGCCAATGTTCCCGTCCTTGGGACCGGCAAGACTGACTATGTGTCACTCCAGAAGATGGCGGAGCAAGAGGCCCAGGCCGCCTAGTCGCGCGCTTGCCAAGCTCGGATGTAACGGCCACTGTTCCAGTCAAGCCGCTTTTTCCGGCGGCGTGTTCCCAAGGGGGGAGTAGTTATGAATCTTTCCGGTTTCTCGGCTCGCGCACCCCAGGTGCTCAGCCTGCTTCGCATCGTCGCCGGCCTGATGTTCATGCAGCACGGCACGCAGAAGATCTTCGGCTTTCCCGAGGCCGCCCGCGGCCCGTTCGAGCTGATGACCCAGATGGGCATCGGCGGCGTTCTGGAGCTGGTCGGCGGCGCGCTGATCGTGCTGGGTCTGTTCACCCGCCCGGTCGCCTTCATCCTGTCCGGGATGATGGCCGTGGCCTATTTCCAGTTCCACGCCCCGGCCAGCCTCTATCCGCTGGTCAATGGCGGCGAACTGGCGGCGCTGTACTGCTGGGTGTTCCTGTACCTGTTCTTCGCCGGCCCGGGTGCCTGGAGCCTGGACGAAATGATGGGCAAAAAGGCCTGATCGGACTTGAGGCCGGGCGGCCGCGACGCCGCCCGGTCAGTTCTTAAGCCGGTAGCCGGTCTTGAAGATCCAGGCCACCACGGCCAGACACACCACCAGAAAGCCGCCGATGGCCGCCAGGCTGATGCCGACCGGCACGTCGCCCTGCCCGTAGAAGGTCCAGCGGAAGCCCGAAATCAGATAGACGATCGGGTTGAACAGACTCACCGTTCGCCAGAACTCTGGCAGCATATGGATCGAATAGAAGGCCCCACCCAGAAACGTCAGGGGCGTCACGATCAGCATCGGCACGGCATTCAGCTCTTCAAAGCCCTTGGCCCAGACGCCCAGGATGAAGCCGAACAGCGAAAAACTCAGAGCCGTCAGCACCAGAAACGCCAGCATCAGGACCGGGTGCTCGATCCGGATCGGCACAAACAGCGACGCCGTGCCCAGGATGATCAACCCCAGAAGGATCGACTTGGTGGCCGCTGCCCCGACATAGGCCATGACGATCTCAAATGCCGACATCGGTGCCGACAGGATCTCGTAGATCGTCCCGGAGAACTTTGGAAAATAGATCGCGAAGCTGGAGTTGAAGAGGCTCTGGGTGAACAGGCTCAGCATGATGAGGCCCGGCACGATGAAGGCCGCGTAGTCGACCCCCTCAATCTGGTTCATGCGGCTGCCGATGGCCGAGCCGAAGACCACGAAATACAGCGACGTCGTCACCACCGGCGTCACCAGGCTCTGCCACAGGGTGCGGCGCGCCCGGTTCATCTCGAATTTGTAGAGCGCCCAGACGCCGTGTCCGTTGAAGCTCATTGAGCCGCCTCCGCCTCGGTCGAATGGACAAGGCCCACGAAGATCTCCTCCAGCGAGCTTTGCTCGGTGTTCAGATCCTTGAAGCCGACCCCCAGGTCCGCCAATCGCCTCAGCAGCGACGGGACGCCAGTTCTTTCAGCATGACTATCAAAGACATATTCCAGTTCATTGCCATCGACTTTCAGACGTAAATCCCACTCAGACAGCTCCGGCGGAATGGCCTGAAGCGGCTCCTGCAATGCCAGGGTAAGGGTCTTGCGCCCCAGCTTTTTCATCAAGGCGTCCTTGTCTTCGACCAAGATCAAACGGCCCTTGGTGATGACCCCGACCCGGTCGGCCATCTCTTCGGCCTCTTCGATGTAATGGGTGGTCAGGATGATGGTGACACCCTGCTCGCGCAGCTCGCGCACCAGACCCCACATATCGCGCCGCAGCTCGACATCGACGCCGGCGGTCGGCTCGTCCAGGAACAGGATGCTCGGCTCATGCGACAGGGCCTTGGCGATCAGCACCCGCCGCTTCATGCCGCCGGACAGGGTCATGATCTTGGCGTCGCGCTTGTCCCACAGCGACAGCGACTTGAGCACGCGCTCCAGCACCGCCGGGCTCGGCGGCTTGCCGAACAGTCCGCGCGACAGACAGACCGTGTTCCACACCGTCTCGAAGGCGTCGGTGGTCAGCTCCTGCGGCACCAGGCCGATGCGCGAGCGGGCCGCACGAAAGCCCTTCCAGATGTCGAACCCGTCGGCCGTCACCGTCCCGGCCGAGGCGTTGACGATGCCGCAGATGATCGAGATCAGCGTCGTCTTGCCCGCCCCGTTCGGCCCGAGCAGCGCGAAGATTTCGCCCTTGTTGATGTCCAGGTCGATGGGGTGCAGCGCCTGAACGCCTGTCACATAGGTCTTGGACAGGCCGCGGATCGATAGAATTGGCTCCATGCGCCGCAGTTAGGCGCGCAAGAGCCTCAACTCAACCCTTGGCGCAATGCGGCTATCCGCCGATTTGCGCCATCATCAGCCCGGTGGCCCAGCCGGCCGCCGTACCGACGATATAGCCGAGCACCGCCAGCAGTACCCCGACCGGGGCCAGCGACGGATGGAACGCCGCCGCTGCCACCGGCGCGCTGGCCGCGCCGCCGATATTGGCCATCGAGCCGACCCCCAGGAAGAAGCTGGGTGCCCGGATCAGCCGCGCAACGGTGAACATCAGAGCCACATGAACCAGCATCCACACCCCGCCGATCAGGAAATAGGCCGGCGATTCGAGAATGGCGGCGATGTTCATGTTCAGGCCGACACAAGCCACCAGGATATAGATAAAGACCGACCCGACCTTGGCGGCGCCCGGCCCCTGCAGCTTGCGCGCCGGCGTGAACGACAGGGTCACGCCGATGATCGTCGCCACCAGCACCAGCCAGAAGAAGCTCGAGTTGAGCGATAGTCGATCCAGTTGGGGATAGGTCTCACCAAACCAGGATGAGAGCGGATCAGCGATAGCGTGCGCGGCACCAACGGCCCCGAAGCTGACCGCCAGGATGAACATCATGTCCTTCAATGTCGGGATACGAGCGTTGGCCAGCTCATAGGCCTCGGCCTTGTCGCGCACCGCTTCGACGGCGCTGGCGTCGGCCTTGAGCCAGCGGTCGACCTTCTGTTGATTGGCCGCGATCCACAACACGCAGGCCATCCAGATATTGGCCACGATCACATCAACGGCGATCCAGATCGAAAACACGTCCGAACTGGCCCCGAAGATCTCGTACAGCGCCGTCTGGTTGGCCGAGCCGCCGGTCCAGCTGCCGGCGACCGTCGCCATGCCGCGCCAGATGGCTTCGGGCCCGGAACCCAGAAGATCAGGCGCGATTATGCTGGTCAGCAAGATCGCCACCGGACCACCGATCATCACCCCAATAGTCCCTGTCGCGAACATGATCAGGGCCTTGGGGCCGAGCTTGAAGATAGCCGGCAAGTCCGCCGACAGGGTCAGCAACACCAGCGCCGCGGGCAGCAAATACCGGGACGCCACAAAATACAGACGCGACTGCTCCGGATCGACGATGCCAAACGTCGTCAGTAGGGACGGCAGGAAATAGCAGAGCAGCAGCGCCGGAATGATGGCGAAGAACCGTTTGACCGCCTTGTTCTCGAGGCTCGAGGCCCAGAACACGGCCCCCAGGATCACGGCCAACATACCTATGACAACGGCGTCGTTTGTGATCAGGGCTGTGGTTTCGGCGGGGTCGGTCATTCAGGGCTCCGTCGGAATCAGTCCGCATACAGCCCGCCATAGACGGCATTGGCAATGCCAAAGCGGCTTTTGGGATTGCCAAACCGTCCCTGCCTAAAGGATGGTCCGCGCCCAGTCATTCTCGGAACAGTCGATGTCCTTCTTCTCCTCCGTCAGCGGCCGCGTCCTGACCGCCCTGGCGCTCGGCCTGGCTCTCGGGGCCTGGGTCCAGTCAACCGGGGCGGCTCCCAACTGGCTGGTCTCAACCGCCGATGCGATCGGCGGCATCTGGCTGGGCGGCCTTCAGATGACCGTCATCCCGCTGGTTCTGTCGCTCCTGGTCGTGGGTGTGGCGGCGGTCAGCGACGCCATGACGGCGGGGCGGCTGACGGCGCGGGCGATGATGCTGTTCACCGGCCTTCTGGTCATCGCCATCACCCTCAGCCTGCTCGGCTATCCCGCCGTCAACGCCCTGTGGCCGGTTGATGCGGCCAGCGCCGCGTCCCTGATGGCCGGCGTCACCGGCGGCGAGCCCGCCCCGGCGGCCCAGGCGGTGGAGTTCGGCGCCTGGCTCAGATCCCTGGCCCCGACCAATCCGGTCACCGCCGCCGCCGAGAACGCCATCCTGCCGCTGGTCATCTTCGCCCTGGCCTTCGCCTTCGCCGTGACCCGTCTGCCCGAGCATCAGCGAACCCTGCTGGTCAGCTTCTTCGACGCCGTCGCCGACGCCATGATCGTCATCGTCAACTGGGTCCTGCTGGTCGCGCCCATCGGCGTCTTCGCCCTGGCCCTGACGCTAGGGCTGCGCAGCGGCTTCGGCTCGACCGGGGCGCTGATCCACTATGTCATCCTGATTTCCGGCGGCTGTATCCTGGTGGCCCTGGCCGCCTATCCGCTGGCGACCATCTTCGGACGCGTCCCCCTCGCCCGTTTCGCCCGCGCCATCGCCCCGGCCCAGGTTGTGGCCTTCTCGACCCAGTCGTCGCTGGGAACCTTGCCGGTCATGGTCGAGCGCTCGGTCGAGCATCTGGGCGTGCCTGAACGCGTCGCCGGCCTGGTGCTGCCGCTGGCGGTGGCCCTGTTCCGTCTGACCAGCCCGGTGGCCAATCTGGGCGTGGCCCTGTTCATCTGTCACGTCATGGGCGTCGAGCCGGGCCTGGGCCAGATGATCGCCGCCGGCGTCGTCGCCTTTGCGGTGTCGATCTCGTCGGTCGGCCTGCCCGGCCAGACCAGCTTCTTCATCTCAATCGCGCCGATCTGCCTGGCGCTGGGTGCCCCCATCGACCTGTTGCCGCTGCTCCTGGCGGTCGAGGTGATCCCGGACATTTTCCGCACCGTCGGCAACGTATCGGCCGACATGGCGGTGACCGCCGTGCTCAACCGCGGACAGGACAGCGACGACGAAGCCGTTGCGCCGACCGACGCCTGAGGCTATCGCAGCGCCATGTCCGATACCCCGCCCGACCGCCTGTCCTCCAATCCGAACAGCCCGCATTACGACGAGGCCACGCTGATGCGCGGCGTCGGCATCCTGTTCAACGGCCAGGAAAAGACCAACGTCGACGAATACTGCGTCTCCGAAGGCTGGGTTCGCCTAGTTGCCGGCAAGGCGCTGGACCGTCAGGGCAATCCGATGACGATCAAGCTCAAGGGCAAGGTCGAGCCCTTCTTCCAGTCCGGCGACGACGCCGAGTCTTGATTTTTCGGCCCGTTTAGGGTTTTAGAGGGGCCGCCTACAGCGGCCTCCCCCAAAGGATTCATGCAGTCTAAAATCTCTCCCGGCTTCGCCGACCGCCTCTCCACCCAGGCCGAGGCCAAAAAGGCCCTCCTCGCCAAGTTCAAGCCCAAGGAAACCGTCCAGGCCCCCGATGGTGCCCTGACGCGTGACCAGATCAAGGCCCAGGAGCGCGAAGCCATGCGCCAGGCCCGCGCCGAGGAAAAACTGCGCCAGGAAGAAGAGCGTCGGTCGCAACAGACCCAGCGCGCCGCTTCGGCCCTAGCCGAGGTTCAGGCCGCCCTGGAAGCCAAGCGCGCTGAACGCAAGGACCGCAAGGCCGCCGCCAAGGAAGAAGCCCGCCTGCGCCGTCAGTTGAAGCGCGCCTAGTCGGGTCTAACGCGCGCGTACAGGTTCGCGCGGGTCCCGTGGTAGGTCGTCTGGGCGTATTCTTCGAATCCTAGACGGCCGGCCAGCCGAATCGACGGTGCGTTGTCCGGTTCGATCATACAAACCGTCCGCTTCATGGGCTGTGCGTCAGCCCATGACAGAATGGCCCTCAGAGCTTCGCCGGCGATCCCCTTGCCCTGGGCCGCCGGCGACAGGGCCCAGCCAACCTCTGGCGTCACGCCGAAGCTGGGGTTCAGCGCCCTTTGGCCCTGAAGCAGACCGCCCTCGCCCTGATAGAGTCCCGTGGCCTTGTCGCGGAAAGCCCAAAAACCGAAGCCCAACAGGGACCAGCTACCGGCATATCGTAGGAGCCGGGCCCACGTCTCCTCACGGCTTGACGCCCGTCCGCCGATAAAACGCACCACGTCGGGATCGGACCAAAGGGACACCATGGCGTCCAGATCGTCCGTCTGGTGCCCCTGGAGGATCAGACGGTCGGTTTCCAGGATTGGAGCAAGCCGTATCATGATCCCTGTATGGCCGCGACTCATGGGTAACGCGACACGAAAACGCGAAACGCCCCAGCCTTTCGGCTGGGGCGCCTCG
Source organism: Caulobacterales bacterium (assembly GCA_017302105.1). GTDB lineage: Bacteria > Pseudomonadota > Alphaproteobacteria > Caulobacterales > Caulobacteraceae > Brevundimonas. The sequence goes on along the minus strand of JAFLCS010000003.1, from coordinate 233,596 downwards.
GATAGACCCGACAGGAACCTAGTAGGTGTACAGTTCCGAAATCGACAGCGTCGCGGACGCGGCCTGACCGCCATACGAACCGATCCAGATGTCGTAGGTGCCGGACGGCGGAGATCCCCAGCGCAGCGACGGGTTCAGGCCTTCGCCACCATCATCATCGCAATACCAACGGGCGTCGGGGCCATTGATGACCAGCGTCGTGTCCGAACTCGAGTTCACCGAGATGATCAGCGGCAGACTTCCACCCGCCTGATAGGTCAGCTCGACGTCGGGGGCGCTCGAAATCCAGCCGCGGCAGCTGCTGCTGATGGCGCTGGACGCATCGATCGAGCCGCCGGCGACCACGTTGACCGTAAAGGGGTCGGGCGTGAAGCCGGAATACAGCGTCACCGCGCCGTAGTTCGCCGGCAAACGCCAGTCCTGGGCAGCCACCGAACCGGCGGCCAAAAGCGCCGCAGCAGCCGCAGCGGTAGCAACAAGAATCTTCATTTCAAATCCTCCTGCCGCCCCGAGATTTCGGAGCGGCGATCCCCGGGTCCGACCTATTCGAACCACCCCCTTGAGACACCATCCAGGTGGCCAGGTTTCAGGACAATCCCATGGCTCATTCCTGAACCGCAGTTGCACATTGCCTCATCAAACGGCGTGTTGCCGCTGACGTTTCCTGACGCCAGACGTCGAATTCTGACGGCCCGGGGGTGCCAAGGTGCCGGCCTTGGTTGACCCCGCCTGATCCGTTCGCCATCAAGGAGTCCGCGACCTCAGGTGAATGATCCATGGGCTTTTTCTCGCGTCTCAAGCGCGACTTCCGCTTTTTACAGGCCGCTAGCCGCCTGAGCCGACGCATCCAGCCCATCAAACCTGAGTCGAAAGACCTCATCTGCGACGACTTCGAGGCGGCAGTGGATCAGTGGCCGGACCGCATCGCCGTCGTCGATGAATCACGCAGCGTCACCTATCGCGAGCTCGATATGCTCGCCAATCGCTTCGGCCATTGGGCCATAGGGCGCAACCTGCGGCGCGGCGATACCGTGGCTCTGGTGCTGCCCAACAGGATCGAGTTCCTCGCGGCCTGGCTCGGCTTCGCAAAGGTCGGTGTCGCGGCGGCGCTCATCAACAATCAGCTGACCGGGGCCGCCCTCTCCCACAGCATTCGAATCTCCAAGGCCCATCACCTCGTTGCGGATCTCGAAACCTGGCACGCCGCCGAAGAGGCAGCCCGCGGCCTGGACCATGCCTTAATGGTCTGGGTGCTTGGTTTGGAGGAGGAGGACGAAGCCAGCAACCGACGCGGCCTCGACGCCGCGATCAAGGGTGCCTCGGCGGTCCGTCCTGACCGGTCGGTACGCGAGGGGCTCACGAACCGATCGACGGCCCTTTACATCTACACCTCGGGGACCACGGGCCTGCCGAAGGCTGCGGTGATATCGAACAGCCGGGCGCGCCTCTACATGAGAGCGTTCGCGGCGGTGACCGAAACGAAACCCGCGGATCGCGTCTATTGCGTTCTGCCGCTCTACCATTCGACCGGGGGCCTGTGCGCCGTCGGCGCGGCCCTGCTGAACGGGGCCGCACTGATTGTACGCAAACGCTTCTCGGCTACGCATTTCTGGCCTGACGTCGTCGCCACCGAGGCGACTCGCTTCGTCTATATCGGTGAGCTCTGCCGCTATCTGGTGAACCAGCCGGAGAATCCGCTCGAGCGGGCACACAAGCTCCAGCTCGCCTTCGGCAACGGCCTGCGCGGCGACGTCTGGGACGAATTCCAGACGCGCTTCGCGATCCCCAGGATTCTGGAGTTCTACGGCTCTACGGAGGGCAACGCCTCGGTCTTCAACTTCGATGGAAAGGCCGGAGCGATCGGCCGGATTCCGAGCTTCCTGCGTCATCGCATGAATCTGCGGCTGGTCCGCTTTGATCCCGAGACCGAACAGCCCATTCGCGGACCCAACGGCCTCTTGCAGGAAACCGCGCCAGGAGAAATCGGCGAAGCGGTCGGGATGATCGGGACTGAGGCCCGTCACGAGTTCGTCGGCTATGCCGACAAGGCTGCTTCCCAAAAAAAGATCATTGAGGACGTCTTCGTTCGCGGCGACCGCTGGTTCCGCACCGGTGATCTCATGCGCCGCGACCACGAAGGCTACTTCTACTTCGTTGATCGCATTGGAGACACCTTCCGCTGGAAAGGCGAGAACGTGTCCACGACCGAAGTCGAGCTGCGGCTCGGTGAAGCCCCGAAAGTGTCCGAGACCATCGTCTATGGCGTGTCGGTGCCCGGTGCCGAGGGCAAGGCGGGCATGGCCTGTCTGGTCGCCGAAGGTCGGTTCAACGCCAAGGCCTTCGCAGCCTATGTCGACGCTGAGCTACCGCCCTATGCGCGCCCGGTCTTCCTTCGTCTTCGAAAGACGATGGATACGACCGGTACGTTCAAATATCGCAAGGTCGACCTGGTCGCCGACGGCTTCGACCCGAGCAAGACCACCGATACGATCTACGTCCGGGACAAGGCGACCTATGTCCGGATGAAGCCGGATCGCTTCGCCGATATCATGCAAGGTCAGGCCAAGCTCTGAGATCGGCGAGGAAGCCGGTCGCCAGAAAAAGAAAACCGGCCAGGCCTTCGGCCTGACCGGTCTCTCGCCCCAGAAGCTGTCCGTCGACCGAGCCGACGGACGCCCCTTGTCGGTTCTTCCTAGTAGCTGATCCGCAGGGTGACACCCCACGTACGCGGCTGGCCAAGGAAGGCATTGTAGGTCTGGGTATCCAGAGCGGGGTTGTAGTAGGTGCCGTTCGGCTGAACCGTCGACTGGAAGGCGGTGCCCTGCAGCGGGGCGTTGAACACCACCTGGTAGTACTCTTCGTCGGTCAGGTTCTGACCCCAAAGTTCCAGCGTCCAGCGATCATCAGACGAGCCGAGGCTGACGCGGCCGTTGAGCAGCGTCATGGCTTGCTGAACACCCGCCGGCAGCAGGTCCGACTTGGTGTTGAACTCAGAGGTGTATTTGGCCGACAGGTTGAACCCGGCCATCAGCCCCGTTCCGATCTCACGTTCGTAGGACACCGATCCGGTCGCCGACCATTCCGGAGCGAACGACATCGTATTGCCCGGCAAGAGCGACAGAGGCCCGAACCGCGCGGGGTTGGAAAGATCCGCTGCCGTGAAGTCCGAGTATTCGGTCTGGGCGTAGGTCAGGCCACCCTGGAAGTTCAGGCCGTCGACCGGCGTGAACCAGATCATGTCCAGGTCGACACCGACCGACGTCACTTCCGGAACAGATTCGACCACGAAGGCCGTGCCCAGGAAGGTGTTCAGCTGGAAGTCCGAGAAGGTCTGATGGAAGGCCGTGGCGTTGAACAGCATCGATCCGTCGAGCAGCGTCGACTTTAGACCCAGCTCGTAGCTGTCGACGGTCTCGGCCGGGAACATCAGCGAAGCATCAGGCGTGACACCCGTCTGGACGCGATCCAGGTTGTAGCCCGCACCCTTGTAGCCGCGCGAATAGCTGCCGTAGATCATCAGGTCGTCGTTGACGTTGTACGACAGATTGAGCGTCCCGGAGAAGGCATCATCGCTGAACGACTCGCGCAGGACGCGGTTGTCAAACAACGGGTTCGCCCACGGCAGGCAGATTGCACCGACCGCCGCAATCGGCGTGCGGAGCAGCGGGTTCGCATTAGACTGGTTGGCCAGAGCGCCGCCGCAAGCAGCCCCGTTGGTACCCAGGTTGTCCTGGAGACCCGACAGGTCCTTGCTGTCACGAGTCCAGCGCAGACCGACGGTAAGGTTCAGCGCGTCCGTGAGATGGACGGTGTTGTGGGTGAACAAGGCGAAGGTATCGCTTTCCACCGAATAGTTGTCGCGAACGCCTTGACCAGTCGAGAACGGAGCCCCAGTCCCGCCCAAGCCGGTCACGGTGCACAGGGCATTGAAGCCCGCTGCCCCCGTAAAGCACGGAATGCGGCCAGGGTAAGGTCCGCCCGGTGCCGTCGCGGTCAGCAGCAACGACAGGTAGTTGTTATATGCCGAGCCGAACAAATAGCTGTCCTGACGCGACAGGTCTTCCGCTGAGAAATAGGCCCCCACGAGCCAGTCGAGACGGTCCGTCGCACCGGCCAGACGGAACTCCTGGCTCAGAGTGTCCAGACCGAAGCCGTAGTCGCCGTCCTGATTGCGATAAAGCAGGTCCATCCCCGAGAAGTCGATGTCCATGCCGTTGACGGCGGACCACGACCGAGCGCCGGTGATCGACGTCAGGGTCGAGCCGCCGAAAGCCTCGAGATCGATATTGGCCTCGACCGACAGACCCATGTCCTCGATTTCCTGGCCCGTGTCGCGGTTCGTGAAGCCCGTACGCGAGAACGGCAGGTACTGGTAGCCCGGTGCCGGACCGAACGAGCCGCCCGTCACGGCCGGACGCACGCCGTTGCCGCCCGACAGGCCGTTGACCAGCATCGCCGTCGGGCCGGACCGGATCTGGACCGCAGTACAGCAGTATTCCTCGCGACGGCTGTAGTCGGCGATCGCACGGATCGAGACCGTATCCGACGGGAGCAGCAGCAGCTGACCGCGGACCGTCCAGAAATCCTGATTCTGGTCATCCAGCGTCGTGCGCGGCCCGACCCCGGTATTGACGTCGTAGAAGCCGTCGCGCTGGCGCGCCGCAACATACAGGCGACCCGCAAGGGTGTCGGTGATGCCGCCGGTGACCGATCCGGCCACGCCCCAGGCACCGAAGTTGCCGCCAGTCACCTCGGCTTCAAAGCCGGGCGTGAACGACGGGCGCTCAGTGATGATGTTGATAACGCCGGCCGAGGTGTTGCGGCCGAACAGAGTGCCTTGCGGCCCTTTCAGGACCTCGATGCGCTGCAGCTCGCCCAGATCACCAAAGCCGACGCCGTTACGCGGACGGTAGATGCCGTCGATCACCACACCGACCGAGCTTTCCAGTCCGGGGTTATCACCCACGGTGCCGACGCCGCGGATACGGGCGGTCGTGATCGACTCATTTGTGGTCGAGGTAACGGTCAGGCCCGGGGTCAGGATCTGCAGGTCCTTGATGTCGCGGACGCCCGCGTCTTCGAGCAGTTCCTCCGACAGGGTCGTGACCACGATCGGCACGTCCTGGAGGCTCTGCTCCCGCTTCTGAGCCGTGACGATAATGTCGTCGACGCGCGAGGGTTCGTCGCCGGCGTCCTGGGCGTAGGCGACACCCGCCCCCGTCCCGAGAATGACCGCGGCCGAGGCCGTGAGACGCAGAAATTGATTAAGGCGCATATCCTACCCCGATTTCCGGTCGCGCCCGACATACGGACGCGCACCGTGTTTCCAACCTGACGAACGATCCGCTGTCGATCACGGATTCTGTCGAAGTTTGGGGTAGATCAAGACATCGTCAATCACAAGGCCTGTCAGGGGTTTGACATCAGTCAGGCGACAGTCTGTGACGAAAAAACGACAGGAAAAAATGACCTTGGGTCAAGGTTCGAACACTGTCTGTCGAGTTAGATCTCCTCGTCGTCTTGCTCGACGACTTCCGGTCGCTTGGCCAGGGCAAGTACAATCGCCCCGACGATGGCGGACAGGATCGAACCCGCCAGGACGCCCATCTTGACCTCGATCTGTTCAGGGGAATCGATCGCGCCGGGAAACGCCAGGGCTCCGATGAACAAGCTCATGGTAAAGCCGACGCCGCACAGGAGGGCCACCCCGTAAACCTGGGCCCAGGAGGCGTTGCTGGGGCGAGCCCCCCAGCCAAGGCGCGTGGCCAGCCAGGCGAAACCGAACACGCCCAGCTGTTTGCCCACGAATAGACCGGCCGCAATTCCGAGAACCAGCGGAGCCAATGCCTGTTCGGTGGTTACCCCCGCGAACGAAACGCCGGCCTTGGCAAAGGCAAAGATGGGAAGGATGCAATAGGCGACGTAGGGATGGAGGTCGTGCATCGCCTCGCGTAGCGGGCTGAGGCTTTCAGGCTCGCGCGGAGTGATCGGGACGATCACCGCAAACGCGACGGCGATCAGAGACGTCGACAGCCCTCCGGCAACCGACAGCCACCACACCAGACCGAATCCGATAACCCAGAAGGGTGACGGGATTGCCCGCTGCCTTGACCATGCCGCTCCGACCACCAGCAGGGCGACCGCCAAGGCGATGGGCATCCAGGCTACGCCCTCAGAGAACAGCACCGCGATCAGAGCGATTGCGCCCAGATCATCTACGATCGCCAATGTCAGCAGGAAGACGCGCAAGGAGGACGGCAGGCCCTTCCCGACAAGAGCAAACACGGCCAGAGCAAACGCAATGTCTGTTGCCAGGGGAATCGGCCAGCCCTGGATGGGGCCCGATAACCAGGTCGCCACCACCAAATAGGCGATGCCTGGGGCTATCATGCCGCCCAGCGCCGCCATGACCGGCGTCACCAGTTTTTTGGGATCACTGAGCTCGCCACGTAGAATTTCATATTTAATTTCAAGGCCCACAACAAGGAAGAACAGGGCCATCAGCCCTTCCTTGATCCACTCCGAGACGGACATCTCCAGCCGCAGGGGACCCAATTGAAGGAGTTGTTCCCCCTTCAGCACGTAGAAGTAGGTTTCCGCCCAGGGTGAGTTGGCCACAACCAGAGCCGCCAACGCGGCCAGACCCAGAATGGCCCCTGATGCCGCCTCCGTTTTCAGGAAGTTAAGGGTCCAGCGACGCGGAGAGATAGACTTCGAAATCATGCGCGTTGGTTAGCGATTCCTCCGACGAAAGGCAAAGCTAGCCGCCGGACTTCGCAGCCCGCAGCCGCTGGAAGGCTCGCAAGAGGGCCGGCAGCCCGACAGACAGGAATGCGACGCCCGCGAGCGGCAGGGCGAACTGGCCCATGATCGCCCGCACACCTTCATGCCCGTCGATCTCATCGAGCCTGGAGCCGATCCAGCAATAGATCAGATGCGCCGGCAGGATTCCCAGGAACGTCGCCGACGCATAGGGGACCAGCCGTACGCGCATGACCCCGGCCGCGATGTTGATGAGGTGAAATGGCACGCTGACGACCAGACGCGCGGCCAACACATACGCAAAGGTGTCCTGATCGATACGGGAGCAAATCCGACCCACCAGCCCCTGCTGTGCCTCGATACGACGTTGAAACCAGTCCTGCGCGACCGAACTGCCAACCCAATAGACAACCAGGGCACCGGCGGTGGCCGCTATCGAAGTGGCGATCCCCCCGACCCATGGGCCGAACAGGAATCCGGCCAGAATGGTCACGAAGAAGACTCCCGGCGTCACACTGGCCGTAAGCACGGCAAAGATCGACATCAGCCCCAGCAGACTCAGCAACCAATGTCGGCTGACGAACCGCTGGAGGCCCTGGCCGACCATCTCGATGGCCTCAAACGAAAGGTAGCGGTAGGCCCCGGAGGCAACGACCATCCCCGCCAGAGCCAACACGAACAACAGCGGCCATACGCGACGCCAGGACGGCAATTGCAATCGTCAGCCCTCCCCGGGTCCGTGCCGGTTCCGACGCCCAGCGTCCGGTTTCTGTAGCGCAATCGCAGGGCCTGGGTTAGCGTCAATACACGGTCGGATCGATCCGTCGCAGATAGGATTAAAGACTATGGGACTTGGCTTCGTGGCCGCGATCGTCATCCTGGCGATGATCGTAGCCTTTTCGGTCATCAAGATCGTACCGCAGGGTCGGGAGTTCACTGTCGAACGCTTCGGCAAGTACACACGGACCCTGACACCTGGGATTCACCTCCTGACGCCCTTCGTCGAACGCGTCGGTCGACGCATGAACATGATGGAACAGGTGCTTGATGTTCCGACCCAGGAGGTCATCACCAAGGACAACGCCATGGTGAAGGTCGATGGCATTGTCTTCATTCAGGTCATGGAGGCGGCCCGCGCGGCCTATCGAGTGGACAACCTGCAGTACGCCATCGCCCAGCTTTGCATGACAAACCTCCGTACCGTGGTCGGCTCGATGGAGCTGGACGAAGTTCTGAGCCAGCGCGACTCGATCAACAGCCGACTCCTGACCGTCATCGACGCGGCAACGGAGCCGTGGGGCGTCAAGGCCAACCGGATCGAGATCAAGGATCTGACACCACCGACGGACATCACCAACGCCATGGCCCGTCAGATGAAGGCCGAGCGCGAGCGCCGCGCCGTCATCACCGAAGCTGATGGTGAAAAGCAGGCCGCCATTGCGCGTGCAGAAGGGGCCAAACAGGCCGCCATTCTCGAAGCTGAAGGCCGGCGCGAGGCCGCCTTCCGCGACGCCGAGGCCCGCGAACGCGAGGCCGAGGCCGAGGCCAAGGCGACCGCCATGGTGTCAGAGGCCATCGCGCGAGGCGACGTCAATGCGATCAACTACTTCGTGGCCCAGAAATACGTTGACGCCTTCGCTGAGCTGGCCGCCAGCCCTCAGCAGAAGACCGTGATCGTGCCGGCCGAGATGGGAGCTCTCGTCGGCTCGATCGCCGGGGTCGGAGAACTGGTTGCTATGGCGCGTGACCAACAGTCGGGCCGACCCGCACCGCCGACACCGCCCGCGCGGCGCAGTTCAACCCCTCGTTCGGAGTAGGACATGGACGCTGTCGTTGCCCTGTATGAGGCTCAACCCTTCTGGCTCTGGCTGGCAATCGGTTGCCTGTTCCTGGCCATCGAAGCCGCCTCGGGCACGGAATGGTTGCTATGGCCGGCGGTTTCCGCAGGCGTCGTCGCTGTTGTCACCCTTCTCGCTTCCGGGCTCGGCCTGCCGGTCGAGCTGGCCCTGTTCGCAGGGCTTACCCTGGCCACCACCCTCGCCTCCCGTCGGCTGATAAAGCGCATCAATCCCACAGACCCGGACATCAACGACCGCGCCGCCCGCCTCGTTGGTGAAACCGCAGAGGTCACCCAGGCGTTTGTCGAGGGTCGCGGACGCGTCTTCGTTTCGGGCTCCGAGTGGTCAGCCGTCATCGACGGCGACGGGCCGGCAGTTGGAGAAAATGTCCGAGTTGAGAGTGTGGATGGCTCAAGATTGAAGGTGACATCATGAAGACTCCCCTAGCTGGGCTGGCCGTTGCGGCCACCCTCGCCGTCGCAAGCCCTGCGATGGCTCAAAGCTGTCTGGTGCTTAGCCGAATCGACAACTTCGGGGCGATTCGACTGGGAACGCAGCTCGCCGAAATTCCATCCGACCTGAGCGTCACCGAGCAATGCGAAGCCGGAGTCTCGGTCGGCGTCTGCGTGCTTCGTGACCTCAATGGCGTCACCTACACCCTCTACGACGGCGAGGTGATCTCCAAGTTCGTGTTCGTCGGACAGGGACCCCTCCCTTGGGGTTTTGCTGACGACCAGGATCGAACGGTTGCGGCCAATCTGCTGACGCGTCAGACCGAGCTGAGGGCAACGGGCGTTCTGGACGCAGAGAATCAGGTTCATGTCCGCTCGCGGTTCGGCTGCGGCGAGACGATTTTCGGTCAGGCCTTTGCGCGATATTCAGGTAATCGCCTCGTTGCGGTGGGTCTGGAGATCGACGTCTAGACCCGCGTACGCCTCACGGTCGCTCGACAAATTCACGCCAGCCCCGGTAGTCGGCGATTGCCAGCATTTCAGTGTCGCCGGATGTGTCGCCATAGGCCGCCGCCAGACGAATCCCGGGGCCGAAGGCGTCGCGTAAGCGAACGACCTTCTCGGCAGCACGGCAGTTGGGGGTCGCAAACCCACCCGTCAGGCGGTCGTCCACCCTTTCCAGCTCGGTCCCCAGCAACAGATCCGCACCCAGTCGGTCGGCGAATGGCCGGACGGTCAGGCTCGGAGATGCCGTCACGATGACGCGGGTCGCCCCGGCCCGGCCCCAGGCCTCCCAGCACTTCAGAGCATCCGGGCGCATGAATCGGCCCCAGACCTCATCGGCAAATTGCCGGGCCTCTTCAGCCACGACAGTTGCCGATTGCCCCGCCAGGAAAGTCCGCGTCGCAGCCGCCTTCAATCGTCCGCGGTCCCGGCGGACGGGATAGGTGATCAGCTCGGGTAGCAGCGTCATCAACCCTGAAAGATATCTCGAACTTCCAGACCTGTGCCTGAGGAACGACGTGTAACTATCTTGAATTGTCAACGTTCCATCAAAATCGAATGCGACGACCTGAGGGGACTGGCCAAGCGCCTGTTCAGTCTCCATTTAGGCTTTATCCTGATGATGGAATCCAAGATGACGAGCCACCCGGAGGTCGGGGTGGACGATTGTGTTTGGCGTTGTCATTGTTTTGGGAACTTTGCGGCCAGTATCGTACGATAAGGGTCGAGAAGACATGGGGGGTGCCGCAGGGTGCCAGTCCCCGGTGTGAGTAGGACGAGAAGATGACCAAGGCCGCCGGCGGCGAATCCAAGAGCACGCTCTACTGCTCCTTCTGTGGCAAGAGCCAGCACGAAGTCCGAAAGCTGATTGCGGGCCCGACCGTGTTCATCTGCGATGAATGCGTCGAACTATGCATGGATATCATCCGCGAGGAACACAAGACCGGCTTTGTGAAGACCGGCAAGGATGGCGTGCCCTCGCCCAAGGAGATCCGCAAGGTCCTTGATGACTATGTCATCGGCCAGGATCACGCCAAGAAGGTCCTCTCGGTCGCCGTCCACAACCATTACAAGCGCCTCAACCACGCGACCAAGAACAACGACGTCGAACTGGCCAAATCGAACATCATGCTGATCGGGCCAACGGGCTCCGGCAAGACGCTTCTGGCCCAGACCCTGGCGCGAATCATCGACGTGCCCTTCACCATGGCCGACGCCACCACCCTGACCGAAGCCGGCTATGTGGGTGAAGACGTCGAGAACATCGTGCTAAAGCTGCTGCAGGCCGCCGACTACAACGTCGACCGGGCCCAGCGCGGCATCGTCTACATCGACGAAATCGACAAGATCAGTCGCAAATCGGACAATCCCTCGATCACGCGGGACGTCTCCGGCGAAGGCGTCCAGCAGGCCCTGCTCAAGATCATGGAGGGCACGGTAGCTTCGGTGCCGCCCCAGGGCGGGCGCAAACACCCGCAACAGGAATTCCTGCAGGTCGACACCACCAACATCCTGTTCATCGTCGGCGGGGCGTTTGCCGGGCTCGAGCGCGTGATTTCGGCTAGAGGCGAAGCGGCCTCCATCGGCTTCGGGGCCAAGGTCAAGGAGCTGGACGAGCGCCGCACGGGCGACATTCTGCGCGGTGTCGAGCCGGACGATCTGATGCGGTTCGGCCTGATCCCCGAATTCATCGGGCGCCTGCCCGTGCTGGCAACCCTGGAAGACCTGGACGAGGAAGCTCTGGTCAAGATCCTGACCGAGCCCAAGAACGCCTTGGTCAAACAGTATGGTCGCCTGTTTGAGATGGAGAACGTCACCCTGACGTTCACCGACGACGCCCTGTCGGCGGTGGCCAAGAAGGCCATTACCCGCAAGACCGGCGCGCGCGGCCTGCGGTCAATCCTGGAAGGTATCCTGCTCGAAACCATGTTCGAGCTGCCAACCTTCGAGGGTGTCGAAGAGGTCGTGGTCAATGCCGAGGTTATCGAGGGGCAGGCCCAGCCCCTGCTCATCTACTCTGAGAAGCGCAAGGCCGACGGCGCGGCCTGACACGGGCGTCAAGGCTCCACGAATCGACCAATGAGGTTGGCGTTACCGCCTGCGACCGCCATGACGGCGGACTGCAGGAATGTGCGGAGCCAGGTGCACGCCAGCCTTGGCGCTCTACGAACGGGTGCCGTTTGCGAAACCCTGACATCCGGGCAGATCTTGGAACAAGCGACAGATGCCGAAGCCGTCATGCCGGGAGGCGGGCGCCAGGACCAAGACCCTCACCGGCTAAGGATAGGGCCGGTCACCTCGGCACCGGCCGGCCTTCGCCATCGCGGTTTTCCCGGACAACCCGAGGCCTTGACGACACGCCCGGTGACAGAGCGGCCCTGAAATCGACCCCTCGGACAATTGCCACTTGCGTTATGCTGCAATGCAATGTCCTTTCCATTCCCGGGCACGCTTCCCGGGATCGCCATGAAAAAGATCGAAGCCGTCATCAAACCCTTCAAGCTCGACGAGGTGAAGGAGGCCCTTCAGGACATTGGCGTCCAGGGCATGACTGTCGTCGAAGCCAAGGGCTACGGTCGCCAGAAGGGGCATTCCGAGCTGTATCGTGGTGCCGAATACGTCATCGATTTCCTGCCCAAGCTGAAGATCGAGATCGTCGTGCCTGACGACATGGTCGCCGCCGCAACCGACGCCATCATCGCTTCGGCCCGCACCGGCAAGATTGGCGATGGCAAGATCTTCGTGACCGATGTCGTGGACGTCATCCGCATCCGGACCGGTGAAACCGGTTCACAAGCCATCTAGCCTACCCATGGGTCGCTCCAGCGGCCCTTTTTTCAATTCCCTCCCCAGCCGATACGGATTCCCTCCAGATGAGCTCAGCCAAAATTCTTAAGCAAATCCAGGATGAAGAGATCCGCTACGTTGATCTACGCTTCACCGACCCGCGCGGTCAGTTGCAGCACGTCACCTTTGATATCGGTATGGTCGACGAGGACTTCCTGGAAGAAGGCACCATGTTCGACGGGTCGTCGATCTCGGGTTGGAAGGCCATCAATGAGTCCGATATGCTGCTCAAGCCGGACCTGACGACCGCCTACGTAGATCCTTTCTATCAACAGGCCACGCTGTTTCTGTTCTGCGACGTCCTGAACCCCGACACCGGCGAACCCTACAACCGCGATCCGCGCTCGATGGCCAAGAAGGCCCTGGCCTACATTCAGTCCGCCGGCGTGGGCGATACGGTCTATTTCGGTCCGGAGGCCGAGTTCTTCGTCTTCGACGACGTGCGCTGGTCGACCGCGCCCGAGAACACCGGCTACAGCTTCGACTCCATCGAACTGCCGTCCAACAGCGGCAAGGCCTATCCCGAAGGCAACCTCGGTCACCGCCCCGGCCCCAAGGGCGGCTATTTCCCGGTCAATCCGGTCGACAGCGGACAGGATCTGCGCGGTGAAATGCTGGCGGTCATGGGCGAATTGGGACTGGAGCCGGAAAAGCACCATCACGAGGTAGCTCCGGCCCAGCATGAATTGGGACTGAAGTTCGCTGATCTGCTGACCATGGCCGATCGGATGCAGCTCTATAAATACGTCATCCACAACGTAGCAGCCGCCTACGGCAAGTCCGCGACCTTCATGCCCAAGCCGATGTTCGGCGACAACGGCTCGGGAATGCACGTCCACCAGTCGATCTGGAAGGCCGGCAAGCCTCAGTTCGCCGGGGACAAATATGCCGGCCTGTCCGACCTGTGCCTCTGGTACATCGGCGGCATCATCAAACACGCCAAGGCGATCAATGCCTTCGCCAACCCCACCACGAATTCCTACAAGCGTTTGGTGCCGGGCTACGAGGCCCCGGTGAAGCTGGCCTATTCGGCACGCAACCGCTCAGCCTCGATCCGGATTCCTTGGGTGTCATCACCCAAGGCCAAGCGTATCGAGGCCCGCTTCCCTGACCCGATGGGCAACCCCTACCTGACCTTCGTGGCACTGCTGATGGCTGGCCTTGATGGTATCGAGAACCGGATCGATCCCGGGCCCGCCATGGACAAGAATCTGTACGATCTGCCGCCGCAGGAGCGCAAGAACGTACCTGAAGTCTGCGGCTCGCTGCGCGAAGCGCTGGAGTCGCTGGACCAGGACCGAGCCTTCCTCAAGAAGGGCGGCGTCATGGATGACGACTTCATCGACGCCTACATCGATCTGAAGATGGAAGAGGTTGCCCGCCTGCAGCTACACCCCCATCCGGTCGAATTCGATATGTACTACAAGTGCTAGCCAGGTTGTCCTAAACGGACAGAAACGCGCCCCGGTCCTCGACCGGGGCGTTTTCGCATCAAATCCCCAGCGTCCCGCGATAGGTTGGGTGGACCACGTCGGCCCATTCCGGATGTTTCTTGAGGTAGCCCGCAAAAAACGGGCAGACCGGTAGGAGTACCAGCCCTCGCGCCTTGACATCGGCCAGGACGTGCCGGGCCAGACGGCTGGCGATACCACGGCCTTCCAGGGCAATCGGCACCAGGGTCTCCGTCACCATCAGCCCGCCCTGGACCAGATTATAGGTCACGACCGCCGTCTCTCCCTCGACGTCAAGGGCGTAGCGTCGGCTCTCCGTCTCGTCGCGGATATCGGGGTCGAGCTCGCTCATGATACCTCCGCCGGAATGTCGATGTCGCACAGGGAAAAATCGGCACCGCGCGCGGCCCTCACCTGCGCGATGAGGTCCTGGAATGTCTGGCTGGTCGTCGACAGGACCCGTGCGGTCGGGCGCTCGGCCTCAGGTATGTCGGACGCCACCTGGACCCGCGTCATAACGTCAGGCTCAGCCACGGCTCCCGACGGATCGGTCCCGTGATTGAGGGCTCGAACCACGTCCAGGCCCACGATCGCCCGGCCCCAGACGGTGTAACGCTTGTCCAGGCTCGGATAGGCCTGACGCATGATAAAAAACTGGCTGTTGGCGCTGTTGTTATCTTCGTCGCGCGCCATGCCGGCGACGCCGGGGCAGTAGGTGGCCCAACCGTGGACCTTTCCATCGCCCGTCTGGCTCATTAGGGCGTCAGGCTGGCTGATGACCGGCATGGACCCCATGAAGCCCAGGACCGAACCCATCGGGCTGGCGACTGGGGCAAAGCCCATGGCTCCATCTCGGCGGAATGTGAACTCGGCATCCAGATCGGGATAGGCACTCTGACCTTCGCCCCAAAGGGCGCGATCCGCGCCTCGGCTCAGCGGATCACCCGTCTGAGCCATGAACCAGTCGATGACCCTATGAAATCGCTGATTGTCGTAGAACCCGTCACGCGCCAGCCGGCGCACCCTCTCAACGTGGTTCGGCGCGATTTCGGGGGCCATTTCCACGAGAATCCGGCCGCGGCTGGTATCAATGACCAACAGGTTTTCGGCTGGAACTGTGCGCCATGCCGCCGCCGGAATACTGGGTACCTCGGTTGCAGGTGCCTCGCCACCGGCGTCCTGGGCCAGGACCGGGCCTGGAAACGCCAGGGCCGCCATCACTCCCAACAACAGTCGCGTCTTCATCCGCCGATCCCCTGGACTAGTTCTCAATATCCGAAGGCAGAGAGAGGTCACAAACGGAGAACCGCGTGCCTCGGGCCGCCCTTTGCTCATCAACCAGCTGAGCGAATCTCGGCGAACTCACATCCAGCACCCGCGCGACCGGACGTTCAGCCGCCGGAATGTCCGATGCGATACGCACGCGTGTCATCCGATCGCGCTGGTCCACGGGCACCAGTCCCGACACCGGATCTCCGGTCTGCAAGAGATTGACCGCGTCCATTGACCCAATGACGCGCCCCCACACCGTGTACTGACCGTTCAGGCTCATGTTCGGGGCGGTCATGATGTAGAACTGGCTATTGGCCGTGTTGATGTTCTGGGCCGTACGCGCTGCCCCGACCACACCGGGGCAGAACCAGGCGGTGGCGTCGACCCGGCCATCCCGCGTTGCGAACATCTGACCGTCAGGCTGGGTCTGAACAGGCAGGGGTCCGAACAGGCCGAGCTGTACGCCGCCCGGGCGCGTGAAGCCTCGATCGGTTCCGGTCACCTCGGCATAGGGAAGCTCGCCCCCCCGACGAAAGCTGAATTCGGCGGCCATATCCGGCAGGTCGCTTCCACCCTCCCCGGTGCCCTGGGGATCACCCGTCTGGGCCATGAAGCCAGCCATCACCCGATGGAACGACACGCCGTCATAGAATCCACGCCGCGTCAGGACCCGCATCCGCTCGACGTGACCGGGCGCGGCCTCGGGAACCATCTCGATCAGAATGCGGCCACGAGTGGTTTCGATAACCAGAAGGTTGTCGGGGTCGATCGTTCGCCAGTCACTGGACTGGGCCAGAACAGGGGTCGACAGGACCGCGAAGGCGGAAATGAGGCAGGCTAGCAAACGCATAACTCAGGCTTTCAGCTTGGCGCGAACGGCGCGCGCGATTTCAGGCGGGACAAACCCTTCGATATCGCCGTTCAGCCTTGCAATCTCCTTGACCAGCCGAGAGGCAATAGCCTGGTGGCGGGGGTCGGCCATGAGAAAGACCGTCTCGATTTCGTCGTTCAGCTTCTGGTTCATGGCCGTCATCTGGAACTCATATTCGAAGTCGGCAACGGCCCGCAGCCCACGAATGATGACGGCGGCCCCGACCTCTTCGGCAAAGTGCATCAGCAGGCTTTCGAAGGGACGGATTTCGATAATCGTGCCGTTGCCCATCGACTGCACCGCCGTTTGCAACATCGCGACACGCTCGTCGGTCGTGAACAGGGGGCCCTTGTCGTCATTGCGGGCGACACCCACGACCAGCTTGTCGACGAGCTTCACCGCTCGACCGATGATGTCCAGGTGTCCGTTGGTGACGGGATCGAAGGTTCCCGGATAAAGACCGATGCGCAAAGGTGTCCTCCGGTGGATCGCCTGTCATCTCTGTCTAGCACGGATTGGCCGGTGGCCTAGATGGCCTCCACCGGATTGGCGGCCCAGGCCGCCTTAAGCCATTCGATCACGCGTGGATCAGTATTCAGCCGCGTTTGGTCGATGGTCGAAACGGGTGCCGCCGCGGTTGAACTGTTGCAGATGAAGGCCCCATCAAAACGCCCCACCTCATCCAAGCGCACCGGGCGCGTCTCGCTATTCAGGCCTACAGCCATCAGGCCCCGCTCGATCAGGGCCTGCCCGGTTCCGGCAAGCATCGGCGCGCGCGGCCAGATCACTGACTGGCCCTCGATGAAGCCGATGTTCCAGATGCTGCCCTCGGAGATCAGTCCATCGGACGCAACGAACAGGGCGTCGTCGAAACTCGCCGTCCGGGCCTGCCGTGCTGCGCGGATCAGGCCAAAGGTCGCCGCGTGTTTGAGGTGCGGGACCTCGCGTTGGTAGGCCTGACTTTGCAGACGCAATGGCCCACGCAGCTCCGGCAGCGGGCCGGACACCCGCACCAGCACACTGGGGCGTCCCTTGGCGTCGACCCGCCGCGGCGTGATCGTCGGCAGGAACAGCTGGACGCGAACCGACAATCGCTCGTCGCGCCCGGCCAAGGCCGTGCGAATGAACTCGCGCAGCCGTGCATCTGGAACGGACTGTCCGAACAACTCCAGCGACGACGACGCCAGTCGCGACAGATGCAGGTCCAGTCCCCTCACCCCGCCCGGCTCATGCTGGAAGGTGGTGAAGGCGGCGTAATTCGAAACCAGCGCCGCCGAGAGATCTTCGACGGTCGCCGGCGCGCCGTCGATGTGAACCGTCTCAATCACTCAGTGTCGTCGCCAGGCGGCGTCGGCTCGACACCCTCGATGTCGCCTTCATCCTCGCCCGAGTCCGGAAGGCGCTCGACCGACACCACCTTCTCGCCATCAGCAGTGCGGAACACGGTGACGCCCTGGCTGGTGCGGCCGACGATGCGGATCTGATCGACCGGCGTGCGGATCATCTGACCGCCCGAGGTGACCAGCATCAGGTCGTCCGAATCTTCGACCGGGAAGCTGGCCGCCAGCCGGTCGCCCGCCCGCCCGCCCAGGCCATGGGCCGTCAGCCCCAGGCCGCCACGCCCGGTGCGCCGATATTCATAGGCCGACGACCGCTTGCCGAAGCCCGTCTCGGTGATGGTGAGGATGAACTGTTCAGCCGCGCCCATTTCCGCAATCCGTTCGACCGACAGGACCGCGTCCTCGCCGGCGTCATCGGCCTCATCGGTCGTGGCGACGCCATCATCCTCGTCTTCGCCCAGCGCGCGGCGCATGGCGTTGGCGTGCTTGACGT
The DNA here is from genome assembly GCA_017302105.1 of Caulobacterales bacterium. Taxonomy (GTDB): domain Bacteria; phylum Pseudomonadota; class Alphaproteobacteria; order Caulobacterales; family Caulobacteraceae; genus Brevundimonas. The sequence continues at coordinate 215,766 of JAFLCS010000003.1, read as the reverse complement.
AGGCATTGCGCTCTTCCGGCGTCGCCTCAAAGCGGCCAAGCACGGCCATCGAGATGACCTCGTCGCCGGCTTGCAGCCGCACGCCACGCACGCCGGTCGACTTGCGACCCTTGAACACGCGCACATCGTCGGCTTTGAACCGGATGGCCCGGCCCAGAGCCGTCGTCAGCATCACGTCGTCCTCAGCCGTACACAGCGACACCCCGACCATGGAATCGCCGTCGTCCAGATCCATGGCGATCTTGCCGGCGCGATTGACGCCCGCGAAATCGCTCAGCTTGTTGCGGCGCACGTCGCCCGAGCGGGTGGCGAACATGATGTCGTAGCTGTCCCAGATCGCCTCGTCTTCCGGCAGCGGCAGCACGTTCATGATCGAGTCGCCCGGCTCGATCGGCAGCAGGTTCACGAAGGCCTTGCCACGCGCATTGGCGGCGCCCAGCGGCAGCCTCCAGACCTTGAGCTTATAGGCCTTTCCGTTGGTAGCGAAGAACAGCACCGGAGTGTGGGTCGAGGCCGAGAACACGCCGACGACGGCGTCCTCGTCCTTCATCCGCATCCCCGCCTTGCCCTTACCGCCCCGGTGCTGGGTCCGATAGTCGGCCAGGGCCGTACGCTTGACATAGCCGCCGTGGGTCACGGTCACGACCATGTCGTCGCGCGGGATCAGATCTTCGTCTTCCAGTTCGAAATCGCCCTCGACGATCTCGGAGCGGCGCGGCACGGCGAATTCGGCGCGTACCCGGATCAGGTCTTCGCGCACCACCGCCAGGATGTTGGCGCGGTCCGACAACAGCGTCAGACGCTCCTGGATGTCGGCGGCCACCTCGCGGGCTTCGTCGAAGATTTCGTCGCGGCCCAGGCCGGTCAACCGGCTGAGCGTCAGGGCCAGGATGGCGCGCGCCTGTTCGTCGGTCAGGCGCAGCTTGTCACCCTCGATCACGACCGAGCGCGGATCGGCGATCAGCTCGATCAGGGCCATCATGTCCCCGACCGGCCAGGCCTTGGCCTGAAGCTGTTCGCGGGCCTGGGCCGGATCGCGAGCCGCCCGGATCAGGGCCACGACCTCGTCGATATTGGCCACCGCCAGACCCAGGCCGACCAAGACGTGGCCCCGGTCCCGCGCCTTGGACAGCTCGAACTTGGTGCGCCGGATCACCACCTCTTCGCGGTGCTCCAGGAAGATTTCGAGCAGCTTTCTGAGGCCCATCTGCTCGGGCCGGCCACGGTTCAGCGCCAGCATATTGACGCCGAACGAGCTTTGCAGGGCGGTGAAGCGATAGAGCTGGTTCAGAACCACATCGCCGGACGCATCGCGCTTCAGCTCGACGACGACGCGCATCCCCTGGCGGTCGGACTCGTCGCGTACGTCCGAGACGCCCTCGATCCGCTTTTCACGCACCAGTTCGGCGATGCGCTCCTGCAGCGTGGCCTTGTTCACCTGGAACGGGATCTCGGTGATGATGATGGCTTCGCGGTCCTTGCGGATGGTCTCGATCGTCGCCTTGCCGCGCACGATCACCGAGCCGCGCCCGGTCATCAGCGCATTGCGCGCGCCGGTCCGGCCCAGGATCTCGCCGCCGGTCGGAAAGTCCGGCCCGGGCACCATCTCAAGAAGGGTCTCGGTCCCGACTTCAGGGTCGTCCAGCAGAGCCAGACAGGCGTCGATGACCTCGCCCAGATTGTGCGGCGGGATGTTGGTGGCCATGCCCACCGCGATGCCGCCGCCGCCGTTGACCAGCAGGTTCGGATAGCGCGCCGGCAACACCACCGGCTCCATACGGCTGCCATCATAGGTCTCGCGGAAGTCGACCGTATCCTTGGCGATGTCGTCGATCAGGGCCTCGGCGGCCTTGGTCATGCGGCTTTCGGTATAACGCATGGCCGCCGGCGGATCGCCGTCGACCGAGCCGAAGTTGCCCTGGCCGTCGACCAGCAGCAGCCCCATCGAGAACGGCTGGGCCATCCGCACCAGGGCGTCATAGATCGCGCTGTCGCCGTGCGGGTGATAGCGACCCATCACGTCACCGACGATGTTGGCCGATTTGACGAACTTCTTGTCGTGGGTCCGCCCCTCCTCGTGCATCGCATAGATGATGCGTCGGTGCACGGGTTTGAGGCCGTCGCGCGCGTCCGGCAGGGCGCGGCTGACGATCACGCTCATGGCGTAGTCGAGGTAGGATTTCTTGAGCTCATCCTCGATGGCGATCGGGGCGATGCCGCCCACGCCGGCGGGCGAGCCGTGGTCTTCAGTTTCGTCGGTCAAAGGAAGTTTTTCTAAGCAGAATCGGAGCGTTCAGCGCTGCTAAAGTGTTAGCATTTATGCGCCCGCAGCGCAAAAACCAGCTCACTCCGGAAGGGAGGCCAGATATGCCCCACAAGTCGCTGTTTTGCAGTATTTTTTCGATCGGCCTTATGGGTTGCAGCGCCCTCAGCCTGGACCCGGCCGATCAGCGGGACCAGTCCCTCCCCCAGGTCGCCCCGGCTGCACCCGTGACAGCCGCCTTGCACGGTGCCGATGGGACCTCTGCCGGACAGGTCACACTGCGGACCGGACCGCAAGGCCTTCTCCTCGCTGTAGAGGGAGAAAACTGGCCGGAAGGCTGGCACGGGGTTCACCTCCATGCCGTCGGAACCTGTGAGGCTCCATCATTCTCGAGCGCCGGCGGCCACCTCAATCCCCCCGATACGCCTCATCCACACGGCCTGCTTAACTGGGCCGGCGGCCCGGACAGCGGCGACCTCCAGAACGTCTATGCCCATGCCGACGGCACGGCCCGGGCCGAGCTGTATCTCGCCCGAAGCGCTGCTCTCGACCTCGGGGCGGCATCCCGCACCGCGGGCCTCGCCCTGATCGTTCATGCCAACCCTGACGACCACGTCTCACAGCCCATCGGCGGTGCCGGTCCCCGGATCGCCTGCGCGGTGCTCTACCCGTCGTCGGTACCCCGGCAGGATTGACAAACCGGGGTGTTGAACAGCCACATCTCCCAATGGCCCTGTTCGTCGGTGATCCTCTCCCTGCCCTGCGCCTGCCCGGCGGTAGCAATCCTTCCTATGCGGTGGACACGGCAGGTGGACGGTACGTCGCACTCGGATTGCTCAGCGGGGCCCAGGACGATGCCGTCGAGGCCGGGATCGCCCTGATCGAGGCTAATCGACAGCGGTTCAATGACATCCACGCCTGCATCTTCGGGATCGTGCCGGACCTGCCCAGATGGCGCGAACGCTGTCGCGATCAGGTCCCGGGGGTACGCTGGCTGTTCGACAAGGACGGTGCAGTCGCCAAATCCCTGTCCGGACAGGCCGAGCCGACGTGGCTGCTCCTGGACCCGACCTTGCGTGTATTGACACGCTCGGGACCCGAACGGTCCCAGAGCGTCCTGGAAGACGTATCGAGCCTGCCCCCGCCAGATCTGCACATGGGGACGCAGGCCTTCGCGCCGGTTTTGCTCATTCCTCGGATCTTTGAACCGGACTTCTGCGAGGCGCTGATCGACACCTACGGCACACTTGGCGGCGAGCCCTCCGGGTTCATGCGCGAAATTGACGGCGTAACCCGCCTTTTGAGCGATACCCGGCACAAGCGCCGGTCGGACGCCTTGCTGCCTGAAGGTGATCTCCGAGAACGGGTCCGCGCCCGCATAATTCGACGGCTCGTGCCGCAGATTCAGAGAGCGTTTCAGTACAGTGCGACACGCATGGAACGGCACCTAATCGCCTGTTATGACAGCGAAACCGGAGGCTATTTCCGACCGCACCGTGACAATACAACCAAGGGCACAGCGCATCGCCGGTTTGCCGTGTCGATCAATCTCAACCAGGACTTTGACGGCGGTGAACTGCGGTTTCCGGAATACGGATCAAGGACCTACCGCCCTCCGCTGGGTGGTGCGGTCGTGTTTTCCTGCTCATTGTTGCACGAGGCGACGTCGGTGACGCGGGGCAAGCGTTATGCCTTCCTGCCGTTCCTATACGACGACGACGCGGCGCAGATCCGGGAAGCCAATCTCAAATACCTGGACCCGGCCTTGCTGGAAGCCGGGACTACACCCGGCTAGCTGGCCCCTACCCCGGCGCGCAGCCGCCGTTCGGCCAGCGCCACCAGACCCACACCGGCCAGGGCGATGGTGCCGCCCATCATGATCTGGGGCGTAAGAACGTCGCCCATCAACCCAACGCCAATCACCACGGTCACCAGCGGTGTCGCCAGCAGATAGGGTGTTACGCGCCCCGCCTGGCGTCGCTGGACCAGCCAGAACAACAGAGCGGTTGCAGACACCGACGACACCAGTCCTGCCCAGATGACCGAGGCCCAGACAAGCAGCCCGGAGGCCTGCATGGCCGCGACCTGTCCGTCCTCGAACAGCCATGAGCCTAGCAACATGGTCGGTGCCGTCACCAGCGCCAGCAACCCCTGCATGGTGAGAGGCGAGACGCCCTGCATCCGTCGCGCCAGCACCGTACAGCCCGCCCAGGCCAGCCCCGCCGTCAGTCCCAGGATGATCGGGATCGCATCACGCAGCGCGCGTGCGTCCAGAGTCATCCAGGCTACACCCACGAAGGCGATGATCAACCCGGCCACAGCCATCCGCGGAAGTCTCTCGCCGAGCACGACGTACGAAATCAGGGCGGTGAACGGGATCCACATCTGCTGGGCCACAACGAACGGGCTTAGATCCTCGGCCAGCCAGTAGCCGACATAGATCAGTCCGAAATGAATTGGTCCGCCGAGGACGAGCAGGAGCGCAAGGCTCTTCCAGTCAGGAACCCTGAATCTCAGGAACGGCACCAGCACCACAGCCGCCAACGAGAACCGCAAGCCAACAACCAGCAGGGGCGGCATGACCTCGGTCGCCACCTTGGCCGCAGCATTGTTGATGCCCCAGATAACGACAATGGCCACGATGGCCGCGATCTCGCTGCCACTCAGGCCTTCTGAGGGTTGAGACGCAGTTGTGCCCACCCCTCCTCTTGCCACAGGACGGCCGGCCCGTATCGTCACGACGGGTGACGTTGCGTTTCGCGTCGAAAATGAACGGAGATTTTGGGTATGAAAGTCGCTGCCGCTATTCTCGCCCTGTCAGTCTTGACGGTCGGGGCGCCCCCGGCAGACGCCCAAACCCACATAGCCACCATGATCGCCTCGCCCGCACCTCTTGAACTGGACGATCCGCGTCCGCGCGTCTTTGTGGCTGGTTCGATCAATATGGGCCACACCCGGGATTGGCAGTCAGAATTCGCAGACGCTTTGGCCGACATGGATGTCATCATCCTCAATCCGCGTAGAGCCGATTGGGATTCCTCCTGGCGTGCCGAAGCGGACGAACCGGAGTTTCGACGGCAGGTGGAATGGGAACTGCAGGCGCTGGAAAGCGCCGACGTCATCGTCATGTATCTGGACCCTGGCTCCCAAAGCCCGATCTCGCTGCTGGAACTGGGCCTGTACGCGCGATCAGGGCGTTTGATCCTGCTGTGTCCTCCAGGCTTCTGGCGCAAGGGCAACGTTGACATTACCGCTGAGTTCTATGGTGTGCGCGCCGTCGACACCTTCGAGGCCCTGATCGCTGAGGCCCGTCAGGCTCTGGCCGACGGCTAGAACTCAGGCTTGGCAATCATCAGCCAGTAGATGCCCAGAACCGCCGCAAACGCCGGCCAGCCGAGGATGAACCAGATCCGGTACAGGCGGTGATAGGCACCCGGCAGCGGCCCGCCCTCGACGACCGCACGTTCAGCCAGGCGCTTCAGACGCAACTGGATCGCCACCACCGGCAACCAGCACAGCCCGGTCAGCAGATAGAGCCCATAGGCCGCCGTCAGCCACGGCTCGGTCAGGCTGTAGCCCTGCATCATGATCAGGACCAGACCCGAGATCGGCTGGACCACCACCGCCGTCGCGGTAAAGACATAGTCAGCCAAGACCACGATCCGGGCCACTGCCGCCACTGTCGTCGGCTCGCCGCTGGCATGGCCTCGGAGCATGAAAAAAGCGATGCCGGCTCCGGTCCCGAACAATACCGCGCCCGACAGGATGTGGATCATCTTGACCAGCAGATAGGCCGTCATCGCCGATCATCCGTCGCCGCCACGAACAGGCACAGAACCATCATCGGCAGGACCTTGAGCCATGGCCCCAGCGGATCCAGCCACAGTTGCGGTGCCCAGATGGTGGCACCGACCAGATAGCCAAGGGTCGCCGCGACCATCGCCAGCGACACCATTCGTGTCCACGACCTCACCCACAGCGCCAAGCCCATGATCACATCGAACCATCCGCCCCAGAAGGTACCATGCCAGGCCAGGGCCTCGCCGAAACCAGCGGTAACGAGGTGCTGCTTTGCCGCCTGGAATCCTGGCCCCAAAGTGACCAGCCCGGTGACGATCCAGAACAGACCGAGCACCACCACGGCCAGCGGCCGCACGAAATAGAGCCGCGCCTGCCAGCGGTCTGCTGTCGATGCAGAATCGGCAGCCAGAATGGCATCGAACCCTCGTGGCGAAACCCCAGTCGCGGCCGTCAGGTCCTCCGACGTGCCGCCCGCCGCGCCATGCGCCATCTGCCGAACCGAGGTCGTGCGAAATGACGAGGACCATCCCAGGAGACCCAACCCATCCCCGATCTTGACCGCCGGCCAGGCCAGCCATTCGGGAATGCGGATAATCGGTGCTGGCGGGAGGCCCAGCCAACCTCGCAGGGCCAGCAGAAGCCGGCGCTGGGTCACCACATCGGGTCCGCCGACATCGAAGGTTCGGCTCGACGGCGCGCCCGGCTCGGCCAGCTGAACCGTAGCGGCGCACAGGTCGGCCATGGCGACGGGCCGAAACGTCTGATCGCCGCCCAGCACCGGGATCGCTCCGGGAAAGGCCGCCAACCCGCGTAGCATGGCTGTGCCGCCGTAGCTGGCCCGCGCCATTACCAGCGACGGCCGCAAGATGATCCAGTCCAGACCGGAGGCGGCGACCCGCCGCTCCATCTCGGCTTTTGAGCGGGCGTAGGCGGTTCCGGCCTCATCATCGGCCCCGGCGGCGGAAACATGGATCAGCCGCCGCAAATCCGCCGCCTCGCAAGCGGCGATCAGGGCGCTGGGGCCTTCAACATGGGCCACGGCATGGCTATCGCCCGGGCCGTCCTGGAGCACGCCGACGCAATTGATCACAGCGTCCACCCCGTCGAGCAGCGGCTCCCAGGCCTTCAGCTCGGTCAGGCTGGCGAACTCGGCCCGAACCCAGTCGTATCCCGGTGCCAACCGACGCGCCGCCTCGGGTCGGCGTGCGCCCGCGCGGACCGTCCAGCCGGCGCTAGCGAAGGCCGCAGCCAGATGCCCGCCGATGAAGCCCGAAGCCCCGAGAATCAGAACCGTGCCCGCCATGGGCCGAGCGTGCCGCGATTCTGGCTGCCCCACAGCCGGCGCTAGAGCAGGTTTCGCCCGTCGAAAACCGTCGGCTCCAGTGTATTGGGCTCAATTCCAGCCAGGGTTCGGACATTGACCGCGACCGAGTCCGATCCATCGCGGTTCTTGCCGAAGGCGAAGGCCTCGACGCCGCAGTCTTCGCAGAATCGGTGATCGATAACTTCCCGGTTGAACCGGTAGGATCGCAGCTTGTCCTCGCCGGTCAGCAAGCGAAACCGGTCCGGTGTGGTGAAGGTCAGCTGAAACCCCTTGGCGTAGCAGTGGGTGCAATTGCAGGCGATCAGGGGCGTCATGGCCAGATCCGCCTCGAAGGTCACCGCGCCGCAATGGCAGGCCCCTGAATAGGTCATCAGCTCGCTCATCACGCATCCTCCAAGAGCAGCACGCCGGGGGCCGCCTTCAACGCCCCACGCAAGGCCGCGTCGAGCCGGTAGCGACCCGGCAGTCGCATCTCCACCTCCGTCTGGCCTTGGAGCGCCGCCACCAGGGTGATCTCTCCGCCGCGCTCGGCTTCAGCGGGGCGGAGCCGCGCCTTGATCGAGTCAATCTGGACAGTTCCGGGTGACACGACGACGCGCAAGCCTTCGGCACCGTCGACTACCGTGGCGATCGGCTGGGCATCGTCCCCGAACCAGCGAACCTCGCCGTCGGTCGCCTTGGCGCGCACGCGAAGCGTCACAGCGGCACCCGGCTCCAACACGTCCCGACATTTGCGAAGCTGCTCGGGTGGGAACAGCACCTCGAACTCTCCGGTCGGATCGGAAAAGGCGACGAAGGCGAATTTTTCCCCGGTGCGCGCCGAGGCCCGCTCCTGACGACGCCGGACGACACCGGCCATCAGAAACGCCTCGTGACCGTTCTCGGCCTGCGGCAGGGCTTCGGCAAACAGGGTCACGCGCTTTTTGCGCAGGACACTGATCATGTCCTCCAGAGGGTGGCCCGACAGGTAATAGCCGACTGCCGAAAACTCTTCGTCCAGGCGATCCGGCCCGATCCAGTCCTCGACGGCGGCCAGGCGCGGCCGCGCGGCATCGGCCTGATCTTCGCCAAACAAACTAACCTGAGAGGAGGCCCGCTCAGCCGCCATCGACTGGGCATGGGCAATCAGAATGTCAGCACATTCGACCAGTTGCCGGCGATTGGGATGGATGGAATCGAAGGCTCCGGCGCGCGCCAGGTTTTCGATCGCCCGCTTATTGACGGCCCGCGGGTCGATCCTTTCCAGGAAATCGAAGATGTCGGTAAAGGGTCCGCCCTCCTCCCGGGCCTGGACGGCCGAGCGCATCGCCTCCATTCCGACGTTGCGGATGGCACCCAGGGCATAGAGCACCTCACCGTCCGCCACGTCGAAATCCGCCATCGACCTGTTGATGTCAGGCTGGCGCACCGGCACATCGAAACGACGGGCGTCCTGGTAGAACACCGCCAGCTTGTCGGTATTGGCCGCATCCAGCGACATCGAGGCCGCCATGAATTCGACCGGGTGATTGGCCTTCAGGTAGCCGGTTTGGAACGAAATCAGCGCATAGGCCGCCGCGTGTGACTTATTGAAGCCATAGCCCGCAAACTTGGCCACCAGTTCAAAGATGAAGTCGGCCCGCTCCGGATCGACACCCTGGGCCCGGGCCCCCTCCATGAAGCGGACCTTTTGCTTGGCCATCTCCTCGGGCTTCTTTTTGCCCATGGCACGCCGGAGCAGGTCGGCTTCGCCCAGGCTATATCCCGACAGGATCTGGGCAATCTGCATCACCTGTTCCTGATAGATGATGACCCCGTAGGTCTCGGTCAGAACGGGTTCGAGACTGGGATGCAGAACATCGACCTCCTGGCGACCGAACTTGCGGTCGACATAGGTGTCGATCATCTCCATCGGACCGGGGCGGTACAAGGAGATCAAAGCGATGATCTCTTCCAGGCTCTCGCACCGCATCTTGCGCAGCGTATCGCGCATCCCCTGGCTTTCCAGCTGGAACACACCGATCGTCTGGCCAGACGCCATCAGTTCAAAGGTCGCCGGATCCTTCAACGGCAGGTTCAACAGATCCAGCTCGACGCCGCGCTTCTCCAGATAGCCCAGCGCCCGCTCCAACACCGTCAACGTCTTGAGACCCAGGAAATCGAATTTCACCAGGCCTGCCGGCTCCACCCACTTCATGTTGAACTGGGTTGCCGGAATGTCTGAGCGCGGATCCTTGTAGAGCGGTGTCAGCTCCGTCAGCGGCCGGTCCCCGATGACGATGCCCGCCGCATGGGTCGAGGCGTTTCGGTAGAGTCCTTCCAGGCTCTGCGACGTCTCGATCAGGGTCTCGACCGTGCGATCCTCGCGCTTGGCCTCCTTGAGACGCGGCTCCAGCTCCACGGCCTGGGCCAGCGTGACCGGGTTCGCCGGATTGTTCGGCACCATTTTGGCCAGACGGTCAACCTGCCCAAGCGGCATCTGCATGACCCGGCCAACGTCGCGCAACACCGCGCGGGCCTGAAGGGTACCGAAGGTGATGATCTGGGCGACCCGATCCTGGCCGTACTTGTCCTGAACATAGGCAATGACTTCGTCGCGGCGCTCCTGACAGAAGTCCACGTCGAAGTCGGGCATGGACACTCGTTCCGGGTTCAGGAACCGCTCGAACAGGAGACCGAAGCGCAACGGATCCAGGTCAGTGATCGCCATTGCCCAGGCCACCATCGAGCCGGCACCCGAGCCACGTCCCGGCCCCACCGGAATGTCATGGGCCTTGGCCCATTTGATGAAGTCCGACACGATCAGGAAGTAACCGGCGAACCCCATCGACTGGATGACGCCGATCTCTCGCTCCAGGCGCGCCCAGTAGTCGGCCTCGTCCGCAGCCAAGGCCAGCCCATCCAGCCGGGCCTTGAGCCCCTCACGCGCCTGATGCGCCAGCTCCTCGGCTTCCGAGCGCCCGGCCCCCGTATCGAAGCTCGGCAGGATTGGATCCCGCGGCTGGACCAGAAAGGCACACCGACGCGCAATGTCGATGGTGTTGTCGCAGGCTTCCGGCAGGTCCGCGAACAGGGCGCGCATATCCGCCGCCGGCTTGAACCAGTGGTCGGGCGACACCTTGCGTCGCTCATCCTGTCCCAGGAAAGTGCCGTCTGAAATGGCGATCAGCGCCTCATGCGCCTTGGCCATGTGCGGCGGACCGAAATAGACATCATTGGTCGCCACAATCGGCACATCGTGGTCATAGGCGAAGGACACCAGTCCCGCCTCTGCCTGACGTTCCTCAGGCAGATCGTGGCGCTGGAGCTCGACGTAGAAGCGGTCGTCGAACGCTGTCTTCATCTGACCAAGCGCCGCCCTGGCCTCGTCAATCCGCCCCTGCACCAGTAGAGGATCAATCGGTCCGTCCGGCCCACCGGAGAGCAGGATCAGACCCGCCGCGTGCTCCACCACCTTGGGCCACGCTACCGCCGGGTCCTCGTTGGCCTCAATGTCGAGATAGGCGGCCGAGGACAGGACCGACAGATTGGCCCATCCCACTTCGTCCTGAGCGATCAGAACGACGGTCGGTACCCTTGCCCAGCGTTCCGCGCGCTGCCCCCCGATTTGCTTTACCGGCAGGGCACAGCCGATGATCGGCTGAACGCCAGCATCCTTGCAGGCCTGCGAGAACTCAAGAGCACCGAACAGGTTGGTCCGATCCGCAATCCCGACGGCCGGCATCTGCGCGTCAGCCGCCAGTCGTCCCAGCTTCCCGGCCTTGATCGCCCCTTCCAGCAAGGAATAGGCGCTGCGCACCCTGAGATGGACGAAGCCTTCGCTCACCCTGACGGCCTTTCGACTCTGAACCAGCTCACATCGTCGCCGCTCGGCCCGTTCGGCTCAAGCGCATCGGGACGATCGACTGTGGACGAAACTCAGGCGACGATGGCTGCCACACTCCACACCATCCAAACGAAAGCCCCGACCGACGCCAGGGACAGAGATTCTCGAACCACGCGTGCCATCGGGACCTCCTAAAATGTTGTTCCGTGTTTGTTCTATTCTCGTTTTGTTCTCGTCGCAAGCCCTTTTCGTTGGATCGCTTGCCGCGCTGAAGGATCTCAGATCGCCGGCCCCGGCGGCACAGCGGTTAGTCGCCACCGGTCCAGGTGAAGCTCTGGCCTTCATAGATCCGACCGCCGATGGTCAGATTGCCCCTCAGGACCGGTCCGGCCACATCCTCCCCCGAGCGTGCCTGGGTGAACGCCGGCTCGACGAACTGGCCTTCGAACCGCACCTCGCCGAGGGTCGGATCGACGCCGACGAAGCGGACCACCCGATCTGACACCCCATAGCCGCTAGGAAGCACCCGAACGATCACCTCAGGGGTCTGGCCGCCCAGCTCATTGGCGATCGTCGGCGACGACAGATCGTCGAATTGGAACATCATAGGCGCAAAGTTGGTCGGCCCGCGCCCCTGCGTCAGTTCCCAATCGTTGAAGGCGGCTTCGTCTCCGAGGTGAAGGTGGCTGAGCTTCAGATCGCCGATCTGAACATCGCTGACCGGGAGATAATAGCCGAACAGGTTCGCCCCCGCCTGGTGAGCAAATCCCTCAACGGCCGGCAGCTCAGGCGGCGCGGAATCTTCAGGCGGGGCCGGTGGCGGCGTATCCCGGGGCGCAGGTGTACAGGCTTGAACGAGGGCGCAGACGAAAAGCAGGGATAACAGGCGGCGCATCGCAGGTCAGGGTTTCGTTCCGGTCACGCGACCGCCACCAGAACTCCGAAACTGCGGATTGTCCATCCCGTCGATGGCTCCCAGGGCATCCCAGGCCGTCTGGACGGCTCCACGATACCAACTCGCGTCGATGCGGCCGGCGTCGTCGGTCGGACGGTGATAGTCGGCATGGTCGTCAACGCTGAAGAAGACAAACGGCACACCCCGCGCATGAAATGCGGCCTGGTCCGACAGATTGACCCAGTTGTTTCGACCGCGCACCGCCGGGTCATCGTAACCGAATCGACGCTCGACGCCCGGCTGCTGCGGCAGGGCCTCAATCACAGGGAGAAGTGCCGGATACTGCCGCGTACCCACAACCCAAAGAATGCCGTTGTCGCCGCGCGAAACCATGTCGAGGTTGATGTTGAGCACTATGCTGTCAAGCGGGAGGGGCGTGTCGGCTACAAAGGCACGCGCGCCCAGAAGCCCGGCCTCCTCGCCATCCAGGGCGACCAACATTACCGAATGGCGTGGTGGCTGCTGCCGCAAGAGACGCGCCAGCTCGATCAGGGCGGCGGTGCCCGAAGCATTGTCGTCCGCGCCGTTGAAGACCTGGCCGCCCTGCACGCCTTCATGGTCATAGTGAGCCGTGACGACGATCCACTGATCCGGGGCCTCGCTGCCCCGCACCACGCCGACGATGTTCTCGCCGGCGACGCCCCGCGCGGTGAAGGGGCGAATCCAGCCGCTGTCCAGCGGCGTTAGCCCCGCCTGTTCGAAACCGGACCGGACATAGTCTCGCGCTCGATCACCGCCCGGTTGCCCAAAGCCCCGCCCTTCCATGTCATCGGCGGCCAGGACACGCACATCCGCCATGAGCCGCTCGGCGCTGACCTCGGTCGACTGGGCCTGAACGGCCGGCGCATGGACGCACCCCGCGACCAGGAGCACGGCTGCAACCATTGTAATCAGGGGTCTCATGCCGTGGCCTCGTTCTCGTTTTCGTGCTCGGCCCCGCCCTCAGCCTCGCGCCGGCGCAACTCGATCAGCCGCACGCACCAGATCGAAATCTCGTAGAGCAGCACCAGCGGGGTCGCCAGCATCAGTTGGCTGATTGGATCGGGCGGTGTCACCACCGCTGCCAGGACGACAACCCCGACGATCGCGTAACGTCGTCCGGCCGCAAGGGTCTTGGAACTGATCATGCCGGCCATTCCCAGCAAGGTCACCACGACAGGGAGCTGGAAGCTGAGGCCGAACGCCAGGATCAGGGCCGTCACAAGCTGAAGGTATTCCGCAATCCGCGGCAGCATCTGAACCTGAATGCCTTCGCCCGAAATCTGCTGACTCAGCGAGAACCACAGCACGAACGGCAGCATGACATAATAGACCAGAGCCGCACCCAGCAGGAACAATACCGGGGCCGCAAACAGAAACGGCAGGAAGGCTCCACGCTCGCGTCGGTACAGGCCCGGAGCAACAAATCGGTACAGCTGCCAGGCCAGCACTGGAAAGCACAGCACCACCGCCCCAAAGCCCGCCAACTTCAGCTTTGCGAAAAAGAACTCCAGTGGCGCAGTGAACACCAGGTTCAAGGGTTCACCCGCGGTCGGCGGGGCTGCCGTCGCGCGGATCAGGGCGGTCAGCAGTTCCAGGCCATGCCCATGTCCACTCCCCTGGGATTGGAAAATGGTGTTGGCCACCCGGAACGGATGGAACAGGAAAAGCGAGATCGGCTCGGCGAACGCGAAGCACAGCAGGAAGGCGGCGATGAAGGCGACCACGCTGACGATCAGGCGAGAGCGAAGCTCGGTCAGATGCTCAAGTAGCGGCGCACGCGAGGCTTCGATCTCCGCCTCTTCGTCGATAACCTTGCTCATGACGACGCCTTGCTGCGCGACACACGGGGCTTGGAGGGCTTGATCGCCTTGGGTCGTGGTTTGGCCGGAGGCGGCGCTTCACTTGCCGGCAGGGCCGGCTCAGTCATCGGCGGCGTATGCGTCACCGCTTCCATCTCTGGAGTCGAGGCCGGCAGCGCCTTGGGTGCCACCTTCTCAACCAGCGGCTTCTTCAATTCGGCGTCGATGTCCTTGAAGGTCGTGTCCTTGTCCAGGCCGACCATTTGGCCGGAACGCAGGGCCTCGACCTCCTTGCGCAGGTCGTCCAGCTCGGACTGGCGCGCCATGTCATCAAAGCTGGCGCGGAATTCCGCCGCCATCTTGCGGGCACGGCCCAAAAACTGGCCGACCTTGCGCATCAGGAGCGGCAGGTCCTTGGGGCCGACGACGATCAACGCCACCAAGGCGATGACCACCACTTCGAACCCGCCGATTCCGGGGCCGAGCATTGCGGGAATTCTCCTTGCGCGTCGCCTTAGCGGTTGGCGTCTTCGCGCTCGCGCTCATTCTGTGGAAGCGAACCCGCCTGGGGCTGATCGCCGGTCGGCGTTCCGTCGTCCTTAAGACCGTCCCGGAAGGCTCGAATGCCCTTGGCGGCATCCCCCATCAGGCCGCTCAGCTTGCCACGGCCACCGAAGAGCAGCGCGATCACGGCGATAACGATAATCCAGTGCCAGATGCTGAAACTGCCCACGCGAAACTCTCCTAAAGTTGCGACCGGAATCTGCGACCGCATTCGCCTAATCATATAGGCCGATAGTTGGCGCGAGCCAACTCAGGCCGTCACCAAACCTCGACCCGATCCGGTTCTGTCAGATAGAGCGCCTGGCCCGGCTGAACATCGAAAGCTGCGTACCACGAATCCTGGTTGCGAACCGTCCGCGCCCGCCATGGCCCCGGCGCATGAACCCCCGTCAGCACCGCGTTGCGAAGAGCCGGATCCCGGTACTTAGCGCGCCAGACCTGGGCGAAGCCGAGGAAGAACCGCTGATCGCCCGTGAAGCCTTCCAACGCAGCCGCTTCTGAGCCGGCCAGCGATAGCCGATAGGCGTCATAGGCCGTTGCCAGGCCCGCCACATCGGCGATGTTTTCGCCCAGCTCGAGCGTCCCGTTCAGATGGACGCCAGGTAGGGCTTCATATGCATCAAACTGGGCCGCAAGTGCCCGGCCGGCGGCTTCGAATCGGGCCAGGTCTTGGGGCGTCCACCAGTCCCGCAGCCGGCCCGTCTCATCGAAGAGCGCCCCGGTCGAATCGAAACTGTGGGTGATCTCGTGGCCGATCACGACGCCGATGGCCCCGTAGTTGATCGCCGGATCTGCCGCCTCGTCGAAGAAGGGGGCCTCGAGAATGGCGGCAGGAAATATCAGCCGGTTCTCCAGCGGCACATTCAGCGCGTTGACCGTCTGCGGCAGCATATACCACTCGTCATGCGTGACCGGTCGCGACAGCTTGGCAATGTTTCGCTGGTACTCGAACAGGCCAGCGCGCTGGACATTGGCCCAGGCCTGGTCCGGCCGAACCTCCAGGGCGCTGTAGTCGCGCCACTCGTCAGGATATCCGATGGAGACGTCCAACGTCTCCAGCTTGCGCCGGGCCGCGGCCCGGGTCTGGTCCGACATCCAGTCTAGGCCGTCGATGCGGTGCCCGAAGGCCGTCATCAAATTAGCGACCAACGCCTGCATTGCGGACTTGGCATTGTCGGAGAAATGACGCTCGACATAGACCTTGCCGACCGCCTCCCCCAGGGCCCCATTCACCGCATCGACGCCTCGCCGCCAGCGGGGGGCCTGCTCCGGCGTGCCCGACAAGGTCGATCCGTAGAAGCTGAAATGCTCTTCGTCGAAGGCGCGTGGGAGATAGGGCGACGCCCGATCCAGCGCATGGAAGGTCAGATAGTCCTTCCAGGTATCAAGAGCCTGCGATCCCACAAGCGCCGCGATCCCGGTGATCGCACCGGGCTGCCAGACCACGAAGGACGACTGCTGGCCCAGCCCGGCACCGTCGCGCCAGGCAGCCCAGTCGACACCGGGTGCACGGGCGTCGAAATCGGCTTGGCTCCAATGGTTGTTTCCGGCCCGAACGTCATTGGTCTGTTCGGCGGTCGCATGGACGCCGGCGATCGCGGTCTCCAGAGCGAGGATTGCGCTGGCCTTGGCCTCGGGCTCGGCGATCTGGGCCAGGGTCAGCACCTGAACGATATGCGCCCGATAGGACTGGCGCATCGCGGCCATATCGCCTCCGTCCAGGTAGAAGGCACGGTCCGGCATCCCCAGCCCGCCCTGTACCAGATAGGGCGAATTCCGGATCGGTTCATCGAAGTCCTGACTCACCCACAGCCCGAACAGGCGCTCGGTATAGAAGTTGGTCGCATTCAGCAGATCGACGTCCGCCCTCAGGGTCAGACCCAGGGCCCGCGACAAGCCACTGAGGTCCCGGATCGCCGCAATGGCGGAGAGCTCATCGCGCACGGGCGTCAGGCCCGCCGCCTCGATAGCATTCGCGTTCATGAAGGCGGTGTAGAAGTCCCCAACCTTGCGACGGTCCCCCTGCGCCTGGTTGTCTGCAGCCGCTTCTTCGATGATGACCTTGGTGCGCTCGTCGGCCTGGATTGCCAGCCGCGTGAAGCTGTTGAAGCTGGACCGGTCCGCCGGAATTTCCGTGGTCCGAACCCAACCCCCGTTGGCATAGCCGAAAAAGTCATCCCCCGGCGCGATGGAGCGGTCCATCCCCGCCGTATCGAACCCGAACGTCCCAAACACTGGAGTGGTTCTCGCCGGAGCCCCGGCTCCACCACCTTGCTGACCACAGGCCGTAGCGATCAGCGCGAAGGCCGGGGCGGACATCAGAAAGGCGCGGCGATTCATGGGCGGATCTCCATTCACGGGCACCCTAACCCCATCCCGCAGTCAGAACGCGCCATTTCCGAAATTTAATCGCCGGCGGGCGAAGAGCATCGACCATAGGCCTGATTGAGACCCGCGACATAGTCAGCCGACGAGTCCAGGCCGAGAGCAGCGCGTCTAACGTCGATATTATCCGGGTCCTCAATGTCGTCCGGCAAGACGTAGCGACCGTTGGCGCAGGTCGTACCTTGGGTGGCGTAGCGCTGCGGCCGGCCTTCCATCACAGCCGTTCGATCCCAGAGACGAGCGTATTGGCTTCCATCCAGATCTACAGTTCCAGCCAGCGGTGCCATCCTGGCCAAGGTGTCGCGCATCAAATCCAGGTTCCCGGAGTGCTGAACGACCGAATAGGCACCGTCAGCCGCGTGTCGGCCGAACTGAGAGATTGGAAACCACCCGTCTTGGCCTGCCAGGATGTCGCGCATCCGCGCGGTATTGGCCTGGTCAACGGCCTCAGCGATCGGCCAGGCCTCGGATTCCAAGCGCTCACGGTCAGCATCGGACGCGTCACGGCGGGCAGCGAGAAAACGCTGCCGCACCAATTGGTCCATCGCCCCCATTCCGGCGAGCTCCCTGATCAGGGACTCACGTGTCATCACTGCTTCCAGCTCGGTGCGAGCCGTCTCGACCGGATCGGCGGGTTGCGCGCGCGTCGGTTGCGCCATGAGCAATGTCAGCGCCAAGACGGCGATCAACTTCATCTGCGCGTCCTCCCCGCTGGAACTCTTCAAAAGACAAGGGGCGGAAATAGGGCCGAGCTACTCTTCGTCCTCGGTCACGAAGTCCTGAGCGAACTCAGGGGCGTCATCACCGTCCTCGATCGGATCCAGATCCTCGTCACCCGCTCGTGAAGGGTCCGGGGCCATGAAGTCTGCCGGCAAGGACAGGTCAAGCAGGCCCGCCGCCCGCATATCCACCGCGCCCGGCAGGTCAGCCAGATGCGCCAGTCCGAAATGCTCCAGGAAGTGCTCCGTCGTCCCGTAGGTCACAGGCCGCCCTGGCGTCCGTCGCCGTCCGCGCAGCCGCACCATCCCCAGTTCGAGCAAGAGGTCCAGCGTGCCCTTGGACAGGCCGACGCCACGAACGCTTTCGATCTCGGCGCGCGTAGTCGGCTGGTGGTAGGCGATGATGGCCAAGGTCTCCAGCGCCGCCTTGGACAGCTTGCGCGGCTCTTCCCTCTGCTCGGTCATCATGAAGGCTAGGTCCTGGGCCGTGCGGAAGGCCCAGCGGTCGGCCACGCAGACCAGCTCGACCCCGCGCCCGGCGAAACGCGCGCGCAGCGCCGCAATGGCCTGACCCGCATCGGCACCCTCGGGCAGTCGCCGCGCGATCTCGGCCAAGGTCAATGGCCCGGCGGCAGCGAACAACAGGGCCTCGACCCGGCGTTCGATCTCGGCCTCGTCTGGGGCGAATTTGATCATCCCTCCGCCTCCAGAACCAGGGTGTCGCGGCGCGACTTCACGAACAGCGGATCGAAGGCCTCCATCTGTCTGGCGCTCAGCCGGCCTTCCTTGACCAGCTCCAGGCTCGCCGACAAGGTCGAGGCCAGATAGGACGCACCGGTCGGCCCGTCGCCATCGGCGCGTCCGTCAGGCGTGATCGCTCGCAGTTCGGTCCAGGCGCTCAGCCGCGGCAGCTGTTTCAACATCCAGTCGCGCGCCTCCTCCAGCGCAAAGGCCTCCACCCGCTGCGTCGGATTATAGTGCCGCTCGGCCTCGCGCCGGCGCTGAGAGACGTAGGCCGCCATGAGGTCGTAGAGATTGGCGTCCAGTCGGTTGGACGGAATGACCTGGATCGCTTCCGGATCGCCGCGCCCGAACACATCGCGGTTCAGCACCGGCCCGCTCGTCAGCGCCTCGACCGCCTTGCGCATCGCTTCGAGCTTCATCAGCCGGAAGGCCAGCCGCTGGGCCATCTCCTCGGCCGGGATCTCGCCCTCGACCTTGGCTTCCGGCTTGGGCAGCAGCAGCCGCGATTTCAGATAGGCCAGCCACGACGCCATCACCAGATAGTCCGCCGCTAGCGCAAAATTGCGCCGCCGCGCCTCATGCACAAAGGCCAGATACTGTTCCGCCAGCTTGGTGATCGACAGCTTCAAGAGGTCGACCTTCTGCGTCCGCGCCAGCGCCAAGAGGACGTGCAGCGGCCCTTCGAACCCTTCCAGATCCACGACAAAGGCTTCGCCGGCGTCAGCGTTGTCGACGGCTGAAAAATCCAGATTGGGCTGAAAGGCGTCGCTCATGGTGCCTCGCCGATAGCCGGGCCCGCCTTGGCGTCCAGATGACCCTTTATGGCGGCGGCGAACCGGGCCGCCTCGGCCTCGGCGTCGAACGGCTCCGGTGCGGTCGCGATCCGCGCCAACGCTGCCTCCGCCCTCTCCAGTGAACGGCCTTGCAGCGCCACGGCCGCCTCGGCCACCTGACGCATCTCGTTCAGGTCACCGTTGCAATGCAGGGCGATATCACATCCCGCCGTCAGCGCCCGATCCGCCCGCTCCCGCAACGAGCCCTTCAGGGCATTCATTGACAGGTCGTCGGTGATCAACAGCCCCCCGAATCCCAGCCGCTCGCGAATGATCTCCAGTGTGTCATGTGATGTCGTGGCTGGTTGCTCGGCGTCCGCCGCCTTGAACACCACATGGGCCGTCATCGCCGCCGGCAGGTCCCTGAGCGCCTTGAACGGCGCGAAATCCCATCCATCCAGGCTGACCAGATCCAGCTTCACCTCTGGTAGATCATGATGACTGTCGCACATCGCTCGCCCATGGCCGGGAATGTGCTTGATGACTGGGAGCACACCGCCTGCCAACAGACCCTCCGCCGCAGCACGGCCCAGCCGCGTCACCGCCTCAGGACCATGGGCGAAGGCACGGTCGCCGATCGCGTCGGTCGAGCCTTGGATCGGCACATCCAGGACCGGCGCACAATCGACATTGATACCGACGGTGCGCAGGTCATCGGCCATCAGCCGGTGTCCCACCCTCACCAAATCAGCCGCCGCCTCAACGTCGCCCTTCGTCGCCGCAAGATAGGCCGAAGCCGGAGGGTACTTTCGCCAGTGCGGCGGCCCCATTCGCTGGACCCGGCCACCTTCCTGGTCGATCAGAACCGGCGCATCGCGCCCGACCGTGTCTCTCAGCTCGGACGTCAGCGCCCTCAGCTGATCAGCATCGCGCACATTGCGCTTGAAGAGGATGAAGCCCCACGGCGACGCGTCCCTGAAGAAAGCACGCTGCCCCGCCGACAGCGACGTGCCCGACAGGCCGTAGATCGCCGCCGAGGTCTGGGTCACTGAACCAGGCAGTCCCGTCCGGACGCACGCATCGCGCCGCAGAAGGCCCGTGCCTCGTCCGCCGACAGGCCGTTGACCGTGGTGCGGTAAACCGTCCGACCATCCGAAGTGGTCACACGCCGAATGCCGCGGGTCCGCCCCGTGGCGAACTGCGGAAAGGCCGCCGCGACGTCCGCATAGGCGCGTTCGGCCGCCTGTTCGGTCGAGAAGGCCCCAATTTGCACAGCGGCGCGCCCACCCGTCGGGGCCGGGGGCTGAACCGGGGGCCGCTGCGGCGGCGGAGTCGGGCGCTGTTCCGCCGGGGTGGCACCTTCTGCTCGCGGCGGCGTAGTTGGTGCGACCGCAGCTGTGTCGTTCGTCAGGGGCGGCGGACGCTGGCTCGGAGCCTCCGGCGGCGGTGCCGCCTGAAGCTGTTCGTCCAGCGGGTCAAAAACCTCGATCTGGGCGGCCTCGCCCTCGGCTCGGGCGGCATCCGGTGCCGTTGTGGCCATGCCCTCGGATCCCTCGATCACAGGCGGGGTTGCCCCCGGATCGCGCACACCGGCCCGATAGAACAGGACCACGACGACAATGAGAATCAGCAGCACACCCGCCGAGATCAGCAGCGTCAGGGGAAGTGGCGGGCGTCCGCCGCCATGACCACGCGCATCGAAACCGGACCGGTCGAACGGCAGATCGTCATCGTTGCGGGGCGTGTAGGGGCCGCGTTCAGGATCGGGCCGTTCATAGGACATCGGGTCGCCTCATATCTTCGCTCGCCGACGAATCGCGAGCGAACCCACCAAGTCTAGCCCAACCCCGGCTTCATCCGAATCACAACTCCACGTCATCCACAAGACCGAACAGTCGGCGATATTCCTCGAAGGCGAACAGATCGGTCATTCCGGCGATATAGTCGCATACCGCCCGCGCCCGCCGCGCCTCTCCGCCGGCCCGGGCGCGGGTCGCCCATTCAGTCGGCATCTCTTCGGGCCGTTCCAAATACAGACCGAACAGCCGATCGATGGTTCGCGCCGCCCGGTCGCGCATCAGATTGATCCGCTCGTGCCGATACATCCGTTCGAATAGGAAGGCGCGCAGCCGGGCCAGATCCTGCATCATCCCATCGGAAAACTGGACCATGGCGCGACCGGCCCGGCGGACGTCCTCAGGGGTGTCGATATCGTCTGCGGCCAGACGCCGCGCGGTCTCGGCCAGGATATCGCCGATCATGACCCCGATCATGCGCCGCACCGTCTCGATCCCAGCCATACGCGCGTCGACCTCGGGCCAGTCGGCCCGCACCCCTTCGAGGATCGGCCCGACAAGAGGGACACCCTCAAGCTCATCCAGACCAAACAGGCCGGCCTGTAGCCCGTCGTCGACGTCGTGGTTGTTGTAGGCGATATCATCCGAAACAGCCGCAACCTGGGCCTCCAGCGAGGCGAAGGTGCCGGGTCGCAGATCCCAGCTCGCCTGATAGTCCTTCACGGCCCGCCAGGCCGGCTCGTCCAGGCGGTGGTCAATCGGGCCGTTGTGCTTGATGACGCCCTCCAGCGTCTCCCAGCTCGGGTTCAGCCCCTCGAAGCCTGGATAGCGATGCTCCAGTCGCGTCACGATACGAAAGGTCTGCACATTGTGGTCGAAGCCGGCCCAAGGCTCCATCAGGGCCTTCAACTGATCCTCTCCCGCATGGCCGAACGGCGGATGGCCCAGGTCGTGGGCCAGGGCGATGACCTCGGCCAGATCCTGATCCAGCGACAGGGCCGTCGCCAACGAGCGCGCAATCTGCGCAACCTCCAGGCTGTGAGTCAGGCGCGTGCGGTAGTGATCCCCCTCATGGGCGATGAAGACCTGGGTCTTGCCCTTCAGCCGGCGGAACGGTGTGCAATGGATGATGCGGTCGCGGTCGCGCGCAAAGGCGGTGCGCATCGCCGACGGTGCCTCGGCGAAGAGCCGTCCGAGGCTGGAAGCCGGGTCCGAGGCGTAGGGCGCTCTCTCGCTTGTTGCTGTCATCCGCTGGGCCACCGACGGAAGGCCCTTTCGCGCAGGCCCATGGCCCCTCATATAGACCCTACGATGAGCCTGAAACCCGTTACCCTTGCCGAAAGTGCCGCACGCCGCCTCGCCGACCTGTCCAAGGCCGAGGGCAAGCCCCTGATGCTGCGCGTCGCCGTCGATGGCGGCGGCTGCTCCGGCTTTCAGTATCGGCTGGATCTGGTCGAGGCTGCGGAGCCCGACGATCACCGCATCGAACACGATGGCCAGACCGCGCTCGTGGACGAGGTGTCCCTGCCCTTCCTGGCTGGGTCCGAGATTCAGTTCGTCGACGAACTGCTCGGGGCCCAGTTCAAGATCGTCAATCCCAACGCGGTGGCCAACTGCGGCTGTGGCGTCAGTTTTTCGATCTGACTCTAGTACGCTTGGCTCTGCGCCACCCGCTCTTCCAGATGCCCGTCCTTCAGGGCGAAGACGCGGTCCATATGACCGGCCAGCTCCATATTGTGCGTCGCGATCAGTGCTCCGACGCCGGTTTCGCGCACCAGGTCGTGCAGGGCCTGGAACACCGCCTGGCTGGTCGTAGGATCCAGATTCCCGGTCGGCTCATCGGCCAGCAACAGTCGAGGCTGATTGGCTAGCGCCCGCGCGATGGCTACCCGCTGCTGCTCTCCGCCCGACAGTTGCCCCGGCTGATGGGTCAGACGCTCGGACAGACCCAGCCGGCCCAGCATTTCAGACGCCCGCCCGCGCGCCTCCGCCTGACCGATGCCCGCCATACGCATCGGCAGGGCGACATTATCTCGCGCATCAAATTCCGGCATCAGATGATGGAATTGATAGACGAAACCGATCTTGGCCAGTCGCAGGCGCGTGCGGCCCCGCTCGTCAAGCGCCCCGACATCCTCGCCATCGATCAGAATCGTCCCGGCATTGGGCCGTTCCAGGAGGCCGGCGGCATGGAGCAGGCTCGACTTGCCAGATCCAGACGGTCCGATCAGCCCGACCACCTCGCCGGGCATGACCTGAACATCGGCCCCCTTGAGGACCTCCAGCGCCCGATCGCCCGTCACATAGGTGCGGTGGAGACCCCGCACATCCAGCAGCGGCTCACTCATAGCGAAGCGCCTCCACCGGGTCGGTCCGCGAGGCGCGCCATGATGGGATCAGCGCCGCCAGGGCCGACAGGACCAGCGCCGCTCCGGCGATGATGATGATTTCCGGCCATTCGATGCGGGCAGGAATGCCGTCCAGGAAATAGATCTCAGGCGGAAACAACGATCGCCCGATCAGCATTTCGATGAAGGACTGGATCGGCCGGATGAACAGACAGAACAGCACGCCCAATACAAAGCCGATTAAGGTGCCTGCAGCACCGATCGAAAAGCCCGCCGTCAGGAAGATCCGTAGGATAGACCCCTGCCCGGCCCCCATGGTCCGCATGATGGCGATGTCGCGGGTCTTGTTCTTCACCAGCATGACGATGCCGGAGATGATGTTCAGTGCCGCTACCAGCACGATCAGCATGAGGATCAGGCGCATGACTGTGCGCTCGACCGCCAGGGCCCCGCGCATGGTCGCATTCTGGGTGGTCCAGTCCAGCACCATGGCCTGCGGCCCCAGCAGTTCGCGCAGCCGTTCCGTCGTCTCGGGCGCTCTTTCCGGGCGCTCGATCTGGACCTGGATCATGTCCCACAGACCCTCGCGCGCGAAGAACAGCTCCGCCTGCTCGATCGGCATATAGATCATCACCTGATCAAAGGTGGCCACGCCGGTCGTGACGATCGCGCCGATCTCATAGGTCTTTTCCAGCGGCGCCGAGCCGAAGGCCGAACTCCCGCCATCCTGAGAAAGCAGGGTCAGGGTATCACCGGGACCGACCCCAAGCTGTTGCGCCAGCACCTCGCCGACCGCAATGACGTCGCCGCCGTAGTCGCCTTGCCCGAAACCGCCGAGCGAGCCGGCCTTCACCCCATCCTGCCCGACGGCCGACGCCCTCAGATCATCGCCGCGAACGCCGCGAACCAGCGCACCGGTCGACGCCCCGCCCGGGCCGCTGGCAAAGGTCTGGGCCTGAATCAGCGGCGTCGCCTCCGTCACCTCTGGCAGGCTGCGCACCCGCTCCAGCGTCTGTTCGCGGCCCGCCCCGCTGAGGGTACTGCCCTGGACATAGACATGGCCGTCCACCGCCAGGAGCCGGTTGATCAGTTCGGACGTAAAGCCGTTCATCACCGACATGACGATGACCAGAACCATTACCCCCAGCATGATGCCCAGGAACGAGATGATGGCGATCAGCGCCACGCCGCCGTCCTTGCGTCGCGCCCTGAGATAGCGCCAGGCGAGACCCAATTCCCAGGCGGAAAATGGCCCAGCGGGCTTGGCGTCGCTCATCCGGAGATCCTCGCCAGCGCCTGATCTAGCGGCAGGCTGATCTTTTCACCCGTCGCCCGGCGCTTCAGCTCGACCACGCCTTCGGCCAGCCCCTTGGGCCCAATGGTCAGTTGCCAGGGCACGCCGATCAGATCGGCGGTGGCGAACTTGCCGCCGGGCCGCTCGTCAGTGTCGTCGTACAGCACGTCCTTGCCGGCGCTCTCCAGCGCCTGAACCGCCTCTTCGCAGGCCGCCGAGACCGCCGCGTCGCTGCCGCGCAGATTGATCACCACCACATCGAACGGGGCCACTGCGTCAGGCCAGATGATGCCGGCCTCGTCGTGACTGGCCTCGATGATCGCGCCCAGCAGCCGCGACACCCCGACACCATACGACCCGCCGTGGATTTCCGTGTCCTGCCCGTCCGGCCCTGCTACCTTGGCCTTCATCGGGGCCGAATATTTGGTCCCGAAATAGAAGATATGGCCCACCTCGATGCCCCGCGCCGTCAGACGCTGTTCTTCCGGCACGGCCAGATAGGCCGTCTCATCGTGCATTTCTTCGGTCGCGGCATACAGCGCCGTGCGCTGGTCCACGATCGGCTGCAAATCGCCGAACCAATCCACGTCCGAACCGGGTGCGCCCATGTCGATCAGGTCGCGATGACAGAAGACCTGGCTCTCGCCCGTGTCGGCCAGGATGATGAACTCATGGCTCAGGTCGCCGCCGATCGGGCCCGGGTCGGCCTTCATTGGCACCGCCTTCAACCCCAGCCGCTCGAAGGTATTCAAATAGGCTACGAACATCCGGTTATAGGCTTTGCGCGCCGCAGCCTCGTCGATATCGAAGCTGTAAGCGTCCTTCATCAGGAATTCGCGTCCGCGCATCACACCGAAACGCGGGCGCCGCTCGTCGCGAAATTTCCACTGGATATTGTACAGATTGAGCGGGAGGGCCTTGTAGCTCTTCACATAGGCCCGGAAGATCTCGGTCACGACCTCTTCGGCTGTGGGACCATAGAGCAGATCACGCTCATGGCGGTCCTTGATGCGCAGCATCTCATCGCCATAGTCGTCGTAGCGACCGCTCTCGCGCCACAGGTCGGCCAGTTGCAGGGTCGGCATCAGGATCTCGACGGCCCCGGCGCGGTTCATCTCCTCACGCACGATCTGCTCAACCTTCTTGAGCACCCGCAGACCCAGCGGCAACCAGGCATAGATGCCCGCCGCCTCCTGGCGGATCAGGCCGGCGCGCAGCATCAGCTGGTGCGAGATGATCTGAGCGTCCGAAGGCGCCTCTTTCAGGGTCGGCAGGAAGTAGCGCGACAGGCGCATCGAGGTGTCCAGACAAGCAACAACGGGAGGAACTTCCGTTTAGCCCCGAGCACGCCCGCTTCGCAACGGACGCCAACGAAAACCCTATTCGCAGCGCTGCATTGGGGTTGCCTCGGCCGCCGGCACATCCACCCCGTCATAGGCTCCACCCACCAGACTCAGGTTTTCGCCCTGGGCCGCGAACGTCTCTTCGATCGGCCCATTGCCGGTCGTGTAGGCGACCACCAGGGACGATCCGTCATAGGTGACGCCCGTGATCGGATAGGTCTGGCCATCGGCGAAGATCTGAATCTCGTGCTCGGCAAAACGCACGAACGGACGCTGGCAATCGGCCGCCCAGGTACCGATGAACTGTTCGGGCGTCTCCGTGGCGGCGGCCTCCGCGCTCGATCCCTGGCCGCCTTCACCGGTTCGGTTACAGCCGGCCAGCACCAGCGCGGCAACGGCCGTCAGGATAAGGACGCGTCGGATCATCGAGGGGGCCTCTCTAGTTCGGGCGGGTGGACGGCAGGTCCGGCAGCGGAATGAGCTGGAACTGTACCACCAGAACCAGGGCGATCCACACCAGGGCCGCAACCCAGGTCGTGGTGAAGAATTTGCGCTTCAGGTTGGTGACCGGCGGGGCCCCCCAGTCCGCCCCATCCGTTGGACGGTCCCGCGGCCCCTGGCTCATGCCCAGAGGCAGGATCACGAACAGAACCACCCACCAGATGACGATGTAGATGGCAAACAGGGTAATCGGACCGACGAACACGGCCTACTCCAGACGACTGCAGGTGATGGCGACGAGCGCCGGATCTTGCGATACCACACTCCAAGGCTCGATACGCGCGCCGATCCGGGCATCGCTGACCTGCAGCCAGCGATACGCCTCACCGCCCCCGGTTTCGCGAACGACGGCCCGAATCACCATCCCCGGCGAGGTGCCCGGACCGCGCTGGTACAGCCGCCCTTCATAGGGCGTTCCGGCCAGGGTCTCGGGATAGGTTTCATCGAAGGCGCAGATGGTTTCGACCGGCAAAGGGTCCACGCCGTCGCGCGCGGGCAGCACGATCGGCTCTGCCAGCGCAAAGCAGCTCAGACCGTCAAAGCCGACATTGTCCGAAACGTCGATGCGGCCTGCTTGCGCCAATGCGATCAGCAAGGGTGTGGGGTTGGGCTGATCGGCGCATTTCAGCAGTTCAGCCAGCTGCGCTGCGAAGCCGGTTTCCGGTTCATCCGGCACCGGTTCAGAAGGCGTGGCAGCATCGGAAGGAGCCGGTGCCGGCGACATCCCATCCGCCGCGTCCGGCTCATCGCACCCGAACAATATTGAACAGGCCGCCGCCATGGCAACTGACATCACCCGCCTCATGGCATCCTCCCTCGCCGCCCGGATCAGTGTCCGGGAGCCTCCATTAGTTCGACAAGAACCCCGCCCATGTTCTTGGGATGCAAGAAGATAATGGGCGTCCCGTGAGCCCCGATTCTTGGCTCTCCAGTGCCCAGTATAGTTGCCCCCTTGGCTCGCATATCGTCACGGGCAGCAATGATATCATCCACCTCGAAACAGATGTGATGCTGCCCCCCCTTCGGAGCCTTGGCGAGAAATCCGCGAATCGGGCTGTCGGCCCCCAGCGGTTCGATCAGTTCGATCTGGCTGTTGGGCAGATTGACGAAGCAGACCTTCACGCCCTGCGCTGGCAAATCGAAAGGCTCGCCAATGTCCGTGACCCCCAGAAGGTCGCGATACATCGCCGTACTGTCGGCGATCGAGGGAGTCGCGATCCCCACATGGTTCAGGCGTCCAATCATTATTTCGGGTCACTCCCGGCTTGCTGGCGGCTTCCGACGGCCTGGCCGATCTGGTGGGCGCGGAACGGCCCGAGGTACTGCATCCACCCCCCCGAGCTGACGGCAATATTCATCACCGGCTGGCCAGGGACGGACCGGAAGGACGAATCCGTCCCGATGACTGAATAGCGCCCGCCGGACGACCGCGCCATGAACGGAGAGCCGGAATCACCCCGGGTCGTGTCGCATTCGTGCGCGAATGTGTTCTGATCCTCATGGACCGCGACGATATGGCAGGCGAGATTGCCCGACAGATGATCGCCCGTATCCCATGAGAAGCCAGCCTGGTAGAGGTCTGCTGTCCGGGCACGGCCACTTCCCATACCGGTCAGATCGAGGACCTGAAGGAACCCGATCTGCTCTCCCAAGCGACGATCAAGCCTGAGAAGTGCCCAATCCAGACCATCAATCTGCTCGGTTGTATTGAAGCGGCGAAAGTCGAAATTGGGGTCGATGAAATAGTGGGTGATGCGCGCCCGCTCACCATTGTTGGCAATAAACTCGCCCGCCGCATTGGTCTGGCCATTCTCGCTATGGATGCAGTGTGCCGCAGTAATTAGAACATCGGCCCCGATGAGGGTGGCGGTACAGCCGCCGCCGGCTTCCATCGAAATCTGCCCCACCATTGTCCACGGATAGCGCTCGCTCGGCACGAAGATCCGATCGTCCCGACCGAAGAAATGGTCATTGATCGTCATCGGCCGCTCTGCCCCGATGCAATCGCGGCGATCGGTCCGAGCGGCACAGCTGCCGTTGCCCGCACCGGGCTCCTCACACACGCCGTTGAAGGCGGTGTCGCAGGTGTCATTGCGGAATCTGAGCTGGGCGACAGGGCCGCAGTCCGTGCGGTCTGATCCGTTCGGACAGGCTCCGGTGCCGATGCCCGGTTCGTCGCATTCGCCGTCATTGGCCCACCGACAGGCATCCTGCTCGCCATTGCGTAGGTACTGACAGTCACTACGATCGGTGCCGAGCCGACAGGCCCCGGTTCCAATGTCGGGGTCATCGCATTCGTTGTCGTTGGCCCAGCGACAGGAATCGTCACCGCTGCCTTGCGGCGTCGCCGGTGGATCACCGGGCTTGAGTTCCTGCTTGATCCAGGGGCTGAACGCCCCGGTCAGGCCGGCATCGTCCATCAGTCCGACCGCCAGCATGGCCGCAAAGGCCGTCGCAATCCAGGCTTTCAAAGTCGCCCCCTTCAGCTCCCGCGCAACGCTCCAATCCTTGTCACCCAGTATAGTCTGGGCGTCAAAGTCGAATGCCGCCGCTATCAGATCCTGACGATAAGCGTCTCGACGGCCGGCTTGCGGTCCCAGATCTGGCGTGCAGCCCGCTTGACCGCGCGCGCCACGGCCTGTTCGACGGCCTGATCGTCCTGGCGCTCAGCCGGCTTCATGCGGGCCAGCGCCTCGGCGGCCAGATCAGCCAGATCGTCCATCGCCTCGTCCAGCTCATCGTCACCGGGCAGGCCCAGCCCCCGAATTTCCAGATCGCCGGCCAGTCGCCCCTTGCCGTCGATCGCGACGGCTACGGCAATCACTCCGGCAACCGCGGCATGGCGGCGCTCCTTCAGGGCCTCGGAACCTTCGGGCGTCAGGATGCCACCATCGACGAACAGGCGCCCCGACGGGACCTCATCGACGATCTCGGCAAGGCCGGGGGCGAGACGCAGCAAATCGCCGTTCCTCAACGCCACGGCCTCGGGCACCTGCATATCCATCGCCAGGTTGCAGTGCTCGATCAGGTGCCGCCGCTGTCCATGGGTGGGCACGGCAATGCGCGGCCGGGCCCACTGGTACATTTCGCGCAGCTCGTCGCGGCACGGGTGTCCCGAGACATGGATACCGGGATGGTCGCGCTCGGTGTAGAGCCGCACCCCGCGCTCGGCCAGCTTGTCCTGCATCCGGCCGATCTGAAGCTCATTGCCGGGGATGACCCGCGACGAGAACACACAGGCATCACCCTTGCCGAGCGTGATGTGGGGGTGGTCACCGTTAGCGATCCGGTTCAGGGCCGCGCGCGGCTCACCCTGGCTTCCCGTACACAGATAGAGGATGGCATCGTCCGGAAAATAGCCGGCCTCACTCATGTCGATGAAGGGCTGGACGTCCTTGAGCAAGCCCACCGACCGCGCGGCCGCCGTAATCCGGTGCATCGATCGCCCGACCAGACAGACCCGACGCCCGCACGCTTCGGCGGCCCTTATCACACTGTCGAGGCGCGCTACGTTTGAGGCGAAACAGCCCACCGCAACCTTGCCGGTCAGCGATCCGATCAGCTGGGTCAGGGCGACCTTCACCTCGGCCTCCGAGCCGGCAGATCCATCCACGAAGACATTGGTGGAATCGCAGACCATCGCCAGCACGCCCTCATCGCCGAGCCGGCGGATTGTCTCAACGTCCGTGCGCTCTCCGATGACAGGGTCTTCGTCGATCTTCCAGTCGCCGGTATGCAGTACCGTTCCGAGCGGCGTCTTGATGGCCAGGCCGTTGGGCTCGGGAATCGAATGGGTGATGGTGACCATCGTCACCTCGAAATCGCCTAACTGGGTGGTCCCGCCCAGCGGCACGACATTCAGCTCCACCTCATCAAGCAGGCCTGCGTCGCGCAACTTTTCGCGGATCAGAAAGGCCGTGAATGGCGTGGCATAAAGCGGTGCTTTCAAGCGCGGCCACAGCCAGCCCAACGCGCCGATGTGGTCTTCGTGGGCATGGGTCAGGACGATGCCCAGAATGTCTTCGCCTTCCAAATAGGTCGGGTCCGGCACGATCACATCGACGCCCGGCGTCGTCGAATCTCCAAAGGTCACCCCGACGTCCACTACGATCCACTTGCGATCATCGGCCGGGCCGAAGCCATAGGCGTTCAGATTCATGCCGATCTCGTTGGAGCCTCCGAGGGGTAGAAAGACCAATTCGTCGCGCAAGTCGGCGCTCATGCTATTGCTCCAAAGAAGACGTCGCCGGCCGAAATCATGCGGACCTCGCCAGTCTCAAGGCGCAGCCTCAGCGCGCCGTCGGGAGCCAGTCCTTCGGCCCAACCGGTGACGGATTCATGGCCGAGCCTCGCCGTGCACGGCCCCGGCACCCCCGACGCCCGCGCACTCCAGTCTGCCAGCACCGCTGCGGTCCCGGCCTGATCCCATTGCAGCAACCGGGCCTGCATGGCCCGGTCCAGTACCGTCAGCACGGTCTCTGGCGTCGGCACGACGATCCGATCACCCGCCAGGTGATCGGCCAGGGCCGTCGCCGGACGCTCAGAGTCATCCGGCGACCAGGCGAGGTTCAACCCCATGCCGATCGCCAGCCACAGACTCCCATCGTGGTTCGAGCCGGACTCAATCAACAATCCCGCCGCCTTGTGGCCGCCGATCAACACGTCGTTGGGCCATTTCAACTGAACCAGCCCCGGGGCCGCAAAGGCCTGCATTACGTCGTGCGCAGCAAGCGCCGCCACGAAACTGACCAGGGCAGCCTCGGCCGGCGAGCGCTCAGCCGTCATCAACAGCGTGGCCGCCAGATTGCCCGGATGGCCGGACCAGGCCCGCCCTCGGCGACCGCGGCCGGCGGTCTGCTCGCGCGCCGTGATCCACAGGGGGCCGCCCTCCCCGGCTTCAGCGCACCGACGCGCCTGGGCATTGGTCGAATCGAGCTGGTCGAACTTCTGGACCGGCCAGGCCTGGGCGATCACCCCAGGCCCAGGGCGCGCGCCGCCGTTCCAGCAAAGCCGTCAAGCCAACCCAGAGCGAAGAGCACCAGCGGGAAGCTGAAGATCGCCGCAGCATAGGCGACCCACTGAGCGTCGCGCGGGGCCGGATCAGTCAGGCCCGGAGACGGGTCGAACCAGATCAGCTTGATGAGCCGCAGATAGTAGAAGGCAGCCACAACCGAGGCGGCCAGGCCGAGCGCCGCGAAGATCCACAAGCCGCCCTGAATGGCCGCGCCGAAAACATAGACCTTGGCCCAGAAGCCCGAGAACGGCGGCATCCCCAGCACCGACAGCGACAGGAAGGTGATGACCAGCGCCGTGCCGGGCCGGTCCGCCTTCAGGCCGGCCAGATCTTCGATCCGCTCGATCGGACGACCACCGCGGCTGAGTGCCATCATGGCCGCAAAGAAGCCGGTCACATCGATCATGTACAGGACCATGAAAACCAACATGGCCTTCACGCCGACGGTCGTGCCTGCCGCAATGGCCAGCAGGGCGTAACCCATGTTGGCGATCGAGGAATAGGCCAGCAGGCGCTTGATGTTCTTCTGCATGAGGCCGCCGAAGGCCCCGACGACGAAGCTGAGCACCGCCAGAGCCAGGACGACCTGACGCCACTGGTCGGCGATGACCTCAAAGCCCTCGCCCAGCGTGCGGGCGATCAGCACCATGGCCGCCAGCTTGGGGGCTGCCGCAAAGAAGGCCACCGCCGGGGTCGGTGCGCCCTCATAGACGTCAGGCGTCCACATATGGAACGGGGCCGCCGAGATCTTGAAGCCCAGACCGCACAGCAGGAACACCAGGCCGAAGATCAGGCTGGTGCCTTGCGATCCCGCGGCGGCCACGGCGATGTCCTCAAACCGCATGGAGCCGCTGAAGCCGTACACCAGGCTGGCCCCATAGAGCAGCAGCCCCGACGATAGCGCGCCCAGGACGAAATATTTCAGACCCGCCTCCGAGCCCTTCGCGTCGTCGCGGTTGAAGGCAGCCATGACATACAGTGCCAGCGACTGTAGCTCGATGCCGACATACAGCGATATCAGATCCCCTGCCGACGCCATCATGCTCATGCCGGCGGCGGCCAGTAGGATCAGGATCGGA
Organism: Caulobacterales bacterium; assembly: GCA_017302105.1. Taxonomy (GTDB): domain Bacteria; phylum Pseudomonadota; class Alphaproteobacteria; order Caulobacterales; family Caulobacteraceae; genus Brevundimonas. The sequence goes on along the minus strand of JAFLCS010000003.1, from coordinate 183,277 downwards.
TATTCGAAACGGGCCTGGTTGTTGCGCACCATCCATCCGTGTCCAAGCACGACCGCGACAGCCGACGACAGATAGATCGCCACCTTGGCGAAGACCGCCAATTGGTCATTGACGAAGGCACCGAGGAACGCCTGACCGAGGGCACCGGTAGCCGACGCAACTGCAGCACCGATCAGGACCAGAATGCTGAGCAGCGAGATGGCCGAACGCGCCTTGTTGCCGCCGTAGGCACCGGCCAGCAGCAGGGCCATCGCGCCGATGACAACAATCAGCTCGGGGGTCGCCAGAGAAAGGGCTTGGGTGAATTCCATCGTCGTCCTAGCCCCCGATGGCCGCTTGATAGGCAGCGACCAGTTGGTCGACCGAGGCCTGGGTGATGTCGAAGATCGCGGCCGGATAGACGCCCAGCCACAGGGTACCAATGATCAAGGGTGCGAAGATCGCGATCTCCAGCCGGGTGACGTCGGTGATACCTTCCAGCTTCGGATTGGTGATCTGGCCGAACATGACCCGGCGATACAGCGTCAGGGCATAGACTGCCGACAGGATCACGCCCGTCGCAGCACCGAACGCGGCCCAGGTCGAGACTTGATAAGTGCCCGTCATGGTCAGGATTTCACCGACGAAGCCGGAGGTGCCCGGCAGGCCGACATTGGCCATGGTGAACAGCAGGAAGATCGCCGCGTAGCGCGGCATCGGCTGTGTCAGGCCACCGTAGAAGCTGATCTCGCGGGTGTGCATACGATCGTAAACCACACCCACGCACAGGAACAACGCGCCGGAAATAATCCCGTGGCTGAGCATCTGATAGATGGCCCCCTGCACGCCCGCGTCATTGCCCGCAAAGATACCCATGGTCACGAAGCCCATGTGGGCCACCGACGAATAGGCGATCAGCTTCTTGATATCGGTCTGACGGAAGGCGACCAGCGACGTGTAGATCACAGCGATCACCGACAGGGTCAGGACCATCGGCGTGAACAGCTCCGACGCGTCAGGGAACATCGGCAGGTTGAAGCGCAGGAAGCCGTAGCCGCCCAGCTTCAAGAGAATGCCCGCCAGAATGACCGAGCCGGCAGTCGGTGCCTGAACGTGGGCATCCGGCAACCAGGTATGGACCGGCCACATGGGCATCTTGACCGCGAATGAGGCGAAAAAGGCCAGCCACAGGAAGGTCTGGACGTTCGGATCAAAGGCGTACTGCGCCAGTTCGGGGATTGATGACGTACCCGCCGTGGCGGCCATGTACAGCATCGCCGCCAGCATCAGCACTGATCCGAGCAGGGTGTAGAGGAAGAACTTGTAGGCCGCATAGACCCGGTTCTGGCCGCCCCAGATGCCAATGATGAGGAACATCGGCACCAGGCCGCCCTCGAAGAAGATGTAGAACAGGAACAGGTCCAGCGCCGTGAACACGCCGATCACCAGCGTCTCCAGGACCAGGAAGGCGATCATATATTCGACCACCCGGTTGCTGATCGGCTTCCAGCTGGCGGCGATACACAGCGGCATCAGGAACGCCGTCAGCAGCACAAACAGGATCGAAATTCCGTCCACACCCATGTGGTAGGCGGCACCGGCAAACCAGGGCACGAACTCGACGAACTGATAGTCCGGGTTCGTCGGATCGAACTGCATCACCAGCAAGATGGACACGGCCAGGGTCGCGAGCGTCGTGATCAGCGCAACCCAGCGCGCTCGGTCTGCCAGACCGGGCGCGTCGGAAGACTTGGACATGGCCCTGACCAACAGGATCGCCGCCACACCGACCAGCGGCAGGAAGGTGACGACCGACAGAATGGCGGGAATCTGGGGCATTGGCTCAGCTCGCCAGGCTGATGGCGAAAGCAATGAGCCCGGCCACGCCGAGGAGCATCACAAACGCATAATGATAGACATAGCCGGACTGCAGCCGCGATAGCCGCCCTCCGACCCGCTGCGACAACCAGGCGATCCCATTGGGACCCAGGCCGTCGATGATTTTGACGTCGCCGATCTTCCAGAACAGATCGCCCAGCGCCTTGGCACCGCGCACGAAGGTCGCTTGGTACAGCTCGTCGAAATACCACTTGTTGTACAGGAAGGCGTGCAGCGGCCCTCCCCTGTCGGCCATGCGCCGGGCCATGCCCTCGCGCAGGCCATAGACCCAGACCGCGACCAGACTACCGATCAGCGTCAGCACCAGCGGTGCCCATTTCACCCAGGTCGGCACATCATGACTGTCGTGCAGGACGTGATTGTCCGATGCCACGAAGATGGCTCCACGCCAGAACTCGGCCTCATGGTGCCCGATGAACTCGGGCGCAAAATACCAGCCCGCGAAGATCGCACCGATCGACAGGACGATCAGCGGTGCCAGCATGACCGGCGGACTTTCGTGCGGGGTGAACGGGCCATGGTGGTGGCCATCATCGGCGTGGGCATGATGATCGCCACCTTCGTGGTTCCAGTGCGGCTTGCCATGGAAGGTCATGATGATCAGCCGCCACGAGTAATAGGCCGTCAGACCCGCAGCCATCAAACCGACGATGAAGGCAAAATACGCGACAGGAGAATGGCCCGAGGCCGCCGAGGCGAAGGCGCTCTCGATGATCGAGTCCTTGGAATAGAAACCGGCGAACCCACCCACGCCTGGAATGCCCAGACCGGTAATGGCAATGGTGCCGATGGTCATCACCGCGTAGGTGATCGGCAGGTATTTCATCAGCCCACCCATTTTCCGCATATCCTGCTCGTGGTGCATCCCGTGGATGACCGAGCCAGCGCCCAGGAACAGCAGCGCCTTGAAGAAGGCATGGGTGAACAGGTGGAACATCGCCCCCTGATAGGCCCCGACCCCGGCAGCGAAGAACATATAGCCGAGCTGCGAACAGGTCGAATAGGCGATGACTCGCTTGATGTCGTTCTGGGCCAGGCCGACGGTGGCGGCGAACATGGCTGTCACCGCACCGGTCACCGCAATGATCTGCGACGCGATCGGCGCGTACTCGTAAATGGGCGAAAGCAGACAGACCATATAGACGCCCGCAGTCACCATGGTGGCGGCGTGAATCAGGGCCGAAACCGGCGTCGGGCCTTCCATGGCGTCGGGAAGCCAGGTGTGCAGCAGGAATTGGGCCGATTTGCCCATCGCTCCGACGAACAGCAGCGCCCCGGCCAGATCCAGCGCAGACCAGTCGCGGCCCAGGAAGCTCCATGTCGTCCCGGCCTTGTCGGCAATCATCGGGAACAGCTCGGCGAACTCGATCGTGCCGAACATCCAGAAAACGGTCATGATCCCCAGCGCGAAGCCGAAATCGCCCACGCGGTTGACGACAAAGGCCTTGATGGCGGCGGCGGAAGCCGTGTCCTTCTTGTACCAGAACCCGATCAGCAGATAGGACGCCAGTCCCACCCCTTCCCAGCCAAAGAAAAGCTGCATGAAGTCGGCGGCCGTGACCAGCGCCAGCATGGCGAAGGTGAACAGCGACAGATAGGCGAAGAACCGCGGCCTGTCAGGGTCCTCGGCCATGTAGCCCCATGAATAGATGTGGACGAGGGCCGAGACGGTCGTGACCACCACCAGCATGACCGCCGACAGGGCATCAATGCGGATCGACCAGGCCGACTGGAAGTCGCCGATGTTGATGAACGGCAGGAGGCGGACGGTGAACGCCTCCATATGACCCCAGGTGTGGTTGTAGAATACGGTCCAGGCGATGGCACACGACACCAGCAGAAGGCCGGTCGTGACCGTCTGGGACGCGACGTCGCCGATGCGGCGACCGAACAGGCCGGCGATCGCCGCGCCGACCAGCGGGGCGAAGACACCAATCGTGACGAGGGTTTCGATCGGCACGCGTCAGCCCTTCATCATGGAGGCATCGTCCACCGCGATGTCGCGGCGGTTACGGAAGAAGGTCACCAGAATGGCCAGGCCGACGGCCGCCTCAGCGGCCGCGACGGTCAGGACGAACATGGCCATGATCTGACCCGACACCTCGTTCAGGTGGGTCGAGAAGGCGACGAAGTTGATGTTGACCGCCAGCAGGATCAGCTCGACCGACATCAGGATGATGATGATGTTCTTGCGGTTCACGAAGATCCCGAAGACCCCGATCGTGAACAGGATGGCGGCAACCGCCAGATAGTGAGCCAGGCCGATCATCAGACGAGGTCCTCCGGACGGACACCGGCCCCGATTTCGGGGCGGGTCATGGCGACGGCCTTCTTGCGGCTACGGGTCACCTGGGTGTGGATATCCTGGCGCTTGACGTGCGGCTTGTGCCGCAAGGTCAGGACAATGGCACCGATCATGGCGACGAGCAGCACGAGGCCGGCGGCCTGGAAGATGTAGACATAGTCCGTGTAGAGCACCCGTCCGATCGTCTCGATATTGGTCACGTCGGTGGCCGGCTGGACGCCAGGCGCATCGCCGCCGACACCGCGCGTCGCAACCGCTGACGACACCAGGATCATCTCGAACAGGAGTACACAGGCCACCACCGCCGCGAACGGCATATAACGGGTGAACCCTTCCCGGAGCCGCACGAAGTCGACATCGAGCATCATGACGACGAACAGGAACAGGACCGCCACCGCGCCGACGTAAACGACGACCAGCAGCATGGCGAGGAACTCAGCCCCCATCAGCACGAACAGGCCGGCCGCCGAGAAGAAGGCGGTGATCAGCCACAGCACCGAATGCACAGGGTTGGAGGCCAGCACGACCCGCAGCGCGGCAAACACGCAGACGGCGGCCAGAACATAAAAGGCGATCGCGGCGATCAAGATTGTGCTCCCCGGGCAAGACTCAGGGCTGGCCCGCTGTGGGCGCCTTCTAAACCGCGCAGCCTGGCGGTGCCAAGGCAGGGAAAGGGATCAATCCGGCTCATCTGTAGGGCGCGTCCATTTCCAGGGCCCGCGCGATCTCACGCTCCCAGCGGTCACCGTTCGCGAGGAGGCGCTCCTTGTCGTAGTAAAGCTCTTCGCGCGTCTCGGTGGCGAACTCGCTATTCGGCCCCTCGACGATGGCATCGACCGGACAGGCTTCCTGACATAATCCGCAGTAGATGCACTTCACCATATCGATGTCGTATCGGGTCGTGCGGCGGCTGCCGTCGGCGCGTGGCTCGGCTTCGATGGTAATGGCCTGGGCCGGACAGATGGCCTCGCACAGCTTACAGGCAATGCAGCGTTCCTCGCCGTTCGGATAGCGGCGCAGTGCGTGCTCTCCGCGGAAACGCGGAGACTGGGGATTGCGCTCGAACGGATAGTTCACCGTCGCCTTGGGCCGCAGCATATATTTGAACGACAGGCCGACCGCGCCGATGACGTCGAGCATCATGGCACCTTTCGCGGCCTGGGCGATGCGGGCGAACATCAGTGATTTCCTCCGTCGTGGGCGCACTGCGCCCGATAGCGCTCACTATCGCGATCAATCATGCGGCAGAGCCGCTGACGTTCCTCGGTCTCCCGACGGATCCGTTCTTGGCGCTCCATCTCGGCTGGAACGCTGGTTGAGCCGGGTTCCGGTCCGTCAATGGTGCACGCGACAGCACCGATCGCCGAAAGTGCGATAAGGGCGACCCGCATCATCCGTGTACTCCGAACACCTGCCAGGCTGCCGACAGGACTACAGCCACCAGGGAGGTTGGCAGGAAGATCTTCCAGCCCAGCCGCATCAGTTGGTCGTACCGGTAGCGAGGCACGAAGGCCTTCACCAGAGCGAAGGCGCAGAACCACAGCACCGTCTTCAGGATAAAGGTCAGCAGATAGATGGTGTAGCTCATCCAGCCCGGCAGACTCTCGACCCAGGCGCTGGAGACGATGCCCGGATGCCAGCCGCCGCAGAACAGCACCGTCAGCATGGCGCACATCAGCACGATGTTCGCGTACTCGCCGATCATGAAGAGCAGATACGGCGTCGAGGAATATTCGACCTGATATCCAGCAACCAACTCGGACTCGGCTTCGGGCAAGTCGAACGGTGGGCGGTTGGTTTCAGCCAGGGCTGACACGAAGAACAGCACCAGCATCGGGATCATGATGACGATCGTCGGCCAATTTGTGCCGCCATTGCCGAACATATTCCAGTCCCAGATCCAGCCGGCCTGGGAATCGACAATGGTCGTGAAATTCATCGAGCCGGACAGCAGCAGAACCGACACGACGATGAAGCCGATGGACACCTCATAGGACACCATCTGGGCTGCCGAGCGCAGCGCGCCCAGGAAGGGGTACTTCGAGTTGGAGGCCCAGCCGCCCATGATGATGCCATAGACGCCCAGCGAAGAGATCGCGAACCAGTACAGCACCCCGACGTTGAGGTCCGACACGACCCAGCCGGGCGCGAACGGAATCACGGCCCAGGCTGCGAATGCCAGGATGAAGGTGATGAGCGGGGCCAGCAGAAAGACCGTCTTGTCGGCCCCGGCCGGGACGACGACCTCCTTCAGGACGAACTTGAAGAAGTCGGCGAATGACTGAAGCAGACCGAACGGCCCGACGACGTTGGGGCCCTTGCGCATCTGCACGCCCGCCCAGATTTTTCGGTCGGCCAACAGCAGGAAGGCCAGCGAGATCAGGATCCCGACTGTGACGAGCAGGATCCCGCCGACGGTGATCAGGGTCCAGCCCAAGGGAGTAGTCCAGAAATCCATCAGGCGAGCTCCACCGACAAAATGGCCGCTACAAACAGCAGAACGCCAACCGTCTCCAGCGCCACGCCAATGCGGGCTTTCCAAGTGCTGTCATGGACGCCAAGCGCCTTGAGCCTTGTTTCGCTAGCGAACATCGCCGTGCCCCCGCGCGCGCCTAGGCCCGAAGCTTGGAGACGTGACTTCATCTCAGTCAGGCCCTGTGTGAAAACCCAAACTCCCGCCAGCGAGATCAGAAGCGGGAAATAGGCCCAGATCGGATATCCGCCCATCGCCCTACTCCGCCGCCATCAGGCGCTGGCCGCTGCGCTGGGCCGACAGTTCGGCCATGGTGGCCGAGGCCCGCGCGATCGGATTGGTCAGATAGGCGTCAGCCAGGGGCGACGTGAAAGCGCCCTTGCCCAGCTCGCCCTTTGCGCCCAGCGACGCCACGTCAAACGATCCGGCTGGGGCCAGATAGCCGATCCGCCCAAAGGTCGGGTGAGCTCCAAACAGATGGTGCCGCAGGGCGTCAAGGCTGTCGAACGGCAGGGTCCGGCCCACGCGCTCCGACAGGGCACGCAGGATCGCCCAGTCTTCCTTGGCCTCACCCTTGGGGAAGACCACGCGTTCGGCCAATTGAACCCGGCCTTCGGTATTGACGTACAGGCCCGGTTTTTCGGTGTAAGCCGCCCCGGGCAGGATCACATCGGCCCCATGCGCGCCGCGGTCGCCATGGCTGCCCAGATAGACCTTGAAAGCCGATGTCGCCGAGGCGTCGATTTCGTCAGCTCCCAGCAGGAACAGGACGTCGAGCTTGTCTTTCTTGGCCATCTCGACCGCCGACAGGCCGCCCTGGCCCGGCACGAAGCCCATGTCCAGGCCGCCCACGCGCGATGCCGCATGATGCAGGACGTTGAAGCCGTTCCAGTCCTCCTTGACCACGCCCGTCTTCTTGGCCAGCGCCCCCAGCGCGTTCAGCACTGCCGCCCCGTCCTTGCCGATCAGGGCCCCGGCCCCGACGATGATCGCCGGTCGTTCGGCCTTGGCCAGCAGGTCGGTCAGGGCCTTGGCTGGCTTGGCCAGGGCATCTGCCCCCTCGCCGAAGTGTGTGTAGTCATAGGTCAGCGAAGTCGCCTCGCCGATCAGGCCGATCTGGGCCTTACCCGAGAGCCAGATCTTGCGCAGCCGCGCATTCAGGAGCGGAGCCTCCACGCGCGGATTGGTCCCGACCAGCAGGACGGCGTCCGCCTGTTCGATGCCTTGCAGACTCGAGTTGAACAGCCAGCCCTCGCGCCCCGATCCTCCCAGGGCCGCACCGTCCTGACGGCAGTCGGTGTTGGCCGAACCGAGCGCCCGGAACAGCGTCAGGGCCGCATACATGGACTCAGCGTCCTGAAGATCGCCGGCGATCACGCCGATCTTTTCCGGTTTGGCCACCTTGAGCCTGTCGGCTACCGCTACGAGCGCCTCGTCCCAGGTCGCCGGCTTCAGCTTGCCCCTGGCATCGCGCACCCAGGGCTTGTCCAGGCGTCGTTGGGTCAAGCCATCGACCGCATAGCGGCTGCGGTCGCTCAGCCATTCCTCGTTGATGCCTTCGTTCACACGCGGCAGGGTCCGCATGACCTCGGCCCCGCGGCTGTCGGCGCGGATATTGGATCCCAGCGCGTCCATGACATCGAGGGTCTCGGTTTTCTTCAGCTCCCAGGCACGGTAGTGGAACTGCCAGGGCCGATGGGTCAGTGCCCCGACCGGGCACAGATCATTGACGTTGCCCGACAGCTCGGAATCCACGGCCTGTTGCAGATAGGTGCTGATCTCGGCGTTCTCGCCGCGATTGAGCAGGCCAATATCGGGAACACCTGCAATTTCAGTAATGAAGCGCACACAACGCGTGCACTGGATACAGCGCGTCATATAGGTCTTGATCGTCGGACCCATGTGCTTTTCTTCGACCGCACGCTTGTTCTCGTCGTAGCGGGAATGCTCGCGGCCATAACCCATGGCCTGGTCCTGCAGGTCGCACTCGCCGCCCTGATCGCAGATCGGGCAGTCGAGTGGATGGTTGATCAGCAGGAATTCCATCACACCCTTGCGGGCCTTTTCGACCATCGGCGTGTTGGTGAAGATCTCCTGGCCGTCGGCCGCCGGTAGGGCGCATGACGCCTGCGGCTTGGGCGGCCCCGGCTTCACCTCGACCAGACACATCCGACAGTTGCCGGCGATCGACAGGCGCTCATGATAGCAGAAGCGCGGGATCTCCTCCCCGGCACGCTCCGCCACCTGGAGCACGGTCATCCCCGGCTCGAACTCGACTTCCTGGCCATTGACCTTGGCGATGGGCATCAGCGGGCCTCTTGTTGGGCGGAGCTGTCCGCCGGCACATTAAAAGTGACAACCTGTGTTTCGCCGTTACGGATCAGCGATACAGTTTCCCCATCCACGGCGCAGTCGAAACTCAGGCGGCCACCGTCGACCGGCGCGCGCCACGAAATGACGCCACCGACGTACGTCACCGCAGGGCCGGACTGACCGTACTGGACCTGGACAGCCTGACGGCAGGCATCTTCCAGCGACGCCGCAAGCTCCACCGGCGCTGCGGCGTCTGCCTCAACCTCCGCAGCCTGCGGTTCGGCCGAAACGGGAGGAGCCGGCTCGCCGTCGGGCGCACACGCGACGGCCACCAAGGCCGCCGCGCTCACCATCGCCGATGTCAGGATGCGGTCGATCAACGTCTTGGTCCTAGAGCCAGGCCTTCTTGCCGACGACGTACTCCCGCTGGAACGCCTCGTCCGACTTGGTCAGATAGATGATGCCCTCGACCAGACCGAGGATCCCCATGGCCATCGGGCCCAGGCCGGCCACGATCGAACCGACCAGTGTAATCGCCAGCATGATGACCCCCGGCTGGGTCAGGCCGAGGTAGAATTTATGAATCCCCAGCGCCCCGAGGATGATCGCCAGGAGACCGGCAACAACCTTGTTCTTCTCACCGCCGGAGAAGGATTCAACCGCCTCACTGATGCTGTCGGCAGCAGTCGATCCGCTACCGATGACATAGATGGCCGAGGCCTTGTCTCCCTCGGCATTAAAATCGACATCGGCACCGACCCGCACGGTGCGCGCACCATCCTGCAGGTCACCGCGCAGGAAATTGTAGCGGTTGCCGTCATCACCGCTGATCACGCCGGTCCCTTCGAGGTCCTGATAGGACAATACCTTGCCACGCATAGTCAGACTCTCCCCTATTCAGCCGCAATCGCATGGCCCGCGAAGGAACCCTTGCGCATACGGTACTGGTTGATCCGATCTTCGATTTCATGGCGGAAATGCCGGATCAGCCCCTGAACCGGCCAGGCCGCCGCATCCCCGAGCGCACAGATGGTATGGCCTTCGACTTGACCAGCCACGTCGAGCAGCAGGTCGATCTCGGACGGCTCGGCATTGCCTACCGCCATCCGCTCCAGCACTCGCCACATCCAGCCCGTGCCCTCGCGGCATGGCGTGCACTGGCCACAGCTTTCGTGCTTGTAGAAGTAACTAATACGGGCAATCGCCTTCACCAGATCGGTCGACTGATCCATCACGATGACGGCAGCGGTGCCCAGACCCGAGCGCATTTCGCGCAAGGAGTCGAAGTCCATCAGTGCTGTCTCGGCCATCTCCCGCGTAATCAACGGCACCGACGAGCCGCCCGGGATCACGGCCTTGAGATTGTCCCAACCGCCGCGCACGCCGCCGCAATGATCGTCCAGCAGCTGACGCAACGGGATCGACATGGCCTCTTCGATATTGCACGGGCGGTTCACATGGCCCGAGATCGACATGACCTTCGTGCCGGTGTTATTCGGGCGCCCAAAGCTCGCGAACCATTCAGCCCCGCGTCGCAGGATAGTCCCGGCGACCGCGATCGACTCGACATTGTTCACCGTGGTCGGACAGCCATAGAGGCCGGCACCCGCCGGGAACGGCGGCTTCAGGCGCGGCTGGCCCTTCTTGCCTTCAAGCGATTCCAGCAGCGCGGTCTCTTCACCACAGATATAGGCCCCCGCCCCGTGGTGGATATAGACGTCGAAGTCCCAGCCATGGACGTTGTTCTTACCGATCAGCTTGGCTTCGTACGCCTGCTTGACCGCCGCCTCCATGCGCTCGCGTTCCAGCACATATTCGCCGCGCAGATAGATGTAGCAGGCGTGCGCCTGCATCGCGAAGGACGCGATCAGGCAGCCCTCGATCAAGAGGTGCGGATCATGCCGCATGATCTCGCGGTCCTTGCAGGTCCCCGGCTCGGACTCATCGGCATTGACCACCAGATAGTGCGGACGGTCCGCGCGGACCTCCTTGGGCATGAATGACCACTTCAGGCCGGTCGGGAAGCCCGCCCCGCCCCGGCCGCGCAGGCCCGAGTTCTTGATCTGGTCGATGATCCACGGGCCGCCTTGATCGAGCATATCGCGGGTACCGTTCCAGCACCCACGCGCCTTCGCCCCCTCCAGGCCCCAGTCATGGAATCCATAGAGGTTGGTGAAGATGCGATCTTTGTCTTGAAGAATTCCGACCATGCTCATTCAGGCTCCGCCATGCGGCGACGGTGATAACGGGTACGCAGAAAGACAGCGGCAACCATCAGGATCCAGCCAACCCCCAACGCAATATAACCGCCGTTGATCGCCCATTCGGGCACCTCAAGCCAGACCGCTGCGACGACGATGGCAGCACCAATCAGAACCAGGCCGAAGGCCGTGAATCGGACGGGCTGCGCCACGCCGCGCAGTTCCTGGCGATACGCGGTCAGGCCTTCCGGCGTGCTCAGGTCCGGCCGCGCCATCACGCCGGCTCCTTTTTCTTCTTGGCCTTGGGTGCCGCGTTCGGCAACGACTTGATCGGTTTGCCGGCCGATCCGTCGTAGAGCTTGGGGTCAGTCAGGCTGGTCGGCTCGCCCTCTGGGGCCGAGGTCTGACGCTTCACCCGTGGGCCCGGCTTGGACGACTTGCCGGCGGCGAAGTCATCGATGATCTTCTCCATGTCGGCGGCAGTCAGATCCTCGAAATAATAGTCGTTGATCTGGGCCATTGGGGCGTTGGCGCACGCGCCCAGACACTCAACTTCTTGCCAGGTAAAGCGACCGTCGGCCGACAGCTTGTCCTTGGGACCGATCCGCTTCTCGCAGACCTTCATCAGCTCACCCGAGCCGCGCAGCATACAAGGCGTGGTTCCGCAGACCTGGATCAGGGCCGAGGTGCCCACCGGCTCGAGCATGAACATGGTGTAGAAGGTCGCAACCTCCAGTACCCGGATCTTGGGCATTCCGAGCAACTCGGCAATAGCGGCCATTGCCGGTTCGGAGACCCACCCCTCCTGCTTCTGGACCAGCCACAGGATCGGGATGACCGCCGATTGCTCGCGGCCCTCGGGATACTTGGCAATCCACCAGTCAGCCTTCTTCTTCGTCTCCTTGGAAAAGGCGAACGACTTGGGCTGATCCTTGGCGAGACGACGCGCCGACATCTAGATCTCCAGTTCCGTCACGTCGCAGCCGCGGCCCACGATCTTGGGACGGACAGCCACGACCTTCCGCGCGCCCGAACGGGTCATCAGGAAGCAGTGTTCGATCACGCCGTAGGATCCCAGCGCGGTAGAATAGTGTTCGATGCTCCACCCCTGGCGCAGCATTTCCGAAATAGGCTTGGCGGTTTCGCTCATCGGATCTTCACCGCGTTTTTGAACCAGCGGCCCAGACGGTCCTTCCAGACATCGGCACCGGCTTTGCGCAGATCGCGCAGCCAGATGGAGGTCGGCGGGACATGAGCAACCGCCAGACGCCCCACGAACAGGAAGCCCGACATCCAGACCAGGCTCATCCACATGGCTTCCCAGAATGAACGGTCATCGGCCAGATAGGCCTGACGGAAGCCGGATCGAACCACAATCACCCCGGCCAGCGGCACCAACAGCTGACTGGCGCGTCCCAGTGCCACGCGAACAAAGCCGATGGCTGCACGCCGCCGCGGTGAGAACACGACGGTCACAAACGTACTGAACGCCATCAGCCCGCCGAACCAGATCCAGCGGTCGGGCAGAACGATCGGCTGAATGAGGAAATCACTCATTCCGCGACGCCCTCCTCATGGTTCACCCACGGCAGGAACTGAACGTGCGTTATCTGGCAGGACTGAACGCGACAGATCGCAACCACTTCGCCCGCAAATCCGCCAGCGGAAATCGCCTCTTCGTCGACGATATATTCCCCCGAGGTGATCCGGTTGGCGATTTCCAAGTGGGTGTCGGCCGGCATTTCGAGAAACGCGTTCGCGTAGTGCGTTCGGATGGCGTCACCGCCTTGCAGGGTATCGTCTTCGCCCGGCCCCATTACGATGACGGCGTCCGGCGCATAGAATTCGACAAACGCCGCCGTATCGCGGGCCCGCCAGGCCGCGATCTGGGCGTCGACGACTTCCATGGCCAGACACTCGAACATCAGCGATCAACCTCACCGAACACGATGTCGAGCGACCCGAGAATGGCCGACACATCGGCCAGCAGGTGCCCCCTGTTCATCCAGTCCATGGCCTGCAGATGCTTGAAGCCCGGAGCCGCGATCTTGCAGCGATAGGGCTTGTTGGTTCCGTCCGAGATCACATAGACACCGAATTCGCCCTTGGGGGCCTCGACGGCCGCATAAACTTCACCCGGCGGCGTCCGGAACCCTTCGGTATAGAGTTTGAAGTGCTCGATCAGGGCTTCCATCGAACGCTTCATCTCGCCCCGGCGCGGCGGTGCCACCTTGTTGTCGGTCGACAGGACCGGGCCCGGATTTGACCTCAGCCGATCAATGCACTGGCGCATGATCTTGAGAGACTCTTTCATCTCTTCCACGCGGCAGAGATAGCGGTCCCAGCAGTCGCCGTTCTTGCCGACGGGAACCTCGAAATCGAGCTCGGCATAGCACTCGTACGGCTGGGATTTTCTCAGGTCCCAGGCGATGTCGGACCCGCGCAGCATCACGCCCGAGAAGCCCCAGGCCAGGGCCTGTTCCTTTGACACAACACCAATGTCAACGTTGCGCTGTTTAAAGATGCGGTTCTCGGTGACCAGGGCTTCGATATCCGTCAGGGCCTTGGGGAACTCGCCGATCCACTTTTCAATGTCGTCGATCAGGGCGTCAGGCAGATCCTGATGCACACCGCCGGGCCGGAAATAGTTGGCGTGCAGGCGCGCACCCGAGGCGCGCTCATAGAACACCATCAACTTCTCGCGCTCTTCGAAGCCCCACAGCGGCGGCGTCAGAGCCCCGACGTCCATCGCCTGGGTGGTGACGTTCAGCAGGTGGTTCAGAATGCGGCCGATTTCCGAATACAACACCCGGATCAGCTGACCGCGATACGGCACCTCCAGACCCAGGAGCCGCTCGATAGCCAGGCAGAAGGCGTGCTCCTGGTTCATCGGCGCCACATAGTCGAGGCGGTCGAAGTACGGGATGTTCTGGAGGTAGGTGCGGGCCTCCATCAGCTTCTCGGTACCGCGGTGCAGCAGGCCGATGTGAGGGTCGACGCGCTCGACGATCTCGCCATCCAGCTCCAGCACCAGGCGCAGCACGCCGTGCGCAGCCGGATGCTGCGGGCCAAAATTGATCGTGAACTTGCGGTCTTCCTCTTCCGCCACCAGCGAAACGGGTTCCAGGTTGTCAGCCATACCCTACCCCTTCGCCTTTTCGTCGCCCGGCAGGACACCGGACCACTTGGTATAGTCGGCCCCCTCCCAGGGCGACAGGAAATCAAAACTGCGGAACTCCTGGGCCAGTTTCACCGGCTCATAGACCACCCGCTTCAACTCGTCGTCGTAACGCACCTCGACATAGCCCGTCATCGGGAAGTCCTTGCGCAACGGATGTCCTTCAAAGCCATAGTCCGTCAGCATCCGGCGCAGGTCCGGGTGATCCGAGAAATAGACCCCGAACATATCGAAGGCCTCTCGCTCGAACCATTCGGCGCTCGGATAGACCGGAATGGCGCTGGGCACTGGGGCCGTCTCGTCGGTCGAGACCTTGACGCGGATGCGCTCGTTCCGCGTCAGGCTGAGCAAGTGATAGACCACATCGAACCGCTCGGCGCGCTGAGGGAAGTCCGCTCCACACAGATCGACCAGTTGCTGAAAGCCCAGCTCGTCGCGCAGCGACCGAAGCACGTCCAAAATCTGGTCGCGCTTGACGATCAGGGTGACCTCGCCGAAGGCGATCTTTGTCTCGATCACCGCCCTGCCGCACGCCTTCTTGGCGGCGCTGGCCAGGGCCTTCATGGCTTTGGGATTGCCGGCTCCGCTCATCGCGCAATCGTCCCCGTCCGCCGGATTTTCTTCTGCAGCTGCAGCAATCCGTACAGCAGCGCCTCCGCCGTCGGCGGACAGCCGGGCACATAGACGTCCACCGGTACGACCCGGTCGCAGCCGCGTACGACGCTATAGCTGTAATGATAATACCCGCCGCCGTTGGCGCACGATCCCATCGACAGGACATAGCGCGGGTCCGGCATCTGATCGTAGACCTTGCGCAGGGCCGGAGCCATCTTGTTGGTCAGGGTTCCGGCGACGATCATCAGGTCTGACTGACGCGGGCTGGCGCGCGGGGCCATCCCGAACCGTTCCATGTCGAAGCGCGGCATCGAGGCCTGCATCATCTCGACGGCACAGCACGCCAGGCCGAAAGTCATCCACATCAGGCTGCCGGTACGGGCCCAGGTGATGACGTCATCCAGCGGTGCCGTGACGAAGCCCTTTTCGCCGAGCTCATGGTTGACCACCTCAAAGAAGCGGTCGTGGACCTGGGGATCATAGCCCTCGACGCTCGAGCGCGCCGCCGAACCGGCCGGAACGATCACTCCCATTCCAGAGCTCCCTTCTTCCACTCATACAAGAAGCCGACCGTCAGGACGCCCAGGAACACCATCATCGACCAGAAGGCGAACACCATTTCCGGCCGCGCCAGGTCGGTAAGGGTCACCGCCCACGGGAACAGGAAGGCCACCTCCAGATCAAAGATGATGAACAGGATCGACACCAGATAGAACCGCACATCGAACTTCATGCGGGCGTCATCAAAGGCGTTGAAACCGCACTCATAGGCCGACAGCTTCTCGACATCGGGATTACTGGGGGCCAACACCAGCGCCGCGACGATGAAACCCAGGCCCAGCACCGCAGCGATGGCCATGAAGATCAGGATCGGCAGATATTCGAGCAGGAATGCGTTCATGCGAATAGGGTCCGGGCCGCAGAAAGGCGGCGGAATCGGGGCTTCTTTAGACCGAACCCCCTCCCCGTTCAAACCCTTGCGCCGCCGGTTTCTTTGCGAACAGCTCGCACCAATGCCCGTGATGCGGCTTAGGAGTTTCGAAACCCACTCTGGGTAGTTTTCCGCCCAGGAATCTCGTTCGACACCGCGCAGAGGCCACAGCCATTGCGCAAGACGACCCCGACCTTCCTCTTTTAGTGGCGTTTAGTGACAGGGTCCGTAAGCAAATCTTCTGGTGTCAACCGAGTTCATCGAAGGCATTCCCCGCATGAGCCGCATCGCTGGTTCTCGCCGTGTCCCTTGGCGTCTGTTCCGTCATGAGGCAGCTGCAAGAACCGCTTTACCAGCATGGGGATTCGTCGCGCTGTTCCAGGTCTCTTTGGTCCTGGCGCACCTCTGTTATACCGCCTTCGGAGCCGTCGCGATCTGGCCGGCCAATGGTGTGCTGGTCGCCGGCCTGCTGCTGCTGGATCGTCGGCGCGCCATCGCAACCCTGGTTGCCTGCTTCGCGCTCAATCTGGCCTTCGACATCTTCGTCAAGGACGTTAGCGTCCAACGATCCCTGATCTTCAGCGTGCTGAACTCGGGCGAAGCCTTCCTGATCGCCCTGATCGCGCGGCGCTTCTGCGGGGCCGCCCTGCGTATGAAGCGCCCGGTTCGACTGGCAGGTTTCGCCTTCCTGGCGGCGGCCCCGACCGTCACGCTGGCGGCCGTCACTGGCCTGACCTTGTTAGGCATCCCCGCGCGTGACCTGAATATGTATCTGGCCAGCTGGATCAGCGTTGAACTGGTGGGCTGCCTCGTCGTCGCGCCCAGTATCGTCATACTGGCCAACACCGGCCGCCACGGCATTCCGGCGATGCGCCTTGACTGGCCCCAGATTGGTCTGATGGCGGCCGCATCAGTGTTCACCGCCGCAGTCTGTCTGAGGTTTGTGCCCCTGCCTGTAGCCGTCGTCCTGCCGGTGCTGCTCATGGTGTCTCTGAGTCTCTCGCCCAAGCAGGCGGCGATGATGGTCCTGATCTCGTCATCGATCATCACGCTGTCGTTTCTCAACGAGCCCGCAAGTTTTGAGGCGTTCAGATTCGGACGGGCGGAAGCAGAGCGCCAAGGTGGTCTAGATATCCTGACTCGTCTGCCGTCGTTCTACCTGTACCTGGCCTCGGTACTCGCGATCATCTTGCCGACCTCAACAGTCCTCGCGGAAAAAGCGCGACTCCAGGCTCGGCTTCAGGAACGAACTGCGCGCATCCGCCGCGACGCCGCGCGCTTGGGCGTAGCTGCAAGGCTGGCCAATGCGGCGACGGAATCCAAGCGGCGATTCCTGAACATGATCAGCCACGAACTGCGGACGCCGCTTGGGCAGGTCGCCGGCTTTACGGCCCTGGTCGCGACTGACCCCGGTCTGTCAGTTGAATCCAGGGACCAGGTCGCCAAGATCTCGCTGGCCAATACCCATGCCCTGGAACTGGTCGGGGACATGATCGACTTCGCTCGCGGCGAACTGACCGTGCAGGTCGACACATTCGACCTTCGTGAAACTGTTGCCACAGTGCTGGACCATGTCCGCAACAACGTGTTGCAACGACCGCTGCAGGTCGAGTTCGTCAACCATTTAGGTGACGACAGCTTCTATGAGGGGGATGCCCGCCGGATACGCCAGGTCCTGCGTCTACTCTTACATAATGCGGCAAAATTCACCTTCGAGGGCAAGATCGGCGTCGAAGCTGAAAGCGACTCCGAGGGGGTCCGCCTAACCGTCTTTGACACCGGTATCGGGATTGCCGCCGATCGGATTCCGCATCTGCTCGAGGCCTTCAGCCAGGGCGACAGTTCTGTCACCCGTGAGCAGGATGGGCTGGGCATCGGCCTGTCTCTGGCCGACAAGATGGTCGAGGCGCTCGGCGGGACCTGGTCAATCGATTCAGAGGTCGGGCATGGAACCCGAATCATTCTGAATCTGCCAATGGTTCACGGACAGGCACCGCAGGCCGCCGAGGACGCGGGCCGCGCGCCCCGGCTCCTGATTGTGGACGACCACCCTGCCAATCGCGAGATCCTCGGCCTGATGGCGCGCGCCATGGGCTGCCAGACCGACTACGCCAGCGACGGGATCGAGGCCCTCGACTCCGCCCGTGTCGGGACGTTTGATATTGTCCTCATGGATCTCAGGATGCCCCAAATGGACGGCTTCGAGGCGACTCGAAGAATTCGCGCCTTGGGTGGGGCGGCAGGTCGGGTCCCGATTCTGGCGGTGAGCGCCGAATGTCAGGAAGAATGCGTCGAGCCTTGCCGCGACGCCGGCCTGGACGATTTCCTGGCAAAGCCTGTGACTCAGGCCCGCCTCCTGGAGGCACTCAGCCTGTGGCTGGACCCCGAAGCGGCGCATCAGGCGCGCGCCTCCAGATCTACCGCCTCAACCAAGGCTGCCTGAACGTCGCAAGGTCCGTTCCGGTAGCCTTGCGCTGGCGAATTTGACCCGGTGCAACGTGTTGGCTTCAGGACCTAGGCCGCCCCCCCTGATCTGAGAGCACGCGCAATTCCGTAACCGGCCCAGCGTGACCGCGCGTCTCGCGTCAGTTCGACCGCGCAACCTCGCGTCGGTCCAGCCTCGAGAATCCCCGACAGGGTAAGGGCCTGCGCGAGAGCCCGTCCCATCCCCTCGCCGTGCCGCGGCGGGGCCTCAATCAGGGCGTCGCCAATGAGGACGAACGGAGGCCATCTTCCCAGATCAGCCTGATCCAGCGCCATTAGCCGCGTGGCGGTCGAGGTGTACCGCCGGGTGTCCTTAGAAAAGCTGATTGTTTCGACCGTCTTGGCCAAGGCGTCACCTCCGGCCAGCCCGACCGCCTGTCGAACGCGCTCGTGGCCCAGACGACCGGCCTCGCTAGACCTCGCCGTCAGCGTCACCTGCCCATCCTCGTCAATCTGAAGCAACCCTTCCAGGCCATCATGGGACCACGCCACCATTCCCGGCATCGCGCGATCAGAGGTGCCGCCCATACTCATGTGCCATTCCGGCCCGGCGATTTCATCCATCCAGACGTCCGGCCCGGCCTCACCGAGTCCCTCGAGCAAGGCCCTGTGGGCTCCGCTGGCATCCACCAGCAGGTCGAACCTCTGGCCAGGCAGGCTCGCCGGGCCCACGTACCAACCGGCCTGGGTCGGCGTCACCGTTTCGACCTTGACGTCATAGTCCAGCCGCGCGCCAGCCATACCCGCCGCTCTCGCTAGTGCGCTTTCGACTTCGGCCAGGGAGGTCAGTCGCTGCTGTCCGCGCCAGGCCACGGCTCCTTCCCGGGCGAGGCCGAACGGTACCCGTTGCGACCGCAACGGTGGACCTTTGGGACCGATCAGGGCGTCCAGCAGGTCAAAGCCCGCTGCGTCCATACGATGAACGTGTCCTGCACGTGGAGAGGGCTGGTGGCGCGATCGGGACTCGAAAACGACGACCTCAAAGCCCCGCCGTCGCAGGGCGACCGCCGCTGACAGCCCTGCGACGCCGCCGCCGATGACCCCGATCCGCACAGGCTTCCTGCCTAGCGACGCCGTGTGCGTAGGCCCGCGCCGCGCCCCGTGACGTCGCGGGATTCGGCCACGACCAGGAACACCAGGCCATTGGGCCGGCGTCCCAAGGTCTCGCGTGCCGCCATGGTCAGGGCCCGCTCGCGGCGTTCGATCGTTTCGCGTCCGCCGGGAAAGAACATGTCACCGGGAAAGAACATGTCGCCGGGAAAGAACATGTCGCCGGGAAAGAACATGTCGCCGGGAAAGAACATATCCCCGGGGAACTCCGTCGCGCCCGATCGGACCTCAAACCGGTCCGAGCCGAAGACATCGGTCATCTGACCGTTCTGAAACCGGGCCGCCAACAGCCGCACCGGTACCGCCTCGACTCCGTCGACCCGCAGCACCATGTGCCGCATGAGACCGCGCCGGAGCTCCTCCCCACTGAGCCGCGCCAGGCGCTCGGGGTTGCGCACAGCAATCTCGATCACCCCGCGCCCTTGCGCTAGGCTGACCGTGGCCACCGAGGCCCCGGCAGTGAGGGCCGCGACACCGGCCAGAAACTGTCGTCTTACGAGCGGCATGAGCCAAATCCTCCATTCTGGGAAAGCACCCCGTCGGTAGGAGGAACGGGTCAGCGCGCCCAATCCGGACATCAGATCGACCCCGTGCACGATTTTGCTGCTCGCGCCGCTTGACACTCTCTAGCGACGCCGCCTAAACGACGCGCCTTCGCCGGGACCGCCCCGACGAGGAATGCACGCGGGTGTAGCTCAGTTGGTTAGAGTGCCGGCCTGTCACGCCGGAGGTCGCGGGTTCGAGTCCCGTCACTCGCGCCACTTCCTTTCGGGGAAGTGGCGCTTTGCATTTCAGGCGCTCAGTGAGCCGTTGGGTTGGTGCCTTCGCCTGCCTCGACAAAGGCCCGGACGCCTGAAACCTCGGCATAGACCATGCACAGCTCTTCAAAGACCGTCGACCAGCCGTAGCGCGTCACCGCCCGACGGCGAGCCGCCCGGCTCATGGCTTCGATGTCGTGTTCAAACAGGGCTTCGATGGCCGATGCGTAATCCGCCACCTTCAGACTAGCCGATCTCACGCCGACGGCCTCATCAACTGTCTCCGAGACACCGCCAGAGCTGGTGCAGACCACGGGAAGGCCGGACGCCATCGCCTCCAGGGCGCACAGGCCGAACGGTTCCTTGTCATTGGCGTGTACGAAGGCGTCGCAGGAGGCCAGGAAACGTGCAATGGATGCCGTATCTTGCTGGAATGGCAAGGAAATCACCTGGCCGCCCTCAATCGGCAATCCGTCCGCGGCCCCGATGAGCAACAGCCGGTAGGGCGCACCCAGTTTTTCCACCGCCGAAATGATGACGTCGACGTTCTTCTCCTTGGCCGCCCGACCGGCGAACACCAGCAGGCGCTCCCCGGGGCGGACCCCCAGGTCACGGCGAACGCAATCCCTGTCCCCGTGGTCCGGATGAAAGGCCTCGATATCGACGCCCAGTGGCCGCTCGACAATCCGCTCTACCCCCGCCTCGCGCAGGCGACCGGCAATGAAGCGGCTCGGCGCGATCACCCGGTCGAACTGTCCGAAAATTTCCCCCCAGCGCTTTTCGATCGGCTTGACGGCCCACTGACCCCAGTGGAGCGAGGCCAGATAGGCCGGATCGGAATGGCAGAAGCCGATCACGGGCACGCCGAGGTTCTGCCCCGCTTCGATAGCCGCCACACCGGGTCCATAAGGATCGCCGGCCTCGATGAGGGCCGGATTCAGCGCCTGTAACCAGGTTGACCAAGATTTGCGGGACATGGGCCAGCGGTAGCCGGCCCCGAACGGCACCTTGGGTGCCGCAACCGTCACGGTGCGATCACCACGAACGCGCGTTCGCTTCCCAGGAACCAGAAGGGCATGACGCACGCCTGTCCGGTGCTGACCCAGCCAATCCGACTTCGATCTGAGATAGCGTTTCACGCCACCAGATATCGGCGCGTACTGCATGGTCGTATCGACCAGTCTGGGGCGCACGTCCTCGCCACGGCGATCCAGGCGCTTCAGGGTCTCAGCAATCTTCTCCTCAAGGGTGAAAACCCACTTCTGATCCTGCTCCCAGGCGTCCATGGCCATGTCGAAATCCCAGCTCCAGTACCAGCAGCGCAGCCATAACGCGCCAGCCTCGACCGGGATGCAAGCGAAGGTTATGGAGTAGATCCGTCAGTCGTCCCGACGACCTCGCGCCGTCATGGCTTCGCGGACCAGGCATTCGATCTGGGCATTGACCGAGCGCAGTTCGGCGGCCGCCAATTTTTCGACGGCCGCCATCACCTGAGGGTTCATGCGCAGGAGAAACGCCTTCTTGCCGGGCGGTTTCGGGCTCTCGGCCATTCGCCTATCCGTACAGGGTTCCGGTATTGACCACCGGCTGGGCCTCGCGGTCCGCACACAGAACCACCAGCAGGTTCGAAACCATGGCCGCCTTGCGGTCTTCATCCAGCTCGACGACGTTCAATTCGGCCAGCCGTTCCAGCGCGTTCTCGACCATCTCGACGGCCCCTTGCACGATCAGGCGCCGTGCCGACAGGATCGCCTCGGCCTGTTGACGACGCAGCATGGCGCTCGCGATCTCGGAGGCATAGGCCAGATGGGCCAGGCGCGCCTCGTCGATCGTCACGCCGGCCACCCGCACCCGCTCATTCAGTTCTTCGCGCAGCTTCTCCGCGATCAGTTCGGCATCCGCCCGCAACGTCGGCTCGTGATCGTCGCCGTGGTCGTAGGCATAGGTCGATGTGATGTCGCGCAGGGCCGTGTCGATCTGGATGTTCACGAACGCCGCAAAATCGTCGACGTCGAACAGAGCCTGGGCCGAATCGCGCACCCGCCAGACGACGTTGGCGGCGATCTCGATCGGATTTCCGCGCTTGTCGTTCACCTTCAGCTTGTCCGAGGTGACGTTGCGCACACGCATGGACACCTTCTTGCGCGAGTACCACGGCACCACCCAGCGGAGCCCCGCCTTGCGGTCCGTGCCCCGATAGTCACCGAACAGCAGGATGGCGACCGCTTCGTTCGGCTGGACCGAATAGAGGCCGCACATCAGGAAGAGTCCGACCAACTCCAGAACAATGCCGGCCAGCAGCACGATGGGCACCACGGCACCGCCCACCGCCATGATGATGGCAAGGGCACCCCCGAGCATCACCAGCAGCGAAAGCAGCAGCATCAGAATGCCGCTGGAGGTTTGGGCCGGCCGTTCGGCCGAAGCATTGATCTGCGGTTCCATCAAGGTCTCCATCTGATGCCAAAATGATATCATTACGCTATCATCTTGGCAATCGCATTGGCACCGATCGTCACATCCGGGTAAGTTGGCCTTGCAATCGCCCCAAAAAGAGGAAAGTTGGGGCTTTCTCGGCACTCCGCTTTGCGGACGGCTGGTCTGTGCTCGAAACAATCGTAGGGGTCACTCTTCATGCGTATCCAGCTTGCGGCGGCCGTCGCGCTCGCCCCGCTGATGATGGCCTCCGGTGCTGCAGCCCAGACGGTCATCAGCACAGAGCGAACCACCCCTGTCTCCACCTCGACTGCCAACAATGGCAATCCCGATGCAATCCGCATTAGCAATGGCGGCCTCATCCGCCTGACCTCCGGCAACGCGATAACGGTCGATTCCAATCACGACCTGACCATCGACAGCGGCGGTCGGGTGCTGATGGAGAATGCAGCGGACGGCGCTACGGGTGTGCTGATCGTGGGCGGCCATACCGCCAATGTGACCAGCAATGGCACGATCACGGTCGCCGACAATTTCACCGGGACCGACAGTGACAAAGACGGCGACATCGACGGCGTTTTTGCGACGGGAACAGGCCGTTACGGGATTCGGGTGACGGGTCCGGCAGCCCTGGTGGGAACCCTGACCCTGGGAGGCACGATCAATGTCGAGGGCAACCAGTCGGCCGGCATTTCGATTGAGACCGACCTTGACGGTAGCATTCGTCATTTCGGATCCCTCACAGCCCTCGGCAGCGACAACTATGGTCTGCGGGTGGGCGGCGACGTGTCCGGCAACATCTACGCCGGCGGAACGATCTCGGTCATAGGAGAGAACTCTGTCGCCGTATCCGTTGACGGGGACGTCGCGGGTCGGCTGACGATTGGCGGCGCGATTTCCGCCACGGGCTTTCGCTATACTGGCCAGCTGACCCGGGCCCAGATCGCCGCGCTGGACGCCGATGACCTGCTTGTTGGTGGTCCAGCACTGGAGATCAACGGAAACGTCGCCGGAGGCGTCGTCTTCGACGTCGCTCATATGAATATCGCCGGAAACGATGACGATGACGGCGACGGCATTCCCGATGCGACCGATCCCGATGACGACAATAACGGGATCAACGACGTCAATGAGGCGACGGCGGCGATCACCTCCTACGGGTCTAGCCCGGCCGTTCAGATCGGTTCCACGACCCAGACCGTCACCCTGGGTGCCGCCGGTACCGGCGACGAGGCTTTTGGCCTGATCAACCGGGGAACCGTACTTGCGACCGGCCTGTACAGCGGCTTCAGTGCCACGGCCATCCGGATCGGCGTCGATGGGGGCCTCGGCGTCAACATCGCCGGAGGGTTCCGTAACAACGGCTCGGTCAATTCCATGGCGCTGGACGCCAACAGCACCAGCCTTCTGATCGGCTCGGGTTCGGATGTCGCGACCGTTCTCAACCAGGGCGTCATCCAGGCTCTGGTGACGGGAGACGGAACCTTCAATGCCGTCGCCGTCGACTATCTGGCGGGCGCGCTCGGTGGTTCGCTGACCACGAGTGGCACCATCGCGGCCTATTCCCAGGGCGAACACGGCAGCGCCTACGGGATTCGCGATGCCAGCGGCACCCTGACCAGCATCACGAACACCGGCCTCATCGAAGCCTTCGTCTATCCGACGGATGACGCCGCCGACACCGATGACAGCAATACCAATGCGGCCGATGAAGTCATCACGGGCCGCGCCGTCGCCATCGATGTCAGTGCCAACACGACCGGCGTGACCCTGATCCAGGACGGCGAGATCGACGGCGATGACAACGGCGACGGTATCGCGGATCCCGATTCAGATGGCGACGGTGTCGATAACGATGATGAGCCCGCCATCACCGGCGAAATCCGGCTCGGCTCGGGGGCCGACACTGTTCAGATTCGCAATGGCACCGTCACGGGCGACATCTCCTTCGGCGCGGGAGCCGACACCTTTCTGGTTGACGGCGGGGCCGTCGTACGCGGGGCGCTTTCGGATTCCGACGGTCAACTGGCGATTAACATCAACAACGGCCTCCTGGATGCACGTCAGACAACCGCGCTGAACGTCAATAGCCTGACAATTGGCGCAAACGGCGACTTGATCGTAACGATCAACCCGACCACCGGGTCCGTAGGCGGTTTCAACGTCAGCGGAGCAGCCACGATTGCCAGCGGGGCCGGGATTGGTGTTCGCTTCACCTCGCTTCTGGACGATCCGACGCGGTTTGTCGTGATTCAGGCGACGTCCCTGACCGCTGGCGTTCTGGATCAGACCGCCGTTCAGGCGAACTCCCCCTATATGTTCGTCGTCAATGCCGGTGTCGATTCCGCATTGAACCAGGTGTACGTCGATGCACGCCAGCGCACGGCATCAGAGTTCGGATTCATCGCGGCCGAAGCCGACACCTACGGTGCGTTCTATCAGGCCCTGGCTGGCGACAGTGAGCTACTCAATGCCTTTATGGCTCAGACGAGCCAGCAAGGGTTCTTCGGGATGTACCAGCAGATGCTGCCCGAGCACTCCGGCGGGGCCTTGATCTCTCTGGCTACCGGCGTTGATGCGGTCACGCGGGCCCTGTCAGGTCGCGGGCATCCGGCTCCAGAAGGCGAAACCAGCGCCTGGCTGCAGGAGATCAACTTCTACGCTGATCGCGAAGAAGGCCAGGCCTACGGCTTCCGGTCGGAAGGCTTCGGCTTCGCCGGCGGGGTCGAGCGTGGCTCTGGATTTGGGGCACTGGGTCTTTCCTTTGCCCTCACTTCCTCGGACCTTGAAGATCCGGAGTCGCGGGGGGAAGAGGTCCTCAGCGCGCAACTGCTGGAACTCGGCCTCTACTGGCGGGCCCAGGGCACGAACTGGAACGTCTGGGCGCGGGGTGCCGGTGGCTTTGCCAGCTTCGACAGCGTGCGTCAGCTTGTAGCGCCGGGCATCAACCGCCGCAGCGAAGCCGACTGGAACGGCTACAGCCTCGCCCTGGCCGGCGGTGCGGCCTATGATTATCAGACCGGACGCTGGAGCATCCGCCCTGAAGCGATTGTGGAGTACTTCCGGCTTTCGGAAGACGGACACGAGGAATCCGGCGGCGGTGCCGGCTTTGACCTGGGCTACGAAGACCGCTCCGGCCACATCCTGTCGTCGACGCTGGCCGTCACAGTTGGGGCCGGCTTCGGCGAGAACCGTTGGCTACGGCCCGAGATCCGGGTGGGCTGGCGTCAGATCTTTTCGCATGATCCCGGCACGACGGTTGCCAGCTTCCTGTCGACCGGCACGCCCTTCTCGCTCCAGGGTGACAGCCTTGAAGGTGGCGGACCGATTGTCGGAATGCGTCTGAACCTCGGCAATGAGCTCGGCTTCCTGGCGATCGAGGCCGATGCCGAGCTGCTCGACAGCTACGTCCGCTACGCCCTGCTGCTGCGGGCCAGCTTCAAGTTCTAACCCGAGCGATCATCTCTGGTACGGCAAAGGCCACCGATGCGTCGGCGGCCTGTTGGCTGCCCGTTGTTCGCTTGAGCAAGCCGAGCATGAGCCGTTTGGCAATGGTGGGCGGCGAGGGGATCGAACCCCCGACCCTCTCGGTGTAAACGAGACGCTCTACCGCTGAGCTAGCCGCCCCCAAAGAGAAAGGGCGCGAGCCGTAGCCCGCGCCCATCCTTGTTTCAAGTCCTGATCGGCTTAGCCGTTCAGGGCGGTCTTCAGGCCTTCGCCGACGCGGAAACGCGCCGTCTTGGAGGCCGCGCGCGGAACCGTCTGGCCGGTGCGCGGGTTGCGGGCCATGCCCGCCTTACGGGTCACGGCCGCGAAGGTGCCGAAGCCGACCAGGCGCACGTCATCGCCGCGCTTGAGCGAATCCGTCACGCTGTCGGTGAAAGCGTCGAGCGCCTTCTTGGCCTGTTCCTTCGAGAGCCCGGCTCCGTCCGCCATGGCGGCGATGAGTTCGGCTTTGGTCATTGTGTGGTCTCCCAACCCATTGGAGGCCCTGGTGTGCCGCGCTTCGCGACTCACTGCGCCTCATGGCCGACATTAGACCGAACGAATCCCCGCGCGTCAAAAGGGAAACGCCGTCCCCGGGACTCGGGAACGGCGTCTTTATAAGGGATTGAGGCCGATCGTCAGTGAGCGACCGCTCCGCCTGGTGTGTCGTTCGAGGACGGTCTCGGCAAAGGTTCGGACTCCGGATCCCATTCAACCGGAGTCAGCGGACCCGTCAGCGCGTGCTTGAGCACCTCATCCACATTGGAGACCGGAATGATCTCCAGAGCGTCCTTCACATTGGCCGGGATATCTTCAAGATCCTTGACGTTTTCCTGGGGGATCAGGACCGTCTTGATGCCGGAGCGAAGCGCCGCGAGCAGCTTTTCCTTCAACCCACCAATGGCCGTAGCCCGCCCACGCAAGGTAACCTCTCCGGTCATGGCGATGTCCTTGCGGATCGGATTGCCGGTCAGCACCGACACCATGGCCGTCACCATGGCGATGCCTGCCGACGGACCGTCCTTGGGCGTCGCTCCATCGGGAACGTGAACGTGAACGTCGGTGGTCTCGAACACCGGGGGCTTGATCCCGAACTCCAGTGAGCGCGCTCGGACATAGGAGGCCGCCGCCGAGATCGATTCCTTCATCACCTCTTTCAGGTTGCCGGTGACGGTCATGCGCCCCTTGCCGGGCATCTTGACCGCCTCGATGGTGAGGATGTCACCGCCGAACTCGGTCCAGGCCAGACCGGTCACGATGCCGACCTGATCGTGATCGTCCGTCTCGCCGTGGCGATATTTGCGAACGCCGGCGTACCGCGCCAGCCGCTCGTCATCGACCGTGATCGAATCCAGTCCCTCACGGGACATCTCGCGCACGGCCTTACGGGCCAGGCCACCCAGCTCACGCTCGAGGTTCCGCACCCCCGCTTCGCGGGTGTAGTAGCGGATCAGGTCGCGGATCGAAGCGTCCGGCACGATCCATTCGCCGTCCCTCAGACCATGATCCTTGGCCAGTTTGGGCAGGATGTGCCGGCGGGCGATCTCGACCTTCTCGTCCTCGGTGTAACCGGAAATACGGATCACCTCCATGCGATCCAACAGCGGCTGGGGCATATTGAGGCTGTTTGCCGTCGTTACGAACATGACCGGCGACAGATCGTAATCCACCTCCAGATAATGGTCGCCGAAGGTGTTGTTCTGGGCCGGGTCCAGCACTTCGAGCAACGCCGACGACGGATCGCCCCGCCAATCGGCCCCCAGCTTGTCGATCTCGTCGAGCAAGATGAAGGCGTTCGTGGTCTTGGCCTTCTTCATCGACTGAATGATCTTGCCGGGCATCGAGCCGATATAGGTGCGCCGGTGACCGCGAATCTCGGATTCGTCACGCACTCCGCCCAACGACATCCGCACATATTCGCGCCCCGTCGCCTTGGCGATTGACTTGGCTAGGGACGTCTTGCCGACGCCGGGGGGGCCAACGAGACACAGGATCGGGCCCTTCAGACTGCCGGTGCGCGCCTGAACGGCCAGATACTCCAGGATCCGTTCCTTCACCTTCTCCAGGCCGTAGTGATCCTCTTCGAGGATGTCCTCGGCCTTGGCCAGGTCGATGGGCTTTTGGCGCGCCCTGCCCCACGGAATGGACAGCAGCCAGTCGAGATAGTTACGCACCACCGTCGATTCCGCCGACATCGGGCTCATATTTCGCAGCTTCTTCAGCTCGGCCTCGGCCTTGGTCCGAGCTTCCTTGGATAGCTTGGTCTTGCGGATGCGCTTTTCGAGTTCCATCAGCTCATCGCGCTGATCGTCCTGCTCGCCCAGCTCGCGCTGGATCGCCTTCATCTGCTCGTTCAGATAGTACTCGCGCTGTGTGCGCTCCATCTGGCGTTTCACGCGGCTGCGGATCTTCTTTTCAACCTGCAGGACCGAGATTTCACCTTCCATCAGGCCATAGACCCGCTCCAGACGGCGCGCGATCGCCAGGTTTTCCAGGAGGGCCTGTTTGTCGGCGATCTTCACCGCCAGGTGCGCCGCGATCGAATCAGCCAGGGCCGACGGATCGGTGATGTTAGGGATCGCTGACAGGGCCTCGGGCGGCACCTTCTTGTTCAGCTTCACATAGTTTTCGAAATGCTCGACGACCGCACGGCTGAGGGCCTCGATCTCGCCCTCGGCCTCGACCTCATCGGCCAGGTCGCTGTAGCGCGCCTCAAAATAGTCGGTGCGGTCGGTGAACCCGTCCAGGTGCGCGCGCGACTTGCCCTCGACCAGTACCTTGACCGTTCCGTCCGGCAGTTTGAGCAGTTGCAGCACATTGGCCAACACGCCAACGGAATAGATCGCCTCCGGGCGCGGGTCGTCGTCCGTGGAGTTCTTCTGGGTGGCTAGCAGGATCTGCTTGCCTCCCTTCATCACAGCCTCCAGCGCGCGCACGGACTTATCGCGACCGACGAACAGCGGCACGACCATGTGCGGGAAGACAACGATGTCCCGAAGCGGCAGAACCGGCAGGACCTGGGAATCAGACATTCAACTCTCCTGGCCGCCGTCCCTGTGACACCCGGCCTGTAGCACCGCCCGGAAAACCCGCTGCGGCCGCTGCCCCCGACTCTCGGCGGGCATTGCCCAGAATATGTGGCGCTTCGCACAGCGCATTCAAGGCGCGCGCCGCAACGGCCCACAGGCGGAGGCATTGGCGATGTCAGGGAAATCCCGCAGTGGCAGTCCCTAGGGGAATCGAACCCCTCTTTTCAGGTTGAAAACCTGACGTCCTAACCGATAGACGAAGGGACCACGCGCTGCGGAGCGGGCGATATAGCCGCCTCGATTTGCCGACGCAAGCCCCGTCAGACAGCCTGGCGCGGGTCATGAACATCGATGATCTCGAACTGGACGCCGCGCCGGCCATTCCAGTCGTCGGCCTTGAGCATACCGGCGACATCCAGGGCACCACCTCCACCCAGCAGCGCTTTGCCGACTTCGGTTTCAGCCGCACGCCAGGCGATGGCGCGGACCTGGCGACCGTCCGGATCGGCCAGGCGACAACTGACATGGCCGTTGTTCAGGACGCGCGCATCGCGCACCGAAACTCCGGCCAGAACGAAGGTCGGCTCGGGATTGCCCGGTCCGAACGGGGCCAGGGTCTGAAACGAATCGTACAAATTGCGATCAGCGCCGCGGGCCGTCGTCAGGACATCGACGTCCAGGGAATCGGCCTGGATCGCGACCTCGGCCTCCCGCGCCAGGCGATCAGACAGAAAGGCCCGCAGGTCGGGCAAGAGCCGGGTTTCAACGCTGAGTCCCGCCGCCATGGCGTGTCCGCCACCCGCCAGCAACAGGCCTTCATCGAAGGCGTCCTGGACGGCGCGGCCCAGATTGACCCCCGGAATCGACCGGCCCGACCCCTTGCCGATGCCGGCGGCCGTATCCAGTCCGACGACCACTACCGGCCGGTGCCATCGCTCCTTCAGGCGACCGGCCACCACGCCGATGACGCCGGGGTGCCACCCCTCCCCAGCCGCCAGGATGACCGGTGCCGCGGGATCAAAATTGGAGGCACGCTCCACCTGCACAATGGCCGCCTCAGTGATGTCGCGCTCAACGTCGCGCCGCTCGGCATTGAGCCGGTCCAGTTCGACAGCTAGGTCGCGCACCTCGCTATCATCGTCGCTGGATAGAAGCCGCGCCCCCAGATCTGAACGCCCGATGCGACCACCGGCATTGATCCGAGGGCCCAGAACGAAGCCGGCATGGAACGGCGTGGCTTGGGCCCGCTCGCTCCCGGCGACATCCATCAGCGCCACAAGGCCCGGATTCTTCCAGGTCGACATCACCTTCAGACCCAGGGCGGCAATCGCCCGATTGAAACCGGTCAGGGCCGTCACATCGCAGATCGCGCCCAGGGCCGCGAGATCCAGCCACTGGCGGATATCCGGCTCGGGCCGATCCTTGAACAGGCCTCGCGCCCGCGCCTCACGGTTGAGGGCTGCGAGCAGGACGAACACCACCCCGGCCGCCGCCAGATTGCCCTCGCCCGAGAGATCATCCAGCCGGTTCGGATTGACCACGGCGCGCGCACGCGGCGGATCGCCGCGCATCAGGTGATGGTCGACAACCACGACATCCAGATCCAGGGTGGCTGCGGCTTCCAGCGCGTGGTGTGCGGCAGCCCCGCAATCGACCGTCACCACAAGTCCGGCCCCGGCGGCCTTCAGACGCTCAAAGGCGAGCGCGCTGGGGCCGTAGCCTTCTGTCAGGCGATCCGGAACATAGATCGACAGCTCATGTCCCATGGTCCGGAACCAGCGCACGAGCTGCGCGGCCGAAGCCCCGCCGTCGACGTCATAGTCTGCGAGCACCCAGATATCAGTCCCCACCTCCAGAGCATCAACAAGAACACGCGCCGCGGCATCCATATCCTGAAAGCTCGACGGGTCCGGGAACAGGCGTCGGAGCGTCGGGCGCAGATAGTCCTCCACGGCATCCGGTAATACGCCCCGTGCCACGATGGCTCGCGCCAGCGGTTCGTCCAGGCGCTCGGCCCGCTGGATACGCGTCACATCTTCTGGATCCGCCGGTCGCAGCCGCCAGGATCGACCGAGCGCCGAACGCGCGACCCCGAGGAAGTCACCGCTCACGACGACGCCTAGTGATCGATCGGCGGCGGCGGCTCCGCGCGCTGGCGCATCCGCTGGGCCCAGGCGACCGCTTCGGCGGCTTCGTCGGGGCGAGCGGGACGCGCGAGGCGGACATCCACCCGATTGCGGGTCCTTTCCGCCCAAGGCCCTCCATCCGCCGGGGTCAGGGTCCACACGATTGCCGCAACCTCACGGTTCAATCGAAGCTCTGACGATTCCAGGCCCAGAACCTGATTGCGAATATCCGTCTCCGTCGGGACATTCTGGGGCGCGGGCGGGAAATCCGCCCAGCGCGGATAGGCCATATCCGATTGAGTCAGAGCTTCGACCCGCTGCGCTGCGGGCGAGGTGGGATCTATGGTCCGGTCGAACGGGTCGTAGGCCATGCAGCCGCTTGTCGCGCCGGCCAGAACCAAGGCTGCGACAAGACAGGCACCGGGTTTGATTCGTCTCAGACTTGCCTTCATCTCATTGGCGGTCATATGCCATCCTGAGCCCGCGCGAAAGCACGACAGGAGCGACCCGATGGCCAAGACCAAACGCACGGCGACCAAGGCCACGACCAAGTCTACCACGCCGCGACAGCGCGCGACCCCCAGGCCGGCCTCTGGCAAGCCGAAATCAGCCGCGACGGATAAACCGCCCGAGGCCCCGGCTGAAGCCGCCGTCAACACGCCGCCCCCGGGTGCCGACACCGAAATGCCGTCACGCGACGCCATTGAACAGTTGTCGATGAACCTGGCGCGGGCCGCCATGACCGCCCAGCAGGTCATCGCCGAGGCGGCCCTGAAGCAGGCGGACCGTCCGGCGGCCCTGTCCCCCGATCCGTTCAACGTCGCCCCGGCCATGACGTCGGTGATGACCTCGCTGGCGACGCGACCTGAAAAGCTGTTCCAGGCTCAGGCGGACCTGTTCTCGGGCTACATGGATCTGTGGACCGACGCCGCACGCCAAGCCACCGGTCAACCCTCCGGACTTGCGCCGGTCCCCCGAGACAAACGCTTTGCGGCTCCCGAGTGGTCGGAAAACCCTGTGTTCGACGTCATGCGCCGGTCATATCTGTTGTCATCGAACTGGCTGAACGATCTGATCTCGTCAGCCGAGGACATCAATCCCCGGACCAAGCGCCGCGCCGAATTCTTCACCCGGCTTCTGACTGACGCCTTTTCGCCCTCCAATTTCCTGGCTTCCAACCCGGCAGCCCTGAAGCAGTTGATGGAAACCAACGGCGAGAGCCTGGTGAAGGGGATGCAGAATTTCGCCGCCGACATGGAGCGCGGCGACGGAACGCTGAAGATCAGTCAGGCCGACTATGGCCAGTTCAAGGTCGGCGAAAACGTCGCCACCGCCCCCGGCCAGGTCGTCTGGCGCGACGAGTTGTTCGAGCTGATCCAGTTCGATGCCGCCACCGACCAGCAGCGCGCCATCCCGCTGCTGATCTTCCCGCCCTGGATCAACAAGTTCTACATTCTGGATCTTCAGCCCAAGAACTCCATGATCCGCTGGCTGTCGGCCCAGGGGTTCACGGTCTTCATCTGTTCGTGGGTCAACCCGGACAAGGACAAGGCCGGCTTCGGCTTTGACGACTATCTGGAAAAGGGCATCTACCGCGCCACCCAGAAGGTCATGGACCAGACCGGCCAGGATCGGGTCAACACGGTCGGCTACTGCATCGGCGGCACCCTGATGGGCGCGGCCCTGGCCCATATGGCCGCCAAGGGCGACCAGCGGGTCAACGCCACCACCTTCTTCGCCGCCCAGCATGACTTCGCCGAGGCCGGCGACCTGCTGCTGTTCACCGACGAGCACTGGCTGAACGAGATCGAGCAGAAGATGGACGCCGCCGGCGGGGTTCTGCCTGGCGCGGCGATGGCCGACACCTTCAACGCCCTGCGCGCCAACGATCTGATCTGGTCGTTCTTCGTGTCGAACTACCTGATGGGCAAGGACCCGCCCGCCTTCGACCTTTTGTTCTGGAACGCCGACCAGACGCGGATGCCCAAGGCCCTGCACATGGACTATCTGCGCTCCATGTACGGCAAGAACGCCTTGGCCGAAGGCAAAATGACCATGGGCGGCGAACAACTGGACCTGTCCAAGGTCAGGATCCCGCTCTACTTCCAGGCCAGTCGCGAGGACCACATCGCGCCGATGAATTCGGTGTATCGCTCGGCCCGCGCCTTCGCCAATGCGGCCGTGACCCTGACCCTGGCGGGATCGGGTCACATTGCCGGTGTGGTCAATCCGCCGGCCGCCAACAAATACCAGCACTGGATCAACGACGAACTGCCCGCGACGCTCCAGGAGTGGCTGGACGCGGCGGTCGAATACCCCGGCTCCTGGTGGGAACATTGGGCCGCCTGGCTGCACGACAAGTCGGGCGAGTGGGTCGACGCGCGCGATCCGTCGAAGGGGCCGCTCAAGCCGATCGAGGCGGCGCCCGGCAGCTATGTGAAGGTCAAGAGCTGAGCCGAGCCCCTCTCCCCGCGGGGAGAGAGGTCGATCTAGCCACATCGCCCGATCACGCCTTGCGCGCGGTCCAGGCCTTGCGCCCCGCCTTCAGTGACGGCTAGGGTCCAGCCGTGATGGCTCGCCAGCGTTCGGCGCCGCCCCTCGCCCATGCCGGCGTCTCCGCCAGCGGTGGCTGAAAAAACGCGGCCCTTGGCCAGGCTGGCGGGATCGATACGCCCGACGCACAGCGCCACCGGCGTGCCGCGCGCATCGTCCAGGCTTTCGAACACCCACAGATCGGGATAGTCGCGCTCCAGGTCGATCCACCAGGGCTGATCCGCCGACAGGTTCAGCACCGCCACTGTCTCGCCCAGCCGCGCCGCATCCAGCGCCGCCTTGGGATTAGCCACGCCCATATAGGTCACCTGGCTGCCGAAGCGCTGGCGCGCCCGGTCCCAGGTCCGGCCGTCCTCGGTGCCGCGCCACAGGGCCACGCTGATCGTGCCTTGCTGGGCCAGGCCCGCCGCTATCACCTCGCGCCAGATCGGAGCAACGGCAGGCCGGGTCAGGTCGGTTGCCTTGTCCATCAACCGCTCCAGGACAGCCGCCTCGCGGTCAGGTCTCAGATTCAGGTACGGGCCATGCGGCGCATCCTTGGCTCGGCCGACGCGCCGGGCAATCTGAAGACGCCTGTTCAACAGCTCCAGCATCTCTTCGTCGATGCGGTCAATCTCGTGTCGAAGCGCCTGCAGCGTCAGGCATTCGAGGGTCAGGTCGTTGGCCGGCTCTTGCGCCGCATCACGGGCGCGGGGGGTCGTGAGCATGGGAGTTCTCGGAATTGGAGGGTCGATACGGGTTCACGGCCGCTTTTCTGGTGAAGCGGTCGCCGGAGAGGTCAGGTTCTTGAAAAGACAGCCCTCAGCCGGCGTATCGAAAGTCGCCAAAGCCGAAATAATACGCGCGGCCGAACCCAGTGACGGGACGGGACAGATTGTCAGCGCGCGTAAGCATCAAAATCGCCTCGTCGGCGGAATGCCGACGCTGCCATTGACGGGTCACTCGCCGCAGTTCGTCAAGGCCTCGTTCCCCGCGCGCGAAAAATCCGCTCCCGCGCGTGACATTTTTCCCGTCATCACAGCCGCGATGGTTCCGCGCCGGCCAACCAGAATTGAGGATGGACCGTACAGCCTCACCACGCAGACGCCGGATGGTGCGAATGCCGCGTGCGGCTCTACCGCTCCACGACGACGAAGCGCGTCCGATTGTCCGCCGAATCCTGCATATCAGCCCGCAGGATCTTGAGCTCATAGATCTCTGCGGCCACTGCCGGCGCGATGGCCGCGCGCGTGATATCGCGAGCTGCTGCGACCAGTTCCGCTGCACCGGCGGTATCATAGGCCTCAATAGCCACCAGCCCCATCTCGCCGATATGCCCCCGACATTGGCCCAGCGCCACCGGGTGGCTCTCAACGGTCTTCAGATCCGTCAGCTTGGCCTCGGGGATTGCCATCAGCATCTGCCGCATCGGTCGCCAGGCCTCGGCCACGATCTTCAGGCCGTGCTCGGCGATCAGCTGGTTCGGGTCGGGCAAGAGACCGACGATCGAATTCTCCACCGGAATCAGACCGCATTCGCACTCACCAGAGGCGACCGCCCCGATCGCCTCGGCAAACGTCTCGTAGCCCTGAGGCTGGTTCCATGGCCGCAAGGCCAGACAGGCTTCATAGCTGAAGGCCCCGTGGGCCCCCTGGAACGCGACCTTCGCCCCCGCCGACATTACGCCGCCTCCGATCTCTTGCTACGTGCAGACTTCAAACGCTCGGCCACCAGAAACGCCAGTTCCAGGGCCTGGTCCGCGTTCAGGCGCGGATCGCAATGGGTGTGGTAGCGGCTCGACAGATCGTCCTCCGTCAGGGCCTGAGCCCCGCCGATGCACTCCGTCACGTCCTGTCCAGTCATTTCCAGATGCACGCCGCCGGGGTGAACACCTTCGGCTTCGGCCACATCGATGAAGGATCGGACCTCACTCAGGACACGCTCGAACGGGCGGGTCTTGAAGCCGTTGTGGGCCTTCTGTGTATTGCCGTGCATTGGATCAATCGACCACACCACGCGCTTGCCTTCGCGCCGCGTCGCCGCCATCAGCGCCGGCAGTCGGTCAACCACCTTATCCGCTCCGAACCGCCCGATCAGCGTCAGTCGACCCGGCTCATTGGCCGGATTCAGGGTATCGATCAGAGCCAACAGCTCATCGACCTCCATCGCCGGGCCGCACTTCAGTCCGACCGGATTTCGGATTCCGCGCGCGAACTCGACGTGGGCTCCGTCCAGTTGACGCGTACGCTCGCCGATCCAGACCATATGGGCCGAGGTGTCGAACCATTCGCCGCTGGCCGGATCAAGCCGCGTCAGGGCCTCCTCGACGTTCAGCAACAACGCCTCATGGCTGGTGAAGAACTCCACGCGCGACAGATCCGGGTGCGATTCCGGCGTCACACCGACGGCCCGCATGAAATCCAGGCTCTCGCCGATCTTGTCCGTCAGCTCGCGGTAGCGCGTGGCATAGCCCCCCTCGGTCGCCCGATTCAGCGTCCAACGATGGATGTTGTGCAGATCGGCAAAGCCGCCCTCCGCAAACGACCGCAGCAGGTTCAGCGTCGCGCTCGACTGGTGATAGGCCTTCAGAAGGCGGCGCGGGTCCGGTACGCGCTCGCCGAGTTCGAAGGCCATGCCATTGACGATGTCGCCGCGATAGCTCGGCAGTTCGACCTCGCCCACCTGCTCCACCGCCGAGGATCTTGGTTTGGCGAACTGGCCGGCGATCCGCCCCACCTTCACCACCGGGCGACCACCCGCAAAAGTCAGAACGACCGCCATCTGGAGGATCAGACGAAAGGTGTCCCGGATATTGTCGGTCGAGAATTCCTTGAAGCTCTCGGCACAGTCCCCACCCTGCAAAAGGAAGGCCCGTCCGGCCTCCACCTCAGCCAGTCGACCGGTCAGACGGCGTGCCTCGCCGGCGAACACAAGCGGCGGATAGGCCCGCAGTTCTTCCTCCGCCGACCGCAGG
Organism: Caulobacterales bacterium; assembly: GCA_017302105.1. Taxonomy (GTDB): domain Bacteria; phylum Pseudomonadota; class Alphaproteobacteria; order Caulobacterales; family Caulobacteraceae; genus Brevundimonas. The sequence continues at coordinate 146,448 of JAFLCS010000003.1, read as the reverse complement.
GCAGCCGGATCCGGATAGTCCGTCGGCATTTGGCTGACGGGGCGATCTCTCCAGCTTCTCGGGGTCCAGCGAGCGTTCATGAGTGCTAGATAGGCGCGAGTGAGTTAAGCCTCAATCATCGGATCAAAATTCGGCGAAAGGCGGGCGTCGGAGAGCATGATCCAGATCGCCGTCATGGCCGCCAGGCCGAGCCACCAATCCTGCCACATCCCAAAGCTCAGGCCGCCGATCACGAAATAGACAGTCACGGCCGCCAACCCTTGCGGGCCGACCTGGACCGCTCGACGACTGACCAGCCACCAGATCCCAGCCAGGATGACCGCGCCGATCAGGCCGAGCTCCAGCCACACCTGCAGCGGTGCCGAGTGCGGATGCAACATGAAGGGCTGGAAGGCGCGGCTGGCATCAAGGCCCCAGCCCAGGATGGGATGCCGCAAAATCTGCTCTGCGGTGAAGCTCCAGATATCGAGCCGCGCCGCCCAGGAGGCCCCCAATTGCCCACCGGCCCAATCCATAAGGCCGCTGCTGGCCAGAACAACCCAGGGCGCCAGCAGGACGGTCGCCACCAGGCTCCAACCCACCGCCGCCGCTGCACGCCCGGTCCACTTCCGGACAGCCCAATAGACGACACCCCCGCCAATCAGGGCCGCGACGGGAGCCCAGGCCCCCAGAAGCAGCGGCGCGGACCATGTGCCGATCGTCACAAGCCCCGCAGTTCGCCGCGAACCCCGCCGCACGAGGACTGCCATGGCTGGCCAGTACATCAGCGCCAGCGAATAGGTTCCCAGCGCCACATTCCGCCGCTCCTGGTCCGGCGACATGGCATCACCCGACAGGGCTGTCAGGACATGGTAGAGCGGCGTGCCGGCAACGGCTTCGATCAGCAGGACAAGAGCCAGGGCTGCTGTTCCGAACAGGAAAATCGTCACGAGCCGACGCATCGTGGCGAGTGGCAACCGCGCTGCTGTGGTGACCAGTACCGCGTAGAGGCCGAGGCTCATCACCACCTTGCCCCACGTCTGGCGCTCGGCGTCGGCATAGTCTCCCATCGGGCCACCGATCGAGAAGACCGGGCTCCAGAATACCGAGATCAGACCATAGGCCACCAGGGCCAGCAGAGTGGCCCACAGCGCATCGGGCCGACCAGGCCGAAAGACCGGGATCAGCAGGATACTCGCGATCGGCGTGAAAGCTGTAAAGCCGAACGGCCAAAGGTACGCCGTCAGGGGGGCCAGGACCATCAGGCCGATAAAGATGGCGCTGGCGTAAGGGGCACCTGTATCCGGGCGATTCATCCGACCGCCTGAACCTGCGAGGCGACGAATGGATCTCGCATCGTCACCAACTCCTCCGCTGCAGTCGGATGAACTGCGCAGGTCGAATCCCATTGCGCCTTTGTCAGCGCCGCCTTCACCGCGATACCGGCGAGCTGGATCATCTCGCCGGCGTCCGGCCCCACGATGTGACAGCCGACCACCACATCGTCTTCAGCGCGGACGACCAGCTTCATTAGGGTGCGCTCATCATCGCCGGCGAAGGCGGACTTCATCGGCCGGAACTTGGTCATGAAGATATCAATCTTCCCAAAGTTCCTGCGCGCCTCGTACTCCGTCAGGCCGACCACACCGACCGGCGGTTGCGAGAAGACGGCCGTGGGAATGTCAGAATAATCCATACGGGATGGATTGCCCTTGATGGCCGTTTCGACAAAGGCCACGGCTTCACGGATGGCGACCGGCGTCAGATTGACTCGATCCGTGACGTCACCGACGGCCCAGATGTTGTCTGCGGTCGTGCGCGAATATTCATCGACCCGGATCGCACCGCCGTCGTTCAGCTCGACCCCGGCAGCCTCCAGGCCCAGATCCGCGACATGAGGCACACGCCCGGTCGCGAACATCACGACATCGGTCTCGATCTCCATGCCGGTCTTCATCTTGTTGACCAGGCCCGTGGCTGTCTTTTCGATCGCCTCGTGCTCGCATCCCAGGATCACCCTGATCCCGCGGCGCTGAATCTGCTCGGTGAGGTGGGCGCGCACATCGTCATCAAATCCACGCAGGATATTGGGGCCGCGATAGACAAGCGTGGTTTCCACCCCCAACCCCGCAAAGATCCCGGCGAATTCCACGGCAATATAGCCTCCGCCGGCGATCAGGATGCGCTTGGGCAGCTCGGGCAGGTGAAAGGCCTCCTCCGAGGTGATGGCGTGTTCCACTCCGGGAAGACCCGTGGGCTTCCAGGGCCGCCCGCCCGTGGCGATCAGGATCTGGTCGGCCGTGATCGTCAGCTCCTTTTCGGAAATCTCGACCGTATGAGCATCCTTCAGCATAGCCCGACCATGCACCAGATCGGCACCCGCCTTGGTCAGGTTGGCCACATACAAACCCGAGAGCCGCGCGATCTCGACGTCCTTGGCCTCGATGAACTTCGGCCAATCAAAGCTCTGCTCGCCGACCGACCAGCCATAGGATTCGGCCAGTTCGAGCTGATGCGCGAAGTCCGACGCATACACCATCAGCTTTTTGGGAACACAGCCGCGGATGACGCAGGTGCCCCCGACCCGGAATTCCTCCGCCACCGCCACGCGCTTGCCTTCCATGGCCGCCAGTCGCGCCGCCCGCACACCGCCCGAACCGGCGCCAATGACGAAGAGATCGTAGTCGTAAGTGGCCATGGTGCACTCTATTGCCGTGAGACGAACTGCCTATCTAGGCGCGCCCAGCGACGAAATCACCCCACCCCGACCGCTCGCCGCGACGCATGAATCGTTCACAAGCTGCATCCAAACGCGCGCGTCAGGGCCTCTACCAGGTTCAACTCGGGGAATCTGATGCCTGACGCCCTCATCTCCATCCTGGCCGTCGCCGGGATTATTCTGGCCGCCTGTGTGATCGGGGCCGTGCTGCATCGAGGTCGCGTCGCCTGGGGCTGGATTGCCGCCGCCCTGATCCTGATCGTGGTTCATGACGCCCTGCTGACCAACGCCTGGGGCCTGCTCGCCCTGCCTGGCATCGGCGAGACCTGGAACTGGACCGGCAAACTGCTCGCCTTGGCCGGCACGATGGCTGTGGCCGCCCACCCGGCAATCGGCTTCCGCCGTTCCGGCCTCACACTCGCCCAGGACCAGCGAGGCCTGCCTGGTGCCCTGACCGTCTCGGCCATGCTCGTACTGATCTTCGCCGGCCTGGCGATCTGGATGGGCGGCGAAGGCGGCTCGGCCGAGGACTTCGCCTTCCAGCTGACGATGCCGGGCATTGAGGAAGAAATCTTCTACCGCGGCGTCCTGCTGCTCATGTTCAACGAGGCGTTTCGCCGACCGCTTCGCGTTCTGGGCGCTCCCATGGGCTGGGCGGCGATCCTGACCAGCCTCGCCTTCGGGCTGGATCACGCCTTTAGCTATTCAGACGGCGCCTTCAGCTTCGACGTCCTGACCCTGGCCTTGACCGGCGCCCCGGCCCTGATCCTGGTCTGGCTGCGCGAAAAGACTGGGAGCGTCCTGCTGCCGATCCTACTGCACAACTACGCCAATGTGATCTTCATGGCGGTGTGAGCCTAGGGAGCCAGCATCTCGACGCCCGCGTCCGTGCCCACGATCGCCTCGTCGGCCAGGTCCAGGAACAGGCCGTGTTCGACCACGCCGGTGATCAGCTTCAGATCATCGGCCAGCCGCGCCGGCTCGTGAATGGCCTTGCAGGCGGCGTCATAGATCAGATTGCCGCCGTCGGTCCTGACCAGGCCCCGATCCGCTGTGCGGACCCGCGCCGGCATCTGGATTTCGTGATCCAGCAGAACGTCGGCAATGCGGTTGCCGGTAGTCTTGTGCCCAAAAGCCACCACCTCGATGGGCAGGGCAAAGGCCCCCAGGGTCGTCACCACCTTGCCGGCGTCGGCGATGACGATGCAGCGCTCGGACGCCTCCCAGACGAGCTTTTCCCTCAGCAGCGCCGCGCCGCCGCCCTTGATCAGCGCCAGCCCCGGCCCGATCTCGTCGGCCCCATCGACCGTCAGGTCGATGCGCGCGCTATCCTCCAGGCTCGACAAGGTCAGCCCCAGCTCGCGCGCCAGGTCGGCCGTCGCCTCGGACGTCGGCACACACTTCAGGCCGGCCAGCCCCCGCGCCGCCAACGCCTTGACAAACCACGCCGCCGTCGAGCCGGTGCCGAGGCCCACCACCATGCCGGCCTCGACGCGCGCGGCGGCGGCCTCTCCGGCGATGCGTTTCTGATCGTCGGGGCTCATTTGCGCCCCTTGCGCTCTGCCATCAGCTTGCGGAACCGCGCCGCCCAGCCGGACTTGTTGACCTGTTTGGCCCGACCCAGCGCCAGGTCGCCCGCCGGCACATCCTCGGTCACCACTGAACCGGACCCAACCATCGCCCCGCCCCCGATGCTCACCGGCGCCACCAGGGCCGAGTTGGAACCGACGAAAGCCCCCTCACCCACCACCGTGCGCGCCTTGTTGAAGCCGTCGTAGTTACAGAAAATCGTGCCTGCTCCGATGTTGGCGTCCGCCCCCACCTCGCCGTCGCCCAGATAAGCCAGGTGATTGGCCTTGGCCCCTTCGCCCAGCGTCACATTCTTGACCTCAACGAAGTTACCGACCTTGGCCTTGGGGCCGATCACCGCCCCGGGTCGCAGCCGAGCATAGGGCCCGACCTCAGCTCCGGCCTCGACCACCGCGCCCTCCAAGTGGCTGAAGGCCCGGATCTTCGCCGGCCCGGCGATCCGAACACCCGCCGCAAAGACCACGTTCGGCTCAATCGTCGTCCCAGCGGCCACCTCGGTGTCCCAGGCGAAATGCACCGTCCCGGGGGCCGGCATGGCGACGCCCTCGGTCAGGAAATGGTCGCGCTGGACGCTCTGGAACTGGGATTCCGCCGCCACCAGCTCAGCCTGGCTGTTCACGCCCTGGACCGCTGCCTCTTCGGTGAAGGTCGCCCGACACGTCAGGTCGCGCCGACGTGCCAGTTCCACAATGTCCGTCAGATAGAACTCGCCCTTGGCATTGTCGTTCGTCACCTCACCAAGCAGGGAGAACAAGAGTTCCCGCTCACACACCATCACACCCGAATTGCAGCGATTGACCCGTAGCTCGTGCTCACTGGCCTCCTTGGCCTCAACAATCCTGAGCAGGGTATCGCCGTCGCCCATGACGAGGCGGCCATAGGCCCCCGGGTCGGCGGCCTCGAAACCCAGTACGGTCACGGCCGCGTCACTGCCGAACATCGGCTCGACCGACGGTGCGCGCAGCAAGGGACAGTCAGCGTAAGTGATGACCACATCACCGACGAACCCGGCCAGGGCCTGCTCGGCGCAACGCACCGCATGGCCGGTCCCCAGAGGCGGGTCCTGGACGGCGACGGCCCCCTTGCCAAGGCGGGCCTCGACGTGTCGGCCGACCTGGGGGGCGTGAGTGCCAACCACGACCACGATCCGCTCACAGCCCAGCGCCTCGGCCGTGTCGATGGCATGGTCCAGCATGGACCGGCCAGCCAGCAGGTGCAGCACCTTGGGCAGTGGCGACCGCATCCGGGTTCCCTGCCCGGCGGCGAGAATGACGGCGGCGCGTTGGGCCATGGACGATTCCTTCAGATAAGCTCCCCTCGGGTCTAGCGCGCCCGGCGATCCCGGCCAATAAGCGGCCCCATGAACCTCTCAGGCTGGACCCTCGCTTTTGATCTGGACGGCACGCTCGTCGAAACTGCGCCGGATCTGATCGGGTCGCTCAATACGGTCCTGATCGAACAAGGACTGCCGCCCGTTACGCTGGCCTCGGCCCGGCATCTGGTCGGGCGCGGCGTTCGCGTCATGCTCGAACATGGCTTTCAGGAGGCCGGAGCCGCCTTCGACGCCGAGGCCGACGCCGCCCTGATGGACCGCTTCATTGAGGTCTATCTGGACCGGATTGCGGACGAGAGCCGACCCTTCCCCGGCGTGGTCGAGACCCTGGACGCCTTCACCGCCACCGGAGCGATTCTGGTCGTGGTCACCAACAAGCGCACTGACTTGTCGCTGGCCTTACTGGACGCCCTGGACCTGACCCGGCGTTTTGCCGCTGTTATCGGCCCGGATCAGGTCAGCGCCCGCAAGCCTTCCGGCGCACACCTGTCGGAGGCGGTGCAGTTGGTTGGCGGCGATCCGGCCCGCACCATCATGATCGGTGACAGTCGACCGGATCTGGAAACTGCCCGCGCGCTCGGCGCGCCAGTCATCCTGACGAGTTTCGGCTATACTGATCCGCCGGCGCGAGACCTCGGAGCTGACGCCGTGATCGAAGATTTCAGCGATCTGACCGCCACAATCAACCGGTTGATCGCCTAGCCCTTCATCCGCTCAACGATTTCTACAGACGGATTTGCGCGCAGAGCCGCGGCGATCACCGTCGCGTGTTTGGCATCGGTGACCTCGACCTCAAACAGCACTTCGAAGAAGTCTTCCTTACGGTGAGTCATCTTCAAATTCAGAATGTTACCGCCCGCTTCTCCGATAATGGTACAGGCTTGCCCTAGCACGCCCGGCGCGTTGCGGATCGAGGCCTTCAGGGTTGCCGACCCCAGACCCAGCCGCTCGGCCTGCGGCGTCCATTGCAGGTCGCGCCACAGGTCGCCCTGGCTCTCATATTCCGCCAGACGCTCACAATCGATGACATGGACCGTCAAGCCCTGACCGGGCTGGACGATGCCGACGATGCGGTCACCCGGCAGGGGTGAACAGCAGGGCGCGAAATGGATACTGACGCCGGGCGTCAGGCCACCGCCGCGCACAAACAGCCTCCCGGCCTTGCCGCCGTCGATGCGCGCCCGCGCGCGTACCGCCGCCCGCTCCTTGGGCCCCAACGACGGGAACAGGGCGTCGATGATGGCCGCCACACTGACCTGCCCGCGACCCAGCCGATCGTACAGCTCGTCCTCGCCGGCGATATTGAGCATCTCCAGGGCCGGAGCCAGGCTGATGTCTTTCAGCTTCTTGCCGACCCGCACGAAGGCCTGCTCCAGGCCTGACCGGCCGAGGCGTTGAAACTCTTCCCGCTCGGAGGTGCGGATCTGACGTCGAATTGCCGAGCGCGCGCGGCCGGTGATCGTCAGGCTGCGCCAATCGGCCGGCAGTTGCGCGGCCTCGTCCCGCACGATCTCGACCACGTCCCCGTTCTGGAGCTGGGTCCGCATCGGCTTGTGTTCGCCATTGATCAGCGCCCCAACCGCCGTATCGCCGACCTCGGTATGGACGGCATAGGCGAAGTCGAGCGGCATGGCCCCCTGCGGCAGGGTGATCAACTCGCCCTTGGGTGTGAAGGCAAAGACCTGATCCAGATACATTTCCAGCTTGGCGTGCTCGACCCATTCGTCGTGCTCGCCGCCGTTCTCCACCACCTGAACCAGATGCCGAAGGCTGGCCAGGGGATCGCGCCCACCGGCTTCGGCCGCCGCATCGGCGTCAAAGCCATAGGCATCATCCTTGTATCGCCAATGCGCCGCGACCCCGTCCTCGGCAACGCGGTCCATCTCTTCGGTGCGGATCTGGAGCTCGATACGGGTCCCATGCGGTCCGACGACCGTGGTGTGCAAGGACCTATAATTGTTCGATTTCGGCGTGGAAATATAGTCCTTGAAGCGCCCCTGGGCCATCTTCCAATGGCGGTGGATCACGCCCAAGGCCCGATAACAGTCCGCCTCCGTCTCAACGATCACGCGAAAGCCGTAAATGTCCGACAGTGCTGAAAAGCCGACCGACTTGCTCTGCAGCTTGCGCCAGATCGAATAGGGCGTCTTTTCGCGACCATAGACGCGCGCCACGACCCCTTCGGCCAGAAGGACCCGCTCCAGTTCGGCCGTTACCCGCGCGACGGTCTTACCCTGTTCGAGCCTCAACCCGTCCAATCGGCGAACGATGGCTTCGCGCGCCCGGGTCTGGAGGTGTTCGAACGCCAGTTCCTCCAGCTCAGTGGCGATCCTATGCATCCCGATCGAGCGGGCCAGGGGCGCATAGACTTCCAACGTCTCGCGGGCGATCCGCTCGCGCTTCTCAGGTTTCACGAACTGAAGCGTCCGCATATTGTGCAAACGGTCCGCCAGCTTGACCATCAGGACGCGCACGTCCTTGGAGATCGCCAGGATGAACTTGCGCAGGTTCTCGGCCTGGCGCGTCTGTTCAGCCTGCATCTCCAGGCGCGACAGCTTGGTGACCCCTTCGACCAAGCCGGCGACTTCTTCGCCGAAGCGCTCGGCGATGTCGGCGCGCGTCGCGGAGGTATCCTCAATCACATCGTGCAGCAGGGCCGTGACGATCGAGGCCGTGTCCAGCCGATAGTCCGTCAGGATTCCGGCCACCTGGATGGGATGGGCATAGTAGGGGTCGCCGGACGCCCGCTTCTGCGACCCATGCATCTGGGTGGCATAGACATAGGCCTTGTCGATCAGGGCCTCGTCCACACCGGGATCATAGGCCCTCACCCGATCGGTCAGCTCAAATTGACGCAGGATCGGCGTACGCGTCCTGGCAGCAAGATCATTGGCGGCGTGAGGCTCCGGCGGCGCGGCCGCCGGTTCGGGGAAACTGGACTGGACCTGTTCGTCCGTCAGTATCGGTCCTCCTGACCTCCGTCGCGGTCGCTTTGCAGCGCCCGCAGCAGGTCGGTTTCGCTCATATGCATATGCTGGGGTTCGGCCAGCAGCGCCAGGGTCTCGGCCTCTTCCTCGGCCTCGGTGTGCTCATCGACGCGCTGCAGCGTCGTCACCAGGCTGTCTTCAAGGGAGTCAGGCTTGACGGCATCCTCGGCCAGCTCGCGCAGAGCTACGACCGGGTTCTTGTCGTTGTCACGATCCAGCATCAGCGCCGAGCCATTCGAGATCGCGCGGGCGCGGTGCGCCGACAGCAGGACCAGGCCGAAACGGTTCGGCACTTTTTCAATGCAGTCTTCGACGGTGACGCGGGCCATTCGGACTCTCAGCTTTTCGGGAAGTTCGGGGAGTAGCCTGGTAAGATAGCGGTTCACGTTCGCGGGTGCAATATTAAGCTCACAATCGCGCAGGGTAGTCGATCAGCCCCCACGCATCGGCCGGCGACACGATGGTCGTGGAAGCCCGCCCCCGGCGCCTCGCATTGCCCCAACTGACCCGTGAGGGCCGTTCATTGCCCAGCGCCCCTCTGGGCTGAGGCACCGATCAACGCCTCCACCGGCTCGGATCCACAACCCCTGCCCGCGAACATCCAATCACCAGAGCAATTGCCATGCTAGACGGCGTTCGCATCCAGCCCCACCTCGGCGCGCGCCGACTTGGCCTCTGCCCGTTCCCCCGTCACCGGGCACCTCCAGTCCGGCGCGATCTCGGCCAGCGGTCCCATCACAAAGCGCCGCTCTGCCGCCCGAGGATGCGGCAGGACCAGGCCGTCGAACATCCCGGCCTCCCGCCCATAGGCGATCAGATCCAGGTCCAGGGTCCGGGGCGCATTGGGCGTATGGCGATCTCGCCCGAACGCCGCCTCGATCCGATGCAACGCCGATAAGGTTTCGCGTGGCCCCAGCTCCGTCTCGACGATCACCACGCCATTCAGGAACGGCGGTGCCGAGGGGTCTGGCCAGGCGTCAGAACGCCACCATGACGATCGATGGATGATCGCCAACCCTTCGCCGGCAAATCGACCCAAGGCCGCCTCAAGGAGGTCGCGCGTCGAGGCAAAGGGGCCTTTCAAGTTGGATCCCAGAGCGATAACCACGGCCTGGTCCCATTCGGACCCATTCATTTGAAAGATATTGCCATGAGCTTCTACCCTACCGAGCGCCTTGCCCTATTCATCGACGGGGCAAATCTCTACTCCGCCGCCAAGGCCCTGGGCGCAGACATCGACTTCAAGAAGTTGATCGACGAGTTTCGCAAGAAGGGCGTCCTGGTCCGGGCCTACTACTACACCGCAATCGTCGAGGGCGACGACTATTCGCCGATCAAACCGCTGGTCGACTGGCTCGACTACAACGGCTTCACCATGGTCACCAAGGCCGCCAAGCGCTTCACCGACCAGGAGGGGCGCTCGCGTACCAAAGGCAATATGGACGTCGAGATCGCGGTCGACATGATGGAGCTTGCCGACCGCCTCGACCACGCGGTGCTGTTTTCCGGAGATGGCGACTTCGCCAGCCTGGTCAAGGCAGTCCAGAGAAAGGGCGTCCGCGTCACGGTGATCTCGACGCTCAAGAGCCAGCCCCCACAGGCCGCCGACGACCTGCGCCGCGCCGCCGATACCTTCATCGATCTGAATGACCTATTGCCGGTGTTCGGGCGCGACCGGCCGGCCTATCGCGACGACGCCTGACCCCTCGCCGTCACCTTTCCCCTTCCGGGCGGCTGTGCCATAGCTGGGCTTTAGCGAGCGAGGCTACCATGGTCGTCGGTTCGGCCCTCATTCTGGTCGGCGTACTGGTCGGGTTCGGCTTCGCCTGGCAGGCGCGCAGACTGAAGGCACGGGTTGAGGCCGCCCAGTCCTGGACCGAGGTTCCGGCCATCATCCAGACGGCCCGTTTGCAGAAGGTCGGCAAGACCAGCTCGGCACCCAGCTTGACCTATACCTATTCCGTCGCTGGTAGGACCTATACTGGAAAACGGCTTCAGTTCGGCGGCCTCAACATGACGCGTCAGGAGGCTGAAGAGGTGCTCGCCGCCTATCCGGAGGGCGCGACCACGACGGTCCGTTACGACCCCCAGCGGCATGACTTTGCCGTCCTGCGCCTGGCAGCGGATTCGAAGGGTTTCCTGATCGCTGGTATCGGCATCGGTCTGGCCTTCGCCGTCGCGGGCCTGGTCGTGGCGGTCTCCGGATGAACGGGCCGGATCGCGTCGTCGCCTTCTGGCGCGAGGCCGGACCGGACAAATGGTTCGCCAAGGACGATGGCTTCGATTCCGCCTTTCGTGACAGCTTCCTGGCCGACCACCTCGCCGCCGCGCGCCGCGAGCGGGATCAATGGAGCACTGACGCAACCGGGGCGTTGGCCCTTTGCCTGTTGCTGGATCAATGGCCTCGCAACTGTTTCCGGGGGACCGGCCATGCCTATGCGACAGATCCACTGGCCCGTCTGTTCGCGCGTCGCGCTGTAGCGGCGGGTCACGACCAGGCTTTCGAGGAGGCGCTGAGGCCATTCTTCTACCTGCCGTTCCAGCATTCCGAAGCCATCGCAGACCAGCGGCAATCGCTCTGCCTCTTCGGAGCTCTGACCGCCCCCGATGCTGACCAGTGGGCACGACATCATCACGACATTGTCGCCCGTTTCGGACGGTTCCCGCATCGCAACGGCGCGCTGGGTCGCGTGACCACGCCAGAAGAAGCCGCCTTCCTTGAGGCCGACGGCTTCCGGGGCTAGCGCGGCAATAGAGGCAGCGGATCCACCGGGCGTGGGCGCTCCGCCGGCGCGGGTGTGTAGCGGATCTCGAAATGCACCTGGGGCTGGCTGACGCCACCTGAAACACCCACCGCACCGATCACCTGCCCAGGTGTGACGCGCTGCTCCATTCTCACATTTGTCGAGCGCAGGTGCGAATAGGCCGTCACCCAGCCATCGCCATGCACGATGACGACCGTCGTCCCCAAACCCGGCAGGCTGTCACCCGCATAGGCCACCTGCCCCCCGGCCGCCGCGCGGACCTCGGTACCGGCGTCGGCCGCAATATTGATCCCGTCGCTCCGCAACCCCGAGCCCATGGTGCCGAACCTGGTCAGGATGTCTCCACGCACGGGCCAGGCGAAACGCCCCGCCGCACGCCGCGCCAACTCGGCTGCAGTGGGGAAGCCGTCCGGCCCGAGACCGGTCGACGCTTGCTCAGGTCGCGTCGCGGGAGTGTCGTTCGTCGGTGGGGGTGCAGGAGGTGCCGGCAGCGCTCCTGGCGTCGGTGCCTCAGGTGCCGCCCCCGTCGCATAGGGATCCGGCCCCATGTCGCGCGCGCCAGCCGGCAGGATCAGGCGCGCGCCGACCCGAATGGCCCCATCGTCCCCAATGCCGTTCAGCGTCATCAGGGTGCGAACCGGCGTGGCAAAGCGGCGACCGACCCCCGAGAGTGTGTCGCCGGTCTGAACAACATAGAGCAGGCCGGGGCGTACCTCGTCCTGCGTTCCGGTCACCGGCGGCGGGACGGCCGGTCGCACCGGCGGGGCCAGCGGCTCGGATTCGACCTGAGATGCTTCTGATCGAAGTGGCGGCAACGGCTCAGCCTCTACCTCGGCGGTCTGGGCCGGCGGCAGCACGGCCTCCTGGTCAGGCTCGACCGGAGTTTCCGAGGCGATCGGATACTGAGGCGGCGGCGGCGTCACCGGCGCGCCCGGCCGCACCGGATAGCGAGGAGTGCTGGGTACATAGTAGCCGCCGCACGCCGCCAGCAGCGAGGCCGTCAAAGCGACGATGGTCGCTCTCAGGGGAAATCTCATGTCACCTCTTCCGTTCGGCGCGCGGGTACACCCGGATTCACGCGCGGAAATATGGCGGCAAGGTTAATGAAATCCATGTCGCATTGTCGCTTCCCCCTGCCGCGCCGCTGGTTTACGCCGATCACTCACTGCTGATCTGCGGAGCCAAGATGCCCAAGTTCCAGGGGACTGACGCCTATATCGCCACCGACGACCTGCGCATCGCCGTCGATGCTGCGGTGGCCCTCGAACGTCCGCTGCTTATCAAGGGCGAGCCGGGCACGGGCAAAACGGTGCTGGCCTATGAGATCGCCGCCGCCTTCGACGCGCCGCTCATCACCTGGCACATCAAGTCGACCACCAAGGCACACCAGGGCCTGTACGAATATGATGCCGTGACGCGCCTGCGCGACAGCCAGCTCGGCGATCCACGGGTCGCCGACGTGGCCAACTACATCAAGAAGGGCAAGCTGTGGGAGGCGTTTGCCGCGCCGGTGCGGCCTGTCCTCCTGATCGATGAAATCGACAAGGCCGACATCGAGTTCCCGAATGACCTACTCCAGGAACTCGACCGGATGGAATTCTACGTCCACGAAACCGATCAGACGGTCCGGGCTGAGGTCCGCCCCATCGTGGTGATCACCTCCAACAATGAAAAGGAACTTCCGGACGCCTTCCTGCGCCGCTGTTTCTTCCATTACATCCGCTTCCCCGATCCCGACACCATGGCCCAGATCGTCGAGGCTCACTATCCCGGCCTCCAGAACCGCCTGGTCGGCGAGGCCCTCAAGGTCTTTTATGAAATCCGCGAGACACCGGGCCTCAAGAAGAAACCATCCACCTCCGAACTGCTCGACTGGCTCAAGCTGCTGCTCGTCGAGGAGATCGATATCGAGACCTTGCGTGAGCGCAATCCGAACAAGCTGATCCCGCCGCTGCATGGGGCCCTGCTCAAGACCGAGCAGGATGTGCATCTGTTCGAGCGTCTTGCCTTCCTGACGCGGCGTGATGGTACCCGCCCCGGTCAGTGACCCTCCGGGGCTTACTGCAATTTCATTGGCGCTATCTGACGGAGCGGCGCATGGTTCGACCATGCGAAGAGCCTGTGCCCGCCTGACCGTCTTGCTGGCTGCGGTCGCTGCCGGCCTGACCGCCTGTGGCCCGGCCTCCGTCCGTGTCTCAGAGCGCGCGCCGTCGACCGAGGAAGGCTCTCCCTTACGCGCCATAGATACCTTGAGCTGCCCCGAACATCACGGTGATCTGACCCGCACCGAGACGACCGCCGACGGCCTGTCGTGCCTCTACGCCGGCCCGCGCGGCTCCAGGCTGACGCTCCAGCTGGTTGCACTGGAAGCCGATCAGGACCTGCCGGCCATCCTGGCCCCATTTGACCAGGAAATGCGGGACCTGATGCCGGCAACGGCGGCCCGCGCCAGCAATGGGGAGGACAGCGCGACCGTCAGCGTCCAATCTGACGGCGAGAATGCCCGTATCCGGCTGCCCGGAATCAGCGTCAACCAGGAAGGCGAGCAGGCGTCCATCAATATCGGAGGCATCCAGATCCGCACCGAAGGGACCAACGAACCGACACACGGCGACATCGTCCAGGTCAATGCCAATGGCCAGGCCACAGAGGTTCGCACCCGAGCCCAGGGGCCGGACATCCGCGCCACCTACGTCCTCACCGATGAAACCGCGACCGAAGAGGGCTGGCGTACCGTCGGCTACGAGGCGCGCGGGCCGGCGGCCGGTCCGATCGTGGTGGCGACCGTCCGCTCCAAGTCCCGCGACGAAGAGGTTCTGTTCGAGGCCGCGCGCGAACTGGTTGTGCTCAACGTCGGCGGCGCACTCTAGGCTGTCGGCGGCACGGCCGTTCCCGCAGGTATCCGTTGCTTCTGGCGCTCAGCCAGATGATCGATCCCACCGGCGTACTGTACCAAAGCCTCTATCCGCTTTTCGATCGGTGGGTGGGTGGCGAACAGGCCCAAGAATCCACTCTCGCGGTGCTCAAGGAACATTCCAGCCACCTCGTCCGGGGCCTCGAGATCGGCCCGCCCGGATACCTTCTGCAAGGCCGAGATCATGGCGTCGGGGTTCTTGGTCAACTCAACGGATCCGGCATCGGCGATGTATTCGCGCCGCCGGGACAGGGACATCCGGATCACGATCGCCAGCAACCATCCGATCGCCGCCAGACCGAACCCGATCAGGATCAGCGCCAGCGCCGCCCCACCCGAGTTCCCTCTTCGGTTCCCCCCCAGCGCCATGAACCGCATCGAACGAAACATCATCTCGGCGATCAGGCTGATGATCCCCGCGAAAACCGTCGCAATGATCATGGTGCGCACGTCCTTGTTGATGACGTGGGTCAGCTCATGCGCCAACACGGCTTCCAATTCGTCGCGATCCAGGGCCTGGATCAGCCCGCGCGTGACGGTGATCGAATACTGGCCCTCATGCAGCCCGGTGGCGAAGGCATTCAGCTCGGGCTGCTCAATCAGTCTCAGCATGGGCGTCTTCATGCCGCGCGAAATTGCGAGGTTCTCCAGCAGATTGTAAATTTCGGGATTGGAGCGCCGGTCCACCACCCGCGCGCCGGTCGCCAGATCAATGATGGCCTGGTTCGAAAAATAGGCGATGACGAACCAGATACCCGCTCCCACAAACGCGAGCGGCATCGAGCCGAGAAGCATCCGAGCCGAATAGGCCAGGTCGCCCTCAAAGCTCTCGGTCGACGGCAGATAGCCATAGCCCATCATCACCAGTTGGGCAGCATAAATGATGCCGACCAACAGCACGGGAAACAGCGCCATCAACAGGATGGAACGCGTATTATTGGCCCAGATGTGGGTCTGAAGGCCGACTGCGGCCACGGTCCAGCCCCTTAGAATTTCACCTGCGGCGGGGCTTCATTCATCGCCACGCGCGACTCGTCACCCACATCGAAGAAGGTCTTGTCCGAACCGTAACCGACCACGCCTGCGAACAGGATCGTCGGGAACTGGCGGCGCACCGCGTTGAACTCCTGCACGGCATTGTTGAAGAAGCGCCGCGCTGCGGCCAGCTTGTTCTCGATGTCCGAAAGTTCGGCCTGCAGCTGCTGGAAGTTGGCGTTGGCCTTCAGGTCGGGATAGGCCTCCGACAGGGCGAACAGCCGCCCCAGCGCGCCCGTCAGCATATTCTCGGCCTGGACCTTGTCATTGACGCTGGTGGCCTGGGCGGCGGCGCTCCGCGCGGCGGTCACCGCCTCCAGCGTCCCGCGCTCGTGGCCGGCGTATCCCTTCACCGTTTCAACCAGGTTCGGGATCAGATCCTGACGTTGCTTCAACTGAACATCGATGTCGGCGAAGGCTTGATCGGCCCGCTGATCCAGCCCGACGAGCCGGTTGTAAGCCCCGACGCCAAAGACCAGTACCAGGGCGATGATCACGCCCAGGATAATGAGGATCGTAAGCATGGCGGCCTCCCGTATGTTTCGCCCTGATACTAGGCAGGCGGAGGCGGGCCGTCATGCGGAATCGGAGATCGCGGCCCTATCCAATCCTGACGCCGGTCATGGAGATGGAGCCGCCCTCGATCACATCATTGAAGAAGACCACCGGCTCGCCGGGCTTCTGCTGGGCCGCCACATAGAGCAGCGGCAGATAGTGCTCGTCAGTCGGCACGCTCAGTTGGGCCTGCTCTGCCAGATACACCCAGTCGATCAGGGCCTCATGGTCGCCCGCCTCGAACGCGGCCTTGACCGCTTCATTGAAATCGACCGCCCAGTCATAGGGCTCGCCGCCCTGGCGTTTCCACAGCCGCAGATTATGCACCCAGTCGCCCGAGCCGGCGATCAGCACGCCCTCCTCGCGCAGCGGCTCCAGCTTGCGCGCCAGCTCATAATGACCGCGCGCATCCATTCTCCGATCCAGCGACAGCTGCACAACCGGCACATCGGCGTCGGGCCAGACATGGGCCAGCACTGACCAGGTCCCGTGATCCAGACCCCACTGATCGGTCGGCCTCGCCCCGGTCAGCGCCGCCACCCGCGCCGCCAGTTCGGGCGAGCCGGGGGCCGGGTACTGCATGGCGTAAAGGGCGTCGGGAAAGCCGCCGAAGTCATGGATGGTCGGCGGCTGGGCCTGGTCGGTCACGCCCAGCCCCTGGGTTTCCCAGTGGGCCGAGATCATGACCACGCCCCTGGGCTTGCCCAGCCCCTCGCCCACGCGACGCCACACATCCGCAAACGAGCCGCCCAGGGCGTTCATCGGCGAACCGTGTCCAAAGAAGACGACGGGCTGGGTCATGGGGCTAGGTTTTCAGCTTCTTGGCGGTTTCAGCGACATAACGCCCCTGCCAGCGCGCGCCGTCCAGCTCATTGTCGCTGGGCCAGCGCATACCGTCGCCGCCGGTGATGGTGGTGGCGCCATAGGGGCTGCCGCCGGTGATCTCATCCATTCGCGTCTGGCCCTGCCAGGCATAGGGCAGGCCCGCGATCAGCATCCCATGGTGCAGCAGCGTCTGGATCAGGCCGATCAGCGTCGTCTCCTGCCCACCATGCTGGGTGCCGGTGGCGGTGAAGGCCGAGCCGACCTTGCCGACGAAGGCGCCTTTCATCCACAGGCCGCCGGTTTGGTCCAGGAAGTTTCGCATCTGGCTGGCGATGGTGCCGAAACGCGTGCCGGCCCCGATGATGATGGCGTCATAGCCTTCCAGCTCGGCCACGGTTGCCACCGGCGCCGCCTGGTCCATCTTGTAGCCGCTCTGAACCGCAAGTTCTTCCGGCACCAGCTCCGGCACCCGGCGGATATCGACCTGGACGCCGTCAACCTGACGCGCCCCCTCGGCCACGGCCTCGGCCATCTTCTCCAGATGCCCATAGGTGGAGTGATAAAGAACCAGAACCTTGGTCATACGCCGTCCCTTCGCAAACTGTAACCAATGATGTGCCGGATATAGGAAGGACTCTCCTCCGCGCAATAGCCCTGCGCGCCAAAATCCTAGACCTTCAGATCCCAGGCATCCGCCTGTTCGCGCCGGGCCATCTCCTCGGCTGCGGCGGGGCGCACGGTGCGATAGGGCGGGTTCTCGGCCTCGATCACCTCGACCATGGCCGCGATCATCTCGGCCGGGTCATGCTGGCGGTTCAGCTCACGCACCGGCCAGTGCTCGACCACGCGCTCGCCCTGGCTCCACCACTGGTCCATGCTTTCCATGCCGGTGTCGTTGAAACCCGTTCGAAAGGCGCCGGGATTGATCGTGACCACCTGCACCCCATAGGGGGCCAGTTCCTCGCGCATGGCCGAGCAGATGCCCTCCACCGCGTGTTTGGACGCGGCATAGGCTCCGTCGAACGGCACCTTGACCAGCCCGGCCACCGACGAGGTCCAGACGATACGCCCCGCGCCCGCCTTGACCATCTTGCGCGCAAACCCCTGGGCCAGCTCCAACGCCGCAAACACATTGGTCTCGAACACCGAGCGGAACACCGACATCGGAATCTCGGCCATTGGACCGGATTCCATGATCCCGGCGTTGTTGAACAGGACGTCGATGTCGCGCTCCAGCACCTTGCCCCGGTCGATCTCGCTGAGCACATCCAGCTTGATGACATCGGCCTGGAGCCCCGCCTTGGCCAGGGCCTGACGCAGCTCGGTGACCTGCGGCCAGATCTGGCATCCGGCGATCACCCTGTGACCGCGCTGCGCCAGTTCGAACGCCACCCCGCGTCCAAAGCCCGTCCCCGCTCCGGTGATCAGTACTGTCTTGCTCATACCTGCCTCTGCGTCTTTCGCCCCAGCTTAGGTCAGGCCCGCCGCCCGGCGCCAGCGCTCGCCGGAAAATGCGTGTGGACGGCGCCGCCGGATCGGACGAGGCTGCGCCAACGCCATGACCGACCGTGATCCGCCATCGCCGACGCCTGCCCTGAACGCGGTGGATGTGCAGCGGCTGCGCGCCCTCAATCGGACCAAGGCGCTCGCCACCGGCGCTCTGGTGCTGTCGACGGCGACCTTTGTGACGGCGCGGGCGTTCCAGCCCCGCTGGCCCTGGCTCGGCTATGTCGCGGCGACGGCGGAGGCGGCAACCATCGGCGGCCTAGCCGACTGGTACGCCGTGGTGGCTCTGTTCAAGCGGCCGTTGGGCTTGCCGATTCCTCACACGGCGATCATCCCCGAGAACCAGAGCCGGATCGCCGCCAACCTGGGCCGGTTTATCGAGCAGAACTTCCTCGACGAGGCGACGGTTCGGGCCAAGCTTGAAGAGGTCGACTTCGCCGCCCAGGTCGCCGACTGGCTGGCGGATCGTGATCGGGCCGACGGCCTGGCCCGTTTCGTCGTGCGGCTGACGCCCCAGGCGCTCGAAGCGATCAGCCGCTCCGACATCCGCGATTTCGTCGCCCAGAGAATTGTCGCCGAGATCGAAAAGGTCCAGGTCGCGCCGCTCGCAGCGGGCCTGCTCAACGCCTTCGTCGAGGACGGCCGGCATCAACGTCTGTTCGACGAGCTGACCCGCATCGTCGGCCGCTTTCTCCAGGACGAGGCGGCTCTGGAGGCCATGCGCGAGCGCATCCGCGCCGAGCTGCCCAGCCTGTTCAACCTGTTCAAGGCCGACGCCTATCTGCTGAACAAGATCATCGGCGCGGCGTCGGCGCTGCTGGAAGAGGCGCGCGGCCAGTCGGACCATCCGATCCGACTGGAGTTCGACAGCGCCGTCAGAGGCTTCATCCGGCGACTGAAATCGTCAAAGCTCTACGCGCGCCGCGCCGAGGAGATGAAGCGCGACCTGCTGAACCGTCCCGTAGTGCGCGAAATGGCCGGCGAGATGTGGGACAGCGTGCGCAACCTGCTGGAGACGGACGCCCGCTCGGATCAGTCGGTGATCCAGCGCCACCTTGCCGGCCTGTTCGTGGAGGTCGGGCGCCATCTCGCCGCCGATCCGGTGGTGCGCGCCGACATGAACCAGGGGTTCGTCACGGCCCTGTCGGCCTTCATCCAGAGCCAGAAGAGCGGCGTCTCAGCCTTCATCACCGAACAGGTCAATCGCTGGGATCTGCGCCAACTGGTCCAGGTGATTGAACTGAACGTCGGTCGCGACCTACAGTTCATCCGCTTCAACGGCATGATCATCGGCGGCCTGGCCGGTCTGACGATCTATACGGTTCAGGCGCTGGTCTTCCGGCACTAGGCGGTGGGCCCGCCATATTGGCAAACCCGATCGCCGGGGCGCATACATCCCGCTCAGCCACCCCCTGAGCCTCCATGTCCCCCGAACAGTACGCCCCTCTGATCGCCATTGCGGTGGCCGTCCCGTTGATGCTGCTGCGCAATCGGCGACCGCGCACCCTGCGGCCGCGCTGGATGTGGGTCATGCCGACGCTGATCGTCGTCATGATTGGCCTGGGTGTCTGGGGATCAGGCCTGGCGCCGGGCGTCAGCCACGAGCCGTTCGGCCCCCTCGACTACGCCGTTCTGGCCCTGGGCCTGGGGCTGGGCGCCGCCGCCGGATGGTGGCGCGGCAAGATGACCATGATCGAACGTCACGCCGACGGCACGCTGAAGGCCCAGGCGTCTCCCATCGGACTGGTGCTCATCCTGGCCCTGATGCTGGGCCGGCGGATACTGGCCGCCTGGCTGGAGCCGCACGCCGCCGGCTGGGGCCTAAACGTGCTGGCCGTGACCGACGCCTTCCTCCTGTTCGTGGCCGCCATGATCGTGGTCAGCCGCGTCGAGATGTGGATCCGCGCCCGCCGCATCCTGGCCGGCCACAGCGACGACCACGTCGAGCGTTTGCCTTAGGACACCGGAGGTCTCAGGCGCATCGGTGTTTTCGAATAAATCCGTCACCCTCGGGCTTGTCCCGAGGGCCCATGGGCCGATCAGCCTGATGGATAGCCGCTACCCAGCGACCGGCGCGGATCAGCTCAGGCACCATAAGTCCCTGCAAGCTTGACTATGGCCCCTCGGGACAAGCCCGAGGGTGACGGAGATATTGAGGCCCGCACCGCCCCCTACAGGTGGATCACCCGCCCATAGGCGTCCAGCGCCGCCTCGTGCATGGCCTCCGACATGGTCGGGTGCGGATAGACGGTGCCGAACACGTCTTCCTCGGTCGCCTCCATGGTGATGGCGGTGACATAGCCCTGGATCATCTCGGTGACCTCGGCCCCGATCATATGGGCACCGATCAGGGCGCCGGTCTTGGCGTCGAAGATGGTCTTGACGAAGCCCTCGGTTTCGCCGGACGCAATGGCCTTGCCGTTCACCCGGAACGGGAAGCGGCCGACCTTGACCTCGCGCTTGTCAGCCTTGGCCGCCTGTTCGGTGATCCCCACCGAGGCCACCTGCGGCGTCGTATAGGTGCAGCCTGCGATCGGCGAATGCACATTGGGGCTCTTGAAGCCGGCGATATGCTCGGCCGCGTGGATGCCCTCGTGGCTCGCCTTGTGGGCCAGCCAGGGCGCACCGGCACAGTCGCCGATGGCATAGAGACCCTTCACATTGGTCTGACAGTGGCTGTCGGTCTTGATGTGGCCGCGGTCCAGCTCGACGCCCAGCGCCTCCAGCCCGATGCCGTCGGTGTTGGCCGTGATGCCGACGGCCGAGATGCAGACCTCGGCCTCCAGGGTCTCGGTCTTGCCGCCCGCCTCGATGGCGACCTTCACGCCCGCCTTGTCCTTGGACACCTTCGTCACCTTGGCCCCGGTGTGGAACTTGATGCCGCGCTTCTCGAAGGCCTTCTGCGCGGCCTTGGAGATTTCCTCGTCCTCGACCGGCATGATCCGGTCGACCGCCTCGACCACCACGACCTCGGCTCCCAGCGCCCGATAGAAGCTGGCGAACTCCAGGCCGATGGCCCCCGATCCGATCACCACGAACGACTTGGGGAGCGACTTCGGCACCAGCGCCTCGCGGTAGGCCCAGATGCGCTCACCGTCCGCTTCCAGCCCGATCTGCGGCAAGGCGCGGGCGCGGGCGCCGACCGCCAGCATCACCGACTTGGCCTCAACGCTACGGCTCTTGCCGTCTTTCAGTGCGATGACGACCTTGGGCGCCGCAGCCCCCTTCTCCAGCTTGGCGTCGCCCTCGATCACCTCGATCTTGTTCTTCTTCATCAGGAAGCCGACGCCCTGATTCAGTTGCTTGGCCACCCCGCGCGAGCGCTGGATGATGGCGTCGAAGTCGAACCCGACCTTGTCGGCCGACAGGCCATAGTCCTTCAGATGGCTCAGGCTCTCGTACTTCTCGCCGGACTTCAGCAGCGCCTTGGTCGGGATACAGCCCCAGTTCAGACAGATGCCGCCCAGGTTCTCCCGCTCGACGATGGCCACCTTCAGGCCCAGCTGGCTGGCCCGGATCGCCGCCACATAGCCACCCGGCCCGGAACCGATCACGATGAGGTCAAATGTATCCGCCACTGTCGTGTCCCTACGCCAACATCGTCACAGGATCTTCGATCATCTGCTTGAAGACCTGCAGGAATTTTGCCCCAATCGCGCCGTCGACCACCCGGTGATCGCAGGTCAGGGTCACGCTCATCACCGTGGCCACGGCCAGTTGACCGTTCTTGACGACCGGTCGCTGTTCGCCCGCGCCGACCGACATGATCGCGCCCTGCGGCTCATTGATGATCGAGGCGAAGGTCTTGATGCCGAACATCCCCAGGTTCGAGACGCTGAAGGTCCCGCCCTGGAATTCCTCCGGCTTCAGCTTGCGATCCCGCGCCCGCTTGGCCAGGTCCTTGGCCTCGATCGAGATCTGGCTGAGGCTCTTGGTCTCGGCCGCGAAGATGATCGGGGTGATCAGGCCGCCATCGATCGCCACCGCCATCGCCACATCGGCGTGGTGGTGCATGGCGATGCCCTCGGGCGTGTAGCTGGCGTTGGCCTCCGGCACCGCCTTCAGCGCCATGGCCGAGGCCTTCATCACGAAGTCATTGACCGAGACCTTGATGCCCTGCGGCTCGAGCATCGCATTGACCTTGGCCCGCGCCGCCAGCAGCCCGTCGATCTCGCAATCGATGGTCAGCGGGAAGTGCGGCACGTCGCGGAAACTGTCGGTCAGACGCCGCGCGATGGCTTTCCTCATCCCGTCCAGCGGGATCAAGTCATAGCTGCCCGGCTTGATGCCCTGCTGCTCCAGCGACAGCACCTGACGCGGTTCGCCCTTGGCCGCCGTCGCCGGGGTCTTGGCCGCGCCGCCCTTGCCGGCCGCGTCAACATCCGCCGCCACGATCCGGCCCTTGGGTCCGGTGCCTTTGATCGCTTTCAGATCCAGCCCGGCCTGCTCGGCCATTCGCCGCGCCAGCGGCGAGGCGAACACGCGATTTCCATCCCGCTCAGGAGCGGGCGCCGCTTTCGGCACCGGAGGCGGCGAATCCGCCTTCACCTCAGCCTTCGCCGGCTCCGGCGCGCCCGCCGCCTTGGGAGCCGGCGCGGCCAGGCCGCCCTCGCCTTTCAGCCGCGCGATCACGGCGTTTACCTTCACCCCCTCGGTGCCTTCCGGCACCAGGATCTCGGCCACCTCGCCCTCATCGACGGCCTCGACCTCCATGGTCGCCTTGTCGGTCTCGATCTCGGCGATCACATCCCCGGCCGACACGGTGTCACCGGCCTTGATGTGCCATTTGGTGAGGTTGCCCTCCTCCATCGTCGGAGACAGGGCCGGCATCAGGATGTCGGTCATGCTCAGCCTTTCTTGGCCGGGGCCTCGGTGGTCATATTCGTGGCCATCGGGATCTCCTTGGCCCCGTCCCAACCTTCCTTGATCTGGTTCAGCACGTCTTCCTGCGCTCCCAGCCCGTTGGAGGAATAGACGTTCGAGAAGTGGAAGGCCGCCTCATACAACATTCGGCCGACGTTCTTGGGATCCTTCAGCATCGGCGACAGGACATATTCCGGTCGATCATGGATCCACCAGGCACGCATCAGCTCCACCGCAGAGTCAGCGTGCGGGCCGCTCACGGCACCATCGGGCATACGGATTTCACGCGGCGGCATAGGTCACCTTTTTCACAGCTTGGACGATCTTTTCGACGGTCGGAAGCGTCAGCGCTTCCAGATTGGCGGCATAGGGCATCGGCACATCTTCCTGATGCACCCGCAGCGGCGGGGCATCCAGATAGTCGAAGGCGTGCTCGATCACCCGAGCACAGATTTCTGCG
The DNA here is from genome assembly GCA_017302105.1 of Caulobacterales bacterium. Classification (GTDB taxonomy): domain Bacteria; phylum Pseudomonadota; class Alphaproteobacteria; order Caulobacterales; family Caulobacteraceae; genus Brevundimonas. The sequence goes on along the minus strand of JAFLCS010000003.1, from coordinate 122,917 downwards.
CCCACGCCCATCGGACCCCAGCCTTCTTCGACCGAGACGATGCGGTTGGTCTTCTTGACGCTTTCGACGATGGTCTCGTGATCCAGCGGACGCAGGGTTCTCAGGTCGATGACCTCGGCCGAGATTCCTTCCTTGGCCAGCTCCTCCGCCGCCTTGAGGGCAAAGCCGACCATGCGGCTGTGCGAGGTAATGGTTACATCCGCCCCTTCGCGGCGGATTCTGGCCTTGCCGATCGGCACAACCCAGTCCTCAACCTCTGGCACATCGAACTCGACCCCGTACATCATCTCGTGTTCGAGGAAGACGACCGGGTTCGGATTGCGGATCGCCGCCTTCAGGAGGCCCTTGGCGTCTGCCGAGTCATACGGTGCCAGCACGATCAGACCCGGCACATTGGCGTACCAGGCCGAATAGTCCTGGCTGTGCTGGGCCGCCACACGGCTGGCCGCGCCGTTCGGGCCACGGAAAACGATGGGACAGCGGATCTGGCCGCCCGACATATACAGCGTCTTGGCCGCCGAATTGATGATGTGGTCGATCGCCTGCATGGCGAAGTTGAAGGTCATGAACTCGACGATCGGCTTCAGCCCGGCCATCGACGCCCCGACCCCGACCCCGGCGAATCCGTATTCGGTGATCGGCGTGTCGATCACCCGGCGGTCGCCGAACTCCTGCAACAGCTCACGGCTGACCTTGTAGGCGCCCTGGTACTGAGCGACTTCCTCACCCATCAGGAAGACAGTCTCGTCGCGCCGCATCTCTTCGGCCATGGCGTCGCGCAGAGCGTCGCGCACCGTCGTCTTGACGAGCTTGGCGTCAGCCGGGATCTCGGGATCCTTCAGTTCAGCCGATGCACCTCCACCCACAGGCGTGACGGCAGGAGCTGCGGGTGTCTGCACGGACGCGGGAGCCGGTGCCGGAGCAGCGCCCCCGCCCTCGCCGACCAGCCGTGCGATCACCGCGTTGACCTTCACGCCCTCGGAGCCCTCCGGCACCAGGATCTCGGCCACTTCGCCCTCGTCGACCGCCTCGACCTCCATGGTCGCCTTGTCGGTCTCGATCTCGGCGATCACATCGCCCGCCTTGATCACATCGCCCGCCTTGACGTGCCACTTGGTCAGATTGCCCTCCTCCATCGTCGGAGAGAGCGCCGGCATCAGGATGTCGGTCATTGAGCGGCCTCCTGGTACACATCGGTATAGAGTTCGGACGGGTCCGGCTCGGGGCTGGCCTGTGCGAACTGGACGGCCTCGGCCACGATGGCTTTCACGTCGTCTTCGATCGGCTTGAGGTCGGCTTCGGTGGCGCCGGCCTGTTCCAAGAGCAGCTTCACATGGTCAATCGGGTCACGCGTCTTCTTGACCTCATCAACCTCCTCCTTGGTCCGGTATTTGGCCGGATCGCTCATGGAATGGCCGCGATAACGATAGGTCTTCACTTCCAGGATGAACGGCCCGCCGCCTTCGCGCGCCCGCTTCACGGCCTTGGCCGTCGCCTCGCGGACGGCCAGCACGTCCATGCCATCGACCTGTTCGCCCGGAATGCCGAAGCTGGCCCCGCGCTGATACAGCTCGGTCGTCGAGGACGACCGCTCGATCGAGGTACCCATGGCGTACTGGTTGTTCTCGATGATGTAGATGGCCGGCAGCTTCCACAGCTGGGCCATGTTGAAGCTCTCATAGACCTGGCCCTGATTGGCCGCGCCGTCGCCGAAATAGATGAAGGCCACCGAATCATCGCCGCGGTACTTGCCCGCGAAAGCCAGGCCGGTACCCAGCGCCACCTGCGCCCCGACGATGCCGTGTCCGCCATAGAAGGCGGTCGGCACGTCGAACATATGCATTGACCCGCCCTTGCCTTTGGACGAGCCGCCGATGCGGCCGGTCAGCTCGGCCATCACCGCCTTGGGGTCCATGCCCGCCGCCAGCATATGGCCGTGGTCGCGATAGCCGGTGATGATCTTGTCAAAGCCCTGTTTGACGTTGGCCTGAACGCCCACGGCCACGGCTTCCTGACCGATATACAGGTGGCAGAACCCCCCGATCAGGCCCATGCCATAGAGCTGCCCCGCTCGCTCTTCGAAGCGGCGGATCAGCAGCATTTCGCGATAATAGCCCAGAAGCTCGTCCTTGGACGCTTCGGGGCCATTGGATGTCTTGGCGCTTGTCTTGGCGGCGGCTTTCGCCATCCGGCGTCCTCCCAGACCTTATAACCCTACGGAAAGCGGGCTTTAGCAGCCTTCGGTTCCCAAAGGCAAAGGCTAGAGCGGCTGAGATGGACCCTGACGGATCACATATTCATCAGGACGTGCGAACCCCAGCACCACGCGGGCGCGTTCTTCCAGCATATCAATGGACAAGGTCGCATCCGACAGGCCGGCGACCCGAGCGCTTAGTTCCTGATGGGTCGCCTGCAGTTCGGCCAGCTCCGCACGTCGGGCCGCCAGCTCTTCATGCCGTTCGGTGCCGTTCAGCAGCCCCCGCTCCCCCGTCAGGGCCTGGGCCGAGAAATAGCCGATCAGGGCCACCAGCACCGTCAGCCGGATGTAGGGTCTGAAATTGAAGGCCACCGCCGAGGTCCACACAGGCTGGAGTCGATTCTTCACCCATGACCAAACAGCCTTAATTTTCAGCTAATTTCCTCTCCACCATGGCCGAGCCGCCCTGGCCGTCTAGTTCTCGCGTCGCCATAGGCCAACTCCCGTTTGGATAGCGTTCCGCATCACTACTACTTCGTGTTTCGGAAACGCAATCGACGTGCTAAATTTCCACCCTTGGTTCTGTGTTCCTCATGTTCAATCAGGGAGAGTCGCCATGAATGGCCAGTTTGTGATCTTTGTTGAGCCGGACCTGCTCACCGGTGCCGAGCAAATGTCGGTGACCGAAGACGTTCAGGTTCAGAATCCTCAAGCCAGGCTCGACGTCCGGCGAGGCGTGCTGACAAACCTGGCCCTCGCGCTGTCCGCTACAGATTCCGTGCGGTCCATCAATCCGGCGGAGCTGGCGGTGACATTCGGACTCGAACAGTCCGCAGCGTATGAAATTAGTCGTTCTGACACATCCGAACCTGATGGATTTCAGGTTCTCGAAGGCGTCGGTGCCCTTGTGGTCGAAGAAGGAGACGTCGACATCGCTTCCTTGTCGGGCATCGTCGGCCTGACAGTCGTGCCGAATTTCGACATCGAGCTTCCTGCTCCTGATGAGCCGACGGACGATGTGGCGACATCTACCGCTGTCGACGATTGGTGGCATCTCGATCAGATTGGTGCCAGCTCAGGAAGTGGCGCGGGCAGAGGCGTTCTGATCGGCATTTTGGACACGGGCATTGACGCCTCCCATCCTGAATTTGCTAACAAAAATATCTATTTTGCCGAGTTTGACGCGGTCGGACGCCTCATTTCCAGTACGCCGAGAGACGCTGGAGACCATGGCACTCACGTCTCGAGCTTGGCGTGCGGTGCCCAGGCGGGGGTTGCGCCCGATGCCGATCTCGCGGTCGCCGCAGTTCTGACCCGTCGGACGGCATCAGGAAGCCAGAGTGGAACACTGGTCCAGATCGTCAATGGCTTTGACTGGCTGATCAAGACGCACTTCCGGGACGATGTCGTCGGCGTGGACATCGTCAACGCGTCGCTCGGCGGCATGGGGTTCAATTCCTACCTTCAAAGGGCCGTTCGCAACGCCCATCGTCTCGGCATCCCGCTAATCGCCGCAATCGGCAACAGTGGCCGAGCCGGCCAGGGTCGCCATGGCTCCCCGGGGAACTACCCAGAGGCGCTCGGCGTCGGCGCAACGGATCGCCAGGATGTCGTAGCCGATTTCAGTGACTGGGGTACCGGTTCGCCGCCGTCCGGCCCTGCCTATCCCGTGCCTTCCCTGAGCGCACCGGGCGTCCGTGTCCTCGCCGCCCGACCGGGTGGTGGGTTTCAGTACCTCTCTGGCACATCCATGGCCACTCCTATCGTCACCGGCGTTGGGGCGGCCCGGATGGCGGAAATTCCGATGCTCCGTGGCAACCCCGAAGCACTCATCGCCAATCTTTTGGCTCGGACGGAGCCATGCCGCGCTGGCAAGTTTGGAAATCTGGGTGGCGCAGGTAGAATAAGGTTCGGATTTTAGAGGCTGGTGGATTGACCGCGTTTCTCATCATTCCCAATTCTGACCCGCCCGAGCCCACGGATTGGCAGACTTTGGATCGCGCCCAGCGCCTTAGTTATCTCCGTCAAGCCCTACTGGAACTACAAAAGCTCATTGATGATCGCCTGCCCGAGGCGGACGTCGATTATCTGGATGGGATCGGGGGCTGGACGGTGCGAACACACAGGAACACCAGCCGATCCCAGATGCTTCGTCGCCTCAAGGGTCTGCCAGTCGCAGTCAGCGAGGATGCAGAATTCACAAGCCTAACATGACGGTCCCGACCGCCCTCCCAAGGCCGGTCGGGACAGACAGATTCCAAGCGACGCCTACTCCCTGAGCACGCTCTCGCCCGCGTACACCGCCAGATCGCCCAGCATCTCTTCGATGCGTAGCAGCTGGTTGTATTTGGCCAGCCGGTCCGAGCGCGCCAGCGAGCCGGTCTTGATCTGTCCGCAGTTGGTGGCGACCGCCAGGTCGGCGATGGTCGAATCCTCGGTCTCGCCCGAGCGGTGGCTCATCACCGCCGTATAGCCTGAGCGATGCGCCAGATCGACCGCGTCCAGGGTCTCGGACAGAGTGCCGATCTGATTGACCTTGACCAGAATCGAATTGGCCAGCCCCTCGCCGATCCCGGCCAGCAGACGCGCCGGATTGGTCACGAACAGATCGTCCCCGACCAGCTGGATGTTGTCGCCCAGCCGCTCGGTCAGCAGCCGCCAGCCCTCAAAGTCGTCCTCGCCGCAGCCGTCCTCGATCGACACGATCGGGAAGCGGTCGACCAGCTCGGCCAGATAGTCGACCATGCCGCCGCGATCCAGCTTCTTGCCCTCGCCCGCAAGGTCATAGACGCCGTCCTTGAAGAATTCGGTCGAGGCCACATCCAGGGCCAGCTGGAAGTCCTTGCCTGCCTCATAGCCGGCCGCCTTGCCGGCCTTGACAATGAAGTCCAGCGCCGCCTCGGCCGAGGCCAGGTTCGGCGCAAAGCCGCCTTCGTCGCCGACGTTGGTGTTGTGGCCCGCGTCCTGAAGCTGCTTCTTCAGACCGTGGAAGATTTCCGCCCCCATGCGCAGGCCTTCCGAGAAGCTGTCCGCCCCGGTCGGCATGATCATGAATTCCTGAATATCAATCGGATTATCGGCATGGGCACCACCATTGATGATGTTCATCATCGGCACTGGCAGGACTCGGGCCGACACCCCGCCAACATAGCGATACAGCGGCAGGCCCGACGAAATCGCGCTGGCGCGCGCACAGGCCAGCGACACGCCCAGGATGGCATTGGCCCCCAGCCGGCCCTTGTTGTCCGTCCCGTCCAGCCCGATCAGATTCTCGTCGATCCGGCGCTGGTCTTCCGCATCCATGCCGCACAGGGCGTCGAAGATCTCGGTATTGACCGCGTCGACGGCCTTTTCCACGCCCTTGCCGCCCCAGCGCGACTTGTCGCCGTCGCGCTTCTCGACCGCCTCGTGGGCCCCGGTTGAGGCCCCCGACGGCACCGCCGCCCGGCCGAACGCCCCGTCTTCCAGAACGATGTCGACCTCGATGGTCGGGTTGCCCCGCGAGTCGATGATCTGGCGGGCGGTGATGTCGGCGATATCGGTCATGTCAATGCTCGGTGGCTGGAGTTTGCGGGGTCTTAGCCAGCAAGGGGCCGCGCGGCAAGGAAGTCGCGCCCGCTGCTGCTCGCCACGAGCGCCGGGCGCCGCTGAAAAGCGTTCGCCGGCGGTGCCTGATTGCAGGGGGCAGCTTGGCAGCGCACACTGCATCCCTGGCCTACGCGCGGCGCGGTCGGCACCCGAAGCAGTCATCTTCCGTCAGGTCCGCCGGGCCCGGATTGACAGGCCCTGTTCAGCCGTCCCAACTCAACCATGTGCCAGAACCCCCGCTGTCTTGAGGTCGCAATGCCCGCCCACCTGTCCACATTCTTGGCTGCCGCTGTCGCCCTGGCCGTCCCGATGGCTGCATCGGCGCAGGATCGCCTCGGCACCAACCAGGACCTGGGCCCCAATCAGCAGATCCGATCGGCCAACGGTCGCTTTCACCTGATCATGCAGAGCGACTGCAATCTGGTGCTCTACGAGGGCGGGCGTGCGCTCTGGGCGAGCGGCACCGTCGGGCGAGGCCAGGGCTGCCGGGCCGTCATGCAGGGCGACGGCAATTTCGTCGTTTACAGCGATGCTCAGGCCCCACTGTGGGCGTCGAATACCGCAGGACGATCCGGTGCCTCTCTGAGACTGGAAGACAGCGGCAACCTTCAGGTCCTCGCTGGCAATCGCTCTGTCTGGCAAAGCGATACAGCCCAGGGCGGCGGTGGCCGCGGCCCCGGAAACGGCGACCGTCCAGGCCGTCCGGATCGACCTGACCGTCCCCCCACGGCCGCCGGCCAGAATCTTTTGCGCGCCGGCCAGGCCCTCTATGCCGACGAGCAGATCCGTTCCCGTACCGGCCGCTATCATCTGATCCAGCAGCGTGACTGCAACCTGGTCCTTTATGAAGGGGCCAGGGCCCTATGGGCCACAGGCACCCACGGCCGGGGCCAGGAATGTCGCACCGCCCTCCAGACGGACGGCAATCTCGTCGTCTATGACCGGGGCGGCACGCCGCTCTGGCAGTCCCGGACGACGGGTCGCTCCAACGCCACCCTCCAGTTGGAAGACAACGGCGACCTCGCCCTCTATTCAGCCGGGCGCGCCTACTGGACCTCCGGCAGCGGTCGCGACACGGCCGACGGTCGTCGCCCCGGTGGTGCCGGCCATGACCGTGACCGCAGTCGCCCCTGGAGCGGTGCCGATATCTTGCGAAGTGGAGACGAGTTGCGCGGTGATCGCGAAGAGCGACTCGCCTCGGCAGATCGCACCTATATCCTGACCTTGAGACGCTCCTGCGAAGTGGAGATCACCGAACCCAGCTGGTCCTATTCTCCGCGATGGACAGCCGGTACCGCCGGTGCCGGTCGAAACTGCCGCCTGGTCATGCGCAGCACCGGAGAACTGGTTCTGGAGACCAACGGTCGGATCGTCTGGAGTACCGGGACGTCGGGGTATGACGTATTCGCCTACATCAGCCCGGACGGCGATCTGATCCTGCATGATAGGGACCGCGATCGAGACGTCTTCAACTCTCGTCGCAACCGCGGGCGGCGCTACTGAGCCGGTCGTCAGGCGCAGCCCTCGACGTACTGGATCGATGGGCCGCCGACGTGGATCAGCGTGACAACGCCGTCGCCGTTCGTCTCATAGGAAATGCCGCGGGCCTGCGAATCCTGGACATAGGGCTCACTGGGGACTCCACCGGTCCAGACAGTGATGTATTCTGCGGGAAGGCCCAGATAGTGGTGCGGTTCGACGCGCGCCGCATCGCCATAGGCCGCCTTGATCTGCGTCGCCGTCGCGCCGATGCCGAACCCCTGATCGGTCCGTAGCGCTGAGGGTTCCATGATCGAAATGCGGGTCAGGACACCCTGCTCGATCATCACCAGCAACCCCTCGGGGGCTTGTTCCGGCCGGAATTGGTCACAGGATTCTGGGTCTGGGCCTCCGATAGCCTCCGGGTCGGAATCCGGCCCGGCCGCGGCCGTGACCTCATCCAGAGTCATGCCGATTCGCAGGGGGCCCCAGCCCTCGGCGGTCAGGGCGTCGGCATCCGGGGCCGACGGGGCTCCAGCTGGCTCGGGCGCAGCCGACGGGTCCTGCGTGTCGGTCGGTTCGCACGCGGCCAGGGTCAGGGCCGAAGCGGCGACGGCGAGACTGGCGATAAGACGCATGGTGGTCTCCCAAAGGTTCCAAGCCGAAACGCAGAACGCCGCGCGGGGGTCCGCGCGGCGTTCAAAAAGGCACAATGCCAAGGAAAGACCTAGTCTTCCTTCTGCTCGATGACCTGACGGCCCTTGTACATTCCGGTCTTCAGGTCGATGTGGTGCGGACGGCGCAGCTCGCCAGTGTCCTTGTCCTCGACATAGGCATTAGTGCCCAGGGCGTCATGCGAGCGCCGCATATTGCGACGCGAGGGCGAGGTCTTTCGCTTCGGAACGGCCATATCCGTCTCTCGTTAGGGTTCGGGCGCCGCAGCAAAGGACGCAGAAAATGGAACGGGCGGCCACCGGGGCCGCCTTCGGAGCGCGGGCTTATGCCTCAACCGTCGCCAGAGTTCAAGAGGCCCCGAGGCCTAGATCCTTCGCCAGCACCTCGAACCACAGATCATCCCTTAGCGGCAGACCCATGCGCGGATTATCCATCGGGAAGGGCCGGGTCTCGCCGGTGCGGCGATAGCCCATCCGTTCGTACCAGCCGATCAGTTCGGTCCGCTGCCAGAAGACCTGCATCTCGACCCGGTCCAGCCCGAAACGTCCCGTCAGTTCGCGCTCGGCCGTCTGGACCAGCGCCTTGCCGATCCCGCCGGCCTGCCGCGCCGGATCGACCGCCAGCATCCCCAGATATCCGGTCCCGTCCCGATCAGCGATCAGGACGCTGCCGACCAGATCGTCACCTTCGAAGGCCATCAGGATCGACTGGGCCGGATCGACCAGGATCTCTTCCAACATGGCCACATCCGCCCGCTGACCGCCCAACAGATCGGCCTCGGTGGTCCACCCGCGTCGACTGCCTTCGCCGCGATAGGCCCCTTCGATCAGCGGCAACAGCGCAGCTGCATCCTGCGGCCCTGCCGTACGGATCAATCGCTGGCCGCTCCAATCCTGTTTCGTCAGCGCGAAATACTGGCTGTCGACCCAGACCCCATTGATCTCAAAGGTCCGCTCGGCCGCCCCGGTCCGGCGAAAGCCCAGCCGCTCCAGAAGCCGGATAGACGCCGCGTTCCTGGGGTCCACATCGGCCGTCAGCTCCAGCTTCGGGTCCCGCGTCAGCACCAGCTGGATCGCCGCGCCGAGCGCCTCTTGGGCCAGTCCCCGTCCCCAGACGCCGGGATCGAGGATGTAGCCGATCTCCGGCAGGCGCCAGAACCCGGCCTTGCCGATGACGCGGCCTTCCAGCTCAACAATGAAGTCAGGCTGATCCGGTCCCGCCGCCAGCATATCGGAGATCCAGGCTTGGGTCTGGCCCAGCTCCTGATGCGGCGGCGTCGACCAGTATTCCATCGCCTTCGGGTCGCTGAGGATGGCGTGCATCGCCTCCACATCGCCCACCCTGGCCGGCCGCAGCACCAGCCGCGGCGTAATCAGCCGCGTCACACCAGTCGGCTCTGCTCCACCGCCGCAGCGATGAAGCTGGCGAACAGCGGGTGCGGCGCGAACGGGCGGCTCTTCAGCTCGGGGTGATACTGCACGCCCACGAACCACGGATGGTCGGGCCGCTCGACCGTCTCGGGCAGCACCCCGTCCGGAGACAGGCCGGCGAAGACCATGCCGGTCGCCTCGATCCGGTCGCGATAGTTGATGTTGACCTCATAGCGGTGGCGGTGCCGCTCACTGATCGTGGTCGCGCCATAGATGTCGGCGATGCGCGATCCGGCCTTCAGCGTCGCGTCATAGGCCCCCAGCCGCATGGTCCCGCCCAGGTCGCCGCCGGCGGCTCGTTGGACCCGTTCATTGCCCTGGACCCATTCGGTCATCAGGCCCACCACCGGCTCCTCGGCCGCGCCGAACTCGGTCGACGATGCGTCCGTCAGCCCGCCCAGACTGCGCGCGGATTCGATCACCGCCATCTGCATCCCGAAACAGATCCCGAAGTACGGCACATTGCGCTCGCGTGCGAAGCGGACCGCGGCGATCTTGCCCTCGGCGCCCCGCTCGCCGAAGCCGCCCGGCACCAGGATGGCGTGCGCCCCTTCCAGCCGCGCCGCGCATTCGGCCGGGTCCTTTTCAAAGGTCTCGGATTCGACCCAGTCGATATTGACCTTGACCCGATTGGCCACCCCGCCGTGGTTCAGGGCCTCGATCAGCGACTTATAGGCATCCTTCAGGACGGTGTATTTGCCCACCACCGCCACCGTGACCTGGCCGTCCGGATTGAGCCGCCGCTCGGCGATCTCCTGCCAGCGGCTCAGGTCCGGCTCGGGCGCGTCGTGAACGCCGAAGACGTTCAGCACTTCGCTGTCCAGTCCCTCGGCGTGATAGTCCAGCGGCACCGCATAGATGTCGGCCGAATCCATCGCCTGGATCACGGCGCTGGGCCGCACGTTACAAAACAGGGCGATCTTCTTCTTCTCGCCCTCGGGGATCGGCTGTTCACAACGGCACAGGAGCACGTCCGGCTGGATGCCGATCGAGCGCAGCTCCTTGACCGAATGCTGGGTCGGCTTGGTCTTCATCTCGCCGGCCGTATTGATGAACGGCAATAGCGTCAGATGCACGAAACAGCTCTGGCCGCGCGGCAGCTCCTGGCCCAGTTGGCGGATCGCCTCGAAGAACGGCAGCCCTTCGATGTCGCCGACCGTGCCGCCGATCTCGACCAGCACGAAGTCGGCCTCCTTACCGGTCACGGGGTCAATGGCCGGGTTCAGGACGAAGTCCTTGATCTCGCTGGTGACGTGCGGAATGACCTGGACCGTCGCGCCCAGATAGTCGCCGCGCCGCTCCTTCTCCAGGATGGTCGAATAGATCCGCCCGGTGGTGATGTTGTCACCGCGCGTGGCCGACACGCCGGTAAACCGCTCGTAGTGGCCCAGGTCCAGATCGGTCTCGGCCCCGTCGTCGGTGACGAAGACCTCGCCGTGCTGGTACGGGCTCATCGTGCCCGGATCCATGTTGAGATAGGGGTCCAGCTTGCGCAGGCGCACCGTATAGCCGCGCGCCTGCAACAGCGCGCCCAGCGCCGCCGAGGCGAGGCCCTTGCCCAGCGAGGAAACCACGCCGCCCGTGATGAATACATATCTAGTCACGGGGGACCATCCTACCGATGATTCGGGCCTTGGACTGCGCCCTCAATCGACGCAGCTGTTGAAAACAGAACGGGCGCCCGTTCGGGGCGCCCGGAAGCTGGAGGTTCTTCGACTGTGAAGGGGGCGGGGGGTGCCCCCAGGGTCACTGGGCGGGAGCCTCTGACGGCGTCGAACCCTGCCCGACTGGCAAGCTGTCGAGCGACAGGGTGTCGTCGGTCGGTGCCGTCGGCTGGACCGGCTGCTCGGGCTGTCCCTGCCCTGCCGGGTCCACCGGCACGCCTAGGGTTGTGCCGATCTCGTCGGCGTCGAACGACGAGCCGGTGCGACCCTCGATATTGCCTACGACCGTCAGCAGGATGGCGCAGATGGCGAACATCGCCCCCAGCCACCACGTCGCGGTCGTCAGCAGGTTTCCGGCCCCACGCGCCGTCATCAGCCCGGTTGGGCCGCCGCCCATGCCCAGCGCGCCGCCCTCGGAGCGCTGCATCAGGACGACGGCGATCAGGGCAATCGAGATCAGGATCTGGACGACGAGAAGGATGTGAAGGAGCATGACGGCTTATCTGGGGACCGCAGCGCGGCATTCAAGCGGGCGCGTCTAGCATCTAAGCCCGGAGGGGGCAACGCAAGTCGGCATGACCCGTGCAGGCAAGTGGGGAAAGCGGATCATATAGGGACAATGATGGCCGTGACTTCGATGATCTGGATCGCTGCGATCGCGTTGACGCAGCCTTCGCCGGAGGCATCGGCCCCGGTCTCACCTCCGCCGGAAGCCCAGGCCACCGTCACGATGCCGACAGAGGGAGAGGCCCCTGTCGCCCCCCCCGTCGCGCCCTCCGTGGAAGCCCCGCCCCCGGTACAGCCAGCAGTCTGGCTCGAACGTCCCACGATTGGTCAAAGCGACTATCCCTCGGCCGCGCTGCAAGGGCGCGTGTCCGGGACTGCGTCGCTGCAGTGCACGGCTACGCCGGAGGGCGTCCCGACCGGATGCACGGTGTTGAGCGAAGATCCGCCCGAGCACGGTTTCGGCCCGGCTGCGATTGTGGTTGTCGAACGGGCGCGCCTGAACCCGAATTATGTCGCCGGCGTCGAACAGCCCGCAACTTTCCGGTTCCGTATCCCTTTCGCTCTGGCCATGTCGGATCCTGTCATCATCGTTCCCGGTGATCAGGTCGGTGCCGCGACCTTGCGGTGCGCCCTGTCCCAGGCCGGCTCGGCCATCGGCTGTGTCGCGGTATCGGAATCGCCTGACCGTCAGGGCATCGGCCAGCAGGCCATTGCCTTTCTGGAAAACACGCCCCTGCCCGAAGGACTGGTTCCTGTCTCGACCCCGGGGCAGGTCTTCACCATTCAAGTCCGGTTCGATCGGGCTCAGCCCGGAACGGTATCGCCACCCGCGAGCTGACCTGCGACTGAGGATACGGTAGGCGCAGGCCAGATGATACGGTCGCCGCCGCGCTTCAACTGACGCGACAAATCTGCGACTAGTCTATCGATGATTGGCTGGTTCGCCCTGATCTGCGGTGTGGCGCTGTCGGTTCCACCGGCGGCCCCGGACTGGATGGTGCGGCCGCAACCCCAATTTCCGCACGGGGCATATGTGGCCGGTGTCACAGAAGGATCTGTCCAGCTTCGTTGCGACGCGGCCAGTGACGGTGTGTTGTCCAGCTGCGTCGTCCTCAGCGAACAGCCCGAAGGTGTCGGTTTCGCACGGGCGGCCCTGGATAGCCTCGCCCAGGCCCGGTTGACCCCCATCCCCCCTGGGGAACCACGCCCCCAGGCGATGTTCACGATGCGCTTCGTCCTCGAGGCGGACCAGGCTCCGCCCGGCGAAAGCGATGTGACGCTGAATTGTGAACTGCTCCAGGACGGCAGCGTGCGCGATTGCCGCATCGTGCACGAGCGACCCGAAGTGCAGGGCATGGGCGCCTGGCTCATCGCTCATCCTGAGCATCTTCATACCGACACCCAACCCGATTGGCGATCGGGTGAGCGCACCACGATCAGCATCTATCCGGCTCGGCCTGGGTCCTGACGACGCCGTTGCCTTCCCCGGCGTCCGGCGTCTAAGCGTCCCTGATCGAAATCAAGGGGCACGCCATGGCCATTCCTCAATCCCTGCAGCACGGCCTCAGGATCCCGGCCATCGCCGCACCGATGTTCCTGGTGTCGGGGCCGGATCTGGTGGTGGAGACTTGCAACGCCGGGGTCATCGGCACCTTTCCCTCGCTGAACCAGCGCACCACCGAGGGGTATCGGGACTGGCTGATCGACATCAAGGCGCGGCTCAAGCCGGACGCCGCCGCCTTCGGCGTCAATCACATCGTGCATCCGACCAACCCGCGACTGGCGGCGGACCTTCAGGTGTCGGTCGAGCATCAGGTACCGCTGATCATCACCTCGCTGGGAGCCGTGCGTGATGTGGTCGATGCGGTCCACGGCTACGGCGGCGTGGTCTTCCACGACATCGCCAACATCCGTCATGCCCGTAAGGCCGCCGAGGCTGGGGTCGACGGCCTGATCCTGGTCGCCAACGGGGCCGGAGGCCACGCCGGGGTCATCAACCCCTTCGCCCTGGTCAATGAGGTGCGCAGCTTCTTTGACGGGACGATCATCCTGTCCGGCTGCCTGTCGACGGGCCGCGACATCGCTGCCGCCGTCACAATGGGTGCCGACTTCGCCTATATGGGCACCCGCTTCATCAACACAGTCGAGGCCCTGGCCCCCGACGCCTACAAGGCCATGGTCGTCGACGCCGGCGCGTCCGACATCACCTATACGCCGGCGGTCTCGGGCATTCCGGCCAACTTCATGACCCAGTCGCTCATCGACAACGGCGTCGATCCGAAACATCTGCCCGACCACAAGCTGGACATGGGCGACGAGGCCAAGGCCTGGAAGACGGTCTGGTCCGCCGGTCAGGGTGCCGGGTCGATCCGCGATGTCGTCCCGGCGGCCGAGCTCGTGTCGAAGCTCTCCAATGAATTCCGGGACACCCTCTCCGACGTGTCACGGCGTTTTGGCTAGTTGGATTAGATCGTTGCTGCGAAGGTGAGCGCGCCGGTCGCCTCACCCATCCCGGCGAAGCGTATAGCGGCTCGGTTCGCCCGCGCCGTCTGGCCCCCGGTAGATTTCCGATCGGACCAGAGACCCGTCCGCTTGTCGGGCAAAGCTCAGGTCGTGCTGATAGCTCTCGCCCGGATTCAGATCCGTTGCAACGCGGTAGGCGAAAGTGATCAACCCTTGGGGCGTCCCGTCTGAGACGAGGCGCGGTTGGTTCCCCTGCGGACAATAGTGCGTCGCAACCAGCACATCGCCGTCCATGTGGTAGATCGTCATCGAATGCAGCCCGGCTGCCGTCTCTCAGCGCTCAACGATCACGCTGCCGCTGGCCGTGGGTTCGAAGACGATGCTCAGCCGATCCGTTTCATCGACGGCCCAGCAACCTTCCCACTGCGACAGCTGTTCGAACTGTTGCGCCGCCGCGCGTTCAACAATCGCCTCCGCTTCGTCGTCGGCTCGCGTATGCGACGCAAAAAAGTGCGTCGCCGAAAAAAATAATGGCGCCAAATGCGCTGAGCTTCATGGTTCTTTTCCCCCCCGGGGAGGCTTGATGCGTGATCGACGAAAATCATTCCCGGCCCCTACCCCATACGCAAATTCACGAGCCTGAAGTGCCCCCTCACCGACGTCGGATGGGTTCGAGCACGCCTCGCGGGAGTTTCACGACGCCGTCACTGAGATGTCGCAGCGTTACGGTTAGACAGGCTTGAATCGTCAGTGAGTCATCCGCCACTGACAAATCCCGTTTCGGAGCCAACGATGAAACGCCTCGCCCTGCCCCTCCTGATCGCGGCCATCGCCGCCCCGGCCTCGGCGCTCGCCCAGGACATTCCCGGCGATCTCTCGTTTGAACTAGCCGCCGGTACCGACAGCCGCTCCAAGGGGACTTCCAAGTCCGAAGGCGACCCCTTCGGCCTGGCCGCAGTCGAATGGGCGGTCAACGACTTCTACGTCGCCGCCGAGGGCGAAAGCATCGACCACTCCACCGGCTCGCAGTTCGAGGCCGAGATCAACGCCGGCTGGCGCCCCGAGGCCGCCGGCTTCGAGTTCGACTTCAACGCCGCCCATAAGTGGTACCTTGACGCCAATCCCGGCACCGACGACGACGCCTGGGAGTTCACCGCCGACGTCTCGCGCGACCTGACCGACCGCGTCGATGCGCGCCTGCGCCTTCAGTATTCTCCCGACAGCGCCGGCGGCACGCGTAGCTGGACCTGGGTTGAGGCCCGCGGTCGCGTCCGCGTCCATGATCGCGTGCGCGTTTCCGCAGCCATCGGCCGCCGTGAGCAGGTCAACAGCCGCGACTATACGGCCTGGAACATCGGCGCGGACTTCAAGCTCACCGAATATGCCCGGCTGGACCTGCGCTGGTACGATACGGACGTCGCCAATCCTTCGGTGACCTACTCGGAAGCCCTTGTCGCTGTTCTGAACGTCGGCTTCTGACCTTGCGGTTCGGGGCCGCGCCCGCCAAGGTCGCGGCCCTGACCGGAGGTCGCCGATGAACCCGTTTTTGAACCGCCGTCTGTTCCTGACCCTGACCGGTGCGGCGGCGCTGATACCTGGCAGGGCGCGTGCGCAGGCGGCCAATGCCACCGACGAAGCCTTCGACCAGATCGCCGAGGGCTGGCTGGAAGAATCGATCCGACTGTCGCCGCCGTATGCAACCTCTCTGGGGGACCACCGTTTCGACGATCAACTGGGCGACCTCGGCCCGGCCAGTTGGCGGGCCCGGTCGGACCTCGCAAGACGCGCCCTCGAGCAGTTCGCCTCCATCGACCGCGCCGCCCTGTCGCGCGAGCATCAGGTTGACGCCGCCCTGCTCGACAATAGCCTGCGCGGCGACATCTGGACCCACGACGTACTCCAGGCCTGGGCCCGGGACCCCTTGGTCCACAACGAATACGCCGGTTCGGCACTCTACAGTCTGATCGCGCGTGAATTCGCTCCCCTGCCCGAGCGGCTGCGCGCTGCGACGGTACGGCTGCAAGGCTTCCCGGCTCTCCTGGCCTCGACCCGCGACGCGCTCGACCCGAGCCGGGTTCCGGCGATCCACGCCCAGACCGTCTCAGGCCAGAATCGGGGTCTGGCGAGCCTGGTCGACATGATCTTGGCCGAGGGCCGCGCCCTTGGCCCGACCGAGCGCGCGGCGCTGAACGATGCGGGCCGCATCGCCAAGCTGGGCATCGAGGCGCACCAGCAGTGGATCGACGAGGTCCTGGTCCCCGGTGCCCAGGGCGATTTTCGCCTCGGCCCCGATCTCTATGACGCCAAGCTGGCCTTCGCGCTGAACAGTCCGCTCAGCCGCGCCGAGATCAAGGCCCAGGGTGAGGCAGAAATGGCCCGAGTGCGCAACGAGATGTACCAGATCGCCCGAGACGTTCTGGCCGGTCGCGAAGGTGCGCCCGCAACTCCACGTCGCCCCACTGACGCCCAGCGCCAGACGGTGCTGGATGCCGCCATGGAGCTGGTCTATGCCGACCGTCCCAGCCGTGACGGCCTCGTTCAGGCGGCCGAGGCCATGCTCGTCTCTGCCACCGATTTCGTGCGGGAGCGCAATCTGGTCACGGTGCCTGACGAGCCAGTTCGTATCGTGCTGACGCCGGAGTTCCAGCGGGGCGTCGCCGTCGCCTATTGCGACAGCCCTGGCCCCCTCGATCGCGAACAGCCGACCTTTTACAAGATTTCGCCCATCCCTGACGGCTGGACCGACGATCAGGCCCAGTCCTTCCTGCGTGAATACAACACGCGCGCCCTGGAAGGTGTCACCGTGCATGAGGCCATGCCGGGGCATTATCTTCAGCTCGCCCACGCCAATCGCTATCCATCGATGGTTCGAGCGGTTCTGGCATCCGGCCCCTTCATCGAAGGCTGGGCCTGCTACGCACAGGACGTCATGGTAGAGGCCGGCCATCTGGAAGGCGACCCTCTATACCGGCTGGCAAATCTGAAATTCCTCTTGCGCGTCATAGCCAATGCCCTGCTCGACATCGGCGTTCACGTCGACGGCATGAGCCGCGACGAGGCCATGCGCATGATGACCGAAGACGCCTTCCAGCAGGAGTCCGAGGCAGCCGGCAAATGGATCCGCGCCCAGCTTTCCTCGGCCCAGTTGCCGACCTATTTCGTGGGCTGGCGCGAGCACTGGGCGCTACGCCGCGAGATGCAGGAACCCGAGGGCGAGCGCTTCGACCTGAAAGCCTACCATGATCAGGTGCTCAGCTACGGCTCGCCCCCGGTCCGCTACGCCCGCGCCCTGATGAAGGGCGAACCGATCAACTGATCCAGGTCCGCCTGGCGACCGGCATTGCCAACCGTCATGGGCGGGCGTGTCCCGCTATCCATTGCGCCCAATTGATCCGAATGAGCCCAGACACCGAATGATCGTGGTCGATGGGATCCCGGGACGAGCCCGGGAATGACGAGAGTAACTTGAATGTCGACCCGACTCAGGGCGTATCGAGGATTTCCAGCGTCGCCGCGTGGGCGATTTCCTCCACGGCGATCAAGTCGATGATGTCGCTCAGATCCGCGATCTCCTCGCCTCGGGAATAGGCCAGCAAACGCGTTCCTGGCTCCGACGAGTAGCTCACGCGGGCACCGCAAAATCTCTGGTGGACCAGTTCAACGGACGCCTGTGCGCTATCGCCCCGCAGCGTTCTGACGGGCCTCAGCTCGACATGGGTGTCGCCGTCGTAGGGCGGCCGCGCCTGCGGCGGGCGGACATTCCACGCCCGCACCACTTCGTATTCGACAATCAAGGTGGCGACGTCCAGAGCTGTCTCCTGGCGCTGTAGCGTGGCAGCCTGCTGCTCCTGCAGCGTCATGGGCCGCAGGGGCGTGCACGCCGTCGCCGCCGTCGCGCCCAGGCTGGCCGCGATCACCACGGCACTCATCAGACGTGTTTTCATGGTCTTGTTCCCCGCATGGCGCGCCGCCCGGCGCTGTCTGTCCAGGCCAAGCCTTGATGCGCAATGTGACGAAAACCAGCCCCGGAGCCTGACGGCCTCTGACGCCTAGGCCAACGCCTGCTCCAGATCGGCGATCAGATCGTCGATGTCCTCGACCCCAACCGACAGGCGGATCAGATTGTCCGTCACACCGCCGGCCTCGCGCACCTCCTTGGGCACGCTCGCGTGGGTCATGATCGCCGGATGGTTGGCCAGGCTCTCGACCCCGCCCAGACTCTCGGCCAGAGTGAAGACCTGCAGCCGCTCCATGATCTGCTTGGTGCGCGACAGATCGCCGTCGATGATGATCGAGATCATGCCGCCGAAGCCGCGCATCTGGCGCTTGGCCAGATCGTGCTGCTGGTGGCTCTCCAGTCCCGGATAATAGACCTTGGCGACGCTGGCGCGGCCTTCCAGCCAACGGGCAATGGTCAGGGCGTTCTCACAATGCGCCTTCATCCGCACGCCCAGGGTCTTCAGGCCCCGATTGACCAGGAAGGCGTCGAACGGCCCCATCACCCCGCCGACCGAGTTCTGCAGGAACTTCACCTGGGTCGCCAGATCGGCGTCCCTGGTCACCAGCACCCCGCCGATGACGTCGGAGTGGCCGTTCAGATATTTGGTCGCCGAGTGCATGACGATGTCGGCGCCCAGGTCCAGCGGCGACTGGCACCAGGGCGTCGCAAAGGTGTTGTCGACCACCATCAGCAGGCCATGCGCCTTGGCCAGGGCCGACAGGGCCGCAATGTCCGCCAGCTTCATCAGCGGATTGGTCGGGGTCTCGACCCACAGCATTCGGGTCTGGGGCGTGATCGCCGCCTCGACCGCCTTCAGATCGGTCAGGTCGACATAGGCGAAGTCCAGGCCCATCGACCGGCGCCGCACCCGCTCGAACAGCCGATAGGTGCCGCCGTACAGATCATCGCCCGTCAGGATATGGCTACCGGCGTCCAGCAGCTCCAGCGCCGTCGCCGTCGCCGCCATGCCCGAGGCAAAACCGAAGCCGTGGGTGCCGTTCTCCAGGTCCGCGATACAAGCCTCGAACGCCTCGCGCGTCGGGTTCTTGCCGCGCGCATACTCATAGCCCTTGTTCACGCCCGGGCTTTCCTGGGCGTAGGTCGAGGTGGCGTAGATCGGCGTCATCACCGCCCCGGTGGTCGGGTCCGGCCGCTGTCCGGCGTGGATGGCGCGGGTGGAGAAGCCCTGCCGGTTCGATCCCTTGGCCATGTGCTTACGCGTTGAGCTTGAGGTGGTTGATCAGATCGACCCGGGTGATCAGGCCGACAAACTCCTGGCCGTCCATGACGATGGCGACGTGTTCGCGGTCAAAGATCGGGATCAGGTCGTTCAGGGTCTCGTGCACCTGAACCGTGTCCAGCTGGGTGGCCATGGCCGACTTGACCGGCTTGCCGAAGCGCTCGGCCCGCGTGATCTCATCGGTGTCCAGAACGTGCACGATGTCGGAATCGTCCAGGATCCCGACCAGCCGCCCGCCATCCATGACCGGGAGCTGGGACACATCGGCCTGGCGCATCCGGCCATAGGCCACCGCCAATGTGTCGTCCGGTCCCACTGAAACCACTTCGGCGGCCGGACGCGTGACCACATCGCGCAGGTCGCCGTACAGGGTCTTGGGCGTCAGTCCCTGATCGGTCAGCCAGGCGTCGTTATAGACCTTGGACAGGTACTTGGCCCCGGTGTCGCACACGAAACTGACCACACGCTTGGGCTCGGTCTGCTCGCGGCAATAGCGCAGCGCCGCCGCCAACAGCGTACCCGACGACGAGCCGGCCAGCACGCCTTCCTTGGCCAGCAGTTCCCGCGCCGCCGCAATCGCCTCGGTGTCGGGAATGGAATAGGCCCTGTCGATGATGCTGATGTCGGCAGTCTCGGGGATGAAGTCCTGGCCGATGCCCTCGACCGTATAGCTGCCCTTGGCGCTGGGCTTGCCGTCATTGACATAGCCGGCCAGCACCGAGCCGACCGGATCGGCCAGGATCGCTTCGGTCTTGGGCGAGACCGACTTCAGATACCGCGCCACGCCGGTGATGGTGCCGCCCGAGCCGATGCCAGCGACGAAGGCGTCCACGTCGCCCTCCATCTGCTCCCAGATCTCCGGCCCGGTGGTCAGCTCATGCGCCAACGGATTGGCCGCATTGGCAAACTGGTTGACGTAAAAGGCTCCGGGGATCTTCTGGGCCAGGCTTTCGGCCAGGTCCATGTAGTAGTCCGGATGGCCCTTGCCGACGTCCGAACGGGTCAGCCGGACCTCGGCCCCCATGGCGCGAACGTGCTGGATCTTCTCTCGCGACATCTTGTCGGGGATCACCAGCAGAACCCGATAGCCGCGCTGGACGCCCACGAGCGTCAGGGCCAGGCCGGTGTTGCCCGCCGTCGCCTCGACAATGGTGCCGCCCGGCTTGAGCCAGCCCTCCTTCTCGGCCTCGTCCAACATGGTCAGGGCGATGCGGTCCTTGATCGAGCCGCCCGGATTGTTCGATTCCATCTTAAGGAACAATCGGCACGGGCCGGTATCCAGGTTCTTGACCTCGACCATCGGCGTCTTGCCGATCAGGCTGAGCAGTCCGGTGGTCTTAGGCGTGGCGGGGGCCATGTCGGCCATGCGCGATCTCCCGTATCGCCCGCTTGATCGCGAGCTTTGAATCCGTCGGCGCGTGCATAGCGCGCGAAGCGGACGGGGTCACCCCGGCTTGAGCCCTAGTCGGTCTTGTCCTCGCCGCCCGGAGTGAAATCGACGCGGCGAACCTCCTGGATGGAGGCCCCGCTTTCAACGCCCTCAACCAGCTCATAGCCCATCAGGGCGAAGACCCGCCCGCGCAGGAAGATCGGCCGGGCGTTGCCGTACCAGTCGGTGCAGGAGGCGACGCACTGATCGACCAGACCCTGTACGCTCGGCGCGGCGTGCAGGCGTCCGAAGTCGGACAGGGCACGGTTGTCGCGGCGCAGGAACAACATATCGGCGCTGGCCCGCCAGCCGCTGTCGGGCTGCTGAACCTGAGTCATGATCGGCAGACCCATCAGGCCGCTGGACCCGCCAGCCGTATCGGGCCGGAAGAAGAAGGCGTGGCTGCGCGATTCGGTCTGGCTGGCCCGAGGCACGGTAAAGCTGGAGCCGACCGTCGGTCGCGCCCCGCCCAGCACCAGGGTGGTGAAATCGACCGAGTAATGGCCGCCGACGATTAGGACATCGGTCCCGACCGGTTCGATCCGCTCGACGCCCTCGTCGAAGTTGAACAGCGTCGGTTCGCCGCCGGCGACCGGCACGGCCACCAGCTCGCTGATGCGGGCGCGGTAGTCGCCGTCCGGATAGCTGGACATGGCGTAGAAGGCCCAATCTCCGACGAAGCGGTTGGCGTTGATGATGCCGGAATAGGTCGAGCCGGGCAGTGTCTGATAGTCCCCCGAATGAGCCCTTCCCGAACCGTCGCCAAATCGGCTCATCGGCAGGCGCAACAGGGCCATGTCACCGCGAGACACCTCGGACGCCCACATCTCGTCGCCGTCGGGATCGGCTGAGACCAGAACGTCCATGCGGCCGGCTGAGGCGTTCGGATTGAACGAGAACTGGTCGATGGGATTGCCCATCACCGGCGCCGCCTGGGGCGCCGAGCCGTCGAACGGCAGCCGGTACAGAAAGGCCGGAATTAGATCCTCATCGTCGGTCTGTTCGTTCCAGGCGGTTTGGGTGTCCGTCCAGACATAGACGGCGTTCTGCGAGACGAAGAAGGTGCGACTGTCCGAGCCGAGGATGACCGTGGCGTTGCAGATCAGCTGGGGCGCCGTCAGGTCGCACATCGACACCGTGTGCATGGTGTTGACCGTGTGCGGCCCCTTCTCACGCAGGGGCCGGGCGACATAGACCTGACGGCCGGTGGTGATGCGCTGCCAGGTCGGCTCGTCCTCTCCGGTCGTCCAGCGCGACAAGGCCGGCAGCGACTGAAGCGGATCGTCGTCGCCGTATCCGAAGCCGAGCGGCGTGTAGAAAATCAGCTGATCGCCGACCAGGCGCGAGGCGTAGTTTTCGGCCGAATAGTAGTCGGCGGACCGCAGATGGTGGCTGTCGACGAAGGTGAATTGGCCATCGGCCCCGAGGCGGAAACGATTGATCTCGGTGCCGCCGCGCGCATAGCTGTAGCCGACGACCACGACCCAGTCGCCCGAGACCAGCATCTCGTCATACCAGTCGCCGCGACCGCTGACGCCGGGCGGATAGGCGTCGATCATGCCGACCGGATCCAGCCCGTTGCCGGCGGTCGACACGCTGAACAGCCGACCGCGGCGCAGCACGATCAGATAGTCGCCCGAGACCTTGACGATGCCGCCCTCGTCGACGCCGGCGATCTGGTTGTTGGTGATGGACGGATTGTCCGGCGCGCGACCCATCGCATCAGACGTGGCGACTGGCGGCGGCGGGGCCGCCGTCTGGGCAGAAGGCGCCGCAGGCGGCGGCGGCGGCGGGGGTGGAGGCGGCGGCGGCGGAACCATCGCATAGCCCCCCGAGCCGACCGCCAGCTCGCCGTCCTCCATCAGGAATTCGACCAGATCAGCGTCTGAGCGGAACGGTTGCATGACCTGTTGGGCCTGGGTCGGCGCGGCAGTCGAGACCGTGACCAGTCCTAGGACCGTCGCCAAGACGGCCAGCATCCCCCTAAGGCGTGAAGCGCGCATCGTCGTCTCTCCCCGGTTCAGAGTGAGACTGACCCCGGATAGGGCCGCTCTGCAAGGACAGGATGCTGACGGAGCCTGACGGCGGCTAGCCGGCCCAGCCGGGTTTACGCTTGTCGAGAAAGGCGCGCACGCCTTCCTGGCCTTCGTCCGAGATCCGGGCGCGGGCGATGCGTTTGGCGGTTTCGGCCATCAGGCCGTGGTCGATCGTCTTGCCGGCGACGTCGTGAACCAGGCGCTTGGCGTTACCGACGGCGCCCGGCGCGCAGGCCTTCATCGCATCGGACAGGCCGGTGACGAAGCCGTCGATGTCGGTCACCGACCCCAGCACCCGATCGACCAGGCCGTAGCCTTGCGCGGCCTCGGCGGAAAACACCTCGGCGGTGGCGGACAGGGCCCGCGCGCGCCGCGCGCCAATGGCCTCGATCACATAGGGGGCAATGGTCGCCGGGATCAGGCCCAGCTTGACCTCGGAGAAAGCAAACTTCGTCCCCTTGACCGCCACGGCCATGTCGCAGGCCGCCACGATGCCGGCCCCGCCGCCCATGGCCGCGCCCTCCACCAGGGCGACCGTCAGGGCCGGGATGTCGTGCAGCGCCTTGAGCATCTTGGCCAGGTTCATGGCGTCGTCGCGGTTGTCGCTCTCGGACCAGTCGGCGGCATCACGCATCCAGGCCAGATCGGCTCCGGCGCTGAACGTACCGCCCGCCCCGCGCACGAACACGACCCGAACGTGATCGGCCCCGTGCAGCGATTCAAACGCCTCGTGCAGAGCCGCGATGGTGGCGGCGTCGAAGGCATTCTTCTTGGCCGGGCGGTTGATGGTGATGAACACGACCCCGTCGGCCGTGGCGTCGATCCGGGCCAGACTGTCGTCAGCGTCGGGGGCCGGGTCTGCCACCAGCGGGTGGGCGATGGCATTCATCTCGACCGCCTCAGCATCGGTGATGTCCAGCGCGTTGAGGTCGGCGTCGGTCGGGGTCTTGGCCATTCGGGTCTCCTTGGTTCATGGCCTATAACGCGCGACGAGGTGAACCGAAACGGACCTGTTTCAATGCAGACCACCGCCAGCGACCGGATCCGTCGGATGACCGTGGCCTCCGTCTATCCGCACTATGTCGCCAAGGCCGAGAAGAAGGGCCGCACCCAGGCCGAGGTCGATGCGATTATCCGCTGGCTGACCGGCTATTCGGACGCCCAGATCATGGCGCATTTGGATGACAAGACGACCTTCGAGGCCTTCTTCGACCAGGCCCCGGCCCTGAACCCGAACCGCCTTCTGATCACCGGCGTTATCTGCGGCCATCGCGTCGAGGAGATCGAAGACCCGCTGATGCGCGAGATCCGCCACCTGGACAAGCTGGTGGACGAACTGGCCAAGGGCAAGGCGATGGAGAAAGTGTTGCGGGCGGGGTGAGCAAGTTAACCGCTGCTACGTGCGCTGGGAGGCGTACCTATTTGGGCTGCTTCTCCACCGTGCGTTCATGCACAAGATCAAACACGCAACCTTGCTGGACCTGCCAGACCCCTTCGTCAGTCGGCATTGCGACGGTTCCATCATCCGTATGCCGAAAGGCGAGTATCTTGAACTCTCCCTCCGGCTCGCCTCTTGGCGTTCGACCTCGCATGAAGACGCGTGCCTCCGCTCTCGCGACGGTCGTCTGGGTCACGGAAAGTATCTCAAACGCCGTCAACTCAACGTGTTCGGTGTCGGCTCGCATCCTCCCTGCTAAATGTCCATGTGCCTGTTGCACGATGTTGACCGCTCGTTTGGCCATGAGGCCGAAGTTCCGCGTCTTCCAGCCAGCCAAGAATTCAAGGAACGCAAAGGGAGGATCGTTCTCGCTTAGCTCTGTATCGAACGGCCCTTCCCAGCTTTTTTCGATAAATGACTCGATCGCTCGCTTGTTGGCTTGGTTCTTCTGTATGGAGGCAGAAAATGTCCGCCAGTCCCTCGAATTTCGCGCTTCGTTCTTAGCCCGCCGTGTTTGTTCGTCTCGCTTGTCCACCGCCCAATCGACTAGGGCGATCATGAGCATCCAAGCCTTGCCGCAAACGGCACGGTTTGCGTAACCGAGGGATCGCCCATGCAAAATACCGTGTCACAAGGGCAATTTCATTGGGTCGTCGCTCGACTTCCGCACTCCTTTCGTCAGCCGTGCGATCAAAGCTGGAAGAGCGGTCGGATGTGCGACCATCGAGTCAAAGACCGATAGGTCCGCGTTTTTCTCGAACGGAGAGGTGCCGAGCACGTCGGAGGCGACGCCATCGCACGCGAGCAGGATGAGCGGAACGGCGGACCAAAACCGGTTCTCGACGGTCAAGGCAAGCGCTTCACGCAGCTGATGCCAACGGTCCTGAGCAACGTTGAAAGATTTGCTTCGAGTGATCGCGAACAGGTTGATCGTGTCCGGCGCGAGTACCCATTCCAAGATGACCTCATCAGCCGCATCTGCATCACCCGCCTCGTTTCGCTCCAAGGCCTTACGCATCACCTCTACGGACAGGGAAGACGTCGCAATCCATCCGCGATCGGCGAATGCCGCATTGAACCGATCTGGTAGGTCGATAATGTCGGCATGAGAGAGAACTTCATCTGCGCTGTCGACGATTCGCTTCGCCTTCTCGCCTCCGAGTCCGGTCTTTACGGCTAGGTTGGCTAACCCACGAACCGCCTGTACGGCTGGCAGGGCGTCAGACATTTCTCGCGTCGACGGAAGGTCGACAATGCGGTCGGTCTTCTTCGTCACCCGCTCAAACCCTCTGCGTGCTCAGCCGAAGCTCCCGCCATCACATCCTGAACACGCCGAACTGCGTCTCAGGAATCGGCGCGTTCAGGCTGGCCGAAATGGCCAGGCCCAGCACGTCGCGGGTCTGGACCGGGTCGATGACGCCGTCGTCCCACAGGCGGGCGGTGGCGAAATAGGGGTTGCCCTCGTCTTCGTAACGCTGGCGGATCGGGGCCTTGAAGGCGGCTTCGTCTTCGCTGGACCAGGTCTCGCCCTTGGCCTCGAAGCCGTCGCGCTTGACCGTGGCCAGCACGCTGGCGGCCTGTTCGCCGCCCATGACGCTGATCCGGCTGTTGGGCCAGCTGAACAGAAAGCGCGGCGAATAGGCCCGCCCGCACATGCCGTAGTTGCCGGCCCCGAAGCTGCCGCCGATCAGGACGGTGAACTTGGGCACCTGGGCGCTCGCGACAGCGGTGACCATCTTGGCCCCGTGTTTGGCGATGCCCTCGGCCTCGTATTTGCCGCCGACCATGAAGCCCGAAATGTTCTGCAGAAACACCAGCGGGATCCGGCGCTTGCAGGCCAGCTCAATGAAGTGGGCGCCTTTCTGAGCGCTCTCGGAGAACAGCACGCCGTTGTTGGCCAGGATGGCTACCGGCATCCCCCAGATGCGCGCGAAGCCGCACACCAGTGTCGCGCCGTAGTCGCGCTTGAATTCCTGGAACTCGGAGCCATCGACGATGCGGGCGATGACCTCGCGCACTTCATAGGGCGCACGCACGTCGTCGGGGATGAGGCCGTACAGGTCCTGTGGGTCCAGCGCCGGCGGCTCAGGCTCACACTGGTCCAGCTCGACCCGCTTGACGGTGTTCAGGCCCGCCACGATCTCGCGCACGATCTGCAGGGCGTGCTCGTCGTTCTCGGCGACGTGGTCGACAACGCCGGACTTGCGGCTGTGGGTCTCAGCCCCGCCCAGTTCCTCGGCCGAGATGACCTCGCCCGTCGCCGCCTTCACCAGGGGTGGGCCGGCCAGGAAGATGGTACCCTGGTTGCGCACGATGACGGTCTCGTCGGACATGGCCGGCACATAGGCCCCACCCGCGGTGCACGAGCCCATCACACAGGCGATCTGGGGGATCTCCTGGGCGCTCATGCGGGCCTGGTTGAAGAAGATGCGCCCGAAGTGCTCGCGATCGGGGAAGACCTCGGCCTGGTGCGGCAGATTGGCCCCGCCCGAATCGACCAGATAGACGCAGGGCAGCCGGTTCTGCTCGGCGATCTCCTGGGCGCGCAGGTGCTTTTTGACCGTCATCGGGAAATAGGCCCCGCCCTTCACGGTCGGATCGTTGGCGACAATCATCACCTCGCGGCCCGAGACGCGCCCGACGCCGCAGATCATGCCCGCGCCCGGGGCCTCGTCGTCATACATTCCGCCGGCGGCCAGCTGGCCGACCTCCAGGAAGGGGGCGCCGGGATCAAGCAGGCGCTCCACCCGGTCGCGCGGCAACAGCTTGCCGCGGCTGACGTGGCGTTCGCGGCTGCGCTCGGGCCCGCCCAGCGCGGCCTTGGCGGTGCGCGCGCGCAGATCATGGGCCAGGGCTTCGTTGTGGGCCTTCAGGGTCTGAAAGGCGGGAGAGGACCGGTCGACCGAGGTAGAGAGCTTGGGCATGAGGCTCCTTTAGCGTTCTGGCGGCTTTCGCCATAGCCCCCGCTTGCGCCCGAACGCGGCGCGGCTAGTTTTAGGCCATGAAACGCCGCGCGCGCGCCTCTTCTCTGGAAGTAGATCTGTTCCGCCTGTTCGAGGCCCCCGGGTCGGGGGCCAGCTGGTTCACCCTGACTGGCGGCGAGACCCTGTTCCGGGCCGGCGACGTGGCCGACACCCTGTATCTGGTGCGGACCGGGCGGCTGGGTGTGTTTCGTCACGCCGAAGGCAAGGAGTCCGAATTCGTCGGCGTCGTCACTCCCGGCCAGCCGGTCGGCGAGATGTCGCTGGTGGCCGGCACAGCGCATACCTCAACCGTCGCGGCGCTGAGGGATTCGGAAATCCTGGCCCTGCCGCGCGACGCCTTCTTCGCGGCGGCGCGCAAGTCGCCGGACATTCTGGCCGAGCTGGCCCGGCTGATGGTCCTGCGTACGCGCGACGCCGCCGGCGGGGCCAATGATCCCAGCGTGTTCGGCTTCATTGCCCTGAGGGAGGCACCGATCCGCGACTTCGTCGAGCGGGTGGCCGAGGCAATCCTGGGCCTGGGCTTTACGGTCCAGGTCATCGACCAGACAGCGCTGAAGTCCGCCGCCGAGTGGTTCGGGCGGGTCGAGGATTCGCACGACTTTGTCCTGTACGTCGCCGAGAAGTCCGAAACGGCCTGGGCCGCCCTGTGCGCGCGGCAGGTCGACCGGCTGTTCCTGGTAGGAGCCATTGACGATGCGCCCGGCCTGCCGCCGATTCCCGAGCACCCCGAGGCCGAAACCCATCGTGCCAGCGATCTGATCCTGCTGCGGCCGCGCGGGGCGGCGATCTCGGGCACGCCGGATTGGATCAAGGCCGTGCATCCGGCGCGCTGGTTCCATGTGGCCGAGGGCGACGGTGCCGACGAAAGCCGCATCGCCCGCCTCGTCAGCGGAACCTCTGTGGGACTGGTGCTGTCCGGCGGCGGGGCACGGGCCTACGCCCACCTGGGGGCGATCCGGGCGCTACGGCAGGTCGGCACGCCGTTCGACTTCGT
Organism: Caulobacterales bacterium; assembly: GCA_017302105.1. GTDB lineage: Bacteria > Pseudomonadota > Alphaproteobacteria > Caulobacterales > Caulobacteraceae > Brevundimonas. The sequence goes on along the minus strand of JAFLCS010000003.1, from coordinate 94,793 downwards.
CGGCGGCTCGTCCATGGGCGGCATCGTCGCAGCGGGCCTGGCGCTGGAGTGGGACCAGGACGAGCTGGAAGAGCGTATCCGCGACGCCTTCGTCAGATCCAGTCCCTTGAGCGACATCGCCGTACCGATCATCGCCATGACGCGCGGGAACAAGGTCGACGCCCTGCTGCAAGAGAATTTCGGCGAGGTGATGATGTCGGACCTGCCGCTGCCCTTCTTCTGCGTCTCGGCCAACATCACGACCAACACCTATCGGGTGCACTGCGTCGGCAAGCTTAGGAAGGCCCTGCGGGCGTCGATTTCATTGCCCGGGGTGATGCCGCCGGTGGTCGATAACGGCTCGGTGCTGGTCGATGGGGCGGTGATGAAGAGCTTTCCATCCGACGTCATGCGCGCCCAGCATCGCGGGCCGATTGTCGGCGTCGATGTCTCGCGGGCCCGAGGCGTCGATTCGCGCACGGTCAACGCGTTGGAGAACCCCCAGAGCTGGTGGCGCTGGATCCTGTCCGGCGACTGGCGCCAGGGGCCGCCGATCGTCTCGATCCTGATGCGATCGGCCACCATCTCGACCTCTGCGGAACTGGCGGCAACCCGGGCTGCCACGGACGTCCTGATCATGCCGGAGCTGGACGGGGTGGAGATCCGCAACTGGCAGGCGTTCGCGCCGGCCGTCGCGGCGGGCGAGGCGGCGGCCTATCAGGTGCTGTCCAGCCTGGATGGGCCGATCACCCATGTGCGCCAGCGCCGGGCCGACGCCGCCAGCGAGGCGGCCGAGCCCGAACCTATCCCGCCAGCCCCTGAACCCAGGCGAGGCCGACGCCGAAAAGGTGGCTGACGGTCCTCCAGACCAGGGCCAGATAACCCAGGCACACCATCGTCCCGAACAGGCCGATCAGGGTGGCGACCCCGTCGCGCTGCATCAGGGCGAAGCCGAGAATGATGATGGTCAGGGCCGGCAAGAGGTCGCCGAACGGCACCGGAAAGGCCAGCATGATTGCCAGGAGCAGACAGATCAAACCGATCACCAACCGCGCCATCGGACCAGTCAAGACAGCCAGGCGCGGCCGCGACAGCCGTTCGATGAAGCGGACCACGCCGATCATTCGCCCCAGGCCCGCAGCGTAGCCCGCGCGTGACACAGACCGGCGCAGGAGCCAGTCCGGCAACCACAGTGACTGGCGTTGCAGCGCCACTTCCGAGGCGATGATCATCAGCGGCAGGCTGAACACCACCTTGCCGCCCGGCGGCCAGGGCAGAAGGCTGATGACCGCGATCAGGATCATCACCGCCCCCAGCGCCCGCTCGCCGAAGGCGTCGACCATCTCGTCCAGCGTCAGGCGCTCGCCGGGCCGACGACCGAGGTCGAGCAGAACATCGGAGAACCGCCGCGATGGGCGCAGCTGTAGCGGATGGGCGGTCATTCAGCTCCCCTGGGCAATGTGATCAGACTAGCTCCCGACTGCGGCCCAATGAGGTCTTGTGCAAAAGGCAATGGCCAGGCCCGAGAAGGGTTCCTAGCCCAACAGCGCCCGGGCGGCGGCGCGGGCGGCTTCGGTGACTTCGCTGCCGGCCAGCATTCGGGCCAGTTCGTCCTCGCGGCGGGCGGCGTCGAGCGGGTCGACGCGGGTGCGCACGCCCTGGTCGGTCTCGGCCTTGGCGACCTTGAGGTGCGCACCTGCACGGGCGGCGACCTGGGGACTGTGGGTGACGATCAGCACCTGTCCTCCCTCGGCCAGCCGGGCCAGGCGTTGCCCGACGGCATCGGCGACCGCGCCCCCGACGCCCTGATCGACCTCGTCGAAGATCATCACCGGCTGGGCGGCCTGGGCTCGACCGGCCAGGGAAGCCTTGAGCGCCAGGGCGAAGCGCGCCAGTTCGCCGCCCGAAGCAATGGCGGCCAGCCCGCCCCACGGCGCGCCCGGATTGGTCTGGACCTCGAACACCACGCGGTCGCGGCCTTCCGGCCCGGCGCGGTCCCAGTCCTGGGCCTCGACGGCGACGCGAAAGCTCGCCTTGTCCAGCTTCAGTGGGCCGAGTTCGGCCATGACGGCCTTGGCCAGCTTGTCGCCCGCCGCCGTACGCTGGGCGCTGAGCGCCTCCGCCGCGGAACGATAGGCGGTCTCGGCCTGGGCGGCGCGGGCCTCGGCGGCCTTAAGCGCCTCGGCCCCGTCTTCAATCAGCGACAAGGCCTGAGCGATACGAGCGCGCTCGGCCGGCAGGGCCTCGACGACGACGTTCAGCTTGCGGGCCATGGCGCGCAGGGCGAACAGGCGTTCCTCGGCGCGGTCCAGCCGGCCCGGCTCGAAGTCAAAGGCGCGCGCGGCCTCGTCCAGAGTTTCCAGCGCCTCCTGTGCCTCGGACAGGGTGCGGTCGATGCCCTGGGCGGCCTGATCCAGGCGCTGGACGACCGCGTTGTCCTCGGCGGCCCCGGCCTGCACGGCGCGCTGGCGCGCCCGCTCAACGGCGCGATAGGCCGAGGCCAGCCGGTTCGACAGGGTGTCGGCGCCCATCGACTGGCGCGCATCGTCCAGATCAGCGAGCGCCTTTTCCGCGGCACCGAGAATGGCGCGCTCGCCGGCCAGGTCGGCCTCTTCGCCCTCACGCGGGTCCAGGCGCTCCAGCTCGGCCAGATGGGCACCGAGGTCTTCGGCTTCACTCTCGGCGCGTTCGGCATCGGCCTTGAGGGTCGCAGCCGCCGCAAGCGCCTCGGCGCGTTCGGCCCAGGCGGATCGGGCCTGGGTCAGGCCGGCGTCCAGTTCAGCCCAGTCATCGAGCAGGCCCCGGTGGGTCTTCTGATCGAGTAGGCCGACCGTCTCGTGCTGGCCGTGGACCTCGATCAACCGCTCGCCCAGGCCGCGCAGGGCCGCGATCGAGACCGGCTGGTCATTGATGAAGGCGCGGCTGCGGCCGTCGGCACCCTGCTGACGCCGCAGGATCAGGTCTTCGCCGGGCTCGGCGTTGATGCCCGCCTCGGCCAGGTCGGCCCACAAAGGGTGATCCGGCGGCGGTGCAAAGATTGCTGTGGCGGTCCCTTGCCCGGCCCCGCCGCGCACCAGACCGGCGTCGGCGCGCGCACCCGTCGCCAGGCCCAGCGCATCCAGGATGATCGACTTGCCCGCGCCGGTCTCACCAGTCAGCACCGTCAGGCCGGGCCCGAACGCAAGGTCCAGGGCCTCGACGAGGACGATGTCGCGAATGGACAGGCCGGTCAGCATGACCCGCTTGTAGAGGATTCGAGAGGACTTCGCCTCAGCCCGGAATCAGACGGCGAAGCCAGCCTTCTTCCTGCGGTTCCTGTTCCAGGGTACCTCCCTGACGGGTCACAAGGGCGTAGGCGTCCGAGTACCAGCGACTACCCGGGAAATTGTGGCCCAGGACAGCAGCATTGCGTTCGGCCTCCGCCGTCAGACCCAGGGACAGATAGGCCTCCACCATGCGGTACAGGGCCTCGGGCGTGTGCGATGTCGTCTGATATTGTTCAACGACACGGCGGAAGCGTCCCACCGCCGCGAGTGGCTGGTCCCGACGCAGGTACCAGCGTCCGATCTCCATCTCCTTGCCGGCGAGCTGGTCGTTGACCATGTCGATCTTCACGCGTGCATCCGTGGCGTACTGGGTGCCGGGGAACCGGCGAGTCACTTCGGTGAGCGCCGCCAGGGCCTGGCCTGCCGCCGCCTGGTCACGGCCGACATCGACGATCTGCTCAAAATAGCAAACCGCCTTCATATAGTAGGCGTAGGACACCTGTGGGCTGCCGGGATAGAGCTGGATATAGCGATCCGCAGCCGCGATCGCCTCTTCGTAGCCCTGACGCTCGTAGTGGGCGAAGACCTGCATCAGGATCGACCGGCGCGACCACGGCGAATAGGGGTGCTGACGTTCCACTTCCTGGAAGAACTGGACCGCCTCGCCGTAACGGCCATCGTCCAGGCGCTGAAGGCCGACCGAGTACAGCAGCTCAACCGGCCGCTCCTCGTACTGGAGCCGCGGCTGGCGGCCCTGCGGACCCAGACAGCCCGACAGCACGACGGAGGCCAGACTCACGGCGCAGATAGCGGCCACCTGACGACGAATGGAAACTGACTGCACCGATTGACCTTTCGAACACCCCGATGGGCTCGGACCCTGTGACCGGGCTTCTACACGAGCCCGTTAGTTGCGCCAAGAACGCGCGCGTGGGGTGGTGCACCTAGCCGCCCCCATATAGAAGCCGCGCCAAATGGCGGTCCCTATGGGGCGAAAGGATGACGAAATGAAACTGCTGGCCGGCAATTCGAATCCCCCTCTGGCCAGGGCCATCGCCGAAGAACTGGCCGCGCCATTGACCAAGACCCAGGTCAAACGCTTTGCCGACAACGAGGTCTTCGCCGTCATCGAGGAGAACGTACGGGGCGAGGACGTCTTTGTCATCCAGTCGACGAGCTATCCGGCCAATGACAATCTGATGGAGTTGTTGATCATCACCGATGCCCTGGTGCGGGCCTCGGCGAAACGGATCACGGCGGTCGTGCCCTATTTCGGCTACGCCCGACAGGATCGAAAGACCGGCGGCCGCACACCGATCTCTGCCAAGCTGGTGGCCAATCTCATCACCCGCGCCGGGGCCGATCGCGTCCTGACCATGGATCTGCACGCCGGCCAGATCCAGGGCTTCTTTGATATTCCGACGGACAATCTCCTGCCTGCGCCTCTGCTGGCACAGGACATAAAGGAGCAGCGCGGCGGCAAGGCGGCTTCGGACCTGGTGATCGTCTCGCCGGACGTCGGCGGCGTGGTGCGCGCACGCGCCCTGGCCAGCCGCCTCAATGCCGATCTGGCCATCGTCGATAAGCGGCGTTCGGCACCCGGCAAAAGTGAAGTAATGAACATCATCGGTGATGTCAGCGGTCGCCGCTGTATCCTGTTCGACGACATCGTGGATTCCGCCGGCACGCTGTGCAACGCCGCTCAGGCCCTGTCTGAACAGGGTGCCATTGAGGTCGCCGCCTATGTCAGCCACGGCGTCCTGTCAGGACCGGCGGTCACACGCGTAACGGAGTCCGTCCTCAGCGAGCTGGTTGTCACAGACTCCATCGCGCTGTCCGACGAGGCACTGGGCTGCGACAAGATCCGGACGGTTTCCATCGCCCCGCTGATCGGCGAGGCGATCCGCCGCATCGCCAACGAGGAATCTGTCTCCAAACTGTTCGACTGAGGCCGATTAGCCGTCGAATCCGGGGGGGGTTCGCGTTATGATGGCTGCGGCCCAAGTCTTGCATTTGGGTCCCAGGCCAGTTCGATCCGGGGATTATCGACCATGAATGCATTCGTCCGCCGCAGCAGTCTGATCGGTATCCTGTGTACCAGTCTCGTGGTCGCCGCCTGTCAGACTCCCGTGGTCGAGCCGCCGCCGCCGCCGCCCGCCCCGCTGCCGTCGGTCGCGCTGAACCGATCCGTGGCCGAGGCCGCTGCGGTCTATATGTCCTATGTGAATTCGTCATCGGCCTTGTCGGCCAGCTTCTCCAATGGTGGAGAGGTTCGCCAGTCGATGCTGCGGGCTGCCGCCTATGAACCATCGCAGCTGTCACGGGGCATGGTCGCCTATGCGGCCATTCTGGCGCTGCAATCCCCCGAATTCGTCAATGGTGTGCGTACCATGGCGGCCGATCCGACCAACCGCGACACGCTGCTGCGCCGGATCATTTCCGATCCGGCCTATGCGACCCAACTACCCGGTGCAGCCGAGGCCGCCGGCCTCATCGCTTCCCAGATCCAGGGGGACGGCAACCGGATGTATGCGGCCGGTGCCGCTATCAAGCAGACGGCCTATGATATTCAGCGTCAGCGCTGGTCGTCCCAGCACGTCACCGACCGCGACGCCCGTCTGGAGCAGGTCCGCCTGCTCGGCCTGACCCCACTCAGCACCGATTTTTCCGCGTCGGCCAGCCTGCAGCAAGCCGCTCTGAACGGAACCGGCCTGAACGTCACCCCTGCGCGGGGCTCTGCCCCCTACACCCAAGCCGTGGTTCGCGGCCTGGCCCTCGCCGCCCTTGCCTCCCTGGGGCAGGCCGGGGAAGACAATCGGGTTCAGACCGAGGCTCTGTTGAATGAACCGGTCAGCGCCGACTGCCTGAACTTTACGCGCCTGATGATTCTCCAGTGCCTGGCGGCGTCGCGACCGCATTACGAGGAGATTTTCTGCCTCGGCCAGCACCTGATGATGGACACCGCCCAGTGCGTGATCGATTCGGCCGGAAGCTTCACGGCCAGCGCCTGGCCCGAGACGCCGATGCTGTCGGCGGAGCAGCCGGCCATCCAGCCCGCTGGAGCCGCGTCAGGCGGGCCTTCCGACGAGGCCCAGACGCCAAACCGCTAGTTCCAACGCACGGCATCCGGACTACGATCGGCCTGTTGCGCGGGGCGATCGAAGCGTGTAATGACGCGCGCTCTTGAATTCATGGGTCCACGACCCCCGGCGCGCGTCCGAGCCTTTCCGCCAGCGGGAAGGCTCACGTTTTTAGCGAGGGGCTCAACCGGGCTCCTGAGATCGCATCCATCTCCCACCGATCGCGCTCGGCGCGGCGGTTTCGTTTTGAAGGCAGCCCGATGGCCGAGATTATCCTGAACGTTGAAGTCCGTGACGGCACGGGCACCGGCGGTGCCCGCCAGGCCCGCCGCGAAGGCAAGGTGCCGGGCATCCTTTACGGCGGCGACAAGGCCCCGGTGGCCATCTCGGTCGAGGAGCGCCCGTTCCGCAAGTCGCTGTACACCGGCAAGCTACTGGGTCACCTGGTGACGCTGAAGTACGGCAAGGAAACCCAGCCGGTGATCGCCAAGGACATCCAGTTTGACCCGGTCACCGATCGCCCGGTCCATTTCGACCTGATGCGCGTCGACGAACACGCCCCGGTCAAGATCTCGATCCCGGTTCACTTCAAGAATCAGGACGAATGCGAAGCCTTCCGTCAGGGTGGTTCGCTGGAGATCGTGCGTCACGACGTCGAAATTCTGGTCCGTGCCGATCAGATCCCCGAAGAGCTGGTCATCGACCTGACCAACCACAAGCTGGGCGACACCATCCGCGTCTCCGAAATCAAGTTGCCGGAAGGCGCACATCCGACCATCACCGACCGCGACTTCGTGATCGCCTCGATCAAGGTATCGTCGGCCGCCATGTCGGAAGCCGCTGATGAAGCTGCAGACGCCGCCGCCGAACAGGCCGTCGAGGCCGAAGAGTCGACCGAAGTCGCCGAAGAGGCCGCCGCCGAGGAGAACTCGGAAGGCTGATCGCCCTCCCGGTCTGGATTTTTGCGGCCTCGCCCGGCAAACGGGCGGGGCCGTTTCTTTATTTGGGCACCACCATGCTGATCCTTGCCGGCCTGGGTAATCCGGGGCCGAAATACGCCAACAATCGACACAACATCGGCTTTATGGCTGTCGACGCGATCGCCGACGAATGGGGATTCGGCCCGACCAAGGCCGTCTTCCAGGCTGCGGTGCGGGCCGGCGAAATTCCGACGCCCCAAGGCCCGGTCAAGGCGCTGGCGGTCAAGCCCCAGACCTATATGAACGAGAGCGGGCGGGCCGTCGGCGAAGCCATACGCTTCTACAAGTCCACCCCAGCCCAGGTGATCGCCTTCTATGACGAGCTGGACCTGGCCGAGGGGCGATTCCGCATGAAGACCGGCGGCGGCGCAGCCGGCCATAACGGCGTTCGATCCCTAATGGCTCATGTTGGACCGGAATTCCGGCGCGCCCGGATGGGCATCGGTCATCCGGGCCAGCGGGAACTGGTGATGCCCTACGTACTGGGCGACTTCTACAAGGTTGAACTGGGATGGCGTGACGCCCTGCTTCGGGCCTGTGCCGAGGCCCTGCCTTTCGCCGCCATGGGCGACGACGAGCGGTACCAGGCCGAGGTGCTACGCCTGGCTCCCGCACCAAAGGCCGACCCGCGCAGGACCGCGCGGGAGGACTGATTCAAACAGAGAAATTGGCCCGATTTCTGCATCGGTGGCGGGAGAATCGTTCGAGGTCCCAACCGTGTCCCAAATCCGCACTGATCTAGATGTGACCATCGTCGCGGCGTCTGATCTTGGGACGGACGATGTTGCGAACTGGAATGCAATTCGTGCCGATGAGCCGGGCCTCCAGAATCCCCTGCTCGGCCCCGGCTTCGCTCAGGCGGTCGGCCGTTTCCGCAACGATGCGCGTGTCGCTGTCTATCGCCGCGGCGGCATCGCCATCGGCTATCTGGCCCATCACAGGCGTCCAGGCGGCCTCGGTCGTCCGATTGGCTCGCCCTTCGCGGACTATAACGCCCTGATCGTTCGCAGCGGCGAAGGCCTCGACGGCAGGATGGCGCTGGAGGCCGCCGGACTGAAAGCCCTCCGGCACAATGGGCTGATCGATCCGGGGGCCGCCTTCCCGGATTTGGCACACACCGAGCATGGCTACGCCATCCAGCTCGACGGCTCCCCGGAGGCCTATATCGAGCAACTTCGAACCAACAGCCCGAAGCGCTTCAAGAACTGGCGACGCCTGCGCCACCGGCTGGAAGAACTCGGACCGCTGGAGCTTCGGGCCTCAACCGACCAGGCCGACTACGACCAGCTGATGGACTGGAAGCGCGCCCAGTTCGTCCGCACCGGCGTCCAGGACGTCCTGCGTCCGCCCTGGTCCCAGGACCTCATGCAGTGGCTCTTTGACCTGCGCCCTGAAACCGACAGCACAGCTTTCCGCGGACTGATGCTGACCCTGTACGCCGGTGACCGCCTGGTCGGCGGCCATTTCGGCGTCACCGAGGGCGGCGTTTATCACCCGTGGATCGCTTCGACGAACCCCGATCTGGCCTATGCGTCGCCGGGCCAGGCCATGTTGCACCATGCGATCCTGGCCATGCCGGGGCTGGGTCTGAGCCTCTACGACCTCGGCGTCGGCACTGACCATTACAAGAGGCCCTTCGCCAACACGCTGCGTCCCATCGGCGAGGGCTTGAGCCGCGTCCGAGGCCTGACGTCCCAAAACGAGGGGAGGACGCCGATCTCCAAGATTCGCCGACGCCTCGACCTCATCGCCGCCGTCGACCCTTCGTTCGGCGGGCGTGTCCAGGGTGTCCTGGAGGCGACCCTGGCCCTGCGCCGGCGACCACTGCTGACAGATGCGCAGAACGTGGAGTGACCCAATGAGCGTCATCACCGACTGGACTGCGGCCAAGGCCGCCGCCTTCACAAGGGAAACCCTCGGTTTCGAGCACACCCTTCACCAGCGTCCCATGTTTGACGACGAGGGGCTGATCTCGCTGCTTGACCGATATCCGCGCGAGCACCTGGGTGTCTTCACCATGGGTCACGATCCTGTGGACTGGACCAGCTGGCGCAGCGGCCAGGCCGGGGATCTGTCCGGCGAACAGCTCCTACGGGCCGCCATGGATGGCCGGATCTGGCTGAACTTGCGCCATACCAATGACTTCCTGCCGGAGTACGCCGAACTGGAGCGCGAAATCTTCGCAGAGACCGAGGCCCAATCGGGCGTACGGACCTTCAAGCGCGACCTCGGCATCCTGATCTCATCGGCAAACGCCCAGGTCTTCTATCACCTCGATACGCCGCTGGTGGCCCTGTGGCAGTTGCGCGGACACAAGACGGCCTGGGTCTATCCGGTCGAGAGTCCCCATGTGACACCCGAACAGGTCGAACGCGTTATCCTCAAGGAGACCGCCGAACAGATCGCGTTCCGCCGCGACATGGATGACGCCGCTCAGGCCTTTGAGTTGACGCCGGGCAAGATGGTCACCTGGCGACAGAACGCGCCGCACCGCATTGAGAACGGCCCAATGCTCAACGTCTCGCTCAGCACGGAGTTCATGACCATGGCTGCCGCTATGCGGGCCAATGTCATCTTCGCCAACGGCGTGCTGCGCAAGGCCGGGATGCAGCCGCGGATTCAGGTCGCCCCTCATCCGACCGCCATCGCCAAGGTCGGCCTGGCCCGCATCGCCAAGGCGGCCGGACTGGTGAAACAGTTCGAGGCCAAACACACGCCCAGCTTCGACCTGCGCGACGGCGTTCCGAGCTGATCGGTCGGCTGGGCCTCGAGCCTGGGCGCGGCACCGCTATCCGGAGACGATCGGGCGGATAGCGCAGTCTGTATTTACAGGCTCTCTGCACCGGGAAATTCCGCTGCCGCGCGAGCGACTTGCTCAGCAACCCGCCGTAAGCTGTTGAATCCATGACGGGTACCCTCCCCGCAGTTTTGCATCTTCGGAAGCAGACCTCGGACACGGCGCATCATGGGCCACAGCGCGAGAGTGGGGACGATGGGCCGACAGTATAGGCGAGTGCATCCTACGCCTTGAGAAGCCAAGGACATGGTTCCCATGGCACGCGCCATCGCGCTATATCCGCCGCCATGACCACAACCGCCGACACCACCGCCCCGCGCTACGTCATCGAAGGCCGCACCGGCCCATGGGAACTCGTCATGGGGCTGGAGATCCATGCCCAGGTGGCGTCGAATTCCAAGCTGTTCTCAGGGGCCGCCGTCGGGTTCGGGGCCGGGCCGAATGAGCAGGTATCGCTGATCGACGCCGGGTTTCCTGGGATGCTGCCGACGCTGAACCGCTGGTGCGTGGAGCAGGCGGTCAAATCAGGTCTGGGTCTGAAGGCCCAGATCAACACCTTCAGCCAGTTCGACCGGAAGAACTATTTCTACCCGGATCTGCCGACCGGCTATCAGATCAGTCAGCTGTATCACCCCATCGTCGGCGAGGGCGTGGTCGAGGTTGAGCGCGATGACGGCAGCTTTTTCAACGTCGGGATCGAGCGGCTGCATCTGGAACAGGACGCCGGAAAGCTGATCCACGACCTGTCGCCAACCGAGAGCTTCGTCGATCTGAACCGGGCCGGCACCGCCCTGATGGAGATCGTGTCTCGGCCGCATATCCGTACGCCTGACGAAGCGGTCGCCTACGTCAAGAAGATCCGCATGATCCTGATGTATCTGGGCGCCTGCGACGGCGACATGGAGAAGGGCAATCTGAGGGCCGATGTGAACGTGTCGGTGTGCCGGGTGGGCGGCTATGACGCCTTCATGGCGACGGGCGATTTCAGCCATCTGGGCACGCGCTGTGAGATCAAGAACGTCAATTCGTTCCGCTTCATCAACCAGGCCATCCAGTACGAGGCCCGCCGCCAGGTCGAGATCCTGGAGGACGGCGGCAAGATCGATCAGGAAACGCGGCTGTTCGACCCAAACAAGGGCGAAACCCGCTCGATGCGCTCCAAGGAAGAGGCGCAGGACTATCGCTACTTCCCGGACCCGGACCTGTTGCCACTGGAGCTGGAACAGGCCTGGATCGATGAGATCCGCGCCAATCTGCCCGAGCTGCCGGACGACAAGCGCCGGCGGTTCATGGCCGAATACGGCCTGTCGCAATACGACGCCGGGGTGCTGATTTCGGAACAGGCCAAGGCCAATTACTTTGAAGAGGCCGCCAAGGGTCGCGACGCCAAACTCGTCTCCAACTGGGTGACCAATGAGGTTTCGGCCCGCCTGGCCGCCGACGGCAAGGACTTCGAGACCAACCCCCTGCCCGCCGCCCATGTCGCCGAGCTGGTCGAGCTGATCGAGACGGACGTGATCTCCTCCAAGATCGCCAAGGAGGTGTTTGACCACGTCTGGAACGGCGAAGGCTCGCCGGCCCAGGTGGTCGAGGCGCGCGGCCTGAAACAGGTCACCGATACCGGCGCCATCGAGGCCGCCATCGACGAAATCATCGCCGCCAACCCGGACAAGGCCGCTGCCGTCGCCGAGAAGCCCCAGGCCATCGGCTGGTTCGTCGGTCAGGTCATGAAGGCCACCGGCGGCAAGGCCAACCCGGCCGCGGTCAACGACATCCTGAAGGCGAAGCTGGGGCTCTGACCCGGATCGAAGCGTCAGTGGTGAGGCTGACCCGCCCGCATCATATCAATCTGTTCCGCACCGCTTTCATCAAGACAGCGGTCTTCAATCTGGACGGTGGCGAACAAGAAGCCGAACCGATCACGCAGCAGGGCGAGAGCGGCGGTCAGCACGTCGTGGGGATCACGACCCTCAGCGACACGGATATGGCCAGAAAAGACGTATTTGCCGCTAGTTAAGGCCCAGGCATGGACATGATGGACGTTCGCAACACCGTCGATCCCGACCAGCGCCTCGGCAACGACTGAAAGACTGACGCCCGGCGGAGTACCCTCCATCAACAGATGAGTGGCGTCGCGCAATATGCCCCAACTCGCCCAGATCAGCACAAAGCCAAAGGCCATACCGAGAAGCGGATCGATAAGCAGGAATCCGGTGACCCGGATTACTAACGCCGTCACGATGATCAGCAGACTGCCAACGAAGGTCTGGATGATGTGCCAGAAGGCACCTCGGGCGTTCAGGTCGTCCTTGCTTTGACGCCACATCAGCCCCAATGCGACGAACTCTGTCAGCAGACCGCCCGCCGCCACCCACAGCATTGGGCCAGTCGGCAGTTGGATGGGGTCGGACAGCCGCATCGTGGCCATGACGATGACCAGCAAGGCCATAGCCAGCAGGAAGCCTCCATTCACCAGCGCACCGATGATCTCAGCCCGATACCAGCCGAAACTAAGGCTCTCGTCAGCAGGGCGCCGGGCCAACCGCGCCGCAACTATGGCGACCAGAACCCCGCCTACGGCCGAAAAGGTGTGGAAGGCGTCAGAAATGACGGCGATTGAGCCCGTCCAGAGCCCAATCGCCAGTTCCGCGACGAAATAGACGCCGGTCAGCCAGGCAGATATGGTCATCGCCCGCCCGCTGGAAGGAAGATGGCCCTGGTGCCCGCTGCTCATGTTTCCTCCCAGTATGCGGCCTGATGCACGAGGCAGGGGGAGCACCCGCGCACGACAAACCACATCTATCTGTACGTCCGCGACATCGCATTCCCTCGTGAGGATGGCTCATTCTGAAGGCCGCGCCGGGGCCGTGAGGTGATACCGCACTCGCTTGATCTGGTCGCTCAGACCGTCGCTGATCTTCATCGACGCATGGGTTCCGTCACAGAACGGCTTGTTCGATGACTGGCCACATCGACAGAGGGTCGGGCGGTTACGGGCTTCTTAGCTCTCGCCGCTGGCGCTTTGCACGCGGATCCCGCCGCGCAGGACGAGCGGCGAAATAGCCTGATGTCGAGAGCCCACGACGAAACCCGCCCGGACCACTCCGAGCGAGCCTCATCAACGCCCTCATGAAGAGGGTTGCCTCTAGTCCAGCAGCGACAGGATCACACCGGTCGCGATCAGGGCCAGGACCACCTCGCCGGTGTCGGTGCGGTAGTAGCCATAGCCGCGCGGCGGGCGCGAATAGCCGTAGCGCTGATAGTCACGGATGTACCAGCTGTTGCGGTACTCGCGCGGGATCGTATGGCCGCGCTGGTAGCGGTTGCGTTGGTAGCCCCAGGCGTTGCCATAGGGCGGGCCGCCGCGGCGATAGTCCCGGTCACGGCGGTGGTCACGCTCGCGGCGATAATCGCGGTCATAGCGGTGGTCACGATCGCGGCGGTCCCAGCGATCATGATCGCGATCACGGCTCCCACGGCGATAGTCACGGTCGCGGCGGCCATCGCGATCATAACGCTCATATCGACCGTCACGATCGCCGTCACGGTGGCCCCAGGACTGCGCCGAAGCGGCCGCCGGAATGGCCATCAACGACAGGGCCGCGGCGGCGATCATCAGACGTTTCATCATCGGGCTTCTCCCATACTCTACGGGGGCCCGGGCTCCGTCAGGCGAAGGCCGAGCCGGATGCGGCAGCGTCTCAAACGCGGCATGAACCTAGTCTGAACCCTGGTTAACCCCTTGAGGTTCCAAGGCCGAACAAGGCACCTCGCCCACAGAAAGGGCCAAATTCTCCCCAGCAGCGGCACCGTGACGTCAGAAATTGTCGCATTCCTCCGCTAGACAGGGCCTATGACGACGTCCGGGCCGCGCGCCTTTGCTTCCGATCAGATGCGATTTCCGCTGCTGCGTGAACCGGCGGGGACGGTGGCGATGTTCATGCGCGGGCCGTCCAACCTGCTGGCCGCTGAAACTCTGGATCGTTGGCCGCAACAGGCCGACACGCTTCTGACGCTGGTCGGGCCGGAAGGCGCGGGCAAGTCTCATCTGGCCGCCGACTGGGCCGAGCGAGTGGGCGCGGTGGCGTTCGCAGGGGCTGAAGTCGGACAGGCCGATCTTTCGGACCTCGAAGGTCGGGCCGTGCTGCTGGACGATGCCGACCAGGCCGATGATGACACGCTGTTTCACCTGATGAATCTGGCACGATCTCCGGGCGGGGCCCTGCTCATGGTGTCGCGCGAGCCGCCGACACGGCGCGAGACGACGCTGGCGGACCTGAGATCCCGCCTGGACGCAATCCGGGTGCTGCGTATCGAGGCACCGGACGATGCGGTGCTGGCGGCGGCCCTGCGGCGGTTTTTCGATGAGCGGGCCATAACCCCCGGCGACGAGCTGATCGACTATCTGGTCCTGAGGATGGAACGATCCATCCCCGCAGCGCGCACCGTGGTCGCTCGGCTGGATGCCGAGGCCAGCGGACGCAAGCTGAACCGGGCGCTGGCCCGCACACTGCTGGACGACGAGACGGTCGAGCTGTTCTGACGGCCTTGCTCCATCGGGCAGAAGCGGTCATTACGCGCCCATGGCCGACCCCGCCGACGCCCTGCCCGACTCGAGTGCCTCGCGGACCGAGCCGCTCCGGCTCGACGAAGACCTGCTGGCCGCCCCGGATCGCTTCTTCAATCGGGAACTGTCGTGGCTGGCGTTCAATCAGCGGGTCATGGAGGAGGCCACCAATCCGCGCCATCCGCTGTTCGAGCGACTCAGATTCCTGTCGATCTCGGCCAACAATCTGGATGAGTTCTTCATGGTGCGCGTGGCCGGCATCAAAGGCCAGGTGCGCCGCGGCGTGCGCGTGCTCTCCCAGGACGGCCTGACCCCGCCCGAAACCCTGGAGGCCGTCGATATCGCCGCAGAGCGGCTGATGGCGGAACAGCAAAAGACCTGGCGCAAACTGAGGCGCGAGCTGGCTGCTGAGGGTATCGAAGTGGTCGATGCCGATCACGTCAACAAGACCGAGCGCGACCGGCTGGAGCCGGAATTCCTGAGCAAGCTGTTTGCGGTGCTGACGCCGATGGCGATCGACCCGGCACACCCCTTCCCCTTCCTGCCCAATCAGGGCTTCTCGCTGGCGCTCAAGCTGCGGCGGCGCTCGACAGGGCGAGCGCTTCACGCCCTGGCTCCGATTCCCACCCAGGTGCAGCGATTCTGGACCCTGCCGACGGACGGGCGTTCGACCAAGGGCCGACGGCGGGTCGTGACCCTGGAAACGATGGTGATGATGTACATCGACCATCTGTTCCCCGGCTGTGACGTCGAGGCAGCCGGCGTGTTCCGCCTGATCCGCGACAGCGACATCGAGATCGAGGAAGAGGCCGAGGACTTGGTCCGCGAATTCGAGAGCCTGCTCAAACAGCGGCGGCTGGGTGACGTGGTCAAGGTGATGATCGACAAGGCCATGCCCGAGGACCTGGCCGCCTTCATCGCCGAGCAGTTGGACGCCGATCCGCTGGACGTCGACATCATCGACGGCCTGCTCGGGCTGGGTCAGTTGTCGGAGCTCATCCCTCCAGACCGGCTCGAGCTGAAATTCAAACCCTATGACCCTCGTTTCCCCGAACGAATTCGGGAACATGGCGGAGACAGTTTCGCAGCAATCCGCGAGAAGGACATCCTCGTCCACCATCCGTTCGAGAGTTTCGACGCGGTGGTCCAGTTCCTGAGACAGGCGGCACGCGATCCGAACGTCATCGCCATCAAGCAGACGCTGTACCGGACATCGAACGACAGCCCGATCGTCGCGGCCCTGATTGAGGCGGCCGAGCACGGCAAGAACGTCACCGCCCTGGTCGAGATCAAGGCGCGCTTCGACGAAGAGGCGAACCTGCGCTGGGCCCGCGAGATGGAACGCGCCGGCGTCCACGTCGTCTTCGGCTTTGTGGAATGGAAGACCCACGCCAAGATCTCGGCGGTGGTCCGGCGCGAGGCCGAGGGTCTCAGGACCTACTGCCATTTCGGCACCGGCAACTATCACCCAGTGACGGCGCGGATCTACACGGACCTGTCGCTGTTCACCTGTGATCCGGCGTTTGGGCGGGATGCCGTCAAGGTCTTCAACTTCATCACCGGCTATGCCGAGCCAGATGACCTGGAACGACTGGCGGTGTCACCCCTGACCCTGAAGCGCCGGCTGGTGGCCCTGATTGAGCGCGAGGCCGACAATGCGCGCAAGGGCAAGCCCGCAGCTATCTGGGCCAAGATGAACTCGCTGGTCCATGCCGAGATCATCGACGCCCTGTATCGGGCTAGCCAGTCCGGGGTAAAGATCGATCTGGTTGTACGCGGTGTCTGTTGCCTGCGCCCCGGTGTGAGGGGGTTGTCGGAGAACATCACGGTGAAGTCGATCGTCGGGCGCTTCCTGGAACACGCGCGGATCGCCTGCTTCGCCAATGGCCGCGAGATGCCCAGCGATCGAGCCGAGGTTTTCTTCTCTTCGGCGGACTGGATGCAGCGAAATCTGGACCGACGTGTCGAGGTGATGGTGCCGGTGCTCAATCCGACCGTTCACGACCAGATCCTCGATCAGATCATGCTGGCCAATCTCAAGGACGAAGCGCAGAGCTGGGTCCTGAGCGCCGACGGCAGCTATGTCCGGGCGAGGCCAGCCAAGCCGGGATCGCCGTTCTCGGCCCACGATTATTTCATGACCAATCCCAGCTTGTCCGGCCGTGGCCGACGGGCCAAGGACCGGCCCAAGGCGATCCGTTTTGACCGCAAGCGCTAGACCCGACACCCGCGAGGCGGCAGTGCTGGACGTTGGGTCCAACTCGGTGCGCCTGGTCGTCTATGGCCTTCAGGGCCGCGCCATCTGGACCGGCTATAATGAAAAGGTGCTGGCCGGCCTGGGCCGCGAGGTCGCCGTCACGCGAAAGCTGGCGCCAGACGGCGTTCAGGACGCGATCAGTACGCTGAGACGCTTCGCCATCCTGATGGAGACCCTGCCCCTGAGCGAGCGCCACATCGTGGCCACCGCCGCCGTGCGCGAGGCCGCAGACGGGGCCGATTTCTGTGATCGGGTGGCGGCTGAGACCGGGCTGCACGTACGGGTGTTGTCCGGCGAGGAGGAAGCTCGCTATGCGGCGCTGGGCGTCATCGCCGGCAATCCCCTGGCCGAGGGCGTCGTGGCCGACCTGGGCGGATCCAGCCTGGAGCTGGTGCCGGTGTCCGCCGGCCGGTCCGGCGCGGGCGTTACCCTGCCGCTGGGCCCCTTCGCCATGGAGACGGTCAAGGGCGATCCAGACCCGGCCATCGATGAACGGCTGGATGCCGCCACCGGCCTGAAGGCCGAGACCCTACACGCCGTCGGTGGGGCCTGGCGCAGCCTGGCGCTGCTCAATATGCGCCAGCGCGAGCACGGCCTGGAGATCGTCCACCAATACGAGATGAGCGCCGGCGAGGTCGAAGAGATAGCCGGCCTGCTCAGCCGCCTGTCGCGTCCGTCGCTGGAGAAGCTGGCGCGCACCAACAAGGCCCGCGCCCTGACCCTGCCCCACGCCGCGCGGGTGTTGTCGCGACTGTGCAAGAAGCTGGGTGCACGCACCGTTTCCTTCTCAGCCTATGGCCTGCGCGAAGGCCTTCTGCTGGAAGCCATGGCACCGGAGGTGCGCGGCCGCGATCCGTTGCTTGAAGGCTGCCGCGCGCTGGGTGATCGCGACAGTCTGGAGCGCGGGCTGGACCGCGTCATCACCGCCTGGCTCAGCCCGGCGATCGCACCGCTGAAGCCCTGGTTCTCGGCCGAACGCGACTCCGTCATGCTCAAGGCTGGGGCCGCCCTGGCCGATGTCGGCTCACGGCTGCACCCGGATCACCGCGCCAATGTCGCCTTTGAACAGGTCCTGCGTGCGCCGGTCGCCGGTCTGGCTCATGCCGAGAGGGCCTTTCTCGCCTCGGCCATCCACGCCCGCTACGGCGGGCACGGGGAACCGGAAGCGGCCCTGGTATCGCGTCTGCTTGGCGACGAAGGGCTGGAGCGCGCGCGCATTCACGGCCTGGGCCTGCGCCTGGCCAGCGACCTGTCGGCCCGCTCGGCCGAGCTGTTGTCCATGACACGGCTGGGCGTCGAGGGCGGCGACCTGGTCCTGCGCGCCTCGTGCAGTGCGGCTGATCTGCTACGCGGCGACAAGGTCAGAAAACGCCTCTCCGCCCTGGCCCAGGCGCTGGCCCTCGAGCCCCGGATGGAGGTCGAGCCGAAGTGACTCACACGCGCCGAAGCCCGTGGGCGGGACTGAAAATACTCGCCCTCGTCGCTGTACTGGTTGGCGGTTTCATCGCCTGGGGCCTGATCCAGTTCGGGCCAAGAGACATTCCATCGGACGCCCCACCCTGCCCGCAGGCAGATGAGGCCATGCTTCAGGCGCAAGGTGTCGAATTCGGCTCCATCTACAACAGCACCAACCGCGCCGAGCGCTCGGATTCGGTTGGCGTCCTGGCGCGTCAGGGGGATCCCCAACCGCATTGTCTGCGGATCTTTTGGGACAAGGTTTGCAACCTCGCGGGACCGACGATGGTTCAGGTGAACCGTCCCGACGGAGCGATTATCGTCAGTTTGGCCGAAGGCCAGGTTGCGCGACTGCAAAACAACCCGACCGAGCCGTTTCGTTGCGGCTTGCTGACCTCGGCGGATCATTAGGCGTGAAGGTCTCCGACTTCGATTTCGAGCTGCCGAACGAGCGCATCGCCCTGCGCCCGGTCAGTCCACGCGACAGCGCCCGACTGCTGGTGGTGCGGCCCGGCCAGGCGCTGGAGGACCGCATCGTGCGCGAGCTACCCGACCTGCTCGAGCCCGGCGACGCCCTGGTCTTCAACGATACGCGGGTGATCCCGGCGCGCCTGTCGGGCGAGCGTCACCGCGAGGATCTTCCGCCGGTTCGGGTTGAGGCCACCTTGCACCAGCGCACCGATCCGGCCGGCTGGAGCGCCTTCATGAAGCCGGGCAAGCGCATCCGGGCGGGCGACCGCATCCGCTTCAGCCGGGGCGATGGTGGGGCCTGCATGGCCGATGTGCTGGACGCGACGGTCCGCGCCAAGGGCGAAGACGGACTGGTCGAGCTGGCCTTCGACCTGTCCGGCCCGGCCCTCGACGACGCCATTCGTGCCGCCGGAATCATGCCGCTGCCGCCCTACATCGCCGCCCAGCGGCCCGAGGACGATCAGGACCGCCAAGACTATCAGACCGTCTTCGCGACCCACGACGGCTCGGTCGCTGCCCCAACCGCAGGACTGCATTTCACGCCGGAGTTGCTGGAGAGACTGGCCGCGCGCGGGGTCTCGACCCACGCGGTGACCCTGCACGTCGGGGCCGGCACCTTCCTGCCGGTCAAGGCGGACGACACCGCCGACCACCGGATGCACTCGGAATGGGGTGAGGTTTCAGCGGCAACCGCCGAGGCCCTGAACGCCGTGCGGGCGTCGGGGGGGCGTGTCGTCTGCGTTGGGACGACCTCATTGCGCCTGCTGGAGAGTGCCACCGGCGCGGACGGCGTGATCCAGCCATTTCATGGCGATACAGCGATCTTCATCACACCGGGCTATCGGTTCCGGGCGGTGGATGCGCTGATGACCAACTTCCATCTGCCGCGCTCGACCCTGTTCATGCTGGTGTCGGCGTTTTCGGGCCTCGAACAGATGAAAGCCGCCTACGACCATGCGGTCGCAGACGGCTATCGCTTCTATTCCTACGGCGACGGAAGCCTGTTGTTCCGCGCCTGACCGGCCCTAGCCGATGGCTTCGGCGGCGGCCGTGACGGCCTTGAGATCGTCCAGAGGCCGGACCTGGCCATCCGCGACCAGCACCGCCGCAGCGGGAACCACAGCCACGCCGGCGACGTCTGCAACCACAGCCGCACTGTCACCGAAGGCCAGGACCGGCAGGCCGGCGGCAAGGGCGCGCTTGGTCGCGTCCTTGACGTTGAGATCGGCGTCGCTGCCATCGGGTACGACCAGGGCACGCAACACCCCGGAATCCAGATCCTTCAGCTCGGCCGTGGCCAGAATGGTCACGCCGCCGTCGCTGATCGGCTCATCCGAAACGGACAGCGGAGCCAGACCCAGACCGGCATGGCGCACCACCTGTTCGGCCTCAGCCAGGGCCCCGAAATTGGAGCCCTTACGCATCAGAAGCCCAACGCGGGCGCGCACGGGCTGGCGCTGAAAGCCCAGACGGCGGGCGTTGGAACGGGGAGCGGTGTGGGTCTGGCGTTGTGCGTACAAGGGATGTCCTTCGAAGGTTGATAAGATCGTCGTCGACCCCGGCAGAAAGAGAAATACACCCTCACGCGGGGCGCGGGGCGGTCTGTCGGAACGATTTCGGATGCTTGTAATGATGGGGGTTGAGGTGCCTCAATGCAACCCTTGACCCGAAACAAAGCCGTATCCCCTTCGGGGATTTCCATGTAGAGCGCCGCGCTCATGACCTTCCCATTCGATATAGCCGGGACCGACGGCGCGGCTCGCACCGGCGTTCTGAAGACCCCGCGCGGCGATATTCGCACACCCGCCTTCATGCCCGTGGGCACGGCCGGAACGGTCA
Source organism: Caulobacterales bacterium (assembly GCA_017302105.1). Taxonomy (GTDB): domain Bacteria; phylum Pseudomonadota; class Alphaproteobacteria; order Caulobacterales; family Caulobacteraceae; genus Brevundimonas. The sequence goes on along the minus strand of JAFLCS010000003.1, from coordinate 74,102 downwards.
AGGCCCTCACCGTCGATCAGGTCAAACAAACCGGTGCGGACATCATCCTGGGCAATACCTATCACCTGATGCTGCGGCCTAGCGCCGAACGGGTGAAGCGGCTGGGTGGGCTGCATCGGTTCATGCGTTGGGACGGGCCGATCCTCACCGATTCCGGCGGCTTCCAGGTCATGAGCCTGTCGGACATCAACAAGGTCACCGAAGAGGCCGTCACCTTCGCCAGCCACATCGACGGCTCGCGCCATATACTGTCGCCGGAACGCTCCATCGAGATCCAGGCCGACCTCCTGGGCTCGGACATCGTCATGCAGCTGGACGAATGCGTCGCCTATCCGGCCGAGGAAGCGCGGGCGCGTACGGCCATGGAGCTGTCGGCCCGCTGGGCGGCGCGCTCCAAGGCCGCCTTCGGCACCCGCGACACCCAGGCCCTGTTCGGTATCCAGCAGGGTTCGACCTTCGAGCACCTGCGTCGCGAGAGCGCCGAACGGCTGATCGAGATCGGATTCGGCGGCTATGCCATCGGCGGACTGGCTGTGGGTGAAGGCCACCAGGCCATGTGCGACACTCTCGACTTCGCCGCGCCCATGCTGCCGGTCGAGCGACCGCGCTATCTGATGGGTGTGGGCAAGCCGATCGATCTGGTCGAGGCGGTGGCGCGCGGCGTCGATATGTTCGATTGCGTCCTGCCGACCCGCTCGGGGCGGCACGGCCAGGCCTGGACCTGGGACGGACCGATCAATCTGAAGAATGCACGCTTTGCGGAGATGGACGAGCCGCTCGATCCCGACAGCGATTGTCCGGCCAGCCGCGACTATTCAAAGGCCTATCTGCATCACCTGGTACGAGCCGAAGAGATTTTGGGCCAGGTACTGCTCAGCTGGCACAACATCGCCTTCTACCAGGCGCTAACCGCAGCCATGCGGGCAGCCATCTCCGAAGGACGCTTCGAGGCGTTCCGGCGCGATTTCCGCGCCCGTCACCTGAAGATCAGCTAGCTGCCAGGCATTGGGCGATGACGCACAAGCAGCGAGATCAGCCTCCACATCAACGCAAGAATGAGCAGGCTGACCCCAGCCGCGATCACGACGCCGTATCTCATAAGCACACGGATCGCCGCGTAGATCCGGTCAATCCTTGCCAGCTCAACCCCGTTGGGTACTTGCGCGGAGCTGAAGCCGGACTCATCGATAATCAGCGCGCGCTGTCCCCCGGTTGAAGATTCAGTCCAGTACGGCAGACCCGGGCCGTTCGGATCGCCGGCTTTGGCGAAGTTCGCACAATAGGAGGTCATCGTCTCTGCAAGCGCTCGGTCTCGGTCCGTCCACGGTGCGTCATAGAGATCGAGATGATTGAATATATATACCATTTCGACACCATGGGTCGCCCCTTCCCGGCCGGGCGGGGCATGGGCGAAGCGGTAGAGGTAGGTCGACCGAGTCTTTCGGGCCGCGTGGAGACGGGCCCACGCCCACATATTCCAGCCGAAGCGCACATCGGTCTCGAATGAAACGAATGCTTCGCGTCTGGCGGTGACCTTGATCGTGGCGTCGTGTTTCCTGGTCGCCTGGGCACTGGACCGACAGTTCCTGCCTTCGGTCGCCGTCGTATCGGCCCAGCTCTACGCCAACCTGGCCTTGCTGATCCTCTGTATCTGCCTGCTGCTAGCCGCCATGCAGGCCGTTCAGGTCCTGTCCGGCCAGGTGCCGAACCCGGAACGGCTCGGACCGAACCACTTCGCGATTTGTGAGCGTGGCCGCACGATTGAGGTGCCGATGTCCGAGATCGAGTGGATTGAGGCCCAGGGCAACTATCAAGCGCTTCACACCCAGAGCGGCGTTCACCTCTATCGCGCCACTTCAACCGAGATTGAGCGCAAGCTCGACGCCACCCTGTTCGTGCGCATACACCGACGCTACCTCGTCGCCCTGGCTGCGATTGAACGCCTCGAGCCACTCACCAGCGGTGGCGGCGTCGTTGTCCCGGCAAGCGGTGCCCAACTCAGACAAGCGCGTCGGAATCGTGCCACCTTGCGCCAGCGTCTCCGCAACGGATAGCTGACGCGACGCAAGCATCGCGTCTTTAGGCCTGAGCCGTCAGCCCCAGGGCCAGCGCAGATTGATGCGGTTGCGCGGGCGCGGCATGAACCAGCTCGGGGCCGCAGGCGGGGCACAGTTCTGGCGCATTCCGACGCCTTTCAGAAAGGCCCGGCGGGCCCGACCGGCCTGAATGGCGGCCTGGACACGACGGCTATGGCGCTCGGCACCTGACAGTTCCCGCACCCAGCCGCGCAGCGGAATGAAGTCGGTCGTTTCATTACGAACAGCATCAACGGCGGCATCCGCCAGGGCTTCGACCGCCTGTTGGCTCAAGCCGGCGCGCGGCGGCGGCGGTTCATCCTGGTCCGGCCCGAGCGCCTCATTGAGGTGGCGGACCTGTAGCGCGATGGCCATGCAGGTTTCCATTCCCCGCTGGGAATAGGGGTTGGCGAGAGCCTCGCCGAGGACAGCCGGAATGGGATCTCGGCGAAGATTCAAATCCTCCAGAGGCTGGGTCGCAGCATCGGCGAGGCCCCGGCCAAGTCGGCCGCCTGCCCCGTTGGACGCACACGCCGTCAAGGCCGCAGCGACCATACCCAGCGCCAGTATCCGTCTTGCCGCCATGCCAGCTTCCTTCCCTGCGGAAAATTCCCCTACCGCCTCGTCTTGACGCCAGCGAGCGATTGGACCAGAACCGCCGCCTTGCCAAGCCGGTGGCGGATTTGCCTCTGGATCGCGGCAGGATAACGGCGCGTCCTTAGCTCAGTTGGTTAGAGCATCTGACTTTTAATCAGAGGGTCCTCGGTTCGAGCCCGAGAGGACGTACCATCTCCCTTCTGTCGTCCAGGCCCCCAAGGTGGTCGCTCGCCTGACGATGGCTGACAGAGGGGTATCGCCATGCCCCGATTGTGCGCTAGATTTTCTGTCGATTCAGCGATCCGGTGATCCCTCATGCGCCTTCGTTTGCCCCTCATTCTTCTGGCCTTCGCCGCCGGGGTCACCCTCGGTGCCTGCGAATTTCAGACTTCATCGCCTTCGCAGGAGGCAGAATCTCCGCCACCGCCGCTGGTTGAGGCTCCCGCCGCCGAAGACGTGGCAGAAGAGGCCACCACGCCCGTCGAGCCGGAACCTGCTCAACAGACGGCCCCGCCCCCGACTGATACGGGCGACATGGGAGCGGCGCGGCCGAGTGCCGAAAGCGTTCAGCCGGACAGCGAAACCGTATTCTACTAGGCGGGGCGCAGATGCGTTTGACAGCTCTTGTCGTGGGAGTCGGATTGACGCTCGGCCTGGCGGCTTGCCAGCCGTCGGGGGACGACTCCGATGTCGCGTTCACGTCGGGCCCGCCGATCGGGGCCGAGGCCGCCTCCGAAGCCGGAACCGATGCCGCCCAGACCGATGCGGCATCGGCAGCCCAGAGCGAGGCCGAACCGACCCAGCAATCGGTGCCTGCGGCGTCTGACACCGGTGACATGGGAGATGCGCGTCCCAGCGACGAAAGTGTGGAACCCGACAGCCCCACGATGTTTCATTAGGTAGGACATCTACCGGTCCGGGCCGTGCGCGGTGCCGGCCCCGACTGCAAGGGAACCATGTGCGCCTGCGACCGCTGATTTCGCTTCTGGCCCTGGCCGGAAGTCTCTGGTCGACCGCAGTTTTGGCGGAGCCGCGCGCACGCGTCGATGGTGACCTGCCGGAAGATCTGAGAGAGCGGATCGTGGCGGCGATCGGCGAGGTCGAGGATCCGCCAGCCAATCGATTCCAGGCCCGGCGGCGCGCACGCGACGCCGCCAACAGCGCCTTGGCCGTTCTAAGGTCCGAGGGCTACTACGCGGCCGTAATCGAAGACGAGATCGAGGGAGAGACCCCGCCGGTCGCCGTCATCGCCGTGACGACCGGCGAACGCTTTGCCGTCTCGGCGCCCGAGGTTGAGTGGATTGCGCCGGAGCCCGATCCAACCACCATGACCCGGGCCGAAGCGGTTCTCGGGCTTCAGTCCGGCCAGCCCGGTCGCGCCGCTGATGTCATCGCAGCCGAGGGGCGGGTCGTCGCCCGCCTCGCTGAGCTGGGATTTCCGGATGCGACGGCAGGCCAGCGCCGCGTCGTCGTCGATCATGCGACCAACAGCCTCCAGCCGACCTTCCGCATTGTCGCAGGCCCTGCTGTTCGGCTCGACGGCGTGCTGCTGCTAACCGAGGGGCGCACCAATAGAGCCTGGGTCGAACACCTCGCACCATGGGAACCCGGCGATCGCTATACGCCGGAAGCCGTCGCCGAGCTGGAGCGTCGGCTACTTGAAACAGCAGTCTATGACAGCGTTTCCATCGCCCTGGCCCCGATCGAGGAGAACACGGCCGAGGGATTGCGCCCGGTGGTGGTGTCCCTGGCGGACCAGCCGCGCCGGCTCTTGGAGGCCGGTGCCGGCTTCTCCACGTCCGAAGGGGCCGGCGTCGACGCCCTGTGGACCTGGCGCAACCGCTTCGGGCGGGCCGATACCCTGACCTTCGACTTTCGCCTGGCCGAGATCAACAGTAGGATCGGACTGGGACTCAGCCTGCCGCATTGGCGCCGGCCAGGGCGGTCTCTGGTGATGGGGGCGTATGCCCTGGACGAAGACACCCGCGCCTACGATCGTCGGGTCGGGGGAGCGCGTGCCGAAATCCGCCAACGGTTCGGGGCGACATCCTTCCTGTCCGGCGGCCTCGCAATCGAGGCCGGCAGCTATGGCGAACTGGACATCAATGACCTGACGGTCCCCCTCACCCCGATCGAACGGAACCTGGTGATCGTCACCCTCGGGGCCAATGCCTTCATCGATTTTTCGGATGATCCACTGGACCCGAGCTCGGGATGGCGGCTCAGCGTCGATGTCCAGCCCACGGCTGTGACCGGCGACGGCTCGTTCATGTTCGTCCGGGCGACCACCCAGGGCTCCGTCTACGTTCCGATCGACGCGGCCGGCCAGACCGTAGTGGCCGGTCGGATCCGACTCGGAACCATCAGCGGCGCTTCCGGGAACGACCTGCCGTCCGACCGACGCTTCTATTCAGGCGGCGGTGGCTCGGTGCGCGGCTTTGACTACCAGGGCGTCGGACCCCAGTTCGACGACGGGACCCCGGTGGGCGGCTCATCCCTGTTCGAGACCAGCCTGGAGGTGCGGCGGCGTCAGGTCTGGCGGGATCTCGGGGTCGCAGCCTTTGTCGATGCCGGCTCGATTGGCACCGGTACCATGCCGGACTTTGCGGACTTCCGGATCTCAGTCGGGGCCGGGATACGCTACGATCTGCCGTTCGGTCCCATACGGGCCGACATCGCCATTCCGATCGACCGGCGCGATTCGGACCCCCAGTTCCAGATCTACATCAGCATCGGACAGGCGTTTTGAGTCGGCGTCGCGAGCCCGGCCCCGCTGCCGACACGCCACCGCCGGAGCCGGCAGAGGCCCCCGCCGCCGCTGAGCGCCGGCGACGCTCCGCCCTGGGCTGGAGCTTGATCGGATTGGCCGTCCTCGGCGGGCTGCTGTTGCTGCTGTTCGGCGGCGCGCGCCTGGCCGTACTGACACCGGCGGGGCGCGATCTCGTCCTCAACTTTGTCGAGGGGCGACAGATCGGCCGCTACGGGCAGATCCGTGTTGAGGGACTGTCCGGCGACCTCTGGAGCGATTTTACCCTGCACCGGGTAACGATGACGGACCGGGACGGCGTCTGGCTGGAGATCGAGAACGCGCGTCTGGACTGGTCCTACCTGCCGCTGATCACGCGCCGCTTTCATGCCGACCTGATCGAGGCGGAGGTCGTGCGCGTGCTGCGCCGACCGGTGCTGGAACCGGATCTGACCCCGCCGGGGTCGATGCCGCTAACGGTGGACATTCGTCGCTTCCAGTCTCGGATCGAACTGCACGAAGGCTTCTCCCAGGAATATGGCCGATGGAATCTGAGCGGCCATGTGCGTCTGGACCGCAGTGGCCGCAAGGCCGGCTTGCTGGAGGCCGCCAGCCTGTCGCGGCCTGGAGACGCCCTGAATCTGACCTTTGAGACGGCCGCCCACGGCGGCCTCCTGGGCGCAACCGTTCAGGCCCGTGCGCATGAGGCCCAAGGCGGCCCGATCGCCGGGGCTCTCGGCTATTCCCCCGATCATCCCTTCGAGCTGCATTTGGAGATGGGCGAACATGGCTTCGACGCCCTCGTCCAGACCGGAAGCTATCGCCCCGTCGCGGCCCACGGGCGCTTCTCAGACGCTGGAGGACAAGGGGCGGGCTACGTCCGTCTGGCCGGATCAGACCTGCTGGAGCCACTGATCGCGCGCCTCGGCCCCGAGGTTCGCTTCGGCGTCGGCCTGCGCCCTGTCAGAGGACAGAACGACGCCGTGGGGCTGGCCTGGGTGATCCGCTCCGACAATCTGACCGTCGACGCCGCCGGAGCCTTCGATAGCGCACGAGAGGTTATGGGGGATGGCGTCCAGATCCGTGTGGCCACGCCTTCAGTCTCCAGACTGGCCGGACAGGATATCGCCGGAGCCGGCGAGATTGCGGGGCTCTGGCAAGGCGACCAGAGACGCTGGACCTTCGATGGCGAGGCGCGCGTCGATCAGGCCGAGATCGCCGGCTATGGCCTGAGACGCCTGGGCGGCCCCGTCAGCCTGACGGCCCGAAACGGTCGCTACGATCTCGAAGCTGGTCTGAGCGGTCAGGGCGGCTCGGGCGACAGCCTGCTGGCGTCATTGATCGGGACGCAGCCGCGCGCGCTGATCCGGGCGAGTCGGATGTCAGACACCCGGCTGCTGATCCAGCGTTTCGATCTGGACGGTGCCGCCCTGGACATCAGCGCCGAAGGCTCCCGCGGGATCACCGGCGGCCTGGGAGTCCAGGGTTCGGCCGTTGTTTCAGACATCTCTCGCCTGCGGCGGCAGGCGCGCGGCGCGATGAATCTGACCTTCACGGCCTCGCAAAGCGGACGCGCGCCCTGGGCGCTGGCTTTCACGGCCGACGGGCGGCGGCTGCACACGGGTTGGGCGGAACTGGATCGGCTCCTCGGCAGCTCGCCGCGATTCACGGGCGAGGGGCTGATCGGCGACAACCGTATCGCCGTGACCCGGGCCAGCCTGTCTGGATCGGCCGCACGTCTGAATGCGCAGGGCCTGATCGGCCTGTCGCAAGGGGATGTGCGACTGGCGCTGGACTGGACCGCTCGAGGGCCGTTTGGCGTCGGACCGGTGGAGATCGGTGGCGCGGCGCGTGGCGAAGGTGCTCTGACCGGCACTCTGGAACGCCCGGTGCTGGATCTGACAGCTGATTTTGCCTCGATCGGAGCCGGCCCGCTCACCCTGGCCGACACGCATCTGGTCCTTACATTCCGCAAGGGGGCCGATGCCTCGGACGGCCGGATCACGATCACGGGCGACAGCGCCTATGGTCCGGCTCGCGCCTTTTCCCTATTCCGCATCGCCGATGATGGCGTGCGCCTGACGGGTATGGACATCAATGCTGGCGGCGTGACAGCACGAGGAGACCTGGCACTCAGCGGTTCGAACCCCGCCAGCGCCGATCTGACCTTCGAGGCACGTCCGGGCGCATTTCTGGCAGCCGGCACCGCGTCTGGCCGGGTCCTGCTGACCGAGGGCTCCGGCGATGCCGCGGCCCTGATTGATGTGACCGGCCGCGGGGTCCGCTTCGCCAGGTCCAGCTATGTCATCCGCACCCTGCGTCTCCAGGGCCAGGGCACGCTATCGCGCCTGCCCTTTACGCTTCAGGCCGATGTCGGCGGCGGCACCCCTATTCGTTTCCAGGGATCCGGCATCTACGCCCGGGACGAAGGCCGGCAAACCGTGTCCCTCGAGGGGGGTGGCCGCGTACGCGATGTCGCATTCGACACACGCTCCCCCCTGGTTCTGGTGCTGGCTGACGGCAACAAGTCGGCGCAGGTCGATCTGAGCGTCGGCGGTGGCGTTCTTGTGGGCGAGCTTCGAGAGGACCGGACCACAGCCCTGATCCGCGCCCGTCTCACCGGGGTCGACCTGCGTTCCATTGCACCGGACCTGGCGGGCCGCGTCACCGGCGAGATCAATCTGCAAGGTACGCGCGACGCCCTGGACGGCACCATTGTGGCCCGGCTCGAGAACGCACGCAGCCGCGATGCCGGCGCAGACATGGACATCGACGCCCTGATCACCGCACGCCTGTCCGACGACCGGATGTTCGTCGAGGCGGAAGCCTCCGACGCCGCTGGCGTCCGCTCGCAGGCCAACCTTATCCTGCCCGTCACCGCCAGCGCGGCACCATTGCGCCTGGCGATCAATCGGAACCAACCCATGTCGGGAGACATCACCTTGCAGGGTCAGATTCGCTCGATCTGGGATCTGGTGCTTGGTGGCGAGCGAACCTTGTCCGGCATTGTCGACGGTGAGGCCACCGTGGGTGGGACCATCAATGATCCTCGGATCGATGGCCATTTCGACCTGCGCCAGGGCCGGTTCGAAGACGGCGGCAGCGGTCTGGTCCTGAGCGATCTGACCATGCAAACCCGCTTCGACGCCGATACGGCCCGCATCACCGCCTTCACCGCAACAGACGGACGCGGCGGCAATCCAGGTCGCGTGACCGGCCAGGGTGTACTGGGTCTGCGGACGGGATCGGCCTCGAGCCTGACCCTACAACTGACCGACTTCCGGGTTATCCAGACGGACCTGGCGCGGGCCCGGGCCTCCGGCCCCATCCGCGTCGAGCGGGCCGAATCCGGAGCAATTTCCCTACAGGGGGAACTGGATGTCAGCGAGGCGATCATCTCGGCTGACGACCTGCCCAACAGCACCGATGTCGTCGAACTCGACGTCATCGAGATCAACCGACCCGGCGGCCTGGAGGACGAGATCGAGGAATCCGCCGAGGAGCGGGCTGCCCGCCGATCCCGGTCGGCATTCAATGTGGATGTACGCCTTCGCTCCTCTGGCGGCGGCGTCTTCATCGAGGGCCGCGGACTGGATGTGGAAATGGGGCTGGACGCGCACGTCACCGGTTCCCTCAGCGACCCCAGGCTGTCCGGCAATGCGCGCCTGGTGCGGGGAGATTATCAATTTGCTGGACGGCGCTTCACCTTCCAACCCGGCGGCACGGTCACCCTGTCCACGCGTGCCGAGAACATTCGGCTGGACCTTACGGCGGTTCGCGAGGACCCGACACTGACCGCTCGGATCGAGGTGCGCGGCACTGCGGCACGGCCCGTCATCACCCTGAGTTCGACCCCCGCCCTGCCCCAGGACGAAATCCTGTCGCAGGTTCTGTTCGGGCGCTCAGCCTCGCAACTGTCACCGATCGAGGCGGCGCAGTTGGCATCCAGCCTGGCGGCCCTGGCCGGAGGCGGTGGATTCGATGTGGTTGGAAACCTACGAGAATTTGCAGGACTGGATCGTCTGTCATTCGGAGGTGACGCATCCAGCATGACCGTGGCTGGCGGCAAATACATCGGTGACGATCTGTATTTCGAGGTCATCGGCGGCGGCGAACAGGGCGCTGCGGTCCAGGTCGAATGGCGCGCCCGTCGCAACATTTCGGTGGTGTCGCGTGTCGGTGCCGACGGCGACGCCCGCCTGTATGTCCGGTGGCGTCGCTCGTCGCGGGACGAAGAACAGCGCCGCCGGGTGGAAGAAAACGATGAGGCGGGCTAAACCGCGCCCATGCAAATCCTTCCCGACGATCAGGCGGCTCTGAATCACGTCGCCGTGCGCGAGGCTGCGATCATCGATCGCGCCATCCAGTGGTGCGATCTGAACTCGGGCAGCCGTAATGTCGAAGGCCTGACTCAACAGCTAGGTCTGCTGGAGGCCGAGGCGCGTCGCTCCCTGGCCTGTCAGATCGAGCGGGTGCCGCTGGCGGATACCATCGAAGTCGGGGATACCGGGGTGCTGACACCCCAGCCCCACCCCCCGGCGCTGAAGCTGACGATGCGGCCCGAGGCCCCGACCCAGATCGTCATGACCGGGCATTACGACACGGTCTATCCCGCCTCCAGCGCATTCCAGAGCGTCAAGCGCCGCGCCGACGGTGCCCTGCATGGCCCGGGCATCGCCGACATGAAGGGCGGCATCAGCGTCATTCTGGCCGCGCTGGAAGCCTTCGAGACCCACCCTGCGCGTGAGTCGGTCGGCTGGACCGTTCTGCTGTCGCCCGACGAAGAGATCGGCTCGCTCGGGTCCGGCCCCCTCCTGGCCAAGTTGGGCGCGCGCGGGCATCTGGGCCTGACCTATGAGCCGGCCATGCCGGACGGATCCCTGGCCGGCGCGCGCAAGGGCTCGGCCAACTGGCGGCTGATCGTGCGCGGGCGCTCGGCCCATGCCGGGCGCGCCTTCGATGAGGGCCGCAACGCCATCGCCGGTGCCGCCATTCTGGGAGCCGCCCTGCACGGCCTGAACGGTCAGCGCGACGGCGTCACCGTCAATGTCGCCAAGATCACCGGCGGGGCGCCCCTCAATGTCGTTCCCGACATCGCCGTGATCCATTTCAACGCCCGCGTCCCGGACAAGGCCGCCGCCGACTGGACCGCCGAGCAGGTCGCCGCCATCGCACGCGACGCGCCCTTCGAGGGCCTGTCGATGGAGCTGCACGGCGGCTTCACCCGCCCGCCCAAGCCGGCCGACGCCTCGCAGCAGGCCCTGATGGACATCGTCACCCGGACCGGGACCCTGCTCGGCCAGGACATCGTCTTCAAGTCGTCCGGTGGGGTCTGCGAGGGCAACAACCTGCACGCCGCCGGCCTGCCCAACATCGACACCCTGGGGGTGCGCGGCGGCGACATCCATTCCGAAAACGAGTTCGCCTGGCCGGAAAGCTTCGTCGAGCGCGCCCAGCTCTCAACCCTGATCCTGGCCAAGGTCGCCTCTGGCGAAATCGACGCCCAGGCCCTCAAACGCCTGCGTCTGGAGACCCTGTAATGCTCGTCGTGCGTCCCGCCACCTCGGCGGATTATGAATCCCTGATGGGCCTGGCCAAGGCCTCCGGTCCCGGCTTCACCAGCCTGCCCGAAGACGAGCCGACCCTGCGCGGGCGCCTCGAAATCAGCGAGGGATCGTTCTCTGAGACCCTGCCCGTCGAGGACCGTTGGTACGTCCTGATGATGGAAGAGTCCGACACGGGCGAGGTCATCGGCCTGGCCGGGGTCAAGGCCGCCGTCGGCCTGAAGCGGCCGTTCGCCTCGTTCCGCCGGATGACCTTCTCGCACTACCATGTGTCTGAACAGGCCGGCACGCATCGCAACGACCAGCCGGCCCTGGTCTTCGTCAACGAGTGCCGCGGCTGGACCGAGGTGGGTTCGCTGTTCCTCAAGCCGGACAAACGCATCGGCGGGGCCGGTGCCCTTCTAGCCCGCTCACGCTATCTGCTGATCGGGACCCGGCCCGAGCTGTTCAACAACATGGTGCTGGCCGAGCTGCGCGGGCGTTTCGACGCCGAGGGCAAGTCGCCGTTCTGGGAGCACGTCACCTCCAAATTCTTCGGCATGGATTTCGACAGCGCCGACGAGCTGTCGGGCAAGGGCGACGGCCAGTTCATCTTCGACCTGGCCCCGCATCACCCGCTGTATGAAAGCCTGATGCACATCGACGCCCAGGCCGCCATCGGTCAGGTCTTTGAAGAAGGCAAACCGGCCAAGAAGCTGCTGGAGCGCGAGGGCTTCCAGGCCAACGGCCTGGTCGATGTCTTCGACGCCGGCCCGACCATGGCCTGTCAGCGCGACGCCATCCGCTCCGTGCGCGAAGCCCGCGTCATGCGCACCATTATCACCGACGATGTCGAGGGCGATCCGCATCTGCTGTCGACCACGACGCTGAACGACTTTCGCGCCACCCGCGCCATCGCCGAGCCGGTCGAGGGCGGCATCGAGATCTCGCGCGAAACCGCCGACGCCCTACATATCAAGGACGGCGACCCCGTCCGCGCCATTCTGTGAGCCTGACTTGACCTCTACTTTATCCTCCATCGACCCGGCGACCGGCGACGTCGTCTGGGAAGGCCCGAACGCTTCTGAAGCCCAGATCGAACAGGCGGTCGCCTCGGCCCGCCAGGCCTTCCCCGACTGGGCGGATCGCAACCGCCAGGACCGCATCGACGCGGTCAAACGCTATCAGGCTGTGCTCAAGGCCCGTGCGCCCGAGATCGCCGAAGCCATCAGCCGCGAGACCGGCAAGGCCCTGTGGGAGACCACCACCGAGGTCGGCGCCATGCAGGGCAAGGTCGACATCTCGATCCGCGCCTATGACGAGCGCACCGGCGAGCGCGAGACCGCCACCGGCTTCGGCCGAGCAGTGCTGCGCCACCGGCCACACGGCGTCGCCGCCGTGCTCGGCCCGTTCAACTTCCCCGGCCACCTGCCCAACGGCCACATCGTCCCGGCCCTGCTGGCCGGCGACACGGTGGTGTTCAAGCCGTCCGAAGAAGCGCCCCTGACCGGCCAGCTGATGGCCGAATGTTTCGCCCAGGCCGATCTGCCCCAGGGCGTGGTCAATGTCGTCCAGGGCGGCCGCGAGGTCGGGGCCCACCTGCTGAATCAACCCATCGACGCCTTGATGTTCACCGGCTCGGGCGCCGCCGGTGCCCATTTCCGGCGCAAGTTCGCCGACGATCCGCACGTCATTCTGGCGCTGGAGCTGGGCGGCAATAATCCGCTGGTCGTGTGGGACGTCGCCGACGCCGAGGCCGTAGCCGGCATTGTGGCCATGTCCGCCTTCGTCACCACCGGTCAGCGCTGCTCGTGCGCGCGCCGCCTGATCGTGCCGGAAGGGCCAAAGGGCGATGCGATCATCGCCGCCGTCGAGGCCATCGCCGGGCGTCTGACCTACGCCGCCTGGAACAGCACGCCCGAGCCCTTCGGCGGCCCGCTGATCTCCGTGCGCGCCGCCCAGGGGGCTCGCCTGGCGCTGCAAGAGCGAATTGACGCCGGCGCGCGGGTGATCAAACCGTCCGAACGCATCGCGGGCCTGTCGGACGCCTTTGTGTCGCCGGCCATCATCGACGTCACAGGCGTGAGCGCGCCGGACGAAGAGATCTTCGCCCCCTTCCTGTCGGTCACCCGCGCCGCGACCTTTGACGACGCCATCGCCGCCGCCAATGCCACCCGTTACGGCCTGTCGGCCGGCCTGGTTTCGGATGACCCGAAAAACTGGGACCGCTTCGTCCACCGCATCCGCGCGGGCGTCGTGAACTTCAACCGCCCGACCACCGGCGCGGCCGGCGATATGCCGTTCGGCGGCCTGGGTGCCTCCGGCAACCACCGCCCCAGCGCCTATTACGCCGCCGACTACTGCGCCTATCCAGTCGCCAGTTTCGAGGCCGACGCCGTCAAGAATATCGAGAGCGAAATCAAAGGGCTGCGCGCGTGATTTCTTACGAAGCCAACGCCGACGGCCTGGTCGGGCCGACCCATAGCTACGGCGGTCTGTCGCCGGGCAATATCGCCAGCGCCCTGAACGCCGGTGAAGCCTCCGATCCGCGCGGGGCGGTGCTGCAGGGCCTGGCCAAGATGAAGGGCCTGGCCGATCTGGGCGTGCCCCAGTTCGTCATGCCACCGCATGAGCGTCCGCACATCGGCTGGCTGCGCGGCCTGGGCTTTGGCGGCTCGGATTCAGAGGTGCTGAGTCGGGCCTGGACCGACGCGCCCTCGTTCGCCGCCGCTGCCTCTTCGGCCTCAGCCATGTGGGCGGCCAATGCCGCGACCGTGACGCCCAGCGCCGACGCCGCCGACGGCCGGGTCCACTTCACCCCGGCCAATCTGGTCTCGAATCTGCACCGGTCGATCGAGGCGGAACAGACCACGCGCGCGCTCAAGGCCCTGTTCCCCGACCCGGCGCGCTTCGCCGTTCACGATCCCCTGCCCGCCGTCGGCCATCTGTCGGACGAAGGCGCAGCCAATCATGTGCGGCTGAGCGCCGAACACGGTGAGCCCGGCGTCAATCTGCTGGTCTGGGGCAAGGACGCCTTTGAACATTGGCCCAGCGCCGACTTTCCGGCCCGCCAGACCCTGCAGTCGTCCGAGGCCATCGCGCGCCGCCACGGCGCGGCCCGGCCGGTGTTCGCCCGCCAGGGCAGGGCCGCCATCCTGGGCGGGGCCTTCCATAATGACGTGGTGTGCGTCGGCACGCGCGAGGCCCTGCTGTTCCACGAGACCGCGTTTGAGGACAAGGCGGCCACGCTGGAGGCCATCCGCCGCGCCGCCGACGGCCTGTTCGACCCGGCCTTCCTGGAGATTTCCGAGGCTGATCTACCGCTGGCCGATGCGGTGAAGTCCTATCTGTTCAACAGTCAGCTGCTGGTGCTGCCGGGCGAGGACCGCCTGGTCCTGTTGGCCCCGACCGAGACCGAGAACAACCCGCGCGCCCATGCGGCGGCGCAAGACCTGGCTGCCTCCAATGGCCCGATCGGGCGGGTCGAATACGTCGATGTGCGCCAGTCGATGGCCAATGGCGGCGGCCCAGCCTGCCTGCGCCTGCGCGTCGTCCTGACCGAGGCCGAGCTGGCCGCCGCCAACGCCAGCCAGCGTCTCGATGAGGGTCTGCACGCCGCCCTCACCGTCTGGGCCAGCCACTGGTATCGTGACCGGCTCCTGCCGTCGGATCTGGCCGATCCGGCGCTCTTGCTGGAAACGCACGGGGCCCTGGACGAGCTGACCTCGATCCTGGCCCTCGGCTCGGACTTCTACGACTTCCAGCGGGATTGATCCGATGAAGCGCGAGCCGTTCCTGATCCTGGCCGGCGCGCTCAGCCTTCTGGCCGCTCTGGTGCATCTGGCAGTCATCGTCGGCGGGCCGGATTGGTATCGGTTCTTCGGGGCCGGCGAAGAGCTTGCGCGCATGGCCGAGCGCGGCTCGATCTACCCGGCCCTGCTGACCCTGGGGATCGCGACCATCCTGGCCATCTGGGCTGCCTATGCCTTCTCCGGCGCGGGCCTGATCGGCAAGCTGCCGCTGCTGCGAACCGGCCTGGTCGTCATCACCACCATCTATCTCCTGCGCGGTTTGATCCTCGTGCCGGCCGTGGTGCTGGGTCGCGACATCAACGCCTTCGGCTGGTGGAGTTCGCTGATCGTGCTGGGCTACGGCCTGGCCTATCTGATCGGAACCTGGCGGGCCTGGCCGAGGCTGGCGCGGTGACGCAGGCCCTGGCCTGGCGGTTGGCGACCGAGGCCGACACGCCGGCCCTGCACACCCTGATGGACGCGGCCATCTCAGGTCCGCTCGCCGCCTTCCTCAGCCCGGAACAGGTCCAGGCCAGCCGCCTGATCATGGGGGTCGATAGCCAGCTGATCGCCGACCGCACCTATTTCCTGGTCGAGATCGACGGACGCCCCGCCGGCTGCGGCGGCTGGAGCCACCGCATCACCAGCTATGGCGGCGACCATACGCCGGGGCGCGAACCGGCGGCCCTGACGCCGGGCGTCAACGCCGCGCGGGTGCGCGCCATGTACACCCATCCCGACTTCGTGCGCCGGGGCGTCGGGCGTCTGGTTCTGGACCTGTGCGAGGCCGCCGCCCGGGCCGCCGGCTTCGACCGCGTCGAACTGGTCGCGACCAAAGGCGGCGAGCCGCTCTACCGGGCCTGCGGCTATCAGGACATCGAGGCCTTCACCGACGCCCGCGGAGGCGCGCCGGTGCCCCTGATCCGCATGGGAAAGCGGCTGGACAGGTCCTGAGCGCATCTCTTGCCGCCCAAAAAGCAAAGGCGAGGCCGTCTGGTGACGACCTCGCCTCGCAATTCAGATCCGACCAGGGCCGGAAGCGCCTGAACCTAGTTGGCGCAGGTTCCGCCGTTCGGGCACGGCTCGACGTGAACTTCCGGCGGAGCCACCACGACTTCCGACGGACGCACGACCACTTCCGGACGGGCCAGATAGATCTGGGCCGACGAGACATAGACCGGCGGCGCATCGACGTAGATCGGCGGGCCGGCGATGTGCACGACCGGACCGTCAATGCGGATCGGGCGACCGATCACGCGGGCACCCGGTGCCGAAATGTTGAAAACGCCAGGTCCCGACCAGTTACCCGGCCCCCCCGGGCCTCCCGGGCCACCGGGTCCGCCCGTGCCGGGCCCCGGACGATAGAAATCGACTTCAATGGTACACAGGCAAGGATCGCCTGGCGTATGGGCGCGCTCCTGGCACCCATGGTCGTCGGTTACGGCCGTTGTCGACATCGCTGCCGACAGGACCAGGCTGGTAATCCACATCATCCCCATTACTCCCCAAGCTTATGGTTAAGGATAGCATAGGTACATGAAGCGTTGGCGCTTAGGAAGCCGACTAGTTTCTCCAAACAGGGGAAATTTGGCGTTAGCTACAGTTGCGCCTCGCGCTTTTTCGCACCTCTGCTACAGTAAACCGGGGTTTGCGACCGGGAATGGACGGGAGCTATGTGGGAAATTGGCTTGATCCTTGCGGCGACGCTCGCCTCCCAGCCCCAGGCGGCAACGCTCGAGGGCTGTGAATTTGTCGATCAACGCTGGATTTGCCGCTATCGACTTCCAGACGTTCAGCTGCTGACCTCCCCGCCGACAGCGCCGGAGACCGTTGCAACCGCTCCGGCCAGCACCATCCCCTTGTCGCCGGTTACCACGACAGCCGTTGTCAGTGCCGACCCCGGCGTGCTCAGCGAGCGGGAAGTGGCCCTGGTAGCCCGATGCGCGGACTCAACCTGGATTGCGCTTTGCCTTCCCTCTCAGCGGGTTGAGGCCCGGCGCCTGCGCGATCAGGCTCAGGCGTATGAAGCGGCACGGTTGCAGGTCGGTGCCTTGCTCAGCGAAAACGAATGTGACGCCGCTCGCGTCCATGCCCTCAGTGGCGGCTATCTGGGTCTGGCGAGGGAGGTTCAGGCACTCTGCGTCGAGTCGGCGGCCCCATCGACGACCAGCGCGGCGACGGACACCACGGATGAGGACGGCGAGGCGACCAGCACGGGGACACACCCAGCCGAGGCCGCTGACGCCGGGGACTAGTTGCCTTGAGCCGGGGTGCCGCTGGGAGCAGCCGGGTCCTGGTAGCAGGTCTCACCTTCCGGGCATGGTTGGTAATGGATCTGCGGCGGAGCCACGATCACCTCTGACGGACGCACCACGATTTCGGGGCGCTCGATATATATCTGGGCCGGCTCGACATAGACGGGCGGCGCATCGACGTAGATCGTCGGCCCCTGAACATAGCCGACCGGCCCCGGCTGATAGACCGGCCGTCCCCTGACCACATAGGAGGGCGCGCCGCTGTAGTACTGTGGAGGCGGGGGTGGCGGTGCATAGACCGGCGGCGGCGGATAGGCCGGGCGTACGGTATAGGGCCGCGGATGATAGGCCGGTCGCCGATAGGTCGAGAATTGAGAGTAATAGTACGCACTGGCCGCATAGCTGCGATCATAGTCGACACATTGGCAGGCCACGCGCGGGTCATGGACCACCTCAGGGCATCCATGCGGATCATGCGCAACGGCGACGGAAGCCGCCGCTACAAATCCCAGAGCTGATAGAACGACCATAGGACGCGTGTACTTTCACCAGTGACCCGCAATCGTTTCTCGCTGTCCCTGTGACGTCCACCCGATTCCCCCGAACGGGGTTTCGTCAGCCGCAATCGGAGCGCGAACTCCCGTGTCACGCGGCAAATCGGCCGCCCTTTGCGGCATAGGCCTGTGTTCCACGGGCAAAAACCACATCCGACGGCTGGATCGCCTCTATGGCAATGGTTTCCGCGCCTTCCAGCCGCTCATAGATCGGTGCGAAATCCCTCAGGGTTTCCTGCTTGAGCTGTTCGATCGTGTCGATCACGAAATACACCTGCTGGAAATCGTCGATGCGGTACAGGGTCCTCATCACCCGCTCGAGATCAAAGCCCAGCCGGTTCGGCGACGGATCTTCCAGGCAGAAAACACTTTCAGTGGCGGACGAGACGATGCCGGCACCGTAGATTCGGAGATCCTCGGCCTCGCGCATCAGGCCGAACTCGACCGTGTACCAGTACAGTCGCGCCAGATTGGGCAGCATCCCCAAGGACGCGGCGCGCTGACCGCCCCGGCCATAGGCCTCCATGTAGTCGGCGAAATCCGGATGGGTCAGCATCGGCACGTGGCCGAAGACGTCATGGAAAATGTCGGGTTCCTGAAGGTAGTCCAGCTGGTCCGGCCGGCGGATGAACTGGCCGGAGGGAAAGCGCCGGTTGGCCAGGTGATCAAAGAACACATCATCCGGCACCAGGCCCGGTACACAGACCACGGTCCAACCTGTCAGAGCCTGGAGCTTGGGGTTCATCTCCGCAAAATCCGGGATGCCGCCGGTATTCAGATCTAGCGCCTTGAGCCCGTCGAAGAAGACACTGGCCGCCCGCCCCGGCAGGATCTTCATCTGTCGCGCGTACAGGGTGTCCCAGGTCTGATGCTCGACATCGGTGTAGGCCTCCCAATCCTGCGGGATGGTCCAGTCCTCGGCCGCGCCCTCAGGCGGCTTTTCAAAGACGTGTTCAAAATCGGACATGGGGGCCTCCGTACGTGCGGGTATCCCCTATGTAACGCGCGACACTGTCTGACGGTAGGTCCGGCCCATTGGAAAGCCGTCTTGTCCGATCCAATCCAATCGGGGGTACGGCGGACGCGCACCCAAAACTGGCCCAGTCTGGCCGATCTGATCGCTTTATCGTTCTGGGCCTGGCCGGTGTTTCGCTGGTCCGGGCCGGCGATCTGGGCAGACACCTCAAATGAGGCCGATGCTCGCTGTGCCCCGATAATCGTGGCAGAAAAAGATGGTGTTCCTGTTTAACCTCATCGGGCTCGGCGGTTTGATGCGGACTGCGTCCTTCGTGGGACTCGGGCCCAGGCTGATCGCCATCGGTTGGGTTGACGGTCGGCTCATCAAGTCAGACGCTGCCGGGCCCGCAGCCTAGTTGAAACTGTTGGACCGAACCCGATAGCGACCATCCTGAAAGCCGGCGAACTGCAGACCGGCATCGCGGTGGCGGATCGGCTCGCCGCTCGCATCGGCCACGAGGTGCTGCTCCGAAACATAGGCGGCCCTGTCGTGGTCAAGGCCCTCGGCGATGACATGATAGAAGGGCCGATGGCGGGCTGGGCGGTCCTCGGCGGGCAAGGCGTTCCACCAGGCGTCACCGTGGCCGAACTCAGGATCGACATCGACCACAACCCCGCGAATAGGCAGAATTCGGTGGCGAACCACCTGTCCGATCGCGAATTTTGCCAGGCGGATCGTCATGCCTGACCTTTGGCACGCCAGGGATGACCGCGCCCTGAACGCGGCGTGCTGGTGACTGGACAGGAATCCTCAACCCGTTAGTCTGGTTGGCGAAAATGAGCCTGGGCGATGGGTCCGGTGCTCTGATGACGGATCGGGCCATGCCTGAGACTCCCTCCCAGGCTCCCTGTGGGGCCGCGCCGGATGACGCGCGCCAGGACGTGCCGCTTTATGCGGCGCTCGACCTGGGAACGAACAATTGTCGAATGCTGATCGCGCGCCGGGCCCACAACGGCTTCCGCATCGTCGAGGCCTATTCCCGCATCGTTCGCCTGGGGGAAGGGCTTTCGCATACAGGTGAACTGTCGGCAGCGGCCATGGACCGTGCCGTGTCGGCCCTGGCCGTCTGTGCCGATCGAATTCGCCGCCGCCGGGTTCAGCGCGTGCGCGCGGTGGCGACCCAGGCCTGCCGTGCCGCCTCAAACGGGGGGGCGTTTCTTGAACGGGTACAGCGCGAAACCGGCCTGTCCCTCGAAGTCATCGAACCCGCAGAGGAAGCCAGGCTCGCCGTCGCCGGCTGCACGGACCTGATTGATGATCGCTTCAGGTCGGCCCTGATCCTGGACGTCGGCGGCGGATCGACCGAGATTTCCTGGGTCCGCCCACGCGTACAGAGTGAGCGTCGATCAGCCGACATTCTGGCCTGGCACAGCGTACCGATCGGTGTCGTCACCCTGGCTGAACACTTTCCCGAGCCGGAGCGACCGACGTCCGACTGGTACGAGTCCATGGTCGAGGCCATGCGCTCGCAGATCGCGGCCTTCGTCGGAGCTGAGCCGCATCGCCAAGCCTTTACGAACAACCAGGCCCAACTGATCGGGACTTCCGGCGCGGTGACGAGCCTCGCGAGCCTGCACCTTGGGCTAGCGAAGTATGAGCGCGCTCGGGTCGACGGGTTGCGGATGACCGCAGGCCAGTGCCGCGCCGTCGCCACTACCCTGATGGACCTGGACCGGGCGGGACGGGCCGCCCATGGCTGTATCGGTCCGGACCGCGCCGATCTCGTACTGGCCGGTGCCGCCATTCTGGAAGCCGTGCAGCGACACTGGCCGTGTGAGCACCTTCGGGTCGCCGACCGGGGCCTGCGCGAAGGGCTGTTGCTGTCGTTGATGCGTCGCCGCCGTCGGCGGCGGCGTTGAAGGCCGGGACGCGCCGATGTCGCTCGGCTATACCCGCGCCATGAGCCCGCGCCTGCCCGACCAGCCCCTGATCCTTAGAACCCGCGCCTGGGACGACTACGCCCTGGTCGATTCCGGTGATGGCCGCAAACTGGAGCGCTATGGCCAGGCCCTGGTCGTGCGGCCCGAGCCGCAGTGCCTATGGTCCCCGGCCCAGCCGGATCTGTGGAGCAGGGCCGACGCCATGTTCGATCCGACCGACGACGATGAGGCCGGCAACTGGCGCTTCAACCGGCCCCAGCCAGAGATGACAGAGCTGGCCTGGGGCGCGGCCCGGTTCAACGCCCGTTTCACCAACTTTCGCCACCTGGCCTTCTTTCCCGAACAGGCCGCCAACTGGGAGTGGCTCAAGACCGCCGTCGAGGCGCGCGAGCAGCCGCGCATCCTCAATCTGTTCGGCTATACCGGGGTGGCGTCCCTGGTCTGCGCCGCCGCCGGCGGTGAAGTCACCCACGTCGACGCCTCCAAGAAGTCCGTCGCCTACGCCAAGGAAAATGCTGCCCTTTCCGGCATCGACAATGTCCGCTGGATCGTCGAGGACGCGCGCAAGTTCGTTCAACGCGAGATCCGGCGCGGCAATCGCTATGACGGCATCATTCTGGATCCGCCTAAATACGGACGCGGCCCCGACGGCCAGGTGTGGCGGCTGTTCGAGGACACGCCCGAACTGGTTTCGCTGTGCGCCGAGCTGTTGTCGGACGACGCCGCCTTTCTGTTGATCAACGCCTATGCGGCGCGGATTTCCGGCATGGCCCTGGCGCATCTCTTGGCCGACCGGCTGCCAGGCCGGGGCGGCGTCATCGACTGGGGCGAGTTGGGCCTGGTGGAAGACAGCCCGCGCGCCGCCGAGATTGGCCTCAGCTTCTTCGCACGCTGGAGCGCGGCATGAGCCGGGAGCGCGAGATCACCTCGCTCACCAACGACACCATCAAGGCCGTGCGTGCGCTGCACATGAAGAAGGCGCGCGAGGAGACCGGGACCTTCCTGGCCGAGGGCCTCAAATTCATCGGCGAGGCGCTGGATCTGGGCCAGACGCCCCGACAGCTTCTGGTCGGCAAGGACGCCCGCCCTCACCCGCTGCTCGAGCGCGCGCGGTCCCAGACCCTGGCCGCCGGCGGCGAGATTATCGTCGTGACCCGTGAGATCCTCGAAAAGGTCTCACGCAAGGATAATCCCCAGACCGTTCTGGCCGTCTTCGAACAGCGCTTCACCCCGCTGGATGAGATCGAGCCCGCGCGCGCGCCCTGCTGGGTGGCGCTGGAGCAGGTCCGCGATCCGGGCAATCTGGGCACCATCATCCGCACCGCCGACGCCGCCGGCTGCGGCGGGGTCGTCCTGATCGACGACTGTGTCGATCCGTTCTCGGTTGAGGCTGTGCGGGCCACCATGGGCTCGATCTTCGCCGTCAGCGTAAGCCGCGCGACGCGGGCCGAATTCCTGGCCTGGCGCGCGTCCTGGCCCGGCTCGGTCGTCGGCACCCGGCTCGATGCGGCCCATGACTATCGCGCTGCGCCCTACCGCCGCCCGACCCTGATCCTGATGGGGAATGAACAGGCCGGCCTGACCGACGAGCTGGCCGCCGCCTGCGACCTGACGGTCAAGATCCCCATGCGCGGGCGCGCCGACAGCCTCAATCTGGCCATCGCAACCGGCGTCATGGTCTATGCGGCGACGGAGGGGATCTAGCGCTTCCCGCTGCCCTTGGGGGCGGTGCGGATGCGGCCCGAGCGGCTGACGGCGCGGGCACCGGTGCGGGCCCGCTTGCCGACCACGACGGTCGACCCCGACTTCTTGCCCGAGCCAGGTTTCAAGCCAGTCACGCGCTTTGTGGCCACCTTCGGTTTGCGCGGCTTGTCCTCACGCGCCGCTGCAGCGTCCGCCTTGATCTTGCGGCGCGGCGCGGTCTTCTCAGGCCCCGGACCTTCGGCGAACGGATTGGCCCCGGACTTGACGGTCAGGCGCATCGGCACGCCCGGCAAATCAAAACTCTCGCGCAAGCTGTTGATTAAGTACCGCTTATAGTGATCGGGCATCTGGGAAGCCCGGTTGGCGAACAGCACGAACGTCGGCGGCCGGGCCTTGGTCTGGGTCATGTATTTGGGCTTGATCCGGCGACCGTCGACCGCCGGCGGCGGGTGGCGCTGAACCGCCAGGGCCAGCCAGTCGTTCAGATCGCGCGTCTTGACCTTGGCCGACCACTGACGATGAGCCTCGAACACCGCCGGCATCAGCCGGTCCACCCCCCGCCCGGTCTGGGCCGACAGCGCAATCAGCGGCGTGCCCTTGAGCTGAGGCAGCAGCCGATCGGCCTCCTCCCGCAGCTCGGCCAGTCGATCCTTGCCGTCCTCGACCCGGTCCCACTTCGAGATGCAATAGACCAGCGCCCGCCCCTCGCGCTCGACGAGGTCGGCGAGCTGGAGATCCTGGGTGTCAAAGGCATTGGCCTCATCCATCATCAGGACGACGACCTCGGCAAAGGTCAAAGCCCGGATGGTGTCGGCGACCGACAGCTTTTCCAGCTTTTCCTGCACCCGCGCCTTGCGGCGCATCCCGGCGGTATCGACCAGGCGTACAGGCCGTTCGTCCCACTCAAAATCGACGGAAATGGAGTCGCGCGTGATGCCGGCCTCCGGGCCGGTCAGCATCCGGTCCTCACCCAGCAGTCGGTTTACCAGGGTCGATTTGCCTGCGTTGGGCCGGCCCATGATGGCCACCATGATGGGCTTGCCGGCCTCATCCTCGTCGCTCTCATCCTCCGGCTCATAGGGCGCGACCGCAGCATAGAGATCAGCCATGCCCTCGCCATGCTCGGCCGACAGCGGGATCGCATCCCCGAAACCGAGCCGAACCGCCTCCGCCAGGCCGACGTCACCGGCCTTGCCCTCGGCCTTGTTGCCGATGAGGAGCGTTGGCTTGTCGCGCTTGCGCACCAGGTCCGCAAAAATCCGATCCAGCGGCGTGATGCCCTCGCGGGCGTCGATCACGAACAGGATCAGGTCCGCTTCCTCGACCGCCAGCTCGGTCTGACGCCGCATCCGCGATTCCAGACTTTCGTCCGCGACATCCTCGAAACCGGCGGTGTCGATCAGCGTCAGGTCAATGTCGCCCAGCAGGCCACGCGCATAGCGTCGGTCGCGGGTCACCCCGGGCCGGTCATCCACGATAGCCAGCTTCTTGCCGGCCAGGCGGTTGAACAGTGTCGACTTGCCGACATTCGGCCGTCCGACGATCGCGACCTTCAGGCTCACGGTACGGACGGCCTCCTTCGGGCCTACTGGATGGCGACCAGCTGACCTTCGTCTGTCAGGACGTAGATCATGCCGTTGTAGGCGATGGGTGCGATATAGGCGGCCCCACCAAGGTTCAGACTGGCCTGTTCGGTCCCGGTTCGGGCATCCAGGGCCACGGCCTCGCCTTCCGAACTGACCAGGACCAGACGGTTGGTCGCCAGCAGCGGACCCGACCAGATCGGGCGAACCGTCCGGTCAAACAGGCCCAGCACGCCGCCTTCCTGGCGCTGGCGTCCCTCGTTCAGATCGTAGATCCAGTACACCTGACCATTGGCCCTGTTGATCGTGATCACCTCGCCGGCCTTGGAGACGACATAGACGACGTCACCCGCCACCCACGGTGCGTTCAGCGTCGCGATCGGCAGTTGCCAGCGTGGCGTGCCGGATCGCAGGTCCATCGCGGCGAAGAGCCCGGAATGGCTCCCGGCATAGACCGCCCCCTGATAGACAACCGGTCGCCCGACGATGTCGCGAATCTCGGACAGGGCGTTGGTCCGGTTGGTCCGCGACAGCACCTGTTGCCACAGCTGCTGGCCGTTGGAGGTTCTCAGCGCCACCAACTCGCCCGACGAGAACGGCGCGATGATGATCTCGCCGGAAATGGCAGGGCTGGCCGCGCGCAGGATGCGCGCCGGCTCGGCGATCGCCTGGAAAGACCAGGACTGGTTGCCCGTCGCCGCGTCGAACGCGATCACCTGATTATCGATGTCGACGGCATAGACCCGATTTCCGGCAACGGTCGGGGCCCCATGGACCGGGGTGTCGACGGTGCTGGTCCAGACTACATCGCCGGTCGCCGCATCAAGCGCCGAGACGACGCGCAGACCCGAGGTGACGAACACGCGTCCGTCGCTCACGGCGACGCCGCCTCCGAAGCCCTGATTCTCGCCACCGCCTGAGCCGAATGAGAAAAGCCCGCGGCGATCCTGCTCATTGTTCGTGATCGCGTGGCGCCAGACCACCCGTCCACTCGCGGCATCGACCGCCGAGACGTTGTTGCGGCCATCCAGAACGAACAGACGACCGTCGGCCGCGACGATAGGGGCCGTCACCTGGCTGGTGCGGCCCGATCCTTCACCGATGTCGCGACGCCAGGCGACGCGGAAGGCTTCGCCGGCCTGGGCGTGTTCGATCGAATTCTCCGTCGTCCCCCCCGGCTGGGCCCAGGCGGTCACCGCGCGCGGCGTCGGTAGATTGAACGGGCGACCGGCCAGGGCACTGGAAACCTCGACGGATTCCTCGAACTGGAGAATCGACACGCGCTCGCCGTCCGAGGCCACGGCCTGGCGCTCGTCGTCACCGCCGAAAGGCCAGAGCCGCTGGGCCGTATTGCTGACGCTCGAACAGCCGGCCAGGGCGGCACAGGCACCGGCGGTCAGAAGGAGTTTGAAATGCAACTTCATGGACAGTGACTTTCGCCAGACATCATTGATCTGTCGCGGCACCCGCCGCAGGAGCTTCGGCTCCGGGAGATTCCGCACCGGGACGTCGCGCCGCTGCGGCTTCCGCCTGGGCCTGGGCCTGGGCACGACCCGCCGCCTCTACGATGCCGGACAGGCTGGAGGCCGTGCCGGAGTCAATCATCGACATGGCGACCTGGGCCCGCTGACGCATGGAGTCAGGGAGATCCAGCTCCAGGGTCAGAGCCTGGAATTGCTGACGGGCAGCATCGGTCTGGCCATGCTGAAGCCGAGCCAGAGCCAGGGCCTCCTGGGCCTGGAAGCGGAAAGGACGTCCCTCTTCGGTCAGGGGCGACAGGCGCGCCGTCACATCCTCGAGCGAGCCCGAATTCATCAGCAGCCAGGCGGCCTTGAGCCGCGCAACATCCGCGATGAGGGGCTCATCCGACGCCTCAGCGGCCTGGTCGAACAGCGCGACGGCCTCGGTCGTTTCGCCCCGCTCCACGCGAAGGCCGGCGCGCTGCATCAGGGCCAGAGCCTGATAGGACGGGTTTCCCGCCGCCTCGACCTCGACAAAGGCAGCCTCGGCAGCGGCCTCGTTCTGCGTTTGCAGCGCATCCATGCCACGTTGATAGGCTTGGGACGCCTCTGCGGCCGTCCAGCCCTTGCGGGCATCCAGGAACCAGATGCCGCCCACAACGAGGACAGCGGCACCGGCAACGGCTGCACCGATGGGCCACCATTTGCGGAACAACTCTTTCCAGCGCTCGGACCGGAGGTTCTCTTCGACCTCTTCAAAAACGTCTGACAAGCGTGTCGACTCCCCTGGCCCAACGCGGGCTGAACATAAAGCGCCGCGAACCTAGAGGTTCGCGGCGACTGTCGCAACGCAAGCCAAGCCTTCAAACTGGGCTTTTTGTCGACGTAGGATCAATCAGGCCTGATCAACCCGCCAGCCGGCCAGTCCCGCCGCCACAATTACCGTAGCTGAAACGATCCAGAACGCCACCAGGGACGGGCTGTGCTGCAATGCGATCCCCAGCCCGTCGATCAGGGGGGCGAGATGACCCGAAGGTCTGATCCCGGCGACGGCGGCGTAGGTTCCCGAAAGCTGGGCCAGGCCCGAACCGATTCCCGCCTCCAGGGTTTCGCGCACGGCAAAGAAGCCGCCGATCATACCCGCGAGCGTCAGAACAAAGGCGCGAACCCGTCCATTGCGGCGCAGCCTGCGCTCAACCTGTTCCACAAAGGCCTCTGCATCCTCGAGCACAGGCGATTGCGAAAACAGCCGCTCAATCTCGCCGTCGAACGCGTTACGATCCGACATGAGCAGGCCTCCTCTGTGTTTGCGGGCCGGGTTCCAGCCGCGTCCGAAGCTTATCCAGACCACGTTTGACATGAGATTTCACCGTACCAAGCGGCAAACGCAAGGCTGCCGCGATTTCCGAATGGGTCATCCCTGCGCCGTGGCACAGGGTGATGCAGACCCGCTCCACCTCAACCAGTCCCTTGAGCGCCTCATCGAGATCGATGGTGCGGCCGTGATCCGGCATCGGCACCATCGGCTCTGGCGCCGCATCCAGGTCCGTCCAGCGCGCCTCTTTTTGGCGGCGCTTGATGTAGAGCCGGGCTGCGATCTTGCGGACCCAGGCCGAAAAGGCCCCCTCGCCGCGAAAGTCGGCACACCGCTCGAAGGCCTGGATGAAGGCGTCCTGGGCCACGTCGTCGGCCAGAGCCGGCTCAGCCCCCATCCGCCGCAGCAGGCCGCGCACGGACGCCGAGTGACGCCGGACCAGCTCTCCGAACTCCCGCCGGCCGCCGGCCGCCGCAAAGGCGGCCAACTCGACGTCGTGGAACCGTGACAGGTCAGATGGTTTCCCGGCCATCGCCAGTCTCCCCTGATCTCGGCCTCAGTCCGCCCGCGTCTTGTTGAAGAAGCTCAACACAATGAAGGCCAGGCCCAGGAAGCCAGGAACCGCCGCCATGCCCATCATCGGATAGACCGCTTCGCCGTCTTCAAACCCGACCATCCAGCCGAAGGTGGCGATGCCGGCGGCGATCGCCAGCCAGATCACCCCGGTGCGCAGATCCGTATGCGCCGTCGCCGGCGGCTTGCGGGTCGACTTGGCGATGGTTTCGACCAGCTCGGCCGGCAGTTCCTGGCCCTTGTCCAGGGCGTGACGCACCGTCTCTTGAAGATCGCGCCGCTCGCGGGTCTTGAACCAGCTCGGCACTAGAACGATGGCGGTGATCATCGCGAATACACTCAACGGAATGAGAATTTCGGGGCCCATGGATAGATTTCCCTATTGATCGGTCAGGCCCATTGCCCGCCGCTTGATCCCAAGAGGCATCGAGCCCTCCTTTGGGATGCAAGCTCGCGATGAAATTTTCGTAAGGTCAGAACCGTCCGGGCAGGACCGAAGTTCGAGCCCGCCTCAAGGCGCGCGCCAGATCGCCGCGCAGGGCCAACCAGATCCCCGCACCAGCCGCCAGCATCAGTGCCGCTACGCCCGACGCCGGTGCCAATGCCAGGCTCAATTCATGGAAGACAGGCCGCAGAGCCCAGCCCAGAAGGGCTGCGGCCCCGGCCCACAGCGCCAGCGCCCCCAACCGCATCCACAGCCGGCGCTGTTCCACTCGCGCCAGCACGCGCGCCGTAAAGGCATGATCAACCGCTGGCGGCGCATCAGCATCCGGTCCCAGGGCCTGTTTCAGGCGGTCATCGGCGGTCATGGCGTCTCTCCCATGGCTTCAAGCAGTTTAGCGCGGCCGCGCGCGACGTGCGACTTGACGGTGCCGACCGGCAGTCCCAGCGCCTCGGCCGCCTCGGCGTGGGACCAGTCGGCGGCCAGGCACAGGGCCACCACCGCCCTCTGATCGTCGGGCAGGCTGGACAGCGCCTGTCGCACCGCGACCTGGTCCCGCGCCGCCGGGGTATCGAAGGCGGGCCGGGTGTCCAGCCACTGACGGTCCCGCGCGGCCGACCGCGCCCGCCCCCGCTGCGCCGTCAGGGCCTTGCGCCAGGCCAGACCGCACAACCAGGACCGAACGCTGGCGTCGGCCTTCAACGTGCCCAGCTTGGTCCAAGCGGTCAGAAAGGTCTCCTGGGCCAGATCCTCGGCCTCATGTTCGTCGCGGCAGACGCGGCGCAGGAAGCCCCTGACCGCGCTCTGATGTCGACCGACCAGCTCGGCGAAGGCGCGCGACGACCCGGCCCTGGCCGCCTGGGCCAGAGCCTGATCCGCCTGATTGTCGGGCCCCCGACTGGACACGTCAGGCCTTCGGACCCTTCCAGGTCAGGGCATAGACCAGCGAGGCGATCGCCAGGGCACCCATGACGACCACCACAATCAACAGGGCTTCGGCCAAGCCCTCGTCACTCAGGATTCCGCTTCTGGAGATATAGAGCAGACCGCCGGCCATAGCCCCGAACAGCGCCGCCTGATACCAGCCCCAGTTGATCCGGGGAGCTCGCTCTGCCCGTGCGCTCTCCTCAAGCTCTTCGCGGCGATTGATCGCGGCGATCAACTCTGCGGGCGGCTCCCGGCCCTTCTCGGCATACGCCTGCACAAGCGCCAGCGCATCTTTGCGCGCACGATAGCTGAGCCAGTTCTGCCAGGCCTCGGCGATGAACCAGCCCATCGGAAACAGCAGCCACCAATAGCTGCGAAACAGGTCTTCCATCGATCAGCCCTCCTCAGGCCGGTGCCGCAGCGCGCTCATCAGCTCGGCCGGCGGCTCACGCCCGGCGGCGGCGTAGGTTTCAATCAGGCGAAGCTCGTCACGGCGCGCCTGTTCTTTCAGCCAGCCCTGCCAGGCCGAGCCTAGCATCCAGGCCAGCGGGAAAATCAGCCACCAATAGTCCCCGAACAGCTCAACCATCTCTTCGTCTCCAGCGAGCTGCCGTGTCGGCGGCCCTTCGAGACTGTATCGCCGCCGAGGTGCCGATTGGATGCGGCATCAAATCGGCGACGCGAAACAAACTCGCGGCAGGTGCCTCCGCCCTCTAATTACGTCATGGCCGGGTTTATCCCGGCCACCCATACCCTCTATCTCACCGCCACAGGCTGCAAAGCAGGCGGCTACGGGTCCCCGGGACAGGCCCGGGGATGACGGACTATGTTGGAACGGCACCGTAGGAGGGCTTCACGCAAACCCGCCCAGCGCCGCCTCATAGATGTCCGGCTTGAACCCGGCGATGCGGCGATCGCCCAGGTCCAACATCGGCCGCTTGATCATCGAGGGCTGGGCCAGCATCAACTTGACCGCCTTGGCCGCATCCAGGTCCACCTTGTCGGTGTCCGGCAGCTTCCTGAAGGTCGTGCCGGCGCGGTTCAGCACCGTC
Source organism: Caulobacterales bacterium (assembly GCA_017302105.1). Taxonomy (GTDB): domain Bacteria; phylum Pseudomonadota; class Alphaproteobacteria; order Caulobacterales; family Caulobacteraceae; genus Brevundimonas. The sequence goes on along the minus strand of JAFLCS010000003.1, from coordinate 44,587 downwards.
TCCCAGCCCAGCTCCTGCACCCAGCCGTTCAGGCGCGCCTCATCGATCCCGGCCTTCTTGTAGTCGTGGAAGGTGTAACGAACGCCGCGTTCATCCAGCCACACACGGGCCTTCTTGACCGTGTCGCAGTTGGGGATGCCGTACAGGGTGAAGCTCATGATCCCGGTTCTGCCCGATTCCGTCGCCGGCTGAAAATCGCGCGACGTTTCGACGCCGTCAGTCTGATTGCGCTCGCCTGATCCCGACATCCGGCGCAAGACTGGCCAGCGAATGGAGCACGCCATGACCGACAAGACCGCGCCCTGCCTCTGGTTCAACGGCGAGGGGAAGGGCAAGCAGGCCGCCGAACTCTATGTGTCGCTGATCCCCAATTCGCGGATCGTCTCGGACCGGCATCCGATGGTGGTCTTCGAGCTGGACGGACGGCGCTACATGATCCTGGACGCCGGGCCGATGTACACGCTCAGCCCCGCGCTCTCGATCTATGTCGACTGCGACGACCAGGCCGAGATCGACCGGCTATGGGACACACTTCTGGACGGCGGTGGTCAGGAAATCCGCTGCGGCTGGCTGACGGATCGTTTCGGGGTGTCCTGGCAGATCATTCCCAAGATCCTGCCCGTTCTCTTCGCCGACCCGGATCGCGCAGCCGCCAACCGGGCCATGGAGGCGATGATGGCCATGCAGAAGATCGACATCGCCGGTCTCCAGCGCGCCTTCGACGGAGCCTGAGGTGAAACTCTACGCCCACCCCTTTTCGTCCTACTGCCAGAAGGCCCTGATCGGCTTCTATGAGAACGACATCTCGTTCGAAGCCCGCTTCCTCGAAGACGATGGGGCCATGGACGAGCTGACAGCCCTGTGGCCGATCAAGAAATTCCCGCTGTTGGTTGATGGCGATCACACAGTGATGGAGGCCACCTCGATCATCGAGCATCTGGCCGTGCATCACCCCGGCCCGGTCCAGTTGATCCCGAACGATCCCGCCGCCGCCGCCCAGGTGCGGAGGCTGGACCGGGTCTTCGACAACTATGTGAACCGCCCGCAGCAGGACATCATCTTCGAGGCGATCCGTCCCGAAGGCGTCAATCGTGACTCGTATGGCGTCGCCCGCTCGCGCGAGATGCTGGAGACGATCTACGCCTGGCTGGATCAGCATCTGGCCGGGCGCGAATGGGCAACCGATCACGGCCTTTCGCTGGCCGACTGCGCCGCAGCCCCGGCCCTGTTCTACGCCGACTGGACCCACGAGATCCCGGCACGGTTCAGCAATCTGATCGCCTACCGCTCGCGCCTGATGGAGCGTCCGTCGTTTCGGCGCTGCATCGAGGACGCCCGAAGGTTCAGGCCTTATTTCCCGCTGGGGGCGCCGGATCGGGATTAGCCAGGGCGCGGCGGCGCTCGATCCGCCGCCAGATCTGGTCGTGCAGGGTGAAGAACAGCGTCTGCACCAGCGGCTCGATCGTCCCCACCGCCAGGGCGATGCGCCAGTCCCGCGTCAGGGCGAAGGCCACCGTCACGGCCACGGCGAAGTGCATGACGCCATAGCTGACCGATTTGGCCGCCAAGGTCCTGAAGCTGGTCGGCAGGGCGTGGTTACAGGCGTGGTGATCGTGCAGACCGACCCGACCCTCGACCGCCTCGGCCGCTTCCTGCAGGTCCGACAGGGTGCCGCGCCGCTCAATCCGGTGCCAGACCCGGTCATGGACCACAAAGGCCACCGTCTGGGCCATCGGCTCGATCATCCCGACCGCCAGGGCCAGGCGCCAATCGCGCGTGATCGCCCACGCCACCAGCACCGCCACGACCAGGTGCATCGTCCCGTAGGAGACGATCTTCAGCCACAGCTGCCGCGCCGCCTGGGCGATGATGCGAACCATGTCCCCTAGATGGTCGCCGCGGCGCCACGCCACAAGGCAATAATTGTGATCGTGACGATAAGCCCGTCCTGGCCCTTGCCGCGCCTGCCGGGAGCGGTCTATAGCCCGCCCGCAAAACGGAGACTCCCATGGAGATTCGCGAGGGCCTCACCTTCGACGATGTTTTGCTTGAACCCGGCCCGTCCGAGGTGATGCCGACCCAGGTCGACACCGCCACCCGATTGACCCGCGATATTCGGCTGAACATCCCCCTGGCCTCGTCCGCGATGGACACGGTCACAGAAAGCCGTCTGGCTATCGCCATGGCCCAGGCCGGCGGGCTGGGCGTGATCCACCGCAACCTGACGCCTGAGGAACAGGCCGAGCAAGTCCGCAGCGTCAAACGCTACGAAAGCGGCATGGTGGTCAGCCCGATCACCATCCACCCCGACACCTCGCTGGATGAGGTCCGGGCCATCCGCGAGCGGCGCAAGATCTCCGGCTTCCCCGTGGTCGAGCGTGACACCGGCAAGCTGGTCGGGGTCCTGACCAATCGCGATATGCGTTTTGAGGGCGACGGCGCGCGCACCGCCGGCGATCTGATGACCCGCGACAACCTGGCCGTGGTGCGTGAAGGGACCGGCAAGGTCGAAGCTCAAGGCTTGCTCAACACCCGCAAGATCGAGCGCGTCATCGTCGTCGACTACGACTTCCGCGCCGTCGGCCTGATCACCGTGAAAGACATCGAAAAGGCCCAGGCCCACCCGAACGCCGCCAAGGACGATCAGGGCCGGCTTCTGGTCGGTGCCGCCTCCACCGTCGGCGATCAGGGCTATGAGCGCTCCATGATGCTGGCCGAAGCCGGGGCCGATGTGGTGGTGATCGACACCGCCCACGGCCATTCGGTCCAGGTCACCCGCGCGGTTGAGCGCATCAAGCGCGAGAGCAACCGCACCCAGATCATCGCCGGCAATGTCGCCACCTATGACGCCGCCCGCGCCCTGATCGACGCCGGCGCCGATGCGGTCAAGGTCGGCATCGGCCCGGGCAGCATCTGCACCACCCGCATCGTCGCGGGTGTCGGCGTGCCCCAGCTGACCGCCATTATCGACGCCGTGCGCGCCGCCCGCGACAGCGGCGTGCCGGTCATCGCCGACGGCGGCATCAAATATTCCGGCGATCTGGCCAAGGCCATCGCAGCGGGGGCCTCGGTGGCCATGCTCGGCTCGATGTTCGCCGGCACCGACGAAAGCCCTGGCGAGGTCTTTTTGTACCAGGGCCGGTCCTACAAATCGTACCGCGGCATGGGCTCGGTCGGGGCCATGGCCTCCGGCTCGGCCGACCGCTACTTCCAGAAGGAAGTTTCGGACCAGATGAAGCTGGTGCCTGAAGGCATCGAGGGCCAGACCCCCTACAAGGGGCCGATCGCGCCGGTGCTGCACCAGCTGGTCGGCGGGCTGCGCGCCTCGATGGGCTATGTCGGCGCCGCCACCATCGACGCCTTCCAGGACCGCGCCAAATTCATCCGCATCACCGGCGCTGGCCTGCGTGAAAGCCACGTCCACGACGTGATGATCACGCGCGAAGCGCCGAACTATCGCCAAGGCTAAGCTTGGGAGGGCTCACATCATGCACCATCCGCACCTGTTCCCCGACGTCCACCCCGACCTGATCGTCGCGGGTTTCACTATCATTCTGGCGCTGGTCCAGATCCTGTGGGCCGCCGCCGCGCGGACCAATGAGCTGGGGCTGAAGTGGAACGCCGGCCCTCGCGACGGGGAAACACCGCCGCCCGGTCCGGTGGCCGGTCGTCTGATCCGGGCCCAGGCCAATCTGTTCGAGACCCTGCCGCTGTTCCTCGGCGCCGTGGCGCTGGTCCATCTGGCCGGCAAACAGGGCGAGCTGTCGATGTGGGGGACGCACCTGTACCTGCTCGCCCGCATCATCTACCTGCCGCTCTATCGCTGGGGCGTGCCGGGCCTGCGCTCGCTGGTCTGGATGGCCTCGCTGGTCGGCCTGGGCATGACCCTCTATGCGCTCTTCACCTAGACCATGAGGGATGGAGGTCGGATCGCCGCCGCTATTGAGGTTCTCACCGACCTGGAGACGCGCCGCGTCCCGGCCAAGGTCGCGCTGAAAACCTGGTCCGACCGCTCGCGCTTCGCCGGTGCCAAGGACCGGGCCTTCGTTTCGGGCCTGGTGCTGGACGCCCTGCGCACCCGCCGCTCGACCGGCTGGCGCATGGGCGACGACAGCGCGCGCGCGGCGGTCCTGGGCGTTCTGGCCTGGGGCTGGCGCTGGCCGACCGATCGCCTGGCCCAAGCTGCGGCCGAAGACCCGCACGGCCCCGGCGCCCTGACCGAGACCGAGACCGCCGCCCTCGCCGCACCGCGCGACCTGGATGAGGCCCCGGCTGCGGTTCGCGGCGACTATCCCGACTGGCTGGATCCGCATCTGGCGCGTGTGTTCGGCGAGGCCCGCGCCGATGAAGCCGCCGCCCTGGCCCAGCGCGCGCCGGTGGATCTTCGTATCAACACCCTCAAGACCGAGCCCGAGCGCGCCTTCAAGGCGCTGCAGCCGCTGGGCGCCGAGCCGATCACGGACCTTGCGACCGCAGCCCGTATCCCGGCCCCGGATCCGGCCGTTCGCACCGGCGCGGTCGAGACCATTCCGGCCTTCCACAAGGGCTGGTTCGAGGTTCAGGACCTGGGCAGCCAGCGCGCCGCCCTGATGGCCGGCGACATCAAGGGCAAGCAGGTGCTGGATTTCTGCGCCGGCGGCGGCGGCAAGTCCCTGGCCCTCGCGATGGCCATGGGAAACACCGGCCAGCTCTACGCCTATGACAATGACGCCCGGCGCATGGCCGACATCATCCCGCGCGCCCAGCGCGCCGGCGTGCGCAACCTTCAGGTCCGCTCGCCGGTCATACCCAACGCCCTGAACGGCCTTGACGGCAAGATGGACATCGTCTTCGTCGATGCCCCCTGCACCGGCTCGGGCACCTGGCGGCGGCACCCCGACACCAAATGGCGCCTGACGCCCGACCAGTTGGACCGCCGCCTGGCCGAACAGGACGCCGTGCTGGATCAAGCCTCGGCCTTCGTGAAGCCGGGCGGGCGCCTCGTCTATGTCACCTGCTCGCTCTTCGCCGAAGAGAACGAAGACCGGGTCGCGGCCTTCCTGGCGCGCAACGGCGCCTTCGCCCAAGGCAAAGGATCGATGCGCCTGTCGCCGCTGTCGGCCGGGACCGATGGCTTCTTCGCCCAGGTCCTGACGAGGGCGGCTTGAGCGGCTTTCGCCTCGAAACCTGGGGGGCGCTCAGCGTCCTGCCGGTCATGGCCGCGCCCGCCGAATACGGCGCCGATCTCAAGACCCGCATCCAGCCGCTGATGACCGGCATCGGCCCGGTCGAGGGCGCGGTAGCCCTGAGCGCCGCCCTCGCCCGGCTGGAAGCGCGCGGTCACTTGCCCGGCCTGATCGTCTCGCTCGGCTCTTGCGGGTCGCCGACTCTGGAACACGCCGCGACCTATCAGGTCGCCTCGGTCAGCTATCGCGACATGGACTGCACCGCCCTGGGCTTCGCCAAGGGGGTGACGCCGCTGTCGAACCTGCCCGCCGTCCTGCCCCTGCCCTGTCCGATCCCGGACTGGCCCAGCGCCCGGCTCTCGACCGGGGCCAATGTCGTTTCGGGCGCCGCCTATGCCCGGATCGACGCCGACATGGTCGATATGGAGACCTGGGCCCTGGTCCGCGCCGCCCAGACCTTCGACATCCCGCTGGTCGCCCTGCGCGGCGTTTCGGACGGCCGCGCCGAACTCAAGGCGCTGGAAGACTGGACCTCCACCCTCGCCCATGTCGACCAGAGCCTGGCCGTCGCCCTAGACCGTCTGGCCGCCGAGATCAGGGGGCGCGGTCCCGCCGCCCTTGAAATCGCCGTCATCCCGGACCAAGACCCCCGCCATCCGCCAGCCTAGGGATTCCCGCGCCGTGACCGACCACCAGAAAGTCCTCATCGTCGATTTCGGCAGCCAGGTGACCCAGCTGATCGCGCGGCGTCTGCGCGAGGCGAACGTCTATTGCGAGATCCATCCGTTCCAGAAGGCGGAAGCCGCGCTGGCGGCGATGACCCCGGCGGCCATCATCCTGTCCGGCGGCCCGGAGAGCGTTCACGAGGAAGGCAGCCCGCGCGCACCCCAGGCTGTGTTCGACGCAGGCGTGCCGGTGCTGGGCATCTGCTACGGCGAGATGACCATGTGCGAACAGCTGGGCGGCAAGGTCGAGGGCGGCCACACGCGCGAGTTCGGCCGCGCCGAGATCACCGTCCAGAAAGCCTCGCCCCTGCTCGAAGGTCTGGCCGGCGTCGGCGAGGAAGAGACCGTCTGGATGAGCCACGGCGACAAGATCGTCGCGATCCCCGAGGGCTTTGACGTCATCGCCACCTCGCCCGGCTCGCCCTATGCGGTGATCGGCGACGAGACCCGGCGGCTCTATGGCATCCAGTTCCACCCCGAAGTCATGCACACCCCACGCGGGGCCCAGATGCTGGCCAATTTTACCCGCCGCATCGCCGGCCTGACCGGCGACTGGACCATGGCCGCCTATCGCGACGAGAAGATCGCCCAGATCCGCGAACAGGTCGGTGACGCCAAGGTCATCTGCGGCCTGTCCGGCGGTGTCGATTCCTCTGTGGCGGCGGTGCTGATCCACGAAGCCATCGGCGATCAGCTGACCTGTGTGTTCGTCGACACCGGCCTGCTCAGAAAGGACGAGGCCAAACAGGTCACCACCCTGTTCCGCGAGCACTACAACATTCCGTTGGTTCATGTTGATGCGTCTCAGGAATTCCTCGGCGCCCTGGCCGGCCAGTCCGACCCGGAGACCAAGCGCAAGACCATTGGCCGGGTGTTCATCGAGATCTTCGACCGCGAGTCCGCCAAGATCGACGGGGCCGAGTTCCTGGCCCAGGGCACCCTCTATCCCGACGTCATCGAGAGCGTCTCGGCCTCCAGCGGCAAGGCCCATGTGATCAAGAGCCACCACAATGTCGGCGGCCTGCCCGACTATATGAAGCTCAAGCTGGTCGAGCCCTTGCGCGAACTGTTCAAGGACGAGGTCCGGGCGCTGGGCCGCGAGCTGGGCCTGACCGAGGCCTTTGTCGGCCGTCACCCCTTCCCGGGGCCCGGCCTGGCCATCCGCATTCCCGGCGAGATCACGCCGGACGCCGTCGCCACCCTTCAGGACGCCGACGCCATCTATCTGGACGAGATCAGGAAGGCCGGCCTCTATGACGACATCTGGCAGGCCTTCGCGGTGCTGTTGCCGGTCAAGACCGTCGGCGTCATGGGCGACGCCCGCACCTATGAAAAGGTCCTGGCCCTGCGCGCCGTCACCTCGACCGACGGCATGACCGCCGACTTCTATCAGTTCCCCTGGGAGATGCTGGGCCGCACCGCCACCCGCATCATCAACGAGGTCCGCGGCGTCAACCGCGTGGTCTATGACGTCACCTCCAAACCGCCGGGAACGATCGAGTGGGAATAATTTTTGCCCATCCGAGGGTATCCGAAACTACGCCATGATGCGACATAAGAGACTGAAATTTATAAAATAATATCCCTGAATCTTTCGACAACTATCGCTGGGTTAGCCTCCGGAATGACGGTATGGCTGACGGTATGGCGCATCTTGTCTCAGCTGAAAATCGCATATACCGTCAGGGCCAAGAGAGCCTCTGACGGTATATTTTTTGTCATAACACTCTGTAAATACAGGGAAAATATCATATCGGAAGGGCCGTTTTTGGCCTGACGGTATAATCGGGCGCTCTCCGGCATATTTTGACCGATCTGGAGAGTGTGGATGCTGACCGATGCTGCCATTAAGGCCCTGAAACCGAAAGAGAAATTATACAAGATCGTGGACCGTGACGGTATGTATGTCGTGGTCCAGCCCTCAGGCGCGATCGTCTTCCGCCTGGACTACCGACTGAACGGCCGCCGGGAGACGTTGACGCTGGGGCGCTACGGTCCCGCTGGGCTCTCCCTGGCTCGGGCGCGTGAGAAGGTGGTCGATGCTCGACGCGCCATTTCGGAGGGCCGCTCGCCGGCGCAGGAAAAGCAGCGCGAGAAGCGTCGCCTCCAGGAGGCGAAGAGCTTTGGCCAGTTCGGTGAGCGCTGGCTTCAGGAAGCGCGAATGGCGGACAGCACGCGCGCCATGCGTCGATCAATCTTCGAGCGGGACATTCTCCCGGCGTTTCGCAACCGGCTGCTGCCGGAGATCCTGCCGGAAGATCTGCGCGGGCTGTGTGCGAAGGTGAAGGAGCGTGGAGCTCCGGCAACGGCGGTCCACGTCAGGGACATCGTGAAGCTGGTCTTCGCCTTCGCCATCCTGCATGGCGAGAAGGTCGCCAACCCGGCCGACGAAGTCGGCCCGGCGTCGATCGCGACCTTCGTGCCGAAGGACCGATCCCTGTCTCCGGCGGAGATCCGCATCATGCTCAGCCAGATCGAGCATGTGGCGACGCTGCCGACGATCCGGCTCGGGATAAAGCTAATCCTGTTGTCGATGGTACGAAAGAGCGAATTGCAGGACGCGGTTTGGGATGAGGTCGATTTCGAGAACGCCGTCTGGTCGATTCCCAAGGAGCGGATGAAGCGCTCGAAAGCGCACAACGTCTATCTGTCTCAGCAGATGCTCGACATCTTCATCGCTCTCAAGACCTGCGCCGGCAATTCCAAATACGTCCTGCCGTCGCGCTACGACGCCGACGCGCCCATGTCGCGGGCGACGTTCAACCGGATCACGACGGCGGTGGTGGAGCGGGCCAAGAAGGAAGGGCTGCCACTGGAGTCCTTTACGGTTCACGATCTCCGGCGCACCGGCTCGACCCTGTTGAACGAGTTGGGCTTCAACAGCGACTGGATCGAGAAGTGTCTGGCGCATGAGGACGGGCGATCCTCACGGGGCATCTACAACAAGGCGGAATACGAGCATCAGCGCCGGCATATGATGCAGGAATGGTCCAACCTGGTGGACGCCTGGGTTGCCGGCCAAAAATACACGCCGACCCTCTATCCGCCGACGATGGACCTGCTTACGCCCGAGCCGGATGTTTGATAGGGCGGGTCTTGCGGAGCTGGACGTCCGGAATGGGAGCACGCTTCACCGCCTTGGCGCGTGAAGCTCGGCGCCGTTCTTCCAACCAGGCTTCGACCTCGGTTAGATCCCAGACCACGCAGCGGGACGTGAGATAGAAGCGCTGGGGAAATTCGCCGCGCTGTTCCATGTCATAGATCGTGGTGTCGGCGAGAGGGACCATTTCCCGGAGTTGATGCCGCCGGATGGTGCGCTTCATGATGGGCTCGACTTGCTGCCTCATGCCAAATTCCCTCGATCGCCTCTCTAAGCGGATAGAAGGCGATAGATCATGCTGAATGGAAGCTCGAATATTCGGGCGTAGCAGCGCGTCGTGCTGTGGCGTGCAAATCGGACAAGCTCCGAGGAGCACGGCGACGGCATCTCTTCCTGGCAGTCGTCCAGCAACCGTCCCTGAATGGCGGCGAACCCGCATGAAGCCCCCTAGGCCGGTCGTCATATGATCCGGCCGCGTCAGGGGCTGCTTGCTCCGCATGAACAAGACGGACGTGCCGGGAGCGCCGGCCGGCACGCACGCTATTCATCGAGGCGTTTCTCTCTTGAGAATGCGGACAGATCGAGCGTCAACGCCTGCAGCGACCGCGTCGTTTCCACATCGTGATGAGTCAACAGCTCGACCAGGTCCTCCTGGTCCGGCTGTCCCAAAGCAAGGCGATAGAGCAGCCTTTGCGTCCGCAACTTCGCGAACCGATCAATGTCCCGACTTTGGGGAAGCGCGAACAAATGCCGCTTTAGGTCCGCGCCTTCCATCGTCCACCACGGGCTGAGGCCGGTTTTGTCATCCTCGAACACCTTGTCGGCGTCGCGTGCGATGATGTCCCATGGGGACGATGCTTGGCCTCGTGCCCGTGCCAAGGCTTGTTCGCCTAGCTTTCGGGCGAGTGGTTTGCGCACAGTCAGCCCTCCAAAGCGCTGAACGCGGCCTTCTCGTTGCTCCAGGTCAACGGGGCTGGAACAAAGATCCCAGTGGCCGAGCCTGTCGCACCAGCTATGAAAGTCGAGACCTTCCTGTCCGACCGAGGTCGTCGCCAGGACATGGGGCCAGAACGGTGTATTGAACGCGCTGCGGATTTCCTCAGAGCGCGCTGGTGGCGGTTCATCGACATCATGGTCCTGTCGATGCGTCTCCGTCTCGGTGCCGCCAAACGGCACCGCGGCGTGACAGCGAATACGGATCTTGTCCTTTTTCTTCGCGCCCTTGAACCCGAAGGTGCCGACGTTTGCTGCGAGCGCGGCCGACAAGTCCTCAATCAGTCCATCGGGGTTGACTTTGGATTTGCGTAGCCAGAAATGTTCATCCAGAACGGCTTCCAAGCAGCCATCAACGCACGCATTCTGATATTTCTGCGTCGCGTCTTCGCCGGGCAAAACAGACCAGAAAACAGGGCGGTCCAGATAGGTGCGCAGCCGCGTCCAGCAGAAGTTCACAAGCCGCGCGAAATGCTGCTCCTGGAAATCGAAAAGCTCTGGAAGGTGGCGATAGAGTGCTCGGCCCGTCACGACTCCGGGAGCCCCGAGAGCCATATCGACCAAGGCGTCGAGTTCCCATCGGCTCAGCCAGGTAATTGGGTCGGCCTCTTGGCGCTGTTTGAGCAAGGTTTGAAGCGTTGCGTCCTTCGGCGCGACCCGGCCCCAGCTCTTCTGGACCGCTGCGAACTCCCGAGCCAGCGGCGCCTTCTGTGCGCGTTCTATGGCCGCGAGGATCGCCCAGGCCGGTTTGCGGCGCCGGTTGCTGCGCGCATTCGGTGCCTCGTGCGTGATTGTCGCGGGCAGCGCCCTAATAATCTGCTGCCGCGTCCGGGCCCTGATCTGCTTCACGGTCGCCTTCCCCTTCACATCGAGGGGATCGACAGCTCGAATTAGGAAAGGGCTCGGGTGAAACAGGGCGAGCGTGGGGCCTTGGTTAGGCTTCGGGTTAAGGTGCCGCTTCTTCCACGCGGCGGTGTAGGGAAGATTGCTCTTTCCAACGTATTTGCGCTCGACCTCGAGGCTGACGAGGGCTGCCAGACTTTGTGGTGTTGCCCTGAACCTACTGAAGATTAGCATCTTGGGCGATTGCGTCATCTTCGCCCATGGGCCTGAAGGCGTCCACCAGGTCAGCGATGGCAACACCCAAGGGAGCGCAAGCACCTCTGTCGGTACAAGGCTATTGAGGGCTCGGAGCTTGGCGCTTCCCCAGCCATCCTTTGGCGGCTTGAAGCAATTAGTGACCCCGAGGCGGGGAACGCTGCGTGTGGCGGGAAAATCTATATCGCGAGAAATCTGATAACGGTCCCCCAGCGCCTGCGCAGGGAGCGGCACTGAAAGCCAATAGCTGACCGCGCTGCCCGCAAGCTTGGGCGATACGTGGTCAGTAAAATGGCGATAGACGTCGAGATCGTGGGGCTCGATCCTTACGGAGGGCGGCGCAGGCTCTCCGGCATGGTCGGAAACCGGGCGCTCGGTCCGCGACATGAGCGGTGTGAGGAGCCTCTCCAGATGATGCTTGAGGGCTTGGGCCTCTTCGATCGCCGCCTGCCGACTGTCGGGCGGCAGATGACCGATCAAATGCAATAGATCACCAAACCGACGGAATTGGGTTTCGGCCTCAGCGCGTGCAGCCGGCCCGCCCAGAAACTCGATAATCTTGAAAAATTCGACATGGGGAGCGGCTCCGACGCCGTTTTCCCAGCGCTCCGCATAGAAGCGGTAGGGCGTGGCTGACAGGAGGAGGATCGGCGGCGGCGCCGTTCCATCGTTACCCGCCAGCAGTTGGCGCGCTAAAGGGTTATCCGTGCCTGCGTCGAGCAACTCGCGATAGCATTGGAACTCGTCGAAAATCACGAGGTCGGGCGGGGCGGAATCCAAAGCGGCTTGAGCGAGCGCCTTTCGCATCCGGCCCAGGCTCTGACCATATTTGCTCGTCTCGATCGCACGCAGAATGTTCTCGCGGGCCGGCTTGCCAAATTCCGTACGTAGCGCTCGGCCATAGGCCGTCTTGAAGAGGGCGGAGACGTTGTCGAATTTGCCCTGAGCCTCCTCGCACGCCCATGGCCAGCCGGAGGTCGCGCCATATTCGATATAGCCTTCAGGAAAGGCATCGGTCAGGCCGGGGTACAGCTCATCCAACAGCAGCTTGATGAACGCACGCTCGACAGCCTTTCCGCCGTAGAGGCGCTGCGAACTGGAAAATGATGTGGTGGGCGTAAAGGCGTAGAGCCGTATCTTTCCCTTGCGCCGTTCCTCAAACGGAATGAGGCCGACGCGGTCGATGGTGGATAGTGCGTCCTTGGCTTCGTTCTTGTCGAGGAAGCGGAGCAGCTCGACCTTGTTCTGGTCCGCGACCTTGAGCCCGCTCGTAATATAATAGACCGTGAACTTGCGCGCTTTGCTTGCCAGGGCTGCCAGCGTGTCACGGGCAACGACGGTTTTGCCGAGGCCGACCTCGTCCGCGACCAGGAACCGGCGTAGCGGGTTGCCTCCTGACAGCGCAGCGGTTGCAGCCCTGACCGTTGCTGCCTGGAAGGGTTTCGATCTGGCGCTCATGAGGCAAGCCGCGTCCGCGCGATGGCCCAGATCTGCGCAAGTTCGTTCAAGTCAGCCTTTTCCCTTTCGCTCAGATTCTCACCGTGGGCGAGAAGGGCGTCGACATAGCGCGCAAAATGACGATCGGCCCGACTGAATGCTTTGCGGTCGCGTGCCCAAGCCGTGAGGATATCCTCGAGCGTGAGGCGGTCGTATCCCAGGCTCTGGGGGCGGTTGCTCTGCACCCCGGCGTCTTCATCCCATGCGCCACCGCCGACGGGCAGTGTGTCGCCGCTGAGAATAGCGCGCATCCAGTCATGAAATGCACGAAGCCCCATGTGGCTGGCCAGCGCGGCCAGATCACGCTGTTCTTCGAGCGGCGGATCGACGGTGACACGCTGCATCCATCGCAAAGCGCCGTCCGGTCCGCTGATCCGAGCCTGAATGAAGGCGGACTGGAGTGACAAGGGGATCGTGCCAAGATCGAGGCGGACGGCGTCGGTCTGCCAAGCCAGTAGGTCGCCATTTGCAGGTCCGGCGTGCAGCACGTGCTCGGGATAGGCAAGCAAGGGAACTGCCCCCGCATCGATCGAGAAGCGTTCCCCGACGCGACGCAGAACCGGGTTCCAGGATGCCATGAGCACTTTGCGCGACTCTTCCAGGGCATCGGCCGCGCTCGTGCTGGGCGGATCGGCGACGGCGAGTTCCTCGATGGTGACCGGCGTCGCTTTACCGATCAGGAATGCCAGGCCGGAGGCGAACGCTTCGCCGGCCTCGAGTTCGACCATGATTTCCGCGTTGCGCCCCGACCAGGCCCTCTCGGTCGCATTGGCGCTCCCCACCCTCAAGATGGTCTTCTCGCCCGAGTGGAAGCAAAAAATCTTGGCATGCAGAGCAAGGGGGGCCGGCTCCGCATCATCCTCGGACGCGGGCTCGACGCCTGGCAGCGCGAGCGGAGCTTCGTCAGCGAGCACGTCTGGCGCAGTATAGGCGAGGATTTTGGAGAATCCGTCCAGCGGCTTGCCGGGCCGCCTCGCCATGTCCGTGAGGGCCGGCATCGACGAAATCAGCGTTCTGGATCCAGCGGTGCCCCAGTCACCTGCCTTCTTCACAAAATCGGGCGACAAGAACGGACTGATGATGGTTATGCCATCGACCGCGCCGGCTGGTGGTTCCGATGGCAGGGCAACGCCTTCATCCAGTCCATTGAGCAGGCTGCGCAACTGAAACCCGTCTGGGGCGTCCCACCAGACCGCCTCCAGTTGCTCCGCGATGCCATCGGCATCCTCGCGCGACGCGGAGCGCGCGAGGATGGCCCCGAGTGCTCCGATGCCTGGGAGCCGAACTCGTCCTTTCGCGCGCTTTTCGCTGCCGTCCAGCAAAACGCCCGCGTCGAGATCCTGCGATCGGGTGAGGTTTCGGCTGCCAATCCAGAGCTTCCAGCGGGTTTCCCCTTTGGGACCGGTGTAGGCGACCAAAGCAATCTTTGGATGCCAGCTGCGCTCTCGTTCATCGTAAGGCTGCTCGACGATGAACTGATCGAGGATGCCCGCGATACGGGGAAGCGCTATTGGCCGCGCAATCCGACCGCGCTGGATTATGATCTTGACGCGATCGCGCAGCTTGTCGATCGCGTCGGCAAAATCGACCGCCGTGCCGCTGCCCTTGTCATTGTTGCGACCAATCAGTGCGAGCAACGCCGCTGCGACCGCCGACAGATCGACTGAGTAGGTCGCAAACAATGCGAGCTTGACCGTCTCCAGTCGCCCTGGCCGCATCTCGTCGAGATAGGGTTGCCCGGACCATGCCTGAGGATCGCTCATGCGACGTCCTCCAGATCGCGCAGGAGCCGCTTCACATTCCCCCAGCGATAGTGGAGCGGCTCGGCGCGGCCATGGTGCTCGCCTTGCCATTCCATACGCCGGTCGACGCCGAACTGATTGCTGGCAAGACGCGCGCGATTGTCTTTCCTGCTGACTTCCGCCCGTGCGTACACTTCGAGAAGCTGCATGGGGTCCTTGCCATTCGCCCTGATCCAGGTCGAAGTTTCTTTCAACACACCCTCCACCGCAGGCGGGAGGTGGCCGATTTCGGCGAGAAACAGGTCCATATCCAGCCGAGCGGCCTGTTTGCCCCATTGCTCGATCGCGTCGTTCAGTGCGGCGCGGTGCGAATTGGGTTGTGGTCGCTTGTCGCGGGTTTCCTTGAGCGTCTCGACCTGAGCCGCATAGATCGCCCTGCCTATGGCCGAAAGCGCGGCGGCCTGGCCGGCCCGCTTCAGCATGGCTGCTTCCCTGCCGGCGAGGGCTAGGATTTCGTTGTCCCAGCAGTGATCTGCCTCGCCTAGTGATTTTCCAACCAATTTCGACAAGAGCGACGGCTCACTTGGATCGGTCGGCGAGCGAACGGCGCGGAGTTTGGTCGCGAGGTAGATCTGCTCGTGGGGTAAAAGGTCGAGCGCTAGTTTTCCTTGGTCATCCTTCGAATACCGGTCATTCCAGTCACCCCAAGTATCCCAGCCTTTAGGTGCATCGATCAGCCCCGCGATGGGCCAGGTGACTGTTTCTAGGGGCTTTCCGTCATCGTCATGGTGCGCGCGCTTGCTGGACGCTGCCAGGAGCTTCGCCATGTCCGAGCGGCTCCACGGCCGGCCATCGGGGCGGGCTCCGATCAGTCCCCATTTGGTGAGCGCCGTCCAATAGACATAGGCCGGCGGCTGACTGATCGTGCGGGGGAAGACCTCTCCTCCGATCACGCCATCCTTCTCGCCGCCAACACCCTCGATATATTTGAGCCGGCCGGTCAGCTCATGTTCGAGATCAGAAAAGGCTTGGCCGAAGTCCTTGGGAACAGGGCGTTTCGTCCGCAGGCTTTGATAAAGCCACGGGATGAGAAGCGCGTAGCGCAGCCGTGTGTGCAGAACCGATGTGCCGGGGAAGAAGTGATCTGCGTAGCGCTGGTGGACGATGAGGAAACCAACCTCATCGCGCACGCCCGCCGCGCCGCCGAACATCATCTGTTCGGCCTGGCCAAGCGCTTTGCGCGATAAGAAAGTAAACCCAAAAGTTGACACGAAGCCTGCCCCCACGGCGTGGTAAAATTTCTGTCTTAGGAAGGTTGCCGATGCCTGACGGCATCATTCACTACCAATAATTTTCAACCTCATGGCACGGGTTTCGAGCAAATAGGTCTCGACGCCGGCAAGCAGATGTAAGCCTTCTTCACTGATGGCTTGTCGCGATAGCCCAGGCTGCACAATGCGGACGTCGAAATCGAAGCGGTGATCTTGCCAACCGACCTTGAGCTTTTTAATCGCGGCGGCTGAGCCCTGCTCGATTCGCGAGCTGAGACCGCGGTCGCGGCGCATCTTTTCGCGTCGCAGCATGTGTTGAAGCATGCGGTTTGGTCGGTCGCGCCACCGAGCGGATTTCTGAGCCTGTCCGCAAACCTCATAAAGGTCTCCGAGGCGCGCACCTGGCGTATCCGCCCCTGAATATTTGCAGTGGTACAGGGTCACGGAAACGACGCTGTCGGTTATGCGCAGTGCCACGACATCGGCGATTTCGCCTTTGCCATCATCGTCGAAGATCACGTCATAGGGATCTGGGTCGGCTAACAGGGCGTCGATGACAAGACGCTGGACAGAGTCGGCGCGCTTGTCTGTGCCCTGCGATTCGGCGCGAATATTGGCCTTCGACCAATCCCATGCCTGGATCTTGTCTGACGGGTAAGGCTCGATCGTTTCGCCCTCGGGCAGGGTGTAGAGATGGCTGTAGATGAGAAGCGAGCCATCACCGAAGTCGATCTGAGGCGAGTCTTCGCCGAAGGATTCCGAGAGCGTCTGGACCTTGCCGCCGATCTTGATCGTCGCCTTGGGGCCGGTGCGTTGGGGGTAACGGGCGTGGCCGTCGCTGAAGACGATCTCGAACTCGGCCGCGTGGTCGTCGCTTCGCACGGCGAAGCGCAGTGGCCCGGTGCGCGCGTTATCGAGCAACTCGATATCGCATTCGGCGAAGGTTACCGGCACATCGCCAAACGAGATCTCAATCCGCTCCTCGAACTGTGTGATCAGAGATTCAGGCCAATGGATCGCCACGGGTGGAACAGCCGGTCGTTGGCTGATCTGGTGTGGGCGCATCGCGCTCTTGAAGACGCTGTCGGTCGTGATGCTGGGATCGTTCACGGTGCGGCCGACATCCTGGCACCAGTCCACCCAGTCGGTCAGGTCATGGACTTTGGCGCTGGACCAGAACTTGCCCTTGGCCGAGCATCCCCGTGAAGCAGGAAGGCCTTCGAGGAAGCCGGTGGCGAAGATGTTGTTCTTGATCCTCGACTGGGACTTCGCGCTGTCGAGGCCATCGGCGACATCCACGCCCATATACATCGAATAGCGGACGCCTCGTCCCTGATGGTGGGTGAGGCCGAGATTGCGCAGGATGAGCCGCTTGAACCCGTGGAGGCTGCGGAACACTTCCTCGCCTTCCACGCGGCGCGTCGTATCGCCACAAACCGCCTTTGCGAGCCGGTCAAACGGCCCCTTTGCAGAACTGCTGATAAAGAGCACGCCGCTTGCCTGATCCCAGTGAAGCATGTGCAGGTCCCAGGTGACGTTCACCGCCTGCTGCGCAGAGGTCCAGCGTGCCTGCTCCTCCGCCCGCGTCACGAAGATCGCGACCCGTTGATGCGGGTTGAGCTTCATGCCGAGATAGACGCCGGAGTCGTAGAGTTCTTCTGCGCGAAAGGGATCCCAAGCGTCGCAAGAGGTCCGGTACAGGACCGCGTTCATTTTCGGTTCCAGGGTCTGGAGCGGAATGTCGCTCAGATCTCCCGAAAAGCCCTTGAACATCTCCGCGCGGCGAACCTGGCGTTCGATCTTTGCGGAACTGAGCGCCTCCACCAACGCATTCCAGTCGGCGTCTTCGGCGTAGAGCTTGGCCAGCGCGCGATCGACATCGTCGATGCCGGTATTGGCGATCACCGTGGCATCACCCAGCCTCGGGTCCTGGCGGGTGAAGCGGCCGACGAACTGGATCGTCACCGCGACGCTCTTGTGATGATCGTGCAATGCAGCGATCTTCAGCTCGGGCAGGTCGAAGCCCTCGCCGAGCATATCGACGCAAACGATGATCCGGCTCTCAAAACGGCGTAGCGCGGCCAGATTTTCGCGCCGTTCTTTCAGCGATTGCTGGCTGTGGACTATGACTGGCCGAAATTCTGGATAGATCGCTGCATAGAGTCTGTGCAGGTGCTTGGCGCGTTCGATCGTGTTGCAACGGGCCATCGCAAGATGATTGAGGCCGGCATCCAGGTCGGTGGCGAGCACTTCGCCGAGCTTGTCGATGATGGCCTGGTCCGCGTCAGGCTGGTCCAGACCGAAGACTGCTTCGAAGCGGATCGGCTTGAAATAGCCCTCCTGCTGCGCCTTTTTTAGCGGGTAGGTGTAAATGAACTCGCCATCGACGCGGCCTCCGTCCTCGCGAAACGGCGTAGCGGTGAACTGGATCACTGGGATTGGTGGCTCGTGCTCGACGAAGAGCCCGCGGAAGGACTTCCACGTCCGTGCCCCGATATGATGCGCCTCGTCGATAAAGAGCGCTGAGGCGCGGGCCGCCATCCGCTCCTGCACCGGTGCCTCGGCGCGGCCAGCGATCTGCATCGTGGTGACAATGACATTGGCGCTGTCGAAGATTTCGTCGACTTCGGCCTCGCTGGTCGGAATATGCGAGAGCCGCATGACCATAGGGAAGGCTGCGGTCTCATCGAGGCATTTCTGCTGCTTCAGGACGCCGAAGGTCTCGAATTTGCCCGCGATTTGCTCGCGTAGCGCGTCGGTCGGCACCACCACCAGCAGGCGTTCGAACCGCTGGTTGGCATTGAGCGCCAGCATTGTCTCGGTCTTGCCCGTGCCCGTCGGCATGACGATGGTGGCCGGATCGGTCGATCGCGTCGCGTGGGCAAGCGCGGCATGAAGCGCACCGACCTGTGGACGCCGCAAGCCAGGCTGCGCCGGCTGGCCGTCCGCTGCGGCTCGCGCCTCGCGTAGATGAATCGCGTCGTCCCAGGAAGCGGAGACAGCCTTCAGGCGCTCGCTGCGCGTGGAACGATCCAGCGTGTCGATGCTGGTGGGCGGTACATTCATCCACCGGCCTTCACCCAGTTCGAGCGCCGCGGCGATCCGTTCCGGCTCCGTTACGCCGGGCACAAGGAGAATGAGATCGGCTTCCAATGGCGTTGCTGTCTTCGCACTGATGATCTTCAAAATCTCGCCGGATTCCAGGGTCGTCTCGTGACCAATGACGCGGCGGATGGCGAAGGGGCGCAGTCGGCAACGCACACGCCGCGCCGGAACAGCCAACTGACGCACAGGGCTTCCCAGCACCTTGCCGTCAACGGCAAGCCGAGCCGGCAGCAGGAGTTCGATCTCGGGGTTGAAGAGATCGTCCTGGTTGGAGCCGGTGGGGCGCTTGCGGGAGGCCATCGTTTCTCCCTCCGTCAGGCTGCCACGATCTGTGGCGAGGGCGAGACGACGATGACCGTTCCCTTCGTCATCAGGACGATGAGTCCGCGCTCGGCGCCGGTCATGTCGAGATAGGCCCGTACCTGAGCCCGATAGTGTTCGAGCGCCTTGTCGTCAGGGTTCACATCGCTCTTCCAGTCCACCACCACGACTGGACGGCCGTCGACGTCGACGGTCAGGGCGTCGGCGATCCCGGCCGTCACGGTCTCCACGCCGTCGGCCGCTTCTGCGGCATAGACAGGAAGCTCGGCCAGAAGATCGGGCCGCAGAGCTGCGATCTCGGGCAGCGCCAGGGTCCGGGCAACACAGGTCGCCAGCTCCTGCGCCGACAGTCCCGTTGCCGGATCGGCGACCGGGGATTGGCCGAGGGCCCGGATGAGGTGGCCAGCCCGTTCGGCCAGGGCAGCTTCCGCTTCCGGGGTTTCGCCGGTCAGCACCTCTTCCATCAGTTTATGCAGGATAAGCCCGCGCTCGCGGCCGCCCTGCACGAGGGCGGCGGCTTCGAGCTCGGGCAGCTCGTCGTCGGCCGCCCCCGTCCAAAGCGCGACTTCCTCCTCTCGCAGCACGGTCCCGGTGGCGTCCTCGTCGCGGCTGGGGGCGAGCCAGGTCAGCCGGGTCTGTGCGGCGGCGATGCTTTCGGCTTCGGCGGCGAAGCTCGCCCGCGTCTGGCTGTTGCCCGCGCCGGCGCTGCTCGGCGTGAGGTCGGCCGGCAGATGGGAGAGGTCGATGCCCGGCAGATCGGCCAGCGACAGATCGACGAGACCGATCCATGCGGATTTGGAGGGCGTGGTGTCGAGTCGGGGCAATACCAGCAGTTCACGCGCGCGGGTGGCCGCAACATACCAGAGCCGGACGCGCTCGCGGTCCAGCTCGTTCTTTTCGGCCTCGCGTGCGGCTTCGTAACCATCGGGTTGCACGCCGAGGACCGGGCAATAGAAGGTCTCGGTCTGACGGTCGATGACTGCGCTTTCGGGTGCCATAACCCCGGTCATTGTGTTGACTGGAATGACGATCGGCCATTCGAGTCCTTTGGCCGCGTGCATGGTGAAAAGTGCGACTGCCTCCTCCTGCGCGTCCGGTCGGCCCTCGACGGCGCGCGCCTCGTCCGCCCAGGCGGCCGACATAGCTTCGGCGAAGGCGCGGAGGCCGCGCACGGCATAGCCGGTCGACAGGCTGAGATAGAGATCGACATTGGCGAGCGCCCGCTCGGCCTGGCCGCGATGGCGCTCAAAGAGAAGCGGGCGGACGCGCATGGCATCCACTGCCTGCGACAGCAGTTCGTGCGGCGTCGTGCTGTTGCCACGCCGGGAGAGCGATTGCAGCCGCTCGATGACCTCGCGGGCGAGCGGATGAGCGATTACGGCGGGGTCGATGCTGAGATCCAGACGCGGAATCCGATCGGGCTGTTCTTCCGAGCGCGGCAGGCTCCAGATGATGTCCAGCAACTCTTCTTCGGTCAGGCCGACCAGAGGTCCGCGCAGCAACGCGCCGAGCGCCAGGGTGTCGCGGCGATCGGCCAGGGCGCGGGTCAACGCGATCAGGTCCTGGATTTCCTGGCGGCGGAACAGACCCTTGCCGGCCTGGGTCGCCACGGGGATGCCGCGGCGCTCCAGGGCTTCCTCGTAGCGCCACAGTTCCGCGCCGGTCGGCGCCAGCAGGGCGATGTCGCCCGGCAGGCAAGGCCGCTCGGCGCCGCTGCGACGGTCAACGATCGGATGGCTTTCGATCAGCCGGGCGCATAGCTCGGCGATGGCTTCTGCCTCGGCATCACGCTGCTGCTCGGCGCTGGCTTTGCCGTTTTCATCGGCCACGGCGATGTCGAGGGCCGCCACGCAGACGCCACCGCGATTGTCATGGAACGGGTCCAGTGCGGTGAAACCCGGCTGTCCATCGGCTGAGAGCACAGCTTCGAAGCGCTCGTTGACGAAGGTCAGGATCGAGGCACAAGAGCGGAAATTGGTCGAGATCGACAACAAGCTGTCCGGATTCTGGGCGCGGAAGGCGTCGCGCGCCTGGACATAGGCGCCCACGTCGGCGCCGCGAAAACGATAGATCGCCTGCTTGGGATCGCCGACCAGGAAGAGCGCACCCGGCCGGATGCGGAAGCCCGTCCAGTCATTGGCGTCATTGGCGGGCTCACCGCACAGACGCCAGAAGATCTCGGTCTGCAGGGGATCGGTGTCCTGAAACTCGTCGACGAGGACATGGGCGAAGCGCTGCCCGAGCGCGCGACGAACAGCATCATGGTCCCGCAACAGATCGCGGGCGGCAAAGATGAGGTCGTCGAAGTCGAGTTGAGCGCTGGCCCGTTTGTGATCGCGGTAGCGTTGCAGGATCGGGCGGATTTCCTCGATCAACGCCGCCAGAGCGTGGCCGGCGGTGGCCTGCATGAGCGCCCCCCAGGCATTACAGCAGGTTGTGTAATGCGCTTCGGCCGCGTCGTTCAGCCGATCGCCGTCGGCCTTGGAGAGGCCCGCCTGTTTGGCTGCTGCCGCCCATTTGCCCTTCTTGCGGTAGGAAGCGAACGCGCCAGCCTTGGTGCAAAGGTCAGGATGGGGCCGCGAGGTCAGGAGCCGGACGAGGCCGGCGGGCGTCGCGGAGTCAGGCGCATTCGCGAGGGCCGTCGCCATTTCGGCCAGACGCTCTACGATCGTCACCGTTTCCGGTTCAGCCGCCGCCGTGCCGTTCATGAAGTCCGCAAAATCGGCCGTGGCTTGCCGGAACGCTGTCATGTGGCCGTCAAGGGGAGAGATTGGCGGGGCTTGGAGCGTGCGGCGGCGGCGCAGATTCTCGGCGATCTTGTGGATGAGCGCCACGGTCTCGACGGGGCTGTGCAGCACCATTTCGGCCAGGAGGCCGCCCTGGCCGCCGGACAGGCGCTCGCGCAGCCAGCCATCGACGATCTCGAGGAAGGTGAGGTCGGCCTGGTTGCGATCCATGACGCCCGCGCCGGGGTCGATGTCGGCCTCCGCCGGATAGGGCTTGATCAGGCGCTGGCAAAAGCCGTGGATGGTCGAGCAGGTGATTTCGTCAATCGCGGCGCTGGCGGCGGCGAGATTGGTCAAATGGGTCTCCGACAGCCCATCGGGCAGCGCCACCCGCAGTTCGGTCGCGATCTTGCCGGCCGAGAGGTCGGCGACGAACTCGCGGACACGGGACAACAGCTCGCTCGCGGCAAGCTCGGTGAAGGTGACGGCGGCGATGGAACGCGGCGCGACGCCTTGCGCCAGCATGGCGGCGATGCGGCCGGCCATGACAGCGGTTTTGCCCGAACCGGCGCCGGCCTCGACCAGGATCGAGCGGTCGTGCAGGCTGATCGCATCGCGGCGGGCACCGTCATCCTTCAGCATCTTGGATACGCTGCTCATCATTCCGCCTCCCAGACCTGAGCGACTTCGCCCAGCCACTCCGCCGCGGCCGGCATCTTGCGTTTGCAATAGGTGGCGCCGGCATTGGCCGGCAGGGCGAAGGCGAGATCGTCGTAGTCGCCGCCCGTATCGGGACCAGGCAGGGCTGCGCCGCCGGCGAGACTGGTTCTCGCGGCGCGCAGATAGCCGGTGATCTCGGTGAGCACGGCCTCGGGATCGTCGAGCTGGAGATCGACCGGCTCGCGCGGATAGAGCAGAGAGGCGCTGATGGCGACGTCGTCGCCGAGGAGCGCCTTCACCGCGAACGCGTAGAGGCAGCGCTGAAGCTCGCGTCCGCCGTTCAGGCGGATGTCGCCGCGCGGCGGCCGGCCCGTCTTGTAATCACGGACGAGGGCGCGCTTGCCGTCGCCCGAGATGTCGAGTCGGTCGATATAGCCGGCGATGTTGAAGCCGGTGTCAGGAATCGTGACCGGCAGGCTCACATCCCAGGGGACGTCAGCGTTGGTCTTCGGCTCTGAGCCGCCGAAGGGCACCTCGCCATAAGCGCGCGCGCCGGGCAGTGCATCGTCGCCATGGGTGAGGGCGCGGCCTGCCAGCACGCGGGCGTCATCGAGGGTGCGCCCCCAGATGACGGCCGGTGGAACCGGACGTTCGCTTTCCCAGTCGGTGGCGACGGCTTGGGCCGCCCGGCCCACAGCCGCCTCGATGGCTTCAGTGGCGGCGCTGGCCAGCCCGCCTGCGGCTTCGAGATCGCGCAGGGCTCGGTCGAGTACCATGTGGACAAGATCGCCGATTCCCAGCGCATCGAGCACGAGGGGTTCGGCGCTGCTCTGCGGCTCGCGCCACCCGAACCCGTAGACCCACACGAAACTGAGCGGGTTGCGTAGCAGGCGGCGCAGTGAGCTGGCCGACTGGGTGCGGCCAAGAATGGCGAGCATGAGCGGATGATCCGCCCGCACCAGCCCGTCATGGGCGGTAATCTCCGCCTGCCGCCAGTCGCGCCAGCAGCCGATCGCGCTGGTCGCCTGTGGATCGGCGGCGAACTCCTGGGGCCGCGCCATCAGCCGGTCGGTCTCGCTGAAGGCGTGGGCCGGGGTCGCGTTGCGGCGCAGATAGGTTTCGTCGCCGTGCCCGGCGAGGAGGGGACTGCGTCCGAGGAGACGGCCATCGCTGTCGCGCCGGGCGCGCGAGAGAACGACGGCATCGCCTGTGGTGGCGAGGATGGTCTCGAAGTCACGGCGGTCGGCGAGGTTCACCGGCAGGGGATCGAGAATCGGTGTCGGAATGATGTGGTCCGGGATCAGCCGGTCCTCGGCGATGCCGCGCGGCCAACGCGAGGAGTTGAGCCCGAGGAGGCGCACGAAGCGGCGGGGCGAGGCCGCGAGCGCGCTCGCCGGCATCCAGGCGACACAGGCGCACGCCTCGAGGCCGTCATCCTGTTTCAGGGTCTCCAGCGTCGCGTCGACCGAGGCGGCGGGGCCGGCGAGCAGTGCCTTGCGCCAGATCGCAAGCGCGCGGCCCTTGAGGAAGGTGTCGCCGATCTCGCTGGCGGCTTCGGGGCCTCTTGCCAGCATCTCGATCGCCGCGCGTAGCGCCGGGGTGTGATCGGCGGCATCGGGCCAGTCTTCCGGCGCCAGCCGGGCAAACAGGCGGTTCCAGGCGGCCAGCGTCGAAAGGGGCGCATCGGTCGGCAAAACCCGCAGCCAGCCTTCAGGCAGAGCCTGGAATGCCCCACCGTCGCGGCAGAGCGCCGCCAGGCGCCGCAGACGCGATTGCGACAGGCCGCGCACGACGATGTCGGCCAGCGCGGCGGCCGCCTGTCCCTCGCGAGTGGTGACGGTGCGGACGCCGTGGACGAAGTGCAGGTCGATATTGGCGTCGGCGCGCAGGGCCAGGAAATGATCGTCATAGTCGGCGGGCGAGGCGGTCGCGATAGCGATCTCTGAGGCCGAGACGCCCGAGGCGAGCAGGTGTCGCGCCCAGCGCATCGCCTCGATAGCCTCGTGATAGGCCGTCGCCGCGCTGACTGCGCCGACCTCCGGCGCTTGCCCCGGCGTGCGCACGATCGCGACGCCTGTGCCGTCGAGCCACGCGGGAACACTCCTCGGGCCGGCGGTCCACCGCACGGGGATGTGGACCGTGAGGGCATGGAGCAGCGGCCGCCAGCACGGCGAAAGCTCGGTAAGGCCGGCGATCTCCATGGGGCCAAGGACGGCGGTGGCATGATTGATGCGGGCGGTCGCGGCCGCGACGATGTCGATAGGACGCATCATGCCAGCCGGAAGCCGCTCGATGACCGCCGCTTCCAGGCGCGCGATGGCGGCAAGGCGCGGATGGTCGGCCGCGCGCATGGCCAGATCGATACCCGCGCGCCAGGCTTTGTGCAGCGTGTCGGCGGCTGCGTCGATCATGCCAGGAAGATCCTTGATGCTCTCCAGTTCGCCCATCGGCGTCGCCGGCAGGGCCGCCTGGATCGCCGTGCGCAAGCTTTCGTCGTCGATGGGACGGACGAAGCCGCCGGCCAGTCGCACGGCGGCTTGCTCGAAGGACATGATCTGAAGGCCTTGGCGCTTCTCCCGTCCAGCCGCCAGACGGGTCTCCCGCATGGCGAGGCGGCCATGAACGACCAGGGTGGATCGATGTGCGATGGTCATGGCCGCTCTCCTTCCGGGCGCTGCTTAGGCTTTCGGCGCCGCGCCAGCGGCGGTGACCGCCGTCCGCGTGCCGGTGATTTGAGGTTCCGGCCGGCGCGATTGCGCATCCTGCCCCTCCGAGTGCATCTGATTATCCATTGACGAAACCCCCCTAGTGTGAATAATAATTACACGGACCAGATCGGATTGTCCATCTAGTTTTTATGCTCATCTACACGAGGCTGAGGCAATGGCAGAGGCCGCGACGGCGTTGAAATGGGGGGTGGGGCGCCGGCTCGAGTTCATTGAGTTCCGGCTTTTTTGGGAGGGGTCGATCAACCGCGCCGACCTCGTGGAGGTATTTGGCGTGTCGGTTCCGCAGGCGTCGAAGGACCTGACGCTCTATCAGGAGCGGGCGCCCGGCAACATGGAGTACGACACCCGCGCCAAGCGCTATGTCGCCGCTGAGCACTTCGTCCTGCGCTTTCTTGAGCCGGACCCCTATGTCTATCTCGCGCAGCTTCGCTCGGTCGCCGAGGGCGCTCTTCCCGCCCATGATTCGTGGATTGCGGCTCTGCCCAGCGCCGATGTGGCGCTGACCCCCAGGCGGGACATCGACATCAAGGTTCTGCGTAAAATCCTCGACGCCACCCGCGAGGGCGTTTCCGTCGACATCTTCTATCAGTCGATGAACAAGGTGCGGCCGGACCCGATCTGGCGGCGCATCACGCCTCATGCCTTCGGCTATGATGGCTTTCGCTGGCACGCGCGGGCTTATTGCCACCTGGAGCATAAGTTCAAGGACTTCCTGCTGCCGCGCATCCTCGATGTCGGCGCGAAAGGCGAGCCGGGGGAATCAGGCGACCGGGACTGGCTCTGGAACAACTATTTCGATGTCGTCATCGGGCCGCACCCGGCGCTGACGGCAAGCCAGAAGAAGGTTGTCGCCAAGGATTATGGGCTCGATCAGGGTAATGGCGTGCTCGCAGTCCGCTATGCGATGCTCTTTTATGTTTTGAAGCGTCTGGGTTTGCTGGGTGACGCCACGAAGCAGAGCGCCCATACGCAGCATATCGTAACAATAAACCGCAAAGAAACTGAAGCTGCGCTTGAGCGAGCGGAGCTTCAGCTATGAAAGACCTGGGGAGCGTCGGCTGATGGCGGTACGGCTTGAAGACATAAAGAACGGCGCATCGGTGCGGGGCGTGGCCTCGGCTCAGGCTGTGCATGTGATCTCGGTGGACTGGATCGGCGATCAGGCGATCAGCGTCGTTTACCGCGACCACAACGGCTCGGTGGCCGAGGCCGTTCTTTATCGGGATGACGAGCACCGGCTTGAGGTCGTGCAGGGCGGGCGGGCCTGGTCGTTCGACGCTGACGGCGCGTTGCTGCGGCTGGTGACGGAAGCCAACCGCATCAAGCTGGCGCACTATTTCGACCCCTATCTGGCGATTCACACGAGTCTGGTCGATCCGCTGCCGCACCAGATTTCGGCAGTCTATGGCGAAATGCTGCCGCGACAGCCGCTGCGCTTCCTGCTCGCCGACGATCCCGGCGCCGGCAAGACGATTATGGCCGGGCTGCTGATGAAGGAACTGATCGCCCGTAGCGACCTGGAGCGCTGCCTCGTGGTCGCGCCCGGCAGCCTGGTCGAACAATGGCAGGACGAACTCGGCCAGAAATTCAATCTCGAGTTCGACATCCTTTCCCGCGACATGATCGAGAATTCGCGGTCGGGCAATCCGTTCAGCGACCGGGACCGGCTGATCGTCCGTCTCGATGTGCTGGCGCGCAACGAGGAGCTTCAGGAGAAGCTCATGAGCGCGCGCGAATGGGACCTCATCATCTGTGACGAAGCCCATCGCATGTCGGCCACATATTTTGGCGGAGAGGTGAAATACACCCGCCGCTATCAGGTCGGCCAGAAGCTCGGCCAGGTCTGCCGGCATCTGCTGTTGATGTCGGCCACACCGCACAATGGCAAGGAAGAGGATTTCCAGCTCTTCATGGCGCTGCTCGACGGCGATCGGTTCGAGGGCCGGTTCCGCGATGGCGTCCACTACGCCGACACCGAAGACATGATGCGGCGGCTGACCAAGGAGGAACTGCTCAAGTTCGACGGTCGGCCGCTCTTCCCCGAGCGGCGGGCGCGCACGGTCAAATATCAGCTCTCGGAGGGAGAGGCCGCGCTCTACACCGCCGTCACGGAATATGTGCGCACGGAGATGAACCGCGTGCAGCGCTTCGCGGAGGGCGACGGGAAGAAGCGTAACAATGTCGGTTTCGCATTGCAGATCCTCCAGCGCCGGCTCGCTTCGTCACCGGCCGCAATTTACCAGTCACTTAAGCGTCGCCGCGAGCGGCTGGAAAACGAACTGGGCGAAGCTCGCCTTGCCGCCAAGGGCCGCCGAGCGGGTACGAGCGAGCCGACGATCAATGCCGACATGCTCGGCAACATCGAGGAATATGGCCAGGAGGAGATCGACGAGCTTGAGGACCTGATCTCGACGGGCGCGACGACGGCCGAGACCGTCGAGCAACTCGCTTTGGAAGTCGAGACGCTGAAGGGGCTGGAGACGATGGCGCTCGGCGTGTTGCGCTCGGGCGTGGATGCGAAGTGGACCCAACTGAACCGCATCCTCGACGACGATCTGATGGTCGATGCGGCTGGCAATCGCCGCAAGCTGATCATCTTCACCGAGCCCAAGGATACACTGCACTACCTGCTCGACAAGGTCAGGGCGCGGCTCGGCAATCCCGAGGCGGTCGAAGTGATCCACGGCGGCGTGTCGCGCGAAGAGCGGCGCAAGGTCGTCGAGCGCTTCATGCAGGACAAGGACATGTTGGTCCTGATCGCCAACGACGCGGCGGGTGAAGGCGTTAACCTTCAGCGCGGCCACCTCATGGTCAACTACGACCTACCGTGGAACCCGAACAAGATCGAGCAACGGTTCGGCCGCATCCACCGCATCGGTCAGACAGAGGTGTGCCACCTGTGGAACCTCGTCGCGGCCGATACGCGCGAGGGCGAGGTCTACGCTCGGCTGCTCGAAAAGCTGGAAGCTGCGCGCGAGGCGCTGGGCGGCCGCGTCTATGACGTGCTCGGGGAATTGTTCGACGGCGTGGCGCTCAAGGATCTGCTCTTCGAGGCGATCCAGTATGGCGAGCGAGAAGAGGTCAAGGCCCGCCTGTTCCAGCAGGTCGATGGCGCCGTCGACCAGGCGAACCTGCTTGAGCTTCTGCGCCGCCGCGCCCTGACCAACGACACGATGCCGGAGGCCAAGGTCGAGGAACTGCGGCTCGAAATGGAGCGCGCCGACGCGTTGCGCCTGCAGCCGCATCACATCCAGAGCTTCTTCGTCGAGGCGTTCCAGCATCTGGGCGGCCGGATCAAGCGCCGCGAGGAAGGGCGCTGGGAGATTGCCCATGTGCCGGTGCGTATCCGCGAGCGGGATCGTCAGATCGGTAATGGCGCCCCGCTCCAGACGCAATATGAGCGGATCTGCTTCGAGAAGGACAAAATCAACCAGCAGCCGGTCGCAGCTTTCGTCTGCCCGGGGCATCCGCTGCTCGAAGCTGTCATCAGCCTGATCCGCGAGCAGTATGAGCAGATCATGCGGCAGGGCGCGATCCTGGTAGACGACACCGATGCTGGAGACGCGCTGTCGGCGATTTTCCTGCTGGAACACACCGTCCAGGACGGTCGCGTCACCAGCGCCGGCAAGCCGCATGTGATTTCGCAGCGGCTCCAGTTCGCCGCAATCGACAAGGCCGGAAACACCGTCAACGCCGGCATCGCGCCGCATTTGAACCTGCGGCCTGCCAAGCCGGAAGAGGTCGCCAGCGTGCGTGATCTTCTGGAGGAGAGCTGGCTGACCACCGATCTGGAAAAGGCCGCGATCCGGTTCGCGACGGTCGAGCTGGCGCAGGGCCATGTCGCCGAGGTCAAGGCGCGGCGCTTGCCCGAGATCGAAAAGGTCGAGCATGAAGTTCGCGCCCGGCTCAAGAAGGAGATCAATTACTGGGACTCGCGCGCCTTCGAGCTGAAGGAAGAGGAGCGGGCCGGCAAGAAGACTCGGGTGAACTGGCAGAACGCGCAGCGCCGGGCCGAGGATCTGGCGGATCGGCAAAAGCGCCGCATGGACCAGCTTGAACGGGAGCGGTTCATCTCCTCGCAGCCGCCGCGCGTGCGGGGCGGCATGGTCGTCATCCCGCGTGGGCTACTGGAAGAGCGTCAGGCGCCAAGCGTCCCGAACCATTTCGCGGAAGACCCCGTTGCGCGCCGGGTGATCGAGCTTGCTGCGATGGAAGCCGTCATGGCGGCCGAGCGGGCGCTGGGCAATGAGCCGGCCGACGTCTCCGCCCAGAAGATCGGCTATGACATCGCCTCGCACGATCCGAAGTCGGGACATCTGCGCTTCATCGAGGTCAAGGGGCGCATCGACGGAGCCGACAGCGTGATGGTCACGCGGCAGGAGGTCATCACCTCCCTGCACGAGCCGGAGAAGTTCATCCTTGCTATTGTGCCTGTTGCCGCCGGTTTCGCCCATGCGCCTCGCTATGTGCGCGGCCCGCTCGTGGAACGGGAACCGTCCTTCCTCGAAACCGCGATCCAGTTCGACCTTCGTCGCCTTCTGGAGCGCGCGGAGGCTCCGCTATGACAGCGAACACGCAGTTGGCGGCAAACTCGGCAGTTTGGCCTGACTACTTCCAGCCGATCCAGGAGCGCGCGACCAGGCGCTGGGATCAGCTTGAGGCGGACCCGGAGCTTGCCGGACCTTGGCACCAGCTCTTTAAGCAGGTGCAGAGTCCGCGCCATATCCTGTCCGAGCTCCTCCAGAACGCCGACGACGCCGGCGCCAGCGAAGCGCGGGTGTCGATCGAGAACGACCGTTTTGTATTCGAGCATAATGGCGAGGACTTCATCGAGGCCCACTTCGCCTCGATCTGCCGCTTCGGCTATTCCAACAAGCGTGCGCTGCATACGATCGGCTTCCGGGGGATCGGATTCAAGAGCACGTTCAGCCTGGGCGATCGGGTCGAGTTGTTCACGCCGACCCTGGCCGTAGCCTTCGAACGCGCGCGGTTCACCCAGCCGCATTGGATCCACGGCCGTTCCCTGACGTCGGAAACCACGCGCGTCGAGGTGGCGATCGCCAATCCGCTGCTGCGCCGCGAGGTCGAGAAGAATCTCGACGAGTGGCTGAAGAGCCCGGTGTCGCTGCTGTTCTTCAAGAAAATCCGCCGTCTTCGTATCGGCGACAGCGAGGTGCATTGGCAGAGTCTCGGGCCTGGCCCCATCGCCGAGAGCGAATGGATGGCTTTGGATGAGAAAGCGAACGATCCCTTCCTCCTTGTGCGGTCCGCCGAGGAAGCCTTCCCGGACGAAGCGCTCGACGAGATCCGCAAGGAGCGGATGCTGGGGGCCGAGGACAGCGGCGATTTCCCGCCTTGCCGCGTCGAGATCGTGCTTGGAGCCAAGGGCCGGCTCTATGTCGTGCTGCCGACTGGCGTTGAAACGACGCTACCTTTCGCCTGCAATGCTCCCTTCATTCAGGACCCTGCGCGTCTCAAGATCAAGGACCCGGAAACCTCGCCGACCAACCGCTGGCTCCTGAACCGCGCCGGGGAACTGGCCGCCGGCGCAATGATGGAGTGGCTGGAGCAGACTAAGACCGGCGCGCGGGATCGGGCGGACGCTTACGGTTTGTTGCCGGATGTTGACCGTGAGGCGACCACGCTCGAAGGAGCGTGTGGCGCGATCGTTGAGCTCGCCTTCGACGCGGTGATCGACGGTCGATCGATGCTGCTGACCGAGGAAGGGCAGCTGGTCGAGGCCAAGGCCGCGATCACGGTTCCACGGCCGGTCTTTGACATCTGGCCGGCGGACCAGGCGATGGCCTTGCTCGATGCCAAGTCACGGCCGGCGCTGTGCCAGCATGTCTCGGCCAAGAACCGGACCAAGCTCGTTCATTGGGGCCTGGTCGAGGAGTTCTCAAAGTCGGATCTGCTCGACCGCCTGCGCAGCCATCATCTGCCACGACCTGCGACGTGGCGGCATTTGTTGAACCTTTGGGCCTATATCGCGCCTGAGGTGACGGGCTGGCAGTGTCACGACGCCGACGCGCTGCGCATCGTCCCGGTGCAGGGCAAGGAGGTGCTCTATGCGGCCTCGGAGATCGTTCGGCTCGGCGAGAAGAAATTGCTTCAGTCGGACGAGGATTGGGAATTTCTGGCCGGCCACCTTGTTGTCCTCAACCAAAACTGGACGCGGTTCCTCGCGGACCAGCGCCGGGACAAGGCCGAAGGCGAAAACCGCAACGATCCGGTAGAGGCCGCTTTCGCGGTGCTGGAGGAGATCGGCCTCGACGGCACGAGCGACGTCAACGCCGTCATCGACCGTGTCGCCGCTGACTATTTCGGCGCCGGTCAGGCCAAACTCGCCGAGTGCGTTCAGATTGCCCAGATCGCGGCCAAGCTGGGTGTCACTGTTGGCGACTCCTTCCGATATGCCTGCGCCGACCTCAAGCTTCGGGCGACCGACAAGGGGGTGCTGTTCGACGAGAACGGTACGCTCAATGAGCTGTTGCCGGACTCCATCCGCAAGACGCAACTCCTCCACGGCGATTATGTCGCGAGCTTCAAATCCTGTACGCGGGAGGATTGGCTACGCTGGGTCTCGTCGGGCCGTTCAGGACTGCTGACGATGGCGCCGCTGGCCTCGAAGCGCACCAGCCTCTATGGGCGCCAGCGCGCGCTGGCGGAAGCGCAGGCGCGCGGGCAGCGCCACGCGCTCTACTATGCCTATGTCACGGAGAGTTTCGTCGTCGATGATTGGGACTTCCCGGCCGACTACTGGCGGCATTGGGAGGCGTTGTCGAAGACCGATCCAGGTATCTGGGCCAAGATCATCGGGAAGATTCTCGAACAGCGCGACGCCTATTGGTCCCGGTCTTCGACGATGCGGCTGTCGCAGGTGGCAACCACCGGATCGACGCGATCAGTCAGCTCGGAGCCGTTATTGGCGGATTGGCTCATGAAGCTGCGCGCAATGCCCTGTCTGCCCGATACGCGCAACATGATCCAGCTTCCGGCCGACCTGGTGCGTCGGACGCCCGAAACCGAAGCCCTGATTGACGTCGAGCCCTTCGTGCATGGCCTGCTCGATCGGGAAACGACGCGGCCGTTGCTTGACCTTCTTGGTGTCCGCAAAACACCCAGCGGACCGGGCCGCTTGCTTGACCGGCTGCGCGCCCTGACGAAATCTGACCGGGCGCCGGCGCATGAGGTCGAGAAATGGTATCGTCGCCTCGACCAGATGCTCGACGGCTGTTCGACCGCCGACGCGCAGAACATCAAGAACGCCTTCAAGGCAGAGAAGCTGATCCTCGCCCAGGACGGGACGTGGGCGACGGCCGGCGGCGTCTTTCTGGCCGGGGACGAAGAGGATGTTCCCGGCGCGGCGGTCGTGCGCGCTTCAGTGCTCGACCTTAGCCTGTGGCATCGTATCGGTGTCGCCGATCGTCCGTCCGCGGATCTGGCGCTGCAATGGCTTGGGACGTTGGCCTCGGGGAAAGCGCTCTCGGCCGACGACGCCAGGCGTGTTCGCACGTTGCTGGTCCGATACCCGATCCGCATCTGGGAGGAGCGCGGGCACTGGCTGAACCTCGTGGGCGAGTGGGCGCCGGTCGATACGCTTGCCTATGGCCTGAGCATGCAGACTCTGTTCCGGTGGAGCCATCTGCACGAATGGGTCAAGCGCAAGACCGCCGATTTTCAGAGGCTGTCGGGGGAGACCGTGCAGGCGCCGCCATTCTCGGCGTTGCCGGCCTTGTCGGACCTCGTCGAGGAGCATTTCAACCAACCGTCGCTGCTGGCCGGCATCGAAGATCGCCGAGCCTGGCTGACGGCGTTCGGAACCCAGCTCGGGCGGATCGAGCTTGCCGATGCCGCCGAGACCGAGCGCGTGTGGGCGCTGGCGGACGCGATCGCGGCCACGAGTTGGGTCCAGACCCCCAAGCTGGAAGTCATTCCCTATCTCGAAGGCGTGCCCGCTGGGACGGCGCGGCTCACCGACATCCTGTGGCTCGACTGCAAGCTCTTCGTCAGCCCGCTATCGAAGGCCAAGCTGGCGAAGCGGGTCCCGGAAGAGATCGGCAGGAGCCTGAGCGCGGATATTCGCGCGGCGCTGGCCTATGCGTTCGAGCGCTCGCCCGAGGATATCCGGGAATATCTCGAGGAAAACTTCACGCTCGGCCCCGAGCAAATGGTCGCCGCGCCGATCAGCGAAGTCCAACCGGACGCCGCTCCCGGCGATGAGGATGAGAGCGACGAGACCGCTGAAGGCGCGGGCGATGACGCCGAGCCAGTCGATGCTGACGATCTCCACCTGGCGGAGGAGGACGAGCCCGCCACGCTCCCCGAACCCGCGCCTCCGACGGGAGAGCCAGATCGCGAGCTGATCGAAACGGAGGTTGCGACCAGGCCGCGCGCCGCGCCGAAGCCTCCACGCCCGAGCGTAATGGCGCGCTTTGCGCTGGCCCAGGGCTACAAGGTCGACGGCGAGGATCGCTTCTTCCATGCGGATGGGAGCTGGATCGGCCGCGGCAACGGCACGCGCTTTCCATGGGAGCGTCGCTCGGCGGGTGGTGAGATTCTTCGCCACTATTATCCAAAGGACCACTGCCTGGAGCACGAACCGCTCCAGCTTGAAGCGGACGTCTGGGGTCTGCTCGACCAGAAGCCGGACCTCTATTCGTTCATTCTCATCAACCCCGAGGGTGATGCCGTCGAGATGACGGGCGCCCACCTGCGCGCATTGCGTGACGGTGGCGAACTGACCATCCACCCTGCAACCTACAGGCTTGTTTATGACCTCGACGAATAACACCAAGAAGAAGCTGATCGAGGTCGCCATTCCTCTGGCGGCGATCAACGCGGCTTCCGTGAAAGAAAAATCGATCCGGCACGGGCATCCGTCCACGCTGCATCTGTGGTGGGCTCGGCGACCGCTGGCGGCGTGTCGCGCAGTATTGTTCGCCCAGCTTGTTGATGATCCATCGAGTGATCTTGAAAAGTTCCCCACGCATGAAGCGCAAGAGGCCGAGCGTAAGCGCCTGTTCGGCATCATCGAAGAATTGGTGAAGTGGGAGAACTCGACCAACGAGGAGGTGCTGGAACGCGCACGCGCCGAAATCCGCAAGAGCTGTGGCGGCGAACTGCCTCCAGTCTATGACCCATTCTCAGGCGGCGGGTCGATCCCGTTGGAGGCGCAGCGCCTCGGCCTGCCGGCTTATGGATCAGACCTGAACCCGGTCGCGGTGATGATCGGCAAGGCGATGATCGAGATTCCGCCGGAGTTCAAGGACCAGCCTCCAATCCATCCAGGAGCGAAGGACCGGCAATTCTACCGCAATGCGGAGGGATTGGCGGAAGATGTGAAATATTATGGCGAATGGATGCGGGAGAAGGCGTGGGAGCGCGTTGGGCATCTCTACCCGCAGGTGGACCTGCCTCAAGATCTGGGCGGGGGCAAGGCGACGGTGATCGCCTGGATTTGGGCGCGAACCGTGCCAAGCCCTAACCCTGCTTTGACAACTCTCAAGACTCCGTTGGTGAGGAACTTCTATCTGCTCGACAAAGAAGATCGGAAGGTTTGGGTTGAGCCCGTAGCTAACGAAAGCAAGACGGATTACCGGTTTGAGGTGCGCCACGGAGATGGTCCCGCACGTCCGCCAAACATCGGGCGCTCTGGTGCAAACTGCGTCGTCACAGGAGAGGCAATTCCTCTATCCTACATTCGACAAGCCGCCCAGTCTGGCAAAATGGGGCAACGTCTGATGGCGGTTGTCGTCGAGACGTCGGCTGGGAGAAACTACATTTCGCCAACGCCGGAAATTGAGAAAATCGCACTAGATACTGATCCGGTTTGGCGGCCGGAAACTCTGATTCCTCTAAAACACCGAAACTTCCAAACGCCGCTCTATGGAATGACGAGATTTGGCGACGTTTTCACGGATCGCCAGCTTGTTGCATTGGGCGCATTTGTCGACACGCTGAAGTCTTTGAAGGACGAAGTTGAATCTAGCCTGACGGACAATGTCGGGGTTCGTAATATAGACAGCTATATCCGTGCATTGCGTGTTTATTTATCGTTTTCCATCAGCAAGGCCCTAACCCGCAATTGTTCGTTGGCCATATGGGAAACCGGGATGGGCCGGTTGGCTGGAGCTTTGGGCAGACAAGCTCTTCCGATGCAGTGGACGTTCGCAGAGACGAATCCCTTCGCGGGTGCGGGAGGGGACATTGCGGGAACTGCACTGTCTGTCTCAGAAGTCCTCGATTGCCTGACCTGCACGTCTCAGGGGGCCGTCGTTCAGCACAACGCTTCGGAACAGAATCCGTTTGTCACAGGCTTCGTGCTTTCAACTGATCCGCCCTATTACGATAATATTGAATACGCAGAACTTTCGGACTTCTTCTACGGATGGCTACGGCGTAGTTTGCAGACCGATTTTCCCGACATCATGGGCGTTATTTCGGTCCCGAAGCGGGAGGAATTAGTCGCCAGCACTACGCGCTACGGGAGTTCGGAAGCTGCCGAAGCCCATTTTATGGGGGGCATGACGCATGCAATGAACGTGCTGTCGCGAGGGTCATCAAACGAATATCCAGCGGCGATTTACTACGCCTTTAAGCAATCCGAGATCGAGAAAGATGGCATTTCGTCCACCGGATGGAGTTCATTTCTCGAAGCCGTTATTGCGTCGGGCTTCACTATTGTTGGCACTTGGCCAGTTCGCACGGAAGCAACGAATGCCCTGAAAAAGGGAATGAACGCCCTTGCTAATTCGGTTGTTCTTGTTTGCCGAAAGAAGGCGCCGACTGCTGAGATTATCACTCGCGCGGAGTTCATCCGTGCCCTCAAGCGTGAGCTGCCACCGGCTATAGCTGAGCTTCAGGCAGCCAACATTGCCCCGGCTGATATGCCGCAATCGGCTATCGGACCCGGCATGGGCGTGTTCTCGCGCTACAAGGCCGTTCTCGAAGCCGATGACAGTCCGATGAGTGTGAAGACCGCGCTTCAGCTCATCAACCGGGAACTCGACGAATATCTCGGTGGCATCCAGGGTGAGTTCGACGCGGACACGCGGTTCGCCATCACCTGGTTCGAGCAGAATGGGACCGGTAAGGGGGACTACGGTGTAGCCGACAACCTTGCTCGTGCGCGTGGTATCTCGGTCGAGAGCGTCAAACATGCCGGTATCGTCGAAAGCGCGGCTGGCAAAGTTCGCATCCTCGCGCGCGATGAACTGGACGACGATTGGGATCCTGAAGAGGATCGCCACCTGACGGTGTGGGAGTGCCTCCAGCACCTGGTCCGGCAGCATGAGAAGGACGGCATCTCCCATGACACTGCCGTCCTGCTGAAGAAGATCAACATTCAGGCCGAGGCCGTGAAGGATCTCGCCTACTGCCTCTACGACATCAGCGCCAACAAGCGGAAAGATGCGAAGGAGGCCACGGCCTACAACGCCCTGATCGCCGACTGGACCGAGCTGACGAAGGCAGCGGCAGCCATCCACGACACGAGCGGCGATCGTCAGATCCGGCTGGATATTTGAGGGGGAACGGAACGTGGCAAAAAGCACCCGCCAATATGTGTTTGAAGGGATGGAGCTGCTGCCTTCGGCGCTGATCCCGTTCGTCGAAAAGCGGCTCGAAACCTCGCTCAAGGGGCACTGGCAAGTCCAGGTTCTGGAGAAGCTGCCGAGCCTGCGCCCCAACAGCAACGGCGAGGTCGGTTGGGACCAGGCCGCGCTGTTCAACGCGATGGATCGCTTCTGGAGCGAGGCGTTCAAGGCGGTTCTCGGCCGTGCCGAACGCTCGCTGGTCAATGAACTGGGCGATGTCCGCAACAAGCTCTCGCACAACGAGACCTTCACCTACGACGACGCCGAGCGCGCGCTCGATTCCATGCGTCGCCTTATGGAGGCGATCAGCGCCGGCGAGACGGCCGAGCAGCTCGGCAAGATGCGCGACACCATCCTGCGCACGAAGTTCACCGAGCTTCAGCGCAATGAGGAGCGGCGGAAAACCCAGCGCCTCGAAATCTCGGTCGAGACGGTGGCGGGGCTTCTGCCGTGGCGCGAGGTGGTCGAGCCGCACCAGGATGTCGCCACCGGCGAGTTCCAGCAGGCCGAGTTCGCGGCCGACCTCGCCAAGGTGCATTCGGGCAGCGCGCCACCGGAATATCGCGACCCGCGCCAGTTCTTCAGCCGCACCTATCTGACTGAAGGCTTGAGCGCGCTGCTGATCGGGGCCGCGAAGCGGCTGTCCGGCACCGGCGGCGATCCCGTCGTCGAACTGCAAACCAATTTTGGGGGCGGCAAGACGCACTCGATGCTGGCGCTCTATCATATGGCAGGGCCGACGCCGGTGCAGGACCTCTCCGGCCTCGACCAGTTGCTCGAAAAGCAGGGGCTGAGCGTGCCGAAGGCCATCAACCGCGCCGTGCTCGTCGGCACATCGCGGGGGCCGCAGGATGTGCTTCACGCCGAGGGCGACCGGAAAATCCGCACGACCTGGGGTGAACTCGCCTGGCAGCTCGGCGGCGCTGACGCTTACGCGATGGTGGCGGAGAATGACGCCAGCGGCATCGCGCCGGGCTCGAACCTCCTGGAAGCGCTTTTCAAGAAGTATGCGCCGTGCTTGATCCTGATCGACGAATGGGTCGCCTATCTGCGGCAGATCTACAAGGTCGAGGGGCTGCCCTCCGGGTCGTTCGATGCGAACCTATCCTTCGTCCAGTCGCTGACCGAGGCAGTCAAAGCCAGCCCCGGCACGCTGCTCGTCGCTTCCTTGCCGGCATCGCAGATCGAGGTGGGTGGCGAAGGCGGCCAGGAAGCGCTGGCGCGCCTCAAGCAGACCTTCAGCCGTGTGGAATCCTCGTGGCGCCCCGCGAGCCAGGAAGAGAGCTATGAGATCGTCCGGCGGCGTCTGTTCAAGGAAATCCCCGGCGATAAGTTCCACCATCGTGACAACACGTTGAAGCAGTTCGCCAAGCTGTATCGTGAGAATGCCAACGACTTCCCGCAAGGCTGCGCGGATGAGGACTACCGGCGCAAGCTGGAGAAGGCTTATCCGATCCATCCCGAACTGTTCGACCAGCTCTACACGAGTTGGGGATCACTCGAAAAGTTCCAGCGCACGCGCGGCGTGCTGCGCCTGATGGCGCAGGCCATTCACGAGCTTTGGATGAATGCCGATCCGTCGGTGATGATTATGCCCGGCAGCGTGGCGGTGAGTTCGCCGCGTGTGGAGCCGGAATTGCTCCACTATCTCGACGTGAGCTGGCAGTCGATCATCGCCGGCGATGTCGATGGCACTGCGTCGACTCCCTACAAAGTCGATCAGTCGGCGCCGAACCTGAACCGGTACTCGGCGACCCGCCGCGTTGCTCGCGCGATTTTCATGGGAACGGCGCCCACTGCCCAGCAACAGAACACCGGCCTCGACGATAAGCAGATCAATCTCGGCGTCGTGCAGCCGGGCGAGCGCCCTGCGATCTTCGGCGATGCGCTGCGCCGGCTGACCAACCAGGCTAAGTTCATGCACGCCGATCTTGGTCGGTACTGGTATTCGATGTCGGCGAGCCTCAATCGCATCGCCGCAGACAAGGCGGCGCAGATCGAGGCGGCGCTTGTCGAAGTGACGATCGACGCCGAACTCGGAAAATATGTGAATGGCCTCGCCGACCGCGGGCATTTCGATGCCGTGCAGGTGGCACCCGCGTCATCAGCTGAAGTTCCCGACGAGGCGGGCGGCGTGCGCGCCGTCGTGCTGGGCGTCAAATATCCCCACAACGGGCGCGATGGCTCGGATGCACTGGTCGAAGCGAAAGACATCCTTACTCAGCGGGGCAGTACGCCCCGCGTCTATCGCAACATGCTCGTGTTCATCGCAGCGGAAGCCCGGCAACTCGACCATCTGCGGGATGCCGTTCGCGCGTCCCTGGCTTGGGGCGAAATCGTCCGCGACAAGGAGCGCCTTGAACTCCGACCGAGCGACCAGAAGCTGGCAGAGGCGAAGCTAGCCGAAGCGAGAGAAACGATGAAGACCCGCCTCAAAGAGGCGTGGTGCTATCTGCACTATCCGGCCCAAGAGAGTGCCCAGGCCGATTGGGAGTGGGTGTCGGGCAAGATTCCGGCGCAGGACGGGCTGCTGGCTCGGGCTAGCAAGAAGCTGGTGGCTGAAGAGGGCCTGCTGGTAGAGTTGGGGCCGTCGCGCCTCGACCGCGATCTCCAGAAATACATCTGGAACGACAAACCCAGACTGTCGCTCAAGGATCTGCGGGAATATCTGAGCCGCTACATCTATTTGCCGCGCCTGAAAGGGCAGGATGTGCTGGTCAAGGCGGTGCATGCGGCGATCAGCGGCATGCTGCCCGGTCCTTTCGCCTATGCCGAGCGGTGGGACGAGAAAACGGACACCTATGCGGGGCTTGCTATCGAGCGGGCGGGCAATACGCCGGTGGTCATCGACAGCGAAAGTGTCATCATTAAACCAGATGTCGCCGACGCACACCGTCCGGCGCCAGTACAAACCGATGCTGGCGGCACGCTAGGGGGCGCTGGCGGTACTCTGCCGACGCCGGGCGAACCAGTCATCGGTGGCGGACCTACCACGCCGCTGACAGAAAAGAAGCCGACGCGATTTATTGGCGCAGTGATGATCTCACCGGAGCGGCCAGCGCGGGACATCCATCAGATTGTCGAGGCGATCGTCGAGCAGCTCACAACGCTTCCGAATAGCGCCGTGAAACTTCGTTTGGAAATCGACGCTGATGTTCCATCAGGCCTAGATCGAGCAAAAGTGAGAACGTTGATTGAGAACGCGAACACCCTCGGGTTCATCGAGAAGTCAGTCGAATGAAAGTAGAGTTACCTAATTCCTCAAACTGTAGACGGCGATTGGCCCGAATCGGAGAAGAGGCGGAGTTGCTGCATTGCCCTTTGAAATTCGGCACATTCGTTATGTGATTGCCGCAGCCGATCACGGTAGCTTTCGCCGAGCAGCTGCCGCACTGGGCATACAGGAATCAGCTATCAGCCGCCGAATTCGTGATCTGGAAGATCGGCTTGGCGCCCCCTTGTTCACGCGATCGGCAGGTGGCGTGCAACTCACCCAAGCAGGCAGGCAATTCGTTCAACGCGGTCGAAAGGCACTGTCGCAAATCGGGATGGCGCGAGCGGAAGTGTCTGCGATCGGCCGCGGGGAAGATGGTGAAGTTCGTATCGGCATCTTTTCGTCGCTGGCCTCTGGCTTTCTGGCTGACCTCTTCCAAGCCTTCGGGCAGCGCCACAAGGCGGTTAAGCTGAGCTTTGCCGATGGTAATCCCGCTGAACACGTCGCCGCCGTGCGGCAGCGTCAACTCGACGTTGCGTTCTTGACCGGGCTCACGAGCTGGCCGGATTGCCAGAGCCAGCATCTTTGGACGGAACGCATCTTCGCGGTGTTGCCTTTGCATCACCCTCATGCAGACGACATGGAAGTCACCTTCGGCGATCTGGCTGGCGAGCCCTTCATCGTCAGCGAGAGCGCGCCCGGCGAAGAAATCCACGACTATCTGGTCCAGCGTCTCGCCGACCTGGGACACCATCCCGAGATCCAGCAGCAGGCGGTAGGACGAGATAACCTGATGCAGCTTGTGGCGCTCGGACGCGGACTCACCGTGACCAGCGAGGCCACGACGGGCACGCAGTTTCCCGGCGTGGTGTTTCGCCCGATCGTCGGCGAGATATTGCCATTTCGCGCCGTCTGGGCGTCGCGCAATGATAATCCGGCATTCCTGCGACTGCTCGATCTCGCGCGTTCAATGGCGCGAGTGGATCAGTCTTCCGGGATCAACGGTTCCGCGGCAGCATTGAACGCCGGGCCTTCACAAACTCCCGATCCGTCGCGATGAAGCGCTGCAGCATTGGCACGATCAGACGAACAGGATCGCCAACAGCCTGCCCGGCGTCGCTGGCGAGGATGTCTGCATAGGCACCAAGGTCGCGGTGCAGACCGGCCGGCAGTTCCAGCGTGACCTTGACCGGCTTGTCGTCGGTTATGGGGCCGAGTTTCAGCTTCGCCATGTCAGCCTCCGTAGGGTTCGAGTACAAGATCGCGCGTGACGATCACGCGGACGGGGAAGCCCGGCCGGATGGTGAGCGTTGGTGCGATATTGAGCTGGCGCTGGACGATCTGCTGGCCGGTCTGGCTGATGCTGTTCGATGCGCCGTTACGCAGGGCCCGCACGATGTCGCTTTCGCCGCTCGACGAACCAGATTCTGCGCCGATGCTGAGCAGCGTGGACAAGGCCGCGGCCTTGAACAGTTCGCCCCAATGGTAATCGACGCCATCCTCCAGCCCGGCATAGCCCTCGGCGTCGGCGCCGGGTTGGCGTTCCAGTACGATGGAGCGGCCATTCGGGAAGATCAGCCGGCTCCAGACGAGCAGGATGCGGCGCTGTCCGAATCCGACGCCGCTGTCATACTGGCCGATGACGCGG
Organism: Caulobacterales bacterium; assembly: GCA_017302105.1. Classification (GTDB taxonomy): domain Bacteria; phylum Pseudomonadota; class Alphaproteobacteria; order Caulobacterales; family Caulobacteraceae; genus Brevundimonas. The sequence continues at coordinate 2,996 of JAFLCS010000003.1, read as the reverse complement.
GTGCCCTGCGGCACGAGTAGGATCTTACCCGTTGGGCTATCATAGACATTCTCCGTCACCTGCGCCGTGATCTGGCCTGGCAGATCGGAGCGGATGCCGGTGATGAGCGCGGCGGCGATCACCGCGCCAGCCTGAAGCACATTCTTCGACGCGGGCGCTGCAACGCGATCCGGGGAGACGGTGCGCTTGTCCGGCGTCTGATTGAGGAAGGCGAGTTGCCGATCCTGCGCCGAGGGTGTGGCTGGCTGCGGCGCGAGGCCGAGACTGGCGAGATCGGGTTGCGGTACGGTCGCGGTAGTCGGCGTCGTGGCGGTGTTCCCCGGCCTCGTTTCGGTGGTGGCGAACAGCCGTGCGGTCCGCGCCGATTCCAGTTCCTGCGCCCGGCGTTGTTCCTCCGGTGTTGGTCCGACAGGCCCCGAAGGGGTGGCAATCCCCGGCGTCGGTGCGGGCTGACCGGCATTCTGTGCGTTGAGGATCGGACGGCCGAGATCGCCGGGCAGCGGCGGGCCGAGTTTGGGGACGCCGCTATAGTCCTTGGGTAGTCCGGCGAGGCCATCCGGCGTGGTGCGGTTATCGGTTGAGATCAGTTCCTGGCCCTGTTCGCCGCCATGACGGGTCTGGAGCGCATAGATCAGCGCGCCGCCGACGCCGACGCTGGCGGCAAGACCGAGACCTGCCAGCACCTTGCGCGACAGGCGGGTGACGCGCGGCGGCTCGGGCCGCAGCCGCATCGGCGCGACCGGCTCGCCGGTCAGCGGGCGTGCATCATCTTCAGTGGGCTCGACAGGACGCCCAACCTCTGGCTCGCGCCATTCTTTCTTGTCGGGATCATCCTGACTCACGTCGCTGGCCTCCCATCGGTGCGGGAGATGCGCACGCGCTTCTGATTTTTGTCGGCTCCGAAGCGAAGCTCGGCGGCGGCGAACAGCCGATCGACGATCATGTAGTTGCCGCGCACGCGGTAGTTCACGAGTTCGGATGTCGAGCCCTCCGGCCCGACGACGAACAGCGGCGGCATCTCGCCCTGGCCGATGCCGCGCGGAAACTCGATGAACACCTGCCGGCCGTCATCGAATGCGCGGAGCGGCCGCCACGGCGCGCGGTCGCCCGACACCTCGTAACGGAAATTGACACGGGAGAGATCGATGCCGTTCGCGACCGGTTGCTGGGCCTCTGCCTGCTGGTTCTGGCGACGCAGCGCGATGAGTTGGTCCTGCGGATATTGCCAGGACACTGACGCCATATAGGTCGAAGGCGTCGAGCGCAGTTCCATATGGTAGGTGCGCCGATCGGTGTTGATGACCAGGTTGGTCATCAGCTCGGCGCGCGTGGGCTTCACCAGGATATGCACGACCTTCGCCGCGCCGGTGCCGCTCTCGGTATCGCCGATTATCCAGCGCACCGTGTCGCCAGCGGCGACCGGGCCGGAGCCGACGAGTTGTTCTCCGGGCTGGAGCGAAATGTCGGTGATCTGCCCCGGCGAGGCATAAACCTGATACAGCGCGCCATCGACAAAGGGATAGACCTGCATCGAATTGATGAAGCCGTTCCTGACCGGCTGCATCCGCGCGGCGGCATTGGCCTGATTGACGCGCACGGTCGGGTCGGCGGCTTCCGGCTCGGGCTTGCCGTCCTTGCCGACCGGCTTCAGCTGGCCGGGAAGCGGCAGCGGTTTTGGCAGTTCCACGACCTGCACGGGCTTGGGCGGATCGGCGGCGATGACGGCGGGCGCCGCACCATCATAGGAAATCTCCGGCGGTGGTGTGTGCCCCGCGCAGCCCGCAAGGGCGGAAGCGCTAAGCAGTAAAGCCGTGAAAGAGGCATTGCGGAAAGCCGGCCTCCCAGCTTTGCGGAAGGTCGGTGTCATTGTCCAAGCTCCTTCGACCAGTTGATAGCGTTGATGTAGATTCCGAGCGGGTTCTTCCGCAGCGTGTCGGCATCGCGGGGCGGCTGCACGGCGACGGTGAGGATGGCGGACCAGCGTTCGGTGCTGGCGAGCGAACCGTCCTGATAACGGCGCTCGATCCAGGCGATGCGGAAGCTCGACGGCGAGGCGCGGATCACGCTCGACACCTCGATGGCGACCTGGCTCTTGCCGACCTTGGCGAACGGATCGTTCGAGCGCGCATAGTCGTTGAGCGCCAGCGCGCCAGCCTGTGTAGTGAAGTCATAGGCGCGCAGCCAATTCTGCCGCACAATGATGGCGTCGGCTGGAATGCCCCTGACCTGTTCGATGAACCGCGCCAGATAGAATGCGATCTGCGCATCGTTCGGCTGATAGTCGGCGGTCGCGGGCGCAATCGCCTGCGCCTGACCCAGCCGATCGACCTGCACCACCCACGGCACGATCGAGCCGTTCATCGACTGCCAGAACAACCCGGCCGAGAGAGCAGCGGAGAGCGTCAGCGAGCCGAAGGCCATCAGCCGCCAGTTCTTCGCCTGCACGCGGGCGGAGCCGATGCGGTCGTCCCAGACCTGCGCGGCACGCTGGTAGGGCGTCTCGGGCTCGGGGGACTTGCCGTAATGGGTGGAGGTTCGCTTGAACATGGTCAGTCGCTTTCGGAGAGGTTGACAGAGGCTCCGCCGCCATGGGCATCGCCGGACTTGACGGCGTGGGCAGCGGCTTGAACGCCATGCGTCATCTGCTGGCCGCGCTTCATGCGCCTGGCCCAGGCGGGCGGATTGCCGGCGGACGGTGCAGCGGCAGACGTTGCGGCAGAGCCGGATTCGTCTGCGGATGCGGCTTCGCCTGAAACGGCACGGCCTCCCGCATCGAAGCTCTCGCGCATCGAGGCAGCGGCACGCCGGAACGGGCTGGCGATGGCCGAGCCGGCTTTCGACACGCCCGTCGAGGCAACATTGCCGAGACCTGAGGCAACGCCGGATGCGCCGGACTGACCGGCCGCGCCAAGGCTGTAGGCGGTGGTCGCGCCACCCGCGAGTGCCGCCCCGCCACGGGCTGCGGCGGCAGCGCCTCCGGCAAGGGCAGCGCCGCC
>JAFLCS010000002.1:65000-507602 GCA_017302105.1 Caulobacterales bacterium | reverse complement strand
GACCGTCGCCGCGCCTGCCGCGGCCATGCCGCCGGCGGCGAGACCTGTGCCGATCGCGGCGCCCGCGCCAAGCTGCGGGCCGCCGGAGACGAGACCGTTCGCGATGCCGGGGCCGAAGATGCCCAAGCCCAGCAGCGCCAGGGCCGCGAGCACGATGGTCATGGCGTCGTCGATCGTGGGCGTCGCGCCGTTGAAGCCGGCGGTGAACTCGGAGAACAGGGTTGAGCCGATGCCAATGATGACAGCGAGCACCAACACCTTGATGCCCGACGAGATGACGTTGCCGAGGACGCGCTCGGCCATGAAGGCGGATTTGCCAAACAAACCGAACGGGATCAGCACGAAGCCGGCGAGCGTCGTTAGCTTGAACTCGATTAGGGTGACGAAGAGCTGGACGGCAAGGATGAAGAAGGCGAGCAGGATTAGCGCCCAGGCGAACATCAGGCAGGCGATCTGGATGAAATTCTCGAAGAACGAGACCCAGCCCATCAGGTCGGAGATGGAATCAAGCAGCGGCCGGGCGGCGTCGAGGCCGGTCTGCGCGACCTTGCCGGGGCGCAGGAAATCGGCCGTAGTGAACCCCGTGCCCGACGCCTTCAGGCCGAGGCCAGCGAAGCTCTCGAAGACAATACGGGCGAGGTTGTTCCAGTTGCCGATGATGTAGGCGAACACGCCGACGAACAGCGTCTTCTTGACCAGCCGCGCGATGATGTTCTCGTCGGCGCCCCACGACCAGAAGAGCGCTGCCAGGGTCACGTCGATGACGATCAGCGTGGTGGCGATGAACGCGACTTCGGGGCGCAGCAGACCGAAGCCGCTGTCGATGTAGCGGGTGAAGACATCGAGGAAATGGTCGATGACGCCGGCGCCCTGCATCTCAGCGGCTCCCGTTCTGGTCATGTGTGGACGGCTTTGGTGCGGTCTCACCGGCGGACGGCGGCGCGCTCGGGAGCAGCGTGGCCGGAGCAGTCGGCGCTGGGGACGCGACCGGCGCGGGCTGGCCCAGGAAGTGGCGACGGTTTTCGGCCCAGGCGTGAAGGCAGGACGCATCGCGCCCGCCGGCCTCGCCCAGCTCTGAACACCGGACAAGTTCCGCGCGCAGCGGATCTCGCACGGTAACGGGTTGCGCCAGCGTGACCGGATCGTCAGGCTGCTCGGCGGGCCGGTTCATCTCGATCGCTGTGGCGGTGATCGCCAGCGCGACGAAGATGATGGCGCCGATACGCGCGAGGGTCTTGCCGTCCATCACGCCCTCGCTCAGTTGTTGCCGTGGAACATCTGCGCGTTGCCCGGCTGGTAGCCCGATCCCGGCGTCAGGAAGCGGCGGCGCTGTTCCTGCCCCTGTGCGGCGGCGGCGGCGCGCTCGGCATCCGACAGCGCCTGCGCCCGACCATTGGCGGCGACGAGCGCGGTGAGGTCGGCGAGCTGCTGGGCCTGGAGCGCGAGAAGCTGGTTGCCCGCCTGCGTCGCCTGAAGCGCGCCTGTCGCCGACTGGCTCGATCCGACCAGCGCCGACATCTGCGTGCGGTTGGTGTCGATATTGCCGACCACGGTGGCCTGCACACGCATCGCGTCCTGCAAGCCGCCGACCGTGTTCTGCCAACGCGACTTCGCATCGGCGACGAGCTGTGCGTCCGACGCCGACATCGAGGCGGTCGAGTATTTTTGGCTGAAGACCTGATCGATCTTCTGGACGTCGTAGGCGATGTTCTGCGCTTGGGCGAGAAGCTGCTGGGTGCGCTGCACCGACTGCTGAAGCTGTTGCAGCGAGGAGTAAGGCAGGCTCGCGAGATTGCGGGCCTGATTGATAAGCGACTGCGCTTCGTTCTGGAGCGAGGTGATCTGGTTGGTGATCTGCTGGAGCGAGCGCGCCGCGGTCAGCACGTTCTGCGCATAGTTGGACGGATCGAACACTACCCATTGGGCGTGGGCGGGTGCGGCCAGCATCGGCGCAACGGCGACAGGGGCGATCAGCAGCGCAGCGGCGAGCCGCGCCGCACGGGTGCGGCACAGTTTCATTGGGACTTCTCCTTGTTGGTGAGGTTGGGAATGAGATCGGCGGCCCAGCCGACGCCCCTATGGCGCAGCCAGGCGTCGAGGAATCCGGCTACGCCATGCTCGGCGGTGACGCGGGCGATGGCGGTCTGATCGGTCTTCGAGGATGTGGCGCAGAGCGCCAGCGCCACGTCCGACAGGCCCAGCTCGAACAGCCGGTTGCCGCGCCGCGACTGGCAGTAATAGTCGCGCTTGGGCATGGCCCGCGCGATGATCTCGATCTGCCGGTCATTGAGGCCGAAGCGGCGATAGATGGCGGTGATCTGCGGCTCGATCGCCCGCTCGTTGGGGAGCAGCAACCGGGTCTGGCAGCTCTCGATGATGGCGGGCGCGATGGCGCTGTCGTCGATGTCGCTGAGCGACTGCGTGGCGAAGATGACGCTGGCGTTCTTCTTCCTGAGCGTCTTCAACCATTCGCGGAGCTGACTGGCGAAGCCCTCATCGTCGAGCGCGAGCCATCCTTCATCTACGATGATGAGAGTTGGCGAGCCATCGAGCCGGTCCTCGATGCGGTGGAACAGATAGGACAGCACGGCGGGCGCAGCCTCGGTGCCGATCAGTCCCTCGGTCTCGAACGCCTGCACCGTTGCCGTGCCGAGATGTTCGGCCTCGGCATCGAGCAGCCGACCCCAGGCCCCACCGACGCAATAGGGGCGGAGCGCCTGCTTGAGGTCGTTGGACTGCAACAGGACGCACAGGCCGGTCATGGTGCGTTCCTCGACCGGCGCGGAGGCCAGCGAAGTCAATGCCGTCCAGAGATGTTCCTTCACCTCCGGGGTGATGGCGACGCTCTCACGGGCGAGGATCGCACCGATCCAGTCGGCCGCCCATGCCCGTTCGGCGGCGTCATCGACGCGCGCGAGCGGTTGCAGCGCGACGGATGATTCCGAGCCGTCCGTTAGCCCGCCGCCGAGATCGTGCCAGTCGCCGCGCATGGCGAGCGCCGCCGCGCGGATCGAGCCGCCGAAATCGAAGGCGAAGACCCGGGAGCCTTGGTAGCGCCGGAACTGCAAGGCCATCAGCGCGAGGAGGACGGACTTGCCCGCGCCGGTAGGGCCGACGATCAGGGTATGGCCGACATCGCCGACATGGAGGGAAAACCGGAACGGGGTCGAGCCTTCGGTCTTGCCGAACAGCAGCGGGGGTGCTGCGAAATGCTCGTCCCGTTCCGGCCCCGCCCACACCGCGGAGAGCGGGATCATGTGGGCGAGATTTAAGGTGCTGACGGGAGGCTGCCGGATATTGGCGTAAACATGCCCCGGCAACGATCCGAGCCAGGCATCCACCGCATTGATGGTCTCGGCCATCGCCGTGAAGTCGCGGCCCTGGACGACCTTTTCGACGAGGCGCAGCTTCTCGTCGGCGGTGCGCGGATCTGCGTCCCACACCGTCACGGTCGCGGTGACAAAGGCGATGCCGGCATAGTCGGCGCCAAGTTCCTGTAGCGCCAGATCGGCGTCCGCGGCCTTGTTCGACGCATCGGTATCGACCAGCACCGATTGCTCGTTGGTCATCACCTCCTTGAGGATCGCGGCGATCGACTTGCGCTTGGCGAACCATTGGCGGCGGATTTTGGTCAACAGCTTGGTGGCGTCGGTCTTGTCGAGCAGGATCGCGCGCGTGGACCAGCGGTAGGGAAAGGCCAGCCGGTTCAGTTCGTCGAGCAGGCCAGGCGTGGTCGCGGTCGGAAAGCCGGTGATCGTCAGCACGCGCAGATGCGCCGATCCCAGACGTGGTTCCAGCCCGCCGGTCAGCGGCTGATCGGCGAGCAGCGCATCGAGATAGATCGGAGTCTCGGGCACGCGCACGCGATGGCGGTGCGTCGAGACGCAGCCGTGCAGATAGGTCAGCGTCTCGCCATCATCGAGCCAGCGGCATTCCGGCATGAAGGCCTCGACCAGTCGCAGCAGCCGGTCGGTGCGATCGGCGAAACCGGCCATCACCTCATGCGCGTCGATGCCGTTCTTTTCGCGGCCCTCGTACAGCCAGGTCTCGGCACGGGCGGCGTCCTCGGCAGGCGGCAGATAACAAAAGGTCAGGAAGTAGCTCGACTCGAAATGCGCGCCGGCTTCCTCGAAGTCGGCCTTGCGCTCGGCATCGACGAGCGCGGATGCCGAATCCGGGAACAGGCTGTTCGGATAGGTCGCGGCGGCATGTCGCTGGGCCTCGACGAAAATCGCCCAGCCCGAACCCAAACGGCGGAAGGCGTTGTTCAACCGCCCGGCGACGGCGACCAGCTCCGCCTGCACAGCGCTGTCGAGATCGGGACCGCGAAACCGCGCGGTGCGCTGGAAGCTGCCGTCCTTATTGAGGACAATTCCCTGACCAACCAGCGCCACCCAGGGCAGGAAGTCGGCGAGCCGAGCGTTCTTGTTGCGATATTCGGCGAGGTTCATCATAGCAGTGCCCCCGTCAGACCGAAAGATGCGCGGGGATGCGCAGATGGCGGCGGCCGACCTCGACGAACAGCGGATCGCGCTTCGCCGCCCACACCGCCGCGAAGTGGCCGATAGCCCAGATCGCGATGCCGACCAGCCAGAGGCGTAAGCCCAGGCCCACCGCGCCGGCCAGGGTGCCGTTCATGATGGCGATGGCACGCGGCGCGCCGCCGAGCAGGATCGGTTCGCTGAGCGCCCGGTGCAGCGGGACGGTGTAGCCGGGCACCTCACCACCCTGATCGACGACGCCCGCCATCAGACCAGCGCCCCGCCGCCGAAGGAGAAGAAGGACAGGAAGAACGAGCTGGCGGCGAACGCGATCGACAGGCCGAACACGATCTGGATCAGCCGGCGGAAGCCGCCCGACGTATCGCCGAACGCCAGCGTCAGGCCGGTGGTGATAATGATGATGACGGCGATGATCTTGGCGACCGGGCCTTCGATGGATTGCAGGATCTGTTGCAGCGGCTGTTCCCACGGCATCGAGGAGCCGGAAGCATGGGCGGGCGCGGCCATCACCACGCTTAGCGTGGCGACCGATAGTGTCATGGTGATGCGGTGGCGGATCATGCGCAGGCGGTGGACAACAGGCATCATTGGGAGGCTCCTTCTTCGGGCTGGGGGTGAATGGTGGCGGACAGGACTCGGTAGTCGCCGTCAGGACCGAGGCCTGCGACGCGGGCGAGTTCGGACAGGCGCCGCGCTGAACCGCGGCCGGAAAGTACCGCCACCAGGTCGATCGTTTCTGCGATCAGCGCGCGCGGCACAGTGACCACGGCTTCCTGGATGAGCTGTTCCATCCGGCGCAGCGCGCCGATGGCGTTGCCGGCGTGGATCGTACCGATGCCGCCGGGATGGCCGGTGCCCCATGCCTTAAGGAGATCGAGGGCTTCCGCGCCGCGCACCTCACCGATCGGGATGCGGTCGGGGCGCAGGCGCAGCGAGGAGCGGACGAGATCGGAAAGCGAGGCGACACCGTCCTTGGTGCGCATGGCGACGAGGTTGGGTGCGTCGCATTGCAGCTCGCGCGTGTCTTCGATGATGACGACGCGATCGGAGGTCTTGGCCACCTCGGCGAGCAGCGCATTGGTCAGGGTCGTCTTGCCGGTCGATGTGCCGCCGGCGACGAGGATGTTGGCGCGGGATGCGACGCCTTCGCGTAGCGCGTCGGCCTGGGCGGCTGACATGATCCCCGCCACGACATAATCGTCGAGGGTGAACACGGCGACGGCGGGTTTTCGGATGGCGAAGGCCGGGGCCGCGACCACAGGCGGCAACAGACCCTCGAATCGCTCTCCCGTTTCGGGCAGTTCGGCCGAGACACGCGGGGCTCCGGCGTGGACCTCGGCGCCGACATGGTGGGCGACCAGGCGGACAATGCGTTCGCCATCAGCGGGCGACAGCCGCTTGCCCGTGTCGGACAGCCCCTCGGAGAGCCTGTCGATCCAGATGCGCCCGTCTGGGTTCAGCATCACCTCGACGACGGCGGCGTCTTCCAGGAACCGGGCGATGGCCGGTCCCAGCGCCGTGCGCAGCATTCGTGCGCCCCGCGCCAAACCTTCCTGGTTGTGTTGAGAAGCTTTCATGTCGCCCCGAACTCAGCGGGGATCGATAGACCTTCCCCTTGCGGGGTTGATTAAAAGAGCCAGATTTTGGACGGTTTCAACAAGGATTCAGCGGCGTAGTAGCGTGGCGTGCAAATACAGGAGAACGGCGGTGACAATCTGATCTTGAAGACGAGTCCAGAATGACTATTCGCCGCGCGAGCGATTGTCGTGATGCTCCGAGTCGTTCATGTCTTCGGAAATTTCCTGTCGCAGCTTCGGCCCCTTGGCCAGGCGGCGGCCGAGCGCAGTGACAAACTGGTCATAGCGTTCGCCCGCCTTCGAGCGGGCAGCCTGCGCAGCTGGCTCCGGCAGTGTCGGTGTGGTCGAGACCCAGTATTTGATGAACACTGCAAGGCTTTCCACGGCGATGCCGACATCGCGCTCCAGCCTCGTCATGCGACGGTCGAGCTGGTCGAGCCGTTTGGTGATCGCCGCTTCCTGTCTTTCGGCGGCATCGGGCGAGAGGAAGGATTCGATCGCCGCTTCCGCGACCAGCGATCGCGAATGATCACGCCGCGCGGCGTGCTCGGCCAGTCGGTTCATGACCGCTGGATCGAGATAGACGGACAGGCGCTGCTTGCGGACTGATTTGGTCATGGGTGTCTCACAGGTCCATGCCGTCGTCCGGATCGAGCGAGACCTGGCGCGCCACACCCTGCATGAGGCGGTTCATCCGGCTGTTGCGTGCGGCTTCATCCTCGGTCTCGTCCCGGTCTGCGTCGATCTCGAACGGGTTGTCGATCGGCATCGGCTTCTCGACCGGCTTCACCCGGTTGAGTTCCGGCTGCTGACGGCGTTCGGATTCGGTCGGATCGTCATCGGCGGTTGGCGCCGCCTGGCTGGCTTCGACGATCTGAGGCCGCTGCGGTAATGGCAGCATGGTCCAGTCATCTGGCCGTACCTGCTTCGGAATGGCGAGCGAAGGCGGCGGCAAGATGCGTTCCTTGAAGCGTGCGTCCTCGTAATAGCGCGCCTTTTTCGCGCGGATAGGCGGGGTGCCCGCGACCATGACGATTTCGTCGGAGGGCGGAAGCTGCATCACCTCGCCAGGCGTGAGCAGCGGTCGGGCGGTTTCCGAGCGCGACACCATCAGATGGCCGAGCCAGGGCGACAGCCGATGCCCGGCATAGTTCTTCATTGCCTTCATCTCGGTGGCGGTGCCTAGGGCATCCGACACGCGCTTGGCCGTTCGCTCGTCGTTGGTCGCGAAGCTGACGCGGACGTGGCAATTGTCGAGGATCGAGTTGTTTGCTCCATACGCCTTCTCGATCTGGTTCAGCGACTGCGCGATCAGGAAGCTCTTGAGGCCATAGCCCGCCATGAAGGCGAGCGCGCTCTCGAAGAAATCGAGCCGCCCGAGCGCGGGAAACTCGTCGAGCATCAGGAGAAGCCGATGACGGCCGGCTTTCGCCTGGAGATCCTCGGTCAGGCGGCGGCCGACCTGGTTGAGGATCAGGCGGATCAGCGGCTTGGTGCGGTTGATGTCGGACGGCGGCACGACAAGATAGAGCGTCGTCGGGTTCCTTCCACCCACGACGTCGCCAATCCGCCAATCGCAGTGGCGCGTCACCTCGGCGACAACGGGATCGCGATAGAGGCCGAGGAACGACATGGCGGTCGACAACACGCCCGACCGTTCGTTGTCCGACTTGTTGAGCAGTTCGCGCGCCGCCGATGCGATCACCGGATGCGGCCCGGCTTCGCCGAGATGCGCCGTCGTCATCATCGCCGCGAGTGTGGATTCGATCGGTCGCTTCGGATCTGAGAGGAATGCCGCGACGCCGGCGAGCGTCTTGTCCGCTTCGGCATAGAGGACGTGGAGGATCGCGCCGACCAGCAGCGCATGGCTGGTTTTCTCCCAATGGTTCCGCTTCTCGAGGCTGCCTTCGGGATCGACCAGGATGTCGGCGATGTTCTGGACGTCGCGAACTTCCCATTCGCCGCGGCGTACTTCAAGCAACGGATTATAGGCTGAGGATTTGGCGTTGGTCGGATCGAACAGCAGCACACGCCCATGCTGGGCACGAAAGCCCGCGGTGAGCTGCCAGTTCTCGCCTTTGATGTCATGGACGATCGCCGATCCCGGCCATGTCAGCAGCGACGGCACGACCAGGCCGACGCCCTTGCCAGAGCGCGTCGGCGCGAAACACAAAACATGCTCCGGGCCGTTGTGACGAAGATAGTGGCTGTCGTAGCGGCCGAGCACCACGCCATCCGGGCCGAGCAAACCGGCCGACTTCACTTCCTCCGTTTCGGCCCAGCGGGCTGAACCGTAGGTCTCGACCTTCTTCGCCTCCCGCGCGCGCCATACCGACATGCCGATAGCGACGGCCACGGCGATGAAGCCGCCGGACGCCGCGATATAGGCGCCTTCAACGAAGACCTGTGGCGCATAGGCGTCATAGCCATACCACCACCAGAAGAAGGAGGGCGGCAGGTAGATCGGGAAGCCGAACAGCCGGAACCATGGCGCGCCCAATTCAGGCTGAAACGCGAGCCGCCAGGCCACCCATTCGGTCGCGCCCCAGATGCAGGTGAGGACGATGGAGAGGACGGTGATGATCTGGCCCCACAGAATCTTGGTGGCGGGCATGGGCAATTCCTTTTGGGCAATGGGTAGTCAAAGGCCGAGGCCGCGTTTGCGGCCAAAGCTCCAGTCGATGCCGCCATCGTCGCGAGCGACGCCAGAGACATGGCGGCCGAGTTGCTTTTCGAGGGAGGGCGTCCAGGGCACGAGCTGGAAGCCGAGGCCGTCATCGATCATGGCAAAGCGACCGGAGGCGAGCGTGAAGCGCTGGCGATAGGAACCGGCGACATATTCGCCAGAGTCTGCGCGATTGAAGGGCTGGCCGGTCTCGGCGGCGAGCTTCTCGCCCAGCGTCTCCAGCTCGCGGGCGCGGAGCGTGTCGATCAGATTGCGCGCGAAGGTGACGCGCTGGCCGTTGCGGTCGGCAAGCCCCTGTTCGATGATATACTCGGCGCGACGGTCGAGCGCATGGCGAACCTCCGCGCCGAAGCCGCCGTCCGAAAGGGCGACCGGCTCGCGGGCGATATTCTGCCGGTCGAGCCAGGTCGCCCCGGATGCCGTGATCTGCCGCTCGATGTCGAGATCGGAGCGGATGGCGAGCGCGATGCGGCGTTCGCCGTTGGCATCATCGAACCGCCGCAGCTCGACGATGGAGCCCGGTGCGCTGTCACCGGCGGCGTCGAGGTCGGACAGCTTGATGTGATGCGTGCGGCCATCGACGCCATCCACCACAGCGTAGGCCGAGCCTTTAAGCTCATCGTCGAGGCCACGATCGACAAGGCGGCCGACAATCGGTGTATCGAGACACTCGGCGGCAAGCACATAGCTCGCCGATCCGCGCTCGATGCCGCGCTCCGTCAGCGCGCGGTGCATGCGCTTGATGATGTCGCCGCGCTCGCCGAGTCCGCGCAGGATTGCTTCGGCGTTACCGTCGATCACCCATTGGCCGGGACCGATCTGGTCGGAGAGGCCGAGGGATTCCAGCTTGCGCAGGCGGCCGACCTTTTGGGGGAGATAGAGGTCGGGTTGTTCGCCCGGCCGTGGCGCGAAGTCGATGACGCCGGTATCGCGCGCATCCCGGACAAGCTGGCGATCGAGTTGCGTCCAGCGTTCGGCATCGACCTGGCGGCCGAGTGTGCGGCGGATGTCGAGATCGGTGCGGGGGCCGAGTTCCTGGGTGATGAGATCGCGCGCGCGGTCGCGCATCCCGTCCTTGATGTAATCGCGGGAGATGACGAGATCCTGCCTGTCGTCACGCACGCCTCGCACGATCAGGTGAACATGCGGGTGCTCGGTATTCCAGTGATCGACGGCCACCCAGTCCAGGCTTGTGTCCAGATCCTTTTCCATCTGGTCGACCAGATCGCGGGTGAAGGACTTGAGGTCAGCCATCTCCGCAGCGTCGTCGGGCGAGACGATGAACCGGAAGTGGTGGCGGTCTCCCTCACATCGCTCCGCGAAGGCTTTCGGATCGGCGTCGTCCCCGCCGGGGCCGAACAGCCTTGCCTTTTCTCCGTCTCGGGTCACGCCTTCGCGGCGCAGGTAGCTGAGATGGGTGGCGAGTGGCGCGGAACGGGCGCTTTGACGCACGACGCGCGCCTTGATGACGGCGCCGCGCGAGCGCGCGGTGATGAAACGATTGGCCTGGATGCTGGCACGCTGGCCGCGCCCGAAGCGTGAGCGGTTGCCGGCAACGATCCGGCCCGAGCGTGAAACGCCGGCGCCGGCCTTCTTCGCGGCGGCGAGCGCCTGCGCGATGAAGGGTCGCGCGCGCTGTGCGCCGGAGGAGCGAATGCGGCCAGGCCGGATGCGAAACTTGGTGTCGTCGGTCATGGCCGAGACGCCGCACATCGCGCCAAGTGCTCGAAATCATGAGGAAATCGGCATGGCCGCGAGGTGCGGGAAACCTGCACACCTCGCGAAAATGCGCCATAACCCCTTGAAATAACACGACCGCAACAAGCCGCACCTCGCGGCCTTTTATCCTGCCATCCTTCGGTCGTGTTGCCTGTGCTCCACCTCTGCACTCTCTGGAATACGCCAGCGCCCGCTATCGTGCGATCGGGAACCGCGGCGCTCATCGCATCATTCCTGCATCAGCGCGGGCGACGAACAGCCCGCCGGATTGCGGCACTGTGGCGGAAACGTCGCGCACTGCCGGCGTCTGTCCCGCATCGGTCGAGGAGCGATCGGCCTGCACAGGATCGGCAGCGGGGCGGCGATCCGGCTGTCCGATGAACAGCGGCGCCCGGGTCCATGTCAGCGGATCGACGGCCGCCACTACGGTAGGTCTGGCCGCGCCGTTGCCGTCCAGCGCCGGTGCTACATTGGCGAGATAGGCGCGGGTTTCGGATGGCAGCGGACGGCCGCTCAGCGATGCCTCATAGCGACCGGGACCGGCATTGTAGGCGGCGATCCAGCCAGGCGAGCCGTAGCGGTCGAACAGCTCGCGGATATAGGCCGCGCCCGCGATGATGTTGTCGTGCGGGTCGTATGGGTCCGCGCCGAGACGGTGACGGACGCGCAGGCCCGCCCAGGTCTGTGGCATGATCTGCATCAGGCCGATCGCCCCCTTGGGCGAGACGGCGCGCGGATCGCCATTGCTTTCCGCGCGCAGCACCGCCCTGATCCATGCAGCCGGAAGCTCGAAGCGCTGTGCCGCTTCCGCGACGTGATCGGCGTAAGGATCGCGCGGCGTTGGCCGGGCGGTCGCCACGGGATCGGCGAGCGACGGCACGGATTGAACGCAAGCGAGCGCGAGGCCGGAAAGGAGGAGGAGGACGGTGCTGCGCATGGCGTCAGTCCTTCGCGTCGCGCTTGGCGGGACGGCTCCAGTGCAATGACCAGTCTTTGCCGGCATCGTCGTTGCGGAACAGGTTGGCGCGGACCGGCTGCGGCAGTGCCGGATCGTCGATCACCACAGCAATGTATTCGCCCGCGCGTTCGCCGGTGCGCTTCCAGCCGGCGCCGATCTCCGCGCCCGCTTCTCCGGTCTCGCTATCGACGAGGTGGACGCGAAACTGGGGTGCGTTCTCGGCGTCTGATGGCTCGGCCGAGGCGATGAGAATGTCCTGAGCCAGCATCAGCGTCGTCAGATGTCCGATGAAGCCGACGCCGTCGTCGTCGTGCCTGAATGTCCCGATCTGTGGCATGGTGGTTTCCTTGGCGGTGGCGTTGGAAGACCCATCGGCGAGCACCGCTCCCGCCGCTGGAAAGCGGGTCAGTGCGTGGTCGTTGATGTTTGGGCGCGCCAAACGAAACGGCCATCGCCGGCCTCGTCGGTGTAGATCGGCGTCGCCTTGCCGATGACGGTGCGCGCCGGGATCGCGCCGAAATAGCGGCCGTCGAGACTGTCGGGCACGGACGGATTCATCAGGAAGATGTCGCCGTACGCGATGCGGCGGCAACCCTGCCAGACTGGCAGCGGACGGCCACGTCTGTCGCGGTCGAGCGCGTCGCCGATCGGCACGGTATCGATCGTCACGGCATTGCCGGTGCGGCAGACCTGTTGACCGGGAAGTGCCGCGACATGCTTCATCAGCGGCACGCCGCGCCCGACATAGCCACGCTCGACCATGAAATCGGCGAGCGGCTCGTCCGGCATGACGGCAACCAGATCGCCGACCGCCAGCTGACGGGGCGGATCGAGGTCATAGAGGCCGATCGGCACGCTAGCCGAGGCGTTCCACACGAGGCGCAGCGGTGTTGGAACGAAGGACGCGATGGCGACGCCCATGATCGAGAAATACGTCACCATGACGTAGCCGAAGCGGGTCATCGCTCGATCTCCCGTCGCTTGAGCCACGCCTGATGGCGCTCGAGCGTGTAGGGACGCGGCTCATGTCCGGCGCTCAGACGGTTGGCGACATGGCGCCAGTGATCGGCACCGACCTCGCAAGGGTCGATCCCAGCGGCTTCCACCGCATCGATATGGCGGAGCACCTGTTGGACCTTCGGCCAGCCCTCGATCTTGAGCAGGATGTCGCCGCCAGGGCGCACGAAGGGCAGCGTCTGATAGGCATCGCCGGGCCTAACGGCGCACACGATGTCGATGCGCGAGATGATCGTGCCGAAGTCATTGGACGCCCAACGGACGAAGGCGAAGGTGCTGCCGGGCCGGAACGACAGCACGCGGCGGCGGCGGTCGAGGATGGTTTCTCGCGCCTCGCGGCCGAACCTGATCCAGTTCTCGATTCTTTTTTCCACCCAGGTCAATTCGACATGGGTGAGGTTGTCGGATGCGTGTGCGATCGGCACGGAGCCGCCGAGCACGCGAGGAGCCGCGTTGCCGGTCATGGATGGTCTCCATCGGGGTCAAGGGGAAATTCACGCGCGAGCAGCTCGCGCAGCATGTCGGCGACGGTGACGCCGCGCCGGAAGGCGGCGATCTTGATCCGGCCGCGCAGCTCTGGCGTAACGTCGATGGTGAGCCGCGCGATAAAACTGCCGGCGTCGCTGTCGCGCGGCGCACTATCTGCCGCCTTGATCCACTGCTCCGGATCGGCTGGGCGTGAGGCGAATCCGCGACGGGTCGGGCGTTCGCTCATGGCGTCGTCCTTCCTGTGTCGACTGCATCGATCGCCGCTGCGAGCACCGCGATCTCGCGCGCGGCGGGCGTTTCATCGTCCAGTTCGGACACCAGCCGTCCCGATTGCGCGGCGACCGCGAAGGCGACGCGCTGACCGATGGTGGCGGTGAGCACCGGCGGATCGTGATCGGCCAGCGTCTCGGCCGTTTCGCGGGCGAGCACAGTGCGCGCGCCGCAGCGGTTCAGCACGAAGCGGGCGGTGAGATCCGGTCGGTAGATGCGCGCTTCCGCAAGAAGCGTCAGCATCTCGGCGGAAGCCCAGCCATCGAGTGGCGACGGCTGCACCGGAATCAGCACCAGGTCGGCGGCGAGGAGCGCCGAGCGCATCAGCGCTGCGACACGCGGCGGACCATCGATCACGATCACGTCGGCGGTGCGCCCCAGTTCCGGCGCCTCCCGGTGTAACGTGTCGCGCGCCAGGCCGACGACGCCGAACAGACGCGGCAGTCCTTTACGCGCCCGCTGCTGCGACCAGTCCAGCGCCGATCCCTGCGGGTCGGCGTCGATAAGAGTGACGCGCTTGCCTTGCCGTGCCCATTCGCCGGCGAGATTCAGCGCCAGGGTCGTCTTGCCGACGCCGCCCTTCTGGTTGAGGAACGCGACGATCATGGCTTCTTCCCCGGTGACGTTAGGGAAAGCAACGGCGCGAAGGTTTCGGCGGTTGGCGCTGTCGGCCGCTTGCGAGCACCGCGAAGGGCCTTTGCGGCGCCGCGGATGAGGTTTTCCACCTCACGCGTGCGCTCTACAGAGTTAGATTCTCTGTTAGCCGGGGTACTGACCAGTGCCCCCTCGCCAGCGTTGCGGCTGTGGCGATGATGCCTCCGTGAAACGATCATGGAGGGCGGCGCGTGGTGCTCCGTCAGGATCGGCGACGGAGATGAAACATGGAGTTCTATGCGGGACTGGACGTGTCGCTGGAGGCGACGAGCGTGTGCGTGATGAATGGCGAGGGCAAGGTCGTCCGGGAAGGAAAACTCCCGTCCGACCCGGAGGCGATCGAACTGTTCCTGGCCGAATGGGGCATCCATCTCAAGCGGGTCGGGCTGGAAGCCTTCTCGTTCAGCGCCTGGCTCTATGCCGCCCTTGATGAAAAAGGGCTGCCGGTCGTCTGCATCGAGACCCGCCACACGAAGGCGGCGCTGAACGCCATGCTGAACAAGACCGACAGGAACGATGCGCGCGGCATCGCGCAGTTGATGCGCACCGGCTGGTTCCGGCCCGTCCACGTCAAGTCGCGCGAGGCGCAGGCGCTGCGGATGCTGCTCGCCGGCCGCAAGGCGCTGCTCGGCAAGGTGCTCGACATGGAGAACATGATCCGCGGCCTGATCCGGCCGTTCGGCCTGAAGGTCGGTCCGGTCTCGATCGGCAAGTTCGACGGGCGCGTACGCGAGCTGGTTGCCGGCCTTGCCGAGCTGGAACAGATCGTCGAACCGTTGCTGGCCGCCCGCGCGGCGATGCGCTTGCAGTTCGCCCGCATGCACCGGCTGGCGCTGACGGCAGCGCGCGAGGACAAGGCGGTGCGGCGGCTGATGACGGTGCCCGGCGTCGGCGCTATCGTGGCGCTGACCTTCCGCGCCACCGTCGATGATCCCGGCCGGTTCAAAAAGTCCGTGACCGTCGGCGCGCACTTCGGGTTGACGCCACGACGATACCAATCTGGCGAGACCGACTGGTCGGGCCGCATCTCCAAATGCGGGGACGAGATGACGCGCGCCATGCTCTACGAGGCGGCGATCGCCATCCTCACGCGCATCCCGAAGACCTTCAAGCTTAGGCTCTGGGGGCTGAGGCTCTTGAAGAAGAAGGGGCTGAAAAAGGCCGCGACCGCCGTGGCGCGGGCCTTGGCCGTTCTCCTGCACAAGATCTGGGTCGATGGCTCGACCTTCCGATATGGCGTCGGCCTGAAGGGCGGCCGGATCGCTCGCGCATGATGACGGCGTAAGCGATCCGGCCGCGCCCTTCCGGCGCGTCACTAGGTTCCGCCACGGCGGAGCGGCGTCTCCCGAGGAGACGGGGACACGGGCGAGATCGAAACTTGAATTGCCGGCAGCCTTCGGGCGAAACCGCACGGCGCTTGTTAGCCTGACCGCCTGGTCTCCAGATCCCGGAATGTGGCGGACACCATGCCGACCACGGACGTTAGCGAGTGCTCCTCGGAGAGACATGAGCCGCACCTCAGCGTGACGATGTTGGAAGGGAACGGCCGCAGCGGCGGCAGACGGCGGCATTCGCGCGCCCTGGCGGGCGCTCGCCAATGTCTTCGCAAGTAAAAGCGGCTTTACGGATCAGTCCGCCGATGGCAGACTGAAATGGAGAGGCACTGTCTCCACAATCCCCTGACTCACAACAACAAGTTAGAGTCAGTACGTTAGACTCTAAGTTAGGGGAGCAAATTCCGCTTTTCGTGCGGAGGGTTAGGTCCTGTTTAGGTTCCCGATGGCACGAGGGGGTGGTTCCCGATAGCACGCGCCTGCCGGTTCCCGATGGCACGACGCTATCCACAGTCTGTCCACAGGCCGGAATCGGCTCGAAGGCGAGCAGCATCCGCCCGCCGATTTCGGCTTCGAGAAACAGCGTGTAGCCGGGCAGAGGCTGGCGGCGAATGATGTCGCGCAGCTCGAAGGCAAAGCGTTTGAAGGGCGATAATGCGCCGGACTTCTGGTGGAGGTGGCGGAAGTCGAAACGCCAACCATTGCGCTGCCGGCCGCCATGCTTGCGCACGATGCGGTATAGCCAGCGATCGAGCCCGCCGGTGAGATCGAAATAGGCACGGTCGATGGTCAGCACGAGCGCGTCGTCGAGCACGGCTTGGTAGAACCAGTCGGGCACGATCAGCTCGATCCCGTCAGGTCGCCCATTCCGGTCGGTGCGCTCCTTCCACTCGTTGATCCACGAGAAACGATGCCGACGGCCTTCGAGAGGCTGGCGGATCGTAGTTGAAATCGTGGTGGACTGGAGCCGATCTAGTGCCGCCTTCAGGCGCTGATAATCGCGCAGGCTCGTGCCGCGGCCGATGAACCGCAGAATTTCATAGGGGGTGGCGGCCATC
This sequence comes from Caulobacterales bacterium, assembly GCA_017302105.1. GTDB lineage: Bacteria > Pseudomonadota > Alphaproteobacteria > Caulobacterales > Caulobacteraceae > Brevundimonas. The sequence continues at coordinate 491,338 of JAFLCS010000002.1, read as the reverse complement.
AGCCGTGAGGTGCGAAGCCCCGCGTCGCGGGCTTCGACGATCTGACTCGCCGCCCAGATCAGGATGTCGGCGTCCCAGATGGTCGCCATGCCGTGATCCGGCACGGCCTCGACCCGGATCGCGATCTTGCCGGCGCAAAAGTCGATCGGCGCGACGCGATGAGATTTGGAGAGGGAGAAGAACGGATAGGCCATGAGATCCTGCGCGTCTCGTGGCGCGAAATCGCCGGGGAGCGCCCGGAACAGGTCGAGCTGTCCGCGCTCCGAAAGGGACTGATGCCGCGCCGCCATTCGGAAACCGCGATCAGCGTGCGAAGCGGCCAGGCTGCGCCACAAGCGGCTGCACCTGACGCTTGGCAGGCAGCACGTTGCCCCGCGGATCGGAGGTCGAGGTCACCGCGCCACGCGCGGCCCAAGCTTCGAGATCGTCTACCGAATAGACGACGCGCCCGCCGAGCTTGCGATAGGCCGGGCCAGTCCCGTAGGTGCGATGTTTCTCCAGCGTGCGGGCTGAAAGGCTAAGGAATTCAGCTGCTTCCTTGGTGCGCAGAAAGCGCGGCGGCAAAACGGCGAGGTCGGGTCGCATGGATCGGCCTTTCGTGATCTTCGGTGGGGCCACCGATGATCGGCGGCGGAAGAAGGTCACGATGGCGAAGCGCGAGTGTCGGGATGTAGGGCGAAGTTGGGGGTATCGAAATCGCCCACCGGGCGAGCCATCTAGGCCTAAGAAACGCGGCGATGCCGAAGCAGTTTGCGATAGCCACCCGCGATCATGGTTCGGGCATCGCGGATCAGCGCCTTGACAGCATGCCGCACTGAAGAAGTTTGCCATTCGCTGCGGTCTGGTGCGCCGGTTTTGAACATGACCTGCGCGATCTCGCGCCCGGTCGCACCGGCCCGATGACCGTCGAAAGCTTGCAGCATTCGGCGCATCCGTGCCCGTTGCTGGGCAGTCAAACGTGTGTCGGGAGGAACCACACGGCCATGCAGAGCAGCCAGAAGCCGATAAACGGCTTCGAGGCGATCGAACCCATCCACACCGAGCGGGATGATTGCTGCTGTAGCTGCAAGACCCTCGTGAATGAGTTGAAGTTGTTGGCCGCTGCCGACGTCAAACAGCAAGTAAGCAGTGTTGTTTTCGGTCACTGAGACCGCTGCATCGATAACCGGTGGCGGATCGACTGGGCCCAACTCGGCTGGCGCAGCTCCGAGCACCAGGATGCTGGTGTCATGCTGCGGTAGCCAAAAGACGGGGGCGTCTGGTGGGGCGCGCAGAGGATCGACAGGGAAATCGTAACCCCCATTGCTGACGGATCTTACCTGTCAGCTCTTGTCGATCGACATGCGCGTCATCGAACGCTTCGTAGTCATGGTCATAAGCATCGTTTCGGCGCAGCCACTCCCAGGCAAGGTCGGATGCGGTGAGATCATCGATGTGATCGTAGTGCGCGGGCGAGCGCCACAGGGATGCGTCCGGCGTCATCGCGTTCCTCCCATCGATTGACCAAATTGCGGGAGAGATATGATTTCCCGGAAAGGTTGATTGAGGGAAGAGGTCTTGACGGCAGAGAGCGATGCCAGGGCGGCATCACTCTGTCAGTGCCTTTGACTTTCGCGGACCAGATTTCGATAGCCGCGGTCGGACATCCAGCGCGCACGGGCAAGATGTGAGTCGTGGATCAGGCGACAACGTCTTGGATCGAGTTCGGGATCGAGACCGAACAGAATCTGTACAGCCTCGCGCCAGTCGGCACCATCGCGAGCGGCGTCGAGCAAGCGGAGATACAAAGTCATGTGCTCTCGGTCATAGGGCGTCAGACCCTGGCCGGGAGGTGGTTCGTCAAGAAACTGCGGGGCTGATCGTGTCACCGTGCCATCCTATTCGCCTGATGCGATCCTGTTAACCAATTCCGCTGCTGTCTTTGACGCAGGACATGCATATGGTGGAAAAACAGGGCGGGTCGCCACCGCGTCAGCGCGACGGCTACGATGGGGATCGTCGCTGGTGTTCATCATGAAGCCGCAGCACTCCTTCGCCTTTGTCAGTGGACAGAAGTACGACGCCAGCGGCTTCCAGTGCCCGCCTGACTTGATCGCGCGTTGTCTCATACACATCGAGCCCGTTTTCGGATTCGAGGCGCTTGAGAGCGGTTAGCGATACTCGGGCCTTGTCAGCGAGCGTCTCCTGTGTCCAACCCAGCAACGCGCGTGCGGCCCGTGATTGTCGGGCGGTGATCATGCATGATCACCTCCCACCGGCCAAAACGCACTTGCCAGAACTACGGCTATTTTAGTCGCTCTTGTCGCGAGCGCCACCAGAATTCAGCGTTCGCGACGCTTATCTTCTAGCCATACTCGGCCTCCCGCGCCGAACTGATTCGGTTTTGGCAGGCAGGCGGCCCCGGCCTTTCGGCCGGGGCCTTGCTCGGGGAGATCAGTCGCCCCGGCGCCCGTTGGGGCGGGACCAGATCAGCGAGTAGCTCTCGCCGTCCTCGTCGTCGAAGAGGTTGGCGTAGATTGGGGCGTTGAAGCTCGGATCGTCGAGCTTGAGGCCCAGATAATCGCGGCCTTCGTTGGAACGCTTGGACCAGGCGGCGCCGATCTCGGCGCGGCCGACCAGAACGCGGTGGCTGGGGGCGTTTTCGCCGGTGGCCCGCAGGTCGGGAACGATGCGCACGCCCTTGGCCTGGACGCTGAGGGTGACGATTTCGCCGGTGAATTCGTTCGAGCCGGTCTTCTTGAAGGTGCCGATGGTCGCCATGGTAAGTCTCCGTTTTCCGTTTTCGAGCCCGCACCATGCGGCCTCGATGGCGATCGGTGGGCCGGAGGTGACCGACGCCGCATCGCTTGCGACCGAAGCGGAGCGGAGGACGGCGCAGGCGCGGCTTTCTTGTCTCGCGAGGAATGGGTGAAACCCAGGGGAAGAAAGTTGTGACGCGCCGTTGCGGCATAGGCGGTCGAGGCGAAGCCGGCCTTCGGCCAGATCAAGCCATTGGAGAGGCCGTGAGGTGCGCTCGTTCAACGGGACAGATGAAGGAGACGCCCGGCGACATCTCGTGACCAGCAAGGGAACAGGACCGGTCGTTCGCCGGCATTGTTGCATCTTGCCGGACAGGCAGGTTGTGCTCCCTCCCGTGCCCGGCCCACCACAGAACGAACCCGTCACCGATATTCGGGTACTGCTGCCGTTCGTGCTCGCCGCTGATCGTAGCTCCCTTGAGGGTGCGGGCCTTGGGGCGCGGCTCCGATCCGTCGCTCCTGCGCAACACCCACGCGATCTCTGGCGACAGGGATAGCGTCTTTCCCCGCTGTTCGGGCGTTGCCGCTCACGTTGCCGAGGTCGTCTAAGCCCGCGCCAGCCCCTGGTTCGCAGGGACGGGCGCCGCCATGCCCGCAACGCGCAGAAACGCCGTGATGCCCACCGCAATCGAGCCGAGGACCGAGAAGACGTTCTGCCAAGTCTCCGAAGGCATGGTGTGTTTCACGATTCCGTGGACGGCGTGATAACCCGCGATGACGGCGGGCGCGACGAAGATCGCGGCGATCGCAAACTTGGCCCAGAGCGGACGGACGGTCGCAAGCAAGACCTGGCCGAAGCCGAGCGTCAGCCCGGCCGCGACCGTGCCGACGAGGATCGCGCCCAGCCAGCCTGCGCCCGTGTGATAGGCCCAGCCGCCAGCGGTGACACCTGCGAAGAAAGGCAGCGCGAAGACGGCGAGCGTAAACAGCAGCCAGCACAAGAAGCCGATGGCTGCGATGGACAAGATGATGCCAAAAATGATCATGGTGGTGTCTCCGAGACAAAAAGGTCTGAAGGTCGCGCCTCCACCACCACCGCGGCGCGACGGGAACTATAGCAGAACATCGCCGTCGGCGGGAGCGGAAACCGGCAGGGTTTCGGCATCGCGCGCGGTAATTTTCTGCCGGTCATGGGGCGAAAGGGTCGATTTCATCGACGATGGCCGCGCTGTCGCCGTCATATTCGCTGGCGGGCATGACCGAGAGCGTGCCGTCACCGGCGCGGAAGATGACGATGACGGCCATCAGGGTGGTGGCGAGGCTGAAGGCGAAGGCGTGTGCGTCGTGGAAGGACATCGATCCGGCTCCTGTTTCGAGCGGAGGTCCACCCCCCGCTGACAGGCGCCCGATGTGTTCGGCCGAGGGCCGCAATCACCGCGCAGGGGAAGCCGGAGCGGCGGCACGCACATGCGTAGTCCGACCCTTTACGGGTTGATGGCGTCAGGCCCTCGGCGGGACCAAGGATCAGCGCATTTGAAGCGGGGTGGAGATCTGCGACGGGAGCGGTGGTTGTTCGATGGCGCGCATCCCGATGCGTCTTGCCGCCATATTGGCTGGCCTGTGGAAATGCGGACGGCGCTTATGCGCCGCCCGTTCCGAACCGATAAACCGGAATACCGAACTTCCGAGCCTTGTCGGCGAGATTTTCCTGGATGCCTGTGCCCGGGAAGATCAGGACGCCGATCGGCATGATCGCTAGCATGGCGTCATTGCGCTTGAACGGGGCCGCCTTGGCGTGCTTGGTCCAGTCGGGCTTGAAGGCGACCTGCGGCACCTTGCGGGTCTCAGCCCATTTAGCGGCGATCTTTTCGGCCCCTTTCGGGGATCCGCCGTGCATCAGCACCATGTCGGGGTGCTTGGCGTGAACCTGGTCGAGCTTGGCCCAGATCAGCTTGTGGTCGACAGTGTCGCCGCCGGAGAAGGCGATCTTCGGGCCAGCGGGCACGAGCACCTCGGTTTCCGCGCGGCGTTTGGCGGCGATGAAGTCACGGCTGTCGATCATCGCAGCGGTGAGGTGGCGATGGTTGACCCTCGATCCTGTGCGCTGGGACCAGGGTGAACCGGTGGCGCGGTGGTAGTGGTCTGCGGCGCTGTCGCGGAAGACTTCCAGGCTGTCGCGCCGTTCGATCAATGATTGCCCGAGTTCGATGAGACGTTCGAGCTGGACGGATTTGACCTCCGAGCCGTCCTGTTCGCGCTGGAGCCGTTTCTGCGCCTGCTCGTTGTCGTCGAGCTTGCGGTCTGCCCGTTCGACGGCACGGTGGAACATATTGACGGTCGACCAGAGGAGGTCGTTGAGGTCAGGATCGAGGCTCGTATCGGCCACGGTGGAGATCAAGGCGTCGAAGATGTCGGCGACGGCGCCTTCGATGATGCGGTCCTCCGGCACGGGCCTGGGATCGGCCTCGTCTTCCGAAGGTCGGTAGCCGTAGAGCTGAAGCTCCTGCGCGATCTGGTCGGTCGGCGATGCAGCGTGTTCGGGTTCGTAGTCGTCGTGCTCGCTCATGGGATGCTCCGTCGGTTGGACCGCGACCGTCGCGGCCTTCATGGCGACGAAGCCGTCGGGCGGGACGGACCTGCACCCGGAGCGAAGCGAGGGGGCCGAAGCGCAGCGAAGGATGGCGAAGGCCGGCGATTTTGTTTCGCGGTGGAAAGCGGCCCCCTTTCTCTTCTTTGGGGGCCGCGCCGGAAAATCGTTGGCCGCAGCCATTGCCGATCCGGCTCGGCTGACGGCCGATCGCCCTCTCGAAGGCCGAGGCGTAGTCCTCTCCGAGGGTTGAACGCATCCGGGCGGGCATGATGATTGCGGCCCTGACACTCCTTGCCGTCGACTATCCCGTTTCGAGCCAGAAACGGGCGACGTCCGGCGGTGCGAGCTGCACCCGCAGATTGGCGCGGAGCGCGCCGATGCCGAGGCGCCGGAGATCCTCGTTGAAGTCCTCCAGCACCGGCGAGAGCACGATGGCCTCGATCCCGGCCGTGTTCGCCCGTTCGACCAGGCTATCCCGCGCGCTGTCGCCCGCCGGGTCATTGTCGCGGACGATGTAAAGCCGGCGCAGAGTCTCGGGGAACAGGATAGCTGCCAGATGGGCAGCGGAGAGCGCCGCCGCCATCGCCATGTGCGGTATCGCCTGACGTGCTGACAGGACGCTTTCGATGCCTTCGCCTGCCGCCATCACCTCGCCGGCGATCCCGAAACGGACGGCGTGACCGAGCAGGTCGCCTATTGCTTTACGCTGCGTGTCGATCGGCGCCTTGTCGGAGCCGTCAGGAGCGATCCAGGTCCGATGCGCGCCGGTGATCGTACCCCTAAGATCGGTGACGGCAGCGATCATCGCCGGCCAGGTTTCGGTCGGGCCATGATCGTCGGGCCGGTAGTAGCAGCGTGGATGGAAACGGAGGTTTCCGGTTCCGTGCAAAGCCGCAATGCCGCGATGACGGAGATACGCCTCTACGGGGGTACAACCGATCGGTTGTGACATGGCGAACAATCGCCTTGCCGCTTCGGTCGAGTCTGACGGGGCTGGAGTGCTTTGTCGCTTCTTCGTTGCCGGCGCGGGTTCGGGACGCGGCAGGCTGAGGAAGGTGCGGGCTTCTGCGACGACATCGGCGAAGTCGATGAGGCCGCAGCTTTCCCGGATCACGTCGAGCAGATCGCCATGCTCGCCGGTGGCGGCGTCGGTCCATTTGCCCGCCGGTCCCTTCGCCGTCGCCTTGAGTCGGACGAACATCGAGCGGCCGGGCGCGTTGCGGGCATCGCCGACCTGCCAGTAATTGCCCTGGCGATGGCCGGCGCCGAGATAATGGCGGCATACCGCCTCGGCCTCCCGGCCGAGACGGTTCGCCAGATCGGAAGCGTCTAGACGGGTCATCACGCCGCCTCGCGTTCGCCGATACGCTGGACCGGATAGCGGCCCAGCACGCGCTCCAGCACCACGGGGCCGGCGGTATCGGTCGGCACGAACATCCTGAGCTTCCAGGAGATGATCTCGTGGAACAGGCCGTAGGCGGTGAGCCGCTCGCGCATCGTGTCGGTGAAGCCGGACAGCTCGATGCGCTCGGCGCCCATGATGCGGACCCGGCGAAGCTGAAGCCCCTCGGCGAGGTCGAGGATGGTGCGGCCATCCATTAGCGCCATGAAGGCATCGGCAGGCGTGAGCGTAGCTGCGCCGGTCGTGGCGGCGTTGGCCGCCCAGGCAGGCGAGACCTTGCGGCCGATGATCCGCTCACCCTCGTCGGTCTGGAGCCGATAGACACGGGTGGACTCGTTGGGCAACCGCTTCCAGATCGGCAGCAACAGACCAGCGACGATGTGGATCGTGCTGTCGGAATACGCCGGCACGTTTGCGACCTCGGCGCTCCAGGCCGTGGCGAAGTCGTTTCGCTCTGCCTCGGTCCAATGGGTCTCGCCCATCATCTTCACCGGAATGGTGTGCGATTCCATCGGCCGGATCAGCCGGACGCGGCGTTCGATCTCACCATCGTCGAGCATGATCGAGGTGGCGGGGATTTGGACGGCGGCGCGGCCCGAGCGTTCGTTGATCAGCAGCCTGGCGCCGGGTTCGCCGAGATAGGCGAGCGCGTCGTCCTGCGTGACCGGTCGGTTGCGCGTGCGCTGCGCGATGGTGAGCAGCCGGGTCTCCGCGCCCGTGCCCGGATGGGTGTAGATCGTCTGGCGGCCGGTGACGGTGAAGCCTTCCGCTGTCAGCGTCTCCAGTCCGACATCGTAGATGCCGGAGGAGATGGCGCCCTCGATCTTGGCGGTGAGAAGCTGCTCGAAGGCGGTGAACAGCACGCCCTGAAGCTCGATGGTCAGCGCCAGCAGCCGGTTGAGGAAGGTGGTGATCGGCGGCAGTTCGTCCTTGATGCCGTTCGCATCCATCAACTTCAGGCCGGTGGCGGACTCAAAGCGCTCGAGCGAGCAGCCTTCGACCTTGCCGCGCACCAGCAGGAGATAGAGCTGGCGCAGCGCATCGCGGGCATAGGCGCTTTCCAGATTGTCCTCGGGGCGGAACAGGCCCTGGCCGCCGGTTTGGCGCTGGCCGCGGGTGATCGCACCCAGGGTGTCGAGGCGGCGAGCGATGGTGGAGAGGAAGCGCTTCTCCGCCTTGACGTCCGTCGCGATGGGACGGAACAGCGGCGGCTGCGCCTGGTTGGTCCGATGCGTCCGGCCGAGGCCCTGGATGGCGGCGTCTGCTTTCCAACCGGGTTCGAGCAGATAGTGGACGCGCAGCCGCGTGTTCCGCACCGAAAGCTCGGCGTGATAGCTACGGCCGGTGCCGCCGGCGTCCGAGAAGATCAGGATGCGCTTGCTGTCATCCATGAACGCCTGGGTTTCGGCGAGGTTGGCGGCGGCGGCGCGGTTCTCGACGACGAGACGGTCGCCGCCAGAAGACGCGCGCTTGCGGACGATGCGCCGCGAGCGGCCCGTTACCTCCGCCACCAGCTCGGTGCCGAAATGCTGGACGATCTGGTCGAGCGCGCCGGGCACCGGCGGCAGGGAGGCAAGCTGCGCGATCAGCTCGTCGCGGCGGGCGACGGCCTCGCGGCTTTCGACGGGCTGGCCATCGCGATAGACCGGCCGCGACGAAAGATTGCCCTCGCTGTCGGTGAACGGCTCGTAGAGCTGCACCGGGAAGGAATGGGCGAGGTAGTCGAGAACATATTCCCTCGGCGTGATGTCGACGCGAACGTCGTTCCATTCCTCGGTAGGCAGGTCGGCCAGCCGGCGTTCCATCAGCGCCTCGCCCGTAGAGACGATCTGGATGACAGCGGCATGGCCGGCTTCCAGATCGCTGGCGATCGACCTGATCAGCGTCGGCGTCTTCATGCTGGTGAGCAGATGGCCGAAGAAGCGCTGCTTGGCGCTCTCGAATGCCGAGCGCGCGGCGGACTTGGCCTGCCGGTTCAGCGTGCCGGTGGCGCCGGTGATATTGGCTGCCTCCATCGCCGCGTCGAGGTGATTATGGATGATGGCGAAAGCGCCGGCATAGGCATCGTAGATGCGGGTCTGCTCGAGGGTCAGCGTGTGCTCGACCAGTTCATATTCCACGCCGTCGAAGGAGAGCGAGCGGGCGGTGTAGAGGCCGAGCGCGCGCAGATCGCGGGCCAGCACCTCCATCGCCGCGACGCCGCCGGCCTCGATCGCCTCGACGAACTCGGCGCGGGTGCTGAACGGAAAATCCTCGCCGCCCCACAGGCCGAGCCGCTGGGCGTAAGCGAGGTTGTGGACCGTGGTAGCGCCGGTCGCCGAGACATAGACGACGCGGGCGTTCGGCAGCGCGTGCTGGAGCCGCAGACCCGCGCGGCCCTGCTGGGATGCGGCAACGTCACCGCGCTCTCCCTTGCCGCCACCGGCGTTCTGCATCGCGTGCGCCTCGTCGAAAATGAGGACTCCATCGAAGTCGGAGCCCAACCATTCGACGATCTGCCGGACGCGCGAAACCTTCTCGCCACGGTCGTCGGAGCGTAGCGTGGCATAGGTCGTAAACAGGACGCCTTCCGGCAGCGTGATCGGCCGCCCCTGCGGGAAGCGCGACAGCGGCGTAACCAGCAGCCGCTCCATGCCGAGCGCCGACCAGTCGCGCTGCGCGTCCTCGATCAGCTTGTCGGACTTCGAGATCCACACCGCCTTGCGGCGGCCCTGGAGCCAGTTGTCGAGAATGATGGCGGCGGACTGGCGGCCTTTGCCGACGCCGGTGCCGTCACCGATCATGAAGCCGCGCCGGAAGCGCGCGGCGTTCGTCGCATCCTGGCGCGCGGCGGTGACGACATCGAAGGTGGCGTCCACCGTCCACGATCCGGCAAGATGATCGGAGTGAGCCTCGCCGGCATAAATGACGGTCTCGAGCTGCGCGTCGGACAGCAGCTCGTGGATATTGACCGGGAGGTGCGGCCGATAGCTCGGTCTGGGCGGGGCGACCGAAGCCATCGCCGCCGATTGCACCAGCCTGGTGGGGTGCGCCAGAGAACCGGCAATACGGATCGCCTGCAATCCGTATTCTTCATAGATGCCGTCGGACAAGCGGCCGCCTTCGCCCGCTAGGCCGTCCTGGGTCTCGTAGGAGAGTGGCAGGCCCTCCGGCTCGGCCATCGGCACGGCAGCAGGGACGGCCTTGGCGGTGCGGTTGATAAAGCCGCGCACGCTGCGAGGGACGGAAGCCGCGACAGTCGGGACCGTGAGGGAGGGATCGATGGCGAGCCGTGTCGGCAGATGATCGTCGAGCCAGCCCAGCAGTGTGGCGGCGTCCGAGGCAACGCCGGGCGCGGCCGGGAACACGGCCGGATCGTCGGCGGGCCGCTTGTCGATGACGGTCAGCCGCGTCGGAAACGTCGTGCCGTGTTTGGCATAGACCGCGCCGTCGATGGCGGCGGAGAAGACGATGCGCCCGCGTGCCTGCAGGCGAATGAAGGCGTCCCGCCAGGCCAGATTGTCGGGTGCGAAACTGGCGCCGGTGATCGTCACCAGTCGTCCGCCGGGAGCCAGACGCGCCAGCGCCGAGGCGACATGGCGATATGAGGTGTCGGCTATGCGGCCTTCGACATTGGCCATCGCCGAGAATGGCGGGTTCATCAGCACGACGCTGGGCGTGACGGCGGGATCGAGATGATCGTCGATCTGGGCCGCGTCGAAGCGGGTGACGGGAATGGCCGGGAAGAGAAGCGACAGCAGGCTGGCGCGTGTATCGGCCAGCTCGTTGAGGACGAGCGTGCCGCCGGCGATCTCGGCGAGGATCGCGAGCAGGCCCGTGCCTGCCGACGGTTCCAGCACCCGGTCGACCGGAGTGATGGCCGCGGCGTGGGCAGCGACAAGGCTGAGAGGGATCGGCGTCGAGAATTGCTGGAAGGTCTGGCTCTCCGTCGACCGCCGCGTATGCGTCGGCAGAAGGGGGGCGATTTTCGACAGCGCGGAAAGGCGGGCCGCCGGAGACCCGGCTTTGCAGAAAAGCGCACGTCCGTATTTGCGGAGGAACAGGACGGTCGCCGCCTCGCAGGCGTCATAGGCCGTCTTCCAGTCCCAGGCGCCGGTGGAATCGGATGCGCCGAAGGCGGTCTCCATCGCTGCGCGCAGGGCAGCGGCATCGACGCGCTTGCCGCATTCGAGAAGGGGCAGCAGCAGACCAGCGGCCGTGAAGATGGCAGCGGCGGGTTCGCGATTGGGGCCGAGCGGAAGCTGCGCGGCGGCGGACGCCGTCGCGGATGCGGAAATCAGGGTCATGATGTGAGCCTTAAGGAGAGCGGGAACGGGCGAGCCGCGCAGCGCTCTCTCTCGACCGCACCGGCTCAAACCCGTCCCGGCCGCCCTCTCACTTTCGGGACGCCGGCATGGAAAAAAGCGCCCGACCGTGAGGTGGGGCGCTTTTCCGCGGATCAGCTCCAGTGTCCGTCCGCGATCTCGCAGGCGACGAGCGCGCGGGCCTTGCGGATGAGGTCATCGCCGCAGGTGTCGATGTGGCCGAAAAACCTGGCGCGGGCGCCGTTCGCGGCCCAATCGGCATAGGCGCAGTATTCGCGAGCCTCTGATCGGAAGGCCCGCATGTCGTTGGCCCAGTGCGGCTTGGGCTCGATGACGACGGTGATGCCGTCCCTGGTTTCCGGCCAGGGCAGAGACCGTTCGCGCGGCGGATGCTGGCGATCCGCCGCGAAGATGGCGTCGATGTCGGTCATGGCGCCTCTCCCGCGTCGGAACGCACGAAGCCTTCCGGATCGCCGGGATCGGGCGGCAGATAGGCGTCATAGGGATTGCCGTCGGCGAGATGACCGAAGGGCGTGAAGACGTAATCGCCATCGTCCCTCCCCACGGCGCAGATGACGTAGCGCGGGCTGCCCGTCACCGCGTCGAGGCATTCCATGAGAGCGAGATTGCCGTCGCCCGCTGCGCGCAACAGGGTCTGGAAGTTGCTCCGGGCGTAGGAGGGGATGCTCATAGCGCTCCTCCCACGCTGGAGATGGTCTGGTCGAGCCAGCCATCGGTGTAGATCCAATCCACGGTCTCGCCGGTAGCGAGGTCGAGGACATGCGCGCCGCCGCCGAACCCGTCGAGCCGGGGTTTCGAGCAGGTGTTGGCATACTGGAATCCCCATCTGCCTTTGAGGCCGAACTCGGCGGCGCAGCGGTTCACGAAGTGGATGAGGCGTTCGGGGTCGCCGGTCACGTCGTCGCGCATCCAGAGTTGGCTGCCGCCATGCTCCGGTTGGATCGAGAGGAGGAAGCCTTCGGAGGGTGGTTCCTCCGATGCGCCGTCCTCGGATAGGCGATTGTAAAGATCGAGCGCTCGGGCGGCGTTCTCGGGCGTGCCGACGTCGAGCAGGCACGAGAAATGGGTGAAATAGTCGGCCATGACAGGCTCCTGAAACGAGAAAGCCCGGCGCGATGGCCGGGCTGAGTTGGGCTGAGGGATGATCGAAGACGGTCAGTAGCCGAACCGCCAGGACGGCCAGGGCTGGCCGTCGTCGGCGGCGGCGACGGCTTCCGGCAGGTAGCCGTCATCGCCTTCGACCAGGGACGGATCGCGCACCGGCGTCTCGTCGATGATGGTGACGCAAACGACGAGGCCGTCTTCGACTTCGACGTGAACGGGCACGAGATACTGGAAGACGACGCGGCGCGTGGCGGACGGGGCGGGTTCGATCATGGAAGGTCTCCTTGCGACGATGCGGGGAAGCGACTCCAAGCCGCTTCCCGCCGTGAGGTTCATTCGGCCGGGATCGTGAGGGCGTCTTCGTCCTCGATCTCGTCGGCTTCCTCGTCGTCGCGATCCTTGCTGAGGAAGTCCGGCAAGGCGGCATCGTCTCCGGCGTCTGCCTCCGTGCCCGGTTCGATGGTCTGCCCATCATCGAGGTCGACCATGCGCAGCGGCTCCGGCAGCCAGCCGGTGTCGGCCAGCAGGCGCTCGGCCTCCTTGGCCATGTCACCCTTCTTCAGATGGTCGATGAGTTGGGCGGCCCGCTCGCCCGCGCCTTCGCGCACGGCTTCGAGGATGCGGGGCTTGGTGACGCGGCCGAGATAGTTGCCGACCGTCGGCCTCCAGCCCGCCGCCACCATGTCGAGGCCGGTGGCTCGCGCCAGCCGGTCGGCCTGCGAGAGGCGCACGTCCAGCCCATGCTGGCTGACGCCCGATCCGCCGTAGGGATTGGGCCGCTCGAACAGGGCGTTCACGCCGTAGCTGACGCAATGGGCGAGCAGATCGAGGCGCGTGCCGGGGTCGAGGAGGGAGAGCCAGTCCCACAGGGCCTGGTCGTCGTCGGGAACGTGATCGCCCCAGCGCTGATGTCGCTCGGCGACCTCGCGCGCGGGCGTGCTGTCCTTCAACTCCTCGGACTGTGCCGGGAAGAAGACATGATTGACGCGGGCCTCGAGGCAGCCGGCCGGTGCGGTGCGCCGGAAGGTGTCGCTGACCAGCTTGTGCAGCAGCATGGTCATGGCGACGTCGGGATGTTCCGCAACGGCGTTGCGCAGAGCGAGGGTGCGATGCGCGGTCAGCTCAATGACGAGGCGCTCGGGCAACGGCTTGATGCCGTCCTCCTCATCGTCCTCCGGTTCCGCGGGCTGGCCGCTGATGGTGATGACGGTACGTTGAACGGCGGGCGCCGCCTGCTGGCCAGCCTCACCGTCAACCTCCGGCGCATCGCTGCCTTCGGTCTCGACGGGACGTTCATCCTCGGGGCGGACATAGCCGCGATCCACTGACAGCGAGCCGTCGGCGTCGAGGCTGATGAAGACGCCGGCGACGGCGATGTCGGCCGGATCGTAGATCGTCGGGCGCTGCTCGAAGGCGTCGAGGGCCTGTTCGATTTCGCCGAGACGTGCGTCGATCTCGTCCGGCAGCTCGTCGGCTTCGGCATATTGGGCTTCGAGCCGGTCGTATTCGTCGCGCAGCGCTTCGCGGGTGGCGCGCTCCTCCTCGGTCAGGTCGACCGTGACGCCAGCCAGTTCGCGAAGCCCATGCTGGTGGCCGTAGGGAAAGCTCAAGGCGGCCTCGACCCATTTCCAGCCTTCGCGCGCGATCTCGTCGGCGGTGGTCTTCAGCTTGTCGGCCACCATGCGGTCAAGCAGGGCCGGATCTTGCAGCCATCCGCCATCGTCCGACTGGAACAGGTCGCGCAGCACGATGCCGCCGGCCGCCTCATAAGCCTCGACGCCGATGAAGACGGCTCTTTTGTCGGAGGCGCGTACCGAGGTCTCGGTCAGCATCCGACGGATCTGATAGGGCTCCTTCTGCCAGCTATCCTTGACTGCCTCCCAGACCTGCTCTTGACGGGCATGGTCGGAGCTGACGGTGAAGGCCATGAGCTGTTCGAGCGTCATGCCGTCGTCGGCATAGATCTCGAGCAAAGTGTGCGAGACGGAGGCGAGGCGCAGGCGCTGTTTCACGACATTGACGCCGACGAAGAAGGCGGCGGCGATGGCTTCCTCGGTCATGCCCTTGTCGCGCATGGACTGGAAGGCGCGGAACTGGTCGAGTGGATGCAGCGGCGCGCGCTCCATGTTCTCGACCAGCGAGACCTCGTCGACCAGGATGTCGCTGTTGGCGTCGCCGACGACGCAGGGCACCGGCGTGGTCTTGGCCAGGCGCTTCTGCTTCGCGAGCAGTTCGAGCGCGCGATAGCGACGGCCGCCGGCGGGCACCTCGAACATGCCGCTCTCGGCGCCATCGGCGTCGAGGACCGGACGGACATGGAGGCTCTGGATGAGACCGCGACGGGCGATGGACTCGGCCAGCTCCTCGATCGATACGCCGGCCTTGACGCGCCGGACATTGGACTGGCTCAGCACCAGCTTGTTGAAGGGGATGTCGCGCGCCGACGACAGGGTGATCTTCTGAATGGCAGTCGCCATGTTCGTTACTCCGCGACGGGCGGCCGGGAGCCTCTCTCTCGACCTCCAACCCGTCACGAAGCGAAGCGCCGCCCTCTCACTCTCAGAGGGCAGCGCCGGGCGGGCGGAAAGGCGTAAAGTCGGCAGCCGGCTTCTCCGCCTTTCCGGTTTTTGAAGATCGTCACGCCGCCTGCCGTTCGTGGTCGGCTGCATCGACGTCGACGCCCGGCAGGAACCCGAGCAGCCAGTCGGCCGCCTTGCTGGCTTGGGAAGCGGCGCGCACGATGGCGCGATTGTCCTCGCGCAGCACCTCGAGCCAGGAGCCGATATAGTCGGCATGGCGGACGGTGGGTGTGATGCCGAGCGAGGCGCAGCAGAAGGCCGCGTTGATCTCGGCGACCAGTTCCTCGAAGGCGTATTTCTTAGAGCCGAAGGAACCCGAGAAATCGCGGTTCAGGCGCGAGGGGTGGCCTGTGGCGTGCCCTAGCTCATGCAGGGCCGTCCTGTGCCAGTTGATCGGCTCGAAATACGCCTGGGGCGGCGGCACCTGCACATAGTCATGCGCCGGGGCATAGAAAGCGCGGTCCCCGCCGATGCGGAAGTCGATGCCGGTCGCCCGGATCAGGGCCTCGACCTGCGGCTCGATGAGGCCGGGCGGAGGTGGGGGAGCCACGATGGCGACATCCTCCGGCAGGCCATCGCATTGCGCCGCGTTGAACACCGTGAATCGTTTGAGGAACGGGATCGCGGCGGCTTCCTCGCCGGCCTCGCGGGCGCGGCGCCTCTCGTCCTCCGGAGAGAAACGGTCGGCATAGACGACGGTGGTGCCGCGTTCGCCCCGGCGGACATTGCCGCCGAGTGACAGGGCCTGGCGGAAGGTAAGCCAGCTTTGGCCGGGAAAGCCGTGCTGGATCACCGCACCCCAGAGGATCAGCACATTGATCCCCGAATAATACCGCCCGGTCGCGGCGTTCCTCGGCATGGCGAGGGGCGCCTTGACCGAGGCCGATCCCCAAGGCTGGACCCAGGGGAAGCGGCCTGCCTCCAGCTCGGCGATGATCTTGCTGGTGATGTCGTCGTACAGGCTCGCCCGATCCGAGCGGGGGGTTGCGCTGGCGTCTTTCCTGAACATCGCGGTTCTCCGCGACGGGCGCCGGAGACCCTTCTCCAGTCCTCAACCCGTCACGGAAATCCCGTCTGCACTTTCACTCTACTGGGGGCGTTGCGGGGCTCCCCCCGCAGAAGGGGTGGGCCGAGACCCTGGCTCGGCCGCAGGGGAAGGCTTTCCCCCTTATCCGGTCCCGTCCCTTCAGAAGGGTTCCTTGAAAAATGTCAGAAAACCGGGTATGTTTCTAACAGGAGAAAGATCATGACTCGGCTGACCGAACAGATTTTGTCGCATGCGACCGGCTTGCCCGAAGGCGCTCCTGTGTCCGCCAAGAGTCTGCTGCACCTCGGAAACCGGGCGGCCGTGGATCAGGCGTTGTCGCGCCTGACGGAGCGCGGGCAGCTCATCCGCGCCGGTCGTGGCGTCTATCTGCGCCCCATCGCCAGCCGGTTCGGCACACGCACGCCTTCGGTCGAGCAGGCTGTCGAAGCCCTTGCAGCCCAAAAGGGAGAGATCATCGTCTCGAACGGCGCCGCCGCGGCGAACGCCCTTGGCTTGACGACGCAGGTGCCCGTCCGCTCGGTTTATCTGACCTCCGGGCGCAGCCGAAAGATGCACCTCGGCAAGCAGGTCGTGGAATTGCGGCACGCGCCGCGCTGGCAATTGGCCTTGGCTAACCGGCCGGCAGGAGAGGCCGTGCGGGCGCTGGCCTGGCTCGGCCCGGAAAAAGCAGAAACGGCGCTCAAGACGTTGAAGAGGAAGATGCCGCCCGGCGTGTTCGGCGAACTGGTCGCCGCCGCGCCGCAGCTTCCGACATGGCTCGCGCAGAGCGTCGGAAAGGCGGCGTATGGCTGACGTCTTTCTCCAGCTTTCGACCGAGGACCGGCGCGACGCGCTGGGTGTCGCGGCCGATCGTTCGGGCCGTCCGACCCATCTGCTCGAAAAGGATGTGTGGGTGGTGTGGGCGTTGGCGACCCTCTACGCCGCGCCGCTCGGCGAACACCTGGTGTTCAAGGGCGGTACGTCGCTGTCGAAAGCCTATCACGTCATTCGCCGGTTTTCGGAAGACGTGGATCTGACCTACGACATTCGAGCGATCGCGCCCGATCTTGTCGGGGACAATGGCGAGGGTCTGCCGAAAACGCGGAGCGAAGAGAAACGCTGGTCGAGCGAGGTCCGTCGGCGGTTGCCGGCCTGGGTCGCGGAAACCGTGCAGCCCGTGATCGCAAAAGCTCTGGTCGCCGAAGGTCTGGCGGCGGCCATCCGCGTCGAGGATGACAAGCTCTTCATCGACTATGAGGCGACCGCGGCCGGGTCCGGTTACGTGGCTCCGAGCGTCATGCTGGAATTCGGCGCTCGATCGACGGGTGAGCCGGCGAGCCTCCGCGAAGTCGTCTGCGATGCGGCTGGCCTGATCGACGGGCTGGTATTCCCGACGGCCCGGCCGCGGGTCATGCACGCGGAGCGAACCTTTTGGGAGAAGGCGACCGCCATCCATGTCTTCTGCCTCCAGGAGCGGCTGCGCGGCGACCGCTTCGCACGGCATTGGCACGATGTTGTCCGGCTGGATGAAGCCGGCTTCGCAGAAGCTGCTTTCGCCGATCGCGATCTGGCCAACGCTGTCGCCCGGCACAAGTCGATGTTCTTCGCGGAAAAGGCCGCCGATCGCACGCCGATTGACTACGCAGCGGCCGTCAGCGGCGGCTTGCAGCTCGTGCCGGTCGGCGAAGGTGCGAAGGCGCTGGAGGAGGACTATGCCCACATGGTCGAGGATGGGCTGCTCTTCGACGACGCCGAACCCTTCGAGGCGCTTATGGCGCGATGCGCTGACATCGCAGCCCGGGCTAATCGAGCAAGCTAACAAAGACTGGGCCACGCCGTTAAACGGTGTGACGACGCGGAGGGGCTATGTATCTTGAAAAAGTTATTCTCAGCAATTTTCGCTCCTTCGAGCAATCTGAAATTCCGCTCTGCAAAGACCTGACACTTTTTGTTGGCGAGAATAACGGCGGCAAAAGCAACGCTATTGATGCGATCCGCCTCCTGACCGCGCCGTTGGGCGGGCGCCGGGAGCTTTATTGTGAAACGACTGATATCCGATTTGGAAGCACGGAGCGGAAATTCGAGGTCAGCGCGAAATTCACGGAGTTGAGCCCTGCTCAACAAGGTCGGATGATATCGGCCGCAACCGATGCGGCTATTAGCGGGTGTATCTTCGGTCTGAAGTATGATGAGACGACCGGGCGCTTTCCGGTTCGGCCTGCGCTTTGGGCAGGGCATCAACAGGGCAATCCCGAGCCGGGATGCCACGAGATGATCCGCCACGTCTATCTGCCGCCTCTGCGTGACGCGAAGCGGGCGCTTGCCTCGGGCAATCCCACGCGCATCTATGCTCTCCTAAATCACTTCCTGGAGGGAGGTGACCCGGAGGCGCTGGCCAAGACGCTCCGGCGCGGGGCGGAAGCTGATATCCTCGGCAAGGTCGGTGGAGCCGTCGAGATTGGGCTCAGTGCGCTGACGGCCGGCGTCAGGCGACAGGCAGCGTCACTCGGTTTTGCAAGCGACGAGAAGTTGATCGATATCGCGCGTGATTTGCGCTTTAAACTTGCAGATCACGGCATCGAACCTGAAGATCTCCGTTACTCGGGACATGGTTATGCGAACCTTCTTTACATGGCGACGATCGCCGTCGAACTGGAAAAGGTAAACGACGCTGATCTAACGCTCTTCCTTGTTGAGGAACCCGAGGCGCATCTGCATCCACAGCTTCAGGCTGCGGTTCTGAGTTTCCTGGACGAGCAGGCCGAGAAATCCCGCAAACCGCGGGAAGGCCACCACGGACCTGCGGGCGAATTGCAGGTCATCGTGGCGACCCACTCGCCGAATCTGTCGGCGTGGGTGGAGAGCAAGAAACTCGTCTTTTTCCGCTCATTCCTTCCCGCTCCTGCAGGGGTGGCGCCGGCTGGAGCAGAGGAAGAGCCGCAACCCCTCGCCGGTGTCCCCGCGGCGATTATGCCGGAGATCGAGCCGAATCCAATCATGCCGGTTGGCAGCGCGCGCCGTTTAACGCGCTGCATCCCGCTAGCGGCGCTGGCACTCGACCCGGTGGAGCGCCGCAAGGTCGATCGCTATCTGGATGTGACCAAATCGGCGTTCCTGTTTGGCGGCCGCGTCCTCCTGGTGGAAGGCATCGCCGAAGCGCTACTGCTTCCTGTCATGGCGAAGAAGATCGTCCTGAAGGACGATGCCGATAAGCTTCGCCTATTCCGTTCGGCCGTCTTTGTGCCGATCGACGGGGTCGATTTCCGGCCCTACACCAAGCTGCTCCTTTCGCCGTTCAACGAAGTCCGGATCGCGGATCGGCTCGTCGTTTTGACGGATGGCGATGGTGGAGAAGTGGCGGAAGGGGAGATGATACCTGGCGCCGCGCGCAAGCGCGATCTGGAGGCGCTTGCCGTGGAACTCGGTGCGGGCGACCTGCTCGAGGTCGTGATCAACGACTATTCGCTCGAAACAGAGTTAGTCCGCGCCGGCAACGCCGCGGTTCTCAAGGAGGTCTATCTCAAGCTTCACACGCGTTCGGGTGACAAGTGGGACGCAGCGATCGCGCAAGCTGGGGTTGCCCAAGCGATTGCCATCCAGAAGCTCTTCGAGACGACGCGCAAAGGCGACTTTGCTCAACTTGTCGCGGAGGAGATCAATAAAGGCACGGCCTTCACGGTGCCGGCCTATCTGAAGACGGCGATTGAGGCCTTGGTGAAATGATCACCAAGGTGTTCGAACCGACCGAGGAGCAGCGCCGGGTGATCGAGCACACGGGCTCAGCGTTCATCGCTGCCTGCCCCGGCGCGGGGAAGACCCGCGTCATGGTCGAGCGAGCGCGGAAGCTTCTTGGCGGCAGGCCAACGGGTCGCGGTATCGCCTTTCTGTCGTTTACCATCGCCGCCGTCTCCGAATTGGAGGACAGGTTGCGTCGAGAGGGGCTCGTAGAGACCCCAGCGTTCCCACACTTCATCGGGACGTTCGATGCTTTCCTATGGCAATTCCTCATCGCGCCATTCGGCGTCGACGGCTGCGATGCCAAGCCGAGACTGATCCCCGACAAGGACGATCGCACCATACAGCCGTTTGCGGCCGCGCAGGCTCTGCCGCTGGAGTGCTTCGACCGGGTGACGGGCAACGCAATCCCGGCCATGATTCAGCGCCACGGCTTTCGCGGAAAAATCAAAGCGCATGAGACGACGGCACGAAACATGCGCGCGCGCTTTCTGGAGCGCGGCGAACTCGACTTTGCCGATGCGCGTTCCTTGGCATTGGCCCGGTTGCGTGATCTGGCATGCGGCGCGATCCTCGGGCCAGCATTTGCGGCGCGCTTCCTGGAGCTAATCGTTGACGAGGCGCAAGATTGCAATCCGGCGGACCTTGAGATCATCGCCTGGTTTCGTGCGGTCGGCGTTCCCGTCAAGGTCATCTCCGACCCGAACCAGGCGATCTACGGATTCCGGGGCGGTGTGACGCAGGAACTTGGTCAGTTCGCAGAGACTTTCAGCGCAGCCGAGCGTCTCCCCATGAGCGGAAATTTCCGTTCCAGCAAGCACATCGCGAAGGGTGTGGTGGCGTTGCGTGCGCCGGACAAGCGCGCGGTGGTCGATGAGGCACTGGGAGAACATCGTGAGGAACCAACGGCTGTTCAAATCTTGTCCTACTCCGGCAAGGGCGTTCCGTCATCGATTGGCGCTAGGTTTCAGGAACTGACAGCCGCGATGGGACTCGACGCGCGAGACTGTCCAGTTGTTTCCGCGACGCGGCGGACGGGGGCAAAC
Source organism: Caulobacterales bacterium (assembly GCA_017302105.1). Classification (GTDB taxonomy): domain Bacteria; phylum Pseudomonadota; class Alphaproteobacteria; order Caulobacterales; family Caulobacteraceae; genus Brevundimonas. The sequence goes on along the minus strand of JAFLCS010000002.1, from coordinate 470,792 downwards.
GCGCTCGGACACCCTCAAGATTCAGGGGTGCGCGATTTGAGCTACAGGCTGGCGGTCGCGGTAAGTGATTTCCACTTTTCCTTCGAAGTCGGCAGCAGGAAGGAGGCGCTAGTCGACGTTCATCGGATTATGCTTGAGTTGGGTGGGCAGTTGGACGGGCAGACCTATCACCAGCACATAGTCGATAGTGAAATCGGTCCGGAGTCGTGGCGGCCTGAAGCGCTTGCGTTGGTTCAAGCCCTCCGCTTCACACCGGATCGGTTTGCGACGGCGGAAGCATGGCATGACGAGGCCCGCCGATTGCTTGCCCCACTGCTTCCGGCAGGTGGCCAATCGATCAATCAGCGACTTCGCCGAAATGGAGACTTGGACAAGGCGCTTTCGGTCGCGCCTGCGGCCGGCCATCCGGCCCGCACAATCCACAGCGTCAAGGGGATGGAGTTTCCGGCAATTTGCGTGGTGATGTCGCCCAGGACAGCGAAGAGCATCATCGATTTCCTGGCCGGAGCCGCTCACGGCGACAACGAGGAAGCTCGGAAGATCTACGTTGGCGCGTCGAGGGCACAGCGGTTGCTGGCTATCGCGCTACCGAAGACGCAAGCTCCACGCTTGCAGGGCTTGATGGCGGGAATGGGCGGCTCGGTCGAGCTAATCTCGCTTTAGCACTGCTCGCTACTAAGCCACGGCCGTCGATGGGAGGCGCCGCAGTGGGCGAGCCTGTCACCGAATACGGGCGGCATACGTGACAATCGGACATGTTGGTGATAGGGTGAGCTCGTGAAATCGGCGGAATGCACGGATCGAGACGGATTGTTTCCTGCATCCCTCGCTTGACGATAGTCCCCGAAAGTACCGTTTTTGGGGTTTTCCCGAAAAACCCAATGATTTCAAAAGCCGGCCGTTTTGGCGGGACGGTTGACGGTATATCGCCGTAAAAAATATTTTTAATGGTGTTATTTCAATGATTTAGGATGTCAATTGATAATAGAGTGGGAATAGGCCGAAACCTCGCCATCGCCTTGGCCACGACGGGCCTCGCCTTCGGTGCGTCGGCCCAGGAGCGGCCCGATCCCGACACCCTCACCGCCGCTGGAGACGGCCCCTATCTGACGCCGGGTTGGTCGCGCGGCTGGCTGGCGCGTAGCGTCTCGCCCGACCTGACACCTGTGGAACAGCGCGTCGCCCGCACCGGTCAGATCACGGTGGCGGCGGTTGGCGACGTCCCCGCCTTCACCGTGCCGCTTCGCCCCATCACCGCCGGGCCGGCGCCGGACACCCTGCCGCTGGATCCGTCGACCCGCCTGATGGTGCTGGCCGACACCCACGGCGAATATGAGATCGTGGTCGAGTTCCTGCGCCGCCAGGGCGTCATCGACGCGGACCTGACCTGGGCCTTTGGCGACGGCCAGATGGTGGTCACCGGCGACATCTTCGACCGAGGCGCCCACCAGCTCGAAATCCTGTGGCTGTTCTATAAGCTCGAAGCCGAGGCCCGGGAGGCCGGCGGCGCGCTGCACGTCCTGTTGGGCAATCACGAGAACATCGTCCTGCGCAACGATCTGCGCTACCTGCACCCGCGCTACGTCGAGACGGCCCGGATTCTGGGCGTCGAGACCTATCCTGACCTCTTCGCGCCAGAGACCCTCTTGGGAGACTGGCTGCGCTCACGCCCGGCGGTGCTGAAGCTGGGCGATATGCTGCTGCTGCACGGCGGCATCTCGCCCCAGGTGCTGGACGCCAATCTGACCGTCAGCGATCTCAACCGGCTGGTGCTGGCCAGCCTGCAGACGCCCGTAGCCCGCCGCAGCGAGCTCGATCCCCAGACAGCCTTGGTCGCCGGCTCGTTCGGCCCGCTGTGGTTCCGCGGCTACTTCCCCGAACAGGCCACGCTGGAGCGCCCCTATATGCCGACCGCCGAGGTCCAGCGGTCGCTGACCCAGTTCGGCGTCGAACGCATCCTCGTCGGCCACACGGTGATGGATCAGGTCACCCCGCTCTACGACGGTCGCGTCATCGCCGTTCAGGTCTATCCTGACCGCGACGATGAAACTGGTCTGCCAATCCTCGAAGGTGCCCTGCGCGATCAGGGCCGCTGGTTCCGCGTCAACGCCCAGGGCGAGCGCGTAATGCTGGAGTTGGACGGGGATTGACCCTCGCGGTTCGCCGGTCGGGGGTCAATCCGCAAAGTCGGGTGCGCGCTTCTGGAGGTTGGCGGCGACCGCCTCCATCTGGTTCGGCGTCCCGATCAAGGACCCCTGCTCCCGGCTTTCGGCCAGCAATATCTCTTCTACGCCAGCTTGGAGCGCCAGGTTCGCCAACCGCTTGGCCGCCCGGATCGCCTCGGGGTTCCGCACCGCAATCTCGCGCGCCAACGACAGGGCGTCAGCCACCGGATCCTCGGCGGTGCGTGTTGCAAAGCCCAGCCAGACCGCCGCCTCCCCCGAGAATTCGCGGGCCGTATAGATCAGCTCACGCAGGATATCGTCCTGGACCAAGCCGGACCAAAGGGCGAACCCGGCCATGTCCGGCACGATCCCCCATTTCATCTCCATCACCGACAGACGCGTATCGGGGCGAACGAGGCGAATATCGGCCCCCGACATCAGTTGAAGCCCCCCGCCGTACGCCACGCCGTGCACCGCCGCGATCACCGGCACGGCCAGGCTTCGCCAGCCCCAGCAGACTTGTTGAAAGATATTGGCCGGCCCATGGGTGCGCGCCATGATGTCGAAGTCCGACCCGGCCAGCCCCGCCATGGAGGCCATATCGAGTCCCGCGCAGAAGGCCCTTCCGTCACCCGACAGGACCACGGCCCGGAGGCCAGCCATCCCGGCCAGTCGGTCGATCGCCGCGGCCAGCGCCTCGATCATCTCCGGGTCGAGCGCATTCATCTTCTCGGCTCGGGTCAGGCGGACGTGCGCAACGCCGTCCTCGAGGGTGATGCTGACCCGGCCATTCATGGATGCTGCGCCTCGCCTAGGAACCCGGCGTGCGGAAGTGGCGCGCATCCACCCGGGAGGTGGCGGGATTGACCGCCGCTTGTGCCGGCGACGCCTCAATTGAATAGCGCGTGTCGTGGCAGTCGCCGGGCTGATCCGGGACGGCAGGATTGAAGATCATTACCACGGCAAAATCATAGCCGTCGGCGTTGAAGACGCCGTCGCTACCGAGCGGCGTCACTTCGACCTGGCCATTGCGCACGCCCAGTCCGGTCATCTGCAAGCCGCCACGGCTGTCCAGCCGATAGCGCTGTGGGCCGCCGGCACGGATCTGGTGATAGGCTGCGCCGAGCTCCTGAATCTGGCCTGACATCGAGCTGCGCGAACGCTTGCCGCCGCCAGCCAGCGACACCGCCCCATCAATCCGCGGGGCCATCAAATAATCACGCGCGAAATTCTGGATACGCCAGGTCTCGGCCGCCTGCGGCAGGGTCGTCCCAACCTCGCCCAGGGTCGCCGTCATGGTCTCCAGACCGTCCAGGGTCGCAGCATTTTCCCAAAGGCGGGTCACGATACGGGGACCGTGCCGATCGGCCAACGATTGCAGCAGCGTCCACTGGCCGTAGTTGTGGCCATCTTCTGTCGTGGTCCAGCACAGCTGGGGCGCTCCGAAATCGGTTACGGCATAGCGAGCGGCGTCTTCATCCTCACCCATGGTCGCCGTCTCGATCCATGAAGCTGTCGATTCATAGAGCCATTGCAGGCCCTCTTCGGAATCGTAGCCATACTGGACCATGTGATTGAACTCGTGAGCGGCTGTGGCGCGCATGAGGCGCATTGGATCCTCGCCTTCGTCACGCCCTTCACTCAGATTGTTGTCGATGACCAGAATGGTGCGCGAGGCGGTGCGCTCACGAACAGCCGCCGTCTGCGGATTGTCAAAGATCACCTCGACCCCACGCATATAGCCCATCGTGCCTTCGCCGGCGTCGGCGATATAGGCCCGCAAGCGCCCGTCGGCATCCCGCACGGGCGCGCTCCAGCCCAGCTGATGGATCTGGGTGTCGAACGCCCGCTGAATCGCTTCGGCTGTCGCCTGGGCATATTCGGGCGTCGTGCGGTCGCGCCCACGCAGGGTGTACATGAGACGGAAGTCGCGCGTCTCGATGGTTTCCATCGGCCCGCTGAGCGTGACGGGATTCTCCGACTGGGCGCGCAGTTCATCGACGACGCCGGCATCGACATTCGACACCTCCAGCACATAGGCCCCCGACGACGCACCGTCGGAATAGCGCGTCATGTTCAGCACATACCGACCCGACGTCGGCACCGTGAAGGCGAAGGCCGAGTTCAGGGTTCCCACAGCGCGATCGTCATTGAGGGCAACGGGAAAACCGTCCAGTCCATTCAGGGTAATGACCGGATCGAGGCCCTCATCCACCGCGTCAGCCATGACCAGGATGGTCTGCCCGGCCGTCAGGTCCAGCGGATAATCCCGCTCCGGCGTCCTGTCGTCGATCTGACCCTCGTAACGGGCAATCACCGAGCGGGTGATGGTGTCGAAGTTGAACGGAGCATGGGCGTTCGGATCAATCGCCATAGACAACACGGCCTCGCCGGCCCCTTGCCCTCCGAACGTCCCCACAACCACCGTGTAACGCCCAGGTTGGTCGGCCCGATAGACGATCTGCGAGTTGAGGCTGCCGTCGCCGCGATCGTCGTTTTCAGCCACCGTCTCGCCGGTCGGGCTGATGAGGGTCAGGGTCGTGTCCAGTTCCTCCGACACCGCGACGGTGGTCGCGACAAAGGGTTCACCGGCCGGCAGATCAACCTGATAGCGAACCTCGGGCTGACGGCGCGACAGGGAGGCAATCGCATCTTGAAGCGTTCGCGATCCATACGACAGCCCGACATCCGCCCCGTAGAACAGGTCCAGCGAATAATCACCCGTGGCGTTGCTGAAGCCGGACACCGAAACCGTGTAACGCCCAGGCCGCTGGGCGGCATAGATGATGCGCGAACTCAGATCGCCCGGCGCGACATCATCATTCATCGCCACCTGACGGCCGTCGGGGCCGCGCAGGGTCAGCACCGTATCCAGGCCGGACGGCCCATAGGCGGTCAGGGTGACGACCTGGCCGGCAGCCAGATCAAAGCTGTGTTCGGCCCGTGGAGCATTCCGGGTCAGGGAGCCCTCATAGTTCGGTCCCGGCTGAGCCATTGCCCATGAACCGGTGGCCGCCAGGACAAGCGCGGCGAGCGCGACACTGGTACGCATGAGATCATCCCCCTGATGAAGCCCCTCTGGCTTCCTGGACCGTCTAGCTAGCCTGACCGACAACGGCTTCCAATGGGCAAGCCCTGTCCAAACATGACGGCGTTCAGAAAAGCGCGACGAGGCACCGGGCCGTGAGCTCTGCCGACGCCGAAGTCTGGTCGGTTGCAAAGTGGCCTTCAATCTCCAGATTCGGCGCGAACCGGACGAGGGCCTTCTCGTCCGCCACGCCTCGGCTTCATCTAGTCAGCGCGCGCCGAAGTCGCGAGGGCGGCGAGCTGCCTTCCAATGAACTCCCGCGTTTGCGGGTCAGTCAGGATCATGGTCTCGTGATCCACCTTGGCGGAGACCTGACCGATGATGATCTCGGGCTTGTTGAGCGTACGGGCATCCAGGAACACCAACACCTGCCGCAAATGGTACTGGCACCGGGCCCCGCCGATCATGCCCGGCGAAGCGGTTTGGATGGCGACGGGCTTTCCTACGAATGGCTGAGGGGTCGTGCGCGACAGCCAGTCGAGCGCATTCTTGAGGCCGCCTGGGATGGAATAGTTGTACTCTGGCGTCACGATGATCACGCCGTCAGCCGCGCGGATCGCATCGGCCATCTCCGTCACCTGGGCCGGGATGCCCTCGCCCTGGAGGTCCATGTCGTAGATCGGGAAATCACCAATCGACCCGAGTGACTTGATGGTCACGCCCGCAGGTGCCAGCTCCGGCAGGGCTCGGGCGACCGCCGCATTGAACGACGCCTTGCGCAAACTGCCGAGCAGGACGACGAAAGTGAGCGGGCGAGAGTCGGTCATGGGGTTTCCATTGAATATGAGAGAGCCGGGCGACGACCCAGGGTTACAGATCAAACCGCCGGCGGATAGACCCGGCGCACTTCAAGCCTTCCGGCAGCTGTCGGGTTCAGCAGATCCCGATTGCCGGTGTCGAGCCAGTCCAGGCCGTGATCAGGCTCCAGAAGGACGACCTGGCGGTCGTGATAGGGCGCAATATCCGGTCCCGGCGTACAGGTCAGCATCGAAAAGGCCCCCTGTTTCATCACGCCGGCAATCCAGAAATCAGGGTGGGCTGGCATCTCGAACAGCCACTTGGTCTTTTTCTTTTCTCCGCGCTGGGCGTCGGTGAACTCATAGAAGCCGCAAGCCGGAATCAGGCAGCGGTCGGCCGCTGAAAAATCTCGGCCCTCCGATCGGAAGTTGAAGACGGGCCTACCCGTCGGACCTTTCCAGGCCCAGGGAGTCATCATCAGCGCCAGATCGCCTTCGTGCCTGGCCACGATCGGAGCCCTCGCTCCAATCCAGACGTCTCCGGGTTCCAGGTTCGGCTTGCCGAAGGGATAGGTCAGATCACCGCCCAGCCGCAGGTGGGAAAACAGGCCCTCCGCCGGTGGCTTGAACACATAGTTGTTGCACATGGCCGCGCGACCCTAGTTGCCGGTGCCGAACCATTCGAGCGCAAATCCGTGCGGATGGCCGCGCGCCAGAACCTGGCGCTGTCCGCCTGGCCAGGTGGTCAGGCTCAGCTCGGCCCAGCGCCGACCTTCAGAATCGGGCGCGGAGGCCGCTTCATAGGCCAGCCAGGCCAGCGGTGCGGTCTCGGCCGCGGCCGCCCCGACGACCTCCAGATGGGCTCGCACCTGCGCCTGGCCCACCGGCGGAAAATACTGCAATGCGATGGTGTGCATGACGACGCGGCACACGCCGGGAACAGGCTCAGGCGTCAACACCCGCTCCAGCCACTCGGCCCCGTCGGCGGCGGTCAGCGGCGGCGGAAACGCCCGAGCGATCTCAAGCGCCGCCTCCAGTCGCGCCAGACGCTCGCGCTGGTCGGCCCAGACATAGGCAGTCAGCCGCCGCGCCGTCTCGGGCCGGGTCGGATCCAGCGGATTGAGATCCACGCCCTGACGCCCGACGATGCGGACGCCGCCCTGCGGCGGCGGCGGCCCGGTCCAGCGCGGCACCAGTTGCACGGTTGAGCCCGCCGCCCCGGCCCTCACCCCGCCCAGATCAAACCCGTAGTGGCCCAGATTGAGGTTCAGTCCGGCGCTGGAGCCCAGCTCGTACAGATCAGCCGGCCAGCCGAACCGCTCGGCCAGAACCAACAGCCCCGCCATCAGGGGGGCCGAACGGCCGACCTCATTAGTCTGGGGCGGACTTTTCAGCCAATCCAGGATGAAGTCTGACGCCTGCTCCAGACCCTGCCGGATCGCGGCCCACAGGGCGTCATCATCCGGCGTCTCCTGCGGCGGCCAGGCCTCTGTCACCTCCGCCACCGCGCCGTCCCGCGCCAGGGCGTGCAGAGCCCCGCAAAGTCGGAGCGGCAAGGCGTCCGCGTTCGCGCGCGGATCGCCGGGCCAGCCCAACACCCGCCGCCCGACCTCGGACCCATCTTCCAACCGCTCGGCGATCAGCGCACAGACCTTGGCCGTGAGCGGCGAATCCAGCCCACGGCACACACCCGCCTGCTGGCGAAAGGCCTCACGGACGCTAGCATCGCTCATCTGCGCCCCAGCGCCGCCAGATAGACCTCGGAGGATCCCTTGCGGCTGGCCGCCGGCTTGATGAATTTCACCTCGTCGAACTCGGCCCGCAGGGTTTCCAGCAATCCCCCGGCGTCGCCGCCCTGGAAATTCTTGGTCACAAAATTTCCGCCGGGCTTCAGCGTGCGAATGGCGAATTCGGCCGCCGCCTCAATCAGGGCGATGATCTTCAGGTGGTCGGTCTGACGATGGCCGACCGTATTGTGGGCCATGTCCGACAGCACCAGGTCGGGGGCGCCGCCCAGGGCTTCGATCAACTGTTGATCGACGCCGGCATCGGTGAAATCGGCCTGGATCAGCACCGCGCCGGGGATCGGATCGACCGGCAGCAGATCCACGCCCACCACCGCCGAGGCCCCCTGTTTCAGCGCCACCTGCACCCAGCCGCCGGGCGCACAGCCCAGGTCGATCACCCGCGCGCCGCGTTTGATCAGGTGCAGCCGCTCGTCCATCTCGATCAGCTTGAACGCCGCGCGCGAGCGCCAGCCCTCGGCCCGCGCCCGCTCGGACCATTTGTCGGCCAGCTGGCGCTTGATCCATTGCTGACTGGACAGGCTCTTCTTGTCCGCCGTCTTGATTTTCTGGCCCATGCCGCGCCCGGCCGCTGTCCCGCCCGAAGGCGGCCTGACCATGCGCCGGCGTTCCTGATCGTCACTCATGGGGCTGGTCTAGGCCCTTCGCCCGCATTCCACCACTCCCGAGCGAAATCCCTAGTACCCAAAACCTAACCCCTAGAACCTTGCCCCACATCTTTCGGCGCGCCATAGCACCCGCCCGCCCGAATCCCCTGCTAGACTGAGTGGAATGGCCGACCTCTTCGATTTCACCTCCGAACCCGCCGAACCCAAGAAGGCACCTGAGCCCGCCGCCGCCCCGGCTGAGCGGCCGCAGGCGCTGTCACGGCCGGAGCCGCACACGGAGCCGACCGCGCCCGCCAACGCCTCCGGTTACGGCGCTGACGCCATTGAGGTGCTCGAAGGCCTCGAGCCGGTCCGCAAACGGCCCGGGATGTACATCGGCGGCACCGACGAGCGGGCGCTGCACCATCTGTTCGCCGAGGTGCTGGACAACGCCATGGACGAGGCCGTGGCCCGTCACGCCAAGTCCATCACGGTCGAGCTGGACCGCGACGGCTTCCTCGCCGTCACCGACGACGGTCGCGGCATCCCGGTCGATCCGCATCCGCGCCACCCGGACAAGTCGGCGCTGGAAGTGGTGATGACGGTGCTGCACTCGGGCGGCAAGTTCTCGGGCAAGGCCTATGAGACCTCCGGCGGCCTGCACGGCGTCGGCGTCTCGGTCGTCAACGCCCTGTCCGAGCATCTGGAGGCCACCGTCTGGCGCGACGGTTTCGAACACCAGCAGCGGTTTTCACGCGGCCTGCCGCTTGGCGGTCTCGAAAAGCTTGGCCCGTCGCGCCGCAAGGGTACCCGTATCCGCTTCCGCCCCGACGATCAGATCTTCGGCCAAGGCGCGGCTTTCAAGCCGGCGCGGCTGTACCGCATGGCCCGCTCCAAGGCCTATCTGTTTCGCGGCGTCACCATCGAATGGCGCTGTGACCCCGAGATCGCCGGCGAGACCCCGGCCAAGGCCACCTTCCACTTCCCCAACGGCCTGGCCGACTATCTGGCCGAACGCATCGGCGAGCAGGAGACCGTCACCCAGGCCTTCTTCGGCCGCATCGAGCGTAAGGGTGACGCCGGCGCGGTGGAATGGGCCGTCACCTGGTCGCCCGCCGGCTTCGGCGACCATGACAGCTTCATCCAGTCCTACTGCAATACCGTGCCCACGCCCGACGGCGGCACCCATGAGGCCGGGTTCCGCTCGGCCCTGTCCAAGGGCCTGAAGGCCTATGCCGAGCTGGTCGGCGAGAAACGCGCCGGCATCCTGACCGCCGAAGACACCGTTTCGGCCGCCGGGGCCCTGGTCTCGGTCTTCATCAAGAACCCGGAGTTCCAGGGCCAGACCAAGGACCGGCTGTCGTCGTCCGAGGCCCAGCGCCTGGTCGAAAACGCCCTGCGCGATCCGTTCGACCACTGGCTGACCGAAAGCCCGGCCCGCGCCAACGCCCTTCTGGCCTTCGTCATCGACCGCGCCGAGGAGCGCCTCAAGCGCCGCAAGGACAAGGAGGTCGCCCGCGCCTCGGCGACCAAGAAGCTGCGCCTGCCCGGCAAGCTGGCCGACTGTTCCCAGAACGCGGCCCAGGGCGCCGAACTGTTCATCGTCGAGGGCGACTCGGCCGGCGGCTCGGCCAAACAGGCGCGCAATCGCGCCAACCAGGCCATCCTGCCCCTGCGTGGCAAGATCCTGAACGTCGCCTCGGCCACCGATGAAAAGGCCCGCCAGAATCAGGAACTGTCCGACCTGATGCTGGCGCTGGGGGTCCAGTCCGGCCCGCGCTTCCGTCTGGACGATCTGCGCTATGAGCGGATCATCATCATGACCGACGCCGACGTCGACGGCGCCCACATCGCGTCCTTGCTGATCACCTTCTTCTATCGCTCGATGCCCGAGATGGTGAAGGCGGGCCGGCTGTTCCTGGCCCTGCCGCCGCTCTATCGGATCAGCCATTCGGGCAAGACCGAATACGCCCGCGACGACGCCCACAAGGACGAGCTTCTGGCCACCGTCTTCAAGGGCAAGAAGCCCGAGATCGGCCGCTTCAAGGGCCTGGGCGAGATGAACCCGTCCCAGCTCAAGGAGACGACCATGGACCCGGCCCGGCGCACCCTCGCCCGCGTCCTGGTCGAGCCCGGCCACGAGGGCCAGATCGACCAGCGCGTCGAAACCCTCATGGGCAAGAAGCCCGAGCTGCGTTTCCGCTTCATCCAGGAACACGCCGCCTTCGCGGCGGACGATCTGGACGTTTAGCCGGACCCTTGCATCCATCGGGCCGCCTCGACGCCTCTTATCGCTGGAGACGAGAGGACACCGCCAATGATCCGACAGCTATCGGCCCTTTGCGCCGCCGTCATCGCCCTGGCCTGCACGCCTGTGACGGCGATGGCCCAGCCGGGCCCGCCGCCCGATCCGGCCGCTGTGCCCCTCAGCGCCGACCAGAACCGCGCCGTGGTTCTGTCCCTGGCCCAGGTGCTGCGCGAGCGCTTCGCCTTCCGCGATCGCGGCACCATCGCCGCCAATGAAATCGAAGCGATGGAACAGCGCGGCGAGTTCCGCGACGCCCACACCGCCGCCGAGCTGATGGCCCTGATCAACAGCCGGATCGCGCCCGTCGTCAACGACCGCCACTTCCGTGTCCGTTACATGGGCCCCGAGGCCCTGGCCGGCTTCCACGAAGGCCCGCCGGCGCCGGAGGACCTGGCCGCCTTTCACGAGGAAATCCGCCTGCGCGGGGCGGAGATCCCCGAGGTTCGCTGGCTGGCCGGAAATGTCGGCTATCTGCGGATCAGTATGTTTCTGGACGCTCCGCCCGTCACCGAAAAGCTGGAAGCCGCCATCGGCATCCTGGCCGCCACCGGCGCCCTGATCATCGACGTGCGCGGCGCGCCGGGCGGCGAGCCGGCCGGGGTCGCCAATGTCATCGGCCACCTGATCGATCACCCCACACCCACGGTCCATATGTTCGATCCTGCCGGCCCGCCCGAAGGCGTCACTCTCGTGGCCCAGCCGCGCACGCCCGCCTACGTCGGCCGCCCGGTCTATGTCCTGATCGACGGTGAGACCGGCTCCGGCGCCGAGGAGTTCGCCTATGACCTCCAGGCCATGGGGCGCGCGACCCTCGTGGGCCAGACCACCTGGGGCGGCGCCACGCCGGGCGGCTACCTCCCCCTGACCGAGGGGTTCGCCGCCTTCATCCCGATGATGATCGTCACCAACACCATCACCGGCACAAACTGGGAAGGCATCGGCGTGCGCCCCGATATCGAGGTTCCCGCCGACCAGGCCCTCGACCACGCGCACCGCCTGGCGCTGGAGGCCATCCTTCGGGACGCAGACGGGATCCGCCGCGCCATCGCCGAAGAAGGTCTCGCCACCCTGACGCCTACGCCCACAAACTAGCCTTCAACAGTCTGCTCGCCGCCGCCTGTCCTCCCCGCCTCTCTCTTTTTGGGAGAAGGGGCCGCGACGGATTCACCGAGCTTGGGCTGTGCGGCACCCGGCATATCGTTAGTCACGGCTCATCACCGGTCACCCGCCGAACATTGACTTTTCGGCAGGAATCTTTATGTTGCACTGCACCACGGAACAGGAAGGCGAATCCGCGCCGCCCGTTCGCCCCAACTGGGCGGTTCCGCGAAGCCTGAAGACCGATGGCGCCCCGAACCGCGGGCCGCTGCGTCACATCCTTCCTTTCCGCACAGGATTTCATGACCGAATTCACGAAACTGGGCCTTTCGGCCTCCACGCTCAAGGCCGTGGCCGACACCGGCTACACCGAGGCCACCCCCATTCAAGCCCAGGCCATTCCGGTGGCGTTGGCCGGGCGCGACGTCCTCGGCATCGCCCAGACCGGCACCGGCAAGACCGCCGCCTTCACCCTGCCGATGGTCGATCGCCTGGCCAACGGGTTCGCCAAGGCCCGGATGCCGCGCGCCCTGGTGCTGGCCCCGACCCGCGAACTGGCCGACCAGGTCGCCGAGAGCTTTGCCAAATACGCCAAGGGCACCAAGCTGAGCTGGGCCCTGCTGATCGGCGGCGTGTCGATGGGTGACCAGGTGTCGACGCTCGACAAGGGCGTGGACGTGCTGATCGCCACGCCGGGCCGCCTGCTAGACCTGTTCGATCGCGGCAAGGTGCTGCTGACCGGCGTTCAGATCATGGTCGTCGATGAGGCCGACCGGATGCTCGACATGGGCTTCATCCCGGACATCGAGCGCATCTTCAAACTGACGCCGCCGCGCCGCCAGACCCTGTTTTTCTCGGCCACCATGCCGCCGGAAATCACGCGACTGACGACCCAGTTCCTCAAGGACCCGACCCGCATCGAGGTCGCCCGCCCAGCCACGACGGCCGACACCATCACCCAGTATGTCGCCCCCATCGGCTCGGCAGACCCCAAGGCCAAACGCACCGCCCTGCGGATGCTGATCGAGCGTTCCGAAATCAAGAACGCCATCGTCTTCTGTAACCGCAAGTCCGAAGTCGATATTGTCGCCAAATCCTTGAAGGTTCACGGCTTCGATGCTGCGCCGATCCATGGTGACCTGGACCAGAGCCTTCGCATGAAGACGCTCTCCGACTTCCGGTCGGGCGAGCTGAAGATCCTGGTCGCGTCCGATGTCGCGGCGCGCGGCCTGGACATTCCAGACGTCAGCCACGTCTTCAACTACGATGTGCCGCACACGGCCGACGACTATGTTCACCGGATCGGTCGGACCGGTCGCGCCGGGCGCACCGGCGAAACCTTCATGATCCTGACACCTGCGGACGACCGCTCGTACGACAAGGTGCTCAAGCTCATCAAGAAGACGCCTGAGACGCTGGATCTGGAGCTCGACGTTTCCGAGTTGAAATCGACACCGCGCCAGAAGGAAGACCGCAAACGGACGCGACGCGACAACCGCCCGCGTCCGATCGCTGAGCATGGCCAGACGGCCTCGATGCAACCCATCGAAGCTCCGGCCCGGTCACGCCGCAAGGCTGCCGAACCGGCTCCGGTCAAAGTCAGTGACCCACCTGCGGTGATCTCGGCCCAGGACGAGGCCGCCAAGGCTCCCAAGGCCGACAAGCCGAGCCGCACCCGCAGCGGACGTGTGCGCAAGGCCGACGCTTCGGAGGCAACCCCGCCAGATACGGCGACGGCCAAAGCTACGCAGGACGAGGAGCGTCCGCTCGGACGCGGCCGGGGTCGCGGTCGCGCCGGTGCCGATGTCGAACCGGCCCGCACACCAGGCTTCGGCGATGCCACGCCCGCATTTCTGTTGCGGCCTGCTCTCAAAAAGGAACCGGCTTAATCCCGCCGTTACTGTTGTCAGCCTAGTGTGTGGTGCCACGGTCGGAAGAACCCGGCCTAAAGGGACACCGAATGACAGCAGACGTCGATACCGCGCTTCGCAGCCCGGCCGCCTATGAACTGGCCAAGAAGGCACTCCAGGAAATGGAGTCTGCGAGCGTTTGGCCGACGCCGCTCAATTTTGAAATCTGGCTGCATTCACTGAGCAGCCCCGAGAGCGGCCTTGCCAACGAGTTGCGCCGCATTCTCGCCAACGGCCCGCTGACGGAAGACGAGTCCGAACGCCTGGCCGCCGACTTCCTGCCCCGGGCGCGCCTGTCGGATGAGATCCGCGACGCCGGTGCCCAGTTGTCACGTGAATTGAACAGCGTCGCCGGTGCCATCGCCGACGCCCAGAAAAATCAGGCGGCCTACGGAGAGACCCTGGCCGAGGCCGATCAGAATCTGTCGTCGGGTAGCAACATCGAACAGACCATTCGCGATCTGGCCGTCGCGACCCGCAAGGTGTCGGCCGATAATGCCTCCCTGGAACAGCGCCTGTCAGAATCGACCCGCGAGGTCGGCAAGTTGCGCGAGCATCTGGAGCAGGTCCGCCGCGAGGCCATGACCGACGCCCTGACCAAGCTGGCCAACCGCAAGGCCTTCGACGATGAACTGGCGCGACAGTGCGAACGGGCCGCCGAACGCGGCCAACCCCTGGCGCTGGTCGTCCTCGATATCGACCACTTCAAACGCTTCAACGACACCTGGGGCCACCAGACCGGTGATCAGGTCATCCGCTATGTCGCCAGCGTCCTGTCCCGACTGGCCGTGCCACCGCGCGTGGCGGCCCGATACGGCGGTGAAGAATTCGCCCTGATCTTCCCGGCCGAGGCCGCGAAAGACGTCGCTGGGGCCCTGGAAGCCACGCGGCGCGAGATCGCCTCACGCGCTCTCAAGCGGCGCTCGACCAACGAGGACCTTGGCGCAGTGACGCTTTCAATCGGTCTGGCCCAATGGCGGCCGGGCGAAACCCCAGCCTGCCTGCTCGAGCGGGCCGATGAGGCGCTCTATGCGTCAAAGCACGCCGGGCGTAATCGCCTGACGCTGGCGACCAATGAGACCAAGGCCGCTGCGGCCTGACGGCTATCCCCGCCCCCTGCGGCCCGGCTAGACTGCCCGCATGAGAAGTCTCGCCTTCAACATCGCCTATTGGCTGCTTTCGATCGTCTATTGTCTGGCCGCCGCCTTCGCCGCCCTGACGCCGGGCCGGCGCGCCACCCAGTGGATCATCCGCCGCTACGTCAAACGCATGGTTCAGGCCATGCGCGTCTTCGCCGGCATCCGCATCGAGGCGCGCGGGAAGGATCGCCTGCCCACCGGGGCCTTCATCATCGCCGCCAAGCACCAGAGCTGGGGCGATGGCTTTTCCGTCTATGACCAGTTCGACGATCTGGCCTTCGTCACCGGCGACCATCTGGAGAAATTCCCGCTTCTGGGCACTGTCCTGCAAAAGCTGGGCGCCATCGTCGTCAACAATTGCGGTGGTCATGAAGCGCGCAAGGCCCTGGCCCAGTCCGCCGCCCTGGCTCACCAGGAAGGCCGCAAGATCCTGATCTATCCCGAGGGTAACCTGGCCAAGGTCGGTGAGAAATTCCGCTACCGCTCCGGTGTCTGGCATATGTACCGCGACTTCGATATGCCGGTGGTACCGCTGGCGACGAACCTGGGTCTGTTCTGGCCGCAGGAAGAGTTCCGCAAAAACCCCGGCATGGCGACCATCGAGTTCCTTGACCCGATCCCAACCGGCCTGGCCAAGGCCGAGTTCATGGCCCGCCTGGAAGCCGCCATCGAGGCCCGCACCGCCGAGCTGGTCGCCGAGGCTACGGGACAACCCGTCACCCCCGCCGTCGCGGTTCTTGCGCCCGATGAAGTGAAGAAGCAGCGCCCGACAGCCGATTGATCCTGTTGTCAGACCTCTGTTTCAGGCCCACATCTGACCGCTGAATCAGGGGCGCGCCATGCAGACGGATCTGACACAGGGTTCCATCACCCGGCACCTGCTCGGCATGGCCGCCTTCATTGGGGTCGGTCTGATATTCCAGACCCTCTACTACCTGGTGGACCTGTATTTCGTCGGCCATCTGGGGGCCGCCGCCATCGCCGGCGTGGGTCTGGCGGGTATCGCCTTCTTCCTGGCCATGGCGCTGGGCCAGATGGTCGGGGTCGGGTCCCTATCGCTGATCGCGCGGGCCATCGGCGCCAAACGGCCCGAGGAGACCGACGCCGTCTATCGCCAGAGCCTGTTGATCTCGCTGGGCCTGTCGCTCGTCGTTCTGGTCGGCGGTTATCTGGCGGCCGGTCCAGCCATGGGATTGCTCGCCGCCGACGAAGCGACCCATCAGGCTGCGACCCATTATCTGTACGGCTTTATCCCGGCCCTGGCGATGATGTTCCCGACCGGGGCCATGGCCTCAGCCCTGCGCGCCGCCGGCGTGGTGCGCCAGCCCATGCTGATCCAGTCCGCCACCGTCATTATGAACATCATCCTCGCCCCGATCCTGATCGCCGGCTGGGGCACGGGCGTTCCCTTGGGCGTCTTCGGCGCCGGCCTGGCCACGACCCTGGCCTCGCTAATCGGCTTGGTCGGTTTCGCCCTGATGTTCGAGCGGGTTCAGACGTTGATCCGCGCGCCGCTGCGCCTGGCTCAGCCAGACCTGGCGGTCTCGGGCCGCATCATCGGCATCGGCCTGCCGTCAGCCGGAGAGTTCGCTCTGATGTTTCTGACCGGCCTGGTCGTCTATGCCGTCATCGGTCACTTCGGGCCGGAGGCTCAGGCGGGCTACGGCGTCGGATCGCGCGTCATGCAGGCCATCTTCCTGCCGGCCATGGCCATCGCCTTCGCCGTCGCCCCAGTCGCCGGCCAGAACTTCGGCGCCGGGCAGGCCGACCGCGTACGCGAAACCGTCAAACGCGCCGCCCTGTTCGGCTCGGCTTTGATGCTGGGCCTGTTCGCCTTCTGCCAGATCTCGCCTCACGCCCTCGTCGCGCCCTTCTCCGCCGACCCGGCGGTGGTGGATGTCGCGGCGACCTTCCTACGCATCATCTCGCTGAACTTTTTGCCCTCAGCCCTGATCTTCACGGCGTCGGGCGCCTTCCAGGCTCTGGGCGACACGCGCCCGGCCCTGATCGGCAGCGCCAGCCGGCTGATCACCTTTGCCGTCCCCGCCATCTGGATGTCGACGCAGCCCTGGGCCCAACTGCATTACGTCTGGATGCTGTCGGCCGCCTCGGTCGTCTTGCACGCCCTGATCGTGCTCGCCCTCTTGCAACGACAGCTCAGGATCAAACTGGTTGGTCTTTCGCCTGCGCCGGACGCCGTTTCGGCTTCGGCCTGAGCGCCACTTCGGCGGCCCGCCGGGCCCAGGTCACGGCCTCGTCAGCGTCATCGACCGCCCCGTCGGGCAGCGACCAATAGCCCATCAGCATCGTCTGGCCGTCCTTGGTCGCATAGCTGAACTGGCGAGACCCGGCCGCCGCCATGTCCTCGGCCAACGCCGCATCGGCCTTCAGCCAGACCTCGCCGTCATCCAGAATCGCGAACATGGCCCCGTTGAACTTGACCCCGGCCGCGCCGAACATCCGCTTGATCTCGATGGCCCCCAGGTCCTTCAGGTGATCGCGCACCCAGTCCCCAAAGGCCGGATCATAGGCCATCAGTCCGCCGGCGCCGGCACGATGGTGACGCTCTCGCCGCAGCCGCAGGCGTCGGTCTCGTTCGGATTTCGGAACACGAATTTCGAGGCCAGCCGCGTCGTCTCGTAGTCGATCTCGGATCCCAGCAGGAACAGCACCGCCTTGGGCTCGATCACCACCTTGGCGCCCTTGTCCTCGACCACCTCGTCCAGTGGATCGATGGTCTCGGCGTAGGAGACGACATATTCCTGACCGGCGCAGCCGCCGTTCTTGACCCCGACGCGCAGGGCCGCCGCCGGCTTTTCGGCCCGGGCCATGATCTCACGCACACGTTGGGCCGCCGCCTCGGTGAGGCGAAGCACCTGGGGGCGCGGGCGACGCTGAACCGGTTGGGCGTCCATCAGAACATATTGAGCGAGAGCTTGGCCTCGTCGCTCATCCTGGAGGGGTCCCACGGCGGGTCGAACACCAGCTTGGCGCTCGCCGAGCGGATCCCCTCGACCTTGGCCACGGCATCCTCGACCCAGCCGGGCATCTCGCCGGCCACCGGACAGCCCGGCGCGGTCAGGGTCATCTCGATCAGCACGTCGCGCTCATCGTTGATGTCGACCTTGTAGATCAGGCCCAGCTCATAGATGTCGACAGGGATTTCCGGGTCGAACACAGTCTTGAGCGCCTCGACGATGGCGTCGGTCAGATTGGCGATCTCGATCTCGGTCAGAGCCTCGGCCTTACCCGCGCTCCAGGCCGCGTTGAAATCCGCGCTGTCGCTGATCTTGCTGTCGTCCATGGGGGTCATTGGAAAAACGTCCGGGCCTTGCCGAGGGCGTCGACAAAGGCGTCCACGTCTTCGGTCGTATTATATAGGGCCAGGCTCGCGCGAATGCTCGAGGTCAGGCCGAAGCGGTTCATCAGCGGCTCGGCACAATGCTGGCCGGCCCGCACCGCCACCCCGTAACGGTCCAGGATCTGGGCGATGTCATGGGCGTGCGCCCCGTCGACCGTGAACGACAGGATCGGTCCCTTGCCGGGGGCCGTGCCAAGCGGTCGAAACCAGCTGAAGCCCTGCAGGGCCTCGAACGCCCGATCGTAAAGCGCGTGCTCGTGCGCCTGGATTGCGGTGGGGTTCTGAGCCGACAACCAATCCAGCGCGGCCCCCAGGCCGATGGCTTCCAGGATCGGCGGCGTACCGGCCTCAAAGCGGCGCGGCGGCTCGGCATAGCGCACGGTCGTCTCCGTGACACTCTCAATCATCTCGCCGCCACCCTGATAGGGAGGCAGCGCGGCCAGCGCCTCGGCCTTGCCGTAGAGGACGCCGATACCGGTCGGGCCGTACAGCTTGTGACCGGTGCAGACGTAGAAGTCGCAATTCATCGCCTTGACGTCGCGCTCGGCGTGGACAGCGCCCTGGCAGCCGTCGACCAGCATCCGTGCTCCGACGCTATGGGCCAGACTTGCGATCTCGGCGACGGGATTCAGCGTTCCCAGCACATTCGACATCTGGGTAACCGAGACCATGCGCGTCCTGGGTCCGATCAGTCCGGCCAGATGGTCCATATCCAGCGACCCATCCTCGGCCAGGCGCGCAAAGCGCAGAACGGCCCCCTTGCGTTCACGCAGCAGATGCCAGGGCACGATGTTGGAGTGGTGTTCCATCTGTGTGACGACGATCTCGTCGCCCGGCTGGACCGACTGGCCCAAGGACGAAGCCACCAGGTTGATCGCCTCAGTACCGCCCTTGGTGAAAACGATCTCGTCTTCGGCCGCGTTCAGATAGCGGTCCACGCTGCCGCGCGCGCGCTCATAAGCCTCGGTCGTCTCGTTGGCGAGGGTGTGCAGCCCCCGGTGGACGTTCGCATAAGAGCCTTCCATGGCCGCAGCCATGGCATCAATCACCGCGCGCGGCTTTTGCGCCGAGGCGGCGTTGTCCAGATAGACCAGCGGCTTGCCGTTCACACGCCGGGACAAGATTGGAAACTGGGCGCGAGCCGTCAGGGGATCGAAGGCCATCACAGCCGTTCCGTCAGCCATGCCCTCACCCTTTCGCGCGCGCCCTCGTGCCCGATGCGGTCCACGACCTGCATCAGAAAGGCCTGGGTCAGCAGCGACCGCGCCTCGTCCGTCGGGAGGCCGCGCTGCTCCATGTAAAACAGGGCCGTCTCGTCCAGGGCCCCGACCGTATTGCCGTGAGCGCACGACACGTCGTCGGCATAGATTTCCAGCTCGGGCTTGGCGTCGACCTCGCCCCGCTCTGAGGTGATCAGAGCATGATGGCCCATGCGGGCGTCGGTGCCGTCGGCACCGGGGCGCACGATGATCCGGCCCTGAAAGACGCCGCGCGCCTCGTCGCGCACCACGCCCTTGGTCAGTTGATCCGTCAGTCCGTCGGCCCCGATGTGATCCACCTCGGTCGTCAGATCGGCGTGGCGCTTGTCCGAGACC
The DNA here is from genome assembly GCA_017302105.1 of Caulobacterales bacterium. Taxonomy (GTDB): domain Bacteria; phylum Pseudomonadota; class Alphaproteobacteria; order Caulobacterales; family Caulobacteraceae; genus Brevundimonas. Next base: position 450,999 of record JAFLCS010000002.1, on the reverse strand, counting down.
AGATAGACCCCGTCGATCCGCACCGCCGCGCCCTGGCCGGGGTGTTTCAGCCGGGTCTCGATCCGCTGTAGCTTCGCGCCGGTCGTCAGCACCGTCTGGGAATAGGCCGCGCCTTCCCCCAGCGTGACCTCGGTGCGCGAAAAGCTCAGAGCATCCTCGGCGTCCTCGGCGATAACGATCCGCTCCAGGCGCGCACCCTCGGCCAGCGCAATGGTCAAACTGGCGTTGGCGACATAGGCCCCGGCCTCTCCCTCGTAGCTCTCCAGAAGCGTCAGGGCCGAGCCTGACTTCACCTCTATCGCCAGGCCCGCCTGATGCCCGGTCCCCTCTGTCGCCGAAACGAAGCGGAGCGCCGCCAGATGCTCGCCCTCGCCTTCGGCGATCAATCCGGGGAAGTCGTCACAGCGGCCGTTGACGAAAGTCAGCTCATCGCCGCCGAGACCCGTGAACGGTCCCGCCCCCGCAGCGGTCGCTTCGGGCGACGGCTCCGGCGCGGCGCGCAGGAAACGGCGCACGTCGGTGTACTTCCAGTCCTCGTCGCGACGGGACGGAAAGCTCTCGGCGTCGTTCAGATCGATACGGGCAGCGAGGTCCATCAGGCGGCAACCAGGTATTTGTCGTAGCCCTCGGCCTCCAGCTCGAGTGCCAGCTCCGGCCCGCCAGAGGCGACGATGCGGCCACCGGCCAGGACGTGCACCCGGTCCGGACGGATGTAGTCCAGAAGGCGCTGATAATGGGTGATCACCAGCATCGACCGCTCGGGCGAACGCAGGGCGTTGACGCCATCGGCCACGACCTTGAGCGCATCGATGTCGAGACCGGAATCGGTCTCATCCAGAATCAGCATCGACGGCTGCAGCATGGCCATCTGCAGCACTTCCATCCGCTTCTTCTCGCCGCCCGAGAAGCCGACGTTCAGCGGCCGCTTGAGCATATCGAAGTCCATCTTCAGGGCGCTGGCGGCCGCCTTGGCCGCCTTGAGGAATTCGGGGGCCGAGATCTCGTCCTCGCCGCGCGCCTTGCGCTGGGCGTTCATCGCCGCGCGCACAAAGGTCAGGGCCGGCACGCCGGGGATTTCGACCGGATACTGGAACGACAGATAGAGGCCCTTGGCCGCCCGTTCGGCCGGCTCAAGATCCAGCAGGTCCTCGCCCCGCCACGACGCTGCGCCGCCGGTGACTTCATAGTTCGGACGTCCCGCCAGGGCGTAGCCCAGCGTCGACTTGCCGGCCCCATTGGGCCCCATGACGGCGTGCACCTCGCCCGCGGGCACATCGAGCGTCAGCCCCTTGAGGATCGGCTTGTCAGCCACGGAAACGGAGAGGTTTGAGATGGAGAGCATCACAGCGTCTGGGACCAAAAATAAAAGCCACCCAGGGCGGCGAAGATCAGGATCGGAAGGATGAGCGGCCTGAGGAAGTCGATAGCCTCGGCCCATCGATCCCTCGGAACCGGCGGATAGTGTTTGGCGACATAGCGGTCTAACGCGGCCGCGCGTTCGGCGGGCGTACCGCGACTCGCAGCGGCCAGGTCGGGATCAATTTCACCTTCGTCCGATGTAGGGCCGGCGTCATGCTCGACATGAAGGTCTGCCAGCGACGCGCCTGGTCCAAAATCCGGCTCAGGGGCGAGCACCTCATCCTCAATCCAGAGCGCCGCGCGCCAGCGCCGACCCATGACCTGCTGGACCAGACTGACGGTATGAGCTGATAGCGAGCCGCGAGCGCCGAAGTTGAGCACCGTATCACCCAGAGCCTCGGCCCCCTCCGGACGCTCATCTTCGGGCCAGTCCGTCAGCGGCAAAACGCCGTAGCCAAAGCCAGTATCGGTTCCGTCCACCGTGACCGGGAGCCAGCCGCCGATGTCTTGGTCGAGTGCGAAATCCACAGGGAAGACCAACTCTACGCCAGTCTCAGCTATGGCCGCCGACAACGCGGCTGCAGTCGGTAGGTCACCTTTGCGAACGATCAGGGCGCTGTCGATGCTCACCCCACGCTCCCTTCAAGGCTGATCGCCACCAGCTTCTGCGCCTCGACGGCGAACTCCATCGGCAGTTCCTGCAGCACCTCGCGCACGAAGCCGTTGACCAGGAGCTGCACCGCCTCCTCCTGGCTCAGGCCGCGCTGCATGGCGTAGAACAGCTGGTCTTCGGACAGGCGGGTGGTCGTCGCCTCGTGCTCGAACTGGGCCTGACCGTTGCGGGCCTCGACGTAGGGCACGGTGTGGGCCGCGCAAGTCTTGCCGATGAGCAGGCTGTCACACTGGGTGAAGTTCCTGGCCCCCGTCGCCTTCGGATGGGCCGAGACCAGGCCGCGATAGGTGTTGGACGAGCGCCCCGCCGACACCCCCTTGGAGATGATGCGCGAGCGGGTGTTCTTGCCCAGATGCACCATCTTGGTGCCGGTGTCCGCCTGCTGGCGCCCGTTGGTGATGGCGATGGAATAGAACTCGCCCGACGCCCCCTCGCCCTTCAACAGGCACGACGGATATTTCCAGGTCACGGCCGAGCCTGTCTCCACCTGGGTCCAGCTGACCTTGGAGCGGTCGCCGCGGCAGTCGGCCCGCTTGGTGACGAAGTTATAGATGCCGCCCTTGCCGGTTTCCGGATCACCCGGATACCAGTTCTGGACCGTCGAATATTTGATCTCGGCGTCGTCCAGCGCGATCAGCTCGACCACCGCGGCGTGCAACTGGTTCTCGTCGCGCATCGGGGCGGTGCAGCCCTCCAGATACGAGACGTAGCTGCCCTTGTCGGCGATGATCAGGGTGCGCTCGAACTGGCCGGTGTTCTCGGCATTGATACGGAAATAGGTCGACAGCTCCATCGGGCAGCGCACGCCCGGCGGGATGTAGACGAACGAGCCGTCCGAAAAGACCGCCGAGTTCAGGGCCGCAAAATAGTTGTCGCTGACCGGCACGACCGAGCCGAGGTATTGCCGTACCAGCTCGGGATGCTCGCGCGCCGCCTCCGAGAAGGACATGAACAATACGCCCGCCTTGGCCAGCTCCTCGCGGAAGGTGGTGACCACGCTGACGCTGTCGAACACGGCGTCCACGGCGTATTTCGGCGCCCCCTGGACCCCCGCCAGCACTTCCTGCTCGCGCAGCGGAATGCCCAGCTTCTTGTAGGTTTCCAGGATCTCGGGATCGACCTCGTCGAGGGACTTGGGCCCCTCCTTGGTCTTGGGCGCGGCATAGTAGTGCAGCGCCTGATAGTCGGCCGGCACATAGTCGACCTTGGCCCAGGTCGGCTCCTCCATGGCCTGCCAGCGCTCCAGCGCCTGCAACCGCCATTCGAGCAGCCACTCCGGCTCGCCCTTCTTGGCCGAGATGAAGCGCACCGTGTCGGCGCTCAGTCCGACCGGCGCGAATTCCTGTTCGACCTCAGTGACGAAGCCGTGCTTGTAGGCTTCCAGACCCTTGACGGCCTCGACGGTTTCACGGGTTGCGACCATCAGACAGCTTCCGGCTCCGCGTGTCGGGCACGATGCTTGAGGAAGGCCGCCTCCCAGACGTCGGCGAAGCGGATCCAGTCGGACTCGCTCGTGCCCCAGCCGCCGGACACGCGAATGGTCGACGTCGCCAGGTCGTCCAGCCCCATCGCCACCATGGCAGTCGACGGCTTGGCCTTGCCCGACGAACAGGCGCTGCCGCCCGACACCATGACGCCGTCCAGATCCAGCGCCATCAGCTGGGCCATTGATGACCAGCCCGGCGTCGACACGAACAGGGTGTTGGGCAGGCGCGCCACCCCGTCGCCGGCCACCACGGCTCCGTGGGCCTTCAGCCGTTCAGCGGCGGCATCGCGCCAGGCGGAGTGGTCACGCCCGGCCTCCAGTTCAGCGCGCGATACGGCGGCGGCGGCTCCGAAGCCGGCCAGCCCAGGTCCATTCTCGGTCCCGGCCCGCATCCCGCGTTCCTGGCTGGAACCGAAGATGACCTTGTGCACCGTTGCGCGCGGGCCGGCGATCAAGCAGCCGACCCCCTGGGGGCCGCCGAGCTTGTGCGCCGACAAGGTCAGGGTATCGCAGCCCAGCTCTGCCATATTGACGGGAATCTTGCCGGCGGACTGAACCGCGTCGATGTGCAGCCAGCCGTCGTGGGCGCGGACGCGCTCGGCGATGCCCTCGACCGGCTGGATTACGCCGGATTCATTATTGGCATGGTGGATGGCGACAAAGGCCTTGCCGCCTGCTTGCAGGGCCTTTTCGAGCGCATCGAGCGAAACAATGCCTCGGCCATCGACCGGAACGACCACGACCTCGCAGCCGCTCATGGCGGCCGCCTCGGCGACGCATGGATGTTCGGTTGCCGAAAGGATCAGGCGTTCAAAGCCGGACCTGATGGCGCTGATCATGGCCTGGCCGTTCGATTCGGTCCCCCCCGAGGAAAAGACGATGCCCTGCGGGTCGGCCCCGACCAGGGCGGCGACCTCGGCGCGGGCGGATTCGATACGCGCGCGCTGACGCCGGCCCGCAGCATGGACGGCCGACGGATTGCCGTTGTCGGCCAGCGCCTCGGTCGTGGCCTTCAGGACTTCCGGCCGAACCAGGCCCGAGGCGTTGTAGTCGAGATATACAGAGGTCATCCGGGAACTCCCGAGGCGGCCATGAGGGCGGCCCCCATACGCTGGGTGGCACAGGCGCGCGGCGCGATCAGATCGGCCAGGCTGACACTGGCCAGATACCGATGGATCTCACGGCCCAGACCATCCCAGAGATCGTGGGTGATGCACCGTTCACCACCGATCATGCAGCCACGCGGACTGCCCGGGCCGGCGCAGCGGGTGGCCCGGATCGGTTCGTCGACCGCCAGGACGATGTCTGCGATCCAGGTCTGGTCAGCCGCCGACGCCAGGCGATAGCCCCCGCCAGGGCCACGCACACTGTTGACCAGACCGCCGCGGCGAAGGCGTGAGAAGAGCTGTTCCAGATAGGACAGCGAGATTTCCTGGCGTTCGGCGATCTCGGCCAGCGAAACGGCCCGCTCGGTGCCTTCGTCAAGGCTGTGCCGGGCCAGATCGGCCATGGCCATGACCGCATACCGTCCTCGCGTGGACAGTCTCATGCCGTTTCCTTCAACAAATCGCGCGCCATCGGCGACAGCTGTGCTAAGACCCGCCGCCTTGCTGGCGTCTTGCACGCAGCAGATAGAGAAACCAACTAGGGCGGTCAACTATTCTGCGGTCGCCCGCATCTGATTTGCCTGGGGTTCGTCCATGCCTGAAGTGATCCTGCCCGGAGCCGCCGGCCGCATTGAGGCCCGCTATTCACCTGGCAAGACCCCAACCGCGCCGATCGCCCTGATCCTGCACCCGCACCCCAAGGCGGGCGGTCACATGAACAACCCTGTGGCGGTGCAGATGTACCACCTGTTCATGACGCGCGGCTTTGCCACCCTGCGGTTCAACTTCCGCGGTGTCGGCCGCTCGCAGGGCGAGTTCGATTCCGGCATCGGCGAGCTGGCCGATGCGGCCACGGCGCTCGACTGGCTCCAGGCCCAGAACCCGCAGAGCTCCCAGACCTGGGTGGCAGGCTACCAGTTTGGGGCCTTCATCGGGATGCAGCTCTTGATGCGCCGACCCGAGACGGACGGCTTCATCTCCGTCAGCGCCCCGGCCAATATGTACGACTTCTCGTTCCTGGCCCCCTGCCCCGCCTCGGGCCTGTTCCTGCATGGATCTGCCGACACCATCGTGCCGCCGGCCGAGGTTGAGCGCGTGGTCGCCAAGCTGCGGGCCCAGAAGGGCATCGTCATCGACTACGACCTGATCGAAGGGGCCTCCCACTTCTGGGAGAACAACATGGCCGACGTCGAAGGGCGGGTCGCCCGCTACCTCGACATGCGCATGGCCGCCAGCGCGGCGGCGGAACAGGCCGAATCCTAGTCGGACTCGCGTGCCGCCCGGAACTCCCTCCAGTCTGCATCAACCCCTGATAGGCAGACTTGGCGTTCGTCAGTCCGTTCGTCCCAATAGCGGCAATCGAGGCGGCGCCGGTAATAGCGGAGGTCGAACCTCTCGATTGTGCTCGACGGCTCAACGTCAATGCCATGATATTGAGCAACCCGGAGTTCGCCGTCGAGATAGACCGAAGCGACCCGGAATTGCGGCTCGCCGTCGCGAGCCGCGTGCAAAAGGGCCAGGACAATGAGGTCTGAACCGTAACAGGACAAATCCTTCTGATCTTATCGCGCACCGAGGAATATCCCGCGCCCGAAGGGTTCAGTGACGCCATAGGTACGGCTCTGTCGGCCCCGCGTAACCACGACCTGCGGCGGCAGGTCGTCTTGGCTTCCACACGAACGGAGATGTCTTCACCATTACAGCGACCGACATAGAGGACGGCACGATCCTGCGGCCGGGATTCCAAGGATCGGATTACTACTGGCGGCACCGGTGGCTCCGGCACAGTCGCGCAGCCGAGACCGCTCATGCCTGAGATAGTCACGACAACCGTCAGCCTAGTCGCCATAACATCCACCTAGCACCGTCCCCGGACGATTGGCGAAGTCAGTTCTGTGGTATTTGCTCACATCACCATCACCAAGGCCCCTAACCTCGGCAATGCACGCCAATACGATTGGATCTCCACTCCAGCCGTAGCTATTTGCGGCGGCACTATCGGGTGTGATGCCTTTGATGGCATTCAATTCCTGCACATCATTGTGAGATATTCGGTTCTGGCGCACGTCGCCGCCGTCCGGGTGAGTATGGACCCAAGCTACGATGCGCGTGCCATCCGGCATCGTTCCTCTACCCAATATCACAGTCAATTCGCCTTTGCCCCCTGTCTCAAACGGTATCGTCGTCCCCAGTGAACCGTCAGGCATCGCATAGATGTAGGCACCGTATTCTACCGAACCTGGGTGATTGTTGGTCTTGTTGTACGGTTCGCGAGTCAGATCGCGCTGCTCGTCCAACTCCCCCCGCCGGCGTTGGCCCATCCGGTAGCTGGGTTGGCACCCCGTTTTCAGCCCGGTGGGGCGGTGGCCCAGGTTCGAATTGCATTCAGGCCGCCCAGATCCTGAATGTCAGAATGAGCTATTCTGGGATGCGATCTGCAACCGACAGTGACAACACGTCGGTGACGTAGGGGCCGTAAAAGGCGACCAGCTCACCGCGCCGACTAAAGACCATCTCGCCACGCGCAATCTGGATGTCGTCAGCCGGATCACGACGAACGCTGAGGACCCCGATGTTGATCTCGCCATTCGACTCGACGCAGGTAGCGTAGATCATCAACGGTGCCGCCGGCACAAACATGGCCCGCAAGAACGGCTCATCGCCGCCGTAGGTCCGAGCACCGTCGCCGCCCTCAAATCGCACCGTGTCCGGCGGCCAGGACCATGTGAGCGAGAAAGCTTCACCATCACAAACGCCGGACCAAGTCGTCGCATTGCTTCCCGCTGCGTTCGGGCGAACCGCCACCACCACTGTGCCGTCGGGCAGCGTGTCTCCGGGTCGGCTAGCAAGCGCTGACGGAGCGGCACAGGCTGAAAGGATCAGCAGCGAGACAACCAGAGCCAGGTCGAGCCGATCAGCTTCCACGGCATGGCCCAATGACGGTTCCACGCGCATTGCGAGACGCCTCTTCGTCGAATTCGAGCAGCGGATCGTTTGACGCATCACGATCACTGTCGTTTGGAATCGTGTACGTCATCATATTCGGGTCTGCTGAAAAGCGACCGCCGCTACGGCTTGCCTCTCTGATCATCGTATCAATGCCTGCTTCATCGTCAGCACCGAAACCGTCCTGTCGACCAGTGCCTCGTTCATAAGGATGATTGTGAATCCAACCCACAATGCGCGCACCATCCGGCAGGAATGTCGAATCACTATAGTTAAAACCGATACTTGAGCTGCTGTTTTGAGATACGACTCTGGTCGAGTGGAGTTGACCATCCAATTCGTAAAACAGCGCGCCCCATTCGACACTATTATCTCGCTCTCGAATATCATTCGCTGCATCTCGGGCGATGTCCCGCAACTCACCCACGTCCACGCCCGCCGGCGTCGGCCCATCGGGAGGCGGCGTGCAAGGCAACGGCTCTTCTGTCCCGTCATCCAACCACGCCGTGTCGGTCTGCCACCGACCACCGCCGCTGAAGACGGCATCGTTGTGACGCGGAAATACGTAGGTCAGGTCCTCCAGATCGTCACCTTCCGGTGCCCCCCCGGTCGACAGGGGATCCTGGTAGGGCGCAATCTGCGTCTCCACGATGTCGTCATGGACCAACGGCCCGGTTGGCGCATAGTCCTGATTCAGCAAGGCCTCAGCCGAGCCGTCATCAAACATCCAGTCGCTCATGGCGATCGCTCCCACGTCCTTGCCGGCGGCAAGCCTAGGTGAAGCTGAAGGGGGGGCAACTCCACGCTGTATTTTATTTGTTCAGCAACCCAACGGACGCGACGTCAAACCGCTGCGAATGTTCCGTCCGCTTCCAGCCGTTCCAGCACACCGTCGGCGATGCCGAAGCGGAAGCCGTGCAGCCGCAGGCGGCCATCGGCCTCGCGCTGGGCGATCCAGGGGAAGGTTCGCAGGTTTTTTAGGCTGAGCTTGACGGTCTCGTGCTCGCACACGTCGTCGATCAGGTCTTCGGGCGTACCGGCCGCGCGCGCGGCATCGACGGCCGGCTGAGCCAGGCGCATCCACGGCTCGACGAAGTCCTGGGCTCGCTCGGGAAAGCCGTGGACCAGCGAATGCACCCCGCCGCACCTCTGGTGGCCCATGACGATCAGGTCCGGCACCTCGAGGACCCGAATGCCAAACTCCAGCGCCGCCGAGGTGCCGCGAAGGCCGCCGTCCGGGGTGTAGGGTGGCACGAGATTGGCCACATTCCTGACCACGAACAGCTCGCCTGGCGCAGTGTCGAAGACCATGGCCGGGTCGGCCCGGCTATCCGAACAGGCAACGATCATGGCGAGGGGCTTCTGGCCTTCGTCGGCCAGGGCCTGCAATCGCTCGCGGTGATCGGTCCAGCCGCCCGCGCGGAACCGCTGATACCCGTCCAGAAGCCTGTCCATTTTTACTCCGCTGGCTGAGCGCTCTTGCGCTCCTCGTCCTCGAACGACTCGATCTCCTGAGCGACGTGCTCAGGGCTCTTCGTGTAGCGCGCCAGAAGATTGTAGAACACCGGCAGGATGAACAGCGTCAGCAGGGTGGCAAAGATCGCCCCGGCGAAGATGACCACGCCGATGGTCTGACGGCTGCCCGCGCCGGCCCCCTGCCACAAGACCAGCGGCAAGGCCCCGAACGCCGTAGCGATCGAGGTCATGATGATGGGCCTGAGCCGCAGCGAAGACGCCTCGATCACCGCCTCGCGGATCGAGCGACCCTGATCCCTCAGCTGATTGGCGAATTCGACAATCAGGATGCCGTTCTTGGCCGCCACCCCGATCAGGATGATGAGGCCGATCTGGGAATAGATGTTCAGGCTCGATCCGGCCATGAACAGGCCGAACAGTCCACCCGCCGCCGCCAGCGGCACCGTCAGCATGATCACCGCCGGCGAGATCCAGCTTTCGAACTGCGCGGCCAGGACGAGAAAGACCAGCAGCAACGCCAGGCCAAAGGCGACGGCGACAGCCCCACTGGCATCCTGGAGGTCGCGCGCCGCCCCGCCCCAGCGCACGATCGGCCCGGGCGGCTGCTCAGCCGTCAGACCCTCCAGAAAGTCGACGGCATCCGCGACCGTGTAGCCGTCGCCCAGATCCGCGGTCAGGGTGATTGAACGCAGGCGATCCACCCGACGGCGATCCGGCGTGTCGCCCGAGGTGCGGGTATCGATCACCGACGACAGGGGCGTCAGTACCCCGGTGTCACTGCGGACATAGAGCTGGTTCAGATCATCGACCGCCTGCCGGTTGGCGCGGTCGGTCTGAAGGATGACGTCGTATTCCTGGCCGCCGCGAATGTAGGTCGTCGCTCGCCGCCCGCCGTACATGGTCTCCAGGGTGCGACCGACTCCCTGGGCCGAGACGCCCAGCGCAGCCGAACGTTCGGGGTCGACGTCGACCAGCACACGTGGCGAGTTGGGTTCATAGTCCAGGCGCGGGCGCTGGAGGCCCGGATTGTCGCGGGCGGCGGCCATCACCGGGCGCAGCCAAGCGTACATCGATTCATAGTCCGAGCCGGTCACGACCATTTCGACACTGTTGGAGCTGCCGCTGCCCCGACGCTGGAGCGCGCCGGGCGTCGAGGCATTGACACGGGCACCGGTTATCTGACTGACCTGACGGCCCAGTTCCCGGCTGATCTCGTCGGCGGACCGGTCACGTTGCCCCCAGTCGCTCAGCACCAGGACGCCGTTGCCGCTGTTGAAACTTCCGCCGCCGAAGCCGGGTGCCGAAACCAGATAGCTGTCGGCCTCGCCGTTCTGACGATAGGTCTCCAGCATCGGTTCAATCTGCAACATGATGTCGCGCGTGTAGTCGAAGCCGGTGCCTTCGGCCGCCTCGGCCCGCACGATCACGCGGCCGCGGTCCTCAGGAGGGACCAGCTCTTCAGGCAGGGCCGAGAACAGGCCCCACGCACCAAGCCCAACGACCAGAACGGCGATGCCCGCACCAAGGACGGCGACCCGCCGCCCAAGCAGCATTTCCAGGCTGTCGTGATAGGACTCCCTGAGCGCGGCCATGGCCGCATTGACCCGTCGCGCCACCCAGCCCTCGGTGCGGGCCGGCCGCAGGATCTTGGACGCCAGCATCGGTGACAGGCTGAGCGCCAGGAAGGCCGAGAACGCGACTGCGGCCGCGATGGCTACCGCCAGTTCCACGAACAGTCGGCCCGTATAGCCCGGCAGGAACATCAGCGGCGCAAAGACCGCGATCAGCACAATGGTGGTGGCCACCACGGCGAAGAAGACCTGACGCGCGCCCCGGATCGCCGCGACGAGCGGCGGCTCGCCCAGGTCGATCCGGCGCTGAATATTCTCTGTGACAACGATGGCATCATCGACCACCAGCCCGATCGCCAGAACCAGCGCCAGCAGGGTCATCAGGTTCAGGGAGAATCCCAGCGCTCCCAGCACGATGAAGGTGGACAACAGGCAGATCGGCGCGACGATCGACGGAATGAAGGCGGCACGCAGCGTGCCGAGGAAGACGAAATTCACCAGGGCGACCAGAACCAGCGCAATGCCGATGGTGATCCAGACCTCCTCGATCGCGTGGCTTGTGAAGACAGAATTGTCCGACCCGACCACCAGCTCGGAACCCGGAGGCAGGCCGGCGCGGGCCTGTTCGACAACCTCAGCGACACCCGCGGAGATCTCCAGATCATTGGCCTGGGACTGGCGCGTGACAGCCAGCCCGATCTGGTCCACGCCATTGCCTCGGAACAGGCGACGGTGCTCCGAAGGGGCCTCTTCGATGCGAGCGATGTCACCCAGACGCGTCACATAGGCACCGTCCTCGGCCGAGCCGGACAGCGGCAGCGAGGCGAACTGTTCCGGCGTGGAGAAGTTGCGTGCGACCCGCACCGTGTAGTCGCGGCTGGTCGATTCCAGCGACCCGGCGGGTAGTTCGACATTCTGGGCGGTCAGAGCATTTTCGATGTCGGTAACCGTCAGGCCGCGCGCTGCCATGGCGGCCGGGTCCAGCCAGATGCGCATGGCATAGCGCTGCTCCCCGAAAATCTGGACCGCCGCCACACCCGGTACCGTCGAGAACCGCTCGACGAGATAGCGGTCGGCATAATCGGTCAGTTCCAGTCGGTTCATCGTCGTGGAGCGGAAGAAGACAATGATGATCGGCGAGGCGTCCGAATCGGCCTTGGCCACCTGGGGCGGGTCGGCCTGGTTGGGCAGTCGGCCCACGACGCGGCTGACCCGGTCGCGGACATCGTTGGCCGCTGCGTCGATGTCGCGATCCAGGCTGAATTCGATGCTCACGCGCGACTGTCCGTCGCGGCTGGACGACGTGATGCGCTCGACGCCCTGGATACCCGCCACCTGCTGTTCGATCGGCTCGGTGATGCGGCTCTCGATGACCTCGGCCGAGGCCCCTGGATAGCTGGTGGAAATCGACACCACCGGCGGATCGATGTCGGGAAGTTCGCGTACCGGCAACAGGAAGAAGGCCGCAGCCCCCAGTACCACCAGCACAATGGCCGCAACCGCCGCCAGGACCGGGCGGCGGACCGAGATGTCCGACAGCATCATGGGCGCGCGCCCTGGCGGCGGCCCGATCCCCCCTGCCCCCGTCCTTGCCCCTCGAGGCGGACCGGAGCGCCCGGCTGAAGGCGGTTCAGTCCGCCGGCGACGATCTGATCGCCGGCCGAAACACCGCTGCGAATCTCGATGAAGCCCCCCTCGACGGCCCCCGTTTCGACCACGACGCGCTGGGCCTGGGTCTCCTCTCCGGCGCGGACGGCGCGATAGACAAAGGCCTGGTCGCCCTCAAACTGGACGGCGGCCTCCGGGGCCGCGACGGCCTGGCGGCGGCCTTCCTGGACCCGAACCCGAATCGACATCCCCGGCCGCAGCCGCCCGCCGACGTTGGTGAACTCCGCTCGTGCGGTCACCGCCCGCGTCGCTTGGTCGACGCGGGTATCAACCAGGGCGATGGCCCCCTGAAAGGTCTCGCCCGGCAGCGCATCCGCGGTCGCGATGATCGGCGTCCCGGCCCGGACCAGCGACAGATATCTTTCTGGCACGGGGAAATCGACGCGGATCACGGACGTATCGTCCAGCGTTGCGATGGTCGATCCAGGATTTACCAGCGTACCGGGCGTCACCGTCGACAGGCCCATGACACCGGTGAAAGGAGCCCGGATAACCCGATCACCGCGCCGGGCCTGGGCCGCTTCCAGTCCCGCCTGGGCCGTCGCCAGTGCCGCCTCGGCCTGTTCCGCCTGAACGCGCGGCGCGACGCCGCGCTCAGCCAGATCCCGCCAGCGGTCATAGTCTCGCTGGGCCTGAGCCAGGTTCGCCCTCGCCGTGACGATGCCGGCGTCCTCTTCCCGGGCCTGAAGCTCAACCAGCGGCGCGCCTGCGCGCACGACCTCGCCGTCGCGGAACAGCACCCGGGTAATCAACTCGGTCGTCGAGGAGGTGATGTCGACGCTACGGCGTCCGCGTGCGACCCCCAGGGCCTGAATTTGATTCACGAAATCCCGCTCGGCGACGGCGACCACCTGAACGGTCTGGGCTCGCCCGCCACCAGGCCCGCCCGGCGCCCCGCCACCCTTGTCGTCCCCGCCGCTCAGAAGAGCGCGGACGAAAACCGCCACCACCATCAGGACGACCAGCGCCACAGCTGCGAGCAGGAAGAAGTGACGCTTGGCAGATTTCACGAACAACTCCGGGAAGGCATTGGGGGCGGGTATAACTGCGGCGAGCACGCCTTCAAACGGTTCAGCGGACTAAAACCGTCGCCAGATCGCCAGAACCGGACCCTGCTGGGCGGTGACCTCGCCGCGACCCGAAATCGCCTGACGCCAACCGGCCTGAAAACTCCAGTCGCCCCAGCGCCGCACGACGGAGGACTCGACGTGACTCCAGTTGACGGTCGGCCCTTCGGTCGTACGCCCCGCATAGATCTGATTGAGAACCATCCAGTCGGCATCGACGTGCAGGCCGAACATCAGATCTAGCCGGTCCTCGTCGGGCAGGCCGTCGCGGAAGCGGTGGGCGAGCTGGACTTCAGCAAAGGCGTCGCGGCCGCCGAGCCAGGCGTAACGACCGCCATGGCCGGCCAGAACCCTGACCTCCCAGTCGTGGTCTCCGGCCCCGGGGGCCGCGTAGCCGGCGTTTCTGCCCTCGCCGGCCCGAACGTAGCCGCCGTAGAGGCTGACACTCGTGCCCGCTGCCCGCAGGAGCTGATAGCGCAGGCCGATTTCGACTGGTCCGTCGCCTTCGTAGTCGACGAAGGCATCCTGCCCGCGCTGATATTCGGAACGCACCTGCAGGGTCCAGCGATCCGTCAGCCCATGCTCGACGAAAACCGACAGCGACTCATCTTCGCGCTCGCTCAGGAGCGGTCGACGCGTGCTGTCGATATCAAAGCCTTCCGATGCACGCATCCGCTCGGCCTTGATGATGACCTGGGTGTCACCCCGATCCAGGGGCCAGGCACCGGCCAGCGCCATACCCGGCCACGCCGCCGCCAAGCCGGCGACGGCGAGCGCTTTCACGCGTCGTAGCCGGGAAGGTTGCGCGCCAGCTGACGCAGCGCCCCTGGCCAGGCCAAGGCGGACACAAAGCCGACGCCCTTGCCCTGTTCCTTCGTCTCGGCCTGAGCGGCATCGGGCGCAACCAGCACACCATCGCGCCCCGCCGACAGCGCAGCGACCTGTTGAGCGCACGCCTTCTCAAGGAAAAAGATCCCGACCCACGCTTCCGCCGCCGTCTTGCCGACAGAAAGGGTGCCGTGGTTGCGAAGCAGCATCAGCGTCTTGTCGCCCATATCGGCGATCAGCCGCGCACGCTCATCGTGGTTCAGCGCCAGACCCTCGTAGCCGTGGTAGGCGACCTGGTTCTGGAGCAGGCAGGCATTCTGACTGATCGGCAGCAGGCCATCCTTCTGAGCCGCCACGCCCACCCCGGCCACAGTGTGCAGATGGATGACGTAGTGCGCGTCCTCGCAGGCCCCATGCACCGCTGAGTGGATAGTGAACCCGGCCGGATTGATGAAGCTGTCGGTTTCCTGGACGATCTTTCCGTCGAGATCGACCTTGACCAGGCAGGACGCCGTCATTTCCTCGAAGTACCAGCCGTACGGATTGATCAGGAAATGGTGCTCGGGTCCCGGTACGCGCGCCGAGATGTGGGTGAAAATCATATCGTCCCACCCGTGCAAGGCGACCAGCCGATACAGGGCGGCCAGATCGACTCGCGCCTTCCATTCGGCTTCAGAAACCTTGGCCTTGAGACTGATGACGGCTCCGTCTGCCATGGCGACCTCCCAATCCCGACAACTTGCAGGCCGCATTGGTCGCGCCGCGATGGTTCGGCGTCAAGGTTTCCGAGCCGTTAACGGTGTCTTCATGTGATCCACTGACATTGCGGGCCTGTCTCGTTGGTGGAGGAGCCACTTGGCCGCCGTCGATCCTGTCCATCAGTCCGGCACCCATGCCGAAGTGCTGTTGAGGCTGGCGCACAGCCGCTCGCAGGATGACCGCCAGCGTCTCCTGATGGGGATTGCCGATCTGGTCGAGGCCTCTGGCCAGGGCCAGTCGGAAACGCTGTCGGACCTGTTCCTGACCCTCGTCGGTCAGGTCGAAAAGGATATACGGGCCGCCCTGGCTGAACGCCTGTCTGAAGCCGAATGGGCCCCACCGGCCCTGATCAATGTGCTGGCACTTGACGAGATCGAGATCGCTCGGCCCGTGATTGCGCGTAGCCCCCTTCTGAAAGACCAGGATCTGATCGGTGTGCTGTTGGCAGCGACCGTCGAGCACCAGATCGAGGTTGCTCGTCGTCCGGGCGTGGGTGCCACGGTGGTCGATGCCATCCTGGACCGTTCAGAACCGGCCGTCCTGACCGCGCTGGCGTGCAACCAGACCGCTCACATCTCCGAGCCCGGATTCCAGAAGCTGGTCGAGGCCTCGCGCAAGATCGCGGCGCTGCGGGCTCCCCTCGCCCGCCATCCTCGCCTCAACGAAGCCCTCGCTCAACAGCTCTACACCTGGGTTGGCCAGGCCCTGCGCCAGGCTATCGGCGAGCGGTTCCGGATTGATGTCGATGAACTGGACAGCGCGATCGCGGCAGCGGTTCGCAATGCCGCTTCGCCATCGCAACCGGCCAGCAGCCCCGCCGTCCAGATCGACCCCGAGCGCGACGAGATGGAACGGCGTCTGATTGCCAAGCTCGATAGCGCCGGCCAGTTGCGTCCCGGCTATCTGGTCCGAGCCGCGCGCGAAGGTCGGATCAGCCTGTTCGAGAATGCCCTCGCCATCCTCGGCGGTTACTCCGTGCAGGACATTCGTCGGGCCGTCGCGGCCGTGAAACCTGATCTGTTGGCCCTCGCCTGTGCCTCCGTTGGCATTGACCGCGCTGTCTTTCCTTCGATGCTCGCCGAAATTCGCATCCGCACAAATGGGTTCCCGCAGGGCGGCCAATTCGATGCCGCCGCCCTGCGCCTGTTCGATCAAAGCGCAGAATCAGCCGCAGGCGTTTTCCGGCAGGCGATCGCCCAGGCCGACCAGGCCTGACTGTTTGACAAGTCGGCTCCAAGCAGGCTTGCCTGAGGCATGACCGCTCTGCCGCGTCTTGCGTTTGTCGCTACCGAACGACCCGATGCGGTCGCCGCTCGTCAGGCGCTGGAACGGCGCTATGGCGGCGTTCCCTCCGAGGCCGCCGACGTTATCGTCGCCCTGGGGGGAGACGGGTTCATGCTGGAAAGGCTTCACGCAGCGCTCGAGGTGCAGAAGCCAATCTTCGGCATGAACATGGGCTCGGTCGGCTTCTTGATGAACGATTTTCAGGAGGATGGCCTGGTTGAGCGCATCGCGCAGGCGTCGCCGACCGTTGTGCATCCGCTGGCCATGCACGCGGTGACTGTCGCCGGCGAGGTGCGCACAGGCCTGGCCATCAACGAAGTGTCGCTTCTGCGCCAGACCCGTCAGAGCGCCAAGCTGTCCATTTCCGTTGATGACCGTGTGCGTATGGATGAACTCATCTGCGACGGGATACTCGTGGCAACCCCGGCCGGATCCACCGCCTATAATCTGTCCGCGCACGGGCCGGTGGTTCCTCTCGGGTCAGGGATCCTCGCGCTCACCCCCATCAGCGCCTTCCGCCCGAGGCGCTGGCGAGGCGCGCTTCTGCCGCATACGGCCTCCGTGACTTTCGAGATCCTTGAGGCCGACAAACGGCCGGTTTCGGCTGTCGCGGACGATGTCGAGATCCGCAATGTCGCCCGTGTCGGGGTGTCAGAGCGACGCGACCTGGCGCTCACCATGCTGTTCGACGCCCACCGGTCCTACGAAGAGCGGGTCCTGGCGGAGCAGTTTGCATCCTAGGAGTTCCTTAAGGCGATCGTGCCAACTTCGGGCGGTTATTTTTGGAGCATTGCCGTGAGCAAGCCTGCTGAATTCATCCAGCCCCCCAACACCCTGCGCCTCAAGGTGGGCGGGGCTGGTTTTGCTGGCATCGACGCCGCGGCGATCGCTCGCGCGGAGGCAGCCCTGAAGGACTTGTCCAGCCAGTTCGGTGAATGGCTCAACGACGAGGTCAACAAGATCGATGCGGCCCGCGCCGAGATCCGGACCAAGGGGGCCACGGCCGAAACGCTCAAGGACCTCTATATGCGGGCCCACGACCTCAAGGGGCTGGGGGCGACCTACGAATTCCCCATCATCACGCGTATCTGCGCCTCGCTTTGCAAGCTGCTCGACGACCAGGCGCGGATGCACGCCCCCCTGTTCCTGATCGATGCCCACATCGACGCCATCAAGGCGTTGGTGCGCGACAACATCCAGCATGACACCCATCCTGTCGGGCGGGTACTGGTGATGGAACTGGAATCCCGGACCGCCGAGCATCTGGCGAGCCTGTAAGGTTTCACTTCCGGCAAGACCCGGTTAGAAGCGGCTCCGATCCAAGGAGCCGATATGACTGACCTGCCGCAAACCCTGACCTTCACCATCGATACCGGCGACCAGCAGGGTGACGTCACCATCCGCCTGCGCCCGGATCTCGCGCCCAACCACGTTCAGCGCATTGCCGAACTGGCCAATGAGGGCTTCTACGACGGCGTCGTCTTCCATCGCGTCATTCCCGGCTTCATGGCCCAGGGCGGTGATCCGACCGGCACCGGCACCAGCGGTTCGTCGAAGCCGAATCTGAAACAGGAATTCTCGGGCGAACCGCACGTGCGGGGCGTTTGTTCGATGGCACGGACCAACAATCCCGACAGCGCCAACAGCCAGTTCTTCATCTGCTTCGACGACGCCACCTTCCTGGATCGTCAATACACCGTCTGGGGCCAGGTCACTGACGGCATGGAACTGATCGACGCCCTGCCCAAGGGCGAGCCGCCCCGCAATCCCGGCAAGATTCTCAAGGCTCGCGCCGAATAGGATGCCCGGCGGACCCTACCGGGTCCGCCACCTCCCTTGCCGCCGTCATCTGCACGCGGCGGACCTCCCTGTCATACGCAATAAGGCCCTTTCACCCGGGTTGGACGGTGGGGCGGGTCCGGCAATGGCCGACGACCTGTGCCGCAAGAGCTTCCAGAATATCGCCTGAGCGCTTGCATTATCTCCGCTGTTGGCAATATATTATCAACGATCACTTATGTCCGTTGTTTTTCGCAATGGACCTTGACAGTTCTTTTTGACAACGCACTATGTCTCCCAGCCGGCTCATCGGCGCAAAATCTGGAGACTTCCCCATGCGTATCGCTTCCCTGATAGCAGTGGCCGCGCTCGCCATTGCCGGTGCCGCTTCGGCCCAGTCACCCGCCACCAGCCTCACCCTGCAAAACGCCGCCGCCGCGCCGACCGCCCCGACTGTGGTGGATGGGGTCAACTGGCGCTGCGAATCGAACGGCACCTGCGTCGGCGTGGGCCGCGGCACGGAGCAGCCGGCCACTCGCGCCTGCCGCCGCGTGGTCGCTCAGCTTGGGGCCGTGTCCAGCTTCAGCTGGCGGGGACGTTCTCTGGACGCCGCTCAGTTGGCGGCGTGCAATACGGCGGCCGGCTAGCCCCCTCTCAGACGCTCCAGGACCCGGTCCCGACCGATGAGCGGCAGCAAGGCCGCCATGTCGGGGCCGGCGTCCCGCCCAGTTAGGGCCTGACGCAAAGGCTGGAACAGGGCCTTGCCCTTGGCTCCCGTCGTATCCTTCACAGCCGCGGTGAACCGAGCCCAGGTCTCGAGGTCCGGATCGGAGCCGGCCGGAACCAGAGCCTCGAACGCAACGATTGCTGCGACCTTGAATGCCTCATCCAATTTGGGTCCGCTGACCTCGCCGGTCAGGATTTCGGCCCAGTCCCGCGCGTCGCCAAACCGGTTCAGGTTCGCGCGGACCGCCAGCCAGAAGGCTTCACCCAGATCGACACCGAGGGCGGCCAGCCGGGGCTGGGCCGTCGCATAGTCGAGCCCGTGAATGGTCTGGGCGTTCAGTCGGTCCAGATCTGCCGTGTCGTAACGGGCCGGGGCCCGGCCCAGCTTCTCAAACCCGAATCCCGCCGCCAGTTCGTCCATCGAGGCCACCAGCTCCACCGGATCCGAGCTGCCGATACGGCCCAGATGGCTGGCGATCGCCATTGGCTCGTAGCCGGCGTCGCGCATCTGACCGACCGACAGGGAGCCCAGGCGCTTGGACAGCGCCTGGCCGTCAGCTCCGATCAGCAGGGACATATGCGCAAAAGCCGGCAGCGGCGCGCCGAGCGCCTCGAAGATCTCGATCTGGGCTCCGGTGTTGGTGACGTGATCCTCTCCCCGCACCACGTGGGTGATAGCCATGTCGATGTCGTCCACGACCGACGGGAGTGTGTACAGATAGAGGCCGTCTTCGCGGATGAGAACCGGGTCCGACAGGGACGCGGTATCGACTTCGCAGCGACCACGCACCAGGTCCTCCCAGACCACGCGCTTGCCGTCCAGCTTGAAGCGCCAGTGGGGTTTGCGCCCCTCGGCCTCAAAGCGCGCCTTGTCCTCTTCAGTCAGGTCCAGGGCCGCCCGGTCATAGATCGGCGGCTGTCCGCGCGACAGTTGGACCTTGCGGCGACGATCCAGCTCTTCCTGGGTTTCGTAACAGGGATACAGCCGACCCATGGCTCGCAGGCGCGTCGCCGCGGCATCGTAGGCGTCAAATCGCTTGGACTGGTTGTACCGCTCGCCCCATGGCAGTCCCAGCCAGGTCAGGTCCGTCTCGATGGCCTGCTCGTTCTCGACCGTTGACCGCTCCAGGTCGGTGTCGTCGATCCGCAGAACGAAAATCCCGCCCTGTCCGCGCGCAAACAGCCAATTAACCAGAGCCGTGCGGACATTACCGACGTGAAGCCGGCCCGTGGGCGACGGCGCGAAACGGACCTTGACGGTCATGGCGGGGGAACCTTGAAAATCTAAGGCGCGCTTGGTCGCGCTCCCGGCCCGCCAAGTCAAGGCGCGTCAATCGTCGCGGTGCACCCGCTCGCGCCGTTCGTGGCGCTCCTGGGCCTCAAGGCTGAGAGTCGCGGTCGGTCGGGCGTCGAGACGGGCCAGGCTGATCGGCTCGCCGGTTTCCTCGCAATAGCCGTAGGACCCGTCCTCGATCCGGCGCAGGGCCTCGTCGATCTTGGAGATCAGCTTGCGCTGGCGGTCGCGGGTCCGAAGCTCCAGGGCCCGGTCGGATTCGGAAGAGGCCCGGTCCACAAGGTCCGGATGGTTCGAGGTCTCGGCCTGAAGCTGGACCACGGTTCCGCGCGACTCCTTCAGGATGTCATCCTTCCAGGCCAGCAATTTCTTGCGGAAATAGTCGAGCTGGCGCTCATTCATGAACGGCTCGTCGATGGACGGCCGGTACTCATCTTCAGATGCCACAGACTTCAACGCGGACATTCAACCCCTCACGCCGATAGCGCCTCCCTGAGAGGAGGCGACCTATAGGCGCGGCCTCGAGTCGGTTCAATGTGATCGAACCTGACTCTGGATTGAGTTGTTGTGAGGTGTGTCGTTTCGGCGTCAGGCGGCGCGGCGGACACGGGCCTTGGCCAATTCGACCGCTGCGCGCGTTTCGATGTGGTCCAGGACGTCCTGCAAAGCGGGGTCGGGATCGCCCTGCCGTTCCTCGGCGGCGAGCCGCGACAGCGCGCTCAAGGCCACCGAACCATCGCCTCCCTCCAGCAGCGCCAGTTTTACAGCCTCCAGACAGTCCAGAAGGCCACCCCCCCGCTTCAAAGCCTTGCGACGCCGGGTTTCGGGACCATCATCTTCTTGCAGAGCCAGCAGCGCGGCCACGGAGGCCACGCCGGTCGTCGCCATGGCTGGGCCGGTGGCACGCGCCTGACCGGTCCCGGTCGCGACACTGAAACCACCGGCGGTCGTGGCGGAGCGGCGCGCGTTCTGACTGGCGATGGGGCCGGAGCCGGTGACCTTCATACCTTCAGGGTGATCGCCAGCCGTCACTGAAGGCTTAACAGCTGGGTAGTTTCTGCCGCCCGGCGCAAACCGCAGCCCATTAACCAATCGAATGACTGTTTTCGTTGAACAAAATCATGATGTCAGCTGGCACATTCCTCGCAAGCCTGATCCCGACTTATGCTTAACGGGCGGATCGTATGACCCCACTCCTTCGTCTCCTGATGGCCGTACTCGCCGCCGCCCTGATGACAGGCGGCCCGGCCATGGCCCAGTCACGGATCAAGGATATCGTTTCCATCGAGGGAGTCCGCAGCAATCAGCTGATCGGCTACGGCCTGGTCGTCGGCCTGAACGGTACCGGCGATTCCCTGCGCAACTCCCCCATGACCCGTCAGAGCCTCGAAGCCATGATGGAGCAGATGGGCGTCAACATCCGCGACGCCAACGCCAACACCCGCAACATTGCGGCCGTCATGGTCACGGCCGAACTGCCCCCATTCGCGACTCCTGGATCACGGATAGACGTTACCGTTTCGACGATGGGGGATGCTCGCAATTTGATGGGAGGCACACTTCTGGTGACGTCTCTGGCGGGCGCAGACGGCCAGATCTATGCAGTTGCCCAGGGCTCGGTGCAGACCGGTGCCGTCGAGGGGCGCGGGGCCTCGGGTTCATCAGTATCGCGCGGCGTGCCGACGGCCGGACGGATCGCCGGCGGTGCCGTCGTGGAGGCCGAGACCGGCTTTGACCTGCGTTCCATGCCGACGGTACGGCTGGCCCTTCGCAACCCCGACTTTTCGACGGCCCAGCGCATTGCCCAGGTCATCAACGCCGTCCATCCCGGCACCGCCTCGGCCGAGAATGGAACCGTGGTGGCCGTGCGGCCGCCCGCCGGGCGCGACATGGCCGGTTTCATCGCCGCGATCGAGAACCTGCCGGTCGGGGTCGACGCCCCCGCCCGCGTCATTATCGACGAGGTCAACGGCGTCATCGTCATGGGCGACGACGTGCGGGTCTCTACGGTAGCGATCGCCCAGGGCAACCTGACGATCAGTGTGCAGGAAAGCCCCTATGCCAGCCAACCGGCCCCGTTCTCGGGCGGCGAAACCGTTGTCCTGCCCGACAGTCAGGTGTCGATCGACGAGGAGCGCGGGCGCGAGATCCGCATCGTCAGCGGCAGCGCCTCCCTGTCTGATCTCGTCAATGGACTGAATGCCCTCGGCGTCAGCCCCCGCGATATGATCTCGATCTTGCAGGCCATTCGCGCCGCCGGGGCACTTCAGGCCGACATCGAGGTGATGTGATGAGCGACCTGGCTCCCTCACCCGCCCTGACCCGCCCCGCCATGCCGACCCTGCCCGTCGGCGGGCAGCGCGACGACATTCGTCGGGCCGCCCAGGAGTTTGAGGCGACCTTCCTGTCCCAGATGCTTCAGCCCATGTTCGCCGGCCTGCAAACCGACGGACCGTTCGGAGGCGGCAACGCCGAAGCGACCTGGCGCGGTTTTCTCATTGATTCCATGGCGCGCCAGATCGCCGGAGGCGGCGGTATCGGCCTGGCCGATCAGGTCCAGCGCGAGCTGCTGAGCCTCCAGACAGTTCCTGTTGAACCCACCTCCACAGAAGAGTCCGCCTGATGGCCCTGTTTGCCGATGACGCCGAAGATCGCGTTAGCCAACTGATCGCCCTGACCGAACGCCTCACGCAACGCCTGGCCGAGGAAACGCGAGCCTTCGAGAACCGCCGTCCGCAGGACGTGCTGCCCGGCCTGGAAGAGACACAGAAGCTCGCCAACCTCTATCGTCATGAATCGGCGCGCGTGAAGGCGGACCGCTCACTCATTGAAGCGGCAGACCTGAAGCAGCGTATGGCCCTGATGCAGGCCACCGAGGCTTTCGAGGCCGTCCTGGCGCGCCATGCCCGCGCCGTCGAGGCCGCCCGCACGGTGTCAGAAGGCCTGGTCCGTGCCATTGCAGCCGAGGTCGCGGAGGTCCGCTCACCTGGTGGCTACGGGGCCGGCGGCCAGGCCCAGCAAGGCGATGCCCGCGCGGTCACCCTGAACAAACAGGCGTGAGATCGATCTGTCGGGTAACACCGACCGCCGCCAGGAAATCTGGATCATGGCTGACGACGACCAGCGCGCCGTCATAGTCGGACAGCGCCGTCTCGATTGCGGTGATTGATGCCAGGTCGAGATGATTGGTCGGCTCGTCGAGCAGAAGCAGTTGAGGCCCGCGCACGCTCCCCAGAACGCAGGCCAAGGCTGCCCGTAGCCGCTCGCCGCCAGACAGGGTTCCCACGCGCCTGCGGGCTGCCGTATTGCGGAATTGAAACCTGGCCAGGGCCGCCTGCGCGGCATTCGGATCTGCCTCGGGATTAAGCCGCCTGAAGCCTTCCAGCAGCGTCTCGTCTGGATTCAGGATCGCCGCGTCCTGGTCGAGCAGGACCGACGGAACCGGTCGTTCGACGTGACCGCGACAGGGCTCGATCTTGCCGGCGATCAGGCTGAGCAAGGTCGTCTTGCCGGAACCGTTGGGGCCGGTCACCGCCACGCGCTCAGGCCCCCTGAGCGTCAATGAGATCGGACCGACCTGGCTTCGCGCGGACGTCGCCGCCGCCGCCTGATCCAGCATCAGGACGAGCCGCCCCTCGGGTAGGCCGATCGACGGCATACGAATATCCAGAGGGCGCACGCGTTCGACCTGTTTCTGGGCGGCGCTCAGGACCGCTTCGGCCTCAGCAGTTCGCCGCTCCGCGACATGGCGATCACGCGCGCCAGTCAGTTCTGCCCGCTGCGCGCGGGCCCCCAGCAGGATGCGGGGTTCCGATCCCCGCGCCGCAAAGCTGCGTCCAGCCTTGTCACGATGAGCCTTGCGCTCCAGCGCCCGTTGGGCATCACGCCGCGCGGTATTCAGGCCCCGCTCGGCTGCTTCGAACTGACGGTCCGCCGCGGCGCGCGCCTCAGCCTTCTGGCGCTCGTACAGATCATAGCCGCCGCCGAAGACCTCCACGCCCAGTTCCGACAGTTCGACGATCCGATCCATGCGGCGCAGCAGGGCACGGTCGTGACTGACGACGACCGCCCCTCCCTTCCAGCCGGCCAACAGATCGGCGACGGCAGCTCGCCCGCCCGCGTCCAGATGGTTGGTCGGCTCGTCCAGGACCAGCAGGTCCGGCGCGCCCAGCAGCAGGGCCGCCAGCCGCAAGCGTGTCTGTTCGCCGCCGCTCAGCCCGGCGGTCAGCCGGCTCAGGTCGAAGCCCGCCAGCCCGACTTCGCTGAGGGTAGTTTCGATCCGCGATTCCAGCGACCAGTCTGCCGCGTCCAGATCCGCCGCCGCGCCCTGACCAGAGAGGATACGCGCCTGCACGGCCAGGCCTTCGGCAACGCCAAGCGTCTGGGCCGCGTTTTCGTCCGGGACGGGATCACCGTGCTGGGCCAGCCAGCCGGTGCGGCCGGTAATCGTGACATCGCCCTCGCTGGGCCGATCAAGCCCCGCAATCAGACGCAGCAGCGTGGTCTTGCCCGAGCCATTGCGACCGACAATGCCTGTGCGTTCACGCCCGAACGCAAGCGTCAGTTCGTCAAAAAGCGGGGAGCCGTCAGGAGTTCTAGCGCCGACGCCGCTGAGCGTCGCGAGCGCGGATCCGCACAGCCTGCGGTCGAGGTTGGGTAAGGACATAGACGGCCAGAAGCAGCGGCAGGGAAAGGGCGAAACCGATTTCCAGAATGCTGATCATGGTCGTCGAGCCTCCATCACTCAGTGCTCGAAAGCAACAATGGGGTCATGTTCAGATTTTGGCAACCCTTTGCGTCGGGATCGTGAGCCACGATTTCTTCATCTGATGCCACTAAACCACCGGTATGAGTAAGGCTTCGCGTTTTATCAGTTTCGCGTTCGCGGCTTCCGACCTCCTGGTTGAGCTGGACGGCCAGCGCCGCATTGCCTTTGCAGCCGGCGCAACCGCCACGTCTGGTGATGACCCTCGTCATCAGATCGGCAGAACGCTGGATTCCCTTCTGGGGCGCCGTGCGGCGTGGAGCGTGCGGCGCGCGCTGAACGATATCCGGCCTGGTCAACGTCTGGGCCCGATCGACGTTCTCGTACCCAGCGGAACCGATCAGGTTCGCCCGGCCTCCGTGCGGGGCTTCCAGGCTCCCGGCATGGCCCCATCGGTGTCGCTCGGCATCCGCTGGGAAGGGGCAGCCTTTGCGGCCCCCGCCGATACGCCCGAATTGCTGACTGCGGATGCCTTTCTGGCCTCCACCCGGGCGGTTATGTCGGATCTGCAGGAGCCGGCGTCAGTCGCCTTTGTGGAACTGACCGGTCTGGCCGGGGTCGGTTCCGAGACCGCACGTCAGTCGGTCGAAGCCGTCCTTCGCGACGCCGCCGTTGATGGCCAGACGGCCGCCCGCCTGACCGACGAGCGGTTCGCCGTCCTGCGCGCCGGCGACGACGAACGATCGCTGATTGATCTGGTGATGGCGGCCTGTACCGCCGAGAATCTCCCGGTCACTCCACAGGTCAGTGAAGAGGCCCTGGACCCATCGGTGGCTTCGCCACCGATGATGCGTGCCCTGCGCTTTGCCCTTTCCAACTGTATCGAACAGGGACTTGAGAGCACCGGTAACTCCTTCTCCGATCAACTGGCACGAACACTCAAAGAGGCCGAGCAGTTCGGCAACATGGTCCGCAACCGGGCCTTTGACCTGCACTATCAGCCGATCGTCGATCTGAAGACCCGCGCGGTCCACCACCACGAGGTGTTGTCGCGCTTCAAGGCGAACGACACAGCCTGGGTCATTCGCATGGCCGAAGAGCTGGACATGATCCGCGCCTTCGATCTGGCGGTGATGGAGAAATCCCTGCGGACCCTCCAGAAGCCGGGGGCCGGTCTCATCAAGCTGGCGATCAATGTCTCGGGCGCGTCCCTGACCGACGATGCCTATGTCGACACCCTGCTCAAGCGCACCGCCCTGAACGTCGATGATCGCAAGCGCCTGCTGATCGAGGTTACCGAGACAGCCGCGCTCGAAGACATGGATGCGGTCGGTGCCCGACTCCAGCGGCTGCGCCAGGCCGGGATCAAGCTGTGCATCGACGATTTCGGGTCCGGCGCGGCCTCGTATGAATATCTGCGTCGTTTGCCGGTCGATGTGGTCAAGCTGGACGGCCAATTGACCCGCTCCGTCGAGGATGAACGCACCCGCACCATGCTGGCGCATCTGGTCGAGCTTTGTCGAACCTTGTCGGTCAAGATCGTGGCCGAACAGGTTGAGACCCAGGCCACCGCCGACACTCTGGTCATGCTTGGCGTCGATCTGGGCCAGGGCTGGCTCTGGGCCAGGCCGTCGCCGGACCCGATCAAGGTCATCCCCGAACTTGGCGGGGCTGCGCGCCGTGCGGGGACGGTGGCGAGTTGGGGCTAGCCCGCTCGTTGTGCGAAGTCATGCGTCCCGCCTGGCATGGGCGACGACCATTGAATCCGGTCGCGTGGGCGCTTGCTCTTGTCATGACCCTACCCGCCTGCGCGACCATCCGGGCCGACGCGCCCCTTCAACCAGACTATTCCGAAGTCCCCACCGACGCCGCCCCGCCGGCCGCTCGCTACTATGCGGATTGCTTCGCCCAGGCCATCGACGCCGGTGCCTACCGACGCGCCGATAACGGCAATGGGGACGAGTGGCTGCTGTTTACCTGCACCGGTGAGCCGGCTCGGGTCTTTTTCGAGGCCCTGGCATCCTGGAGCCGCGCCATGGATTCGGAGTTCATGATGGGCGATCGGGTCACGCGCTCGACGGCCCGCGTCCGCCAGGACCTCTACGGCACGGACTATTGCTCCGCACGAGACGGACAGGACCATCGTTGCGTGATCAGCTTCAACGCCGGCGACTTCATTCGCTCCGACTAGCCGGCGTCGGCAGCTGTGTCCGGCCCCGGCCCCATCCCTGATCCGGTCATCTCCACGTTCAGATGAATGCCGCGTAGCCGCCAGGCGTCGTTCTCGCGCACGAACTCGTTTCGCGTCACCACGATCCGGTCCGGGTGGGAATAGGACTGTTCGACCGTATAGGTCCGCCCCGAGTTGTCGGTTGCCTGGATCGACGACAGGACAATGGGGTCGGGGGCGCTGTCGTGGCCTACCATCTCACGCAGCATCGGCAGTTGGCGGGCAACCAGCTGGGGATCATTCTCGGACGACATCCGCGCCACGATGGCGGCGTCATCCCCGGCCAGCAGGTCATCATAGACCGCCTCGGCCTCCTGGTTCAGCTCAGCGTTCGAGCCGCTGACGCTGGCGGAATACTGACAACCAGCCGCCGCCAGGGCGACCACAATGGCGAGAGCGGGGATCAGTCGCATGAGCAGGCTCCTCCTCGATTGGAAAGCAAGGCTATCCGGCTTTTATCAGTTCTCTAAATGTTCTTGCTGAATCGCGACGTTTGATGCCTACATATGGACGTTCCGCCGGGGGCTTCCTCTCCGGCCCGAGCTGTAAGACTCCATGACCGACCAACAGGCCTTCATTCGCGTCAAGGGCGCGCGCGAGCACAATCTCAAGGGCGTCGATGTCGACATTCCGCGCGGCGAGCTGGTGGTCATCACCGGCCTGTCCGGCTCGGGCAAGTCGTCGCTGGCGTTCGACACCATCTATGCCGAGGGCCAGCGCCGCTACGTCGAGAGCCTGTCGGCCTATGCGCGCCAGTTCCTGGAACTGATGGGCAAGCCCGACGTCGATCTGATCGAGGGCCTGTCGCCGGCCATCTCCATCGAGCAGAAGACCACCAGCCGCAATCCGCGCTCGACCGTCGGCACGGTCACCGAGATCCACGACTATATGCGCCTGCTGTGGGCCCGGGTCGGGGTGCCCTATTCGCCGGCGACCGGCCTGCCGATCGAGAGCCAGACCGTCAGCCAGATGGTCGACAAGCTGACCGTCCTGCCCGACGGCGAACGCATCTTGCTGCTCGCGCCCGTCGTGCGCGATCGCAAGGGCGAATACAAGAAAGAGATCGCCGAATGGCAGCGTCAGGGCTTCCAGCGGCTCAAGATCAATGGCGAATTCTGGGCCATCGAGGACGCCCCGGCGCTGGACAAGAAATTCAAGCACGACATCGACATCGTGGTCGACCGGCTGGTCACCCGCTCGGGGCAGGACAGCCGCTACGCCGACAGTATCCAGACCGCCCTGAACCTGGCCGACGGCCTGGCCGTGGCCGAATGGGCCGATACGGCCGAGGGCGAAGACGCGCCGCGCCGGCTGCTGTTTTCCGAACGCTTCGCCTGTCCGGTCTCGGGTTTCACCATCGCCGAGATCGAACCGCGCCTGTTCAGCTTCAACAATCCAGCCGGGGCCTGTCCCGTCTGTGACGGCCTGGGTCAGAAGCTGACCTTCGACGCCGATCTGATCGTGCCGGACCGCGACAAGACCCTGCACAAGGGGGCCATCGCCCCCTGGTCGCGTGGCCCCTCGCCGCTCTACACCCAGACGCTCCAGGCCCTGTCGCGCCACTACGGCTTCTCGATGGACAAGCCCTGGCGCGACCTGCCCGATCAGGCCCGCGATGTCATCCTGAACGGCTCGGGCGGCGAGAAGATTAAGTTCGTCTATGACGACAACGCCCGCAAATACGAGGTCGCCAAGGCCTTCGAGGGCGTCATGCCGAACCTGGAGCGGCGCTGGCGCGAGACCGACAGCGCCTGGGTCCGCGAGGAGATGGGCCGCTATCAGTCCGAAACCCCGTGCGAGGCCTGCGGCGGCAAACGCCTCAAGCCCGAGGCCCTGGCGGTCAAGATCGCCGGCCTGGACATCGGCGACGCCTCGCAGTTCTCGATCAAACAGGCCTTCGCCTGGTTCTCGGGCCTTGAGGGCGAGCTCAGCGAAAAACAGCTCGAGATCGCCCGGCGCATCCTGAAGGAAATCAACGACCGGCTCGGCTTCCTCAACAATGTCGGGCTGGACTACCTCAGCCTGGGCCGCGCCTCGGGCACCCTGTCCGGCGGCGAGAGCCAGCGCATCCGCCTGGCCAGCCAGATCGGCTCAGGTCTCACCGGCGTGCTCTATGTCCTGGACGAGCCGTCGATCGGCCTGCACCAACGTGACAACTCACGCCTGCTCGACAGCCTGCGGGGCCTGCGCGACCTGGGCAATTCGGTGCTGGTGGTCGAGCACGACGAAGAGGCCATCCTGACCGCCGACCACGTCATCGACATGGGCCCGGCTGCGGGCGTGCACGGCGGCGAGATCTGCGCCCAGGGCAAGCCGGCCGAGGTCATGGCCAATCCCAAGAGCCTGACCGGCCAATATCTGTCCGGCGTGCGCGAGATCGAGCTGCCCGCCGAGGGCCGCCGCCCGCGCAATCCGAAGAAGACGTTGAAGGTCATCGGTGCCACCGGCAACAATCTGAAAGACGTCACCGGCGAGATCCCCGTGGGCCTGTTCACCTGTGTCACCGGGGTGTCGGGCGGCGGCAAGTCGACCTTCACCATCGAGACGCTCTACAAGGCGGCGGCCCGACGGCTGAACAACGCCTCAGACGCCCCGGCCCCGTTCGACCGGATCGAAGGTCTGGAGCAGTTCGACAAGGTCATCGACATCGACCAGTCGCCGATCGGCCGGACGCCGCGTTCGAATCCGGCAACCTACACCGGCGCGTTTGGGCCGATCCGTGACTGGTTCGCGGGCCTGCCTGAGGCCAAGGCGCGCGGCTATGGCCCCGGCCGGTTCAGCTTCAACGTCAAGGGCGGTCGTTGCGAGGCCTGCTCGGGCGATGGCCTGATCAAGATCGAGATGCACTTCCTGCCCGACGTCTATGTCACCTGCGACGTCTGCAAGGGCCGACGCTATAACCGCGAGACGCTGGAAATCCTGTTCAAGGGAAAATCGATCGCCGATGTGCTGGACATGACGGTCGAAGAGGCCGCGAGCTTCTTCAAGGCTGTGCCCTCCATTCGCGACAAGATGGCGACGCTGGAGAGGGTCGGCCTCGGCTACGTCAAGGTCGGCCAGCAGGCCACCACCCTGTCCGGCGGCGAGGCCCAGCGGGTCAAGCTGGCCAAGGAACTGTCAAAGCGGGCGACGGGGCGAACCCTCTATATCCTCGACGAACCAACCACGGGTCTGCACTTCGATGACGTGCGCAAGCTGCTTGAGGTGCTGCACCAGCTAGTCGACACGGGCAACACCATGATCGTCATCGAGCACAATCTGGATGTGGTTAAGACCGCAGACTGGGTGCTGGATTTCGGCCCGGAGGGCGGCGACGGCGGCGGCGAAATCGTGGCCACCGGCACACCCGAACAGATCGCGGCCGATCCCAACAGCTGGACCGGCCGCTATCTGAAAGAGATCCTGGACCGCCACGCCGAGCGCGCCCGATCCAGGAAGAAGTCAGCCTAGAGCTCGGCCGTTGACGGTTCGGTTGGCACGGACGTAGCCGCACCGCCGTCATCGCGACCACTCAGGCCCAGATAAGCCGCAGCGAACGGCGTGTAGAGGATTGCCGCCTGCAAGGCCGAGATGATCGCCGAAAAGATTAGAATGACTATGGCAACCGGAGCCATGGCCCGGACGATTTCCATCGGCTCCATGGTCTGGAGGGCCGCGAGGTTCTCGAAGCCCCCGGCCGCAAAATACACGATCGGCATCAGTATGATGGACAGCAGGGTCTGGACCACGATGCACATCACAAAGGCCAGCAGCGTCATCCCCAGCAGGCTCCAGAAATGCCCCCTGGTCATGCCCCAGGAGTCGAAGATCGCAATCCGACGTTCCGCGACCGTGATCGGGATGGCCAATGACAGTCGCACCGCGACCCACACGACCAAACAAGCAAAGGCGATGAGCGCCGCCAACATCACCAGGCTGAGAATGGGGGCCATGCCTTCGCCGGCCATTCCTATCGCCGCGCCAAGCGCTCCAAAGACCGCGCCCGCCAGCAGGCCGAAGCCCAGGCCCAGAATAATGACCAATGCGAGCTGGACGACCAGCACCCGCACCTCATCCATACCCAGCCGCAGATAGCCGAAGGCGCTCTCCGCAGGCCGTACGATAGCCCGATTGACGGCAGCTTGGGACACCGAGCCCAGGATTAGGCCAACAGGCAGGATCAAGCCGATGAAGCTGAAGTAGGCAGACATGAAGGCCATTATCTCTGCATCAGTCGGCTCGCCCCCCGTCTCCAGGTTCTGTGCCACCTGCATGAAGTTCGCCATCGCCCCGCCGGCGACAGCAAGGACGACCACAGTCACCAGGGCATAGAACAGCACCCAAAGGAAAATGGCCATCGGCGCGCGCCGCGCCAATCGGAAGCCCTCAAAGGCAGCGTCAGTCGGTGAAAAAGCCATCTGGCATCCCCTGTTATCCGCCCGGCACGATCTGGGCACCGGATCCCTCGCCTTAGCTTACCCACTTTTTGAAGAGGTGCGATGACATATCGGCAATGATGCTAAGGAGGGGCATGGCCGACGCCCGCATGACCTCCCCGTCCAGCGCCCGCAATACCGCGCCGATCCTGGCGGTTCTCAAGGCGCACCTGCCCGCACAGGGGCGTGTGCTGGAAGTCGCCTGCGGAGCCGGCGAACACGCCCTGACATTCACGCGGGCCCTGCCTGGCCTGGAGTGGGTTCCCAGTGATCCCGATCCCGCCGCCCTGGCTTCCGCGGAATCATGGCGTCGTGATGGCCCCTCCAACCTGCGACCTGCGATCCGACTGGACGCCACCGATGAGACGACCTGGCCGGATCAGACGGTTCAGGCCGTCTATTGCGCCAACATGATCCACATCAGCCCCTGGGCCGCGACCGAGGGGCTGATGCGCCTGGCTGCGCGCATCCTGACCGATCCGGGCGGTCTTCTGGCCCTGTACGGTCCCTATCTGGAAGGAGACGTCGAGACCGCCGCCTCCAACCTGGCTTTCGATGAGAACCTGCGAGGCCGGGACACGGCCTGGGGGCTACGTCAGCGCGAGGACGTCGTCGCCCTGGCGCGTGACCACGGTCTGGCCTTCACGCTGAGGATCGAGATGCCGGCCAATAATCTCATGCTGTTATTCCGGCGCGTCTGATGGCCTGGCATAGTGTGTATGGCGGTGCCGAGCCCGTCCGATTGAACAAGTTTCTGGCGCAGTCGGGGGTCTGTTCCCGGCGCGAAGCCGACACCCTGATCGCCGAGGGGCTGGTCCGGCTGGACGGCGAAACGGTGCTGGACGCGGGCCGCAAGGTCACGCCAGGTCAGCACGTTCAGCTGGAGGCGACAGCAAAAGCCGCACTCAGCGCCGTCTCCATCCTGCTGAACAAGCCGACCGGGTTCGTTTCGGGCCAGCCGGAGCCGGGCAAGACCCCTGCCGTGAGGCTGCTGACAGCCGAGAACCAGCAGGGTGCCGGCGATGTTCCCGCCGCCGATCTGTCATTGCCACCCGTGGGCCGGCTGGACGAGGATTCGCACGGCCTGTTGCTGCTGTCCACAGATGGCGTCGTCGCCCGGGCCGTGATCGGGCCCCTGTCAGAGCTGGACAAGGAGTACAGGGTCCGGGTGCGCGGCGAGGTGACCCCTGCAGTGGTCGAACAGTTGCGGCACGGACTGGAGCTCGACGGGCGGGCCCTGAAGCCGGCCGGCGTCTTCGACAAGGGAAGAGGACGGCTGAAATTCATCCTCAAGGAAGGCCGGAATCGGCAGATCCGCCGAATGTGCGAGCTGGTTGGCCTGCGGGTGATCGACCTCCAGCGTACGCGGATCGGCCCGGTGCGGCTCGATGATCTTGAGGAGGGCCGGTGGCGGCACCTGACCCAGGCCGAACGCGACGCTCTGATCGCCGCCGCGGCCATCGCCATGCCTGTCGCCTGAATCCGGCTGGCGTGACCACGATCCTGGACGTAGCTTGCCGCCAGGAGGACCGTCCATGAAAACCCATTCGATCGCGCTGGTCGCCGCCCTGACCCTCGCCGCCTGTAGCGCACCCACCGGTGACGCTGGCCAAACGACTTCGGACGGTGAGGCGACCGCGCCCCCCGCCGATGCGGCCCCCCGCCAGACGGCGTCCGATTTCTCTCCGACCGACCTGGCCGCCATGATCCTGTTGCAGGGTTCGGAAGCGGCACTGAGCGACCTCATGGCGCAGCCGCAGGATCCGCGCTGGGAAGCTCTTCTGGCGGGCGTGGCAGCGGGCGACACGGCCTGGCTCGCCGCCGCCGCGCCGCTCGTGCCCGTGCTCGACGGAGAGGCCGCAGAAAGCCTGTTCAGCTCGCTGGGCGGTGCCTTGGCCGAACAACCGGCGGCGGTGCTGGCTGCGGTCGGTGTCGACGGTCTGGAATCGGTCTGCCAGGCTTATCCACCTGAAGCGACCGCCGCGAAGCTCGTCGCGCTCCAGGCCATCCCCGACAGCAGTCCGGTCGCCGGCCTGCGCGACGACTGTATCCAGATCCTGAACCAGCCTGTCAGCTCGTCATCGGTGCCGTAGGTCGCGCGACGCCGCAGCCGCGCGCGGCTTGACCGTCACTAGAACGGGATGTCGTCGTCCATCGGGAAGTCCTGCTTGGGACCGCTCGAACGCGCAGGCTGTCCTCCGCCGGAATAGCCGCCGTAGCCGTCGTCGGAGGACGCACCGCTACCCTCGCCACGGCCATCCAGCATGGTCAGTTCACCGCGGAATCGCTGCAGGACGATCTCGGTCGAATATTTCTCGACGCCGTTCTGTTCGTATTTGCGGGTCGCCAACTGGCCCTCGATATAGACCTTGGAGCCCTTGCGCAGATAGCTCTCAGCGACCTTGACCAGGTTCTCGTTGAAGATCACCACGCGGTGCCACTCGGTCTTTTCCTTGCGCTCGCCCGAGGCCTTGTCACGCCAGGATTCCGAGGTGGCCACATTGAGGTTGGCGACGCGGTCCCCCGAATTGAGGGTGCGAATTTCAGGATCCCGCCCCAGGTTGCCGACCAGAATGACCTTGTTCACGCTTCCAGCCATGGGAAGCTCCTTTCCGTGCTTGTCCGCCCGCTCGCGGGACCGACAATGTTCCATTTATGTTCTGGTCGCCGCCGAGGTCAACCTCCCCTGGATTCGGGAGCGGCCGCCTCTTGAGCAAAGGCCCCCGGAATCGCGAGCCGCCCGTCGTGGGTCCGCCGTAGCGCGATGAAGCGACCGCCGTCCAGAGTGCGCGACATCGACACGCCCGCACTATCCACAAACAGATACTGGTTGCCGTAATAGCCGACCACCTCGCGGCGGGTTCCCCCCATGCGCAGCCAGCGAAGCCGATTTTCTTCCAGCCGCGCCGCGCAGTTCTCCATATTGGGCTGGAGGTCCGGCATGGCGGTGAAGTTGACCGTGCCGTCTTCCTGGGGCGCGACCACGAAACAGGTGCCGAACGGCGCGTCCGGCACGTCGATGGACGGCTGGCACGCCGCCAGACCCAGGGCGCAGGCCCCCGCCAGCAGAACAATACGCGTCAACGGACATCTCCAATGGAACAATCCCGCGCCTGCGGGGCGATGGTGCGGAAGTTGGTGTTATCGGCCGACTGTTCGACGCGGCCCGGCACCAGGCGCAGGGTCGTATCGCCCCAACGGCCATAGGAGGCACCGCCGAGCTGTTCACAGCGCCCGCTGTAGAGCGACTGGACGCAGGCGCTCAGAGACATCGAGCCGACCTCTCGCCACTCCCCGCCGGCATGGCGCATACAGCGCTGTCCGGACGCCTGCTGGACCTGTGGGGCGGGCCCCGGATCGGCCGGCCGCGTCTCGACCGGAACCGGGTCCGGCGTCGTTTCCTCGACCAGCGGCGGCAGGTCCGGCGGCGGCGTGAAGGGAATGGCCGTCAGCTCTCCACGGGCATCCAGACCCACGTCGAGCGCCTGGGACGAAATGCCGTTGCGTTCAGCGCACTGGGACAGGGTCGCCATGCCGACGAACTGACCACCGACAAAACAGCGAAGCTGCTGATCGGCACTGAGGGATTCGGGATCGGTGACGTCCAACTGGAGGCCTGCGCGGTCAACAGGGGTCTGCCCGGACTCGCCGTCGCCGTCGTCTGGCCCGCCCATTAGCAACAGGGCCACCAGCACGGCGGTCAGGACAGCGGCGGCTCCGCCGAGGATGAGGACTAGGCGCTGATTTTCCATGACGATCGCCGCTGTTTGTGCTGCGGCAATAAGGCCGTCTCATGGCCTGGCGTCAACCGCCCCCGAGCTTGCGAAGCGCCGCCTGATAATTCGCCATCTGCTTGGACTGGTATTCAGAATAGGTGGGATTGGCCAGGGCAGCCGCCTGGGGATTGTCCAGCGCCGTCAGCTTTCGATAGACCGACATCAGCTGTAGCCGCGCCGCCTGGACCGAATCCCGGGCCGCCTTGATTCCGGCCTTTGAGCTGAGGGAGAGGTCCGACGCCATGCGCAGGGCGAAGACCGCACGCTCATCGGCCAGTCCGTTGGTGGGGGTCACGAGCGTCTGCGCCAGGCCCAGGGCTTCCAGCGCGTCCCGGCCCAGGCTTCCGGCGACGATCTCGACGGGGGCCCTGTTCGGCTTGAGCGTGACCCGCAAGCCCTGCACGCCGTCGGTCGCCAGGATCTTGGCCTCCAGACGGTTCTGGGAGGCGCTGGCGATCTTGCGGGCCAGACTTTCGTAGGTGTCGGTCGCTTCGATGGTGACCGTCCGCAGGCGACCAGATCCCAGGTCCAGCATGAACTGGTCGCCGGCACGAACCGAGGTGGCGTCCACCAAGGTCTGTGACGGCTTGAAATCGATAGCACCCGAAGGAAGACCCAGTCGGTCCAGGACGCTGGCCCCACCAGCGGCGACGGCCACCGCCATGGGGCGGATGCGGCCATCCCGGCCCTGAAAGCTACGCTCCCACTCGATCTGGCCGGAGTCGGCGTCGACTCGCATCAGCCGTCCCTTCGCGGTCTGGCTGGCCCCCTCCCCGACGACGGACATCTGTCCGGTCAGCCAGACCTTGCCGTCGAGAATGGCCGCTGACACCGCCGTATCGTCGCCCGTCCCTCCGAGATAGGCAATCCGATCTGCGCCATCCGCCGCCAGGCTGGCGTCGAGCCGCATGACGAAGGCATCCTGACCACCACTATGGACATTGCTGGCAACGCCCTCGCCCAGGGCCGAGTTACGCGTGGACCCCGCCAGAATCACCCGGCCGGCGTCGATGGCCAGGCTCGTGATCTCACCTTGCAGGGTACCGAGGTCGCGGGTGGTCGTCGGGACCGGCGCGGTCGGATCCGTCAGATCGTAGCTGCGCAGAACCGTACGTCCGCTGTCGGTGCCCGCCACGATCAACCGCGAGCCATCAACAGCTATACGTTCAGCAGCATCGTCGCCGGCAGTTCCGAACTGCTGCGCGCCCAGGAACAACCCGGCTGAAGAATAGGTCTGGAGGTAGCCGTCCCAGCCGCCGGACGAGGCATTGCCGAACATCCCCGAACGCGTTCTTCCGCCGACGTAGATCGAACCGTCGGCTCCGAACGCTACCGACGTAGCCTCATCCTCGGCCCGGGCACCTCTGCGCCCGGTCCAGAGCTCGCTGCCCTGACTGTCAAAGACGGTGATGAAGCTGTCTGATTTGGCGGCATTGGCCCCGGCCCTGCCGGTATCGAGCGCCCCGGTCACCGAGCCGACCACCGCGATTCGACCATCGGCTGCGACGGCCAGGTCACCGGCCGTCGCCTCTCCGGCCGCACCGAGGGTTCGGGTGAAGACGACCTGACCGGCCGGATCATATTTCTGCAGAACGACGTCGCGCGCGCCCTTCAGAGTCTGTCCATCGACGGTGGCGGTCGCCTCTCCCAGGACATAGACCGACCCGTCTGCGCCGGTGCGGACAGCTCCGACCTCCTCCAGCCCCGCCGACATCGCCACCAGTCGCGCCCGGTCCTGAACCGACATCTCTCCCTGATCGGCAGGCACCGCCGGTGCTCCCGCCCCCACCTGCCCCGTGTCCGACTGGAACTTGGCGAGATCGAGCCGACCCGCCTTGCCGCTAACCTGGGCGACGAAGACCGCGTCAGAGCGATCCGCAGCCGAAAAATTCAGGCTTTCGGTCGAGATCGCCTTCACCGCCAGGGCGTAACTGTCGCTGTCGGACGGGAGCGTCAGGGTGCGGTTCCCGACCTTGAGGGTCTTGGGCTCTCCGGGAATGACGTCGACGCTGAAGCGCGTCTCGACGCCAGCTGCCGCCAGCTTGCCATTCAGATAGGCTGTGACCTGGCCCATCGTTCGCTCGGTGCCGCCCATTTCGGACAGATCAAAGTCGATCCGCGTGTCGCCGGTCAGGCGCGAGACGGTCAGGCTGAAGCGTACGTCGCCGGAAAGCGCCTCGACAGCCCCCGACAGCTGCCCCTTGTGCAGCGCTGGCGTCACATAGGTGTAGGCTGCCTTGGCCGGTCCAACCGTGGTCTTGGCGGAGGCACCGCTAGCCGTGCGTGCAATCCGGATGCTCTCAAATGGATCAGACCCAAGGAAAGTATTGATTTCCTTGATTCCAGACTGGAAGGCGCGTTCGAGTCGTGTCGTTTCCAGGGCTGTGACAGCCTTGTTATCGGCGCGTGCCGCCAGCGCATCGAGCATGGAAAGGCCCTGATGCAGGGCAAACAGTCGTCGGTAGTCCTCGGCGGCTCCCTTGGCATCAATAACGGGCGCGCGCAGATCAATGAATCTCTGGCCGCCTAGAGCCGAGCGAACGAGGGCATTCGGTTCGGTCTTGGTCGTCGAGGACCAGGGCGCCGTCGGCGTCTTGTCGACCACCAGGCCTCTAGCGCCGGCCCCGACATTGGCGGGAACCCTCGCAGTCCCGCCAAACAACGTGGCGAGATAGCCCATACTGGTCGCATTCAACGCCATGACCGACCCATTGTGCCGGTCCGGCCTGTACGAAATCCTAAAGTCGCCTCAGTCGAGACACGCAGCGGCCCGGATCGCATTTCAAACGACTCACAGTAACGTCGTGATGTGGACGGAACGAATCCGTGCCGGGTTCGTTCGGACCACGCAAAATGCGGAGGTCGGAGATGACCGCTCTAAGAGACGCCCTGATGTGGCTTCTGTCTCAGTATGGCGTTGTTCCGCGTACCCCTGCCCGTCGGCCACCGTGGGTCCAGATCGGTCCCGTAGGTTAGTTAGCCGTTACGGAAGAGCGACAGCACGATCTGCGGGGCCGAGTTGGCGATCGACAGGGCCTGGGCTCCCAGCTGTTGCTGCACCTGCAGGGCCTGCAACCGCGCCGATTCCTTGGCCAGGTCGGCATCAACCAACTGCCCCACGCCCGTTTCTAGCGTGTCGGACAGCTTGGACACGAAGACCAGATGCTGATCGATCCGCTTGGATTCAGCTCCGAGAGCGGCCATGCGCGCCGTGGCCGAGGCCAGGGCCGTTTCGACGCGGGCCAGGGCGTCGGCAGCGTTCGCCGCCGTCGTCAGGCTTGGGGCCGTAACCGCGGGTGGCCCTGCGGCAGCCGCCAGTCCAAGGCCGCCCAGGGTCAGATTCTGCCGCGACAGCGTGATCATCTCGCTGGCGTCGGCATTGGCCAGGAAATTCAGGTCTGCGGTCAGAGAGTCGTTCAGGATGTTCGAGCCGTCGAAGGCGGCATTGTCTGCGAACGAAACGATGGATTGAAGCAACGCCTGGAAATCATTGTTGTAGGCGTTGCGCGAAGCCGTGCTGATGGAGGGATCAGCCGCCGCCGTCGCGTGCTGACGCAGTTGGCCGATCAGTTCGACGATCTGCTCGCCGGCAGCCAGGGAAACGTCGGCGACCGACGCCGCGCGATTCAGGCTGTTGGTGACGGACTCCAGCGCCTTCATGTCGGCCCGCTGGCCCTCGGCCACGGCCCAGATGGCGGCGTTGTCGCGTGCCCCCTGGATTTTCAGGCCCGTCGACACACGGCTCTGGACGTCTCCCAGTCGGTCGTTCGTCCGATTGAGGTTCTGCAGCGCGATCAGGGCTGCGGAGTTGGTGTGAACGCTAGTGGTCATTTTGAGCCGGTCCCCCAAGGGTATTGGTTGGAGGCTACGGGCCGAGTCGTGTGCGTATGGTTAACGAGGTCGCAACGCATTGCGCCGCGCGGCCTGTCGCCTGCGCGGTCAAGGTTCATTCAAGCGGTGACCCAGTCGCTAGGCCCGGGTATCGATCACGGAGCCTTGGGCGTAGTTGGGTTCGGACTGCAGGCGCATGACCGTTTCGCGGGGATAGGCGCTCACGACCTGACCGGTCAGACGATCGACGCTCTTATAGATGTATCCGGAGGCAGGATCGCCTTCGATAATCAGGCGATGGCGGCTGGGTTCGCCGGCCTTGCCCTGCGAGCCGCGTTGATCCGACAGGTTCGGACCGCTGGCTCCAGATCCGGAGTTTACGAGCGTCGGTGGTACCGCTCTTAAGGGTTCGACATTCTGGCTCATCTCCCTAGAGCGCCCTTTCTGGGTGCCTCCTGGCTAGGCCCCGTTCAGGGGCCGGGTGGCCGGGGACGGCGGCTGCCGCCCCCGGTTACGCGATTAACGGAACAGACCCAGCAGGGCCGAGCTGGAGTTGTTGGCGATCGAAAGCGCCTGCACACCCAGTTGCTGCTTGGTTTGCAGAGCCGTCAGTCGAGCGGATTCCTTGGCAAGATCCGCATCGACCAGATTGCCGGCCCCCGCTTCCAGGGCGTCCTGGAGCTTCTGGGTGAAGGCCAGCTGACGCTCATACGACTTGGCGTTGGTGCCGATCCGCTGGAGTTCGGTCGCCCAGGTGTTGATGGTCGTCTGCACGTTCGCCGCCGTGGCGCTGGCCGGAGCCGTCCACGAAATCGAGAACGCCGCGGTCCCGTCGAACGACGCGGCCGTGACAGCCGAAGAAATCTCGGTCATCAGGGCGTTGTAGTCTGCGGTATAGGCCGCGCCACCGCCGGCTTCGATCGCCGCGGCGATCGCCTTGGCTTCGGTCAGCGCCGCCATGATGGTTTCACCCGCCGCGATCCCGACATCGGCGATCGACTGGTTACGCAGCAGGTTGTTCATGGAGGCGTCGAGGGCCTTGGCGTTGGCCTTCTGGGTGTTGGCGATGGCCCAGACGGCCCCGTTGTCCTTGGCCGAGGCGATCTTCAGCCCGGTGGTGACACGGTTCTGGACCTTATCGAGTTCGCGGCTGGTGGCCGCAAAGCTCTGGGCGGCGACCATCGCGCCGTAGTTGGTATTGATCGAGGCCATTTTGGCGCTCTCCTTGTCTTCGACATTTCCGATCGTCGTTTTGACGACCAGGAGCGTTTTGCTCGATCTCGAGCGGAGCAAGTCACGGGCCAATCGGCGGGGCCGTTTACATAGATATCTCTATGTTTTTAAACGTCTTTTCTTGTTGACGAGTTGTTGACTCCGTCGACCGCCGGCAAGCCTTGCCGACCCCCGGCAAATATTGCCGGGCACAGCCGCCATTCCCTTGTAGTCTCCGCTGGCAAAGAAGAAGGCGCGCCGGGAGGTCCCGGCGCACCCGGTAGGAATTGCCGGGCGACCAAAGCCGCCCGATCGAGCCCTTAGCGGAACAGACCCAGCAGGGCCGAGCTGGCATTGTTGGCGATCGAAAGCGCCTGCACGCCCAGCTGCTGCTTGGTTTGCAGGGCCGTCAGTCGGGCGGATTCCTTGGCAAGATCCGCATCGACCAGATTGCCGGCCCCCGCTTCCAGGGCGTCCTGGAGCTTCTGGGTGAAGGCCAGCTGACGCTCATACGACTTGGCGTTGGTGCCGATCGTTTGCAGCGCCGATGCGGCCGTACTCATGGCGGCATCCACGTCGGCGACCAGATACTGGTTGGTGCCGTCTTCCAGAAAGACCTCGGTCGTCAGGGACAAGGCCGCCGTCCCGTCAAACGTCGCCGCCGTGATTGCCGCGCCGATTTCATTGACGATGGCATCGTAGTCGTTGCGGTAGGCCAGCGAAGTCGCAGCGCCTGCGCCACCATTGGCGGCGATGGCCGTCGCAAGCTCTTTCAGCTCAGCCAGGCCCGCCATCACCGTTTGGCCCGCCGCGATCCCGACATCGGCGATCGACTGGTTACGCAGCAGGTTGTTCATGGAGGCGTCGAGGGCCTTGGCGTTGGCCTTCTGGGTGTTGGCGATGGCCCAGACGGCCCCGTTGTCCTTGGCCGAGGCGATCTTCAGCCCGGTGGTGACACGGTTCTGGACCTTATCGAGTTCGCGGCTGGTGGCCGCAAAGCTCTGGGCGGCGACCATCGCGCCGTAGTTGGTATTGATCGAGGCCATTTTGGCGCTCTCCTTGTCTTCGACATTTCCGATCGTCGTTTTGACGACCAGGAGCGTTTTGCTCGGGATCCGCGAAGCAAGATTTGGGCCAGATTTGAGTTTAACTTATTGATTTAAAATCTGAATTGAGCATTCTACGCCGATGCAGGAAAGGCGCGCCGGAGAATCTCCGGCACGCCCCCCGATCGATGCCGGCGGCAATGCCGCCGAACCCGAGTCGCCCTTAGCGGAACAGACCCAGCAGGGCCGAGCTGGAGTTGTTGGCGATCGAAAGCGCCTGCACACCCAGTTGCTGCTTGGTTTGCAGAGCCGTCAGTCGAGCGGATTCCTTGGCAAGATCCGCATCGACCAGATTGCCGGCCCCCGCTTCCAGGGCGTCCTGGAGCTTCTGGGTGAAGGCCAGCTGACGCTCATACGACTTGGCGTTGGTGCCTTCCGTCTGCAGGATCGCCGAATACTCATTGATCACAGTCTGGACGTTGGCCGCCGTCGCGGAAGCAGCGGCGTTCAGGGCGGTGGCCGCTGCCGACATCGCCGCCGAGCCGTCAAACACGCCGGCGGTGCGGGCGTTGGCGACTTCAGTAGCCAGGGCGGTATAGTCGGCCTGATAGGCTGCGCCACCCCCGCTTTCGATGGCAGCCGCCAGGGCCTTCATCTCGGTCAATGCCGCCATCATCGATTCACCTGCCGCGAGCCGGACGTCGGAAATCGACTGGTTGCGCAGCAGGTTGTTGACGGTGGCGTCGAGGGCCTTGGCGTTGGCCTTCTGGGTGTTGGCGATGGCCCAGACGGCCCCGTTGTCCTTGGCCGAGGCGATCTTCAGCCCGGTGGTGACACGGTTCTGGACCTTATCGAGTTCGCGGCTGGTGGCCGCAAAGCTCTGGGCGGCGACCATCGCGCCGTAGTTGGTGTTGATCGAGGCCATTTTGGCGCTCTCCTTGTCTTCGACATTTCCGATCGTCGTTTTGACGACCAGGAGCGTTTTGCTCGCTATTTCCCTTGCAAGGACCGGGCCAGATTTATGGTTAAAAGATTGTTTTTTATATTATTTTACTTCGCACACGCGGAAATGCGCCGGACTCTTCGTCCGGCGCACGTCCATGTCGTCAGTCGGGATGTCCGGGCGACTAGCCGCGGAACAGACCCAGCAGGGCCGAGCTGGCGTTGTTGGCGATCGAAAGCGCCTGCACGCCCAGCTGCTGCTTGGTCTGCAGGGCCGTCAGCTTGGCCGACTCCTTGGCCATGTCGGCATCAACCAGATTGCCAGCCCCCGCTTCCAGGGCGTCCTGGAGCTTCTGGGTGAAGGCCAGCTGACGCTCATACGACTTGGCGCTCGTACCGATGGTTTGCAGGTTCGAAGCCCAGGAATCGATCGACAGTTGCACGTTGGCAGCCGTCGCGGCCGCCGCGGCGGCCGTATCGGCGGTTCCGGCTGGGGTCCCGTTGGTTCCCGGGATCGCAATCGCTGCGGTGCCGTCGAAACTTGCAGCCGTCACGGCCGCCGAGATTTCGGACCACAGGGCGACGTAGTCGCGACGATAAGACAAGGTCCCGGGCACATTGCCCCCGCCGGCTTCGATGGCCGCGGCCAGAGCCTTCATCTCGGTCAGGGCCGCCATGATGGTATCGCCGGCGGCCAGGCCGACGTCGGCGATCGCCTGCTGGCGAGTCAGATTGTTCAGATTGGCGTCCAGCGCCTTGGAATTGGCACGCTGAGTCAAGGCGACGGCCCAGACCGCGCCGTTGTCCTTGGCGTTCGCGATTTTCAGACCGGTCGTGATCCGGTTCTGCACCTTGTCCAGATCGCGGCCCGTGGCGGCGAAATGCTGGGCGGCGACCATCGCGCCGTAGTTCGTATTGATCGAGGCCATTTTGGCATCCTTGCTGTCTTCGACATGGCCGACGCCATTTTGGCGACGGGAGCATTTTGCTCGGGATGACAGGGAGCAATGACCAGGCCACTCGGGCCGGGAGAGCCGATCCTTTTATTTACAAGGGATTTACGCAAGGAGCCGGCGGGCACCGCAGACGTTAACAAGGAAGAAACTTCCGCACTGGGCACAGATTGCCGAGTCATTAATTCCGTCAGGCCGGCACGGCCTCGGTTCCGGCCCCGCCCAGGCCCTGCATGATCATCTTGTTGATGTCGATCAGGGTCTCGAAATCCTCGTCGCCTTTCATCACCTCCGAGGTGTGGCGCGATACAAACAGGCTCAGCGAGATGATGCTGGCCCGCATGGCGACAGGCAGCCCGTTGCCCGGATCCGAGCACGTCGTGGCCAGCGTCGCCCACATCTGGCGGTTCCAGCCCAGAGCGTCGATCCGCGTGCCGAAATCCTTCGGATCGCTCTGCGACGCCGCGATCAGGGCGCGCGTGACCTGGCCGAACAGGCGGTATTCGAGGGCCCGAGGGCTCTCAGTCCGCTGAGCTGTCTGCTGATAGGCCTGAAGCCCCATGCCCCAATCTTTCGTCTTCGTATTCGATGAGCTTTCGGGCCGCGAGCAGCCCTTTGTAATATTCGCGCGCCATGACGTGGCGAGAAGCCGCCACGCAGAATCCCAGCACCTCGGGGTTCTTGATGACGCCCATGAACTCGGTCAGCCGCTGGGCGAAGTCGTCATAGAATTTCTCGGCGGAACTCTCGTCCAGGTACATCATCATGACCGGGAAATAGATGCGGCGGGCCGGGGTGTTGGCATCCTCAGGCTGCAGGATGTCCTTCTCGCGCAGGACCGACGCCTTGTTCTGCAAGATCAGCACGCCGCGCTTGTCGCCGTTCTGGACAACGGCGCCGTTGAGGACGAAACGCTCCCCCGGTTTCAGCGACAGCTTCAGCGGCATTCAGCCCTCCACGGGTCCGATCCATAGCGGACGGCAGTTAATCTGAAGTGTCCTGTCTGGCCGGTTATGGTTAGCGGTGGATTAACCCTGGCCAGGAGGAACGCCCTGGCACCTGGCTCGTTGTCTTGGCAAGGAGCCCAACCATGGCCAAACCCGACGACACCAAAGGCCCCGCTGCGAAACAGGTCAAGTCGCTGAAACCTGGCGAGAAACCCGATCAGCTCAAGAACAGCGAAAAGAGCAAGGCGGAGAACCGCCAGGAGGCGCTGATCGACGAAGCCCTCGAGGAGAGCTTCCCGGCTTCCGATCCGCCCGCTCCAAAAAAGATCACCTAGCTTTCCCGGGCGACCCCGTCGACCAGTGGCACGAACCGCACCTCGATCAGACTCTCGCGGCGGAAGGTGCCCCCCTCTTCGGCGACGTAGCGGTGCAGAAACTGCGATCCGGCCTTGCCGACCGGCGCAATCATCACGCCGCCCGGCTTGAGCTGGGCGATCAGGTCATGCGGCTCATGCGGGGCGGCCGCCGTCACCATGATGCGATC
Source organism: Caulobacterales bacterium (assembly GCA_017302105.1). GTDB lineage: Bacteria > Pseudomonadota > Alphaproteobacteria > Caulobacterales > Caulobacteraceae > Brevundimonas. Next base: position 406,376 of record JAFLCS010000002.1, on the reverse strand, counting down.
GAACGGAGCCTGTTCGGGCCAGCCTTTCGAGCCGTCGCCGTGACGCGTGATGACATTGTCCAGGCCCAGGGACCTGAACCTCAGTTCGGCCTCGGTGAGCAGCGGACGGTAGCGTTCGACCGAATAGACAAAGCGCGCCAGCTTCGACAGGACGGCCGCCTGGTAGCCAGAGCCGGTGCCGATCTCCAGCACGCGGTGGCGCGGGCCGACCTCCAGCGCCTGGGTCATCAGACCCACCACGAATGGCTGGCTAATCGTCTGGGCGCAATCGATCGGCAGGGCGGAATCCTCCCACGCCTGATCGACGAACCGGGGGTGCACAAAGGCGGCGCGGTCAACCGCCTCCATCGCCTCCAGCACGCGCACGTCAGTCACGCCCTGGCGTCGCAGGCCCAGGATCAGTCGTGCAGCCCGTTCGTCGGTCATGCCTTCAGCCGGGGCGGCGCGCCTCCAAGCAAACTCTTGAGATCGTGCGCGGTCTGATGGTGGGTCAGGTCGATGTGCAGCGGCGTCACCGAGATCCGCCCCTCAGCGATGGCCCGCAGGTCGGTGCCCTCGGCCGGGCGCTGCTCGCCGGCACGAAAACCCATCCAGAAATAGTCCCGGCCTCTCAGGTCGGTACGCCGCACGGCGTGCATCTCGGCCAGATCACGAAAGCCCTGGGTCGTGACCTCGACCGCCTTGACCAATTCCGGCGGCAGGCAGGGGAAATTCAGGTTCATCACGACGCCGTCGGACCAGCCCGACTGGATCAGCCGCTGGATGATTCCGGGCGCAAAGGCCTGGGCCGTTTCCCAGTGCGCCACGACCTCATCGTGGAACCGCTCCAGCGATTGCGACAGGGCGATGGACGGCACGCCCATGGCCATGCCTTGCAGCGCCCCGGCGACGGTGCCGGAATAGGAGACATCCTCGCCTATGTTGTGGCCGCGATTGACCCCTGACAGCACCAGATCGGGTCGTTCGGGCATCAGGTCGTTGATCGCCAGCACCACGCAGTCGGTCGGGGTACCGGTGACGGCGAACCGCTTGTCGCCCATCTGATTGACGCGCAGCGGCTCGGTCAGGGTGATGCCCCGCCCCTTGCCTGACTGTTCGACGGCGGGCGCGCAGATCCAGACATCGTCCGACAGCGCACGCGCGATCGCCTCCAGACAGGCCAGTCCCTCGGCCTCGATGCCGTCGTCGTTGGTGAGCAGAATTCTCATCCCACAACCTCAACCCCGCCCATGTAGGGCTTGAGCACCTCGGGCACGGCGATCCGGCCATCATCCTGCTGATAGTTTTCCATCACCGCGACCAGGGTGCGACCGACGGCCAGGCCCGAGCCGTTCAGCGTATGGACGAACTCGGTCTTCTTCTCGCCGGCGCGCTTGAAGCGGGCGTCCATGCGCCGAGCCTGGAAGTCGCCGCAGTTCGAGCAGGAACTGATCTCGCGATAGGTGTTCTGGCTGGGCAGCCAGACCTCCAGGTCAAAGGTCTTCCTGGCCGAAAAGCCCATATCGCCCTTGCACAGCAGCATCCGGCGGAACGGCAGGTCCAGCGCCTTCAGCACCGCCTCGGCGCAACCGGTCATGCGCTCGTGTTCGGCCTCGGAATCCTCAGGCCGCGTGATCGAGACCAGTTCGACCTTGGAGAACTGGTGCTGGCGGATCAGCCCGCGCGTATCGCGCCCGGCCGAGCCGGCCTCGGCCCGGAAGCACGGCGTCAGGGCCGTCAGGCGCATCGGGCTGGCCAGCTCGTCGTCAGATAGGATCGTCTCGCGCACGAGGTTGGTCAGGGAGACCTCGGCGGTGGGGATGAGCCAGCGACGGCCCTCAACTAGCTCTTCCAGAAAATCGACCGCGAAATCTCGATACTCTTCGCCGCCGTGCTCAACTGCGTGTTCGTTTTTGGCTGTCTGCTGCTCCAGGCGAGCTAGCTCCGCCGCAGTGGCAAAGCTAAGCCCCTGAAACAAATCCTCTTCAAACTTTGGCAACTGCCCCGTCCCGAACATCGCCTCGTCGCGCACGAGGTAGGGCGGATTGACCTCCAGATAGCCGTGCTGGCTGGTCTGCATATCGAGCATGAACTGGCCGATGGCGCGCTCCAGCCGGGCGATGCCGCCCTTGAGCACGGCGAAGCGGGCGCCGCTCATTTTCGCGGCGGCCTCGAAGTCGATCAGGCCCAGAGCCTCACCCAGGTCGGCATGGTCCTTGGCCGGGCCGGTGGTGCGCGGTGTTCCCCAGCGACCGGTCTCGACATTGCCGGCTTCGTCGTCGCCATCCGGCACATCGTCGGCGGAGAGGTTCTTGAGGCCGGCCAACAGGTCGCGCAGCGCCCCGCCCTTGTCCGCCTCGACCGCTTCGGCCTCGGTGATCTGGCCTTTCAGCGCCTCAACCTCGGCCTTGAGGCGGTCCGCCTCGGCCATGTCCTTGCGCCCCATGGCCGCGCCGACGGCCTTGGAGGCGGCGTTGCGCTGAGCCAGCGCCTCCTGACCGCGCGTCTGGGCCGCGCGCAGGTCGCGATCCAGCGCCAGGATGTCCTCGACCCGCGCCCCCACGTCCTCGACGCCGCGCGCGCGCCAGCCGTCGATGTAGCGCTCGGGATTTTCGCGGATAGCCTTGATGTCGTGCATGGGTCGGTCAGTCGTTTCGGGAGGAGTGAACCGTCTAGCCTCCCCGACGGAGTCGGGCAACGCGGGTGGGGCGCTAGCCCCCCTGCTTTATCATCGCGCGCGATGCGGAGGAGAGAACCGGAACAGAGGACCGCGATACCTGTCTCGCGCCGCTTGAACCACCAGCGAGGCAGCGAGCGGCGCGCTTGTCCCGGACCTTCGCTGGCGCGAATCCGAAAAGACCAGGCACTGGAGAACGACACGGCTCTTCGGCCTCACGCTTTCGCTATGAAGTTGGGAGGGCCGGCGGAGCGCCGGACGTCGGGTCCGGTGACCGTAGATGTGTTGGTGCGTTTCGACCCGAGTTGCCGCTCCGCCGCGGATATTTTCCCGGAGCCCCTGCTCGGCGCCTCTATTCGAGACTACGCAGTTGTTCTGGCCCCGGACGGGCGGGCCTGTCCCAACGAGACAGGTCCCGGACCCGACAGGTACTCCGCCCCGCCGCTGTCCCCGCTCATCCGCATCCCCACACCGACACGGTCGCTGGCCATGCGCCCTCCCCGGCATGGGGACGGCCATGAGTATGCTGGCGGGCTGAGCGGGCGGGGATTGCAGACGGGGGAAATGCGGGCCGTGCCCGCTTTTCCTCGTCACCGACGGGCTCGATCCGAGGGGCGGGCGAGCGGGCCAAGAGCCTGACCCGCCAGGAGCTGAGCGACACCGCGTCTGGCCCTCGGGTCAAGCCCGAGGGTGACAACGGCGGGGGAGATCAGTGGTCTGGATCCCCGCGTCGATGCGGGGATTGCCGTCAGGCGATCATCATCGCCAGCATCCAGATCGCCATGCCGATCATGGCCAGGTTTTCGCTGAGCGAAACGAAGCCCAGCGGCACATTGGACGAACCGCCGACGCAGGCGCATTTCAGGGCACGTTTGTCGACATAGACGGCCTTGAACACAGAGATCGCGCCGATGCCGCCGATGAACAGGGCCAGCGGTGCCGAAAACCAGGTCAGAAGCCCGGCCAGCATCAGGGTTCCGGCCGCCAGCTCGGCGAAGGGATAGAGGTAGCCATAGGGCGGCCAGCGCTGGGCCAGCAGATCGTAGTTCAGGAACATGGTCGAGAATTTCTCGACGTCCTGTAGCTTGAGCATGGCCAGGAGCATCATGGTCACGGCGATGAAGTTGGGCAGGACGGACCAACCCATGGCGCGCGTCATCAGCCAATCGATGGCCAGCGCGATCAGGGCACCGACGGCGAAGACGACCAGCACCGGCGTATAGCTGGTCGCGCCCGGCTCGGGCACCGGCTGGCCGAACCAGCGGCGCAGATCATCGTAGCCGCCGATGCGCTGGCCATTGATGAAGATCTGGGGCGTGGTCTGGACCCCGTGCTCGGCTTTGAAGGCATCGACTTGGGCGCGGGTCGTCAGGTGGTGATCCTCGACCGCAAAACCTTTGGATTTCAGCAGCCAGATAGCCTTGCGGCCATAGGGGCAGACGTGGTCGGGCATGACCATGCGGTGGACGATGGCAGTCTTGGCGGCGCTCGGCATCAATGGCTCCGGCTTGAGCAAACGGGGAAGATCCCCCATCTAGCGTCCGTACCCTAGTACGGAGTCAAGCGATGACGGACCTGACGATCGGACAACTGGCCCAGGCGGGCGGCGTGGGGGTGGAGACGGTTCGCTATTACCAACGCCGTGGCCTGATCGAGACCCCGCTGCGGGCCGGTGAAATACGGCGTTATGGGGCACCGGTGCTGAGACGGCTGCGTTTCATCCGCGCGGCCCAGGCCGGAGGTTTTACGCTGGAAGAGATCGGCGAACTGCTGGCGCTCGACGCCGGGCGCGACCGGGTGCGGGCCCGTGAGCTGGCCTCGGCCCGGATCGAGGCGCTGGATCGAAAGATCGCGGAACTGACGAAGGCGCGGGCGGCGTTGAACCGGCTGGCGCGCAGCTGCGCCGGATCGAGCCAGGGCCCCTGCCCGATTATCGAGGCGTTCGAGCCTGTCTAAGCGAGGCTCTGGCCGGTAGGATCGCGAACCGACCCGCCCCACCCACACTGATGACGGCCGGGATCGACGAGACCGACGAAAGGAGAGGTCATGCGCCGTTTCGCGGTGGGAGATCGTGTCAGCTGGAATTCCGAGGCCGGGCGCGTCAGCGGCCGGATCATTCGCATCCACGAGGCGGATTTCGACTACAAGGGCCATACCCATCGGGCCACGCCCGACGATCCGCAGTACGAGATCCAGAGCGACCGGACCGATCACATCGCCGCCCACAGGGGGTCCGTCCTGACCTTGATGGCATGAGCCCGGCCGGCTTCACGACCATCGGCCACTCCAATCGCCCGCTGGAGGAGATTGAGGCCATGCTGGCTGCGGCAAAGGTCGATCTGGTGATCGATGTGCGTGCCTTTCCGCGCTCGCGGCGCAATCCGGCGTTCAACATCGACAGCCTGCCGGCGCAGCTGAAGGCGCAGGGCATCGACTATGTCCACATGGCGGCGCTGGGCGGGCGGCGGCCTCGGCAGCCGGATGTGCCGCCCCAGGTGAACGCCCTGTGGGAGATCGAGGCCTTCCATAACTACGCCGACTACGCCCTGGGCGAGACCTTCTCAGAGGCCTTCGCGGCTCTGCTGGAGCTGGGCAGCGGACGCCGCGCCGCCTTGATGTGCGCCGAGGCCATGTGGTGGCGATGTCACCGCCGGATCATCGCCGACTACCTGGTTCTGAACGGCCACCCAGTCGATCATCTGATGACGCCCGGACGGACGACAGCGGCGGTCCCGACGCCCGGATCCGTCCTGAGAGATGACGGCAAGGTCGTCTATCCGGCCGAAGCCTAAGCCCCCTGCTCACCCGCGCGGATCGTAGTTGAGGATCGGGGCCAGCCAGCGTTCGGTGGTGGCGATGTCCCAGCCCTTGCGGGCGGCGTAGCTCTCGACCTGATCGCGGTCGATCTTGCCGACGCCGAAATAGTGGCTGCCCGGGTGGCTGAAATAGAGGCCGCTGACCGACGCGGGCGGGGTCATGGCGAAGCTCTCGGTCAGGGCGATGCCGGCGTGCTGATCAGCCTGAAGCAGACGGAACAGGGTGGCCTTTTCGGTATGGTCGGGCTGGGCCGGATAGCCGGGGGCGGGGCGGATGCCCTGATAGTTTTCGGCGATCAGATCCTCGATCGAGGCGGTCTCATCCGCGGCATAGCCCCACAGCTGGGTGCGGACTTCCTTGTGCAGGCGTTCGGCGAAGGCCTCGGCCAGGCGGTCGGCCAGGGCCGTGGCCAGGATGGCCGAATAGTCGTCGCCCGCCGCCTTGAACTCGGCGGCCTTTTCCAGCTCGCCATGGCCGGCGGTGACAGCGAAGGCGCCGATGTAGTCCGCGCCGGTCTCGGCTACGAAGTCGCTGAGCGCCGGATTGGGCTTGCCGTTCGACTTGGCGATCTGCTGGCGCAGGGTGTGGAAGCGGGCCAGCTCTTGTGAGCGCCCCTCGTCCGACCAGACCACAATGTCGTCCTCGACGGCGTTGGCGGGCCAGAAGCCGACGACGCCGCGCGCGGTGAACCACTTCTCGTCGATGATCCGCTTGAGCATTCCTTGCGCGTCGCGGAACAGGTCGCGGGCCGCCTGGCCGACGATCTCGTCTTCGAGGATCAGCGGATAGCGGCCGATCAGCTCCCAGCTGGCGAAGAAGGGCGTCCAGTCGATGTGGTCGGCCAGGTCCTGCAGGTCCCAGGCGTCGAAGGCGCGCACGCCCAGGAAGGACGGGGCACCGGTCGGGCTCTGACCCTCGGCGGGACGCCAGCGATTGTCGCGGGCCTGATCCAGGGTGACGCGGGCCTTGGCTTCCTGGCCTCGCCCGTACTGTTCGCGGATCTTGACGTAGTCGGCGCGAGTGGCGGCCTCATTGGCGGCCTTGTCGGTCGGCGAGAGCAGGCCGGCGACCACGCCGACGGCGCGCGAGGCGTCGATGACATAGGTGGTGGAGCCCGCCTGGTAGGCCGGCTCGACCTTGACGGCGGTGTGGGTGCGGCTGGTGGTGGCCCCGCCAATCAACAGCGGAATGTCAAAGCCGCGCCGCTGCATCTCCGAGGCGACAAAGACCATCTCGTCCAGCGACGGGGTGATCAGACCCGACAGGCCGATGATGTCGCAATCGTTGGCCTGGGCCTCGTCCAGAATGCGGTCAGCCGGAACCATGACGCCCAGGTCGATGACTTCGTAGTTGTTACATTGCAGGACCACGCCGACGATGTTCTTGCCGATGTCGTGCACGTCGCCCTTGACCGTGGCCATCAGGATGCGGCCATTCGAGGTGCGCGGCTGGCCCTCCTTTTCGGCCTCCATGAAGGGCTCAAGCCAGGCCACGGCCTGTTTCATAACGCGGGCGGACTTGACCACCTGGGGCAGGAACATCTTGCCTGAGCCGAACAGGTCGCCGACCACGTTCATACCGTCCATCAAGGGGCCCTCGATGACGTGCAGCGGGCGCTCGGAGGCCAGGCGGGCTTCCTCGGTGTCCTGGGTAATGAACTCGGTGATGCCGTGGACCAGGGCGTGCTCGATGCGCTTGGCGACGGGAGCTTCGCGCCAGGTCAGGTCGACGACGCGGGCGGCGCCCTTTTCCCCCTTGTAGGTCGGGGCCAGGTCAACCAGCCGCTCGGTATTGGTGACATTGGTTCGCTGGGGCCGGTTGAGGATGACGTCCTCGACCGCTTCACGCAGCGTAGCGTCGATATCGTCATAGACCGGCAGGTCACCGGCGTTGACGATGCCCATGTCCATGCCGGCGTTGATGGCGTGATACAGGAACACCGAATGGATCGCCCGGCGCACCGGTTCATTGCCGCGGAACGAGAATGAGACGTTCGAGACCCCGCCCGAGACGCGGGCATAGGGCAGGCTCTGTTTGATCACCCGCGTCGCCTCGATGAAGTCGACGGCGTAGTTGTCGTGCTCCTCGATCCCGGTCGCCACGGCGAAGATATTGGGGTCGAAGATGATGTCTTCGGGCGGGAAGCCGACCTCATTGACCAGGATGTCGTAGGCGCGGGTGCAGATCTCGATCTTGCGGGCGGCGGTGTCGGCCTGGCCCTGCTCGTCAAAGGCCATGACGACGACGGCGGCACCGTAGCGCAGGCATTTGATCGCGTGCTCACGGAAGATCGTCTCGCCCTCTTTGAGCGAGATCGAATTGACGATGGCCTTGCCCTGAACGCACTTTAAGCCCGCCTCGAGGACCTCCCATTTGGAGCTGTCGATCATCACCGGCACGCGGGCGATGTCCGGCTCGGCGGCGATCAGATTGAGGAAGGTCCGCATGGCGACGACGCCGTCCAGCAGGCCCTCGTCCATGTTGATGTCGATGACGGCGGCGCCCGCCTCGACCTGTTGACGCGCCACGTCCAGGGCGGCCGGATAGTCACCCTCGACGATCAGCTTACGAAACTTGGCCGAGCCGGTGACGTTCGTCCGCTCGCCGACATTGATGAAGGTGGGGCGCATTCAAAGACTCTGACTGTGCCAATTCACCTGGGAGGAGAAGGCGGCTCGCAAGGCGAGATGGATATGGAGGGCGACGAGGCTCGAAGCGGGGCGTGTCATGCTTTCTCCTCCGCATGGCTGGGCGCGAGACGGGCCGACAGTGTGGCAATGGCCTCCAGAACCACGTCAGGTTCGGATATCTGCGGGAAATGGCCGCTGTTGGCCGCCAGAACGAGCGATCCTTGAGGAGACAGACGGGATAAAGATTCCAAGTGTTGGCGCCTTAGGACCTGCGCCTCCGACCGTGCCTGCCAGTCCTTTGGCGGCTTGCCGCCCGCGATGACTACGAGTGGTCGGTTCGGGAACGGGCCAGCCGTCGCCACCTCGCGCACGGTTTCAAGCTCTTGGGCGATTTCACCCATGGGATTGGCCGGCGACAGACGATTCAGCAGTCCGTTTACAAACCGCTGGGCGCTGGACTGCAAAGGCTTGAGGGCTGTCACGTCCTCGGGCGTAGTTGGCTCGATTAGGACCAGGCCAAGGACCTCGTCCGGGTGGCGACGCGCGAACAGATTGGCGTGCAGCCCCCCAAAGGAATGAGCCACAAGGAGGTAAGGCGGGGTCAGTTCGGCCGTTTTCAGCAGGCTGCGTAGGGTCTCCACGACCTGCGCGCCAGTCTGAGCCGAGGTCGGCTGAGGCGAAGCCCCGACGCCCGGTCGGTCATAAGCAAAGACAGTCCCTGATCGAGTAATGTCCGGGAAGAGGCGGAACCAACCCTCCATCGGGCCGCCAGCGCCATTGATGAGCACCATTGTCACGCCGTCGCCGGGCGCGAGTCTGTAGGCCAGCTTTTGACCATGGATGACCGCGTCATGCCTGGGAGGAAGGTTCTTCATCGTGGCTAGGCCACCACCTCGAACGGCTCCAAACCGCTCAGCCGCATCGCCACGGGGCGTTCGGGCACCACGCGCGGCGTCACGCCCGCGACTTCCTCTGCGACGTGCTTGATGTGGTCCGGTGTCGTGCCGCAGCAGCCGCCGACGATGTTGACTAGGCCGGACTTCGCCCATTCCTCGATGAAGTGGGCGGTCTCATGCGGTTGTTCGTCGTACTGGCCCATGGCGTTGGGCAGGCCGGCGTTGGGATAGGCGGCCACCAGGGTGTCGGCGATACGGGCCAGCTCGGCCACATAGGGCCGCATCAGATCGGCCCCCAGCGCGCAGTTGAAGCCCACCGCAAACGGCTTGGCGTGGCGCACCGAGTTCCAGAAGGCCTCGGCGGTTTGTCCCGAGAGAGTCCGGCCCGAACGGTCGGTGATGGTGCCCGAGATCCACAGCGGCAAAGGCTCATAGCCCTCGTCTTCCAGATCCAAAATCGCCTTGATCGCGGCCTTGGCGTTGAGGGTGTCGAACACCGTCTCGATCAGGAACAGATCGACCCCGCCCTCATGCAGGGCGCGGGCCTGCTGCTTGTAGGCGTCGTAGACCTCATCGAACGTCACCGCGCGATAGCCGGGGTCGTTGACGTCCGGGCTGATCGACAAGGTGCGGTTGGTCGGGCCGATCGAGCCGGCGACGAAGCGCGGTTTGCGCGGCTCCTTCTCGGTCCAGCGGTCGGCGACCTGGCGGGCGATGCGGGCGCCTTCGAAGTTCAGATCCCAGACCGCGTCCTCCAGGCCATAGTCGGCTTGCGCAATGGTCGTGGCCGAGAAGGTGTTGGTTTCCGAAATGTCGGCGCCGGCGGCGTAATAGGTGTCGTGCAGGCCCTCGATGATGTCCGGACGGGTCAGGATCAGAAGGTCGTTATTGCCCTTCTGCGGATGATTGTGGTCGGCGAAACGCGCGCCGCGGAAGTCTTCCTCGGACAGGTTCTCGCGCTGGATCATCACGCCCCAGGCGCCGTCGAGCACCAGGATGCGCTCGCGCGCTGCAGCCTTCAGCGCGGCGATGCGGTCGGCGCGGGTCATTGTGCGGTCTCCGTCCTGGGCTCGCGCACGCCCAGCACCCGGCAGATGGCGTAGACCAGATCGGCCCGGTTCAGGGTGTAGAAGTGGAAGTCCGAGAAGCCCTCTTCCTGCAGCCGGGCGCAGGTCTCGGCTGCAACCGAGGCCGCAAGCAGACGGCGGGTTTCGGGATCGTCGTCCAGGCCGTCGAAATGGGCCTCAAGCCAGCTGGGCACGGCCGCGCCGCAGGCGCCCGACATCCGCCGCAGGCCATTGAAGTTGGACACCGGCATGATCCCCGGGATCAGCGGGATGGTGATCCCGGCAGCGCGCACCTGATCGCGGAAACGCAGGAAGGCGTCCATGTCGAAGAAGAACTGGCTGATGGCGCGAGTGGCACCGGCGTCGACCTTGGCTTTCAGCACATCTATGTCGTGGTCGATCGACGGGCTTTCGGGGTGTTTCTCGGGATAGGCACCGACGGTGATGTCAAAGCCGCCGACGCGGCTGATGGCGGCGGCCAGCTCGGTGGCGTTGGCATAGCCGTCCGGGCGCGGTTGATAGGCCCCGCCGATGCCGGAGCCGCCTGGCGGATCGCCGCGCAAAGCCACGATGTGACGCACGCCGGCCTCGCGATACTCCTGGATCACATCGTCGATCTCGCCACGCGAGGCTTCCACGCACGTCAGGTGCGCGGCGGGCTTGAGGTCCGTCTCGGCCAGGATGCGGCTGACGGTTCTGTGGGTTCGCTCGCGGGTCGAACCGCCGGCCCCATAGGTGACCGAGACGAAGGCCGGATTGAGCGGGGCCAGCCGCTGGATCGCCTGCCACAGGTTCTCTTCCGCCTGATCGGTCTTGGGCGGGAAGAACTCGAACGAAACCCGCACCGGGTTCGGGTTGTCACCTGCACGCGCCACAGGCCCCAGCGGGGACAGCAAGAGGGCGCGCGCTTCGGCTAATGTCGCCATCTCAGGCGCTCCTTTGCGCGGACCGGGACGGCCGGTCGGCGCTCCATATGGTTACGGTCAGTCCGTCGTGATCCGGCGGCAGGGCGATCGGTGCCGACGGCACAAGCCCCGCCTCTCTGCCCCATCGGGCCATTTCGGCATCGGAGAAACCGAGACGACGGTGTTGGTGTTCCGAGCGAAGCTGCTCGTGATCGTGCGGCGCGAAGTCCACGATCACCAGGCGGCCACCCGGCTCGATCAGGCGCGCCGCCTCAGCTACGGCGGCAGCAGGGTCGGTCAGGTAGTGCAGCACCTGGTGCACCACAACCAGATCGGCGCTTTCATCAGGCAAACGGGTGGCGAAGATATCGCCGTGGCGCAGTTCAACCTTGCTCAGCCCCGCCTCGGCGACATTGCGGCGCGCGACATTCAGCATCTGCTGGCTGAGATCCAGCCCGATCGCCGAATGGGCCCGCTCACCCAGCAGCGACAGCATCCGCCCCGAACCCGTACCCAGATCGACGACGCGACGAAACGGGCCGGGGCCGGCGGCCCGTTCGATCGCCGCTTCGACGGCGGCCTCGGAGACATAGAGCGAGCGAATCTGGTCCCATTGCGGGGCGACCCGCGCAAAATACTCAGCCGCCTGGGCGTACCGTTCGGCCCGGACATCCTGAAGACACACGCTGTCGCGATCCGCCGCCGTGTCCTCAAGAAGATCCAGCACGGCGTCGGCCAGCCGGCGCGCCGGACCGGAGGCCGGGAGGCGATAGAAGACCCAGGTCCCGTCTGGAAACCGCTCAATCAGCCCGGCCTCGGCCATCAATTTGAGGTGCCGGGACACCCGCGGCTGACTCTGATCGAGGATCCGGGCCAACTCCATGACCGAGAGCTCCTCCATCGCCAGCAGCGACAGGATGCGCAGGCGAGTCGGTTCGCCGGCGGCACGCAGAAGATCGACGGTCACATCAGGAGCAAGGCCCATGTGTTATATAAAGATATCTTTATATGATTATTTCAAGCTCATTCTGTGAGCGGCGTCGCCAGCGGTTTGCCAGCGAAATGCGCTGCAAGGTTCTGAATCAGGAGCATGACCATCGCCTGGACCGCTTCACGCGTGGCCCCCGCCGTATGAGGGGTCAGCACGGTATTGGGGACATCAACCCAGCGGGTGGGGTCCGTCGGTTCGGTCTCGAAGACGTCAAGCGCCGCCTGCCCCAGGCGGCCTGCCCGAAGGGCCGCGATCATCGCCGCCTCGTCGACGATCTGGCCTCGCGCGACATTGACCAGCAATCCCTGCGAACCCAGGGCCTGGATCACCTCTTGCGAAATCAGACCCCGGTTGCTGTCGTCGGCCCGGGCGGCGATGACGAGGATGTCACTGTCGCGCGCGAGGTCCACAAGGCTGTCGGCGCGTTCCTGGGGAAGATCGGGCTTCGCGCGAGGCCCCCACCAGCTGACGGTCATACGCAGGGCCTCGCACCGCACGGCCACGGCCTGTCCGATCGCGCCCATGCCGACAATACCGACCCGTTGCCCCTTGAGAGAGCCGGTGAGAATCCGACTGTCCGGGGTCCAGCCACCCGCCCGCAGCTCCCGATCACCACGGATGATCTCGCGCCGGGCCGCCAGAATCAGGGCCAGGGCGTGATCGGCGACATCCTCGTGGTTGACGGCCGGCGCATGGGTGACAGCCAGCCCCTTCTCTCGGCACCAACGTATGTCGATACCGTCGTGCCCCGCCGTGAAACAGGCAATCAGGCCCAGATTCGGCAGTTGCTCGACCAGCCTGCGATCCAGGGGATAGGCACCATCGACGACCAGTGCCCCAATCTGGGCGGCGGCTTCGGCCGGAGGCCCCTCCCAGAGGCCATAGGTATCATAGGTCGAATCCAGGAAACCGCGCAGGGGATGCAGGTGCGGCTGAACAATCAGAATGGCCGGGCGCGTCATGGCCCTACATATAGCCCATCAGTGACCGAGGGTCCGAGAGGCGATCAGTTCGCACCCGGCGCTCCACCCCTGCTCCCAGGCATTTCTGACACGAACCCCGCGCGGCGACTGGCACCTACGCCGCTGGCAGGCTAGCGTCAGCGCATGAAACTGTCCCTGCTTGCTGCGACCTCGCTCGCGACCCTCGCCACCCTGACCTCCGCGGCCCTCGCCCAGGAGCGCCTGACCCCCGAACGAGTCTTCGACAACCCCAGCCTGAATGGCCCGACCGCACGGTCCGTGACCCTTTCGCCCGATGGTGAACTGGTCGCCTATCTGCTGCCGCGCCAGGACGACGCGGACGTGCTGGACCTGTGGGCGGCACCGGTGACCGGCGGAGAGCCTTTCCGATTGGTGGATGCCAGGGCGCTGGTGCCGGACGCCGGCGAGCTGTCCGAGGCCGAGCGCGCCCGGCGCGAGCGGATGCGGATCAGCCAACGAGGCGTCGTGGAATATTCCTGGGACGACCAGGGCCGCTTCATTCTGACCCCTCTGGAAGGGGATGTCTTCCTGGCCAACCGCGAGGACGGTTCGGTCCGGCGTCTGACCGAGACGGAAGCCGACGAGATCGACGCCAAGGTCTCTCCGAACGGCAACTATGTGTCCTGGGTGCGGAACCAGGATCTGGTCGTCTATGACCTGGCCAACGGCTTTGAAATTCCAGTCACTTCGGACGGAGACGGGCCGATTACCTGGGCGACGGCAGAATTCATCGCGCAGGAGGAGATGGATCGCGACACCGGCTATTGGTGGAGTCCGGACGAACGCTACATCGCCCTGACCCGCGTGGATGAAAGCGGTGTCGACATCATTCCGCGCCTGGATATCCAGGGATCCGGCGCGACCACCATCGAGCAGCGTTACCCGCGCGCGGGCCGTCCGAATGCGGTGGTCCAGGTCTGGGTTCACGACATGACGGTCGGGGACCGTCGCCAGGTCGATCTGGGCGAGAATGCCGACATCTATGTCGCGCGGGTCGACTGGTCGGGCGACGGCCGCACCCTCTATGTCCAGCGCCAGTCGCGCGATCAGCGGACCCTCGATCTGCTGGCCGTCAATCCGCGCACCAGCGACAGCCGCGTCATCCTGACCGAGACCAACGACCACTGGGTGGACCTGACCCACGACTTCACGCCACTGGCCGACGGCGGTTTCCTGTGGAGCTCGGACCGCGACGGCAATCTGCACCTGTATCGCTATGGCCCGGACGGTGCCCTAGCCCATCAGGTGACCCAGGGCGACTGGCCGATCCGGGGCGTCGAGCACGTCGATGAGGACGCCGGGCGGGTCTGGTTCATGGCCTCGATCGACGACCCGACCCAGCAGCATCTGTACGTCACCGATCTGGACGGCCAGTCCGCGCCCGAGCGGATCACCGGCGGTGAAGGCTGGTGGAGCGCCGATGTCGGTGAGGCCGGCGTCTTTGTCGGCAGCTATTCGGACCCGGCCACGCCGCCGAATACCGCGCTCTACGCCCCGGACGGCGGGCGGCTGCGCTGGATCGAAGAGAATGCGCTGGACGCAGATCACCCCTATGCGCCGTTCACCGCGCGCCACACGGTTCCGACCTACGGAACGATCCAGGCTGAGGACGGGTCTGACCTCTGGTATCAGATCCTGACCCCACCGGACTTTGATCCGACACGCGAGTATCCGGCGATCATCGAGGTTTACGGCGGACCGGGCGTCCAGCGGGTGACGCGGAGCTGGCAGTCAGTGGCGTCGCGGCTGTTTCTTGAGGCCGGCTATGTAGTGTTCCGCCTGGACAACCGGGGCTCATCGAACCGGTCGGCGGGCTTCCAGACGGCGCTGGACCGCAACCTCGGCACCGTCGAGGTCGATGATCAGGCGGCGGGTCTGCAATGGCTGCGGACCCAGCCCTACATCGACCCGGCGCGGATCGGCGCAACGGGCTGGAGCTATGGCGGCTTTATGGTCCTGATGATGATGACCGACCCGCGATTTGACCTTGCGGCCGGGGCTTCCGGGGCACCACCGACGGAATGGAGCCTTTACGACACCCATTACACCGAGCGGTTCATGGGCACGCCCCAGGACAATGCGGCGGGCTATGCGGCCTCCGATGTCATTCCGCGCCTGGAGAACCTCGAAGGCCGCCTGATGATCATGCACGGCATGGCTGACGACAACGTCATCTTCGAGAATGCCACGCGGGTCATCAACGGCCTGCAGGAGCGTTCCATGCCGTTCGAAATGATGCTCTATCCCGGCCAGCGCCATGGCGTTCGCGGCAATCCGCGCCAGTTGCAACAGTGGCGGACCTGGCTG
Source organism: Caulobacterales bacterium (assembly GCA_017302105.1). Taxonomy (GTDB): domain Bacteria; phylum Pseudomonadota; class Alphaproteobacteria; order Caulobacterales; family Caulobacteraceae; genus Brevundimonas. Next base: position 391,124 of record JAFLCS010000002.1, on the reverse strand, counting down.
GACTTCTTCGGGCGCGAACTGGCTGACGACTAGGGCCAAACACTTCGGATTGACCGGAACGGCCGACGCCGGGGTCCGCTCGGCAGGATGCCGGCAGACCGACGAACGGCGACCCCGATCCACGGCTTCCCGCGAGCTGGCGTGTCCGTGCACGCCCGGCCCCTCAGGCGCGGCCTGCCCGACGCACTGGCGAACCAGGTAGACGGTCGCACCACAGCACCGCAGCTTCACCGGGAAACAAGCGGCTCCTGACGGTCGGTCGTCAGGAAGGATTCAGCCGTGCCCGTGGCTTTCGACCGGGTACACGCCGTCGATCAGCCTGACCACGCCCCCTTGAGCCTGGTCCAATCTGTCGCCTTGCCTAGACCGGCTCGTCCGCCAGGACGTGGGCGCCTTCCGACTGGGCACGGGCACGCTGGATGTCGCGCACCGCCGCCTGGACGTCCGGATCATTGGCGATGGCACCCAGGGAAATCAGGGCGCGCGCCGCCTCAGCCCCGCCGCCAAAGGCCAGGCCAAGCTGTTCCCAGAAGCCCTGCTGGGCGGGGAAGCGACGCAGCTGGACTTCTTCGTCCTCGCCGATTTCGGCCAGGATCTGGGCGCGGCGCACGGCTTCGTGGAAGCCCCCAAGCTCGTCGACCAAGCCGAGGCGAAGCGCGTCGGTCCCCGTCCAGACCCGACCACGGGCGATCTCGCGCACCCGATCAATCGGAATATTGCGCCCGCGCGAAACCCGCTGAATGAAGCCCTCATAGATCTGATCCATCCAGCCCGAGAAGGCCGCGCGGTCGGCCGCAGAGAACTCTTCGGCCGGCGAGAACATATCCGCCGTCTCGCCGCCGACCGACAGGGTGCGAATGTCGACACCGAAGCGGGCCAGCGCCTCGCGCAGGACGAACTTGCCGCCGAACACGCCGATCGATCCCGTCAAGGTGGAAGGCTGGGCGACGATGTGGCTGGCTTCGGAGCTGATCCAGTAGCCGCCCGAAGCGGCATAGGCCCCCATCGATACGACAACCGGCTTGCCGGCGGCCACCGCCGCTCGCACCGCTGCCAGGATCTGCTCAGACGCGACGTCGGAGCCCCCCGGAGATGAAACCCGGAAGACGATGGCCCGAACATCCTCGTCCTCGATGGCGTCATAGATCGCCTCCGCCGTCCGATCGGAATAGATGGTCGAGGCGCTGCCGAACGGACTGGCGCTTCCCCCCGCCCCGGTCACGATCGGCCCTTCGGCCTCGATCACGGCGATCACGGGCCCACTGTGGCGTCGCCTGTCGGGCCGAGCCGCATAGTCTGCGAAGCTGACGGTTTCGGCATTCTCGCCGGCGCGGGTCAGGGCCCGCTGTTCGGCCTCCTCGACCTGGCCGAGCCGGTCGACCAGGCCACGCTCGCGCGCCGCCTCGCCCATCGCGGGACCTGCCTCCAGGGCGGCCTGCAGAACGGTGCGATCCAGATCGCGATCACGCGCAGCATTGGCGACGGCCGACAGATAGACCGAGTTCATCCAGCCCAGCGTCGCCTCGCGGTGCGCGGCGGTAAAATCGCTTTGTAGATAGGGGTTTACGGCGTTCTTGTACTCATAACGCTGCTCGTATTGCGCGTCGATGCCGTAGCGTTCAAACGCGCGGGCAAAGAAGATCTCCTCGGTCTGAAGGCCAGAGGCCTGAAGCGCCGCATTGGCCTGAAGCCAGAATTCATCGGCGGCGGCTCCAACCATATAGGACGACGACACCGCTCCCAGCTGCATCATGCCCTGGCTGTGGGCGATCACCGGCTTGCCGGCGCGCCGGAAGCGACTGATGGCCTGGCGCACCTCGTCGGCGGCGGCCGGGCTCATTCCGGTCTCCGGCAGTCGGATGAACAGGCCGCGCACATCATCGTCGTCCTGGGCCCGGTCCAGCACCTCGACGACACTCATCACCGACAGGCCGCTGCTGGAGAACACAGCGAAGGGGTTCTGGGGAGCCTGGTCCGTCAGGCCCTGACGCAGGTCCAGTTCGATGACCACCGGGCCCGAAGGACCGGTCGCCCGCGGCGAGGTGATGGACGACACCAGCCAGCCGGTGAAAAACAGGAACGGCAGGCCCGCGAAAAGCAACAGGGCAACGAACACCGCCGCCATGGTGGTGAAAAACTGTTTCATTGAACCGGCAATCCCCGTGGCACTCCGAACGGCACCCTCATCACGGGTATAGGGAGCGGTCCGTAACCGTCAAATGAAGACGCCGTAAGGGAGAAGCCGAGGCCTGGCTCGCGGTCGCCGCTTACCGACGATTGAGCCGTCACATGGAGGATCGTTATGCGACTGATTTCGGCCCTGGTCCTCGTCGTCCGGGAAGGGACCGCCCAGGCCGGGTCGATCGATTCCGAGTTCGACACGCCCGCACGGTCGTCACCCCCGCAGTCTTCGCAGGGGTGACGCGCCATGCAGAAGCCTTTGCCCTACCGGCTAAGCTCATAAACGCCCGAGATATCGATGCGGACCACCAGCTCACCGCCCTGAACCGGCGTCGCGGCCCCGCCCATATCCATGGCCTCGGCCCGGGCATACATCACCGGCGGCTGCGGCTGGTAGCCGCCGCCTTCGGACAGACTGCGCAGCCCCACGAGCCGCATTCCTGTCGCTTCGGCATAGAGTTGCGCCTTGGCCTGCAGCGCGCGGACGGCTGCCCGGCGCGCCTGATCCTCGGCAGCGCGCGGGTCGCTGAGTCCGAAGGCCACGCCATTGATCTGATTGGCACCGGCGGCAACGACGGCATCGATGGCCTGGCCCAGACCATCGAGATCATGAACCTGAATCGTCACCTGGTTCGAGGCCTGATAGCCCCGCAGACGGGGCTGTTCATTCTGGGGGTAGTCATAGACGGCGTTCAGATTCAGTCCGGAAGTCTGAATGTGGCGCTCTTCGATGCCCTGACGACGCAAGGCCGCGACCACCTGGTTCATCTGGGTGCGGTTCTGGGCCATAGCCTCTGCCGCCGTGGCGGCCTGGGTCTGAACGCCCGTCGTGATCGTCGCCATGTCAGGCGCAATACGCACCTCTCCCGACGCGCTCAGCGTGAAGGTCGGTGCGGTCATCTGGGCGTGCATATCGGACATGGTCTGGGCCTGGGCCACGGCGGGGACCGCCACAGCCAGGGTGAGAGCGAGAGCTGAGGCGCGCAAGAGAGCTTTCATCTGGGGTTCCCTTTGAATGGGTCGGATCGGACAGCTGGCTTAGCCGCTCCTGGATGAATGAACGCCTGAAAGGTCCGTCAGGCTCCGTCCAGCCTCATGGCGCAATCGTGGCCCTTTGACGGCGCGCGTCAGGGCCTGCTAGGGGCAGCACACCGCCTCGGCGGGCCCGTAGCTCAATGGTTAGAGCCGACCGCTCATAACGGTCTGGTTGCAGGTTCGAGTCCTGCCGGGCCTACCGACGCGATCCCCCAGAATGAAGGTACTCGAGGCCCTGCCCTGACCGAACGGTGGGCAGCGCGGACCTTGTCACGGCCGGTCCAAAGAAGAAGGGGCGACGGATCGCTCCGTCGCCCCCTCCCTTTTAGGCTCCGTCGGTTGATTAGAACCGGCGGGTGATGTTGACCCAGCCACTGCGGCCGATGAGGCCGTCGTTGCCCGGGATCCCGTAGGACGTCGTGCCGACGCGGTACTGACCGGCCGAGGCGCTCGGGTTGTACTCGTCGAAGACGTTCCGGATACCGGCCTGGAAGGTCCAGTCGTCCAGACGGTAGGTCAGCGACACGTTATGGAACGCCACGAACTCCGTGTACTGCTTGTAGTACACGCAGTAGTTGTTCGGCGCAGCGCAGTTTCCGGAGGCAATGCCGGCCGGAATGTTGGCGTACCGGGTGCTGGCGAAGACGTCGGCACCGAAGGCCTCGGTGTCCGAGGCCTTGCCGAACATATTGATGCCCCAGAAGGCGGTCCAGTCACCACGCTCGAAGAAGATGTTCAAGTTGGCGGTGAAGTCGGGCTCGGTCGTTTCGCCGTTGTTGTCCTGCGGCAGCGAACCGTCGAGCAGGGCCACGATGTCCTCGAACTGCCACGTCGCCTGACCGGCAACCGTCAGGTCACCGAAGCCGAACTCGTGGTTGTAGCGGATGTTCAGGTCCAGGCCACGGTTCGTCTGGCTGTTCACGTTGCGGTAGGCGTTGTCGATCGTGAGGATCTGCGGCGTCGCGGCGTTGGTCGAACGCGTGAAGAACGTACAGAACGGGTTCGTCGCGAACTGAGCCACCGGAACGGCGTAGCACTGAGACACGACCGAGGCCGACAGACCCAGAACGGCGTCCTCGATCAGGATGTCGAAGTAGTCCACCGCCACCGACAGGTCGATGAAGCTGGGGGTCCAGATCACGCCGAAGGTGAGGGCTTCGGCCGTTTCCGGCTCCAGCTCACCCAGGCCACCGCGCGAGGTCACCGTCGCCGACGAAGTCCCAGCCGCCGTATAGGTCGAGCTGGTCACCGGCATCAGGTCGCCCGGATCCAGGAAGTCGCCGTCCGAGTTTCGGTCGATACCGGTCGCACAGTTGACCGGGATGGACGGGTGCGAGCTGTCGCCCCAGTTGATGCAGGGATCAACCGAGGTCTGGCCCAGGAAGCCGGTCTGGTTGGCGAGGTACAGTTCGTACAGCGCCGGAGCCCGGAAGCCCGTACCGAAGGTGGAGCGGATGCGCCAAGCCGGGGTGATCTGCCAGTTCACACCGACCTTGTAGGTCGAGTTCGAACCGTAGGAGTCATAGTCCGAGAAACGGCCCGACAGGTTCACCGTCAGATCGTCGATCCCCGTGAAGCCACGGATGATCGGGATTTCCAGCTCGCCGAACAGTTCGCGAACCGTGTCCTCACCGACGGTGTGGCCGGCCGAGGTCGAACCCCAGTAGTTGCCGCGGCGAGCCTGTTCGCCGGGCAGGTCGTCGATCGATTCCCGACGAACATGGAAGCCGAGGGCCGCCCCGACCGTGCCGGCCGGCAGGTCGAAGAGGTCGCCGTTGGCCACACCTTCGACGTACATATGCTCGTACACGGTGGTGCCGGTTTCCGAGCCGAACAGGAAGGCGCGCTCGGCGTCGTTGAAGTTGCCACGGATGACACGCTCCGACGTCCACGGCACTCCTGCTGTCAGGGAGGCGCAGCTGTAGCCCGAGAGATTCGGAAGGTCGGCACCAGCGTAACAGCGGTCCGCGGGACCAGCCCCTGCAGCCATACCAGTGACGGCGATGGTGCGGTCGTTATAGATGAACGAGCCGGTGTATTCACCGTCCGAGCGCGAGTACTGACCGTACAGGTCCCACTGCCAGCCACCGCCGAACATGGAACCGAAGTCACCGCGAATGCCGACGACGCCGCGATAGTAGTCGACGGTCTGATCCTGGTCCGAATACAATGGAATGATCGGCAGAATCGTGCCGCCGGCGAAGAAGCCATTCGTATCCGGACGACGCGCGCCCGGATAGCCAGTCCAAACGGTCGGGAAGTACTGACGCACCCCGTCCTGCTCGGAAATACGGCGGTTGAACAGGAATTCGCCGTAGAGTTCGGTGGTCGGCGAGATGTCGAAACCACCCGAAGCCGTGACGGTGTAACGATCCACCGGGCTGATGACGGTGGCACGTTCCGTCAGAGGATGACGACCGTCATAATAGGTATAGGTGGCCGGATAGCCCGGCCGGCCCTGACGAGCCATGCCGGTGATGGGCGAGTTGTTGCCCGTCGTGGCGTTGCCATAGTTATAGCCGGGCCGCATGAAGATGAAGTCCATCGTTCCAAAGCCCGCGTTCGCGCGGATGGCCTGGGCGAAGATGTTGTAGCACTGCGGCTGGCCCGTCACCTGGTCGAGGTGATCCACGCGCTCCATGGTCGTCGGGTTGAACAGATAGTCCGCCGTACAGTTGGTGCCCTCACGGTCACCGCGGGTCAGTGCAGACTGGGCGTAATAGTCGAAGCCCGCCTGGAAATAACCACGATCGAAGGTCGTGCCCCAACCGACGTTGTAGCGCTGGAAGGAGATGTCACCGGCTTCCGGATAACGGAAGAAGGCCGAGGCCTCCAGACCGTCCAGGTTGGTGCGGGTGATGTAGTTGACGACGCCGGCGATGGCGTCCGAGCCGTAGATGGTCGAGGCCGAGTCCGTCAGGACTTCGGTGCGCTCCATCAGAGCCGCCGGGATGACGTTCAGGTCAACGGCCTGAACCTGACCACGGGTACCAGCCGGACCGGCGCGGCGGCCGTTCAGCAGGAACAGGGTACGGTTGGCACCCAGACCGCGCAGCGAGATCGTGTTGACGCCCGGGCCACCCTCAATGACGAAACCCGTCAGGGTGTTGTCGATCTGGAACGAACCCGACGCGGCGGTCGACTGCTGGAGCAGCTCGGCCGTGTCGACCATGCCTTCCATGATGGCCTGGTCGCCCGTGATCACCTGGACCGGAGCGGACGAGTTGAACTCGTTACGGCGAATGCGCGAACCGGTCACGACAACGTCGTCGACCTGCTCGGCGTCATCATCATCGTCCTGGTTGGACGGCTGCTGCTGCTGCTGCTGAGCCAGCGACGGAGCCGCCATCGCAAGTCCAGCGATGAAGGTGGTCGCCAGCAGAAACTTCTTGTTGAACGCCATAGAGAACTTCCCCCAGTCGGCGGTTGATATTAACGGACAAGCGAACGTCCGGCCGGGGAGACCTTTCCCCAATCGTGGCGAACCTAACAAGTTTCCGCCACAGTCCAAGCACTTCGAAGTCGGATCAGACTGTTTCCAGCCACACCGTATCGCATTCGCCACAGTTGGGCCGCGAAGACGTCACGATCGCGTTTCGCGCAAGACTGGCCAAATCGGGGCTACTCGTTAAGGTAGCGACGGATTGGTGGGAGGCAGCCATGACGCGCGCGGGCTTGATGGGAATGATCCTGGCCCTGAGCCTAGGTCTTGGATCAGCACAGGCTGTGGCGCAGACGCCGCCAACGGCTGAGGCCTTTGCCCGCGAGCAAGCGATTCTGTCACCTTCATTGTCGCCCGACGGTCGCCACCTCGCTGCGCTGGTGTCCGTCGATGGCGGCCCCCATCGCCTGATGATCTGGCGGGCGAACGATCTTGAACGCGAGCCGGTCGTCATCGGCAGCGACACGCGCGAGGAGATCGTCGGGGTCAGTTTCATAAAGAACGACCGCCTGTTCGTGACCACGCAGCAATGGTCGACGAATACGGGATTCGGTCGCATTCGCGGCGGCTATCTCCGTCGAACGCGCGTCATCACCCTGGACGGCGATGTCATCCCGACGCCGGACTTCCCAAATCGGCCGGATAACGAGCAGCTCCACGCCTTCTACGGCCTGGGTGTCGTGGTAAGCGCCCTGCCTGCCCACCCGACAGACATCCTGATCCAGCCTTGGATCAATGGAGACGTTTTCAGCTATAATACCAGTAATGGACGGTATCGGCGGGTGCGGCGGGGCTCCGACGAATTTGGCGGCGAGCGCACGGATATGGACGGGCGGATCCGCGCCCGTACCCAATTCTCGTTCGACAACGACGCAGCCTACGTCGCCCAGTGGATCCTCAACCTGCAGACCGGGCAGTGGGAAGAACATTTCCGCTCGTATGCCCGGGACCGCGACTATCTGTCGATCATTGCCTTCACCAATGAGCCGCACATCCTTCTGGTGCAGGGTGCGCGGGGTCGGGACCGATCCGTCATTTGGGAATACAACACCCAGACCCGCGCCTTCGCCGACGAGCCGGCGTTTGAGCACCCGATGTTTGACGCCCTGTCTGTCGTCCAGTCCCAGCGCGAGTCGGACTATGGCGAGATCGTGGGCTTCACCTATGAGGCCGAGCGGGTCACCACCTATTGGCTTGACCCGGATCTGGAAGCGGCTCAGGCGGCCATGCGCTCAGCCCTCGAGGTCGAGATGGGCTCGATCACCTGGACCGACATCGACGACGGTCGCCGCGTCCGCTTCTCGGCACCCGTCGATGAGGATGTCGGCGTCATTGATTCCTCTCAGGACCGACGCACGGTGCTGTTCGAGCGCTCCGGTCCAGGCCAGCCGCCGGAATATTATCTGCTTGTCGGGGGCCGCGCTCGACTGATCGGGCGCGCGTACCCCGAGATTGATCCCCAGGCCTTGGGCGATACGCGCATCCTCCAATATGAAGCGCGCGACGGCTTGATGATCCCGGCCTTTTTGACCACGCCCAATCCGGCGCAGTTCGGCCCCGGCCCCTACCCCATGATCGTTACGCCGCATGGCGGTCCGTGGGCGCGCGATTATCTGGACTGGGATGCAACGGGCTGGACCCAGTATTTCGCCGCGCGCGGGTACGCCGTGCTTCAGCCGCAGTTCCGAGGGTCAGACGGCTGGGGACAGCGGCTTTGGCGGGCCGGCGACCAGCAATGGGGCCTGGCCATGCAGGATGACCTGGACGACGGCGTCAGCTGGGCGATTCGGCAGGGCGTGGCCGCCCCGGACCGGGTCGCGATCCACGGCTATTCATATGGGGGCTACGCCGCGATGATGGCGGCCATACGGCCCAATGGCCTGTATCAGTGCGCCATCGCGGGTGCCGGCCCGGCCAGCCTCAACGAGATCCGGCAAAGAACCTACGACAACCGGTACCTGCGGGAATTCCAGCACCCGACCATCGCCGGGCGCAGCCCGATTGACGACATCGATCAAGTGTCGATTCCGATCTATCTCTATACCGGTGACACGGACGCCACCGTCTTCCCCCACGAATCGCAGGCATATGCCGACGCGCTGACGGCGGCCGGCAAACCGGTGCGCCTGCGTATCCTGGAGCGGATGCAGCACGGCCTGTATTCCTGGACGCCCGAAAACACGGCGGCGATGCTGACCACCGTTGAAAACTACCTCAGGACAGACTGCCATCCCGGCGGTCTCTAGCCTGACGTCGGCACCACATTGTCTTTTGGGGGCTGGCGCATAGCGAAAGCCTGTTCGATAAGGAGTGCTCGCTTCCAGAGGACTGGCTTTAATGTTGCATCGCACCCTACTTCTGACGGCGGCCGCTGCCGCCCTAACCTTGGCGGCACCGATTCCGTCGGCCAACGCCCAGACCCCGACACCGCCGCCGGCCAGCGCCTGGGCGCGTGAGGCCGCAATGGCTTCAGTGACGCTTGCCCCGGACGGTCAGCATATGGCGGCCGTTATTTCGCCGGACGGTCAACGCCGTGCGATTGCGATCTGGAATCTCACGGATCTCAACTCCGCACCCTTTATCGTCGGGTCGGATGACCAGACCGAGTTCCTGTCTGTCCAGTTCGTGAAGAATGATCGTATCTTTGTAACGACCCAGCAGCTGTCGAACTACAATCCCTACAGCGGATCGGTCGAACGGACCTATCGCTATCGAACGCAGTTGATCGGCCTGGACGGCAATTCGATTCGCCAACCCCAGTGGGAGGGCCTGAACGACCGCCAGCTGGCCTATGAAGGCTTCGGCAGCCTGGTTAGCACCCTGGGCAACGACCCGAATGACATTCTGATCCAAGATCGTCGCCGCGGTGATGTCTATCGCTATGACACTCGCGACGGCTCGATGAGCCGCGTCGAGCGTGGCTCGGATGAGTACTTCGGTATGCAGGCCGATCTGGACGGCAACATTCGGGCTCGCCAATCGGTCATCCTGGCCGGCGCGAACACGGCTTTCGTCCAATGGCTGCGCCATCCGGACACCGGGGCGTGGGAGGAGCACTTCCGCTATACGGTCACCAATCGTGAGCCGATTTCGGTGATCGGATTCACCAATGATCCGAACATCGTCCTGGTCCAGTCGACGCAGGGCCGCGACCATGCGGCGATCTATGAGTACGACATCCGCAATCGTCAGCTCGGCGAGCCGGCGTTCGCGCACCCCCTGTTCGACGCAACGAGCGTCGTCCGTTCGCGTGATCCAGCCCACTACGGCGAGATTCTCGGCTTCAACTATGGCGGCGAGCGCGGTCGGACCTACTGGGCAGACCCCAATCTCGAGGCCGCCCAAAGCACGTTGCGGCAAGCCTTCGGGATCGAGATGACCCCGGTCAGTTGGGTGGACATCGCCTCGGGTCAGCGGTCACGGTTTCAGGTCGGCGACGGAGCCGACATCGAAATCACCAGCTTCTCGAATGACTTCAGCGAGATGGTGGTGGTCAAATCCGGCCCGCGGCAGCCGCCGGAATACTATCTGATCCAGAATGGTCGAGCCCGGCTTCTGGGTCGCGCCTACCCCGAAATCGATCAGAACGCCTTGGGTGAAACGCGGCTGATCCAGTACGCGGCCCGCGATGGCCTGATGATTCCGGCGTTCCTGACGACGCCCAATCCGGCCATCTTCGGTGACGGCCCCTATCCGACGATCGTCACCCCACACGGCGGCCCCTGGGCGCGCGATGACCTGGACTGGGATCCGTCGGGCTGGACCCAGTATTTCGCCGCGCGAGGCTATGCCGTTCTGCAACCCCAGTATCGGGGTTCAGATGGTTGGGGCCAACGCCTCTGGCGTGCCGGCGACAACGAATGGGGCGGCCGGATGCAGGACGACAAGGACGACGGCGTTCGCTACCTGATCGAACAGGGCGTCGCCGATCCGAACCGGGTCGCCATGCACGGCTATTCCTATGGCGGCTATGCCTCGATGGTGGCGGCGGTGCGCCCCAATGGACTGTACCAGTGCGCCGTCGCCGGGGCCGGCCCCTCGTCGCTGGATCTGATCAGCCGGCGCGTCTATTCCAGCCCGATCGGCCGCGAATATCAGGGTCGGTATCTGTCCGGCATGAGTCCGATCGACCACGTCAATGAGGTGAGCATCCCGGTGTTCCTCTACTCAGGCGACCGGGATACGCGCGTCCGCCCGAACGAGTCCGAGGCCTTCGCCGCCTCGCTGCGCAATGCCGGCAAGACGGTGACGATCTCGATCTTCCCGGACATGGAGCACACGCTCAACACCTGGACCCCGGCCAACATCGAAAATATGTTGACCTCGGTCGAGAACTACCTGCGCACGGAGTGCGGACCCGGCGGTCTGTAGCCCTGTCGCAGGCCTGAACAGGGAAAGGCGGGATGGCGACATCCCGCCTTTTTCTGTTTTTTCCGTCCCGTGTGACGGACTAGGCTACATTGTTCTCTCAAGGCGTCGGAGCAACGGATCTGTCCATGAAGGGTGAAGCCGCACACCAGTTGATCGAGGCCGCCGAAAGAGCCTTGGCGGCGCGCGATTTCGCGACAGCCCTCGCCCTGCTCAGTCAGTCTGAGGCCATGACGGGTGCTACGGAGCGCACAGCGATGCTACGCGCCGCTGCCTTGCGGGCGTCGGGCGACCTCGGCGGAGCGCTTGGGGCATTGGACGACGTCCTAGCCGGACAGCCCTATCATTTCGTGGCCCTGCTCTCGAAGGGGGCCATTCTCGAGCAAGCCGGGTCCGGGACCGCGGCGGTCGAGGTCTATCGTAACGCCATCAAGATCGCGCCGCCCGCCGAACGCGTGCCGCCGTCTGCGCTGCGCCAGCTCGAGAGCGCACGGGCCGTCGTCGACCAAGCCGCCCTGGCCCTGCGCGACCATCTCCAGACGGCCACAGCCGATCTGCGCGGCGATATCAGAGGTCAAGACCTGCCCAGATTCGACGAGGCCGTCGACATCTTCGTCGGCCTGAAGCGCGCCTATGTCCACGAGCCGCTTCTGTTGAACTATCCTCAGTTGCCGGCAATCCCGTTCTTTGATCGCTCCCATTTCCCCTGGCTTGAGGACTTGGAAGCCGCCAGTGGCGATATCGAATCTGAGATGCACGCTGCGCTGGCGACCGCATCCGACGACGAGCTTGCCCCCTATATCCAGTACCCACGCGGCGCGCCGGTCAACCAGTGGGGCGAACTGAATCACTCCCGACGGTGGACCTCCTATTTCCTCTGGAAGGATGGCGCGTGCCAGGAGGGCGCCTGCCTTCAGTGTCCTCGGACTTCGGCCATTCTCGAACGACTGCCGATGTGCGACCAGCCAGGCTTTGCGCCGACTGCCGTCTTCTCGGCGTTGCAGGCCCATACCCACATTCCACCGCACACCGGATCGAGCAACGTCCGCCTGCTGGTCCACCTGCCCTTGCTGCTGCCAGGCCCGGCTCGCTTCCGAGTGGGTAACGAGACCCGCGCCTGGAAGATGGGCGAGGCATGGGTGTTCGACGATTCGATCGAACACGAGGCCTGGAACGACGCCGCTTCAACGCGCGTCATCCTGATCTTCGATGTCTGGAATCCCCTGATCCCCGCCGGCGAGCGCCAGCTCATCTCCAGAATGCTGGCCGCCTACAAGCAGTTCCAGGCCTAGGTTCGCCGGGCCTTCGGGCCCTTCAGGACTCTCCCCCCACGACCTTCAGTCCCACGATGGATCGGGCAAGGAAGGCCACGCCGTCGGCCGCCCGGTCGCGGCCGTCGAATGTCGAGCCACGCCTGCACCACGCCCTGCCGAAGCGGATCCTGCTGGCCGGCGTTGGGCCGACGCCAAACGGAAAAGGGGCGGCGAAGCCGAAGCCTCGCCGCCCCCATTTTCCGACTTCCGTCAGACCGGACTTAGAAGTCCTGGGTCAGACCGAAGAAGAAGTAACGACCCATCGCATCGTAGAGCTGCGGATAGGTGTTGCCGTTACCGCCGGTACCGGCTGACGGCGTGAGCGGCGGATCGTTGTCCAGGATGTTGTTGACGCCGGCCCGCAGACGGGTGGTGTCGCGAACTTGCCACGTCGCCGCCAGGTCGAAGTAGTTTTCGGCATCGAAGTAGCGGTCAATCCGGGTGCCGCCGTTGTTCAGCGTGCCACCTGCCAGAACGGCCACTTCAACGTCGCCATAGTAGCGCCAGGTACCCGTGACGTCGAAGTTCCACGGAGTTTCCCAGCTCACACGGGCGCGGTGACGCCATTCCGGCTGGGCCGGGGCGCACTGGTTGGAGTGGTAGCCAACGCAGTCGTAGATGCCGTTGACGCCGCCGAGGCCGGTGTTGGTCTCATAGTCGTTCAACCACGTCCCGGTGAAGGCGAAGGCCAGGCTGCCGTAGTCAGGCATACCCCAGTCAGACAGGGCGACGGCGTAGTTGGCCGTGATGTCGACGCCCGAGGTCGCCAGACCACCGATATTGACGTTGGTGTCGACCACGTTGCCCGCAGCGAGCCACAGAGCGCCTGTGCCGGCATCACGCTGGATCTGCGAACAAGCAAAGGCGTTGCCGTTGTTGTAGCAGGCATCCAGAATGTTGAGGGCACCCAGGGTCGAGATCAGTTGTTCGATCTCAATCTGGAAGTAGTCGACCGACATATTGAAGCCCGGCAGGAAGTCCGGCTGGAACACGAAGCCGAGCGTATAGGTATCGCCCATCTCGGGGACCAGGGCCGGGTTACCACCGCCGAAGCGGTTGTACTGGCCAGCCGGGTTGGTGAGCAGGCCGCTGCCGGCTTGACCCGCCGTGACCTGCCACGGGTTGGTACCTTGACAGGCCGCGACCGGTGCCGTGCCGTCGCCGTTCGGATCCGTTGCGTCGCAGGGATCATCGTCCATGTCGAACAGGTTCATACCCTGAGCCTGGAACAGTTCGATGATGTTCGGCGCACGAACCGCCCGCTGGAAGCTCGCCCGCAGGCGCAGCGACGGAATCGGGGCCCAGTCAGCGCCGACCTTGTAGCTGTTGGTCGTGCCGCCCAGCTCGTAGTCCGAGTAGCGGTAAGCGAAGTCGATCGACATCTGGTCGGCCCAAGGCTGACCTTCCGCAAGCGGGATCTGCGCTTCCATGAACAGATCATAGACGTCGTTGGTCCCGGTCATGCCAATGGTCGGGCCACCCTGGCCGGCACCGTCGCCCGATTCAAAGGCGGCGTCGGGCTGCGAGTCCAGGCCATTGCGGCGGTATTCGGCACCGAAGGCCACCTGAACACCACGCGACGCCCAAGGCGACTGCATACCATAGCCACCCAGATCACCGGTAACGACGCCCGACACGATCTGCTCGGTCACGTCAGCGGTCTGAACCAGCGGGATTTGCAGGTAGTCCAGCGCGGCTTGAGTCACACCGCCCGACGAGAAGATGTCGTAGGGGACGCAGTTCGGATCCGAACCATCGCTAACCGAACGACAGATCGGGGTGCCCGGATTCATCGGATCGTCGATGACGTCGAAGGCCCGCGTCAGACGCTGGTTCGAGAAGTCATTGCGATAGACGCGCTGAAGCTCGACACGCGAATAGCTGCCATAGACGTCGTAGGCCCACCAGTCATTGATGTCGCCACGGACACCCGCAACCATACGGAAGGTCTGGTATCCGATGTCATCTTGACGCGGGCCGCCTTCGACGTTCCGGCGACCGATCAGCATCGGAATGTCGTCGGTCGGAGCCGTACAACCAATCGTCGTCCGCTGAGAAGCGGACAGCAGCGGGTTGGCGCAGTTGATGGTGACGATCGGGCCCAGGAAGGCACCCGACGGAGCGATCTGAGCCACCGACGAATAGTCGGTGAACATCATGTCCGCATACACGGAGGCGTGATCGTTGATCTCGTAATCAGCGAAGGCACCGAACGAATAGCGCTCGTCCGGACGCTGGAAGTAGTTGATGGGGCCGTAGTTGAACTGACGGGAGGCCGACCAAGGCGCGAACACGCCGTTGCCCGTACCCGTTCCGCTCGCCACGGTGGTGTCCGAGCCCGACGTCAGCGAGATAAAGCGTCCAGTGGCCGAGGTGCTCGAGCCACCGCAGCCATAGACCGTGCCGGCGGCCGCGATCGTACAGGCCGAATAGTCACGCTCAGCCTGCGAAACCGCGTCGTTCTGGCGGTAGGCCAGATAGGCGGTGACGTGAGCCCGGCCATCGTCCGAGCCAGTCCCCATGACCAGGGTCGCTTCACGGCTGTAGCCGTCCATCACGTTGTCGGCCGGCAGACGGAACTGGGTCGGGTTGGTCGAATTCCGCGCCGCAACGGCCGCGCGAACGCCACCGGGACCGTCAAAGTCGTTGCTGTGCTGGTAGAAGCCGTATTGGGCATCCAGCTGAACGCCTTCGAAGTTCCGGCGCATGATGAAGTTCACAACGCCGGCCAGGGCGTCCGAGCCGTAAACGGCCGAGGCACCGCCGGTCAGAACTTCAACGCGCTCCACGAGCTGGCCCGGGATCGGGTTCAGGTCGGCAGCGGCATCGTTCGGCGAACCATAGCCGATACGGCGGCCATCGATCAGGACCAGGGTGCGGTCGGCACCGAGGTTGCGCAGCGAAACCGTGGCGGTGCCGGTGGCACCGTTCACAACCGTCGAGTTCTGCGCGGCGAAGGCCTGAGGCAGCTGGTTGACGAGGTCTTCAACACGGGTCACGCCCGCTACGTCGATGTCCTCACCCGTGACCTGGGTCACCGGGCTGGTGGTCACCAGGTTGGGCTGCGGGATGCGCGAACCGGTGACGACGATGTCAGCGACATCATCTCCCGGACCGTCTTGGGCCATGGCCGGCGTCGCCGCGAACGCCGCAACAGCGACACCTGCGATCATCGTCGAGGCCAACAGCCGCTCACGAATGGTTTGAATCTTCAAAGGTCTACCTCCTGAGCTCGGCGTCGAAGCCCGTCGGATGACGACCTTCCCCCCGCCTAAGCAAATTGCGGCCCGACAGGCGGACACCTGGCGGGATCGTGTCAGTTACGAGTCGCCGGCGAGTCAGGTCAACTGTATTGCACCGCTGTAACCCGTTACGCAGAAGCGTGTCGCAATCTCGCCACAGGTAGGTCAGACTTGCGACACTCGGGTTTTTCGCCAATCACGTGGCACAGGGTTTTCAGCCCTCGCCGGTCAGGTGAATATGGCGACGTCGCCCTGAGTGGAATGGAGTCTCGATAATGGTGCGTTGGTTGTTTGGCGGGCTGATTCTGGCTGCATTGGCCTCGCCCGCGCTCGCTCAGGAGGATCGCCGGGCCCCGATCCTGGACCAGTTGGCGACGTGCCGGGCCATGTCGGACCCCGCGCAGCGACTGGCCTGTTACGACACGACCACTGCGGCGCTGGAGACCGCTGAGCGGGCCGGGGATGTGGTCGTCCTGGACAGGGCACAGGTCCAGGAAGCCCGCCGCGGCCTGTTCGGCTTCTCGGTCCCTAGCCTGAGTATGTTCGGCGGAGCTCGTGAGGGCGAAGAGGAGGACGTCGATAATGTGTCCTACGTCGTGCGCTCGGCGCGTGAGGTGCGGCAGGGCGAATGGCTGTTCGCCATGGAAGACGGATCGGTGTGGCGCCAGATCGACGGTCGGATGTGGGGGCGCCCCCGCGCCGGCGAGTCGGCGGTGGTGCGGCGTGCCTCGCTCGGCAGCTTCCTGATGAATGTCGGGGATGCGCCCGCCATCCGCGTGAGGCGCGAACAGTGAGACGTATGCTGGGCCCGCGCGTGTCGGTGTCGGGCCAGGTACAACCAGGGCAGGTTCGTGAACTGGTGGCAGAGGGCGTCACCCTGCTTATTTGCAATCGGCCGGACCATGAGGAACCCGGTCAACCCTCCCAGGGCGATCTGGAGCGTGCCGCCGAGGCTGCGGGCATCACCTTCCAGGTTGCATCCTTTCAGGGGCGCCCCACACCGGAGGCCGTCGAGGCGATGTCGCAAGCCCTGGCAAGCGAAGCCGTCATCCACGCATTTTGCCGGTCAGGGATGCGGTCGGCGGCGACCTGGGCCGTCGCCGAAACCCGGCGAGGACGTCCACTCAACGAGGTTCTGGAGGCCGGGCGAACGGCCGGCTACGATCTGGCCGGACTGTTCATCTGAATCAGGGGCCGATGGTTCTGGGGGCTGGTGCCGGAACCTTGGGTCCGAAGAACCGGAATCCGTCGCCCGGCGCAGAGGCGTTTGAGACGGGATCCTAGCGGCTGACGGCAACGCGGACGGCGTAGGGGGCCGGCTCCGGCGTGCAGGACGCCACCGCAAGAACCTGTGCCGCCATGAGACAGAGCATGGCGGCTGCGATGCGCTGGAGCCGATTTGAAACAGAAAGGGCGATGGCTTGGGCCATGGCTGGCGCTCCGGAATGATTTACAAGACGTAAACGCAAACTTCGGGCCGACTGCCGCCATGATCCCCTTTGTGCACGAATTCGACTTTGCCTACGGACGAAGCGACCCGGTGTCACCCGGCGTGCGCCGGGTGGTGGCCGACAACCCCGGCCCATTCACCTTCACAGGAACGGGTACCTATATCGTGGGCCGCGACACGGTCGCGGTCATCGATCCCGGCCCGCTGCTGCCGACGCATCTAGAGGCCCTGGTGGCCGCGGTGGCCGGCGAAACGGTCAGTCACATCCTGGTCACGCACACCCACGCCGATCATTCGCCGCTGGCGCGTCCACTGTCGGATGCACTCGGCGGGGTCCCCATCCTCGCGGCGGCCCCGCCCCGCCGAGCCGAGGTCGCTGATCTCGGCGAAGAAGGATCGGACCTCGATTTTGAACCCGATGTCGTTCTGAGCGGCGGCGAACGGATCGAGGGGCCGGGCTGGACCCTGGAGGCGCTGGCGACCCCAGGTCATGCGTCAAACCACATGGCCTTTGTCCTCGTCGAAGAGAATGCGTTGTTCACGGGCGACCACGTCATGGGCTGGTCAACCACGGTCGTCATCCCGCCCGACGGCGACATGGACGCCTATCTCGACAGTCTGGAGATCGTGAGACAGGGCGGTTTCTCCACACTGTGGCCGACGCATGGCCCACCCATCACCGATGTCGCGCCGTTCCTGATGGCCTACCGCGACCATCGGCTGGCCCGCGAAGCCCAGATCGTGGCCCGACTGGAAGCAGGCGATCAGAGCATTTCCCAGATCGTGCCCGCCCTGTACGCCGCCGTCGACAGGCGGCTGTGGCCGGCGGCGAGCCTGTCAGTGCTGGCCCACCTTATCCGCCTGACCCGGCATGGGATCGTTGCCGGGACGCCGGACGACCTCGACGGGCAACCGGGACTGTCGAGCCGCTTCGTCCTGGTCTGACCGGCAGGTTGCGCGAAGGCGTTCCCAATCCTGCTGGCTCAGGGCCGGCGCGCCGGCCCGCTCAGCGGCGCGCGCCGCTTCGATTCGGCGCTCGGTGTTGGGATGCGTCATCCACCATTCCGACACCTGGTCCACCCGTTCAGGAGTGTCGATCTCATCCTCGGCCATGCGCTCGAAAAAGTCGCCCATGCCGCGCGAGGACAAGCCCTGTCGATGCAGGAAGCCGCGCCCGACGTCGTCGGCCTCGGCTTCCGCCTGGCGTCCAAAACTGAGTTCAGAGGCCTGTCCGGCGAGGAGAACGGCCTGCTGCCCTGCCCCTGTTCCACCGCCGACCACCAGATCGAGCAGCATTCCCGCTCCTAGACTGCGCCAGACCGACTGCATGACGTGTCGGCGCTCGACGTGGGCGATCTCATGGGCCAGGACGCCGGCGACCTCGTCCGGTGTTTCGGCGGCCTCAATCAGGTCTCCGGTCATCAGCACATGGCCGCCCGGCAAGGCGAAGGCATTGACCATCGGCGCGCGAACGACGCGGGCCCGGATCGGGAACGGCGTGTCGGACTGGGCCGACAACCGGTCCGCCAGTCCCTGAAGCACCGCCTGGCCGGCCTCACCGTCGCAGGTCGGGAAGATGGTCGAGATCTGGGCGTTGTAGCTTTCGCCCATCTGTTGCTCGTAGGCGATCGGCGTCGCCCGGGCGAGCGGACCCGACGCCATCGGAATCCCCACAAAGACCACGAGCGCCGTCGCGGCGGCCGCCACCATCAAGCCGATGACGAGACCTCGTCCGCCGGCGGCGGAGTTGCGCCGGACCCGCCCCTGCCCTGCCGCCAACTGTCGCCAGGCCGAGGCCGCCATGACGAGGCGCGCATCAGACCCGCGCCGCGAGATTCTGGCCTCATCGGCATGAACATCAACGAACAGATCCCGCGCTGACCAGACATGAGTGCGGCCATCCGCCTCAATGACCAGACTGCCCGCCTCAAATCGAAGCTCCGCAGCATGAGCTGTAGAATCCAGCCCGTCGAAGAAACGCCCCTGCATCGGCTCTCTCCTAGATCAGCGAGAAGCCGAAGGCGTCGGCGAGCCCCTCGGCGGTCCGCGGGCCGGGCGGGGCCTGGTGGGCCGCGTCAAGTTGCGCCGTGCCAGTCGATCGCAGTCGGCGGGCGAGGTATTTTGCAGTCCGCGCCTGGATCAGCGGCATCAGCAGGCCCAGGCTGAGCACCAGGATGATGATGTTGGTGCAGGTCAGCCACCACAACGACAGCGCGCCGGCCGTCAAGTCGAAGCTGGCGTCGTCCAGACTGATGCCGGCGGTGATCGAGCGCAGCACCGCCGCATGATAGGGAGACCAGGCCAGGGCGATGAAGGGCAGCAGCAGCAGCAGCAGTCCATAGACGGCCAAGACCACGAGAACCTCGGGCGCTATCTCGCCGGCGCCGTCACCGCCCCCCGTTTCGGACTGGCTCGTCAGGTGCGTGAGAAGGCCGCCGAACGTTTCGTGGTTGGCCGCAATCAAAAGCCCCAGGCCGACGAAGGCCGCGACAATGAGGAACAGGGTGCCGAACCACCCCATCGCGAACGGCCCGTACAGGCCGACCCCCTCGGAACGGGCCTGGTTCCAGCGGAACGGCCGGTCGCCGAATTTCATGTGATTCCAGACCTGCTCGGCCAGCAACCGCTCAAAGACCGGCTGGATCCAGCCCATGGTCATGCCGTTGGCGATCTGCATTCCAAGCCACAGGAAACCGAAAGTCGGGGCCGATCCGAATAGAACAAAGCGAATGCCGCGCCAGGTCGTTCGACTCGCCATGTAGCGATAGGCCGTGAACATACCAAAGCCCCACAGCCAGAAGCCGAACAGGTACAGGGGCAACAACAACAGGCTGAAGCCCTGGTCCAGGAACTGAACTGCAAAAACGAAACCGAGGAACGGCACACCCAGCAGGAGCGACGCCAGCAGAAACCCAAGAAACAGCTCCTTGCCGCGCCCGGTGTATTCAAACGCCTCGCCATTGACGCGGACACTGCGCCAGACGCGGCGACGTACCTCGGTCTTTCCCCAGAACCTGTAGAGCGTCAGGGTGATGATGTTCAAAAGCCCGTTGATCAGGCTGATCTTGAAATAGTCTCTGGTCCGCAACGTCGTTGAGAAGACCAGGGACTGGCCCGTCGGCACCTGCCTCCCCGGGGCGATCTCGGCGTTCCAGATATCAGAGATCGGGACTGCCGTGCCGGCGGTCGATTCCCCCGATGGGTCCGTTTCCGCGCTCGGCTGCTCGGCACCCAGTAGCTCCGGTCGAGGGGACATCCCCCCGTTTGCAGACTCGTTCGACACCCTGACGCCCCAACATACAAAACCCCCTTGCAGGTTCTGCCACGTGGGTCGTCGATCCAACAAGAACGCCGTCTGATTATTGGGACAGTCGGACTACCACCCTTGCAGCCAGGCCACAGGTGTCCCCCAGATCGATCAGTCCGACACGTTCGACCACCCGCAGATCGGTCGCGCCGGGCTCCATGCGAACCACGACATCGCGTGCGCGTCCGTAGAAGGCACTGGTCTGGGTGCCCTCAATACGCCAGGGGCTCTGGCCGAGGACGCGCACCCCTTCCGCCTCCAGGGCCGCGATGACTTCTTCGGGCGGCACCAGACGTGGCACGGTGCGGGCCCCGGGACAGGTCTCGGCGTTGATTTCGGACACGGGCCGGCCGGCCCAGACGGCCCAGGCCGGGCGAACGTCGCCAACCGCTCCGCTGACCACAGGATGAGCCGTCACCGGCCAGGACTGATCGCCACGGGCGGTGCGTAGCAGGTGACTGAACCCCAACGGCTGGGTCCAGTCCGTCGCCGTCTCGTGGATCGGCGGCAAGGCATCGGCACGCGCCTTGACCCAGACGAAGCCCCCCAGGGTCACCGCGGGGATCAGCAGGCTGAAGATCAGCCAGGGCCAGGTCCGCCGCCATCGCCCGGCCGACAGCCCGAGGATCGCCAGGCCACCCACCGTGCCCAGGATCGACAACCACCATCCGAGGGTCAGGGTCAGGAATCCGACGGCGGATTCAAAGCCGATCCAGCCGATGTCAGATCCCATCGCCGCTATCAGCACGATGAGCGGAGACGACACGCCGATGGCGGCGGCGATCCAGAACACCGGCGAAGAGGTCGGTACGGAACTCATGCCTGAGCGTGCGACCGGAATGTCCGGCAATCAAGCCTCAACTCATTCGGCCAGGGCGATACGGGCGAGATTGCGGTCACCGTTCCGGCAAAGGCTCGCCGACGTCGTGTCGGCGCGCACACCGGCCGCCGCGAGGTCGGCGATGAAGCTCTCGCCGGCATCGGGGCCGCGTTCCTCTCCCTCGGCCGGATCCGGCGCGGGTTCGGGACGACACAGGCTGATCGCCGGCTCCGCACGCCAGCGGGCCAGGGCCCAGATCGCCAGACCTCGCGAGGCCGGATCACCGAGATCGACCGGCTCGAGGCGCTGAAGCGCAGGAATCACCCGGATCGAGACGTCCTCGAAGCGCCCGCTGAGACCGCGCTCCAATGCCACCGTGCCGCGAAGGTCCAGACCCGAGTTCCGGCGCGGCTGAATGATTGCGACGCGCTGGGTTCCGTCATACAGCACCGCTTCGGTTTCAAACGGCACCGCCTCGACCAGCCGGTTTCGCATTTGCGTGGCCGGATCAGGGGCCGCCTGACTGGCCTGCAGGTTACGCGCAGTCGCTTCGGGGTCGGCCACGACAATCTGGTCCAGCGACACCTCAACCGGAATATGCAGGGCAGCCGCCAGCCAGCTTTGAAGCTGAGACTGGGCGGTCGGTACGATCTCGCGCGTGCTGACCAGGGCCGACACCGTCACGACGCCGTCGTGCGAGCGCGATTCAAGCTGAGTGATACGAGAATCCGCTCCGCGGAAAATCTCTTCGACAGCCACGCGGGTTTCAGCGGTCACTCGACTTTCCTGCGCGATGTTGCGCAACGAGAATCCCAGCGGGATCGACATAAGGACCAGCACCCCGACCACCGCAACACCGCGCCAACGCCCCCCGACCGTCGCCAGTTTCGGCCTGAATCCAAAGAACCCGGCGGTCAGGGTCGCGGCCAGGGCGATGGCCACCAGGTTGGTCAGAAACAGATAGAAGGCCCCGCCGGCGATCCGAAGATCGCCCGTGCCCAGCCCGAAACCGACCGTCGCGATCGGCGGCATCAACGCGGTGGCAATGGCCACGCCGATCACCGTATCGCCGCGCTGTCGGATCACACCATAGGCCCCGGCCAGGCCTGAGAAGACGGCGATCAAGAGGTCGAAGAAATTCGGCCGGGTCCGCGCCAGAATCTCGCTGGTCGGCTCCTTCAGTGGCGACACCCCCGTCAGGATCACCGCCACCAGCAGCGCAACACCGATTCCGATCGCGATGGCCTTGACCGCCCGCTGCATCTCGTCGAGGTCAAGCAGCGCAACGGAGAACCCGAGCGCCACGATCGGCCCCATCATCGGCGACACCAACATGGCCCCGATGACCACCGCCGGCGAGTTGAGCATCAGACCCAGCACCGCGATCGCCGCCGACATTACGGTCATGGTGATGTAGCGACTGTCTAGCCCGCCGTTTTCGTAAACGGTCTGGCAGATGTCATCATAGGCCACGCCCTTGCGCACGCGCGAAAGAGCCAGGCGGGTGATGCCCTTTGTGGAACGCTTGCGCGAAACGGACTCGCTCATGGGGTTAGCCGAGGTTTGGGGTGGCGACTTAACGGGTCTTCGACGGTCGGGGACTCAGGTCCCGGCTAGCCGATAATCCTTGAATTGTTCGCGGACCACCTTTTTGTCGATCTTGCCCGTGGCCCCCAGCGGAATGTCGTCCACGAAGGCGACGGCATCGGGCATCCACCACTTGGCGATCTTGCCTTGCAGGAAGTCGAGGAACTCCTGCGGCTCGCCGCTCTGGCCGGGCTTGAGCTTGAGCACCAGCAAGGGTCGTTCGTCCCACTTTGGGTGGGGAACACCAATCACCGCCGCAAGCTCGACCTTGGGATGGCCGACCGCAATATTCTCGATGTCGATGGAACTGATCCATTCCCCGCCGGACTTGATGACGTCCTTGGCGCGGTCGGTGATCTGCATGAAGCCATAGCTGTCGACGGTCGCGACATCGCCAGTGTCAAAGAAGCCGTCATTGTCGAGGATCTCGCCGCCCTCGCCCTTGAAATAGGCCCCGGAGATCGTCGGCCCCTTGACCATCAGACGTCCGTAGGTGGTGCCGTCATGCGGCATATCCTGGCCGGCGTAATTCTTGATCGTCAGTTCGACCCCCAGCGGCGGCATTCCCTGTTTGATCCGCCACTTCATGCCCTCGTCATAGGGCAGCGCGGCCAGTTCAGGCGTCAGGCGCGACAGAGTTCCGACCGGAGACGTCTCGGTCATGCCCCAGCCCTGGAAGACCTCGACCGCGAACTCGTCGTGGAAGGCCCGGATCAGGCTTTCCGGCACGGCCGATCCGCCAATCAGGACCTTCTTGACCGTCGACAGCTTCAGATTGTTCTCGCGCATATAGCCGAGCAAGCCCTGCCAGACCGTCGGCACTGCCGCCGAGAAGGTGACGCCCTCGGTTTCCAGGAGTTCATAGATCGACGCGCCGTCCATCTGCGAGCCTGGCATGACCAGCTTGGACCCCGCCGCCGGACCCGAAAAGGCGATGCCCCAGGCATTGGCGTGGAACATCGGCACCACCGGCAAGATCACATCCGCCGGCGTCGCCGCCATGATCGTGGCCTGCATGGTGATCAGGGTGTGCAGGAAGTTGGACCGGTGAGAATACAGCACCCCCTTGGGATTGCCGGTCGTCCCGGAGGTGTAGCAAAGGCCGGCGGCAGTATTTTCGTCGAAATTGCCCCAGTCGCAGTCTGCCGACTGTTCGCCCACCGCCAACTCATAGCATTCGGCGTTCGGCAGCCTTGTCGCCGGCATGGTCCATTCGTCGGTCATCACCACGACGCGCTCCACCGTCGGACAGTGCGCCAGGATCGCCTCCAACAGCGGCACGAACGTCAGGTCGGTGAAGATGATCTTATCTTCGGCATGATTGATGATGTAGATCAGCTGCTCGGGGAACAGGCGCGGGTTCAGGGTGTGGCACACCGCCCCCATACCCATGACACCGTACCAGATCTCCATGTGACGACCGGTGTTCCAGGCCAGGGTCGCAACCCGATCGCCAACGCCGATACCCCAGGCCTTCAGCGCGTTCGAGACCTGTTTCGCCCGGCCGTAGATCTCACCATAGGTGGTTCGAACGATCGGACCCTCGACCGAACGGGTCACCACCTCGCGATGGGGATGCCAGTTCTTCGCATGGTCAAGAATCTTGTCGACCGTCAGCGGCCAGTCCTGCATCAGGCCCTGCATGGCCCCTCCTCCGTCGCTCAACCCATTGTGACGCCTCTCATACCGGGCGTTTGCGCCACGCTACGCAAGTGACTGACGATAAGCAACGTGACGTTGGGTAAGGTCCCGTCAGACGGGCCGGGGCGACGCCAACCCTGGCGATTTTCGTCGCAACGCGCCGTCGAGATGGTCATAGTCGCAAGATGACGGTCCGCTCTGATTTCCAATTCACAAGCGCAGTCCGCCCATGACCTTGCTTATCGGCATCGCAGGCGGTTCCGGCTCCGGCAAGACCACGATTGCGCGGGCCCTGGCGGCGCGACTCGGGGCACGCGCCGCGATGATCGCCGAAGACAGCTATTACGGGGATTGGGGCGGTCAGGCGGGCTTCGATCCGGCGACCTTTGACTTCGACAGCGTCGCCTCTCGCGATCACGGCTTGCTGGCCCGGCATCTGACCGTTCTGAAGAGCGGCGGTCGGGTGGATGTCCCGGTTTACAGCTTCGTGACCCACCGCAGGCTGGCCGACCAAGCGACGGTCATCGGGCCTGTGGAGGTGGTGATCGTCGAAGGCCTGCACCTGTTCTGCACACCCGCCGTCTCAGACCAGTTCGACCTGAAGGTTTTCGTCGATACGCCGGCCGACATTCGGTTTATCCGTCGGCTCATCCGGGACCAGGCTGAGCGGGGTCGGACCTGGGAATCGGTGGTTGGACAGTATCTGGGCACCGTGCGCCCGGCCCATCTGCGACAGATCGAACCGTCGCGAACCGATGCCGAGTTGGTCATTCTGGACGAAGCAGGCGCGGTTCGTCTGGAAAACGGCACGGCTGTCGAACGGTTGATCGCTCCCCTCCTGGCTGACCCGAGAATAAAATCCATCATCGGGTGAATAATCAATGCGCGCTGGGGTTGCCGAACGCGGGTGCGGCAGACTAAGAGTCAGAGTTGACAGGGAAACGGGCGTCCGACTGAAGAAGCGCGAGGGTGAATGACGGGCGACTCAGATGCCGAGTTTGACGACAAACGCAGGGTGATTCTCGATAAGGCGCGAGAGCGCTTCCTCAGGGAAGGGTTCAACCGAGCGGCCATGGGGCAGATCGCCCGTGCTGCACAGGTGTCGACGGCCACCCTCTACATCCATTTCCCGTCGAAATCAGAGCTGTTCCATCACATGATCCTCGATACCGCCGAAGAATTCGTCGGGATCATGCGCGCCGTCAGGTTCGATTCCGGCCTGCCATGCGAGCGGGTTCGTGCCTTCACGCGAGGCTATGCCCAGTTCCTGTCCGACCCGTTCGTGCGTGCAGTGCTGCGGCTGATCGCGGCTGAACGTAACCGGATCCCTCAGGCCGCGCGGGATGTCTATGAGCGCGGCAAGCGAGAGGTCGGGGCCCCGCTGATCGCGGCGCTGGAGGATCTGACGGCCGAGGGCGGGTTGTCGGTTCCCGATCCCGCCTGGGCCGCCGGCCAGCTCATGGGAATGATCGAGCATCCATTGTTCATGTCAGCCATGATGATGGGCGACACGCATGAGCTGAGTCGCGACGTCGATCAGATCGCAGATGACGCCGTCCAGACGTTCCTGGCACGCTATGCACCAAGCCATCCGACCGCAAATAAAAGGGGGGCTGTGGATAATGGGTCAGGGATAGAGCCGGGTACGGCTCCACCCACCGTCGGATCGGGCGAACTGTAGGCGGTCGTGCAGGCGAAACGGACGATCGCGCCAAAACTCGATCTGATCCGGGGCCAGCCGCCAGCCCGTCCAGTGAGCCGGGCGAGGCACCTCGCCCAGGCCGAATTTCAGCCCGTAGTCCGCGACCCGCTTCTCAAGCGCGAACCGGCCCTCAAGCGGCCGTGACTGATCCGAGGCCCAGGCCCCGATGCGGGCCTCGCGCGCCCGGCTGACGAAATAGGCGTCGGCCTCTTCGGTTGTCACCGGGGTGATCCGCCCCCGCGCCCGCACCTGCCGGCGCAGCGATTTCCAGTGAAACAGCAACGCTGCCCGAGGGTTTTCCGTCAGTTGTCGGCCCTTGGCGCTCTCGGCATTGGAATAGAAGACGAAGCCCTGAGTGTCGAAATCCTTGAGAAGCACCATGCGGCAATCCGGCAGCCCGGTCGCGTCTGCGGTGGCCAGGGCCATGGCATTCGCGTCGTTCGGCTCCCTCTCGCGAGCAAGGGCCAACCAGTCACCGAACAGCGTGAAGGGTTCATCACGCTCGAACTCGGCCTCGTCGCCGTTAGCGGCCAGCTGACGGGCATAGTCCTCTGCGGATGGGCTGGGCGGGATGCGGGTGTCGCGGCTCATGACCGTCCTATAGCGCGCTTAACGGGGTTTTCAGAGGCTCGGCGTAAGCGTCGCCGTCGATATGCCTGCTGCTCGGCCGATGACCTCCAAGGACGCCTGCAACCTGCTCGGCCTCAAGGGCCCTGCGGGTGGCGCCGTGCTGTCTGCGGCGTTTCGTGAAGCGGCCAAGGGCACCCACCCGGACCAAGGCGGCGATGAGGCGCAGTTCCGCCGGATCGCCGAGGCCTATCGGCTATTACAATCCCTCGACACGGCCCGTCAGGCGGCGCGTTCAGCCTGGGCCGCCGAACCCGTGCCTCCGGTCGGCCCGCCTGATGACGACCTCAGAATTCTGGAGATTACACCTTCCGAGGCCGTGCTGGGTCTTGCACGCAAGGTCACGGTCGCTCCTGGCCGCAGCCTTGGCTTGCGTCTGCCGGCCGGCCTTCGCCCAGGAGAAACCGTACGCCTGGCTGGCCAGGCCAACGATGGGTCGGACTTGATGATGACGGTCAAGGTGCGCAGCACAGACGGCCTGCGGGTCATCGGAGATGATCTGTGGCTGGACTGCGAGGTCGAGCCGGCCCTGCTTAGCCATGGCGGTCGTCTGAAGGTGACCAGCCCGCACGGCGATCACGCTGTGACGGCCCCACCGGCCCTGCCCGCTCCCTATCGGCTACGCCTCAAGGATCAAGGCCTGCCAGCGCGCGGCGGCAATGCTCGGGGGCATCTGTTCCTGACGCTGAAACCCGCTTCTCAGGTCCGATCCAATCCCGTCGACGAACGCCTCGGTCGCTTCAAGCGTACCTGGATGCGCCGGGGATAGGCGCGCGCGCCGCGCTCGGCTAAGCCTGCATCCATGTCCCACAACAGCTTCGGCCATCTGTTTCGCGTGACGACCTGGGGCGAGAGCCATGGGCCGGCGATCGGCTGTGTGGTCGACGGCTGCCCACCCGGTATCGCCCTGACTGAGGCCGACATCCAGCCGTGGCTGGACCGGCGCAAGCCCGGCGGCTCCAGGTTCGTCACTCAGCGCGGCGAGGCCGATCAGGTGCGGATCCTGTCGGGCGTGTTTGACGACGGCGCCGGGCCGATCACTACCGGCACGCCAATCAGCCTGATGATCGAGAACACCGACGCGCGCTCCAAAGACTATGGCGACATCGCCCGCGCCTATCGGCCGGGCCACGCCGACTATGTCTATCAGGCCAAATACGGCGTGCGCGACCACCGGGGCGGCGGCCGCTCCTCGGCCCGCGAGACCGCCATGCGCGTCGCCGCTGGGGCCGTGGCCCGCAAGGTTCTGGGTGATGGGGTGATGATCCGGGCCGGACTGGTCCAGATCGGGCCGCACCGGCTGACGGACGAACAAATCGACTTCGGCGCAGTCGAATCCAATCCGCTGAACGCAGCGACCGCCGACACCTCCGGCTGGGAGCAGTATCTGGACGAGGTTCGCAAGGCCGGCTCGTCCATCGGCGCTGTTGTGGCGCTCCAAGTTACCGGCGTTCCCGTCGGCTGGGGCGCGCCCGTCTATGGCAAGCTGGACGCCGAACTGGCGGGGGCCATGATGTCGATCAACGCCGCCAAGGGGGTCGACATCGGCGCCGGCTTCGGCTCGGCCGAGCTGTCGGGCGAACAGAACGCCGACGAGATGCGCCTGGGCCCCAATGGCCAGCCGGTGTTCCTGTCCAACAAGGCCGGCGGCGTGCTGGGCGGCATTTCAACCGGCCAGCCGATCACCGCACGCGTCGCCTTCAAGCCGACCTCCTCCATCCTGACGCCGCGCCAGTCGATCACCCGCGACGGCACCGAAACCGAAGTCCGAACCAAGGGCCGCCACGACCCCTGCGTCGGCATCCGCGCCGTCCCGGTGGTCGAAGCCATGGCCGCCTGCGTGCTGGCGGATGCGATGCTGCGGCACCGGGGGCAGATGGGATGATTGCTTATCGCGAGACCGAAAGAGCCTTTCGCAACTCTTCGATTGCCTTACGCCAATTATCGTAAACAAGAGCCCATCTATTAGCAGCCTTTTTAAATACGGGCTGATTAGTTTTGTCAGCTAGACTAGATAGGTGAAGTGTTTCTTTTCCTGCATTACCCGCAGCCTGTTCAGCATCATTTAAAGTGTCTATAATATTCTGACTTTTTATTGATAACTTTTCGTTTGTTGCATTTGTCATTTTTTTCTCATACGACCACATTAGCCACTTATCAATCATCTCAAAATTTGTTCAAATAGGTCAAAATTATTCTGAGTTATATCGTCCAAAATAGGAAGTAAGTAGGAATTTCCGCCACCTCTAAGCACCCTGTTGATCGCCCCATTCCGTAATCGTATCTGTTACCTATATCTCCCCTGACACCATCTTTCGGGAGGACCTCAGATGATCGAGCGCAGACCCTTCGACAAACTTGGCGGTGCCAATCACGGCTGGCTGGACGCCAAGCATCATTTTTCGTTCGCGAGCCACTATGACCCTGACAACATGGGCTGGGGCCGGCTGCGGGTGTGGAACGACGACACCATCGCGGCCAACTCGGGCTTTCCGCCGCATCCGCACGCCGACATGGAGATCATCACCTACGTCCGCAAAGGCGCGATCACGCATCAGGATTCCATGGGCAACAAGGGCCGCACCGGGGCCGGCGACGTCCAGGTGATGAGCGCGGGCTCCGGCGTTCGCCACGCCGAATACAATATGGAGCCCGAGGCCACGACCCTGTTTCAGATCTGGATCGAGACCGACAGGCCCGGTGCCGCACCGAGCTGGGACCAGAAGCCGTTTCCCAAGGCGCACCGCGACGGCAGGTTCGAGGTCTTGGCCTCGGGCATGACGGGAGACGACGGCGCGCTCAAGATCAACGCCGACGCCCGCGTGCTGGGCGCAACGCTGAAGGCCGGCGAAGAAATCCGCTATCCGCTGGCAGCAGGCCGGCGCGGCTATCTGGTGCCGGCGGTCGGTGCGGTCGACATCAATGGCGTGACCATCGGCCACCGCGACGGTGCCGCCATCAAGGACGAAGCCGAACTGATCATCCGTGCTCTGGAAGATGCTGAACTGGTGATGGTCGACAGCCGCTAAATCGACCTGCGGTGGTCATATTGCGCTAACCATGGCGGGTTTAGCCTGGGCGTCCGTTAGGAGCCCGCCATGTCGATCCAAATCGCCCGTCCCCTTGCCCTGGCAACCGTTCTGACGGCTTCGCTCGGCCTGCAGGGCTGCCTGGCCGGGGCCGTCGTCGGGACAGCGGGTGCCCTCGTCGGGGCCGCAGCCGGGGCCGCCGGAGCCGTCGTTGGGGCCGGGGTCGATGCGGTCACGACCTCCGATGCCGAGGATATGCGCGAGATGCGCCGCGAATGCGAACGCCGCGTCCGGCGCGGGTCCAACGAGGACTGCTCGGTCTATCGCCCCTAAATCTCCAGCACGCAGCGCTCGCCGATGGTGGGGCGCAGCAGGGTGATTTTCGACAGACCCGGAAACTCGGGCATCAGGCGGTTGGCGAACCACAGACACAGAGCCTCAAGGCTCGGCTTTTCCAGTCCGGAGTGGTCGTTCAGCAGGCTATGATCCAGCTCTGCCGCCGCTGCCTTCAAGCCCGCCTCCAGCTTCGTCAGATCCACGACAAAGCCCATGTCGCCCGTCCGAGCACCGCGCACGGTGGCCTCGACGAGGAACGAATGGCCGTGGACGCGCCGGTGCGGGCTACCCTCCGGCCCCATGGGAAAATGGTGAGCTGCATCGAAATGCGTGGCCTTGGTAACTTCAAAGATCTGGCTCATTTGACGCCGATATATTTGTGGGTCTGGACGCTGAGGCGCCACTGGGGATGGGCGAGGCAGTAGTCCACCGCCGCGCGGGTGTTCGCCTCCAGGTCCGGCCCGTCCATGGGCTGGAGCCAGAAGCGTTCGAAATCGAGATGGGCAAACCGTTCGGGCCGGGCCTTGTCCTGCGGATAGACCAGCTTCAGTTCCTGCCCATGGATCTGAACGACCGGCGCATCGGCCTTGGGGCTGACGCAGATCCAGTTGATTCCGTCCGGCGCGGCCAAGGTGCCGTTGGTCTCGACCGCAATGTCAAAGCCGCGCGTGCGAAGGGCCTCGATCAGCGGCGGGTCCAGTTGCAGCAGCGGCTCGCCGCCGGTGCAGACAACCAGCCGGGGCTGGCCCTCGGCCCCGATCCATTTGGCGGCGACGGCGTCGGCCAGCAAGTCTGCCGTCTCGAACCGACCACCGCCCTCCCCGTCCATGCCGACGAAGTCGGTGTCGCAGAAGGTGCAGACCGCCATAGCCCGGTGGCTCTCCAGTCCGTTCCACAGATTGCAGCCGGCGAAGCGCAGGAACACCGCCGCGCGGCCCGCCTGGCCGCCCTCGCCCTGGACGGTGAGGAAGATCTCCTTGGCCGAATAGGTCATGCGGCGACCCCGACGTATTCGGCCCAGCCGGCGGCGCGCAGCTCGCAGGCCGGGCAGGTCCCGCAGCCGTAGCCCCAGGGGTGTCGCCGGCCCCGCTCGCCCAGATAACAAGTGTGGCTGTCCTCCAGGATCAGCGCGACCAGGGGATCACCGCCGATGTCGTGGGCCAGCGCCCAGGTCTGGGCCTTGGTCAGGGCCATAAGCGGCGTCTCTATCCGGAAATCGCGCGCCATGCCGAGCTTCAGGGCCGACTGAAGCGCATCGAGCGTGTCACGCCGACAGTCTGGATAGCCCGAGAAATCGGTCTCACACATTCCACCCACCAGAACGGTCATGCCGCGCCGGTCGGCCAGGGCCGCCGCATAGGTCAGGAACACCAGATTGCGGCCCGGCACGAAGCTGGACGGCAAGCCGCGTTCATCCATCTCGATGGCCCGGTCCTCGGTCAGGGCGCTGGAGGCGATCTGGCCGAAGCCGCGGATGTCGACGCTGTGGTCCTTACCCAAGCGCCCGACCCAGTCCGACTTCAGACGCGGCAAGCGGTCCAGCAGCACGCGGCGCGCCTCGAGTTCCACCGCATGACGCTGACCGTAGTCAAAGCCGACCGTCTCGACCCGCCCATACCGGTCGAGCGCCCAGGCCAGACAGGCGGCCGAATCCTGGCCGCCTGAAAACAGGACCAGGGCCGACCCTTGCGGTGTGGAGGCGGTTTCGGACATGACAAACCTGCGGTCGGCCCGGGGGCCGCGCGCATGACAAAGGGCTCAGACGTGAATAAGATCGCGCTCCTCTACACTACCTGGCCCGATGCGGAAACCGCCGAAAGCGTGGCACGGGCGGCGGTGTCGGCCCGGCTCTGCGCCTGCGTCAACGTCCTGCCCCAAGGACAGTCCCTGTATCGCTGGGCCGACGGTATCGAGGTGACCTGCGAAACGATCGCCATCTTCAAGACCACGGCGGAGCGAACGGCCGAGCTTTCGGCCTTCATCGTGGCGGAGCACCCGTATGACGTCCCGGCGGTCGTCGCCCTCGACACGTCGGTGCTCGGGTCGTCGATCCCCTTCCTGAATTGGGTCGCGAACGAGGTGACGCCGTCACCGTAATCCGATCAGTTTCAGTTTAACGGTTCTGAAAATGCTCCTGTGGATACTCTGGCGTCTATTCAAGGAGCCCGGCCCCAGTATGCCGACGATTGCCGCGTACATTGACCACCTGGATCCCCTGAGCCCCGACGCCGTTTGCGGCGCGGCCCTGATGCGATTCGAAACCAATCCCGACGCCCTGGTCCTGCCTGTCGTCGAGGACGGCCGCACGGTCGGCGTCCTGGAACGGGACCGCTTTCTAAGCACTCTGGCACGCGCCAATGGCTCGGCGGCGACCCTGGCCCGTCCCGTCAGCGAACTGATGGACATCGAACCGGTCGTCGTGGATGTCTCGACCAAGCTGGCAGGCCTGGCCGATGTCCTGCTGGCGCAAAGTGTCGCTAACCTGCGCCGGGGCTTCGTGGTCAGTGAGGCCGGTGCCTACAAAGGCGTATGCAGCCTGCTGACGCTGCTCAAGGCCGAGCATGATCTGCGCAAGGATGCTGATCTCGTTCGCGCGGATATCAAGACGGTCCGCGCCGAGGCCGACCGGGCCATTGTGGCCGCCGCCCAGGCCCGTTCCGGGTTCCTGTCATTGCTCAGTCGCGAGCTGCGCACGCCGATGAACGGCGTGGCGGCGGTGGCCGAGCTGCTGCGTCGTCAGCCCCTGGGGCCGGACTCCCAGGCCTATGTTCAGACGATCATGGACTCGTCGGAGACGACGCTTCGGATCCTTGAGGACGCGCTTGACTTGGCCCGCGCCGAGGCGGGCGAGCTGTCGCTCGATCCGCAGCCTGTGCTGCTGCGCCAGTTGATGGACGACCTCCAGGACATCTGGGGCCCTCGCGCGGTGCAGGACGGCGTCAATCTGATGATCGGCTTCGAGGGGGACACGGAGCTGGCCGCAGAGCTGGACGGCTCGCGACTGCGCCAGGTGTTCAACCATCTGATCGCCAATGCGCTCAAATTCGCCCGCAACGGCGTCGTTGAGGCCTCATTGGTCGCCAGCGCCCGTGGCGAGGTCATCTCCGTCAAGGCCCGCGTGCGCGACAATGGCCCAGGCATCGCTCCTGAGCGGGTCGCGGGACTCTTCGAGATCGCCAGTGCACACGACGGTAGTCGCGTCGGGGGCCTCGGCCTTCCGATCTGCCACCAGGTCCTGTCCGCCATGGGAGGAACGATTCGCGTCGAATCGAACCCTGGCCAGGGCTGTACCTTCGTCTTTGACCTGACGGCTCCGCGCGTCGCCCAGGAAGCCCACCAGATTGCCTCTCAGGGTGCGCCGATCCGGCCGAGCGATCAGGGCTTCGCCCAGCCCCATATCCTGATCGTGGACGACAACGGCACCAACCGTATCGTCGCCCAGGCCCTGTGCGAAATGTTCGGCTGCACGTCCGCTCAGGCCGAAGATGGCGTCGAAGCCGTCGAGGCCGTCCAGTCGGGCCGCTATGATCTAATCCTGATGGACATCAAGATGCCGCGCATGGACGGCGTTGAGGCGACGCACGCCATCCGCGCCCTCGGCTCGGACAAGGCTGATATCCCGATCATCGCCCTGACGGCGAATGCCGATCCCGAAGACGCCAAACGGTATGTGGCCAACGGCATGGCTTCGGTCGTTGAGAAGCCCATCAAGCCCGAGCGCCTCATGCAGGCCATCAACGCTGCCTTGTTCCCGCCGGCCGAGGACGCGAACGCGACGGATCACCGTCAGGTCGCCTGACGCGACACCGCAACCCTTGCCCCGAACGCGCCTTCCCCCTAGGAAGCCTCGTGCACACGCCGTAATTCATCAGGCGATGAACGAGGAGCCGAAGATCCATGCGCAAGGTCTATCCAGATGCCAGGAGCGCCCTTGAGGGGCTGACTTTCGACGGTATGACCGTCATGTCCGGCGGTTTCGGCCTGTGTGGCATTCCAGAGTTCCTGATCGCCGCGCTGCGCGATTCTGGAACGCGTGACATCACGGTCATCTCGAACAATGCCGGCGTCGACGGCTTTGGCCTGGGCCAGTTGCTGGAAACCCGCCAGATCAAGAAGATGATCTCGTCCTACGTCGGCGAGAACAAGGAGTTCGAACGCCAGTACCTGGCCGGAGAGCTGGAGCTGGAGTTCAACCCGCAGGGCACCCTGGCCGAACGCATCCGCGCGGGGGGAGCCGGCATCCCGGCCTTCTTCACCGCCACCGGCGTCGGCACCCTGGTGGCCGAGGGTAAGGAAGTGCGTAACTTTGATGGACGCGACTATGTGATGGAGACCGGCCTGGTCGCCGACCTCAGCATCGTCAAAGCCTGGAAGGCTGACGAGCGCGGCAATCTGGTGTTCCGCAAGACGGCCCGGAATTTCAATCCGATGATGGCTACCGCCGGAAAGGCCTGCGTGGTCGAGGTCGAGGAGATCGTCCCGACCGGCGCGCTCGACCCCGACCACATCCACACGCCGGGCATCTATGTCGACCGCATCATCAAGTCGACGCCCGAGAAGCGTATCGAACAGCGCACCGTCCGCCAGAGGGAGACCGTCTGATGCCCCGCACTCGCGAACAACTGGCCGAGCGCGCCGCCCAGGAACTTCAGGACGGCTTCTATGTGAATCTGGGCATCGGCATTCCGACCCTGGTGGCCAACTATATCCCCGACGGCATGAGCGTGACGCTGCAAAGCGAGAACGGGATGCTGGGCATGGGGCCGTTTCCCTATGAGGACGAAGTTGATCCCGACCTGATCAACGCCGGCAAGCAGACGATCACCGAGATTCCGGAATCCAGCTATTTCAGCAGCTCGGACAGCTTCGCCATGATCCGCGGCGGGCACATCAATCTGTCGATCCTGGGCGCGATGGAAGTCGCCGAGAACGGCGACATCGCCAACTGGATGATCCCCGGCAAGCTGGTCAAGGGCATGGGCGGCGCGATGGATCTGGTGGCCGGCGTAAAGCGCGTGATCGTGGTGATGGACCACGCCAACAAGCATGGCCAATCCAAGGTGCTGAAATCGTGCACCCTGCCCCTCACGGGCACGGGCGTCGTCAACCGCGTCATCACCGACCTGTGCACCTTCGACGTCAAGCCAGACGGGTCGGGTCTGGAGTTGATCGAACTGGCCGAAGGCGTGACCCTCGACGAGGTCGCCGCCAAGACCGAGGCCACCTATACGGTCGCGCCCGGTGTCGGCTGACGCCGGTCTGCTTTCCGATCAGACGAACAGCGTCGACAGCATCCCGACCGCACTGGCCGCTTCCGACCAGTCAGGGTTCTCATCGTCGACCCCGTAGCCGACCATCTGGCTGGCTCCGGTCGCCTGGACGAGGATTCCCCGCGAACGCGGGATCATGATCACCGCATTGTAGATCAGGCCGTAGTCGACTTCGGGCTGCGGTGGGAGCCAGGCGATCTGACCCCGAATGGGAACCACGCTGATATCCCCGAACAGGGCGCGGGCCCCGAAGCCTGTGCAGTTGACGATCACCGGCTCCGGCAGGTCTGCGAGTTCTCCGGGGTGGTTCAGGCGGCGGGTGACGATGACCCCACCCTCGCGCTGGAACGTGTCCATCAGGTGTTCGGCATAGATCGTCACATCGAAGGTCATGCGAGCCGAGACGCTTGCGGAAGCGACCGGGAACCGGTGCTCTGACCGACTGAGCGGGCGCGCAATCGGACGTAGGCCGGCCACGCGCTCTGCGTAGCTGACAAAGGGGATTCGCCCCGGCGACGGATACGGACCGACGGCCTGCTGTGCATCGGCATGGGCTCTTAGCGTGTACATATCCATGACGTTGACCGGGTAACCGGGTGATCCCACGAAGGCGCGGTGATCTTCCATGGATTGGCGCGCCATGACCTCCCAGAGCGACGCAAATCCTGGCGCTATCGCGTCGGAGGCCGCCAACCGTGAGTCCGGCGACCAGACTCCCGTGGCCCTGACCGAGCGGGTGAAGGGGGCCCGTTCCGCCGCATACATGGTCGTCGGCACCCCAGATCTGAGGATTTTGAGCGCTGATGTCAGACCGATGATGCCACAGCCGATGACCGCGCACCGGCTGGTGCCCCCCTCGAGCGCCCGATCCCGTGCCAGGGCCGCCGATCCCCACGACAAGGACCAGCCCGCGCCGCCATGGCCGTAGTTGTGGACGACCCGCTTGTCACCGATCACCTCCACCTCCAGACGCGGCCCAGCGGCTCTGAAAGGTCGGGTGCAGACGGTTATGCGGCTGATGCGACCGGGGTCCGCGCGAACCGGTGCCAGATAGGTCGACTGAAGCGTTGCCGCCTGCGGCCGGGCGACCACGCCGCCCAGGCTGACCGTTCCCAGGCCGGTCAGCATCACACGCCGGTTCAGGTGGTGTCGCAACGGCCCCTCCGTTCCGGCCCTATGCGTAGCAGCGAACCAGGTTTCGACCAACGAAGGCCTGCCGCACGGGGATCGGGGCCGAGGCGTGGATAGCCGGCGAACAGGCCGTCAGGCCAGACACGCCCAGCCCTACCGAGACGCCAGGCCGATTCCGCATCCGCCCCATTCCCTTGCCCGTCGGCCCTTTCGGTATCAGTCGGTCAGCTCGACGCCAATCTGATAGCACGCGTTCGGTTCCGCCTGCGACGTTGGGAAACAGGCCGGCCTTCCCTTACGGCAAGGTGACCAGACGAAATTCTCGAGTCATAGTCGTGTCATGTCCAGTGCCGCCGCCTCCGTCATTCCGCGTCCAGCCGCCGAGCAGATCTCGGCCTTGCGGGCCTCGCTTGATCCACGCCAGCCTGTCGCCTTCGCAACCTTTGGACAGGAGGCACTGACCGCCCTCGCCCGTGCCGGTGCACCCCTAACGGCCGCGCAGGACGGCTCGCTGGACGCCGCGGCCCGGACGCCGCTGGACCAGGCCGCAGCGGCCCTATCGCGACTCGATCCGCAAAGCCTGGTGCCGCGACGGGGCCTGGCCGGACTGTTCGACAGCCGGGGTGGACGCCTGAAGCGCGTCCGACGCGCCTTTCAGGACACAGACCGCCAGATGGCCCGGCTTGCCGGTGAATTGAGGACCCATGCCACCGGGCTGGCGAGCCGTGCCGGACAGCTCGATCCCGCCCAGGAGGCCCTGCGCCAACCCATCATTGACCTCGGTGGATGGATCGAGGCGGGACGTCAGCGCCTGGCCGATGTCGAGACGGACGCGCCCGAGGGCGAGGTCTCCCCCCACGACCAGCTTTCCCAACGTCTCGAAGCCTTGGCCGGCGCGCGGGTCGCGGCCCTGGCGCAACTGCCCCTGGCCCGCCAGATCCAAAATGCCGACGCCGCCGCCGTCGCGAACCTGCAGGCGACCGCCGATGCCATTGGGGCGTGGAGCGATGGCTCGCGCAAGGCCCTGGGGCTGGACGGCAAACGTCCGCGCAAGGTCCAGCCGCAGCCGGCCGACCTGGCCGAGCTGTCGACCCGTCTGCAACGCACCCTGGACCGCGCCGAGCGAGCGCTCGTGGACGGTGCCAGGCGCAGGGCCCAGGCCTCCGAGCGCCTGGCGTCCATCAATGCGTCCCTGTCTCCGCCGAGCGACGGATAAATCCGGCGATCCCGCTGAGGACACCCGGCGCAAGCGGCAGATCGGGGTTCGAATAGGTCGCCAGATTTGTCATCCGATCCGCCGGGGCCTCCTTCAGCAGGTGGTTGACCCCCTCCAGCACAATGAGCTCGATTTCGGGCCGGGCGGCAGCGAGGGCCTCGGCATCGGTCACCAACGTCTGGAAATCCGTCGTCCCATGCATCACCAAGGTCGGAAGGTCGTGCGCGGCCAACAGGGCCGCTGGATCCTGGTCGAACCAGGAAATGACATAGGGCTGCACCGAGCTTCGGCACAGGGCCGCAAGTATCGGCGGACAGTCAACCGTACGTCCGGCGTCCAGTTCATCGATGACGGTCAGAGCCTGACCGAGGTACGGCTCCGGCGTCCCGGCCCGGAGCTGTTCACGCAAAACCACGGCGGCGGGACGGCCAGCCCCCGACAGGAGCACCAGGCCGCATAGGCCGGTGGCGTCCGTCGCAGCG
Organism: Caulobacterales bacterium; assembly: GCA_017302105.1. Taxonomy (GTDB): domain Bacteria; phylum Pseudomonadota; class Alphaproteobacteria; order Caulobacterales; family Caulobacteraceae; genus Brevundimonas. The sequence continues at coordinate 352,945 of JAFLCS010000002.1, read as the reverse complement.
ACCGCGCTGGCAACCAGGGCCCCCTCGCTGTGGCCGATCAGCCAGACACAGTCCAGGTCGGTGCGCTCACGCAGAAGGCCGGCCCAGGCACGGGCATCTTCGACCATCGTATCAAAACGCAGTTCGGATTCCGCCACCGCCGCCCCGGCGCTGGCGGCCACCCCGCGCTTGTCATAGCGCAGGGTCGTTATGCCCTCAGCGGCCAGACCTTCCGCCAGAAGGCGATAGGTTGAGGCCGTAACACCAAGCGGACTGTTCCCGTCGCGGTCGGTCGGACCCGATCCGGCGATGATCAGGGCTGCGGGTGCGCCGGACCCTGCGTCAATTAGGGTTCCGGCGAGCGGCGCAGGTGCCCCCGGCAGAGTTACGTCCTGGGGGCCAGGCGCGGCCTGCACGGCCAAGACTGCGCTGAGAACCGCTAACAACATGGTGGACCTCCTAGTTTCAGGTCAGAAGGGCTGGCGGTTGGAATCTGTGCGCCAGACACGCCAGCTTTCAAAGATCGCCGCCACACCGGACAACAATATCCCCGCCACCATCACCCACAGGCCGAGCGGCTGCGGCGCGGCAGGGGTCGCAACCAGGCCACCGAGGCCGAGCCAGAACAGCAATCGGCCCATCAGGCGGTTGGACCGGTCCCAGGCCAAACGACTCTTCAAGGACCATGCGGTGCGCACGCCAATCGCAATGTTCGGAGGGATGCGCCCCAGAACCGCGCCGAGCGTCAGGCAGACGAAGGCCAGGAATCCCATCGGCCAGACCAGAGTCACGATCGCGGGAGCCGCCGCCGGCTGGCTCGCCGTCGAAAGGATCTGCCAGGTCAGGAACGGCGCGATCGATCCGATGACGATCAAGCTGACAAGCTGGCCCAGGCGAAGGCCTCGCCGACGAGCCGGGTCGGTCGCGCGCCCGGCATAGACTCCAAGACCACCGGCCGTCAGGCCCACAATGACAGCGAGAAAAGCCAGCAGTCCGGCCAGCTCGCGTCGGTCGCCCCAGCGATCCGGGCGTCCATCCGCGCCAAAATGCATCGGCAGAGGTTCGGTCGGACCATGCAGTACGACCCACAAGGCACCGGCCAGCAGGGCTGCCACGGCCACAGCGGTGGCGATGTCGATCAGAGTGAAACGGCGGGTCATGCGTCAAGCTCCTTGGGCGCAGCGCCGGTCATGGACAGGAGAAAGCCAAGCGCCTCCTCCACAGCGGAAATCTCCAGGCGGTAGCGGATCGAGGTTCCGTCCCGCTCCTGTGAGACCAGATTGGCCTCTTTCAGCGCATTGAGATGACCGGTTATGGTCGGCCAGCTCATGTCGAACGCGCGGGCAATGTCGCCGGAAGTCATCGGCCCCCTTCGGAGCATATCGATGATCTGACGACGCGCCGGATGCGACAAGGCCTTGAAGAGGCTATTCATAGGAATATCCCTAATTAGGAATATTCCTAATTTCAAGCGGAAGCGAGAGGTTGGGTAAATCAGCGCCCTGAATGTGGGGGCTGCTGCTGATCCCGGGACGACCGCGAAAACCCGATCTCTTTGGGGTGATGAAGGGCGCTAGCGCGCCGAGGACTCCACCCAGGCCACCACCTCGCGATTGAACTCGCCGGTCGCGGTGTCGAAGGCTTCCACGACAGCCGAGACACGGTTGGCACCGGCCTCACGCTGGGTGATGAAGGTGCGTTCGGCACGCACGGTTCGATCCGGAGCCATGAGGCGCGCGCGCGCAGCGATCACAACGACCGGTGCGCGATCCGGACCATCGGAATAGCGGGCCTCGAAGCTGGATACATCCAGGTCCAGCGCCAGTCCGTCGCGCGGCGACTCGCGCCGATCCGAGACGCTGACAGATCGCCCGCTCCGCAGAAACTCGGCCTCCAGGGCGGTTCGGAAGAGCCGCTCGGACGGGCCAATCCAGCGCGCGCCGGCCAGATAGGCGACGCTTCCACCGGACGTGGTCAGGATCCGGTCGCCAGACGCCCCTTCGGGAAAGGAGATCGGGTTGAGCACCACCACGGTCCGGCCCGACCCCGGGACGGTCGCTGGCGGGTCCCTGTCCCCAAAACGATAAAGCGCGACGGGGTCAGGCGTGTCGAGAAGGGAGCAGCCCGCCAGGAGCAGCGCCGTCGCGGCGGCGGCTATGGACCGGATCATTGTTCGATCTCCCTTTCTTCGGAGGCAGGCCGCTGGATGAATTCACGCGGACTACGGTTCACGTCGGCAATCAGCGCGTTCAGCGTCGCGGTCGCCTCTTCAAGCTGGCTGATCGTATCGGCCAGTTGCGGGATGCCTTCGTCAGCGAACTGACCGACCGGTCGCTGAAGTTGATCCGTCATGCCACGCACATCGCGCGCTGCGGCCTCGGCCTCAGCGGCCGCGCGTTCGATGCTGGCGATGGCCTGGGCCCCATCGCCCTGGACGATCTGGCGGAGATCCTGACCAAGCCCCTGATATTCCGCGATGGCCGCATTGGCGTTCGCAACCGCCTGTTCCAGGTCAGCAAAGACCTGTCGGCGCGCTTCCAGCTCGGCGGTCACGGTCTCGACATTGTCGATCGTCGAGGTGAAGGCACGGATGTTGTCGTCCGACAGAACGCGATTGATCCGGTTCAGCGCATCCACGGCCTGGGCCAGCACATTTCCCGAACCCGCTAGAAGCTCGGCGATCGGACTGGGCTGGCTCTGGATCACCGGCGTCACGCCAGCGGGAAACTGGTCCTTCAGCAGCGGACCGTCCGGCGTTCCCGAGGTGATCTGGATATAGTTCACCCCGGTAATGCCCAGGGGTTCGAGCTGGGCACGACTGTCCGTACGAACGGGAATGCCTTCATCCAGCCGGATGCGCGCGACGACCTGGTTACCAGTTTCCCGGTCGAGCGTCAGATCCGTGACCTCTCCGACTCGGATGCCGTTGAAATGGACCTCGCCACCGACTGAAAGGCCACGCACAGGGTCCGTAAAGAGGACATCATAGATGTCGTATTCCTCGTTGAACGAGAAGCGCGCCAGCCAGACGACAAACACCGCCAGCGCGACCATGATGGTCACGGTTGCCAAACCGACGGCGGCATAGTGGGCATTGCGTTCCATCAGCCGTTTCCTTCAGCAGCCCGGGCCGCGCGCCCGCGCGGCCCCAAGAAATATTCCTTGATCCAGGGATGATCCGATCGCTCGAGTTCTTCGGGCGGTGCCACCTCCACGACCCGCTTGTCCGCGAGCACAGCAATCCGATCACAGATCGCGTAGAGGCTATCCAGATCGTGGGTAATCATGAAGACCGTCAGGTCGAGGTTTTCCTGAAGCTCAAGAATCAGATCGTCAAAGGCTGCGGCCCCGATCGGGTCCAGACCCGCCGTTGGCTCATCCAGAAAGAGCAGTTCGGGGTCCAGGGCAAGCGCTCGCGCCAGTCCGACCCGCTTTCGCATTCCTCCGGAAAGCTCTGCCGGCTTGAGGTAATGGGACTCGGGTCCCAGCCCCACCATGGCAATCTTCATCTCGGCCAGTTCGCGGATGGTATCCGCCGGCAGGCCGGAGTGCTCGACCAGCGGCGAGGCAACATTCTCCAGTACCGTCAACGACGAGAACAGCGCACCATGCTGGAACAAGACCCCCCAGCGTTTCTCGATGTCGTCACGCTCGGCACGACTCATGCGGGCGGTGTCTTCGCCGAATAGCTTGACCGTTCCAGCGGTCGGCTCGCGAAGCCCGAGAATCGAGTTCAGCAAGACCGTCTTGCCGGTCCCCGACCCGCCCACGATCCCCAGGACCTCGCCGGCGCGCACCGTGAGGTCGAGATCCTCATGGATCCTGCGCTCGCCAAAGGCATTGAGCAGCCCCTTGACCTCGATCGGAGGGGGGCGGTGAGCCGGGCTCGGAATCACGTCCTCGCTCACAGCCCGATCCTCATGAACAGGAGCGCGAACACCGCGTCCAGAGCGATGATCGCGAAGATCGACTGAACGACCGCAGCCGTCACCCGCTTGCCGAGGCTCTCAACATCGCCGCCGACCGCCATCCCCTGCCGGCATCCGATGGTTGCCACCACGATGGCAAAGACCGGAGCCTTCACCATGCCCGCCAGCATATGCTGCGGCATATAGCCGTCCAGCACGAGCCGCTGAAGGAAGAACGACGGCCCCAGGTTCAGCTGGGTCCAGGTCACGACGATTCCGCCGACCAGGCCCGACACCATGGCCAGGAACGTCAACAGCGGCAGCATCAACAACAGGGCCGCAAGCCGCGGTACCACCAAGGCCTGGAAGGGGTCGACGCCCATGACTCGCATGGCATCGACCTCCTGATTCATCTTCATGGATCCAATTTCGGCCGCAAAGGACGAGGCGGATCGACCGGCCAGCAGGACGGCGGTGATGACCACGGCAAATTCTCGAAACACGGCCACGCCGATCAGCTGAACCGCGAAGACTCCGGCCCCGAAATCAGTCAGCAGGTCCGCCCCGATGAAGGCCACGACCGCTCCGATGAAGAAGGTCGTCACCAGAACGATTGGAATGGCATTGAGTCCGGTGTGGTCCGCCTGGCTGAACCAGGCCGCCCAGCGGATTCTAGTCGGGTTCGCCAGGGTGCGAACGACAGCCATGAGGAGCTCGCCGAGAAAGGCGAACGCCTCCCAGGCTTCTGCCCCGAAGTCATAGACACCGCGACCCACCCGCGCAAAGAAACGGGTCAGGGGATCGGCCAGCCGGGGTGGATCGACGGCGTGGCATTCCAGTTCCTCGACCACCAGGACCACGCGTTCGACCTCAGGGCGATCCTGCCAGCCCTGTTTGGGCAGCCGCCCCTCGTGAGCCTGGACAATGGCCAGGGCCCCAGCGGTATCGAACCGGCCCAATCCGGAAATATCGACGGAATCCAGGGTTCGGCCGCGCAGCTTGGCCTTCAGACTTCTCGGCAAACGCCCGAGGGTGCGCGCCGTCCAGTCACCGGCAAGCACCAGTGCCAGCCGACCGTCTTTTTCCCCCTCGACTCGGAAACTCGCCGGCGTCATCCCCTTTCCTTAGCAACGGATTCCGGTTTCGTCTCGGCCAACGCCGCTTCTGCCCGAGAAAGCCGCCACGCACCTTCATAGTTGCGAGACATTCTCATTTGTGCGAGACCCGCTCCGGTTTTTTAGGGATCGAACATGATGAAGCGCTTTTCCGTCGCCGCCCTCCTCGCCGGCGCAACCGCCCTGGCCGCGTGCCAGCCTGATGCCAGCCAGACGGACACGGCCCAGGCCGACTGTGTCCAGGCCACGGGCGGCTCCGTGAATCTCTACACGGCCCGGCACTATGCATCGGACGACGCCATCTACACGGCCTTCACCTGCGCAACCGGTATCGCGGTCCGAAAGATTGAGGCACGGGCACCCGAGCTTCTCGCCCGGCTCGAGGCCGAGGGCACATCCAGCCCGGCCGACGTGGTCGTGATTCAGGACGCGGGGGCGATGGGGGAAGCCGCCAATCAGGGCTTCATCGTCCCGTTCGACGATGCCACCATTGATGCGCGTGTGCCCGAACAGTGGCGCGATCCCGAAGGCCGCTGGTTCGGCATCGCGCGTCGTGCGCGCATCGTGGCCTATGACACCCGTCAGGTCCGCCCCGAAGAGATCGACGACTACGCCGACCTGGCGTCGCCGCGCTTCCACGGACAGGTCTGCACCCAGACGTCGGACGCCGTCTATAACCTCACCCTTATGTCGGCGCTGATCGAGAGCTGGGGCCCCGAGCGGGCGCTGGCGTGGGCGCGTGGCGTCGTCAACAACATGGCACGCCAGCCCCAGGGGTCGGATTCCGATCAGATCCGGGCGGTCGCGGCCGGCCAGTGCCAGGTGGCGATCACCAACCACTACTATTTCCTGCGCATGGCCGAGTCCGATGACGCAGCCGACCGCTCTGTTGTCGAGCATCTCGCCCTCGCCTTCCCGCAGATCGACGGCCACGGATCGCACTTCAACCTATCGGGAGCCGGCCTGGCAGCCCACGCCCCGAACCGCGAAAATGCGATCCGCTTCCTGGAATTCCTGACAGGACCGCAGGCCCAGGGCATCTTCGCGACGGAAACCAATGAGTTCCCGACGACGACCGAGGCGGAGATGCCGGAAGACGTCGCGGCCTATTCGCACCACGCGGCCGATCCGATGCCCCTGCCGGCCTATGCCGAGCACCGGGCCGAAGCTCAGCGCATCTTCGAACAGGCTGGCTGGCGCTGAGCCTTGAAGTGATCGCAGACGGCGTCCCGGGTTCATGCTAGTCGCGGGCCCGGGATGTCTTTTTCAATGCCGAGAGTAACCTCCTTGCGCCTGGGTGCCATCGTGGCGGCCTTGATCGCGATTGCGCCGCTGGTCGCCGTGTTCGCGACGGCTCTGGGAGACGGGGCCGACAGCCTGACCGCAGCAACCTTCTGGCGCTATGCCGGAACCTCTGCGGGCCTGGTAGCCCTGGTCGGCGTCGGCACCGGTCTGATCGGAGGACTGGCGGCATGGCTCGTGGTCCTGCACGAGTTTCCAGGGCGGCGGTTGTTCTCCTGGATGCTGGTTCTGCCTTTGGCCGCGCCGGCCTTTGTTCTCGCCTACGGCTACGCCAGCCTGTTTGACGTCGCAGGCCCAATCCGCACGGCCTGGCGCGCCGCCTTCGGCTGGGATCCGCCACTCGAGATGCGCACTCTGTGGGGCGCAGCCATCGTCATGACTCTGGCCTTCTATCCATACGTCTATCTGACCCTTCGCGCGGCTCTGCTGAATCAGTCATCCAGCCTCGTTGAGGCCGCACGCTCGTTGGGGCTCTCCCATCGACAGGCCTTCCTGCGCGTGGCCCTGCCGCTGGCGCGACCGGCGCTCGCCGCCGGCATGGCCCTGGCCGTCATGGAGACGCTAGCCGACTACGGGGCCACATCCTTCCTGACGGTCCAGACCCTGACCACCGGAGTCGTAAGGGCCTGGTCCGTCTTCTATTCTGCCGCCGAGGCGGCTCGGCTGGCCTTGCCGCTCCTGGCGGCAGCGGCCGTCCTGCTGTGGCTGGAGCGCGTCAATCAGAGAGCCGGCGGTGAGGCCGGCCAGGCGCGCTGGCGCCGGCTGGAACGGATCCGGCTGACGGGGATGAAGGCATGGGCGGCGACAATGTTCTGTCTGGCCCTGATCGCGCTGGGCCTGATCCTGCCGCTGGGATGGCTGGCCTGGCTGGGAGCCGGCGGAGAGCACGAGCTGACGCGGCTGATCGCCTCCAGCCGCAACGTCCTGATCCTTGGGGCCATTGCCGCCGCCTTCACCTGTGGTCTGGCCGCCCTGGTTGCTCTGAACGCCCGCCACAGTCGTTTCATTCCGGGCCTTCTCAGCCTCGGGTACGCCACACCGGGCGCGGTGATGGCGATTGGTCTGCTGGCACCGGCGGGTGTGATCTGGCGCGCATTTCCCGCCACGGTTTCAAGCTTTGTCATGGCCCTCGCGCTGCTGGTCCTGGCCTATGCGTCGCGATTGATGGCCGCGGCGCTGGAACCGATCGATGCCGGGCTGCGTCGCATTGGACCGTCGGTCCGGGCGGCGGCCAGGACGCTCGGCGAAGACACCGGCGGGGCAGCGCGCCGGGTCGAGCTACCGCTCGCATCGGGGGCGCTGTTTACGGCCCTGCTGCTGGTCTTCATTGACGTTTTGAAGGAGCTGCCGGCGACAATGATCCTGCGTCCGTTCGGCTTCGACACCCTGGCGGTGATGGCCGACTACTACGCCAAGGACGAGCGGCTGGGTGAAGCGGCCTGGCCCTCGCTGCTGATTGTTCTGATTGCCTTGCCGGCGGTGATGTGGCTCACGCGACGCGTGTCCCGCTCCCGCCCCGGAGACCATCCATGAGCGCCGCCATCGAAGTCGTTGACGCCCTGCGCCTCTATGGCTCCAAGGCCGCCGTGGACGGCGTCAGCCTCAGCCTCCAGGCCGGTCGGATCACCTGCCTGCTCGGTCCCTCAGGGTGCGGCAAGTCAACCCTGCTGAGGATGATCGCAGGGCTGGAGCCGCTCGATGGTGGGCGGGTTCTGTCTGAAGGCGAGGATATTTCGACCCTCCCTCCAGAGCGGCGCGATATCGGCCTGGTGTTCCAGGACTACGCCCTGTTCCCGCATCTGCGCATCGAGGACAACGTCGGCTTTGGCCTGGCCCATCTGACAAGCGCCGAACGGCGCGAGCGCGTGGCGGACCTGCTGTCGACTGTCCGGCTGGCCGATCGGGCGCGGAGCTTTCCCGGCGAACTGTCTGGCGGCGAGCAACAGAGGGTGGCCCTGGTCCGGGCCCTGGCCCGGGCGCCGCGCGCCGTTCTGCTGGACGAACCGTTCTCCGGCCTGGACGGCCACCTCCAGGCAGAGGTGCGTGCCGCCGCCCTGGCCATTCTGAAGCAATCCGGTGCCGCGGTCCTGATCGTGACCCACGATGCCGGCGAAGCCATGCAGATGGCCGATGATCTGGCCCTGATGGCCCAGGGCCGGATCCTGCAACGCGGATCTCCTGAAGCCTGTTACCGTACCCCCGTCTCCATTGCGGCGGCGCGTCTCCTGGGGGAGGCGGAGGTCATTGCAGCCCGGATCTCGGGTGGCGTCGCACACACTGTCTTCGGCCCGCTGCCCGCCGACGGCCTGGCCGACGGTGAGGCCGAGGTCATGTTGCGCCCGACCGCACTCGTCCCCGGCTCTGGCGTTCAAGCCTCCGTGTCAGAGGCGCGCTTCGTGGGCCAGGGCTGGATCGCCGATCTGACGAGCGGCAACACGCGCGTTCAGGTCCGCCTGCAGGAACGTCCCGGCGAGGTAGTGAATGTGAGCATCGACCCTGGCCAGGCGCACATCTTCGCCTGAGCCTCCGTCAAAAGGCAAAACGGCCGCGCCCCGAAGGGGGCACGGCCGCTTCTGAAACCAAGGAGTGAGACCTGTTAGCGGTACTGCTGGATTCGCGTGGTGCGAAGGCCCTGCATACCCCAGCGATCAATGGAGTGCTGCCAGCCGAGGAACTCCTCGGTCGTCAGCCTGTATCGGGCGCAGGCCTCTTCGAGCGAGAGCAGACCACCGCGCACGGCCGAAACCACTTCAGCCTTGCGCCGGATCACCCAGCGTTCTGTTTCGGGCGGGGGCAGATCGTCCAGGGTCAAAGCGGCCCCCGTCGGGCCGATGACATAGCGCTCGCCGTTGCCGTTAATACGCTGTTCTTGAAGCATGGGCTTTTCGCCTCTCGCACCACCATCACTGATGCGAGAATACCCATAGGCTCATAACACCCGTTTAAGCGCCTTGGTGAACAGGTTCTGAATCGAACGATCCGTTTATTCATCTTTTGGTCAGGCCTTGTTAAATCAGTCTTCAAGGACGTTGTTCAGGCGTTACTTATCAGCGCTTCACGCGGATCAGTTCTTCCAGCATTTCATCGGCGGTCGTGATGATTTTCGATGAGGCTGAATAGGCCCGCTGGGTTGTGATCAGGCCAGTGAACTCGGCCGACAGGTCAACCGTGGACGCCTCCAGCTGGCTGGGCGCGACCATGCCGGCACCGCCGGTCCCCGGGGCCTTCAGATTGTAGGTGCCCGATCCCTGGCTGACCCGGAAGGCATTACCGTTGACCGAGATCAGGTTATCGGGGCTGGGGAAGGTGGCGATGGCGACCTGGGCAATCCGGCGCGTGACACCGTTGTCGAAGATCGCCGTGACAAAGCCCTGTTCGTTGATCTCGATGTCGGTCAGGTTGCCGAACGCGGTGCCGTTGGTGATGACCGCCTGAACGACGGATTGGCTGTCGTACTGGGTCAGACCCCCGGCCGCCGTGTCCAGGTCAAAGCTGACCTGCTGGTCATCGACACCCAGTCCCGGGGCCCAGTTGACCGCGCCCGCGCCCGGCGCCGCTCCGTCCGACGCGCCAAACGTCAGGGTCGCGTTTTCCGGGTCCGGGAACAGGGCCGTACTCCCCATCGCCTGCATGGCCGCGACATCCAGGCGTCCGTCCTGGGTGAAAGCGATCAGTCCAGTTCGGATCTGACCATTGGCCAATCCGCTTCCCGTGACGACGTCAGATGCCGGGACGGCCCGGATTTCGGCCAGCCACTGGTTCGGAACGTCGGTCTTGAGGAACGAAATCGCCAGGGTGCGCTTGCCGCCTTTTGAGTCCGAGACAGGAACCTGCATCTCGAAATCTGGGCGAACACCGGCCCCCGTCTCGGGGTCGTACATCGCCATGGAGTTGGTCAGGGGGTCGTAGGTGGCAAACTCTGGCGAGACCGCCTGACTGGACAGCAGGTTGGCGTTCAACGAGACGCGCGTGGTCGGCTCAGCCGCACCGCCAATCGCCCCGACGTTGATCGAGTTCAGACGGCCCAGATCTGACGGATCGACCGTGATCTGGCCTTCGGCGTCGGCGATCCAGCCCTGAAGAAACAGCCCGGCGCTGTTTCTCAGATAGCCGAGGGTGTCGACGCTGAACGATCCTGCGCGGGTGAACAGACGCGCGTCCGTCGCATTGAGATCTTCCGCCTGCTGGGTCGTCACGAAGAAGCCCTGGCCCGAAATCCCCAGATCGGTCGATGAGCCGGTGCGCTGGAGCAGGCCCTCCTGGGTGACGTAGTGGCGAGCATTGGCCAATACGCCGCCCGCCGAATAGCCACCGGCCGATCCGCCGGTCACCATCGTCTGGAAGTCGACCTGGCTGCGCTTGTAGCCGATGGTGTTCACGTTCGCGATGTTGTCGGACAGCGCAGCGAGTGCGGCAGAGTTCGCCCTCAGCCCTGAAACGCCTGCCAGCATGGCGCTGTTGATGCTCATCTTGTTACTCCCCTTGAATTCAAAGCAGTCGAAGCGGATTCAACGCGCCCGCCAGGGCAGCGATTTCATCCACCGGATTGAGAAGGTCTTTGGCCAGATCGACGGCCGAGGCGATCACCCCCTGCGCGCCGTCGTCGGCGTCGTCCGATGCAGGGGCCGCCGCATTGACGCTGATGATCTGGCTCATCGGGACGATTGAGCCCCCCACGGTGACATAGGGTCGGCCATCGTACATCTCGACCCCTGAGACGACGCCGCGGATCAGGATCTGGCTCTCGACGGCCTGGCCGCCGCTCGTGGTCGCCGCGACGCGCAGGGTATAGACGCCACCGTCCGGCAACTGGGTTCCGGCGCTCGTGCGGCCATCCCAGCTGAAATCATGAACGCCCGTGTCATTGGATGGGGCTTCGCCAGACCAGACCACGGCACCGGTCGAATCCAGAACCTCAAGCCGAACATCGGCGGCATTGCTGGCCAGTTCGTAGCTCCAGGTCGCCGCACCCTCGTCGAGCCGGGTAGCGGAGCCAGCCGCAGTCACGAACTTGCCTATGTAGCTGACCGCTCCATCCAGGCCGGCCGAGCCCTGATTGACCAATGCCTGGAGCAAATCGTTAGTCAGCAGCTGCTGCTCGACACCAGCCATCTGGGTCAGCTGGGCGGTGAAGTCGTTGGAATCGAGCGGCGACAACGGATCCTGGTTCTTCAGCTGGGTCGTCAGCAGCTGAAGAAAGGTCTCGAAGTTGGAGACGAGATTGGCGCGGCCAGAGGCAGTCGCTCCGGTTGCCGAGGTGGTGTTGACGGCATTGATCGGCATCGTCAGACCCTCACATCCAGGCCCAGACGGGTCAGGGTTCGCAACACGGGCTGGGCCGCGACATCCGCCTGTTCAGCAGCCGCCGCGGAGCGGGCGTGCGCCAACCGGGCATCGTCCCGGTCAAATGCCCCTCCACGCTCAGAATCGCCTCGATCGGTGAAGGAGAAGGCATCGTCGGCCAGCTGGAATCCGGCCTGCTGAAGTTCGCGACGCAGATCATCGACGCGCCCCCGCAGCTCCAGGGCCGCAGCGGGGTTGTCGAAGGCCAGTCGCGCCGCCAGGCGACCCTCGGAATCGATGTCGAGCCGCACGTCGACGCGCCCCAGCTCGACCGGATTGAGTTCCATGTCGAACCGTGTCGTCCTGTGTTCCAGGCGACGAATGATCTGGGCCGACACCTGCGCCAGGGTATCGAAAGACAGACGGCCGGCCAGGCTCGCTGCGTCTGCACGCGTCAAGCTCGCCTGAGCCGGGCCGGTCGTTCCGGTCTGGTTGGCGGGAACCTCCGTCTCGGCCCGCTGCAGGTCTGTCGCGACGTCGTCCGTCTGTGCAAGCTCGACAGCCTCGCTGGCCGGCGACGAGGCTGCCTGATCCTGGGCGACGGCCTGCCCAACTGCGGCTCCATTCGGAGTTGGTGCCGCAGAGCCTCCAGAACCCGGCTCGGCCGTCGTTGAACCCGTCGCCGGCGTCGTCGGCACCGGAGCGAGATCCAGCTCGGGGGTCGGAACTTCCACGGTTGCAGCGCCCTCAAGCGCCCCCGCTTCGGGGACACGGGCGACGGCCTGCTGGGCGGCCTGGGCCAGCGAGGTCACCGCCTGGGATTGACCATTAGTGGATAGCGCGTTCAGAGCCGCCTGGAGCGCTCCGGTTGACGGGCGGGCTACGCCGCCGGAGGCCTCGGTCACCTCTGCAGCGGACAATGGCCCGGACACGCCTGACATGGCCCCGGGAACCGGCGACACATCCGATCCGGTCTGTCCCTCGATGCCCGGATTGATCAGGGGACCCGCTTCCTTGCCGCTGATGTGCGGGCCAGGATTGATAAGCGGCCCGGTGAGCTTGGTCTCGGCGTTCGGACCTGGATTGATCAGCGGTCCGGTCAGCTTTCCCTCGGCGTTCGGCCCCGGATTGATCAGCGGCCGCTCAAACCAGGACCCCGCCATTCCCGGCAGGACCGCCGGGTCAGTACCGTCCAGACGCATCGTCGTTTCCGGCTCGGAGCGCAGCCAGCGGCCAACGCCCAGGCGCCCCCGCGTCGGGGACACCGTCTGGTCCCGCAGCAGCCCATCGAACTGCCCGGCATCGGCGCGCTCGGGCGTCGGCGGGGTCGGGGCGGTCGGGGCCGCACGGCTGAGGATCTCGGAAGGTGACATGAACGCGATCGACGGCCCATCGCAGGGCCATATGTAAGGAGCGCGTTCGGCGCAGGGGCTATTCAGTCAGTTCCAAGCAAGCCGTGGGCCATCGCAAATCGTCGCGATTTGATTGTTTTTATTGATATTAATGTGGCGTTAGGAGGTCAGAATTGTCCGGCCTCGGCGCTTTTTGCCGCCCCGCCCTGCCCGCCCTTGCCTCGTCAGAGGTCCTGAAATACGGCTTGGACGAGGCGCTCGAGCGACTGGGCGTCCACCGCGTCGAAGGTCGCGTGGTCCGCCGAATCGATGTCCAGCACCGCGATCAGTTGCGCATCGGCCCCCAGGACTGGAACGACAATCTCCGACCTCGAGCGACTGTCGCAGGCGATGTGTCCGGCGAAGGCGTGAACGTCCTCGATGACCTGAGTCTGTCGGGTCTGGGCGGCCGTGCCACAAACACCCCTGCCAAACGCAATCCGAAGGCAGCCCAGCTTGCCCTGATACGGCCCGACCACCAGTTCGTCCGGCCTGTTCTCATCCACCAGATAGAAGCCGGTCCAGATGAAGGCAGGGAACGCGTCCGCCAGCATTGAGGCCACTGTGGCCATGCGGGCGATCCGGTTGTGCTCTCCGGCCAGGACGGCCTGGATCTCGTCAATGACCTCGCGATAGCGTTCAGCCTTGTCGGTGGGTCTGTCATCTCTCGCCACGTGCGCCATGTGGGGAACCTCCGGCTTGGTCAGGGTCATATAGGCTTCGCTGCTCAGCAGGACCGGTGCGGCGGCGAAGGGGCTGCCGACCAGGCGGGCCACACCCGACCGAGCCTCCAGCCGCGCGCGCAGCCGGCGAAAATCAAATCCGAGATGAAAGGAATGGTAGCGCAGCATCTCGCCCATTCGCTCAAGCGGGCGATCCGCTGCCGGACGACCCAGGGCCGCCTTCCAGATCCGGGACAGATCACCGTCATAGGCATCCGGGCGACGTGCCCGACGGAAGAGGCCCTTCACAAGGGCCGGCAGGCCGATCTCGACCGGAACACCGACGATCATCAGGCCACCAACCTTGAGAACCCGATCAATCTCCCGGATCGCCTGGTCGCTTTCGGCCTCCGGCAGGTGCTCGAAGACCTCCGTGCAGAAGACGACGTCGGCACCCGTGGGCAGGTCACGGGCACGCGCCACCACCGTCGCGCCGGGCCAAGGGGCCAGCCGGCGGCGCGCCGCCTCGGCAAACTCCAGGTAGGGCTCGAAGACGATCGCCCTGGCCTGCGGCCAGCGTTCGAGGGCCCGGGCCGCCAGAAAGCCGTCCCCACCACCGTAATCGATGAATAGCGATACGGTCGTACCCGCCGGGACCTGCGAGAGCGCGTCGGCCACGCGCCTTCGCTGCAGCCATCGTTTGACCGGATTGGGGTCTTCCCAGGTCAGGTCTGCATAGCTCAAGTCCGTCCCGCTATTTGCGCAAACCGATGGCGCGTAGCCGCTCATCAAGCAGCTCTCCGGCCGTGATGGGCGACGGAACCGGCGCGTGGCTCCGGCACGAGGGCAGGACATCCAGCGACGTCGCCAGGGTCGGGTGCATGAAGAACGGTATCGAATAGCGGCTGACGTTGGGCCCGCTTGGATTGACCACGCGATGGGTCGTGGCCGGAATGACGCCATTGGTCAGGCGCGCCATCATGTCCCCACTGTCGACGATCAGGGTCGAGGAATCCGCCTGAATCGGAAGCCACGAACCGTCGCGATCCAGCAACTCCAGCCCCGCTCCACGGGCCGCCGGCATCAGCGTCAGGAAGTTAATGTCCTCATGCGCCGCCGAGCGCACCGCCCCATCGGGCGTGTCTGAGGACACCGGCGGATAGTGCAAGATCCGTAGCAGGGACGTCCCCCAACGCACCTTGTCGTCAAACCAGTGCGTCGTGAGCCCCAGCTCTGGCGCGAGCGCCTGCAGCACAACCATGCCCGTATTGTTCAGCCGATCGAACAACGCACTGATCGTGGTCTGGAACTCTGGAACCTCGGAAGGCCAGACATTGTCCTCAAAGCCTTCCGTTCCGGTAGGGTCCGCCCCGGAATCATGGCCGACCTGCCAGAACTCCTTCAGATCTGGCTGACCGGAATCCTTGGCGTGTTCGACCCCGAAGGGCGTGTAGCCCCGCATTCCGGCCGCATAGGTGCGCTTGGTCGCCGCCGGCAGAGCAAATACGGCCTCGCTCGACGCATAGGCCGCCTCCAGCAGAGATGCTGGAACGCCGTGGTCGCGCAGGACCACGAAGCCATAGTCCTGCAGTCCACGCATCAGCTCGGCGGAGAAGGCGGCGCGCGCCGACGCCGACCCTTCGTTGAACTCAGCCAGACTCAGCTCGGGAACGGCACGTGTCATCTTCTATCCTCCAGCACAGCATTCACCTCCGCGCGCGACGGTGCCGACGGCTGGGCCCCCGCACGGGTGGTGGCCAAGGCCCCGGCCGCGCAGGCAAAGTCCAGTGCAGCCTGTGGCGTCATCCCATCGACCAGGGCCACGGTCAAAGCCGCGACGAACACATCACCGGCCCCCGTTGTATCGACGACGGCCACAGAAGGTGGCGAGGCCTCGGCGATCTTCCGACCCATTTTCCAGAGCTCTGCACCGCGGGCACCGAGCGTGATGGCAACCAGACCGGGCGACCGCAACAGCGCCTGGCCGTAGAATGCCGCCTCGGGCTCATTGACGACGAGCAGGTCCGCGCGCGCCAGCAGGGCCTCCGGCACCGGTACCGCCGGAGCCAGATTGGCGACAGCAAAGCCTGCGAAGGCGTCGAAAGCGGCCGCGACGGTCGCGACCGGAATCTCCAACTGACAGATCAGAGCGTCCGCCCCGATCAGAGGGGGCGGTATCACCGCCGCATTGGCTCCCGAACAGACGGTGATCTGGTTCTCGCCCTCAGGAGACACCGCGATCAGGGCGACGCCCGTAGCCAGATCAGGATCGGCGACAACGCCACGCAGGTCGGCTCCAAGCGATCGCAACAGAGACAGGGATTCGTCCGCCATGCCGTCTGCCCCCGTTCGCCCGAACAGAGCGACGTCGCCCCCCAATCGTGCCGCCGCGAAGGCCTGGTTCGCCCCCTTGCCACCAGGATGGCGGTCCAGGCACGCGCCCGACACCGTCTCGCCGGCGCGTGGTAGCGGAGCTCCACTGGCCACGAGATCAAGATTGATCGAACCCAGGACCGCGATCTTCATGCCGTCCGCCGAAGCGACTGAACGATGAGATCGAAGACGCCGTCCCGGTCCGCGCGAACGCCCCAATGGTGGCGGGCTTGCTCCGCCGGGACGCGAAACTCTACCTGGGTATGTCCGCGCGTCAGCTCGGAGACTGTTTCCACCTGAATCGCGCAGGCCCGCAACTCAAACAACTCCGGCTTGAGGATATAGGCGATCACACACGGATCGTGCATCGGACCTTCCTGACCCTCAGCCCATTTGCGCGCTGTGTACTGGCCGTAGTCCAGCATGGCGGCACACGCCGATGCCGCCGGCGAGCCTATCGCTCGGATCGTCTCGATGACCGCATCCGGCGTCCTGACCTGGTGTGTCACGTCCAGGCCCATCATCACCACCTCGACCGCGGCCGTCAGAACCTCGTGCGCCGCCTCGGGGTCCGCCCAGATGTTGTACTCGGCGCTGGCGGTGATGTTGCCGCCCTCCGTGCGCGATCCGCCCATGGCGACGATCCGCTTGAGCCGACCGGCCACCGCCGGCTCCTGCCGCAGGGCCAGGGCGACATTGGTCATCGGCCCGGTCACAGCCAGGGTGATCGTCCCCGGCTCCGATGTCATGACGTGGTGGACGATGGCCTGCGCCGAGGTCCCCTCGGCCAGCGGATTCTCCGGCTCGAACGGCTCCAGCGTGCCGAGGCCGTCAATCCCGTGAAAATGGTCCGCGATATCGAGATGCCGATGCAGGGGCCGGGCCGCACCCGCATGGACAGGCGGCCGCGATCCCCGACCAGCCAGATGCCGCAGCAATCGTCCATTGCGGGCGGTCTTGTCAGCCGGGACGTTGCCGCCGACGGTCGTAATCGCGCGGATATCCAGCTCTGGCGAAGCAAACGCCAGGAACAGGGCCACGGCGTCGTCAACGCCAGGGTCACAGTCGATGATGACGGGGATCAAACTCATACCCTGGCTTTATCCGAGGCTCAGTCGCTGTGGGCAAGGCCGGCACCGCCTCGCTGGGCCAGAGCGGCAATGCGAGCCAGGGCATCGGCCTCAATGTCGGCATAGAACAGATTGTAGGGCGGCGACTTACGCCGATCTGCCCAGGAGCCACTCGGGCGAAGGGACGGCGATCGCGGCAAGGAGTGCCTCAAGATGCCGTCGACACATTGTGTCTCGACCTGCCGGGCGATGAACGGCGGGCGCGCACCCCACTCCAGTCCACTGGCATTGGCGGCCCCAAGGCTGAGGTGGTCTGGCACCAGAACCTGCGTGGCGGCTCCCAGAACCGGATTGACGCACAGGGGAAGACGTCCCTCCAGGCCGGTCAGGGTGCCGCGAGCCGTCCAGACCTGAGCGCGGTCCACGCGCCGGCGGGCGACGTCGTCGGTGCCTTCGCGCACCTGGGCGAAGGCGACCATGCAACCGGCCTGATCGCGCGCCTGACAGGCCGGCAGCAGGTCTGTCGCCTGGTGTTCGTCTTCGGGAACGATGGCATCGACGACATAGACCGCGACGAGCCGAGTCCGCAGGCCTGGCTCCTCACGCAGGACATCGTCAGCCAGGCGCGCAACTAGTTCCGCCCCCTGTCCGGTCCCCGCCAGGATCAGCGGACGGCCCTGATCCCAGGACTGGCGGTACCAATCGAAGGCGGCCCGCACGTCGCGATAGACAAAGGCCCGGGCATCGCGGGCATCATCGCGAAGTGTCAGTTGGGTATAGAGGCTGGATTGCCGATAACGCGGCGCGTAAATTCTGCCCGCTCGGGCGAAGGGTCCGGCATAGTTCGGCAACATGACCCGGCGTAACAGGTCGCTCGATTGCGGGTCGTCGATAGGGCCGAGCCAGTCGGCCCCGCCGTCGAACGTCGTCGGATGCACGAAGAAGATATCGGCCGGGCCGGCCGGCGTCGTCGCCTCACCGGCCAGGGCCCAGGACGCCGGACTGGCATAGTCGGGGGCCGGCGGCGGCACATAGGTCTGGAACGGAATCTTCGGGTCGAGATCCGTTTGCAGAATGTCCTCGCGCCAGGCGAAGGCAGCGGCCACCAGGAAGACCATTGCCGCCGCCAGCGCCCAACCGATCCGTCGACTGGTCAAATGCCGTCGCGCCTTGACCCGATCAGCTTCACGAA
Organism: Caulobacterales bacterium; assembly: GCA_017302105.1. Taxonomy (GTDB): domain Bacteria; phylum Pseudomonadota; class Alphaproteobacteria; order Caulobacterales; family Caulobacteraceae; genus Brevundimonas. Next base: position 334,670 of record JAFLCS010000002.1, on the reverse strand, counting down.
GGGCGGCATAGGTTTCCTTGGGCCAGCGCCTATGGACCCAGAACCATTCCTCGGGCCGCTCTCGAACGCGCTCTTCCACCCACGCATTGACGCGTCGCACCGCCGTTTCGATGTCGCGAGCACGATCGCCGGTCTGGTCCAGGTAGATGGGGTCGTGGACGATCACGCGATAGCGCGCACCCTTCGTCCGTTCGACACTCATCGTCTGGAGCGGCGCATCGTATTTCAAGGCCAGCCGGCTCGGCCCAGGGGCCGTATGCGCGGCATGGCCGAAGAAGGGTAGCGCGAGGCCGGCATTGAACTTCTGGTCGTTCATCAGGGCGACGGATTCGCCTCGCGTCAGGGCCGACATCAGATCGCGCGTCGCCTCTCCCTTGGGCGCGAACAGCTCGACCCCGTAGGCCGCGCGGCCTTCCTTCACCCGCTTGTCGATCAGCGGATTGTTCATCGCCCGATAGGTCATCAGGCAGGTAACGCCTGACTCCACGATGGTGGCGGGCATCACCTCCCAGTTGGCGAAATGCCCCGAGATGAAGACGACGGGCTCGCCGCGGTCACGGATTTCGGCCAATCGCTCGGCGTTGACCACCTCGACACGGCCCGTCGCCGGCCGGATGCGATCCATCAGGGGAAACTCGGCAAAGGCCCGCCCCACATTGTCCCACTGGGCCTTGAGCAGGCGCGCGTGCTCGCGCTCATCCAGATCGGGAAACGCCAGCCTGAGGTTGTCGGAAGCGGTCCGGTTCACCGGCGTCAGCGACCCCAGCGTTCGGAACAGCCAGCCCCCGAACGCCGACGCCCAGTCCACCGGCAACGCGCGCAACAGCATAACCACCAGATCATAGGCCAGCGCCTCGAACCGCCAGGCAACCCGCTCGCCCAAGGTCGGGTTTTCGCGCGACATCTCAGTCGGCTCCCAAACGGCGCTTCAACCGCGTCACCCGCTTGTCGATGGAGCGCATGAGCTTGGGCAGAAAGCCTCGGGCACGCGCCTTGCGGAAAGGATCCTCGACATGGGCGTCGCCACCGATATGAACCGCTGAGCCCGGAACGAGAAACGCCAGGGTGAAGCCGTCCCGCTTGAGGCGATAGGACAGCACCTCCTCCGAGCCATGTTCGGCGAACGGGCCGTATCGCTGCCAGGTGTCCAGTCGCACCAGGCTGGGATTGAAGGAATAGCCAAACCACTCCGGATGCGCCTCGGGAGGCATGATGGCCACACCGTCGCTGACGGCGGTCAGGCGGGCCTGAAACCTCGGATGCAGCTCCTGCGGCTTGCGAACGCAGGCGACACTGACCTCGGGATGGTCGACCAGGATCTGGCGGCAGGTGTCCAGGAACGGAGCCGGTTCAAATCGCCAGTCATCCTCGCAATGAAAGACGTAGGCTGTCCGCACCGCCGCATAGGCCCGGTCGATCGATTGCATCTGACCGAGATTTGGCTGGTTGAAGATCAGCTCATAGGCCGGGAAGCGGGCGCGAATCTTCGCCGCCATCACTTCATCGGCCGAGTCCTCGATGATGATCCGATGAGCGAAGCCGTCCGGCTCGGCAGCCTCCAGGCTCTCCAGCGTCTGTTCCAGCAGATCGAACCGGCCGCACGAGGTCAAGACGAGGGTGACGTCGCCGCTCATGTCCGCCCCGCCTGGCGCTGAGCCTCGAGAATCCGCAACAGCCGCTTTACCCGCATCTCCGCGGCGATGTGGCTGGACTGGAATCCAAAGGCACCACCGGTGAAATTGCGCCGCAGGATATAGTATCTGAAGAAGACCAGCGGATATTCAAACGGTAGTCGCAACCAGACCGCCGCCGGCGATTTTCTCAGTTCTTTGGCCTGGAGCTGGGTGTAGCGATCCAGCTTCTGTCGGACGTGCGCGATCGACCGATTCGAATAATGAAGGGCAATGTGCTCGAGCTGGCCGACCGGCTCGTGTTTTGTGTCGACCGTATCGTGCACCAGACTGTCCCGGAACCGGACCCGCCGGCGATCATACAGCCGCACGTAGTTGTGACTCTCGGCCCAGAGGCGCGGCCTGGTCGCCCCAGGAAAGACCGTCGGCATTCGGATCCGGTAGGCCGGCAAGGGGGGCTGGGAGATCGAAAGCAATGTCCTGATCTCGCCGGCCAACGTCGGGGTCACCACCTCATCGGCATCGAGGTTCAGAATCCAGTCGTAGGATGCGCAGTCCTCGGCAAACCGCTTCTGCGGGCCATAGCCGTCCCAGTCACGGTGAAACACCTGGGCCCCCAGGGATCGCGCCAGATCAACCGTTCCGTCGGTCGAGCCGGAATCCACCACGACAATCTCATCGGCGATCCCGCGGATCGCCTCAATACAACGCGTCAGCCGGTCCGCCTCGTTGAAGGCGATGATGCAGCAGGACAGTCGAACGCGGGCCATGTCTGGGATCAGGCCGCCTGACGGCGCTTGGTCAGGGCATCGTATTCGAGCAGCTCGGCCGCCAGGGCCTCGAACTGATTGAGCGGCACCATGTTGGGACCGTCCGACGGGGCGTGGTCCGGGTCCGGATGGGTCTCGATGAAGACGGCATCGACACCGACCGCGACGGCGGCACGGGCCAGCACCGGCACGAACTCGCGCTGACCGCCGGACGAGGTGCCCTGACCACCCGGCTGCTGAACCGAATGGGTCGCATCGAACACCACCGGACAGCCGATGTCGCGCAGGACTGGCAGGGCCCGCATATCCGACACCAGGGTGTTGTAGCCGAACGAAACACCGCGCTCGCAGGCCATGACGTTCGGATTGCCGGCCCCCGTCACCTTGGCGACGACGTTCTTCATATCCCAGGGGGCCAGGAACTGGCCCTTCTTGACGTTGACGGCGCGGCCGGTGCGGGCGGCGGCGACCAGCAGGTCGGTCTGGCGGCTGAGGAAGGCGGGGATCTGCAGCACATCGACCGCCTCGGCCACGGGGGCGCAGTGCTCGATCTCGTGCACGTCAGTCAGGGTCGGCATCCCCGTCGTCTCGCGGATCTCCGCGAAGATCGGCAGAGCGTCGTGCAGGCCGATGCCGCGCGCCGCATTGGCCGAGGTGCGGTTGGCCTTGTCATAGCTGGTCTTGTAGATCAGCCCGATCTGAAGCCGGTCGGCGATCTCCTTCAGCGCGGCGGCGGTCTCCAGCGCGTGCTGACGGCTCTCCATCTGGCAGGGGCCGGCGATGAAGGACAGTTTGGCGCCGCCGCCGATAACGACGGGTCGGGGAGCCTTGATTTGGATCTGGGCGTTAGGGGCGGTCACAGCGGCGTTCCTGAGCGTTCGCGTTTCACTGGCTAGAAAGTGGCGGCGGCGCAAGGCGTTCGCAAGGCGAAGGAGCATTCCGTGACGGATCGTCCGGTCATTCTGTGGTTCCGGCGCGACCTGAGGCTGGGCGATAATCCGGCCCTGGCGGCGGCGATTGAGACCGGCCGACCGGTGATTGCCGCCTATATCCACGACCCCAAGCTGGATGGACGGGCGATGGGTGGGGCGTCGGCCTGGTGGCTGGACAAGAGCCTGCGCGCCCTGGCTGCGGACCTGTCTGGACGCGGATCGAGCCTGGTGGTTCGCGCCGGCGACGCCGAAACAGAAATTGAGAAGCTGGTTGAAGAGACCAAGGCCAGTGATCTGTTTCTCAACCGAATGTTTGAACCCATCGCATGGGCGCGTGACGCCCGGCTGGCTGAGACCCTGAAGGGGCGCGGAGTGCAGGCGCACGGCTTCAATGCGACCAGCCTGGCGACGCCGGGCGCGGTGTGCACCCAGGCCGGAGAGCCGTTCAAGGTGTTCACGCCGTTCAATCGCGCCCTGTGGGACCAGGCGCGGCCACGCCAGAGCCGCTGTGCGCCGGATCACATTCGCGGGCCGGATTCGCCGATGACAGGAATCAATATTGATTCACTCGCCCTGCATCCGAGACGCCCCGACTGGTCGACGGGATTCTCGGACTGGACGCCGGGCGAGGCGGGCGCGCTTGTGGCGCTGGACCGATTCCTCGACCAGGCCTTGGCCGACTATTCCGGCGACCGGGATCGGCCCGATCGCGAGGGCACCAGCCGGCTGTCGCCACATCTGCATTTCGGCGAAATCGACCCGTGGCGCGTCGCGACGGCGGCGCGGACGGCGGCGGAAGGGGGCGAGGTTCCCTACGCCCAGGCCGAAAAACTGTGCGCCGAGTTGGCGTGGCGCGAGTTCTCGATCCAGCTGCTGACGGCCTTCCCGACGCTGGCGAGTGAAAACTACAAGAACGGCTTTGACCGGATGGCCTGGCGCGACGACCCAGCCGGGCTGGCCGCCTGGACCCAGGGGCGGACCGGCTATCCCATTGTCGACGCCGGGATGCGCCAGTTGTGGGCGACCGGCTGGATGCACAATCGGGTGCGGATGATCGTGGCGTCGTTCCTGATCAAGGATCTGCTGATCGACTGGCGCGAGGGCGAGCGTTGGTTCTGGGACTGCCTGGTCGACGCCGACGCAGCCAGCAACGCCCAGAACTGGCAATGGGTGGCCGGGTCTGGCGCCGACGCCTCGCCGTTCTTTCGCATCTTCAATCCGATCACCCAGGGCGAAAAATTCGATCCCAGGGGCGACTACGTCCGGCGCTGGGTTCCCGAGCTGGCGGCCCTGCCTGCGGACTGGATCCACCGGCCGTGGACGGCGCCGCCGATGGAGCTGGCGGCCGCGGGCGTGGGGCTGGGCGAAACCTATCCGGCCCCCATCGTCGACCACGCCACGGCCCGCAACCGAGCGCTGGATGCGCTGAAGGCGACGCGGGGCTAGGCTGGCGTCATGACCGAATCGCGCTGCCCCTGGTGCGGGACCGACCCGCTGTATGTGACCTATCACGACACCGACTGGGGCGTGCCCGAGTACGATGCGCGGGCGCTGTGGGAGAAGCTGGTGCTGGACGGGTTTCAGGCCGGGCTGGCCTGGATCACCATCCTGAGAAAGCGCGAGGCGTTTCGGGCGGCCTTCGACGGGTTCGATCCGCGCAAGGTCGCAGCTTACGGCGAGGCGGACCGGGCCCGGCTGATGGCCGACGCCGGCATCGTGCGCTCCAACGCCAAGATCGACGCGGCCATTTCGGGCGCCCGGATCTGGTGCGAGATGCAGGACAGCGGTGAGGATTTCTCCACCTGGCTATGGAGCTTCGTCGGCGGCGCACCGATCCAGAACAGCTATGCGTCGATGTCCGAGGTGCCGACCCAGACGCCGGAATCAGTGGCCATGGCCAAGGCGCTGAAAGCGCGCGGGTTTAAATTCTGCGGGCCGGTAATCGTCTATGCCTTCATGCAGGCGGTCGGCATGGTCAATGACCACCTGACGCCCTGCCCCCGCCATGAGGCGGTCAAGGCATTGGCGCGGTGACGGGGCCGAACCTCGCGTTTGAATCCCTCCACCCCGCCCCCGTTTGCGGGGTGGACGAGGCCGGGCGCGGGCCGTGGGCGGGGCCGGTGGCGGCGGCGGCGGTGATCCTGCGTGCAGACGATGTGCCGGACGGGCTGAATGATTCCAAAAAGCTGAGCGAGCCGCGCCGCGCCGCCCTGGAGGCCGAGATCAAGGCGCGGGCGGTGGCCTGGTCGGTCGGGCTGGCCAGTGTGGAAGAGATCGACCAGATCAACATCCTGCAGGCCACCGGCCTGGCCATGCGCCGGGCGGTTGAGGGCCTGGGCGTTCCGCCGGCCTTCGCCCTGGTCGACGGCAACTATCGGTTTCCCCTGCCCTGCCCGATGGAGCCACTGGTCAAGGGTGACGCCCGGTCCGCCTCGATCGCGGCGGCCTCGATCCTGGCCAAACAGGCGCGCGACCGGATCATGATCGAGGCGGACACGGAGTGGCCCGGCTACGGCTTCGCCGGCCACAAGGGCTATCACGCGCCGATCCATGTGGCGGCGCTGGAGCGGCTGGGCCCCTGCCCGATCCACCGGCGCTCATTCGCGCCGATCCGGACCTTGATCGCGCGAACGGCTGAGACCGCCTAGCGGTCGCCTTCGGCCCGGCCACGGCTATCTCAATAGATCAGATAGGGGTGCCGCTCGGCGGTCCAGCCGGCTTCGTCCGGGGCGGCGACGGCGTCCAGATCGGCGGCGACGGCGGCAGGGTCATCGACCCATTCGCGCAGGATCGGCGAGCCGTTGATGACGTCGATCGGCAGCTTGCCGAAGGCGTATTCATATGGGAAATCGCGCCACAGATCGTAGTCGGGATAGAGGCTGCGGATGGCCTTGAAGCCCAGGGCCTGGACTCGCCAGGGCTGGAAAGCCTGATGGCCATAGGCCGGGCCTTCGGTATGGATCTGGACGCTGGAGCAAAGCTGGCCGGCGTGTTTGTGGAAGGTCGGCAGGATCCAGCAGTCGCGCAGCACGCAGCCCTCCAGCCATTGCGGGGCCAGGCGGTTCATCTCGGCGATGACGGCGCGGGCGTCGATGTCGGGCGCGCCGAACAGCTCCAGCGGCCGGGTCGAACCGCGCCCCTCGGACAGGGTGGTCCCCTCGAGCATGACCGTACCGGCATAGGCGCGGGCCATGAACAGGTTCGGCGCATTGGGGCTGGGGTTGATCCAGACCCGCTCGTTCAGCGGCCAGCCGTAGCCGGGGCCGGCGTCCGGGTCATAGCCCTCGATCTCGATAACCCGGTAAGCGACGTCGAGCTTGAATCGGTCGATGAACCAGCGGCCCATTTCGCCGAGCGTCATGCCGTGGCGCATCGGCATCGGGCCGGCGCCGACGAAGCTCTCCCAGCCAGGCCGCAGCAGCGTGCCCTCGACCGGCCGACCGGCGGGGTTAGGGCGATCCAGAACCCAGACCTCCTTGCCGTGCTCGGCGGCGGCTTCGAGCACATAGAGCAGGGTCGTGACGAAGGTGTAGATGCGGCAGCCCAGGTCCTGGAGATCGACCAGCAGAACGTCGAAGGTCCCCATGGCCTGACCGCTCGGGCGGCGGACCTCGCCGTACAGGCTGAAGACCGGGATACCGTGGACCGGATCGGTCTCGTCGGCGGTCTCCATCATATTGTCCTGCAGATCGCCCTTCATGCCGTGCTGGGGGCCGAAGGCGGCGGTCAGGTTGATGTCCGGATGGGCGGCCAGGGCGTCCATCGAATGGGTCAGGTCCGCCGTCACCGAGGCCGGATGGCCCAGCAGCGCCACGCGCCGCCCCTTGAGCGGGGCGATCAGCTCGGGCTCGGCGAGCAGGCGATCAATGCCGAACCTCATGGCAGCTCCAGAACGAAGGAATCGGGATGGTGAAAGTCGGGCTTATCCGATGGATGGGCCAAGGCCCAATAGGAGACCGCCCCATCGAGCGTTTCGATGACGCAGGACAGGGCCAGTCGCCAGGGTCCGGCCGGGACGGGGGCGCGATCCAGATCGAGGGTGGCGGTAAAGGTCAGGCGATCCGGATGAAGGTCGAGGGCGCTGTCTTGCAGCTGGGTGCCGTCCAGGGGGGCCATGCCAGTGCGATAACCGTCAAAGCCATAGGCAGCCCATTGGCCCGACGGCGAAAGGTTGAGCTCGACATAGCCGCCGCCCCGGCCCTGGATGAAAGCCTCGAAACAGGTGGTCCGCCACAGCTCATCGGCGCGGGATCGCTGAGCCCGAGGCGGCAGGCGAACGGCGGCGACGTCGCCGGTGATCTCCAGGTCCAGGCGCAGGGCGTTCGGGTCAGGCCGGTCGACCCGCATTTCGATGCCGATGTCCGGCACCTGCGAGCCGGGAAACGGGGCCAGAGCCAGGGCGGCGCCGGTCATCCCACGGCCATCAGGGCCAGGACGATGAGGGCCGTCAGGGCCATCAGGCCGAGCGGCGTCAACAGAATGACCCAGCCGAGCCGCTCACGGCCACGCTTGGCCATCATCATGGCGGCGGCGCCCTGGGCCAGGACGGCGACACAGGCCGGATAGAAGATCGCACCGGCGCCGGCCCGATCCGGCCCGAAGCCGAGCAGCATCAGGGCGCTGAGCGTCAGGCCAGCCACCATCAGCCAGCCGAGCAGTAACCGCACCGCTCCGGGATTTTTCGCCTCGATCACCCTCAACTCCGCCGACGCCTGAATGGGCGGCCATCGATAACGTGCGTTCGGTGCGGGTCAATCGCCCACGACTGTCGCCCGCAAGCGCCCCGACTGACTTGGCGGGCTCGGGGTTGGGCTGTAGGAGGCTGGCATGACCTCCCCGTCCTTCAAGTCCGACTTTCTCCAGACGCTGCAGTCGCGCGGCTATGTGCATCAGGTCACCCATCCGGCTGAGCTGGATGCGGCGCTGAACAAAGGCGTGGTGTCGGGCTATATCGGCTTTGACGCCACCGCGCCGTCGCTGCACGTCGGCAGTCTGATCCAGATCATGATGCTGCGCCGGCTGCAGCAGGCCGGGCATCGACCGGTGGTGATCATGGGCGGCGGCACCACCAAGGTCGGCGATCCGACCGGCAAGGATGCTTCGCGCCCCCAACTTTCAGACGAAACGATCAAGGCCAATATCGCCTCGATCCGCACCGTGTTCGAGCGGTTCCTGACCTTTGGCGACGGGCCGACCGACGCCATCATGATCGACAACGACGACTGGCTGAGCGGCTATGGCTATGTCGAATTTTTGCGCGACTACGGCACCCATTTCACCGTCAACCGAATGCTGGCGTTCGATTCCGTGCGGATCCGGCTGGAGCGGGAAGAGCCGATGACCTTCCTGGAATTCAACTATATGTTGATGCAGTCGGTGGACTTCCTGGAGCTGAATCGACGCCAGAACGTGACCCTTCAGATGGGCGGATCGGACCAGTGGGGGAACATCACCTCCGGTGTCGATCTGGTTCGCCGGGTCGATCAGAAGTCCGCCTTCGGCCTGACCACCCCGCTGTTGACGACGGCGTCGGGTGGCAAGATGGGCAAGACCGCGCAAGGGGCGGTGTGGCTGAACGCCGAGCAGTTGAGCCCGTATGACTACTGGCAGTTCTGGCGCAACGTCGATGACGCCGATGTCGGGCGGTTCCTGAAGCTGTTCACCGATCTGTCGCTGGATGAGGTCGCGGCGCTGGAGGCGCTGGAAGGGGCCGGCATCAACGAAGCCAAGAAGGCGCTGGCGGATGCGGCCACGACGATGCTGCACGGAGCCGAGGCGGCCGCGACCGCGCGCGGCGCCGCCGAGAGCGCCTTTGAGAAGGGCCAGCTGTCGTCCGACCTGCCGACGGTCGAGCTGGCCAAGGACGAGGTGTTCGGGGCCATGGTGGCGGCGGTGATGACCAAGGCCGGCCTGACCCAGTCCAACGGCGAGGCCCGGCGTCTGGCCCAGGGCGGGGGCCTGCGCCTCAACGATCAGCCAGTCGCCGATGGGGCCCAGACCCTGAGCGAAGCGGACCTGACCGCCGAGGGCGTGATCAAGCTGGCGGCCGGCAAGAAGAAGATCGCCCTGGTGAGGCCCGTCTAATGAGCGACCTGATTGTAGGCCAAAAGGCCCCTGCCCTAGATCTGCCGACCGACGACGGTGGCCGCTTTGACCTGGCGGCGGCGACCGGGCCGGTCGTCATCTTCTTCTATCCCAAGGCCGACACCCCCGGCTGCACGAACGAAGCGATCGATTTCTCTGGTCTCAAACCGGAATTCGATCAGCTCGGGATTACCGTGGTCGGCGTTTCGCGCGATCCGGTGAAGAAGCTGGCCCGTTTCCGCGCCAAGCATGGGCTGACGGTGGCGCTGGCCTCAGATGAGGACGGCGTCGTCACCGAGGCCTGGGGAGTCTGGGTCGAAAAGCAGCTCTATGGTCGCACCTACATGGGTGTCGAGCGTTCGACCGCCCTGATTGATCCTGAAAAGCGCCTGCTGAGGGTGTGGCGAAAGGTCTCGGTCAAGGGCCATGCCGCCGAGGTGCTGGCGGCCGCCGGGCACCCGTGAGAAGCCTGAACAAGCCCTGGAACTTTTCTATAGATGACTATTAGACAACTTAATGGATACTGTCATTTGCCATTGACAGAGTGAATGACGGTAGATTCGATGTCATTACGCCTGACAGGCGAGAAATCCCCATCAAGCTAACCCTTAGGTGTTTGCACGCCTTGATCGTGGTTAACAAAGGGTGAACAGCCTTGCGCACTTGCAGCTACTTGCGGCATAAAGGCAAGGACGGGTTTGGGGATGGTAAAGTAATGGTCAAGCGTGCCACAGGTCGAATTCGACGGTTCTTCGAACGTCGATTTCCGGAGCGGCACGTCTTCGTCCGCACTCCGGATGGCGAAATCACCGGACGCGTCCTGACTCCCCGAAAGCAGATTCTCCTGGCCTGCGGTGCTGCCGTGCTGGGGGCCTGGTGTGTGCTGACGACCGCGGGTTCGGTCTGGGGAGCCGTCACGACCTTCACGGCCGAGCGCGACGTCCACCGTGCGCGGGCCTCAGCCGAGCGCATGAACGCGGACCTTCAGGCCCGTCTCGACAGCGCGGTGGCCCGCATGACCGCCACGTCGGGGTCGATCGACGATCTGGCCCATACCGTCGAGCGACGCCACGCGGCGCTGACACAGGTGATGATGCTGTTCCGCGGCGTCGACGGGGCCGAGCAGGCCTTGCAGCCGGCGGTGAGCCAGGACCCCGACCAATCGCCGGTCTCGCGTCTCGTTTCGGTACAGATGGATCAGGAGCGCCTGATTACGCGAGCCCAGACCTTTGCGGACAGTCGCGCGGAGCGGCTGCGCCTGGCGTTCCGTCTGGCTGGACTGAATCCGTCGGCCTATGCCGGCTCGCCGGACTCGTTGGGGGGGCCCCTGGTCGAGGCTGACGATCCCGAGGCCTTGGCGACAATTCTTGATGTAGATGAAGCGTTTGCTGCGCGCATTCAGGCTGCGGCGGACGATCTGTCCGAGATGCGCAGCCTGGCCAATACAGCCGAGCGCCTGCCCCTGGGCCGGCCCGCCACCGGCGTGCGTCAGACGTCCAGCTACGGTGTCCGTTTCGATCCGTTCAGCGGTCGTCCTGCCGTCCACCGTGGCCAGGATTTTGCAGGTCCAGCCATGACGCCGATCCGGGCTACGGCTCCCGGCGTCGTGTCCTTCGCGGGTGTGCGCAATGGCTACGGCAACACGGTCGAGATCGATCACGGGGGCGGGTTCAAGACCCGCTACGCCCACCTGCAAGGATTTAACGTCACCGTCGGCCAGCGTGTCGCCATCGGCCAGCGCATCGGCGCGATGGGCTCGACAGGCCGCTCGACCGGCGTTCACCTTCACTATGAGGTGTGGGTCGATGGTCGCCCCCAGAACCCCGCCCGTTTCATGAGAGCCGGAGACTATGTTCAACAAGCCGAAGAATAATCCTCCCCAGCCGCCCAAGTCGCGCTCGGACGTTCCCGTTCCGCCGCTTCCCGACCTGCCGTCCCCGGGACAGCAGAACGGCGCGGCCTCGCCGCAAGTCGCCGCCGCTGCTGCGCCGGCCACGGCAGCCAGCGCGACACCTTCACCGGCTCGCGGCGCTTCGGTACTCGCGCGCGATCTCGTGTTCGAGGGCAATATTTCGGGAGACGGCGAACTGACCATCGATGGCCAGGTCAAGGGCGATGTCCGCGTCAACCGGCTGATCGTCGGCGACACCGGATCGGTCGAAGGCACCGTCCAGGCCGACAACGTCGACGTGAAGGGTCGTGTGGTCGGGGCCGTTCAGGGCAAGAACGTCAAGTTGCTGTCGACGGCCTATGTCGACGGCGACATCAATCATGAGCAGCTGGCCATCGAGGTCGGGGCCTATTTCCAGGGCCGTTGCCTGCAGAACCGTCCCGGCCAGGCCGCTGCGTCGGCTCCTGCCGCCGCTGGCGCTACCGCTCCCGCAGCCAGCCCCGCTGCACCGGTTGTGACGCCGGCCCTGTCCGCAGGAGCACAGGGCGAGGTGGTCAGCCTCAAGCCCAACGCCTGACGACGAGCGATCACTAGAAAAAGACTGAGGGCGGGACCGGCATCGGCCCCGCCCTTTCTCTATTCGTCGACAGTCTCGCCGCGGGTGGCCCCCACCCGCTGGGCCAGGGCTGCGCCCATGAAGGCATCGAGGTCGCCGTCCAGAACCCCCTGAGTATCCGACGTTTCCACCTCGGTGCGCAGGTCCTTCACCATCTGATACGGTTGCAGCACGTAGGACCGGATCTGATGGCCCCAGCCAATGTCGGTCTTGGCGTCCGCCAGCGCCTGGGCCGCGGCCTCGCGCTTCTGGAGTTCCAGCTCATAGAGGCGCGCGCGCAGCATCTTCCAGGCCTGCTCGCGGTTCTGGTGCTGGGAGCGCCCGGCCTGGCAGGCCACGACGGTATTGGTCGGAACGTGCGTGAGACGCACCGCCGAGTCGGTCTTGTTGACGTGCTGCCCTCCCGAGCCTGACGCCCGATAGGTGTCCGTGCGAACATCGGCCGGGTTGATGTCGATCTCGATGGTGTCGTCCACCACGGGCGACACACCGATGGAGGCAAAAGAGGTGTGGCGCTTGGCTGCCGCATCATAGGGGCTGATGCGCACCAGACGATGCACCCCCGATTCCGACTTCAGCCAGCCATAGGCGTTCGGACCTTCGACCAGAATCGTCGCCGACTTGATCCCGGCCTGATCGCCATCTTCCTCGGCCTCGATCGTGACTTCGTAGCCGTGAGCCTTGGCCCACCGCGTGTACATCCGCAGCAGCATTCCGGCCCAGTCACAGGACTCGGTTCCACCGGCTCCGGCATTGACCTCAAGATAGGCGTCATTGCCATCGGCCTCGCCTGACAGCAGGGCCTCCAGCTCGGCCCGGGCGGCACGTTCCTTGATCGCGCGAAGCTGTGCGCGCGCATCTTCCAGGGCGTCTTCGTCGCCCTCCTCATCGGCCATTTCCGACAGCATGACGGCCTCTTCCAGACCGGTCTGCATATCGCGCACGCCGTTGATCTGGCCCTCAAGGCGCGCCCGGTCCCGGCTGACGGCCTGAGCCTCTTCCGGGTTGTCCCAGAGCGTCGGGTCCTCGACCCGCGCGTTCAGCTCGTCGAGCTTGCGGAGCGCAGGCTCCCAGTCAAAGTCTCCTCCTGAGCAGAGCGAGGCTCTGCTCGATGTCAGCCGACATGGCCTCGACATCCAGTCGCATGATTCAATCTCACCTTGGTGTTCGATCCCGCGCCGCAGGGCTCCGGACGGGCGTCAGATAGGCCATTGTCGTCGCAACGGAAAGGTCAGCCCGTCCTGTCGCGATCAGTAGAGGCCACTCAGATCCTCCGGTGGCGGCGTGCGCGGCGGCGGCGCAGCGTCGGGCGGCGGCGGCTGACGTTCGTCGGGCGGCACCCGTGGGCCCGGGTTGTACGGCACACCTTCGACCGGTGCGTAGGTCCGGCGATCGCCAGTCGGGCCGGTCGGTGTTGTCACGACCTCCTCTTCCCGACGCTGACGAAGTGCTTCCGAACCCGGCCGGAAGGCTTCTTCAATACCGTTGACATTGCGCCAGACGGCATTGCGCGGACGGGCAAACTGAAGCACAGGGCGGCCACGCATCGCCTCCTGCATAAAGTCCACGAAGATCGGGACGGCCGCAGTTCCCCCCGCCTCCCCGTGGCCGAGCGAGCGATTGTCATCGAAGCCGATATAGACCCCGACGACCAGGTCCGGCGTGTAGCCGACGAACCAGGCCGAACGATAGTTGTTGGTCGTGCCGGTCTTGCCCGCGACCGGACGACCCAGCACGCGGGCGCTGGTGGCGGTGCCGCGCTGGACCACACCTTCCAGCATGGACGTGATCTGGTAGGCGGTAATGGGGTCCATCACCTGTTCGCCGCGCGGCCGAACCCGCGGGCTCTCGCGGCCGTCAAAATTGCGATCACAGGTCGGGCAGGCGCGCGCCGGCTCCAGATCGGCCTCCGCGCTCCAGACGGTTTCACCGTTCCGGTCCTGAACCAGTTCGATCAGGTGGGGTCGGACCCGGCGGCCGCCGTTGGCAAAGGCCGCATAGGCACCGGTCAGGCGAAGCGCAGTGGTCTCGCCAGCCCCCAGGGCCATCGACAGAACCGGCTCCATTTCGTCAACCACACCGTACCGGATGGCGTCGTCGCGAACGCGCTCCATGCCGATCCTCTGAGCCAGGCGCACCGTCATGGCATTGCGCGAAAGCTCCAGCCCCCGGCGCAAGGTGGTCGGGCCGTAGTAGCGCCGGCTATAGTTCTGGGGACTCCATCTCTGTCCCCCGGCCCCCACCAGGGAAATCGGCCCGTCGACGATGATCGAGGTCGGTGTGAAGTCCGTCTCCAACGCCGTCGCATAGACAAACGGTTTGAAGGCCGAGCCAGGCTGGCGCATCGCCTGCGTGGCCCGATTGAAGCTGGACAGGGAATAGGAATAGCCACCGACCATGGCCACGACGCGCCCGGACCACGGCTCGATCGCGACCAGGGCCCCGTTGACTTCAGGCACCTGGCGCAGGCCAAACCCGCCACGCTCGAGCGGCTCGACAAAGATCAGGTCGCCGCGCGACAGGCCGGCACCGGCATTGGCCCAGGCCGCGTCGGACGCGAGCAACGTCGCCTCGGTCGCGTCCGACGCCAGCAGGATGCCAACATTGTTGCCAGAAACCGATTCGACGATCGCCGCCTGCCAGGCGCGACGCTCGGACGGCGGCCGCTCTTGCTGAGCCCGTTCCTGCCACCCTTCAGTGAGTTCCGTCTGACCCCAGGCCCCGCGCCAGCCATGACGACGATCATAGGATTCCAGGCCGCGCATCAGCGAATCCCGTGCCATGGATTGCAGGCGCGGATCGAGCGTCGTGCGCATATAATAGCCGCCGCGATTGACGTCCTGACCCCAGGTTCTCAAGGCGATGCGGCGCGCCTCCTCGACGAAATAGTCGGCATCCTCATATTCGGACCGGACCGGCGCATCGCGCACCACCAGCGGCGCGGCCACCGCTTCACGCTCCTGGGCGTCATTCAGCCAACCCAGCTCATGCATCTGCCCGAGAATCCAGTTGCGGCGCGCCACGGCTGCACCCGTGCGTTCGCGGGGATGATAGTTGTTCGGGCCCTTGGGCAGGGCCGCCAAAAAAGCGGCCTCGGCCGGGGTCAGCTCATCAAGGGACTTGCCGAAATAGTTGTAGGCCGCTGCGGCCACCCCATACGAACGATACCCCAGGAAGATCTCGTTCAGGTACAGTTCGAGGATCTGCTCCTTGGTCAGGACAGATTCCAGCCGCTGGGCGAGAATGGCCTCACGCACCTTGCGGCCAATGGTCGTGTCGCTCGTCAGCAGCACATTCTTGGCCACCTGTTGGGTAATGGTCGAGCCGCCTTCGAGACGACGCCCCTGCGCCAGGTTCAGAACATTGTTGGCCATGGCCCTGCCAAAGCCCGAGACGTCGATGCCGCCATGCTGGAAGAAATGCTTGTCCTCAGCCGCAAGGAAGGCCTGGATCACGACGGGCGGGATTTCCTCGTAGGGTACGAAGATCCGGCGTTCCTGAGAGAATTCGCCGATCAGGGTGCCGTCCCAGGCATAAACCCGGGTCGCTGTGGGCGGACGGTAATCCGCCAGCTCTCCGGCATCGGGCAGGTCGTGGAACAGATAGGCGGTGTACAAGGCGACAATCATGCCGACGAGCGCCACAAAGCCGAGGATCCCGATCCCGACCATGACGAACCAACGCTCGGCTGTCTGCACGTCCAACTCCCTGGCTCGCCCAGTTGGTAGGGCGAACCAGTGGATTTAGCCGGACCTGGCCGTCTGGGAAAGGGATCTTAGGGCTGGGCGCCGCTCAGTCCTGACGTCTCAGGCCGAAAATAGGCATCAATCGCACGAACGATCGCACCCATCATGCGCCGCCGACCGCTGGTTCCGCCCATGAAGGCGGCATCATCCGCATTGGTGATGAAACCCATTTCCAGCAACACGGCCGGGACGTCAGGTGCCAGCAGGACGGCAAAATTCTCGTCGCGATGGCTGCGAGCTAGCAGCGGTGCCTCGTGGCCCACATGATTCAGCAGCACATTGGCGAAGACCGCCGAGCGATTCATCGTGGCCCTCTGCGTCAGGTCCAGAAGAACGCGTCGCACGGCCGGATCACCGGCCGGAAGATCGAGGCTGCCGAAGGGGCCGTTACCCAGGGCCTGGCGCGCGGCCCGGTCCGCACCACGGTCCGATAGCGTATAGACGCTGGCCCCTCGCGTGGTGGCATTGGCACTCGAATCGGCGTGGAGCGAAATGAACAGGTCGGCCCCGGCATCGCGCGCGATCGAAACGCGACGGGCATGAGGCACCAGAACGTCGGTCGAGCGCGTCAGGACAACGCGATAGCGGCCTGAGGCCTCAAGCTGGCGCCGTAGCTCCAGGGCAGCCGCGAGGGTAATCTCGCGCTCCTGAAGGTCGGGTCCGAGCGCCCCAGGGTCAGTTCCCCCGTGACCGGCATCGATAACAATAGTCCGGCGCGCCTGCGGCTGCTCCCGCCGGCGTTCGGCGGGCGGCGGCACCGACCGGGCCTCCTGGCGCGGGCCGGCACCCGGAGCGGCCAGGTCGATCACATAGCGATAGACCCGCACCCCGTCGCCAGGCGGAAGCAGGAACCGCCGCGTCACCTCGGCCTGTCGGCTGAGATCCAGATGCAGGCGCGCGCCGCCGGGATGGGCCGATACCTCATAAGCCTGAACCAGGCCTGCTCCGGGGCCGGACAGACCTCCTCCAGCATCCACACCGGCCAGGGTGACCGACAGATCTGCCGGGTCCGCGCCCCGCTCGATACGGGCGCTGGCTGAACGCGTGAGTTCAACGACGACGCGGGTATTGCGGGCGTCGCCCCCAAACCGGACCTGGACGACATCGTCCTGGCGCGGCCCATCGGCCATTCCGCTGCCGGCCGCGAAGGCGGCTACAACAAATGCAGCGAGCGCCGTCAGTCCCACGGCCATCTGCCGCGGGCCGCCCAACAGCTTACCCATCAACGCTTTCACGTCGGCTTCTCCAAACGCGTACGCCTGATTATGCCTGAGGGGCGCTGGAAAAGGGTTAAGGACGCCAGACAATTCGTCGCAAACAGTCCCTTTCATTTCAAGCCCGGCTCTTGCTAAAAGGACGCTGCTGTCCCAGCTAACCCGTCATGGACGATGGGCCTTCAGGGCCGGCGTTCCCGGCGAATGCGCCAGATGGTCCGCGCGACCCTGTCGAATCGCCCATTCCCGCGCTCATTGCGCGACCGACCGAGACACGACCCCATGGGCCGCACCGCCGCCAATCGGCTGTATTCAGATCTCGCCACCGGCGAACTGAAGGCGTGTGCGCCAATCCACCTGCAATTCAGGCGAGCCGCCCGCGTCCAAGCTGGACGCCAGGCGTCGGCGCGCCCCGGAGACACCTACCACCATGTCGAAAATCATGCTGATCGATGCGGCGCACGCGGAAGAAACCCGCGTCGCCGTCGTCAACGACCGCCGGGTTGAGGATTTCGATTTCGAAAGCCGTGATCGCAAACAGCTTCGCGGCAACATCTATCTGGCCAAGGTCACGCGCGTAGAGCCGAGCCTGCAGGCCGCCTTCATCGAGTACGGCGGGAATCGTCACGGCTTCCTGGCCTTCAACGAAATTCATCCCGACTACTATCAGATCCCCGTCGCCGACCGCGAAGCCATCATGGCCGAGGCCGAGACAGAAGAGGAAAAGGCCGAAGCCGAGGCCGAGGCTGACAATGACGAGGGCCTGTCCGCCGACGAGGCCAAGCTGCGTCGGCGCCTGATGCGCCGCTACAAGATCCAGGAGGTCATCCGGCGCCGCCAGATCCTGCTGGTTCAGGTCGTAAAGGAAGAGCGCGGAGCCAAGGGTGCGGCCCTGACGACCCGCATCTCCCTGGCCGGTCGTTACTGTGTGCTGATGCCCAACACCGGCAAGGGCGGTGGCATTTCGCGCAAGATCACCAGTGCGACGGATCGCAAGCGCCTGAAGGCGGCGGCCCAGTCCCTGGAAGTGCCGCAGGGCATGGGCCTGATCATCCGGACCGCCGGTGCCAAGCGCACCAAGGCCGAGATCAAGCGTGACTATGAGTATCTCCTGCGTCTGTGGGAGGACATTCGCGAAACAACCCTGAAGTCGCACGCCCCCAGCCTGATCTATCAGGAGGAGGACCTCGTACGTCGGGCCGTGCGCGATATGTTCGACAAGGATTTCGAGAGCCTCCAGGTCGAAGGTGAAGACGCCTGGCGAGAGGCCCGCGACTTCATGCGGGTGCTGTCGCCGTCCCTGGCCAAGAAGGTCCAGCGTTACGAGGGCTCGACGCCGCTGTTCGTGAAGCACAAGGTCGAGGACGTCCTGACCCAGCTTCAGACCCCGACTGTGCCCCTGAAATCGGGCGGCTATCTGGTCATCAACCAGACCGAGGCGCTCGTCGCCATCGACGTCAACTCCGGTAAGGCGACCAAGGAGCGCAATATCGAAACGACGGCGCTCAAGACGAATCTCGAAGCCGCCGAAGAAGCCGCCCGCCAGATGCGCCTGCGCGACCTCGCCGGGCTGATCGTCATCGACTTCATCGACATGGAGGAGACGAAGAACAATCGGGCCGTCGAGAAGGCCCTGGCCTCGGCGCTCGAAAGCGACCGCGCGCGCCTCCAGATGGGCAAAATCTCTCAGTTCGGATTGATGGAGATCAGCCGCCAGCGCCGCCGGATGGGCCTGCTGGAAGGCGTAACCCACACCTGCGAGCATTGTGGTGGTTCGGGTCGGGTCCGGTCGACAGAGTCCAGTGCCCTGCTGGCCATGCGCGCCGCCGAGGCCGAAGCCGGCAAGGGCGAAGGCGCAATCGTCCTGCGCGCACCGGCTGCCGTGGCTCTCTACATTCTTAACCACAAGCGCGACGCCCTGGCCCGCCTTCACGCGGTGTCGGGCCTGTTTGTCACCATCGAGATCGACGAGCATCTGGCCAATGGCGAATCCGCGATCGAGCGGATCGACATGGAGGTTCCGCCGCCGCCGGTTGTGGCTGCGGTGACGCGCGAACGGGTCACCTATGGCCCAGAAGACGAGGCTGACGAAGCGGTGCCGGATGATGAGCCGGACGATGACGACCTCGACGATGAAGATCTCGAAGATGCGGACGACGATCAGTCCCGGGCCGCGCTCGAAGAGGTTGAGGACGGCCGTGACGGCGGACGCGGCGGTCGCCGGCGTCGGCGCCGGCGCGGTGGTCGTCGCGGCGAGGCCGGAAGCGTCGCCGGCGAAGCTGACGAAACGGTTTCCGTCGGCACGGACGACGAGGACGATGACGCCGGGTCTCGCCGGCGTCGGAGGGGTCGTCGCGGCGGGCGTCGGGGACGTGATGGCGACGGTGGCCGTGACGGCGTGTACGGCTGGGTTCGCGGCCGGACGCCGTCCCTGGACGACCCCTATGTCTGGTTCGATCCGCTCGAGCGAGCACCTCGCACGGCACCGGCTGCCGAGACCTCCGACGCCACGCCCGTTCCAGCACCGGTCTTGGCCGATCCGGAGCCGACGGATACCGCGCCCAGCCGCGAGCCGCGCCGCCGGCGTGTCCGTCGCAAGACGGTTGCCGCCGTCACAGCAGTCACCGATCTGGACGAGGCCAACGCGCCCATCGAGGTAGTCGAGGCTCCCGTCCCCGCGGTGGAGGCCGAGGCCGAGACCCAGGCTGCGGCCCCCGCACCGGAAGCGCCGACCGAGGACATTGTCGTGCTTGAGGCCCCGGCGGATGAGGACAACGCGTCCAGTTCCGAAGGCGGTGCGGAGAATCTGGCCTCAGAATTGCCACTGCCCGAGGGCGAGATCACCGCGCCCCCCGAAAAGCCCAAGCGGGGGTGGTGGCGACTCGGTCGCTGACGGGACCCGGTTGAAGGGTCGAGCCAAGGAGGACGCGTCATGTCCAAACTCCGAAGCGGATGGCTCGCAGCCCTGACGGCGGCGACCCTATGGGTCGCCACACCGGTCCTCGCCCAGGCGCAGTCGCTCATCCGCGATACCGAGATCGAGATGACGATCCGCGAGGGCGCAGACCCGATCCTGGAAGCGGCCGGCCTGGTTCCGGACGACGTCACGATTCTGCTGATCAATGACTCGACCCTGAACGCCTTTGCGACCCAGGGGCTACGGATGGGATTCCACACCGGCCTTATCATGGAGGCGGATACGCCCAACCAGTTTCTGGGCGTGCTCGCGCACGAGGCCGGGCACCTGGCGGGTGGCCATTCCATTCGCGGCGAAATGCAGTCGGCCGGGATGCGACCGTTTCTGTTGACCATGGGTCTGGGCGTCCTCGCCGCCCTCGCGGGCGCTCCGGACGCCGCTGCCGTGCTGGTTGGAAGTTCGGGCTATTTCGGCACCCTTGGAGCCCTGACCTATTCCCGATCCCAGGAAGCGGCCGCGGATCAGGCGGCTGTGACGGCCTTGGAAGCCGCGGGTGTCTCCGGTGACGGGCTGGTCGAGTTCTTTGAAGAGTTTAGGTATCAGGAACTGTTTTCCGAAGAGCGTCGCTTCCCCTTCTTCCGCAGCCATCCGCTTTCGAGTGACCGGATCTCGGGGCTGCGTCGGCGGGTCGCCGAACAGGCGCACCATGGCGTCAGAGATACCGAGGAGGCCCTGTTCCGGCATCGCGTCATGCAGGCCAAGCTGTACGCCTTCCTGAATGCACCGGCCTATACGCTTCAGCGCTATCCTTCGAGCGACACGTCGTTTGAAGCTAGATATGCGCGCGCCATCGCCGCCTATCGCGCGGCGAATACAGACGATGCCCTCAGCCAGATCGACACCCTGCTGGAAGAGGGTCCGGACAATCCCTTCCTTTGGGAGTTGAAGGGTCAGGTCCTGTTTGAGGCCGGCCGCCCACTCGAAGCTGAGCCAGCGCATCGCCGCGCCGTCGATCTCCTGCCAGAGGCCGGTCTGCTGCGTGTGAACCTGGCCCAGGCCATTATCGCCCAGGAGCGTCCGGACCGCTTGCAGGAAGCGATTTCCGAACTGCATCGGTCGCTGGCCTTTGAGCGGGACAACCCGTTTGCCTATTTGCTGATGTCCCAGGCCTATGGGTCGCTCGGTGAGGACGGTCAGGCCCGTCTGGCCCAGGCGGAGTACCATTTCTCAATTCGGGAAATGGAGGAAGCTCAGCGCGCCGCAGTATTTGCGCGGTCGCGTCTTGAGCCGGGATCGGCCGCCTATCGCCGGGCCGTCGACATAATCCTGGCGACCGGCGCGAGCCTGGAAGACATTGCCGAACTGGACCGGGCCCAAGAGAATTAGAAGGCTGACGAATGACTGACACGCCACCGCCTGAGCGCCCTCAAGAGACGAGCCTGCTGGACCGGTTCAATCCGGGATGGGCGGCCCTGATCGTCTCACTGGTGGCGTTGATCCTGGCGGCGACCCCCTTCGTGCCCGGCAGCCTGACCCAACAGGTCCGCTCTGCCCTCCTCAGCAATCCGGAAATGCTGCGTGAGGCGACGCTACGGCTACAGCAGCAGGAGTCCCTGGCCATTCAGGATGCGGCGCGCGCCGCGATCGCCCAGAACCTGCCGGCCCTTGGACAGGATGCGCGCGACCCGGCCATGGGACCGGTCGACGCCGCCGTTACGGTCGTGCAATTCTTCGACTACCGTTGCCCCTACTGCAAGCAGATCGCCGATCCCTATATGGAGCTGGTCGCGGCCAACCCCGACGTTCGCTTCGTCTTCAAGGAATGGCCCATCCTGGACCGCGATGAGCCGCTTTCGGAGTATGCCGCGCGCGCCGCTCTGGCGGCCTGGCAGCAGGGCCGCTATCCCCAGGTCCACCAGGCGCTGATGGCCGCCCAGACGATCGATCAGGCTTCGGTTGATGCCATCCTGGTGGCCAATGGCGTGGATCTGGCACCGGCGCGAACCGTCATCTCTGATGATGAGACCAGCCAGCACCTGAGCGACGTCATGACCCTGGCGCGCAATATCGGCCTGTCTGGAACGCCGACCTTCATCGTCAACGGCGAGCTGATCAACGCCGGCTCGGTCTCAGACCTGCAGGCCGCGATCGATGCCGCCCAGGCAACAGGGCCGGCTTCACCCGAGACCTGATGTGCGAACTAATCGCAATTAATTTGCGAATAGGACGCATCATCGATAGTGAACCCACACTTTCTGTGTGGGATTCCTCTCGATGTCTTCAAATTACCGCGCTCCGCTTTCCCTGCGCGCGCTCAGCCTCGGCCTTGCCGCCGTCGCTGCACCGCTGCCGGCCATGGCGCACGGGGCGCAGCCGCCCGCAGGCGCGGAGGTTCAGCCGGCCATGCCGGCAGATGAGCTGGATCCCATCGACGTACGCGCCGAGCGGCTGAACGAGCATCCCTATGCCGACCCCGACGCGCCCTACCGGACGATCAACTCGGCCTCGCCCCTGCTGACCGAGCCACTCCAGGAAACGCCCAAGTCGGTCCAGGTCCTGTCGGCTGATTACATCGATGATCTCGGTGCGGGCGGCCTGCGCGAGATCATGACCATTCAGCCAGGCGTGACGCTGGGTACCGGCGAAGGCGGCAATGCCTTCGGCGATCGCTTCTTCATTCGCGGCTTCGATGTGCGTAACGACATCTATGTTGACGGCGTACGCGATCCGGGCGTCGCGATCCGGGATTCCTTCGGGGTCGAACAGATCGAGATCCTGCGCGGTCCTTCATCGGCTTTTGCCGGTCGCGGCACAACAGGCGGTGCCGTCAGCCTCATCACCAAACAGCCCGCTCCGGTCGATTTCGGAGATCTGGAGCTGGTGGTCGGCACCGACAGCCTCACCCGGGCCAGCCTCGACGTCAGCCGGCATATCGGCGACACCGTCGCGATCCGCTTCAACGGCCTTTACCAGGATTCCAATACGCCGGGCCGAAACGCCGTCTACAACAACCGCTGGGGCCTGGCCTTCGCGGCCGAATGGAGCCCGATCCAGGACCTGAGACTGGGCGCGGACTACTACCATCTCAAGACGGACTATATGCCGGATTGGGGGGTGCCTTATGACCTCGCCAACAACCGCCCGTTCGACGTTAATCGTGAGAATTTCTACGGTCTCACCCAGCGCGACTTCGGGCGCTCCTACGTCGACGTCTATACCCTGACCGGCGACTGGCGAGTTGGGGAGAACCTCAGCCTGCATTCGATCATCCGTTACGGCGACACCGGCAATGCCTACACTGCCTCGGCTCCCGAACAGCCCAATGTCGCGCTACGCACGGTCGGCGCGAACGCCAAGCGCCGCAACGCCATTACCGAATATCTGGTCAATCAGACCCAGCTGACGTGGCAGCCTGTCTGGGGCGGGATGCAACATACGATCGTTGGAGGGTACGAGGTGTCTGGCGAGCGCATCCTGAACCGCCAGGGCTCGTTCACCGAATGCGCGACCGATCCCTGCACCGGCGCAACCGGCAATCCCCGCCAGGACCTCTATAACCCGAACCCCTACCGGCCCTGGGCGACCGTCGATAACGGCGTCGTCAGCCGCAACCGGATCGAGGTCGCCAGCCGCGCCGTCTATCTGCTCGACACCATCCACCTGAACGACCAGTGGCGACTGCTCGGCGGCCTGCGTTGGGACACCTATGATGTCGAACTGCGTAATGTCACTGTCGCCACCGGAGCGCTAACCGCGCGGGAGTCCAGCTCGTCCTTCCTGAACTGGCACCTCGGAGCGGCCTATCTGGTGCGCCCCAACATCACCCTTTATGCCAACGTCGCCTCCTCCTCGAACCCCTCGGGCGAGCAACTCGATTCGACCGGTCTGGACTACGGCGGGTTGGACGCACGGATCGTCGATCTGGATCCCGAGCGGAACATCGCCTGGGAGCTGGGAGCCAAGGCCACCCTGTTCGGCGGTCACCTCGATGTGACGGGCGCAATCTTCCAGATCGACAAGACCGATGCGCGCACCGTCGTCGGTTCGGGTGCGAGCGCCATCGTCACCAACGACGGCGAACAGCGGGTGCGAGGGGCCGAATTCCTGGTCGCCGGCAACATCACCGATCAGTGGAGCGTGTTTGGCGGCATCACCTTGCTCGACACCGAGGTCCTGGCCAGCGGACAGCCGGCCCAGATCGGCCAACCGTTCCCGAACGTATCGGAAACCAGCTTCACCCTGACCTCACGCTATCAGGTGAACGACCAGCTCAACCTGGGTGGAACGGCCATCTACAATTCTGAACGGGCCGGCGGTGGCGTCGTCGCAACCAGGACGCGGCTACCGGATTACTGGCGCTTCGACCTGTTCGGCGGCTACCAGCTGACCGACCAGGTCGAGGTTTCGTTCAATGTCCTGAATGTGACCGACGAGGTCTATTACGACGCATTGTACCGCTCAGGCACACCGTTCAGCTACATCGCACCGGGCCGATCTGTTCAGTTGCGGGTCGACTACGACTTCTAGGAGGTATCCCCGTGCTGCTCTGCATTCCGTCGGTTCTATCTCCCGAGGAGGTCGCCGCCTTCCGGCGACGGCTCGATCAGGCCGACTGGACCGACGGGAATGCGACGGCTGGCGCTCAATCGTCGCTGGTGAAGAAGAACCGTCAGCTGCCCGAGGCTTCGCCGCTCGCGCGCGAACTCGGCGATCAGGTGATCGACGCCCTGGGGCGCAGCTCTCTGTTTGTGTCGGCGGCCCTGCCGCTAAAGACCTTCCCACCCCTGTTCAATCGCTACGGCGTGGGCGAGGGCTTCGGGGCCCACGTTGATAATGCCATCCGCCCCATCCGCGGAACCCACGCCCGGATCCGCACCGATCTGTCGGCGACCCTGTTTCTGGCTGGACCTGACGACTACGACGGCGGTGAGCTGATCATTGAAGGACCATTCGGTGGTCAGGCGGTCAAGCTGAACGCCGGCGATCTGGTGCTCTATCCGGCATCAAGCCTGCACCGGGTCGAGCCGGTCACGCGCGGCGAACGCATCGCCAGCTTCTTCTGGATCCAGAGCATGGTGCGCGACGACACCGAGCGGACGATCCTGTTTGACCTGGACCAAGCCATTCAGTCCCACGCTGCCAAGGCCGGACAGGGCGACCCACTGACGGTTCAGTTGACCGCCGTCTATCACAACCTCATCCGGCGCTTCGCCGACGCCTGATCCTCGGATCTACCGGCCGCAGTTTTCATGCGGACAAGGCGACGATCGCTGCCCCCGGTGCCTCGGGCCAGACGGGTGCGATCAAAGGGCGGAGGCCCACGAAGCCTGAGGCTTCCGTTCGGCGTCAGGGGCGAAGCAGGCCGCGAGAGCACATTATGCCAGCGCCATGCTGATAAAGTTTCGCATTCGCATTGCGATTCATTCGCACCTCTACTAGAGACCCCCCGTCTTTCCCTCTCCAGGACCTTTCAAATGGCTTCGTTCCTCTCGGCCCCCCATTCCGTGCGCCTCCTCGCCTTCGGCGTGGCCGCTTCAGTGATCGCCGGCCCGGCCTGCGCCCAGGCCCAGGCACGCGCGGCGCAGCCGGGCGACGAAGGAACCGAAGTCGCCCCCATCGATGTGCGCGGCCAGCGCGCCCCGGTTTACAACGCTGACACCACCTCCAGCGCCACGCGCACCGACACCGCCCTGATCGATACGCCCCAGGCGATCTCCATCGTCACCCGAGACCAGATCGACGATCTGAGCCTTCAGAGCATGGCCGACGTAGTGCGCTATGTGCCCGGCGTCGGCTACGCCCAGGGTGAGGGCAACCGCGACGCCCTGGTCTTCCGCGGCAACACCTCAACCGCCGACTACTTTACCGACGGCCTGCGCGACGACACCCAGTATTATCGTGACCTGTACAACATCGAGCGCGTCGAGATCCTGCGCGGACCCAACGCCATGATCTTCGGGCGGGGCGGCCTGGGTGGACTTCTGAACCGGGTCACCCGCCAGGCCGGCTGGGGTCTCGAAAACGAGCTGCACATCGAGGCCGGCTCCGACGAGCATTTCCGCGGGACGGTCGATTTCAACCTAGAGATCAGCCCAAAAGCGGCCCTGCGGATCTTGGGCCTGTACCAAGACTCCGGCAGCTACCGCGACGGTGTGACCTATGAGCGCTTCGGCCTGAACCCGACGGCCAGCTTTGAGCTCACCCCGTCGACCCGAATCCAGATCGGCTACGAGCATTTCGAAGACCGCCGCATCGCCGATCGCGGCGTGCCGGCCAATCCGGGCGGAACGCGCACCAATCCGGCCGGGCCGCTGGACGGCTATCAGAGCACCTTCTTCGGCGATCCGGCCCTGAGCCCGACCGACACCGACGTCGATGCGCTGAACCTGTTTGCAGAGCACACCTTCGGCAACGGCCTGATCGTGCGTAACCGCACGCGCTTCGCCGATTACGACAAATTTTATCAGAACGTCTTCCCGGGCGCGGTCGATGCGACCGGAACGACCGTGCGGATCTCGGCCTACAACAACGCCACTCAGCGCCAGAACCTGCTGTCGCAGACCGACGTCATCCATGAAGCGAACCTGGGCGGGCTGGATCACACCCTGATGGCGGGCTTCGAGCTGGGCCGCCAGGAGACCGAAAATCTGCGCATGACCGGCTATTTTCCGGGCGGCACCACCAGCGTCACGGCACCGCTGACGAACCCGACCATCAATCTCCCGATCACCTTTGCCCAGAGCGCGACTGACGCCTCCAATACCGGCGAAGCGACGGTAGCGGCGCTCTATGTCCAGGACCAGATCCAGCTGACCGATCAGGTTCAGGTGCTGCTCGGGGTTCGGTATGACAACTTCGAGGTCGACTTCCTGAACCGCCGGACCGGCGCGCGGCTGGAGACGTCGGACGGCCTTTGGTCGCCACGCCTAGGCCTGGTGTTCAAGCCGCAGGACAATCTGTCGTTCTATGCCAGCTATTCGCGCAGCTATCTGCCGCGCTCGGGCGAGCAAATGACCTCGCTGTCGGCCACGACCGTCTCGCTGGAGCCGGAGCAGTTCGACAACTACGAGGTCGGGGCCAAGTGGAACATCACGCCGATCCTGGGTCTGACGGCGGCCCTTTATCAGCTGGACCGCACCAATGTGGTGGTTCCCGATCCGGCCAATCCGGGCCAGTCAATTCTGGTCGACGGCCAACGCAGCCGTGGGCTTGAGCTCAGCGCCACGGGCCGCATCAACGACCGCTGGACCGTCATCGCGGCCTATGCCTGGCAGGAGGCCGAAATCACGGCGGATCAGTCCGCCACGGTGCTGGCCGGCAATCGCCTGGCCAATACGCCCGAACACAGCTTCTCGGTCTGGACGCGCTACGACTTCACCCCGACGTTCGGGGCCGGCCTGGGCCTGATCCGCGAGGGCGAACGCTTCGCGGCGGCAGACAACACACAAGTGATGGGGGCCTACACCCGCATCGACGGGGCCCTGTTCTATGCCGTCAATGACAGCATCGATGTGCAGCTGAATGTCGAGAACCTGATGGACGAGGACTATTTCGCCTCAGCTCACAACAACAATAACTCCACGCCTGGCGCGCCGCGTTCGTTCCGGATCGGCCTGACCACGCGCTTCTAGGCCGGTCGGGGCCCCTCACCCTTCGTCACCCCCGGGCTCGTCCCGGGGGTCCTTTGCCGTTCAAGCTCGGATGTCGGCGCGAGATCGCCGGGACACACCCGGCGATGACGGGTCGAGTTGAGGCGGCTCTAGATCAGCCCAGACAGCGGGCTGGAGGCCGAGGCGTAGCGGCGCTTGGGCATCCGGCCGGCCAGATAGGCCTCGCGGCCGGCGATGACCGCGTGCTTCATGGCCGAGGCCATCAGGATGGGATCGCGCGCCTGGGCGATGGCGGTGTTCATCAGGACTGCGTCACAGCCCAACTCCATGGCGATGGTGGCGTCCGAGGCCGTGCCGACCCCGGCGTCGACCAGCACCGGCACCTTGGCCTGTTCGACGATCAGACGGATGTTCACATGGTTCTGGATGCCCAGGCCTGAGCCGATCGGAGCGGCGGCGGGCATGATGGCGGCGGCCCCGGCCTCTTCCAGCCGCTTGCCCATGACCACGTCGTCGGTGCAATAGACCATCACCTCGAAGCCGTCCTTGACCAGCAGGTCGAGTGCCCGAAGCGTCTCGGGCATATCGGGATACAGGTGCGGCGTGTCCGACAGCACCTCCAGCTTGACCAGGTTCCAGCCGCCAGCCTCGCGCGCCAGACGCAGGGTCCGCACCGCGTCCTCGCCGGTGAAACAGCCGGCGGTGTTCGGGAGGAAGGTGAAACGGTCCGGCTTCACATAATCTACCAGCATCGGCTGGGACGGATCGGACAGGTTCACCCGGCGCAGGGCTACGGTGACGATCTCGGCCCCGGCCGCCTCGGCGGCGGCGGCGTTCTGGGCGTAGTCGACATATTTGCCGGTGCCCACGATCAGGCGCGAGGAAAAGGTCCGGCCAGCGACGGTCCAGGTGTCTTGGGAAGGTTGGGTCATGGCGATCAACTAGACCTTCGCCGCCCCCGCTTAAAGCCCCAGTGCGGCGCGCGCCTCGTCAGGGACCAGGTCCCGCTCATCGCGATGACGTTTCAACCAGGCGACCACATAGGAACAGGTCGGGATGATCTTCACGCCTTCCGCACGAGCCGCCCGGATCGCGGCAGTCACCAGAGACGAGGCGATACCCCTGCCCTCCCACTCGGGCGGCACGACGGTGTGGTCCATGATCCAGGCCCCCGCCACTGGCGAATAATGGGCCTCTGCGATCAGACCTTCCTCGACGATTTCGAAGCGGTGCTCGGCGGTGTTGTGAACGACGGGCGTAGTGTTGTCGGGCATGATGAACTCGGTGAGCTATTGGACTAGGCAAACGGCGCGTTCAGGTGGCGGTGCTGTTGGCCCGGATCCAGGCGGCCAGGGGGTCGATGTCGATCTCGCCGGCGGCGACGCGCAGCATGGTGACGGTGGCGTCCACCTTATCCGCTTGAAGGGGCGATCCATTGAGCGCCAAAAACAAGATCAACGCCTGATAAGCCGCACGCTTGTTGCCGTCGATGAAGGGATGGTTTGAGGCGACGCCGACCGCATAGGTCGCGGCCAAGACCGCCAGCGACGTCTCGTTTTCATAAAGGTAGCGATTGATCGGGCGTTGTAACGCTGATTCCAGAAGCCCTTCGTCACGCACCCCCGTCGGCCCGCCATGCAGGGCAAGTGTCCGATCATGCAGGACGACCAGAGCTTCCTTTTCGATCCAGACCGGCGCGGCGTTCGCGGTCATTTCGCCAAGGCGCGAAAGACGTCTCTGTGCTCGTCCATCAGGCGTTCGCCGATATCGATCTGCCGCTGGACCGCCTCGTCATAGGCCGACAGCCGCATCGCCCCATCGGGGCTGCGCGTCAGATACAGGGTGTCGCCCTTCTGGACGCCCAGTTCGTGCAGCGCCTCCTTGGGAAAAACTGCGCCGACCGAATTGCCCACCTGGGTCAGTTTGATGGCAATCATGGTCTGGCCTTACAGCTTGTATGACGTCCGTTATAACACGATCCGCCTAGCCTGTCCTTAACGGCTGAACACGCCGATCAGTTCGATGTGGCTGGACCACAGGAACTGGTCCACCGGTGTGACGTGCTCCAACCGCCAGCCGGCATCCACCAGCACCCGGGCGTCGCGTGAGAAGGTGGTGGGGTTGCAACTGATGCCGACGACACGAGCAGCATCGGAGGCGGCGATCTGGCGAGCCTGTTCCAATCCGCCGGCGCGGGGCGGGTCAAAGACGATGACGTCGCACCCCTTCAGCTCCATGGCCGAGACCGGCTCGCGGAACAGGTCGCGGGTCTGGGCCTCGAGCGTCTTCAATCCTGGCGTACGAGCTGCGGCCTGCTTCATCGCTTCGATCGATTCGCCGGCGGAATCGGCGGCTAGCACCGGAACCTGGGTAGCCATCGGCAGTGCAAAAGCACCCAGACCGCAGAACAGGTCAGCGGCGCGGCCTGCGCCCTGGACGGCCTCCAGACAGGCCGCCTGCATGGCCGCTTCAGCCTGAGGGGCGGCCTGAAGAAACGCCCCCGCTGGCGGCTCGACCTGGGCCGGGCCGATCCGAACCCAGGGCTTGCGCGCCTGGTAGATCAGCTCACCGCCCAGGGTCAGTCGTGCCAGGTCCAGCTCTGCCGCCGCCTCGGCCGCCTGCACTCGCCGATCGACCGGCAAATCCCCCGACTTGCGCTCGACGCCCGTGACCTCGACGTCCAGCCCTGTCTCGGTGACCGTCACCTTCAGGGTCGGAGCTGATTTCGGATGGTCCAGAAAGGCCGACGCGAGAATTCGCAAGCCCGGAAGCGCCGCCACGATCCGGGGATCGGCCACCAGACAGGTCTCGATCTCGGTCAGTGCCCAGGACCGGCGTCCCTTGAACCCCAGTCGAGCCGATCCTTCGCGGCCCGGACGGGCGTGCAGGGCAACGCGACGACGCGCGCCGGGCGGTGTTGAGATGACCGCACGGATATCCGTTTCCAGCCCCTCGCGGGCCAGCGCCGCCCGAACCTGGTCCGACTTCCAGGCGAACTGCCCCTCCAGGCTCCAGTGCTGGAACGCACAGCCGCCGCAGGCTCCGAAATGCGGGCACGGCGGCAGGACACGTTCAGGGCTGGCTGTCAGGACCTCCAGCAGTTCGCCACGATCCCCCTCGACAGACGCCGACACACGCTCATGGGCGAGGGTCAGAGGCACATAGACGCGACCGCCCGCATGGCCGCCGCCAACGCCGTCGCCCCGCGCACCGACTTCGAGAATTTCGAACTCGCGAATTTGGGGATTTGAGCTCGTTTTTTTTCGGCGCATGGGCGCTTTTGCCAAAGCCGTTCACCGGGCGAAAGAGGGGAATCCCTTTCTACGCTTGAGGACCGGCGTTCAGCGAGATGAACGAAGATGAACGACAAAATCAAAGCCCGTTCAGGTTGCCCCCCTTAGAACGGTCATCAACGGAGCGGTGCTGGGTTCCTCCAGCTGGCTTCGTCAGACGAAGGGAGCTGAACCATGCGTAACGCCAAGACGATTTCTGCGCTCGCAACCCTGGCTGCCGTCGGTGGTCTCGCGATCCCGGCAACGGCTTCGGCCCAGTCCTACTACGGATATCAGGACGGCTATTACGCCCAGCAATCTCAGCCCTACTACGACCAGTGCGAACGCGACCAGCGCCAGGGTTCGACCGCCGGTGCCCTGCTCGGCGCGGTGCTGGGAGCGGCGGCCGGTTCGTCCATCGCTTCGGACGGTGCCCGCACCGAGGGCGGCGTTCTCGGCGGCGTGGTCGGTGCAGCCATCGGGGCCGGTGTCGGTCGTCAGAATGCGGCCTGCGACAGCGACTACTACAGCAATCAATACGGCCGCCAATACGACAGCCAGTACGGCTATCAGTACGGCAACCCCTCCAGCTACGGCTATCAGGGCTACGACCGCGGCTACTACGACCAACGCGGCTATGGCCAAGGCTACGGCCAAGGCTATGGCTACGGCCAGCAGAGCTACACCATCCATCCGAGCCAGGTTTACGGTCGTGAAGACCGCAACGGTTGCCGCTCGGCCAATGTTTCCGATGGCCGCTACGAGCGACGCGTCCGCGTCTGCCCGGACGGCTACGGCCAGTATCGCATCGTCGATTAAGTCTTCAGCCCCCCTGTCGATCGACGATGTGAAGGAAGCCCCCGGCGGAGAAATCTGCCGGGGGCTTCTGCCTTTGTGGCTAGCGTCGCGCCGCCCACAACAGCCATTCGCGATTACCGTCGCCGCCGATAACGGGGCTTTCAGCGGCTTCGCGCACGCGCCAGCCCTGCCCTTCCAGCCAAGCTGAGACCTTGTCCAGCGCCGCCCGGCGGGCCTCGGGGTCGGTGACGATGCCGCCCTTGCCGACGTCAGAGCGGCTCTCCTGTTCAAATTGGGGTTTGACCAGGGCGATCAGCTCGGCCCCCTCCCCAGCCAGCGCCAGAGCGGGTGCCAGCGCCTTGGTCAGGCTGATGAAGGACAGGTCCGTCACGATCAGGTCGGGCGGCTCGGGGATCAGAGCGGCATCGAGATTGCGCGCATCCGTCCCTTCCAGATTCACCACGCGCGGATCGGTCCCCAGCAAGGCGTGAAGCTGGGCGCGGCCGACATCCACCGCATAGACCTTGGCCGCGCCTCGACTGAGCGCCACTTCGGTGAAGCCGCCGGTGGAAGCCCCGACGTCCAGCACGATGCGGCCCTCGACCTGGATCGGCCATAGATCCAGCGCCGCCACCAGTTTGAGCGCCCCGCGCCCGACATAGGGGTGGGCGGCCCTGGCCTGGATCACCGCCTCCGGCCCGACCGACTGGCTGGCCGAGCGGGCCGGCTGACCGTCGATGGTCACGCCCCCCGCCGCGATCGCCGCCTGGGCGCGGCCCCGCGTATCAAACAGACCCAGTTCCAACAGGCGTTTGTCGAGGCGCTGTTTCACCACCTGCCTTCTCCCCTCGGGGGAGAAGGGCCCCTCACCCGGCCGCCTTCAGACGCTCCAGGGCGGCTTCGAGCTTGGCGCGGGCGGCTTCGCCGTCGACCAGGCGCTGGCGGTTTTCCTCGACGACCTCGGGCTTGGCACGGGCGACGAAGTCGGGGTTGCCCAGCTTCTTCCTGGTCACCTCCAGGTCCTTGTCGATGCCGGCGATCTCCTTCGTCAGGCGCGCGGTTTCGGCCGGGATGTCGATGAACTCGGCCACGGCCATGGCCCAGGTCGCCTCGCCGACCACGAAGGGCGCCGAGCCCTTGGGTGCCTCATCGGCGGGATCGACCGCGCCGATGCGGCCCAGGGTCTGGATGGCGGCGCGGTGGGTGTCGAGCCGCGCGCGCGTCGTCTCGCCGGTCCCGATGACGGCGATGGCGGGGCGGGCCGAAGCCGGCAGATTGGTCTCGGCCTTGAGCGAACGCACGCCCGAAACCACCTCGACCAGCCAGCCGATCTCGGCGTCGGCGGCCGGGTCGATCCAGGCGTCGGGTGCCTCGGGCCAGGCGGACTCGATCAGCATCGTCTCGCGCGCCGGACCGCCGAATTTGGCCAGCTCGGCCCACAGCTCTTCGGTGATGTAGGGCATGACCGGGTGCAGCAAGAGGCAGCACTGATCCAGCAGCCAGGCACCCATGGCCCGGGTTTCGTCGCGGGCGGCGACGTCGTCACCGTTCAGCACCGGCTTGGCCAGCTCCAGCCACCAGTCGCAGAACACGTTCCAGACGAAGCGATAGAGCGCCTGGCTGGCCTCGTCGAAATGGGCGGCGTCCAGCGCGGTGGAGACTTCGCGCGTCACCTTGGCCAGCTCACCGCGGATCCAGCGGTTGATGGTCAGCTGGACCGCGCCGGGGTCGAAGCCCCCAACCCGGCGGCATTCGTTCATCTGGCAGAAGCGTGCGGCATTCCACAGCTTGGTGCCGAAATTGCGATAACCTTCGATGCGCTGTTTCGACAACTTTATGTCGCGCGTGCCCGACAGCATGGCCATGGTCAGGCGCAGGGCGTCGGCGCCCAGCTCGTCGACGATCTCCAGGGGATCGATGACGTTGCCCTTGGATTTCGACATCTTTTGGCCCTTCTCGTCGCGGACCAGGCCGTTGATGACCACGCGCTTGAAGGGAACTTCGCCGGTGAAGTGGCCGCCCATCATCATCATCCGGGCAACCCAGAAGAAGATGATGTCAAAGCCGGTGACCAGGTCATTGGTCGGGTAGAAGCGCTTGAGATCGTCGGTCTGTTCGGGCCAGCCCATGGTCGAGAACGGCCACAGGGCCGAGGAGAACCAGGTGTCCAGAACGTCTTCGTCCTGGGTCAGCTCGACCTCGTGGTCATAGTCGGACAGGGCCTGTTCGCGTGCGTCCTCTTCGGTCTCGGCGACATAGATCTCGCCGTTCGGGCCGTACCAGGCGGGGATGCGGTGCCCCCACCACAGCTGGCGCGAGACGCACCAGGGCTCGATATTGCGCAGCCATTCGAAATAGATCTTCTCATAGCTCTTGGGCTCGAAGACGGTGTCGCCGGCCTCGACCGCCTTGATGGCCGGCTGGGCCAGGGTCCAGGCGTCGACCCACCACTGGTCGGTCAGCCAGGGTTCGATGACCACGCCGGAGCGGTCGCCGTGCGGCACGACGTGGCGGGTCTTTTCGATGTCTTTCAGCCAGCCTTCTTCCTCGGCGCGGGCGACGATGGCCTTGCGTGCGGCGAAGCGGTCCATGCCCTCGTATTCGGCCGGCACATCGGGGGTGTCGGCGGCGGTGATGCGGCCGAAGGCGTCCATGACATTCAGCGCCTCCAGCCCGGTGCGCTTGCCGACACCGAAGTCGTTGAAGTCGTGCGCCGGGGTGATCTTGACCGCACCGGAGCCCTTGGCCGGGTCGGCGTAGTCGTCGGCGACAATCTTGATGCGCCGGCCGGTGATCGGATGGTCGATGAACTTGCCAACCAGCGACGCATAGCGCGCATCATCCGGGTGAACCGCCACGCCGGTGTCGCCCAGCATGGTCTCGGGCCGGGTGGTGGCCACGATGACATAGTCGCGGGTTTCGAACTCGGTCGGCTCGCCGTCGTCGAAGGCGATCGGGTGCTGATAGGTCACGCCGTCGGCCAGCGGATAGGCGAAGTGCCAATAGGCACCGTCGACCTCCTTCTGCTCGACCTCAAGGTCCGAGATGGCAGTCTGAAAGTGCGGGTCCCAGTTGACCAGCCGCTTGTCGCGATAGATCAGCCCCTGTTTGTACAGATCCACGAAGACCTTGCGCACGGCGGACGAGAGGCCGTCGTCCAGGGTGAAGCGCTCGCGCGACCAGTCGCAACTGGCGCCCAGGCGGCGCAGCTGGCGCACGATGGTCCCGCCGGATTCGGCCTTCCACTTCCAGACCGTCTCGACGAAGGCGTCGCGGCCCATGTCGCGCCGGCTGATATTGCCCTGGGCGGCCAGCTGGCGCTCGACCACCATCTGGGTGGCGATGCCGGCGTGGTCGGTGCCGGGCAGCCACAACACCGCCTCGCCCTTCATGCGGTGATATCGGGCCAGGATGTCCTGCAGCGTGTTGTTCAGCGCATGGCCGATGTGCAGGCTGCCGGTGACGTTCGGCGGCGGAATGACGATGGAATAGGTCTTGGCCTCCGGGTCACGCGCCAGGGCGGCGTCGGGCGAAAAGGCCCCGGAGGATTCCCACGCCTCGTACAGGCGCGGTTCGACGGTTTTCGGATCAAAGGTTTTTTCGAGCATGACGGTCTGGCTGATAGGACGGGTATCGGAAAAGCGAAAGGGCGGCCCCGCAAGGAGCCGCCCTGATTCACGCCGGGCCTGAGGCCGCGGCGGTTAGCGGAATACGTTGTTCAGCTTTTCGCGCAGCATATCGCGCAGCAGGCCGTCCAGGTTCTGATCCAGCCAGGTACGGACCTGCGGCTCGACGATCGAGCGCACGAGCTCTTCGACCGTTGTGCCGCCGGCCATGGATGCCACGACCGTATCGCTCACCGTGGTTGCGCTGGCTACGAACGCAGGCTCGGGTTCGACCGCCGGGAACGGGTCCGGCACAGGGGCGGCCTCGATGTCGCCGATGGTTTCGACTACCGGTGCCGGCTCCTCATAGCGCTCGGTCAGATCCAGCGGCGCTTCCTCAAGCACGACGGGCTCCGGCTCCGGCAGGGGTTCAGGCTCGGGTTCGGGCTCAGGTGCAGCGGCGACAGGTTCCGGCTCCGGCTCGACCGCCGGCACTTCCGGCTCAGGCGCAGGCGGCGGCGCAGCTTCGGCGGCAGGTGCCCCTTCGGCCGGCTCATCCTCGGAAATGATGCGCCGGATGGAGGCGAGAATCTCCTCCATGGTCGGTTCCTGCGTCTGATCGGACATGGGCCCTGATTCCTGGGTCAAGAGTTCGCGCGGCCAAACACCGCTTTCCCTTCACGCATGACGCCAAACGATTACGAAATCAACGACGACTTCGCCGATTGAGAGAATCCGTCAGGGCGCGGTGCGAATAACCTCGGCGGCCAGTTGATCGTCGATCGGCGCATTGGGTTCATCAGGGGCCGGCGTCTGGCGGAACGTCGCCAGTCGATCCAGTCCTTCGATCGCGACCTCCCACGGCACGCCCCCGGCACTGCG
The DNA here is from genome assembly GCA_017302105.1 of Caulobacterales bacterium. Taxonomy (GTDB): domain Bacteria; phylum Pseudomonadota; class Alphaproteobacteria; order Caulobacterales; family Caulobacteraceae; genus Brevundimonas. The sequence goes on along the minus strand of JAFLCS010000002.1, from coordinate 298,702 downwards.
AACCCGGCTGAAATTGTCGGCAGGATCGTAGGCCGGGACTTCGCCGACGAGGTCCGGACCTTCCAGTCCACCCAGGGCGGACAGCAGCAGCGCCTGGGCGACATATCGGTTCCGATGGGCGCTGACGTAGGCGATCTCGGCATTTCGCAGCTCGAGTTCCTGGTTCAGGACATCCAGCGTCGTGCGCAGTCCGACCTGGGCCTCCTGGCGGACACCTTCGGCGGCGATCCGCGCCGCCCGCACCTGCTGTTCCGAGGCCGTCAGGGCAGAGGTCGCCGACAGCACCTGAGCGAACGAAGACGCCACGTCCTGCAGGACGCCTCGGCGGGCTCCCTCGACTCCGAGCTGGGCGCTGTTGGCCTGTTCCAGGCTCTGCCGGACCCGCGAGTTGTGGATGCCGGCCGCATAGAGGGGAACCGAGACGTTGAAGCCTCCGCGCAGCGTCTGCTGGTCGTCGAGGCCGAACGGAGCCGCAGTCCCGGCCGTGCCGTAGCTCGCCGACAGGCCCGCCGAAGGCAGATATTCAGAGCGCGCCGCCGCCACAGCGGCGTCCGCCGCCTCCAGGTTCCACATCGCGGCGCGAAGCTCGGGATTCTCGACCAGGGCCACGTCGAGAGCCATATCGAAATCGGCCGGCGTCGCCGGCAGGTCCGGCATGGCGGCCAGGGTGCCGGGCGCTTGCCCGACCACGGCGGTATATCCGGCCCGGCTGATTTCAAGCTGGGCGCGGGCACCGGCCAGATCGGCCTCGGAGGCGGCCAGGCGCGCCTGGGCCTGGGCCACGTCGGTGCGCGTGATCTCGCCGACCTCAAAGCGGGCCTCGGCCTCTTCCAACTGGCGTTGCAGGACGCTCAGATTGGTCTCGCGAATTCGAAGAATCTCGCTGTCACGAATAACGTCGGCATAGGCCTGGATCACCGCCAGCATGATCTGTTGTTCGACGTTGCGCAGGCTTTCGCGGCCGCGCTCCACGCCCGCCATGGCGGCATCGATCCCGTGGGCTACGCGGCCGCCGGTGTAGAGAGGCTGGGTGAGCTGGATCGTCGCCGAGCTGGAATTGGATTCGTCCGAGCCAAAGAGCGGAGCCGGCCACTGGCGAACATAGCCGACGCCCGCCGACGCTTCGACCTGAGGCCGCAGGCCGGCGCGGGCCTGGACGTAGGATTCGTCGGTCGCGCGCTGCTGAGAGCGCTGGGCCAGCAGGGTCGGATTGGTTTGATAGGCCAGAATGATGGCGTCCCGCAGGTCTTCTGCAGCTGCCGGCTGGGCCAGGCAAGTGAGCACGGCTGTAGCGACGGTGGCGCTCAAAAGACGGCGAAGCGACATCAAGACAATCCTTTTTGCGGCGTGGCCGCCCAAGTTGGCTTCCAGCTTAGCCTTGATCGCAGAACAGCGTCGACAAGCCAGTTAAGGTTTTTTCACGTCCCCGACGTGCGATCTGGTCGCGTCGATTGGGACTAGAGCGAGAATGTAGGTCTTTTCTCGAAACTTGCCAGCAGCGGCGGCGTCGCATCGAAGAGGTCACGGCTCGAGACAACTCCGGATGCCGCCTTGACGAAAAGGCGCGCGTGTCCCACCGGCCCGTCGCGCTCCACCACAGCGAGGCGTCCGCCGGGCTTCATGGCTTTCAGCCAGGCGTCCGGGACCGCCCCGACCGCACCCTCGCTGATGATGATGTCCCAGTCAGACCCGGCCGGAGTCGCCAGATCGGCCACGACCAGCTCGGCCCCGGCATCGGATAGTCCATCAGCAACCAGGGCGGCGACCGTACCGTCGGACTCCTGGGCCACGACCTGCAAACCCATGCGGGCCATCAGGGCCGCCGCATAGGGTGCCGCCAGGGCCAGGGCCCGCTCCCCAGGCAGGGGACGCAGCGCCTGCATCAGTTTGCCGACCTCGCGTGCCTGCATCAGGAAGCGGCCGTCGATGATCGGCACAACGGCATCTGCGTAGGCGGCAAACGCCCGGTCCGGTGCACAGAAATCTTCGCGTCGCGTTTCCAGCATCGCCTTGTGGATCGCGATGTCGGTGACGTCGGAGGTGCGGACCTGACTGTCGACCATGGCCTTACGGGCCGAAACAAGATCCATGGGAAAGGCTCCAGACAAGGGCGAAATTTGAAGGCGCTTATAGGTCGCAGCGGCTTTTCGGGCAATCGGCGTCGGGGGCGTTGCGGCCTGATTGGCGATCTGTTAGCGAAGCGCTCCCTATATGGGGCTCCCGACACGGCCTGGTGGCGGAGTGGTTACGCAGCGGACTGCAAATCCGTGTACCCCGGTTCGAGTCCGGGCCAGGCCTCCATCCCTTGATCAGCGACCTTGGCCCGGCTTCAGTTGAACGCCGTCAGCGGGATTCGCAGGCGATTCCGTCATTGTCCCTGTCCAGATGTGGCCCATAGCCAGGCTCACCCCGACGCAGCGGCGCGCGGCCGGCGGCACGAGCGGCCGTGCAGTTGGGAAAGGCGCGGGTCGGTGCCGTCCGGTCGCGACCGGCGTCCGGAACCGCCCTTTGCGACGATTCGGGCCGCGGTCGACCGGGCGTGGCTCGGCCTCCACCATGACAGTGCCGCTGGCCCGTGGCGCGTTCGCGATGACACCCCTCACTGTCGGTCCCGCCCGGGTGGGTGGCGATCAGAGCCAGTGAGATCGCCAGGGCCAGCATCGAATCCTTAGACCTTCTCCACCGTCTGTTCGATGGTGCCGAAGATGGAGTGATGCTTGTCGTCGAGCATTTCGATGCGCACGGTGTCACCCCATTTGAGGAAGCCCGTCGACGGCTTGCCGGCCTGGATCGTTTCGACCATGCGTACCTCAGCGATGCAGGAATAGCCGAGGCCACCCTCGCTGACTGGCTTGCCAGGACCGCCGTCCCGGTCCTTGTTCGACACCGTGCCCGAGCCGATCACCGACCCTGCACCCAGACTGCGGGTCTTGGCCAGGTGTGCGATCAGCGTGCCGAAGTCGAAAGTCATGTCGACGCCGGCGTCGGCCTTGCCGAAGGCCTGGTTGTTGATCTGGACCAACAGTTCGCCGCTGAGCTTGCCGTCCTGCCAGCGATCCCCCAACGCATCCGGCGTTACCAGCACAGGCGACAGCGCCGATGCCGGCTTGGATTGGACGAAGCCGAAGCCCTTGGCCAGCTCCGCCGGGATGAGGTTGCGCAGGGACACGTCATTGACCAGGCCGACCAGTCGAATGTGGCCCAGCGCCGCTTCGCGGGATACGCCTTGCGGCACGTCGCCGGTAACGACCACGATCTCGGCCTCCAGATCACAGCCCCAGGCCTCGTCAGCCAACGGAATCGGATCGCGCGGCGACAGCATCCCGTCCGACCCCCCCTGATACATCAGCGGATCTGTCCAGAAGGTCTCGGGCATTTCGGCCCCACGGGCCTTCCGCACCAGCTCGACGTGGTTCACATAGGCCGAGCCATCGGCCCACTGATAGGCACGCGGCAGCGGCGCTGCCGCCTGACGCTCATGGAAGCGACCACGCGGCACCGCGTCATGCTCGAGGCTTTCGGCCAGGGCGCGCAGCTGCGGCTCGCACCGGTCCCAGTCATCCAGCGCCGCCTGCAAGGTCGGGGCGATCAGGAAGGCGTCCGTGTACCAGGCCAGATCGTTGGAGACGACGACGAGGCGACCGTCACGGCCGGACTTGAGCGAGGCGAGCTTCACTTGGGCGATCCTTTGGCAAATCCGGTCCAGACCTCATCGTAGTCGAGCTGCATCGCCGGCGTTTCGACCGCCCACCGCGTGGGCCGGAATACGAAGCGGCTCTCGAACATGAAGGCCAGGGTCTTGTCGATCTTGTGCGGCTTCAATTCGACCGTGGTCGCCCGTTCATAGGTCGCCTGGTCCGGTCCATGCCCGCTCATGCAATTGTGCAACGACGCCCCGCCCGGATCAAAGCCGCCGCCCTCCTTGGCGTCATACTCGCCATGGATCAGGCCCATGAACTCGCTCATCACATTGCGGTGGAACCAGGGGGGACGGAAGGTGTCCTCAGCGACCATCCAGCGCGGCGGGAAGATGGCGAAGTCGCAGTTGGCGGTGCCGGGTGAATCGGTCGGGCTGGTCAGGACCGTGAAGATCGACGGATCAGGATGATCAATACTGATCGAGCCGACCGTCGCAAAGCGCGCGATGTCGTATTTGAACGGCGTCAGGGTGCCATGCCAGGCCACCACATCGAAGGGCGAATGATCGAAGGTGGTCGACCAGAAACCGCCGAGGAATTTCTGGATGACTTCCGTCGGCTCATCACGGTCCTCATAGGCCGCGACCGGAGCCAGGAAGTCGCGCTCGGACGCCATGCTGTTCGAACCGATCGGACCACGCTCCGGCAAGCGGAAGTGGGCCCCATAGTTCTCGCAGACATAGCCGCGGGCCTGACCGTCCGGCAACGAAACCCGGAACCGCACGCCACGCGGCATGAGAAGCAGCTCGCCTGGTGCCACCTGCAGCCGACCGAACTCGGTCCAGACGTCCAGCCGCCCATCCTGGGGCAGGATGAGCATTTCGCCGTCAGCATTATAGAAGGCCCGCCCGACCATGTCGGCATTGGCCACATAGATGTGGGCCGCGATCCCGGACTGGGCCGACGGATCGCCTGACCCGGCATAGGTCGTCATCCCGTCGATGAAGTCGGTGGGACGGCTCGGCCAATCAAGCGGCGACCAGCGCATCCGGTTCGGGCTGGGAGGCACCTCGTCGAACGGACCCGAACGCCACTGGGGGGCTCCGCCATAGGGTTGAAAGGCTCCATGCTGGGCACTCGGCCGCAGCCGGTAGAGCCAGGACCTCCGATTCTCGAGGCGCGGCGCGGTGAAGGCCGATCCCGACAACTGCTCGGCATAGAGGCCGAAGGCCGGCTGCTGCGGCGAGTTGCGACCGACTGGTAGCGCGCCGGCCACCGCCTCGGTTTCGAACGCCGCGCCGAAGCCCGACAGATAGTGGAGTTCTTCCCCCGCCGCCGAAGGCGTCTGGACCGACATCAGGCATGGCTCCTGTGGTGCTGGGCGGGGGTTCCATCCGCCAAAGCGGCTCCCCGTCTTCGTCACGGTCCTATTGCGCCCGACCGTCGATTGCAAACGCCGAGGGGCGGTAGGTCAGGCCGGCGCGCCCTCTTCACCCGTCGTGGTCGCCAGCGAGTCCTTGCGAGGCAGGAGATACGGCTTGAGCCGCTGAGCCGGCATGAAAATCCAGCGATAGCTGGCTTCAGCCATCAGCCAGCCAAGCACGAGGACAAAAGGCAGGGCAATCAGCTGCTCGCGTATTCCCGCCGTTTCCAACGGCCCGGTCACCCCCATGGCCAGGCCGACGAAGGTGATGGCCGCCATATGCCAGAGATAGGCCCCATAGGAGCGACGCCCCATCCACCGGAACACAGGCCATTCCAGGATACGGACGACCCAGCCCAGCCGTGCCACATTGATCAGCGGCAAGACCAGCATCATCAGGGCCAAGCCCTGGATCGAATAACGCAGGGTTTCGCGGAAAACCGGATCGCGCCAGACCAGTGACCCACCCAGAAGCGCGCCGCCGATCAGGAAGCTGGTCCAGGCCCGGCGCTGAATGACGGCCATGACCCGCGGAGCCGACCGCTGGATCACGGCGGCGAGACAGCCCCAGGCGATCGAATCCAGTCGCGTTTCGGTGGCCTCATAGGTGTAATCAGCCCCCAGCCCCAGGACCGTGACCGCGATGGTCCGCCAGGCCAGGCAGGCCACGATGACAAACAGGAACAGGACCGCCATGCGGCGCGGGACAAATCCCACCAGCACCAGCGCCGCCGGCATGATGAGATAGAAGTGCTCTTCGACCGCCAGCGACCACAGGTGCCCCGTCACCGCACAGGACTCGCACGCGCCTCCGATATTGAAAATATTATAGTAATTCGTCCAGTAGCTCAGGTTTGCCAGGGCCTGGAGCGGCGGCAGCGGCTGGCTGAGCAACGGCCCCATAACCAGTCCAGCCACAGCGACAAAAGCCACGAGCTCGGGCATCAACCTGAGAAACCGCCGGCCGTAGAAGCGCGGCATATCCACCTGGGCGAACCGATCCCGCTCCTGCCAGAGCAGCAGGGTGATCAGATAGCCGGAGATAAAGAAGAAGGTCGTCACCCCGAGCCCCGCCGGCAACAACCAGCTGAAACCGACGTGAGCCATCATCACAACGGTCACAGACAGGGCCCTGAGCCCGTCCAGTCCAGGCACATAGTTTGATGAGGCTTGGGTCATGGTGAGCTCCGTGCACGAAGCCTGCCAGACAAGCCTTAAGGCCAGGTTCCAGGGCGATTCATCTGACTTCAAGCAAGTTTGGGCACGTTGGTCGGGAAATCTGGAGTCCCTCTCTTGGCCAACCCACCCGTCATCGAAGGTATCCGCATCAACCTGCCGACCCCGTCCTCTGCGGTGACGACCGCCATCGACCGGTCCGAGCGCGGGGAAGGCTTCAGCCTGTTCACGCTGAACCTCGATCATCTGGTCAAGCTGCGCGCCAGCGCCGCCTTTCGCCGAGCCTATGCCTCAGCCGGACTGGTCAGTGCCGATGGTGCCCCCATCGTCTGGCTGGCCCGCCGCCAGGCGTCCGGGGTGGAGCGGACGACCGGCGCGGATCTGGTTGAGCCGCTGATGGCCGAGGCCGCCCGGCGCGGGGTATCGGTCTATGTCGTCGGCCCCGGCCCGGACGCCCAGGGCCGCGCCCTGTCGATTCTCGTCGGCTCCTACCCGGGCCTAAGGATCGCCGGGGCCGAAACCCCGATGGTTCCTGGCGACGACAATGGGCTGGCCGACGAATTCGACATCGCCGGCCTGGCCGCACGGATCAATGCCTCTGACGCACGCCTTTGCCTCCTCTGTCTCGGAGCCCCCAAACAGGAACTTCTGGCCGATGCGCTGCGCCAGCGGTGCCCGAGCGTCGGCTTCCTCGGCGTCGGGGCGTCCCTGGATTTCATCGCCGGCGAGGTGTCACGCGCGCCGCGCTGGATGCAGGTCAGTGGACTGGAATGGTCCTGGCGTCTCTTCAGCCAGCCGAAACGCCTGGGCCTTCGCTATGCACGCTGTGCCCTGTTGTTCGCCGAACTGGCCACGCGCGCCGTCATCCAGGGGCGACAGCCAACAGATCCGGCCCTGCCCGAGCCGGCTCGATGAGGATCAGCCGCCGCAGCCTGCTGGCCTCGACAGTCGCCCTGGCGGCGTGCGACCGCCGGCTCGACGCCGCCGCCGCCGCCGCCGCCGCCGAGGCGGCTCCCGGCGGCCCTGTCCCGATCTTGCGCGACCTTGCCGACTTTCCGTTCGGGACCCAGCTTATCTCGACAGAGCTGCAAACGCCGGTCATCGCCGATCTCGCCCGGCGGCACTTCGATCAGGTCAACGCCGGCTTTGAGATGAAGATGGAATACATCGTCCAGGCGGACGGTCGCCTCCGTTTCGAAGGGGCGGACCGGCTGGCGGGCTTCTGCCGGGCCAATGATCAGGCTCTGCACGGACATACGCTGATCTGGTACGCCGACACCCCGGCCTGGTTCGAGCGGCTGGACGGGTCGCGGCGCGGCTTTGAGGCCGCCATTGACGGCTATATCTCCGAGGTCGCCGGGCGCTACGCCGGACGGGTGCGGGCGTGGGACGTCGTCAATGAGCCGGTGACGGATGAAGGCTCGCAGCTGCGCGAGTCCCTGTGGAGCCGAAACCTGGGTCAGGACGGCCATTTCATCCGGGCGTTTGAACAGGCGCGGCAGGCCGATCCGGACGCCATCCTGTTCACCAACGACTACAATCTGGAAAGCAATCCGACCAAGCGGCGGACCTTCCTCAATCTGGTCGAGCGAATGATGAGCCGGGGCGTGCCGATCGGCGGCATCGGCACCCAGTGCCATGTCTCGGTCGATCTGCCGCGCGGCGCCCTGAGCGAAGCCATGCGCGACATCGCCAGCCTGGGCCTGCCGGTCCATGTGTCGGAGTTCGACTGCTCCCTGGTTCCAGACGGCGTGTTCCGGGGGGGCCAGCGCGAGCGCGAAGCGGCGCAGATCCGGCTGTATGAAGAGGCCATCGCGGCCTTCACCGCCCTGCCCGCGGCCCAGCAGTACGCCTTTACCGTCTGGGGCGTGCGCGACGCCGAATCCTGGCTGCGCCGCTCCGACTGGGGCGGAGATCCGAACGATCGGCCGCTGCTGTTCGATGATGCCGGGCGGCCTAAGCCGGTGTTCTGGGCTGTGGCTGAGGCCCTGAGCGGCTAGAGCCCCGCGCCCTCGTCCAGACCGAGCATCAGGTTCAGGTTCTGGACCGCTGCGCCCGAGGCGCCCTTGCCCAGATTGTCGAGCTGGGCGAGCAGCCGAGCCTGGTCGCCATCGGGATCGCCGAACACGAACAGGCGCATCTGGTTGGTTCCGTTCAGGCCCTCAGGCAGAAGGCCGCTCAGGGCCTGGCTTTCCTGCAGCGACGCAACCGAGACGAAGCGCTCGCCGGCGTAGGCGTCCGTGAGGGCCGCATGGATGTCGCCCACCGACGGCGCGCCCGGCAAGGCCCACAGCTGCAGCGGAACCTCGACCAGCATCCCTTGCGCATAGGCCCCGACGGCCGGGGCGAACAGCGGACGCCCGGTCAAGCCGGTATGGGCCATCATCTCGGGGACGTGCTTGTGCTTCTGCGTCAGGCCATAGGCGCGGAACGGCCCGCCCCGGCCTTGTTCGTAGTCGGCGATCATGGCCTTGCCGCCGCCCGAATAGCCCGAGACGGCGTTGACCGTCACCGGCCAGTCCGCCGGCACGATCCCGGCCTGAACCAGCGGCCGCACCAGGCCGATGAAGCCGGTCGGATAGCAGCCGGGATTGGACACCCGCGTCGAGCCGGCGATGGCGGCGCGCTGGCCCTTCGACATCTCGGCGAAGCCATAGGTCCAGGCCGGGTCGACCCGGTACGCTGTCGAGGCGTCGACCACGCGCGTCGTGTCGTTGGCGATCATCGCGACCGCGTCCTTGGCCGCCTCGTCGGGCAGGCACAGGATCACGAGGTCGGCGGCGTTCAGCAGCTCGGCCCGCGCCGTCGGGTCCTTACGGCGCGCCGGGTCGATGGAGACCAGATTCAGGTCGCTGCGGCCAATCAGCCGGTCGCGGATCTGCAAGCCCGTGGTGCCAGCTTCGCCGTCGATAAAGATCGTAGGGAGGGTCATGGCGGTGTCCTAGCCGTCATCCCGCGAAACTCAAGGCTCTGCGACCTCGCGCGCCGGCTCAGTCGCCCGGACCATAGTCGGGTTGCCCCCATCCCGAGCGCATATCCTCCAGCAGGTCGAGCGCCTTGCCGGTCAGAAGGGCGCGGGCCAGTTGCTGGGACGCTGCATCATCGTTGAAGGTCTCCAGCGCGCCGGTGGCCAGCAGATCCAGCTCCCGCTCGTCTGCCCGCTCGGCCCAGGTGTTCCAATAGGCGAAAATCCGCGCCTGCTGCTCCGGCGTCAGCGCACCCTCGCGTAACAATCGAGCCACCGCGCCCATCACCACCGTCGGCGGCTCGTCCAAAGCCCGCCCGAGCGCAGCGCGTAGAAACGGACAGGCCTCCAGCATCTCGGCGATGGGGTCTTTGGGGGAACGCATGGCTGACAGGTAGTCGTTCCGGGCGTGGGGGAGAAGCACGTGCGACGCAAAGCCGAAATGACGAATGAGCCATGAAGCCGAACGCCTGATCCTTCTCGATGGCTGCGGGACAAGGGTATGGTTCTTAGATGGATCAACGCCTGAACAAGCTTGCCAAGCGGATGCGCCGCGAGCCGACGGTGATGGAGCGCAAGCTCTGGACGATTCTGCGCGACCGGCGCCTGGAGGGTTTGAAGTTCCGTCGTCAGGTCGTCGTCGGGCCCTATGTCGTGGACTTCTTATGTCTGCGGCATCGGCTGATCATCGAGGCGGACGGGCCGTTCCATGATGCCGAGCGCGATTCCGTCCGGGACGCATGGCTGACCTCACAGGGGTTCCAGACCCTGCGATTTCAGAACGCCCAGATCGACCACCGAGATTGGGAGGTCGTCGGCACCATCGTCGACGCCGTGAAGCCGACGCCCTGATCCTTCTCCCCTTGCGGGAGAAGGTGGCGCTTCGGCAAAGCCGAAGTGACGGATGAGGGGTCGCGCTAGCTTTTCGGCTGATGGACGGCGGATAGGTTGGTTGCGGACAGGCCGGTGCGACCCCTCATCCGACCCGCTTCGCGGCCCACCTTCTCCCGCAAGGGGAGAAGGCCAGAATGGCGCGGCCTAGCCAATCAGCATCCTCAATTCGCTGGCCAACCAAGCCATTCCCAAAACCATAGCGACCAACCCCATGCAGTAGATCAAGGCGATCATCGGCATGACCCAGATAGCCTTGCCTTCGCCGCGCATGGTCAAGCGACCACGCTTGAAGGCGACTTCGAGCATCGGCGGCTTGGGTTCTTGATTTTTGGAGCCGGGCACCGGGCACATCTCCGCATTAGCGAAATCAATGTGCAGTTCCCTTCTAATGGGGTGCCATTCAGAGGGACTGTGTCAACCTGCTTTTTCAGGCGTAAGGAGTTCTAGTCAGAGAGTATTTCATTGAAGGCAATCGGTTGCCTTCAAACCGAGAGGTTAACTCAGTGGATTTTTCGGTCACATCTCCGTGAGAAAAGAAAAACGCCCCCGGTTTCCCGGAGGCGCCTTTTGTAATCCCACTCGCGGGTCGCGCGTTAGCGCTTCGAGAACTGGAAGCTGCGGCGGGCCTTGGCGCGGCCGTACTTCTTGCGCTCGACGACGCGGCTATCGCGGGTCAGGAAGCCGTGCGGCTTCAGGACCGGGCGCAGCTCGGGCTCATAGTAGGTCAGAGCCTTGGCGATGCCGTGACGGATGGCGCCGGCCTGGCCGGACAGGCCCGAGCCTTCGACGGTGACGTCGACGTCGAACTGGGTCAGACGGTCGGCGACTTCCAGCGGCTGGGCGATCATCATGCGCAGAACCGGACGGGCCAGGTAGATCTCCTGGTCGCGGCCATTGATGGTGATCTTGCCCGAACCGGGCTTGATCCAGACACGGGCGATGGCGTTCTTGCGCTTGCCGGTGGCGTAGGCGCGGCCCTGGGCGTCGACGATGCGCTCGCGCACCGGAGCCGGGGCGTTGGTGCCCATGCCGGCCAGGGCGTCAAAGCCCTTGCCTTCGGTCGCTTCGGGAGCGGTTTCAGTGATAGGCGTGTCGGTCATGACTTACTTGCCCCGGGTGTTCTTGGCGTTCAGGCCGGCGAAGTCGATGACTTCCGGCTTCTGAGCCTCATGGGTGTGTTCGCCGCCAGCGAAGATACGCAGGTGGGTCATCTGGGCGCGGGCCAGGGGGCTTTCCTTGGGCAGCATCCGCTCGACGGCCTTTTGCAGGACGCGCTCGGGGTACTTGCCTTCGAGGATCTTGCCGGCCACGCGGGTCTTGACGCCGCCCGGGTGACCGGTGTGGCGGTGATACAGTTTGTCGGCCAGCTTCTTGCCGGTGAACTTCACCTTCTCGGCATTGATGACGATGACATAGTCGCCGCAGTCGACGTGGGGGGTGTAGTCCGGGCGGTGCTTGCCGCGCAGACGCATGGCGATGAACGAGGCGAGACGACCGACGACGACGCCTTCAGCGTCCACGACGATCCACTTCTTCTCGACATCGGCGGGCTTCAGCGAAGCCGTCGTGGTCTTGAGCATGGTTGAATCCAGAAAATCCAATGCGACCGGGAGGACCCCGACCGCGACGGCGGGCTTTCTAGCGGAGGGGGGATGGGGCGTCAACGGCTGTTTTACAGCTGCCTGTAGTATAACCATTTGATTATACATCGCTTTCTTTGTGCGGTATTTTGTTACCGCATTCTTGTTGGCTGTGTTCAGCGCTGAAAACCTGATCCTTCTCCCCTTGCGGCATCCTGGCGTAGTGGAAAGCGGCCCACCGGATGTCTTTGCCAAAGGGGTAAGACCTTGCGCACGTCATTCAACCCTCACAAACCGGTCCTATAGGGCAACGCGAACTGGTGTGGATTCGATCATGCATTTTTCTCGGCGTCTCGTTCTGGCCGGCGGTGCGGCCGCCCTGGCGTTCAGCGGCATGGTTGCACGGGCCCAGCCCCGCTCGGGCGAGTACCGTAACGAGATCCCCGGCTATGGCCCCCTGATCGACGACCCGGAGGGCCTGCTCGACCTTCCCGATGGGTTTTCCTATCGGGTCATTTCCCAGGCTGGCGAGACCATGGACGACGGATTGCTCGTGCCCGGCAAGGCCGACGGCATGGGCTGTTTCCCCGGCGAGGACGGTCAGGTGATCCTGGTGCGCAACCATGAGGTTCGCCCGCGCCACCTGGATCTGGGGCCGACCGGCGTCGGTCACCGGCTGCGCGACCAGTTACCGGCCGAGAAGGTGTTCGACACCTATGCCGACGGTCATCCGCTGGGCGGCGGCACGACCACCCTGATCTATGATCTGGCCCAGCAGCGCGTGGTGCGCCAGCATCTCAGCCTGACCGGCACCCTGACCAACTGCGCCGGCGGGGTGACGCCGTGGCGCACCTGGCTGTCGTGCGAAGAAAATGAGGACAACGCCGGCTCGGGCGTCAATCGCAACCACGGCTGGGTGTTTGAGGTTCCGGCCGATGCGACCGGCCTGGTCGATCCGGTTCCGCTGACGGCCATGGGCCGCTTCGAGCACGAAGCGGCCTGCGTCGATCCTGAGACCAGCCACGTCTATCTGACCGAGGATCGGGACGACTCTCTGTTCTATCGGTTCATCCCGACGACGCCCGGCCGACTGGCGGACGGCGGACGGCTGCAGGCCCTGGTCATCGCCGGTGCCCCGGCCGCCGACACCCGCAACTGGAACGGCGCGGTGCTGTGGCGGATGCAGGATTGGCTGGACGTCGAATGGGTCGATCTGGACGAAGTCGAGAGCCCCAACAACGATCTGCGCCAGCGCGGCCATGCGGCGGGGGCGGCGCTGTTCGCGCGCGGCGAGGGCCTGACCTGGGGCGACGGCGAGCTGTTCTTCACCTGCACCTCGGGCGGGGTGCAGGGCTTTGGCCAGATCATGCGGATGGTCCCCGGACGAGACGGCACCCCGGACCGGATCCAGCTGTTCCTGGAAAGTGACGACGAGGCGGTGTTCGACTACGGCGACAATCTGACGGTCGCGCCGTGGGGGCATCTGCTGGTCTGTGAGGACCGCTATTCCGCCGAACGTATCCATATCCGCGCCATCGCCCCGGACGGACAGGTCTATACGATCGCCCGCAACGCCCACCCGGACAATGGCGAGTTCGCCGGCGTCTGTGTCTCGCCCGACGGCTCGACCGTCTTCGTCAATGTGCTGAACCCGGGATACACCCTGGCAATCACAGGGCCCTGGCGCTCATGGCAGAGCTCATGAACAGGCGCGGCTGACTGCGCCGGACCAGCCACAGCAGCGCGGTGGCCAGCCCCAGTACGATGACGCCGCCCGCCTGATGCAACCCGGCCAGCCACGGATTGAGCGCCGTCATCAAGGTGGCGATGCCCAGCAGCGCCTGAATCAGCACCGCCCCGAACAGGGCCATGGCCGCCGTCGGCACCCGATCCGCCAGCCGCCAGCGCAGGGTCTGGATCAGAAACACCAGACTGGCCAGGAACAGGGCGTAGGCACCCAGCCGGTGCATCAGCTGGACCAGACCCTGGTCGTGCAGGAAGGCGGCCGCACCCAGCGTCCAGTCCACTGGCGGCGACCAGCGCCCCTCGAACATCGGCCAGTCGGTGAAGACCCGCCCCGCGTCATTGCCCGCGACCAGGCCGCCGAGCAGGCATTGGACGAAGACCAGGGCGAGCAGCCCCGCCGCGCCGCGACTCCATCCGGCGGGCGAGCGGGAATGATCCTCGCCGAACCCCGCCTCCAGCGCTGTCCACACCAGGCCAACGAAAATGATCAGGGCCAGCCCCAGGTGGACCGTCAGGCGCTCGGGCGCGACCTCGACCCGGCCGGCCAGGCCCGAAACGACCATCCACCAGCCCACCGCACCTTGCAGACCTCCGAGACCCAGCAAGACCCAACACCGCCAGACCAGCCTTTTCGGGATTTGCCCCAGATACAGCAGCCCGAAGAACGGCAGGGCAAAGGCCAGGCCGATCAGGCGCCCCAGGAGCCGATGCGCCCACTCCCACCAGAAGATCCCCTTGAAGGCCTCAAGGCTCATCCCGGCGTTCAGCTGGGCGTACTGGGTCGTCTGGCGGTAGGCGTCGAACTGCCGATTCCATTCCGCATCGCTGAGCGGCGGCAGCGCACCGGAGACCGGTGCCCATTCGGTGATCGACAGCCCGGATTCAGTCAGCCGGGTGATTCCCCCGACCACCACCATGGCCATGACCAGCAGGGCGACGCCGGCCAGCCAGACGGCCGTCGGCACGGAACGGTCTTGGAGACTTTGGAAACGCGGCATACTGTCCTGTCCGGGAGGAGCGGAAATATCAGGTCGTTGGCGTCTAGCCCAAGGAACCACCCCCGCGCCACCCGCTTTGTCATTCTTGAACCCGGCGGGAGGGCCGGGGCGCTGGAAAGGGACCTACATGGAAATTTTTGAAGAGAACGGCTGGCTGCTTGCGCTGATCATCGGTGTCGCGGCCGGCTGGATCGCCGAACAGGTCACCGGGCGACGCCACGGAATTCTGACCAATCTGATCGTCGGCCTGCTCGGCGCTTTGCTGGGCTGGTGGCTGTCGGAAAATGTTCTGGGCATACCGATTACCGGATGGCTCGGCTCGCTCGTCGCCGCGAGCGGCGGCGCGGTGATCCTTCTGTTCATCTTCGGCCTGATCCGCCGTCGCTAGACGCGTTCAAATCCGATACGACAGCGCCGCAGGCCCTGGGGCCTGCGGCGTTTTCGCATCTGGAGCACGGTGATGGGCCCTCGCACCCGCAAGGCCATAGCAACTGTCGGAATTCTGGCCTTCCTGGCCTTCTATATCTGGGCGGTCGTTGGACTGGCCCAGTTCGTGCCCGCTGTCTGGTGGGCCCAGGTACTGTACTTTGCCGTTGCCGGCCTCGCCTGGGGCGTGCCGGTCCTGCCCCTGATCAAATGGGGTGAAAAAGGCTGATACTCATTGGCTGGGTCAAGGGAATGGTCGGAGCGACAGGATTCGAACCTGCGACCCCTTGACCCCCAGTCAAGTGCGCTACCAGGCTGCGCCACGCTCCGAGAGAGGCGCCCGTATAGACAAGGGCCGCCCGGGTCGCAAACGGAAATCGCTCAGGTGCCGAGTGCGGCGTCCAGTCGGCGTTTGGCGGCCTCGACGGTGGCCAGCGCGGCCTTCAGACGCGCCACATCCACGACCGGACCAGAAGCGCCGGTGGGCACCGAGCCAGATCCGCCCGGCGCGGCAGGTACTGCGCCGACGGCAGGGCGGCCTTCCTGTCCGACGATACGAGCCAAGCCCTGCTCGCGATACAGTTTCTGAACCCCGCGGATCGTCATGCCGTCCTCGTGCAGGAGCGACCTGACCCCCTGAAGCACGGCGATATCGGCGGGGCGGTAAAGCCGACGTCCACCCGCGCGCTTCATCGGTTTGATGAAGGTGAATTTGGTTTCCCAGAAACGCAGCACGTGCTGCGGCACGCCAAGCTCGTCGGACGCCTCGGAAATCGTTCGGAAGGCGTCGGGGCTCTTGGTCACGCGTTCGCGCCGTCGACCTTGGCCTTCATCAGTTGGGAGGCCCGAAAGCTGATAACCCGCCGCGGGATGATCGCGGCCGGCTCGCCGGTCTTGGGATTACGCCCCATACGAGCGCGCTTGTCGCGCACCTGGAACACACCAAAACCTGAGAGTTTGACCGTCTCGCCGTGCTCAAGCGTTTCGACGATCATGTCGAGCACGCGCTCCACCAGGCCGGAGCATTCTTGTCGAGACAGGCCAATCTCTTCGTGCAGCGCTTCGGATAGGTCCGCCCGCGTCACTGTCTTGCCTGCCATCGCAGCAGCCCTCCCTCCGAGGCATCTGAATGCCGCCAAACTGTTACGCGAACATGGGAGTTAACGGAAGGCCCGTTTTCCCCTTACATTCGAATGGCGCAAGCGCCCCACGTCAGTCCGCCGCCCATGGCTTCGAGCAAAACAAGGTCGCCCCGTTTGATCCGGCCGTCCTGGACCGCCGTATCGAGCGCCAGCGGAATCGAGGCTGCCGACGTATTGGCGTGCCAGGCGACAGTAGTGATCACCTTGTCCTCGTCCAGCCCCAATCGTTCGCCGACGCCGCTGATAATCCGTTGGTTGGCTTGATGCGGCACAAACCAGTCGACATCACTGACCTGCACGCCCGCCGCCGCACAGGCCGCCTCAATCGCTTCGGCAATATTGACGATCGCGTGTCGGAAAACCTGATTGCCGGCCATCCGCAGGTGTCCAACCGAACCGGTCGTCGACGGGCCCCCATCGACATACAGCAGGTCGGTCTTGGTCCCGTCACAGCGCAAGGCAAAGCCGAGCAGGCCCCGGTCGTCGGTCGTTCCCTCGCCTTCGACAGGCTCGAGAACGAAAGCCCCGGCCCCGTCACCGAACAGGACGCAGGTCCCGCGATCCGACCAGTCCATCAGACGGGTCATTTCCTCGGCACCGATGACCAGTGCACACCTGGCCAGGCCACGCGCCACGAAGCCGTCGGCCACGCTCAGCGCATAGACGAAACCGGAACAGACCGCCTGAACATCAAATGCCGGTCCAACGCCGGCCCCGAGCTTACGCTGGACGATGGCCGCTGTGGCTGGAAAGGTCAGGTCGGGCGTCGTGGTCGCCACAACGATCAGATCAACCTCGTCCGCCCTGCGCCCCGCCGCAGCCAGCGCCCGGCGCGCGGCTTCAGTGGCCAGGTCACTGGTCGGCTGATCGGGCGCCGCCCGGCGCCGCTCCTTGATACCCGTCCGCTCCTGGATCCAAGCGTCGGAAGTATCGACCACCTTGGCCAGGTCTGCATTGGTGACGACCCCCTCCGGCAGATAGGCCCCGACGCCCGTGACCGCGCTTCGAACGACGCTCACGAGGCCACCTCGGCATCCGAAGACGCAGGCTCAGCCAGATCGAGACGCGCCATGTTCTCGGCAACCTTGGTCATGTAATCACTCTCGGCCAGGTCTATGGCCACCCGCAGGGCCGAGTTGAAGCCGCGCGCATCGGCCCCGCCGTGGCTCTTGATCACCAGGCCGTTCAAACCGAGCAAGGGACCACCATTGATCGCGTTCGGGTCAATCCGGCCACGCATCGCTTTCAAGGCACCATAGGCCAACATCGCCCCGACCCTCGACATCGGCGACGACAGGAGGGCTTCCTTCATCAGACCGGAAATGAACCGGGCCACACCCTCGGCCGTCTTCAGCGCGATATTGCCCGTGAAGCCGTCGGTCACGACGACATCCACGACGCCGCGCGACAGGTCGTCGCCTTCGACGAAGCCTTTGTAGTCAAGATCGAAACGGCCCGATCGCAAAAGTGTCGCCGCCTCGCGCACCTCATCGTGGCCCTTCATCTCCTCGGACCCGACGTTGAGGATACCGATCGTGGGTTTTTCGACATGGTGGACGGCGCGATGGAAGGCTTCGCCCATGATGGCGAATTCGACCAACTGTTTCGCGTCGCTGGACACATTGGCCCCGACGTCCAGCACCGCCGTATGGCCGCCCTTGATGGTCGGCCAGCTGGCGACGATCGCAGGACGATCCAGGCCGGGGGCCGACATCCGCAGGATCAGCTTCGACAGGGCCATGAGGGCACCGGTATTGCCGGCCGAAACCACAGCAGCCGCTTCACCGGCCTTGACCGACTGAATGGCGTTCCAGAGACTGGACCCCTTGCCACGCCGCACAGCGACCGCCGGCTTCTCATCCATCGCAATCACCAGATCGGTGTGCCGGACCTCACTACCGGCCCGCGCCAGCGGAGCCTTGGTCAACTGGGCTTCGATCGCAGTCTCGTCACCGTGAAGAATGAACCGCGCCCGCTGCGCGCCACGGGCCCTCAGAAAGGCCTCAACCCCGGCAACGGTAACACTCGGCCCGTGGTCGCCGCCCATGGCGTCGACGGATATGACAGTTGTGGATGACACGATGCTCTGGTTGCCTAAGCCGCACGCCACGCAGGGCCGCGCGCAGACGGAAAATTGAGGCTGGACGATAGCGTCCGAACCGTCTGATGCAAGCCGCAGCCCGCGAAATCCTTCCCCTTGGTCATTCGTCGGACTTGAGCTGTCTTAGGACATCGAACGGTGACGGCTCCGCCGGCCCTGAAGGAGCCTCAAACACCGCCCCAGGCTTGCGCGGCCAGGGATCGATCGCCAGCGCCAGATGTTCGGCCACATAGGCCGCGAGGTTGACGGCACCATCTTCCACCACATCGGGTCCGTCCGGCCCGTCGGGATCGAGGTCAAATGTCTGATCTTCGGATCGCGCGGCATCGGCGGCCACCAGGTCCACCGAAAAGGTCGAATCCACGGTCGACGGCAGAGGGTCCAGCGTCACACCGCAGGTCTGAACCAGATTCGCCTGAATCCGACCCTTCAACCGCCATCCCGCACCGGCGGGCTTGAGGACCAGATCGGCTTCGAGCCGCGACAGCTCCGCCAGATCGAGCGCCTGCATCAGGTCGGCCCTCGTTGGCGCATCGGCTACCAGTTGACGTTGAATTCCCTGTCCGATCTGGTCCAGGCGAACGCGATCGGTCCAGACATCTGATGCAGTCACGCGGTCACTCCGGGCCAGGCGAGACGACCGCGCAATATGTCGTCCAGCCGTTGATCTGACAGAGCCAGATGGGTGTTGATGGCGTAGTCGGCAAGCTGAACCGACTCGGCGGATCGAGCCTCGTCACCATAGACGGCCCGGGCCAGCAGACTGGCCAGCGCCTCGCGGTCCGACGCCTCCAGGGCGCGTTGATAACCGAGAATGCGACCATAGACCGCCTCACCCAGCTTGCGCATCTTCTTGGCTACTGACAGGTCGCCCACACCCAACTCTCTGAGCGAGTCATCGAGGGCTCCAACGAAGGTGTCGAAGACGACCTGACCCAATTCAGCCGCCGCCTCTCCCTCGGTCTTCAGGCGGGCCAGCAACAGGCTGAGGTGCAGAACATAGAGCTCAAAGCGGGCATCAATGCGGTCGTCGACACCCAGCTCACGATAGAGTTCCGGACGCCGGGCCTGGTCGACCAGCCCTGCATAGAGAGCCTCGCCGGCGACGCGCGCCTGACGAGGTCGGAAAAGCCGTTCAAGCACGCCTGGTTCGCCCCATTTCGGTCTTGGCGTTGAACTAATCCTCCGTGCGCGCTAGGTCAAAGGCCGCTCAAATTCGGAACTGTTCATGTCCGTCGCTCTCCGTGCTGCATTTCTGGCCTCTGCCGTCCTGGCGATTGCGGCCTGTTCGCCCCAGGTTTCACGCCACGGCTTCCAGCCGGTGGATGTGCAGCCGGCGGACATCGTTGTCGGTACCGATACACGCGACACCGTGCAGGCGCGCCTCGGATCGCCGTCCGTGGTTTCGACCTTTGAACCCGAAAGTGTCTGGTTCTACATCTCGCAGACGACGGCCAAATACACCTTCAACCTGCCGGAGGTGACCCAACGCTCGGTCACCCAGATCACCTTCGACGATTCGGGCCGGGTGATCGGCGTCGAGAACCTGAACCTCGAAGATGGCCGCGAGCTGGCCTTCAACGATCGTGAGACGCCGACGCGCGGGCGTGAGTTGACGGTTCTGGAACAGCTTCTGGGCACCGTCGGTCGCCAGGCCCTTCCCAACGCCGAAGAAGATCTGCCGCCGAACCAGCGCCGCCGCCGGGAGTAGGGAGCGGCTAGAGCTCCTCGAGGCCGCGATTGGCCAGGGCATCCGCCCGCTCGTTCAGTTCGTGACCGGCGTGTCCCTTGACCCAGTGCCATTTGACACGGTGGCGTCCGCGCGCCGCATCCAGCCGACGCCACAGGTCCTCGTTCTTGACCGGCTTCTTGTCAGCCGTCTTCCAGCCCCGCGCCTTCCAGCCGCCGATCCACTCGGTGATCCCCTGCATGACGTATTTGCTGTCCGTATAGAGCGCGACGTCACTCGGCCCCTTCAAGGCTTCCAGCGCCATGATGGCCGCTGTCAGTTCCATCCGGTTGTTGGTCGTCTGGCCCTCTCCGCCCCACAGCTCCTTTTCGTGGTGGCCGGACTGTAGAATCGCGCCCCAGCCGCCGCGGCCGGGATTGCCCTTGCAGGCCCCATCGGTGTGAATGGTCACGTGGGGCAAGCTCAATTCTCGGCCAGCACGCGGGGCAGCTTGAACGTAACGGTTTCGCGCGCGCCCGAATCCTCGACGACCTCCGCATCGAAACGAGACGTAATGGCGGCCAGAAGGGCCTCAATAAGAGGCTCAGGGGCCGAGGCCCCGGCCGTGATACCGACCCTCGACACCCCGTCGAACCAGGCCCAGTCGACCGCCTGGGCATCATCGATCAACCGCGCCACCTTGGCCCCGGCGCGGCGCGCGACCTCGACGAGTCGAACCGAGTTCGAAGAATTGGGCGAGCCGATCACCAGAACCAGGTCACTATCGGCCGCAATCCGCTTGACCGCTTCCTGACGATTGGTGGTGGCGTAGCAGATGTCTTCCTTGTGGGGGTCCGGCAGGCCAGGGAACCGACGCTTCAGGACACCGATGATCTCGGCCGTATCATCCAGCGACAGGGTCGTCTGGGTGACATAGGCCAGGTTGGCCGCATCGCGGGGTTCGAACCGCTCAGCATCCTGGGGGGTTTCGATCAGGGTGACCGCCCCGTCCGGCAGTTGGCCCATGGTCCCCTCAACCTCCGGGTGACCGGCATGGCCGATCAGGACGATCTGCCGCCCCGCCGAAAAATGCCGTTCGGCCTCGACATGGACCTTCGACACCAACGGACAGGTCGCATCCAGAAAGAACAGATCCCGACGTCGCGCCTCCGCAGGTACGGCTTTCGGGACCCCGTGTGCCGAAAAGACGACCGGGCGATCAGCAGGACACTCATCCAGCTCTTCGACAAAGACGGCTCCCAGATGGCGCAGGCGCTCAACCACATGGCGGTTGTGCACGATTTCATGCCGGACAAAGACGGGAGCGCCATATTTCTCGAGCGCGCGCTCGACGATCTGGATGGCGCGATCCACGCCGGCACAGAAGCCTCGCGGCGTTGCCAGGCGCACAGTGAGAAGGGGGCGGGGCGAAGCTGGATCGGTCACCCGGCCTAGGTAGCGACCGAACGCGATGATGACCAGCGCCAGCGCGTTGCGATGCCTCGGTTTAGCCGCTATCACGCGCAAGCGTCGTGGCTTCGCCGTCCGGCGACCCGTTTCGCTTGCTCGCTAGGTTTCTCATGCGTCGTCCATTCGCCCTCGTTGTCTCGGCCCTGGCCCTGTTCGCTGTCGCCACGCCTGCTCTGGCGCAGTTGGGTCCACAGGATGATGACAATCGTACCCGGCGCGAACGCGATCAGCGGGACCAGGAGTTCAATGCGACGCCCGCACCGCTGCGCGAGCGTCCGAACGCGGGCCCCTGCCCCTTTGTGCGCATCCTCTATGACGCCGCGCGTTATGTTGAGTTTGAAGGTGGCCAGCAGACCTATTCGGCCGTCGGCTACACCGGTGAAATCGAAGGCGTCGAGGCCGAGTGCGTCTATCGCGAAGCCGATCCCATCCGCATCGATATGAACATCCTGTTCCATCTCGGACGCGGCCCCCAGGCGACGGACGGTCAGCGGACCTACCGCTATTGGGTTGCCGTGACCGAGCGGAATTCCGCCATCCTCGCCAAGGAATATTTTGACCTGCCGGTCAATTTCAACGGCGACGACCGCACCTATGTCACTGAAGAGATCCGCGGCCTGACTATCCCGCGACGCGACATCACCGTCTCGGGTTCCAACTTTGAGGTTCTGGTCGGCTTCGAGGTCACGCCCGAAATGGCGGAGTTCAATCGCAACGGTGCCCGATTCCGCGCCAACGCCGGCGCACCCAGCGAATGAGCGATCTCAAGAGCCGTCTGAGCGAAGCGGTCGGTGCCGCCTTCGCTGCCGAAGGCTTGCCCGAAGACCTGGCACGGGTCAGTCCGTCAGACCGGCCTGACCTTGCCGATTTCCAGTCCAATGGCGCACTGGCTGCCGCCAAACAGGCCAAGGCCAACCCGCGCGAGCTGGCCGGACGCGTCGTTGCGCACCTGGACGGGCATCCGGATATCGCTTCGATCGAGATCGCCGGCCCCGGTTTCATCAATCTGCGCGTAACTGACGCCGCGCTTGCGGCCCGCGCGGCGGCGGTTTCAGCCAGCCCCATGCTGGGAGCGTCACCTGTCGCCGTACCGCGCCGGGTCATCATCGACTACGGCGGGCCAAATGTGGCGAAGCCGATGCACGTCGGGCACCTGAGATCGTCGATCATCGGCGAAAGCCTGAAGCGTCTGTTCCGGTTTCGTGGGGACATCGTCTGGGGCGATGCCCATTTCGGCGACTGGGGCTTCCAGATGGGCCTGCTGATCGCGGCTCTTGAGGACGAAGGTCGGGCCGAGAGCTTCCAGAACGGAGGTCCCTACCCTGCCGAGAGTCCGGTCAGCCTTGAAGATCTCGAGCGGCTCTATCCGCTCGCTGCGGGACGTGCCAAGGACGATCCGGCCTTCCGTGACCGGGCCCGAAAGGCAACCGCCGAACTGCAGGCCGGGCGGTCGGGCTACCGCGCCCTGTGGAAGCATATGCACGACGTCTCGATGGCCGCTCTCCAGCGCGACTTCGGGGCGCTGGGCGTGACCTTTGACCTGTGGAAGGGCGAGGCGGACGCCGACCCCCTGATCCCCGGCATGGTCGCCGAGCTGGAAGCCCGGAGCCTGCTGGTCGACGACCAGGGCGCGCGCGTCGTCCACGTCGCCGGCGAGGGCGAGACCAAGACCAAGAAGCTGGCCGACGGTTCGGTCGTGACGGTTCCCTCCCCCGATCCGCTGCTGGTGATTTCGTCGGAAGGGTCCGCCATGTACGGCACGACCGACCTGGCGACCATCCTAGATCGGCGGCAAGAACAGGACTTCGACCTGGCTCTGTATGTCGTGGACCAGCGCCAGGCCGAACATTTCGAGCAGGTGTTTCGCGCCGCCTATCTGGCTGGCTACGCCCAACCGGGTCAGCTTGAGCATCTGGGCTTCGGCACCATGAATGGCCCGGACGGCAAGCCCTTCAAGACCCGCGCCGGTGGGGTACTGAAGCTGGCCGACCTGATCGAAATGACCCGCGAGAAGGCCCGAGCGCGCTTGCACGAGGCGGGACTCGGCGAAGACCTGTCGCCCGAAGAGTTCGAGGACATCGCCGGCAAGGTGGCCGTCGCGGCCCTGAAGTTCGCCGACCTGTCGAACTGGCGTGGCACGAGCTATATCTTTGATCTGGATCGGTTCACCAGCTTCGAGGGCAAGACCGGGCCGTACCTGCTCTATCAGGCTGTGCGGATCAAATCCTTGCTGCGGCGGGCCGCGGCCGAGAACGTCGCCACCGGCGAGATCCAGATCGTCGAACCGTCCGAGCGCGACCTGGCCCTGGTGCTGGACGCCTTCGATCAGGCCGTCCAGGAGGCCTATGACCGGCGCGGGCCCAACACCCTGGCCGAGCACGCCTACCGGCTGGCCCAGGCTTTCTCGAAATTCTATGCCGCCTGTCCAATCCTGGCCCCGGGGCATGAGGCCACGCGCGGTTCGCGCCTGGCCCTGGTCGAAGCGGTGCTGAAGCAATTGGAGATGGCGCTGGAACTTCTGGGGGTTGAGACGCCGGCGCAGATGTAGGCCTGGTTGCGCGCCGCCTCGGTGCCATTTAGTCTTTTTGGCTAATGTGGCAGTCTCGGGGTGCCCTATGCGGAGGTTGGTCCTTCCACTCTTTGCTGTTGTCTCGGCAATTTTAGCTGGTGGCCCGTCCCTGGCCCAGCAGCAACGCGTCTGCGAAGGCGTGATGAGAGGACCTGCCGGCGAACACATCATCCAGATCCTTCTGGAAGACGGCCAGCCGATGTTTGGCCTGGCGACCTGGCGCCCGCCCAATCAAACCGCGGTTCGGGGACGAGCATTGCCCATGGTCGCAATGTACTATGGCGTGCGGGATCTTGAGACCGGCGAGCGCGGCCCGCTTTTCTATGTTCACGTGATCCATGCTGCGCGCATTGCCGATTCGAACGCGACCTCAGCCGAGG
This sequence comes from Caulobacterales bacterium, assembly GCA_017302105.1. Taxonomy (GTDB): domain Bacteria; phylum Pseudomonadota; class Alphaproteobacteria; order Caulobacterales; family Caulobacteraceae; genus Brevundimonas. Next base: position 274,525 of record JAFLCS010000002.1, on the reverse strand, counting down.
TCCGTATTCGGCGGTATGGTGAGACGGAATGGCTGGAAAGGCGGGACTGGGCCTCATTCGCCGACGCTCGAAACGACGCCGCGAGGGATAGCATTTTCAATCTCGCTGGAAGCGTGGGATTTGGCTCGTCGGCCGCGCTAGACATGTTCTCAACGGCTCCCCAGGTCGAGTCGCACGCCGTCACCGACCGCAACGTGCGCGTCTCGTCGGGGATTTGGAACCTGACCTACCGTGTCGTGCTCGATGCTCTGTTTGACAGAGCCTTCCGGGAAGCCCGCCGTCGCGCAAGCCATCCTGTAGAGTGCACGCGCGCAAACGATGAGCACGGCGTGATCGTAGGCCTGGCCAGGAGAGCAGCGGAAGGCCCGTGATGCGGAGTGATCAGGCCAGCCCTGGTCGAGGTCATCCTGAAACAGCTGGAAACGGCGCTGCATCTGCTGGGGATTGAATTGCCGGATCGGATGTAGCGCGACTTGCCTCCACCATGACGCGTCTGCAATATTCTCAACACCGTGGAGGCGAGTATGAAGCTTATCAGTCTAACCGCTGCTGCCGTTCTGATGACGGCGACGGCGACGGCGGCCCAGGCGCAGATCCGGGTTTGCGAAACGACCCTGCGCGGCCCTGCCGGGGAGCATCAGATCTACATCGAGATGGACGGCGACCGGATGGTCTTCGGCGAGGCCGTCTGGGCCCCGCCGCGCCAGAACGCCCGGGCCAACATCGAGTTTCCGCGCATCGAGTTGAACTACGGCATTCGCGACCTTGAGACGGGGGCCCGCTCGCCGTTGCGGTACGTCACCGTCATTCATGCGGTTCGGATGACAAATACGCGCTCGACGTCGGCTGAAGTTACGCTGGCCCCCTATCGGCAGGCGGGTGAACAGAGAGACTGGCCCTTTTTCGCGCGGGCCCGTGACGGCGGAAATACCAGGCTGCGCAATTCGAGCGTGATTGCCGGCACCATTCACTTCACCTCCGCCGACGCTCTGGAGATGGCCTTGACGGCGCCGCAACTGGAAACTTCGGTCGTCACCAACCTCGGCGAGAACCTGGCCAACGGCGTTTTCCTGATGACCCATCGTCCCGCGCTCGACGCCTTGTTCGATCACGTCTTTCAGCAAACCCGCAACAAGGCGCGCAATCCTGGCCGCGAATGCCGTGGATTACGTCACGACGAAGAATCTCGTTTCTCGCGATCCGAAGACCTGAGATCTTCCTCAGTCACCGACCAGGACCGCCGCTAGCTTGGACCATTCGGCGGCAGACCGATTGATCAAGGGTAGGGCGAGACGCCGCGCGCCATGACGGTAGATCCAGCTTCCCCGATCCGTGCGCCGTTCCGCGGCGTGATGAACCTGAATGCGGCCACCGCCTGGGTGCTGGTGGTGCTGTTCTGTGGTGTTCGATTTGGCCTGGTGATGCTGGCCAATGCGGGTGCCGGATTCGGACTGGTCACACCAGTCTTCATCCTGATGGCGCTGCTGCCCTTCATCCTGCTGACCAGGGCGGGCCGCCAGAGGATCGGGCTGGTGCGAGTAGCGCGGCCGGGATTCCTGGTGCTCGCCGCAAGCCTTGCCGCCGGCCTCTGCATCGCCCTGGGACTGGTGTTTCAGGCCCTGTACGCCGGGACACCGGGCGATGCGTTCGGTTATGTGGCCCGGGGCTATCCGCCGGTTCCAGACGACCCGAATGGACGCCTGATCATGTTCGGCGTGGTCGCGGCCATGTCCATGCTGTTCAGCCCCATCGGCGAAGAGCTGTTCTTTCGCGGCCTGATCCATGAGGGATTCCGCACGCGCTACGGCGAGGCCGGCGCTTCCGTCCTGGATGCGTCGACGTTCGCCCTGGTTCACCTGAGCCATTTCGGTCTGATCTGGACCGGGATCGGCTGGAGCTTTCTGCCCATGCCCGCCCTGATCTGGGCGGCGGGAATGTTTGCGGCAGCCCTTTTGTTCTCCTGGGCAAGACGCCTGACGGGTTCGCTTTGGGGCGCTGTGCTGACCCATATGGTGTTCAACCTGGTGATGACCGCCTGGATCTTCCTAGTCGTCATCTGAGATTGGACTTCCGCGCTGCAACTGTCAGGGTAGCGCTCCGCATCACATGGGCTGCCTATGACCGCTTCGCTATCCGACTACATCGCCAGCCTGCCCAAGGCCGAGCTGCATCTGCATATCGAAGGCTCGCTTGAGCCCGAGCTGATGTTTGAGATGGCCGGACGCAACAAGGTCGAGATCCCGTTCGACAGCGTCGAGGCCGTGCGCGCGGCCTATGACTTTTCGAACCTGCAGGACTTTCTGGACATCTATTACGCCGGAGCCAATGTCCTTCAGACTGAGCAAGACTTTCACGACCTGGCCTTCGCCTATTTTCAGCGGGCGGAGGCGGACAATGTCCGCCACGCCGAAATCTTCTTCGACCCCCAGACCCATACCGATCGGGGCCTGCCGTTCAGGGTCGCCGCTGACGGCCTGCTGTCCGGCATGGCTGCAGCCGAGGCCGAGCTGGGCGTTACCTCCAAGCTGATCCTGTGTTTCCTGCGCCATCTGGATGAGGACGCGGCCTTCGATACGCTCAAGGACGCCGAGCCGTGGCTGGACCGGATCGTCGGGGTCGGACTGGACTCCTCAGAGGTCGGTCATCCACCGTCCAAGTTCCAGCGTGTCTTTGACCGCGCCGGGGAGATGGGCCTGAAACGCGTCGCCCACGCCGGCGAGGAAGGCCCGCCCGAATACGTCCGTGAGGCGCTGGACCTGCTGCACATCGACCGCATGGATCACGGCAACCGCTCGATGGAGGACGAGACCCTGATCGCACGCCTGGCCGACAGCCAGATGACCCTGACGGTCTGTCCGCTGTCGAACCTCAAGCTATGCGTGGTGCATGATCTGAAGGACCACCCGGTCCCCGAGATGCTGCGGCGCGGCCTGCACGTCACCCTGAACTCGGACGACCCGGCCTATTTCGGCGGCTATGCGAACCAGAACTACACCCAGTTGGCCCAGGCCGTCGGCCTGACCCGCGACCAGATCACCCAGATGGCCAGGAACAGCTTTGAGGGTTCATTCCTGACCCCGGCCGAAAAGGCCGCGCGGATCGCCGAGGTCGAGGCCTACGCCGCCGCCACCTGATCGATCTCATTGGCCGAGCCCAGGGCGATCGGGACGCGCTGGTGCAGCTGGGTCGGCTCGACGTCCAGAATGCGCTGAACGCCGTCCGTGGTCGCCTTGCCGCCGGCCTGTTCGACCAGCAGAGCCATCGGATTGCCCTCATACATCAGGCGTAGCTTGCCCGGCTTGCCCGGCTCGCGCCTGTCCCATGGGTAAAGGAACACGCCGCCGCGCATCAGCACCCGGTGCACGTCCGCCACCATGGCCGCGACCCAGCGCATATTGAAATTCTTGGCCCTCGGCCCCTCGGTGCCCTTCAGGCAGCCATCGATGTAGCGCTGGACGTTCTCGGCCCAGTGGCGCTGGTTCGACATATTGATCGCGAACTCCTTGGTGTCCGCCGGGATCTGGATGGCGTCATGGGTCAGCCGCCAGACGCCGTCGCCCGCCAGGGTGAAGCCGACCACGCCGCGCCCCACCGTCAGCACCAGCATGGTCTGGGCGCCGTAGAGCACATAGCCGGACGCCGCCTGATCGCGGCCCGGCTGCAGGAAATCGGCGTCGGAAGGCGTCGCCGTCGGCGACTTCAGGATCGAGAATATGGTCCCGACCGGCGCGTTGATGTCGATATTGGACGAGCCGTCCAGCGGGTCGAACAGCACCAGCCACTGACCCGTCGCATGGTCGGCGGCCTGACTGTTGTCCATTTCCTCCGACGCGACCCCGGCCACCACCGGACAGGCCAGCAGCGCTTCGGTCAGCATATCGTTGGTGATCAGGTCGAGCTTCTTCTGCTCTTCGTCCTGGACATTGACGACGCCAGACGCGCCCAGCACGCCGGTCAGGGCTCCGCCGGCGACGACCTCGGACATCGCCGCGCAGGTCCGGCCCAGCACGCTCAAGACCTCGATCACGCCCTCGGGCGCTCCAGATCCGGCAAGCCAGGTTTCGAGGGCGGCGGGGGTGGTCATGGCGAGCGTCCTGAAGGCGAATTTGAAAGGTCGGCGACTGTCTAGGCGGCGACGCTTGACTCCGCAACGGAGTCAGGGCCTTTGGAGCCGCTCTCGCGGGAGAGATCGGGGTGGCCCACCGGCCCCGGAGCCGAAGGCGCAACCGCCCCGGAAACGCTCAGGCAAAAGGACCGCGAAGCACGACAGACGCTGGAAAGAACCCGGCCGGGTTCGCCGACGGAGCAAGGTGCGGTTTCCCCGCGCTGGAATCTCTCAGGCATCGAGACAGCGGGGGCTCTGGCCGGGTGCAGAACGCCCGATGGAGGAGCCGACACCGATGAGCGAGTTGAAGACCACGCCCCTGAACGCCAACCACCGCCGCCGCGGCGCGCGCATGGTCGGCTTCGGCGGCTACGATATGCCGGTCCAGTACGAGGGTGTGCTGGCCGAGCACCGCTGGACCCGCGAACACGCCGGCCTGTTCGACGTCTCGCACATGGGCCAGTGCAAGATCACCGGCGCGAACGCCATCGACGAGTTCGAGCGTTTCGTGCCCGGCGACTACGCCATCCTCAAGGAAGGCCGCCAGAAATACTCGCTGCTGCTGAATGAAGACGGCGGCATCATCGACGACCTGATGGCTGGCAAGCCCGATCACGACGGCCTGTTCGTCGTCGTCAACGCCGGCAACAAGGACGAGGACTTCGCCTTCTGGCAAGCCAACCTGTCGGGCGACGCCAAGCTGACGATCCTTGATGACCGCGCCCTGATCGCCATCCAGGGGCCAGAAGCCGCCGAAGTCATGGCAGCCCATGATCCGCTGCTGGCTGATTTTGGCTTCATGGACAGTGCACGGGTGATGCTGTTCGGGGTCGACTGCTACGTCTCGCGCTCGGGCTACACCGGCGAAGACGGTTATGAGATCTCGGTCCCGGCCGATCAGGCCGACCGCATCTGGGACATTCTTCTGCAAGACGCCCGGGTCAAGCCGATCGGCCTGGGCGCGCGCGACAGTCTGCGGCTTGAGGCCGGCCTGCCGCTGCACGGCCACGACATCGACCCGACGACCAGCCCGGTCGAAGGTGCCCTGACCTTCGCCCTGTCCAAGTCACGCAAGGAGCGCGGAGACTTCAACGGTGCGGCGCGCATTCTGAAAGAGCTGGCCGACGGCCCCTCGCGCGTGCGCATCGCCCTGATTGTCAAGGAAGGCGCCCCGGCCCGCGAAGGCGCCGAGATCGCCGACGTCGACGGCAATGTCATCGGCGCGGTCACCTCGGGCGGTCCCTCCCCGACGCTGGGACGCAACATCGCCATGGGCTATGTGCCGCCCGCCTTTTCCGAACTGGGAACCGACCTTCAGGTCATCGTGCGCGGCAAGCCCGCCGCCGCCGAGGTCGTGGCCACGCCGTTCGTCCCGCAACGCTACTATCGCAAACCCAAGGCTTGAGGAGAGCCACCATGAAGTTCACCAAGGATCACGAATGGGTCCGCCTGGAAGGCGACGTCGTCACCGTCGGCATCACCAGCCACGCTGCTGAGGCCCTGGGCGATGTCGTCTTCGTCGAGGTCCCGGAGGCCGGCAAACAGGTCGTGGCCGGCGACAGCTTCGCCGTCGTCGAATCCGTCAAGGCCGCCTCGGACGTCTATGCGCCGGTGACCGGCGAGGTCGTCGAGGGCAACGCCGCCCTGAACGGCAACCCGGAAACCGTCAACGCCGACCCCCAGGGCGCCGGCTGGTTCGCCAAGATCAAGGTGCCGGACACCGCCCAGCTCGACGGCCTGATGGATCAGACCGCCTACGACGAATATCTCAAGACGCTCTAGGCCATGTCCGACCGTTATCGCGCCACCGTCACCTGGACCGGCCCGGCCGAGGCTCATCGCTCGGGGCAATACAGCCGCGTGCACGAGTGGCGCTTTGACGGGCACACCGTGGTGCGGGCCTCAGCCGGGCCCAATGTGCCGGGCTCCGATCCGTCCGCCGTCGACCCCGAGGAGGCCCTGGTCGCCTCGGCCTCGTCTTGTCATATGCTGTGGTTCCTGGCGATCGCCCGCAAGAAGGGTCTGGTCGTCACCGCCTATGAGGACCAGGCCGACGGCGAGATGGGCAAGAACGACGCCGGCAAGGATTATATCGCCGTCGTCACCCTGCGCCCCCACGTCACCTTCGAGGGCGAGGCCGACCCCGCCCTGATCGTTGAGTGCCACCGACTGGCCCACGACGAATGCTACATCGCCCACTCCCTGCGCGCCGAAATGCGCGTCGAGCCCCGCTGAGATCCTGATGCGTTACCTTCCCCTCACTCCAGACGACCGGACGGCCATGCTGGCCGCCATCGGCGCCAAATCCATCGACGACCTGTTCGTGGACGTGCCCGCCGCGGCTCGGCGCGAGGGCTTCGTCGATCTGCCGCGCGTCGCCGGCGAGTTGGAGGTCGAGCGGGCCCTGTCGGCCATGGCCGCGCGCAATACGGCGGCGGGCAGCGTTCCGTTCTTCTGCGGCGCGGGCGCCTATCGGCACCATGTCCCAGCCACCGTGGACCACATCATCCAGCGGTCGGAGTTCCTGACCAGCTACACCCCCTACCAACCGGAAATCGCGCAAGGGACCCTGCAGTATCTGTATGAGTTCCAGACCCAGGTGGCGGCCCTGACCGGCATGGAGGTGGCCAACGCCTCGCTCTATGACGGCTCGACCGCCATGGCCGAGGGCGTGCTGATGGCCACCCGCGCCACCCGCCGCAACAAGGCCGTTATCTCGGGCGGCGTGCATCCCCACTACGTCAAGGCGACCGAGACTGTGGTTCACGCCGTCGGCGTCGAAACCCAGGTGCTGGCCTCCGCTATCGACGCCGAGGATGCGGTGATCGCCCAGATCGGGCCGGACACGGCCTGTGTCGTGGTCCAGACCCCCAACGTTTTCGGCACGGCCACCGATGTGACCAGGATCGCCGAGGCCGCCCACGCCGCCGGCGCCTTGCTGATCGTCGTCGTCACCGAGGCGGTGTCGATGGGCCTGTTGAAATCTCCGGGCGAGATGGGCGCCGACATCGTCGCCGCCGAGGGCCAGTCGATCGGCAACGCCCTAAACTTTGGCGGCCCCTACGTCGGTCTGTTCGCCACCCGCGACAAGCTGATCCGCCAGATGCCCGGCCGCCTGACCGGCGAAACCGTCGACGCCGACGGCGAGCGCGGCTTTGTGCTCACCCTGTCGACCCGCGAACAGCATATCCGCCGCGACAAGGCGACCTCGAACATCTGCACCAACTCCGGCCTGTGCACCCTGGCCTTTTCGATCCACATGAGCCTGTTGGGCGAGGCGGGCCTCAAACGGCTGGCGCTGATCAACCACGAGAAGGCCGTCGCCACCCGTGACGCCCTGGCCGCCATCCCGGGTGTCGAGATTCTGACCCCGCGCTTCTTCAACGAGTTCGCGGTCAAGCTGCCCACGAACGCCGAGGCGGTGGTCGAGACCATGGCCGCCCACGGCCTGTTGGCCGGCGTGCCCTACAGCCGCCTGAACCCGGGTGCCGGAATGGATGACGTGCTGCTGGTCGCGGCCACCGAAACCACCCTGGACGCCGACATCAAGATCCTGGCCGGCGCGCTGGGCAAGACCCTTTCAGCCTGAGCGGTAAGTCGATGAGCACCATGAACACCGTCGGCCGTCCGACCACACCGAACGCCGTCGCTAGCAACGGCTCTGGCAAGCCCGCCACCCTGACCGGCGGTCGCGGCCTGTTGCAGAACGAGCCGCTGATCTTTGAGGGCGACGGCTGGGGCAAGACCGGCGTGGATCTACCCGAGTCCAAGGGCCATGGCTCTGATCTGGGCGGTCTGGTCCGCACCGATCCGATCGGCCTGCCGGGCCTGTCGGAGCCGGAGGCCATGCGCCACTATGTGCGCCTGAGCCAGAAGAACCACGCCATCGACCTGGCCATCTATCCGCTGGGCTCGTGCACCATGAAGCACAACCCGCGCCTGAACGAGAAGATGGCGCGTCTGCCGGGCTTCTCCGACATCCATCCGCTGCAGCCGCAATCGACGGTCCAGGGCGCGCTGGAGCTGATGGACACCCTGGCCCACTGGCTGACGACCCTGACCGGAATGCCGGCCGTCGCCCTGTCGCCGAAGGCCGGGGCGCACGGCGAGCTGTGCGGCCTGATGGCCATTCGCGCCGCCCACCGCGCCGCCGGCCAGGGCCTGTCCTCGGACAAGCCGCGCAACAAGGTGCTGGTGCCGACCAGCGCCCACGGCACGAATCCGGCCACCGCCGCCTTCGTCGGCTATCAGGTGGTCGAGATCGCCCAGACCGACGACGGCCGCGTCGACATCGCCGACCTGGCCGCCAAGCTGGGCGACGACGTCGCCGCCATCATGGTGACCAATCCCAACACCTGCGGCCTGTTCGAGCGCGACATCCTGGAAATCAGCCGCCTGACCCATGAGGCCGGTGCCTATTTCTATTGTGACGGGGCCAACTTCAACGCCATCGTCGGACGGGTGCGCCCCGGCGATCTGGGCGTCGACGCCATGCACATCAATCTGCACAAGACCTTCTCAACGCCGCACGGCGGCGGCGGGCCGGGCGCCGGGCCGGTCGTGCTGTCCGAGGCCCTGGCCCCGTTCGCCCCGGCCCCGTGGGTGGTGCATGACCAGAACGGCTATCGCCTGGTCGAGCGCGAGGAAGACGAGGCCGAACAGGCCTTCGGTCGCCTGTGCGCCTTCCAGGGCCAGATGGGGATGTATGTCCGCGCCCTCAGCTACATGATGAGCCATGGCTCGGACGGCCTGCGTCAGGTGGCCGAGGATGCGGTGCTGAACGCCAACTACCTCAAGGCCCGCCTGCAGGACCTGATGAGCCCGGCCTTCCGGGACGGACCGTGTATGCACGAGGCCCTGTTCGACGACGAATGGCTGAAAGGCACCGACATCACCACGCTCGACTTCGCCAAGGCGATGATCGACGAGGGCTTCCACCCCATGACCATGTACTTCCCGCTGGTCGTGCATGGGGCCATGCTGATCGAGCCGACCGAGACCGAATCCAAGGCCGAGCTGGACCGCTTCATCGAGGCGATGCGGGCCCTGGCGACCGCGGCCAAGGCCGGCGACGTGGACCGCTTCAAGGGCGCTCCGTTCCACGCGCCGATGCGGCGCCTGGACGAAACCCGCGCGGCGCGTCAGCCCAAGCTGAAGTGGACCGCACCCGACGGCTCGAACCTGGCGGCCGAATAGCCGCCAGGTCCAGGTCTTCAGTCGTCGTCCGTGGCGTGGCCGACCGCCGCGCCCGCAGCGCCGCCGACTGCGGCTCCGACCGGCCCGCCGACAACCGCGCCGGCGATCGCGCCCGTCGCGGCCTTCTGTTCAATCGTGGTTCCGCAGGCCGCGACCGCCAGGGCCGTGGAGGCCATCGCGGCGGCAATCCAGTGTTCCTTGCGCATATCGTTCTCCCGCTCAGGTCGCCCCGAGCTAACGAGCGATCCAGCCGCCGGTTCCGGGTCGCAGTTCGGCGAATCAGGTTGGAATTCTGGCACCCAGATCACTGCGACATCTCGCCGCCAGGGTTCAACTTGCCCCTTCCATCGCAACGCAAACGCCTCTAAGGCGAATGTACCGCAGATCATGAAGCCGTTTGATTTGAAGTGCTTCAATCGAGATTCGGCCGTTTCTGGCCGATCCATGCCGTCGCTTCATGCTGCGGTGCAGCAAATTCTTGCGAATCGACCACATTGAGGTCATATTCCGGTGGCTAATGCGCGTCTCCGGCGCGCGGCGGGTTCGGCCCTTCGCGCGCCTTCTGCATCCTGAGTCAGGCCCGAGAACGGGGACCAGGGTGATCTCGTCGGGGAGCCCGAGCGCTCTCGTCGCAGAGGATACCAGAACGGTGACTTTATTCGCGCATCTGCGTGCGCCTGAGCGTGCGCGCGGCCTGATCCAGGCTCTCAAATCCGGAATGTCCCGCCAGCGCGCCTCGGTCGCGGCTGCGGTTCTCGGAGGAGTCGTGGGCGCGGCTGTGGGCATGGCCTATCTCGGCGGTGCCGTTGCGCAGTCTGCCACCGTTCGCGGCCAGGCCTACCGCATGGCCGGGGCCTATGATTCCGGTTTCACCGATGAAGCCGTCGCCGCCGCCGTCGGTGGCCTGGACGACAGTGCCCTGGAGATCGCGCGTCGTCACGATCCCTACACCGTCGCCGGCGATGCCCAGCGCGACCGGCGCTCAGCCCAGCTGACGGCCCTGCTCGAGCGTCGCGGCCAGGCTGTCCTGACGCGCGCCAGTGCCAGCGCGGCTGAAGATGCCGGTCTGCGCGCCGGCACTACTGTCGACCCGGCCCGCCCGTTCCGGCTGAACGGCGCTCTGGAATCCTCGCGCGATCTCGATTGCCTGACGACCGCCGTCTATTATGAGGCGCGCGGCGAAGGCCAGGCTGGGATGCAGGCCGTGGCCCAGGTCGTCCTGAACCGCGCCCGTCACGGAGCCTTCCCCCAAACCGTATGCGGCGTCGTCTATCAGGGCGCAGGCCGTCGGACGGGCTGCCAGTTCAGCTTCGTCTGCAATGGCTCGATGCGGGGTCGACGCGAAGGCGGAGCCTGGGAACGCGCCCGCCGGGTCGCCGCCAATGCACTCAGCGGGCACGTCTATGCGGCCGTCGGCAACGCCACCCATTTCCACACGACCGCCGTCAACCCTCGCTGGAGCGGCTCGCTGGTGCGTGTCACCCAGGTCGGCAGCCACATCTTCTACCGCTTCGGCGGCCGTCGCGGAGGGGCCTCGCAGTTTGCCCAGTCGGTGCAGCCGTCTGGCGACATGGCGCGGGCCGAAGCGGGCCGTGTCGAGGCCCAGGCCCCCGACATCTCGAACGTCGCAGTCAATGTTACGGGCGCGAGCCCCGCGGGTGACCTGCCGGTCGCCGCCGAAGACCGCGCGGCTCCAGCCTCGGCTCCACCGATCGCCTAGACGACATCCAGGCCGACATCCAGGCTGGCTGCGGAATGGGTCAAGGCTCCGACCGAGATCACGTTCACGCCCGTTTCAGCGATGGCGCGAACGGTTGACAGGTTGACCCCCCCGGAGGCTTCCAGCACCACCCGGCCCCTTGTGTGGGCCACGGCCGACCGCAGATCGTCCAGGCCAAAGTTGTCCAGCATGATGACGTCTGGCCCTGCGGCCAGAGCCGCGTCCAGCTGATCGAGCCGATCAATCTCGACCTCCACCTTCATCAGGTGACCCACGGCGGCGCGGGCGCGCCGGATGGCCTCACCGACGCCGCCGGCCAGGGCGACGTGGTTGTCCTTGATGAGGATGGCGTCATCCAGGCCGAAGCGGTGATTGACCCCGCCGCCGCAGGCCACGGCGTGTTTCTCCAGCGCCCGCAAGCCCGGCGTGGTCTTGCGTGTGTCTGTGATGGTCGCGCCCGTCCCCTGTACGGCCCGGGCATAGTCGCGGGTCAGGGTAGCGATGCCGCACAGCCGCCCGAGCAGGTTCAGCGCCGTGCGCTCAGCCGCCAGCAAGGCCCGGGCATCGGCCTCGACCTCGACCAGAACCGCACCGGCCTCAAAGGCGTCGCCATCGACATGGCAAGGGCCCAGGCGCGCATCAGCATCCATCGCCCGCACCGCCAGACGCACGCAGGCGATTCCGGCCAGAACACCCGGTTTTCGGGCCGCAAAGACCGCGCTCATGCGCGTGCCAGGCGCGATACAGGCCTGAGCCGTCACGTCGCCAGCACGGCCCAGATCCTCGGCTAGCGCCGCGCGGATCACCGGCTCGATGACAAGATCGGGAAGCACTCGGCTCATGCCGGAATCTCCTCTTGCCGGGGTGGGGCCGGATCCGGTCTGCCGGCACGTCTCAGAATGGTCTGGCGCGCCTGCGGCAAGGCCTTGGGAAAGTCGGAGCGGAAATGCCCCCCTCGGCTCTCGCGGCGCGCCAGCGCGGATTCGGCGATCAAACGCGCCGTCAATATTGGCAAGGCTCCGGGGGTCTGATCATCCAGAGCCGTGATCTCGCTCAAGGCGCGCTCAAGGCCCGAGGCATTGCGGATGACCCCGACCTGGGTGCTCATCGTCTGGCGCAGCCGCCGCAAAGCCTCGCGCGACAGATCCGGCGACGGCGCGACCGCCACGGAGGTGCGGCCGGGGCGCGTTTCAAGCCCGGCAGCGGCGCGGCCCGTCCGGCGTCCGAAAGCGGCGGCTTCCAAAAGTGAGTTGGACGCCAGGCGATTGGCCCCATGAACGCCGGTGGAGGCACATTCGCCGACGGCGAAAAGGCCAGGAAGAGTCGTGGTTCCATCGGTTTCGGCGGTGATGCCGCCCATTGAATAGTGGGCAGCTGCGGCCACCGGGATCGGCTGAACGCGCGGATCCAGGCCCGCCCGCATACAGGTCGCAAAGACCGCCGGAAAATGGCTCGGGAAGGCATCACCAAGGGCCGAGCGGGCATCAAGGAAGGCACCTCGCCCGCTTTCGACGGCGGTATGGACGGCCCGCGCGACCACATCACGCGGCTTCAGGTCCGCATCGGCCTCGGGCCCCAGCAGAAAGGCTCCTGTCCCGTCGGTCAAACGCGCTCCCTCGCCACGCAACGCCTCGGTAGCCAGCGGCATCGGGTCGAGCCCAACATCAATGGCGGTCGGGTGGAACTGGACGAATTCGGGATCACGGATCTCCGCCCCGGCCCGCCAGGCCACCGCCAACCCTTCGCCGAGCAGGGAGGTCGGCGTGGTGGCACGGGCGAACAATCCGCCGTACCCCCCGGTGGCCAGCACCACCGCCGGGGCCAGAACGCGAACCAGGCGTCGGTCACGCTCAACAACCGCTCCGATGATGCGGCCGTCGGCATTCTGGATCAGGTCGCGCAGGCGGGCGGATTCCCAGGTCATGACGTGGCGCGCGCCCCTCAGCGCCGCCACCAGGGTCGACAGTATCGCCCGCCCCGCCCCGTCGCCGCCGACGCGCGCGACACGGGCGCGCGAGTGGGCGGCTTCCAGGCTGACGGAAAAGTCGCCGTCTTCAGCCCGATCAAAGGGGGCCCCTAGCCGAGCCATCCATTCGACCGTCGCGCGACCATCGGCCGTGAGGGCCCGGACCGCCTCCGGTCGCACCAGGCCTGCACCCGCCGCCAGAGTATCAGCGGCATGAAATTCAGCCGTGTCGCCAGCACGCAGGGCTGCAGCCACGCCGCCTTGCGCCCAGGCCGACGAGCAGGCCTCCAGCAGCGGTGCCGGCGTGACGATCAGCACCGACCGCGGTGCCGCCTCCAACGCCGCCGAAAGCCCGGCCAGACCACCGCCGATGATCAACACACCGTCGTGCCGCAATGTCTGGGTCATCCGTGTTCACCGCCGGTCGAGAAGGCGCACAGGTCGGTTTCCCCACAGGACATCCTCGTCATTGCCGCAGGCCGAAATAGCGGGCGATCATGTCCAGCCCGGCCAATGCATCACCGGCCAGGATCGTCGGAGCAACGGCCGCCACCGCCACACAGGCTAGGGCCGTCATCAGATAGAGGCCCAGGCTCTGGAGCGTTTCCTTGTCGGTGAGCGGGCGACCTGACGGGACCTGGGGTCCACGACGCAGGTGGCCGAACAGGGCCAGGACCAGGAAGGCGCCGAAAATGTAGCTGCCGCGGGTCAGGGCCCAGACGATGACGATCGCGCCGATGGCCAGCATGACCCCCTGTTCGACACGAGGGTGGATCCGCGCCAGCAACGGCCCGATCGCCTTGGACCCATCCAGCGGCGGGGCCGGGGCAAGGTTGATCAGATTGATCATGCAAATGACGAAGGCGCCCAGCAGCCACATCGGATCGCCGAGCAACAGGAACAGGCCAAAGAACGGGATCGTCGCCAAGAGACCGAACAGCGGGCCCGCCAGGGAGACCACGACCCCGTCCCAGACGCTGCGGGGACCTCGCTGGCCCGCCGCCACACCGCCGAGGAAGGGGATGATGTAGATCTTGGCGGGCCCCATGCCGAGCCGATTCATAGCCAGGACGTGACCGTACTCATGCACGATCAGGCCGAAGATGAGCGCCAGGGCGATAATCCAGCTTTCCGTTATCCACCAGATGAAACCGGCAAACAGAAGTGTCGCGCCGATGGCCACAGCGGGATGCTGGCCCTGAACCGGCGGCGGATCGGCCTGGTCTCGTTCGGCGACGGCCGCCTCCAGCGGCTCGCGCGGCTGTTCTGTCGCGGGCGGATCCCAGGGACCGGGGCGGCGTGTGTCGTTTGTCATGGTTCTCAGTTGAGCCTCGGGCGTGCGCTTCGCAAGCCTAGATCAGCTCGACCTGGACGCGGTGCCCGCGCGCGCGGGCCAGGTCGTAGCGGGCCGGCTCGTCCGGTGGCGGCAGGTCGACCATGCGCTGGACTGCCAGACGCGCCTTGTCGGCGATGTCTTCGGGCACCGTCACCTCGAACTGCATATCGCGCAGACAGTCTCGGATGTTCTCCAGCGTGATCCGCTTCATGTGCGGGCACAGGTTGCACGGCCCGACAAACTCGGTGTCGGGCAGGTCCCCCTTGATGTTGGAGGCCATCGAACACTCGGTGATCAACACGACACGGGCCGGGCGGTTGTTCATCACATAGCTGGTCATGGCCGCGGTCGAGCCGGCGAAGTCCGCCGCCTCAAGAATCTCCTCGGGGCATTCCGGGTGCGCCAGCACCTCGGCGTCCGGCCAGGCGGCGCGCATATCGGCAATGTCGTCGGTGGTGAAGCGCTTGTGCACCTCACAGTGGCCGGCCCAGGCGATGATCTTGATGTCAGTCTGCTGGGCCACGTTGCGGGCCAGATACTCGTCCGGGATCAGGATGACGCGGTCCACGCCCCATTCCTTGGCCGCCCATTCGACGATCTGCACGGCGTTGGCCGAGGTGCAGCAGATGTCGGTCTCGGCCTTCACCTCGGCGGTGGTGTTCACATAGGTCACGACCGGCAGGCCAGGATAGCGCTGCTTGATCAGGCGCACGTCTACGCCAGTGATCGAGCTGGCCAGCGAACAGCCAGCGCGCAAATCCGGGATCAGCACCGTCTTGTCGGGAGACAGGATCTTGGAGGTCTCGGCCATGAAGTGCACGCCGGCCTGAACGATGACCTTGGCGTCGCTGCGCGCCGCCTCCTTGGCCAGGCCCAGGCTGTCACCGACGAAATCGCCGACGCCGTGGAAGATTTCGGGCGTCATATAGTTGTGGGCCAGGATCACAGCCCCGCGCTCGACCTTCAGCCGGTTGATCTCGGCGATCAGCGGCGCATAGGCGCGCCACTCCAGGGGCGAGACCTTGTCCTTGACCTTGTCCCAGACCGCCGCGGTTTCGCGTTCGATTTCCGGGGTGAACAGCACGCTGCCGTCAGCCATGATCCTCTCCAATGCTCATGTTGAGCATATATGGGGCCCAAAAGAAGGTCGGTCGCCCGATCTCGACTTATACTAAGAATGAGCATAACCTAAGTCAAGTGGATCACGGTCGAAGTTCGCCAGAGGCCGCCGCCATTCCCCCGATCACGCTGGGCCCCTGGTTGCGGCGGCGTGCGACGCCCGCGTGTTGGCAGGCCTCGAAAACGTCCGAAACTTCAGGCAAACAGCACGCGTGCGAACTCGGCTGCGAGCTTGGATCGAATTGGCCCGACTGCAGCTGCAGCGATCAGCCATTGCTGCCGCGCGTGTCGCAGATGCCCAGATTGAGCACCCCCGATCGATTCTGACCATCGGCGCGCTGGCGGCGGGCGCGCTCTTGATGGCCGCCAGTACACCGTCGGCGCTCCAGCCCCGCGAGCGTTTTGTCGACCCTATCGTCACCGAGGTGGGGCCGGATCTGACCGACGCCGCGCTGCTCAGGGTTTCCTCGCGACTGGATCCGGCTGGGCTGGCCCTGGCACGCCGCCATGACCCAGCTCTGACGCCAGCAGTCTGGGGCCTGACGCCTGGATGGGAAAACCTGTCCCTGTCCGGCCGGCCACCGCTGGATGCGCTCGGCCGGGCCGGTGTCGAGATCCAGCGGTTGAACGCCGCCTCACCGGTCGTGGTCGGTGCCCTTCGCCCGATCAGCACCTTTGCCTTTCGGCCCAGTTCGCAGGCCGACCGCCGCCGCGCCCTGCGCTGCCTGACCCAGGCCATCTACTATGAGGCGGCCCTGGAGCCGGTGGCTGGGCAGCAGGCGGTCGCCCAGGTGGTACTCAACCGGGTCCGCGACCTCAACTATCCCGCATCAATCTGTGGCGTGGTTTTTCAGGGTGCCGAACGCACCACGGGCTGCCAGTTCTCGTTTACCTGCGACGGCTCGCTGGCCCGAAGCCCTGTCAGCTGGGCCTGGGACCGGGCCGAAGCCGTCGCACGGGCGGCCCTGGCCGGCCATGTTGCTGACAGTGTCGGCACCGCCACCCACTATCATGCCGACTATGTCAGGCCGTGGTGGGCACCGTCGCTGACCAAGGTCAATCAGATCGGGGCGCACATCTTCTATCGGTGGCGCGGCGCAAGCGGCGAGACCGCCGCTTTCCGACAGGCCTATTCCGGGCGTGAACCCGTGATTGACGAGGCCCGCTTTGCCCGCCCGCGCCTGATCCAGATCATCAATGACGCCGCCGCCCTGGAGGCCGCGGGTATCATCGAGGAAGGTCGCACCGTGGTGGTCAACGGCCAGGTCCGGCAGGTCGGCGTCATCAGCCTAGGCGGACGCCGCCAGCCAACACCCGAGGACATCGCCGCCATCAATGCACGCATGGCCGAATATGAGGCAAGCACCCCAGAAGGCGGCGTCCCCCTGCTGGAGGTTGAGGAGGTCAATCGACCGGCCCCTGGATCGCCCCCGACCGAAGCCGAATCCGACGATTAGCGGGGCATGACGCAGCGCCGCTGATTCTGGGCAACCCGAGTGGTCGGCAGATCGAACGTCAGGCACCGGAGATCGTGGCTGCTGTCCACGCCCTGCGTCTATCGAGACGGCGCCATGGCTCCGGCCCTAAAGCAGCAGTGCGCCCTCATGGGCCAACAGCCAGCGCTTGCGCTCGACCCCGCCGCCAAAGCCGACCAGGCCGCCGTCATGGCCGACCACCCGGTGACAGGCCAGGATCAGCGGGATCGGATTGCGGTTCAGGGCCACGCCCGCCGCCTGGGCCGCGCCCGGCTCTCCGGCGCGCCTGGCCATCTCGCCGTAGCTGATCGTGACCCCTGACGGGATGTCGGCCAGGGCCCGCCAGACGCGCGGCTGGAAATCCTCGCCCGGCACCCGCCAGGCCACCCGCCCCAGCGCATCGCGCGCGCCGGCGAAATAGGCGTCCAGCGCCTCGACCACCGCGGGGACTTCCGTCCCCGAGCTGACCTCGGCCTGCGGCCAGACCCGGCGCATCACCGGCTCCAGCGCTCGCTCCCCCTCGAACGAACAGCCAACCACGACGCCGTCTTCATCGGTGGCGAAGCCGAGCGGCCCAATCGGACTGTCGGCATAGGTCCACAGCGCGATCTTCATTTTCGCAGGTCCGCCAGAAACTGGATGAGCAGGCCGTTGATCACCCCGGGCCGTTCCTGCTGTAGCCAGTGCCCGGCGCCCTGGATTTCGACCAGGGCCTTCAGGTTCGTCAGCCAGGTTCCCAGCGTCTTCTCATGGCGCCCGGCATAGTGGCGCACCGGGTCATCGGAACCGACGATGAACAGGCTGGGCTGGTCGATGGTCTTGCCTTGCAGGAAGGCCGCCAGCTCCCAGTTTCGATCCAGATTGCGATACCAGTCGAACGGTCGCTTGAAACCGCCCGCCGTGAAGGCCGCGACATACTGGGCGAAATGCTCGGCGCTCATCCACGGCGGCAGGGTGGCCCGATCGCTGATCGTCTGGAGCAGCGGCACGCTGATCGGCAGGAACCCTGTCGAACGATCCTGGGCCGGGGTCGCCCCGTCATAGGCCCAGAAGCATTTCCTCAGCGCCGCCTCAGGATCCATGTCGAAGTCGCCGTGCGCGCCCGGATGCTGGAAGGCGACGATATAGAGGTCACCCAGCCCCGCCTTGGCGGTCAGGGCCTTCATCGCCTTGATCGGCGGTCCATTCGGCGTTCGCGGCTGGAACGGCACCGACAGGCCGGCCACGGCCCGAAATATATCCGGCCGCATGAGGGCTGAGTGCCAGGCCACCGGCGCGCCCCAGTCATGCCCGATCACGACGCATTCGGTCTCGCCCAGCGCCCGCACCAGATCGACCATGTCCCCAACCAGATGCAGGATCGAGAAGTCCTCAGTCCGCGCCGGGCTGACCGTCTGGCCATAACCGCGCATATCCGGCGCCACGACCCGATAGCCGGCCTCGGCCAACGCCTTGATCTGGGCCTCCCAGCTGATCGCCAGCTCGGGAAAGCCGTGGATCAACAGCACCAGCGGCCCCTGACCGGCTTCGAGCACGGATTGGGCCAGGCCCTCGGTCTGGATCAAGCGGCGTTGCATTTGGCCTCCGGGCGACGGACCGGCATGATCGCCGAATGACGCTCTATACTATCGGATACGCCCAGACCTCCCAGGCCGATCTCATCGGCCGTTTGAAGGCGGCCGGGGTCCAGACCCTGGCCGATGTCCGGGCCATCGCCGCCTCGCGCCGGGCCGGCTTTTCCAAGACCCTGCTGCGCGCCAGCCTGGAGGATCAGGGCATCGCCTACACCCACCTGCCTGGCGTCGGCACGCCCAAGGCCGGGCGCGAGGCCGCCCGCGCCGGCAAGCGCGCTGAACTGCACCGCATCTATTCCGCCCACATGGCCGAGCCGAAGTTCCTCCTCGACTTTGAGAAACTGCGCGAAACGGCGCGCGGCTCGACCACGGCCCTGCTCTGCTACTGTGGCGTGGCCGCCAACTGCCACCGCCACATCCTGTCCGACAGACTGGCCGCCGAGGACGGATTTGAGGTGGTGGATCTTTAGAGGTCGCGCGCCTTCATGCCCGCAATCATATGGATCAGGTCCTGACGCAGGGCCTGGATCTGCATCTGTGGCCACAACGCCAGTTTGATGATCAGGGCCATCAGCAACAGCACGCCCGACGGCAAACCCCAGCGCAAGGCGTCCAAGACCTCGCCGGCCTGAAAGAACCGCCACGCAGCGTAGGCCCCCGCAATGAACAGCACCGTCTGGCTGACCATCATAAGGCCGTTGACCCAGGCGTTGCGGGCGCGAAACAGGCCCAGCGCCTGATCCAGGAAAGGCGGCTCGTCGCCCATCTGTTCGAGCAGACGGCGCTCCTCCTTGCGCAGGGCTGCGTCGATCTTGGCGTCGGGATCAGTCATGAGTTTCTCCTTCCAGCGCGGCCCTCAGCTTGCGCCGCGCGTGCATGAGGCGGGTCTTGATGGTGCCCACCGGAGCGTCCAGCGCCACCGCGACCTCAGCCACGGACAGCGCTTCGAAATGATGCAGGGCCAGGGCCGCGCGCTGGTCCGGCGGCAGATTGCGGATCGCAGCGTGCAGCGTCGCAGCCTCATCAGGTTGCGGCGGTGGCGTCGTCTGCGGCTCGGTCGCCGCCGCCGCAGCGAGCCCCTGGGCCAGGCGCCGCTCAGCTTGTCGCGTTCGGATGACCACCGCCGCCTGCCGGGTGGTGATGCGAAACACCCAGGCCGGGAAGGCGACGGGGTCACGCAAGGATTTCAGTCCGCGCGCGATCTCCAGCCAGGCCGACTGGACCGCCTCTCGCGCCGCCTCGCGATCCCCCAGCAAGCGCCAGGCATGGGCGGCCAGGCGGGCGTCCCAGCGCCGCGCCAGCCGTTCAAAGGCGACGTCCGAACCGCCTTGGGCCAGCCGCACCAGGGCTATGTCCAGGTCGCGCTCCATGGCCCGCACCGCGACCGGCCGGTCAGCGGGCGCCGCGGGTCAGCCGCAGCTCCAGCTCGGCGACCTGACGCTTGAGACGATGGATGTGCATGACCGGCCAGAAGGCGAACTTGATGGTGATAGACATCAGTATCATGCCGAGCGCCGGCAGGCCCCAACGCAGGGCCTCGATCACCTCGCCCGCCTGGCCGAACCGCCAGGCGCACCAGACGCCCCCGATGAACAGACCGATCTCGGCGGTCATCATGGCCAGGGTCGGCCAGGCATTGCCGCCCTTGAACAGGCCCGCCGCCATCTCAAAGAAGGCCGGTTGCTGCGCCAGCCGGCGCAGCACGGCCTGGTCTTCAGCAGACAGATCCTGGGGGTGTAACGCGGTCATATCCATCTCCTATGCCGAACCGATGGGAGATAGGTGCCGACGCGAGACCAACCGGTTCAATCGGCTGGGCGAAAAGTTCCTACACGCGCGGCGCGCCCAGCCCAAAGATCAACGCACGCGGGCGAACCAAACAAGCCATCGACGTAACTCGTCAGCGACAGCCGAGCACCGCTGTGAGCCACCCTTCCACATTCGTTATCTCTGATAAGTTGTGCAATTGTGCACTGTCGCGCTTGAACTGAGCCGGACGCTTACCATTTCCGAATAGGCATCTTGCCCATATTTGGAGATCACAATGAGCGACATATTCCGCGCTCGCCGGGAGCTCGCCTCTTTGGCCAACCGCTTGGAAGCTCAAGGCCTCAGCGATGAAGCAAAGCACCTTCGCGACATCATCATGAACCTGATGTTTCGGCGATCGCCCGCGAGGCGCGCTCCTCTCAAGTCTCGTCGGGTGACCGCTGCAGTGAAACAGCAAATTATCGACCTTGCCGAGACCACCGATATGCACTCGGCCGAGATTGCGGTTGTGCTCAACCTCAATCCCGGTCGCGTGTCGGAGGTCCTTCAAGGAGACAGATAGTAGCCACGGCGACCTGAGCTTAGGTCAGGCAGCTGCCTTCTGGCCGGAGAACTTACCGTAGAAGGTCTCGCCCTTGGCGGCCATGTCGCGCAGCAGCTGCGGGACCTTGAAGCGGTCGCCGTAGCGTTCGGCATAGACGTCGGCCTGGGCGACGAAGGCTTTCAGGCCCGCCTGGTCGATCATCGTGATCGGGCCGCCGGTCCAGGGCGCGAAGCCCCAGGCCAGGATGGCGCCGACGTCGGCCTCACGCGGGTCGTCGATGACGCCCTCTTCCCAGCAGCGGGCCACTTCCACCGCCTGGCGATAGAGCAGGCGGCGCTTCTGGTCCTCGACCTCGTCGGGGCTCAGCTCGGCGACCTTGATCGGGGCCAGCTCTTCCAGGCCCGACCAGATCACCTTGGGCTTGCTGTCATAGTCATAGAAGCCCTTGCCGTTCTTGCGACCATAGCGGCCCAGGTCCTCGACCATCTTGCGAACGATCTCGGAGCCCGGCAGCGGCTGATAGGCGCCGCCCAGGTCCTCGGCGGTCTGTTTGGCGATCTTGACGCTGAGGTCCAGCGCCACGTCGTCGTGCATTTCCAGCGGGCCGCGCGGCATTCCGGTGGCCCGGCCGATGTTGTCGATCAGGACCGGCGAGATGCCTTCTTCCAGCATGGCCATGCCCTCGGCGACATAGGTGCCGAAGCAGCGCGAGGTGTAGAAGCCGCGCCCGTCGTTGACGACGATCGGCGTCTTCTTGATCTTCATCACATAGTCCAGCGCCTTGGCCAGCGCCGCCGGGCCGGTCTTTTCGCCCATGATGATCTCGACCAGCATCATCTTGTCGACGGGCGAGAAGAAGTGGATGCCGATGAAGTCCTCGGGCCGCGACGAAGCCTCAGCCAGGCCGGAGATCGGCAGGGTCGAGGTGTTGGAGCCGAACACCGCGCCGGGCTCCAGCTGAGCCTCGGCCTTGGCCGTGACCTCGGCCTTCAGCTCGCGGTTCTCGAACACGGCCTCGATGACCAGGTCCGAGCCCTTGATCAGGCTGTAGTCGGCGGTCGGGATGATCCGGGCCAGCACGGCGTCGGCCTTGTCCTGGGTCATCTGGCCGCGCGAGACGCGCTTTTTGATGATGTCCTCGGCATAGCCCTTGCCGCGCTCGGCGCTTTCCTGGTCGCGGTCGATCAGGATGGTCTCGATGCCGGCCATGGCCTGCACATAGGCGACGCCCGCGCCCATCATGCCGGCGCCCAGAACCGCGACCTTCTTGGGGTCCGAGGCCGGAACGTCGGCGGGTCGCGCCGCGCCCTTGTCCAGCTCCTGCTTGGACAGGAACAGGCTGCGGATCATGGCCTGGGCCTGCGGCGTCATCAGGGTCTTGATGAAATAGCGGGTCTCGATGCGCAGGGCCGCATCCATCGGCACCTGCAGGCCCTCATAGACGGCCTTCATCAGATTGGTCGCGGCCGGATAGTTGCCATAGGTCTGCTTGCGGATCATCGCATTGCCGACCAGGAAATTCTGGATGCCCGCCGGGTGATAGGGGCCGCCGCCGGGGATCTTGAAGCCCTTGACGTCCCAGGGCTGGCCGGCCTTGCCGCCGCCCTTGATCCAGGCCTTGGCGGCCTCGACTTCAGTACCGACCGGAACGACCTCGTGAACCACGCCCGCCGACTTGGCGTCGTTCGGACGCCAGGACGAACCGGCGGTCATGGCGGTCATGGCCGCCTGCACGCCGATCAGGCGGGTCAGCCGCTGGGTGCCGCCGCCGCCAGGGAACAGGCCGACCTTGATCTCCGGCAGGCCGAGCTGGATCTTGGAGCTGTCGCCGACCACGCGGTAGTGACAGGCCAGGGTCAGTTCCAGGCCGCCGCCGAGCGCCAGGCCGTTGATCGCGGCCGCCACCGGCTTGCCGCAGGTCTCCAGGGCGCGCAGGGCTCCGTTCAGACGCCAGCCGGCGTCAAACGCCGCCTGCAGGTCCGAGCCGCCCAGCATCCCGGCGGCCATGTCGCCCAGGTCGGCCCCGGCGCAGAAGCCCGAAGCCTTGCCCGAGGTCAGGACCACGCCCTTGATGGCGTCGTCGGACTTCACGGTTTCGACCCACTGGGGGATCTCGGCCATGACGCCCGAGGTCAGGGTGTTCATCGAGCGTCCGGGGACGTCGAAGGTGATGGTGGCGATGCCGTCGGCGTCGACGTCGATCTTGAAGTTTTCCATCTCAGTCAGCTCCTTGGATCAGACGCGTTCGATGACGGTGGCGGTGCCCATGCCGCCGCCGATGCACAGGGTGATCAGGGCGGTTTCCTTATTCGACCGCTCCAGCTCGTCCAGCACGATGCCGGTGATCATGGCCCCGGTGGCGCCCAGCGGGTGGCCCATGGCGATCGAGCCGCCGCAGACGTTGATTTTGTCGTGCGGAATATCCAGCGCCTGCATAAAGCGCAGAACCACGGCGGCGAACGCCTCGTTCAGCTCCCACAGGTCGATGTCGGCCTTGGACATGCCCAGCTTGCCGAGCAGCTTGTTGGCCACGAACTCCGGGCCGGTCAGCATGATCGACGGCTCCGAACCGATCGAGGCGGCGCCGCGGATCTTGGCGCGCGGTTTCAGGCCCAGCGCCTTGCCGGCTTCGAGCGAGCCGATCAGCACGCCAGCCGAGCCGTCGACGATGCCCGACGAGTTGCCGGGGGTGTGAACGTGATTGACCTTGGCCACCTCGGGGTAGCGCTGGTTGATCACCGCGTCGAAGGCCATGTCGCCCATCATCTGGAACGAGGGGTTCAGCCCGCCCAGGGTCTGCATATCGGTATTGGGGCGGATGGTTTCGTCGCGGTCCAGCTGGACCAGGCCCAGCTGGTTCTTGACCGGCACCACCGAATTCTTGAACCGGCCCTCTTCCCAGCTCTTGGCCGACCGCTTGTGGCTCTCAACCGAATAGGCGTCCACGTCATCGCGGCTGAAGCCCCACTTGGTCGCGATCATGTCGGCCGAGACGCCTTGCGGCACGAAGTAGGTCTTGAAGGCGCTGGTCGGATCGACTGGCCAGGCCCCGCCGTCCGAGCCCATCGGCACGCGGCTCATGGCCTCGACGCCGCCGCCGACGGCAAAGTCGGCCTCGCCGGACTTCACCTTGGCCGCGGCCATGTTCACCGCCTCCAAGCCCGAGGCGCAGAAGCGGTTGATCTGGACCCCGGCGGTGTCCTGCGACCAGCCGGCGTTCAGCACGGCGGTGCGGGCGATGTCGGCGCCCTGTTCGCCCACCGGTGAGACGCAGCCCAGGATCACGTCATCGACCTTGGAGGTGTCCAGGTCGTTGCGGTCGCGCAGGGCTTCCAGCACCTGGGTGGCCAGGCTCAGGGCGGTGATCTCGTGCAGCGAGCCGTCGCTCTTGCCCTTTCCGCGCGGCGTGCGCACGGCGTCAAAGATATAGGCGTCGGTCATGGGCTCTGTTCCTTCCCGGTCGGCTCTTGGGGGCGCGGAGGGCTTATAACGTCTGGAATCGAAACGCGCACGCAAAAAAGCCTACGTTTACGTCAACGTCAAGATTAAAAGATGTGAACGCGATGTCCGCCTCGGCCCTTCCTTGCCGTTTCATGGGGAAAGGAGCGGCTGCCGATGTCCTGCACACCCCTATATTTCGCCGCGCCGCTCGCTCTGGCCCTGCTTGCCGGTTGCGACCAGGCCGGGTCCGCCGATAGAGCCGGAGGGTCTGCGCCTCCCGCAGCAAGTGAGACCACCACGCCCGTCCAGCCGGAAACGGATGTAGCGAGCCTTCAAACCGACACCTGCACGGGCGCAGGTGCCTCGACCGAAGTCTTTGCCGGCTTTTGGCGCACGCAAAGCGGCGCGGCGCGGTTCGGTGCCCACACCACCTCAGCCGGCGCGACGGACCTGACCTTGCGCAACTCCAATGGCGGCCTGACCATGACGATCGACGGCTTTCCTACGGTTCGTCTCCAGCGCCTGGCCCGTGGCGCGGCGGCCTGGACGTGGTCAACTAGCGCCGATGTATCGGTGACGCCCGAGGACGCAGTCATCACCGCCGGCTGTGCTGACCAGGATGGGTTCGCCCGCTTCACGGGATCGGCCCGCGTCCAAGCTGAAGGCGGCGGCTCGGCCATGACGATTTTCCGGCTGATGATGTACACGCCCGATGAAGGCCTGTTGCATTGGGAGATAGGTCCACCGATGCAGAGCAGCGGCCTGTTCGCCGTCAGCCGCGCCCGCTAGCGCTCAACTGGCCCGTCTCTTGCGCCGTCCGAGGCGGGCCAGACCATCGGCTCAGAGATTTTCGGCGCAAATCAAAGAGTTCGCGCTTAAACGATCGCCCGACGCCCGGCAGAATTGGCCGGGCCCGCGCAAGTCCTGCCGATCGGCGTGCTGCGTATGAGCCTGAACCTGATCATGAACACGGCGTCTTCGGGCCTCATGGCGGCCCAGACGCAGTTGCGCGTGGTCTCGGACAACGTCTCCAACGTCAATACGCCCGGCTATGTGCGCAAGATCGCCGACCAGGTTGCCTATTCGTCCAACGGCATCGGCGCCGGCGTCGATGTGGCGCGTGTGCGCCTGGCGACGGATCGATTTCTCCAGGCCGCCAGCCTCAAGGCCGAAGCCGACGCCGGTCGCTATGGCGTCCAGTCCGAACTCTACGACCGTATCCAGGCGCTGCTGGGTGACCCCGGTGGTTCCGGCGGGCTGCTCAACAAGGTCAACGGCCTTTTCTCAGCCTTCTCGACGCTGTCGGACAACGCCATCTCCGGCCCTTACCGCCAGCAGGCCTTGAGTCAGACCCAGGCCCTGTTTGACGAAGCCACACGGATTTCGACGCAAATTCAGGCCGTACGCGAAGATGCCGATGCGCGTATCTCCACCGGTGTCGCACGCGCCAATGACCTGCTCGGCCAGATCGAGGCTTTGAATGTCGAGATCTCGCGGGCCGCCGTCGCCGGCGGCGATACGACCGGAGCCGAGTCGGCCCAGGCCGCACTGATCGATCAATTGTCGGCGATCATGGACGTTCGCGTCTCGGTACGTCCGGTCGGCGGCGTCCAGGTCCGGACGGGAACCGGAATGCTGCTGGCCGGCGACGGCCACGCCACCCTGGACTACAATCGAGCCGGCGCGGTCAATGCCGAATCCGCCTTCGACGAGATCTGGCTGACCGAGCCCTACGGGGTAAAGCGCCCGCTGCTGGATCACCTCGGCTCGGGAGAGCTGCGCGGCCTGATCGACCTGCGCGACAAGGAAGCCCCGGCGGCATCCCAGCGCCTGGCTGAGTTGGTGACCCGTATCTCTGATGAGCTGAATCGCGCGCACAATGCCTCCACCTCCGTCCCGGCTCCGAGCGTCCTGACTGGACGCAATGTCGGGACCAGCCTCGAAGCGGCCCTGACCGGCTTTTCAGGCACGACCAACGTGGCCGTCACCAATGCCGCCGGAGCCATCACGGCGCGCGCCGAGGTCGTGTTCTCGGGCGGATCGATGACCATCAACGGCGCGGCGGCCACGCCGGCCAATTTCCTCAGCGTCCTGAACGCCCAGCTCGGCGGTGCAGCCACCGCGTCATTCAACAACGGCGTCCTGTCTATCCAGGCGACGTCGTCGGCAAACGGTGTCGTCATCGCCGATGATGCCACCAGCCCCGCTTCCAAGAACGGACGCGGCTTCTCGCATTATTTCGGCCTGAACGACCTGGTGCGGTCGGATCGGCCGGCTACCTATGACACCGGTCTGACGGCCGGCTCCGCACATGGGTTCACTGCCGGAGAAACGCTGACCTTCCGGTTTGCCGGCGCGTCGGGCGCACGCCTGCGCGATATCACGGTCCAGGTCCCGGCTGGTGCGACCATGGCGGATCTGATCACGGCCCTGAATGACCCCATGACCGGCGTCGGGCGTTTGGGTTCCTTCGCCCTGGACCCCCAGGGCAGGCTGGGTTTCACTTCGATCTCTGGCCAGGGAACCACCTATTCCGTCATCGGCGACACCACGACCCAGGTGCCGTCAGGCGTGTCCATGACCGAGCTGTTCGGCCTTGGCGGTGGCGTTCGGGCCTCGCGCCTGGATGGCTTCTCGGTCCGTTCAGACATCCTGGCCCAGCCCAATCGACTGGCCCTGGCCCGCCTCGACCTCAATGCTGCTCCCGGCACACCCGCACTATCGGTCGGGGATGGGCGCGGAGCCCTGAATCTGGGCAAGGCCGGTGAAGTTTCTGCGACCTTCGAGGCTGCCGGCGCGGTCGGTGCCTCTTCCATGTCGATCACCCGCTATGTCTCTGAACTGGCCGGCGACGTTGGCGGGCGCGCTGCCGCAGCCCAGTCACGTGCTGAGGCGGCGGCGGCCGTGCGAACCGAAGCCCGCCAGCGCCAGGCCTCCCAGGAAGGCGTCAATCTGGATGAGGAACTGGTCAGTCTGACCACCTACCAACAGGCCTTCAACGCCTCGGCCCGCATGATCCAGGCGGCCAAGGACCTCTATGACACCCTGCTGAATATGATCTGATGACCCGTGTAGCCACCAACGCCAACTTCCAGTCTGCCCTCCTGGATCTCCAGCGCGCGCAGTCTCGCCAGCAGGATGCCCAGAACCGCATCGCCACCGGCAAGGTTGCCACTGATCTCAGCGGGTTTGGCCGCAATGCGGAGACCCTGAACGCGCTGAAAGCCGCCGATGCACGGCTGGCCGGCTTTATCGCCACAGGCGAGGCCGTGAAAGCCCGGCTCGATACCCAGGCCCTGGCCTTCGATCGCTTGATCGAGTCGACGGACATCGCTCGCGACGCTGTGGCGAACGCCTTGGCGGCGGGCCGTTTCGACAATCTGATGATGGAGCTTGAAAGTGCATTTCAGGCCGCTCAGGGCGCGCTCAATCTGAAGCATGAAGGAGCCTTCCTGTTTGCCGGAGGCCGCGTCACTGACGCCCCGGTCGAGGCGACGAACCTGGCCACACTGGCGGCCGAGCCGACGCTGGCCGACGTGTTTTCGAACGATCAGCTGGTTGCCTCTGCGCGCCTCGACGAAACAACGATCACCTCGTCCGGCTTTCTGGCCGACGAGATCGGTGGTCCGTTGATGGAGGTCTTGCGAGCCTTACAGGCCTATCATGCGGGAGCGGGTGGACCGATTGCGGGCACCCTCGACGATGCGGGCAAGGCTTTCCTGCAACAGCAGTTGGTCGCTCTCGACGGCGCGCGCGAGCACGCCGTCCTGGCTTCCGCCCGAAACGGAGCCCGCCAGAACCAGGTCGAATCCTTGCTGGCCAGCCAGGAAACACAGCAACTTCACCTCACTGAACTCATTGGCAACCGTACCGATGCCGACGTGAGCCAGGCCGTGACGGATCTGAACCTGTCTCAGATCGCCATCCAGGCTTCAGCCCAGGTGATCAATCAACTCCGCGACGTGAGCCTGCTGAACCTTCTGCGTTAAGACGCGCCTACAGCCCCGCCGTCAGCGCCTCGATCCGCGCCGCCGCCTCATTCAACGCCTCGACGATCGCCGCATCGTCGGCCGGGAGCTCGACCTGTGCACCGGATTTCAGATCCTGATTCTCATCGGCCAGCAGCAGCCCGGCCATCAGAAACAGTCGCAAGTCCCCCACCTGCCCGACATCACCGGCGACCTGGCGGACGTGTCGGTCAAACTGGGCTGCCAGATCCTTCACCCGGTCCTGCTGACCTTCCGCACAGCCCACCTGATGGGGCCTTCCATTGATCTCGACGGTGACTGTGGCCATCGGTTCAGGCCCTTTCAGCCATGGCGTCACGCAGCGCCTCGGCGGCGCGACCCAACGCCTCAGACGCTTCTTGAGCCGCCGCCCGCAGTTCGTCGTCGTTTCCTCTCGGCGCGCCCGCGAAAAGGTCGTCGTCTCCGACTGAGGCCCGCGCCTTGACGTCGCGCGCCTTACTTTCAAGCGCGGCCAAGGCTCGGCTCAATCGCTCCGCTGCCGCGGTCAGCTTGTCGGACATGGGTGCGCTCCGTCCGCTCATTTCCGAATCCATATAGAACCTACGCGCCTGTCGGGGTAAAGCGCCCCCGCCCTTCAAATCCACCTGACCCCGGAGCGACCGCCACCATGGCCGACGCCAGCACAGCTGTATCCAAGCCTTCGCCGACCCGTATGGCCGACGCCATCCGGGTTCTCGCCATGGACGCGGTCGAACAGGCCAGGTCCGGACACCCGGGTATGCCCATGGGCATGGCCGATGTGGCGACCGTGCTGTTCTCGAAGTTTCTGAAGTTCGATGCCGCCCGGCCGGATTGGGCGGATCGAGACCGGTTCATCCTGTCGGCCGGCCACGGCTCGATGCTGATCTATGCTCTCCTGCATCTCACCGGATACAAGGCTGCAACGCGCCAGGAGCTGGCCAACTTCCGCCAGTGGGGATCACGCACCGCCGGCCACCCCGAGTTCGGCCATATGCCGGGCGTCGAGGTGACCACGGGTCCGCTGGGGCAAGGCCTGGCCACCTCGGTCGGCTTCGCCATGGCCGAGCGTCACCTGGCGGCGCGTTTCGGCGAGGATCTGGTCGATCACCGAACCTGGGTGGTGGCCGGCGACGGCTGTCTCATGGAAGGGGTCTCTCAGGAGGCCATAGCCCTGGCTGGTCGCCTCCAGCTGTCCAAGCTGACGGTGCTCTGGGACGACAATGAAATCACCATCGACGGCAAGGTCGCCTTGTCGGACGTGACCGACCAGAAGGCCCGCTTCAAGGCGTCTGGCTGGGCCGTCAAGGCTGTCGATGGCCATGACCCCAAGGCCATCCGTTCGGCCCTGCAATGGGCTACGCGGCAGGACAGGCCGACCCTGATCGCCTGCAAGACCCGGATCGGCAAGGGTGCCGCGACGATGGAAGGCAGCCACAAGACCCATGGTGCCGCCCTGGGGGCCGCCGAGATCGCCGCCACTCGTCAGGCGCTGAACTGGGATCTGCCGCCTTTCGACGTGCCCGAAGACATCGCCAGGGCCTGGAAATCCGTCGGCCGTCGCGGAGCCCGCGCCCGCAAGGCCTGGGAGGCCCGCCTGGCCGCCTCTTCGCAGGCTGACGACTTCACCCGCGCCATGAGGGGCGACCTGCCCGCTGGGGCTTTCGACAAGCTGGAAGCCGCCATGGCCGAGCTCATCGTCACCCAGCCGGCCCAGGCTACGCGCCAGGCGTCAGGCGCGGCGCTGGACCAGGTCTTCGCCGCCATTCCGGAGCTGATCGGCGGCTCGGCCGACCTGACCGGCTCGAACAATACCTTCGTCAAGGGCACAGAGATCCTCGACGCACCGACCTACGACGGGCGTTATGTCAACTATGGCATCCGCGAGTTCGGCATGGCGGCGGCCATGAATGGCCTGGCGCTGCATGGCGGGGTCATCCCCTACGGCGGCACCTTCATGGTGTTTTCAGACTACAGCCGGCCCGCCATTCGCCTGGCAGCCCTGATGGGCGTACGGGCGATCCACGTCCTGACCCATGACTCCATCGGCCTGGGTGAAGACGGCCCGACCCACCAGCCGATCGAGCATCTGGCGGCGCTGCGGGCTATTCCAAACCTCAACGTCTTCCGCCCGGCCGACACGATTGAGGCGATGGAATGCTGGCAGATTGCGCTTCAGTCGAAGGCGTCGCCCTCAGCCATGGCCCTGTCGCGCCAGAAAACCCCGGCGGTTCGCACGACGACTGCGCCTGAGAACCTGTCCGCGAAAGGGGCCTATGAGATCAAGGCGGCATCCGGCGAGGCCCGGGTCACCCTGTTCGGTACAGGCACGGAACTGGCCCTGGCACTCCAGGCCGCCGAAACCCTAGAGGCAGACGGATTCCCGACCCGCGTCGTGTCCGTGCCCTGCTTCGAGCTGTTCGAGCAGCAGAACGCGGCCTATCAGGCTTCGATCCTAGGTCGCGGCAGCGTGCGGATCGCCGTCGAGGCCGCCACTCGTCAGGGCTGGGACCGCTTCATCGGCGAGGACGGCGGCTTCGTCGGCATGACCGGTTTTGGAGCTTCGGCTCCGGCTGAAGTCCTCTATGACAAGTTCGGCATCACCGCCGCAGCGGTGGTGGAGCAGGCAAGGGCACGGCTCTGACCAGCAAAGGAAGTCCATGCGAATTCTGACGGCCTTGATGACGCTCGCCCTGGCGACGGCCCTCGTCGGCACCGTGCCCACCCATGCCCAGCAAGAGCCGGCGGCGCGGCCCGCCCAGGTCGGAGACACCTTCACCCTGACCAGCGAGGTCATGCGCATGGACCGTGAGATCAACGTCCTGCTGCCGCCCGGCTATGCCGATCAGCCGGATCGCAACTGGCCTGTCGTCTATTTGCTGGATGGCGGCCAGGCCCAGGACTTTCCGGCCTATGCCACAATCGCCGCTCGGCTGATGGATGAAGGCCAGCTGGCACCTGTCATCTTCGTCGGTGTCGCCTCGATGGACCGCCAGAACGAACTGACCTGGCGTTCGACCGACCGGCGGATCGTCCGTCAGTGGCCCAACCACGGTCAGTCCGATCGGTTTCGCCGCCTTCTCGAGCAGGAGGTGAAGCCCTGGGTCGAGGCCCGCTATCGCACCAGCGGGGACGATGCGGTGATGGGGGAATCCGCCGCCGCCCTGTTCATCGTCGAGACGTTTCTCAACACGCCCGGCCTGTTCGATCGGTATCTCGCCGTCAGCCCGTCGATGTGGTGGGACCGAGGCTCTCTGGGGGGCGACGCTGCGGCCCTATTGGCTAACCATGCGCCTGGTGAACGTCAGTTGCTGCTGTCCATCGCCGACGAGGGCGGCGAGATGCAGGCCGGTCTGGACGCCCTGCTCGAAGCCCTGACCGGTGCAGCGCCTGCAGGCCTCACCTGGTTCTACGAGCCGCGCCACGACCTGACCCACGCAACCATCTTCGCCCAGATGGGTCCGGCCTTCCTGCGCCAGGCCTATCCGGCACCCGAGGCTGCCCCATGACCCCACCCCGCCTCGGCACGCCCCTGTCCGACAGCGCCGTCCGCGTCATGCTTCTGGGCGCGGGCGAGCTGGGCAAGGAAGTCGCCATCGAGCTTCAGCGTCTCGGCGCCGAGGTCATCGCCGTGGACCGCTATCCCAACGCCCCGGCCATGCAGGTGGCGCACCGCAGCCACGTCATTCCCATGACCGACCCCCAGGTGCTGAACGGCGTCATCCTGGCCGAGGCGCCGCACCTCATCGTGCCGGAAATCGAAGCCATCGCTACCGAGGTGCTGGCCGAGATCGAGGCGGCGGACCTGGCCACCGTCATCCCGACCGCCCGCGCCGTCCAGCTGACCATGAACCGCGAGGGTATCCGCCGGCTCGCCGCCGAGGACCTGGGCCTGCCGACCAGCCCCTTCGCCTTCGCCGGCTCCGAGCAAGAGTTGGCTGAAGGGGCCGCCGCCGTCGGCTATCCCTGCTTCGTCAAGCCGGTAATGTCCTCGTCCGGCAAGGGGCAGTCCTTCGTCGAAAGCGCCGATCAGATCGCCAGGGCCTGGGCCTATGCCCAGTCCGGCGGCCGGGTCGAGACGGCCCACGTCATCGTCGAGGGCCGGATCGACTTCGACTATGAGATCACCCTGCTGACCGTCCGCTCGATGCGGGACGGCCGGATCGTCACCGACTTCTGCGACCCAATCGGCCACCGCCAGGACAAGGGCGACTACGTCGAAAGCTGGCAGCCCCAGCCGATGGCCGCCGCCGCCCTCAAAGCCTCACAGGACATCGCCGCCAAGGTAACGGAAGCGCTGGGCGGTCTGGGCGTCTTCGGCGTCGAACTGTTCGTCAAAGGCAATCAGGTCTGGTTCTCAGAGGTTTCGCCGCGCCCGCACGACACCGGCCTGGTCACCCTGGCCACCCAGGTGCAGTCCGAGTTCGCCCTGCACGCCCGCGCCATTCTGGGTCTGCCGGTCGATGTCAGCCGCCGCGCCGTCGGGGCCAGCGCGGTCATCTACGGCGGCGTTGAGGCCCAAGGCGTCGCCTATGAGGGCGTGGCCGAGGCCCTGTCGGTTCCGACCGCGGACCTGCGCCTGTTCGGCAAGCCCGAAGCCTTCGAACGCCGCCGCATGGGCGTGGCCACGGCGTTGGGCGCAGATACGGACGAGGCTCGCGAACGCGCGCGCGAGGCGGCCGGACGGATCCGGGTGGTCGTCCCCTAGCCGTCACCCCGGACAGCGCATCGCGCTGATCCGGGGCCTAACCTCAATGGAGTGGTGCGTTCAGGTCCCGGCGCTCCCTCCGGCCTTCGCCGGAGCTCGGCCGGGATGACGCTGAGGGTTCAGTGCTCGCGCTCCGCCGCATCGACGAAGCCGTCGTGGTTGGCGTCCAGCTGATTGAAATGCTCGCGGATCGGCGCGGCCATTTCTTCGAAGGTCCAGCGACCGTCGCCGTCGGCGTCCAGTCCGCCTTCACCCTCATGGCGGAACACCATGACGTGACGCTCGCCGCCTTCCGGACCGAGACCGCCGATGATGATCCGGCGTTCGCCGTCCGCACCGCTCCATTCGCCCGGACCTTCGTGCACATCGACCGTCTCGCCGTCCGGGCCGCGCCTGCGGATAACAATGCGGCGCTCGCCGCCCTCGCCGCCTTCGATGTCGATGGTTTCCCCGTCGATGATCATCGGCGCGCCTTCGGCGCCCGGGCCATGGCGGCGGATGACGATGCGGCGCAGGCCGTCCTCGCTGGTCCATTCGCCGTCTCCGTCCAGCTGGATCTCCTCGCCGTCGACGCCGTGAAAGCGCAGACCGTGGCCGCCGGCGCCGTGCGCCTGGGCCATCGCTTCCATTTCGTCGCGGGTCACCACGCCGTCGTGATCCGCATCCAGCCGCTCGAACATGGCCATGTGCCGCGCCGCAAAGGCTTCGCGGGTCAGGCCCTCGTCGCCGATCTCCATGGGACTGCCGGGTCCGGCCAAAACCACCACCCGTTCCTCGCGGCGGACCTCCTGAGCCTGGGCCGCAGCTGCCGGAATCAAGGCCGTCAGGGCGGCGACGGCAAGAATCGTCTTCATGGGGTCTGTCCACAATTCATCGAGCGGTTCTCGCCCGTCAGGGCTGTTCTAGCAAGTCCTTATTTGTACACATATTTTCAGCCTCAGGACCACTTCTGGCCACACGGGGAGGGGTCGGTCGAAGATACTGACAAACCGCCGATATCTTGATAGATTGACCGTCCGCACGATGCGGGGCGTTCGCGTCACAAGTGGCCGCGCCGGATTGATTTTGGGGAACAGGAATAGCCATGAAGATCGAAACTCTCTCAGCCGTCGTCGGCGTGCTCGCGAGCGTATCTATTGCCGGCACCGCCCAGGCCCAGACCTACGTCGAAGGGACGGTTGGACTCACGACATATCCGAAACTGGAGTGGAACTCCGTTGATTATGAAGTTGATCAAGGCAGCGCCTGGGGGCTGGCCATAGGCCACCACTTCACCCCGACCCTGTCGGCCGAACTTGAGTTCACCCACACCAGCGGTGAATACACCGGCTACGATAACAGCGTCACCTCCAACGCCTTCATGGCCAATGGCTACTACCGCTTCATGCCCGGCTCTACCTTCCGTCCCTACGTTGGTGGCGGCCTAGGACTAGTCACTGTCGGCTATGAGAACGTCGCTCCTTATGAGCGCGAAGATCAGATTCTGGGCTGGCAAGTGATCGGCGGTGGCGAGGTTGCCGTGAATCCGAGCATCAGCCTGTTTGGCGAATACCGATTCCAGTCGGCGACAGGTGCCGAGGACGGTCCAACCGCATGGGACTATCAAAGCCACATCTTCAGCGTGGGCGCTCGATACAATTTCTAATCGTCCTCTCACGATAGCCAAAGGCCGGCGGCCTGTGCCGCCGGCCTTTTCTTTTGCCGACAGCCAGATTTTTCTCGTGCCATTTCCGCTCCGGTTTCAGCGTTGATGTCTTTTCACCGCACCGGCCGACCAGAATACCCACTTGAGTCTGTCGGCGCCGCGATCTCCGCCGAACCCGGCATGGCGATCATTGCGGCGGTGGATAGTGGTGACGCCGTGCGGTCGAACCGGCAAGGCGTTGGCCTACACACACGCTGGACGTGTTCCGCCGACCGGCCCTCGACGCAACAACATCTCACTCCCTGTGACCGGACCCGGGGTTGACCAAATCGGGTCTGGACCTGATACCGCGCCATCCCCATTTCACGGGTCTGCTCGGTGCTGCGCGCCGACGCCCCGTTTGACCGTATCAGGAGCCCGCCCATGACCACTCGCGTCGCCATCAACGGCTTTGGCCGCATCGGCCGTCTTGTTCTTCGCTCGATCGCCGAGCATGGCCGCAACGATATCGAGGTGGTGGCGATCAACGATCTGGGCCCGGTGGCGACCAACGCCCACCTGCTGCGCTACGATTCCGTGCACGGCCGGTTCCCCGGCACGGTCGAGGCCGGCGACGACTGGATCGATGTCGGCACCGGCAAGATCCGCGTCACAGCCGAGCGCGATCCGGCCAACCTGCCGCACAAGGAACTGGGCGTCGACATCGCCTTTGAGTGCACCGGCATCTTCACCGCGCGCGACAAGGCCGAGGCCCACCTCAAGGCCGGCGCCAAGCGCGTGCTGATTTCGGCTCCCGGCGCCAATGCCGACAAGACCATCGTTTACGGCGTCAACCATGACGTCCTGACCGCCGACGACACCATCGTCTCCAACGCCTCGTGCACCACCAACTGTCTGGCCCCGGTCGCCAAGGTCCTGCACGACCTGGTCGGTATCGAGCGCGGCTATATGACGACCATCCACGCCTACACCGGCGACCAGCCGACGCTGGATACGATGCACGGCGACCTCTACCGCGCCCGCGGCGCTGGCCTCAGCATGATCCCGACCTCGACCGGCGCGGCCAAGGCCGTGGGTCTGGTCCTGCCAGAACTGGCCGGCAAGCTGGACGGCTCATCCATTCGCGTTCCGACCCCGAACGTCTCGGTCGTCGATCTGAAGATCGTCGCCGGTCGCGACACCACCGTCGAAGAGGTCAACGCCGCGATTCAGGCCGCCGCCGACGGCCCGATGAAGGGCGTGCTGGCAACCACCTCGGATCCGGTCGTCTCCAGCGACATGAACCACATCGCCAACTCCTCCACCGTCGCCCTGCCGCAAACCCAGGTCATCGACGGCTCGCTGGTCCGCGTGCTCAGCTGGTACGACAATGAATGGGGCTTCGCGACCCGCATGAGCGACACCGCCCTGGCGATGGCCAAGCTGATCTAGTCATCGGCTCAAGCTGAAGTGAATTGGGCGCGCTCCTCGTGGGGCGCGCCTTTTTCTTTGCCCGCACCTACACCTTGGCGCCCGCTCCTTCTGCGGGCACAGTCCCCCCACGGGCACCGGGGGGAACGCCATGCGACTGACCATGACCGCCATCGCCGCGCTGGCGCTGGCCGCCGCCGCGCCTGCGGTGGCCGATGCGACGGTGGAGGGGTCCCTCGCCGATCTGATCGACAACCCCATCCTGTGCGCCCCGCCCGACGATGCGGCGGATGAGGCGGGCGCGCCGGTGGCCGAGATGGTCATGGTCGAGGGCTTCGGCACGGGCGGCTTTCGCATCGATACCGCCAATCCGCAGGCCCAGGCCTGGTTCGATCACGCGGTACGGCTGCGCTGGGCCTTCGAACACACGGAATCGGTTCGCGCCTTTCAGAAAGCCCGTCTGCTGGACCCATCCTGCGCCATGTGCGCCTGGGGCGAGGCCTGGGCCATGGGGCCGAACCTGAACGGCGGCGGGGCCGGCGAGGACGTCCGGCGCAATGCCCTGACCATCGCCCGCGAGGCCCGCCGCCTGGCCCGCGGCGCCGATCCCGTCCACCGCCAGATGATCGACGCCCTGATCCAGCGCTACTCAGGATTCGAGCGCAGCCGAGCCAGCCGCTTCGCCCAGCGCATGGACCAGATCGCCCGCGACCATCCCGCCGATGTGGCGATCGCCGCCATCACCGCCGACGCCTGGATGTTGATGGTCGACGAATGGTGGGACGACGAAGGCCGGGCCACCGATCCCAGCGTCACGCGGGCCGTCGAGATCCTAGAGGCCGCCCTGGAACACTCGCCCGACGATCCGGGTGCCATCCACCTGTACATCCACCTGACCGAATGGTCCGACGACCCGCACCGGGCCATTCCCTACGGCGAGCGCTTGGCGCTGCTGGCACCGGGGGCCAGCCATCTGGTCCATATGCCGTCGCACACCTTCTTCCGGGTTGGACGCTATCGGGACGCCATGATGTCCAACGTCAACGCCGTGGCCCTGGACGTCCGCTATGACGAACAGGCCTCGCCGCCGGGCGGTGTGCGCGGGATGCGGCTACACGGCCACAATATCCATTTCGGCATGGGCGGCGCCTTGATGTCCGGCGGGGCCGACGAGGGGCTGCGGCTGGCGGAACGGTTCCTGGCGCTCTACGCGCCCCCGCACCCTCGCATGGACACGGCCTGGGGCCAGGCCACGGCCAACAACGCCTATGCCCTGTTCGGCCGCTTCGGGTCGGAGGCGCAGATCGCAGCCCTGGTTGAGCCGCCGGACTCCAAGCCCTTGCAACGGATCGGCCTGCGCTATGCCCGCGGCGAAGCGGCCGCCCGGCGCGGCGACGCCGACGCCGTGGCCCAGCAGGCCGCCGAGATCGCCCGCCTGCGCGCCGACCTGCCGCAGGGCGCCGACCACGCCTTCACCGACGCCTTCAGCGAGGTCTTCCAAAGGGTTCTGGAGGGCCGCGCCGCCATGATCCGCCGGGATTGGCCCGCCGCGATTCAGGCCTATGGCCGCGCCGCCGCCCTCCAGGGCGAGGGCGAGGAAGGCGGCGATCCGCCGGTGATCTGGTTCCCGACCCGGCGCAGCCTGGCGGCGGCGCTTCTGGCCTCCGGCGATGCCGCCGGCGCCCGCGACAGGGTGCTGGAGCTGCTGGAGGACTGGCCCAGCGATCCCTACAGCTATTTTGTCCTGGCCGAGGCCTATGACGCCCTGGGCGAGCCCGACCCGGCGGCGCAGGCGCGCGCCGCCGGACGGGTCGAATGGATCGGCGGAACCATGTCGCTAGGGCTGGCCTGAGCGCCTAGAAGATACGCCCGATGCCTTCGCGGATGCGATCATGGACCCGGCGCTCGGCCTCTTCGGCCGCGACACGAGCCGCCCGCTCGGCTGCGGATTCCACAGCGCCGGACTGACCGCCTCGATCCCCACCGCGCGCCCGACCCTCGCCAGGGCGCCCGCCGCCGGCCAGCACCTGGCTCGACGCGCCCGGTCCAAGGTAGCGGACCGACGAAATCGTCCCACCAAAGTCCCGCAAGTCTGCCCGATCGCCCTCGACGGTCCGGCACTCGCCGCCGTAGTCGACGTGTTCGCATATCGACCAGCGTCCTTCAGCGGCCAGGCTGTAGGTGGAGTCGCCGAAGTCGAGCGCCTGGGTATGCAGGCTGGACGTATCGCGATCCAGGCTGATGGACCGTCCGCCGAAATTGTTGTCGTCAAACAGCACCAGACGCGCGGTCTGGCCGCCTTGGCGCGCGCCTCCGGACCCGCCGCCGCCGGCGGCCACCTGGGCGTCCACGGCCGCCGCGATCGCCGGGTCGCGCCCGGTTCTCTGGCCGTGCCAGGCCGATTCCGGCGCCTCGCCCGGATCGCAATAGTCCCAGTAGCCCTGAAACGTATCGCGCGCGCGATCGAACACCAGGGTCACAGCGCCCCAGTAGTAGGTGCCGTTGCGCTCGGCGCTGCAGCGCTGGTCCGCTGTGCCCTGATACCAGTGGCCCCTGAGGGTCGCGCTGCCGTCGCCGTCATAGACTTCGAGAATTCCGTCGACGCGCCCGGCGTCCGAACCATCGTCTGACAATCCATCGTAGCGGGCGGCAGCGCCGTCTCGATCCCACCGTTCAATCGTCATCCGACCGAAGGACGAATCATAGACGCCGCCGATCACCTGGGGCTCGAAGTCGACCCGGTAGGCGCCCTGACCTTGACCCTGGCCTTGCGCCTGTCCGCCCGAGCCGCCGCCCGCCCACGAACCTGAGCCGCCGCCCGATCCACCACCGGCGTCGCCCCAGTCGCCCGGCCCAAGATAGCGAGCTGAGGACAGGCTGCCGTTCCAGTCGCCCATGTCGCTGATCCGGCCCTGCACCACGCGGCACCCGCCGCTGTAGCCGGCGTCCAGACAGACCTCCCAGCGCCCCTCGGCGATCAGGCTGCGGGCCGCATCGTTGAAGCGCACCCGATCCAGGTTCTCGATGCTACGGTCGGCCCTATAGGAATCGCCGCTGTAACCCGGCTCGGAAAACAGCCGAAGCGACTGTCCACTCTGAGCCGCCGCCACGCTTGGCGCCAAGATCGCAATCGAGATCACGCCGATGCTTGCTGCTGTTTTTTTCATCTGATCCATCCTGTCCAGGGAGCCCCTACAGACAGGAACGCGAGATCACCGGGAAACCGGACACTCGGTCATTGCGGGGTGATCAATCCGCACCGCCCGGCGTCACGCTGGGGTCGACAATCGCTGACGAAAGGCCTCGGACAACGGCTCCGATTTCCCATCGACGGCCCGCACATAGGTCATGACGGCGGTACACAGCCCTTCGCCATCACGGCTCATCTGGACCCCCAGGGCATAGCTCGAACGCCCGATCCGTTCGCACCGGACCGCCAGCGACAGCAGATCATCGAACCGGGCCGAGGCCCTGAAGGTCAGGTGGGCGTCAACCACGAAGGTCTGGCCAAATTCATCCCGACAATGCTCCATGATGCCGTTGGCCCGCATGAACTCGGTCACGGCAACGTCGGCGTACATCAGATAGTTGGCGTTGAAGACGACCTCCTGGCCGTCCACTTCGCCCCAGCGGACCCGGATCTCAGTGGTGGTCATGGATCGCTTTCTGTCCAGGTTCGCGAGATTACGCCCAAGTCTGTTCTTATCGCCCTTCTCCCCTTGCGGGAGAAGGTGGGCCGCGAAGCGGGTCGGATGAGGGGTGGAAGGTCCTCTCTGCCACATCTTGCCGACCGCTCGCGCTGTTATCGGACAGGTTCGTGCGACCCCTCAACCGTCACTTCGGCTTCGCCGAAGCGCCACCTTCTCCCGCAAGGGGAGAAGGGGTGTCGGCGGATGACTCACCCTCAATCTCCACCGCCGCCGCCGCCGTCACCGCCGCCGTCGGACGGGTCATCGGAATGGGCCGAGTCGCCGCCGTCGGACCCGCCTGATTTGCGGCCTCCACCGGCAGCGCCGCCGATCAGTCCCGCCGCCGCGCCGAAGGCCGCGCCCAGCGCCAGGCCCATCGGAATATTGTCGATCGCCACCCCCAGGGCCAGGCCAAGGGCGATCCCCGCGCCCATGCCTATGGCCGCGTTGTTCCCGCGCTGGCCCATCTTTCGCCTCTCCCGTCGCACAATCGTGGAATCGACCCTAGATTAGCGCCATGTCGAATCCCAGCACCGCCCAACCCCGCCTGGTCAAGGTCGCCGTCATCGGCTCCGGCCCCGCCGGCTGGACCGCCGCCATCTACGCCGCGCGCGCCATGCTCGAGCCGGTGGTCATCGCCGGCCTGCAGCCCGGCGGCCAGCTGACCATCACCACCGATGTCGAGAACTATCCCGGCTTCGCCGAGGTCATCCAGGGCCCCTGGCTGATGGAGCAGATGAAGGCCCAGGCCGAACACGTCGGCACAGAAATCATCCACGACATCGTCACAAAGGCCGATCTATCGCAGCGCCCCTTCCGCCTGACCCTGGATTCCGGCACCGAAATGCTGGCCGAGACGGTGATCATCTCGACCGGTGCCCAGGCCAAATGGCTGGGTCTCCCAAGCGAGCAGACGTTTCAGGGCTTCGGAGTTTCGGCCTGCGCCACCTGCGACGGCTTCTTCTATCGCGGCAAGACGGTGGCGGTGGTCGGCGGCGGCAATACTGCGGTCGAAGAGGCGCTGTTCCTG
This sequence comes from Caulobacterales bacterium, assembly GCA_017302105.1. Classification (GTDB taxonomy): domain Bacteria; phylum Pseudomonadota; class Alphaproteobacteria; order Caulobacterales; family Caulobacteraceae; genus Brevundimonas. Next base: position 233,811 of record JAFLCS010000002.1, on the reverse strand, counting down.
ACCAACTTCGCCGAAAAGGTCATCCTGGTGCACCGCCGCGATGAACTGCGGGCCGAAAAGATCCTGCAGGAGCGGCTGTTCAACCATCCCAAGGTCGAGATCCTGTGGAACCAGGCCGTCGAAGAGATCGTCGGCGACTCCACCCCGCTGGGCGTCACCGGCGTGCGCCTGAAGGACACCCAGACCGGCGAGATCACCACCCGCGACGTCCACGGCGTCTTCGTGGCCATCGGCCACGCCCCGGCGTCCGAGCTGTTCAAGGGCCAGCTGGAGATGGACGGCTCGGGCTATCTGAAGGTCACGCCCGGCAAGACCGAGACCGCCATTGCCGGCGTCTATGCCGCCGGCGACGTCACCGATGACGTCTATCGCCAGGCCGTCACCGCCGCCGGCATGGGCTGTATGGCCGCCCTGGAAGCTGCCCGCTTCCTGGCCGAACAGGAGCACGCCGCCCAAGGCAAGCCGATCACCCACAAGGAAGCCGACGAGATCGGCGTGTGGTGATCCGCCGGGGTTGATCCACAAGGCGTCAGGCCCCAGGTGCAGGATCGTTCCCTGACCTGACGCCGGAGCCCGGATGCCGCACCACGACAGCCTGATCCTGATGCTCGTGGCCGGATTCGTCCTGGCCTTCGTCTTCGGCATGGCGGCGGTGAAGCTGAAGCTGTCGCCCCTGTTCGGCTATCTGTTGGCCGGGGTCGCGGTCGGGCCGTTCACGCCGGGCTTCGTGGCCGACGCCAAACTGGCGCCTCAGCTGGCCGAGATCGGCGTCATCCTGTTGATGTTCGGGGTCGGACTGCACTTCTCGCCGCAGGACCTGATGAAGGTGCGCAAGATCGCGGTGCCGGGGGCCCTGGCCCAGATCGCGGTCGCCACCGGCCTGGGCTGGGGCGTGGGCCGTTTGATGGGCCTGGGCGACGCCGAGGCCCTGCTCCTGGGCTTTTCGCTGTCCGTGGCCTCCACCGTCGTGCTGATCAAGGCCCTGGAACAGCGCGGCCAGATGAAGTCCGAGATCGGCGGCGTCGCCACTGGCTGGCTGATCGTCGAGGACCTGGTCATCGTCTTCGCCCTGGTGCTGCTGCCCCTGATCGTCTCGGCCTCGAGCGAGACCTTTGACGCCGCCTCCCTGGCCGGCAGCGTCGGCTGGACCCTGATCAAGGTGGTCGCCTTCGTGGCCCTGATGCTGGTGGTCGGCGGGCGCGTCCTGCCCTGGGTGCTGACGATGATCGCCCACACCCGCTCGCGCGAGCTGTTCACCCTGGGCGTGCTGGCCATCGCGCTGGGCATCGCCTGGATCGCCTATGAGGTCTTTGGGGCCTCGTTCGCCCTGGGGGCCTTCGTCGCCGGCCTGGTCCTGAACGGCACGCCGCTGGGCCACAGCGCGGCCGAGCGTTCGCTGCCGCTGCGCGATGCCTTCGCGGTGCTGTTCTTCGTTTCGGTCGGGATGCTGTTCGATCCGATGGTCTTGGTGCGCGAGCCCTGGGCCGTGGCGGCGGTCCTGGCCATTATCGTCATCGGCAAGACCCTGGCGGCGCTGGCCATCACCACCGTCTTCAGGGTCGAGCGGCGGACCAGCCTGACGGTCGCCGCCTCCCTGGCCCAGATCGGCGAATTCTCATTCATCCTGGCCGCCCTGGGCGTCAGCCTCGGCGCGATGTCCGCCGGTACTCACGACCTGATCCTGGCGGCGGCACTCCTTTCGATCGCTCTGAACCCTTTGGTCTTTGCCATTACCGATCGGCTGGGGCGTACACCAAAGGCGGAGACCGCCTGACGGTCAGGGCTATCTCCCCTTGCGGGAGAAGGACCGAAGCTATGTCCTACGGCAGCGGCGAAAAGGCGTGTGCTTCACGCAGGGCAGCAGCCTTGGCCACGACCATCGGGCAGGCGGACTTCCAGTAGTCGGCGTCTTCGACACGCTGAGCCGCCGTGCGCTCAACCGCCCGCAGGCGACGCGCCGCAGCATTGGCGAGCAGGCGGGCGTGCAGGGCCCGGGCACTCGGCTCCTCGACGCGCGGGGCACCCGGTGTCGCCACGGCATCAGCCGTCAGGGGTCGGACGGTGGCATGATTGATCGAGATAAACATGATCTAAGTCTTCTGCTGGGCTCTCGAGTCTGGCTTTGCCAGACCAGAACGTCAGTTGCGGACGCATCCTGCATCCGCACATGGTTAACCCCTCAGGCCTGTGGATAGTTCCGCGAGTTGTTCAAATTTAGGCAGAGATTCCAATACCTTATATTAACGATTCATTAACCTTCTCGCTTCGTTCTCACACGATGGAAACGCCCAATCCATTGATTTAAAAGGCGCGCAGCCTCAATCGCCTCCCTCTTTCTCTCCACAGAACAGTCCCCATTCTGTGCACGGACTGATGCACAGCTCGATTCGTCGGGGAGTGGTTCAGTCGAACCCTTTCTGCGCTGCCCTGGCCCCGCCATACCAAGCCCATGCGCCTCGACGAACGATTCCTGGACGAGCTGAAAAGCCGCCTGCGCCCTTCGGAGGTGATCGGGCGCACCGTCAAGCTCAAGCGCCAGGGCCGCGAATGGGTCGGCCTTTCTCCCTTCACCAAGGAGAAATCGCCCAGCTTCTTCGTCAATGACGACAAGCAGTTCTTTCACGACTTCTCGTCAGGCAAGCACGGCGACGTCATCACCTTCCTGCAGGAAACTCAACGACTCAGCTTCATGGAGGCGGTCGAGCGCCTAGCCGCCGAGGCCGGCATGGCCTTGCCCGCGCCCGATCCCCAGGCCGCCCGCCGTGAGGAGGAGCGAAAGGGTCTGGAGCACTGGCTGGAGGAGGCCGCCCGCTGGTTCGAGGCCCAGCTTCGCCGACCCACAGGTCAAATGGCTCGCGACTATCTGGCGCGACGTGCCCTGCCCGAAGATCAGTGGGGCCGATTCCGTCTGGGCTATGCGCCGTCCAGCCGCACGGCCCTGCGCGATGCCCTGGTCCAGAAGGGCGCCAAACCCCAGGAGTTGATCGACGCCGGCCTGCTGATCCGACCCGAGGACGGAGGTGCGCCCTATGATCGGTTCCGTGATCGTCTGATCTTTCCGATCGCCGACGCCCGCGGTCGTCTGATTTCCTTTGGAGGTCGCGCGCTCGATCCCGAGGCCCGTGCCAAATACCTGAATGGCCCGGAGACGCGCGTCTTTCACAAGGGCTCCAACCTATACGGCCTGAGCGAGGCGCGCCGCCTGATGGCCCAGAGCGGCGACGATGCCCGGCTGTTCGTGGTTGAAGGCTACATGGACGTGATCGCCTGCCAGCGGGCCGGGATCGCCGCCGTCGCCCCGATGGGCACCGCCCTGACTGAAGAGCAGATGGCCGTTCTGTGGCGGGTCACACCAACGCCGGTTCTGTGTTTCGACGGTGACAACGCCGGACGCCGCGCCGCCATGCGCTCGCTGGACCGGGCCCTGCCGCTGCTGAAGCCGGACCGGACGTTTGATTTCTGCCTGCTGTCCGGCGGCATGGACCCGGACGACGTGCTGCGCGAGCTGGGCGCGCCGGGCCTGAAGAAAGCCCTGGCTCAGACCACGCCCTTCTCGGCGCTGCTGTTCGAGCGTGAGCGCGAAGAGGTCGGCCCGCTCGATACGCCCGAGAAGGAAGCGCACCTGGTCGCGAACCTGCGCAAAGCCGCTGCGACCATCGCCGACCCGGAGCTGTCCCGGACCTACAAGGAGTTCCTGGTCAACGCCTTCTACCAGCACGTCCGACCCTCCGAGGCCGAGCGCAAACAGGCGAATCGAACGCTCTATCGTGACCGGCGCGCCCGCACCGCCGCCGACCTGACGCGGGTCACGCCCGAGGCCCGCAGCGCCGCCGCCACCTTGTCCCAGGCCCCCCGCCCGCTGGTCGCGGCCGTGGTGGAGGGCCTGATCGCCCATCCCGAGGTGGTACGCGAGAAATCCGAGCTGCTCGGCGTCCAGGGTGTCGGCGACGACGGTCTGGACCGCCTGATTGGGGACCTCATCCCACTGGTCGAGGACCTGGGTGACGCCGCCGAGAGTCTGATCCGGGCCAGACTGGCCTCGATGGGCCACGAAGAGACGTTGCGCCGGATCGAGCGCACAGCGCCCCTGGCCCATGCCGGCTTTCTCGACCGCACCCTGCCCGAGCGCGAAGCCGGGCGCGACCTGATACGGGCGCTGGAGCTGGTTCAGCAGTCAGTCAGCCTGAGCCGCGCCCTGGAGGAACTGAAGGGCGACCTGTCCGGCGGCGCGGCCCTGGATTCCCGGGCCTTCTCGCAGCTCAAGGCCGAACGCGACGCCGCATCACGCGCCTTGATCGCGGGTCAGCTCTGGCCGGACGCGACGGTGCATTAGACGCCGGGTCGCGAGAAGCGGACCCAATCCCTTGACAGACTGGCCTTCGCTCGCCATTTCGAGGCCTTCGGACCTTGAAACGTCTATGTGAGCGGTGCGACGGCGGCGGCAGATGACCGACCGACCCGTCAGGGCAAGGACGCCCCCCTCGCCGATGTGACCGTCCGGATGGTCGATGACCCTCAAGGTCCCGGTGCTGGTGGCGGCGCGGGGCGGTTTTGCCGTTGGTGGTGGATGTATCGGCGTCCAGCTCGGATCGGCAACCGTCCAGAAGCCTTCCCCCTTTGGGATTCGGGCGGGATCGGCCGCGTCGACATTCCGTCCGTGTGGACCATCGAGACCGGGGCTGACCGTCTGATGACCTGCATGGTTCTTGCATGACCGGACCCGTTCCGGCCGGAGACTTGAATGACCGCCAAAGCGGATACCCAGGACAACGATCAGGCCAACGACGGCCCGCTGCTCGACCTTACCGACGCCGGCGTCAAGAAATTCATCAAACAGGCCAAGGCCCGCGGCTACGTCACCATGGACGAGCTGAACAAGGTCATGCCGTCTGAAGAGGTGACGCCGGACCAGATCGAAGACACCCTGGCGATGCTGTCCGAGATGGGCGTCAATGTCGTCGAGGCCGAAGAGGACGCGCCGGAAGGCACCGAGGTCGCCAACCGGGAGGAAACCGCCGTCGTCGAGACGGAGTCCAAGCCCGCGTACGACCGCACTGACGACCCGGTGCGGATGTATCTGCGCGAAATGGGCTCGGTCGAGCTGCTCAGCCGCGAGGGCGAAATCGCCATCGCCAAGCGCATTGAAGCCGGCCGCGACACCATGATCCGCGGCCTGTGCGAAAGCGCCCTGACGTTCGAGGCCATCATGGTCTGGCGCCAGGAACTGGAAGAGGGCCGTATTCTGCTGCGCGAGGTCATCGACCTTGAGAGCACCTATTCGGGCCCGCCGGTCGACAACTCAGTCCCGCGCCCCGAGGGCGAAGAGGAAGAGGCCGAGCCGGAGGCCAAGGCCGAAGAGAAATCCGACGAGTCCGAATCCGATGACGAGGACGACGACGACTTTGACGACGGGGCTGGGCTGTCGGTGTCGGCCATGGAGGCCGAACTGCGCGATGGCATCATGGAAATCCTGGACGGGGTGGCATCCGATTTCGGAGCTTTCCGCAAACTCCAGGACAAGCTGGTCAGTGCCCGCCTCGGGGGAAGCGACCTGTCGGACAAGGACCGCAAGGCCTACATCGGCCTGACCACCTCGATCTCGGACAAATTGAAGTCCCTGACGCTGAACAATGCGCGCATCGAGGCCCTGGTCGATCAGCTCTATGCGATCAACCGTCGCCTCATCGGCCTGGAAGGCCGGCTGCTGCGTCTGGCCGACAGCTACGGCATTTCGCGCCCCGAGTTCCTCAAGGCCTATTTCGGCTCGGAGCTGAACCCGGCCTGGACCGAACAGGTCAAGGATATGGGCGTGCGCTGGACCAAGTTCATGGAGAACGAGGCCACCGCCGTCACCACGATCCGTGCAGACGTCGCCGCCATCGCCACCGAGGCAGGTCTGCCCATCGACGACTATCGCCGCACTGTCCAGACGGTCCAGAAGGGCGAGCGTGAGGCCCGTCAGGCCAAGAAGGAAATGGTCGAGGCCAATCTGCGCCTGGTCATCTCCATCGCCAAGAAATACACCAACCGCGGCCTGCAATTCCTTGATCTCATTCAGGAAGGCAACATCGGCCTGATGAAGGCGGTCGACAAGTTCGAGTATCGCCGCGGCTACAAGTTCTCGACCTACGCCACCTGGTGGATCCGTCAGGCGATCACCCGCTCGATCGCCGACCAGGCGCGCACCATCCGTATTCCGGTGCACATGATCGAGACGATCAACAAGATCGTGCGCACCCAGCGCCAGATGCTGCATGAGATCGGCCGCGAGGCGACGCCGGAAGAGCTGGCCGAACGCCTGGCCATGCCGCTGGAGAAGGTCCGCAAGGTCCTCAAGATCGCCAAGGAGCCGATCTCGCTCGAAACGCCCATCGGCGACGAGGAAGACAGCCACCTGGGCGACTTCATCGAGGACAAGAACGCCATCCTGCCGATCGACGCGGCCATCCAGTCGAACCTGCGTGAGACGACCACGCGCGTGCTGGCCAGCCTGACCCCGCGCGAGGAGCGCGTCCTACGGATGCGCTTCGGCATCGGCATGAACACCGACCACACGCTCGAAGAAGTCGGCCAGCAGTTCTCGGTCACCCGCGAACGCATCCGTCAGATCGAAGCCAAGGCCCTGCGCAAGCTCAAACACCCGAGCCGCAGCCGCAAGCTACGCAGCTTCCTGGACAGCTAGCTTGCCCGGTGGGCCCACCGCCCGTTGTGTAGTCGGATTTTCTTACGAAATCTGACGCCGCCCTTCCTTTCGCCTGTCATGATCCCAGCTATCGTGTGGATCGCATTGGACAGGGGAAGGCGCGGATGCTCAAGCCATCGCACGCATTGCCGCAAAGGTCGGCCTCGGAGCTCTTCACGGACCGCGAGGACCATCGCGCACGCTTCGGCCGCGCCCTTGATGACGTGCAAGCCCTGGACGTGTACCGCGTCGTCACCTGGTACGGTGTCGGTGGCCAGGGCAAGTCAGCGCTTCAGGCCGAGTTCGGGCGGATGCTCGAGCGCGCCCGCGGCCAATGGGTCAATGCGCGGGGCCGGCGCCTCGCCTCCGGGCTCGTCGATCTGGAGAATCCAGCCAACCGCAATCCGGCCCAGGCCCTGCTGTCGTTGCGGCTGCAACTGGCTGAACATGGTGGCCTGACCTTTCCGGCCTTTGATCTGGCCTTCGCCCGCTATTTCAGCCTGGACCAGCCGGGCAAGGACATCCGAGCAACGCACCCGGAGCTGTTCCGCGCGGGCTCGGAGGTGCTGAGCGACGTTCTCGGCCTGGCAGAGGATGTCGCGAACGTCATCCCCGGTTACGCCTTCCTGACCAAATATGGAGCCAAGCTGGCGGCGCGCGGCGCTGAGGCCATGCAAACCTGGTGGGACCGGCGCGGACGCGCGCTGCTCGTGGGTATCGACGAGTTGTCAATCGACCAATTGGCCGGTGCCCTACCCAAATACCTCGGCTATGATCTGTGCGAGGCCATGGCGGCGGATCGCGGCCCGCGAGTCGTCATCCGTTTCGATACCCACGAGGCGCTTTGGCGTGATCGCGGCCTGAAGGACGGACCCGGAGCGCTGCTGGCCGACGACTGGTTGCGTCGTCTGGTCCAGGACACACCCGGCGCGGTGGTCATAATCACTGGCCGGGACAAGCTGCGGTGGGGCGAAATTGACGCAGCGTGGGATGAGGTACTGGAACAGCATCTGCTGGGCGGGCTGTCCCACGCGGACGCCACTGAATTCCTGACCCGCGCCGGTATTTCCGACGCGGCCATCCGTGATCGCATGATCGCCGCCGCCGCCGGCGAACCCGGTGAAGGTGCCCTGCCCTATTATCTGGACCTTGAGCGCGAGACGCACGACGCCATCGTTGCCCGCGGAGTCACACCCTCACCCAACCAATTCGGCGGTGGGCGCGCCGAAATCCTGGCCCGCTTCCTGGCCCACCTTGACCCCGAGACGGAACGCAGACTGCGACTGGCGAGCTATCCCGAGACGCTGGATCCCGAGAGCCTGGCGGTGTTGTCGCGAGATTTCCTCAAGGAACCGGACACGGAGGGCTGGAAGCGGTTTCTGGCACGGGCCTTCGTCGAGCATTCCGCAGACGGTCCGCCGAGCCTGCACCGGTTGACGCGGGCCACCTTGCAGGCCTCCGAGCGTGAGGACCATTGGGACCGGTTTAAACTGATCCACTGGAGCTTTCATGAGGATGCCCGGCATCGCCTGTCGCCGGACACGGCCCCGGTAAGCTCCGACGACGAACAGCATCTCAAGACGGCACTGGCCCATTATATCGCCTTGGGGTCGCCGCGAGTGATCCAGTGGACCCTGGATCGTCTGCAACGGTTCCAGGACGCAGCCCGATCCCGCACGGTCGAAGCAGTCGCCGACCGCCTGCGCGTCCTGGCAGAGGGGCAGCCGGGCATGGATCTGTCGTTTGCCTCCATCTTGACCTGGCAGGCCGTCGCAGCCGCCGATCTGGGCCGGCTTCCCGAGGCTGAGGCCCTGTACCGACAGGGGTTGGCGGTGTTCCAGGAGCATCTGCCGCCCGATTCACCTCAGACCTTGGCCACGCTCGGCAATCTGGCGGGCACCCTGATCGACCAGGACCAGTTCGGCGAGGCGGAGGCCCTTTACCGGCAATCGCTCGAGGGCGAGCGCCGTGTCCACGGTGACGACCACCCTGCCGTCGCCGTGGTTCTCAGCAATCTGGCAATGACCTGCCTCTACCAGGGCCGTTTCGCGCAAGCCGGCGAGCTCCTCGACCAGGCCTTGGGCATCTATGTCCGGGCGCTCGGCCTCACAGATTATCGCACAGCCACAACCCAGCTCGGGGTCGCCAGTATGATGATTGACCTCGGCCGATACGATGAGGCTTCGGACCTGATCGACACCGCCTCAGCGACACTGGAGGCGGCCTTCGATCCCGATCACCCGCGTGTGTGGAACGCCAGGACGTTCCAGGTATCGCTCCTCACCGAGCGGGAGGAATACGAGGCTGCGATCGCGATCTGGCCATCCGTCCTGCAGGGGCTGGAAGCCCGCCTCGGCGCGAGCCATCCCTGGACGATCTCGGCCAGACGCGGTTTCGCGACGGCGTTGCGCGGGCACGGACGGTTCGAGGAAGCTCGCCGGATGGGTGAAGAGCTTCTCACCGAGATCGATCTTCAGGGAAGCGGTAGGTCCATCGAAGCCGCCCAGATCCACAGGGGCCTGGCTGAAGCCCTGATCGCCCTGGGCCAGGACGGCCCGGCCGGGATGCACCTTCAGACAGCTCGCGAGATTCTCGAGACAAAGTGGGCCGCGGATCATCCCCATTGGTCGTTGATATGGCTGGTCGAGGCGAAACTCGCGGCGCGGCAGGGTGACATCGCGGCCGCCCTCTCCCGCCTTGCTGAGGTCGATCAGGTTCTGGACGCCCTCGGGACCCCTCCCGAGCACACCCCCCGCCGGGAGGCTACGGACCTCAGAGCGTCGCTGACGCCCTAGAGGGCGACCTGACGATCCTGCCCCGGCGCCAAAGCCAGCGTGAACCGGCGGTTCTGTCGCGGCAGGATGATGGTCAGGCCCTGAACACCTTGGGCCGACCGGGCCGTCAATTCCCAGCGCCCGTCCCGTTGGACCAGGTCGGCTTCAAGGGCATCGCGGGCGCTCCACCACGCCCCAAATTCTGCGAGCGACCCCATCCAGGCACGCTCCCGCCAACGCTCCAGCACGCCGCGCGTGTAGGACAGCTTGTGATCGGTGATGTCGGGGTGGGTCAGGATCACCACAACGCCGCGGTCCTGAGCGATCCGGTCGATCAGCGCCAATCCGTCGTCCAGGCGTGCGCCCATCGGAGGGTCCAGCTCATCTTCGATCGTCACCGGATATTCGAAGACCGGCACCAGCGTCCCGTCTGCGCGACCGCTGGTGAGCTGGAACGGCAGATGGCTCATGGTCAGGTTGGCACTGATCGAGGACGAATGCCGATAGCCGGTCGCCTGCAAGGCCTCCGGCAACGAAAACGGGTAGGACAATCGACCGGGTCGGAAGCTCACCACCTCGGCCCCTGTCAACTCCTCCAGCAGCCACTTCGAGACGCGAAGCTCGCCCAGGATGGTCGCGCCTTCAACGTGAAAGTCGTCCGTCACGATCGGACGGTAACGCGGATACCGCTCGCGACCGGTCCCCATCTGGAGATGCTCCAGCTCGCGCGTATGGGCCACGGTGTGGCTGCCGACGTCCATGCCCATGTCGACCAGCTCCGAGATGGTACCGGCGGCTGCCTGGTCGAAGAAGGGTTCATCATTCCAGTCGCGCATATACTTCGTCTGGATGAAGAAGGTGCCCTGGACCCCTGCCTGTGCCAAGGTGTCGGCATAGGCCCGGCTGTTGGTGATCGATGGCCCGAAGTCGACGTCGTGTGTGAAGATGATCGAGACATCCCGGTTGCCTGGCACCGTGTCGATCAACCACGGCATCGGTTCGCCCTGGACGTAGATGTCTCTCAGCCAGCGGAAATAGGTGTCGACCGACGGATCATAGGCGTTTGTGTAGCCGCGCGACATCGACTCGGCCCGTCCGTTCTTGGACCGCTGGGCCAGCGCCCCCAGATCGACCCCTAGCACACAGGTCCGTCCCGGCCCGACCGCCCGGCACGCAGCCGCGACTGATCCGTCCTCAAAGGTCGCCTCGATCCGGGCGTTCCGGGCCGAATAGCCGGTTGAAGCCACCTGGGTCTCCCCATGCCCCGACACCACCACCTGATCGGCGGCCGGTCGACCGGTCTGCGCGACCCAGTTCAGTCGGGTTCGCGCCGTCGTCGTTGCGCCGGGAGCGACCCCGAACAGCTCATCCAGTCCCCCGCCGGCCAGCTGGAAGGCCACGACGGTACCGCCGTTGCGCGCGTGCTGCGCCAGGCCCCGCAGCTCCGGCCCGTCCAGAACCGAACCTGAGATGATCGGATAGACCAGCACCACCCTATGCTGCATCGCCCGGCTCACGTCCTCGGTGACGGTGATGGGAACGCCCAGCGCCCGGAACCCTCGAACCAGACCCAACCACCCGGACTCGGGATCGGTTACCAGGATCGCCAGCCGGTTGGCCGCTCCGACGTCGAATTGCGATAGGGGGGTCGCTTGGGGCGCGGCGACACGGGTGACGTCCGGAGGGCCGCGCAGGCCTTCGTAGCGGACCATCTCGCTGGCCGGCAGGGTGCGACCGTCAGAGATGCGGTTCCAGATCCACCAGCCACCAACAACAGCCAGTATAACGACCAAGATACCCAATGCCGGCAGCCGGTATCTCGAAAGGCGTGGCGACATCGGTTCTGCCCAGTCCGCAGGTGCGAAGGCGCACGATCGCACCTTCGATCCAGCGATGACCGACGCAACCTAAGAGGCTGTTAATCGAGATCTCGAAACGGCGGCGAGGCGACCCGAGCGGCCTAGTTCCGGAAGCCCGTGCGGGTCATCTCACCCCACACGTGAGACTTGCGGTGCCACTGCCACATCCCGCGCAGTCGCCACACGCTGACCAGCTGGCGATAGCCGAGGTTCTCCAGAACGGCCGCACCGGCCAGCTTCAGAAGGTCTCGCGTACGCGGAAAGCGCCTCAGCTCCATCTCTTCAAGCGCCAGCGCCCCGACCGACACCACAACACCCAGAGTGACCGTCACCGCGAAGAACGCCATGAAATAGTCGAAGGACAACAGACCCAGCATCCATAACAGCGGCACCAGGATCCAACCCAGCAGGTCCGCGACCGGCCCGAGCACATCGCTGACCAGGACATTTCCCATTCCCATCCAGCCGACCCGACCGTAGCGCGGATCACCCAGCATATCGCGATGCTTGGCATAGACCTCCAGCGCTCCGCGATGCCAGCGCGACCTCTGACGGCCCAGCACGTCCAGCCTTTCCGGGGCCTCGGTCCAGCAGACCGGTTCGGGCACAAAGGCGACGGTGTAGTCCCGACCCTCTTCAAGGGCCCGGCGATGCAGCTTGACGACCAGCTCCATATCCTCGCCGACGGTGCCGAGCGAATAGCCGCCGACCTCCACCACGGCCTTGCGCTGGAACAGCCCAAAGGCTCCCGAGATGATAAGCAGGGCTCTCAGCCGGCTCCAGGCCAGGCGGGCCATCAGGAAGGCACGCAGATATTCGACCGTCTGCAGCAGGGCCAGGATGTTGCGTGGAGCGCCGACCTCGACGACTCGACCATGCTGAACCCGACATCCATTGACGATGCGGATCGTGCCCCCAGCCGCCAGGGTGCCTTCGGGATTCTCCACGAAGGGCTGGCTGACACGCATCAGGGCGTCGGACTCCAGAATGCTGTCGGCGTCGATCGAGCACAGGATGGGCGCCCGACTCAGGTTGATGCCGGCGTTCAGAGCATCAGCCTTGCCGCCGTTGATCTTGTCGATCACCGTCAGCCGCGCCTGATGCGGCGATTCATAGATGGCGATGATCGGCTGGTGCGGACAGATCTCGTCATAGATCCGGTCGGTCCGCTTCAGTTCGAACGCGTCGATCAGGGTCTGGAGCGTCGCGTCCTTGGACCCGTCATTGATGACGATGACCTCGAAGACGGGATACTGAAGGGCCAGCAATGATCGCACGCTCTGCTCAATGCCGGCGGCCTCATTGTGGGCCGGGGCCAGGATGGCGATCGGCGGCGCGGCCTCGGCATAGCGACGCCACATCTGCTCGGACGGCGTGGCGCGCTCGCGCATCAGGGTGACACCGGCGATGGCCAGCTGCACCATGTGAACCAGCTGCTGCAGCACCCCCAGGAAGATGATGACGCCCGCCGCAACCTGCGCGAAGAAGATGGCACCCAGGCTCCAGGTCATGCCGCTAGGCCCTGGGTCTGGATCAACAGTTCAGCGGTGCGCCGGGCGCGCGGATGACCCCGCGCCGCAACCTCAGCGATGATCGCCTGTCCGGCCGGGCCCAGCTTGCTGAGGGCCGAGCCGGCATTGAAGCGCACGGCCCAGTTTTCATCCCCCAGCAGAAGGCCGAGAGGCTCGGCCAGATCCCGACGTTCGCACGCACCGATTGCCCGTGCCGCCTCGGCGCGAACCTGCCAGTCCTCGCTCGCGACGCCTTCGGACAGCACACGCCCCAGACCCGGTCGTCGCACCTGGGCCAGGGCGCGCAGGGCAGCCGCACGCACATTGGGTGAGGCGCTGTCGGCCGCCAACTGGTGGAGAGCTTCGTCACCTGGCGGCCAGTCCGCATCGGCAACCGAGTCAATCAACCGGACCCGAACCGCTTCATTGGCCGCTTCGTTCAAGATCCAGGGCAAGGCGCGCTGCGGGTGGGCCTCACCGATCTGGCCGGTCAGTTCCAGCCGATCCAGCGTCGCCCCGTCGCGCGTCTCAGCGTCGCGCTGAACATCCTCGATGGTGACCTCATGGCCCATTAGCCAGAGGGTGCGATAGGCCGCCAGGCTGACCTGGGGCAGCGGTTCATTGGCAATCGTGTTGAGGATGCGCACCGTCTCACGCCCCGGCATCGCCGCCATCGCCTCGATGAAGACCAGACGCCCGTCAGGGTCGCCGCGGCGCGCCAGACGCAGGAGCCGACGATACAGTCCACTGGCCCGCAGAACGCCACTCAGGCGCTCCATCTCCGGGCCCTTTATCAGTTCGGCCAGCTCCGCCAGATAGGCGGCCAGCACGGCCAGGGAGTTCACATCGCGGCGGTCCCAGATCAACGTCTCGCTTGGACCCAGCGCCACGTCCAGCAACTGTCGGCGGGTCTTGCGTTGCAAGGTCAGACGTTCGGCCCGGCGCGTCTCATGGACTTCACGCAGGCCGATCAGGGTCAGCATCCAGCCGACCGCCAGCGTCGCCAGGAGCGCCGCCAGCCACCAGATCAGCCACAGGACCGTCATCCTAGAACCGTCGTGTCAGAGACAGGGCCACCTCGTCACGATTGCCAAACGGCCCCCGGTCTTCGTGGACATAGGCGAGACGCAGATTCAGGGTCTGGCTCAGGTGCTGGCGCACGCCGACACCCCAGGCCCGGACATCAACGGTGAAGCCGTCCGAAGTTTCGGGCGCATCGCTGGCAGACACATCCATCCAGGTCGTCACTCCTACGAGCGCGACCTGGCCGCTCACCATCCAGCCGTTGCGGTCGGTACCGGTCTCGTCGCGCAGACGGATCCAGCGAGCCTCGCCGCCCCAGCGTGCCGCCTCCCACAGCAGGCCCGGTCGCACCGTCCAGATCTCGCCCACCGGATAGCGCGAAAAACGCACGTCCCCTACCGCCGCCAGGCCCGCCGTGTTCAGCTCGTAACGCGCGCCGGTGGCCATTGACAGCTCGGCCCGGTAGTCGGCGTCCGGAGCTCCCCCGACCGAGGCAAACACGGACAGGTCGCCCATGCCGTGCTCGATCCCCACCTCGCCATAGACATCGGTCCGGCCGAAGCGCCGGGTGTGCTCCACATTGGCCCAGCCCGACCACGCGGGCGCAAATCGACCGCCAATACCGACGCCGAACCCGGTCCAGTCGTCCTGGTTTTCAACGGTGCTACGGGTCGTCCACAAATCCAGTCGCTCGATCTGTGCCTGTGGGTTCGCCTCGGCCTGGGCGATCAGGAGGCGGGCCTCGTCATCGCCCTGGGCCGCCAGTGACCCGGCCAGGCGGCGGGCCTCCGTCGTGCGCCCCTGCGCCAGGGCGACCCGAGCCCGCGCCAGGGTCACGTCGCGATAGTCAGGGGCCAGGCCCTGCGCCCGGGCCAGCACCCGCTCGGCGTCGGCGAGTCGCTCGGTCGCATAATAGGCCAGACCCAGTTCCAGCAGGATATCAGCGTCGGTCGGCGACAGTCGTGCAGCCGCTTCCAGCGGCGGGATCGCGCCCTCGGCGTTGCCGGCGCGGCGCGCCTGGCGTCCCTGTTCCAGCAGTTCCGTCGGACCGGCCACAGCCTGGGCCACGGCGACGACTTCCAGTCCCATCATGTCGGGGCTCCACGAATTCCCAGTTCACCCAGTTGGCGCACCAGCGCCGACGGACTGAACGGCTTGGTCACATAGGCCAGGACGCCCAGCGGTTGAAGCGCCTCGAAATGGTCGTCGCGGGTCAGGGCCGTGATGACCACCACGGGCGTCATCTTCAGAGCCGGTTCGGCGCGGATCCGACGCAGGCATTCGAACCCGTCCATGCGCGGCAGGATCAATTCCAACAGCACCAGCACCGGCGGTCGCGCCTTCATCGCCGCGATCAGGGCCTCACCGTCACCGACGCTGGCCACCTCAAAGCCGGCATCACCCAGCACGCGCTCGAAGATCTCCTGCAGCAGCAGGTTCTCCTCGGCGACCAGAACATAGGGGGCGTCACGCGCAGCCATCAGAAGGACTCCGGGTTCAGATGACTACCTCAGGTCTCAAGACGGCGTAAACCAGGCCTCATCCTAGATCAGGCCGATCAGCTCGCGCCCGGCCAGGACGCAGAACAACAGCGCCGCCGCCGCCAGGAGCGTATTGGACACCCAGCCGTTGCGCCACTCCGGCGCCACGCGGGTCGAGTTCAACAGCCAGATCAGCGTCCCGGCCAGGAACGGCATGAACAAACTGCCCAGCGCCCCATAGGCGATGATCAGGGCCACCGGCCGGTCCATGAACAACAGCGCCATCGGCGGAAAGGTCAGCCACAGCGCATAGGCTTTGAACGCCGGCCCGCCGTCGGCCCCGATGCCGTCGTCCGCCGGCCGCCCGGCCATATGGGCCCAGAAGTCCCCGAACATCAGGCTGACCCCGTTCCACACCCCGATCAGCGACGAGAAGCTGGCCGCCCAGAACCCGACCAGAAACGCCGTCGCCACCCCCGGCCCGAAGCGCGCGGCCAGCACCTCGCCCAGATCCAGCAGGCCCCGATCCCCCTGCGCCAGGGCCACGCCGCCGGCGTGCAGCAGCTCGGCCCCCACGATCAGCATCGCCACCACGAACAGGCCGGTCATGCCGTAAGCCACCCAATTGTCGATCCGCATCACCCGGATCCACCCCGCCCCGCGCCAGCCCTTGGCCCTGAGCCAATAGCCGTAGGCGGCCATGGTGATGGTCCCGCCGACCCCGCCGATCAGCCCCAGCGTATAGAACAGCGACCCTTCCGGCAGGGTCGGCCACAGCCCGGTCAGAAGCCGCGGCAAGTCCGGCGCGACCACCACCGCCAGCCCGACCACGGTCACGAACATCAGCCCGACCAGGGCCGCCATCACCGTCTCGAATATCCGGTAGCCGCCGAGCCAGGTCAGCCCCAGCCCGATCAGCCCCGAGGCGATGGCGAACACCTTCAGCTCGACCGCCGGGAACAGCGCCGCCAGCGGCAGGGCCGAGGCCGACATCGCCGCCGCCCCATAGACGAAGCCCCAGACCACAACATAGACCGCAAAATAGGCCGTGGCCCAGTTCAGCCGACCCGTCCCCCCGAGGCTGGACCAGCCATCAAACATCGTGCGCCCCGAGGCCAGGGACCAGCGCCCCACCCCCTCGGCCAGGGCCACCTTGATCACCGCCCCGAGCACCGCGGCCCAGAGCAGCGCATAGCCATACCGCCCCCCCGCCGCCAAGGTCGCCACCAGATCCCCCGCCCCCACCCCTGTGGCGGCCGCCACCAAGCCGGGGCCGATGATCGACCAGCGGGGGGCGGGCGCGGACGGCTCGGCGGATGGGTCGGTCATGGGGTCACGCCGCCTGCCGCGTCACGAACTGGCCGTTGGGCAGCGGCGTGATCTCGCCATAGCGGACCAGGGTGGTCAGGGCCTGATGCACGCGCTGTTCGATCCGCTTGCCTCCGCCCTTGAAGGCGCGCGCGATGGCGGCGGCGTCCAGGGGCCGCGCCGAGGCCAACAGCACCGCGCGGATCGCCATGACCTGTTCGCCCTTGTCCTTGGGAAAGGTCGGCAGGGCCGTGTCTTGGGCCACCTCGGTCTCGTCCAGGTCCAGCTTGTCGGTCTGGGCCGCCGCGCCCTTGGCGAAGCGGGGAATCTGATAGTCGGGCCGCAGCCAGCGCACATGGCCGGCGGCTTCCTCGGCCGCCCGCTCGGCGTTCAGGGCGACCAGCCGCTCCAGGACCTGCTCGTCGCTGAGGTCGTGCGGCCAGCCATAGGCGTCGGCGGCGGCGCGGTCGATCTGCTCGTGCAGATCCTTGAGGATCAGCACCCGCCCGCGATCCTTCACGTCCTCGTCCTTGTCCGACAGCGCCTCGCCGGCCCTCAGCTTTTCCAGCACATTGTACAGGCCCGTCAGGGTCAGGTCGGGATGCTCGGCCTGAACCTGTTTGCGTGTCGCGTCCAACTCCTCGCCGAGATCCCGCAGGCGATCGCGGGTGGCCTCATCGGGATCCGGGAAGGGGAAGGGGTCGAAGCAACCACTTTTTGTGTAGCGGGGCCTGTCCTCAAGCACACCGCCGACATTTAGCGTCCACACAATATGCGTTCGACTGCTGACCACCGACAGATGCCAGCCGTCGTCGCTGGCGATCGCGACCAGCATATTGTCCGGCAGGATGCTGTCGTCGAGGAACTGAAACACCCGGTGTTTGGTCGTCTCGACCGTCGCGATGTAGCGGCTAAGGCCTTCGAGCGCGGGGCGAAGCTCTCGCCGCGGCTCCCCGAATATCCACCAGTTCTCACGGTATGAGGCACGGTTGTTGCTGTCGCGATCCGGTTTCACCGTGGCCAGCAGGTGCTGATAGACCTCCGGATAATCCCGCCGCACAGTTTCCGCCGTCAGGCCGAACAGGTCGATGACCATCACCCCGCGCGAATGGGCGGTCAGGTCGCGGCCGTTGCGATAGTCGCGGATATGGCGCTCCAGACCGGGACGACGGCCCAAACCCAGCGCCTCCGCTTCCTGTGGGGTGACGATGAAGCCCGAACCCATCAGTTGCACACCTCGCGAGGCTAACCCCTTGCTGGCCGCCAATGCTCCGGCTCGCGCCACATCCACCCCGACCGTCAGGTCCGAGTTGATCTTGCCCCGGCGCCGCACAAATCCGATGGCGGGATCGTCGGTTTCCAGCCCGGCCTCGGACACCACCTCCAACAGCTCGCCCTCGCGCGCCCCGGTCTGCGCCGCCGTCATGGCGATGCGCACCGCCGCGCTGTCCTTTGTGGCCTTGGTCCAGGGATGGTCGGGGATGGCGAAGATCAGGCTGATCGGGGCCTTGGCGTTCAGATGGCGCTCCATGACCCGGCGCTGGAACACCTGGCTGATCGAATTGGTGGTGACGAGGCCGAAGCGGCGCAGTGGCGTCTTCTTGCGCGTCAGCAACTCGGCGGCCCGGTCCCACCAGTACATGACGAAATCGGCACTTTCGTTCATGTGCGAATGCGCCCGCCACAGCGCCTCAGCGTATCCCGGCATCATGCGTGAGCGGATATCCTTGCCCCCAATGAACGGCGGGTTCCCCACGATGAACTCGGCCTCGGGCCAGTCGGGTCGGCGAGCGTTCGGGAATACCTGCACCGCGACCCCGTCCGTCATCTCGAACTGCAGCTCGGGAGAACCGTCCCAGGTCAGCACCGCGTCCTTGTTCTGGATATTGTCAAACGCCTTCAGGATCGGCTCCGCCGGGTGTTCGGAGCGGTTGCGGTAATGCTGCTGTAGATAGCCGATCCACAGCACCAGCTCGGCGATGGCGGCGGCACGCACATTCAGCTCGATGCCCAGGAACTGATGCGGATCGACCTCCTCCAGGCCGATGGTTTCGCTCTCCCCCAGCTCCGCCAGGGCTTCCAGCACCTCACCTTCCAGCTTCTTCATCAGCTCCAGCGACACATACAGGAAGTTGCCGGTGCCGCAGGCCGGGTCCAGCACACGGGTGGCGCACAGCTGCTTGTGAAAGGCGCGAACCGCCGCCACAGCCTCCTTGGGTTCGCCGCGTTCCTTGGCGTCGGTGACGCGCAACTGCACATCGGCCCAGTCGGACCGCAGCGGCTCCATCACCGTCACCTCGACCAACCGCTCGACATAGGAGCGCGGCGTATAGTGCGCCCCCAGCTTGCGCCGCTCGTCCGGGTCCAGCGCCTGTTCAACCAGGGTGCCGAAAATGGCCGGTTCGACATAGCGCCAATCGTGCTTGGACGCCGCCAGCAGCTCCCCGATCTCCTCCTTGGTCATCGGGAAGGCACGGGGGTCATGGAACAGCCCGCCGTTGAACCAGCGCAGATGGGTCTTGAAATAGGAGAAGAAGCGATCCGCGTGATCCTTCTTGTCCATCTTGCGCCAGAGGTCTTCCAGTAGCGGCGCGAAGCTCTCCGGCCCGTCCAGGCAATCGGTCAGCAACCCCGTGAACTTGCCGCGCGGCAACAGGTCCACGTCCTCAGCGAACATGGTGAAGATGCAGCGCATCAGGAAATGCGCCACCTCCTCGGGTGGATGGGTCCGCTCCAGACGTTTGGACACAGCCGCCAGCCGCTCGGCGATCTGGCGCGTGACAACGGCGGCCTTCTTCGACGGGTCGAGGCTCTGCGGGTCGCTCCAGATAGACCGCAGGCGGTCCTGGATGGCCGGATCACGCAGGTCCTCCAGCCGGATGCGAAACCCCTTGCGGTCCGGGAACGGCGAATAGGCCCGCCCCGAGCCGGAGAAATCGGCATAGACCTCGAACACATAGCCGACGTCGCACACCAGGATGAACGGAGGGGCCGGATGGTCGGCGGGCAGGCGAAACACATAGCCCTCGGCCTGACGCCGGGCGTGGCGCATCATGACGTCCCACTTACCCTCGGCGGCGGCGGTCGAGGTCGCCTCCTGCTCGGTAAACAGGCGCGGCTGGTCGGGCCGGTCGGCGGCACGGGACTGTTTGGCCTCAAGGATAAAGCAGCCGCGCTTGTAGAGGTCGATCCGCAGCGTCGAGGACAGCTCCTCGCTGTCGCGCCGTTTGACCCCGCGCTCGAACACATAGTCGTTTTCCGCCGTCTGATGGCTGGCCGGATCCGGGCGCGGCAGACCCAGCGCCTCGCACAGCTCGCCCAGAAAGATCTGATAGTTGGCGCGCTCGGCCCCGCCGCGCGCATCCTTCCAGCGATTAATGAACTGTTCGACGTCCACGCACGGCCTCCCCGCCCCACTTGGCCCACTCCCCCCGCCCCGCGCAACGCTTTTTCCCCGTCCGGTTGCGTGGGGTCGGGAACGACGTCCGCCCTTGCCTTTGAAATGGACACCCAGCTCCGGGAATGCGGCCACGGTCACCGCCTCTCGACAACCGGCGTTAACCGCGCGAACCTGATGGCATGACCCACGCGCCCACACCCGCTTCAGGGGATCGGTTCCAGAGCTTTTCAGAGTTCTATCCCTTCTACATTCACGAGCATTCCAACCAGACGTGCCGGCGCATCCATATCGTCGGCTCGGCCCTGGTGCTGGTGTTGCTGGCCGCGGCGGTCGCCACCCGTAACGCCTGGTGGCTGCTGGCGATGCCGTTGGTCGGCTACGGCTTCGCCTGGTTCGGCCATTTCGTCTTCGAGAAGAACCGCCCCGCCACCTTCAAATATCCGCTGTGGAGTCTGATGGGCGACTGGCGGATGTTCTTCGAGACGGTGAGCGGTCGCAGGAAGTTCTGAGCGATGGACGCACCGGCGGTGAGGATTGCGACCGCCGATCCGGCCATTTCAGACGCCTGGCTCGAGGGGCGTGCATCGACCGGCCAGCGTCCGACGTCATGTCAGGCGACGTTCAGGTTGAAGATGGACAATCCGACGACCTGTCACCCGGCCGACGCAACCCCGGGGGCAGGCCCGAGGCGCACCATTGGGAGTGAGATCTGATGCCGGACTACATCCCCACCCTTGATGTCATGCAGACCTGGATTCTGCCGGCGATGCTGGGCCTGGGCCTGGCGGCGGCATCGGGCCTGCGGATCTTCATCCCGCTGCTGATGGCGGCGCTGGCGGCCAAGTTCAATCTGTTCGGCATCGAGTTGAACGAGAGCATGGCCTGGATGACCTCCAACACCGCCATCGCGGCCCTGGGCCTGGCGACGGTGCTCGAGATCGTGGCCGACAAGATTCCGTTCCTGGACAACGCACTTCATGCCGTCGGGATTGTGGCACGGCCTATCGCCGGAGCCGTGGCCGCCGGTTCGGTGTTTGCCGGGCTCGACCCGACCGCCGCCGCCGTCGCCGGCATCATCGTGGGAGCGCCCACGGCCCTGGCCTTCGGTGCGGCCCAGGGCGGTACGCGCGCGGCCTCGACGGCCACGACAGGAGGCATGGCCAACCCGTTCCTCAGCCTGGTGGAGGACATCCTCAGCGTCGGGACGGTGCTGCTGGCCTTCATCATGCCGGTGCTGATCCCGGTGGCACTGCTCTTCATATTCTGGGGCGTGTGGAAGCTCTATCACCGCTGGCAGCGGAGCCAGGGTGAGAATTCCAACCGGATCTCGCCGGCCGGCTCCTAGACGTCGAAGCGCACGCCCTGCGCCAATGGCAGGGCGTCGGAGAAATTCACCGTCTGGGTCTGGCGCCGCATATAGGCCTTCCAGGCGTCCGAGCCGCTTTCACGCCCACCGCCGGTGTCCTTTTCGCCGCCGAAGGCCCCGCCGATCTCGGCGCCTGACGGCCCGATATTGACGTTGGCGATACCGCAGTCCGACCCCCAGGCCGACAGGAAGCCTTCGGAGTCCCGTACCGATCCGGTGAAGATACAGGAGCTCAGTCCCTGCGGCACCGCGTTCTGAAGGGCAATCGCCTCCTCCAGATCGCGATAGGTCATCACATACAGGATCGGGGCGAAGGTCTCGTGCTCGACCACCGCCGACTGGCCTGGCATTCGCACGATGGCCGGGGTGACATAATGGCCGGGACGATCCAGCACCTTGCCCCCGGTCAGAACCTCACCCCCCTCGGTTCGGGCCTGGTCCAGCGCACGGGTGAAGCCCTCGGCCGCGTCGGCATCGATCAGCGGCCCGACCAGGGTTCCGGCCTCGCGCGGGTCGCCGATCGGCAAACTCGGATAGGCCTTGACCAGCCGCGCGATCAGGCCCTCGGCCACATCCTCATGCACGATCAGGCGACGCAGGCTGGTGCAGCGCTGCCCCGCCGTTCCGACGGCCGAAAAGGCGATGGCCCGCACCGCCAGCTCCAGATCGGCGGTGGGTGTGACGATCATGGCGTTATTGCCGCCCAGCTCCAGCAGCGAGCGCCCCAGCCGCCCGGCCACGACCTGAGCGACCTGCCTGCCCATGCGTGTCGAGCCGGTGGCCGAAACCAGCGGCACGCGCGGATCTGCGGCCAGGGCCTCGCCCAGCTCGCGCCCGCCGATCATCACCTGCGACAGATGGGCCGGAGCGTCTTCACCGAAGCGCGCCACGGCCCGCTCGAACACCGCCTGGGTGGCCAGGGCCGTCAAGGGCGTCTTCTCCGAGGGCTTCCAGATGACCGGATCGCCACAGACCAGAGCCAGGGCCGCATTCCAGGCCCAGACAGCAACCGGGAAGTTGAAGGCGGAAATGACTGCGACCGGCCCCAGCGGTTGCCAGGTCTCGCGCATATGATGACCCGGCCGCTCGCTGGGCAGGGTCAGGCCATAGAGCTGGCGGCTCAGGCCCGTGGCGAAGTCGCAGATGTCGATCATCTCCTGGACCTCGCCCAGGCCCTCCGAGGTGACCTTGCCGGCCTCAAGCGTCACCAGCATCGCCAGATCGTCCTTGGCCGCGCGCAGTTCCTCGCCGAACAGACGGACCAGTTCGCCCCGCCGCGGCGCCGGCACCCGCCGCCAGGCGTGGAAGGCCGCGACGGCCCTGCCGATGACGGCCTCGACATCACCCGGCGCGTGCTCGACCAGGCGAGCCAGTTCGGAGCCGTCGATCGGTGACTGAACGCGTAGCGTCCCGTCGGCGGGCGAGTGTCCGAACGCGGCAAGGATCCGGGCGGCTTTTTCCGAGGGCATCTGCATCATGGGCGCGACATAGCCTCCGGCCGACGCAGACGCCAGAGGTCGGCAGGCGCGACTGCAACCCTGGCTAAACGGTCTGTCAACGCCTGTATGCCAACGTCAACTCTCCTATAACGGGAAAACGCCAATGGCGCGCGCGCAATTTCAGAAGGGGCAAAGGGTCTGGGTCGATGCCCTCGGAGCCTGGGCAACCATTGAGCGGCTGATCCCGATCTGGGCCAAAGGGTTCCCCGAACCGGTGCGTGTGACCTACGATGTCGGGCTCGGTCGCGAATTCACGGCGCACGAATTGGCGGCCCCGGAAGCGGACCCTGTCGTCGAATCCGCCATGGGCGGCTGGCGGTTGATGCGCGCCGAGAACAAGTGGCAGATCCCCGCACAGGTCGCGCACCATCCGCACCCGGGCACCCATCCGGTCGTGGTCACCGACCCTTCGGGTCAGGGTGGCTGGCGCGTATCGGGAGCCGAATATGACCGCGACCCCCAGCGCCTCGAGTTTCAAGCCCGCTTGATAGCCGCATCCCCTGAGCTGCTAAACGTCGCCGCTCAATTGGTCGCGGCCGTTGATGAAGCCGCTGACGACGCCCCCCCCGAGATGCTGCAGCTGGCGGATCTGGCCCGAACCGCGCTGAAGTCGGTGAGCGAAATTCCAGCGTCGGCGGCGGCTCCTCGCGCCGCACAGCGCATCGAAGCGGCCTAGCGCGGACGCGATCCGCAAGGAGCCTGACGGGCCCGGCCGGCTCTCTTTTTGGCAACGCCTGCAGAGGGCCTCGCGCGAATCCTTGATGGTGGTTAGGATTCCTCTTCGTGGGCGAATCAATGGGAGTGACGCGTGGAGCGTCCCGACCGCAGGGGAAATCAACCTGGGCGCCGGACCGGCGATGACAACCGTCGCGACGGGGCCGTCGTCATGCCCGGCTGGCTGCGGATGGGCTTGCTCGTCGCGGCCATCGTCCTGGTCGCCTATTCGGCCATCTATGCCCGCGAAATCCGGGATCGGCCCCACGATGCGTCCGCCGAGGCGGCCTTGCAGCTTCGCCATGATGCCGAGGTTGCGGCGTCCCGACTTGAGGCCCGGTTCAGCCGGACCGAATCCGCCCTCGCCGCAGGCGGCGAACGGCTGGCGGCCAATCCGCGCGCACCCCTGGATGCCGCAGAACTGGGGCAGCGCCTGGCCGGCGATGACGCGGTTGCTGTCGCCATCCTGGATTCCGGCAGGGACATCTTGGCGGTCACGCACAGGGAGGGCACCATCCCCTTCGGCGAGATTCAGATTCCGAGTGACGCCGCCGCGACCTGGCAAGGTGCCAGCGACAACCGCGTCGTCCTGGTTCAGCGCACGAATGAGAACCGGGCGATGGCCGCCCTCATCGAGGTCGATGACCTTCTGGTCTTCGGCAACGGTGCGACGGTAGCTCTGGTCGCGACCGACGGCACCATCCTGTCGGGCACGGACGATCTGGCCGGTACCGAGGTCAGTGCGACCTTCGGCGAGACGATCGACACCCTGCGCGAAACGGCCTCAAGCGGCGCAACAGTCGCCCCGCAGCAGGATGGGGAATCTCTCGGCGTCGCCGTCGCTCCGGTCGACGACACCAATCTGCTCCTGGTTGCCGGCCGGTCCGGTATGGCCGGCACCTTTTCCGTCCGGCAACTGATCGCCCAGGGCTGGATTCTGCTCGGCCCCCTGGCCTTGGGCATCGGCCTGACGGGACTGCTGCTGTTCCAGAGCTATCGCGCGCGTCGGATCCAGGTCGATTCAGAACATCGCTTCATGATGGCTGTGGAGGCGGCACGATGCGGCGTCTGGCAATGGGATCTGGATCGGGATCGGGTCGAGCTCTCGGACCAGATGGCCGCGATGCTAGGCTGGACCCAGGGATCGAGCGCCTCCGGCGACGACGTTCTCGGTCTCCTAAACCAAGAGCATCAGCAGCACCTGCTCCATGCCCTCCGGCAAGCGGCCGCCTACGGCCAGTTCGAAGCGACCTTCCGGATTGCCCACAGCGGCGGACGTTCAAGATGGATCGAGGTGCGCGGCCAGGCCTCGAGCCCGCGCCAGGCCCATGGCTATGACAAGCTGGTAGGCGTCGGCATCGACGTCACCGATGAGCGTCGCTCCAAGGCCCGCGCCATGGCGGCCGAAGGCCGCCTGCGCGACGCGATCGACAGCGTCTCGGATGCCTTCGTCCTGTTCGACCGGCAAGAGCGACTGATCCTGTGCAACTACGCCTTTGCCGACACCTTCGGCATCAAGGAACAGGCGCTCAAGACCGGTGCACGCAAAGACGACTTGATGCAGATCGGATCACTGGCGATCAAGACACAGGGGCCGGCCCAGGATGGTCGTGCCGGTGTGCGCGAGTTTGAACTGCATGATGGACGCTGGCTTCAGATCAGCGAACGACGGACCGCAGACGGGGGCTCCGTGATGACGGCGGCGGACATCACCGCAATCAAGCGCCAGGAGGCCATGCGCGCCCGTAGCGAGGCGGAGCTGAAGCAGTTGGTCGAACAGCTAGAAGTCAATCAGGTCGAACTGTCTGAACTGGCCCGCAAGTACGAGGTCGCCAAGATCCGTGCCGAGGCGGCCAACCAGGCCAAGTCTGAGTTTCTGGCCAATATGAGCCACGAACTTCGTACGCCCCTGAACGCGATCAACGGTTTTTCCGAAATCATGGCCGGCGAGATGTTCGGCCCGCTGGGTGACGCGCGCTACAGGGAATACTGTCAGGACATCCTCAATTCGGGCCAGCACCTGCTGGCGCTGATCAACGATGTGCTCGACATGGCCAAGATCGAGGCCGGCAAGATGCAGATGCACTTTGAACCGGTCGACCTGGCGGAGCTGTGCGAAGACGGCGTGCGTCTGATGCGCGGGCGGGCTGCGGAAGCGGACATCAAGCTCTTGACCGAGGCCGGTCCCGACAACCAGATTCAGGCCGACTTCCGCGCCTTGAAGCAGGTCCTGCTCAATCTGCTGTCCAATGCCATCAAGTTCACGCCGCGGGGTGGGCGCGTCATCGTCAAGGCCGGAATCGAGTCTGGCTGGGCCTTCCTGAGCGTCTCGGACAACGGCATCGGCATTTCGGCCGAAGATCTGCCACGCCTGGCCCAGCCCTTCGAACAGGTCGAGACCAAGCACGCCCGCGCTACCCAGGGCACCGGACTTGGACTGGCTCTGACCAAATCTCTGATCGAGATGCATCAGGGCCGCTTTGAGATGGAGAGCACCCCCGGCGAGGGCACGACGGTCACAGTCATCCTGCCGGTGAGTCAGGCCAAATCCCGCGCCGAAGCCGCCTAGCGCTCGCGGCGCGGCGGGCCACGACGATCCCGACGGCCATCTCGACTGCGCCGGGCCAGGCCCGGAGCCAGACGCTGGCGGTCGGCCTGGTCGAGGTCTTGCATGACATCGAGCAGGGAGCCTTCCAGACGGTCCCGGCCCCGCAACTCGGCAGCGCGGGATTGGGCCAGAGCGGCCTCGACCGCCGCTCGATCAAAAGTCTGGGCACCAGCCAAATTTATGGCTTCGGAGCGATGGGTCCGCGCCGCATCGAAATCTTCGCGCGCAGCAAGGCCAGCCCCCTGCAGGGTTTGCTCGGCTGCCGCCCGATCCGTCTCATCCAGAGACTGGATCATCTGGATGACCGGCGGGCGCTCGCGGTGCGTGCGGTGATCCAGACCGCGGAGGCCTGCGACCAGCACCCCTGCGACGGCCCCGACCACGAAGATGTTCAGCGCTACGGAAACACCCAGGGCGATTTTGAGACCCCGATCGGTCATCCGAAATACTCCGCCTCATCGACGCTCCAGGTCATCGCCTGTTCCAGCCCATCGTCGGCCTGGCTCGACAGCTGAAACTGATTGCCGAGCGACAATCCCAGCACGACGCCGGCCGCCGCCGCCGCCGCCCAGCCCGCGCCCGAACCCCAACTCAACATCCGCGTGGACCCAGGTGCCTGTTTGAGGATCCGTCGAGATGTCAGCTCGGACACATCCGGCGTAGTCGCTGCATCGAGCCAGGCATCCAGAAGTTCCGCTTCATCACGCATCTGGCGCGCATCGGAACTTGTCGCCAGAAGGGCCTCGGCCTCGGCCCGCTCGGCCTCAGGCCAGCGCGTCGGGTCCGCCCCATAGGCATCCATAATCTGCTTAAACCGCTTCAGCCCCACGGTCATTGCACTGTCCTTTCCGGTGCCAGGTCCGCCAGGGCCGCCTTAAGCCCACGACGACCTCGCGCCAACAAACTCTCCAGCGCCTCCACGCTGATCTCCATGAGCCCGGCCGCCTCTGCCTGGCTCAGATCCTGATAGTGACACAGGACAATCGCCTCCCTCTGCCGCTCCGGCAGGGCCAGCAGGGCCGCCTCGACCTGGCGGGTCCGGTCCCGATCAATCCAGGCCTGATCCGGTCCAGGGCCGTCGTCCGGCCGATCCGGCAGGACGTCTCTCAGAACCTCCCGTCGACGCCGAAGGTGATCGTAGCAGAGGTTGATCGCCACCCGATGCAGCCAGGTATCGAACCTGGCTGCGCCGGGCTGCCAACGAGGGGCCTGTTTCCAGGCACGAAGCATGGCTTCCTGCGCCACATCCTCAGCAGCCTGACGATCACCCAGCATACGATAGGCCAGCCGCATCATGCGCGGCAGCTTGCTTTCGACCAGCGCACGAGACGCAGCGGCGTCGCCGCGTCCTGCCCGCAGGACCAGATCTTCGTCCGGATCTTTCGTCACTGACGACAAACTGCCTCATGACCCTTTGAAGGACCAGGGCACCAGGCCTCTGACCTCGCCTCCTGTCAATCAGTCGCGGTCACCGTGCCCACGGCCGCCGCGACCCTGGCGATCTTCCTGTGTCAGGAAGCCGTCATTGTTTCGGTCCATCCGCTCGAAGCGGGATTCGGCACGGGTCTGGGCCTCGGCACGGGTGACGCCATCGGCCGCCAGTTCACCGCCGCCGCCATGACCGCGCCCACCACGACGCCAACCATGATGTCCGCCGCGACGACCACCGCGCTCGGCGTCACCACCGCGCTGCGGACGGGCGTCGAATTCGGCGCGCGATATCGCCCCGTCACCGTTGGCATCCATCCGCGCAAACATCTCGCCCCGGCGTTCAGTGCGACGCGCTTCCATGCCGGCGCGCATTTCTTCGGCCGTGACGGTACCGTCCCGGTTCGCGTCACCGCTGTCGAAGCGCTGCATGGCGGCGGCGACGAACTCAGCCTGGCTGATACGGCTGTCCCCGTCGGCGTCAGCCGCCCGCGGGCCCCGCTGGGCTTCCTGGGCCACAGCGATGCCGCCGAGCGACAGGGCGATCAAGCCACCCATCAGAAGGGTCTTCATCTTGTCTCTCCTGGAGCCGGTCAGTCCGGCGATATGGGTTGAACGCGCCTAGTGAGAGAATCCGTCGCCATCCGGTTTCAAGATTTGCTCAAAGGCCTCGCGGGCCCGCCGTCGGACCTGAACGACCCGTTCGGCCAGGTCCACCAGCGTCTCGACCCCACCGGTCCGCGCCAGCCGAAGCTGGAAACCGGTCGGCTCCAGCGTCGGGTCCGAACGGCGATCCAGCGACGAGCGCAGGAGCTGGGCCAGGCCCTGTTGCAGCGTCCAGGCCTCGGACAGGGCTGCGGCCTGATCCGCCGTCACGCGCCCTGCGGCACACAGGGACGTCAGGGCCGCGACGGTTCCAGGTCGAAGCGGGCCGCCATCATGGGCACCGACCAACTGCAAGACCTGCGCGGCGAATTCGCAGTCGATCAGCCCCCCCTGCGCCCGCTTCATGTCCCAGAAGCTCCACGGCGGATGCTCCTGCGCCATCAAGGTCCTCATCTCGGCGACATCATGCAGGGTCGTCGGACCGTCGCGGGGCCGGCGCAGCGCGACCTCCACGGCGTCGGCGACGCGCTGCTCAAAGCCCTCTGGCGAGGCCCAAATGACCCGGGCTCGGGTCAGGGCCTGGAACTCCCAGGTGTCCGCCTCTCCAGCGTAATAGTCTGTGAAGGCCCGTAGGGACACGGCGACCGGACCGGCGGCCCCGGACGGTCGAAGTCTCATATCGACGTCATAGAGCCCACCTTCGGCGGTGGGGGTCGACAGGGCCGCGATCAGGCGCTGGGTGAAGCGGCCAAACCAGCGGTCGGCGCTCCAGCCACGGATCGTGGATTCCGCGTCTGGCCGGGCCTCATAGACTGTCATGAGATCGAGATCGGACGCGCCTGACATCTCGCGCGAACCCAGCTTGCCCAAGGCAACGACGGCGACCTCTCCGTCGATCGGGCCGGCAATCCGCTCGACCTCGGCCATGGCGGCGAAGGCCAGGGCCCGGGTGCAGGCCTGGGCCAGATCGGAAAAGGCGTCTCCCGCGCGGGCTGGGTCCGCCAGACCGGTCAGGATCTGCAGGCGAATCCGAAAGTCCTGTTCGCGATGCGTCCGGCGGATCGCGTTCATGGCACTTTCAAAGTCCGGGGCATTGCGGCCCTCTGCCTCGATATCGCCCATCGCACCGCTGTCAGCTTCGACCGACCGAAAGAAATCAGGATCCATAATGGCGTCTAGCGCCGCTGGACGACGCGACAGAACCTCAGCCAGCCGGGGCGAGAAGGCGAGGGTTTCCACGATCATCCTGAACAGGCGGGGCCTGGCCAAGAACAGCGACTGGACCTGGACCCCGGCCCGCAGCCCCTCGAAGAAGCGCGCAAAGCGCCGGAAGGCGGCGTCGGGTGCCCCGGTCGCCGCACAAGCTTCCAACAGTCGCGGCGCAAACCGCGTAAACACCTCTCGCCCCTGGGCGGATCGGGTCGCCAGGATGCGACCGTGATGCCAACCGCGAATGGCATCGGCGACCGGATCCGGCTCACTGAAGCCCATCCGCGCCAGGGTCTTGAGCGTCTCGGGATCGTTCTCGATGCCTGTAAAGACAAGGCTGCCGAGCTCAGACGACAGGGATTCGTCCTCGGCAAACAGCTCGCCGTAACGAGCATTGACGCGCGACGTCAGGTCCTCGACCGACTGATCAAACGCGGCCAGGTCCGCCTCCCCCGACAGGGCCGCGACGCGTCGGCGCTGATCATCCGGCACCGGCAGGGTGTGGGTCTGCTCATCTTCGAGCATCTGAATGCGGTGTTCGAGCGATCGCAGGCGGACATAGTCGGCACTCAGGGCCGCTGCGGTTCCACGATCGACACAGCCGGCCTCGGCCAGGGCATTCAAGGCCTCCAGCGTTCGCGGTGACCGCAACGAGGGGTCGCGGCCGCCCAGGATCAGCTGCTGGGTCTGGACGAAGAACTCGATCTCCCGGATTCCGCCCCGACCGAGCTTGAGATCGGCTCCGGCCGCCGTCGGGCGGTCCTCGATCTTGTGAACGTGGATCTGCCGCTTGATCGAATGGACATCGGACACTGCGGCGAAGTCGAGGCTGCGACGCCAGACGAACGGCATCAGCGCCTTGAGGAAGGACTTCGCCTCACCGTCGTCGCCGACGACCGCCCTCGCCTTGATGAGGGCGGCCCTCTCCCAGTTCTGGCCGACCGTCCCATAGTAGTTCAAGGCTGCCGGCGCACTGACGACCGGCGGGGTCGATCCCGGATCCGGCCGCAGCCGCAGATCGACCCGAAACACATAGCCTTCGCCCGTGCGTTCGCTCAGCAGGCGCGCCAGCGCCCCGGCGACACGATCCACAAGCGCCTGGGCCTCGATCGTGGCCGCCAAGGCTGCGCCGACCGTATCGGGCTCGTAGAAGAAGGTGACGTCGATATCGCTGGAATAGTTCAGCTCATTCGCACCGTGCTTACCCATGGCCAGACCGAACAGACCCGGCACCGGATTGGACGGATCGATCGGGCCGATCAGGTGGCCCCGCGCCGCCTGATCCTCGGCGACGGCCACAAAGGCGCTTCTGAGGGCGGCATCAGCGAAGGCACTTAGCGCGCCGGTCACCGCGTCCAGATCCCAGATCCCGCCGAGATCGCACAGCGCCGTCAACAGATGCAGGTCCGCCTTCAGAAGCCGAAGCGGTTCGCGGACGCCCTCTGCACCTCCTCCGAGAGCCCGAGTCTGGCTCAAGATGGCGTTCAGGCACCCGTCGGGATCTCCTCCAAGGAGGAGGCGCAGCTTGCCTGGACAACGTCGAACCAAGCCGGCCAGATAGGGTGAGGCGGCAAAGATCGGTCGCAGCGCCGGCTCGGCCCGGGCCAGGAGCTGCGACCAGCCATCCGCCGCTGCAGCCTCGGTCAGGACATTGAAGGTGGCCTGGCCTCCCCGCGTATCGAGCAAGGGTCCGCAGGGCATCAGACGGTCAGCCAGGACCATGCTCTCACTCACAGGGCCGGCAGGACCAAGGCCGCCCGCAGCCCCGGCCCGAAACCATCGATCGCGCCGGGGCCATCGCTGAGTTCAATCCGACCGGCATGGGCCGAGGCGACAGCCGTCACCAGGCTGAGACCCAGGCCAGCCCCGGCCTGGGTACGGCTGTCATCCAGTCGTACGAAACGATCCAGAATCCGTTCGCGATCCTCCAGCGGCACCCCTGGGCCGGTGTCCGTGACCGAAACCTCGACCTCGCCGGAGGCGCGCCGTCGCGCGCGCAGCATCAACGCGCCTCCCTGCGGCGTGTATTTGATGGCGTTGTCGACGATATTGGACAGCGCCTGGGCCAGAAAGGCACGGTTGCCGCTGACCTGAAGGCCACGCCCGATCTCGGCGGCGAAATCCAGGCCCTTGTCTTCAGCAGCCGGCGCATAGAGTTCGGCGATATCGGTCGCCAGGTCGGCTACATCGAACGGGGCGGCATCGGGGATCTCGGCCGCCGCCTGAAGTCGGGCGATCGACAGCACGGTGTTGAAGGTCTTTAGAAGATCATCCGTCTCCCCCAATGCGCGGGCCAGGGCCTCCTGGCCGTCCACCCGACCGGCCTCAGCGTCGATCAGGGCGATCTCCAGACGCGCCCGCATCCGGGTCAGGGGTGAACGCAGGTCGTGGGCAATGGCGTCGCCGGCGTGACGGATCGAAGACATGGACTGTTCCAGGCGATCCAGCATGGCATTGAGATTGACGGCCAATTCGTCCAGTTCATCGCCCGTCTTCTGAACAGGGACGCGCTGCTGCAGGTCGCCGGAACGTGCGGCATCGACGACGGCGTTCAGGCGCGCCATGGCTCCCTCGACCTGGCGGCTGACCAAAAGACCACCGCCCAGCCCCAGCAGGAACACGATACCGGCCGCCCCCCACAGAAACAGCGACAGGCGATTCAGATATTGCTCGCTGTCACCGATATCCTCGCCCACGAACAGCAGTTCGCCGCCCGCCAGGCGGAGCTGGACGCCCATGGCCCATCGCCGGGCGACCCGCCCTTGTTCATCCGCCCCTGACAGACGAAAGGACTCCCACTGCTCGCCGCCTTCGTAGTCGACGATCGGGCTTTCGTTCACGTTGCCGGTCTGGGGGCGGCCCTCGGAATCCATGAGCAGGAAGAGGTAGGATCCCCCCCGGGACGCGCGGTCGATTAGATCCGCATTCAACGCCTCGACCCCGCGCGCGCGATAGATGGCCTCCAGGGTCGACAGTTCGCGTTCGATGTCGGCCCTAGCCTGGGCGGCCGATTCGGCCTGGGAGGCAAAATAGATGTAGAGCAACAGCGCACTTGCTGCTGTCGCAAACAGCGCCAGGAACGACAGCGTCAGCCGGAACGGGGTGCGACGAAAGACCGAGGGCAGTCGCACGCGATCACGCCTCCAGACGGTATCCAGCCCCACGAACCGTCTGCAACATTTGCCGGTCGAAACCCTTGTCGAGCTTAGACCTTAGCCGGCTGATATGGACGTCGATCACATTGGTCTGGGGGTCGAAGTGATACTCCCAGACCTTCTCCAACAGCATGGTGCGCGTCACTGACTTGCCGGCATTGCGCATCAGGAATTCCAAGAGCTGGAACTCGCGCGGCTGCAGGTCGATGTCGCGGCCAGCACGGCTGACCTGGCGGCTGATGAGATTCATCTCCAGATCGCCGACCTTGAGCACAGTCTGGACCGAACCCGTCTCGCGTCGCCGGGCCAGGGCCTCGATCCGCGCGATCAGCTCGGAAAAGGCATAGGGCTTGACCAGATAGTCGTCGGCACCGGCCTTCAGACCGGCCACCCGGTCTTCGACCTCGCCGAGCGCCGACAGGAACAGCACCGGCGTCTGATCGCCCTCACGGCGCAGCGTCTCGACCATGCCGACCCCGTCGAGACGCGGCATCATGCGATCGACCACATAGACGTCGAAGCCACCCTTATGCGCAGCGTCCAGGCCATAAGCCCCGTCGGGGGCCGCCTCACAGTCGTGCCCGGCCTCCGCCAGCCCGCGGCTCATCGCATCGGCGGCCTCCTGGTCATCCTCGACGATCAGAATACGCATCGTCCCTCCCCTGGTGGCTTCGAGCCTAGCCGCCCGATACCGAGTCGGCCATCGGCAGGTCGTCCAGTTCGATGATCTGTAGCGTCGGTTGACCCCGATAGCTGAGGTCCAGCAGCACACTGGGGCGCCCGCTGCGGCGCAGATCCCCAATGACGCGCTCGAAGTCCTCGACGGTGCGAACCGGTCGGTTGTCGACACGCGTAATGACGACGCCCGGCTCGAAGCCACGCCGGGCAAAGATGGTACCGCGCGTGACGTCAGTCACTACCAGGCCCGATACCCGATCCGCCACGCCAAACTGGGTGCGAGTTTCCCCGTCCAGCGGTCGTAGCGACAGGCCGAATGCGGGCTGTCCCGAAACCGATCCTGCCTCGGGCAGGTCAATCTCCTCATTCGGGGCGTTCAGCGCCCGAATGTCGGCGGCGGAGGGGCGCGCAGCGGCCCGCACCGAGACGTGGTCGGTCCGGCCGTTCCGCAAGACGTCGAAGCGGATCGTCTCTCCGACAGCCACGGCACCGACCCGCCGCGTCAGATCATTGGCGTCGACAATATCTTCGCCATTCACGCCGGTGACGATATCCCCGAATTGAAGACCTCCGCTCTCGGCTGGCCCCCCGACATTGACGCTGGTCACGCGCGCGCCGTCGGTTCCCGCCGGCAGACCGAGCGCCTCACGCACCTCTTCCGTGACCGGCCCGATGGAAATCCCGACATAGCCCCGCTGGACTGCGCCCCCAGCGATCAGGGAGCGCGTCACGCGATCTGCCACATCCGCCGGAATGGCAAAGCCGATCCCGACCGAAAAGCCATTCGGCGAATAGATAGCCGAGTTCACACCGATGACCCGACCGTGGATGTCGAACGTCGGACCACCCGAATTGCCGCGGTTAATGGGGGCGTCGATCTGCATATAGTCGACATAGGGCGTGGTCGACTGGTCGATCTGACGACCATAGGCCGAAACGACTCCGGCAGTGACCGTTCCGCCCAATCCCAGCGGATTGCCGATCGCCAGCACCCAGTCCCCGACGCGCGGACGGGCCTCCGTCTCGAAACGCACAAACGGGAAATTCTGTCCCTCGACGCGCAGCACCGCCAGATCCGTCTCCGGGTCGGTGCCGACCAGAGTGGCCGTCAGTTCCCGCTCGTCGGTCAGACGCACCGTAATCTCTTCGGCATTGGCCACCACATGGTTGTTGGTGACGATGTAGCCATCCGACGAAATGAAGAATCCCGACCCCGACCCCAACTGTTCGCGTTGTTCGGGTTCAGCCTCCTCCTCCGGAATCGGAAAGTCGAATGGCAGGTCGCCGAAGCCGGGAATGTCGCGCAGGCTATTGGTGTCGACGCTCTGACGTACGTCGATCGAAACAACCGCCGGTGATACGGCGTCGACGATGTCCGCAAACGACATGGGTGCGCCGGGCGGCGGTGCGAACACCGGCTGGCCCTGAGTTCTCACCAGCAGGGCATCGGCCGGGCCCGAGGGCTGAGCGTGCGCCGCTGGCCAGTCGATCAGCCCACCGGCCGTCGCCGCCGTCGCCAACGCCAGCCCAACAGCCGCCCCGACAATGAACTCCTTACGCTTGATCATGGTGACCTTGTCGTCCTTTTCGCAGCCCTCCGGATGTCCTGGAGGTGTTTCGCATCGGGATATTAGAGCGAGGAAGCCTGCAATCCCAAGGCCAGCCATAACGCCCGGGGAATGCGCCGAAACCTTGGCGGCGGACAGGCATATTCGTTGATCAGTTCTCGGGCAGGGGCTCACCTTCGCGCCAGCGCCCCTCGCGCTTCAAGGCATCAGCGACCTCGCGCGGCATATAGGTTTCATCGTGTTTGGCGAGCACCTGGCTGGCGACGAACGACCCGTCTGGCTGAAAGCTCCCCTGCACCACCACGCCCTGCCCTTCGCGGAAGAGGTCCGGCAAGTCGCCATTGTAGCGGACGATGACCGCCGCGCCGCCGTCCGTGATTGAGAACTGGTGGTGCCCCTCGCCGGCGTCGGATACGGAACCGGTCTCGACCAGCCCCCCCAGGCGCACCGTCGCCCCTGCCGCGATCTCGGACCGGGCCGCTTCGCTCGGCGAATAGAAATAAGTCACCTGTTCGCGCATGGCCCAGAGAGTCAGGCCCACGGACAGGGCCAGGACCGGTGCCGCCACGGCAATGAAGATGAACCGGCGCCGGGCACGCGGAGATTTCGGAAGCCACTGCATGGGCAGGCGGATAGCCCGCCGCTTCGCCGATGCCAAGGATCAGGCGGCGCTACCCGTTTCCAGATCCGTCATGCAGGCGACGGCCATGCGGCGGCGAACCAGGGCCCCCGCCTCCAGATTGCGCGACTGGGCGAGGCACTCTGCGGCCAGATCAATCAGCTTTTCGGCACGCTCACGATCTTCGAAATCACTGTCGTACAACATCCGCAAACCCTCTTCGGCATAGGCGTCCGAACGATCTGCAACGGCCTCAGCGGCGGCGCGGCGCGTCCCTTCGCAGCCGAGTTCTGCCGCCAGACTTCGCGTGTTCGACAGGATTTCCAGAAGGGCCACCGCCCGATGAACGACCGGAGCCTCAGGATCGGCGGAGAGATCTGGAACCATGCGTGACATCCTACCGGCCAGCCGGGCCGCGCCCAGCGGCAGCGCCTTCTCCACGATGCCGGGAATGCTGCGGAACGTCGCATCGAGCTGACTGGTCAGATGCCGACGCACGGTCTGTAGCCGCTTGGTCCAGGCTCCACCCGAAGCTGCGGGGAACGCCAGATCGAATTCGCGCAGGATAAGAGAGATCTGGGTCAGATCGGTGATGACGGCGCGAGCCTCTGCCAGTTCCACCCGCACCGGGTCGATTCTGATCTGCGCGCTCAGGCTCTCGACGTGTCCGAGCAGACGATTCGGAAAGCCCGCCATCTCGGTGCCGTCGATAAAATCGGCAGGGGCCTGATCGGTGATCGCACTGATGAGACGCAAGACCTCGGCCGCACGCGGCAGGTCGGCCATCATCAGTTCCATCAAGCGGACGCCACCGTCCTCTCTCACAGCATCCGCATCCTTGAAGGTCAGGCGCAGCACCGTCAGCTGTTCGTTGTCCAGCCGCCCGAGCCAGTCGATGGTAGAGAGGCCGACCTTGCGTGCAATCGGCACGATGTCGAGGTAGGCGGCGAGGTCTTCGGCCATCGCCTCGCTGGAGAGCCCGAGGCTGTCCGGGTCGCTGTTGCGGGCCGTGGTGGCGGCCCATTCGCAGACGGCGTCGACGACGCTGGCTTGTACGAGGGTCTGCGGGTCGATGCGGATCCGGGTGGTGATGTGCTCGATCAGGTCCGGTCGCTCGCGTTCGACAGCGAGCCAGAGCGTCTGTAGCAGCGCCCGCGGAAAAAGGGGGGCGGCCACGCCGTCCTGACGGGCGGCTGTCAGGCCGACCAGCGGACCAAACGTCTGGCGCAGGGCAGCACGCTGGCACCTCTGATCGCGCGCCAGGGCCACAACATCGGCCGCAAGCCCGCCACCGGCACTCGCGA
This sequence comes from Caulobacterales bacterium, assembly GCA_017302105.1. Lineage (GTDB taxonomy): Bacteria > Pseudomonadota > Alphaproteobacteria > Caulobacterales > Caulobacteraceae > Brevundimonas. Next base: position 197,019 of record JAFLCS010000002.1, on the reverse strand, counting down.
AGCGGGTCTCGATAGCTTCAAGCACCTCCTCAGGTGCGCGATCCATCAGCAACGCCATCGCATGACGCTTCGCGTCGGAAAGGCTCGCCATGACAACCACTCAGACCGGGCCTGACGCGCCCGCCTCGCGATCATCAACGCGTGGGGTTAATGAAGGCCTTGCAAGAAAATCGGAGTTTTTCAGATCTCGGCTGCAGGAAGCTCGACCTCAACCTTGAGGCCGCCGATATCCGCACTGCCGAGTTCGACCCGACCCCCGTACGACTTCACAAGATCGTCCACAATTGACAGCCCCAATCCCGTCCCCGGAGCCTGTTCGTCCAGACGGGTTCCCCGTTTGAGTACGGCCTGGTGTTGATCGGGCGGCAATCCGGAACCGTCGTCCTGCACGGTCAGGACCATCCGTCCGGGACTCGACATCCGGGCATCGACACGGACGCGCGTCTTGCCCCATTTGCAGGCGTTCTCCAGCAGGTTGCCGAGAATTTCCTGGAGATCCTGGCGTTCGCCCCGAAAGGCGAGCTGATCCGGCGATCTCCAGTCGATCTCGATTTGCTTGCCTTGAAAAGCCCGCTCCAGAAGGCTCGCCATCTCGTCCAGAACCTCGGCCACCGAGGTTGTTTCGTTGGTTTGCTGGGCCCGCGCCGCCGCGCGGGCACGCTGGAGGTGGTGTTCAACCTGGGCCTTCATCAGGGCCGCCTGACGCCGGACGGTCTGGCCGAGCTTGCCCTTGCTGGTTTCCGCCTCGGCCAGCATCACCGCCAGCGGCGTCTTCAAGGCGTGCGCCAGATTGCCGACGTGGGTTCTCTGCCGCTCCACGACCTCCTGATTGTGGTCAAGCAAAGCATTGAGTTCCTCGGCCAGCGGCGCGATCTCCGTCGGATACCGCCCCACGAGCCGTTGTCGTTTCCCGAGGCGAACATCCGCCACGCCCGCGCCTAGGTCATACAGAGGTCGCAGGCCGACCCGAACCTGGATCAGGACCGCTGCGATCAGCCCGACCCCGAGGATGGCAAGGGCGGTCCAGGTCAGGAAGGCGAAATTCGAGATGTCCTGATCGATGTCGCTGCGATCCAGTGCCGACAGGAAGATCACCGGGGCACCACGATTCGGCAGGGTCCGGGCGACGCCCATGATCCTCAGCGGCTGACTGTCGGGTCCGACGGCATCATAGAAATAGGGTTCGCCGGGTGCGGCCAGGATCATCGACGGTCCATCCGACGGTGCCGGCAGGTCGAAATCAAACAGCGATTCCGACCAGGTCAGAGGTCCAAAGCCGCCTTGGGGGTCCACCTCCACGACAGACCAGTATTTGCCGGAATAGGCACGCTGGGTCCGGGCATCCTGAACCGGAGGCGTAACGACGAAATCGCCCTGCACCCGCGTCACCGCCGCCACTTCAATGTCGATCGCCTCCAGCGAACTTTCGAGCCGCCGGGTCGTCGCATCGCGAAATGCGGTCGTCAGCACCAGCCCTGTCAGCGCCAGGGCTACGATGCTCCAGGCTGCTGCCAGCCAGATCAATCGACCGGCCAGGGAGCCCCGTGTCACCACGGCCGGCTCTAGGGCCGGCGCGTCGGTCATTTGTCTGTCTCGCCCTCAAGCGCGGTCAGACGGTAGCCCAGGCCGCGCACCGTCTCGATCCGATCCGGCCCGACCTTCTTGCGGACGCGCCCGACAAACACTTCGATGGTGTTGGAATCCCGGTCGAAATCCTGGTCATACAGATGCTCGACCAGCTCGGTCCGGCTGATCACACGGCCCTGGTGCATCATCAGATAATGCAGCAACCGATATTCGAGCGACGTCAGACGGATGGGCTCACCGTCGACGCTGGCCCGCGCCGCCCGCGGATCGAGCCGAAGCGCCCCACAGCTCAAGGTCGCCGTGGCATGACCGGCAGAGCGCCGCAACAGGGCGCGCAGCCGCGCCAACAGCTCTTCGGTATGGAAAGGCTTGGTCAGATAGTCGTCAGCCCCGGCATCGAAGCCCGACACCTTGTCAGACCAGGCGCTGCGCGCCGTCAGGATCAGCACTGGCGTCGCACGCCCCTCGCGCCGCCAGCGTTCCAGCACCGACACGCCGTCGATCTTGGGCAGGCCCAGATCCAGAATGACGGCATCATAGGGTTCTGTGTCCCCCAGGAAGTGCGCCTCTTCGCCGTCGCCGGCATGATCGACAGCATAGCCGGCATCCGAAAGCGCAGCCTTCAGCTGCCGCGAGAGGTCCGGGTCGTCCTCGACCAGCAGAATCCGCATGGGTCAGTTTTCTCCGAGAACGGCACCGGTACGCTGGTCGACATAGATGTTGCCGATTCGGCCACCAGGATACTCCCAGATAATCACATAGATGGCGCGCCCGTCACGCGTGGTGGCCTGGGCGTCCAGCATCTGACCTTGGCGCGTCGCGCGCAGGCGACGTACGACGTCGCTCAGACTGACACGCGGTCCATCATCCTGGCGCGCACGAAACTGCTGATAGCCCGCAGCCGTCGCGAGCGCTTCCATCGCCGGGCTGGCCGAGGCCGCCGGCGGTGCCGCCAGAGCCGCTGCAGCGGCGAGAAGGATCAGGTAGCGCTTCATAACTTCCCCGTCTTAAGACGCCAGCGCTGAACAGGGACTGAACGACGAGTTTACGGTTTGAAGAGTGCCACCGCCATGGTCAACGCGCGGTGGGTGAATAGGGACGCTTTTCGCGCCAGGTCTCGGCGAATTGCTCCAGGTCCGGGTCGATCGTCCGTGGCAGCATTACCATCAGCCGCGCCATCAGGTCGCCGCGCTTGCCGGTTCGCGCATCGAAGGCCCCGCGCCCCTTCAATCGCATGACCTGTCCCGAGTTGGATCCCTTCTCGATTTTCAGCTTCACCGCCCCATCCGGGGTCTGGATCGTGACCTTGCCACCGAGGATGGCGTCGGGTGCAGAGACGGGGGCATCCATGTGCAAGTCCGCGCCCTCTCGTCGGTAGATGGGGTGTTCGGCCACCACGATTTCGATCAGGGCGTCGCCCGACGGGCCACCCTGGCGACCGGGAGCCCCTTGCTCCTTCAGCCTGAGCACCTGGCCTTCGGCGGCCCCTTTGGGAATACTGACATCCAGGGTGCGGCCATCCGAAAATGCGATCCGACGGGTGCCGCCGCTGATGGATTCCTCCAGGGAGATCTCCATGCGAGCGCGAATGTCCTGACCGCGCGCCGGACCTCGGGAACGACCGCCCATGCCGCCGAACATCTCGAAGATGTCGTCCAGGTCCGCACCTTCGAATTGCCCGCCGCCCCCCGCCGGTCCCGGCCCGCGCCCACCGAAGCCGCCGCGGAATTGCTCGCGCCCATCGGCATCGATCTCGCCCCGGTCGAATTTCGCGCGCTTCTCCTCATCGCCCAGCAGGTCGAACGCGGCCGTCACCCGTTTGAATCGCTCCTCGGCCGCCTTGTCCCCGGGATTGCGGTCGGGATGCAGATCCTTGGCGAGCTTGTGGAACGCCTTCTTGATCTCCGCCTTTGTGGCAGAGCGGGACACGCCCAGTTCCTTGTACGGATCGCCGGCCAAACCTCTGGGACCTCTTTCCAAAGCGTTGAAGTCTGGTGAGTTAGGCCATTCCCAGCCCGACGCAACCCTGCTGTGTCAGATGTCCAGGCGTGCCGCCGTCCCCCAGCCCCAAATCGCGGAGGCCTGCCTGACCTCGACAGTGACCCTTTCGGGGGCCGGTCCGGACAAGCGCGCCGCCCGCTCGGCCGCGAGCCACCTGAATGACGTCTCCTGCGTCTCATAGACTGCAATCTCGGCACCATCACCGAGAATTCGAACCTGATAGCGCTCATCGTCCTCACCCAGCGGCGGATCAATAGCCCAACTATCACCGCCGATGCGCGCGCGCCGGATCCAGTTGAAGACCTGCGTACCGTCGACGTGCATCTCCTGCCTGAGATGAGCGGGCGACCAGGGTCGGCGCGAAACACCCCGCCAGATAACCTCCAGATCCCCGGCCTGCGGCATCACGGCCGGGCCACCGGCAGGCGCGGCGCGAACCCGCAGGGGCAGGCCGCGCTCGGCCTCATTCAGCGCCACCTGCGTAAGGGAATCGTCGAGCCAGACCACCCGGGCTCCAGCGACGGCCCCCGCCACAGCCTGCGCCTCCGAACCTCCCAACCCCCGCAGCAGGCCGCTCAGCTTCCAGACATCAACGCCGACCAGCTCGGCAAACCGATATTGAACGATCTCCCATTCGCCGTCCGCCGCGCGAACGGCGATGCGGTTGGCACCGCCCAGGACCGCAAGGTCGCCAGCACTTTGCGGACTTCGCCCTTCCAGTCGGACCACCAGGCGATTGCCTTGGTCCCAGCGATCGGTCGGGCCGGGAAGAAACGGATCGACTAGCTCTCCCATCGTTGCCGGAGTCGCGATCCGCGCGCGCGCTGTCAGGCTGTCGATGTCAGGTCCGGCAAACAGATCGACAGCCCCCCACGGCTCACCGGCGGCGACGACCATCGGGCCGTCGTCATCGCCGCAACCCGGCAGATCCATCCATTCGATCCACGGAGGCGATCGTACGAGGGATGGTTGCCCGGGTCGCCAGGTTTCGACACCCTCGACGATCGGGTCGTCGATCCGGGGGACCAGCAGCACACGACAGGATTCGCCGTAGTCGATCCGCGCCACGCGCCAGGTCTCCGGCTGCCCAGCCAGAGTCACCTCGTCGGCGGCTTCAAGGCGGACCCCCGCCAAGGGGGAAACGTGGATCCTGTGTTCAATCCGGTCAGCCGCCGCGCGCGCCAGCGCCCTTTGCGCGGCGGTCAGCGCCACCCGGTCAGTCGTGGCCATCGGTAGATCGAGTGTGAGGACAGACTCCCCTGCCGGTCCAGCCGAGCGCGCAACAACCCCGCCGATGGCATAGTCAGCCGCCGCATCCATGAATCGGGCACGAGCGACGCCGGGCGGCGTCTCGACCTCTCGCGCGGTCTCGGCCAGGCCGACACCGTCCGGAAGCGCCAGATCATCTTCGGTCAGCGCGATTGGGTCACCCCTTCGCACAAACGCCAGGCGACCGCTGCGTTCCGCCAGATCCAGCCCCAGTGCCAGAAGCAGTGGCGACAAGGCGGCGGCGGCTGTCATCGGCCGCTCGATCAGATAGCCCTCGACCGAGCCGTCGATCTGATCCAGCACCAAATCCTCCTGCATCACGCCGAACCGGGCCAAGATGGCGGCTATGAGGTCGGCGGCTTCGCCGTGCAGCCGTCCGTTCAGCCAGTGGCCGGTCCGCCAGTTGTCGCCGTCCGCCCACACCTCGGTGCGGGCCGGAAAGTCTGGAAAGGGTCGTGCATCCCAGCACCAGGCGTCCATCGCCTCGATCATCCGACCATCATAGGTCGTCGCCTCAGGATTGAACGCGGCTTCGTCAAACCGGGCCAGGACCGCCTCGATCAACCGGCGCTGGACCGTGTCGTCACGCCGTCCGCTGGAAAAAGGGGGGAGCGCGCTTTCCGCACTCTTCAGGTCCACGAACAGGTTCGGAGAATTGGCCCCCTTGTCGATCGCGCCGCAGCCAAACTCTATCAGCCGCACCGGCTTCATCCCGGCTGTCCAGGCGGTAGCCACACCGCTTCGGTGGCCGCCGATCCGATTATGGTGAGCGTGGCTCCACCAGCCCCGTATGTCCTTGGCTCGCCAGACCCAGGGCTCGTCGAACGCCGCGTCGGTGATTGGGGTTCGATTCTGGGCTTCGCGGGCCACAACGCCGGCATAGAACCAGTCATAGGCCTCTCCACCCTGGACGCCGGCCGCGAGATAGCCGGCGTCTGATGGTCCGCGCCACCGCGCCGCTGCGTCCAGATGATCGTCACCGTCGCGCCAGTCCGAGACCGGCGGATACCAGTCGATGCCCACGCAACTGATCGCCGGATCGGCCCACAGCGGGTCGAGGTTGAAAACCACCCCACCCGGATCGTCCGCGTGCTGCACAGCGTTCCATTCGCTCCAGTCCGCCGCATAGGTGATCATCGCCGTCGGCCCCAGGACAGCGCGACAGTCGCCGGCGAGGACCCGCAACGCCTCGACCGCCGGGTAGTCGCTGTGGCCGCGAACCTGCGTCAGACCACGAAACTCCGACCCCACCAGCAGTCCGTCTGCACCCGCCGCAACCGCCAGCCACGCATAGTGAAGAACCATCCGCCGCCACGACCATTCGTCCGGCCCGGAATAGACCATCGTCTGGCCATCCCAGGCGAAATCACCCGCCACCGCCGTTCCGAAGAACTCGGCCACCTGGGAATCTGCCGAGGCGGTCTGCTCCACCGTCCCGGCCTGGCCCGGCGCTGGATCGCAGGTGATCCGGCCGCGCCACGCATATGCGGCCTGCTCCGTCCCCCCGTAGGGGTCATCCTGGCCATTGCCCCGGGGAATATCCATCATCAGGAAGGGGGCCAGCGTCACCTCCAGCCCCCGACGTTTCAGCTCCTGAACCGCCTCCACCACCGAGGCGTCCGAAGGCGTACCTCCATAGGCCGGTGCCCCGTCGGCCTCCGACACCACCTGAGCGGCTGCACGCGTGATCCCGCACACCCGCCAGAACTGTCCCGCCGTGTCCTTGGCCTGCCGGTCGACCCTCGGCCGAACCTCACAGTGGCCGCATCTCAGGTCTTGCCCGAACCAGCTTACGACCAGCGTCACGCGCTTCAGGTTCGGCAGCTGGGTCTGCAATTGGTCCAGCGAAACCAGGAGGTCCGCCCGCCCCTCGCGGTTGTTCACATTTTCTGCCGCCGTCCGGAACAGGCCCTCGCGCCGCAAAATCGGTTCACTCGCATAGACGAACTCGCCTGAGCCCGGGATCAGGCAGATGCCTTCGAGCCGGTCCTCCAGCCGCGCCTGATCCGAACGAGGCCTTCGCAAAATCTCAAACGCCAGTTGCGGCACCCGGTCCCCGAACGCGTCCAGCGGCAGGTCCTCGAACACCACATAGGCCAGGTCGCGATAGGCCGGGGCCTGACCCTCGATGGCCTCGATCAGCGCGTCGGGAACCTGGTCCTCGCCACCCCGATGGACCCGCAGGGTCACGCCCGTCACGTCGAACGGCCGGCCATCGGCCCAGATGCGCCCAATCCCGTCGATCGGCCCCTCACACAGGCCAACCGCGAAACTCAGAGAATAGGCATAGTCGGCGGTGCGAGGCCCGCCCTTGCCGGCTCGCCCTTCATGGCGGCGCTCCCGCAGGCGCGCGGCCCAGATGATCTGGCCGGTCACCCGGACCCGTCCGAAGGCGGCCGGAATGGGGGCCCCCTCCGATGCGCCTTGAATCCGGATTTGCTCAAGACGCGGCCCGATCTGGCGCGACGGCATCAGCGACTGGACGGCCGCACGGTCGATCTGGGCCCCGAGGGCCGAGCCGATCGTCTGGCCCAGCGGGCCACCGACCTGGCTGCCGATGCCCGACAGGATCACCTGCGCCATTCAGTCCTCCTTCGCTGGAAAGGCAAAGGCCGCCACCTGGCGTGAGCGCCACCATCCACCCATCCAGCTTTCGGTTACGGCCCGTCCCCAATAGGCATGGACAATCCGACCCGGCGGTCCTGGGTCACTGATGACCGCACAATGTTTGATCGCGGCCGTGGGGCTCATGCGAAACAGCACCACATCGCCGGGCTGCGCCGCCTCAATGGGCACCTCAACCAGCCACCGCCGCGCAGCCGCCAGCAATCGCTCCTCGCCCGACACTTCTGCCCAATCGGCGCGATAGGGCGGCAAGGACTGCGGCTCCTGTCCGTAGAGGGCGCGCCAGACTCCCCGCACCAGGCCAAGGCAGTCACACCCTGCCCCCTTCACGCTGGCCTGATGCTGATAGGGTGTGCCGATCCAGTTCATGGCCTCAGCCAGGGCACGCGTCCGGGTTGCGGTCATCGGCGGCTCCCACCGTCCTGGCGAGCGCCTCCCCCTGGCCGGGCCAAGAGGAAATCGTCGCCGGGCATGGCCGGGAAGCCCCGAAAGTTGATCCCGTTTGCAAATCTCGACTGACAGGTCGCGAACCGTTTGTCGCAGCTCAGACCTGGATAGGCTCCCAGGTCGACTCCACACCGTGCGTCCCCCAGCGCCGCGTCGCACAGCCGGCTGAAGCTGCGCCCGGCAACCCGGTCCAGGCGCGCGGCCGGTCCTTCCAGTTCCAAAGTCAGGCGCTCACCCAGGATGACCATCCGCCGGACCTGACCCACGCTGATCGCCACCCGAAGGTCAGGCTCACCCCAGTCCAGTCGCCAGACCTCCACGCGCGAGCCGTCCCAACGCCCGGCCCGAATGTCGGCCTCATCGGGCCCCTCGACGTCCAGCACGCCCTGGGCTGAAGACAGGCCGGCGTCCAGACCGAGTTCCTGGTGGGCCGCACCCGCCGTCCACCCGCAGGCAGCACGACAGGTGACGCCCGCAACGATCAGAGGTTGGTCGTGGTCGGTGAACCCCAATCGGGTGTCATCATCCAGCGTCACAATCCAGGCATGGCAAAGCTGGGCCGCCCCACTCTCGATGCGGGCGGCCAGAGCCTCAGGCACATCTCTCATTGTCTCAGGTCCTGATCTCGATCAGCGGCACGGCCGCCACGCGCCCGACCTCGAAACTCTCGAGCGTCACATCGATCCGGTCGGCGTCGAACCGCACCGGCGTATCGAAAAGGAATCCGGCCGTTACCGCTTCCCCCAGCTGAGGTGCCGTCGCCAGCGTCACTTCGCCCGTCGCACCATCGATGCTGAAGTGCCCGCTTGTCAGCTCGACACCCGCCACTGCGATCCTCACCGACCCTTCAACGGGCTTGCGGATAACCCGCCCGTAGTCGCCATAGGCCTTGGCGAGCTGGAACACCGACCGGGTGTCGTCACCTTCGCCCAGAAGCTGGTCGCCTGGTTCCGGCTCTCCCGGGCCGCTTCGGAAGTCGGCAAAGTCTCGAAACCGGAAGCCGTAGAGTCGACCCCGCCGGGCCTCGAAGAAGGCTGTCAGTGCGGCCATGTCCTCCAGCGCCCTCAGTCCGGCTCCAATCAGATAGCGCCGACGTCCATGTGCCCATGGCGTCGAACGCCGCTCAAACCCGCTGGCCAGGGTTACGATCTCGGTGCGGCGCTCCACGCCGCCGGTCGAGCCGAACGCCAGGCGCGCCGGCAAGCTCACCTCGTGAAAGCTCACGGCAACCTCCTGAAATCCTGTTGACTTGTTGAGGCCCTCTTCCCAGACAGAAGGGCGCTGCAGCGAGGACATCGAATGCGTGGCCAGATCCTGACCTTTGACGCCGAGACCGGTGGCGGACTCATCAGCGGCGACGACGGCAATCGCTATGCCTTCTCGGCCCTGGACGTGCGTGGCAATGTCCCGGCGGTCGGCTCGACCGTCGATTTCGTTGCCGCCGACGGTTATGCGCGCGAGGTCTTCGGCCTGGTTCAGGCACCGGTCGCCACAACAACCCAGCCCGCGCCTGTCGACTACACGGGTGAAGACCTGAGCCTTTGGGCCTATTTTGTGCGCGCCATCACCCAGGGCTACGCCGACGGCAAGGGTCGGGCGCGACGCAAGGAGTTCTGGGGCTTTACCCTGTTCGCCAATCTCTTCGTGATCGTCCCGGTCGCAGCCTTGGCCACGGTCGCAGCCTCCATCGACCCGACCCTGGAGTCCGAAACGAGCGCCGCCCTGTTTGGCGTGGGATTTCTGATCTTTTCCCTGACCATTCTGGCCGTCATCATCCCAAGCGTGGCCCTCTATTCCCGCCGACTTCACGATGTCGGTATGTCCGGCTGGCTCTATCTCCTAGCCTTCGTTCCGTTCGGGAATATCTTCCTGCTCGTCGTGTCCTTCATGCCGTCGCAGCAACAGACCAATCAGTACGGCCCCATTCCGACGCCGCGCCCGCCCTGGGCCACCTAAGTTCGCGCTCCGACACGGGCGGCCCGCACCAGGGCCTGAGCGATCTGCGCCTCTGACCGCAGCAGGGCCTCCGGCCCGCCCTGGATCGTGACATTCACCGTCACGCCAGCCCCCGCCGCGCCCTCGATGGTGCCTGTCGTCGCTGGCCGGAACACCTCCGGGCCACGCTCCCCGACCAGATAGGCCGCGCCCGGTGCCACCAGTCCTCCGTCCGCCTTGGCCCCGCCAAACGCCGAACCGACCGCAGCGGCCAGCGTCTCGCCCAAGCCGCCACCTCTTCCGCCGGCCAGAGAGCTGATCACGGCCAGCACCGCTCGTGCCAGCTCGACCATCGTCACCTCTCCATCCGCCGCCGCCCGCGCCAGCGATCGTACCAGGCTGTCACCGGCACGCTCGAAGCTCTCTTCGATCGCGCGTGCCGCCGCATCCGCAGGCCCCTTGAGCCGCTCCAGCGCCTCGGCCGCCTCTGCGGCCATTGTCGGAACGCTATCCAGGTCCGCCCTAAACTCAGCCACCACCTTCTCCATCACTCCGGACGCGACGAGATTCGCGATCCAGCCTGACCGCCCGGTCATCCGGCCAACGCTGGGCCAGCGCTTTCAGATCGGCCCGCGACATCGGTGTCGCCTCATCCCCTCTCGTGAGCATTCGCCATTCTTTCAGCGACAACCGCCAGAAGGCTTCCGGCATCAGACCCAGCCGGGCCGACAACCTCAGCATCGCGGCCCAGCTCACCCCGCCGCAGCCTCAAACGCGCGTGCCACCGCCACGGCGGCGATGCGCGGCTCCGCCATCTCCGCCAGCTGTCGGGCCGACGCCGACTTGGTCCCACCCCCCTGGATCAGAGCCACCAGCACAGCCACCAGATCCGCTGCCGTCAGTTTGCGCAAACGGTCCGCCAAAGCCTGCCCCCCCCCAACACCAAGTGTTGTCTCGATCTGGGCCAGCGCGCCCAGCGTCAGGCACAGCTTCACCGGCTCCCCGTCGATCACGACTTCGACCTCGCCGCGCGCACCGTTCATCATAGCGCCTCAAACGTCAGTTCGCCGGCACTGGCCAGATTGAGCGCAAAGGTCGCCTCCCCCGCATGGTCTCCGGCATATTCCAGCGCCGCCACCAGGAATGGGCCTTCGATTATTCCGAAGTCCGGCACGATCAGCCGCCAGGTCGGTGCTGACTGCTCGAAGAAGACCTCGCGGATCCGAGCATCAGAGGCCGCATCGCGGAAGACGCCCTGACCGGCCACGGAACAGGCCTTTACCCCCGCCCCGGCCAGCAGCTCACGCCAGCGCCCCGCCGAGTCCGCATCGGTCACATCGACAGTGCGCGCATTCAGGGCGATCGTTCGCGCCTTCAGCCCGGCCACCGTGGCGAAGCCAAGCGGGTCGCCGCCGTCGTCGATCTTGAGCAGAATGTCCTTGCCGCGCTGCGCGCCCATGTCTGTCTCCTCAATCCTGATCGATGACGACGCGCAGGCGGCTGACGCCCAGCGTCGTGTTCCAGTCAGCCGCGCGAAACACGTCCTGATAGGTCACCCTCAGACTGACGATCCGACCGGCTTCAAGGCTCAACTCTGGCTCGGTCAGCGCGGCCCGCAGGGCCGCATTGATGGCCTTGGCCTCTTCCGATCCACCAAAACGCGATCGCGCCGTCAGCGTCAGGATGAGCTCCGTCGTCGGACCTTCGGCCGGATAGGGCCGGCTCTCACATCGGCCAATCACCAGATGGGGCCAGCCAACATCTTCGGGGGGCTGATCGTGGATCGCGGTCGGATGGATCATCAGCGCGGTCAGTCCGTCATTCGCGCGCAGACGGTTGATCAGCGCCTTCTGCAGGGCGCGTTCGGGGTCCAGGGACATCACAGCTCTCGGGTCAGGGTCAGGGTCATGCAACCCATCCTCGGGGCGTCCAGATCGACGTGGACGAGCCGCCAAGCGATCCCTTCGACATCCACCCTTTGCCCCGCCTCGACGCGTGGATCGGTCCGTGACTCCGCAAGGATCTTCTCGGTCACGATGGGCTTCGCCTCGCCTGAACCGTCCTCGCGTCTTTGCGGGGACGGCAGTTGGACCCACAGGGCAACCAACGGCGTCCAGTTGACTGAGCGACCGCCAAACGCCGTCTCCACGTCGGTTCGGGTGAAGACCTGGGCCAGGGTCCGGTACCGCCTCACAGCCGCACCGCGCGATAAGGCTTCAGCCAGACCTCCGCTTCGCCGTCCGCCTCGCCCTCATAGGCCGAATGCACCAGCTTCAGCACGACCAGCCTCAGACCCGCCGGCGCCGTCTCGTCGATCATGTCGCCGGTCGCCACCTCCACCCTTTGCCGCGCCGCCGCGATCAGGGTCTCGATCAGATCGTCCTCCGCCTCATGGCTGACGCGCAGGAACAGCTTCGCCTCGGTGAGACTCACCGGTTCGCTCATGGTCGTTTCTCGATTGTCTGAATGGGATGGCGGTCGTGAGTAGGGCGTAGGCAGTCAGGACACCCCCAACCGCCTCACCTACTCACGAAGCACTGCGCCCTGCCCCGCGCCCTACGTCGCCGCGAACTTCATCACCTTGATCGCATCAAAGTTCTGCACCCCGCCGCCGACACGCTTGGTGGTGTAGAACAGCACATAGGGCTTGGCGGTGTAGGGATCTCTCAGCACCCGCACCCCGGCCCGGTCCACGATCAGATAGCCGCGCTTGAAGTCGCCAAAGGCGATCGACAGACTGACCGATCCGACGTCCGGCATCTGTTCGATCTCGGTCACCGGATAGCCGAGCAGCGAGCTGGTCGCCCCCGGCTGGGTCGCCGGGCTCCAGATGTAGTTGCCGTCCGCATCCTTGAACTTGCGGATGATGCCGGCGGTGCGCCGGTTCATCACGAACCGCGCCCCCGCCCGGTACTGGGCCTGGGGCGCATAGATCAGATCAATCAGCCGGTCGACCGGGTCGCTCGTCTCGAACGCCCCGTCGGCGCCCGACGCGACATAGCCGATCTCGCCCCAGTCCGCCGTCGCGGCCGCCTCGACCGTATAGGACAGGAACCCCATCGGCTTGTTGGTCCCGTCGCCGCTGACGAAGGCCTCGGTCTCCTGGGCCGCGAAGGCGTCCTCGACCTCGGCGGCCAGCCATTCGTCCAGATCGACCATAGCGTCATCCAGCAGGGTCTGGGTCGCCGCCGGCGAGGCGTACAGATCCGCCGACGGAAACTCCAACAGCGTCAGACTGGCCGGATCTGTCTCGGGCCGGGGTGCCGTCTCGGCCACCCAGCCGCTCTCGACGCCGGCGATCGACACCGGCTTCTTGAAAACCCCGCCGGCCACCGTGCGCACCGTGGCGATCTCGCGCATCGGCGAGGCCGCCATCAGCCGCCGCTCGATCAGCCGCTCGACCTGCTCGGGCACGACATAGCCGCCCGACGTCGGCCCGCTCGACAGCCCCGCCTTGATCTCGATCAGCCCCGCCGTCGCGCCATGCCGCAGATATCCGGCGAACGCCGACTTCGTCTCCTCCCCGCTGCGAAGCAGGGGCGAGGGGGACCGCCCAGCGGTGGAGGGGTCTCTCTCCGACACGCCGGCGCCGATCACCGGACGCCGCGCCTCGGCGCTCAGCCGCTCCAGACGGTCCTGCGCCGCCCCGACCGCCTGGTCGATGCGCGCCACCTTCTCCTCCAGCAAGCCGTCGCCGGCCTTACGCTCGATCGCCTCCAGCCGTTCGTCATTGGCCGCCTTGAACGCCTCGAACGCGCCCATCAACTCATGCATCGCCGCCCGCGCCTCAGGCGAGGCGAGGCCCTGTTTGGTCTCTTTCATGGTCGTCCCTGGTTGATCCTTCTCCCCTTGCGAGAGAAGGTGGCCCCGCAAAGCGGGGTCGGATGAGGGGTCGCACTGGGCGCCCCGATGAGTTCTCCCGGCTAGTCTAGGAGCCCGACTTGACCCGCCGCGCCGCCCAGCCTGTTCCGCCCTTCTCCCCGCTCGAGCGCGCGGCCATGCGCGCCCTGTCGTGGGAGCTGGCGCCCGACTTTCCCGAGCTTGAGGGTCTGGCCGACGAGGCCCGGCCCGGTCGCTGGTTTCAGGGCCTGTCCGGCTTCGTGCGCCGCACCGCCATGGCCTCGCTGCGGCCTGGCCGCACCCGCGGCCAGAGCGGCGTCTTCGGCTCGGTCCACGCCGTCCTGGACGGTGTGGCCGAGCCCGTATCCTTCCAACTTCAACTCCGGCGCGGTCGCCTCGTCGCCCTGATCGCCGACGCCTATGGCCAGGACGTCTCGCATATCGACTTTGCAACCGTCCGCTTCGACCAGCTCTTCTATCTCGACGCCGAGGGCCGCTCGCGCCCGCTCGATGCGCGCCTGGTTCGCAAGGCCCCGACCTCCACCGCCGGCCTGCCCGGCCGGGGCGTCGTCATCCAGACCGTCCCGCCCCCGGTCGCCGTCCAGCGCCGCACCGCCGTGCCGGTTCAGTCCGGCGTGATCCTGCCGCCCACACGCACCGAGCAGGCGCTTGAGAACGCCGGCGAAGCCGCTGCAAAAGGCCTGCTCAAACTGGCCATCTGGGTCGTCGTCCTGTCCGTGGCCTTCCTGGCCTGGACCCTCCTGCGCGTACCGGTCGTTCTAGCCTTCATCGCCGCCTTCTGGATCGGCCGCGCCATGACCAAGGGCATGGGCTTCAAGCGCATGGAACAGGCCTTCGCCAACCGCCGCGAACGGTTGATGGGCTAGGCCGCCTCCAGCCTCGCTCCCGGCAGCATTGGAAACGTCACCAGCGACACCTCCCACAGGTCCACTGCGCTCAGCACCCGCAAGGGCCCGTCCCGGCGCGCCGTCACCGCCCGGAACCCGATCGACAGCCCGTCCAGAGCCCCGGCCCGGACCAGGGCCTGGCACAGCCGGCCCTGCGCCGACCAGTCCATCACCCGGCCGCTCACAAACAGTCCACGCTCGTCCTCGCACATTTCATCCCAAACTCCGATCGGCGCGTCCTCATGTTGGTGCAGCATCCGCACCCCCGCCGCGCCGCGCGCGATCAGGCTGGCGTCGAAACACCCCTTCATCGTCACATCTCGGTTCAGGTCGGCGATGCCCCATAGCGAGGCGTATCCCTGGATCTGGACGGCCTCAGTCACCGCCGCCCTCCATCGCCCGCTCCATCCGCTCGACCGCGGCGCGCGTCGCCAGCGCCTGTTCCTCCAGCCGCGCCAGCCGCTCGATCACGGTCCCTTGCCGCTCAGCTCGTGCCTCCAGTGCCGCGATCCGCGCCGACGCCCCGCCCGCCCACATCAGCGCCGCCGCAGCCTGAATGGCCACCGCCACCAGCACTGCGGCGGGCCACCGCCTGGTCATGTCGTTCGTCATGTTATCCGCTCCGCTGCCAGGTGACCTCGGGGTGTCAGTGAGGCCCCGTAACGACGTCACTCACCACTCAAGCCCGCCATTCGTCGCCGTTCCTCCGGCGTCAGGAAGCTGGCCGCCTCCAGGCGCGCCCACAGGGCCTCCCGCTCGCTCGCCAGCCCCGGCACCCCATCCAGGTCCGGTCGGATCGTCACAACCGGCCAGCGCGGAGCCAGCCAGGCCGTCAACGCACCCGCCGTCTTGCCGACCAGCGGCACGATGGTCTGTCGCCAGAACGCGCCCTGGGCTTCACGGAAATTCTGATAGGTGTTGTCACCGGGTATCCCCAGCAGTTGCGGCGGCACCCCGAACGCCAGAGCGATTTCGCGCGCCGCCGCGTGCTTGCCCTCGATATGGTCCAGGTCTTGCGGGCTGAGCGCCATCGGCGTCCACTCCAACCCACCTTCCAGCAGCATCGGCCGACCCGCATTGGCGGCCCCCGTGTAGTTCGCCTCCAGCTCGTCCTTCAGCGACTGGAACTGCTCCGGACTCAAGTGCCCGCCTCCGAAGACCAGCGCTCCGCTTGGCCGCGCCTGATTGTCCAGCAACGCCTTGTTCCAGGCCGCCGAGGCATTGTGCACGTCCACCGCCCAGGCAGCGGCCTCCAGAGGCGAAGCCCCGTACCAGTCGTCGATTGGATTGAATAGCTTCAGGTGCAGCACCGGCGAGAACCCGTCGGCCGCGCGCACGAGCCGCCGCGTCAGTGCCCCCGCCGTATAGTCATAGGCCGCCGGCCATCCGTTTGCGCCCGGCACGACCCGCACGCGGTCGGGCCTCAGGGCGTAGAATTCGCCGCCACCGTCATCGACAGCTTCCAGATAGGCGTTCCCTGCCGTCTGCAGATATCCGAACATCTGTTCGAACAGCTCCTGTCGGGACTGCTCCGGGTTCGGTCGTTCCAGCCGAGCGACCAGCGGATGATCGTCGCGCCTTGCCTCACCGTCGAACACCGCCAGCGGCACACTGGCCGCCGCCTCGGCGATCAGGCGGATACATCGATAGACGACCGGGTTGCAGGCGAAGCCCTCCCTTGCGAGGCTGGAATAGTCGCGTGGCGTCCAAACGGGCCGTCCGACATGAGAAAAGGCGATGACCCGCCCGACTGCGCTCGCCTTGGTTTCAGACGCAGCCTCGCGCCGTCGGCCAAACGGCCGCCGCCAATCGAACATCGCCATCTCCGGGGTGCTTCAGGCCCAGCTCTCGAGCCTGCAACAATCCTATCCGACCAGTGGGCCGCGTGGACGATATACGATCAAAGAATGCAATGCCCTTGAATCGAAAAGCATTCTATCGGGCAGATAGGGGCGCTAACCGTCGTTCAGGCTACCACGACGCCCTCGCTCGGTGCGTCGCGCGCAGTCGGCTCCAGCCAGTGTGCCACCGCCGCCGCCAGCTCGGCGATATTGATCGGCTTGCCGACGTGTCCGTCCATACCTGCATCCAGGCAGGTCTGAATCTGCTCGCGCTGCACGTTCGCCGTCAGGGCGATGATCGGCAGGCGAACGAAGTCACCACCCAGCGCCCGGATGCTGCGCGTCGCCTCCAGCCCGTCCATTTCCGGCATATGCATATCCATCAGGACCAGGTCGTAGTCTGCCACCTGGACGGCGGCGAGGGCCTCAAAACCATTGCCTGCCACCTCGGTCTGGATTCCCAGCTGACCGAGGATGGCCCCGACCAGTTCGCGGTTCGCCGGAGCATCGTCGGCGACCAGAATCCGCGCGCGACGTTCCGACGTCACCACGGTCTCGACCGGAGCCGAAGGCGCGGCATCGGCCTCGCTCAGCGGAACCTCAAACCAGAAGGTCGAACCGACACCCGGCTCGCTCGTAACCCCGATCTGGCCACCCATCGCCTCCACCAGGCGCTTGGATATGGCCAGGCCGAGCCCAGTGCCGCCGAAATTCCGTGTGGTGGACTGGTCCGCCTGGGTGAAGCGTTCGAACAGGGTGTCCAGCTTCTCCGGCACAATTCCGATTCCGGTGTCCGTCACCGCGACCTTCAGCCACCAGGTGCCCGCCTCATCGGTTCGGCCTGACAGATCCAGCCGCACGTCGCCTCGCGTCGTGAATTTCATGGCATTGGACAGGAAGTTCAGGGTCACCTGGCGCAGACGTCCGGCATCGCCGCGCAGGATCTCGGGAACCGACGCGGCAATATCGATCTTCAGGTCCAGCCCCTTGGCGGCGCGCTGCGCCTCCATCAGGTCACCCGCACCATGAGCAAAGTCCCAGACGTGGAACGGCTGCGGATCCACCTCCAGCGCCTCGGCCTCCAGCTTGGAGTAGTCGAGAATGTCGTTGATGACGCTCAGCAGCACCTCACTGCCGGTGGCGATACGGTCGACATGGCGACGGTCTTCAACCGACAGGTGCTGGCTTCCCTTGAGCAGCCCCGCGAAGCCCACGACGCTAGTCAATGGCGTCCTCAGCTCGTGGCTCATATTGGCCAGAAACTCGGCCTTGGCCTGTCCGGCCGCCTCGGCCTCCATCAGGGCTTCGCGCAGTTCCTCCTCCAGGCGACGCGTCTCGGTGACGTCGCGCACGACATCCTGGATTTCCTTCACACGTCCCTTGTCGTCGCGCACGATGCGGGTGCGGGTTTCGAAGTGGCGAGTATCGCCATCGCGTGTGAACGCTCTGTAGGTCTGGGAGAAAATGTCCTTGTCGGGGTTCTCACGGATGAATGTCGCCAACCGTTCGATGGTCTCTGACACATCTTCAGGGTGGATCAGCCGGGTCACTGGCGTCCCAAGAATTTCTTCGGGCGGAATCCCTGTGATTTTCTCGACGGCAGGAGACACATAGGTGACCTTCATGTCGTAGCCGTAGGTGGCGATGACGTCCTCGGATCGATCCGTCAGCAGCCGGTATCGAGCCTCGCTCTCACGGGCCTGGTCAAGCGCGGCCTGCAGCTGGTCTTCAAGGGCCTTGCGCTGGGCGATGTCTCGGATGACAACGACGGCTTCCTCGGCCTGCCCGGGCTGGGTCGGGATCCGCTGAAAACTGCTCTCGACCCACACATAATGCCCCGCCTTGTGGCGTGCCCGGTGGATGACGGCCTTGCGCTCGGGAGCGGCCATGGAGCCGACCATGGCCCCCACGACATCGTCGATATCATCCGGATGAATGTAGTCGCGGATCTGGCCGGTCATCTCCTCCGAACGCCAGCCGAGAAGGGTTTCAACCGCCGGCGAGATGTATTTGCTGCTGCCGTCGCGCCGGATCCGGGTGATGACGTCCGCCGTATTGTCGGCGAGCAGACGATATCGGGCCTCACTGCGCCGGATCAGATCCATTGCACCGCGCTCCTCGGTCACATCACGGACCACGCCGAACAGGGTCTTGGCCTTGCCGTCCAGTCCGAACTCGGCAGTTGCCCGCGACTGCACGCGCCGGATTTCACCGTCGGGGCGGACCAGTCGAGGCTCGGATTGAACCTCGCCGCCGTTCACCGCGACCTGCCGGAGCTGATTGCGGACCTCCTCCTGGTCATCCGGGTGGAACGCCGCAATGACCGAGTCTGCGGTCGGGATGAACGTCTCGCGATCCAGTCCATAGATGCGGTACACGGCATCGGACCACGTCACTTCGCGGGTCACGAAATCCATGCGCCAGTGACCGACACTGGACATCGCCTCTGCCAGTTTGATCATCGCCAGCTCTTCGCGCTGGCGACCGATCTCGGCATCATTGTCCAGAATATCTGCGGCCATTTCGGCCAGCCGCTTCAGCGCCTCCAGCTTGTCATCACCCGGACGCTCTCGGGGGAAGATGTCGAGCACGCAGATCGCGCCGGCAGGCGTGCCGTCCTTCAGGCTGATCACGGCCCCGGCATAAAAGCGGATATGGTTCGGCCCGCAGACGGGCTCTGCGTCCCTGAACCGCTCGTCCTCGGCGGCATTCTCGACCACCAGAACCGCCCCGGGCCCCATGGCCACGGCCGCATCAGTGAAGCTCGCCTTGCGGGGGGCCTCATCACGACAGACGTTTGTATTGCCACTCAATGTCAGGCCGTCCGCACCGACGAGGACAACCGTCGCGCCGGGGGCCTCAAACAGCGTCGCAGCGACGCTGGTTAGCCGATTCAACGATGTCGTCGTACGCGAAGAAGGCATCTGGGAGGTCCGTTTCAATGAAACCTGCCAAGCAACCCCCAACATAAGGTTATCACGCCAGACCGCGTTCGCTGAAAACGTGTATCAGCCCCGCTCATCAACCAGATCCCAGGCCGCATAGTCCAGCGCGTCTTCGGGATCGGCCAGCGTCGTCTCGGAAATCGTCTCGCCGCGCACGCTGATGCCGGCCTTATGAACCGTCTCTGGATCGCCCGACACCAGCGGGTGCCACCAGGCCAGACCTCGCCCCTCGTGCAGCCGCCGATAGGCGCAGGACTTCGGCATCCACTCCAGGGCCTCGACGTTGAACGGCGTCAACTTGATGCAATCGGGCACCGTGGCCTTGCGGTTCTCATAATCCGAACAGCGACAAAGCTGTGGATCGAACAGCTTGCAATGCACCCGCGTTGGAATGACCTCCAGCGTTTCCTCATCCTCGAACCTGACCAGACAGCACAGACCACATCCGTCGCAGAGCGATTCCCACTCCGCCTCCGTCATCGCGTGCAGCTGTTTGGTTTCCCAGAACGGTTTCATGGCGGCGCTCCATACACCGGCACACTGGCCTTGTCCCCGCCAACCGGACCAGCCGCATCGCAATCGACAATCCTGGAAGATCGCAATGCGTCGTCCCCCTATCCCCGCTGCCTCTTGCTGGTCTGACCCGCACCGGACTAACTGACGCCCTGGTTCCTGGGGGGTTTCATGTTCGCTCGTCTCTTGGTCGCGCTTGCTCTGGTTCTGTCGCCGTTGCCGGCTCTCGCTCAGCGGCCACCGGCCGACCTGATCGATGGCCAGACCTACGATCCGGCCATCCCCACACCAGATCGGGTACTTGGTTACGAATTCGGCGAGCGCCTCAGCCGTTCGGGCGATGTCCTGCGCTATTTCGAGGCCCTGGCCGCCGCCGCGCCGGACCGCATGATTCTGGGCCGTTACGGCGAGACCTGGGAGGGGCGGCCCCTGCCCTATGCGATCATCACCTCCGCAGCAAACTTGCGTCGCATCTCGGCCATTCGCGAAGCATCCGTGGCCCTGACCGACCCGCGCAGCGGTCCCGCCACGCCCGCCGCCGACCAGCCCGTTGTCGTCTGGCTGATGTATTCGGTCCACGGCAATGAGATCAGCCCGGCCGAGGCCGCCATGGCCGCCGCCCGGCACCTGTTGGCCTCGCGCGATCCTGAGGTCGCCGAATGGCTCGACAATGTCGTCGTCGTCATGGTCCCGACCCAGAACCCGGACGGGCGCGACCGCTTCATGAGCCGCTATTATGAATCGCTGGGCCTCCAGCCTGACGGCGACCGTCTGTCCACCGAGCGCGACGAGCCCTGGCCTTCCGGGCGCCCCAACCATTATCTGTTCGACCTGAACCGCGACTGGTTCGCCCAGACCCAGCCCGAGACGCGCGGCCATTCCGCCCTGATGCTCTCCTGGCGGCCCCAGGTCGTGGTCGATGCCCACGAGATGGGCACCGACGATCCCTTCTTCTTCCCGCCCGAAGCCGAGCCGTTGAACCCGCTTCTGCCCGAGGCCCAGCTTCGCGCCCGCCAGTTGTTCGGTCGCGGCAATGCCGCCACCTTCGACCGCGAAGGCATCGACTATTACACGCGCGAGATCTTCGACGCCTTCTATCCCGGCTACGGCGACGGCTGGCCGTCCTATCTGGGCGCGGTCGGCATGACCTACGAACAGGGCTCGGCTCGTGGCCTCGTAGCTCGGCGCTCCAACGGCGAGCAACTGGCCTACCGCACCACCGTCCGCAACCACTTCCTGGCCTCGCTTTCAACCATCCGCACGGCCTCGGCCAATCGCGCGCGTCTGCTGTCGGACTTTGCCGCCTACTACCGCCAGGCGGTGGCTGAAGGCGGCGGCGGCTCCTGGATTCTGGCCCGCGGCGGCGTGGACCCCGGCTCGGCCGATGCCCTGGCCGCCCTGCTCGCCCGCCAGGGCATTGAGGTCACCCGCGCCACGAACGGCTTCAGCGCCTGCGGCCGCCCCTACCGCGCCGGCGATTACATCATCCGCCGGGGCCAACCTCTGGGTCGCCTGCTCCAGGTCCTGATGGACCCGTCCATCACCATGCGCGACGGCTTCGTCCAGGCCCAGGAGGCCCGCCGCCACCAGGGCCAGTACGCCGAGGTCTATGACATCACCGCCTGGGCCCTGCCCGGTTCCTATGGTGTCGACGCCTTCCAATGCCGCTCCACGCCCTCGGTCGCGACCACCGCCGTCTCCGCAGACGGCATCGAGGGTACCGTCACCGGCGATCCGTCCCCCGTGGCCTACGTCGTCACCTCTGGCTCCCAGGCCATGGGCGTCATGACCCGCGCATTGCGGGCCGGCATCCGCGTGCGCTCGCCCGAGGCCGCCTTCATCGTCGGCGACCGCGCCTTCCCGGCCGGCTCCGTCATCCTCAGCCGCGCCGGATCGCCCGACGACTTCGACGCCCAGGTCGCCGCCATCGCCCGCGAGGCCGGAGCCGAGGCCATCGGCCTGTCCGATACCTGGGTCACCGAGGGGCCGAACTTCGCCTCGGACCGCTCGCCGATCATCCCGCCCGTCCGCATCGCCCTGGCTTGGGATGACCCCACCGATCCGAACTCAGCGGGTGCCATTCGCTATGTGCTGGAGCGCCGCTACGGCTATCCGGTCACCATCATCCGCACCGAGAACCTGGCCCGCGCCGATCTCGGCCGTTACCAGGTGCTGATCCTGCCAGATGCCTATGGCAGCTATGACACCGCCCTCGCCGCCTCCTTGCGCCCCTGGGTCCAGCGCGGCGGAACCCTCGTCGGCATCGGCTCAGGTGCCGATTTGATGATGGCCGGTGACAGCCCCATGCTGGCTACCGCGCGCGAGCCGCTCCTGTCCCAGGACGGTCAGCCGATCCCCGCCCCCGCTGATGATCCACGCATCATTGCCGACGCCACCGCCTATGCTGAAGCGACTCGCCCGGCCGAACAGACCCCGGATTCCGTGCTCGGCGTCCTGGCCCAGGTTCAGGTGGATCGCGGCCACTGGCTCTCGTCTGGCCTACCGGATCGTCTGACGGTCCTGGTTGTAGGCTCGGCCATCTACGAGCCCTTGCGCCAGGACGAGGGCACCAACGTCCTGCGCTACGTCTCGGCCAGTGAACTTCCAGTCGCCGGCCACCTATGGGCCGAGAACCGCGCCCAGCTCGCCTTCAAGCCCTATGTCATGGCCAACAGCGTCGGCCGCGGCCAGGTTATCGCCTTTACCCAGGATCCCACCTTCAGAGGCTTCCTGCACGGTCAGGACGTCCTGTTCCTCAACGCCATCTTCCGGGGAGCGGCGCACTCCAGTCCGGTACGATGACGCGGGCAGTCTCCTCCCCATTTACGATGGGGAGGAGGACCTCGAAGTGATGGAGCGGACTCTCTTCGCTGGGTCGGTGCGCCAGGGGAAGTCCCCGCCTGACCTCCCTGGGATCAAGTCCGGCGTGTGATCGACCTCCCCATCGCCTTCGCGATGGGAGAGGAGACAGCGGCGTCCGCAACGCCTATGTCCCTCCTCCCTAAGCCCTACTCCTTGATCCCTAGGCCCTCTCCCCATGGCCCGCGCCCCTCTCGTCTCCCTCCGCGATGTCCGCCTTCAGGACGGACCGCTGCCGCTGTTCGACGGCGTTGATCTGGCCATCGAGCCGGGCCAGCACGCCTGCCTGGTCGGGCGCAACGGCGCGGGCAAGTCCACCCTGATGAAGCTGGTCATGGGCCTGATCGAGGCGGATAGCGGCGAGCGCGCCGTCCAGGCCGGGGCCCGCTTCGCCTATGTGCCGCAAGAGCCGGTCATCGTCGGCCCGACCCTGCGCGATCACGCCGTCTCCGGCGGGGCCGACCCCTGGGCCGCCGATCAGTGGCTGGAGACCTTCGGCCTCGACCCCGCCAAGGCCGCCGAGCGGCTCTCCGGCGGCGAGACCCGCCGCGCCGACCTCGCGCGCGCCTTCGCCGAACAGCCGGACCTGCTGCTGCTCGACGAGCCGACCAACCACCTCGATATCCTCGCCATCGAGACCCTGGAGGACGAACTCAAGTCCGCCCGCTTCGCCGTGCTGATGGTCAGCCACGACCGCACCTTCCTGGAGCGCACGACCAAACGCTGCTTCTGGCTGGAGAACCGCCGGGTCCGCACCCTCGACAAGGGCTTCAAGGCCTTCGACGCCTGGGCCGCGAAAGTCACCGAGGAGGAGGCCGAATCCCTGCGCCGGCTGACCAA
Source organism: Caulobacterales bacterium (assembly GCA_017302105.1). Classification (GTDB taxonomy): domain Bacteria; phylum Pseudomonadota; class Alphaproteobacteria; order Caulobacterales; family Caulobacteraceae; genus Brevundimonas. Next base: position 173,409 of record JAFLCS010000002.1, on the reverse strand, counting down.
GGAGATCGAGCGCGAGACCTACACCTTCTACCGCTCCATCACCGCCCAGCGCACCCGCAACGAGGGCCGCGCCCGCCGCCTCGAAGCCCTGCGCCAGGACCGCGCCGCCCGCGTCGCCGACCTGCCGCGCGAGATCCAGCTCGGCGTCGATGCCGGCCAGACCTCAGGCAAGCTCGTCGCTGAACTCAAGGGCGTCTCCAAAACTTTCTCCTCCCCGACGCGAAGCGGGGGGGAGGGGGACCGCGAAGCGGTGGAGGGGAATGCCGCCGCCCGCACCATCCTCAAACCCTTCTCCACCAAGGTGCTGCGCGGCGACCGTCTGGCCATCGTCGGCCCCAACGGCGCGGGCAAGACCACCCTGGTGCGACTGCTGCTGGGCGAGATGCAGCCCGACGCCGGCTCCATCCGCCTGGGCGTCAATCTCCAGCCGGTCTATCTGGACCAGGCCCGCGCCGATCTGCGCTCCGACATGACCCTGTGGGACGCCCTCACCCCCGGCGGCGGCGATTCCATCCTGGTGCGCGGCCACTCCAAGCACGTCGCCGCCTATGCCAAGGACTTCCTGTTCAAGGAAAGCCAGCTGCGCCAGCCGGTCTCCACCCTCTCGGGCGGCGAGCGCAATCGCCTGTTGCTCGCCCGCGCCCTGGCCCAGCCCGCCAATCTGCTGATCCTCGATGAGCCGACCAACGACCTGGACATGGAGACCCTCGACCGGCTCGAGGACCTCCTGGAAGACTACGACGGCACCCTCATCCTGGTCAGCCACGACCGAGATTTCATCGACCGCCTCGCCACCTCGACCATCGCCCTGAACGGCCGCGGCGACGCCGTCGAAACTCCCGGCGGCTGGTCCGACTTCGTGCACCAGAACCCCGGCTTCCTCACCGCCCCTGTCTCTCCCCCTCCTGGGGGGAGCGGTCGCGCAGCGAGCGAGGGGGGCAAGTCCGAGCGTGCTCCGGCCGCTTCATCCACCGCCTCCCCCAAGAAGCTCTCCTACAAGGACGCCCGCCGCCTCGAAGAGGCCGAGCGCGAGGTCGAGACCCTCCCCGCCCGCATCGAGACGCTCGAAACCGCCCTGGCCGACCCGGCCCTCTACGCCGCCGACCGCAAACGCTTCGACCAGCTCTCCGCCGACCTCGACGCCGCCCGCGCCCAGCTCGAGCTGGCCGAGGCCGACTGGCTGCGCCTGGAAGAGATGAAGGCGGCCCTGGCGGGTTGACCGCATTTCTGGGGACAACCTACCCGACTGGATTACGACAGTTTTCTAAAACCCATCCCCCCGATCAGGGCGGTTATCCACCATCCATCCCCCATCCGCGCACCTGCACCGCCCCGCCCCCGCTTGCCACCCGCCGGGTTTCGCGAGACCGTGTCCTTGCCGACGGACATCGCGGCGCGGAAATCCGGGGAGACCCGGGCTTCAAGCGGCGAAACCGGCCTCCGGCCACGGACTTCAGGGGGAACCTTGGAGAAACCGGGACGGGCCCGACCAAGGAGCAATCCGAGGGAAGGCGGACTTCAAAACCCGGTGGGGAAACTCGCCAAGGAGGAAGACCAGGCAAAGGACAGGACGATCATTCAGACGCCGGGTCCGCCCGCCGACAGAATGTGACCTCCAACCCGTAACGGACCAACGTCCAACCCGGACTTGGTGAGGGGTCGATGAGCACGGGTCCGCCCGCGCCATCGCCCCTCGATCCGTTTCTGGCCCCCGGTTTCCTCAATCTGTCATCGCGCAGGCTGCGGGCGATGCCGGACGGTCGCGTGGCCGTTTCCGGTCCCTTCCGCGCCTTCCCTTAGCCCCACCCCCTCGCTAGGCTCGCCTTTCGTCGTGGGAGTCGCTGATGGACCGTAGGTCGCTCATCGCCGGACTGACCGGGGCTGCGGGTCTAACCGCCGCCGCCGGTGTTGGCTCGCTTGTCGCGTGCCAACCGCCACGTGAGCCGACTGACCGCTATGGTCGCACCCGGATTCGCTTCGCGATCGACGGAGCCGCCCAGGCTGCCCACGCCGGGTTCTACCAGGCGGTCGCCAACGGATCCTATTCTCGCCGCGACCTGACCGTTGAAATCATTCAGGGCGGGCCTTCGGTCGACGTTCCCCAGCTTCTCGCCTCCGGCCAGGTCGAGCTGGGCATGGGGGCCAATGCCTTCATCCCGATGAACCTCACAGCGGAAGGCGCGCCGGTCTCGGTCGTCGCCGCCTTCTTCCAGAAAGACCCCCAGGTCCTGATCGCCCATCCCGACCCAGCCCTGACGTCCATCGCAAACCTGGCGGGTCGCCCCTTACTGCTGTCCGAAACTGCTGTCGCCAGCGTCTGGATCTGGCTCAAGGCGCGATACGGATTCACGGACGACCAGCTGCGCCCCTACACTTCCGATCCAGCGGTGTTCCTGGCTGACCCCCGTGCAGTCCAGGACGGGAGTCTGACGATCGACCCCTACATCATCGAAACTGCCGGTGGCGTTGAGCCGCGCGTCTTCCTGCTCGCCGACGAGGGCTATCCCTCCTACGCCAATCTGCTACTCGCGCCCGACGGCCTGATCCGTGACAACCGGTCAGTCGTGGCCCGATTCATCGAGGGTTCGGTCGAGGGCTGGCAGTCCTACCTCAATGACGATCCGACACCCGCCGAAACCCTGATCAAACGGGCCAACCCCCAAATGACCCAGGAGCTGCTGGCCTGGGCCCGCCGAAATCTCATGGCCAACGAGATCGTCGTCTCACCCGGCGGCCGCATCGGCGATATGACGGCAGCGCGCTGGGAGGAATTTTTTCAGGTCGCCGCCGAAGCGGGGGCCTATGAAGCCGGCGTCGACTGGCGCTCGGCCTTTACCCTCGACTTCCTGCGCAGCTAGGCCGCCGGCACCGCCATCGCAACCTGTGCTTGCGTTCTCGATTAATCAAAGCGCCACGCGTTAACACCCGGGCAAGCGCCCGGCGACTAGTCTGGCCATCCAGCTTCTTCGGGATGCCAAGATGCCCCGCCTGATCCTCGCCGTCCTCGCCGTTTCAACCATCGCTACGGCCGTGCCGGCCACCGCCCAGCAGCAACGGTCCGAAGCTGCCGACCGGGCCGGCCTGCGCTACCTGAACTGGCCTGGCCGCCCGCCGGTCAATAGCCCGCCGCTGCGGGCCGAACATTCGCCCACGCCACGACCCACACCGCGCCCCTCGCCCCGGCCCACGCCGCGTCCGCAGGTCGAGACGCCCGCGCAGGTGCCTGTCGCCCAGGTTCGGGACACCACAGAACCCCCGACCCGTCCCGCCGCGCCGGCAACTACTGGGAGTGGGGGGGGCCGCTACTATTCCGTCCACCGTCCCTCCGGGCGCACGCCCGATACGATCGAGCGCGCCCAAACCTTGGCTGCGGAAGACACGCTCGTCGCCCTGCAAACCCCCCAGGGGCAGAGTCTGGCCGAGCAGGACCGGTCGGCTCGTGCCGAGGAGGCCTTTGAGATTCTCCGGAATCTGCCACCGGATCAACTCATGGAAATGTTGGGCCGCCAGCCATGAATCCCTCGCGACTTCAGGATCTTATAAACCTCGCCCGCGAGCCGTCCGGCGACAAGCGCCGCGAGCTGCTGCGCGAGTTGACCGATGAGTTCTTCGGCCCCTCCGTGCCGAACCCGGCCGAGACCGAACTGTACGGCTCTGTTCTGGCCCAACTCTCCACCCAGATGGAGGAGGCCGTCCGCCAGGAACTGTCGGTCCGCTTTTCGGAGGCCCCCAATGCGCCGCGGGTTCTGGCCCGGACCCTGGCCATGGACATCGAAGAAGTTGCCGCCCCGATCCTGCGCCACAGCGACGTCCTTCAGGAATCCGACCTGCTCGATGTCGTTCGGGTCAAGGGCCAGGGCCATCTGCGCGCTGTGTCGGAGCGTCAACGCGTCACCGAATCCGTCTCAGACGTCATTGTCCATCGCGGCAGTGATGAAACCCTCGGCGTGCTTATCCGCAACGACGGTGCCCAGCTGTCGCGCGCCGCCCATGAAACCATCACCGACCGTGCCCAGGCCAATCCCGCCCTTCAGGACGCCCTCGTCGCTCGTGCGGCGCTGCCGCCGGATCTCCTGAACGAGATGTACTTCGTGGTGGAGACACGTCTCCGTCAGAAGATTCTGGAACGCAATGCGACCCTGTCGCCGGATCGACTGGACGCCGCCCTGGCTGCGGGTCGCAGCCGCCTACGCGTTGCCGACGGTTCCCTGCCGGACGACTACGAAACCGCCAGTGCCTATGTCCGTGAGCTCCACGCGTCGGGCAGCCTGACGCCCGAGATGCTCGTCCGGTTCCTCCGGTCGGGGGGGCGTACCGAATTCCTGATAGCCCTGTCCGAACTGGCGGACCTGGATTTCCACACCACGCGCCAGATCGTCGATACCGCTCAGATCGACGCACTTGCGGTCGTCTGCAAATCCGCCCAGTTGGATCGCGCCCTGTTCCTGACCTATGCGGTGGTTCTGTTGAACAAGGACGGCGACGCCATGGCCAAGGCCCAGGCCTATGGCCTGATGTACGCCGAGCTGGATCTGGCGACCGCGCAGCGCACCCTTCGGTTCTGGAGACTGCGCCGTGAATTGGCGGCTGCCGAGGCTGCCTGAGCCCCTAGAGCGTTCCCATCGCAAGGAAGGCCCGGGCGGCGGCAAAGTCGCCGGCACCCAGGGTCACGACCCGCGTCGCACCATTGGGCTGGACCAGTTCCACGGCAAACCGTTCGCGTGGATCCAATTGGCCGATGGCATTCGCCGCCGCCGTCGAGAACCGGAACAGCTTGCCACCGCGCTCATTCAGCGTCTCGGGTACGGCACGACCACGGCCGGCCATGAAGACCCGGCTGGCCGATGCCGGTGGCGTGTCGGCCATGCCCGCGCGCGCAAGCCAGGCCGACGGGGCCCGGCCCGGATCGCGGACGATCAGACGGGCGGTGACGACCTGTTCGTCTTCCACCGCCAGGGCCAGAGTGTGCCCGGTCCCGGCTCCGGCAAAGCCGAAAATCACCCTGTCGCCATCCTGACGGACGCGCCAGGACTGGCTGGCATAGGCCGAGCGCACCACCTGCCAGGCCGACCGCTCACCGGGAAAATCCATGCGCGGTGTCCGCGCCCAGGCCGAAAACGCCGACCGCACCCGTTCAGCCACCACAGAAAGCTCGCGGTCATCACAGGCGATCCGCCCGGCCTGGCTCAAGGCACGGATGCGCCGATCGGACAGTTCGGTCTCGCTACTGCCGGCCCTGAGCGCCGCGCCACGCGACTGGGCGACCCCGGCCTCCAGCGCGTGGGCCGTGGCGGCATCGAACATCTGACAGCGGGCACCGGCGGCGGCCACCAGGCTGCGCTCGAAATAGGTGTCGGCCGGACCTGCCACGGCGGGCGTAGCGGCCAGGGCCACGCTCAACAGCATCACGGCGGGCCCCTTGCGGGCAGAATGTCGGCGCGGCTCTTGGATTCGTCCGGTCATGGTCTCACCTTAGGCGCGCCGGCCCTTCGGTTCGGTTTCTGCTTACGGTTAAGCCAGTGTTGATCGCCACAGACGTCTGGGTTTCTGCCCTGATCCGCCGTGCCCAGATGGCCGGGGCCGCCGCCGTGGTGGTGCGCAAGGGTGACGCGCGGGCCGGTGCCGTCCTGGTCAAGGCCTACAACACCGTTGATCGCAGCGCCCGCCTCTACGCCGAAACCATCGGCCTGGACGGCGACCGCCTGTGGATCGAGCCGCACCCCGAGGCTCCCGAATTCGAGCTGGACGCCTATGCCGCGCGTCAGGCCGACTATGACCCTGACCTCTGGCTGGTCGAGATCGAAGACCGCCAGGGCCGCCACTTCCTGGTCGAGGATGTGGATGGCGACAAGCCGCGGGCCTAGGGGCCGGTCAGGATCGGCGGCTCAACGTCCAGGGCGGCGACCGGAACGGTCCTGAGGCATTCCTCCAGAACCGGCCGCAACTCTTGGCGCGACTCTTCGGACATGAACCGCTCCTGGAATTCCGACTGCAGCGCATTGTAGTCGTCCAGTGAACCGCCCCGGTCGCGGATCAGGATCTCGGCCTGTGCCGACCAGGCCCGGTAGTCGTTCATCGACGCCTGCGGAAAGCCGACCACCCGATCCGGCGAAGCGATGTGGATCAGGTACGATCCATTGGTCACGCCCCAGCATTGCATGGCGTGTCGCACCTCGCGGTCGCCCTGGACGCCCGCAATCGGCGACGATCCGCCCGCGTCGGCCTGGGCCGCTGATCCAGTTTCAGTCGAAGGGTCCGTCGCAGGCTGATCACAGCCGACGACGGCGGCGCAGACGGCGCCGATGAGTAATGCGGTGGGAATTCGATACATGGCATCTCTCCTGGGTTCTTAAGGAGCTACGCAGCGCAGCCCGAATACCGGACATCGGGGGTGCCGTTCCTCTCGCTGGACGGGACGTTTCGCCTCCTCTCGGAACCCAGTCCGACCCGATGACTTATCAATGATCATCATCTCATCGGAGCCGCCATGTCTTCTCTTCGTCTGCCGCTGTCGCTCATCCTTCTGGCCGGCCTGGCCGCCTGCGGCCCCGCCGTCGGCGCCAACAGCGGCGACGGTCCGGCCCAGTCGGGCATCTACGCCTACACCATGCCGGACGGGACCGAGGGGTCGATGGTGCTCCATTCCAACGGCGATTACGCCCAGATGGTCGACAATGAGCCCCTTCCGATCGAACAGGGAACCTGGCGCCGCCATGACGGCCAATTCTGCCTGGACGACGGCGCCGGCGCCGAGGCTTGTTTCGACGAGGCCGCGGTCGGCGCCGACGGATTCAGCCTGACCCGCCCCGGCGATTCCCAGCCGCTGGTCTTCACCCTGCGCGCCGGCGGCTGAGCGCGCCCTGGTCAGAAAGACTTAACCGCGTTCGCACACCGAACTTCAAACCCCCTCGCCTATCGTCAGGTCTAACGGGCCGAAATGAGTCCGGTGATGGGGTGTGTGCTGGTGCTGTTTCTTCTGAATGACGCGGTATTCGATCTGGAAGATGACCTCTCGGTCGATCCGGTCGACGCGCGCCGATTCGACCGGCTGGGCTTCGACTATGTGGTCGAGCTGGGCTGTGAGCTGTTCTCCGAAAACCCGACGCTCCACCGTGACGACCCCGAGCGCGCGCGGCGCCTTGCCTGGCTGATCGCCAGCCGCCAGTCGGGCGTCAATGCCGCCATGTTCGCCGCCCCCGAAGCGGACTGTATTCCCGAGCTGGTCGAGCCGCGCTTTGCCGTCCTGCCCGAAGACGTCATCCACGCCCTACAAGCCAAGCACGCGCGCGGTCGCCTCAATCCTGTGGCCGCGGACAAGGCCGTCTGGAACCGCATGGCCGCCTGATGGGCGGGTGACAATCGACGCAGGGCACGCTAAGCGCCGCGCCCAATGTCCAAGCTCACTCTCGCACAAGAAGCGGCGCGCCGGCGCACCTTCGCCATCATCGCCCACCCCGACGCGGGTAAGACGACCCTGACCGAGCACATCCTGCTCGCCGGCGGGGCCATCCGCGCGGCCGGCGCCGTGCGGGCGCGCGGCGAGGCTCGCCGCACCCGCTCGGACTGGATGAAGATCGAGAAAGAGCGCGGCATCTCGGTCAGCGCCTCGGTCATGACCTTCGAGTTCGAAGGCGGGATGTTCAACCTGCTGGACACGCCGGGCCACGAGGACTTCTCCGAAGACACCTATCGCACTCTCACCGCCGCCGACTGCGCCGTCATGGTGCTGGACGCGGCCAAGGGCATCGAGCCGCAAACGCTGAAGCTGTTCGAAGTCTGCCGCCTGCGCGACATCCCGATCATCACCTTTATCAACAAGTTGGACCGCGAGGCCCAGGACCCCATGGCCCTGCTGGACGAGATCGCCTCGCGCCTCCAGCTCGACCCCTCGCCGATCTGGTGGCCGGCCGAGAGCGGCAATCGCCTCCGAGGCATGGCCAAGGTGGGAGACTCCACCTTCCAGCCCTACGCCCGCAAGGAAGCCGGTGCCGACCACGATCCCGACCATCCCGCCGCCCTGCCGCTGGATCAGGCCGCCGCCCATTTCGAAGCCGGCGAACAATCCGACCTGACCGACGCGCTGGAGCTGGTCCAGGGCGGCTACAAGCCCTTCGACCGCCAGGCCTTCCTCGAAGGCCACATGACCCCGGTGCTGTGGGGTTCGGCCCTGCGCCACTTCGGCATCGACGAGCTCTTGCGCGCCATCGCCGACTGGGCCCCCGCGCCCAAGCCGCTGCCGGCCCGCAAGGAGGCCCCGCCCGAGACCCGCAACGCCCCCGCTCCGGTCGACATCACGGTCCAGCCGGGCGACGCCGAGGTCACCGGCTTCGTCTTCAAGGTCCAGGCCAATATGGACCCCAACCACCGCGACCGCATCGCCATGTTCCGCATGGCCTCCGGCTCCTTCAAGCGCGGCATGAAGCTCAAGGTCCAGAACACCGGCAAGTCCCTGTCGGTGAACAGCCCGATCCTGTTCTTCGCCTCGGATCGCGAGCTGGCCGAGGAAGCCTACGCCGGCGACGTCATCGGCATTCCCAACCACGGCGTCCTGCGCGTCGGCGACAGCCTGTCAGAGAGCGGCCTGGTCCGCTTCCAGGGCCTGCCCAACTTCGCGCCCGAAATCCTCCAGCGCGTGCGCGTCAAGGACCCGCTCAAGGCCAAACACCTCAAGAAGGCGCTCGAAGGCCTGGCCGAGGAAGGCGTCACCCAGCTGTTCCGCCCCGAGATCGGCTCAGACTTCATCGTCGGCGCCGTGGGCCAGCTCCAGTTCGAGGTCATGGCCGACCGCCTGGGCGAGGAATACGGCCTGGACGTCGTCTTCGAACCCAGCCCCTACGCCGAGGCCCGCTGGGTTACTGCCGCGGCCCGCGCCGACCTGGACGACTTCGCCTCCAAATACCGCCCCCAGATGGCCACCGACATCGACCAGGCCCCCGTCTTCCTGGCCAAATCCAGCTGGGAAACCGGCTACGTCGGCGAAAAATTCCCCAAGGTGGCGTTTTCCAAGACGAAGGAGCGGGGGTAGGCCCCGCTACCGCCCGAACGCATAGACCAGGGACACGCGCGTCGCCGTATCCGTCGCTTCAAACCCGAACGGGGGGTCGGTATCGTGACGCACGCCCACCGAGAACCGCGCTGACAGCGCCCCACTCAGCGCCGCCGTAACGGCGAACTGGTTTTCGATCTGGGTCGAGGTCTCGGCATAGGTCACGCTGGTGTCATTGGTCAGCCGGACGTTGTCGTTGAACGCATGGGCGAAGCGCGACGCGGCAATGACCGAGAAGCTAGCCTCCGAGGAGGCCGGTACGATCACCGGTCCGGGCAGAACGACCTGACGCACCTCGTCCAGCTTGATCCCCGGCGCCGCCTCCACCGCCCAGGTGGTTTGCTCGCCTGTGAGGATTCGATAGCCGACACCTGCGCCAGCGAAGGCTCGGCTTTCAAAACCCGAAAACTCATCCCGCTCATAAGACGCACGGCCAAAGCCATAGAGCCGGTCCGAGAAATCCCGATCAATCTGCCCGGCTACGAACATCCGGTTCTTGGTCTGGGCGCCGTTGGTCTCGGCGAACTCGGCGGCGGCTTCTAGGGTGACCGTCCACTGCCCCTGCTCGCGCGCCAGTTCCAGTCCCAATCCTAGGTCGGACGTGTCGGTGTTGCCTGTGGTGAAACCAGCTCCGAAGGACCCCTCTCCCGTCCATTGGGCTTCCTGGGCCATCGCGGGCGCGGCGATCAAGGCGAAGGCCACAATGGCCGGCAGCAAAGGCAGTCTCATGTCTCGGTCGTCCCGTTCGTTGAAAATCGAACCGGCTTATCAACTGAGTCGCCTCAATCGTCCGAGACCGTACCCGAACCCCGCGCCTATAGGCTTGCTCCCCTACCCAAACGTCATCAAATCCCCGTCCCCATAGATCGGCCCGCCGTCGGGATCGCGCGCCACGGCCTCATCCAGCTTGCGGAATCCGGCCTCGATCGCCGCCTCGTCCAGGTGCTCGAAGGTCGAGATCGAGCGGGTTTTCAGCCGCGCGGCCTGATCGGCCAGGGTGTCGGCATAGCGTTCGCGCACGACATCCAGGGCCAGCCGCTCCAGGCCCACCGCCGCGAACATCACCTCGACCTCGGCCGTGGTCGGAAACATCTTCAGCTCGGCCTCATGGGCGCCGTCGAACCAGACGTGCCAGTTCACCGGCTGCATCCGGTCCGAGAACTGGCTGCGGACCAACACCCGTCCGCCGGGCGCCAGCACCCGCCGGATTTCGCGCGCCGCCGCCGCCCGGTCCGCCACATGGTGCAGCGACAGGAACATCACCACCAGATCACAGGCCCCGACGGCCAGCGGAATGGCCTCAGCCCGGCCCTCCAGATAGGCCGCATTGGCCGGATGCGGATCCGCCTCGGCCTGGGCGCGCATCCTGTCGTGCGGCTCCACGCCCCAGACCTGACCGCCAAAGGTCTTCGCCAGCATCGGCGTCATCCGCCCGGTGCCCGACCCCAGGTCCAGCACATTCAAGGGCCGCCGTTCCGGTGCGCGCCGCGCCAACGCCTCGGCCCAGATGCGGCGGCTCTCCTCCGGCATCGCCCGCCCGGCCCGATAGCCGATGTGTTGGCGTTCATTGTAGTCGACCGGCTTGAGCATGATCTCTCCCTCGCGTTGAAACCCGGCCTGTCTGCCGCCCTTGCGCCGCGTGGCCTAACGACTTATCCGCTCCTGTTTGTGAGTTCAGCGCACAAACAGATCCCCATCCCCCTGACCGCGCTTCGCGCCTTTGATGCGGTCATGCGGCGCGGCTCGATGACGCGCGCGGCCCAAGACCTGGGCGTCACCCACGGTGCCGTCAGCCGCCAGATCGTCGCCCTGCAGGACCAGCTCGGCCTGCCCCTGTTCGACGGCCCGCGCAACGCCCGCCGTGCGACGCCCGCGGCGGAGCGGCTCTGGGCCGACATCGCCCCGGCCTTCGAGCGTCTGGCCTCGGCTGTCCAGGCGCACGGTGCTGTGGCCCGGCGCCTGCGCGTCTCGGGCCTGTCCACCCTGGTCGGGCGCTGGCTCATTCCGCGCCTGACCGGCTGGCCGCATGGCGATGAGATCGAGCTGACCGAATCCTACGCCGACCTGGACCGCTCGCTGGAGGGCGCCGACCTGGCCATTCGGATGCTGGCCGCCGACGCCGAGCCGCCGCCCGGCCTGGTCGCGCACCGCTTCATGGACAATGAGATCGGCCCCGTGCTGGCCCCCGGCCTGGAGGCCGCGCGCGCCCGCCGTCTGGTTTCGCGCTCGCATCCGTCGGCCATCGATGACTGGACCGCGCGGACCGGCCACCCCTTGGATGACGCCCGCCCGCCGATGCTGTTCGATCATCAGCAGACCATGATCGAGGCCTGCCTGGCCGGCCTGGGCGTCTGCGTCACCCAGCGTCCGCTGATCGCGACCGACCTAGCCTCAGGCCGGCTGATCGCGCCGCATGGCTTCACCACCGACGGTGCCGCCTTCGCCGTCTTCCACCGCACCGGCCAGCCAAGCGCCCAGGCCCGCCGCTTCCTCGCCTGGCTCAGCGACCAGGGCGCTCAGATGTCTCGGAAGAGGGTCAGATAGGGCTCATAGACGAACAGCCGGTTGCGCGATTGGCCCGTCGCTTCGCGCAAGACACCTAGTGTCTGCATCTGGCCGATGATGGCATTTGCGTTCGCGAATCCGACGCCGAGGACGTGGGCCGCTTCATTGACTTCCAAATAGGGATCCCGGAACAGGCGTTCGAGCAAACGGATCGCCTTGCCGGCGCGCGCACCGAGTTCTTGCACCAGCAGGTCGCGGTGATCTTCTCTCAGCCTCAGGATTTTCTTCGCGAGGGCTGCAGCGTCAAGTGCCGCCGCCTCGACGCATTCCAGAAAGAACACGAGCCAGGCCTCCCACTGGCCGTCATCTCGAACGGCCTGCAACCGCTCATAATATTCCTGCCGGCGCTTCTTGAGGATCAACGACACATAGAGGACCGGCTTGCTCAGCACCTTGCCTTCGCAGAGCAGGAACGTGATCAGCAGGCGACCCAGCCTCCCATTCCCGTCAACAAACGGATGGATCGTCTCAAACTGTGCGTGGGCCAGGCCGATACGCACCAGCAGTGGCAGATGGCTTGGCCGATGAAGGAAGGTCTCGAGTGCACCAATGTCATCGGCGACCCTTTCCGGCGGCGTCGGGATGAAAACGGCATCCGCTAGTCCCGCTCCCGGCGGACCGATCCAGTTCTGCGTCGTTCGAAACGCGCCCGGGGTCGCGTGGCCGCCTCTGACGCCGGACATCAGGACGCCGTGGATCTCTCGCATAAGGCGACCGGAAACTGGGAGGTCGGCAAGACGGTCAACACCGAGCTTCAAGGCGGCCGTGTAGTTGATGACCTCATTGACATCACCCAAAGGTCGTTCGCCCTTGAGGCGCGCTTCTGCCGCCACAAGGTCGTCCATCGATGCCTGTGTTCCCTCAATCTGGCTCGAAAGAACGGCTTCGCGACGAACATACATCGCGGTGAATAGCTCGGGATGAGGCAGCGTCTCAATCGCACCATCCAGCCGCCCCAGGGCGAGGTCGGCGGCGCTCAAGGCCCGCATGACCGAACCGGAGATATCGAGGTCGGCAGGCGGAAGTGGCTCTGGCAGGAAGGCACTATACCCTCGCGGCTGCCTGACATATCGGCCCGCACGCACAGACCCGCGGATCGGCCTGTTATCCGGTTGAGTCATATCCCCCTGCCTACATCATTATATTATCCGGATTGGATAATAACACGCCAGGATGCCATTCGTAATGCGCGAATGGATAATCGGCCTGTCGGCAGCTAGTTCACCCGATAAATCCGCGCGGCGCTCAGGCATTCCTCAGCCCGGCAGTCCGGCATACCGATGCGAACGGTGTAGGTGCCGCTCTGGGCGTTGGGTATGTCCACGACCGGAAAGTCGTCGGTCAGGACATCGCGCCCAATTTCCTGGCCGGACGGATCCATGACGTACAGATCAACATCCCGACAGTTGGTGTCGCAGGCCCCCAGCACGCGATAGCTGCGTGCACCGTCCAGGCGCACCTCAAATTCATGCGCGGCATCGTCGGCCAGCCAGGCCAGCTCGTCGTTGCCGACGCTGTCCAGTCCTGGCGCATACTGTTCGGCATAGCCGTTCAGGTATCCGCCCATGGTCGTGCGCTCTTGGCTCGAAAAGCCGCCGCCAGAAAACAGCATCATCGCAAGACCGATGACGACCACGGCTCCCAGGGCGATGCCGCCGCCAATCAGCAACCGCTTGTCGATACCCGTGCCCGTTCGGCCACCGGTACCGGGATTGGCCTGACCCGCGACTGGCATGGACACAGGAACCGGGCCCGGCTCGGCTGCAACCGGCTCGACCGGTGCTTCGCCGGCCGGCCCGCTCGAGGCTGCAGGAGCGACTCCCGTTGGCGCTTCGGGCACCGAGGGAGATCCCGCCAGGCTGGAAAAATCGCCCAGCCCCATGGCCGCGGCCGGCGCTACCGCCGGGGCCGCCATCTCTGGCGCGGCCGGCGCGGAGGGGGACGGCGGGTCCGCCGGCTGTGTCGGCTCCGCTGGCGGGATAGGACCGCCGGCTCCGGGAGCTGAAACCGCGGGCTGGTCGATCCCGTCCTTCAGCCAAAGGATGAGCCTATCCCAACCGGCGTGACGGCGCTTGGGGGTCCAGCCGATGAGATCAATGTGCTGCAACAGACGGAACGCCAACGGCACCTTGCAGTCCGAAAACCGGGCCTGAACCAACTTGGGTGGCGTGGACTCTCGGGCCGCCCCCGCCTCTGTTCGCACCCAGTCGCTTTCAACAGAGTTCTTGGTCCACAGCACCAACACCTTCTTGGCGCTGTCCACCTCGCGCTCGATGGTTTTGTCCCAGGTCTCGTGCGGCGTGATCCGATCATCCCACCACACGGTCAGGCCCTGCTCAGTCAGTGCCGCGACGACCCGCTCGGCCAGATCCCGGTCGCGACGATCATAACTGACGAACACATCGGCCATCGGCACCCTCCCTCTCGAAAGTGTTTCTAACGTGTTGGGAGAACCTTGTCAGTTCGCAAACCTGATGATGTCGGCTTCGGCCTTGGTCAGCTCCCCCCACCGTCACTCCGGGGGCGCATGATGAAAGCGCTTGCTCCCGGTGATCGCAGACGCCAGAAAAACAACGTCTGGAGTCAATTCATGCGATCTCTCCTGTTGATTGGCCTGCTGGCGGTCGCTGGCCCTGCGACGGCTCAGGACACGAATTCCGGCGCGCCGGACTCGCCCGCGACACAACAGGACGAAGGTCGGCGCACGCCGGTCGCCTGGCTTGAGCGGCCCTCGCCTGAAGCCATCAGAGCGGTGCTGCCCACCGCGGCCCTGATCCGGGGAATCAGCGGAGAGGTGGTTCTGTCCTGCCTGGTCACGGTCGACGGCGTCGCTCGGGACTGCGAGGCGCAGAGAGAAGATCCTGAGGGCATGGGTTTTGGTGCCGCCGCCATCCTGTTGTCGCGCCAGTTCCTCCTGCGCCCGGCGAGGCTCGATGGCGTCCCGGTCGAGGGGCGCATGGCCACGACGATTATATTCGAGGTCGATCCGCGCGGCGGTTTTGGGCGGCGCCGATCCTACCTGACAAATCCTGCCTGGCTGGCGGCCCCCACGCGCGCCCAGATGGACGCCGCCTTTCCCGATCCAGACCGGGGAAACGAGGGCCGAGCCGTCCTCGACTGCGGCATCAGCACCGACGGGGAGCTACAGAATTGTCGAACACTGAGCGAGGTGCCTCGCGGTCGTGGATTTGGTCGCGCCGCCCGCAGCCTGACACGCCATTTCCGCCTGGCGCCCTTCGACGACGATAGCGTCCGCGTCCAGGTCCCGTTTCAATTCGACCTGCCAGGAACCCGGGCCGCTCGTGGCGACAACAATGTGATGGCCAATCCTGATTGGCGCAGCCTGCCAGACACGCCGTCTGTGATCGAGACCTTTCCCGAACAGGCACGAACCCAGGGCTTCTCCGAGGGACGGGCCACCGTCACCTGTCGTATCGAGCCGACCGGCGCGACCGCCGATTGCGTTGCCGACCCCGCCGATCCGCCGGGCGTCGGTTTCGAGGAGGCCGCCGTCACCCTGGCCGCGCTCTTCGCAATAAATCCGTGGAGCCGGGACGGTCGTCCCTTCCAGTCCGAGCGTGTCCGTATTCCGTTCCGCTTTGTGGACCCACCACCCCCTGAAGGCGACCCGCCCCCCTAACCCGCCTTGCGCTGCTGGGCCACGGGCGGCGGCTGGTGACGCCAGAAGACCAAGGCCTGGTCGGACGATCGGCCCGCATCGATCCGGTATCCTTCCGCCTGGAACGCCTTCAGGTCCGCAGCCCTTTCGATCCGCTGATCGATGGCCCAGCGCGCCATGCGGCCGCGTGCCTGCTTGGCGAAGAAGGACAGGACCTTGCGCTGCCCGTCCTTTTCTTCCTCGAAACGAACACTCACCACCGGTGCCTTCAGAGCCTTGCGATCGACCGCCCCGAAATATTCCTCTGACGCCAGGTTGATGATCGCAGGATCGGCCTGGCCGGCCAGGTCGGCATCCAGCTGATGCGCGATCCGGTCGCCCCAGAAGGCATAGAGATCTCGCCCCCGTCGGGTCGACAATCTTGTCCCCATTTCGAGGCGATAGGGTTGGATCGCATCCAGCGGCCTCAGCACGCCATAGAGTCCCGACAGGATCCGAAGATGGTCCTGGGCCCAGTCCATGCCCGCCCCGTCCAGTTCGCGCGCCTTCAGCCCCTGATAGACGTCGCCGGCGAAGGCGAAGGCCGCCGGGAGGTCGCCCTGGGCCGTCGCGTCGAAGGCCTGAAACCGTGCCCGGTTCAGCTTCACCAGGTCGTCCGAAAGGCCCATCAGTCGTTTGATGTCCGGTCCAGTCAGCCGACGGGTCGTGGTGGCCAGTTGCGCCGTGTCTTCAGCCATGCGCGGCCGCGTGGCCTCGACCGCCAGCGGATGATCCGAGAAGTCGAGACGCTTGGCGGGGGACAGGACAAACAGCACGGCAGACCTCCTTTTCGGCCGCTCTTCTAACCTGAATCGGAGGCCACCGGACGACGCAGTGAGTCTTTTTGGACTCGCTCGACAGGAGATTTACCAGCCGGAATCGAATCGTTGACTCGGCCTCTGGACCGCGACTCCCAAATCAGCCTATCGATTCGTTTGAGGGGTCCGATTAACCTTTCTTAAGTCTTTCGGAGTGAGCGTGCGGGGAAGAGGTGCGTAACCTTTTTCGCACCGTCGCCACACATCTAGATTCGCCTGGAGGGGCACTGAATGCGCGTTCTGCTGATCGAAGACGACAGCGCCACCGCACAGAGCATCGAACTGATGCTCAAGTCCGAGGGCTTTAATGTTTACACCACCGACCTGGGTGAAGAAGGCATCGATCTGGGCAAGATCTATGACTACGACATCATTCTTCTTGACCTTAACCTGCCGGATATGAACGGCATCGAGGTTCTGCGTCAGCTACGCGTCGGCAAGATCAACACGCCGGTAATGATCCTCTCGGGTTCGAGCGAGATCGACACCAAAGTCAAGACGTTTGGCGGCGGTGCCGACGACTACATGACCAAGCCCTTCCACCGCGACGAGCTGATCGCCCGCATTCAGGCGGTCGTGCGCCGCTCCAAGGGCCACGCCCAGGCGATCATCACCACCGGCGAGATCGCGGTGAACCTCGACGCCAAGACCGTCGAGGTCGACGGCCACCGCGTGCATCTGACCGGCAAGGAATATCAGATGCTCGAGCTGCTTTCCCTGCGGAAGGGCACGACCCTGACCAAGGAAATGTTCCTGAACCACCTGTATGGCGGCATGGACGAGCCCGAGCTGAAAATCATCGACGTCTTCATCTGCAAGCTGCGCAAGAAGCTGGCCACGGCCGCCGGCGGCAAGCACTACATCGAGACCGTCTGGGGCCGCGGCTATGTCCTGCGTGACCCCCAGGAAGGCTCCGGCTCCGCGAACGTCGCGGCGGCCTGATCCCAAGTCTGTAAGCGTCCGGGTTGGAAGCGCCCGCCGGGAAACCGGCGGGCGTTCTTCATTTCAGGCGCTCAACCCTGGCGATTTTGACCGCGCCGCACCTTGGCTTAGGCTGTCGCAGACTTGGGAGGGTTGAAATGAGATCACTCACCGGCTTTCTGGCCGCGCTGGGCCTTGCACTGATTGTCGCCCTACTGACGATCCGCCCCCCCGCCCCCGTTTCCGACGACGCGCCGCCGACCGACTTTTCGGCCGAGCGGGCCATGGTCGACGTCCGCCAGATCGGCCATGTCGTGCACCCCACCGGCTCGCCCGAGAACGAACAGGTGCGCCAGACACTTCAGCGTCGGATGCAACAATTGGGACTCCAGGTTTCAACCCAGACTGCGGACGGCGTCTATTCGCGCTCGCCTGGGTCGGTGTCAGGCGGACGTATAACCAACCTGGTCGGTCGGCTGCCCGGCGACGATCCGACGGCCCCTGCGGTGGTCCTGATGAGCCATTATGATTCCGCAGTTGGCTCCCCGGGGGCCGCCGATGATGCAGCTGGCGTCGCGGCTTCCCTGGAAGCCGTCCGGGTCCTGCTGTCAGAGGCCGCGCCGCGCCGACGCGACCTGATCGTGCTGATCACCGATGGTGAGGAGCAAGGCCTGCTCGGGGCCGAAGCCTTCTTCCGTGAGCATCCCCTGCGGTCCCGCGTCGGCGTCGTCATCAATCTGGAAACACGGGGTGCAGCGGGTCGGGCCTTCATGTTCGAGACCGGCCGCAATAATGGCGGGATGATCGACCTCTACGCCCGCTCCGTCAGCGAGCCGTCATCCACGTCACTGGCGGCGTTCCTGTATTCCATACTGCCCAACGACACCGATTTCAGCCACCCACGCGACCAGGGCCTGCCGGGTTTCAACATCGCCTTCATCGGCGAGCCGTTCTTCTATCATTCGGCCAATGCCACACCGAACAATCTCAACCAGGGTTCCCTTCAGCACCTCGGCAGTCAGGCCCTGGACCTGACGCGCGCGCTCCTGAGCGCCGAGACGCTTCCACCCGCACGCACAAACGCTGTCTTCTCGGACATCTTTGGACTGTTCACCCTGGCCTATCCGGCCTGGGTCGGCTGGATCATCCTGGGTGTGATCGGGGCCATTCTGCTGGGCCTGCTGGTGCGCAGCGGCTCGCGTAGCCAAACGCTGCGGGTGGCGGCTGTCGGCGTGGTGGCCGGCATGGCCATACTCGGGGTCTGCGGCCTTCTCGGTCAGGGCCTGCTCTGGCTGACCGCTTCGCCGACCGACTTCATCATGAACCGGCCCCTGCTCGGACGCCTGGGCATATTTGAGGTCGCGATGGTGGCGGCCTGCATCGGCGGAGTCTTTCTGGTCAGCGCCGCCCTCCTTCGCGGTCGCCCCGGTCTTTATCGACCGCACGAGGCCCCGGCGCTCGGCCTGATTCTTCTGGGTGGGCTGGTGACGCTCGCGCTTCAGATCCTGGCCCCTGAGGCGGCGATCATCACCGCCTGGCCGACCTTGCTGGGCGCTCTAGCCCTTCTGGCCGCCCGCCGGCTCGGAGACGTGGCCTGGCCAGTCGCCTTTGTTCTGGGAACCTTGGGGTCCGCCTGGGCGATCGGCGTCAACCACGGCGTCTTCCTGGGGGTTGGTGCGACCATGCCGGCGGCGCCCGCGGCCTTGGCCCTGGTCGCCGTCCTGCCCCTGGCACCATTGCTGACCGCTGCCGTTCGCGGTCGGCTGGCGACGGCCCTGGGACTGGTTTTCATCCTGGGTGCCGCCGCTGGGGGCCTGTCGCTGCGGCTGGCGCCGGCCGCGACGCCAGAGCGTCCCCTGCCGACGCTGGCGCTCTATGTGGCCGACAGCGCCGACGGATCGGCTCGGCTGGCCACCCTGCCCGCCATGGTCGATCCCTGGACACGCGGCCTTCTGGATCGGCAGAACGGACAGACCCGCGACCTCCAGATCGCAGCCCTGGGCCAGACCACCTGGCGCACTGTCGCCGCCCCCTCCGTCGAGTTTGTGCCGCCCCAGGTCGTGGTTACCCCCCTTGCCGACGGTCGCGTTCGGATCGCCGCCGCCGATCCGTCGGCCCGCGACCTGCGTCTGACGGTTGTTTCCAGCCGGCCGCTGACGGACATCAGCCTGCAGGGACGGCCGCTCGCCCCTCCGTCAGGCGGCGTCCCGTTCAGTGTGCGCTGGGCCGATCCCGATCCTGGCCTGGTGCTGATCCTCAGGGCCCCGGCTGGAGCGGTGTTGCACTGGGCTGCCTATCATGACGGCTGGCCGGACGACGCCCAGCCCCTGCCGAGGCGCAGCGAGGATCTGGCTCCGTTCGGTCCGTCCGACAGTCTCGTGGTGATCGGCGAGATGCCGCTTACGCCGCCCGGCTGATTGGCGAGGCGCTGCGAACATAGACACTCTTGAAGCCTGCAACGGGCCGGAACACCGCCTCGGCCTCCGGGAGGGTTTCGCCGGCCCCCAGAAACAGGCAGCCGGTCGTTCCCAGGGCCCGGCCTAGTCCGGCGATCACGCGCTGGCGCGCCTCTCGCGTCATTTCCGCCAGAACATGGCGGCAGAAGATCAGATCGAAGCCACCGAGGCCCTCAAGTCCATCCAGGAGATTGGCCCGATCAAACTGCACAGCGGGTTTCAGGCGACTCGAGACGTGCCACAGGTCATCGGTCTGCCCGAACCATTCCACCAGCTGACGCGCGCGCAATCCGCGCTGGACCTCGAACTGGGTGTAAACGCCGGCGCGGGCCTTCTCGATGGCGCGCATCGACAGATCCAGGGCAATGACCTCGACCTCAACCTCGACCTCAGCCGCGCAGATGGCGATCGACCAGGCTTCCTGGCCTGTGGCGCAGCCCGCTGACAGGATCCTGACCTTGCCACCCCGGGCCTTGGCCAGCGCCGGCAAAAGCTGACCGGACAGCAACTGGAATGCATCTCGATCCCGGAAGAACCGGGTGTCCGCTGGCAGAATGGCTTCGACAATTTCCCACGACAGCGAAGGTCGTTGAACTGGGTCAATCAGGCTTATCAGGGCCTGGACCGAGGCGAGCCCTTCCCGGCGGGCGATCGGCCCGAGGCGCGCCTCAACCGCGTTCAGGCGTTCCAGGCCCAGATCATAGCCGGCCCGCTCGGACATCAGGGCCGACAGCACCGGGAAATCCAGCTCCTGCGCCATCTAGGTCAGCCCCACGTCAGCGAACTTGGAGCCCAGGATGTCGCCGTCGAAGGGCTTCATCACATATTCGTCCGCCCCGGCATCGAGGGCATCGGCGATACGCTTGGGTTCGTTCTCGATTGTGCAGAACAGCACCTTGGGCCGGTCTCCGCCTTCAGAGTCGCGCAGCCGTCTCAGAAAAGTCAGGCCATCCATCACCGGCATATTCCAGTCGACCAGAATCACGTCCGGCATGGTCGCGGTACAGAAGGCCAGGGCCTCGGCACCGTCAGCGGCCTCCTCCACGTCGAAGCCCAGCCCCTCCACGATGCGGCGGGCGACCTTCCGGATAATCCGGCTATCATCGATGATGAGGCAAAGTCGCATGATCCCGTTATTCGGGTGCGTCGGTTAACGGTTGGTTCGGATCGCCGATTAGAGTGGCATCGAGATCAAAATCTCCACATGATCCTCGGCCATATCCACGGTCAGGGTGCCACCGGCCTCGGCGACGGTCGTGTGCAGCCAGTAGGACTGGATCCACTGGCCGGCCATGCCCTCAGTCAGGGTCGCACCGGACAGTCCCGTCGCCACCTCATGCTTCAGCCGTACGCGCGGCCCCTGCGCATGAGCCTTCAGGTGAAGTCGGTCGGCCTGGGGTCGCACCTCCAGCGTGACCGTGCCGCCGGTCGCCAGGGCTCCCCCGGCGATCTGCGCCAGATTGAGCACGGCACGTGCCTGCGGCTTGTTGAAGCGCTCGATCTGGCAGTGCCAGTCCAGGCTCGGCCGGATTTCGATGAAGGCGCTCTGGGCCAGAGTCTCGATCTCTTCGGCCGAAAAGGACTCCGAGCTGGTCGCTGCGCCGAAGGCGACCCGATCGAAATGGACCATGGCCAACAGTTTGCGGGCGCTGGCCTCGACCATCTGGACAAGATCTTCGCGCATTTCTGCGTGATCCGGGTCGCGCATCATTTCCAGGCCATTGATCATCGCGCCGGTCGGGCTGGCGACGTCATGGCACAGCTTGGCCGCCAGAAAACTGGCCAGTTGCGATGGGATCGCGTGATTGGGCGCGCTCTCGGGGTCGGTCATGATTGCGGCGGCAGCTTGGGTCATGGCCGTAAGCTGCCGTGATTTGCCGCCGGTCGGAAGTCCTAGATGATCCAGTCGTTGTCGAACGGAACGGCCATCAGGCCTAGGGGCCCGCGGGGGCCGGGCATCAGTGCCAGATCTGGCGGGTCCAGGTCGAAGTCGACCGGATCGAACCGGAAGGTGTCCGGCCGACAGACAATCGGTTCGTCACCTACGACCGCCGCGTCCGCAACAGGCGGCAGAACCAGGGGGTCCATGTCATCGAGGCGCGGCAGCACAGGTGGGCGGGCCACCTTGTCCGCCTCGACCAGGCCCGGCAGCACCAGCGGGGCACCCGTAAGGGCACCGTTGCCACCGGATCCAGGAGGGTAACAGGTGATCAACAATGGATCGACGTCGCCGTCGGCGAACCTCAGGAGTTCCACGCCACTGACCTGGGTCTTGCCGTTTGGCCCCATCACGATGAGCGCATCCCCCAATGAGAGGATCTCATACTGGCTCAAATTGCCGTCGAAGAAGGCAATGTCTGTCCCGGCACCGCCGATGATCCTGTTGCTCCCGGCACCGCCGTAGAGATGGTCGTTGCCGGCCCCACCATCCAGGAAGTCGTCGCCCAGATCACCATACAGAATGTCGTCTGCGTTGAGACCCGCCAGATGATCATTGCCGGCGCCGCCTTCGAGCGTGTCGGCCTGGCTGTCCGACCCGACCATGCCGTCATTGAAGCCCGAGCCGACCACCCGCTCGATCGAGGTCAGGGTGTCACCCTGGGCATGGCCGCCGCTCGCCGAACCCGTCTCAAGGTTCACCGTCACCTCCGCGTTCGAGCTGGAATAGTCCGCCGTGTCGGTCCCGTCCCCGCCGTCCAGAGCATCCGCGCCCGCGCCGCCGACCAGGACGTCGGCGCCGCCGCCGCCGGAGATCACATCATCGCCACCCAGGCCGAAGATCAGGTCTGCTCCGAATCCGCCGCGCAGATCGTCGGCCGCCGTCTCCTGGCCGTTCATGCGCAGGGTCAGAGCGGGTCCGTCAAATTGGATATCAGCGGCCTGCACCATTCCGTACACTTGAACCAGGCCGGCGAAGGCGCCGCTCTGCTGTTCGTCGAAATAGATGAGGTTCGCGGTACCGGCTCGCTGGATGAGGATCGTGCCGGTAAAGGTCAGCTGTCCCCCCACCTCTGTGGTAAACGCGAGACGATCGACACCCGTTTCGAATTCCGCCACCCGGTCATAGCTGCCGTCAATGTTCGGACTCTCGGAACTGGCCCGCCACTCGAAGGTGTCAGCGCCCGCCCCGCCGTCCAGATAGTCATAGCCCTCACTGCCGTACAGTCTGTCGGAGCCTTCGCCTCCGTACAGGACGTCGTCGCCGGCGCCGCCGTTCAGGGCATCATCGCCTTCGCCTCCATGCAGGGTGTCAGCGCCGCTGCCGCCGTCCAGGTTGTCGCTACCTCCGAGTCCGGTCAAACTGTCGTCACCGTCTTTGCCTTGCAGGTGATCAATACCGCCACTGCCGGTCAGGCTGTCGGCATGGCTAGAGCCCAGGACGGTGAGCCGCTCGATGCTGGTCAGGGTGTCGAGGTTGCCTTCACCGTCGTCGATCTGACCTGCGCCGTTGACGATGGCTGAGGCGTCAAAGGTGACACCGGATTCGATCAGTTCGAATTCGTAGATGACCGTGTCGGTTCCGTCGCCGCCAAAAAACCGGTCGGCGCCCAGGCTGCTGTACAGAAAGTCGTTGCCCGCCTCGCCATACAGGTCGTCAATCCCGTCCTCGCCGCGGATTCTGTCTTCGCCGTCCCCGCCAAACAGCAAATCGTCGCCGGCGCCGCCGTAGAGGTGGTCATCGTTGCCAAGCCCGTTGAGGGTGTCAGCGCCGCCCCCGGAGCGCAGCTCATTGGCCGCCGCGTCGCCGTCCATCAGCAAGCCGCTGCCATCAGTGACGATGTCCGTACCCTGAACCGCGCCGGTGACCCGGATCAAGCCGGCCGCAGCCCCCCCGAACGCGGGCCGGTCAAAGGAGAGGTAGGTGAAGCCGTCCTGAGTCCAGACGCTGATCCGCCCGGCCTGTCCGGTGAAGTTGAGGATGTCTTCGCCCGTGGCGAAGTCGGTGACATGATCCCAGGTCGACCCGCCGTGCGGGCTGTCGGCGCCGGTGCTGAAGCGGAAGGTGTCGGCGCCCGCGCCGCCGGTGAGGGTGTCGACGCCCTCGCCGCCGGTCAGGTTGTCGGCGCCATAGCCGCCGGCCAGAGCATCATCGCCCGCAAGTCCATAGAGTTCGTCGTCGCCGTCGCCGCCGTCCAGGATATCGTCGTTGGCGGACCCACTTAGATCGTCGTCGAAGGCTGAGCCGATGACCTGTTCGACAGATTCCAGGATGTCACCCTCGGCCTCGCCCAGGCTGCCGGAATTGTCCCAGAGCGCCACATAGACGCCGGTTGTGGAGTCCGCATAGCGGACCACATCCCAGCCATCGCCGCCGGTAATGTGATCGGCGCCCGCGCCACCGTCCAGGGTGTCATCGCCCGAGCCGCCGTGAATGACGTCATCTCCGAGGCCGCCCACAATGAGGTCGATGCCGCCCTGGCCGAGCAGGGTGTCATTCCCGGCATCGCCATAGATGACATCGTCGCCGTAGGCCGCCAGCGATGTCGCGTGCCCCGTGACGGAGAGGTTGAGCAGATAGGTGACGTTGGTCGAAAACGCGCCCACGACCTGTTCGCTGACTTCGATATAATAGACACCCGCTGCCGGAGCGGTGAAGGTCAGGTAGGGGTCGTGTTGCGACGTCGAGCCCAGCCCCCCCACCGAGGTGGAGTTGCTTAGGCTGTTCTGGGCCAGGATATCGCCGGCGGCGTTGCGGACCATCACTACCAGGTCGCCCGAGGCACCGATCGCCGACTGACCGAAGTCGAGGTCGATCGTCATGGTCTGACCCGCACCGACCGTGACGCTGTAAAACTCGGTCTGGCCGACGGTCGCCTCGGCGATGACCGTCGTGTGCGGTATCGAAGAGTCTCCAAACAGGGGGTTCTCGCTCGTGGTCCAGTGCGTCGAGGCGTCTAGATTGACCGCGTTCCCAATGCTGGCGTTGCCCTGATCCAGGCCGATGGTGAAGACCCGTCCGGCGTCACCGATCACCAGATCATCACCGCCATGGCCGTAAATGGTGTTGGATTCGGTGCCCGCATAGGACGTCGTCGGGAAGATGAAGTCGTCGTCTTCCGTGCCGACAGTGGGGTTGCCTGTGTAGATATAGCTGATCGGCATGGTCGTTTCCTGTTTCCTCACGGTCGGAACCCGAGAGAGACCCCGACCTCAATCTCCAATCATTACGGCGGCACATCACCGCCTGCGGCGCCAGACCCGATCGATGTCGGCGCGCCCCGGCGGGCGACCGCGACGTTGACGGTACCGAGCCAGGCGGCGGGCGTATTGGACATCGGATCCTGCTAACGCCATTTTCCGAACAACGTCGGGTGAACGCCATTCCCTCACGTTTGCGTTGTAGCGAGCGTTTGAATCCACGAAAAAGATCATTGAACTCACGCCCATGTGACCAATCCGGGCATCAAGCGGCGAGCGTGCGCGCTCTGCCGTAATGTCCTCAGGGCGCAGCGACGAAACGCCTGACTGCGGCGACGAACTGGGACGCTGCGGGCTCCCGGCCGATCAGCAGGTGATTATTGCTGTCCAGCCCTTCGAACTCAGCCGACGGAATGGCGGTCGCCAGATCGCGTCCCGTGGTCAGGGGAATGCGACGATCCCCCAGGCTGTGGATCACCAGGGTAGGCGCCCGGACCTGCGCCAGGCGATGGCGAACATCCAGTTCAGAAAAGGCCTGAAGGAAACGCACCGCGTTGCGCGGCGACGTGGTCTTGCGCTGGAACTCATCGAACCAGTCCAGCTCTTCCAGGGTCGCATCCGGCATGAATGTGCTCGAGAAGATCCGCCGGTAGGCGGGATCAGGACGTCCCCAGCCCGCCTCGGTCAGAACCATCACCGCTTCGCGCTCGCGCACCTCGTCGTCAGACGCCGTGTGGCGCCAGCCCGCCGGATAGCCGCCAAATAGAATGAGGTGCGAGACCCTCTCAGGATGGCGTGCGGCATATTCGATCGAGACCGAGGCGCCCTGACTGATTCCCAGTAGAGGAAACCGCTCCAGACCGGCGTCGTCGACAACGGCCTCGAGATCAGAAACGAAGGTCTCGAAGCTGATCTCCGGCGCCTCCCAGTCCGACAGGCCACAGCCGCGGCTGTCATACCGAACGAGCCGATGCGTGGTGGCCAGGTCCATATAGAGCGGGCTCCAGATCGGTGCCTCCCAATCCAGCTCCATATGGGTCAGCCAGTTGGCTGCCTTGACGAGAGGCGGCGCGTCCTCGCGCCCAACGGAGGCCCAGGCCAGGTTCACACTGTCGCCGGTGCGAATGAAGCGGACGATCTGGTCCGGCCGCGCAACATCCGTGCGGACGGCTTCAGAAATCGGCGGCGCGCCGGTCGTCGTCGGCCAGTCGGGAACGATCAGATCCGCCTCACGGAAGGCGGTCTCCAGATCGTGTGCACAAAGCTTCGCCGCCTCGGCCCCCCTGGCACGCCGGGTTGCATCGACCATCGCCCATGCCGCGTCTGGGTCGAAGGGTTGATCGTCGAGCCAGCGCCTGGCCCAGACCAACGTTTCATCCGGGCTGGCGTCAGGGACTAGCGCAAGCCGCCGGGCCAGCGAGGCGCGCAACAGGCCCAGCGCCTGGCGTTCACGGTCCAGCCAGATCGAAAAATCCTGTTGATTGGGCAGGTCGCAATCGTCCAGCAGGACCTTGTCCGCCGATTGCCAGGCCGACGCGACCGTCTCAAATGATGCCTGATCGTCACCGGCGCAGTCTCGCACACGCCGCAGGTCCAGATCCACGTCCCGACTGATGACCTCGACGCGTTCCCGGTCGGCGACGAGGCGTTCACGACCGCCTCTATTCAGAGACGGTCGCAGCTTGCTCAAGGACCAGCGCAGCGAGGCGCGCGGATCATCCGGGAGGTCCCATAACAGTTCACACAGCCGGTCCCTGCGCAGAGGACCGCCGGCCAGGATCAGATAGCCCAGCAGGGCGCGCGTCTTGCGAGATGCCGGCAGCTTAAGCCGACGACCGTTCTCCCGAACGGTCAGCTCTCCAAGTAGACCCACCGACAGGTTCGAAGCATCGGCGACCGGAGAGGCGCCCATGCCGACTCCATCTGATTCCAAGGGTTTCAGACCGGAAACTATCACGTCCATCCAAATCGGAGAACGATGAGATCAATGAAAACAGGTTCAGCCAGCCTGCTCGCCACCACGCCGCGTCCGCATCGGGGCGGGCTGCGGTTCGCAGCGCGGTCAGGTGTCAGGCATCACCGCGCGAACTTCTGGAACTTGATGCGGTGCGGGATCAGGGCGTCGGTGCCCAGGCGGCGCTTCTTGTCCTCTTCATAGGCTTCGAAGTTGCCCTCGAACCATTCGACGTGGCTGTCGCCTTCGAAGGCCAGAATATGCGTCGCCAGACGGTCCAGGAACCAGCGGTCGTGGGAGATGACCACGGCGCAGCCGGCAAATTCTTGCAGCGCCTCTTCCAGGTTCTGTAGCGTCTCGATGTCCAGGTCGTTGGTCGGCTCATCGAGCAGGATCAGATTGCCGCCGGTCGGAAGTCCTAGATGATCCAGTCGTTGTCGAACGGAACGGCCATCAGGCCTAGGGGCCCGCGGGGGCCGGGCATCAGTGCCAGATCTGGCGGGTCCAGGTCGAAGTCGACCGGATCGAACCGGAAGGTGTCCGGCCGACAGACAATCGGTTCGTCACCTACGACCGCCGCGTCCGCAACAGGCGGCAGAACCAGGGGGTCCATGTCATCGAGGCGCGGCAGCACAGGTGGGCGGGCCACCTTGTCCGCCTCGACCAGGCCCGGCAGCACCAGCGGGGCACCCGTAAGGGCACCGTTGCCACCGGATCCAGGAGGGTAACAGGTGATCAACAATGGATCGACGTCGCCGTCGGCGAACCTCAGGAGTTCCACGCCACTGACCTGGGTCTTGCCGTTTGGCCCCATCACGATGAGCGCATCCCCCAATGAGAGGATCTCATACTGGCTCAAATTGCCGTCGAAGAAGGCAATGTCTGTCCCGGCACCGCCGATGATCCTGTTGCTCCCGGCACCACCGTAGAGATGGTCGTTGCCGGCCCCACCATCCAGGAAGTCATCGCCCAGATCGCCATACAGGGTGTCATTCTCATAGGCCCCATAGAGCCGGTCGTTGCCGTCCCCTCCGTGGAGCTGGCCGTTGATGGCGGCCGGCCCCAAGATCAGCTCATCATCGCCGCCCAAGCCCCATATGGTGTCTGCGAAGGCCCCGGAGTTGCTGGTGATCCTGTTGTTGCCGGCGTTGCCAGTGATCTGGACCCCACCTTCCCAGCCGCCGACCGCTGCCTCGATATTGTCGGGCAAGACGTAGCTGGACTGGAAGAAATAGACCGTATCGTAGCCTTCACCGGCCAGTTCGACGATGGTGCTGGTGCCGTTGCCTTGATTGACGAGGTAGTAGCTGTCGTCTCCGACGCCACCGCGCATGACCGTGCCGTATTGCAATCTGTCGTTGCCGGCCCCACCCACCAGAGTACCGTTGGGCGCCCCGGACTGGGTTCCGCCAACCAGGAGGTTGTCCAGATCATTTCCGGTCAGGGTTCCTGTATAGGCCCCCCCAAAATAGACTCCAGCTTCAATGTCGGGCTGAAGCGAATAGTCTAACGATGCCGTCAGATAGATGGTGTCGAACCCGCTCCCGCTGGACTCATCGACCTGATCGCCCATTGAATCCACATAATAGGCGTCGGCACCGTTTCCGCCGACGAGCACGTCATTGCCAGCGCCGCCATTCAGAATGTCATCGCCTTCACCCCCCGAGAGGTGATCGGCCCCCGCGTGGCCGTAGAAGCTATCGAGGCCGCTACCTCCAGTGAACGTGTCAATGCCGGCTGTACCCTCAACATAGTCGTTGCCGCCGTTCGATTGGTACATCGCGCCGGTGTAGGCTCCCTCGGCGAAATAATAGGTCGATCCGAAGTAATAGACGTCATCGAACGCGGTCCCGTTCACGAGCGCGCCTCCGAGCACCTCGAACCCCCGGACTGAGCCGCCGTTGACCTGACCGGATCCGCCGCTCCAGAGCGCACGCAGGTCGATGTTGTTGCCACCCGCGCGCGACACCTGGATAAACAGGGCATCGTAGGATCCGGCTCCCGCGTCAGCGTAATGGACTCCGTCTCCCTCAAGGAAAATGCTGTCGTCGCCCAGACCGCCGTATAGGGAGTCATTCCCACTTCCGCTGATCAGGTAATCGGACCCTTCCTCTCCATAGAGGCTGTCATTACCCGCGCCGCCGAACAGGAAGTCCCAGCCGCCGCGCCCGTAGACGACATCATTGCCATCGCCGCCGTAGAGTTCGTTTACGCCGGTCCCGCCGGTCAGGGTGTTGTCCCCTGCGTTGCCGTATCCGTTCTGAGGTCCGCTCGAGGTCAGGACCAGGTTTTCGACATTGGCCCCCAGGGAATAGGTGATCGACGCCCGCACCGTATCCGTGCCCGCACCGGCGGCTTCAACGACTGTCGTCGTGCCATTGGAGACGAGATAGGTGTCGTTGCCTACCGAGCCATCAAGGGTGTTGGTGCCCCCAAGACCATCGAGCCAGTCATTGCCGCCACCGCCGTACAGGATGTCGGTACCGTCGCCCCCGGTGAGGGTGTCATTGCCGTCGCGGCCTTCCAGGGTGACGCCGAAGGTGTAGCCGGTACCGACCGTAAGGAAGTCGTTGAAATTGGAGCCGACCAAGGCGCCGGTGCTCAGCCGCTCGATCCCAGTGATCGTTCGCCCGGCGAACGATCCGACCCCACCCGTCCACAGACCGCTCAGGTCCATCGTGACGCCGGCATCGGAGTCGAGCAACGAAAACGTCAGCCAGTCAGTGCCCGCCCCGCCGTCCACTTCGCCCCCGCCAGCGGAGACATGGATGATGTCGTCGCCATGGCCGCCATCCAGAGTGTCAACACCAGTGCCGGTATGAAGAATGTCTGCGCCCGTACCGCCCAGAATGGTGTCATTGCCCAAGCCGCCGTGGAGCTCGTCATCCCCGTCGTTGCCGGAGAGGTAGTCATAACCCTCGCCGCCGAAGACCGTATCCGCACCCGCTCCGCCTTCGACCTCGTCATCCCCCTCACCCATTTGGAAGGTGAGCGCACCAGCGAAGCCCGAGCCAACCACGAACCGATCACTGTACGCACTCCCGACGATGGTTGATCCGATTTGCTCGAAGCCGTCCAGCTGGGAGGAGCCCCCTCCGCCATAGCGCCTCAGGGTCGCGGCATTGCCGAACCACATAGCGGTCAGATCGACCCAGACCCCCTGCGTCGCCGTGCTGAAGTCGAAGATCAGGGTGTCGGTCCCCAGGCCGCCATAGATGCTGCCGTCGCCGGACGCGTGAACGCGGACCGTGTCGTTGCCGTCCTCGCCGTTGATCGACATCCCGCCGCCACGCGCCAGGATCAGGTCGTCGCCGTTCCCGCCATAGATGCTGCCACCGCCGGAGCCGCCGTCGAGGAAATCCGCGCCGTCGCCGCCGCGCAGCGTGTCATTGCCATCGCCGCCGTACAGCCTGTCGTCACCCTCCTCTCCCCGGAGGGTATCGTCGCCTTCGTCACCGTAGATATCGTCGTTGCCGCTTAGCCCGGAGATTGTGTCATTGCCCTCCAGGCCATGAATCACATCGTCTTCGTTGTTGTTGCCGATGAGGTTGTCGTCACCCGAACTACCATTGATGATCGCCACGTCTGCCTCCTCCATCGACCACACCGAACGATAGAGAAATAACGCCGTTCCCCTGATGAGGGAACAAGCAATCTGCCGCACGGGTGGCCCCGGCAGAAATCCAGGGCAAATAACCACCTGAAATCAAAGTTCTGGCCACACCCTGGTTCGGCGCCAAACATTTCGGGGTGCCGGATACCCAGCGGAACAGGGATTCCGCCGTTCGGTCGCTCTAGATGATCCAGTCGTTGTCCTGAGCGACAGCGCCCAGGCCAAAGGCCTGGCGCGCCCCCGCTTGCAGGGCCAGGTCGGCCGGCTCCAGGCCAAAACCGGCTGGATCGAACTGGATTGTGCCGGGCTGGCAAACCACCAGCAGGTCATCCCCGGCCACCGACCGTCCGGGTGCCGACGGCAAGACCAGCGGGTCCAGATCATCGAGCGGTGGCAGCACCGGCGGGCCAGCCGCCTTGTTGACCTCAGCCAGGCCCGGCATCACCAGTGCGGATCCCGCATTTCCACCGCTCCCGCCAGGATTACAAACGATCAACAGCGGGTCGACGTCGCCGTCGGCGAACCTCAGAATCTCGACGCCGGTCAGGACGTCCTTGCTCTGGTTGCCGATCACGATCACCGTCCCATCGATCAACCGGATGCTGTAGTCGCTCCTGTTGCCGTAGAACTGGGCGACATCGACCCCCTCACCGCCATCAATCATATTGGCACCTATCCCGCCGAGCAGGAGGTCGTCGCCAGCACCGCCGCTAAGGAAATCGTCGCCGGCCTCACCGAACAGCTCATCATTCGCGTCGCTGCCGGTCAGATGGTCACTGTGGGACGACCCGAGCACCTTTTCGATAGCTCCCAGGGTGTCGCCTTGGGCGTCGCCCCCAACTTCGGTCAGTTCGTCGCCGAGGTTGACGGTTACCCCGGTGCTTGAGCCCTGATAGCTGACCCCGTCGAAGCCGTTGTCGCCATTGAGTTCGTCGGCTCCGATTCCGCCAATCAGGAAATCGTTGCCGTCGCCACCCTGGAGGATGTTGTTGGCCTGGTTGCCGACCAGGATATCGTCGAAATCGGTGCCGATCACGACCTCGATCAGTGAGCGGGGGTCGTTATTGTACTGTAGGGCATTGAAGACGTTGCCGCGCGCATAGTTGCCGTCGCCCAGATAGGCGAGCTGGACCGACGAGGTCGTGCTGGTCGCCCCTGGCGACAGATCAACCATCACTCGGCTGGTGTAGTTCGAGAAATCATAGACATCGTTGCCGCCACCATCCCAGATGGTCAGGAACACCCGGTTGGCACCGGGCGCACCCTGTCCCACGCCATTGATGAACATTTCGCCGGTCGTCGGGCTCCAGGAATAGGTGGTGTCCGAGGCGTTGGTGGTGAAATCCGCCCCATACATCTGCTGCAGGGCGCGGATATCCAGCATCATATAGGTTTGTGGATAGCCGTAGGACTCATTGCGATAGTAGTCCGCCGGCGCGTTCTGATAGCTCCGATAGGTCATCACCGTATATTCGACCGAATCGAACGGCGCGATCAGCGGTGCCCCCGTCATGCCGAGGGTTTCATGGGCATGGACCAGGCCCATGTTATGGCCGACTTCGTGCAGGGCCGTCATCCAGGTATAGGAGCCGGGAACCGGAGTGGCGTACTGCGCCATATAGGCCTGGTTGAAGAAGGTATCCCCACGCTCGCCGGCGGCCTGGTTGGGCATATAGCCCCAGGCGACCGAATGGGCCGATGAGAAGCCATACCTCAGGACGCCGTCCCCATTGGACACCTCGGTGAAGCCCAGATTGGTGAAACTGGAGATCGATCCGTAGGTAAAGCTCGCAGCCCCGCCTTCGAGGGTTCCGCCTCCCAGGATCTGGCGCACCGCCTCGCGGAACTCCAGGGTCAGGGGCGTGAAGGTGGAAAGCCGATGAACGCCGGTGGTGTAGTCCGAATACTGGCTGGCGTCGGACGGGAAGGAGAATGTCAGTTCCAGGTCCGCCCACTGAATTCCGCGCATGATGGCGTCGACGGTGACAATCCAGCTTCGGGTCGTTGTCGTGTTGGCGTTACTGGACTGCGCGTCGCGATAAGCAGACTGAAACTGCTCATCGCCGCTACCCGATTGGAGAGGGATCGCAAGATCAGCCTCAGCCTCAAGCCACAATGCATTGTGCCTCGTCATCGGTCACCCCACAGACCCATGGTACGGCGCAAATTTCTGATCCAAACTCAAAGGCTTTGCAACGATGAAACGATGGTTTTTGGGGTTCGCCACACTTTTTTCGCTCCCTTCAATCGTGGCCTGCGCAACGGGATTTGAGCGACCTCAAGCTGAGCTGCTGCGCACGCCTGAAGGATCGGGTGCCCCGGCACGCGATGGCCAATGGGCTGTGAACGAGGAATTTGAGGCCGCCGAAAGGGCCGGCACCGCCGAGGCCTATCGCCTGTTCGCAGAGCGCCACCCCGACCACCCGCTGGCCCGCGTCGCCCGCGAACGGATCGACCGGATGCAGCAAGCGCCGCGTTGACCCGGGGGCCGGCTGGCCTTCGCCCGGCACTTCGCCGGGACGCGTCGGGCCAGCCTAGATGATCCAGTCGCAGTCCGAACTCGCGGTGCTGCGGCCGAAGGGATCGCGCCCCTCTGGCACCAGCGCCAAATCGGACAATTCAGGGTCAGTCGTTCCGGGTGTTCCATCGGTCACAGGTTGATCGCCCGGCCGGCAGACCACAAGCTGGTCGAAATGGGTCGGCCCGTCAGCTCGGACCCCCGGCAGGACCAGCGGCCCCTGTTCGTTGGCTTCGGCAAGGCCGGGACGGACGGGCGGGTCAACCTCGGCTACGTCGGCAAAGGTACCTGGCAGGACGAGAGGCGTATCCAGCTTGCCCGCCGCTCCAGCACCATCACCGTTGAGCTCGGGACGGCAAACAATGATTGAAGGATCATAGTTCCCATTCGAGAATTTCAGGGTCTCGACGTTGCGAAGGTAGGTCTTGCCTTGCGCGCCCCAAACCAGCAGCTGGCCGCCCACATCCATGATCCGGTAGTCTTGGTAGTTCCCCGAAAAGAACGCGACATCCCGGCCGGACCCGCCGTCTATGACGTCGTTACCGGATCCACCTTCGAGGTAATCATTGCCACTACCCGAAGACAAAATGTCGTCGCCATCTCCGCCGTACAGGCTCGAGCTTCCCCCCTGGGTGACAATCAGCCTGTCGTTCCCCGCTTCCCCCCAAAGGACACTGCCGCCGCCGGCCTCCAGAACGTCGTCGCCGCCGCTGCCGTAAAGTGTCATCTCACCGTCCGCAAGGATCCGGTGGGCTCTGTCCCCGCCTCGAACCGTCTGTCCCCTGCCCCCGATGATCGAGATTTGCTCAAAATTGTCGGCGTGGTGGCCGATCGCTCCTGGCTGGTCGAGGTAGAGGGGCACGCCTCGCAGATTGACGGCATGAAAATACAGGATGTCGAATCCGTCGCCGCCATCCACGCGCGTAGTCGGAAAGTCTATCGGGATGACAGCCGATCTTCCCACAGTGACCACATCGTCTCCGGCCCCGCCCAGTCCCACACCTCCATCAACCAGTTCCAGCGTGTCGGCTCCGTCTCCCCCGTCGATATAGTCCGCCTCCCCCTGGCCGATTGCGGTAAGGACGTCATCCCCGCGCCTCCGGACAAGGAATCTGTGCCCCAACGACCGTACAGGATGTCATTGCCGTCGCCACCGACGAGGGTGTCATCTCCGTCCATGCCGTCGAGGTAATCATCGCCCCCACCTCCATCCAGATAATCGTTACCGAGCTGACCGAAATCCGTGTCGCCGCTGAGCCAGTCGTCGCCGTCGCCGCCGGTCAGCCGATCGTCGCCCGCCCCGCCATCCAGACCGAAGCTGCCCGCACCCTGAGCCGACAGGATGTCATCGTAGGCCGAGCCCAACGCCCTCTCCGCATTCATGAGCGAAAGGTCCAGACGGACCCCTGAGCCTTGTTGCGAGAAATCGATCACGTCATAGCCGTCTCCGGCGTCGATCTGATCGCCGGAACTCCACAGGATCCTGTCGTCACCCGCCCCGCCGAAAATCGTGTCTATACCGGCACCGCCCGCAAGGACGTCACTGCCGGCACCGCCTTCGAGCATATCGTCGCCATCGCCCCCACTGATGGTGTCGCGGCCGTCGCTGCCCTGGAGTATGTCGTCGCCGGCAGCACCGTTGATGGTGTCATCCCCGCCACCACCATCAATGTGGTCCGCACTCGAACTACCGGTCAGAGCGTCATTTCCGTTCAGGATGTCGGCATACCTCAGTGCCGAGATGGACCACACTGCGGCCTGCAAGACCGTGACGAGAAGCTGCCCGCTCGCATCGCGGATCTCGATCTGATCCACACCACCGGTGGGCAGGTTTGTAGAAGGCGAGGGTGCTGAAAAAGACTGACCCGAGGCAGGACGAACGGTCACAGTCCATCCGGCGTAGGTGCCTGCGTGAGCTGTTCCGCGGAAAACCCACTCTTGGGACGTACCCGAAACAATCTCTCCACGGCGATTGATCGGCCTACTCGCCGAAAACCCGTCAGCGAAGATGATCTGCCAGGCCAGGCCTAGGTCCCAGTCCCAACTATATGGCCGATGGAATGTGACAGTAGGCAATGTCGCGATCCCCATGCAAACGCACTGAGAATCAACCCTGCTCGTCCTTCCTAGAATTTACAACCAATAGTTATGTATCGTCATCTCACCCCCGTCGGAGCAAAGATCGGGCGATCGATGCCTCGCCCGAGATCGAAGTCCAGGGCGGTCCCGGCTGTGGCAAACAACGGTTCCGGGCCGTCGTGCAGACTGTGGTTCTCTACCGCGCGAACTTCTGGAACTTGATGCGGTGCGGGATCAGGGCGTCGGTGCCCAGGCGGCGCTTCTTGTCCTCTTCATAGGCTTCGAAGTTGCCCTCGAACCATTCGACGTGGCTGTCGCCTTCGAAGGCCAGGATGTGCGTCGCCAGACGGTCCAGGAACCAGCGGTCGTGGGAGATGACCACGGCGCAGCCGGCAAATTCCTCCAGCGCCTCTTCCAGGTTCTGCAGCGTCTCGATGTCCAGGTCGTTGGTCGGCTCATCCAGCAGGATCAGATTGCCGCCGGTGGCCAAGGTCTTGGCCAGGTGCACGCGGTTGCGCTCACCCCCGGACAGCAGGCCGACCTTCTTCTGCTGGTCGCCGCCCTTGAAGTTGAAGCTGCCGACATAGGCGCGGCTGTTGATCTCGCGCTTGCCGACCATCATCACATCGGTGCCGCCAGAGATCGCCTGCCAGACATTCTCGTCGGGCTTCAGATCGTCGCGGCTCTGGTCGACATAGGCCAGCTTGACGGTCTCACCGATCTTCAGCGTACCGGCGTCCGGCTGTTCCTGGCCGGTGATCAGACGGAACAGGGTCGACTTGCCCGCGCCGTTCGGGCCGATGACGCCGACGATGCCGTTGGGCGGCAGTTTGAACGACAGGTCCTTGAACAGCAGCTTGTCGCCGTAAGACTTCTCCAGCCCGGTAACTTCCAGCACCACATTGCCCAGGCGCGGGCCCGGCGGGATCTGGATGACGGCGTGGGTCTGGGCCCCGCGCTGCTGTTCCTGTTCCTCGACCATCCGCTCATAGGCGGCCAGACGCGCCTTGGACTTGGCCTGGCGGGCCTTAGCGCCCGAGCGGACCCATTCCAGTTCGCGGGTCAAGGCGCGCTGGCGGGCTTCGGATTCAGACTGTTCCTGAACGACGCGCTTCTGCTTGGCCTCCAGCCAGGACGAATAGTTGCCCTCGTGCGGATGGCCCTTGCCGCGGTCCAGCTCCAGCGTCCACTTGGTCACCTGATCCAGAAAGTAGCGGTCGTGGGTGACCAGGATCACACAGCCGGGGAAGGCTTCCAGGTGATGCTGAAGCCAGGCGACGGATTCCGCGTCCAGGTGGTTGGTCGGTTCGTCCAAGAGCAGCATATCGGGCTTGGACAGCAGCAGCCGGGCCAGGGCCACGCGGCGCTTCTCACCGCCGGACAGCTTGGTCACGCCGGAATCATCGGGCGGACAGCGCAGGGCGTCCATGGCCATTTCGATGCGACTGTCGATGTCCCAGACATCGGCGGCGTCGATCTTCTCCTGGAGGGCGGTCATCTCCTCCATCAGCTCGTCGGTGTAGTTCTCGCCCAGCTCGGCCGCGACGGTGTTGAAGCGGTTCAGCCACTGTTTCTCTTCGCACCACGCCTCGACGTTTTCGCGCACGGTCAGGGCGTCGTCCAGGTGCGGCTCCTGCTCCAGATAGCCACGCTTGACCCCGTCGGCGGCGCGCGCCTCGCCCGAGAACTCGGTGTCCAGACCGGCCATGATCTTGAGCAGCGTCGACTTACCCGAGCCGTTGACGCCGACCACGCCGATCTTGGCGTCCGGGTAGAACGACAGCCAGATGTTCTCGAACACCTTCTTGCCGCCGGGATAGGCCTTGGTCAGGCCCTGCATCTGGAAAATATACTGCGCGGCCATCGGTCGAGCGTCCTGTCGTCTGAATATGCGGGGAGGTCGGCGGCGGATGTAACGATTGCGGGCGCGAAGGGCAATGCAGCGATCTGCAGATCAGCTTGCCGGGAGCAGGGCCAGCAGGCCCTTGGTAATCCCGCGCGGCGCCACGGTCAGGTGATCCTCGTCATTGAGGATCTCATGGCTCAAACTCAGGCTCTGGTAGTTGCGTGACTGGAGACGCGCCGCGAACCGGGCGTTGTCCCCGACCATGTCGTAGATGTTACGGCGGCGCTCGACGCCCGGCACCTCGTACTCGCCAATGTACATATAGATACGGGCGGGCAGGTCGGCGTGAGTCCGGGCGTAGTCCGCCTCCCTTTGAAACATAACCTGATCGGCAAACCAGAAAGATGGGCTGCCCAGAAGATAGCCGTCGAACAACTCCGGCTCGCTGAACAGGATCTGCGCGCCGAGCAAGCCTCCGTAGGAATGGCCCATGAAGATGCGGCGCTCAGGATCTGCCGAAAAGCGGCCCTCAATGAAGGGCAACACCTGGGTTTTCAGATAGGTCTGATAGGCCTCCCCGCCGCCCGTTCGGTCGTTGATGCGGACGGGCGTATAATCACGGGCGCGGCTCCTGGCCCCGCCTTCACCCACAGCATAGGACAGGCCGACCAGAATAAATTCTACGACCATGGGATCGTTCAGATTCACCCGCCGGGCAATCTGGCGGATGATGGGAAACGCATAGTCGGCGTCGGTGACATAGAGCACCGGGTAATGGCGGTCCGGGTCCGACCCATAGGACGGCGGCAGTTGCACGAACACCTGGTACAGACGCCCTGAGACCGGATCCGGCACGTCCCAGACCTCTGAACCGAGGATCTCATAGGGCGCCCCGTCGCCGCGCTGGCCTACTTGAACTGGCGGGGGCGGAACGGATTGAGCCGCCGCCGGCGTCTCCGAACAGGCGGTCAGGCAAAGACTGACCAACGACAGACCTATGGAAAACAACCGCACGCCACACTCCGAAACTAAATAAGTGCGGCGAGCTCTACAGCAGGCCCTCCCAACGCGGGGCGAGCCAATCGTCGCAGCCGATTTGGCTGGGGACGCCGTCACCCCTCATCGGGCTTTCGCCTGCTTAGCGAGAGACGGCGGCCGGCGTGAGCCTGCTCATGACTTGATCAGGCCCGGACCTGCCGCCTCCGGAGGTGGTCGCCCCTACTCCGCCGCCGTCGTTTCCGTCTCGGTCGACGCCGGCTTCTTCTGCGCGCCCGGCATCCGTGCGGCGATCCAGCGGCACATGACGTAGAACACCGGCGTGAAGATCAGGCCGAAGACCGTCACGCCCAGCATCCCCGACACCACCGAGGTGCCCAGCGACTGGCGCATCTCGGCCCCCGGTCCGGTCGCCAGCATCAGCGGCAGCACGCCGAAGATGAAGGCGAAGGACGTCATCAGGATCGGGCGCAGACGGGTCTTGGCCGCCGACACCGCCGCTTCGAAGCGGTTCATGCCGTGGTCCTCGGCCTGTTTGGCGAACTCGACGATCAGGATGGCGTTCTTGGCCGCCAGGGCGATCAGCACCACCAATCCGATCTGGACCAGGATGTTGTTGTCCAGTCCGCGGATATTCACCCCAATCATCGCCGCCAGCAGACACATCGGCACGATCAGCACCACCGCCAGCGGCAGCGTGAAGGCCTCATACTGGGCCGCCAGCACCAAGAAGACGAAGCCGACCGCCATCAAAAAGACGATGGTGGCGCCGCCGGACGCGGACTTCTCTTGCAACGCCAGGCCGGTCCATTCGTAGGAAAAGCCGGGCGGCAAGGTCTGTTCGGCCATGGCCTCCATGATTTGCAGCGCCTGACCCGACGACACCCCCGCCGCTGGCGAGCCCTGAAGCTCGGATGCCGGAGCCAGGTTGTAACGCACCACCCGCGATGGCCCAGAATCATTGGTCAAGGTCGCCACCGAACCGATCGGCACCATTTCCCCCGACTGGGAGCGCGTCCTCAGATTGGCGATGTCGGCGATATCGTCACGCGCCGCCGGCTCGGCCTGGGCCGTCACGCGGAAGGTGCGGCCCAGAAAGTTGAAGTCGTTGATGTAGGACGAGCCCAGATAGACGCCCATGGTCGAGAAGACGTCCGACGGCTGGACCCCCATCATCAGGGCCCGGTCGCGATCAACGTCGGCCGTGATGCGCGGCGAGCCGGTGTTGTAGGTCGAGAACACCTGCTGGACGTCATCGGGGGCCTGAGCGGCAGCACCCATCATGGCGAAGGTGGCGCCTTCCAGCGCCCGATAGCCGGCGCCGGAGGTGTCCTGGATCATCATCTGGAAGCCGTTGCCGTTGCCCAGCCCCTGGACCGCCGGCGGCGCGATGACGAAGACCTGCGCCCCCTGAATGCCCGAGGTGGCACCCGTGATGGCCCCGGCCAGAGCCGCCGCCGACTGCTCGCGCGTACGCTCGCTGTGCGGATCGAGGCGAATGAAGGTGGTGCCTGCGTTCGAGCCGAACGAGAAGCTGGTCCCATCCAGGCCTGCAAAGGCGACCGCTCCCTCGACCCCGTCGGTCGCGCGGATAATGTCGACCGCCTCGGTCATGATCGCATCGGTCCGTTCCAGGGCCGCGCCGGGCGGAAGTTGGACGACGCCGATCAGGAAGCCCTGATCCTGTTCCGGAATGAAGCCCGATGGCGTCGCCATCAGCCGCCAGCCGGTCAGTCCCAACAGGCCCGCGTAGATGATCAACATCACCGCGCCCATTCGAATGGTCCGGGCCGTGAAACGGCCGTAACGGTCCGACAGCCAGTCGAAGCCCTGATTGAACTTCCGACCGGCCCAGCCGCCGTAGTAGGCAGCCGTTCCGATTATGCCCTTGCGGCGCTCGGCGTGCTCATCATGGGCCTTGTGCGGCTTGAGCAACAGCGCCGCCATCGCGGGCGACAGCGTCAGCGACACGAACAAGGAGACCACCGAAGCCGTCGCAATCACCACCGCGAACTGCTGGTAGAAGATGCCGGGGATGCCCGGCACGAACATGGTCGGCACGAACACCGACACCAGCACCAGGCCGATGGCGATCAGGGCGCTGGAGACCTCCTGCATCGACCGATAGGCGGCTTCCTTGGGACTGAGCCCCTCGCGTATGTAGCGCTCGACGTTTTCGACCACGACGATGGCGTCATCGACCACGATGCCGACCGCGAGCACCAGGGCGAACAGGCTGAGCGAGTTAATCGAATATCCAAGGGCCAGCTGTACGGCAAAGGTGCTGACCAGGGCGATCGGAATGGCCACGATCGGGATTAGGGCCGCTCGCCAGGTCTGCAGGAAGACCAAAACGACCAGCACAACCAGGACCACCGCCTCGACCAGGGTGTGCTCCACCGCGGTCACGGATTCAGCGACAAATTCCGTCGGATTATAGGCGACATCGAGCTGCATCCCGGCCGGCATCTGGGCGCGCACCACCTCCATCTCGGCCATGACGCGATCGGCCGTGCCCAGAGCATTGGCACCGGGCTGCTGGATGATGGCCACGCCGACGCCGCGCTCGCCGTCGAAATAGCCGCGGATGCCGTAGTCCTGGGCGCCCAATTCTACCCGGGCGACGTCACGTACGCGCGTGACCCGGCCGCTGGCGTCCGTCTTGATGACGACGTCGGCGAACTGATCAGGATCCGTCAGTCGGCCCTGAACCTGGACCGGCAGCTGGAAGGCAGCGGCATTGGTGTCGAACGGCGGCTGGCCGATCGAGCCGGCGGCGGCCTGGACGTTCTGGGCGCGCAAGGCCGCAACGATGTCCGGGCCGGTCAGGCCGCGCGCGGCGGCCCGATCCGGATCGATCCAGACC
Source organism: Caulobacterales bacterium (assembly GCA_017302105.1). Classification (GTDB taxonomy): domain Bacteria; phylum Pseudomonadota; class Alphaproteobacteria; order Caulobacterales; family Caulobacteraceae; genus Brevundimonas. Next base: position 132,934 of record JAFLCS010000002.1, on the reverse strand, counting down.
CGCATCGAATAGTTGCCGCCGCCGAACACCATGACATTGCCGACGCCCTCAAGGCGCAGCAGTCGATCGCGCAGCGTCGACTGGGCGTAGTTGCCCAGATAGTCAGTGTCATAGGAGCCGTCCGGCGACGTCAGGCCCATGATCATCAGGAAGCCGGATTCCTGCTTGTTCACGGTCACGCCGATCTGTCGCACCTGTTCGGGCAGGCGCGGCTCAGCCAGAGCCACGCGATTCTGGACCAGCACCTGCGCCGCGTCCAGGTCCGTGCCCGGCTGGAAGGTGACGGTGATCGACACGGCCCCGTCCGAGGTCGAGGACGACGAGATGTAGAGCATCCCCTCGACCCCGTTGACCTCTTGCTCGATCGGGGCGGCGACCGTCTCTGCCAGGGTCTCGGCCGAGGCCCCCGGATAGGCGGTATTGATGTTGATCGTCGGCGGCGCGATCTCGGGATATTGCGATAGCGGCAACAGCGGCATCGCGAACAGGCCAATGACTGTAATGAAGACCGACAGCACGCCCGCAAAGATCGGGCGATCGATGAAGAAGCGCGAGATATTCATGGCTTAGCCACCGACCGAGAAGCTGGCGCTCGACGCCGGGGCCGCTGCGGCACGTACCGGCTGCGCGCCCTCGCTGGCCTGACGCTGGATGGTACCGGCGGTCGCCGTCACCGGCTGTCCCGGCTGCATGATGCGCTGCACGCCCTCGATAACGACACGATCTCCAGCTTCAAGACCTGAACGGATCACGCGCAAACCATCGACCAGCGGGCCCAATTCGACAGGGCGCGCCGCCGTGGTTCCATCAGCATTGACGACATAGACGATGCGGCGGGCCTGATCGGTGACGATCGCGGCGTCCGGCACCAGCATGGCCTGATACGGGGCCACACCCGCGAGCTGGACCTGGCCGTACATTCCCGGTCGCAGGAAGCCGTCGGCGTTCTGGATCACGCCGCGCAGTCGCACGACCCCGGACGCTCCATCCACGGCGTTGTCGGTGAAATCCAGATAGCCGGCATGGCGGAAGTCGCCCTCGTCCTGGAGCCGGACCCGCAACGGCGCGCGACCGTTGCGCGCCGAGCGCTGGTAGCGCAGCAGGATCGATTCCGAGGCATCGAACGCAAAATGGATCGGTGATGTTGAAACTATGGTCGTCAGAACGTCAGCGGCCGAAGAGCCACCGGCCACCAGATTGCCGGGGTCAGCACGACGGTCGGATACCCGGCCCGAAATGGGTGCGGTGACGCGCGTAAATTCCAATCCCAGACGCGCCTCGCGCAGCGTCGAATTGGCAGCGACCAGCGCAGCCTCGGCGGTTTGCAGATTGGCCTGACGAAGATCGACGGCCGACTGAGACAGGAAGCCCTGGCCGAACAGGGTCTCGGAGCGTTCGAACTCCGTTGAGGCGAGGTTCACCTGCGCCTGGGCCTGGGCCACCTGGGCCTGGGCCGCCGCAACGGAGGCCTGGGCCTGACGCGGATCGAGCGTGAACAGGAGCTGGCCCTGACGGACATAGTCACCGTCGCGGAAATGCACCGCCTGGATATAGCCACCGACGCGGGCGCGCACATCGACACTTTGCGGCGCTTCGAAGCGACCGGGGAATTCGTCCCAGTCCACGACCTCTCCAACCAGCGGCTGCGACACCGTCACCTCCGGCGGCGGCGGCGCGGCCTGCTCAGCCTGGGAGCCGCAAGCCACCAGGACCACGGCGGTCAAGGTCAGAAGGAGCGAATTTGTCAGTTCGCGCATTACGGCTCTCCGAGTCAGTCATTCATCAGCAAATGCTCGAATCCCCCTGTGAGATCCGGCGAGCCGCGGCAAATGGAACCACACGGCAGCGTTGTCAACGCCTGATGACTTATATATCTACGCCACCGTCGCAGTTGCGACCCACGTGTACAGCTTGGTCGATACCTCAGGAAGCAGTCTTGGACGGATCTCCTCAACCGCGCACCCGCAACGCTGCGGCAACGCGCGAAGCCATCCTGGCGTCAGCCCGCGACCGGTTCGCCCGGTACAGTTACGACGACGTGGGCTTGCGCGACATCGCCGGCGACGCAGGTGTCGATGCTGCGATGATCCACCGCTATTTCGGATCCAAGGACGATCTGCTTTCGGCCACGCTCGATAGCTGCGAGGTCGGCCACGATCTGTTCGACGGCCCGCGCGAGACCTTCGGCCAGCGTGTCGCCGACGAGATCGTTCGTCGGTGCAAGTCCGGTGAACAGCTCCAGGGTATGCAGATCATGCTGCATTCGATCGGCTCGGCCAAGGCGGCGCAGATCGTTCAGGCCTCGGCCCAGACCGATTTCTTCGCGCCGTTCGAGGCCTGGCTCGGCGGGCCAGACACGGCGGTGCGGGTGCGTATCCTCGCCGGCCTGATAATGGGAATGGGGATCAGCCGTGAATTGGGCGGCGGCTTCGGCTTGCCGGACAGTGAAGCGGATCGCCTGTGCGACCGGCTTGCGGACCTGATTCAATCCATGGTCGACGACACCTGACGCAACAGTGCCGGCGTTGATCCTGTCCGCGTCAGGCCCTATCCAGCCCGCCATGCCCGGTGCCGCTGCCCTCAACGACCTCGTCGAAACATTCGACCTCCTCGGCGACTGGGAAGAGCGATATCGCTACGTCATCGAACTGGGCCAGGCGCTCGAATCCCTGACCGACGCTGAGCGCCATCCCGGCACCAAGGTCTCCGGCTGCGCCAGCCAGGTGTGGCTCATTCAAGATCCCCCCGCCGATGGCACCCTGCACTGGCGCGGCGATTCGGACGCCCACATCGTGCGCGGCCTGATCGCCATTGTGCTGGAACTCTACAACGGCCTGACCCCGGAGCAGGTGCGCGATTTCGACGCCCAGGGCGCGATCACGCGGCTAGGGCTGTCCGAGGCCCTGTCCAGCCAGCGCGCCAACGGCCTGGCTTCGATGGTCGCGCGCCTTCGCGCCGATGCGGCTCAGATCATTCGATAGTGGCGGGCGAGACGCTCCAGCGCCAGCTTAAGCCGGACCTTGCCCGTGCGGGCGGGCAGGCCGAGTGATCGTTCCGCCGCCTGCAAGGCGCTGCCGTGCAGGCAAACCTCGACCAGCATCTCGCCAAGGCCGGGTCCGACGTCACCCAGAGCCCGCCGGACGCGCCACCGGGCGGCCCCGGCCGGCGGCAGGTGCCCGGGCCCGCGTGCCGTCCGATCACGGGCGGGCGCCATCCAGTCCATCGTGACCCGCCCCCCGGCCCCGGCCTGTTCAAAGTCGTCCCGCAGGCGCTCGGCCGCCGCCACCTCTGTCGGATCGAGGTAGGGCCGGCCGTCAATGCCTTTGCGCCGCGCCAGCCAGGCGATCGGACTCTCGCCGCGATTGACGGTCACGGTCGCGCTGCGGCCGTCAGGGGCCGTAATCGTCGCCTGGCCGAGGATCCGCCCCGGCCCTGCATCGCGGTGGCACCCCGCCAGCACCCAGCCGCCCTCGGCCCGCGGTAGCAGGCCCGGCTCGCGTTGCAAGGCCTGGGCGACCAGGGTGTCGATCCGCAAGAGCGGGCGCCGTCGCCGATCCGGCCCGGATCGGACCAGCCAGGCCTCTCCCAACCGATCCAGCCAGGCCCTCGGCTGACAGAGCAGTTCGCGCGCTCGCGCCTCGGGGTTCATGCGCGGGGGTCCTGCGGCCAGCCCGGCGCGCATGGCGACAGCCGCAGGCACGCCTCCAGGCGATCCAACATCTCGTCGGTCCCCTGGTCGTCCCGCCGATCCTCCACCCGGCGACAGGCGTGCCCTGCTGTGGTCCGGTCGCGTCCGAAGGCAGCCCCGATCCGGTCCAGAGGCCACTGGAAAATAACGTGGATCAGATACATGGCCATCTGACGCGCGTGCGCTGCGGCGCGGCCCCTGTGGCGACCATCCAGGATCTCGTTGCGCGGCGTCGCTGTGGCCAGGGCCACCATTTCGACCACGAGGGCAGCGACCCCCTGGTCCGCACGATCCGTGCCTGACAGCCTTGTCGCTTTCCTATCCATGATCCCAGCCTCGGTCTTCCATGCCTTGACGAACCAGACCCATCTTTGAGCGGCACGCGGATGCGAGGATTAAATTCCTACGCTCGCCTGCCAAGGCCTTGTGGCGTCAGGATCGGTCGTGTCGCGATGGGGGGACAGCGGATACGAAGAAGGGGCACCCGGCGGGCGCCCCTTGCTCAGTCTTGGAGGTTCAGACCGCCTAGCGGCGCCGGGCCGGCTTGCGACCGCCCTGGCCCAGGCCCATCTGCTTGGCCAGTTCCGAGCGCGCCTTGGCATAGTTTGGCGCGACCATCGGATAGTCTCGCGGGAGGCCCCACTTGGCGCGATATTCGTCGGGGCTCATGTCGTACTTGGTGCGCAGGTGGCGCTTCAGTGACTTGAACTTGCGACCGTCTTCCAAGCAGATCAGAAAGTCCGGCGTGATCGACTTCTTGACCGAGACAGCTGGTTCCTGAGGCTCGACACTCGCGGCGACCTCGCCTGACGAAACCTCGGCCAAAGCGCGGTGCACATTCTGGATCAAACTGGGCAGATCCGCCGCCGCAATCGCATTGTTACCGACATAGGCCGACACAATGTCGGTGGTCATTTCAATGATCTCGGACTGATCGTCCATTACGGGCATCCCTCGCTCGATTAGATTCAATGGCGGCCTGCCTTCGGCCTGTCGAACGAGTGATCTAGTGATGTTCGGTCGCTATGACAACAGCAACTCTGTGTCTCTATTGCTCTAGTCTTGACGGCCGAACTCAGCCGTCAGAGCAAGCATGGCTGCGCGCTGCGGGACCGAGTATTCATCCAGGGCTTCATCATTGCCATCGCGTATCGCACGCATAAGCTGTGGCGTCAGTGCGGAACTCAACGACCAGTTCCAGTACCTCAAAACTGTCTGAGCTCGATCGACTGCGATCATATCGTAAGTAATCAGAACTTCGGCGAGGCGCGCATCCACCTCGCCGTTCTCATCGACTTCCGGTCGGCGCATTCCTCGCCAGAGCTGGCGCACACAGGTCTTGGGCAGGCCGGTCGCCTTGCACAGGATCGCCACCGGCTCTCCCCCCATGTCGGTGAAGATCTTGGCACCGGTCATGGGCTTGATGCCCGCGAGGAAGGAAATCTCCGAGACCAGTTCGCGAGTCAGGCCGTTCGCGGCCACCTCGACCGCATGGTCCAGGCTGTCGAACGGGCTTTTCTCGATCGCCGCTCGATTGCGTTGGCGGCGCTCAATGAACTGCAGGGCCTTGCGCGACAGGGCATCCTGCCAGCCTTCCTCAGCGGCCATGGCAAAAACGTCGTCCACAACCTCCTGTAAGACCTCGCGCGACACGGCGAACCGCGACAGGATCGTTCGCCGCTGCTCGGAATTGCCCCACCAGAACATCACATAGGCGCTCGAAGGCCGCATCTCGGAGCGTTTGAGCAGGGGGTCGATCAGACTGAAGGCCTCGCGACTGGCTGCGACCAGATCCTCGATCGCCGTTTGCGACAGCTTGGCTTCGCGGTTGCGGAGCAGCCGATCCAGCACGGCTGGCTCCAGGTGCGCCACCAAAGCATCGGTTGTGGCTTCAGACAGGTGTCGACGACCCGCCATGGCCAGGCGCTGCGAATGGCCGGCCTCCAAGGCGCACGAGATGAGGTCGGCATCGGAAAAGGCGGTGCAATGCTCCAGCAACAGTTCCGCAGCACCGGATTCGTCGCGCAACAACAGCCGCACCAGGCTGTCGGGAATTTCGGTCAGGGGTGCCAGGCGCTGGGCGATCCTCAGCCGTTCCGACGGCTCGGCTTCACGCAGCATTTCCACCAGTAGATCGCCGACCACGGCGCGCTCGAAGGCATTGACCCGACTGCCCGGCAGACTGACCACATCCGCTAGACGTTTCAGCAGTGCCCGCCGCGAACGCGAAGGAGCCCTTGGCGCGTCAAGCGGGCGCGGCTCCAAGTCTGGCGAAGCGGCAGAATCGGTCATGGTCCCTTTATCCGCACGGTTGGTTAACCGCTTGTGGACAAGGCCCCACCCTAATCGTGGCGGGTCCAGGCTGATCGACTGTCCGGCACCAGTTCGAAATCGGCCGCCACCTCGCCGGCCTGTTCAAACCTCAGGGTAAGGACCGCCTCGGTTCCGTCGGCGCGCGCCGGGTCAAATCCGATCAGCATCAGATGCAGATCACTGCCCGGCCGGACATCGAGGCGCCCCTCGGGTGCCACCCCCCAGCGCGAATCCGTCACCATCGCGGGCCGCTCTCCGGACCGGTCGAACCGGTGCAATTCCACGCGTTCGGCGCATGAGCAGGATGCCTCCACCAGTGCGTCCGCTGGCCCCGCACTGTCGATGTGGAGATAGGCGGCGACATCGCCGACCTCGCCCGGATTGGCGATCAGCCGACGGCTGATCGTCAGGTGCGCAGCGCGAAGTGGGCCCTGCTCGCCGGCCCGCTCGGGCGGCACCACGGTCGCGCGCGCATCCACGCGATAGTCGAAGCCGCCGAATTCGACCCAGGCTCCATCGCGCTCGACTTGGCTGCGCGTGCGATAGGTCCCGTCATTGGCGACCGTCATCGTCGAGCGCAACTGCTCCAGGCCGTCCACTCCGTGAACCGTTTCAAGGATCTCGATCACGCCTTGTGGCGTCACCGACATCTGACCCGTGGTGTGGAAGCCGCCCGAGGTGAAGTAGTGAAAGATCAATTGCCCACTGTCGCGATCCGGGAAGATCAGCGTCTCGCCGCCATAGACCCCGTTGTTGACCGAATGCACGGCCCATACCGCGTGGCCGCCGACAGCCCATTCCCAGCGCACGACGTCCTCAACAGCGTTCGACCCCAGGCTGGTCCCACGCCAGGTTCGCCCGATGAGGGGATAGATCGGCGAGAACGGGTCGGTCGCCGAGGCGGTCGCTGCCGGCAGATCCTGGGCCCTACCGACGACTGGCACGCCCGCCAACAAGGCGACCGTCACCATCATCGACACCAGTCGGCGTCTCATGGCGCACCCTCCGTTCCAGACCACAGAAGGCCCGCCGAGGTCAGCCCGTCAAGCCTTCCGTCGGTGTGCTCTCGCCTCCGAGTCCGCGGGACATCACAGGCCCTCGAACAGCGCCGTCGACAGATAGCGTTCGGCGAAGCTGGGGATGATGGCCACGATGGTCTTGCCGGCATTCTCGGCCAGGGCCGCCTGGCGGAAGGCGGCCGTCAGGGCAGCACCGGACGAGATCCCGACCGGAATGCCTTCCAGCCGTGCGGCCCGGCGCGCCATGTCGAAGGCCTCGTCATTGGTCACGACCTCAATGCCGTCGATCAGGGACCGATCCAGGATGGCCGGCGCAAAGCCCGCTCCGATCCCCTGAATCTTGTGTGGACCGGGCGCACCACCCGACAGCACCGGCGAATCCGCCGGCTCGACCGCAATCATCCTCACGGACGGCTTGCGCGCCTTCAGCACTTCGCCGACGCCGGTCAGGGTGCCGCCGGTGCCGACACCGGAAATCACCAGGTCGACGCCGCCGTCCGTGTCGGCCCAGATTTCTTCCGCCGTCGTGAGACGGTGGATCTCGGGGTTCGCGGGATTTTCGAACTGGCTGGGGCTGATCGCTCCCGGCGTCGTGGCCAGGAGCTCCTCTGCCATCGCGATGGCCCCCTTCATGCCCTTCTCGGCTGGCGTCAGAACCAGCTCGGCCCCGAGCAGCGCCAGCATCTTGCGTCGCTCCATCGACATGGACTCCGGCATGACCAGAATCAGTCTGATGCCCTTGGCGGCCGCCACAAAGGCCAGGGCAATGCCCGTATTTCCGCTGGTCGGCTCGATCAGAACGGTGTCCGTCGTCAGCCGTCCCGCCTGCTCCAGAGCCTCAATCATGGCCAAGCCGATGCGGTCCTTGACCGAGCCAACCGGGTTGAAGAACTCCAGCTTGGCCAGCACGGTCGCCCGGGGCTTCAGCTCTGCCGACAATCGAGGCAGGGCCACCAGGGGGGTGTCCCCGATCGTCTCGATGATCGAGGGATAGATTTTTCCACGTCCAGCCTTGCGATGGTGGCTGGCGTCATAGGTGGCGGCGGGCATCGTTCGGACTCCATCGGACAGGCGTCCAACATAGAGATCGGTCAGTCGGTCGCAACGCCGCGCGCCACATTCTCGAGCATGGCAGGTCGAGGCCTATCGCCTGATCCGGCGTCATCGGCATCGTGAAGGCCACGCTTACGATGATCCTTTGCGATCTGCTTACGCCGGCGGGGCCATTCGCCTGACAGGCGCGGTCGCTTGACGGATGCGGCGTTCCCCCCGACTCACGCTAAACGATAGGTTAGAGTCCGAGCCCTGTCCGACGTCACGTTTCACGCCCTCAGGTCTGCCGAGTGATCGAACCGTCCACCGCAACGCCAACCGACATCCCCGCCCCGAACGATCGGGTCGCGGCGGTCTGGCATCTGTTGTGGAGCCTGGGAATCGTCGCGCTCCTGGTCACGACGGCGCTGGGCTTTCCGGCGGCCCGGATGGCAATCCAGATCAGCCTGGCCTTGGGTCTGATTCCCGGACTGATCGGGATGGCGCTCTGGCATCTGCGGTCGTCACGGTTCCGTCTGATCCTCTGCGGCCTCTGGTGTGCTTCGGTGACGATTGCGGTGGGGCTGTCAGGCGGCCTGACCGGGCCATTGGCGACCTGGACCCTGGCCCCCCTGCTCGCCGGTCTCGTCATCGGCGGCTCGCGCGAACGTGCCCTGGCCGCCACCGCGTCGGTGGCCGCCGTCGCGGTCGGACTGGCGGTCGCCATGAGCGGTCCGCCGCAGACTGAGCCTCTGCTCTCGGGCCTGGCATCGCTCATCCTGGTCGCATCAGCCGGGTGGAGCCTGCTGGTGGTGACGTCACGACGCGAGTCCGATGCAACTGCCGAACACGAGCTTCGCCGGTGCCTGGAACAGGTCCTTCAGGCGCAGCCCTTGCTCAGCTTGCGCCTCGACCAACAGGGCCGGCTGCTGTCGGCCTTCGGTCGCGGCCAGGCCGGGATCGACCTGGCGGATCTGACGGCCGAGGGCCTCTTTGGGATCTGTGAGCCCCGGAACCGTGAGCCCCTGCAGGTCGCCCTCGACCAGGCGGTTCGCGAGGGGGACGCCCGGGTCCGGTTCGTACCGGTTCGGGCCATGGACCGCATGATGGAAATCGCCCTGCGCCGTCTACCGGACGGAGCCATCCTGGCGGTGCTGAGAGATGTCTCCGACCAGCAGGCGCGCGAGGCCGCCCTGGATGCGGCGCGGCATGAGGCCGAGACCCTGCACCAGGGCAAGTCTCGCTTCCTGGCCAATATGAGCCATGAGCTGAGGACACCGCTCAACGCGGTGATCGGATTCTCGGACATGATGCGTCAGCGGATGTTCGGCCCCCTGCCGGACCGCTATCTCGAATACGCCAACCTGATCCACGAGGCCGGCGGGCACCTGCTCGATCTCATCAATGACGTGCTGGATATGTCCAAGATCGAGGCGGAACGCTTTGAACTGGCGCGCCAGCGCTTCGATGCGCGCGATCCCGTTTCCGCGGCCATGCGCCTGATCCGACTTCAGGCCCACGACAAGGGCGTCAACCTGCTGGGGGCCTTCCCCGTCGATCCCATCCCGGTGGAAGCCGACAAGCGGGCGCTGAAACAGATGGCACTGAACCTGTTGTCAAATGCCGTGAAATTCACGCCGCGACACGGTTCTGTCACCCTGTCGATGCGGGTCGATGGCTCCATTCTGGAGATCAGCGTCGCCGACACGGGCGTCGGCCTGTCGCCGGCCGACCTCGAGCGTATCGGTCGGCCCTATGAGCAGGCCGGTGGCTCCGACCAACGCCGGCAGGGAACGGGCCTGGGCCTGTCCCTGGTACGGTCGATGGCCGAGCTACACGGTGGCATCCTGTCCGTCGAGAGTCGGCTCGGCGAAGGCTCGGACTTCACGCTTCGGCTCCCGATCATCGACACGTCCGCGCGACCGACCGCAGAGGTGGTTCCGTTTCCCGGCAGCGCGGGAGCCGATCCCGCCTAGGGATTAGGCCAGGGCTGACCTAGACCACGGCCCCCAGACCGGATTCCCGCAGGGTCTCGGTCGCCTCGGCGCGAGCATAGGCCGCCGCCCAGCTTCGGCCTGGAGCACAGCCCAGTTCGTCCAGCGCCTCATAGACGCGCGCCAGACACAGCTGATCGACAGCCCAGGACACGGGATCCGTACCCCCTCGCGCCAGCCGCTGGCGCAGCCGGGCTTCCTGACCGGACAGGGCCGCGACGTCGCCGTCTGCGTAGGCCAGCAGGGTCTTCACGCGCCCGGCGCGGAGTCGGATCTCGACCTCCAGCCCGGTCGATCGGGTCGCGCACAGCTTCCAGGCCTGCGTCAGCAGGTCTTCGGCAGATTTCAGGAGCTGCGTCACCGGCGCCGCCTGCTGCCAGCGCAGCAGTGTCTCGGCCTGGGCCGCAAGCAGGGCCGCGGCGTCCAGCGGACTGTGATCGGCATCGAACAGATCACGCCCCAGGGCCATCAGTTCGATAGCCTGTTCCATGGCCTCCGTGCGGCCGGCCATGTGGCCGAGCGCCGACAGGGCTAGGCCGCAGGCCCGGATGGCACGGGCGCGCGTGATCGGCAGAACGTCGCCGTCCACGTGGTCCATCAATACCCGCAGGTCCCGCCCGGCCTGATCCAGCAGTCGCTCGTCGTGCCAGCGCAGGCCCGCCTGGAGCGACAGCTCGGCCCGGTCCATCCTCAGATCAACGACGCGCACTAGCCGCCAGGGATCTGGGTCCGTACCACGTCGGCTATCCAGATGCAGGGCCGTGTCCAGAAGAGCCGCCGCCGCCCGGACCGAGGCCGGATCGTTATCCATCAGCGCCCGGCGCGCGCGAATGCGTGCATGGATCGCAGCGACGGCCGGCTCGGCCCGTCGCGCATGGGGCTCGGCCGCCGCCGCCTCGACGGCTGCGTCGGCTTCATCCAAGGCCTCCAGGTCGCCCCTCAGATCGAAGCGCGCCACCAGCGCCTCCGCCGCCACCGTGCTGGCAAAGGCAAAGGCATGGCCCGCCGTCGCGGCCGCCAAAGCCTGGTCGGCGGCCCGACCGGCCGCTTCGAGGCTGGACGTCAGCCCGGTTCGGCGTGCGTGTCCGACCCAGATGAGCGCGACATCGCGCCAGGCCCGCCAGGGTTGGCTCGACTGGCCCGCCAGAGGGGCCTCGGAGGCGGCCTGTTCGGCCACCATCGCCGTCGGCAAAAGTTCAAGAACGCGGGGGTCGCGGGTTTGGCCACCGACGCCAGAGGCGACAAACCGCTTCAGATCCTTGCCAAAGTCGAACATGGCGACCGTCCCGATCCGGGACGCCAGACCGCGTCCCGCCCCCTTCCCCGCAAGGGATGGACCGCTTCCGTTTGCCAAGGCGGCCGTCGCACGGCATCAAGCCTTGCAGGCTGGATGGAGAGAGCGATGCGCGGAGTTGCGGGAGTACTGGTTCTGGTGGGCCTGGTCGCCGGGGTGATCGCCGTCATCCTGATCGGCTGGCCCCGGTACAATGTCTACCAACGCCAGATGGCCGGACGCGCGGCCTATGAGCAGGCTGTTCAGGACCGTCGCATCCGGGTTCTTGAGGCTCAGGCGGCGCTGGACGCGGCTCAACTGACTGCCCAGGCCGAGATCGCCCGAGCGCGCGGCACGAACGAGGCCAACCGCATCATGGCCGAGAGCCTGGGTGGGCCGGACAACTATCTGCGCTGGTCCTACATCCATATGCTTGCGGAAACTGCCGGAGAGGGTGACCGCCAGGTGATCTATATTCCGACCGAAGCGGGTATGCCGATCCTGGAGGCTGGCCAGCGCCCGGCATCCGCCCGCTAATTCCGACTTTCAGGTGGCGACCCCGAGCACGAGGGGTTAGGGTCGGCAAAGTTCAATATTCACCGGGTGTGGAATTTCATGCTTCAATGGCTTCGCAAGCCCGCCGACGGAACCGACGACATGGCTCAACCCTCCGCCAATGACCCCTATGATCTGCGCGGCCAGGCGGCGGTCGTTACCGGCTCGACGTCCGGCATCGGCCAGGCCCTGGCGCGGGCGCTGGCCATGCGGGGCTGCGACGTCGTTCTGAACGGCCTGGGTGACCCGGCCGAGATCGAGCGCGTGCGCTCTGATCTCGAAGCGTCCTGTGGCGTGCGGGTGCGTTATCACGGGGCCGATATGTCCAAGGGCGAGGAGGTCACCGACCTGATTGCCTTCGCCAAGGGCGAGTTCGGCCGGCTCGACATCCTGTGCAACAACGCCGGCGTCCAGCACGTCGAGGCGATCGAGAAATTTCCGACCGCCAAGTGGGATCAGATCATCGCCATCAACCTGTCCTCGGCCTTCTACGCCACCCGCGCGGCGGTGCCGATCATGAAGGCCCAGGGGCGCGGCCGCATCGTCAACCTGGCATCGGCCCACGGCCTGGTCGCCTCGCCGTTCAAGTCGGCCTATGTCGCGGCCAAACACGGGGTCATTGGTCTGACCAAGACCGTCGGCCTTGAGGTCGCCGAGCACGGCATAACCTGCAACGCCATCTGCCCTGGCTATGTCATGACGCCGATCGTCAAGAACCAGATCGCCGACCAGGCCCGCACGCGCGGCATCACGCCCGACCAGGTCATCAAGGACGTCATGCTCAAGGCCCAGCCGACCAAGAAGTTCGTCACGGTCGAGGAAATCGCCGGCCTGTTTCTGTACCTGGTCTCGGACCTGGGTGCCTCGTGCAACGGCACGGCCTATTCGATCGACGGCGGCTGGACGGCGCAGTAGGGCCCAAGGCCCTTCTCACCTTTGCGCGAGCGCGACGGTTTTCGGTTCAATTTCCGTTGCTTACCATCTAAGGCTGAGGCCTTCTCCAACGCGAAAGGCTCCCCATGTCCGACAAGCCCGCCATTGTTCTCGTCCACGGTTTCTGGGGCGGCGCAGCCCACTGGGCCCATGTCATCCATGAGCTGAAGGCCCGCGGCTACGATCAGCTGCACGCCGTCGAGAACCCGCTGACGTCGCTGGCCGACGACGCCGAGCGCACCCGCAAGATGGTCAAGCAGATCGACGGCCCGGTCGTGCTGGTCGGGCATTCCTACGGCGGCAAGGTCATCACCGAGATGGGCGACCTGCCCAACGTCAAGGCCCTGGTCTATATCGCCGCCTTCGCCCCCGACGCGGGCGAGAGCGCCGGCTCGATCAGCCAGGCCAACCCGCCCACCGCCTTCGGTAACATCGCACCGGACAGCGACGGCTATCTCTGGGTCGCCCAGGACAAGTTCCGCGAGAGCTTCGCCCAGGACCTGTCCGAGGACGAAACCCTGGTCATGGCTGTGACCCAGAAGGCGCCGCTGGGCTCGACCTTCGGCGATCCGGTCACCGCCCCGGCCTGGAAGGCCAAGCCCTGCTGGTACCAGGTCTCGTCGGATGACCGGATGATCCATCCCGAGAACCAGAAGATGATGGCGGCCCGCATGAACGCCAGGAACACCATCACCCTGGACGCCAGCCACGCCTCGCTGGCCTCACGCCCCGATGAGGTCGTCGACCTGATCATCGAGGCGGCCGAGAGCTAGGCCCGCTCGTCATCGCCGGGGCCGAACGCGGCCAGGAGCTGGGTCTCGAAAGCCGAGCCACCCTGGCCGGGTTCGCCCAACATCATGTTCAGGAGCGCCCGGTCCTGTCTGAGGCGATCCATGCCTTCGGCGATCATCAGCTCTCGCGCACTGAGATCCGGGGCCGCCGGCGTGCGGGGTCCGGTGACGCCCGGCTGCTCGCCCGCCGTGCGGATCAGATTGGCATAGACCTCTTGCACCGTCGCCGGGCGGCCCTCTCGGTAGAAGATTGACCGATTGGCACCGGCCGCCTGCGGAAACAGGGCCGCACCGCTCTGGCCCGGATTGCTCTCGACGGCCTGGATCAGCCGCGCTGCCCCGGCCGGCCCCAGGAAGTGCGCCGCATACAGCTCGCCACCACTCGGGTCGCGGCCGATCCGGCCTCTCAGATAGGCGGCGGAATCACTGGCCAGTTCGGCCGCCATGAGCGACGCCGCCTGGGGATCAAACCTCAGGTCCAGAACCTCGCGCCGGGCCCCGTCGCGTACCCGATAGCCGCCGTCAGAGGTGCGCTCGATCAAGGCGGCGTAGCGACCGTAGCCGTGCTCGGCCCCGTGCCGGTGCACCGTCGCCAGCCAGGTCGATTCGATGAACTGGAACAGCCCCGAGGCCGAAGAGGTCCGCGCCCGCGCCGCCGGATTGAGCGAGCTTTCTCGCTGGGCCGTGCGGATCAGGAAGTCGAAGTCGACGCCCACGCGCTCGGAGGCGCGCCGAATGGCGCCTTCAATCAGGCCCTGGCCGCCGCCGAGAGAATCCGTGCGCATGGGGTCGGAGGATCGAAAATCATGGTTAACCAATTCTTACCTGTGTCCGACCCGCCACAGTCGGCCCGGGCGCCCTGACCGCACTTTTTTGCCCCAAACTTGCCGCAACGGTAGCTCGTCATGGCGATCAACAGACGTTCCAAGACTCTGGGGGGGCCCGGAGGAGAGAACGACCATGATGATGACCGCCGCCGCCGGCCACGGCCATGTGCGCCGCGCTCTGTATGAGAACAACCCCAAGCCGATCCCGCGCTGGGTCTGGGCTGCCGTCGCCGTCTCGGCCCTGGTTCACGTTGCCGGGGGGATATGGCTCTACAATCAGCGCTATGAAATGCCGGCCCAGGCGACCGTTCCCGATGAGGGGCCGATCATCATCATGGAACGCCCGGTCGAGCCGGAACCCCCGGTGATCGATACGCCCGAGCCGCCGGCCCCACTGATCCCTGTTCATGCGACACCGGTGCCGACCCGGCCCGATGTGCCGGCCTCACCCTTCGAGGCCCCGGATGAGCCGACGACCGCGCCCGTGGGCGAGGGCCCGATCAGCCTGGACCCCGGTCCAGTGCCCGACACACCCGGAACCGCCACGGACCCAACGCCGCCGATACCGCCGGTCATCCGCAGTCCGCAATGGATCCGCCAGCCCAGTGCCGCCCAGATGCAGCGCGCCTATCCTCGCGGTGCTGTCGCCGACGGTATCAGCGGGCGCGTGGTACTGAACTGTCGCCTCACCGCCGCGGGCGAGGTCACCGGCTGTTCGGTCGCATCCGAAACACCTGCGGGCGAGGGCTTTGATCGGGCCGCACTGTCGCTCAGCCGCTACTTCCGGCTCAGCCCCCGGACTGTGGACGGCCAGGCGATCGAGGGCGCGCGGGTGACCATCCCGCTGAACTTCGCCATCGAATAGGCTCAGGCCATGCGACCCGGACTCAGGCGATCAAGGGCCGGGGCCGGGTCGCGACCCTGCAGGGCACCGGTCACCAGTTCGGCGATCAGCGGTGCCAGCAGCCACCCGTTCCGGCGAGGGGCCAGGGCCACGGCCAGGCCCGGTCGTAACAGTCCGGCGTAGGGCCATCCATCCGGGCTGGCCCCGCGCACACCGACATGGACCCGCTCCACTTCTGTCGCGCCCAGTTCGGGACAAACCGCCGACGCCTTGAGCAACAACTGCTCCGTCGTGGCGGCGTCAGGCGTCGTATCGCTGCGTCCCTGCTCCATCGTGGCCCCGACGATCGCGCCGCTGGTCTGGGGGACGACATACACCCCGTCGCCGCGGATGATTCGCCGCGGCGCCCCGCCGCGAACGCGCACCGCCTGGCCCCGCACCGGCAGCAGCTGCGGCAGGACGATCCCGCAATCCGGATTCTGCCAGCCGCTCGCCAGGACGATCTGGCGAGCCGACAGATCGCGCCCGCCGTCCGTCGTCAGCCGCCAGCCGCCTCCCGACTCTTCCAGCCGTACGAGTCGCTCCGCGACGCGCACCAGCCCCGAACGCAGGGCCGCCAGCGCCTGCCAGGGGTCGATGCGCCAGTCATCGGGCGTCACGACAGCTGAGCCGCGAATGTCAGCCTTGAACCCCCGGGTCCGCAGGCGATCGCGCATCCCTTCGGGATCGGGTCCACGCCATTCGGCCCCGTCACGAAACAGGTTCAGCTCGTGCGCCTGGGCAAAGCCCGGCCAGAGGTCCCGCGCCTGCCGCAGCAGTTGGGCGTCACCCGAGGCCAGACCTTCAAGTGCACTTTCGAAGGCCGGGGCCAACATCCCTGCTGCCTGCGCCGAGGCAGTCGGGCCATCGGGGGCCAGAACCGTGACCGAACGCCCCCGCCGAAACAGGGTCGCAGCCACAGCCAGCCCCAGGGCTCCGGCCCCTACGACAATGACGTCACATCTCATCGGGCCGATCTACCACCGGCCAGCGCGCGAAGCACGGACCAGGAGGCCGGCTCAGGCGTCCTCCGCGACCCGCGAGCCGTTCGCCGGGGCTTCCATGGCTTCGAGGCGGAGATTCAGGGCCTTCAGCTGGTCCCACAGGGCCTGGGGCAGCCGCTCGCCGAACCGCGCATAGTGCTCGGGCACCAGCGACGCCTCGTCACGCCAGATCACCGGATCGACGTTCAGCAGCAGGTCCAGGTGTTCGTCCGACATCTCCAGACCGTTCAGGTCCAGAGCGCCCGCCGCCGGGGTACGTCCGATCGGGGTGTCCTGAGCCCCGGCCTTGCCGTCCAGGCGCTCCACGATCCACTTCAGGACACGCGAATTCTCGCCGAAACCCGGCCAGGCGAATTTGCCGTTGCGGTCCTTGCGGAACCAGTTGACGAAATAGATCTTGGGCAGCTTGTCGGCGTCGGCCTTGGCCCCCATCCGCAGCCAGTGGGCGAAGTAGTCGCCCATGTTGTAGCCGCAGAAGGGCAGCATCGCGAACGGATCACGGCGCAGCTCGCCGACCTTGTTCTCAGCCGCCGCCGTGCCTTCCGAGGCCACGTTGGAGGCCATGAACACGCCGTGCTCCCAGTCGAAGGCCTCGGTCACCAGCGGCACCGCCGAGGCGCGGCGGCCGCCAAACAGGATGGCCGAGATCGGCACGCCCTTGGGGTCCTGCCATTCCGGCGCGATGGCCGGGCACTGGGCCGCCGGCGAGGCGAAGCGGGCGTTGCCGTGCGCGGCCGGGCCGGGAGTCTCAGGCGTCCATTCCTTGCCGCGCCAGTCGGTCAGGCGGGCCGGCGGCGTGTCGGTCAGGCCTTCCCACCACACATCGCCGTCGTCGGTCAGGGCGACGTTGGTGAAGATGGTGTTCTCGCGCAGGGTTTCGATGGCGTTCTTGTTGGTCTTGGCGCTGGTGCCCGGCGCCACGCCGAAGAAGCCGAACTCGGGATTGATGGCGTACAGCCGTCCGTCGTCGCCGAAGCGCATCCAGGCGATGTCGTCGCCGACCGTCTCGGCCTTCCAGCCTTCCAGGGTCGGTTCCAGCATGGCCAGATTGGTCTTGCCACAGGCCGACGGGAAGGCGGCCGCGACATACTTCTCGGAGCCCTCGGGAGACGTCAGCTTGAGGATCAACATATGTTCGGCCAGCCAGCCCTCATCGCGGGCCATGACCGAGGCGATCCGAAGCGCGTAGCACTTCTTGCCGAGCAGGGCGTTGCCACCATAGCCCGAGCCGAAGGACCAGATCTCGCGCGTCTCAGGGAAGTGGACGATCCACTTCTCCTCATTGCACGGCCACGGCACATCGGCCTGGCGCGGTGCCAGGGGCGCGCCCAGCGTATGAACCGCCGGCACGAAGAAGCCGTCGTCGCCGAGCAGGTCCAGAGCGCCCTTGCCCATGCGGGTCATCACCCGCATCGACAGCACAACATAGGCGCTGTCGGTGATTTCGACGCCGAGGGCGGAGATCGGTGAGCCCAGCGGCCCCATGCAGAACGGCACGACATACAGCGTGCGGCCCTTCATGGCACCGTCGAACAGACCGTCCAGGCGGGCCCGCATCTCCGCAGGCTCGGCCCAGTTGTTGGTCGGCCCGGCGTCGATGGCGTTCTGCGAACAGATGAAAGTCTGGCTCTCGACCCGCGCCACGTCGCGCGGATCCGAGGCGGCATAGAAGGAGTTCGGACGTTTGACCGGGTCCAGCCGCTTCAGCGTGCCGGCCTGGACCAGCTCCTCGGCGAGACGATCCGCCTCCTCCTGCGAACCGTCGCACCAATAGACCCGGTCCGGCTTGGTCAGGGCGGCGATGCGATCGACCCACTCGATCAGTTCACGGTGGTTCGTCGGGGCGGGCGAAAGCCCCGGAATCATCGCTGTTGCTGTCACGCGTCACTCTCCTGAACGACGTCTCCCGCACGTCTGCGCGCGCTTGGAAACCGGCCCTTGAGGCCATATTGACCGCACAGAGACAGGTCGCCTCATGCGCGTCAACCCGGCGCACGGTATGCGCCGGGTTGAACGATTGGAATGGTACCGCCCTCCCGGATCGAACGGGAGACCTCCAGAGCCACAATCTGGCGCTCTAACCAACTGAGCTAGGGCGGCGCTCTTTCAAGCAAGGGGGCGCTTCTAGCCGCACAGGCGGGCCGGTTCAAGATAGACGTTGAAGACGGGCTTCGCCGCCGGTTCCGGCCTACCAGCCCCGCGACTGCAAATAGGCCTCCAACGCCGTGATCCGCGTCGAATCCGACGGGTGTGTCGAGGCGAACTCGGGGGCCGAGGCCCCCCCCTGGGCCGCCATGGCACGCCACAGGGTGACGGCTTCGCGTGGATTGTAGCCCGCGCGCTGCATCAGATCGACGCCGATCCGGTCCGCTTCCAGTTCGTGTTGTCGCGAGAACGGCAGCAGCACCCCGACCTGGGCACCAATTCCGCCGAGCGCACCCACCGCCGGACCATAGTCACCGGCCACGCCCGTCGCGATCTGGAGGCCCGTCTGGGCCATGGCCGTCTGGGAATAGCGTTCCGCCGCGTGGCGGGCCAGGACGTGAGCGGCCTCGTGCCCGATGACGGTCGCCAGCTGGTCATCAGTCGCCGCGAGGTGCAGCAGGGCGGTCGTCACGCCCATGCGGCCGCCGGGCAGGACGAAGGCGTTCGGCTGTTCGGAAACGAAGACGGCGTATTCCCAGGTCTGATTGCCCAGTCCGGCCGCCTGGACGATCCGCCCGCCGACGCGACGCAGGCGTTCATTCTGGGTCCGATTGTGCGAGACCTCATTGGCCTCAAGGGCCTGGGTCCAGGCCTGCAGACCCGCCTGCGCCAGGGAATCCTCATTCACCAGGACGAGCTGATCGCGGCCCAGCGCCTCATTGTAGGTGCAGGCCGCCAGCGGACCTACGACCAGGCCTGCGGCCATCAGGGCTATGGTGGTGCGGTTGGGCGTCATCGTGTCTTCCAATCGATTGTCTCTGCCTCGTGACAAGGCCCTTCTACTACGGACACAGAGCCACACCGGTTCCGTCGGCACAAAGAAAAACGCCCCGAAGCTGAAACTTCGGGGCGCCTTCCAGTCTTGTCGTTTCGCTCGACTACTCGAGCCGGAAGCGGATCGTGAAGTTGGCACGGCCACCTTCAGCGACACCGTCCACGGTCCGCGGCGAGAACCGGGCGCGACGCATCGCACTCAGTGCCGCCTGGCCGAAGCCCGCACCCGCCGGATCTTCCGACGTGACCGAACAGTTGTTCGCCGATCCGTCAGGTCCCACGACGCAGGTCAGAGAGACCGTACCGGATTCGATCCCCCGGGCCTGGGCCCGTTCAGGGAAATCCGGTGCCGGGCGACGCGCCCAGTCCACCCGCGAGATCACGGGAGGCCGCGGCGGAGCCGGCGGAGCCGGCGGCGGCGGCGGCGACTGGGTGATCTGCGGCGGACCCTGATACTCCACCCGGTCCTCCTTTTCGGTCGTCTGGACGACGAGCGGCGGAGGCGCGACCGGAGCATTCGGCGGGATCACCGCTTCACGCACCTGCAGCTTGGGCGGCGGAGGCGTATCCGGCGGAGGCGGCGGAGGCGGCGGCGGCGGCGGCGGCGGGATCGGATCGATGATCTCGACGTCGACCACGTCATCCGAATACTGCCGAAGCTCCAGTTCGAACCGCTGCTTGTAGACCGCGTAGATGACCAGGGCGTGGGCCCCGATGATCACAGCACCCAGCAAGGCCAGGATATGCGCCGGAAGCCCGAACAGACCCTTCTTGCGCGGCGGGTCGAGGATTGGGTCGCGACGACGGACGACTTCTTCTGTCATGCTACCGCTCCTCAGCTCGCCGGCGCGTTGTCTTCACCGACCAGGGCCACCGAATAGAAGCCGGCGTCCTGGAGGGCGTTCATCACGCGCATGAAAGTGCCATAGCGCAGGTCCTCGTCGCCACGGATGAAGATCCGCTCTTCCTCAGGATTACGCGTACCGATCTGGGCATTCAGCTCCGTGCCGATTTCCTCGATCTGCACCGGGAAGTCCCCGATATAGACCCGGTCATTCGACTGGATGGAGATGTACACCGGCTTCGGCGGGTTCTGACCCGGCTCAGCCACGGCCGTCGGCAGATCCACCTCCACGTTCACCGACGCCAGAGGCGCGGCCACCATGAAGATGATGAGCAGAACAAGCATCACATCCACGAAGGGGGTGACGTTGATCTCGTTGTTCTGCTCGACGGTGTATTTCGACCCGCCGCCAGGTCCGGAGAGTTTGGCGGCCATCGCGCTTACGCCCCCCGGTCGAGCTGACGCGAGATGCGGTTCAGCAGTTCCGTGCCGAACTGGTCAGCGCGGGTGCCGAAGGCCGAGATACGAACCTGGAAGTAGTTGTAGAAGATAACCGCCGGGATAGCCGCGAACAGACCGATGGCGGTAGCCAGCAGGGCCTCAGCGATACCCGGGGCCACGACGGCCAGGTTGGTGGTGTTGGTGTTCGCGATCCCGATGAACGAGTTCATGATCCCGTAAACGGTGGCGAACAGACCGATGAACGGACCAGCCGAACCGACCGAAGCCAGGAAGGTCTGACCGCCAGCCAGGCGCTTGGCCAGGCCCGCCTGAACGGCGGCGACGGCGGCCTGGGCCCGGTTCAGGGTCGAGTCGCGGTGCTCACCCGAGATCTGAAGCCCGGCCTGACGACCGATTTCGATTTCGTCGGTGGCGGCAGCGGCCATGTCGGCCAGCGGATTGCCTTCGAACTCGTCCGAGGTGGCGATGCGCCGGATTTCCGACAGGGTGTTGGCACCGCGGAAGGCTTCCAGGAAGCGATCCGAAGCGCGGTTCAGACCGCCGAACTCAAACAGTTTGATGAGCAGCAGGGTCCAGGAGAGGACCGAAGCCAGCAGCAGGCCGATCATCACGACCTTAACGACCATAGCGGCCTGGAGGAACATACCCACCGGCGTCAGTTCGCCGTGGGCATCACCGCCGACCTGTTCGGGTTCGGCAGCCGGTGCAGCCTCGGCGGCCGCAGCCGCCGTGTCTTCAGCCGGGGTCGCCGGGGCAGCTGCCGCGTCGGCGGAAGCCTCAGCTGCAGCCGGGGTGGTGGGGGCCGCCATCGCAGGAGCCGCCGTAGCGAGCGCAAAGGCTCCGGCGAACGCGAGGAGGAGATTGGTTTTCTTGAATTCGATCATCGTTCGCCAGTTCCTGCTTGGTCTGACACCTAAAGACCGGACGACCAGCGCGCTATTGCGCCGCCGTCCAACTACCCAAATGCGCCGGGAGGTCGAGGCATCGGCCTCCTCCAACCCGACGCGGCGAAATTGTCCGCCGAAGAGAGTGGCGGTAAGGCTCCTTTGGCGAAGGCCTGCGGGAGCGTCAAGGGCGCGTGCGACCTTTTCACCTGAGGGGAGAAGCCGCGTGACGCCGGGAATTTTGGTGATCGGCGGTTTTCCATGCCCGGACGATCCCCCCAGATCGTGGCATTGGCGTGGCGTTCGCGCTTGGGAGGAGAATGGTGCCTGGGGGCGGATTCGAACCACCGACACGCGGATTTTCAATCCGCTGCTCTACCAACTGAGCTACCCAGGCACGGGGTCCCGCCAGCGCGGGAGCGGGGTCTATAGGCGAGGCGTTCGGCCCTGTCCAGCCGGGTTTCAAGCGGTATCGCCGCCTCCGCAGCCCAGGGTGTCGGCGTCCGGCTCATCCTCTTCCTGCGCAGCGATGGCATAGCGCCCCGACAACCACCCCTGAAGGTCGACATCAGCACAGCGCCGCGAACAGAACGGCCGAAACTCGGGCGTCGCCGGAGCCTTTCGGCAAATAGGGCACGGACTCGCCATTACACCTCCTCCATCACCGCCTGGCCGGACGCGATCGCCGGATCCGCGATCAGGCGGGCTCGCGGCCCGATCTGGGTCAGCCAGGGCGCGGCCAGATGCGCCTCCGGCGGCGAGCACCGCAGAATCAGCGCCGCAACCGTGCGATCCGACAGGAGCGCATGGTTTAGACGCCGCACGGCCTCCTGGGCGGATCGCCGCAGAGATCCGGCCTCCCCACCCCCAGCCAGCCTCTGTTCGACCGGCGTCCATCGCCACGGCAACGACGCCATCAGGACGCCGAAGCGATTAACCGGGCCCAGGACCAGGCCCGGCTCCGGGCCGAAAGCCACCTTGGCCGCCGCCGCGACCGACTCACCGTCATGGCCGACCCCGATCAGGTCCACGGCCACCAGTCCGCCCCAGCTTTTCAGCCGGACCAGACGCGCTGTCTCCATCAGGCCCCGCCTGTTGGCCCGGTCGCGGGCCGATCGACCACTGGAGGCACCGCCTGACCAGTCCAGATCCGCCGCCACCAGCGCGCGGGTCCGTTCGATCCTCAGATCCAGCGCCAGATCTTCGAGGACCAGGCCTGACGACATCGCCTCTTCCTCGGCCTCCCAGGACGCCTGAATGGCCGCCGCGCCGGTGACCGGTACAAGGCCGGGTGCCAGGATCTGCAGCCAGCTACGCACGTCTGGCCCGCTCGCGACCAGGCCGGGCTCTCGGGTCGCCGGACCTATCAGCTTCAGGGCCGGGCCCTTGCCGTCACGAGCCTCCGCCGACACTTCGACCTCGACGGCCTCCCCTTCCGTCAGGCGCATGGACCCCGAAAGTGCGAGATATCCGGCCGGTCCCTCCGCTCCAAGGTCGATGAAGGCCGCCCGAATCGCCGTCTCAATCCGCAGCACACGCCCGATTGAGCGGGCTCCGAGCCTTTGCTGGGCTGGATCGTCGGCTCTCTGAACAAGCAGTCGCTCGAACCGACCGTCGCGTGCGATCAGGCCGCGCGTCTCGCCCGGCGTCTCGTCCAGGAAGACCTCGACCCGGCTCACGGCCGCCAGCCCAACCCGTCGAGCAGATTGCGGGTTTCAAACAACGGCAGCCCGACCACCGAGGAATGCGATCCGGACAGATGGGCGATGTCGCCCCCGGCCTGACCCTGGATCTTGTAGGCCCCCGCCGCGTCCCGCCATTCGCCGGACGCCAGATGCCGCACGACATCGGACTCGGACAGCCGCCGAAACTTGATCCGGGTCTCGGACAGCCGCGTCGCCGTCCGGCCACCCGGCGTGACCAGAGCCACGCCGGTCAGAACCCGGTGGGCCCGCCCGCTCATCAGCCTGAGCATCCGTTCCGCCTCAACCTCATCGGCCGGCTTGCCGAGAATGCGATTGCCGACAGCGACGATGGTATCGGCCCCCAGCACAAAGGCGTCGGGCCTCAAGGCCGCAACCGTCGCGGCCTTCAACTCGGCGAGCCGCAGCACCAGACGCCGCGGCGTCTCGTCCCGCCGAGGTGTCTCGTCGACCTCGGCGGCCATCACGGCATCCGGGATCACACCGATCTGGGCAAGCAGGTCCAGGCGGCGCGGGCTGGCCGAGGCCAGGATCAAGGGCGCGCGGCTCATCCGAGCCCCGCCTTACTTGAAGCGGTAGGTGATGCGACCCTTGGTCAGATCATAGGGGGTCATTTCGACCAGCACCTTGTCGCCTGCCAGCACGCGGATGCGGTTTTTGCGCATCTTGCCGGCCGTGTGGGCGATGATCTCGTGACCGCTGTCGTCGAGTGTCACGCGAAAGGTCGCGTTCGGCAGCAGTTCCGAGACCACGCCGGGAAACTCGAGCAGTTCTTCCTTCGCCATGCGGTCTCTCTGGCCCTGAATCGATAAGCCGGTCCGTGCGGGGCCTGCGCACGAACCGGAAAAAGCCGGCGGCTTATGCACCAAAAGCGCGGCTTCGTCACCCCGCGTCGACGCTTACCCTCGCTTGCACAGCGCACAGACCAGGGTGAACAGCCGCCGGCTCGTTTCATGGTCGACCGTTACCTTGCCGTCCAGTCGCGCCTTCAGGATTCGCGCGCCCTCGTCGTGCAGGCCGCGCCGGCCCATGTCCACGGCCTCGATCTGGGCCTGGGAGGCCCCGCGCACCGCCTGCAGATAGCTCTCGCAGATCAGCTCGTAGTCCTTGACCACGCCCCTCAGCGGCGTCAGCGACAGCATATGGCCCCGCCGATAGTCCGGGCCGGTCACATCCATCGACAACCGGTTGTCCTTGAGACCCAGCATCAGCTCATAGGGGCCGCCGGTCGCTCCATCGGGACGAAAGTCGCTCTCTTCCACCAGATCATAGATGGCCACGCGCCGCTCATGCTCGACCTCGGCCGAGGCCCCCGACAACCCATCCGGGTCGAGCTGGATCGCCTTGATCCGGTGCGTCGCCGTCTCGCTCATTTCTCAAGCGCCTCATCATGGGCGGGCGCGCCGCGCGCCGGCCAGGACTGCGTCAGGTCCGCCAGCACCGCATCGACGCATTCGACCTGGGCCTGGAGGTCCGCGCCACCGGCGAACATGAAGGTGAAGACGCCACCCGGTGCCACTTCAGGCTCGTAGGTCAGGGCCAACAACTCAAGCATGGTATCAGGCGACTTGGGGAAACCCCGCGCCCGAACCGACGTCACATCGCCCAGCTGGACCGCCGCCAGCACCCGCGCGCATTCGGCGTCGGCCTCCCAGCGATACCGTGTCAGGCGTAACGTCAGACGCCGCCCGCGCCGTTCCCAGCTGATGTCGCCGCGCCGGATCACCGCATCCTGCAAGGCCGCCGACAGGATCGCCAGATCGTCCTCGTCCTGAGCCAGCAGCCGGAGCGGCGGCAGGTCGGCGCAGCTCGGCCGGTCCTCAGCGCCCATCGCCGTCGCCCTTGATTCGCCTAACCCGCGCCCCGCAGGCACTCAGCTTCTCTTCCATGCGCTCAAACCCGCGATCCAGATGATAGACTCGGCCCACCGTCGTCTCGCCCTCGGCCGCAAGGCCGGCGATTACTAGGCTGATTGAGGCGCGCAGATCCGTCGCCATGACCTGGGCGGCCGTCAGGGCCTCGACCCCTACCACCCGCGCCTCGCCGGCGTGGACGTGGATTTCTGCCCCAAGCCGGCCCAGCTCGGGCGCGTGCATGAAGCGGTTCTCGAAGATGTTCTCGTGGATGATACTCTCGCCCTCGGCCAGGGTCATCAGGGCCATAAACTGGGCCTGCAGGTCCGTGGCGAAGCCGGGATAGACCTCGGTCGTCACATTGACCGCCTTCAGGCGCTGGCCCGGATCGCGCCGCACGATCACGCCGTCGGGGACCGGCTCGATCTCGACCCCGGCAGCGATCATCTTGTCGGTCAGGGCCTGGATCAGCTCGGGCCGCGCCCTGGTCAGCCTGACCTCGCCCCCGGCCATGGCCGCCGCCACCGCATAGGAGCCCATCTCGATCCGGTCTGGAATGACCGACCAGTCCGCACCGTGCAGCGAGGTCACGCCCTCGATCACCAGGGTGTCAGTGTCCAGGCCCTCGATCTTGGCACCCATGGCGATCAGACAGCGGGCCAGGTCGCCGATCTCCGGCTCGCGCGCGGCATTCTTCAGGACCGTGGTGCCCTCAGCCATGACGGCGGCCAGCAGGGTGTGCTCCGTCGCACCGACCGAAACGAACGGAAACTCGATCTCGGCCCCCTTCAGCCCATTGGGGGCCAGGGCCGAGACATAGCCCTCGCTCATCTCCATCTGGGCCCCCAGCTTGGCCAGGGCCTCAATATGAAGATCGACCGGCCGCGCCCCGATGGTGCATCCGCCCGGCAGGCTGACCTTGGCGTGGCCCGTACGCGCCAGCAGCGGTCCCAGCACATTGAAACTGGCGCGCATCTGTCGAACCAGATCATAGGGCGCGAAGGTCGAGCTGATCTCCTTGGCGTGGAACAGGGTCTCCTGGCCGTCCGGGCCGTCGCTCTCGGTCACGGCGATGCCGAACTGCTGCAACAGCCGGCCCAGGAACTTGGTGTCCGCCAGACGCGGCATATTCGTCAGCCGCAAGGGCTGGTCGGTCAGGATCGAGGCCGCCATTAGCTTGATGGCGGAGTTCTTGGCCCCGCTGATCGGAATCTCGCCCTGCAGCCGGGCGCCGCCCACGATGGCGATGCGGTCCATGTCGTTCCCTGTTCACGCGCCGGCGGGCGACAGGCCTCGGCGGGGATCGCTTCCTACATCAAGGGGCCGGAAAGTCGAAGGCTGACATTCATCGCGTTCGAACAAGATGCAGAGCTTCTGCGCAAAATGCGGTATGGCCGCGATCCCAGCCCCTTATTGGATCCGCTAAGTCAGGCCGCGCCGTCCCGCATGAGGTCCAGTACCCGCTCCCGGAAGCGAGCCGGAACCAGCGTCGAATTCATCTTGTCCACCACGCGGCGGTTCCAGCTCTCAGAAATGTCGCCAGCCCGAGCGATGATATCGGCGTAGGTTGCTGTTTCCACTTGGACCTCGACGGTGCTCCCATTGGTCAGGTGGACTTGCCGAAGTCCCGCCAGGTCGGCGTCAATCCCGTGGCTGACGAAAATGACCCGCAGCCTCCAATCTCCCAGGGACGCAACTGCCACGAGATCATCGACCCGGCCCGACAGGACCTTTGCATAGGTCCGCAAATGATCATCGACATAGTGCCGACTCAAACGGCCACCGTGCGCCTCATAGGCATCGATCGAGGGCGGGTGGGCCGTGTAACTCTGCGCTTCGAAATCGCCCAGTTTTTTACGGTGCGTGTTGGTGGCGAACACCGAGTCACCCATCCCGTGGAACTTGGAAGCGGGACGCTCCGCTTCGATCAGGGCCTCCAGCGCGCGCTGCTCCAGAATGCCGTAGGTCTCACTATTGCCGGCCGCCAAAGCCCCAAGAACATGTTTCGTCTGCTCAGGGTTACAATCCGGTAGTTCATCTCGAAGCGCCCTCCCTTCTTCCTGCCGCAAACGAATGATCCTGCACAGGAACCGGCGGATTATCATGGCCAGTTCCGATTTCGCGGATGCGCCGAGAGATTCCAGGCCCAGCAGGATCGACGACAATGCCTTAGCTTCCCGCTGGTTGGCGTCGCGCGATGCCACCCAATTCGCATCGGCCTGATCGACGGCCTTGGCATTGTTCAGGATGGGCGACCCGCCTACCTCGATCCCCGCAGCTTGATATCGCTTCGTCAGCCATTTTGCTGCGACACCTCTTGGCGCGAACTCATAGAGGTAGCTGAGGGCATGGTCGAAATGCGCTTGGATCGTCAGCTGGTAGTGGAGAATTTGGAGATACGGGGGATGCCCAGAGACAAGGTCTTGGATGTGTCCTGAATTAATTCGAGTCACGCCGAGGTCTCTCGCGACACCCGCGATCATCTCGATCACATTTTCTTCGGTCTGATCACCAAACAGCTCGCTTTCGGCCTGGATGTCCGCCTCAAAGGTAGCTTCGACGCAAGCAGCAGACAGCTGAGGTCTGACCCTCGCCAATTGAAGGACAAGCTGCACCGCCCGCCAGTTGAGCGGAAGGCGCATATCAGCTGCCGCAAGCCAGCGGGCGATTTCGGATGCACTCATGTGGTCATCTAGGCGCATCCGCAGGATCAAGCCGCCATAGGACAGCAACTGCCGAGCCTGCTCAAACCCGAGAAGGTGTTCATCGACCAATCGCCTCTGGAGGCTGAAATAGGTCCTCGCCAACTTCCGCGCTGCAGCGACTATATCGTCGGACGATGAAAAAGGGACACTGATCGACGCGCCGTCTCCGCCACCCTCAAACAGGATCCCGGTCACCAGCTCCACGAACTCAGCTGAAGGCACGCCCGCTTCCCGCCAGGTCGCCTGTTCAGCCCGCAGCCATTGGGCGCGGTCCTGAGCTTGGATATTCAGCGCATCCAGCCGCGCTGCGACACGCTCGACCAACTCGCCCTCGCGCCCCGCCGCCGTCGGCAGGTGCAGCCCTCGCACCGCCGTCTGAAAATCAGCCGACTTCACCACCCTCCCCTTCAAGCATGGCAGCGGGCTTGACCTGGAGTGCGCCAGCCAGGCGCTCAACCGAGACCAGCGTCGGATTGCGAATGCCGCGCTCGCACCCGCTGATGTAGGTACGGTCAAGGCCGGACCGGGACGCCAGATCCTCCTGCGACAAGCCGCTTGCCTCCCGTAGGGACTTCAGCCTTTGGGAAAAGATTTGAACGAGAATCGAATCGTGAGCTATCGCCATGCATGAATTGTTGCTCTTGCAGCCTAAAGCTCCACGGACTATAAGCCTCGAACGAAACAAGAACGGAGACCTTGGATGACCTCCGCCCTTTCATTGTTCGCCGGTGCCGGCGGCATGGATGTTGGTTTTGAGCGCGCCGGCTTCAAGGTCGTGTTCGCCAACGAGATCGACCGCGATGCCTGCCAGACTTATCGTCTAAACCTCGGCGGCGAGTTGCATCAGGGCGATCTGAGGGATTTCATCCCGACCCTCTCGCGTCTACGAGGCGTTGACCTACTTTTTGGCGGTCCTCCGTGTCAGGGTTTCTCCGTCGCTGGGCGGATGGACCCGTCCGACGAACGCAGCCAACTACTGTTTTCCTTCTTCCATGTTCTCGACGTCGTCGCACCCAGAGCATTCGTTTGCGAGAACGTCAAAGCACTGGCTGAGTTGTCGCGTTGGGAGGATGTGCGCCGTGAGATGCGCCGGCGGGTCTCCGACGACTACGAAGTGTCACTTCATGTCTTGAACGCAGCAGACTTCGGCGTCCCCCAGGCGCGCGAACGGATGTTCTTCGTCGGCGTCAGGAAAGATGTATCCCGTCCGTCCAGTGGACTGGCCACAACGATTGGCGACCGGCTGAAGGAGGCGCAGCGTCCGGCACCGGTCATCGGCGACATCGTCCGCGCCCTCGGGCCGGCGGGGTCTCAAGGAAACGCCCGCACCTGCAATGCGCGCATTTTCTTCGCCCGGAACCCGGTCCTGCGCCAATCCCCCTACGCTGGCATGCTCTTTAACGGAGCCGGGCGCCCGACACGTGCGAATGGAGTCTGCCTGACCCTGCCGGCCTCAATGGGGGGCAACAAGACACCCATCATCGACGAAGCGGAGATATTCGGCGGTGCCGGTAGCTTTGTTGAACAATACCACCGCGATCTGTTGGCCGGCGGCTGCCCGAGGTCAGGCGAAGCGCCGGGTTTCCTGCGCCGCTTGACGATTGACGAAGCGATAGCTGTACAGACCTTCCCGCGAACCCATGCCTTTGCCGGCTCACAGAGTTCCATCTACAAGCAAATCGGCAACGCCGTGCCCTGCGATCTGGCCGAGGCCGTCGCAACGGCGGTGCGCGACGTTGCCTTTGCTGGAGATTCTATCCAGGCGGCGGCTTAGTCGTCCTGTCCGCCCTTCCCCGCCTTCCTGCGCCGCAGATTCGCCCTCAGCGCCTTGGCCAGGGCCTCTTCGCGCGGGTTCGGCTTGGGTTTTTCGGGTTTGGGCGGGGGCGGATCGTCCTTCATCGCAATAATCTAGCTTTCGGGCTTCCCTATGCGAAGGGGTTTGGCTATACGCCCGGTTCCTCAGATTCAGGCCGCCGTAGCTCAGTGGTAGAGCGCATCCTTGGTAAGGCTGAGGTCGGCAGTTCAATCCTGCCCGGCGGCACCATCTGATTTTTGAGCACATCGCTGATGCAGTCGTGATGGCTGCCCGGCGGTGCCATCTCTCTCGACAAGCGTTGAACTCCCCGACAAGGTCGGCCCGCGCGGGTCCAGGCCCTCGGGGAGGACGCATGGCCGTCAGTATGACGAGGGAACAGCTGGCCCAGGCGCTGAGTGACGCCGGGCGCGGCGATCGCGCCGCCTTCCGGCGCGTTTACGACGCCACTTCTGCGAAGCTGTATGGCGTCGCCTTGCGTATCTTGCGTGACCGCCAACTTGCCGAGGATGTCTTGCAGGACGCCTACGTCACCATCTGGAACAAGGTATCGACCTATGATCCCGACCGGGCCAGCCCTGTCACCTGGCTGGCGACGATCGCACGCAATCGCGCGATCGACCGGCTGCGCGCGGCCGCCGTTCGTCCGGCGGGGCGGCCTCTGGATGAGGCCGAAGAGGTCCGCGACGAGACGCCCGATGCCGCGTCGTTTCTGGAAGCCCGACAGGAGGCGGACCGCCTGCATGTCTGTCTGGACGAACTGGAGGCCCGCGCCCGCACCGCCATCCGCACCGCCTTCTTCGAGGGCGTGACCTATGAGATCCTGGCCGAGCGCGCCGAGGTGCCGCTGGGCACCATGAAGAGCTGGATCCGCCGCGGCCTGCAGAAGCTGAAGGCGTGTCTGGAGCCATGAGCGACCCGACCGACATCTCCGGCAAAGTTCCGGCCGACGACGCCGCCGAGTTCGCACTGCGTCTGAACGACGCCCTTGTCGATGTCGCCCAGGCCGAACGCGTCGAGGCCGATCCAGCCTTTCGCGCCCAGGTCGAGGCCTGGGACGAGCGCCTGGCCCCCCTGTTCGACGAGATCGAGCCGGTCGAGCCGCCCCTGACGGTCTGGCCTCGCGTCGCCGACAGCATCCGCCCGCGCGCCGCGAATGACGATACCGCGATGCGCTTCTGGCGGCGCTGGGCGATCGCTTCGACGGCCCTGCTGGCCGCCTCTGCGGCGGGGCTGGCGTTCGTGCTCGCCAATCCGCGCATCGAGCGCCACTACGTGTCTCCCACACCGGATTTCCAGCCGGTCAGCGTTGCCACCCTGATGAGTGCCGACGACGCCGACATGCCCGTTGCCACCATCACCTACGACCCTCAGACCGGCTCGCTCTACGTCGCCCCGACCATGCAGATGGCACCCGGCGAGGACCAGGCACCGACCCTGTGGCTGATGACCCCCGAGGGAGGAATGCACCGGGTCGGCGGCATTGATCCGTCCCATGCCCAGACCCATTCGGTGCCGATGGAGATGCGGCCGATGGCCGCCGACGCCCCGGCCCTGGCCGTGTCGCTCGAGCCGGTGGACAATCCGGATTCGCCAACGCCTCTGGGTCCGGTGGTGGCGTCAGGCGAGGTCGCGCGGCTCTGACAAGTCTTTGATTTGCATCTCGGCTTTGCCTCCGCTTCAATCGGGTGGAGCCATCAAGGAACCGTCATGACCGAGCCTGTGATCACCCTGGAAATGTCCGACAAGCGCCACGGGCGCTATGTCGCGCGGATCGACGGCGTCGAGGGCGAAGGCGAGATCACCATCACCCGGCGCGGCCCCCATCTCATCAGCGCCGACCACACCGGCGTGCCCGAAACCATGGCCGGCCTGGGGGTCGGCATGAAGCTGATCGCCTTCATGCTGGACGACGCCCGCGCCAACGACTTCAAGATCATCCCGCTGTGCCCCTACGTCCGGGCCCAGTACGCCCGCCATCCCGAATGGGCCGAGCTGTTCACCACCAAGCCGGGCGAAGACCCGGTTCCTCCCAAAGACTAAAGGAAGCCGATATGCCCAAGACCGCCGCTGAACCCATCCGCGATCCCAAGACCGATCGGCTGATCACGCCCGAAAACTGCGCCCTGGTGCTGATCGACTATCAGCCCGAGCAGTATCGCACCGTCACCTCGGCCACGCCCGAGGAGATCAATCTGAACGTCGTGGCCCTGTGCCGCTTCGCCACCGCCTATGACGTGCCGGTCATTGTCTCGACCGTCGGCGTCGACATGGGCGTCAACACCGGCACCAGCGCCGAGATCATGGCCGAGCTGCCCGGCGTCGGCGAGATCGACCGCACCGGCGTCAACGCCTGGGAAGACGAGGAATTCCGCGCCGCCGTCGAGGCGACCGGCCGGCGCAAGATCGTCATCGCCGGCCTGTGGACCGAGGTGTGCCTGACCTTTCCGACGCTGGATATGCTGGCCGAGGGCTATGAGGTCTATCCGGTCGCCGATGCGGTCGGCGGCATCTCGGCGGTGTCGCACCAGCGCGCCTTCGAGCGCATGATCCAGGCCGGGGCCCAGCCGGTCACGGCCCTGTCCTTCGGCTCGGAGCTGATGCGCAACTGGGCCCGCCCCAACTCTGGCAAGTTCCGCCAGGTGCTCCAGTGGTACTTCCCCGAACGCTTCCGCCTGATGGGCGAGGGCAAGGCCTAGACCCTACCCCGCCTTGGGCTGGGCGTATCCCAGGCGCTGGTTCAGCTTTTCCAGCAGGTCCGCCGCCGTGTCGGCGATGACCGAGCCGGGGGGATAGACCGCCGCCGCACCCATTTCGATCAGGGGCTCGACGTCGGCCGGCGGGATCACCCCGCCGACCACGATCATGATGTCGGGCCGGCCCAGCTTGGCCAGTTCGGCCTTCAGTTCGGGCACCAGCGTCAGATGCCCGGCCGCCAGCGACGAGGCCCCGACCGCATGGACGTCCCCCGCCACGGCGGCGGCGGCGGCCTCGGCCGGGGTCTGGAACAGCGGCCCGGCCTCGGCGGCGAAGCCCAGGTCCTGATAGGCGCTGGCCACCACCTTCTGTCCGCGATCATGGCCGTCCTGGCCCAGCTTGGCGATCAGGATGCGCGGCGGCCCGCCGTCATTTTCGACGAAGGCGGCGACCATGGCCCGCGCCCGGTCGATCTTCGCATCGGCCCCGGCCTCGCTGGCATAGACCCCCGAGACCACTTCGGGCACGGCCTCGTGGCGACCGAAGGCGGCCTCCAGCGCGTCGGAGATTTCCCCCACCGTCGCCTTGGCCCGCGCCGCCTCGACCGCCAGGGCCAACAGATTGGCGTCGCCGCGCGCGCCCTCGGTCAGGGCCTGCAGCGCCGATTGCGTCACCGCCTCATCGCGCTCGGCCTTCAGGCGCTTCAGCTTCTCCAGCTGGGTGCGGCGCACCTCCGCGTTATCGACCTTCAGCACCGGAATGTCGTCGGCCAGCTCGGACAGATAGCGGTTCACCCCCACGACCGTCTGGCGACCGGTGTCGATGCGCGCCTGGGTCCGGGCCGAGGCCTCCTCGATGCGCCGCTTGGGCACGCCGGCCTCGATGGCCTTGGCCATGCCGCCCAGCTTTTCGACTTCCTGGATGTGGACCCACGCCCGCGCCGCCAGATCCTGGGTCAGCTTTTCGACGTACCAGGACCCGCCCCACGGATCGGCGCTCCAGGTCAGGTCGCTCTCGCGCGCCAGAAACAGCTGGGTGTTGCGGGCGATCCGGGCCGAAAAGTCCGTCGGCAGGGCCAGAGCCTCGTCCAGCGAATTGGTGTGCAGGCTCTGGGTGCCGCCGCCGACCGCCGCCATCGCCTCCACGCAGGTGCGGGCGACATTGTTGAACACATCCTGGGCCGCCAGCGACCAGCCCGAGGTCTGGCAATGCGCCCTCAACGCCAGCGATTTGGGCGACTTGGGCTGGAACTCCCCCTGGATCAGCCGCGCCCACAACAGCCGCCCGGCCCTCAGCTTGGCGATCTCCATGAAGGGGTTCATGCCGATGGCCCAAAAGAAGCTCAGGCGTGGCGCAAAGGCGTCGATGTCCAGCCCCGCCGCCACGCCCGCGCGGGCGTATTCGACCCCGTCCGCAAGGGTGTAGGCCAGCTCCAGGTCCGCCGTCGCCCCGGCCTCCTGCATATGATAGCCGCTGATCGAAATCGAGTTGAACCGCGGCATCTCGCGGCTGGTGAAGCCGAAGATGTCCGAGATGATCCGCATCGAGGGTCCGGGCGGATACACATAGGTGTTGCGCACCATGAACTCTTTGAGGATGTCGTTCTGGATCGTCCCGGCCAGCTGGGCCGGAGCCACGCCCTGTTCTTCCGCCGCCACGATATAGAGCGCCATGATCGGCAGCACCGCGCCGTTCATGGTCATCGACACGCTCATCTTGTCCAGCGGGATGCCGTCGAACAGGGTGCGCATATCCAGGATGGAATCGATCGCCACCCCGGCCATGCCGACATCGCCGGCCACGCGCGGATGGTCTGAATCATAACCCCGGTGCGTGGCCAGATCGAAGGCGATCGACAGGCCCATCTGACCGGCCGCCAGATTGCGCCGGTAAAAGGCGTTGGATTCCTCCGCCGTCGAGAACCCCGCGTACTGCCTCACCGTCCACGGGTTCGTCACATACATGGTCGGATACGGCCCACGCCCATAGGGCGCAAAGCCCGGCAGACCGCCGGTGAAATCCACGTCGTCCAGATCCTGCGGCCCATAGACCGGATCCACCGCGATCCGCTCCGGCGTGATCCACAGCGCCCCGTCGGCCTCGGGGGTTGAGGTCGCCGCCGCCTCGAACGCGACCTTCGAAAAGTCTGTGGGAATGCTCATTGGTCGCCTCCCTCGAACGCCGCCGTCAGGCTGATCGGCGCAAACCGACCCGTCTCTGTCTTGGCTGCAATGGGTTTGGCGTCCGCCGGTCGGTGCACCGTCACCCCGATCATCTGACGCTCGCCGGCCTTCAGCTGTTGGTCGCGTTCGGCGTGGGCGGCGGCGACTTCATCGGCCAGCCGGTCCAGCGAGGCGGTGACGCCGCCGTCGGCCTCGATCGCCTGGAACTGCGCCCAGGCCGCCTCGGCCAGCTCGCGCGTCAGGCTCTCGACGAACCAGGACCCGCCGGCCGGATCGGCCACCCGGCCCAGATGCGCCTCCTCCATCAGCACCAGCTGGATATTGCGCGCCTGCCTCAGAGCCAGCGGCGTCGGCGTCTCGATCAGCACGTCGAACGGGTCCAGCACCACCGCATCGGCTCCGCCCGCGCCTGCGCCGAAGCCCGCCGCCGTCAGCCTGAGCAGATTGGTCCAGGGGTCCGCCGCCGACAGCATTCGCCGCGACGAGCGCGCCTCGATCCGGGCCGGGACCGCCACGCCCGAGGCCGCACAGACCTGGGCCCACAGCGCCCGCGCCGCCCGCATCTTGGCCAGGGTCAAGAACGTCATCTGATCCGCCGCCAGCCCCAGGGTGATCCGCCCCAAGGCCGCATCCGGCTTCAGCCCCGCCGCCTCCAGCGCCCGGCCATAGGCCACGGCCGAGGCCAGCATCGTCGCCAACTCCTGCGCCTCGGTCCCGCCCGCCTCATGCACAAAGCGGCCCGAGGCCAGAAACAGCTCCGCCGCCGGATAGGCGGCCTGGTGGCGCATCGCCGTCTGCACCGCCGCCTCGAACAGGTCCGGCCCATCGCGCGCGATCGTCGTCACCGGATCCAGATGGAAGGCCAGCTTCGCCTGGGGCGAGCCCTTGGCCGCCACCGCCAGGGCGTTGGCCGCCTCGACCGCCGCCGCCCCACCGTCCAGCGCCACCGTCGCCAGCTCCAGCAAGACCCCGTCCAGCGCCTGACCCATCGCATCCGACGACGCCAGCCCGGCCGCCTCGACCGGCAGCAATATCGACGCCGCTCCGCCGTCCAGCGCCTTCAGCGCCCCGGCATTGGCCTCGCCCGGCGTCCCGGCGAACACCGCGCTTCTCAGATCCCACGGCCGCGCCGTGTCCGCCGCCGCCGCCCGGCGCGGTCCGACCGGCTCGCCCGCGTTCCAGGCACCGTACAGCGGCTGGATTTCCAGCCCGTCCAGGGTGCGCCAGATTAACGCTTCGATGCGGGCGTCCGGCGCGGTCTTCACCGCCGCCTTCTTCCACGCCTCCAGGTCGGGCGCGGCGAAGCCTTCGGTCAGGGACAAGGGATTGCTGCTCAAACGGGGCCTCCAGTCGCGCCGGTCATGGAACCCGCAAAAGCGGGCGTCAAGCCGAGCCGAAGGCCAGCCCCGTCCCCGTCACGCGCGCCGGCCTCACCCTGGTGTCCTCGAACCCCGATGAGCAGGACCAACCATGCGTGATGACATTCCTCTCCCCGACCACCCCATTCGCCGGCGCGCCCTTTGGCAGATGTTCGACCGCCTCTGGCGTCCGGCCGCCGGCTGGATGGTGGTGATCGGTACGGGCTACGCCGGCTGGCTCGGGCCGATGATCGAACGCCCTATGCCAGAGGCCTATCTTCTGACCTGGTTGGGCTTCGCGGCGGCCATGCTTGGCCTCAAGACCTTTGAGAAGGTCCGGGGGGTGGCATGAACCATCTTGTTCTCGGCCAGACGTCACGCGCGCGGCTGCGCCGCGTTCACCCCCGACTGGTCCGCGTGGTCGAACGTGCCATTGAGCTGACCGCTCAGGACTTCATGGTCCTGGAGGGGGTCCGCACGCCCTCGCGCCAGAAATGGCTCTACGCCCAGGGCCGGACCCGGCCCGGCCCCAGGGTCACCTGGACCCTGAACAGCCGCCATTTCGTCAATCCGGCCACCGGCTACGGCCATGCCGTCGATCTGGTCCCGTTTCCTATCGACTGGAGCGACCTGAAGAAGTTCGACGCCATCAGCCGGGCCATGTTCGCCGCCGCCGACGATCTGGGCGTGACGATCTGCTGGGGGGCCGACTGGGACCGCGATGGCCGGCCCCGCGAACGCGGCGAGACCGACAGCCCGCATTTCGAGTTGGTCCCATGACCGGTCGATCCGGTCGATCCGGACGCTTCGGACGGTCTTTTTGGCAAGTCCGGCCATGATCCGCTCCATCCCGCCGTGGATCGCGACTGTCGCCGGTCTGGTCCTGGCCGGACTGGTCGCACTGGCCGTGTTCAGCACGGTGTCAGGCCTCTGGCGCGGCCTGCCCTGGTCCGCGCAGCAGCGGCTGGAGCGCGCTGAGGCCCGGCTCGACCAGGTTCAGGCTGAGCTGACCTCCCGTCAGGGCGAGGTCGAAGCCCTCGAACGTCAGGCCGTAAGCGTCGCCGACGCCCACCGCATTCTCAATCAGGTCCGCACCGTCACCGTGCGCGCCCAGACCCGGGCCGAGGAGGCCCCCGACGCCCATGATCCGATCGACCCTGACCGCGCTGATCGCCTGCGCGACGCTGATCGGCGGCTGTGCCGGCTTTCGCCCGACCTCTGCCCCTCCTCTGATCTCCCCGCCGCCCCTGGCTCTTGAGCCCTGCCGCCTGCCTATCCTGCCGGACGACATCGTCACCTGGGCCGACCTGGAGCGGGTCTATCTGGAACGCGGCGAAGCGCTCATCGCCTGTGACCAGGCCCGCCGGCTGGCGGTTGCGGCGGTCATTCCACGCGAATAGCGTCGCACGATGATCAATCGCCGCTCCCTGCTCACCGCCGCCACCGCGACCGACACCTGGAGCGAAGGCCCTCGCCTGCCCCAGCCGCGCCATCACCCCATGCTGGTCGCCGCGCACGACCGGGTCTGAGCCATCGACGGCGAATGGTTCGCGCCGGGCGGGGGCGGCGGCGTCGTTCGTGAGACCTGGACCTACGATCCGGCCACAGACGTCTGGCTGACGGGTCCTGATATGCTAGCGCCGCGCCATGGTCTGGCCGCAGTCGCCGTCGACGGTGTGATCTACGCCATCGCGGGCGGCCGAAGGGTTTCGGGCGGCGAGGCGACCGCGACGCTGGAGGCGCTTATTCCCTGACCCGGTCAGCCCTTGCCCAGATAGACCACGCGGGTCTTTCCAGCCTGACGCCCGGCCTCGATGTGTTCGGCGTGGGCACCCGAGGCCTTGGCCTCGTCTTCGTCGTCTTCGACCCAGTGGGTCGCCTCAATGTCCTTTTGCAGGGCGCGCGCGGCCATGGCGTGGGCGGGCCACAGGGTGTCGACCACAGCCCCGCCGAAGGGCACCATCGCCGTCGCCGTATCCGATGCCAGATAGGCCGCCATTTTCAGCAAGGTGCGGGGCGTGGCCTGGGCGCGCATGGCCTGAACCATCAACCAGCCACCCGCCCCGACGGTATAGACGTCACCCACCCAGGGTATCCATGTCAGGAGGCCGTCCATGCCGACGCCAAACGGCCCGACGGCGACGGCCCGGTCCGACAGTTTGCGTACGCCCTCGACGTTGGACCAGATCTTCTCGATATCGCGTATGCTGCGCGCCATACCCGTTCTCCCCTCGCCCCCGGCGATAACGCATAACGCAAACTGACGGTTCACCAAGGAGATAAAACATGATCGTTTCGACGACCCCGGCCATCGAAGGCCGTCCCGTTCGCGACTATCTCGGCGTGGTCGCCGGCGAGGCCATCCTGGGGGCCAACATCTTTCGCGACGTCTTTGCGGGCATCCGCGACGTCATCGGCGGGCGTTCGGGATCCTACGAAAAGGTTCTGCGCGAGGCTCGCGAGGAGGCGATGAAGGAGATGGAGCAGGCTGCGCGTCGTCTCGGTGCCGACGCCATTATCGGGATCGACTACGACTATGAAACCCTGGGAGACACCGGCTCCATGTTGATGGTCGCGGTATCGGGAACGGCGGTCCGGCTGGGATGAAATTCCTTTCCGGCCTGTTCTCGTTGATCCCCTTGGGGGCACCCGCCCTCGTTCTGCTGGCCAGTCTGGTCGGCAGCCGGCACCGCTGGGCCGACATCCTGGTTCAGTTCGCGTCGCCGGCCCTGGTCGGCACGATCATTCTGCTGGTCACCTACCTGCTGCTGCGCCAGCGCCTGAACCAGTTGATCGCCCTGGTCGTGGCGGCGGGCCTGGCCTGGGTGGCGTGGCCACAGTGGGCACCCGAGGGGGGCCGTCCGGCCCCCGAGGCGCCGGTGATCCGCGTCTATTCGGCCAATGTCTGGATAAGGAATTCGGACGTCGAGGCCATGCGCCGCTCGATTGAGGCCGCCGACCCGGATGTCGTCATGCTCATCGAAATGGGCCCCGGCACCCGCGGTCAGCTCGATACCCTGCTCGCCGGCTATCCCTATCGATCCGAACCGGCCGATGAGGGGGACCTGATCAATCGCGCGATCATCGCGGCGCGATTCCCCATCGCCGAATTTGGACGCCGGCCTGACGGGCTGCACGCTGTCATGGTCCGCGGAGAGACCCCACTGGGGCCCATGAATTTCGTCATCACCCACCTGACCCGCCCCTGGCCGTTCGAAGCCCAGGAGGGTCAGATCCATCAGGTCGAGTCCCTGACGGCGCGCGTCGCCGCCCTGACGGACCCTGTCGTCATCGCCGGCGACTTCAACAGCGTCACCACCGGCCGCATCGGCGAGATGATCCGATCCGGTATAGCCGTGAACGCCGCGCCCGGCTGGCCGGGAACCTGGCCGTCTGCCTTGCCTGGCCCGGCCCGGATCACCATCGACCAGGTCTATGTCACCCGCGACCTGGCGGTGCGCGACCGCCGCCTGGGGCAGTCCACCGGCTCGGACCATATGCCCGTCGTCACCGAGATCGGCCTGGCCCCGGTCGAGGTCGCACCGACACCCTGACTACAGCCGCCAGAGCCGGGCCTCGCCGTCCGGCTCTCCCAGGGTGTCGACCAGAGCCTCGGCCACCGCCGCGACCTCGCCGTCTATCCTCTGCGGCGGTCGCACGATGACCATGGCCGAGCCGTTCATCTTCATCGGGTCGCTCAAGGGCCGCATCCGCGCCTCGGACACCAGGATCTCGGCCCCGGTTCGCTTCTTCAGGTCGCGCAGGAAGCCGTCCAGCGTCTCCAGGTCCTTCAGCGGCGTCCAGATCGCCACCACCACATCGGGGTTCAGGCTCTGGGCCAGCGCCGCCGCCTGGGCGGCCCGCTCATAGTCATCCCGGCGCTCATAGGGCGGGTCGATCAGGATCAGACCCGCCGATTCCTCGCCCACCACCTCATAGCCATCGGCGTCGCGCACATGGGTCTCGGTCGGGGTCATGCCCATGGCCAGTTCCAGCTGCTCACGCACCTGCGGCTGGACCTCGCAGCCGATGTAGGTGTCGTCCGCGTCCATCGCCGTCACGATCAGCCAGGGCGAGCCGGGGTACAGCTGGACCGCGTCTCGCCAGCTATTGACCCCACGCACCGCCTCGATCAGCGGCTCGAACGACCCGGGAAGCTCGCCGGCCATCAGCGCCTGGATGCCTCGCTCCGCCTCTTTCGAGCGTGTCTGGTCCTCGCTGGCCAGATCATAGATTCCAGCGCCGGCGTGGGTGTCGATCACCGTGAAAGCCTGCCGCTGCGGCTTCATCGCCTTGAGCAGCAACAACAGCACCGCGTGTTTGTGCAGATCGGCAAAGTTCCCGGCGTGAAAGCTGTGGCGATAGTTCATGCGTCCGCCCTCGCCCGCCGTCAGCGCTGCGTCAAGCGGTCAGGCCGCGTGAACCCTTCGGAAACCCGGTGCACGCCATCCTTGGGGTCATGGCAAGGCCCAACCGTACGCACGTCCGTCGCCTGTCGCGCCTTGAGGTCGGCCTGATTGCCGTCGCCTTCCTCACGGTGGCGGCTATCCTGTCACCCCTGTCCTTGCAGGGACCGGAGCCGGCCCGCGCAGCGACCTCAGGGGAGCGGGGGCCCACCACTGCGGCCCTCACCGGTCTCGCTACGGTCAGCGATGGCGACGGTCTGCGCCTGAACGGCGAACGGGTCCGCCTGCAGGGCATCGACGCCTTCGAGCTGAATCAGACCTGTGAGAGCGGCCCCTGCGGGCGCGACGCCAAGACCGCGCTGGAGCGACAGGTCGCCGGTCGACACATCGCCTGCGAGCCGGTCGACACTGATCGCTATGGCCGCACCATCGCCTATTGTTTCGTCGACGGCGTCGACCTCGGAGAGCAGATGGTTCTGCAGGGCCATGCCCTGGCCTTCCGGCGCTATTCGACCGAATACGTCGATGAGGAAACCACCGCCAGGCGCAACCGGGCGGGGGCCTGGGCCGGTGCCTTCGAGGATCCCGCCGACTGGCGACGCGCCCATCCGCGCAAATAGAGCAGAGGCAACCTCGGCTCCAGCCCCGGGCGACGGGCGTTCGCTGTGACAGGCGTCACTGGCTTTTCGGGATGCGCCTAGGTCGCCCAGTCCAGGACCACCTTGCCGGACTTGCCGGATTTCATGGCCTCAAAGCCTTCGCGGTAGTTCTGATAGCTCATCTCGTGGGTTATCAGCGGGCTCAGGTCCAGTCCCGCCTTCAGCAGGCCCAGCATCTTGCGCCAGGTGGTGAACATCTCTCGCCCATAGACGCCCTTGATGGTCAGGGCCTTGAGGATGATGGTGCCCCAGTCCGTCTCCATGGGCTTGCTGGGAATGCCCAGCAACGCCATGCCACCGCCCATGATCAGGGTGTCCACGCATTGCTTGAAGGCGATGGGCGAGCCCGACATCTCCAGCGCCACGTCAAAGCCGACCTTCAGGCCCAGCTCATGCATGACGTCCTTCAGATCTTCCTTGCTGGTGTTCACCGTCCGAACGCCCGGCGCGACCTTCTGAGCCAGCTCCAGCCGGAAATCGTTGATGTCGGTCAGAACCACGGTGCGCGCGCCCGCGTGGCGGGCGACGGCGGCCGCCATCATGCCGATCGGGCCGGCTCCAGTGACCAGCACGTCCTCGCCCAGGAGATCAAACTGCTGCGCCGTGTGCACCGCGTTGCCGAACGGATCGAGGATCGCGCCGATCTCATAGGGAACATCGTTGGGCAGTTCGATGACGTTGAAGGCCGGGGCCACGACATACTCCGCGAACGCGCCCTGGCGGTTCACGCCGATGCCGCGGGTCTCGGGGTCCAGATGGAAGTGTCCGGCCCGCGCCGCCTCGGAGTTCAGGTCGATGACATGGCCCTCGGCCGAGACGCGCTGGCCGACCTTGAGGCGACGGTCCACGTCCTTGCCGATGGCGACGATCTCGCCAGAGAATTCGTGGCCGGTGATCATCGGCACCGGTACGTTCTTCTGGGACCATTCATCCCAGTTCCAGATATGGATGTCGGTCCCGCAGACGGCCGTCTTGTGAACCTTGATCAGCACATCGTCGTCGCCGGGCGACGGGATCGGCGCTTCGATGAGCTCAAGGCCTTCCGCCGGCTTGGTCTTGGCCAGAGCCTTCATGGTGTCGGTCATGGGTAACTCCTTATGCGCCAA
Source organism: Caulobacterales bacterium (assembly GCA_017302105.1). Taxonomy (GTDB): domain Bacteria; phylum Pseudomonadota; class Alphaproteobacteria; order Caulobacterales; family Caulobacteraceae; genus Brevundimonas. Next base: position 90,970 of record JAFLCS010000002.1, on the reverse strand, counting down.
GTACGGCGGCGCTCAGTTCGGAACAAGCAACAGTACGCCGATCACGCCCAAAACAATCCAGGCCGGATGGCCCAGGCGCGTGGCGATCGCTCAATAGACGGCAGCGACCAAGACGGTCGTCCCCAGGATCAACTTGATATCGGCCTGGCCTGGTGCCGCCGCAAGCAACATAACGCCCAGGCCAATCGCCAGGATCGTCACCAGGTGCCAGGTCCCTCGCAGCGCCCACCAGCGACGCTGTTCTAGGACGCCGAGCGCGGAGTCCTTCCAGCCTCGGCCCTGGCGCAGACGCGCAAATATCAGCCGCTCGCCAAGGATTGAATGCGCCGCCGCCAGCAGCACCATCAAGACGCCCGCGAACACGGCCAGCACATCCATATTCAGATAACGCCCAGCTCTCTTCCCGCCGTCGTAAACGCCGCGACCGTCTGATCAATCTGGTCAAAGGTGTGGGCCGCCGACATCTGGGTGCGGATACGAGCCTGGCCGCGCGGTACAACCGGGAACGAGAAGCCGATCACATAGACCCCCAGCTCCAGCATTCGCGCTGCCATGTCCTGGGCCAGCTTGGCGTCGCCCAGCATCACCGGAATGATCGGATGCTCACCCGCCAACAGGGTGAAACCGGCCGCGCTCATCGCCGCGCGATAACGCCGCGCATTGGCAAACAGTTGGGTTCTGAGCTGATCGCCCTCATCGCCATTGGCGATGCGGATCGCCTCCATCGACGAGCCGCAGACGGCCGGGCTGAGGGCGTTGGAGAACAGATAGGGCCGCGCTCGCTGCTTCAGCAGGGCCACGACCTCGGACCTGGCGCAGATGAAGCCACCCATGGCCCCGCCCAGCGCCTTGCCGAAGGTGCCGGTCACGAAGTCCACCTCGACCCCACAATGGGCGTAGGAGCCGCGCCCCTTCGGTCCTAGGAAGCCGGTCGCGTGGCAGTCATCGACCATGATCAGGGCATCATACTTGTCCGCCAGCGCCCGCACGTCCTTCAGCCGGGCGATATAGCCGTCCATAGAGAAGGCCCCGTCGGTGGCGATGATGATGGTCCGCGCCCCATCGGCGCGCGCCTGTTTGAGCTGGGTTTCCAGGTCGTCCATGTCGGAGTTGGCGAACCGGTAGCGTTTGGCCTTGCACAGCCGCACGCCGTCGATGATCGAGGCATGGTTCAGGCTGTCCGAGACGATGGCGTCCTCATCCGTGAACAGCGGCTCAAAGATGCCGCCGTTGGCATCAAAGGCAGCCGCGAACAGGATGGTGTCCTCAAAGCCGAGATAGTCGGCGATGGATCGTTCCAGCTCCTTGTGGACCTCCAGGGTGCCGCAGATGAAGCGCACCGAGGCAGTGCCCGCGCCCCAGCGCTCCTGGGCCGCGATCCCGGCCTGGGTAACCCGCTCGTCGCCGGCAAGACCCAGATAGTTGTTGGCGCAGAAATTCAGCACGTCGCGCCCGCCCACCCGGATCACCGGTCCCTGCCGGCTGGCGATCACCCGTTCAGGCTTGGTCAGCCCCTGGGCGTCGATATCCTCAAGCGTCTGGCGAACGCGGGCGTAGAAGTCGTCGGTCATGCCGTCCTCGTCGAAGCGTGGCGTCCGGTTACGCCGAATCCGGATGGGTTTCCACCCGTCGTGGGCGAGCGTTGGCGCAATGACGCCTTCGGTCGGCCATCCGGCCCGAACAGGCCGGTCAGCCGCCGCGCGCCGCTTCCTCCGACGGTCGGAAGGGTGTCACGCGAGCACGCTGGTTGCATGGGTTGATCTGGACCGGCACCTGGGCCGTGCCCGTATCGCCCGGAACGGCGACCCGCAACGCGACCACGCCGGAACAGGGCTCGGTCTCGCCCGCCACTTCCCCGGCCACGGCCGTGGTGACGACATCGAAATAGGCGCTGGCGTCCGGGGCCAGCCGCACCGGCACGATGGCCGCGGACGCCCCATAGTAGGGACCGGGGTCCTGTAGCATCCGGAACGGAGATCGGGGCTGGCCGTTCTGGCCGATCAGATTGACGGTCGCGTAGCCGTTCAGGGTGCAGGTCGAAGTGCCGGCATTGGTGACGGCCAGGACATGATAGCGCGAGCCGGCCGCCGCCTCCTCCGACGCCACCCGCAAGGACAGGCCCGAGACGCGGCACGGGGCCTCGGCGGAGTCCGGCTCAGCATCGGTCCGCGTCGCCGTTTCGCTCGCAGGGATCACCGGTGGCGGCGGCACCAGCACGCCGCCATCGGTCGGACGAACACAGCGGGCCACCACCGCCTCTCCGACGCGCTGGCTGTTCAGACGGCGCAACACCGCCGATTCCTGGGCCCCATCGACGGTGACCCACCACTCCAGCGTCTCGCCCGTCCAGCGCGCGCCGGTCACGGCGTCCGCCGGGATCATCGGCCAGGTGTGGTCACCGACGGTCAGAGCCAGCGCCCCATCGGCTCCATAGCTGGCCTCGGCCTGACGGTCCTGGTCGCAGGCATAGGCGACGGTCTGGGGCGGCGAGAGCGCCGCCGACGGCTGAGCTGCCGGTGCCTGCGCCGGCTGGCGATCACAGCCGGCCAGCACCAGAAGGGAAAGAACAAGTCCGTGGAAAGGTTTCATGGTGCGCCCAGGCAAATCAAGCGACGAGCGTACCGCGCCACGGGCCGGAATTGCAAAAGGCCCCGCACGGAGCGAGGCCTTTATGAACTTGGGTGCGGGAGGGCGTGACCGCCTGTCCCTAACTCATGAATCTGGAAAGCAGGCATCGATGGTTGCGGGGGCTTTTGACCGTCGCAGCCTACGGGGCCGGATTCCTGGCTATTTCGCTGTCCCCTTCGACCCGGACAACGCTCTCACTCTGCTCTTCAACGCCTACGATCTGACGGGAGTCCGCAAGGACGGGCCGTTGCCGTCCTTCCGCTAAGCGGGAGTACGCGATGGCCTGTGGGTACTCGTCGGATCGGCGGCTGGAGAGCTGCCGATGTCGAAGACATCACGACCACGAACGCCGCCGTTTTCTATTCGGCTGACGTTCGACGAGCGGGCCCGTCTGGCCCGAAACGCGGGGATGATGCCCGTCGCCGCATATATCAAGAGCATCCTCTTCACCGAGGACGCGCCGCGCTATCGCAAGGCGCGCTCCAGCGTGAAGGATCAGCGCGCGCTGGCAGAGGTGCTGGCCTGTCTCGGCGCGAGTCGGATCGCCAACAACCTCAACCAGCTGGCGCATGCCGCGAACGTGGGAAACCTCTATTTCGATGAGGAGACCAAGCGGGACATCCATCAGGCAGCGGATGACATCCGCATCATGCGCAAGCTGCTGCTGCGCTCGCTCGGGATGCAGACGGCCGCCGAACTGCCGACGGAATCGACTTCGCAAAGCTTCGCCCGTGCGAGCTCGCCTCGGAGGATCGTGCTGTGATCCTCAAGGGCTCTCAACGGGCGGGCGCGAAGCAGCTCGCATCGCATCTCCTCAATCGCCGTGACAATGACCAGGTCACGGTTCTTGAGCTGAGAGGCTTCGTCGCCGACGACCTCTCCGGCGCGCTTCACGAGGCCTATGCAGTCTCGAAGGCGACACGGTGCGAGCAGTTTCTGTTCTCGCTCAGCCTCAATCCGCCGAAAGATGCGCCGGTCGGCGAAGAGGCTTTTCGCCGCGCGGCGGATGAAGCCGAAAAGGCCCTCGGCCTTGAAGGCCAGCCCCGCGCGATCGTGCTTCATGAAAAGGAAGGCCGTCGTCATGCGCATGTCGTGTGGTCGCGGATCGATCCGGACGAACTGAAAGCGATCAACCTCTCGCACTTCAAGCGGAAGCTCACGACGCTTTCGCGGGAGCTCTACCTCGAAAACGAATGGAGCTTGCCTGAGGGGCTGAAGGCGCACGGCGGCAAAAGCCCGCTCAACTTCACCCTGGCGGAGTGGCAACAGACACGCCGTCTCGATCTCGACCCGCGCGAGATCAAGGCGGTCTTCCGCGAAGCGTGGGATCAGTCCGATGGTCCGAGAGCCTTCGCCGCTGCGCTGGAAGCGAGAGGCTTCCATCTGGCGCGCGGCGATCGACGCGGCGTTGTCGCACTCGATGTCGAGGGCAACGTCTATGCCGTCGGCAAGTATCTCGGCGAACGGACGTCGACCCTGCGCGCACGGCTGGGGTCCGAAGATGATCTGCCATCAATCGGCGTCGTCAAAACGGGACTTCAGGACCAGGTGTCCGGTCGCTTCCGGGCGCTTCTGTCGGAGATGCGCGCCGAACAGGTCGCGGCGCGTGCGCCGCTGATTGCGAGGCGGGATGAACTGCGCACTGAGCACAGGGCTCAGCAGGCGCAGCTTCGCGAAGCCCAGGCGCTCCGTTGGCAGGCAGAAACCGATGCACGCGCGTCGCGTCTCAGGACCGGCATCGCGGGTCTTTGGGACAAACTAAGCGGCAAGGCTGCGGCGATACGCGATCGCAACGCCGTCGAGGCTTTTGAAGGGCTTCGACGGGATCAGCGAGAGCGCGACCAACTGGTGTTCGACCAGCTGGGCGAGCGCAGCGCCGTACAGCAGCGCATCGAGAAGCTCAGGCGGCAGCAGCTGGCTGAACGCCAAAGCCTCCGCACGCAGAGCCGCGTCATTCGCAAGGCCCTCTCCCGAGACCAGGACGGCGGTCGATCACCCCGTGCGGATCATTCGCCGCGCAAGCGCGGCTTTTCCCTAGACCTCTAATCATTGGAGCCGGACATGCTCTCGAAACAAGCCATGTACACTCTTGGCGGCGCGCTCTTGGGTGCCGTCGTGCTGAAGCAAGCGCTGTTGGATGAGTCGCAGACCATCCTTGCTCTCCAGATCACCGCCATCGGCCTCTCCGGTCTGGCTGGCTATGCCGTCGGATGGTTCTTCTCCGATCAGGCAGCACGTTTCCGTCTCTACATCGGCCTTGCCGTGTTCGGACTGATGACCCTGCTCGCGCTCGGCGACAGGGGCCCGTTGGGGATGACGATGACCGGGCTGCTCTGTCTGGGCGCGTTTGCCTTCGCCTTGGCCCTTTGGCTGGCAGGCGCGGTCAAAGCATTCGTGAAAAAGCCGACGACCTTCGGCTCGGCTGAGTGGGCCACTCTGCCCTATCTCCTCGAAGAGGGGCTTGTCGGTGAGGAAGGCGTCCGGCTCGGGCGGTTCGAAACGGCAGATGACGATGTCCCGCTGCATTACCCTGGCGACCGCCACCTCCTGACCATCGCTCCCACGCGCTCCGGCAAAGGCACGACGGCGATCATTCCCAATCTCCTCACCTATCGCGGCTCGGTGCTGGTCATCGATCCCAAGGGCGAGAACGCGATGATCACCGCCGGTCAGCGGGCGGCGATGGGCCAAAGCGTTCACGTGGTCGATCCCTGGAAGATCGTTGGCGTCGATCGCGTCGCGCGGTTCAATCCGCTCGACTGGCTGGCGCTGGGCGACATCGACCTGACCGAAAATGCCATGCTGCTCGCCGATGCCCTCATCGTGCCGGATGGCGAAGGCGACAAGTTCTGGGTCGAGGAGGCCAAAGCCCTCCTCCAGGGCCTGATCCTCTATGTGGCGACCGATCCGCGCGAGGCTGAGACCCGCACGCTCTCGCGCGTGCGCGATCTCCTGCTGCTGGATGGCGAGGACATGAAGCTGTTGTTCCAGCGTATGCTGGACTCCGATCACCATATCGTGGCGAGCACGGGAGCCCGCTGTGTCCAGAAGGAAGAGCGGCTGCTTGCCAACGTTATCGCGTCGGCCCAGGCCCAGACGCACTTCCTCGACAGCGCTCGCCTGCGCGAGAACCTCGCCGCTTCGGACTTCCGCTTTGAGGACCTGAAAGCGGAGAAAATGACGATCTATCTCGTCCTGCCTGCGGATCGGCTCAAGCCCTTCAATCGCTGGCTTCGGCTCCTCATCCAGCAGGCGATCACCGTCAACGCGCGCAATATCGATGTCACCCCGGAAAAGCCGGTTCTGTTCATTCTCGATGAGCTGCCGGCCCTTGGTCAGCTCACGATGGTGGAACAGGCCTATGGCTTGATGGCCGGCTTTGGCATGCAGCTGTGGGGCATCGCTCAGGATCTGGGACTGCTGAAGAAAATCTATGGTGAGGGCGGATACGAAACCCTCATCTCCAACAGCGGCGCGATTCAGTATTTCGGATCGCGGGATCGCCTCACGGCGGAGTATTTCTCGGCCATGTGCGGCGTGACCACCGTGTGGAATATCTCGAACGCGATTGCGCGAGCGTTTGGCTCGGGTGGCGGGGGTTCGACGAGTTCGACGACCTCGACCCAGACGACCAGCGAAGTGCAACGCAAGCTCGCCTTCCCGGATGAGCTGATGCGGATGGCGGCGGGGCGACAGCTCGTCCTGGTCGAGAACCATCATCCGATCATGGGGCACAAGCGGCGCTGGTTCGATGATCCCGCGCTGGCGTCTCTCGGCCGCAATCTCAGAGCGTAAGAGCGTCAGGCCGTGAAGAACGACAGACGACCGCAAAAGCCGTTCTCACTGGCCGGGTCCAAGGAGCCCGTTGTCCGCGACAAGGACAACGCGGCTCCGAGGGTCCAGCCTCCGAGGCTGGTTCAGCTACCTCATCCCCGGCTCGCACCGCCGGGAGCGTCGGGCGTCAGGATGTCTCTGAACCATTCTCACCAGCCTTCCGCTTCGCAAGGTCCGGACTCGAAGCGACAGCGCACACCCGCGAAGGCCTTCAAGCCGCTCGTTCAGCAACCGCCTGGAAAAGGGCGGGAGCGTTAGGCCTCTGGCAGCTCTACGGACATCGATTTCAAAACCCGTTTGTCGGCGTCCTCGCCGATGACAATCTGCCAGCGCGTGAAGCCTGCGCTGTGTCGATCGCCCAGGTCGGGGAGACCGTCGACCAGAGGCACGAGATAGCTGCCGCCGCGCCAGCTTTCCGGTGTCGCCGCTATGGCGAGAGTCGTGCCAGAGCGCACGATGGAGCCAAGGCGGCTTCCCAGGCTGGGATCAAAAACGCTCGTCTCATCAACCTCGATGGAGACGCCCGCTACGATCAGTCCATTCCAGTTATGCGCCTCCGCATTCGGGAAGGCCTGAAACCGATAGTCCCCTTCGTTGGAGAGAAGCACCGCGATGCCCTGTCCATCCCGCGCGCCGATGAGGAAGGGCTGTTCATATCGGCCGCGCGGCAGCAGGAGTGACAGCGGCTTGGCGCTTGAGAGCATACCGGCGCTGAACTCATGGGGCTTGAGCATGTCGACCTCCTAGTAGCGCTGTTGCTGCAAGGGCTCGATCAGCATGCCCCAGTAGAATTCGGCCGCGCCTTCCTGGCTGAGCTTTTTCCCTGCGTCGCGGCCGAAGCCCGCCATGCCCATACCGACAAGAAACAGGGTTTGGTCGTCGGCTTCGACCCTGAGCGACTCATTCATCGAGTTGCTCTCGGTCGTCTGGCCGTTGATGTAGCAGATGCCGTTGTGACCGAAGACGCCGCCGCCCATGTAGACGGTGGCCCGGGCGACGTCCTTTCCGTCACGGTAGATCGTCGCGAAGAACCGGTTGGCATCAAGCCGCCGGAAATCGCCTTCCAGGCCTGGGTTGCGGGCTCCGAGCTCGGCGAGAGAGTTTTCAAAAAATCTCGCCATGTACTCGAACGTGTCGAGCTGGAAGCGATCCTTGTCTCGCTGTGTGAAGGTCTTCGCGATGCGGAGATTGCTGGATCGGGGGCCACTCGGCGCCGACATCGGCGCCGACGGCGGCGGCGGGCGTGAGGTGTCCGTTGCAGGCGCCGCGCTGGGCAGCCGGCCTACGGCGGCGCGGACGGATTGAGCGACCTGAAGGAACGCCTCGTCAACATCGGGCCACTGCGTGATCGGTTTGCCGTCGCGCGGTGTGGCGTTGAGTTGGCCGAACGGCGCATGATGCCAGTCACAGGCACGCAGGATCACAGGAATAACGATGGCCTCACCGGCGTGGTGTCGTTCCATCGCCCTCTGCATTTCGATGTCGTAGCAATAGTCGGAGGCGATGAAATCTGCGCTGACGAGCAGCAGGATGATGTCGGCGGTGTTGATGTGCTTATCGATGGCCTGGCCAATGTGCTGGCCGGCACCGATGCGGCGGTCGTGCCAAGTCTCGATCACGCCCTGCCGCTTCAGCATGGCGAGCTGCTTTTCGAGCTGGTCGCGAAGCGCCTCGTCGGCGTGGGAATAGGAGAAGAAGACGGTCGGCACAGATTTCCTTTGGGTTGCTCGGATAAGTATCTGACGCCGATCGTGCGGCCGACAAGGGCGATCGCTCCTATCTCACCGCCTTGCTTTGATTATCCCAATTTTTGTCTGTCTAAGGCGGACATTTTTGGGCTCAGTTAAAGTGAGCTTGGTGTGAGCTTTGAAAATATGCTAAAATGTCTGTTGTGAACGGACAAAACGATCAGAAGCTAAAGTTTGTGCTGGATGCCGTTCCGAACGGTTATCTGGTCGATTCGCAGTGGATGCGATCAAACTCCGTCGCTCGTCAGTCTGTGCACGACTATCTCAAACGCGGCTGGCTCGAACGCGCCGGACATGGCTTGTATCGCCGTCCGGTATCCCTGCGGTCCAGGGACAGCGATCTGATGGATTGGCAGACCGCCGTCCTCTCCGCTCAATGGATCATGAACTACGCCATTCATGTCGGCGGAGAGAGCGCGCTGCGGCTAGGCGGTCATTCTCATTACGTCGCGCTTGGCCCTGGCCGGCGCATATTCCTCTACGGTGCGGAGCAGCCATCATGGCTGTTTAAACTTCCGCTCGATGCACAGCTTGAGCGACGCTCACTGCGCCTCTTCGACGGTGACGATTTCGGCGTCGAACCGGAGCGCGCGAACCTCGAAGCCTTCGGCGGGACCGATAGCGCCGCCTGGCCGCTTCGGGCGTCCACGCCGGAACGGGCGATCCTGGAAGCGCTTGACGAACTGCCGAAGACAGCCAGCTTCCACGTAGTGGACATGGCGTTTCAGAGCCTGGCCAATCTGAGACCGAAGCGGCTTTCCAAGCTTCTGAACCTGTGCACCAGCGTGAAGGTGAAGCGGCTCTTCTTTGTCTTCGCAGAAAGGCATGGCCACGCCTGGCTGAGGCATGTCGATCGCAGCGGGATCGACCTCGGCAAGGGCGACCGCGAGCTGGTGAAGGGCGGCAAGATGCATAAGGCGTATCGCATCACCGTACCCGTCGAACTGCTTGCCGGGGGGGCGCATGGCGAGTGACTATGCCGCCGTCGTCGCCCTTCTCGTCCGCACCCTTCCGAGCGTGGCGAAAGAGCCGAGCTTCGCTCTTAAAGGCGGCACCGCGATCAACCTTTTCTATCGCGATCTGCCCCGCCTGTCGGTCGACATTGATCTGACGTTCCTCCCGCTTCTGCCTCGTCCAGAGACACTGACGGAGATTGATGCGGCTCTCGACCGCGTCATGGCGACGATCACGTCTGATGTGCCGGATGCGACGGTGAAGCGGATGGCTGGAGGAGGAGACGGCGATACGCGAGTTGGCGTCCAGCAGGGCCGCGAACTGGTCAAGATCGAAACGTCGCCAGTGACGAGGGGAACGCTCCATGCGCCGGAACTGCGCGTGGTGACGGACGCAGTCCAGGAGATGTTCGGCTTCGTGGAGATGAACGTCGTAGCGTTTGAAGACCTGTACGGCGGCAAGCTCGTCGCGGCGATGGATCGGCAGCACCCGCGAGATCTCTTCGATGTCAGGCTGCTCTACGAGAACGAGGGCCTGACCGACGACCTCTTTCGAACCTTCCTTGCCTATGTCGCGCAATCAAACCGGCCGATGCACGAGATCATCCGGCCGCGCGCTTTGCCGCTGGATGAGCCCTATGCGAAGGAGTTCGAGGGCATGGCCCGAATCCCGGTCAGCATGGCTGACCTGATTGAAACGCGAGAGCGACTCTTCGCCGATGTTGCCAGTCGGGTTGATGATGCGTCGCGCGGCTTTCTTCTCTCCCTCCATGATGGCGAACCGCACTTCGAGCTGATCGGCCTGCCCAGCGGGGCCGATCTTCCCGGTGTGCGATGGAAGGTTCTGAACCTTCAGAACCTCAAGCGCTCCAACCCGGACAAGCACGCCGAACAGCGTGGCTTGCTGGAAGAGGCCCTGAACTGAGCCTGGGTCAGACTAGGGCAAACTGAGGCGGCTCAACGCTTCAACGCCCAGAAAGAGGTTCTGATCGATCATAGGATTCAGCCCAGTTTACTTTGCCAACGGAACCCCAAAATACCCTTTAGAACGCAACCCGAATCAATATCGTCTTGATTATACTGTCGCCAATGGCGATTATTATTTAATGCCGCCCAACTCAAGAGGAAACATATTATATATTTTGTTATTGGCGATCATACTGTTCGCATCGCTCAGTTATGCGGTCACTCAGTCACTCCGGGGCGGCGGAGCCGATGCCTCCAGTGAAAGATCTGACACTCTTGCAGCCCAAATTCTCCAAGCTGCAAGTTTACTTGAAAATAGCATGATTAGGTCCACCCTGATTGGCAATATTAGACCGCATCAGTTTGACCTTTCAGGAATAAACAGCTTGGCTAGCCAGAACAGCGCTTGTTTGTCGTCATCATGCCGCATGCTTACCGGAAACCATCAAGGCACCGTGGCATTACCTACTGTTCCAAGTTGGGCAACCTATAATGGCGGTACAATAGATTTTAGATTCCTAATGATAAAGACACTTGACGTTGGGACAGATGCAAGCGATTTGACATTGGCTCTGCTTAATATAAGCAGGCCGTTATGCTTATCCATCAACAAGGCTTTGGGCATTGATAGTTCGCTCATAGACTCTCAAATCGATGCGTATGCTTGGAGCCCGAGCTATGAAATGGCGACATATACAGGAACCTTGACTGACATGCCGTCTGGCTTTGGAACTCTAGGCGATGTGTTCACCGCCGCCCGGGGCCAGCGCTCCTACTGTCTCGCCAACCAAGGCACTTACAGCTTCTTTCACACGCTTATAGCGCGTTGAGCGTGCTGTAGCCGCGTGGGCTCAGAACAGACTGAGCTGGCGTGACGCGGCGACATGGGCCTTCCATTCCGACGTCCGTGCGGCGTCGTTGAGCCATGTTTCGACGTAGGCTGCGGGGCCGCCTCTGGCGGCGAGTTCCTCGCCGGAGAGGAAATGCGACCGATAGCCGGTCTCGGTGATGGGCAGAGGTTCACGATCCTCGGACTGGATCGCCAGATGATCGGCTCCGGCGATCCATGCCTCCCGATGCTCGATCGTGAGGCGACGTCCCTCCCAGGTGAGAATGAAAGTCTGGGGCGCGCTCACTGGCGCGCCCCTTCGGCTTTGGCGTCTTCGTTCGGCTGGCGCAGGACAATCCGCCCGTTGATGGGCAGGGTCTCCAGCTGAAGGGTCATGCCCTTCTTATCCTTGTGTTGCCAGCAGGCTCCGACCTTGTTCCAGAAGGCTTTGTCGCCCTTTTGCAGGACGTGCCATGCGATGAGGTCAGGGGCTTTGGAGGTGTTGCGCGGGGCTTCAGAGTTGCGGGCCATGTGAATGTCTCCTTTGGTTTGGGGTGGCTCGGTACGCCTGCCTCCAAGACCGGGCGGAGAAGACCCGGCGTCATGCCCAACACGGGTGCGCGCAGCGCACTGGCGCGGGCCGGGCATTGACGACGGGGCGCGCCCGGTCAGACCGGCAGCGAAACGAACGAGCCCACCCAGACCCCTACGGAGACCACTGGCACCCCACGGGCCCCGTCAGCGACATTCCTCCCTAGCCTCCGATTTCCTTGGCCGCCCGGCTCGGGCGGTGGTCTGGATCAAGGCGAACTCTGCCAGCCAGGACAGCGATGGACCTCCGAGGCGTGTCCTTGCGTCCTTCGGATTCTGCCCTCACGGCCGGAAAAATCGTCGATGGCACGCGCTCTCAAGCAAGACCCCATCAGAGCGCCCCCCTTGAATCATGTATTGAGTTTCAATCAATTCCTCAATAACCAATGTTACAATCACAGCAATTCTTGCCACAACTGTATACATAGGTGATGATTGCACGATGCATTTAAAAGAACGTGGAAACATCCTGTTCCTGATCCTGCTGGCGGTCGTGCTGTTTGCGGCCCTTTCCTATGCCGTGACGCAATCGTTGCGCGGCGGCGGCAAGGATGTGTCGGACGAAAAAGCTGCCGCCATCGCGGCCCAGATCATCAATGCAATCGGCCTGCAGGAACCGGAGCTGATGCGGTTCATGGAGCGCCAGAAACTCGCCATTCACCAGGTCGATTTCATCGGTCCGCACGGCACTGCCAGCAGTAGCGGCAATAGTCCCAATTGCACGACAACGGCTTGCGATTTCTGGAGCCAAGACGGCGGCAAGGTGACGCCACCCATTCTGCCACTCGCGGCGTATAACCCCGCTACTGTCAGCGCAGGCTGTCAGGCCGGCAGCGGTTATCGCCCTTCCACTCTTAATGGCGGCGTCCGCCCTTTCATGATGGTTATAAGCGCGTCTGGCATAGGCACCGCTGCTTCGGATTTTGTTTTCTACTATCCTTGTGTACACCCCCAAATCTGTGCCGAAATCAACATTCAGGAGGGCCTACGGGGGCGCAACGACGCCGTTATAGTCGGCAATAGCCCCGGCAGCACGCCAGCCGATTACAATTCCCTATCATCAAGTTCCGCAACCGCTCTTGCGAGCACCTCTGCTGACCGCACCGCCGGCTCTGAATCAAGACTGATAACCCGCCGCGTTTGGTGTCGCGAAGCCGGTTACACGGCTGGCGGCGGCGAACTTTTCGCCGTTATCTACGCGCGCTAATTTTTTGTATCTGATCGGCCATGGCGAGGCCTTTCGATGCGGGCGCGCGATGCTGCGCTCGATCCGCCCGTCGAACGTGCTGGATGAGGATGAGCTTTAGCGGGCTCTCGTCCAAAGCCGTCACCCCTCTCTTGTCAGACCCTGAAGTGGCCACAGGCGACCTTTCAACGGCAAGGGCGCGATCGCGCCCTGCTCCACTCCGTTGCGCCCGTTCGGTGCTGTCCGGTTCGCCCCTGGCGATCGGCTCTCCATGACAAGAGCCGGGATGGTCCCGTCTCAACCGGACTGGAGACCGCCATGCCACATCCCCTCATCACACCTTCCGACCTTCTGCCGCTCAGCGATTTCGAGCTGGAGCTTCTGGACGCTGCCCTGCGCCGGCCCCTCGAACATGATCCGGCACTGACCGATCGCGACCGCGACACGCTCATGCGTTCCGTTCAATCGGTCCGGCTGATTCAGGCGGCGAGACTGCTCGCACGCCTGAACCAGGGACGCGGCTAAGCCGCGTCCCGCACCTCCTCGGGCTTTGCCAGCCCGGCGAGGTAGTCAGCGGCCTTGCTCGCGGCGCTGGCGGCAGCGAAGACCGCTTTGCGATCGCCTTTCATGATGCGCAGCCAGTGATCGACATAGGCGGCGTGGTCCGGCCGGGGCTCGGCGGTGATCCCGAGATCGCCGCAGAGGAAGGCCGCACCGATTTCGGCGACCATCTCTTCGACGGCATAGGCGTCGTCGCCGAAGCGTTCGCCGAACTGGCGATCGAGACGCTTCTGAGCGCCGGACCAGTGAACCAGCTCATGGAAGGCCGTCGCATACCAGGCCTCGGTCGGTGTGATCGTTTCCGTGCCGGTGAAGCGCCAGCGATCCGGCATCGTGATCGTGTCATCCGACGGATGATAGAAGGCGCGGTCTCCGCCTTCGCGGATCACCGCCCGCGTCGCGGTCAGAAAAGCCTCGGCAGATTGATCCCGGACGACGGGATCGATGTCGGGCTTCGGGGCATCGACGTCGGTATCGACATTGTCGACCTGATCGACGTTGAAGACGTAGGACGCCTTGGCGACGAAGCGACGGTGCTGCTGTTCATCATCTTGTTGTTGATGATGATGATCATCATCGGCATCGAGCGTCTTGTAGAAGACGACGAGCGAGGACTTCTCGCCGCGCCGGACCTGGCCGCCTTTGGCCTGCCATTGGCGATAGGTGCCCCAGACGCCGTGCTCGAAGCCCCGGCTGTGGGCGGCGGCCCAGAGGGCGATGACGTTGACCCCGCGATAGGCGTTGCCGCTGGCGATGTTCGTGGGTCGATAGATCGCGCCGCCTGACCGGTGCCACGGCATCTGAAGGGGCCCGGTGCCGGCCTCGATGGCCTGGATGATCTGAGTGGTGATGGCTTCGTGGACGTCGAAGCGTTTGGTGGATGAAGTCGTCATGTCCTGCTCCTTTCGCTGTTCCCTGAGGACGCGACGGAGAGGGACGGGTCGGATCGCCGGCTGGTCAGAGCAGCGGAATGGGCAACACGGGAGACGGAGCGCAGCGAAGGCGAATGGAGCGGGCAGCCCATTGACCGGACGGCAGACCCGTCCAGCGTTGCGGGCTTATCTCAGGGACAGCGGCGGGCGGACAGACACGCCTCAACACTCAGCCAGTCCAGCCCGCCAACCTAAGCGGGAATTCTACGAACGGGCCTGCGGCGGGAAGAAGCCAATGCGGGCGGCACCCGGCGACCCGGAGAACTTGATGGCCTGCGGGAGTTGCTGCACGTCAGCGGGAGGGTCTGTGTTCTCGATGACCAAGACCTGTCGGTTTTGAGGCATGGCGGACAGGTAGGTGTAGAACCGGTCCTTCAGGTCTGTGCCTCGGAGATCGTCGTCGTTTCCCTCCGGAGCCTTATAGGAGAGCAGAGGTGAGTCGAGGACGGTGAAGCCCGGATGAGGCGTGTCGTTGCGTCGGCAATACTCCATCAGCCCGATCGTGAAAGCGGCCTGAGTGATGGCTCGGAGGCCCTTGCCGTACGAGGTCCGGTTCTTCCCGTTGATGACGAGGTCGCGGAGTTTCGTATCGAAGTGGACACGCTGGATGTCCGGGAAGTGCCAGGCGGTTAGGATTTCCAGAACGACAGTCGCGAACTTGTCGGCGATCGTGGTCGATAGATCGACGTCGCTGGAGTTGGCTCCACCGGAAACGGTTTCGTCCTCTTTTTCGAGCTGTGCCTTCCTGTCCTCGAGATCTTGCAAGCCTCGGTGAATGGCGAGGGCTTCCCGCACCTCCCCGCCTTTATCTGCAAGGCTTTTGTACGAGGTGCGCAATTGGCGAAGATTGGGGGCCACGACGCGGTCGATCTCGCTTGAAAGCGACTGTATCGATTGCTCCAAAGTGGGCAGACGGCGCTCGAAAGCGACGGCCTCTTTGCGGAGATCGGTAATGGTCGCGGCGAGCTCGGTCTGCCGCAGCTCGATCTTCGCCATCTCCGCACGGGAGGCTTCGACCACACGATCAACATTTCCGTCGCAGTCATCAGCCAGCCTGTGGTGCTCGGGTGCCGATCCGCACAGCGGACAGGTGGCGTCGCTCAACGCGCCGAACAGACTCCCGGCTTCGACGATTGCCTGGAGACGGGCGATGTCGGATCGGTAATGGGCTTCTAGCAGCGTGAAACGATCGAGGAGCGCCGTCACCTCCCCCAGCCGATTTCTGCCATCCTCCAGTTTCTTCGCGACGTCGCGGCGACGGATGGAATAATCGCGATACTCGGCTTCGGTGATGGCGAGCTGCTCGCCCTGGGCGGACATTGTCTCATCCAGCCGACCGAGCTGGTCTTCGAGCTCTTCCCTCGGACCTGCGAGTTCCTTCACCTGACGGCGGTAGTCGTCGATGAGTTGGTCCAGTAGCTCTAACTGAGCCCCGCGAGTTTGCTCCTCGGGAGATTTGGGCTGGGCCGCTTGAAGGGCGGAGTCGTCAACGCCGGTGAGAAGCAGTTTGAACGTCGCGGTATTCGGCGTGTCGGCGATCACGTTGCCGTCTGAGAGCGGCGAGCGCTGCTGAATGATCTCTTCTTCATCGACGATGAGAAGCCGCGCCACGTTGCGGAAGCTGAGGCTGTTGGTGTCCCCCCGCTTGTTCCGGCGGATGCGTCGTCCGGACAGGTCAAGCTGCTTCAAAAGGAAAGCGGAAAGGTTGTCGTCATTACGGTCAGAATGCTGCTCCGCTAGCGTCCGGCCGTCTCCCCCCGGCAGAGTCGCCCCGTACAGTCCGTCGTAGACTCGAAATGCCCCGCCTTCCACGCTTCGACGGATCGTAAACTCGTCCCCGCTCAGCGTCTCTACGGCAAGAAGGACTTCGGCGTAGCCGATGCGCTCTGGGATATCGCGAACCGGGCCGCGCCCTCCCAGCATGAAGTCGATCGTGTTCACGATGAACGACTTGCCGGTGTTGGAAGCCCCGTAGATGACGTTGAGGCCTGGTCCGAACTCAATCAGCGCCGGAGTGCGGACAGGTCCGTGAAAGGAGAGGCTGCGGAGACGAAGGCCTTTGGTCATGACGCCACGCCCAGGCTGCGTTCGATGTCCTGGAACTCGACCACCCACTGATCGAAGAAGCGGCGCATAAGAGCATCGAATTCCTGATCGCTGTATCCTGCCAGATGATGCACGAGCCAATCCGCACGCGCTTTCAGGGCTACCAGGTAGGGCGACCGTAGCGAGTCAATAAAGAGCGATGCCGCTTCGCCGGCGCAATAGCGGATGCCGGTCGGCTCTATCCTTCGTGCGACGAGGTCGCGAGTCATCATGAGATGAAGGGCATCCTGCACGACACTGCGCCGGACTTCGGTCGCAGGCGTGCGGATCGGTGTTGCCGGGTGAAGATCGTCCGGCCCGCCAAGCTGCTGCGTCCTCACCAGGAGATAATCAAAGGCGGTCAACCTCTGGAGATCAAAGCATCGGGGATAGGCAGCCCCGAGCACGGCAACCGCGCGGACGCCTGCTTCGAGAGGACCGTTGAAGGTCAGCGTAGGATCGCGGCCCGCTACTTCGTCCATTTCAGACGATCCTCGTTGGCCAGCTGATGGCAGATGCCACGCCGGTCCCGAACAAACGCAGCCGGCCCGAGCGGATGGGCGTCGAGCGCAAGATTTGAAGCGAGAGCCGTGACCGCCTTTACGCGCTCAAGTCCATCGGCATGATCCCCGTCGCACGTGTCGACCACACCGTGATAAATCTCGTCTTGGAGGCCTTCGAAGGTGCCGGGCTCGACCTTGTCCCGGACAAACACCCGAAGTGACTCGGCGTGGTAGAAGCTTTCCCGCTCGCGGTGGAAATGCTCATTAAGAGCCTTCCATTTTTTGAGCGCTGCGATGTCGCCAACGGGTTCCTTGGTATGGTCGGCATATGCATCAAGTAGCTTCGTGACGTAGCCGCTCTCGATGTCGCCGTCGATTTCACTCGGGGGCGAGCCTGGTGCAGGCCGAGGCGGGAGCCCCCCGCCGAAGCGAGGGATGAAGTATGGCGAGTTTCGGTGTTGTTCGACGATCTCCCTCGGGGAGATCCGCTTGAAGATTGAGAAATCGAACTTGTCGACATACTGAGCGAAGTCACCTTCGAGCTTGACCGCCACTTTTGAGGTGATGTTCGTTTCGACATTTTTGGCCCATGCGGCGAGCAGCTCTTTTTTCAGGAGAGGGGTGTTCGACAAGAACTGCGTGAGGGTCGTGCCCGTGTCCCTCGGCGCCACGAAGTAGTACGCTCTAGGCGGCTTGTAGTGACCGTTGAAAGAGTGCCACAGAATCTTTCCGATCTCGGGCCATGCCTCGCTCGGCGTGATGCCCGACTGGTAATGCTTGCACTGATAGCTGTCCCACACGCCAATCAAAGCGTCAGCGTCGGCAAACCCCGCGATATCGATACCGCGATCGTTAGCACCTGAGAAACGCGCCACCTTGACGTAGTCAGGCTTCAGACAGTGGGAGACCCATTCGTCGATGAACTTTTCCCACTCGGCGGAATCGTAGGTGAAGATGCGCGTGAGCGGGTCAATGGGAGGTCCGCTCTGGGCCTGCGCTGCCGTGAGCAGCACGGCGGTCGGCGGAACCGTGATGGGTTGGAAGTCGTCCGTCATATCTAGCGAGCCGCTTCGGCCGCGATGTAACCGGCAAACGATGTAACGAAGGTTTTGAGGCTGGTGAGATCGGAGAGATTCGCAAACTCTCCCGTTGCGGCGGCGCTACGGGGCGAGGCCAGGATTGAGGCCGTCGTGTAGAGCTGTTCCTGGACCAGTCGCTGGCAGAGAACATCGTAGCGTTTGAGGTACGACGCGCCCTGGAACTCCGGGAACACGGGATAATGAGGCGAACGATCGCGAACAGGCGACCTCGATGACGGGGCGTCTTCAACCAACATCAACCAGCCAACAAAGGGACGCGGGGTCTTGCCGAAAGCACCTTCGCGGTATGCGGTCCAGAGATCATGCGCGGTGCCGATGGCTTCCTCGGTCCGGTTGTTGAAGTTGTTGCCGAAGGATGGCCCGACCTGGCTTTTGAGTTCGATGGCTGCAACAAGCCGGCCTTCGTTCATGACCAGCAAATCCCAGAGTTTCGTCGGCCGGAAATAGCCCGGCAATGTGAGTGCCGCCTTGTTGCGATGGATCTGCGCGTGGCCCAGCCCGTTCGCATGAACGAGGTCGATCACGAGAGCGATGAACCCATCCATGTTCTTGCCGCCGGTCACGCCAGCGCGTTCGCCCTGATCGACAACTCCGGCCTCGATCTGCTTCTGTTTCGCTTTCTCGCGATTGCCCCAAAAGGCCATGATGGCCTCACGGGTCTGATGTTCATAGTCAACGAGATCAAGCGCCATTCTTAGTCACCGTTCCCCCCGAGAGCTGCGCGCTCCTCTTCTGATAAGCCATAAAGCGCAAACACGGCCCGATTGCACGCAGCCATGTCTTTCGCGCGCACGGCGCGGATGAGCTCCTGACGCAAAGCGTTGGGGACGTCCCGCCAATGCGGCACGCGGATGCGCCGGAGATACTGCGCCTGAAAGCGCAGATAGCCGCCCCGCATCTTCGTCGAATAGACCGCGATGAAAAGGCGGGCGATCCCGGACAACAACACCGCCTGAAGAGCCTGAAGGTCCCAATCGTCTGACGTGATAAAATAGAGGTTGTGGTGCGGATAGAGGTTGCCGGGCTCAAAAACGATGTTGGCCTGACCCTTGATATCGGGGATGAGAAGTTTGGGCTTTGCGGCCAGGGACGGGGTAATCCGGTCGATGGTCCGGTACCAGTTTGCCGGGGCTTTCTGGGCGACGTGCCGCCCCTCGATCAGCGCGCGGTGGGCCTCCAGGTGCTTCTTTAGGCGCGGATAGCGGGCCAAATCGACAAGCCTGCCACTGTCCTCAAACGGGTTCACGACACCATAACCCCGCCATTCGATCGAACCCGTCAGGATGTCGCGCGTCATGGCGAGCGGGAGCTTGCGATCATCTTCCACATCAAGCTCATCGAAAATCCCGATGAAGGCTTTGTCTGCGCCGGTCGCTACGCCGATCCCGACCTTGCAAGCGGCGTCCTCAAGCGTTGGAAAAGTCTTCTCCAGACGCCGGACCAAAGCCAGCTGATCGCTCGACTCCAAAATCCAAGGCTCTGCACCGTCGGCGATGCCCTTGACCTCTTTGACGCCGGAGCTCGCCGCCAACTCGCCGGCGGTGAGCGCACCTGAGAGCGCCGCCAAATGTCCTTCATCGATGGTGGGACGATGGGCGATGCGTGTTGCATCCCCTTTCTCTCGGGCAATCACGATGATCGCCGGGTAGGCGATGACATCTGAAAGGAAAGCCGGCGTATCGACCATGTCGACATAGGTTTTCAGATGGAAGCCTTGGGCTACGAAGTCGCGCAACGGCCCGCCGTACCGGTTCTTCATCCACCTGTCAGCACAGATGAAACCGAGCTGTCCTCCCTGCTTGAGCAGGGTGAGAGAACGCTCGATGAAGGGGATATAGATGTCGGCGCGGTCGTAAATCGTCCGGTAGAGGGCACGATACTCGGCCATCAAAACGTCGGCGATCATCTCCTGACGGATGTAGGGAGGATTGCCGACGACAAAGTCAAAACTGCCCTCAAGGCTGGTCAGTAAAAAGTCGTCCTGAACAAGCCATGACGATGCGAGTTCCAACGCGCGCTCGTCGTCGAACCCTTCGCAAGCTAGACGCGCAAGCACCTTGTCACGCGTCCCATCAAAGGTCGCACGGTGAACCTCAACCGCCCGGATTGAATCTGCAAGAAGCGAGAGGCGTCGATCCGCTGGCGGGGTTGCTGACCACGCGGCAAGCAGGCGGTCGATAGCGGGCAGGAGAAAATCACCCCCGCCAAAAGACGGCTCCAGAAGCCGCATTTTGTGGAGCGGCTTGTCTGCCGAGTACCCGAGGAGATCGAGGATGAAATCAACGACCTCGCGACGGGTGAAGATAGCCCCGCGTTCCTCGACGCCGGCGTTCGCCATCACCTCGACAGCAGCAGAGAGCGGACAAAGGCCCGGAAGGTATGAGGACGGTCGAACCGCTCGCGTCGCTGAAAGATGCATCATCCCGCCTTCACGTTCGCCAGTTGGCCGGGGCAAGACGCGACAGGCGTGACGGCTCTCAAATCCACCTGAGACCTGACACGCCTCAGATCGTAGGCCGTTTGCCGTCCGAGCCATGTTTCAGCGCCGCCGCCAAACGCGCGGTCCAGCCTGACGGCCATTTCAGGTGAGATACCGGACTTGCCGTTGACGAGGTTGTTGAGGGCCTGACGAGTGACGCCGAGGCGCGCCGCGCCCTCGGTGACACTGAGGCCGAAGCCTTCGAGACATACGGTCCGGACGACGTGTCCAGGGTGCTGCGAATCATAGCTTGCCATGTGAACAATATGCGAACACAGGCATGCGAGATGCGTCAACTGACAAGTGTCTCTTTTCAACAGACTGGCGGCTAACGTCGGGTCGAGGGCAGGCAAAACCCTCGTCGAGGTTCAGGGTACGAAAGCCCTGACGGCATCCAATCGGCGAACGGTTGGCCCCTCTGGAGGAGTCAGGGATGCAAGGGCGGAACGCCCTCGCTCGTAGGGGTGCAGGGGCGGACGAAAGCGCCTTTGCTCGATGGGGGTCCAGGGGGAGAGCGACGTCTCCCCTTGGTCGATGGGGTGGTGGGGAGAGCGACGTCTCCCTGCCGAGAGATGCACCGACGATACGGTGCCGATGACGACGGGACGGGCCCACACACGATGGTGTGTCGGGTCATGATCCGCGTCATCCAAGCCGGGGTATCCAACAGGGGGGCTGCGCCTGAGCCCCCCTTTGGCAAGATGTGCGGTACTACCACACACATCTTGCGGTCATCGTGAACGATGACAGGTGACGGAAGTCGCTGGCGCTCCTGCTCTGTTGGTTCGCTCGCTCGATCGGTTCAAGATCGGCGCATCACAGGCCCAAGGCGGGGGTAAGCGTGGACGATCTCTTCCTTCGTCATGTGACAGACAGGCTCGGCAAGCGCGTCTTCTCCCCTCGGGAAGATGCGCCGGAAGAGCTGGCCTTCGCAGCCTCCCTGAACAGCTTCCGAAGCCTGCGTGACGCGGGATGGACCGGAGGCGTGAACGCAGCGGGGCAGCCGCTAAGAGTAGTCGCCGGCTACGTGGAAGCGATGACGCCGAACGCGTTCGCGGAGGCGGGAGACGGTGTGCATTTTGTGGGGATGCATGACGCGCTGCTTGTCACGATGATGGACCTGGCATTGTTCGCGTTCACACAGAGAAACCTGTTTCCGACGATCGGCGCGGCCGAGGCGGAGGACTCCCCTCGACCGGGGCATGGCGGTGTCCCTGGGCTATATCTGCTCCAACTCACCCTCGCGGGCGGATCGATCGAGACTGACCGCGACAAGCATCGCGTGCCCAAGGATGCCGATCGCCACATCATGGCGGTCTATCTCGCGATGCACATGGCGCGGTTCGTGTGGGAGCATGAGCTCGCGCATTGCCGTCTCGGCCATGCCGACTTCCTGAAGCGGCATGGCGTGGTCCCCAGGCTCAGCGAGACGGCGGACACGCTATCGCTCGTTCAGCGCGCGTCGCCGTTTGTGCCTGGTCGCTCGAACGGCGACGTCCTGCACGCCTTCGAGCTCGAAGCGGATGCAGAGGCGCTGCAACGCAGCCTCGCCATTCAGCTAAACGATGCGGAGAACATACCCGGGATCCGCGCGCATGATCCGGGTCTGCGGATTCAGATGGCGATCGTCGCGGCCTATCTGATGACCTGGCTCTTTGAAGCCTATGCGCGGCACAGCGAGACGCCAGTCGGCGGCTCGCATCCCGAACCTCTGACACGTCTGGCGACGCTGATGTCGACGACCCAAAGCGTGCTCGGGACGCTGGATGGGTTTGCAGCGTTCCACCAAGGTATCATCGATCAAGTGGAGGGTCTGATCTTCGCGCTTGGCGTGGACACACGCGTCCGCCCTACCCTTTTGCCTATTCTCCATCCGACGCAGGGCTTCGACGCGCTACTCGCCCCCTATCGCTACCAAGCGATCAGCTGACGAAGTGGGCGTCGAGGCGAAGAAGTCGCCACGGATTGGTTGCGTGGTCGAAGGCCTGAACGATCGCAGCTGTGTCGCTCGTCCTGAGTGCGCGATCGATCGGCAATCCGTCCGCGATCGGGGCAATCTCCTCCGGATCGCCGATGAAAATCGCGAAGCGGTGTCGTCCGATATCGTGATCTTCTTTCAGCGGCTCCGCGGTGCCGTCGGCTGCCGCCGGCAGCCAACAGTCGCCGGCCTGTACGGGCGCGGCGGCGCACGGCTCGGACAGAGGTAGCACGTGCCAGTCCGTCCCGACGGATTGCAGGGCGATGGCCACGCCCGCCTCACCATTAATGAGCCGGAAGCAGAAGGGGTGTCCCAGCCGGATGCGCGGCATTGGATCGACGTCTGTTCGGGCTAACGCGACGAGGCTGGCAGCGTTCTCATTCAAGAGGACGATCTCGATGCCACTGCTTTGGGCATGGCGGGAAAGGAACTCATCCCACGGGTCCGCGCCTGTTAGCTCACGGTCGAGCGCATCCGCCACGTCAGGATGATTGGAGCGCAACCAGCCATACAGGCGAGCGGCTCTCGATCGGGCGATCCGTCCGGCTCTGAAGTTATCTTCGTAGCCGGTTCCAGGCTCGCTGGAGAGATCGAGCGCCTCCCGGAACAGCCGCCTCCACGTCAGGGAGGAGCCATCGATCAGCCGTTTGGTGTGACGGTACAGGAGCTGGCGGGCCTCACGCGAGGCGTTGAGCCAGTCCAGCTGTTCGACCGTTGCCACTGCCGCCTCGTGTACCTTGGTATTACCCGCCCTTTACAGCCGCAGCTCGGTTAGGAGGTCAATCTGCGAGCGCGGACGCTCGCACCATTGGGCAGTGCGCAAACATTCCTAGGAAGAAATGCACCCTACCTATGGTATACTGAGATTATGCAAGGGTTAGTTCTAGATGACGCGGCGTATAGATCACGGTAAGGGGATCGCACACGCGGCATTCGTGTCGGCTTCACCATCGCCGACTCAAGAACTCCACGCCCTCATTCGCCATCTTGCGCGTGTCGCAGCGGAAGCTGACTACAGGCATCTTCTCAAAACTGGCGAGATTCCGCATAGTGGCTCCTTACCAGAAAGGAGCCGCCCATGAACCGAGTGGCTATCTATGCGCGGTACTCGTCCGATCTCCAGTCTGACGCCTCGATCGATGACCAGGTGCGCATCTGCCGCGAGCGCGCCGAGCGCGAAGGCTGGGCCGTAGTCGGCGTTTATGCCGACCATGCCCAGAGCGGCGCGAGCATGATGCGCGCAGAGATTCAGGACCTCATCCTCGATGCGCGTTCGCGCAAGTTCGACATCGTCATGGCTGAGGCGCTGGACCGGCTCAGCCGCGACCAGGAGGACATCGCCCATATTTACAAGCGTCTCACGTTCGAAGGTGTACGCATCATCACCCTCAGCGAGGGTGAAGTCGGGAAAATCCATATCGGCCTGAAGGGCACGATGAACGCGCTCTTCCTCGAAGAGCTGGCGAAGAAAACGCATCGCGGTCTTCAGGGCCGCGTGCTCGCTGGCAAGAGCGCCGGCGGCAAAGCCTATGGCTATTCGATCGTGCGCAAGTTCGATGCGCAGGGTCAGCCGATCCGTGGCGAACGGGAGATCAATGAGACGGAAGCCGAGATTGTCCGCCGCATCATGAGCGAATACGTCCGGGGCAAGTCGCCTCGGAAGATCGCCTTCGAGCTCAACGGTGAAGGCATCCCTGGTCCGTGCGGCCGGGCATGGTCGGCCAGCACGATCAACGGGCACCGCAAGCGGGGCACAGGCATCGTAAACAACGAGCTCTATGTCGGGATTCAGGTCTGGGACCGCCGCAAGTTCCTGAAGGACCCGTCCACAGGCGGCCGGGCCGCGAGGATGAACCGGCCAGAGGCGGTGACGCGGGTTGAGGTGCCGCATCTGCGCATCGTCGACCAGAAGCTCTGGGATGAGGTGAAGGCCTATCAGGCCGCACTCGATCGGGCGATGGGGCTCGGCTACAAGCGCCGCCCTCCCCGGCTCTTCTCGAACCTGCTGAAATGCGGCTGTTGCGGCGGCGGCATGTCGATCGTGGCGCAAGACCGCTACGGCTGCTCGACCGCTCGCAACAAAGGCATCTGCGACAATCGGACGACGGTGTTGGAGCGTGACATCGAGCACCGCGTCCTTGAAGCTTTGAGCGGTCGCCTGATGGATGCAGAGCTCTGTGAGGTGTTTTGCCAGGAATACACCCGGCACCTGAACCAGCTCCGAATGGAGCACAGCGCAACACGCCTGCGCCAGCAGCAAGAGCTAGAGCGCGTCGAACGCGAGATTGCCAAGGTCATTCAGTCCATCAAGGACGGGATCGATGTGACCCTCATCCGCGATGAGGCCAACGGCCTCCAACGGAAGAAGGAAGAACTCACGCGGGCGCTGGAAACGACGCAGGATGCGCCGGTCCTCGTGCACCCGAACATGGCGCACCGGTACAAGGTGCAGATTCAGAATCTGATGGGCGCTCTGAACGATCCTGGGCACCGCGACGAAGCGGGCCAGATCCTCAGACAGCTCATCGATCGAATTGTCTTCACACCCACTGGAGACAAGAGCGCTCTGGCGATCGATTTGATCGGCGATCTCGCGGGTATCCTGCAACTCGCCAATCAGGAGGCTCAGGGCACAACCGCAACCAAGGCTAAGCCGGGCAGTGATGCTCGCAAGGCTGAACTGGAGCAGGTGAGAGAGACCATTCGGGCAATGGCACAAACGAAACTGCCCCCCGTTTCCGAGGGGCAGGTATCGGTGGGTGCGGGAGCAGGATTTGAACCTGCGACCTTCAGGTTATGAGCCTGACGAGCTACCGGGCTGCTCCATCCCGCGTCAGCAGGTTTGTGTAGGGAAGGTTTTTCATCTGTCCGTCTGGCAGACCCGGCGGCGACCTACTCTCCCGCGCCTTAAGACGAAGTACCATCGGCTCTGGAGGGCTTAACGACCGAGTTCGGAATGGGATCGGGTGGGGAACCTCCGACATAGCCACCAGGTCGGCAAGACGGACAGATGAAAAATGAGAAGACATTGTCGGCGAACTCAAAGTCCGCATTCATGAGTTTTGCTGAGAAACGATCAAACCGATCGGATTATTAGTACCAGTAAGCTCCACGCGTCACCGCGCTTCCACACCTGGCCTATCAACGTGGTAGTCTTCCACGATCCTCAGCGAGACCTTGTTTTGAGGTTAGTTTCCCGCTTAGATGCTTTCAGCGGTTATCTATTCCATACTTAGCTACCCTGCTGCGCAGCTGGCACCACGACAGGTCCACCAGAGGTATGTCCATCCCGGTCCTCTCGTACTAGGGACAGATCCTCTCAAGTCTCGAACACCCACGGCAGATAGGGACCAAACTGTCTCACGACGTTCTGAACCCAGCTCACGTACCACTTTAAATGGCGAACAGCCATACCCTTGGGACCTGCTCCAGCCCCAGGATGTGATGAGCCGACATCGAGGTGCCAAACTTTGCCGTCGATATGGACTCTTGGGCAAAATCAGCCTGTTATCCCTAGAGTACCTTTTATCCGTTGAGCGATGGCCCTTCCACACGGGACCACCGGATCACTATGGCCGACTTTCGTCTCTGCTCGAC
>JAFLCS010000002.1:0-60000 GCA_017302105.1 Caulobacterales bacterium | reverse complement strand
ACCGGCCCTCGCTAAGGACCGGCAGGTGGCGAATGCGCCGGTCGGTCATGCGCTCCATCAGGACCGCGACCGTTTCTGTGGGTTCGGCGAAGACGACATCCTGGGTCATGAAATCACCGACCGGGCGGGCCAGGGCGTCGCCGCCGTGGCGTGCCACGGCCCGCACCAGGTCTCTTTCGGAGAGAATGCCCACGACCTGATCGCCGTCGCAGACGACCAGAGCCCCAACGCGTTTGGTTTCAAGGGCCTGGATGGTGACCTCCAGGCTGTCGGACGGGCCGGCCGTGAAGACATTGGGCCCCTTGTCCTTGAGGATCTCGGCAATCAGCATGGCGACACCTCCTTCTGGTTCCCCAGCCTCTCCTATTTGGCCTTGGGAATCAATGTTCGCCCCCGGGCGGGCCGCTCCACGGTCCTGGCGACGGCACCTGGGCCGGGGCGATTCCCCACAGCCGCAGCCAGGCTCCAACGCCCAGCAGGCCGCAGGCCAGGCCGATCAGATGGGCCTCCCAGGCGATTCCGCGTACGCCGGTGGCAGGATCGAATCCGAGAACGGCGACCAGAACGTTCACCCCGACCCAGGCCCCGGTCATGCTGATGACCCGCGGCGATCTCAGCGGCTCGAGCACGCCCCAGGGGTTCATCAGCCGGGTCGCCGCCCCGATCAGGCCGAACACCGCCCCTGACGCTCCGATCAGCGGAATCGACGATTCGGGGTGGATCAGGGCGTAGCCCAGGCCACTGATCACCCCGCAGATCAGGAAGAAGCCCAGAAAAAGCGCGTATCCGCGCGCCTGTCCCCCGAGTCGCCTTGCCAGCGGAGCCCCAAAGGCCAGCGCCCCGACGGCATTGGACCCGGCGTGCATCCACTCGCCGTGCACACCTATAGAGGTGACCAGTCCTAATAGGTCACCCTGCCAGAGCCGGACAGGGATCAGCCCGAATCGAACGGGCCAGTTCCAGCCGATCCAGCTCTGGAGCGCATAGAATCCCAGAATCGACGCCACGACGATCAACACCGGCCCCGGCACGTTGAAGACAGGCTCATCTCTAGGTTGGGGTGCGGACGATTCGGTCATTCAGGGATCATGGTTAGCGAATCTCAAGCGCTTCTTAAGAAACGCCACTCATCTTGGCGCAAAGCTCGCGACTCGCGCGTGGGCGAAATTGAAAGAACGAGATGGCCCGGATGATGACGCTCAGCGCCCTCGGAAAATGGAAGATCACGGCCGCCGTGGCAGCCGCGGGACTGCTTACCTCCGCGTGTGGGGGTGGGGCCGGCGCGCACGGAATGTATGCCGCTCCGATCGGCTCAGCCCCGGTGATCGCCAATCCGACCCCCTATTCCCCGGCGCTGTACTGTATGGCCGACTGGGCGCGGGCCAACAGCCGCCCCTCCCCGCGCATCGCCGTGGGACGGATTTCGGACTACACCGGTATGGTCGGTGAGAACGGTCGCATCATCACCCAGGGGGCCTCGCTGATGGCCATGACGGCCCTGGCCAAGGCCGGAGCCCGTCAGGTCGAACGCTACGACACCTCCGTCTCCGAGATGGAGATGCGCTATTCGGGCGGTATGCTGCTGGGTGACGGTGAGCCGGCCGAGGACGGCACCACCGAGCCGCGCCGCCTGATCGCCGGCCAGGTGCCGGGGTCCGACTATATTATCCAGGGCGGCATCACCGAGGTGAATTTCAATATTCGCGGCTCAGGCCTCGAACTGGGCGGCAGCGTTGCCGAGGAAGCCGCCGATACCATTCCACGCGGTGGTCTGCTGACGGCCCGTTCGGCCGTGATGAATGTCGCGATAGATCTGCGCCTGGTCGACACCCGCACTCAGGAGATCGTCGATGTCATCTCCTATCAGAAGCAGATCATCGGCCGCGAAGTCTCGCTGGGCTGGTTCGACTTTCTGAACGGCAATGTCTTTGACCTGTCGGTGGGTACCGGCGGCCAGGAACCGGCCCAGTGGGCCGTCCGCGCGCTGGTCGAGCGCGCCGTGCTGGAAATGATGGCCAATCTATATGGTGCCCCCGGTCCCGAGGCCTGCCTTCAGGTTTCGGGTGACCTGATGTTCGGCACCACGGGTCCGACCGGCGGCTACTATCCCGCCTACGACAATCTGGGCACCAACAACGGTGCCACCCGCGCCGACCCCAGCCGCTGGCACGACGAACGCGACCCCGACGTCCGCCGCCAGCGTCGCGGACGCTACTAGGGCCTACCAGACCTCAGCCTCGAAGACGATCCGGCCATCAACCACGGTCAGCAGCGCGCGGCCCTGCGGGATCGCCGTCTCTGGCGCGGTCATCAGATCGATGTCGAAGACCGTCAGGTCGGCGCGAAAACCCTGGCGGATCATGCCCAGCTCGTCCTCCCGGAACGAAGCATAGGCGGGGGCTGTCGTGAACAGGGCCAGGGCCTGCTCGCGTGTGAGCGCCTGATCGGAGTGCCAGTCCGGCCCCTGGTACCCTTGCAGATCGCGCCGAGCGACTGCGGCATAGAATTCGATCAGGGGCGACCCCACCTCGACCGGCGCATCCGAACCGCCGACGACCACGGCTCCGTCCTCGACCAGTGCCCGCCAGGCATACGCCCCATCCAGCCGCGCCTCTCCCAGCCGCGCCGGCGCAAAATGCAGATCCCCAATGGCGTGACTGGGCTGCATGGAGGCGATGATGCCGTCTTCGCCAAAACGCGTCAGGTCGGACGGACGCACGATCTGGGCGTGTTCGATCCGCCAGCGCGCAGTAGCTGGAGCCCCCACCTCTTCATACCAGTCCAGCACCGCTGCATTGCCCCGGTCCCCGATGGCATGAGTGGCGATCTGGAGGCCCCGCTCCAGCGCGCGGCGATAGCTGGGCAGGATGGCGTCCGGCGTCGTCTGCATCAGGCCGGTCGAGCCGGCAGCATCGGCATAGGGCTCAAACAGGGCTGCCCCGCGTGATCCCAGGGCCCCGTCGGCATAGACCTTTATCGCCCGCGTGATGACCAGGCCGTCGTCCGTCCCGCGCGGCCCGCTGACGAACAGAGGCTCAGCCTGGTCGATGTCGACCGCATTATAGAGCCGCAGGGCGACCGCCCCCTCCGCATCGAGGTCTTCCAGCTGCTGCACGTCGCCCCAGGCGGCGCTCATATTGTGCATCCCGGTCCAGCCCCGACCCACATAGACCTGCATCCCGGTTTGCAGGGCCCGGCGACGCGCATCGGCTGTCTCGGACGGAACCGCAGGCGAAATCAGCGCCATGGCGGCGTCGATCAGCAGGCCGGTCGGCTCCCCCTGGCCGTCGCGCTCGATCTCGCCGCCGGCCGGGGCCGTCGTTTCCGCCGCAAACCCTGCCAGCGTCAGCGCCGCGCTCGAGGCGACCAGGGCATGACCGTCGGCCCGGGTCAGGATCACCACCCGCCCCGGAGCGGCGGCGTCCAGGTCCTGGCGGTTCAGGAACCGGCTTTCCGGCCAGTGGGTCTCGATCCAGCCGCGACCGATGATCGGCCCGTCCGGATTGGCCGCGGCCCAGGCCGCCAGTTCCTGCATCGCCGCTGCGATCGAAGGCGCGCCGGACAGATCCAGCGTCAGCTCGCGCTGGCCGATGCCGATCAGATGGGCGTGCCCGTCAGTAAAGCCCGGAAAGAGCGCCGCCCCCCTCAGGTCAATTCGCCGAGTATCACCGTCCGACAGGGCAAACGCACCGCTGCGGCTCCCGACATAGACGATCCGCCCGTCCTCGACGGCTACGGCCTCAGCGACCGGTCGCGCCGGGTCAGCGGTGTGGATCGGTCCGCCGAACAGGATCAGATCCGCGTTCTGGGCGAAGGCAGGACCAGCCTGAAAGACCAGGAGGGCCGCGAGCGAGATGAGCGATTTCATGGGGCTGAGGCTAGGCCGGTTGCCTCACCGTGAACAGCGCCGGGCCGCCGGGGGGCGATCGCTGCGCCTGGGACGTTCACCTGTCACGCCGCCGGCGGGCGGCCCGTCCTGCGGCGGCGCCGATGCTGGGCCGGCGCGGTGGCACGCGCGGCGGCCAGGACGGCAAAGGGCGAATCGCGCACGACACGGTCGCTCTTGATCGGTTTGGCGGGTTTGGGAGCGGACTTCTTCAACGCCGCCGCGACCTGCCTGGCCTGATCTTCAGTCCAGCCGAGCGCTGCCAGAACATCGTCCGCCAACGGCTTCCCCTGCGCTTCCCGGCGAGCCTCGGCCCAGCGTTCGAGGGTGTCAGTATCGAGGGTCCATTGCCCCACCTGGCGGGCCCCCCTGGCGGCCAGGGCCTGGGCGCTGGTCGGCTCTACGGAGACGGCGAGCGCCGCCAGAAAGGCGCGCGGGCGCTTGGTCTGGAGCTGCGGCAGCCAGATTGAATGGGCCCCGATATGAACGCCCAACTCCCGAAGCGATCGCCGCTCGACCTTGGACAGGGCCGCCAGGTCGGTCTCAACCTCGGCCCGGTCGATCAGGCCCCAGGCCTCCACCAGCCGCCAGGCAATGCCGCGCGCCAGTCCCTTGAGCTTGCCATTCGACAGGGCGGCATTCAGTCGGTGCAAGGATTGCAACCGACGTCCGCTTTCAGCGGCAAGGAAGGCCTCGATCCGGCGTAGCGCCCGTTCGCGGGCCGGGGCCGCCCCCAACTCTCCGAACAGACGCGCACGCGGCTGAGCCGGGCGGGAGCCAGGCCCCAGGGCCGCGACCGCCGTGCCGTTCCAGATCACAGTACCGTCCGGCAGCAGATCGAAGGCCTTGTCCGCATCGGCCGCGAGTGCCCCCAGCCGCCGCAAGACTTCCGGCTCGACCGCCCGGCGCGCGGCGCTGCGCAGCGTACGGTCGGCCACCGTCGTCACCGCCGTCTCGCCAGTGAAGATCAGGCCGTTCAGCGTGCCGACGGTCTCGCCTTCAACCGTGACCTGGCCGGTGTCGGTGACCTGGGCATGGACGGTGTTGTCCCTGAGCGCGCGCATGAGCACTGAGGTCCGGCGGTCCACGAACCGGGCCTTCAGCCGCTCATGCAGGGCGTCCGACAGCCGCTCTTCAAGCGCCTGGGTCTGGCCGCGCCAGTGTTCGGCCTGGTGCAGCCATTGGGGCCGGTTGGCGATGTAGGCCAGAGTGCGGATCTGGGCCAGACGGCCAGCCAGGACGTCGATCTCGCCGGCCGTGGAATCCAGCGCCGCAAACTGGGGCGCGATCCAGTCGTCTCCCAGCCTGTGGCCGGGGCCGGTGAGCGCCTCGAACACCTCGCGCACCAGGCGCAGATGCTCGTCGATGGGGGTCTTGCGAAAGTCGGGGATCTGGCAGGCGTCCCACAGCTTGATCAGGCGCGAGCGGTCGCGGCAGGCCGAAGCGATCTCGGGCTCGGCGGCCAGGCGGCGCAGGGAGGTCTCGTCCAGCGCCTCGGCGGCCAGGCGCAGGCCCTGACGCTCGGGCGGGCGGGCCAGCGACGCCATCAGGTCGGGCAGGCTGGACAGGTCCAGCCGGCCCGAGCGCCATTCCGCCGCGGCGATCGGTTCGAAGTCATGACCCTCGACCGCCTCGACCAGATCGGCGTCCATGTCCTCGCAGTCGCCGGTCACACCAAAGGTACCGTCGCGGGTAAAGCGGCCGGCCCGGCCGGCGATCTGGCCGACCTCGGGCGGCGTCAGCCAGCGGGTGCGCCTGCCGTCAAACTTCCTCAGGGCGGCAAAGGCGACATGGTTCACATCCATGTTCAGGCCCATGCCGATGGCGTCGGTGGCGACCAGGAAGTCGACCTCTCCGGACTGGTACAGCGCCACCTGGGCGTTGCGGGTGCGAGGTGACAAACTGCCCATGACGACGGCGGCACCGCCCCTCTGACGCCGGATCAGCTCCGCGATGGCGTAAACGGCGTCGGCCGAGAAGGCGACCACGGCACTGCGCGGCGGCAGGCGGGTCAACTTCCGGGGACCGGCATAGCTGAGGGTCGAAAAGCGGTCGCGGGTCTCGATCAGGGCGTCCGGCAACAGCCGCCGGATCAGAGGCACCATGGTCGCGGCACCCAGGAACATGGTCTCAAAGCGCCCGCGCGCATTCAGAAGGCGGTGGGTGAAAATGTGGCCACGCGCCGGATCGGTGGCCAGCTGGATCTCATCGACCGCCAGAAAATCGACCGACCGCTCCAGCGGCATGGCCTCAACCGTACAGATGAAATAGCTGGGGCGGCCCGGAACGATCTTCTCCTCGCCGGTGATCAGGGCGACGGCGGCCCTGCCCTTGATCGCCACCACCCGGTCATAGACCTCACGGGCCAGGAGGCGCAGCGGCAGACCGATCATGCCCGAGGCATGGCCACACATCCGCTCGACCGCCAGATGGGTCTTGCCGGTGTTGGTGGGGCCCAGCACCGCTGTCACGCGCGAAGGGCCGAGGCCTGTGGAGCGATCGCTCATGGGACTGAAGGTGGCGAGCATCGCGCCGTCAGGCAAGCGCTTCAGCCGAATTGGTAAACGCCGGAGCGGTTCGGCGCGGAACAGGCGCGAAACGAATCAGGACCGAATCACTGACACGCCCCGGTTCGGGGTTCGTTCCCTACAAGATATTGTATCTTAACGACGATTAACCACGTTTGGCGATCTCTACCTTCGTCATCCTCGGGCTCGACCCGAGGATCAGACGGCGGGATGAGCGCATTGTCAGGAGAGGTCCAGCAGCGGCTGGTCCGACCTTCCGGTCGAGCCCGAGGGTGACGAGGGTGGGGGGCAGGCAAGATAAACGCCGCGGCCCTTGAGGGCACGCGGCGTTTCCAGTTCAGCTTGATGGCCGGTCCTAGCGCGGGGCCAGGATCATGATCATTTGACGGCCTTCCATCTTCGGCTCGTATTCGACCTTGGCGACCTCATCGAAGTCTTCCTTGACCTTGAGCAGCAACTTCATGCCCAGCTCGGGGTGGGCCATCTCGCGGCCGCGGAAACGTAGGGTGACCTTGACCTTGTCGCCCGCCTCGAAGAAGCGATGCATGGCCTTGGCCTTCACTTCATAGTCGTGGGTGTCGATGTTGGGCCGGAGCTTGATTTCCTTCAGCTCGACGACCTTCTGCCGCTTGCGCGCCTCGTTCTTCTTCTTCTGCTCCTGGAAGCGGAACTTGCCATAATCCATGATCTTGCAGACCGGCGGATTGGCGTTCGGGACGATCTCGACGAGATCAAGTCCGGCCTCCTCGGCGGCTTCGAGTGCGGCAGAGGTAGGCATTTCACCCTGTTTCTCGCCATTCTGATCGATCAGAAGAACGCGGGGAACGCGAATGTCTTGGTTGGTGCGCGGTCCGTCCTTGACGGGGGGCGTCTGCATGGGGCGGCGAATAGGCGTCGACTCCTTTGGTCGTTCAAAAAGATGGCCTGAGCAGCGGACGCGCGAAAAAGGCGCACATCGAGCTGGCCCGGGCCTGACCTATATGGGCCTCAAGCCCCTGTCTGGCAAGCGGGTCGCCAGATCCGTGATCGCTTCAACGGCCTGGTCGACCGTAATCCCCAGCATCTGGCTCTGCGTCTCCGAGACGGTGCGCGACGTCGGGCCAAAGGTCACGACCTCCGCCATGGCCCGGATGATCCGTCGATTGGCCGTCCACGGGCCGTAGAGACGCTCGTCCGTCGGTCCGAACAGGGCCGCCACCGGACAGCCGACGGCAGCAGCCATGTGCATCAGTCCCGAGTCATTGCCGACGAACAGGCCGGCCTGTTCGAGCAGGGCCGCCGTGGCCGGCAGCGGCTCACCCGAGAAGTCGCGCACATCACGTCCCGGCAGCGCCGCGACCAGGCGCGCGGCGGCCGGGGCCTCATCGGCACCGCCCAGCACCGCGACACTCCAGCCCGCCAGCGGCCCGCCTGATCCGGTCAGCCGGTCCACCAGCTCAATGTAACGCCCAAGGGGCCAGGTCTTTCCCACACGATTGGCCGAGGGCGACAACGCCAGGATCGGGGCCGAAGGCAGCCGTGTCCGCATGGCGACTCGGGTCGCCGACGCGATGTGGAGTCGCGGGGCCGGGGGTTCGGCCTCCTGACCGATAACCGAGGCGGCCTGAACGACCTTGTGGCGGTGATCGGCCCGAACGGAACGCCGCACGAAGCGACGGCGCGCCGGCAGCAGCCGCGAGATGGCGGACCCACGAAGATCCACCACCGTCTCCCAACCCGTCGACACCAACTGCGCCCACAGTATCGCCCAGTGCAGAGAGAATCGGATCTTTCGCAACGGAATGACCCGCTCGACAAAGGGGGTTTCCTCGAAGATCGGCGTCGCGACCGGTCCTGCCACGACCGTCCAGAGCACATCGCGGTCCTGCTCGTGCAGGACGTTGAGCAGGCCGGTCGTCAGCACCGCGTCCCCGATTCGGGTATTGGTGATGAACAGGCTGCGACGCGCCCGCCTGGGCGCGTCAGCCATAGGACTTTTCCTCGATGATCGAAGAGCCGGCGCGTAGGCTGAGCGCCCTCTTGAGGGCCGCCCGCTGGTCATTCTTTAGATAGACCTGCCGCGCCAGATCAATGAAGGCCGCATCGAACCGGCCCTGTTTCTCATGGTCGCGCTTGAGATCTTCAATGTCCCAGAGGGTGGCGTTGATGGCTTCCAGCTCGGCCACCAGATCGAGAAAGGCCTCGTCCTGCGGCAGGCCGTCGGCGGCGACCTCCAGGCGGGCCAGTTCATGGCGGACGTTTGCCAGCTTGGCCGGATCGGAAACCCTGCGCGCCTTGATGCGCAGGATCGTGATTTTGTCGATCAGTTCGCCCACGGACACGGGCACCAGGATTTCCATGACCAGACCCTATCCCTGCGCCCAGACCTCTTCCAGCACCTGGGCGTAAACGCCGAACGTGCCTTCGACCATGGCCTCCTGCGAATAGAGTTCGCGCGCACGCGCCTGTCCGACCTCGCCCATCTGACGGCGACGCTCGGAGCCAGCGTCCAGGGCCTGAGCCATCCGGCGCGCCAGATCCTCGGCATCACCCGGCCGAAACAGCCACCCCGTCTCGTCATCGACGACGGTATCGACAGGAGCTCCGTGGGCGGCGACGACGACTGGACGCCCCATCAACTGCGGCTCCACGGCCGTTCGGCCGAAGGCCTCGGGGTCCAGTGACGGCACCACGGCCACATCCGACACCAGCCAGGCGGCCGGCATATCGGTGAAATGACCTGCAACGGCCACGCAGTCGTCGAGATCGGCCGAGGCTACGGCCCGCTCGATCTCGGCGCGGTAGCCGAGACGCCCCTGATCGTCACCAACCATGACCAGCACGAAGTCCCGGCGTCCGACATCCCGCAACCTTTGGGCCGCTTCAACCGCCAGCAACTGGCCTTTCCATCGCGTCAGACGCCCCGCCAGCAGGAAAACCGTGCGTTTGTCATCCGCCGCCAGCCCGAAGTAGGCCCGGGCCTTCTGCCGTCGCTCTTCGGTCACCGAATCCGGATCGAACCACCTCAGATCGCTGCCACGTGCCACCGCAGTCACCTGGCGGGGGTCCAGACCATAGGTCTCCAGCACATGGCGGCGGGTGAAATCCGAGTTGGCGATGACATGGCGTCCCTTCGTCATGACGCCGTTATAGGCCCGCTTCAGGGCCGACTTCGCATTATAGACGCCGTGATAGGTCGTCAGCGCCGGCACGCCTGCGAGCCGCGCCGCTGGCAAGGCCGACAGGGCCGGGGCGCGCGAACGCACGTGAACGAGGCCCACCTTGCGCGCGCGGATCAGTCGGTAGAGTCGCCCCAGATTGGCAGCGATCGTCACGGGGTTCTTGGACTGCACCGGCATCCGGATCAGTTCGCCCCCGTGCGCGGTCAGCTCCATCTCCATACGCCCGCCGGCCGAGGCGATCAGCGAGGTTGCGCCGGCCTCCACAACCGCGCGCGAAATATCGACCGCCGTGCGCTCGACCCCGCCCGCCTCGAGTTCAGGGACCACTTGCAGCAGAACAAAGTCTCGGGGCAGGGAAATCACGGACACTGACATAATGGATCGTCGCCATGACTGAAACCTCCGGCTTTCTTGAGCGCCCCGACGGCGAGCGTCTGGCCTGGCGACGGGTGGCCGGTCAGGGCCCGACGATCCTGTGGGTCGGGGGCTGGCGCTCAGACATGGGTGGGACGAAATCCAGGGCCCTGGCCGAAGCCGCCCTGGCCCAGGGCTGGTCCTATCTGCGCTATGACCATTTCGCGCATGGGGCCTCGTCCGGCGACTGGCACGCCGCCACCATCGGACGTTGGCGTGAGGATCTGATCGCCCTGATCGACGGGATCGACGGCCCGATCGTGCTGGTCGGCTCTTCCATGGGGGGCTGGGTTGCCGGCCTGGCGGCGGTGGCGCGCCCGCGCCGGGTAAGCGCGCTGGTGCTGATCGCGCCGGCGGCGGACTTTGCCCATCGGCTGATGTGGCCAAACCTGAGCGACCAGGCGCGCCACGACATCATGCAAACGGGCGTCCACACCGTCACCGACGACTTCGACGGTCCCTATGACCTGACACGGACGTTCTTCGATGACGCCCGAAACTGGAGCCTGCTGGACGGGCCCGTCGCGATCCAGGTGCCGGTTCGTATTCTGCAGGGCCAGCTTGATGAGCCGGTTCCATGGCGGCACGCGCTGGCGCTGGCCGAGGGGATCGAGAGTGACGACGTCGTCTTTTCCCTCATTAAGGACGGCGATCACCGCCTGTCGCGCCCACAGGATCTGGAGCGCCTGATTCAGGTTGTCGGTGAGGCGCGCGGCCTCTGACGCCCGTCTAGCGCTGGCGCCAGGTCCCTGCGTCGTCGCGATACCACTGCCCGGCGGGGATGCTGCTGAACCGCTGCTGGTAGGAAGATGCCCCGGCGGCGGCGGCCGTTGTCCCGGTCGATTGACCGGCCTGGCGGTAGAGTTCGGCGCGACCGGCGTTCATCTCGCCCATGGCGGCGCGGATCGCCGGGGTCATGCGGGCTTCCAGGCGGACCCCGACATATCCGTCCGACATTTCGCCGATGATCCCGTCGGCCTTGGCCTGGTTCACGACCGCGCGGGCGTCCTGGCGCGACATCACGGTGGCGGCGGCGCTGGCGAAGGTCGGCACAGCGGCGGCGGCGGCCAAGCCGATAACGGCAACAGCGGCAGCGAGGGTGGGGTTGAAACGCTTCATCATGGTGACCTCCTCCTCAGAACAGGTCGGGGTTTTGCGCGATGAGGTCGCGCACTTCCTGGTCAAGCCGGATTCGGACATCCGCATCCAGCTTGGCGTAGATGGTGATCGGGTCCACCTGGACCCGAACAGTCGGCGTGCAGGCAACGCCCGTCATAACCAGTGCGATGGCCCCGGCCACCGCCGCTTCCGTTCTTGTCATGCCGTTCGTCTCCTGTCAGGGGCGATTAAAGGCCATGGGGCCTGAACGCGGTCTGAACGCTATCGGTTGCCTTCGGACACATTGCGGGCCCGCTGGATTTCCATCAGGTCGGCTATCAGTTGGTCAAAGTTGAAGGATGTGTCCAGCGTCAGATTGATCTCGGTGCCGGACGGCAGCGGCAGGGTCCGGTTCAGAAAATCGCGGCGCACCAGCTCGATCCAGCCCAGGCGAATCTCCTGTTCGACCGGCGGATCGTGCCGCCCATGGATGTTGAACAGCACGCCCAGGCGGCCACCAGGCAAACTGTCCAGCTCGGCGTCCAGCTCATTGAACCATAGGTGCTCCAGCGCCTGATAGGCGAAGTCCTGCACGGTGTTGGTCGGCAGGGGTTCATCGACCCCGTCGGCACCGGCCGTCATGTCCGCCGTCATGCCGGTCAGGGCCGCACGCGCGATCGACAGGCGGCCCGGCTGGACGGCGTGCACTTCGCCGGCGACGATCGTGATTCCACTCGGGCCGTAGATGAAGGGCAGCCGTCCCGATACCACCGCATCGAGCTGGACCGACTCCGAGAAACTGGACGCCGCGAACAGACTGCCCAGCTGAACCCGATCCAGCACCAGCACACCTTCCCAGGACTGACCGGCGTCAAACGGGACATTGGCCGGCTCCAGCGTGACATGGCCACCCGCAACCGCCACGCGGGTACCCTCGATACGCAGGCTGGCCTCGTTCAGACCCAGATCAACGGTCACATCCGTCAGCGGCACGAAGGCGTCGATCTGAGAGATCGTCATGTGCTGGTTGGCGGCCGTAATCAGGGGAGTCAGGCTCAGGAACTGGATCTCACCGCGCATCTGCTGGACCGCCCCAAGCGGGCTGACGAAATCCAGGCCGGTCGTCGAGAACCGGCCCTGGCTGGTGCTACCGTCGGCCGTCCAGTCGAATCCGCCGGTGAAATCGACCTGGCCGGTGACCGGGCTGGACACGAACCCGGCCGGCAGGGCGCTGATCTGGGATGGCTGCAGACCGTCCGGCGTGAACCGAATCCCGGTCGCATCGATGGTCAGCCCCCCCTGCCCCGTACGTCCGGAATGCTGGATACCAAGATCCGCAATACGACTTCCCCGCGTCGGCTCGTGCAGACGGATGGTGCCGGACCAGCTGTCGCCGGTGAGGCCGACCTGACCCGCCCCGCCCAGAGGGCGGAACCGAGGTTCGGGCTGGGTGTCCGCGACACGGCCGTCGGCGATGGCGGCCGTCAGGGCCAGGCCCTGTCCGGCATCGGCAGCTGAGACATGACCCGAGACAGCCGACATCGCCATGCCGAGGAACGGCGCGTTGGCGCTGAGGTTTCGGACATCTCCCTCGAACAGCCAGCCGTTGGCGATTGTCAGCATTGGCCCCCGCCCCGGACAGACGCTGGCCTGCACATCGGTAACGTCATTGTCACCCAGCTCCAGCATCTGCGCCCTGAGCGGAAAACACGACGCCGCCGAAAAGGTCGTCCGGCCGCCGCCGATCCGCAGCAGGCCACGCGTGTCCAGTCGCAGTCCCCGGGCCAGGCCAAAGTCCAGGGCGGCCTCTCCGTCCAGGGCCGCCACGATCACGCCGTCCGCCACGTCATAGTTTGGGACATCGACCCGGGCCTGAGGCAGGCCGCCGCCGGCGACCTGGAGGGTCAGGGCCCCACCTCCCGCACCATCGCGACGGGCTGCAAACAGCGGGTGCCCGGTTTCAGGCGAGATCAGGACCTCGCCCCCAGTCCGCGTCTGAAGTCGCGCGGATCGATCCAGATTGACGCGCGTACCGTCGTTTGCCGCCCGGATTGTGAGCGCGGGGGCATCCAGCGAAAATGCCTGCAAGGCCCGTTTCAGCGCGGCCTGCTCCGGCACATCGGCGACCCCGACCTGCCCAAGGATGGGCCAGGCACCGCCTGAGGCGTTCAAATGGCCCGTCAGGAGCGTCTCGCCGCCCTCGCCCAGCCGACTGGTCAGATCGAAGGCCCCTGTCACACCCGTGAGGCTCAGCGCGTCCTGCTGCAAGGCACCGGCGCGGATGCCGACCTGGCCTTGGCCCCGCGTGCTGTCGCCCGACCCGGCCGCGCTGAACCGGGACAGATTGATGGCGAGCGCCTCAGCGGACTGGCCGTCGCGCCGCACCGAGCCGGCGGCCAGTCTCACGTCCCCTTGATAGGCCCATTCCAGGCCCTCACGGCGGCGCAGTCGCACCCGCTCGCCATCCAGCACCAGGGCCGCCCGGGACACCCGCGTATCACCGGCAGTGATCTGGTCGGCTGTCACCTGGCCGGTCAGTCCCCCCAGCAGGGCGAAGGCTTCGATCCAGCCGGTACCGCGTCCGTCGAAGCGCACATCAACGGTCAGGCCGCGGGACACGCCCCCGTGCCAGCGCGCGGTATCGGACCGTGACTGCACGCGCGCCACCACCGGCCCATGAACACGGCGACGATCAGTTTCTGGATAGGGAATCTCGGCCGTCAGCCGGATATTGCTGCCCGTCGCGCCGAGCCCGGCTGCCTCGATGGCGTTGATGTCGCCGACCAGGGCCAGGCTCGACCGGTTGCCCCGCGTACGAACCGCCAGGCCGGCCCGTTGCAGGTCCAGGGTGAAGTCGTCGTCGCCGAGGCGCGCCCGCGGAAAGCTCGCATCCAGTTCGACCAACCGGCTATCGACCATCCGCGCGTCGGCTCGCGCCACCAGGGCCCCCCGGGTCGTGGTCAGATGGATCTCTCCGTCCTCGATCTCGATGGTCGAGCTGGCCTGGTCCGGTGATGGCGGCCGCCGGCCCAGTTCCTCGATGATGGGATCGAGTGAACCGAAGCTGAGCTGGCCGTCGGCCAGGGTGGCATGGACGCGAGGGCCGATCAGGCGAATCTGCGTCGGCCGAACCGCAAAGCCGCCCGACCAGGGCATCCCGAGGTGATAGTCCACCTCGGCCCGCTCCACGGCCAGATCGGGGTTCTGTGGGTCCCCTGCCGTCATCGTCGCCACCAGACCGTTCAGATCGAACCGGTCGAACTGGACCTCGGCCTGGACGCCGCGCTCTTCAAGCCACCCGGTCAGGGCCTGGCGTGCGATTTCCCGCCTGGCCGCATAGGCCACCAGCGCCGAGGCGATGACGACCAGGAAAACGGCCCCGACCACCATCAGCAGGACCGACCGTGCGGAAGCGCCGCGCGCAAATCGCGATCCGCGAACCCTGCGTCGGGCCGGAGGGATGTCGTCGCCCTGGGTCACTTCGGCCCGCTTCTACCACCAGATTTCGTTCTGATGTCCTAACCCGGGCGCGCGCAACAAGGCACCCGTTTTGCAAGACAGCCCGCGACAACGTGTCCCAAGCACCACTATGGCACGTTAATCTATTGGTTGGTGGGTGATGCGACGCTCCCTGTTGCAAGGACCCGGTGTCGCCCTCGGGTGACGGGAAAACCAATCCAGGATTGGGATTCCCTTATCTGGGGCCTGATCTTTCAATGGGAAGCGCCTCAGGTTATAGGCGCGACCTGGGTAGTTTTTGGGCCGACTGTGGCCTGGTGTCGCTTGACGACGCCGCGAAACGAGTGGGGGGCCGATGGCTCAGTTCGATCCGCGACGCCAGCCGGTGCGAGTGTCTCCGCACCTGTTTACAGTCTGTGCCGCCGTCGCCGTCGCCGCCCTGACATGGCGGGTCTATCAGCCCATGGAAGCCTCCGCCTCACCGGCCAGCCTGTCGCCCGCCCAACTCGCCAGCCTGGAATCGCGCGCCTTCACCGACGCCGCCGCCATGGACGGGATGCAGGCTCCGGAACTGATTCCGGTCGAGGTTCGCTCGGGTGAAACCCTGGCCCAGGCCGTTGCCCGCACCGGGATCGACGAAACCGAAGCCGCCGCAGTCGTTCGCACCCTGGCCGACCAGGACTTCGACACCGTCAACATCCGTGCCGGACTGCGCTTTGAAACCGCCGTTTCGCGCCCACGCTCGGGTCGCGGCGCAGCCCAGTTGATCGGCCTGACCCTGCGGACGGGCCCGGCGACCCAGTTGACGGTGACCCGCAACTTTGACGGCGCGCTGCGCGTGCGCGAACTGGCTGAGCAGGTTCACGAGGAAACGACGGTCGCCTCCGGCGAGATCCACGGCACCCTGCATCAATCCGCGATCGCTCTGGGGGCCAATTCGGCCGTCGTGGCCAAGATGAGCCAGGTCTTTGCGCATCGGCTGGACTTCTCGCGTGATCTGCGCGCCGGAGACCCGATGACCCTGGTGTTCGAGCGCACCGTGTCCGAGAGCGGCGTCACCGTATCAACCGGCGACCTGCTGTTCGCAGAGGTGCGGGGCGTTCGCTTCTATCGCTACCAGCCGGCCGGTTCGACCGAGGCTCAGTATTTCGACGAGAACGGCCGCAATGTTCGTTCCGGCATGATGTCGACCCCGGTGGACGGCGCTCGCATCTCGTCCAACTTCGGGATGCGTCGTCATCCCATCGCCGGCTACCGCCGGATGCACCAGGGCATCGACTTTGCGGTCGGCTACGGCACGCCGGTCGTCGCCGCCGCCGATGGCGTCGTCGTCGAGGCCCGTCGCTGGGGCGGCTATGGCAACTGGGTCCGCATTCGCCATGCCAACGGCCTGGAGAGCGGCTACGCGCACCTGTCCCGATTTGCGTCGGGCCTGCGCGCCGGCCAGCGGGTCAGCCAGGGCCAGGTGGTTGCCTATGTCGGCTCGACGGGAGCTTCGACCGGCCCACACCTGCACTATGAGATCTGGCGCGGCGGCCAGCGGATCAATCCACGCGGCGTCCAGATGCCCAGCGGTGTCATTCTTGAGGGCCGTGATCTGGCCGCCTTCCAGGCCCAGCGCGCCCGTATCGACACTCTCATCGAGCAGCAGCGCGAGGGTGGCGAGCCGGTGATGACGGCATCGGCCGACGACCTGCGCCCAGCCCAGGGCTGAGGTCGAACCTCAGGCAGCTTCGATCGCCGGGCTCCGCAACAACGGCGTCAGCAGGCCCTCTGACAGCGCCCGCACGACCGGCACAGCCACGCCGTCTCCCGCCAATTTAAGCCCCGCCGTCCGCGACCCCGGCAGCCGGTAATCATCACCGACCCCCATCAGCCGCATGGCTTCGCGCGGCGTCAGGAACCGCGCGTGCAGGTTCCCGTCTTCAACGACCAGGACATACTGGCGCGACGAGCCGCCGGCCGGTGTCCTCAGGCACCCAGCAACGCCGTCGAATCGAACCTCAGCCCGCTGAACCTTGCCGCCGTTCTCCTGGCGGACCCGGCGAAAGGCCGTGCCGACGGTCCGTCGTCCCGAAAGGACAGCGGCGTCAATACGGCGACGATGCAGCGGGGCCATCTGATGAATCAGCGCCTCGGTACGGGCCGCATCTAGCCAATCGACCGCCGTGTCCGGCTCTAGCAGGGCGGCCAGGTGGGTGTTTCGCGCCGGTGGAGCCGGTAGTTGCCACCAGCGCCAGGCGGCCCGCGCGCGGCCGGACAGCGCCGCCTCCGCTTCCACGATGGCTCGACTATGGAAGACACCGGGGCGGTCAGCATGATCGGCAGCCGGCTGCCGCGTGGCGACCAGGAAGAGCCGCGGCCGCGACTGGGGCAACCAGAAGGCGGCGTCGATCTCCAGCGCACCGAAGATCCAGCCCTGACTCGCCAAAAGGTCGGTGAGGATACGGAAATCCTGTCCATGGTTCGAACTGAGCAGGCCGGTGACATTTTCGATAACGATCAGTCGCGGCGCGCGTCCCTCGGCATCCAGGGCCTCGACCAGCCGCCAGAACCCCCAGAACGCGCCGGATCGCTCAGCCCCCAGGCCGCGCCGCGCGCCGGCCAGACTGAGATCCTGGCAGGGTGACGAAGCCCAGGCCAGATCAGCTCGTCCTGCCGGCAGATCACCAGCGACCAGATCCCAGACGTCGGCCACCCGCAGGACATCTTCGCCGAAGTTTTCCCGATAGGCCGCCGCCTTCAGTCCGTCCGAGTCATTGGCAAAGGATGTTCGCCAACCCGCGAGGCCCAGACGGGCCATGCCGGATCCCGCAAAAAACTCCAGAACCGTGGGCTGGCCGGGCGGCATCATTCCCTGACGTTATCCGACTCGCCTTGACGCGACAGCCTTTTGGGCGCGCACTATCGCAAAACAGGGAGATCCAAAATGCGACTGACCCTTGCAATATCCGCCCTGGCCGCCCTTGGCCTTGCCGCGTGCGAAATGCCCACCTCGACGACGACCGAGGCTCCGGGTGCCGCCGCCTCGGGAGAGGCCGACACCAACGCGCCCCCCCTCGAGCTCGGAGGCGTCGACCTCACCGGCGATATCTCGGTACTGGGGACCGAACCCTTATGGTCGGTCGGCTTCGAGGGCCAGGAAATGAGCTATTCGGGACTGGATCGGCCCGAGCAGACAGCTCCGCGACCGGCCCCGGTCGTTTCGGAAACGGCGGCG
This sequence comes from Caulobacterales bacterium, assembly GCA_017302105.1. GTDB lineage: Bacteria > Pseudomonadota > Alphaproteobacteria > Caulobacterales > Caulobacteraceae > Brevundimonas. Next base: position 42,234 of record JAFLCS010000002.1, on the reverse strand, counting down.
ATCTGGACAGCGACAACCGAGGCCGGGAACCTGCTCGTCGTCACCCTGTCCCTTGGCGATTGTTCGGACGGCATGAGCGACCGCTCCTACCCGCTGGTGGCCGAGGTGGTGATCTCCGGCGAGACCCTGAACGGATGCGCGGGATCCACCGCCTGGTTGCACTCCATCGACGAGAACGGCGATCCGGTCTCCTAGGCGCGGCCGAGAATTCGGCGCGCCTGGTCCAGGTGCAGGCGCTCGACCATCCGGCCATCCACGCTGAGCACGCCGGCTTCTTCAGCACCGGGCACCGCATAGGCCTGGACGATGGCCTGCGCCCAGGCGATCTCGGCCTTCGATGGCCCGAAGGTCGTATTGGCCATCGCAATCTGGGCCGGATGGATCAGGGTCTTGCCGTGAAAACCAAAGGCGCGGCCCTGAGTACACTCGGCGGCAAAGCCTGCGTCATCGCGGAAGGCATTGAACACACCGTCCAGCGCCACCTGTCCATGAGATCGCGCCGTCGTCACGATCAGGCTCATGGCCAGATGCAGCGGGTCACGTCCAGGGCCGGGAACGGCCTCCATTTCGGCAGCGAGGTCGTTCTGCCCCAGGATCAGGGCCTCCACCCCCGATTCTGACGCGATTGCCGCCAGGTTCAGCACTCCGGCCAGGGTTTCGATCATGGCCCAGACCGGCAGGCCGGCCCTCGCCGCCCAGCGAACATCCTGCGGCGATCCCGTCTTGGGCAGAACGACTGCCAGGGCCCGGCTCTCCCTCAGAGCATTGAGGTCGTCTTCGCCCCACGGCGTGTCGGGCGCATTCGTCCGCACTGCGGCGCGGCCATCGAACTGCGGCAGGGCCGCCAAGGCGGCGGCGCGCGCCGCACCCTTGTCCGCCGGGCCGACAGCGTCTTCCAGGTCGATCACGACCGCGTCGCAGTCCAGCGTTCGCGCCTTGTCCAGCGCACGCGCATTCGACGCCGGAACGAACAGGACAGAACGGGGGGCCGGGGTCATCCGATCAGATACTCTCGTTCCAGGGTGTAGGTGGAGCCGCCGTGGCCCAGCCGACTTGAGTAGAGTCCAAACCGGTTGACGCGAAACGGCTCGAAAATCCTGAGATTGTGCGCCCGGATCCAGCCGGCGACCCGGTCGCCTGGTGAACCCCTCAGATAGGCCAGGGTGACGTGCGGTCGATAGGTCCGGGTCGAAGGCTCCAGCCCGGCGCGGCGCGCCGCAGTCTCGCAGCGGCCCGCCAGGACGTTGAGGCGTTCATTGGCCTCGACCCCCGCCCATACGGCGTCCGACATATGGCCCTCTCCGAACTCCCCGACGCCCTTGAGCACGACATCGAAGGCCGGGCTGGTGATCCGCGAAAGCTCGGCGTCGAGGTCGTCCGCCCGTCGCTCATTGATCTCACCGAAAAACCGCAAAGTGATGTGCAAGGCCTCCAACGGTCGCCATTTCGCCCGCGGCAGGCCAGTCTGAAGCCGGGCCAAATCCAGCCCGATCGGTTCGGGAACCTCAATGGCGGCGAACAGACGGATCATTCCCGGCTTCTAGCAGAGGTTCACTCCGGTCGGGTCCGGTTTTCCTTGCGAAAGCCCCCGTTCACCCCGATATTTCCGCTGACGCGCCCAGATCGGGGCGCATAGACAGACAGGGATCGCGATGAGCGACTTCAGACACGACACCGTTGCCCGGCAGGGAAGCGCGGACATGGCGACGGATGCCGGCCTGCGCAGCTTCATGCTCGGCGTTTACAACAAGCTGGCTCTGGGCCTGGCTGTAGCCGGCGGCCTGGCCTGGACGGTCGGCAATGTCGAGGCGGTGCGCCAGCTGTTCTACACCACGGGTCCTGACGGTGCCCTGTCGATGTCGATCCTGGGCATGGCGGTGCAATGGGCGCCGCTCGTGCTGATTTTCGGCTCGATGTTCCTGATGCGTCGCCCGACGCCGGTGATGACCAATGTGCTCTACTGGGCGGTGGTCGCCACCATGGGCGCGTCCCTAGGCTGGATCTTCCTGGTCTATTCGGGAGCCAGTGTCGCCACCACCTTCTTCGTCACGGCCGCGGCCTTCGCAGGCCTCAGCCTGTACGGCTACACGACCAAACGCGACCTCAGCGCCATCGGTACCTTCCTGATCATGGCTCTGATCGGTCTGATCATCGCCTCGGTGGTGAACATCTTCCTGAACTCGCCGATGCTCTACTGGATCATCACCTACGCCGGTGTCCTGATCTTCTCGGGCCTGATCGCGGCCGACACCCAGCGGCTCAAGCTGACCTACTACGATCTGGGTGGCGATCAGGCGGCGATGAGCGTGGCCACCAGCTATGGCGCGCTGGGCCTGTTCATCAATTTTGTGAACCTGTTCCTGTTCCTGCTGCGCATCTTCGGCGGCCGAGAATAGGGTCGGTCAACTCAACCCGAACCGCGAAGGCCCCGGAGCGATCCGGGGCCTTTTGCTATTCGATGACCGAAAACCGCCGTCGGTCGAAGAAGCGCAGAACCTGCGCCAGCTCATGGCCGCGCTTCAACACCAGACCGCCCTGGCCGAGGATGGCCCACTGACCCTGGCGCCGCTGCAGCTCGGGCCGCTTCTCGATGACATAGAGTGGGGCGTCGCCGGTCCGCCTGAAGACAGCGAAGGCCGCACTGTCGTCCTGGCCACCCAGGGAATAGTCGCGCCACTCGCCGGCCGCGACCATGCGCCCATAAAGTCGCAGGATGGCATCCAGCTCCAACCGGTGAAAGAAGACCGGAGCGCGCGACGAACTATCCTGCGAAGCATCCAGGCTCATCGGAATCGAGCCTAAACCCGTTCCCCCCATCTGGAAAAGGCCCTTGGCTCAATGGCCCGTTTTGCGAGGTGTCCGGTCTTTAATGGAACCGCCGCGAAGAAGTCTCAATTCGGTCCTTCGGCGGCCATGGGGTCAGACGAAACAGTAGGTGTCGGCTGGCCGGTCACCTCGAGATCCGGATCCTGAACAGCCCCCCCAGCCCCCTGGGTTTCCAGGTTCCGGCCAGCCGACGCTTCCTCCAAGCGAGACGCCCGGGCGACCAACCCTCCCCTCCCCCGGTCGCCCGGGTGTTTTGCGTTTGGGGGCCAGGCCAGCGCGCGACGCGATCCATCCGACAAGCCGTCTGCCCGCACCGACAGGGGCTTCAGGCCGGGCGCAGACTGATCGGCAGGCGTTCGCTACCGCGAATCACCATCAGCTGCACGCCATCGGGATTTTCGCGGATCTCGGTCGCCAGATGATCCGCCGAGGTGACATCCGAGGTGTTGGCCCGGACCACGACATCGCCGGCCATCAGACCTGACGCCGCCGCGACCGACCCGGGCTCGACATAGGTGATCAGAACCCCTGAACTGACGCCGTCGACCGGGCGATCGGTCGAACGCATGGATCGGAATCCCGCGCCAAAGGCCTGGCCCGCATCACCGGCCGCCGCCACCTGGACGGCTACCGGTGCCGTTTCCTCGACGACCACCGTCGTCTGCTGCTCGATGCCATCGCGCAGGAACCGCACGTCCAGGCTGGATCCCGGCTGGGCAAGCCCGACTACAGAGGTCACCCCGCCAGAACTCTCCACCGTCCGCCCTGCCATTCCCACGATGACGTCATTGCGACGCAGGCCCGCACGATCCGCCGCCGACCCCGGCGCCACATCCTCGATGACGGCCCCTCGGATGATGGGGGTGCCCAGAAGCCGTGCCCGCTCGGCGGTCAGCGACCCCATCGTCACTCCGATCCGCCCTCGGCTGACCTGTCCCGCTTCACGCAGCTGGTGAACGACCACCATCAGAATCCGGCTCGGTACAGCGAAGGCCAGGCCATCATTGCCACCCCCGCCGCCCGACAGGATGGCGGTGTTGATCCCGATCAGACGTCCGGCACTGTCCAGCAGGGGGCCGCCGGAATTGCCCGAGTTCACGGCAGCGTCTGTCTGGATGTAGTCCTCGATCGCATCGCCGATTCCCGACCGTCCGAGTCCGGAGACGACCCCCATCGTCAGGGTCTGGTCCAGGCCGAGCGGGTGCCCGACCGCAAAAACGAGATCGCCGGTGCGCAGCCGGTCGGAATCGGCGATCTCAACCTGGGACAGTCCCTGAGCTGAAATACGCAGGACGGCCACGTCGGTGGCGTCGTCCGCGCCCAGAAGCTCCGCGTCAAACGATCGGCCGTCCGTCAGATCGACCCGAAAGGTGTTGCCACCGTCAACCACGTGCTGGTTGGTGATGACGATGCCGGCACCGGCATCAATGATGACGCCCGAGCCGCCGGCGATTTCACGCGGGCGCGCGCCTGCCGTCGAAGCCCGGTTCAGGGTCGTGACACGCACAACCGCCGGAAGGGACCGCTCGATCTGGTCGGCAAAGCTGAAAACGCCGCGTTCGGCGTCGAACGGGATCGGAAGGGCCGGCTGCGCGATCGCCGTGCCTGACCCAGCCAGGACCGCCACTATCGCCACCGCTCCGAACTGACGCCAACCCATTCTCAAACCCTCATGGTTACGATTGAGCCCGCCGAATCGGACTCGATCAGAAGTTCGCCACCGTGGCGCCGCACAATCGCCCTTACGAACGCCAGGCCCATTCGGTGACTGTCGACATCAGGCTGCGACCGGGATTGAGTCATTTCCATGCCCGGTCCCTGGTCAGAGATGATCACGACGGCTCCGTCTGGATCCGCAAAGGACTTGAGGCGAACCACGCCGCCGTCCGGCGAGTATTTAACGGCATTGTCCACCAGATTCGCCACCGCGCGTTGCAAGAGACTGGCCACGCCCAGTGTCTCGGCGGGGGTCAGCTCTGTTTCAAATCGGACGCGCCTCTGTTCCGCCAGGGGCTCATAAAGCTCGACGGCGGCCCGACAGACGTCATCCAGCTTCAGCGTCTCAAAAGCCCAGGTTTCACCGTCCCTCAGGGCCAGGGCCTCATTCATGGCCTGGGTCAGATAACGGAGGTCGGCTCGGGCCTCATCAACAAGGTCGGCGTCACCCGTCTCACCGAACCGGTCCAGACGCGCGCGCGCGCGCGCCAGCGGCGTGCGGAAGTCGTGGGCCACCTGATCGGAGGTATCCCGCAGCCAGGCCAGCAGCTCCTGCAAGCGCCCGAGCGTGACATTGACCTCGCGCGTGAGATCCTGGAGGTCGCCGGTCATCTCCTCGATCGGGATAGGGCCGGCAAAGTCACCACGCCCTGCCTTCTGCAGGCTCAGATTGATCCGCCTCACGCCTGAGACCATCCGCACCCGCGACCAGGCCGCCGACGCCAGGCCCAGACCGATCAGCAGGATCGCCATACCCAGCACTGACACCGCCGCCACGCCCCAGGCCCGGCCGGTCGGTTCGACGACGCGGCCCATGACCACCCGCATCGGCCCGACGGTATCGCGCACCGCGACAACCTCGAGGGCCCGTTCCGGGCAGAGGGTTCCGGCCGGTAGGGTCAGGACGAAGACATTGGGGCCGAGCTGTTCATGGGGTCGGGCCCGGGCCTCGGCCAGAGGCCGAAATCCTGCCGTACGACCGCCGGGGGCCTCCATCCAGCGAACTCCATAATTCGCAACACGACCCGAACAGGCATCCGCCACCGAGGATTCCAGCCCGGGTCGCCCCTGAAAGACGTTCAGCCAATTGACGATGGCCGCCTCTTCCACGACCGACCGCCCGACGCCGAGTGCGTCCATCTTCGACAACAGGGCGTTGAAGTCGCTGACCGCCGCCAGGGCCGCGCGCTGGCGTTGTTCCGATCGTACCGCGCCGTGGGTAACGGCCAGCGACGCGGTCAGCGCCACAGCGGCAAAGACTGCCACGATAGCGGCCAGCCAGGTGGTCCTGACCGGCGGCAACCTCATGCAGCGGCGTCCAGAATCCGGAAGACGAGGCTTTGGCTACGCGCTGAAACAATCAGCGGATGCAGAGCCTCCGACAGTTCGGGGCATTGATCCTTGAGACGGCGCCGCAGGGCCGAAATCCGCGCATCGATGATGTTGACGTAGTTATCCGGCAGGAATTTCCACTCGACCCAGCACCGGTCCCACAGCATCGATTTGGTCACCGGCTGACCGCGCGCGCCGAACAGCTCGGCGACGATGGCAAACTCCAGCGGTGACAGGTCCAGCGTCCGTGCCTGGGCACCGCCCGGATGAAACGTCAGCGTCCGCGCGCCCGTCGACAGGCGGAACGGGCCGTTGGCCAGCTCGCCTCGCGCCCCTTCGCCGGACTGGATACGCGCCCGACGCAGCTGGGCCGCGACGCGCGCCAGAAGCTCCTCGTCGCCGACCGGCTTGGCGACATAGTCGTCGGCCCCCGCCATTAGCCCTTCGACCTTCTGGCGCTCACCCCCCAAGGCCGTGAGGAACAGTGCCGGCGTCTCGCGGCACGGGCCACTGCCGCCGCGAATCGCGCCGAGGGTGGTCAGGCCGTCCATTCCGGGCGTGATTCGATCGAGGATCAGAACGTCATAGGCCCGGCTGGCCGCCATCGACAGCGCCTCCTCGCCGGTCGTCGCCCGATCGACGGCATGGAAGCCGGCGCGCTGGAGCTTGCCCGACACGTGGTCGGCCAGGGCTCCGTCATCCTCGAGCAAAAGGGCCGAACGCCCCTCGAAAATCCGGCTCAACGCCTCATAAGGATCGATAGCTTCGACCAAAGTTTCCCCCTGATTGAGGCGCCAGCATAGCCGGGAGATCGCCGGTGGGGGAGAGCCGAACGGGGAATTTGCGGGCCCATCCTGTCTCCGACGTCAGGACGCGCCTTGGCCTGAACGCAGTCCAGCCCTAATCTTGTCGTCCGGCACCGCGATCCGTCGCCGGCCCACATTCGGAGAGCCTTTCAAACATGGCCGTGATTACTCTCGTCGACGACGACGAAAACATCGTGGAGTCGGTCAAGCTGGCGCTGGAAAGCCACGGCCACACCGTGCGCGCCTATCATGACGGGGCATCGGGATTGGCCGCACTGGAATCCGAGCCACCGGATCTGGCCGTGCTGGACGTGAAGATGCCGCGGATGGACGGCATGGAGGTGCTGCGGCGCATCCGCCAGACCTCGAACCTGCCGATCATCATGCTGACCTCCAAGGACGAGGAAATCGACGAAATCCTCGGCTTCAACCTGGGGGCCGACGACTATATGACCAAGCCCTTCAGCCAGCGCCTGTTGCTGGAAAGGATCAAGGCGATCCTGCGCCGCGCCGGTATCGACCAGAGCGAGCCGATGGACCCTGAGGCCTCGTCCAAGGCCCTGAAACGCGGCAAGCTGTCGATGGACCCAGCACGCCACGAGAGCACCTGGGACGGTCAGCCGGTGCGGCTTACCGTGACGGAGTTCCTGCTGCTCCAGGCCCTGGCGCAGCGTCCGGGGTTCGTGAAGAGTCGCGACAATCTGATGGATGCCGCCTACGACGATCAGGTCTATGTCGATGACCGTACCATCGACAGCCACATCAAGCGGATGCGCAAGAAATTCCGGGTCGTCGACCCTGAGTTCGACGCCATCGAAACGCTTTATGGAGTGGGCTACCGCTACCGTGAATGAGACTGACGAGCTCCCAGGTCGCGGTACATTCCGGCGCATCAAGTCACTGTTCGGATCGGGCCTTGCGCGTCTGATCCTGGCGCTCAACCTGATCACACTGGCGGTGCTTCTGGTCGGGATGTTCGGCCTGAACGAATGGCGTCGCGGCCTCGTTGACGCGCGAATTCAGTATCTGAACGCCCAGGCTCAGCTGGTCGCGACGGTACTGTACGAATTCGGGGCCACCGAGGGTGAGCCCTACCCCCTGATCGACCCGATCGCCTCGGCCCAGTTTCTGCGGGCGGACCTGATTCCGGTCGGTCAGCGGGCACGTCTGTATGACATCGACGGCTTTCTGATCGCCGATTCCTATCTGGTGTCCGACGCGGTCGAGGTAGCCCCGCTGCCGCCGGCACGCGGGGCCGATGTACCGCTGCCGCCCGAACCCGACCCGCGACAGCAAGAAACGCAGCTCACCGCCGCCCGCAACGCCCTGGCCGCAGAGGTCGAGGCGGCTCTGACCGGGGCTCCACAGGCGGGCGTTCGGGTCAATGAAATCGGCCAGCAGGTCGTGTCGGTCTCGGTGCCCATCCGTCATGTCGCCACCGTGGTCGGCGTCCTGACGCTCGAGGCCGACGATTTCTCCGAGATCGTTGCGGCCCAGCGCCGCGCGCTGCTGCCGTTCGCCCTGGCCGCCTTCGCTGTGTCCCTGCTGACGGCCGGCCTTCTGTATTTCTGGGTCGTGCGTCCACTCCTGCGGCTGGCCCGTGCCGCCGATCGGGTCAGACTCCAGCGGACTCGGGCCATCTCCCTGCCCGATCTGGAAACCCGCAAGGACGAGATCGGGGACCTGGCCCGCGCCCTGGAAACCATGACGGCCGCTCTCCATGAGCGTATGGTCGCCATCGAACGGTTCGCCGCCGACGTCTCGCACGAGATCAAGAATCCACTGACCTCGATCCGCTCGGCGGTCGAGACGCTGGGGCTGGTCAAGACCGACAAGGACCGCCGGCGTCTTCTTCATGTGCTTGAGCGCGACGTCTGGCGCGCAGACCGGCTGATTACCGACATTTCCAACGCATCACGGCTGGACGCCGAGCTGGCCCGCGACGCCCCCAGGGCGATGACGCTGGATCGCCTGCTGGCCGATGTCGTCAGCATCTATGACGACGACCGGGGTGCCGCTGTGGTCCTGTCGGGCACCTCTGACGTTGAGTTCAGGGTCATGGGTCGCGAAGGCCCATTCGGTCAGGTGTTCCGGAATCTCATCGACAATGCGCGTTCGTTCAGCCCGCGCGACGGGACGGTTTCGGTCACGATCGAGCACGACCGGCGCAATGACGACCTGCCGATCGTCGTGACCGTTGACGATACAGGACCGGGTATTCCCGACGAAAACCTCGAGACCGTCTTCCGGCGTTTCTACACCTCGCGGCCAAAGGGGGCCGAGTTCGGCTCGAACTCGGGGCTCGGTCTGGCCATCGCACGCCAGATCGTCGAAGCCCACGGCGGCACGATCACGGCCGAGAATCACAAGGCCGACGACGGCAGCGTCCTGGGCGCGCGCTTTATCGTTCGCTTCCCCGAGGTCGAATGACGGTTCACGCAACCGCCATCGCACACCGCAGCGTCAGCGGATGGCGGGCCGTGGTGCTTTTCGGGCCTTCCGGGGCCGGCAAGAGCGACCTGGCGCTACGCATGATCCGCGACCCGGCCTGGCGCCTGGTTGGGGATGACCGGCTCCATCTCTGGCGATCCGGCGAGGGTCTGTATGCTGCGCCGGCCAAGCGGCTCGCCGGCATTCTGGAGGTGCGCCACATCGGCCTGATGGCCGTGCCACACCTGGTCGCCGCGCAGGTCGGCCTGATCGTGAGATGCGAAACCCCGACCGAGCGGCTGCCCGAGCCGGACACGCAGATCGTGCACGGCGTGTCCATTCCCCGAGTCGTCCTGGAGGCCACCGACGTCTCGACACCGGACAGGATCAGGCAGACCCTGACCGGGATTGAGGCGCGCTCATGGTTGGAACCCTGATCGGCTTGCTTTATGAAACGGTCTTTCGACCAGCACCCAGAACGGGGCCGGTCGGGGGCGTTTAGGGATTACATTGGATCATGATCGGTCTTGTCATCGTCACCCATGGGGGGCTGGCGAGGGAGTTCTTGTCCGCCATGGAACACGTGGTCGGTCCGCAGACGGATGTGGTTCCGATCTGCATCGGGCCGGACGACGACATGGAAGCCAGGCGTAGTGAAATTCTGGCCGCCGCAAGGCGCGTCGACAAGGGTCAGGGCGTCATCCTTCTGACCGATATGTTCGGCGGGACGCCGTCAAACCTGGCCATTTCGGTGATGGAACAGACCGGTGCCGAGGTCATCGCCGGGCTGAACCTGCCGATGCTCATCAAGCTGGGAACCCTGCGCCATCGCGAGACGATCGAGGCCTGCGTGGCCCAGGCTCAGGACGCCGGGCGCAAATATATCTCCGTCGCCTCGTACATCCTGGCAGGCGACAAGTGAGCGGCCTCGTCCGCATCGTGACGATCTGCAATGCCAAGGGTTTGCACGCGCGGGCATCCGCCAAGCTGGTCAAAGCCGTCAACCCCTTCGACGCCGAAGTCCAGGTGGGCAAGGACGGCCAGTCGGTCGATGCCCGATCCATCATGGGCCTGTTGATGTTGGGGGCCGGCAAGGGGTCAGACCTCACCATCACCGCCGACGGCCCCGATGCCGAGGCGGCGCTGGCCGCCGTCGTCGGTCTGGTCGAGGCCCGCTTCGACGAGGACTGCTGACGATGACCTCTGCCCCAGACTATCCAGCGATCGCACGGCAGGCGCTTGCGGCCCTGCGCGCCGGGCAGGCCGAGCAGGCCCGCGACCTGTTCGAACAGGTGACCCGCGCGGGGCACGGCGACGCCTCGGTGTGGGTCGCCCAGGCCTATGCCTGTCGCGAACTCGGTGACGGCGCTGCGGTCCTGGCTGCCGCTGAAGGGGCCCTGCGCCTCGAGTCCGGCAATGCCCGTGCGTTGCTGCTCAAGGGGGATCATTTTCTGGCGGCGGGAGATCGCCGCAGCGCCTCCAGCTTCTATGCCTCGGCCATCCGCAGCGCCCCGGCGGCGGCGGGGGCGGACCTCAAGGCCGAACTGGCGCGCGCGAGCCGCGAGCTCGAATCGCTGGCCGGCGGCTTTGACCAGTTCCTGTCCGAGCGGCTGCCCGATCCCAGCCCCCGCTTCAAACAATCGGTCGACCTGATGACCGGCAAGAGCCGGCTCTATTTGCAGGAGCCTCGGTTCTACTATTTCCCAGGCCTGCCCCAGATCCAGTTCGCTCCCCGCGAAGCGACACCTTTCCTGGATCGGCTCGAGGCAGCCGTCGACGACGTTCGCGAAGAACTGCTGGCGGTCATGGACAACCCGGAGCTCTTCACACCCTATATCGAGACCCGTGAGAACCGACCCAACAGCAGCCAGCAGGGGATGCTCGAGAATTCGGACTGGACCGGCTTCTATCTCATCAAGGACGGGCAGCCTGTCGCCGCCAATGTCGCGCGGTTTCCGCGCACCCTGGCCGCGCTTGAGGGAGCTCCCCTGACCGACATACCCGGCCGCGCGCCGTCAGTGCTGTTTTCACGACTGGTACCGGGGGCCCACATCCCGCCGCACAGCGGCCTGGTGAACACCCGGCTGATCTGTCACCTGCCGGTCATCTGCCCCGACGGATGTTCGTTCCGGGTTGGGTCCGAGACGCGTGACTGGGCCTATGGTCAGGCCTGGGCCTTCGACGACACCATCAATCACGAGGCCTGGAACCGCTCCGACCAGGAACGCATCGTGCTGATTTTCGACGTCTGGAAACCCGAGATTACCGAGGCTGAACGGGCCGAGATCCGCGCCCTGTTCGCCGCCGTCGAGGCCTATGGCGAAGGCCCGGCGACCTGGGACGTCTGACGCCGAGCACCCTGCGAACATCCTGACCAGAAAGAGACCCGGCCATGAGCGACGTGACCATCTTCCACAATCCGCAATGCTCGACCTCGCGCAAGACGCTGGAGATCATCCGCGAAGCCGGGATCGAGCCGGAGATCGTGCTCTACAAGGACACCGGCTGGACCGCCGAACGCCTCAAGGGCCTGGCCGAGCGCGCCGGAGGTCCGGTCGCCGCCTTCCTGCGGGCCAAGGAGCCCTTGGCTCAGGAGCTGGGCCTGATCGGCCCGGAGGTCTCCGAAGCCGCCCTGCTCAAGGCCATGGTCGAACACCCCATCCTGGTCGAGCGCCCGATCGTCGCCACACCCAAGGGCGTGGTGCTGGCCCGTCCCCAGGACCGGGTCCGAGACGTCCTCTAGGTTTTCTGGGGAATGGTGGAGCCGAGGGGAGTCGAACCCCTGACCTCGTCATTGCGAACGACGCGCTCTACCAACTGAGCTACGGCCCCAACGGAGCGGGGCTAATGCTGCCAGCGGGCACCGAAGTCAAGCGCGGGGTTTGCGCGCACGGCGCGAACCGCTAGAAGCGGCGTCCACATCGGCCCGACGAGGCCGGGCAAGCGCGAGGACGTCTCCATGGCAGCGGCCATTATCTGGCTGGTCAACTCGATCATCGGGCTGATGATTCTGTTCATCATCATCTCGGCCATCGTCAGTTGGCTGGTCGCCTTTGACGTCATCAACACCCGCAACCGCTTCGTCTATTCGATCCTGACGTTTCTGGACGCCGTGACCCGCCCCCTGATGGAGCCATTCCGGCGCATCATTCCGCCCCTGGGCGGGATCGACATCACGCCCATCATCGTGCTGTTGCTGCTTCAGTTTGTCCGTATGGTCTTCAACAATACGGCGGCCCCGGCGCTGTTCCAGCTGCTCGGGTGACAGGCTACCGCCTGCGCGTGCGGGTCACGCCGCGGGGCGGGACCGACCGGATCGACGGCATCCAGAGCGACGAGAGCGGCCACCGCGTCCTGCGGCTGCGTGTGCGAGCCGCCCCAGCGGACGGCGAAGCCAACACCGCGGTCATCGTGGTTCTGGCCAAGGCGCTGAAGCTGCCGAAGTCACGGCTCGAGCTGGTTGCCGGCGCGACCGCGCGCAACAAGACCATCTGGATTGGAGACCTCGATGAGACCGAGGTCTGGTCCCGCCTGATCGCCTAACCGTGTTTTCACTTGGCCGGGTCGGCTCCAATCGCTTTATTGCGGTCGCAGACTGTCCTGGGGGGAAGATGAAACGCCTGATGATCGCCGCTGCGGCCCTGGCCGTGACGATGGGGGGCTGCGCCACCGGCAGCGGCGCGACGCCCGCCGACGCCCAATCCGGGCCGCAATCCGGCTCTGGGGCCTCTGCCGACCTGTTGCCGGGCCTGCGAGGCCTGCGAGACCCCTTCCCCTCGACCTATCAGCCCCTACCGGCTGAAGATCTGGCGATCGTCGGCGCGACCGTCTTTACCGGCACCGGCCAGCGAATCGAGAACGGCGTGGTCGTCCTGGCCGGCGGTCGGGTTGCGGCGGTCGGTGGCCCCGAGACCCCGATCCCCGCCGGTATCCGTCGCGTCGATGCGGCCGGTCGATTCGTGACCCCCGGCATCATCGACGCTCACAGCCACCTGGGCGTCTATCCCAGCCCGTCGGTGCAGGCGACCTCGGACGGCAATGAGGCGACCAATCCGAACACCGGGCAGGTCTGGTCCGAGCATTCGGTCTGGCCCCAGGACCCCGGCTTCAACCGGGCGCGCGAGGGCGGTGTGACCACACTTCAGATCCTGCCTGGATCGGCCAATCTGTTTGGTGGGCGTTCGGTGACCCTGCGCAATGTGCCGTCCGTCTCGATGCAGGGCATGAAGTTCCCAGAGGCTCCCTACGGACTGAAAATGGCCTGCGGGGAAAACCCCAGCCGTGTCTATGGCGGCCGCAACCAGAGCCCCGCCACCGGCATGGGTAACATGGCCGGCTATCGTGCCGCCTGGATCGAGGCCCAGAACTATCGGCGGCGTTGGGAGGCGTATGAACGCACCGGCGAGGGCGACCCGCCGACGCGCGACCTCCGACTGGAAACCCTCGCCGGCGTCCTGTCGGGCGACATCCTGGTGCAGAACCACTGCTACCGCGCCGACGAGATGATGCTGATGATCGATCTGGCCCGTGAGTTCGGCTACCGGATCACGACCTTTCACCATGCCTCCGAGAGCTACAAGATCGCCGATGTTCTGGCCCGCGAAGGCATCTGCTCGGCGACCTGGGCCGGCTGGTGGGGCTTCAAGATGGAGGCCCTGGACGGCATTGAGGAGAACGCGGCCCTGCTCGAGGCTGCGGGGGCCTGCACCGTCATCCATTCGGACGACGACACCCTGATTCAACGGCTCAATCAGGAGGCGGCGGCGGCGCTTTCGGCTGGACGCCGGGCCGGGTTGAACATCGCCGAAGAGACCGCCATCGCCTGGATCACGCTGAACGCCGCCCGCGCCATCGGTATCGAGGACCAGACCGGCAGCCTGGAGGTCGGCAAGCGTGCCGATGTCGTGATCTGGAGCGCAAACCCGTTCTCGATCTACGCCCGCGCCGATCAGGTTTTCATCGACGGGGCCCGCGTCCATGACCGGTTCGATCCGGCGTATCAGCCCAGATCTGATTTTGAACTCGGCCAGCCCGGTCAGGAGGGCCTGTGATGAACCTGCTGAAGACGATCACGGTGGCCACCGCAGCCCTGGCCCTGTCGGCGACGGCGGCCCTGGCCCAGACCTACGCCATCACCAACGGTCGCATCCTGACCGGCACCGAAACCATCGAACGGGGCACGGTCGTCATCCGTGACGGTCGCATTGCGGCGGTCGGAGCGACAGCCACAATCCCGGCCGGAGCCCAGGTGATCGACGCCCGGGGCGGGGTCATCGCGCCGGGATTCGTGGCCGTCGATTCCGGGCTCGGCGGCGTCGAAGTATCGGCCCTGAGCGACACCAATGACCTGCGTCAGAACTCCAATTCCCTGAGCGCGGCCTTTGACCTGTCCTGGGGCCTGGACCCCGACAGCTTCACCCTGCCGGTCGCGCGTCTGGGCGGCATCACCCGCGCCATCGTCGTGCCCCAGCACCCGGGCTCGGGTGGGGGTCATGCACACGAGATGGAAACCGCCGGGGTCGGTGAGGGCGGATTGCAGTCACCCGGCCTGTTCGCCGGCCAGGCCGCCGCGATCCACCTGGCTGAGGGGTCCGACATTCTGGTTCGGCCGCGGGTCGCCATGGTGGCGCCGTTCGGCGATGCGGGTGCCGATGTCGCCGGCGGCGCGCGCGGAGCCGAATACACCCTGATCCGCGAGATCCTGCGCGAGGTCCGTCTCTATGCGGCCAATCGTGCCGCCTACGACCGGGGCGATCTGCGCCCCCTGTCCCTGTCGCGTGCCGATCTTGAAGCCCTGATCCCGGTGACCCAGGGGCGAATGCCGCTGATTGTCACGGTGCACCGCGCGGCGGATATCCGTAACGTCCTGCGTCTGGCCCGGGAGGAGAACCTCGACATCATCCTCGATGGTGCGGAGGAAGGCTGGCGCGTCGCCGACGAGATTGCCGCCGCCGGTGTGCCGGTGCTGCTCGACGCCCTGGCCAACCTGCCCCAGTCGTTCGAGGTTCGCGGGGCCACGATGGAGAACGCCGCGCGCCTGAATGCGGCCGGGGTGATGATTGCGATCAAGGGCAGCGAGGGGTCGGTCCACCGTGCCCGCGAAGCCCGGTACAACGCCGGCAATGCCGTTGCCCATGGCCTGCCCTACGAGGCCGCCATTGCCGCGATCACCGTCAATCCCGCCCGGATTTTCGGGCTGGAGTCGCAGTTCGGAGGCCTGAGGCCTGGTGTCGCAGCCGATGTGGTCGTCTGGACGGCTGATCCGCTAGAGCCGCTGAGCCAGCCAACTGCGATCTTCATAAACGGCCAACCCCAGCCGCTCGCGTCGCGCGGTCTGGAGCTGCGAGATCGCTACAGGCAGAGAACCGCCCTGCCACCCGCCTATCGGAATTGACCATCGACACCAGGCAAAAGTCCTGTCTAGTTTCTTCCGGTGAACGAGGTTCATTCATGCAAGGGAGAGGTCTGGCTATGCTATCAAGAACCCAATGGACGGCCGGAGCGGCCATTCTGAGCGCGCTGGCTCTAGGGGCCTGCGGACTCATCGGCGGCGACAGCGACGAGAAGGGCGGCGACTCTTCCAGCAGCAGCGGTGGCACCAGCGCCAGCGGTGGGGGCGGTGGCGGCGGCACGACCGCCTCGGGCGGCACCGGCGGTGCCAAGCCTGAAGACCAGGGAGCCGGCGGCGGATCATCCGGCGGCACTGCGGCCTCCGGTGGAAGCGGCGGCCAGGCGAGCGGCGGCAGCGGCTCGGGCGGTGGCGATATGCAGGAAGTCGGCAACGTCATTGAAGGCTTCACCGGCCAGCTCGATGGCTATCTGGACAACTACCAGGAAAACCTCGCCTCCGGGTTTGGTTCAGCCGGTGTTCGTGACGTCATCACCGGTCTTCAGGCGGGCAACGAATACCGCTGGAGCCTGGGCACCCTGCGCGGCGGCCAGACCTATCGTATCCTCGGGGCCTGCGATCAGGACTGTACGGATGTGGACCTGTTCCTCGAAGATTCTCGCGGCCAGCAGATCGGCCAGGACATCGCCCTGGACGACCACCCGTTAATTGAGCTGACCCCGGGTCGCGATGAGCAGTTCACTGTCCGCATTCGCCTGGTCAACTGTGAGGTCGAGCCTTGCTACGTTGCGGGGCGCGTCCTCCAGCAGGGTCGGTGACGACCTCCCGCCGGGCCATTCCGGAAGAGGCGCTGGAGTTTCGCTTCTTCCGCGCAGGCGGACCCGGCGGGCAGAACGTCAACAAGGTGGACACGGCGGTCCAGCTGCGTTTCGACGTGGCTGGATCGTCGCTTTTTGACGACGAGGTACGCACCCGGCTGATCCGCCTGGCTGGCCAGCGCGCGACCAAGGACGGGGTGATCGTCATCACCGCCCAACGCTTTCGCACCCAGGAGCGCAATCGCCAGGACGCCCTCGAACGGCTGAACGACCTGGTGGATCGCGCCCACCACCGCCCCAAGCCACGCAGGCCGACGAAGCCGACCCGGGCTTCCAAGGAACGGCGCCTCGTCGGCAAGGCGGTCCGCGCCGGTGTCAAGAAAGGCCGGGGCCGGGTCCGCATGGATGACTGATCGGCCCAAGTGGGTCATAAGCCGCCCATGAAATTCCTCGATCAGGCCAAGATCTACATTCGCTCAGGCAACGGCGGCGGCGGAGCGGTGTCGTTCCGGCGCGAAAAATACATCGAATACGGCGGCCCCGACGGCGGCGATGGCGGACGCGGCGGCGACGTCTGGATCGAGGCCGTCGAAGGGCTGAACACGCTGATCGACTACCGCTATCAGCAGCACTTCAAGGCCGGCACCGGCGAGCATGGACGAGGCCGCAATATGCACGGCGGAGCCGGCAAGGACGTGGTGCTCAAGGTGCCGGTCGGCACCCAGGTGCTGGAAGAGGACAAGGAAACCCTGATCGCCGACATGGACTACGCCGGAAAGCGCCTGCGCCTGGCCGAGGGCGGCAATGGTGGCTGGGGCAATGACCGCTTCAAGGGGCCGATCAATCGGGCCCCCAAGCACGCCAATCCCGGTCAGGAGGGTCACGAGGCCTGGATCTGGCTGCGTCTGAAACTCATCGCCGACGTCGGCCTGGTCGGCCTGCCCAATGCCGGCAAATCGACCTTCCTGGCGGCGGTGTCGGCGGCCCGGCCCAAGATCGCCGACTATCCCTTCACCACCCTGGCCCCCAATCTGGGCGTGGTGGATCTCAGCCCCAATGAGCGGTTCGTCATCGCCGACATCCCTGGACTGATCGAGGGGGCCTCGGACGGTGCCGGCCTGGGGACGCGCTTCCTGGGCCACGTCGAACGCTCCGGCGTCCTGATCCATCTGGTCGATGCCACCCAGGATGACGTCGCCGGGGCCTATCGCACGATCCGCGAAGAACTGGCCGCCTATGGCGAGGGCCTGGCCGACAAGGCCGAAATCCTGGCACTCAACAAGATCGACGCCCTGACGGACGAAGATCGTCAGATCAAGGCCGACGAACTGGCCGAGGCTGCCGGTCACGCCCCCATGCTGGTGTCGGGCGTCTCGGGCGAAGGCGTGCGCGAGCTGTTGCGCGCGGCCTGGCGTGAGGTCCGGCTGAGCCGCGGTGAGCTGGCGACGGAAGACGACCCTGCCGACGAGGGCGACACCGGCTGGACGCCGTGACGGCGGCATCCGAGGTCCTGTCGCGAACGCGCCGGACCGTCATCAAGATCGGCTCGGCCCTTCTGGTCGACTGGGAGACCGGCGCGCTCAACCGCGCCCGGCTGGCCGAGATCGCCGCCGACATCGCGGACCTGCGGGCGCGCAGCGTTCAGGTGATGGTGGTGTCCTCCGGCGCGGTGGCGCTGGGGCGTCTGCGGCTTGGCCTGCCGGCCAGGACCCTGCCTCTGGACCAACGCCAGGCGGCCGCGGCCGCCGGTCAGTCCCTGCTGATGCGGGCGTGGGAAGAGGCGCTGGAGCCGGTTGGCCTGACCGCCGCCCAGATCCTGTTGACCCGCGACGACACCGAGACCCGCCGCCGCTGGCTGAATGCGCGCGCCACCCTCCAGGCCCTGCTGGACCTCGGCTGCGTGCCGGTCGTGAATGAGAATGACACCGTCGCCACCGCCGAGATCCGCTACGGCGACAACGACCGGCTGGCAGCGCGCGCGGCGCAGATGAGCGGGGCGGACTGTCTCATTCTGCTGTCGGACGTGGACGGGCTGTACACGGCGGATCCGCGCCAGGATCCGGCGGCCCGGCATATCCCCTTTCTGGAGGCCGTCTCCGCCCAGGCCGAAGCCTATGCCGGCGGCGCCAACGCCGGCCGGGGCGTGGGGACCGGCGGCATGGCCACCAAACTGGCCGCCGCCCGCATCGCCGCCGACGCCGGCTGCGCCACGATCATCGCCGATGGTCAGGGCCAGGGCTCGCCCCTGTCACGTCTCATGGACGACGCCCGCGCCACCGTCGTGGCCCCGGCCTGCAATGTCCGCGCCGCCTATAAGCAGTGGATCGGCGGCAGCCTCGCGCCGCAGGGTGAACTCCGCGTCGATGCGGGCTGCGCGCGGGCGTTGGCGGACGGCAAGTCGCTGTTGGCCGCAGGCCTCAAGGGCGTGACCGGCACCTTTGCCAAGGGCGATCCGGTCCTGATCCGCGACGAGGGCGGCGTCGTCCTCGGGCGCGGCCTCAGCCGTTACGACGCCGCCGATGCGGCCCGGATCGCCGGGCTGAAATCCCCGGAGGTGGCCTCCGCGCTCGGCTGGCCGGGCGGGCCGGTCGTGGTCCATGCCGACGATCTGGCCGTGCAGTCATGACCGATCTGGCCGCCGCCATGATGGTCAGAGGCCGCCGCGCGCGGGTCGCGAGCCGCACGCTCGCCCTGGCCGGCCCTGCGGCGCGCACCGCCGCGATCCGAGCCATGGCCGAGGCCATCCAGGCCTCAAGCGACGCCCTGCTCAGGGCCAATGCCGATGATGTCGCCAGGGCCCAGACCAAGGGCCTCGATGCCGCCCTGATCGACCGAATGACGCTGGACACGGCGCGCGTGGGCGCGATGGCCCAGGCCGTGGCGGCGATCGCCGACATCCCAGATCCACTCGGCGCTGAACTGGCCCGCTGGACCCGGCCCAACGGCCTGGACATCGCGCGCGTGCGAACCCCCATCGGCGTGCTGGCCGTCATCTATGAAAGCCGTCCCAACGTCACCGCCGACGCTGCGGCCCTGGCGGTTCGCGCGGGCAACGCCGTCATCCTGCGCGGCGGCTCCGAATGCCTGGCCTCGAACCTGGCCATCCACGCCTGCGTGGCCGAGGGCCTGACGTCCGTCGGGCTCGACCCGGATGCGGTCCAGCTGGTCGAGACCACGAACCGCGACGCCGTCGGCCTGATCCTGTCGGGCCTGGACGGCGCCGTTGACCTGATCATCCCGCGCGGCGGTCGCTCGCTGGTCGAGCGGGTCAAGGCCGAGGCGCGCGCGCCGGTGCTGGGACACCTGGAGGGCGTGAACCACGTCTATGTCCACCCGAGCGCCGCGACGGATACGGCCCGCGCCGTGGTGCTGAACGCCAAGATGCGCCGCGTCTCGGTGTGCGGCGCGGCCGAGACCCTGCTGGTCGATGCGAGCGCCGACCCCGCCTTGCTCTGCGACCTCGGCGCGGCCCTGACGCAGGCCGGCTGCACGCTGCGCGCCGACGCCGCCGCCCGCGCCATCCTGACGAACGCCGAGCCGGCGACCGAGGCGGACTGGTCCAGCGAGTATCTGCGCCCGATCCTGGCGATCCGCACGGTGGACGGCTTGGACGGCGCCCTGGCCCACATCGCCCGCTACGGCACCGGCCACACCGAGGCGATCGTGGCCACGGACACTGAGGTCATCGAGCGGTTCCTGAACGAGGTCGACGCCGGCATCGTCCTGGCCAACGCCTCGACTCAGTTCGCCGACGGCGGCGAGTTCGGCTTTGGCGGCGAGATCGGCATTTCGACGGATCGTTTGCACGCGCGCGGACCCGTCGGAGCCGAACAACTGACCACATTCAAATACATCGTGCGCGGCGAGGGCCAGATCCGGCCCTAACCCAGGCGACAACCCTGGGTGCGACGTGATACGGCGCGGATGAGCATAAGGTCTCTCGGATGTTCCAGGCTGGCCCCGCGCCGTTCAAACCTGCCGTGGCGCATGGCGCGCTCAGGGATGGCCTGAGCCTGTCTGCGGGGATGCGCGTCGGCCTGTTCGGCGGCTCGTTCAATCCGCCGCACTCAGGCCACCTGCACGTTGCCGAGACCGCGCGGATCCGGCTGGGCCTGGACAAGGTGGTCTGGCTGGTCTCGCCCCAGAACCCGCTCAAGTCGTCGAGCGAAACCGCCGGCCTTGAACAGCGGATGGTCTGGGTCCGCGATCTGGCGCGGGGGCCGGACATGATCGTCTCGGACGTCGAGACGCGGATCCGTACCCAGCGGACGATCGACACCCTGCGCCTGCTCAAGGCCCGCTATGGCGGTGTGAAGTTCGTCTGGATCATGGGGTCTGACAACCTGATGGGCTTCCACCACTGGAAGGGCTGGACCGACATCGCCCGCCTCATGCCCATGGCCGTGGTGGCGCGGCCCGGCTCCATCCTGGGCAGCCGCTTTGCCCCGACCTCGACCTTCTTCGCCGACCGCCGCGTGCCGGCCTCACGCGCGCCGATCCTGGCCGACATGGAGGCCCCGGCCTGGGTCTATCTGACGGCGCCGCTGAACCCGCAGTCATCGACGGCCCTGCGAAACGCCGCCGTGCTCCAGAGCCCTGACTGAGCCTGATCGGCCCGACCTCTGGCCAGGGATGACCGCGCCGGCGATCCGTGCTAGCCTGTGGTCTTGACTAGACCTCTTGGAGTACTCCGCTGACTTCCCCATCCGCGCAGGATGCGCACGCCCCCGCCGTTTCCAACGCCGCGCGGGAGGACCAGCCGATCCCCGCCGTTCGTTCCGAAGACGGCCCGCTGGAAGACATCGTTCTCAAGAAGCTCGAAGACGACAAGGCCCAGGACATCGTTGTGATCGACCTGAAGGGCAAGAGCTCCATGGCCGACACCATGATCGTCGCCTCGGGCCGCAGCCACCGCCACGTCGGGGCCATTGCCGATCACGTCCTGCGCGCCCTCAAGGACGCCGGCGAAGGCCGGGCACGGGTCGAGGGCCTGCCCCATTGTGACTGGGTGCTGATCGATGCCGGCGACCTGATTATCCACCTGTTCCGCCCCGAAGTGCGCGCCTTCTACAATATCGAGAAGATCTGGGCCGTCGATGCCTCGGGCCACCGCGCAGGCGCGGCGGGCTAAGGCCCCATGCGTGTCAGTATCGCCGCGATCGGGCGGCTGTCGCGCGCGCCCGAAACCGAGCTTGTCACCGACTACCTCAAACGCGCAGGCGCATCGGGCAAGTCGCTCGGCCTGACTCCGGTCGACCTGATCGAGGTCGAGTCCCGAAAGTCAGGCAAGCCGGCCGAGGCCGAGGCCCTGGACACCGCCATCGGCGATGGGGCCTGGACTATCGCCTGCGACGAGCGCGGCAAGGCGCTCACATCGCGCGCACTGGCCGAGAAGATCGCGAGCCTGAGAGATCGTGGCGAGCGCCGGCTGGTTTTCGTCATCGGCGGGGCCGACGGGCTGGATCCGGCCTTCGTCGAGGCGGCCAATGAAACCCTCGCCTTCGGACCCCAAACCTGGCCGCACGCCCTTGTACGAGCCATGCTGGCCGAGCAGATCTATCGGGCCGTGACCATCCTGGCCGGATCGCCCTATCATCGCGACTGAATGAAACGCGCCCTGATCGCCAGCCTGATCCTCGCCGCTTTCGCCGGCCCGGCCTCGGGTCAGCGACAGAGCGACGAGCTGTCGCGCGCCCAGGCTCGCTATCAGGACGAGACCCTGCGGGCCCAGCGTCTGCGCGCCGACGCCAATGCCATCGCGCTTGAGGTCGAGCAGCTGCGCGTCGAACTGCGGCGGCTCGGTCAGGACGAGGACGGCGATCTCGCCCGCGTATCCGCTCAGCGCGCGCGACTGACGGCAATCAATGACCGCGAGACGGCGCTGCGCGTCCGCCTGGGCCGCGAACGCAGCCGTCAGACGCGCCTGCTGGCGGCCTTGCAGTTGTACGGCCGCAATCCACCGCCGGCGCTGCTGGTGTCGCCGGAACGCGCCAATGACGCCATCCGGGCCCAGATCCTGATGCAGGCCGTCACGCCGGTGCTGGAGGCGCGAGCGCGACGGCTGGCAACGGATCAGGCCGCTCTCAGCCGGCTTAGGCGCGAAGCGGTGATCGCCGCCGGCGACTTGTTGACGGCCGAAAGCACCCTGGCCGACCGCCGCGCCGACATTGACCGGCTGATTACGGAGAAGCGGGCGCTGGAAACCCTGTTGCTGGCCGATGCCTCGACCGCCGAGGCCGAGGCGCTGGCGGCCGCTCGCCGGGTTCGCGACCTGGGCGGGCTGCTGAGAGAACTGTCGCCGAACCGGCATGATGCCCAGTCCGCCACACCGCTGCCGGGAGGACGCGAACGACTGATCCGCCCGGTTTCAGGTCCGCTCGTCTCCGAGTTCGGGGGCGGCACGCGCGGCCTGACGTTTGCGGGATCATCCCAAGGTCTGGTGCGCGCACCGGCCGATGGCGTGGTCGAATATGCCGGCCCCCTGGAGGGCTGGAATGAGGTGGTGGTCCTCAGACTCGGCCCGGGCTGGCGGTTGGTTCTGGCCGGGCTGGACCGGGCCGCCGTCCAGATCGGAAGCCGTGTCGCGGCAGGAGAACCCGTCGGCCGGCTACCCGACGCTGACGCCCCGGAACTCTATTTCGAGCTTCGACGCGAGGACGAGTCGGTGGACCCAGCCCCCTGGCTCGACGCGCGCGACGGAGCCTGATTTTATGGCGCCACAGATTTGTCGCTTCGGCGTCGTTCCTCTAACCCGACTGACGACCTCCCATGAGTTTCAAAGGCACCTCCATGCGTAAACTGGCGCTGTTCGGCATCTCGGCCCTGGCGATCGGAGCGAGCGCCACCGCCGTCAGCCAGACCCGGCTTGGGGCCCAGGCAGCCGAGACCTACCGGATGCTGGAGCTGTTCGGCGACGTCGTGTCCATCGTCGAGCGCGGCTATGTCGTGGAGACCGACCCCCAGGAGCTGATCGAGGCCGCGCTGGACGGTATGCTCCAGTCGCTCGACCCCCATTCCAACTACCTCAATGCCGAGGATCTGGCGCGTCTGAACGAGCGCAGTTCCGGGGCCTACTCCGGTGTTGGCCTGGAGATCACCTCCGAGAACGGCATGATCCGGGTCATCACCCCGATGGATGGCGGGCCGGCTCTGCGGGCCGGGGTCGAGGCGGGTGACGTCATCACCGCCATCAACGGCCAGTCGACCGCGGGTCTGACGGTGGCCGAGGTTTCAGAGCAGCTGCGAGGCGCGGCGGGCGAGTCCGTGGTTGTCACCTTCCTGAGAGACGGACAGGAGCCGCGCGATGTCACCATCGTGCGTGAAGTGATCCGCACCCGCTCGGTCTCGTCGCGTCTGGAAGGCGAGTTCGGCTACGTGCGCATCTCCACCTTCAACACCAATACCGGCCGCGAGCTGACCGAGGCGATTCAATCGCTGCGGGCCGAGAATCCGGGACTTCGTGGCATTGTGCTGGACCTGCGCAACAACGGCGGCGGCCTGCTGGATGCGGCCATCGCCGTGTCCGACGCCTTCCTGGAGCGCGGCGAGATCGTCAGTCAGCGCGGGCGGCGATCAAGCGACATCAGCCGCTATAACGCCACGGCGGGCGATCTGACCGGCGGCCTGCCGGTCGCCGTCCTCATCAACTACGGCTCGGCCTCGGCGTCAGAGATCGTGGCCGGTGCTCTGCGCGATCATCAGCGCGCCACCCTGGTCGGCCTGACCAGCTTCGGCAAGGGTTCGGTCCAGAGCGTCATGCCGCTGCGCGCCGGTCAGGACGGAGCCCTGTCCCTGACCACCGCGCGCTATTTCACGCCCTCGGGCCAGTCGATCCAGCGCATCGGCATCGCGCCGGACCTGGAGGTGGCGCGGAGCCGTCGCGAGGCCGAGATCGTGGCGCGGTCGTCCTTCATCTATTCCGAGGCGGCCTATACCAACGCCCTGGACGCCTCGGTCGGATCCGAGCGACGCGGGCCGCATTCGCCGGAAGAAGCCCCACCCGAGGATTTCCCGGCCGACCAGGACTATCAACTGCATCGCGCGCTTGATCTGCTTCGGGTCGGGGGCGATCTGAACCTCCTGGAACGCCGCCCCCTCCAGATTGCAGCGACGACAGACCAGACCGAGACGGCCGAACCGGCCGGCGACTAGGTCGGCCAGGTCGCGGGCGACGCGCCCAGCACCTCTCCCGCCAGATAGAGCGAGCCGCAGATCAGAATTCGGCCGGCTCCTTCTGCCAGGGCAGCCTTCAGGGCTGTGCCGACGTCAGCCATGGGCTCCGCTCGCAGGCCGGCCCGGCGCGCGGCCTCGGCCAGATCTGCAGGCGGGTGGCAGGCCCCCTCGAACGGCACGGTGAAGACCGGGGCCTCGGACAGTCGGAACGCCTCAAAGAAGCCCTCTGCGTCCTTGTTGGCCAGCATTCCGGCAATCAGAGCCGTCGGGCGCGGCTGGCGCAGATCCAGCGCGGCCAGCGCCTCCGCCAGGGCGCGCGCCGCATGGGGGTTGTGCCCGCCGTCCAGCCACAGTTCGGCTCCCGCCGGCTTCGCCTCGTCCGCATAGTGGCCAGCGGTCAGGGACTGCATCCGGGCCGGCCAGCGCACAGCCCGCAATCCCTCGGAGATCGCGGCCTCGGGCAGACCCAGCTCCAGCGCGGCCGCGATGGCGACACCCGCGTTGTCGATCTGGTGGAGCCCCACCAGCGCCGGGGCCGGGAGGTCCAGCAGCCGATCCTCGGCCTGGAACGTCAGACCGCCCCGCTCCGCCCAGGCGTCGAAATCGCGTCCCATGACCATCATGGGTACCGCCAGGCGCTCGGCCACCGCCTCGATGGCCTGGAACGCGGCATCGGGCTGGCGCGCAACGACGGCCGGCACACCACGCCTGAGAATCCCGGCCTTCTCGCCGGCCATCCCGAACAGGTCGGTGCCAAGAAACTCGGCATGATCGAAATCGACCGGGGTGATTACCGACAGGCGGGGACGTTCGATTACATTGGTCGCGTCCAGCCGCCCCCCCAGCCCGACTTCGATGATCGCCAGATCAGCCGGCTCCTCCGCCATGGCCAGGAAGGCCGCCGCCGTCGTCATCTCGAAGACCGTGGCGGTGATGCCGTCATCAACCGCTTCCAGACGATCGAGAATCGGCTCCAGTTCCGCATCTTCGATTAGGCGACCGGTCAGCCGGATGCGTTCGTTGAACCTCACGAGGTGCGGCGATGTATATACACTGACGGCCAGGCCCGCAGCCTCGGCCATGGCGCGGATCAGGGCCACGGTCGAGCCCTTGCCGTTGGTTCCGGCGACATGAACGACGGGCGGCAAGCGGTTCTGGGGGTCACCGACCGCGTGCAGCAAGCGCCGGACCCGGTCCAGCGACAGGTCGATCTTCTGGGGGTGTCGTACCCTCAGTCGCTCGGAGATGGGGTCCATCCCTCGACGTCAGATCTCAGGCCGCCGCCCGGCGGCCGTCCATCAGCACCGACAGGATCTGGCCCAGCACCTCGGGCAGGTCGGCCCGCGCGACCACCCGATCGACCATGCCTTTTTCCTGAAGATATTCAGCGCGCTGGAAGCCTGGCGGCAGTTTTTCGCGGATGGTCTGTTCGATCACGCGCGGGCCGGCGAAGCCGATCAGCGCCCCCGGCTCGGCCAGATGTACATCGCCCAGCATGGCGTAGGAGGCCGTCACCCCACCCGTGGTCGGGTCAGTCAGGACGACGACATAGGGCAGGCCCGCCGCCTTCATCTCGTTGATCGCCAGGGTCGTGCGGGCCATCTGCATCAGCGACAGGGCCCCTTCCTGCATCCGCGCGCCGCCGGCGGCCGTGAAGCAGATCATCGGGCAGCCGCGCTCAATCGCGGCATGGGCGGCGGCTATGAAACCTTCGCCCGCCGCCATACCCAGCGACCCGCCCATGAAAGCGAAATTCTGTACCAGCACTACCGCTGGCTCGCCGCGCACCTCGCCATAGCCGATCGACATCACGTCGCGTGTGCCGTTGGCCTTGCGGGCCGAGGCCAGGCGTTCTCGGTATGGTCGGCCGTCAGAGAACTTCAACGGGTCTTCCGGCGCATCGGGCGTCGGCAAGGCCTCGTACTGTCCCCCGTCGAAGGTGACCGACAGCCGTTGCACGGCATTGATCCGCATATGTTTGCCCGAGGGCGTAACCCACAGGGCCGCCTCCAACTCGGGACGATAGATCATCTCGCCGGTGTCGGGATCCTTGACCCACAGGTTCTCGGGCGTGTCACGACGGCCCACGATCTTGCGCACGCCCGGCGCGATCCGCGCCAGCCAGCCGCCGCCCCTCTGCCGGCGTTCGGCGGGGGGACGCTGGGGTCCAGTCGGGTCGTCGGGGTTGCCGGCCATGGCCATGGTTTAACGCTCTTCGCCTGTCTGGGCGAGCCGGGCTTGACGCACCGCGTCGGCCAGACTGCCCGCCTTGTCCAGAACTCCCGACACCGCCGAACGGTTCTCTGACAAGGCCTTGTCCACTTCTTCCACCAGGGCCGATCCGACCACGACCGCATCCGCGACGCGCGCAATCTCGGCAGCCCGTTCGGGAGTCTTGATGCCGAAGCCCACCGCGACCGGCAAGCCGGAAGCGTTCCTGACGCGGGCGACCGCCGGGGCTACGGCGGCGGCATCGGCCTCATTCACCCCGGTCACCCCGGCGACAGAAACGTAATAGACAAAGCCGTTTGTGCGCTCGGCCACAACCTGGAGACGCTGATCGTCGGTGGTTGGGGTCGCCAGCCGGATCAAGGCAATGTGATGGGCGTCCAGCGCGTCGGTCAGCGGCCCGGCCTCTTCGGGCGGGCAATCCACCACGATCAGGCCGTCGACGCCCGATTCGGCACACAGGGCTGCAAACGCCTCATAGCCAATCGTCTCGATCGGATTGAGATAGCCCATCAGGATCAGCGGTGTGTCCACATTTCCGGCCCGGAAATCGCGCACCAGTTCCAGCGTGCCTCTCAGTGTCAGCCCGGCCTTGAGACCGCGCTGGGCCGCCCTCTGGATGGGCGGGCCCTCAGCCATCGGATCGGAAAACGGAAATCCAAGTTCGATGATGTCGGCCCCTACCCCCGGCAGGCCGCGCAGTATCTCCAGGGCCTCGTCACGCGACGGATCGCCAGCCATGACATAGGCGACGAATCCGGCCCGGCCTTCGGCCTTGAGGGCTGCAAAACGGGCGTCGATACGGGCGGTGGTCATCGGGCGGTGCAGTCCAGGTTGTCTTCGCGCACAGGGAAGTAGCCGAAGACCCGGCGGTCGACCGGACGGCCGATGGCGCGGATTTCATCCCAGCGCAGGGTCCGAAGCGCGCCGCCGTCGCCTTGGCCGGTAATGCCGTCCGGCTGGACCGAGACGGCGCTCAGCCGGAACACGGCGCCATTGCTCAGGCACCCGCTCAGCCCCTCTGCCTGGACCATCTCTTCGGTCGTTCGATAGAGAGTCTCCTGGCCGACCGAGGCGCCGAGATAGTGCGACGCCGCCGTCGGGGCCAGGGCGGCCTCGGCGTTCTGGCGGCTGGGGGCCAGGGGCTCGTAAACCAGGGTCCCGGTGCTGCACCCCGCCGTCAGAGCGGCCATCACGGCGATCGCGACCGCCCTCACAGCTCGACCCCAAGGTGCTTGGCGACGGTGAAGATGTCCTTGTCGCCCCGGCCGCTCATCAGGACGACGATGTCGCCGCCCTCGCCGACTTCGCGCGCCACCTCGCCGGCGCGAGCCAGGGCGTGCGACGGCTCCAGCGCCGGAATGATCCCCTCCAGGCGCGAGCACTGCTGGAACGCCTCCAGCGCCTCGGCGTCGGTGGCGGCGCGGTATTCGGCCCGACCGATGTCGTGCAGCCAGGCGTGCTCCGGCCCGATCCCCGGATAATCCAGACCGGCCGAGATCGAATGGCCCTCGATGATCTGGCCGTCGTCGTCCTGCAGCAGATAGGTACGGTTGCCGTGCAGCACGCCCGGGCGTCCACCCTTGAGGCTGGCGGCGTGGTCCGGAGTCTCCAGCCCATAGCCGGCGGCCTCGACTCCGATCAGGCGCACGCCCTCGTCTTCGATGAAGGGATGAAAGGCCCCGATGGCGTTCGATCCGCCGCCGATACAGGCCACCACCGCATCGGGCAGCTTGCCGAGCTGGCGTTCGGACTGGGCCTTGATCTCGCGTCCGATGACCGACTGGAAGTCGCGCACCATGGCCGGATAGGGGGCCGGGCCGGCCACCGTGCCGATGATGTAATAGGTGTCCGCAACATTGGTGACCCAGTCGCGCATGGCCTCGTTCATGGCGTCCTTCAGGGTCGCGGCACCCGCCGTCACCGGGAACACCTCGGCACCGAGCAGCTTCATGCGGAATACGTTCGGCTGCTGCCGCTCGACGTCGACCGCGCCCATATAGACCACGCAGGGCAGGCCGAAGCGCGCCGCCACCGTCGCGGTGGCGACGCCATGCTGGCCGGCGCCGGTCTCGGCGATGATGCGCGTCTTGCCCATGCGCCGGGCCAGAAGGATCTGGCCCATGCAGTTGTTGATCTTGTGCGCGCCGGTGTGATTGAGGTCCTCGCGCTTGAGCCAGACCCGCGCGCCGCCAAACTGTTCGGTCAGCCGCTCCGCGAAATACAGCGGACTGGCCCGGCCGACATAGTGTTCCAGAAACCCGTCCAGCTCGGCCTGAAACGCCGGGTCGGCCTTGGCCTCAGCCCAGGCCGCGTCCAGCTCGTGGATGGCCGGCATCAGGGTCTCGGCCACGAAACGACCGCCATAGGGGCCGAAGCGCCCCTGGTCGTCAGGCCAGGCATAGGCGTTGGAAAGGGTCACGTCGGATCTCACGGGCGCGGGGAGGCGTCTCTGACCTGATCCAGGAAGGCGTGGATCAGGCCCGGCTCCTTAACACCTGGCGTGCGCTCCACGCCAGACGAGACGTCCACCAGCGGCGCGCCGGTCACGCGGATCGCCTCAGCGACATTGTCCGGCGCCAGACCGCCCGCCAGGAACCATGGCCGGCTCAGGTTCAGCCCCGCCAGAAGGGTCCAGTCAAAGCTCTGGCCCAGGCCGCCGGGCCGCGCAGCCCCCTGGGGCGGGCGGGCGTCGAACAGGAGATGATCCGCCGCCCCGTCCCAGGCCGCCAGCCCATCCAGATCGGCTCGATCCGACACCGCCAGGGCCTTGATGATCCCCGCCCCGGTCAGATCCCGCACCTGATGCGCCCGCTCCGGCGTCTCGGCCCCGTGCAGCTGGATATAGTCGGGCCGGACGTCGCGCCGGATCGCCTGCAGATGGGCCTCGTCGGCATCCACCGTCAGCACCACGATCTTCGCCGCGCGGTCCGCCCCGGCCAGCAGTACCTGCATTGCGGCCAGCGACAGATGCCGCGGGCTGCGTTCAAACGACACCAGCCCGATAAAGCCGGCCCCGCCACTGACCGCCGCAGCCAGGACCTCTGGCGTGTTGACGCCGCAGATCTTGGCCTGGGTCATGCCGCCGCCCCCGCAAAGATCGCCTCAACCTCGTCCGGCCTCGCCAGGCGCCACGCGCCCGGCGCCAGATCGGCCGGCAGGGCCAGCCCGCCCAGGCGGTCGCGGTGCAGGGCCTCGACATGGTTGCCGGCCGCCGCGAACATCCGGCGCACCATGTGATAGCGGCCCTCGGTCACGGTCAGCTTCGCCTCGGTCGGGGAGAGGACCTCCAGCGTCGCCGGCTTCAGCGGCTTGTCGTCACCCTCCAACATCAGCTGGCCCGAGGCGAACAGCGCCCCTTCAGATCCGTTCAGCGGCCGCGCCAGGGTCGCGCGGTAAACCTTGGCGACGTGGCGCTTGGGCGAAATGATCCGGTGCAGCAGGTCCCCGTCGTCGGTCATCAGCAACAGGCCCGAGGTCTCCTTGTCCAGCCGCCCGACGGTCGAGATCGCCGGATCGCGCGCGCGCCACCGTGTCGGCAACAGGTCATAGACCAGCGGCCCGGCCTCCTTGTGCGAACAGGTCACGCCCAGCGGCTTGTGCAACAGGATCAGCAGCCCCGGCGGCGGATCCAGCGGCTCGCCGTCCACGCTCATGCGCGCGGGCAGATCTGGCGTCACCGCGATCCTCGCCGAGGCGTCGCTCAGCTCGCGCCCATCCAGGGTGATCGCGCCCAGCCGCGCCAGCTGAGCGATATCGCGCCGCGAGCCGTAGCCCATTGACCCCAACAGCCGGTCCAGCCGCATCGTCAGCGTCTTCATTTGATCGCCTCGAACAGCTTGTAGCCGCCGCCCTCCTCGACCACCCGCACGCGCTTGAAGGCGGTTTTCAGCTCGGCCTCATAGGGCAGGTGCCGGTTGGCCACGATCCAGGCCACGCCCCCGGTCTTCAGCATCGCCGCCGCCTGACGCACGAAGCTCTGACCCAGGCTGCGGCTCTCCTCGCCGGCCAGGTGGAAGGGCGGATTGGATACGACGAAATCCAGCATCCCGTCCGCCGTCAGCGCGCGCAGATCGGCCCATTCGAACCGCGCGCGCGGATCTGAGATGTTGCGCCGCGCCGCCTCGATGGCGCGCCGGTCCAGGTCGATCAGGGTCAGGCCCGTCACGGCCTCAGAGGTCAGCACCGCCCGGCTCAGCACGCCGAAGCCGCAGCCCAGGTCCGCCCCTCGCCCGCTCAGGGCCGGCAGGTGCTCGATCAACAGCGCCGAGCCGGGATCCACCCGGTCCCAGGCAAAAATCCCAGGCTGGGTCCAGGCTTCCAGAGCCGGACTGTACTGGGGGCCGCCGGCCTCCAGCGCCGCCTCGATCCCGATCAGAGCATCGGGTCGCACGGCCTGGATACGCTTGTGGTGCGCCTTGGAGGTCGCCTCGCCGGTCACGCCGAACGCCGCCAGCTCCTTGGCCAGGCGGCTACCGCCCTTGTCCTTGGGGGCCATGACGTCGAGCCTGCCGCCGATCTCGAGGGCCTGCAGGGCCAGGGCCAGGACATAGGACCGCTCAAGGGAGCCGGGCGGGGCCAGCACGGTCACAGAGGTCGCAGCCCCGAAGGCGACATCCTCCAGCCGCGCTGATCCGGGGATCAGGGGCGAGGTCTGGATCGCATCAGCCGACGGGTCGAACACTAGCGGCGGGCGGCCATGGAGATAGGCGGTCATCCCCGGCCTATAGCGGCACTCCCGCGCGGGCTAAAGCCGCCCCGACATTGACCCGCACGTCCCATCAGCCCTAATCCGCAGCTATGGCTACCCCCTCCCCCTTCGCCGGCCTGTCGACCGAGGCCCTCAACGCCCGCGCCTGGCCCTTTGAACAGGCCCGCAATCTGCTCGCGCGCCTGCTCAAGAGCCGTCTGGAAACCGACGCCGAGCGCGACCTGGCCTCGAGCCTGATCCACGCCGGCAAAACCGATGAGGCGCGCGCCGCCCTGGCCGGCCTGGCCCGCGAGGTCATCTTCCAGACCGGCTATGGACCGTCGGGCCTGCCGCATATCGGCACCTTCAACGAAGTGCTGCGCACGACCATGGTGCGCAACGCCTTTCGCGCCCTGACCGGCGACCACTGGCCGACCCGTCTGTTCTGTTTTTCGGACGACATGGACGGCTTCCGCAAGGTGCCTGAGAACGTCCCCAACCGCGACCAGATGGCCGAGGATCTGGGCAAGCCCCTGACCGATGTCCGCGACCCCTTCGGCGCCGGCGAGAGCTTTGGGCGGGCCAATAATGCGCGCCTGCGCGCCTTTCTGGACCAGTACGGCTTTGACTATGAGTTCCTGTCCGCGACCGACTGCTATCGCTCCGGGAGGTTCGACCCCACGCTGCTGACGGCGCTGGCGCGGTTCGACGACATCCAGGCCATCATGCTGCCGACGCTGGGGCCGGACCGGCGCGCGACCTATTCGCCCTTCCTGCCGATCAGCCCCACGACCGGCCGCGTGCTCCAGGTGCCGACGCTGGAGCGCAACGTCGAAAAGGGAACGATCGTCTTTGAGGACGAGGACGGCACGCGGGTCGAAACCCCCGTCACCGGCGGCCATGTGAAGATGCAGTGGAAGCCGGACTGGGCCATGCGCTGGGCCGCCTTTGGCGTCGATTATGAGATGGCCGGCAAGGACCTGATTGAATCGGTCAAGGTCTCCTCGCGCATCTGCCGGGTGCTGGGCGGCACGCCACCCGAGGGCTTCAACTTCGAACTGTTCCTGGACGGCGAGGGCCGCAAGATCTCCAAGTCGCTGGGCAATGGCCTTTCGATCGAGGAATGGCTGCGCTACGGCCCGCCCGACAGCCTGGCCTTCTACATCTACGCCTCACCCAAGTCGGCCAAGAAGCTGCACTTCGACGTCATCCCGCGCGCGGTGGACGACTATCTGGGCCAGATCGACGCCTATCGCGATCAGGAGCCGGACAAGCGGATCGAGAACCCGGTCTGGCACGTCCATCAGGGCGTCCCGCCGGCCTCGGCCTCTCCGGTACCGTTCAGCCTGCTGCTGAACCTGGCCTCGGTCGCCAATGCGACCGACAAGGACGCCCTGTGGGCCTATATCAGCCGCTATCTGCCCGAGGCGACGCCCGAAACAGAGCCGACCCTGGACGACCTGGCCGGCTATGCGCTGAACTATTACGAAGACCGCGTCCGCGCGACCAAGGTGTTCCGAGCCCCAACCGCCATGGAATCGGCCGCCTTCCGCGATCTGGCCGAGCGCCTGCGCGGCCTGCCGGCCGACACCACCGATGGCGAGCTCATCCAGAACGAAGTCTATGCCGTGGGCAAGGAACACGGCTTTGAGCCGCTACGCGCCTGGTTCGCGGGGCTGTACGAAGTGCTGCTCGGTGCCAGCCAGGGGCCGCGGTTCGGCTCGTTCGCGGCGATCTACGGCCTTGAACGGACGATTGAACTTCTCGAAAACGGTGCGCGCGGCGACCTGGCGCCTGGATGAACCCCTTATGAACAAAGGATTTAAGGGAACCTAAGGCCACGCCCGGACATTTCCAAGAGCATGATCGTTTCAACGCGCAAAGGAGAATGAGATGTCTTTCACGCGTAACTTCACCCTTGGACTGTCGGCCCTGGCGCTGAGCGCTGTGGCCATCCCCGGCACCGCCGCCGCCCAGGATCGTCCGCTGGGCGTCATCGAATGCGATGCTCCGGGTAGCCAGCAAGAGCGTAACGCCGCTATCGGCGGCGTCATCGGTGCCCTGGTCGGCAGCCAGATTTCCGACAATGAGCGCGCCCTCGGTGCCGTCGCCGGTGCCGCCGTCGGGGCCGGGGCCGGCTCCTACATAGGTTGTCAGCAACAGCGTCGAGAGGCCGAACGCAACGGCTATCGCGGCTACGCTCAGGGCAACGCCTACGCCACCGGCAACGTCAACGTCCGCAACGGTCCGGGTACCGAATACGGCCGCGTCGGCTCGCTCTCCAATGGCCAGAGCTTTCAGGCCGGCGAGCGGCTGGGAAGCTGGGTCGCCGTGGTCGAGAACGGCCAGATCGTCGGCTATGTTCACAGCAACTACGTCGGCGGCTACTAGGCCGGTCGTCTGACCTGAAGTTCGGGCCGGTCCTCGCCAAGGGGGCCGGCCCTTTCTATTGGCTCGCGACCGATCCTTCCGCCCGACCCAATGCGTCCACGGCACCTATTGGCTGGCCCACAGGATGCGACCCATCCACGAGACATCCTTGATCTCCAGCACCCGGTCGCGGAACTCCGGGTTCAGCGACTTCAGCTCCAGACGGGTCGCGGTGCGGCGCTTCAGCTCCTTGGCCAGGACCTCGCCCTGAACCGTGCGGACCACGACGCGATCGCCGCTTCGATAGGCATCGACCGAACGGTCGACCACCAGCCGGTCACCGGCGCGATAGGCCGGCAGCATGGAATCGCCCGCCACCCTCAGGGCGAACAGGCCCTCGCGGGCCCGGCCCGGAAAATCCATCCGCTCCCAGCCATCGCCATCCGGCAGGCCCTGATCATCGAAGAAGCCGTCGTCGCCCGCCTGGGCCAGGCCGATCAGCGGCACCGGCGTCTCGGACGCCCCGTCCCCGGCCAGCTCGGCGAACTGCGCCAGGCTGACCCCGCAAACCGTCAGCACCTTGGTCAGGCTCTCGGTCGAAGGCCAGCGCGGGCGCTCGCCCGACATTCGCTTGGACGGGTTGAAGCTGGTCGGGTCCAGCTCGGCCCGGCGCGCCAGCGCCGAGGCTGACAGGCCATGGCGGCGCGCCAGTCGGTCAATTCCAGTCCAGATCTGGGCATGGGTCAGGGGCAAGGGCGTGAGGTCCGAATCCTAGTCTAGGAAAATAGGCCTATTTCAGTTGAGGTGCCAAGGGCCGAAACAGGCTCTCAGGATGCCAGATTGCCGGCACGCACCCGCAAAGCTCCATGGACCAGAAAGGCCATGACCCCGAACGACGCCGCGCTCTGGGTGACGAGATAGCCGATACTCAGGACGTTGGGATTGAACAGGGCGATCAGCTGGACCATCACGACAGCAGCCATGCAGGCTGCCGCACCGGCCATCCACGGGCGGTTCGGATCTCGGGCCAGCGCGACCAGAAGCCCCAGTTGAATCGAATCGGCGACCAGAATGATTGGGGATACCGAGGCTCGCGCCAGCGGATCTACAGCGACGTGGGCCGACAGTGCGACCAGCCAGCCGACCAGCAAGGCAGCCGTTGCGATCCGCTCCGTGCGTCCGCCGTAGTGTAATGCCAGACCAGCCAGAGCCAGCCAGAGTGCGCCCCCGATCGCGTTGATCGCCGCCTCAGACATACCTGAAACGAGCGCTATCGGAGAAGTTGTGGCCCGGAACGCCCAGGTTAGAGCGCGGCATCCTCATCCTCGCGCGGCTTGATCGCCTCGCGGATCTGCCAGGCCCAGAAGGTTCCGATCGCCAGAGAGACAAGCAGGCCATAGCTGCCGATGGCCTGTGCACTCAGATAGGCGATCGCCCGAATCCGAAGGTCCATCAGGGTAATGATATGCACCAGCACGACGATCGACTGGAGCGCGGCCGCCCAGATGAGCCAGGTCCGGTCAGTACGCCAGCTCATAACAACCAGAAAAACCAACAGAAGTGCGTCGATCACCATCACCGGCATCGGCACGCTCGAGAGGGCCGTCTCACGGTGAACCGCCAGTGTGGCCAGCCAGGCCGCCACCAGGGCACCCGCCGTGATTCGCTCCGGCTCATCCCCCTTCATCAGGGCGAAGGCGCAAACGCCGAGCCAGAGTACGGCGCCGATTTGGCTGTACAGTGTATCGAGCAAAACAATCGGCCCCCGCGAGTCCGACTCGCGGGGGCCAATATGTCAGATAGGCGGGGGGCCGGTAAGCCACCCCACGTTGTCGCCTCAGGTCAGGTCGGACCCCGCGACGCGCAGGTTGCGCGGGCGCTGCGGATGCATCGGGACGTCTTCTTCCGGCTTGTCGACCGGTCCAACGGCAACATGGCCCAGACCGACCAGACGCTGAACCTTCGAGAGGTCGGCGTGGGCGGCGACAACGGCGCTACGGGCTTCCCCAAGCGCGGCAATCGCTTCGATCATCTTGGCCTGGGCCTCGGCACCGACCACGGCCGAGAGATTCACATCCCGGCGGCTCTGGATCATCGTGGCCACAAAGTCGGTCGATTGCGCGATGGCATCATCGATCGCGCGCTCGGTCGCGTACAGGTCGTCAACGACCGTGCGCATTACTTCCATTTTGTCCATCAGAACTCCCCTTACCAAACTGGTAAAGAAAGTCTTAACACGCGTGGGGGGAGAGCGAAAGCGGCTGATTTCGCTCTCCGAGATACCCGCGATCTTTAGCCGGCAAGGCGCTCCAGCCGGATTCCGCCTCCTTCGCGGGGGCCGTCTTCATCCGGCTTGTCGACGGGCCCGACGGCCTCCACCGACACGTGCATCGCACGCCCCAGCGCCTCGAGCCGCCGATGAGTCTCGACCAGCCGACCTCGGGCCTGAGCGAGCAGGGCCAAGGTATCGCTCGCCCCTTCGAACACGCGCTGCCCGCTGACGGCGGACAACTCCGCGCGCCGACGCGCATCCGGCAGTAGCGCCGCGAAGGCGGCGATCTCAGCCACCGCCGCGTCCACGGCCAGCTCTGCCTTGTCCAGCGCAACGGCCACCTGTCGTCCAACGATTGATCTAGCCATCACTTTCCTCCTCGATCTGGCAAGGAGGAGCATACAACTTTACCGTGTCTATGCAACTTATGATTTAGCTCTGGTCCGGCGCGGCCTCGGCCAGCTGGAAATGGACCGACATCTCGGCGATCGGAGCGGCCTCGTCGTCCTGCCAGGCCAGGACATGAACATAGGCGATCCGACGTCCGGCCTTGCGGATCTGCGCGCGAGCGAAGGTATCGACGGGCCGCCCGGAACGCAGGTAGGCGATCGACACATCGATTGGCTTGGGTCGGTGGGCGCGTCCCGAGGTCGCCATCAGGGCGGCGATCGCCGTCAGCTCCATGAATCCGGCCACGGCTCCCCCGTGCAGCGCCGGCAGCAAGGGATTGCCGATCAGATGCCCCGACGCCCGCATGACGGCGACATCGTCGCTCCCGGTCAGGGCCTCGGCACCGAGGAATCGGGCATAGGGGATACCGGCCAGGGCCGCCTCGAACCCACCCGGGATCATGGCTGCCGTCCTGTCAGATTGGCTCCGGCGCGCCGGCCTGCGTCAGAATCCAGCATGAAGGCCGCCTGAACGGCCGCAACGGGATCTTCGGGATTACCGTCGTGGGCCGCGCCGCGCACAAAGGCGATGGATCGCGTCAGGCGAAAAACCGAGGCGCGGGCCAACACCTCCCTGCCCGGCTCGGCCGCCCTCAGATAGTCGATACGCATATCCAGGGTCGCGATCGGCTGGAAGGCGTCGAGCGCCGACCAGACGGCAAGGCCGCAGGCGTGGTCCAGCAGACTGGACACGACGCCTCCGGCCAGGACGCCGAACTCGGGGTCACCGACCAGGTCTTCCCGCCACGGAACCGCGAGAGTCACGCCCGCATCATCGACCACGGCCAGCCGGAATCCGAGAGCCGCCGGATGGGGGGGCGTGGAAACCAGCTGCTCAAGGATGGCTCGAAGTTGAGGCGACACAATCCCAGCCGTTACCCCGACGCGGGGCCGGGGCCAAGGGTTTCAGCGATGCCCGCGTCTCGCCCGCAGGTGAGAATGCGGTGGGGCCAGAGCCCTATGACCCCCAGCCGCAGTCCTGCCCGCGGTTCTGTTCGGTCAGCCAGGCATCCAGCGGTGCGAAATATTCCGCCACAGCCGACGCATCGGTGCGGCTCTCGCCGGTGAACGCTGCCAGGGCCTCCGGCCACGGACGCGACTGGCCCATTTCCATCATGGCGTTGAAACGACGCCCCACCTCTTCATTGCCATAGACCGAACAGCGGTGAAGCGGTCCCGTCCAGCCAGCCATCTGACAGGCCGCCCGGTGGAACTGGAACTGGTAGATATGCGCCAGGAAATACCGCGTGTAGGGCACGTTACCCGGCACATGATACTTGGCCCCGGGGTCGAACGCATCGGCCGGCCGCGCGCCACCCGGCGGCACCAGACCCTGATAGCGCAGCATGGCGTCAGTCCAGGCGGCGTTGTACTGCGCCGGCGTCGTCTCGCCCGACAGCACGCCCCAGCGCCAACGATCCACCATCAGGCCGAACGGCATGAAGGCGATCTTGTCCAGCGCCATGCGCAGCAGATACGGAATGTCTTCATCGGTACCCGGAACGGTCTCAAGCAGGCCGATCTGGTTCAGATATTCCGGCGTCGCCGCCGACAGGGCCGCGAAGTCGCCGATCGCCTCGTGGAAGCCGTCATTGGCTCCGTTACGGAACAGGAAGGGCTGTTGATTGTAGGCCCGCTGATAGTAGTTGTGGCCGAGTTCGTGGTGGGCCGTCTGGAAGTCTTCGGCATTGACGCGCGTGCACATCTTGATGCGCAGGTCGTTCAGATTGTCGATGTCCCAGGCCGAGGCGTGACAAACCACCTCTCGCCCTTCCGGGCGCACGATCTGCGACCGCTCCCAGAACGTCCCCGGCAGGGCGTCCAGGCCAATCGAGGTGTAGAACTGCTCAGAGGTTCGGATCACGCGTTCGGGCGTGTATTCGTGCGCCTCCAGGATCTCGGTCAGATCAACGCTGGATTCTGGAATGTCGGTCGGGGCCACGACGTCATAGATGTTGCCCCACTGCTGCGACCACATATTGCCCAGAAGATCCGCCCGGATCGGTCCGGTCGCCGGCTGTACGTCGTCGCCATAGCGGGCGTTCAGACGGGTCCGCACGTAACAGTGCAGGTTTTCGTAGAAGGGCCGGACCTGGCCCCACAGCCGGTCGGTTTCGGCTGCGAATTCGTCGGCTGGCATATCGTAGCCGGATCGCCACATGGCCCCGGCATCGCTGTAGCCCAGCTCGCCGGCCCCCTCGTTGATGATCTCGACCATACGGGCATAGTCGGTGGCCATGCCCTGCGCCGAAATGGTTCGCCAGCCGTTGTAAACGGCCGCCGTAACTGCCGGGTCGCGGGACTCGGCGATCAGGGCCGAGGCGTCGTCCAGGTTCATCTCCTGGCCGTTGTAGGTGAAGCGGCCCGTGGCATAGGTCGAATCCATCCGGGTCAGGATCTGAGCCAGCTCGTCGGCGGCACCGGGCCGGTTCGGGGCGGGGGCCACCAGCCCCTGACGCAGCAGGTTCAGCTTGCGGCGGGTCTCGGCGTCGACGTCGACATCGTTGAAGCGAGCCGCCGCATTGGCCAGCTCGACTCCGAGTTCGGTGTATTCGGCGTTGGCCCGCGCTTCGAGCCACATGGTGTCGAAGGTGATGTAGGTGTTGCGCACCCACGAAACCCGCCCCGCGTATTCCGACATCGCCATCAGCCGGGTCTCGGCGTCGAGCACGAAGGCGCGCGCGCCGTCCGGGGTCGCTGGGAATCGTTCAGCGGATTCGGTCGTGCTCGAAGCGGCCGGGGCCGAGGGGCTCATGCTGGCGCAAGCCGCCAGCGCGCAGGCGGCCGCAGCTGACAACAGAACTCGTTTCATGGATCTCTCCTCCCGCGCCCCGCCAATCCGCAGGCGCTCCAATACTGGCCGCAAAGGACCGCCCCCAGCCGCTCACGTCAAGCGGTGCAGTCCGACAGTCCCTCGTTTCGGATGACGGCCATATTGCCCTGTATCGCCCGCGCGCGGCGCCGGACATAGGGACCAGGATTGGCCGCCCGGTACTCTCGCGGATTGGGCAGAATCGCCGCCAGCCGCGCCGCCTCCTGCCGCGTCAGCTCTGAGGCACTCTTGCCGAACCAGTGGCGCGACGCCGCCTCGGCCCCATAGACGCCCGGCCCCATCTCGGCGACGTTCAGATAGACCTCGATGATCCGACGCTTGGTCCAGAAGGTCTCGATCAGGGCGGTGTAGCCCGCCTCCAGACCCTTGCGGACCCAGCTGCGGCCCGGCCACAGAAAGACGTTCTTGGCGGTTTGCTGGCTGATGGTTGAGCCACCGCGAATGCGTCCGCCCTCAGCGTTGCTCTCCATCGCGTCCTGGATGGCCTCGAAGTCGAAGCCGTTGTGCTCGCAAAAGCGCGCATCCTCAGCGGCGATGACGGCATCGACCAGATCCGGCGATATCCGGCCCAGGCTGCGCCAGCGCACGTGCAGCCCCTCGCCCTCGAACAGGCGCGTCACCATCAACAGGGTGATCGGCGGCGGCACGACGGCGTGCACGATCACCGCCCCGATCGGCCCCAGCACCAGACCCGCCAGCAACGCCAGCCAGACCAGCCGGTGCCTGGGTCGAACCGGTTTTGCGTCCCCCCCCGCCACGATGGCTACAGCAGCCGGATTTCGCGCAGGCGCTGCAACAGATATTCCTGGGCCGTGATCGGCTCGGGATAGCGATCCGGATTGTCCGGGGTCACGGTCGAGGGCAGGGTCCGGATCAGATAATCCGGGTTGAAGTGCAAAAAGAACGGCGTCGAATACCGCGCAAATCCGCGGCGCTCCGGCGGCGGATTGACGACCCGGTGGCTGGTCGAGGGCAGCACGTGGTTGGTCAGGCGCTGAAGCATATCGCCGACATTGATCACCAGCGCCCCCTTCGGCGGATTGACCGGCAACCATTCTCCCGTGCGGCGGTCGATGACCTGAAGGCCGCCCTCCTCCGCCCCCAGCAGAAGCGTGATGACATTGATGTCTTCATGGGCCCCGGCCCGCACGCCCGGCGCATCGGCCGGAATCGGCGGATAGTGCAAGAGCCGCAGCACCGAATTGCCCATCTCGACCTTGTCGGCGAACCAGTCGTCCGGCAGGCCCAGATAGTGGGCGATCGCCGTCAGCAGCTTGGCACCCATCTCGTCCAGCGCCTCGAACAGTCCATAGGCGCTGTCATGGAAGCCTGGCGGCGTATCCGGCTTGACGTTGTCGCGCATGAAGGCTCGGAACGGATGGCCAGCGGGCAGCTCGCGGCCCGTATGCCAGAACTCCTTCAGATCCACGACGTCGGCGTCCTTGGCCGCCTCGGTGCCGAACGGCGTATAGCCCCGCGCTCCACCGGTGCCGGGCTCGTGCCAGCGCATCTTGGAGTCGGCATCCTGGGCAAAGAAGGCCTTGGTCTGGGTCAGGGCCCGGTCGATGACCGCCTGGTCCAGGCCATGATCCTCGATCACCGCAAAGCCGTAGCGCGAAAAGGAGTCGCCCAGGTCACGTGAAAAGGATTCGAAATCGCTGTCGAAACGGCGCATGGAAACGGGGTCGATGGCAGAGGCTTGGGTCATTTTGGTTCAGCTCCCGTTCAACGCCGATGCTCTAGCCCGAAAGCGACGCGGGCGGAACCAGGGCGACCCCATCTTCAGCTTGGCCATAAGCCCGGCCCGGCAGGAACCGCACGGTTTCGACGGCGTTAGTGGGCTGAACAAGGAGATTTTCATGACCCTCAAACTCGTTGCCATCGGTGTATCCGCGACGGCCCTGCTCGTGGCCGGCTGCACCACGACTGACCCCTATCGTTCGGGCCCGGTTCGCAACAACACGGGAACCGGTGCCCTTGTCGGCGCGGGCGTGGGAGCCCTGCTGGGCTATCTCACCAACACCTCCGATTCCGAGGAAGGCCGAACCAACGCCATGATCGGAGCGGGCGTCGGTGCGCTCGCCGGGGCCGGCATCGGCCAGTACATGGATCGCCAGCAGCGCGCCCTTGAACAGGAACTGTCCGGTACCGGCGTGGGCGTCGCCCGCGAAGGCGACACCCTGATCCTGCGGATGCCGTCCGACGTGACCTTCGGCTTCGACAGCGACACCGTCGACAGCCGCTTCTACGCGGTGCTGGATGACGTGGCCAATGTGCTCAACACCTACGACCAGTCGGTCGTGGACATCATCGGCCACGCCGATGCTCGCGGTGCCGACGACTACAACCAGGCCCTCTCCGAGCGCCGGGCGGCATCGGTGGCCGGTTATCTCATCAACCGCGGTGTTCTGCGCGAGCGCCTCTATGTCGCCGGCATGGGCGAGCGGTCGCCGGTTGCCTCCAACGAGACGGACGCGGGCCGCGCGCAGAACCGTCGCGTCGAGGTTGTGATCCGTCCATTCACCGGGCGCTGATCATCGCCGCCTGAACCGAGAGCGCCCCGGAGTTCCCGCTCCGGGGCGTTTTCTTTTGCGCGACCTTGAAAAAGATCGTGAGGCTGTGTTCCCTGTGATTCCGGGCTTGGGGAACAAGATTGGACCATCGCGAGCGACTGCAGCGAGATGAGGGCGACGAGGTCGCAGCTCTGCTGCGCGGTCTGCGTCTGGGGGTTATCGCCCTGATTGCGGCCGTGGTCACGGCCGGCCTCGTCATCGGCATCGGCCGGGGTCGGCCGGATACCGGCAATCCCTACTACGGCGATTTGGTTCGGACGGCTGTGGACTAGGCGGGTTTAGGCGCGCCCGATGGAGCTGTAGGCGAATCCCATGGCGCGGACGTCTTCGGGCCGGTAGACGTTTCTGAGGTCGACGATGATCGGCTGT
>JAFLCS010000011.1 GCA_017302105.1 Caulobacterales bacterium | reverse complement strand
TCGCACCACCAGCCTTCGCCAGCGTCATCGTAATCGCCGCCGTCAGCGTCGTCTTGCCATGGTCAACGTGACCAATCGTGCCGATGTTGCAATGCGGCTTCGTGCGTTCGAACTTTTCCTTGGCCATTCTCTATAGCTCCTTGGTCCCCGAGACCGGGGTTTCCTGTGGTTTCGGGGTGAAATTAAGCACTGTACTTCTTGATCACTTCGTCGGCGACGTGCTGCGGCACCGGATCGTAGTGGTCATACTGCATGGTGAACTGGGCCCGGCCCTGGGACATCCCGCGAAGGGTGTTCACATAGCCGAACATATTGGCAAGCGGGACGAAGGCGTTCACGACAACAGCGTTGCCGCGCATATCCTGCCCCTGGATCATGCCCCGGCGGCCGTTCAGGTCGCCGATGACCGAACCCAGATATTCTTCCGGGGTCACGACCTCGACGGCCATGATCGGCTCGAGCAGCTTGGGCGCGCCCTGGGTGCGCAGTTCCTTGAACGCCGCACGCGAGGCGATTTCGAACGCCAGCACCGACGAGTCGACGTCGTGGAAGGCACCGTCATACAGCGTGGCCTTGAAGTCGATCAGCGGGAAGCCGGCCAGCAGGCCATTTTCCTTGGCCGATTCCAGTCCCTTCTGAACGCCCGGGATGTATTCCTTGGGCACGTTGCCGCCGACGATGGCACTTTCGAACACGAAGCCCGAACCCGGCTCGCCCGGCTCAAACTTGATCTTCACGCGGGCGAACTGGCCGGTACCACCGGTCTGCTTCTTGTGCGTGTAGTCGATGTCCGCAGCCTTACCCAGGCTCTCGCGATAGGCCACCTGCGGTGCGCCGATATTGGCCTCGACCTTATAGGTGCGCTTCAGGATGTCGATCTTGATGTCCAGGTGCAGCTCGCCCATCCCCTTGAGGATGGTCTGGCCCGACTCGTGGTCGGTCGAGACGGTGAAGGACGGGTCCTCGCCGGCCAGCTTGGCCAAGGCGACGCCCAGCTTCTCCTGGTCAGCCTTGGACTTGGGCTCGACGGCGATCTCGATCACCGGCGCAGGGAATTCCATCTTCTCCAGGATGACCGGCGACTTCAACGGATCGCACAGGGTGTCCCCGGTGCGGGTTTCCTTCAGCCCGGCCAGGGCGACGATGTCGCCGGCGTAGGCTTCCTTGATGTCCTCGCGGTTGTTCGAATGCATCAGCAGCATCCGGCCGACGCGCTCGCGCTTGTCGCGCGAAGAGTTCAGCAGCGACTGT
Source organism: Caulobacterales bacterium (assembly GCA_017302105.1). Classification (GTDB taxonomy): domain Bacteria; phylum Pseudomonadota; class Alphaproteobacteria; order Caulobacterales; family Caulobacteraceae; genus Brevundimonas. The sequence goes on along the minus strand of JAFLCS010000011.1, from coordinate 15,137 downwards.
CCGGTTTCCATCTTGCCCGAATAGATCCGGCAGAAGGTCAGCGAGCCGACGAACGGGTCGTCCATGATCTTGAACGCCAGAACCGACAGGGGCTCGTCGTCCGAAGCCTTACGCACAACCGGCTCTTCCGTCTTGAAGTCGATGCCGGGCGTGGGCGGGATGTCGATCGGCGAAGGCAGATAGTCGACCACCGCGTCGAGCAGGGTCTGGACGCCCTTGTTCTTAAAGGCCGAGCCACAGAGGATCGGATAGAAGGCCCCGATCAGCACCGCCTTGCGGATACACTTCTTCAGCGTCTCTTCGGACGGCTCATTGCCTTCCAGATAGGCTTCCATCGCCTCGTCATCGAGTTCGACGGCGGCTTCGATCAGATACTGGCGAGCCTCATCGGCCTTCGCCTTGAGGTCAGCCGGGATCTCTTCGTCGCGGTAGGACGCGCCCAGGCCATCGTTGTCCCAGACAACCGCCTTCATGCGGACCAGATCGACCAGGCCCGTCAGCGAGCTCTCGGCACCGATCGGGAACTGGATCGGCACGGCCTTGGCCCCCAGACGGTCGCGGATCGATTCAACCGACTTGTCGAAGTCGGCACCGATCTTGTCCATCTTGTTGACGAAGACGATGCGCGGAACCTTGTACTTGTCGGCCTGACGCCAGACAGTTTCGGTCTGCGGCTCAACGCCGGCGTTACCGTCCAGAACCGTCACCGCGCCGTCCAGCACACGCAGGCTGCGCTCGACCTCGATGGTGAAGTCGACGTGGCCGGGGGTGTCGATGATATTCAGGCGCTTCTCTTTCCAGAAGGCGGTGGTCGCGGCGGACGTGATGGTGATGCCGCGCTCCTGCTCCTGGTCCATCCAGTCCATGGTGGCGGCACCGTCGTGGACTTCGCCGATCTTATGGGACTTGCCGGTGTAGTAGAGGATGCGTTCGGTGGTCGTGGTCTTGCCCGCATCGATGTGGGCCATGATGCCGAAGTTGCGGTAGTCTTCGATCTTGTGCGTACGGGGCATGGGGAGCGCCTTAGAAATGATGTCTGGGCGCGGTCGGTGCGCCCCGGTCGGTGGTTCGTCTGTTCGGATAAGCGGCGCGGGCGATTTAGCTGAAACCGCCCGCGACCGATACCCTTAGATAGTGAGCGCCAAGCCTTGATGTAAGGGAGGCGACGCTTTGAAGGCTACCAGCGATAATGCGAGAAGGCCCGGTTGGCTTCAGCCATCTTGTGGGTGTCTTCACGCTTCTTGACGGCCGAGCCGCGGTTGTTGGCCGCGTCCAGCAGTTCACCCGCCAGCTTCTCGGTCATGGTGTTCTCACCGCGGTTGCGCGCGGCGTTGATGACCCAGCGGATAGCCAGGGCACGGCGACGGTCCGGACGGACCTCGACCGGCACCTGATAGGTCGCCCCACCGACGCGGCGAGACCGAACCTCGACGGCCGGCGACACGTTTTCGAGCGCGGCGTGGAAGGTCTCCAGAGCGGTCGATTCACGACGCTTGGCTTCCAGAATGTCGAAAGCACCATAGACGATGTTCTCGGCCACGGCCTTTTTGCCCTCATACATGACGTAGTTCATGAACTTGGTGACAACCAGATCACCGAACTTGGGATCCGGCAGAATTTCGCGCTTCTCTGCGCGGCGACGACGGGACATGGGTGTATCCTCTTAAATCTTGAAAACGCGCAGGGCTTACTTCGGACGCTTGGCGCCGTAGAGCGAACGGCGCTGCTTGCGGTCCTTGACGCCTTGCGTGTCGAGCACGCCGCGCAGGATGTGGTAGCGGACGCCCGGAAGGTCCTTCACGCGGCCGCCGCGGATCAGGACCACCGAATGCTCCTGCAGGTTATGGCCTTCACCGGGGATGTAGCACACGGCTTCGACGCCCGACTTGGCCAGACGCACTTTGGCGACCTTACGAAGGGCCGAGTTCGGCTTCTTCGGCGTGGTCGTATAGACGCGGGTGCAGACGCCGCGCTTCTGGGGGCAGCCCTGCAGGGCCGGGACCTTGTTGCGCACCGGCTTGGGCTGGCGGGGCTTGCGGATCAGTTGGTTGATCGTAGGCATTAAGTCGTTCGTCTCTTTCGATGTGGAGGCGTGTGCCTTTCGGCCGGAGCGCCTCAGTGAGCCTTCTTTTGAACAGCCATCAGGCCGCCCGGGGTTATTTCGAGTCAGACCGCCTCTCAAACGCAAAAGCCGGAACGGGCGCTCTGGCCGTTCCGGCGGGACACAGCCCGTCACGTTCAATTGTCACGATCACGAAGAGTGGCTGACCACCCGACTCGAAGGTGGCGGGCTTCTACGCGCGAAGGTGAATGGCGTCAAGCGGCCCGCCTCTACCCTCGCTCGCGCATCAGCCGCGCCTTGTCCCGCTGCCAATCTCGGGCGGCCTCGGTTTCGCGCTTGTCGTGGACCTTCTTTCCCTTCGCCAACGCGACTTCTAGCTTCGCCAGGCCCTTTTCGTTGAAATAGAGCCTCACAGGAATGATGGTGCGGCCCTCGCGCTGGACCGCGCCGATCATCCGGTCGATCTGGCGGCGGCTGAGCAGCAGCTTGCGGGGCCGGCGCGGCTCATGATTGAAGCGATTGGCCTGACCATAGGGCGGGATATCGGCATTGATCAGCATGATCTCGCGCCCCTCCACCGCCGCATAGCTCTCGGCAATATTGGCCCGGCCCTGGCGCAGAGATTTGACCTCCGTGCCAGTCAGCACCAGTCCCGCCTCGACGGCGTCGTCGAGAAAATAGTCGTAGCGGGCCCGCCGGTTCTCGGCGATCAGCTTGCGGCTGGAGGGGTCGCTCATTCGGCCCCACCGGCGGCGGCCATGGCCGCGTCGATCTGCGGCTTGACTGCGTCATTGCAGGCGACCAGCGGCAGACGGATGTCCTCCGCGCACAGCCCCATCTTGGCCAGCAAATATTTGGTCGGTGACGGCGAGGCGTCCAGGAACAGCGCCTTGTGCAGCCCGATCAGCCGGTCCTGCGCCGCCCGCGCACCGGCCAGGTCACCGCGCTCAAACGCACCATACAGATCAACCATGGCCCCCGGCGCAATATTGGACGTCACCGAAATCACGCCGTGCCCCCCATGGGCCAGATAGCCAAGCCAGCTGGGATCATCGCCCGAGATCAGGGCGAAACCGTCGGCGCAGTCCAGCCGCTGGCGGCTGACCCGGCCCATATCCCCCGTGGCGTCCTTGATGCCGACCACATTGGGCAGCTGCGACAGCCGCGCCGTCGTCGCATCGGCCAGATCCACACCGGTGCGCCCTGGCACATTGTACAACAAGACCGGCAGCTGAACCGCATCATTGATGGCGGCAAAATGGGCGTACAGACCCTCCTGGCTAGGCCGGTTGTAGTAGGGCGTCACCACCAGCGCGCCATCGGCTCCGACGGTCTTGGCGTGACGGACCAGATCAACGGCCTTGTCGGTGGCCGAGGCCCCCGCTCCGGCAATGACACGCGCGCGACCAGCAACCGTTTCGACGCACAGTTCGACGATCCGCTTGTGCTCATCCGGCGAAACCGTGGCACTTTCACCGGTGGTTCCCACCGGCACGACCCCGTGAACTCCGCTCGAAATTTGACGTTCAATCAGACTCCGAAAGGCAGATTCGTCCACTTTTCCGTCACGAAAGGGTGTGATCAATGCAGTGATCACGCCCTTGAACAGCGGTGCGGTCATTGGCAAAGGGTCTCGCTTGCAGATTGGCCTGGGAAACTAGGCGCGCGGCACAGGTGCCGCAACCATTTCAAACTGACTGAGGATAGATGGCATGACGGATTGGATTCAGGCAGCGGTCGCAGCGGTCGTCGCCCTGTTCCAGCCGACGGCTGACCCGGCTGTCACAACGGCCGCGACGGCTCAGTACGCCTCATCGCAGAACCTGGCATTGGGCCTGGCCGCCGCACGCGCCGGCAATGTGAACCAGGCGGAGGCCTACGCCGCCTCGGCCAGCCAGATTGAGCGCCAGATCATCCGCTGGGCCCTGATCGACGTCCTCGAAGACCGGGTCGGCTGGGGCGAGTTGTCCGCAGCCCGCAATGACCTTGCCGGCTGGCCGCGCGCCGAGACGCGCCAGAGAGCGATCGAGAAGGCTCTGGCCAATGCCTATGCCTCGCCCAGCGAGGTGCTGACTGTCTTTGCCAGGACCGAACCCACCACCGTCGAGGGGGCCATGGCCTTGGCCCAGGCGCTAGGAGCGACGGGTCGCACCTCTGAATCCGAGGCCCTCCTGCGACACTGGTGGCGCGACTATTCCTTCGACAGCAGCACCCAGGAGCGGTTCTACACCAACTATGGTTCGCTCCTGACCCAGGCGGATCACGAAGCGAGGCTCAACACCCTCCTTTACGGGCCCCATGGACCGGCCACTCGCGCCATGTTGGCGCGCGTATCTCCCGATTACCGCGCCCTGGCCGAAGCCCGCATGGCGCTCAGAAGCGGAGCCTCGTCCCCCAACGTCCCTGCCCAATTCGAGAACGATCCGGGTCTGGCGCTCGAACGCGCGCGGCGTGCGCGACTCGACGGCCAGGAGTGGAACGGCTTCCCGCTCCTGTCCCGCTTCCCCGCCGCACCGACACATTCGGATGGCCAGGATCTGATGTGGACCGAGCGCCGCAACTATTTCATCGATGCCTTGCAGGCGCGTGACTACACCTCGGCTTACCATGCCATGGCCGGCCACGGCTTTCCCGGCGGCGATCGCAGGGTCGATGCCGAGTTCTTCGCCGGCTGGATCGCCCTGACCAGGCTGAACAATCCCAGCCAGGCTGCACGACATTTCGAGGCTCTGCGTCAGTCGTCTTCGACTCCCATTACCCAGAGTCGGGCCTTCTACTGGCTGGGCCGGGCGGCAGAGGCCCAGGGTGATCAGGCGGGAGCCGCCGGCTACTACCGACAGGGGGCACAATATACCTGGGCCTTCTACGGACAGCTCGCGGCCGAAAAGGCCAATATGCGCACCTTGCGCCTGCCGGCCGAGCCCCAGCCCACGGGAGCCGACCGCGCACGGTTTGAATCCTATCCCGTGGTCCAGGCCATCCGCGCCCTGGCCGGCGCCGGCGAGAACTCCCTGGTGCGCGTCTTCGTCATGGATCTGGACAACCAACTGGAAAGCGCCGTCGACTACGCCCTGCTGGTTGATCTTTCCCGAGAGTACGGAATGCAGGATCTGTCCATGCACGTCGCCCGCACGGCGGCCCAGCGTGGCTTTCCCCTGGCAGAGCGCGGCTATCCGGTAACCTATGTGCCATCCGTTCCGGGCGCGCCGGATCCGGCCTTCGTACACGCCATCATCCGCCAGGAAAGCGCCTTTGATCCGCGCGTCCGTTCGCACGCCAATGCCCGCGGCATGATGCAGCTTCTACCCGCCACGGCCTCGGGTGTCGCCCGCCGCCTGGGAGTGGAATGGCGGGGAGCCGAGGCGCTTTATGACCCTGACTACAATGTTCAGCTCGGCACCTACCACCTGGGCGAATTGGCGGGGAATTTCGGCGGCTCGTACCTGCTGGCGACCATCGGCTACAACGCCGGTCCGGCCCGCCCGGCCCAGTGGATGGCCTATTGCGGCGACCCGCGCGGTGGTGCCACCGATCCCATCGACTTCATCGAGTGTGCGCCCTTCACTGAAACGCGCAACTACATGATGCGAGTCATGGAAAATATGCAGGTCTATCGCGCTCGCCTGAACGGCGGCGCGGCCGAGATCAACCTCTCCCAGGAACTATCGCGCGGGTACGGATACTAGGCGCGCTCCGCGATCAGCAAGCTCTGGCCCGCCGCCTCGGTCCAGCGCGCCTTAAGGCCAAACACCGACTTGAGGACCTTGGGTGACAGGGCCTCGGTCGGCGGTCCGTCAGCGACCAATTGCCCCCTGTCCAGGACTGCGACCCGGTCGGCGAACCGTGCTGCCAGGCCGAGGTCATGCAGAGTCATTAGAACCGCTCCACCGCTGCGCGCATGAGCCTGGAACCGTTCCAGACATAGAAGCTGAGCATCCGGGTCCAACCCAGCCACCGGCTCATCGGCGACCAAAAGGGCCGCTTCGGTCGCGAACAAGCGCGCCAGCAGCACGCGCGCGCGCTCCCCTCCAGAAAGGGCGAACACCGTGGTTTCGGCGAGATCGCCAACGCCAAACAGATCGAGCGCCGAGCGACCGCGCTCCACCGCGACCGAGGGTGGCGCAAACGGCGCGCCCAAGGCAGCCACCTCGACGGCCGCCATGCCCCAGGCCAACCGCCGCTCCTGAGGCAGATAGCCGAGTGTCAGGGCCCTCTGAACGACATCGACCGAATGGATGGCCTCGCCCAACAGCCGACTCTCGCCACGCGAGATCGGATGCAGCCCTATCCCGGCCTTCAGCACGGTCGTCTTGCCTGCACCATTGGGGCCGACCAGAGCTACCAGTTCACCTGGCGCAACATCGAGACTGACCGCGTGCACAACCTCACGGCCAGACAGCCTCGCGTGGACATTCCGCAGTGAAAGCAGGCTCATGTCCGCCAGCTCCTTGCGGCCTTCCAGGCAATCAAGGCAAACAACGGGGCCCCGATAAGCGCCGTGAAGACCCCGAGCTTCAATTCCTGATCGGTCGGAATAAGGCGGGCCGCCAGATCCGCCAGAACCAGCATAGCGGCACCGGCCAAAGCTGAGGGCACCAACAACCGGGCCGGGTCCTCGCGCGCGGCCTGGCGCACCAGGTGCGGTGCCGCCAGTCCCACGAAGCCCACCACACCGGCGAGCGCGACGGCCGCCCCGGTCGCCAGGGACGCGCTCAGTACCGCAGCCATCTTGAGCCGGCCCATGGGCAACCCCGAGGTCGCCGCCGCCTCTTCTCCCAGCGTCAACATCTTCAGACCAGGTGCCGCGCGCCAGGCCAGAAACAGCGCAAATCCCAGAGCCGGCACCGCCCAGATAGCGTCCATCCAGCTGCGGGCCTCAACCGATCCCATCAGCCAGCCCAGCACCTCGGCAGTCGCGATCGGCGACGGCGACAGGTTGAACACCAGGGCGGTGGCTGCGCCGAAGAAGCTGGACAGGGCGACTCCAAAAAGGATCAGAGCTTCGGGCTCGCGGATGCGAGCTGTGAAAGCCGCCAGTACCCCGCCACACAGCAGCGCGCCCAGCCAGGCAGCCCCCTCCACCACACCCGGAACAAGCGCCAGCCCCGATACGATTGCGAGTGACGCCAAAAAGGCGGAGGTCGCAGACACGCCCAGGACGCCGGGGTCGGCCAGAGGATTCCTCAGCAAGCCTTGAAGGATCGCACCTGCCAGGCCGAGCGCGCCGCCCGTCAGGGCCGCCGCCACGGCGCGCGGGGCGCGCACCTGCCAAAGGATCTCACCCGGCGCAGATCGCCAATCGCTGAACGCGTGCTGGATCTGGGTGGTGGTCAGGGCCACCTCACCCAACAGGACGGCCGGAACCAGGCCGATCAACAGCAGCCCACCGAGAAGCAGATTGAGCGGGAGCCGGCTCATCGTCTGGGTGCAGCCCGGGCCAGGCTGCGGCTGCCATCTGCCGCGAACCAGGCCGGACAGCCCAGCATCGCTCCCGGCCAGGACACTACCGTCCCGTATCGCGTTCGACGTCGAACGCTCGGGTGTCGCCCGGCTCCACGACGGTCGGATCGGACCGCATCAAAAAAACCCAGCACATACTGGCGTGGCGGACGCAGAATAAGCTGTTCAATCGACAAGGACGCAAAGGACTGGCCGTCCCAGGCGTTGCTCAGCCCTGCGGCGCGCATCATCGCATCGATCAGGGTACCGCGGCCTGCCGTCCACCCGGCCGCCGTCAGATAGAGAGCCGGCTCTCCGTTCCAGCTTCCCCGACTCTGAGCCAGATTGCGGTTCATCCCAGCGATCAGATCGGCACCCCGCCCTGGCTGATGCAGGGCTGTGCTGACCCGCCGGATATTGCGACGCACACCCTCAAAATCCGTCGCGTCGTCGATCTGGATGACCGTGATCCCGTGCCGTTCCAGAGCGGACATCAGTCGGGCGTCGCCGCCCCAGTAGCGGACCACCACATCGGGGGATGCGGCCGTTACGGCTTCAAGCGTCGGACGTAGGCGCGGGGCCGCTTCACCTTGCGATCTCAGCCAGGAATCCGCGTCGTCGGCGCGCGGCGACACCCCGGCGATGGCCGACCGATCCGCCAATGCCAGGACATACTGGTCCGCGCACTGGTCGAGCGAAACGACCCGCGGTCCGGCATGGGCGGGAAGCGCCAGACCGACCAGGAACAGCGCCGCCCAGCCGAAAACCTTCATTCTCGTGTCAGGTCCGCAATGATGGCGTTCATCATGGATTCGATCAGGGCGTCCCGGTCGTCCCAATCGAAATAGGGCTTGGTCAGCATGAGCGAGACCAGGCCATGAACCCCGCCCCAGATCAGTTGGGTAGCGGTGTGTGGGTCGCGATTGAGCCGGCCTTCCTTGGCCATGTCCTCCACTGTCGAGCGCAGTCGGTCGTACAATCCCCGTCCGACGCGACGCGCCACGCCCTCGGCGCTTCCGGCTTCGCCGGGTCGCGTCAGATAGATCAACCGATAGGCGTTGGGGTTGGCAAAACCGAAATCGGCATAGGCACGCATCTTCCGCCGCAAAGAGATTTCGGCGGGCTGGGGCTCGGCCTCGATCTCGTCGGTCACGGTCGCCAGCTTGCCGAAGCCGGCCTCGCAGATTTCGGCCAGAATCTCGGCCTTATCTTTGAAGTGCATATAGAGCGCCGTCGACGACAGCCCGACTGCGTCTGCAATCTTCCGGATGGTTGCGCCTTCATAGCCCTGTTCCACGAACAGACGCTCGGCCGCAGCGAGGATCTCGGCGCGCCGTTCGTGACCGTCCCCTTTTGCCTTGCGGGCGGATCGGGTGGTCCGTAGGCGCGGTTCGATAACGGCCAAGGAAGTCTCCGGAAACGACAGAATATGAGCTCCACTTACCCCCGTCCGCCGCCCCGGAGCAACCGCCGGTTCGTACGACATCTTGCTCGTTTTGCTAGAACATGGTTCGATTTCTCGGTTTAGGCGAAAGAGGGCTACGATGGACGGTGCGGACCGCCCGGCTCCGAACATGACGGGCCCAAAGGCATCGCTCAGCGCCCGCTCCAGCTGGTCATGGACCCTGGTCGCGCTTCTATTTGTGGCGTTGACCACGGCGTTGATCGCTCAGCGCTCGGCCTGGTGGGGTCCGACCTGGTCTCTCCTGACCTCCGGCTTCTGGGTCGGCTTTGTAGCCGTTGTAGTGTTCAAGACGATCTGCTGCCTTTCGCCACCTGCCCACCCCAGATCGATCTCGCCGCGGCCGCGCCGATGGCCGCACTACACCCTTGTCGCGGCGCTTAAGGACGAAGCCGACATCGTGCCCCAACTGATCCGTCGACTGGCACGCATCGACTATCCAGCACGCCATCTGACTGGATTTCTCGTCGTCGAACCCGACGACCCCACAACGCTCGCAGCCATCCTCGCGACGCCGCGCCCACCATGGCTGGTTCCGCTGGTCGCGCCGCCCGGCACACCACAGACCAAGCCAAGGGCGCTCAATGTGGCCTTGCAGCGGGCACCGGCGGGACTGTTGACGGTCTATGATGCCGAGGACGAGCCTCACCCCGAGCAGCTCAAGGAAGCCGCAGTAGCCTTCGCTTCGGGCGGTCCTGACCTCGCTTGCCTGCAGGCCCCCTTGCAGATCCGCACGCTGGGCCGCGCGGCGACCTGGCTCGAACGCCAATTCGCCCACGAATATGCAGCCCTGTTCGAGGTTATCCTGCCGGCCATGGTTCGGATGGGCCTTCCCATTCCCCTGGGCGGCACCAGCAATCACTTCCGCGTCGACATTCTCAAGGAGGTCGGGGGTTGGGATCCCTGGAATGTCACCGAAGACGCAGACCTTGGGTTCCGCCTGACCCGCAGAGGATACCGAATCGGAACCCTCTCTCGCCCTACCCGCGAAAGCCCACCATCGGATTTCAGAGCCTGGCTTCCGCAGAGAACCCGCTGGCTCAAGGGCTTCATGCAGACGATCAGCGTCAACCTGAGACACCCCCGAGACCTGGGTTGGGGCGGCGTTGCGGCCCTGATGCTGACGCTTGTAGCCGCCGTGGCCTCGGCAACCTTGCAGGGTCCGGTCCTCGCCTGGGTTCTCGCCAATCTTCTCATTCACGGTCTCAACGGCACCAGTCCGTCGTTCACCGTCCCACATCTCGCCTTGCTTGTGACCGGATGGCTCGTCGCCATCTGGACGGTCCAGATCGGCGTCGGTCGCACAGCATCCAGACTGTCCTTGCTCGATGCCCTCACCTCCCCGCTGTACTGGAGCCTGACCAGTCTCGCGCAGGTCCATGCCGTCTGGCGGCTGGTGTTCCAGCCCTTTCACTGGGACAAGACCCCGCACCTGCCGGACCTTCAGGAGCACACAGGCTCTCGGCGTGTCTTGAGAAATCGTGCTAGCCTACCCACATTGCGCGTCTCCCCGAACCAGACCACAGGCCCATGGAAATTCTCGATCTCGAAGAGGACGCCTACGTCCGCACCGGCGTCATCAAGCGTCATCGCCCCGAAGACTTCGAGGGAATGCGCGCCGCCGGACGCCTAGCGGCCGAATGCCTCGATATGCTGTCCGAGCACGTCACGCCGGGCGTCGAGACGGCCTACCTCGATGATCTGGCACGCGAGTTCATTCTGGATCACAAGGCCCTCCCCGCTTGCCTGGGCTACAAGGGTTACGAGAAGACCACCTGCATCTCGCCCAACCATGTGGTCTGTCACGGTATCCCCGGCGAGCGGCCGAACCTGCGTCTGAATGACGGCGACATCGCCAATATCGACGTCACTGTCATCGTCGATGGCTGGCACGGCGACACCAGCCGGATGTATCCGGTCGGAGAGATCAATGTCCGCGCCAAGCGTCTGATCGACGCCACCTATGAGTCGCTCGACAAGGGCCTGGCCATGGTCAAGCCGGGCAATACCTTCGGCGACATCGGCTGGGCCATCCAGCAGCACGTCGAGGCCCAGCGCATGAGCGTCGTGCGCGACTTCTGCGGACACGGCCTGGGCCGGGTCTTCCACGATGCGCCAAACGTCCTGCATTTTGGCAAGCGCGGCCAGGGTGCCACGCTGGAACCTGGAATGTTCTTCACCGTCGAGCCGATGGTGAACCTGGGCAAGGCCTCGGTGAAAGTCCTGTCCGACGGCTGGACCGCCGTGACCCGCGACAAGTCCCTCTCGGCTCAGTGCGAGCACTCGGTCGGCGTGACCGAAGACGGGATTGAGATATTTACCGGCAGTCCCAAGGGCCTGTTCCGGCCCACGTTCAGCTAGCCGGGCGTGCGAACCACCCGCCGCGCCATTCTTGCCGTCCCGACCATCGCCGCAACCGCAGCCATGGGACCGCCCGGCGCGACACGGCCGGCGGTCATGGTCTCGACCTGGGACTTCGGTGCCCTGGCCAACCAGGCCGGCTGGCAACGGCGACTTGCCGGAGGATCGGCCCTCGACATGGTCGAGGCCGGCGGACGCCTCGCCGAGGGTGATCCCAGCAACACGTCCGTCGGCCTTGGCGGACGCCCCGATCGCGAGGGGCGCGTGACGCTCGACGCCTGCGTCATGACCTGGGCCGGCGACGTCGGCGCGGTCTGCGCCCTGGAGGACGTCAACCACGCCGTCTCGGTCGCCCGCGCGGTGATGGAGCGCACGCCCCACACCATGTTGGTCGGCGAAGGTGCCCGCACGTTCGCACTGGAACAGGGCTTTGAAGTGGTCCAGATGCCCACGCCCGAATCCGAAGCCGCGTGGCGCGAGTGGCTGCTCACCGCCGATTACACGCCTCAGAGCAACCGCGAAAACCTCGAATGGAGAGAGCGGCCCGGCGGGCCGGGCAATCACGACACAATCGGACTGCTGGCCATCGACGCCGCTGATCGCATGGCCGGCGCCTGTACCACGTCGGGTCTGGCCTTCAAGATGCGGGGGCGGGTCGGCGACAGTCCGATCATCGGCGCCGGCCTTTATGTCGACGACTCCGTCGGAGGCTGCACCGCCACCGGCGTTGGAGAAGACGTCGTGCGCGTGGTCGGTTCTCATGCCGTGGTCGAGGCGATGCGCGCCGGGGCCGATCCGACCGCCGCCTGTCGATCGGTGATCGAACGGCTCGCCCGCCTGCGCGGCGCGCGCATCGCCGACAGCCAGGTCGCCTTTCTCGCGCTCGACAAGCGCGGTCGCGCCGGCGCCTTTGCGCTTCAGCCGGGCTTCACCTACGCGGTCACCGACGCCGGTGGCGATACACGCATGGAAAGTGCCGGCAGCCTGTTTGATCCCGCCGACTAGACGTTCCCTTTTCGTTCTGGCAGTATGGCGTTCGCTGAACGCGAGGTCGTCATGCCGGCTGCTTCCACCGTCGTCGCCTTTCCCGAGCTGTTTGTCGCGCCGGTCGAGCCGACGGCCGCGCCGAACAGGCCGCACTACCTGGGCCACCGCGAACGCCTGAGACAGCGCGCCCGCCAGGGCGGCCTCAGCGCCCTGCCCGATTATGAACTGCTCGAGCTGTTCCTGTTTCGCAGCCAGCCCCAGGGCGACGTCAAACCGATCGCCAAGGCCCTGCTCGCCCGCTTCGGCTCACTGGGCGCGGTGCTCGACGCCTCGCTGGAGGACCTGATCTCCGTGCGCGCCGAAGATTCCCGAGGCCGCACCAAGGTCGTCGGCAAGGAGACGGCGCTGGATTTGATGGCCCTGCACGAACTGTCGCGCCGCGTCGCCGGCGAGGTCGCAGCGCCGCGCAAGGTGATCGGCTCCTTCACCGCCCTGACGGACTATGTCCGCGTCACCCTCCAGCATCAGCCGCGCGAACAGTTCCGCGTCCTGTTCCTGGACCATAAGAATCAGCTGATCGCCGACGAGATCATGGGACGCGGCACCATCGATCACGCCCCGGCCTATCCGCGTGAAGTCATTCGCCGGGCCATGGAGCTGCACGCCTCAGCCGTCATCCTGGTGCACAACCACCCCTCAGGCGATCCGACGCCCAGCCGGGCCGACATCGACATGACCCAACAGATCATCGAGGCCGGCAAGATGCTCAAGATCGCCGTCCACGATCACCTGATCGTCGGCCGCCAGGGCATTAAAGGTGCCGCCACCGACCAGCGCGTCATCAGCCTCAAGGCAATTGGGGCGATCTAGCCCACCTCGGCCAGGCCCGCCGCCTCCCACTCCAGAAAGTCCTCCTGGCTCAGCAAGGTGGCGCAATAGGCCTGGGCCGTTCCGTCGTCTCCGTGCGCGATCAGGTCCAGCTGGTAGTGCCGGATCCGCGCCGCCACCGGCGTAAAGAACGCGTCGGCGATCGACCAGCGCCCGAACAGATACGGGCCGTCCCCACCCCAGTCCTGGCGGCACTCCAGCCACATCCCGACCAGCCGCCGCAAATCCTTCGACAAGGCTTCGCTGGGCGTCAGCGGCGAGCCGGGAGGCCCGACCATCAGATGGTTCGGCCCCATGGCGCATTCCGTCCGAAGGGCACCGAAGGCCGAATGCATCTCGCACGTCACCGAATAGGCCCGCGCCCTCGCCTCGGCGTCCTCGGGCCACAGGCCGGCGCGCGGCCAATGCTCAGCGCACCACAGCGAAATCGCCAATGAATCCCAGATCGCTGCCCCATCCACGATCAGCACCGGCACCTTGCCCGCCGGCGAATGCTCGGCGATCTCGGCCGCCGTCGTCGGCTGGTCCAGATAGATCACCTGCTCGTCGAACACCGCATCACAGTGTTTGAGCACCAGCCAGGGCCGCAGCGACCAGGTCGAAAACGCCTTGTCGCCGATGACCAGTTTCAAGCCTTGCATCTCAGACCCTCCACGGCCCGGCGGTGCGCCAACCGCCCTCGGTGAAATCGGGGAAGTCAACGGTCGCATTGCCCGCCGCGATCGACGCTTCCGACAGCGGCGTAATCGCGCTCCAGGTCACTGCGTCGAAGATGTCGATGGGCATGGGGTGGCCGGTCTTCATCGCCTCGATGAAGACATGGATGACAAAGAAATCCATGCCGCCATGACCGGCCCCTGCCGCCTGGTCAGCAAACTCAGCCCACAGCGGATGGTCATAGCGATCCAGCCAGCCTTGCGCCTCTTCCCAGCGATGCGGCTCGGGGCTCGTTCCCTCGACATAGATCGAGCGATTGAGGTCCATCCAAAGGCCCTTTTCGCCCTGAACCCGGAAGCCCAGCGAATAGGGTCGCGGCAGATTGGTGTCGTGGGTCAGCCGCACCGTGGTTCCGTCCTCACAGCCGATGGAGGTCGTCACCACGTCACCAAGCCGGAAATTCACCCGCGCATTCGGGTGATCCTCGCCCCCGACCGCGACCACATGGTTGTGCAGCCCTCGCGCCTTGGACGCATAGCTGGTCAGGCGGGTAAAGCGATTACCGCGATTGATATTGGCCCACATGGCGATCGGGCCGATGCCGTGGCTGGGATAAAGGTCGCCGTTCCGCTCGACCGAATGCTCGGTGCGCCAGCGCGCCTCGGACCAGCCGCGCTCGCCGAACTCGGCGCCTTCGCCGTAGGCCTCGCCGACCACCCCGGCGTTGAATTTCACATGGCGCAGGTCGTGCTGATAGCCGCCTTCCAGATGGATCATCTCGCCGAAGACGCCCTCGCGCACCATGCGGGTGATCGCCATCACATCGCGCCGGAAGCAGACATTCTCGAGCAGCATATAGGGCGTGCTGGTGCGAACCTGGGTGCGCAGCACCTCCCAGTGATCCTCCAGCGTCACTCCGGCCACGACCTCACAGCCGACCGCGATCCCGGCCTCCATGGCCGCGATGGACATCGGCGCGTGCCATTCCCAGGGCGTGGCGATGACCACCGCATCCAGATCGCCCGCCGCCAACATCTCGCGCCAGGCCTCGTGCGATCCGGTCCACAAGCGCGGCGCCGGCTTGCCGGCCTCGGTGAACTGTTCGGTCGCCCGATCCAGGGTCCACTGTTCGACGTCGCACAGGGCCGTGACATCGACGTCGCCTCGCCGGACCAGCTCACGCAGCAGCACGCGCCCGCGCATCCCCACGCCGATCATGCCGATGCGCAGCCGACCGTTCGGCTGGGCCCGGCGCCGCGCGCCCGCCCGCGCCGCGCCGGC
>JAFLCS010000010.1:18906-26796 GCA_017302105.1 Caulobacterales bacterium | reverse complement strand
GTCGGCACCGACAGCCACACCACCATGATCAACGGCCTGGCCGTGCTGGGCTGGGGCGTCGGCGGCATCGAGGCCGAGGCGGCCATGCTGGGCCAGCCGATCCCGATGCTGATCCCCGAGGTCATCGGCTTCAAACTGACCGGCAAGCTGCCCGAGGGCGCGACCGCCACCGACCTGGTGCTGACCGTCACCCAGATGCTGCGCAAGCGCGGCGTGGTCGGCAAGTTCGTCGAATTCTTCGGCGACGCCATCGCCGGCATGACCATCGAAGACCAGGCGACCATCGCCAACATGGCCCCCGAGTACGGTGCCACCTGCGGCTTCTTCCCGGTGTCGAAGGCGACGATCGACTATCTGACCGCCACCGGACGGGACAAGGCGCGCGTCGCCTTGGTCGAGGCCTATGCCAAGGCGCAAGGGCTGTGGATCGAGCCGGGCGCCGAAGAGCCGGTGTTCACCGACACCCTGGAGCTGGACCTCGGCACCGTCGTGCCGTCGCTGGCCGGACCCAAGCGCCCGCAGGACAAGGTCGCCCTGACGACCGCCGCGCCCGAGTTCGAGGCCCAGCTGACCGGAACCTTCAACCGCCCGTCCGACGCGCCGCGCTATGCCGTCGAGGGGCGAGACTTTGACCTGGGCGACGGCGATGTGGTGATCGCAGCGATCACCTCCTGCACCAACACCTCCAACCCCTCGGTGCTGATCGCGGCCGGCCTGGTGGCGCGCAAGGCCGCCAAGCTGGGCCTCAAGCCCAAGCCATGGGTCAAGACTTCGCTGGCCCCCGGCTCGCAGGTGGTCACCGACTATCTGACCGCCTCGGGTCTGCAGGACGATCTGGACGCCCTGGGCTTCAACCTGGTCGGCTATGGCTGCACCACCTGTATCGGCAACTCCGGCCCGCTGGATTCGGAGATTTCCCAGACCATCAACGACAACGGCGTGGTCGCCACCTCGGTCCTGTCGGGCAACCGCAACTTCGAGGGCCGGGTGAACCCGGACGTCCAGGCCAACTACCTGGCCTCGCCGCCGCTGGTGGTAGCCTATGCCCTGGCCGGCTCAATGCGGATCGACATCACCACCCAGCCGATCGGCCAGGACAAGAAGGGCAAGGACGTCTTCCTCAAGGACATCTGGCCGACCTCCAAGGAGATCGCCGACATCCAGAAGAAGTCGGTCACCCCGGAAATGTTCGCCAAACGCTATGCCGACGTCTTCAAGGGCGACAAGCACTGGCAGGCGATCAAGGTCACCGGCGGCCAGACCTATGAGTGGGACGACAAGTCCACCTATGTTCAGAACCCGCCCTATTTCGACGGCCTGTCGATGGAGCCGGCCCCGGTCGCCGACATCATCGAGGCGCGCATCCTGGGCATCTTCGGCGACTCGATCACCACCGACCACATCTCGCCGGCCGGTTCGATCAAGGCGGTGTCGCCCGCCGGCAAATATCTGATCGACCACGGCGTCGAGCCGATCGACTTCAACAGCTACGGCGCCCGCCGCGGCAACCACGAAGTGATGATGCGCGGCACCTTCGCCAACATCCGCATCCGCAACAAGATCACACCCGACATCGAAGGCGGTGTGACCAAGCACTTCCCGTCGGGCGACGAGATGTCGATCTACGACGCGGCCATGCGCTACCAGTCCGAGGGCCGGCCGCTGGTCGTGTTTGCGGGCAAGGAATACGGCACCGGCTCGTCGCGCGACTGGGCGGCCAAGGGCACGCGCCTTCTGGGCGTGCGCGCCGTCATCGCGGAGAGCTATGAGCGTATCCACCGCTCCAACCTGATCGGCATGGGCGTGGTGCCGCTGCAGTTCAAACAGGACGGCTGGACCAAGCTGGGTCTGACCGGCGAGGAGATCGTCACCATCCGCGGCCTCACCGACGCCAATGTCGGCAAGCTGAAGCCGCGCCAGGAACTGTGGGTCGAGCTGTTCCGTCCGTCGGACGGCAAGATGGCCCGCTTCCCGGTGCGCTGCCGCATCGATAACCAGACCGAGCTGGACTACTTCAAGGCCGGCGGCGTGATGCCCTACGTCCTGCGCAACCTCGCCTCGGCGTAAGCGCGGTCCAATCTCAAAACCGGATCAGGGGCGCGGGCAACCGCGCCCCTTTTTCGTGCCATCCTGCCAACAAGGCCGTGAGGGGACGGAACGTTGCAATCAATCATTCGAGGGTTCCGGAACCTGTTGGTGTTCGGCGGTCGCGATCTGCGTTCACAGTTCTGGCCCTATGCCGCTGTCGTCGTCGCCCTGACCTTCCTGGTCCTCGGCGTGGCAATGACCCTGGCCATGCAGCAGCTGTTCGCCGAAGCCGAGCGATTGGCGATTGAGCATCCAGAGGCCGTTCGCATCCAGCGGTCGGCCACCAGCTATTCCGTTCAGTACGCCCCCGGCTCAGGGCTCATGCCGGACATGACCAACTTCTTCCTCGGCCTGGGCGGCGGCGTGGCCTTGCTGGTCATACTGCTGGCCGCCGCCATGACACGCCGGCTGCATGACCGCGGCCTGCCCGGGTACGTCGCTCTGGTCCCATTGCTGTTGCTCATCCTCGGCCTCGTCGGGATGAGCCAGCTGTTGACGAGCTTCAATGACAGCACCGAACCCGACCTCGCTTTGTTCGGGGCGTTGATGATCAACAATATGCTCTATCTGGCATCGCTCGGAGGACTGGTTCTCCTGTTGAGTTTGCCTGGGTCCGCAGGTCCGAACCGATACGGCCCTGCGCCGGTCGCCGGATCGTGAGGGAGCCGCGCAGGTTCAGGGGGCTCCGGTAGTGGGCGGTCGTGCTGCCACCCAAACCTGCCCACGGATGTCCCCGCCGTGCCGTCATCGGTTCCGACGGGTCTGGCGTGGAACGACGGGAATGATCGCCGCCGCCGCGCGGCCCGGAGCGATGGACTCATCGCCATAGCGGCGCACCGAATGGGCCGCTAAGAGAGCGAGGTAGCCATGAGGGATGACAATGAAGATTTTGGTGCTGGGCGGTGACGGATTCTGCGGCTGGCCGACGGCCCTGCATCTGTCCAATCTGGGACACGAGGTCATCATCGTCGACAATCTGTCGCGCCGGAAGATCGACGTTGAGCTGGAGGTCCAGTCGCTCACACCCATCCGGTCAATGTCGGATCGCCTGGCGGCCTGGAAGGAGGTTTCGGGCCGCGACATCAGGTTCGAAACCCTGACGCTGGGCCAGGACTTCGACCGCCTGGTCGCCCTCCTGAAGTCCGAGCGGCCTGACGCCATCGTGCATTTCGCCGAACAGCGCGCCGCGCCCTATTCGATGAAGTCGGCCTGGCACAAGCGCTACACCGTCAACAACAACATCAATGCGACCAATGACGTCCTGGCGGCGATCGTCGAGGCGGGGGTCGAGTCCCATCTGGTCCATCTGGGGACCATGGGGGTCTATGGTTACGGGACCACCGGTGCCCCAGTCCCCGAGGGCTATCTCAAGGTGATGATTGAAGGGCCTGAAGGCCTGGTCGAGCGCGAGATCCTGCACCCGGCGGCACCGGGTTCGATCTACCACATGACCAAGACCCAGGATCAGTTGCTCTTCTACTTCTACAACCGCAATGACGAACTGCGGATCACAGACCTGCACCAGGGCATCGTCTGGGGCACCCAGACGCCCGAGACCGAGCGTGACGAACGGCTCATCAACCGGTTCGATTATGACGGCGACTACGGGACGGTCCTGAACCGCTTCTTGATGCAGGCGGCGGTTGGCTATCCGCTGACCGTGCACGGCACCGGCGGTCAGACCCGCGCCTTCATCCACATCCGTGACACGGTGCGCTGCATCCAGCTGGCCATCGAAAATCCGCCGGCCCGGGGGGAGCGGGTTCAGATCCTGAACCAGATGACCGAAACGCACCGGGTGCGGGATCTGGCAGACCTGGTCGCCCGCACGACCGGAGCTGAGATCGCCAACCTGCCCAATCCCCGACGCGAAGCCGACGAGAACGAACTGCAGGTGGTCAACGACCAGTTCCTGGCGTTGGGCCTCAACCCGATCCGCCTGGAGGACGGCCTCCTGGCCGAGGTCCGAGAGATCGCCGAGCGCTACGCCGATCGGGCCGACCGGTCGAAGATTCCCTGCGTCTCCAACTGGCGCTAGGGTCGCCCGGCCCTAGTCCCGACGCAGGCTCCAACGCCCATCAGTCGTCCGGTAGGCCTGACCGTCACGCCGTTCGAAGACGAGGGTGGCGAATCCTCGCGCATCATCCAGCTCCAGGCCGAGCGGGATGGGCCGCCAGCCCGCGATCTCGGGCAGCTCGCCGCAATCACCCTCAATGACCAGGCTGTGCATCGGGGCCGCCAGGCTGCCGGCCTCCAGGCGGGCCCCGTCAGCCGACAGGAGCAGCGTGCACGCGCCGTGGGGACCGGCCAGTTCCCAGCGCCCGACCAGAGCGGCCGCACCTTCGAGAGCCGGAATACCGGACATGGCTTGGTCTCCCAACTTGGCCTGGCTTGAAGCGGTTTGAGGCGGGCCGCTGCAGGCGACCAGAAACAACGCGACAAGCGTCGAAATCAAGGAATTCATCCCGACGTCACCTCTCGTCATCGGATTGAGACTTGGCACTGAACTCTGAGAGGAATAGCCTGTCTGTTCAGCTAGTGCACGACTGAACGAAAACAGAGACTTGGGAAGGTTAGGCCATGTGCGTTATTTGTGTTGATATGTCAGGACAATTTCGCCGGAGCAGCTTCCTGCCGGACGATATTGGCGTGGATCTCGCGGTGGGTCCCGGCCAGCGGGCACCAGATCAAGGCCCCCTGTCCTACCTTGACCTTGATGACCGGGGCGGCACGAGTCCGAACGGCAAGGTATCGCTGCTGCCCGGAGATGCCGGCAACCAGCTGACTCGCACAAATGCGCGCTGGTCCACCAATATTGGGGACCCGGTGACGGTCACCTATGCCTTCCGCGCGACGGCACCGGGAACCATGCCGAACCAGACTACGGGCTTCTCGCAGTTCACCGCGACCCAGATTGCGGCGACCGAGCTGATGCTGACGGCCTGGTCGGACGTGGCCCGCATCACCTTCAACCGCGTCGGCTCGGGCACCACGGGACCGGGCGCTTATTCCGATGCCGCCACGATGCTGTTCGGCAACTACGCCAGCGGTGCCGAAAACGCTGCCGCCTTCGCCTATCTGGCCGGAAACGCCGACCACTCGGCCTCGTCGGGTGACGTCTGGGTCAATAGCTCGCTCAGCTACAATGCCAGCCCGCAGTATCTGGCCTACGGCTATCAGGTTCTGCTGCACGAGATCGGCCACGGCATCGGCCTGAGCCATCCCGGCGACTACAATGCCGGCAACGGATCGCCGTCCTATAACGATGCCGTCTATTATGAGGATACGCGCCAGTATTCGGTCATGAGCTACTGGCCGGAGTCCAATACCGGCGGCAACAATGGGGGCAACTATGCCTCGGCCCCCCTCCTGGACGACATCGCGGCCGCCCAGCGCCTGTACGGTGCCAATATGACAACCCGCACCGGTGACACGGTCTATGGGTTCAACTCCACGGCTGACCGCATCTGGTACAATGCCGGGACGCCAGTAGCGCCCCAGGCTGTCGTCTTTGCCGTGTGGGACGCGGGCGGGACCGACACGCTGGACTTTTCGGGCTATAACCAGGTGAGCACGATCGACCTGCGCCAGGGCCATTTCTCCAACGTCGGTGGCCTGGTCGGCAACGTCTCGATCGCCATGGGTGCCGTTATCGAAAATGCGATCGGCGGCGCCGGGGTCGACGCCAT
Organism: Caulobacterales bacterium; assembly: GCA_017302105.1. GTDB lineage: Bacteria > Pseudomonadota > Alphaproteobacteria > Caulobacterales > Caulobacteraceae > Brevundimonas. The sequence goes on along the minus strand of JAFLCS010000010.1, from coordinate 21,019 downwards.
CCACGGCAACAGCGCCAACAACCGCCTGACCGGCGGCCTGGGCGATGACAATATCTGGGGTGGAAACGGGTCCGATACGGCCGTCTTCTCGGGGAACCGGGCGGCCTACACCATCACCTACGGCACAGAGCTGATAGCCGGCGTCGTCCCCAGTCAGATCACCACGGTCAGCGGCCCGGACGGCACCGACGTGCTGCGTGGGGTCGAGTTCCTGCAGTTCGCGGACCAGACCGTCACGGTCGCCCACACCTCCAGCGCAGGTATCCTGCTGGAAGGCGATGCGACCAGTGAAACGCTAAACGGGACCACCTACGCTGACTATCTCTATGGCGCGGACGGCGACGACACCATCAACGGCGGGGATGGTTCCGACGTCATCAACGGCGGTCGCGGGGCCGACACCCTGAATGGCGGCAATGGCGTCGATACCCTCGACTACTCCAACTCCACGGGAGGCGTCACCGTCAACATGGGGACGGGCACGAGTTCCGGGGCAGCCGGGTCCGATACTTTCAACGGCTTCGAGCAGTTGCGCGGCAGCAACTACAACGACACCCTGACCGGCAGTGAAGCGGGCGAGTCAATTTACGGCTGGGGCGGGGTCGACACGATCAACGGCGGTGGCGGCGACGATCTCCTGGTGGCAGGGGCGGGGACCCTGGTCGGCGCTGCGGATGTGATCAAACCTTCGAATTCCGCCAACATCGCCATTGGCTCGGCCGTCAACATCGATGCGAATTTCGACAAGATGAATGACCCCGGTATCGCCGATGCCACGACCGTGCCTCACGCGGTCATCCGCGGAACCGGGGCGGGAGCCGGCCAAGAGTACTATGCCTTCACCGTGACGGCCGGGGTGACGGCGATCTTCGATATCGCCGGTGCCAGCTTCGACACCACGCTGCGCATCTTCGATGCGTCCGGGAGCCAGCTGACCTGGAACGACGACGATGGATCCGGCACCAACTCGTACATTTCCTACACCTTCGCCACGGCGGGCACCTATTACGTCGCCGTCGGGGCCTGGCAGTCGGGAACGGGCACGAGCAGCACGAGCAGCGGTCCGCCCCCCCTCAATGGGAGCTATGTCCTGAACGTCTCGGTGCCAGGACACACCTTCGTTCCGATCACCGACGTCGGCTCGACGCTGAACGGAGGCGAAGGAAACGACGCCCTGCAGTCGGGTTCGTCAGCGGATGTGCTGAATGGCGGCAACGGCAATGACACGGCGATCCTGGCCGGGCCGCGCTCGAACTGGACGTTTACCTCACTGGGGGGCGGCAGCTATTCGGCCTCCAATGGCACCCAGACCGACACCCTGACCAGCATTGAGCACGTCCAGTTCACCGACGGCACCTATACGATGGCTAGCCTGACCAACACCCCGACCAGTGGGGCGGATGAACTCACGGGCACGGCGGGTGACGACAATATCAACGGCCTTGCAGGCAATGACACCATTATGGGGCTGGGCGGAAACGACTGGCTCGACGGCGGCGCGGATGTCGACACGCTTTACGGCAGCACCGGCAATGACGTCTATGTTGTCGACAACATCGGTGATCAGACCCACGAGCTGTCAAACGAAGGCTATGACACCGTCCTCGCCCATACCAACTGGACCCTGTCGGCGGACATCGAACAACTTTACCTGTTAGGCGCGGCAACTCACGGCATCGGCAACGCCGGCAACAACTACCTGATCGGCAACGAGCTCAATAACTTCCTGTACGGCGGCGATGGAGGCGATCGTCTCGACGGCGGAGCCGGCAACGACTGGCTCCAGGGCAATGGCCAGTTCGCCGGTGACAATGGTGGCCTCGACCTTCTGATCGGCGGGACCGGTGACGACACCTATGTCGTCGAGGCCGGAGACACCGCTCAAGAGTCAGCCGGTGAGGGCTATGACGTCGTCCTGGCCTATGCCGACTGGACCCTGGGAGCCAACTTCGAGCGCCTTTACCTGATGGGATCACTGGCCCAGACCGGCATCGGCAACGCCGGCAACAACTACCTGATCGGCAACGAGCTCAATAACTTCCTGTACGGCGGCGATGGAGGCGATCGTCTCGACGGCGGAGCCGGCAACGACTGGCTCCAGGGCAATGGCCAG
>JAFLCS010000010.1:0-18806 GCA_017302105.1 Caulobacterales bacterium | reverse complement strand
CTGATCGGCGGGACCGGTGACGACACCTATGTCGTCGAGGCCGGAGACACCGCTCAAGAGTCAGCCGGTGAGGGCTATGACGTCGTCCTGGCCTATGCCGACTGGACCCTGGGAGCCAACTTCGAGCAGCTCAATCTCTATGGCTCCGCCTATTACGGGGCCGGGAACAGCGGCAACAATCTTCTGATCGGCAACAACATCGCCAACAATCTTCAGGGGATGGATGGCAATGACACCATTCGCGGCAGCGGCGGTGCCGACAGTTTGTGGGGTGGGACGGGTGCCGATGTCTTCGTGTATCAGAGCGCGTCAGACTCCAACCTGGCCGCAACGGACTTCATCCAGGACTTCCAGACCGGCGTCGACAAGATCGACCTTCGGGCGCTGCGGACGGGTAGTTCAGATACCTTCCAGATCGTCGCGCACAACCTGGGGACGGGAACCTGGATCCTGATCGATCTTGGCGGCAACGGAAGTGAAGATGCCCGGATCTTCCTCAATGGCACCCTCGGCGTTCAGGCTAGCGACATTCTTTGGGACGGTCCGCCGGCGGCCCTGGCCGGAGCAGAGATCGAGCCGGGCGGAAAGATTCTGACCTTCGATCAGCCGCTGGTCCTCCCGCAGTCCGAAGATCTGTTTGATCCGCTCGTGCTTCCGCAACTCAATGACGGCACGGATGCCAGCATAGGCAAGCTCGACGACGCCATCGTGTGCCGCAATCCGGGTCTGATCGAGGTCGAAGCCGATCTGGAGTTCAGCGGATCCGCGCAGGGTGCCGCCTGGGTCCCGGACGGGATGCGGCCTGGGCCCACCGGGGTGATGGATTGGGACTGGATCGCCTAGGGGTAGCTGTTCGCTTGACCTTCGAGTCGTCTGCCGGCCTTTGGCAGACGGCCCCCGACCCCGAGGCGAAACTGGCGGTTTGATGTCGCACGCCCATGATCGTGACCGCGCGTCAGCGGTCGCATCTGTACCTGATCGTGCCGGACAGTTCCGCAAGCTGGCCCCGGCGGCCATTCGCCGGCCGATCGCGCGTCTGGTGCTGGAGGCCCGCTGGCGCTGGTCCAGTGCCGCTCAGCCTGTTGAGCCTGCGGACATCCAGCCCGGCCCCCTCATCGTCAGTGGCTTCTTCAACGAAGTTCTGGGGGTGGGACGCGCCGGCCGCCTAACCGCCGACTGGCTGGAAACGACCGGCCTTCCTGTTGTCCGGCACGACCTGAGGCCCGCACTTGTGCATCAGCTTCATGGCGGACTGGACTTTCCGGTCAAGGCCGCAGGCGGCGTCTGGCTGATTCACGCCAATCCGCCCGAGGCCAAGGCCGCAATGCTGGCGCATCAGACCGGTGGCTGGCGAGGACGTTATCGCATCGGCTACTGGGCCTGGGAAACATCTGAGGCTCCGGCAGACTGGGCCGATGCGGCCACCCGCTTTCATGAAATCTGGGTGCCGTCCCGGTTTGTCGCCGACGCCGTGGAGCGCACCTTTCGGCAACGCGGGAAGGCGGCTCTTGCCGCGCGGATTGGGGTGGTCCCCCACGTCCTGCCCGATCTGTCCGATATCCAGCCCGATCGGTCCCGTTTCGGGATCGGGGCGCAGGAGGTGGCGGTTCTTGCTGCGATGGACCTGCGTTCGACGGCTGCGAGAAAGAACCCCCAGGGGGCGATCGAGGCCTGGATGCTGGCGTTCCCACGACCGGAGATCGGCCGCCGACTGATGCTCAAACTGACGGGTGGAACGGCCGACCCGTCCGCGCTGGAGCGGCTGCGTACATTCGCACGGGAGCGGCCCGATGTGACCCTCCTGGATGAGGACCTGGCCGATCGCGAAATGGACCGTCTGGTGGCCTCGGTCGACATTGTTCTGTCGCCACACCGCGCGGAGGGCTTCGGCCTCGTCCTGGCTGAGGCGATGGCGCTGGGCAAGGGCGTCGTCGCAACCGGCTTTTCGGGAAACATGGACTTCATGGACGCGACCTCGGCGGCTCTCATACCCTTCTCCCTGACGACCGCGGACGACCCGACTGGACGTTATGGCGGCGTCTGGGCGGAGCCCGACATCGGGGCGTGCGCCGAAATTCTCAAGGCTCTGGTTGACGACGCCGGTCGACGCCGGGCATTGGGGCTTGCGGCTGCGAAACGCATCGAGGGGCTGAGACAGACGTGGTCGAAGGACGCCATTCGTCATCAGACCTGGGTGCGGAAGATATCGTTGCTGGGTTGATTACATCTCTGTATTCAACCAATACGAACGCGCCGGGAGCCAGGCCGGCCAGTATCAGTTAGGTTTGAGCGACCATGCCCCAGTTCAAGACCCGCGCGACCTTTGAAGTCCCCGCCGACGCCGTCCTGTCGGTGATCGCCGATGTTGATTCCTATGCGGAGTTCATTCCCGGCATCGTGTCATCGCAAGTCGCCGAGGTGCTCGACGAGGATGCGGCGGGCGTCCCTCTGGAATACGATGTGGAGGTCTCGATCGGTTTGTCGATCTTCAACGGCAAGCTGGCGGCGCGCGTCGAACGCGATCCGGAGCGCCGCACCATGTCCATCTCCCTCGCGCGCGGCCCCATCCGTCGCGCAGACTGTCGACTCGAGATCCGGCCACTGGACAACAACAGTTCAGAGGCCTTCTGGGAGATCGACTACGACACTCCGTCACCGGTCATCGACAAGCTCATCGGCCTGTATCGGGATGCCGCATTCAACCGTGCCATCGCAGCGTTTCAGGACCGCGCCCGCGAAGTTGCGTTGCAACATTCGGCCATGCAATAGTTGGCGGCTCGGGGAGACTGACATGGCGCGCAAGGGACCCAAGGCGGCCGCAAAACCGGTGGTAAAGCGTCACCTTCTCGTGTTCGAATTCGGTTTTCGCAGCCAGACCGGTCATCACTTCAACAACTCCCTGTCGATGTACAAGGCCGCTCCCGGTCTGGGCGTTGAAATCACCTATCTCGCCGGCGACACCTTTCCGAACGACCCGGCCTTCGGCACCTCGCTTGTTCCGTTCTTCAATACCGACCTGTATCGCGGCCTGAACCTCTATCCGAGCAGCGCCGAGTTCGACAGTTGGCTTGACGTCAACGGCGCCCTGGCAGCCGACCTGAAACGTCTTCCCAAGACCTTGCTCGACCAGGCCGACATCATCCTGGTTCCCGCCGTGACACAGTTTCATATGTGGGCGCTATGCAAGTGGATCCGCGACGTCGCCATCCCCGAGACTTCGGCGAAGATATTCATAAACCTGATGTTTTCGCCGACCTGGACGGCCTGGGACGCAATCTGCGAGTCGGGCCAGCAGATGTATGCTGAAGCGATCCAACTGGTCGCCGAGCAGCTAGGCAAACGCGTCTTCCTCGGATCCGAGTTCGAGGCCAGCGCACGGGAGTTCCAGGCGTTCATCGACGCCGACGTCCACATTCTTCCGCATCCGGGACTGTGGGACGATCCCGCACCGGCTGCACGCCGAAGCGGCGGTGCCGTGCGTGTCGGCTATTTCGGCTATGCCAAACGCGAGAAGGGATTCCATCTGGTCCCCGAAATCATCGAGGCGGCCACGGGCTATTCCGACACCGATCTGCGCTTCGTCGTCCACGTCAATCACGGCGGCTACGACGCAGAGATCATCGACGCCGAGGACCGCCTTGTGCTCCTCAAGGGGCCCGGTATTCGTCTGATCGAAGGCCCGATGACGAGCGAACGCTACCAGGCCGAGGTCGAGGACGTCGATATCATGCTGCTTCCGTACGACCCTGCCCTCTATCGGGGACGTGGATCGGGTGTTTTTTCCGAGGCGGTTGCCCTCGGCAAGCCCATGGTCGCGCCCGCAGAGGCCGGCGTTGGCGAAGAGATGCGCAGAGGCCGCGCCGCCGGTGTCGCCTTCGGGCGCTACAATGCCGATGCCATTGGCCGCGCCGTGGCGGAGGCTGCGGCGGATATCGAAACGCTCAGCGAGACCGCGTCGCAGCTTTCGGCGGCATGGCGCGAGAAGAACAGCGGCGCCGGCACCCTGCGCGCCTTGTTTCAGGCGGTTGACGGATGAGCGCGCCCAAACGGCCCTTCCAGATTCTGGACGTTCACGGATGGATGCGCCGGGCGCAGCCGCTTCAACTTGCGTGGCTCGAAGAAGTCAGCTCTGCCGCGACAAAGGGATTCCGAACGCGACAGCGCGGACTGCGCAGCCGTGGGGAAATCAGCTTGGGGCAGGCACGGTCGATTCAGCTTCGCCCGGCGGCCGCGACCGAGCGGTCCATCTCGGCGCTCATCGAGACTGGATGGCGAGCCAGTTCGACCTTGCGGTCCGGGATCGTGGATGGTCCCCGGCCCGACGTCATCGTGTGCCATGACGCCGGGATTGAGACGATCGCCGCCGCCGCCGCGCTGAATCAGGCAGATGTGAGCGGAGCGCGACTACTGTTGCATCTGCGCCCGGATGCTCTGCTGCTGGCCGTCACCCCCTTCGGTCGGCAGACTTTCAACCGCCTGGACGCATCGTTCCGCAAGGTCGGCGGCAGCATTGTCCTGATCCTGGTTCGGACGCCTGCACAAGCGCGCCTGGCGCGGGCAGCGGGCCTTCCTGCGGCGATCGCCCCGGTGCCCTTGCCGACTAGCCTGAACACCGAAATGGCACCGACCATTGATCGGACCGCGACGGAGTGGCCAGAACTCGACGCGGCGTTCGAACAGGCTGGACTCGGCCTGTTCTCGGCCACGACGCCCGACCAGGCACAGGTCGCCGCCGAAGCCGTGGCGGCCCTCCAGCCCGTCTCAACGGATCTCCCCGGCTGGACCCAGCATGACAGCGCGGCTGACTGGCTGGAGTATCTTCACGCCCTCGGCAATCTGCGCAGCGGTGCGTGGCTGAAGCAGTTCAAACTCGGCGAGCAACCCATGACGATGACGGCGCCATGACACAAGCTGGCCCGAGCGCCATTCTCGCGCTGGCTGCCGAATTCGATGCCAAGAGATCGTCTGTGCGGTTCCTCAGCCTGCCGGACGCCCCGACGGAGGTGCTGGCTACGGCATCGGCTCCGTGGCGTTCCGTCGTCCTGGCATCCCTGCTCGGCAACGAGCCGGCCCAGACAGCGCCCCGGATCAGGGACACCGGGCTGTTCACGGCCGAGGAAATCGCCGAGGGCGTCAGGCTGAACCATCTGGTGGCGGCGGCCCGAGGCGACGTCGCGCCTCGCGTGCATGAAGCGCGCGGAACCTCTGGCCCAACGGTCGCGGCGCACGACCTGTTGAACGCCGCACTCCTGCGCGATTTCCAGGGAATTATCGACGCCTACAACGCCCTGCCCGCCATCGGCCAAGGTTCGGCGGAGGCCACGCTTATGGCCGGCTATGCCTTCGCAAATCTGGGGCAGGGCCCACTCGGCGACTTCATGATGAACTTCGGGGTCACCCGACTGGTTGAAGACGGCGACCTGTTCCGGCCGGCCTTCTGGTCGGCCATCGATCTTCTCATGTGCAAGGACGTGGTCGCCCAGAGCCGGCTGATGGCCCGTTTCGTCTCGACCATGGGTGAACAGGATCCGGCCCTGTGCACGGTCCTGTCGCGGGGGCTTGTCGATGCCTGCCTGGGCACGCCCGACGATATAAAGGTGACGGCGGCTGACCTGATCTCGGCGATTCGGTCCCTGATCAAAGAGGCCGCGCAACTGTCGATCGACGACCTCGACTATCTCGCCGGCGCGCTGTCCAGGATCGCGGATGTCGTCGAAGACGAGACCGAACTGAAGGCCGATGCGCTCGCGATCCAGGCCCTGTGTCACTTCGTCACCGGCCGGACGACCTCGGGCCTGGCGCTGCGCCAACAGGCGGTGACGATGCGCGGCAAGCATCTCGACGTCGCGCGCGTCCTCAGCGCCCCGCTGGCCGGGCCCGATGATCTGGCGCTGCTCGGATCGGTCCTGCGCCTCTGGCGATCCGGCGAGACCTTCAGCCCGCTGGACCCCATGGCCCGCGTCGAGGGCCGGCCGGTGGCCAATCCCTATCGGCCCTGCGAGATCTGGTGCGCTGAACTCAGAGACGCTGAAGTCATCTCCGGCGACACCTATGGCAGTGTCTTTCACTATGTCCTGACGTCCGAACACAGCCTGCTGATGGACGGACTGAACCTGCATCCGTCCTACCATATCGGCCAGTGTGTCGACGCCTTCCGGGCCCTGTCTCCGACGGGCGAGGTTCTGGTCGATCTCAGCGACCGCCCCGCGCCGAAACGACTAGGCGATCGAGCGGTGCTGATCGGTGGCGTGGCGAACTACTATCACTGGCTCATGGAATACCTGCCGCGGGTCGGCATCGCACGTGACGCCGGTCTCATGGACGATGACACCCGGATTCTGGTCAATGCCCAGCCAACCGGCTGGCAGGGCGAGACACTGGATCGGCTGGGCATCAGCGCGTTGCACCTGGTGCCGCTGATGGGCGAGCAAACGCTACGCGCAGGACATCTGGTCGTACCCTCCCTGCCCAGCACCCAGTATGCGGTCCAGTTCCTCCGCAGGTCGTTCGTGCCCGAGGACGCTGCCGAACCCCATCGTCTCATCTATGTGGCACGCCTCGACTGTGACGCGTCGCGGTCCCGCGTCGCCAACGAGATCGATGTCGCACGGGCCATGGCCCGGCTGGGAGCGGAAATCCTCATTCCGGGCGAAGCGTCCTTTGCGGAGCAGGTGCGGATGTTTGCGGAGGCCAAGGTGGTCGTCGGCCCGCATGGAGCGGGCCTGACCAATATCGCGTTCTGCCCGCCGGCAACCCACGTCCTGGAGATCGTGAACTCCATCAACGTGGACTATGTCTTCTTCGAGCGCATTGCCGAAGCGGCGGGCCTGAATTTTGACCGCTGGACCAGCCCACGCGAACTCTCGACCGACGAGCCCGAGAACGCCCCGTCCATCATCGACATCGACCGGCTCGTCGACGCCGTTACGGCGCTGATGCGAACTTAGGAGAAACCAACCATGGCGATCACGGGTTCCATCAACGGCATTGTCGGTCGGGTGATTCACGGCTGGGCCGTCGATACCGCCCAGCCGGACGCAGCCGTTGCGGTCAGCATCTGGGCCAACGGCCAGCCCGTTGCCGAGGGGATGACGGGCCTGCCCGGCCACGCCCCAACATCACCCGAGCACAATCGCTGCGGGTTCGAACTGGTCCTGGACGCCGGTTTCGAACGGGCCGGCCAGGTCCGCTACGAACTGCGGATTGGCGATCAGGCGATTGCTGTTCGTCACGCGGACTACGCGCTGACCGTCTCCCAATCGTTCCTGGGTGGCGTCGAACTGGCCAGCCCGACCAGCCTGGGCGGCTGGGCGGTCAACCTGGAGCAGCCAGATCTGCCGGTGACCCTGGTGATTCAGCTTGGGAACCGCTTCGTGGGGGCAGTGCAGACCGTGCATACGCGTCCCGACGTTCAGGCGCGCTTCGGCGTCAACCAGCCTGGCGGCTTCGTATTCCCCATTCCTGTGCCGCTGCGGACCCGCGCGTCCCAGGTCTTTCGCGTGATGGTCGCCAATACCCAGGTCGAGATCGGTGGCTCGCCACTGGTCGTACCGCTGCAGGCCAGGGGCCTGTCCTATGAAGGAGCTGAGGCGCTGTTCGGTGTGAGATGATCGACGACGAGCCGACTGTATCCATTATCGTTCCGTCGATTGAGTCCGCCGAAATCCTGAAGCCTCACCTGCAGGCCGTGCAGGAGCGGACAGGCGGCAATTGCGAGCTCGTTCTGGTCGGACGGGCGCACGGCCTGACCGATGCCGGCCTGCGCGAACTCGGATTCAGCCACGGTCGGGTGATTGAGGACCAGGACCGATCACATCCCCATGCGATCAATCTTGGAATGATGGCGGCCCGCGGTCGATCTCTGGTCTGGATGAATGCCGATGATCTGCCGACGCCGGCGCTGATGGATGCCGCGCGCCTTTCGGCGCAAGATCAGACATTCGTCCTGGGCGAGGCGTTGCGTCATCATTCAGACGGCTCCACGTCACCCTACGGTGTGCCGGCTTCGATTGACCTGGCGACGATGGCCGTCTGGTGCCCTGTCGCCCAGCCGGCCTGCCTCATCCCATCCTCGGCCCTGAGCAAGGCGGGCCTGCTCGATCCGGCCCTGAATCTCGGGTTCGACTACGAATACTGGATCCGTGCCCTTAAGGCCGGAATGCGCTTTCAGCGCGTCGATGAGGTGCTGGCTGAAGTCACAATCCGTCCGGACGCCAAGTCCTTCCGTGATCGGGCCAGCGTCTTTGTTGATGAGGCCGAGATCCACCGGCGGCACTTCGGACGCGAACGTCCGACGATCTATGAAGCCTACTGGTCGGAATGTAGTCGCCCGGCCTTCGGCTATGACTCCGTCCGCCGCGTCCTGCTGGACAGCGCCACAGACGTCTTCGGTGCTGAAGCCCGCCGCAGCGGTTCGGCCGGACAGCTGATCGAATCCGACGCCCGACTTCGTCTTCTGGCACAGGGACTCAAGACCGAAGTCGATGCCAGGGGCTTCTTGCCATCCAGCAGCGAGATCTGGATCGGGGGTGCAGCGACGGCCGCCTCCCTCTGGATCGACGCGGACGCTGACGAAATCGCCTTGATGACGGACGAGGGCGTGATAGAGGCTCAGGCCACAAGGCCCGGTGCCGCGCGTCTGACCTGGCACCCTGAGCGCAATGGATCACCCTCGAACGCGCGCATCTTGATAGGTTCGGGCACGGCGCGGTTGTCTGCTGTTGCGATCGGATGGTCGCAAAGGTCCGGTAACGGTCCGAGCCAATAACGCTAGAAGGTTTTTATGGACGAGCTGATTGCATCCCTGAAAGCGTGGCGAACATGGTTTGCCATTGCGATGGATGACGTCGCAGGCAAGTACCGCCGCACGGTGCTTGGCCCCCTATGGCTGGTAATGATCCAGGCCGGTTTCATCTCTGGTCTCTGGCTTCTGCACCGCAACATCTATGGCGCGGGGGAAGACAATTTCCTGGCCTACCTCGCGGTCGGCCTGCCGCTCTGGAGCCTTCTCACCATGCTCGTGGCGGATAGTTGCGACAGTCTGCTGAAGGCCCGTGGCCTGATCGACTCCTATCCCTTGCCGATGGCCGTCCATCTGTTCCGGTCCGTGGCGACGTCGGTCCTGATATTCGCCCATTCGTTTGTGGTGTCGATCATCGTCCTGCTGGCGACGCGCGAACCCTTGACCCTGACCACCCTGCTGTTCGTGCCCGGCCTCGTGATCGTGATCGTGTTCGGCTTCGGCCTGGCCTTGACCCTGGGACCACTGGCCGCCCGTTTCCGCGACCTGTTACCGGCAGCGCAGGCGGGGATGAACCTCATGTTCGTCCTCACGCCGGTATTCTGGATCCCGACGCCGGAACTGCGGACATCCCCCCTGCTCCAGCTCAATCCCTTCTACCATATGATGGAGGTCGTTCGTGGGCCGTTGCTGGGCCATGTCGATCCCGTGAGCTGGACCGTCGCATCTCTTACCGCCGTGGCTACGCTGGTGATTGGCATCGTCGTCTTCATCCGCACCCGCCCGCAAATCACCTTCTGGATCTGAGTAGATGGCCGGACTGAAACTCTATGGCGTAACGGTTTCCTACCCCGTCGTCCTCAACTCACGGCAGCGCTCAGCCCTGGCCAACGCCGCCAACACCCTGAGCTTTGGTCGCTACGGGCGAGGGGCCAATGTCGACTATGTACAGGCGCTTCGCGACGTCAGCGTGGACATCCCCCAGGGGGGCCGCCTGGGCGTGATCGGTCGCAACGGATCGGGCAAGAGTACCCTGCTGAAGACGGCGGCCGGCATCATTCGCCCGTCGCGCGGACGACGAGAAGTGAACGGCAAGGTCGGCTGCGTCCTCAATCTCGGCGCCGGGCTCGATCCGGACAAATCGGGCCTTGAGAATATGCGGATGATCGCGCGCCTTCATGGGCTCGACGGCGAGGAGCTCGACGCCGCCGTTGAAGACGCCGCGGCCTTTACCGAGCTCGAAGCCTTCCTCGAAATGCCGGTGCGGGCGTATTCAAGCGGGATGGGGGCCCGTCTGAATTTTGCCATCGCGACAGCCCAGCGCAGCGATGTCATGATTATCGACGAGGTCATCGGCACGGGTGACGCCTATTTCGTGAGCAAGGCCGTCGATCGGGTGCGTGCGCTGTGCGACGGTGCCGGCGTCCTGATGCTGGCGACCCACTCCTATGCGATCCTCAGAGACTTCTGCGACCGCGCGATCTGGTTGGACGCAGGACGGGTCGTGGCCGAGGGCAACGTCGATGAGGTCTGGGAAGCCTATTACGCGGCCCACGGAGGCTAGGTCGGCCCCCTTCACCGGCCGCCCGCGACCTAGAGTTCGGCGTCGTAGTCGTAGGGACCGTCGCCGGACTCGACCGGCGTTTTGCGCATCTCGTAGGCCAGGTCGGCCGTCGAAAGCGGTTGGGCGCTTCTGCGGAAATAGCGGCGCGCCATGACGGCCTCCAGCGCCGGTGAACGGCGCTCGAATGGGGTGGCGACGTCACCCGCCTCGGCCTGAATGCAGCTGACGTCCAGCCGGACAGCCGCCGCTGCCTGAACGCGAAGGATCACGCCCAGCGCGCTGTCGTCACCAATGACCGCTCCAACCAGATCGGGCACGGGGAGATGCCAGATCATCCGCTGCCATTCGCCTGTTGCAGCCTTCGGCTCTGCAAAGATGGCATAGCTGGGCGATCCGTCGATACCGAAGTCACGCCAGAGCAAGGCATCGACCTGAACCGGTCCGCTGGATTTGACGTAGGCGCTGACGGTCGCGGTACCGTCGGCAATCATCCCGACCCCTTCGAGGGATTGGTAGATCTGCACGAAGCCACCCGGATCACCGGGTGAAATATCGAGGCGAGCTGCATAGCGGGCCGGCGGTGTGCCTGCGCTTGATAGAAGGGATTCGCGGGCGTAGGTGCAGGCCCAGCCATCCGAGGCATAGACACGCCAACGGTCGGCCTGGAAAGCCCAGCCTGGGCCGGTCACTTCAGTCGAGGCACCACGCGTCCACAGGTCCATGGCACCGTTCACAAGTCGGTTGCGCCCCTCACCCCAAGGCGGAGAGATGACCGATCGCCAGCCGTCCGCCCCTCGGACCGCTTGTAGAGCTTCATCAAGGACGAACAGGACAGTCCCCTCGGGCGGCGACAGGGTCGTCCACGTTCCGTCACGCACGACCGCCAGGTCGCCGACCGGCATCAGCGACCAGCTCGGTCCCGTTCGCCCCGGCGGAAGGATATAGGCGTCCCCATCCAGCGCGAGAACCGGCTCGGTCGTCAGGGTGCGTGACCTCGCCATGCCCTGGACCAGGCTGTCGAGCACCATCAGGGCCTCATTGTGCGTCACGTGTTTCTGAGCCTGACCGGCCGCAATGATCGGCAGCCCAAGTCGCGGGGTGATTTCAGTCATCGGGACCTCCTGCGACGAATCTAGCGTCGCCGGTCTGGACGGGGAAAAGGCCGCAACAGGCCGGCCTCGCGGCAGCACCGTCCCGGGCTTGTCCCGCTTCAGTTCCAGCTCTCTGCGGTAACGCGGCCAGCGCTCCAGAATGCGGGCATAGGCGGGGCTGGTGCGCGCCTCATCCAGCAGATCTGCTGAAACCGGCCGCCAGGGTCTGGCTTCAACGACGGCTGCGCTGCGGCCGCTGTCTCCTGTCAGGACGCGTTCACCGAGCCGGGTGTGGAATTCGGGATCGAAGGTCAGTCCCAGGGCGTCGCACAGGCCGAGCAGGACCAGCGAGGGCTCGGCGCAGAAGTCTTCATAGTAGAAGCTGGGCGCTTCGGCATAGGCGTCCGCAAAGGCGAGCCAACCCTTGCAGTAGGTCTCAAAGGACTGGCCGTAGTGCCAGTTCAGCGCATAGAGGGAGAGATAGGTCTCGACCGGATCTCGCAGGGTGGCCGCCCAGGGGGGGCGCTCACCCAGGCGCTTGGCCAGCAAGTCAGACAGAATGGGACGCCCCGCCCCGGCCGGGTTGGTGAAGTCCGAGTGCGCGTGATCGCGCAGCAGCAAGACCTTGCCGTCCTGTCTGGCCCGGCGATCCAGCACGCTGACCTGGGCCATGAACATTCGGTCCATCTCACCCGGCGCGAGACGGCCGTATTGCGCCTGGAACTGCATTCCCGGTGCCATGGGCTCAAAATGGAGCGGCGTGGTCACATGAGGATGGACCTCGGACACGACATAGGCCCCATCCATGGCCGCCAGGCACTTGGAGATGACAGTCCCGCCTGTGCAGGCCAGATGATGAAGCGTGGCGAGGGGCAAGCCGGGCTATCCTCTGGTTTTCGCAAGAATTTCAAACAGAGTGGGCCTACTGGCCATACGCGCCCCTCGGGCCTATTTTGTCAGTTCAGCAATGATGTTGAAGTCAATCTGCTCTGCGCGGGTATCGATCCCATTGAGAATTTCGTGCTTGGATCGACCAAAAACGACCTCCTCATAGCGAGAAAACCCCACAGCGAGCGCGACTGCGCGTAAGGTGTCGTGCGAGAATAGGTGAATATGCCCCCAGCGATCAAAACACTGATAGTGCTCCTGCGCGAGGTCCTCGAACTGTCGATCATAGTAATGCCGAAACATCACCCCCTGAATTCCGGGGGTTGAAACGCGCAGAACGCCGCCGGGCTTCAAACAGCGCCTCGCCTCAAACAAGAATGTAATCGCATCTTTTTGAGATAGATGTTCGATAAAATCCTCAGTGTACGCATATTCAAAACTATCGGAGGGGAACGGATGGCGGCTAGCAAGATCTACATGATAAACCCGCCCGATTAGTTCCTCAGGAAATTCTCCTGTGGGATAACTATGGGCGTCAAAGAAATCGGTGTTCGTCCATCCGTCCCAGGCATTGCGACCACACGCATACTGGATGCGATCCTGTAGGGGCATACCCTCGGACCAGAGCATTCTTTGCTCGGGGGCGAGCAGGGAGCCATCACTCTGAGACATCAATCAAACCTTACTCATCGCTAGACAACGGGCGGACGCGTTTGGCAACCCGCGTCGAAATCTCCATCTTGCCCGTCACATACTCGTGTTGCTGGCACAAATATTTGATGTCGTGACGGATTGCACCTCAAAGTCGTACATCCGTACGAACTTGGGCATACGGCCCCGCCGATCTCACTGTCCTGTCCGCGTGCCGCTGGGAAGATCGAATGTGCGGTAGAATTTGCAGGCCTCTGCCGCCACGTCTGGCCAGTTTTGCACCAGAAGATCGAATTTTGGCAGCATGACTTCTCCAGTTCGAGCTCAGATCAGGCCGCTAGCAGGCCCCTAAAGTAGTCGATCGTTTCCTTGAGGCCGTCACGCAGCGGAACCTTGGGTTCCCAGCCGAGCGACTCGCGCGCCGTGTCGATGACGGGCCGGCGCTGCTTGGGGTCGTCAACGGCAGCGGGGAAAAACTCGATCCTGGAGCTTGACCCGGTGAGTTCGAGGATCAGCTCGGCCAGCTCCAGCATGGTGAACTCGCCGGGATTGCCGAGATTGACCGGGCCGGTCACACCTTCGGGTGTATCCATCATCCGCACAAAGCCATCGATCAGGTCATCGACGTAACAGAATGAGCGGGTCTGTGAGCCGTCGCCGTAGATGGTGATGGGCTCGCCCTTGAGCGCCTGAACGATGAAGTTCGACACCACCCGACCGTCATTCATGTTCATGCGCGGTCCGTAGGTATTGAAGATCCGCACGACCTTGATGTCGACGCCATGCTGGCGGTGATAGTCGAAGAACAGGGTCTCGGCGCAGCGCTTGCCTTCATCGTAGCAGGCGCGCGGTCCGATCGGATTGACGTTTCCCCAGTAGGCTTCGGGCTGGGGGTGAATCGCCGGATCTCCATAGACCTCGCTCGTCGAGGCCTGGAACACCCGCGCGCCTGTCCGCTTGGCCAGGCCCAACATATTGATTGCGCCGTGGACGCTGGTCTTCACGGTCTGAACCGGGTCGTACTGATAGTGAACCGGCGACGCCGGGCAAGCCAGATTGAAGATCCTGTCCACCTCGACATGAAGCGGATAGGTCACGTCGTGCCTCATCAGCTCGAAGTGAACATTTCCGAGCAGGTGGGCGATATTGGCGCGCGATCCCGTGAAGAAGTTGTCGACGCAGAGAACCTCATGCCCTCGCTCAACGAGGACATCGCAAAGATGAGACCCCAGGAAGCCCGCGCCGCCCGTCACCAGCGTTCGTTCGTTAGGGTTCAGCTTGACGCGCATTCAGCGGCTCCAATTTCAGTCGCTGTCTATGGCCTCATCCGTCAGCGGTCAACGCAGCGAAGCTGCAATCAGGAATTCCCGTCATGGCTGCATCCGCTGGCGTTGTCGGCCCGGGTTGCCATTCCTGGGGGTGATCGCTAAACGGCGGAGCCGGCCACGCGATGCGCCTGGCGCATCGGGACGCGCGGCGTCCGTCGGGATGCAGAACGACCAGAAACGGCTGCCAGAGGCGGTCTCGAGGAGCGAAGATGTCTCAAAAGACGGCGTTGGTTTGTGGTGCCGGTGGTTTCATCGGCGGCCATCTGGTCAAGCGGCTCAAGCGGGAGGGCTTCTGGGTCCGCGGTGTCGACCTGAAATTCAACGAATATGCCGAGACCGAAGCGGATGATTTCGTCATCGCCGACCTGCGCGAGCAATCCGTGGTGCGTGCCGTCGTCGACCGCCGCTTCGACGAAGTCTATCAGCTGGCCGCCGATATGGGCGGAGCCGGATACATCTTCACCGGAGAGCATGACGCCGACATCATGCACAACTCCGCGACGATCAATCTGAATGTCCTGGATGCCTGCCACAAGCGCAACATCAAGCGGGTGTTCTATTCGTCGTCGGCCTGTATGTACCCGTCGCACAATCAAGAAGATCCCGACAATCCGAACTGCGAGGAAAGCAGCGCCTATCCGGCCAATCCCGACAGCGAGTACGGATGGGAGAAGTTGTTCTCCGAGCGCCTCTACCTGGCCTACAACCGCAATTTCGGCATGGAATGCCGGGTCGCGCGTTTCCACAACATTTTCGGGCCAGAGGGCACCTGGGACGGCGGCAAGGAAAAGGCTCCGGCCGCCATGTGCCGCAAGGTCGCTCAGACCCAGGACGGCGGCGTCATCCAGGTGTGGGGTGACGGGCTTCAGACCCGGTCCTTCCTGTTTGTCGACGAATGTGTCGAAGGCACGATCCGACTGCTGAGGTCCGATTTCGAGGGCCCCGTGAACATCGGCTCCGAAGAGATGATCGCCATCAATGATCTGGCGCGGATGGTGATCGAGATCTCGGGCAAGGACATCCGCATCGAAAACATCCCCGGGCCAACGGGTGTGCGGGGACGCAACTCGGACAATCGACTGATCCTTGAGAAGCTGGGCTGGGCCCCCGAGCAACCCCTGCGCACGGGGATGGAGAACACCTTTGCCTGGATCGACGGGCAGTCTCGCAAACAGCACAACCAGCGTCCCGCCGCCTGAGGTGAACGTGCCCGGCCTGAGGCGACTGACCGGGCGACGGATCTGGGTTTGCGGCCACCGCGGCATGGTCGGCTCCGTCATCGTGCGGCGGCTTGAAGAGGCCGGCGCCCAGGTGCTGGTCACACCGCGCGACGCCGTCGATCTGCGACGGCAGGAAGCGGTCGAGCGTTTCGTTCACGATCATCGACCCGAGGAGATCGTGCTGGCGGCCGCGACGGTCGGCGGCATCGCCGCCAACCTCGCACGCCCTGTCGAGTTCCTTCAGGATAATCTGTTGATCGCCGCCAACGTCATGGCGGCGGCCCATCGGCACGACGTCGAGCGCCTGCTCTATGTCGCTTCCAGTGCAGTCTATCCGCGCGATGCGCCTCAGCCCTCAGGCGAGGACGCCCTGCTGACCGGCCCACTGGAACCCACGCACGAGGGCTACGCCATCGCCAAGATCGCCGGCATCAAGCTGGCCCAGTCCTACCACCGCCAGTACGGACGCGCCTATTTCAGCGTCCTTCCGACCAATCTGTACGGTCGCGGAGACAATTTCGACCCCCAGACCAGCCATGTCATCCCGGCGCTGATCCGCAAGGCACATACGGCCAAGCGGGAGGGGAACGACCACATCACCATCTGGGGATCGGGGCAGGCCCGTCGCGAGTTCCTGCACGCCGACGACTGCGCCGGAGCCTGCATTCATCTGCTCCGATCCAACGTCGATGCACCGATGTTCAACCTCGGCTCAGGCGAGGAACTGACGATCCTCGAGCTGACGCAACTCGTCTGCAGGGTCGTCGGCTTCACGGGCGAAATCCGCACGGACCCGTCCAAGCCGTCAGGCCCGGACCGCAAGCTCCTCGATTGCAGTCGACTGCGGGCGACGGGGTGGGCTCCCCAGGTCTCGCTCGCGGATGGGTTGGCCTCGACCTATGCCTCTTTCCTTGAGCGATCTGCCGGCAACAGCTAACCAGTTCCGCAGACGGCGATGATGACCCGAGCCGAACGGGCAAAGCGAGGCGGAGAGGGTGATGTCGATCTATCCGGTGATCATGTGCGGAGGTGCCGGGACGCGGCTGTGGCCGGCGTCGCGGCCCAGCCGGCCCAAACAGTTCCTGCCGTTGGTCCAGGACATCTCCCTGTTTCAGACCACCGTCGAACGCGTCGCTCCACTAGCCGCCCAAGGCTCCGGAGAGCTGGTCGTCGTCGCCGGGCTCGCCCACCTGGACTGGCTCCAGAGCCAGCTGACGGCGAGAGACGTCGAGGCGACGTTGCTCCTTGAACCCTCGGCCCGGGATTCCGGCCCGGCGATGGCCGCGGCAGCGGCCTGGATTCAGGCGCGCGACCCCGATGCGATCGCCGTGTTCGTCGCCTCCGACCACCATATTCCCGATGCAGCCGCCTTTCGCACGGCGGTCCTGGAGGCGGCGCAGGCGGCCGAGACAGGACGGATCGTGACACTCGGCGTCCGCCCGCTCTCACCCTCGACCGCCTATGGCTACATTCGTCCGGAACCAGCCGAGGCCGAGGCATCGGTGCGACCGGTCGGGTCGTTCGTCGAGAAGCCGGATGGCCCGAAGGCCCGCGAGTATTTTGAGAACGGCTATCTGTGGAACAGCGGCAACTTCATCGCTCGGGTCGACGTTTTCATGAACGAACTGGCGACCCACGCCCCCGAGATGGCGGCCGCGGCCACCGCCGCCGTCACCGAAGCTCGCAGCGCCGGCGGCACGGTCTATCTGGGGACGACCTTCAACGACGCGACGAAACTGTCGATCGACTACGCCGTGATGGAACCCACGCGGCTGGCCTCGGTCCTGCCGGTTGATTTCGGCTGGTCGGACCTGGGGGCCTGGGACGCCGTCCGCGATGCCGCAGAGGTCAGTGACACCGGCAATGTCGTGCGTATCAATGCGACAGGCGGCCTGATCCGGGCCGCGCCGGGCGTGTCGGTTGCGGCGATCGGTGTGGATGATCTTGCGATCATCGCCGAACCCGATGCGGTGCTGGTTTGTCGCCTGGACGCGGCGCAGGACGTCAAGCGCGCCGTCGACGAGCTCAAAGCCCGTGCCGCCGCCGGGGTGTCGGCACCGACCCCCGCGCAGCTCGGTGAAATGGCATTGGATTACGGATCCTGGCTGAAGTTCCGGGCGCTGCCCCTGTGGTCGACGCTGGGCGTCTCGCCGGACGGCATCTTCCACGATGTGCTTTCGACATCGGCTCGGCCGCTGGACGCACCCCGGCGTGCGCGCGTCCAGCCCCGACAGGCCTATGTGATGGCCCGCGCCGGCGCCCTGGGCTGGAGGGGGCCGTGGCGATCGCTGGCCGTGCGCGCGATGGACCGGTTTCACGCCGCCCACGGTCGCCAGGACGGACTCTTCCGGACCCTGCTGGCGCAGGACGGCACCGCGCTGGACGAGGACGGCAAGGTCTATGACCAGGCCTTTGTGATCCTGGCCGAGGCATCGCTGGGGCGCATGGACGCCGCCGCCGCCGCCCTGGCGGCCCTCGCACCGCGCGCCCTGGCCGAGGGATACCTGGAAGCCGGCGAACAGCCCTATCAGGCCAATGCGCATATGCACCTGCTCGAGGCCGCGCTCGCCGGCCTCGAGGCCGGCATGACCGACTGGGCACACCTGGCGGATACCCTCGTCGAATTGGCGATGACGCGGTTCTTGGACCCGCGCTCAAACGCGATCCGGGAATTCTTCGACGCCGCCTGGTCGCCGATCGAGGCGGGTGACGATGCCCTGATCGAGCCGGGCCACCAGTTCGAATGGGCGTGGCTGCTCGAGCGCTTCGCGCGTCTGCGCCAGCGACCGGACGTCTCGGAGATCGCTCGGCGCATCTATGCGGCCGGTCGAGCCGGCATCGACGCCGAGCGTGACGTCGCGGTTGATAAACTTGGTCCGAATCTGGAAGCCGTCACGCGCCAGGCCCGGCTGTGGCCCCAGACCGAACGCCTGAAAGCGTCCCTGCTCCTAGCGGAGACGGCGGATGCGGCAGAACGAGAGAGGCTGCTGGCCGACGCGGCGCGCGCCCTGCACAGCCTCCAGCGCTACCTTGATGAGACGGGCCTGTGGCGAGATCAGATGAACGCCGCCGGGGTGATCCAGGATGACCCCGCCCCTGCCAGCACCTTCTATCATCTGATTGCGGCCTACGACCAACTGGCCGTCACCGGCCGGCGACTGGGCCTCGCCGGGATGCAGGACCTGGATCTGGCCTGAGGCGATTTGGTTCGGACGGCTGTGGACTAGGCGGGTTTAGGCGCGCCCGATGGAGCTGTAGGCGAATCCCATGGCGCGGACGTCTTCGGGCCGGTAGACGTTTCTGAGGTCGACGATGATCGGCTGT
>JAFLCS010000001.1 GCA_017302105.1 Caulobacterales bacterium | reverse complement strand
CGGCGGCGGGGGAGGCGGCGGCGGCGGCGGAGGCGGCGGCGGGGCGGCCTCGGCACCGAAGGCGTACCGCAGACCGATGCTCACCGACGTGTCACGCATATCACCGCTGAAGGCACCCGGAACCCAGGCCGGAACCGCCGAGCTCGACGTGGAGTCGAACGACAGTTCGTTGGTCTGCATATAGCGCGCGGTCATGTCGAGCGACAGACGATCGGTCATCGACCAGGCGACACCGGCCAGGACCTGCCAGGCAAAGGCGGTGTCGTCACCGTCGATACTGAGGTTGGCGATCGCACCCGGAGGCGAGGTCGAGAACTGACCCAGGGCGTCCATCGAGACGCGGTTCAGACCGGCACCGACACCGACGAACGGCCGCATGGCCCAGTCATCGGAACCCATGTCCCAGATCAGGTTGGCCATCAGGCTCCACTGATCGATCGAGCCGTCCGGCGAGCCGCAGGGCGTCGCCGCCACGCGGGTCACGCCGGGCGTGCAGAGCGCACGGCTGGCCGGCAGCGTACGGGCAAAGCCCCGCGCCGAGGTGATGTCACCCGGGCGGTAGCCGCCTTCGAGTTCGGCCCGCCAATTGTCGTTGAAACGGTAGCCCAGGCGGGCAAAGCCGGCCCACGACGGATCGGTCGCGAAATCGAAGTTATAGGGCCCACCGTCGGGGGCGTTGTTCGTCGAGTCTGCGCCGAAATCGTCCATCCAGTGATAGCCGAGATCGACCGCACCATACCAGCCGTCCGGATCCGCCAGGGCGGGGCCGGCCAGACCGAGTAGAACGGCTCCGGCCGCGCCGGCCAGTAAACGTCTGTTCATGTCAAAGTCCCTTGTTTTTCAATCACCGCGCAGCCCAATAAACCCGCGGCATCCAACGACAAACGGCCCTAGGCCAGTCTGGTTCCAGCCCCCACGGGCGTCAATCGCCAGATTGCTGCCCATCATCTGAGCGGCTTGCGGCCAAATTGAGGTGACCAGCCGCTCAGTCCGCAGCCCAGTCCAACCACGGATGCAGCTTGATATCATGGAATCGCTGCAGTCGCATGACATCGAGACGCGAATCTCGTGGGCGTTGTGCTTTCGACACATAGTCGAATGAGTTTATGGGCTGCAGGTCGATCTCCCGGCCGAGTTTCGAAACCGCTGCGCGGGCGACGTCGAACCAGGTCGCTTCGGCAGGCCCGGCCATATGCAGCAGCCCCGAGCCTCCCTTTCCGGCCAGACGATCGACTGAAACACGGACCAGCGCCGCCGCCAGGTCCGAGGCCAGGGTTGGATTGCCCCGCTGGTCATGGACCACACGCAACGGCAGGCCCTCTGCAGCTCGCCGCATGATCGCCGCCAGGAATCCGTGCCCAGGCGACATCAGCCATGCCGTTCGCGCGACGGTGGCATCGGGACAGGCCGCCAGCGTGCGCACCTCCCCCTCGGCCTTGGATCGACCGTAGAGATTCACAGGATCGGGCGTCGAATCCTCGTCATAGGGCCCCTGGCCCGTCCCGCCGAAGACATAGTCCGTCGACACATGGATCAGCAGCCGCCCGGAGGCGTGGCACGCCTGTGCGAGCGCCGCCGGGGCTTCGGCGTTCAGCCTGAAGGCCGCTTCGGCGTGGTCTTCGGCAGCATCGACGGCCGTGTAGGCGGCGGTGTTGATGACGACCTGCGGGCGCGCATGGCCCAGGTATTCAGACAGGGCCTCAATCCGGGTGAGGTCGAAGTCGGGCCGGCCCGCGAAATCGACCTGCCAGCCGGTCGGCCAGGGTGTCGCCGCCAGGGCCTGCGCCAGCTGACCCTGGCGTCCGAGGACCAGAACGCGCGTCACCGACCCTGACCGCGCCGCGCCAGCGCACCGGCGGCGAGCATGGGCTGCCACCAGTCGCCATGCTCGGCATACCAGCGAACGGTCGCGGCAAGGCCGTCTTCCAGCGTCCAGGTCGGCCGCCAACCCAGCTGCGTCTCTACTCGCGACGGATCGATCGCATAGCGCCGGTCGTGGCCCGGCCGATCCGGGACGTGGCTGACTCGGCGCGCGTGCGGAGCGGTCGCCGGCGACATCTGATCCAGTGCGCCACAGATCGCCGCGACGATCTGCAGGTTGGTGCGCTCGGCCCGCGCCCCGACCAGATAGGTCTGGCCGACCTGCCCGCGCTCCAGCACCGTCAGCAGCGCCTCGGCATGATCCTCGACATGGAGCCAGTCCCGGACCTGCAAGCCATCGCCGTAGATCGGCAGGGGGTCTCCGGCCAGCCCGCGCAGGGTCATCATGGGGATCAGCTTCTCAGGGTGCTGATACGGACCGTAGTTGTTCGAACAATTGGTCACGATGACCGGCAGGCCGTAGGTCTCGTGCCAGGCCCGCGCCAGGTGATCGGCCCCGGCTTTCGAGGCCGCATAGGGCGAGCGCGGCTGATAGAGGCTGACCTCCGAGAACGGAGTCTCGTGCGGCTCCAGCGATCCAAAGACCTCATCGGTCGATACATGGACGAGCCGCAAGTCTGCGGCCTCGGCGTCTGGCAGGGTTCGCCGGTATTGCTCGGCGACATCCAGAAGCACCTGGGTCCCGCCCAGATTGGTTTCGACGAAGATTCCCGGGCCGTCGATCGACCGGTCCACGTGGGTTTCGGCCGCCAGATGCAGCACCGCCTGGGGCTTGAGCGCGGCGAACGCCGCCTCAACGGCCGCGCGATCGCGGATATCCGCCCGGAAGAACCGATAGTCGTCGCGGCCTTCCAGAGCCGCCAGGGTCCGCGGGTTGGCGGCATAGGTCAGCGCATCCAGCACGCCGACCCGCTCGACGCCGCGCGCGATCAACGCCCGCACGACCGCCGAGCCGATGAAGCCGGCTCCGCCGGTGACCAGAACCCTCATGCGCCGCCCCATTCGAAATAGGCGGGCAGGTCGGCGAACAGAGGCGCTTCAGCATCCTTGTCCTTCACATTGACCCCGGCACCGTCGGGCCAGTCGATCCCCAGCGCCGGATCGTTCCAGCGCAGGGCATGGTCGTTCTGCGGATCGAAGAAATCGTCGACCTTGTACATCACCAGGGTATCGTCACTCAGGGTCACCAGCCCATGCGCCGTCCCGCGCGGGGCCAGCATCATCAGCCCGTTCTCGGCCGTCAGCTCAGCCCGAACGTGGTGCCCGAAGGTCGGTGAGCCGTGCCGGATATCCACCACGACATCGAGAATCGCACCGCGCAGCACCGATACCAGCTTGGCTTGAGCCGAGGGCGGTGCCTGGAAATGCAGGCCGCGCACCGTTCCGGCCTTTTCAGACCATGCCAGATTGTCCTGTACCGGCGCGTGGCTGAGCCCGGCGGCGTCAAAGGTTCTGCGGCTCCAGTGTTCACTGAACCATCCCCGCGCGTCGCCGAAGCGCGGCGGCGGCCCGACCAGCTTGCATCCGGGAATTTCGAGGTCGATCACCTGCATGGGCCCGTCAAACCACGCTCGCGTCCGTTCGGGAAGGTCTTGCTTGCCGTGGGCAAGCGCGCCTAAACCGGCTGGATCAGAATTGTCGGACAATTACGGGAGCCAACATGACCATTCGCTTTGACGGCCGGGTTGCTATCGTCACGGGGGCCGGGGGCGGTCTGGGCCGCCAGCACGCCCTGGCACTGGGCCGGCGCGGCTGCAAGGTCGTCGTCAACGATTTTGGCGGCGGGCGTGACGGCACCGGTGGATCGGCGACTCCGGCCGAACAGGTCGCGGCCGAAATCACCGCCGCCGGTGGCGAGGCTATCGCGGCGGCCTGTTCGGTCACCGACATCGACGGCGTTCAGGCCATGGTCCAGTCGGCGATGGACAGCTGGGGCCGGGTCGACATCCTCGTCAACAACGCCGGAGTCCTGCGCGACAAGACCTTCGCCAAGATGGAACTGGATGACTTCCGCTTCGTGCTCGAGGTGCATCTGATGGGGGCGGTGATCTGCTCCAAGGCGGTTTGGGAGATCATGCGCGCCCAGAACTACGGGCGGATCGCCATGACGACCTCGTCGTCAGGCCTGTACGGCAACTTCGGTCAGTCGAATTATGCGGCGGCCAAGATGGGTCTGGTGGGCCTGATGCAGACCCTGGCCATCGAAGGGGCCAGGTACGACATCCGCGTCAATTCCCTGGCGCCGACGGCCGCGACCCGCATGACCGAGGACCTCGGTGGGGGGCTGGATCTGGACGCCATCCGGCCGGACCTGGTGTCGCCGGGCCTGTTGCACCTGGTCAGCGAGAAGGCACCGACGCGCGCCATTCTGTGTGCCGGAGCCGGCGGCTTCGAGGCCGCTCACGTCACCCTGACGCAAGGCATCTTCGCCGATGGCTCCGACGCCGCCGAAGCGGTCGCCGCCGACTGGGCCGAGGTCCAGGATCCCGAAGGCCAGATCGTTCCCGATAGCGGTGCTGCCCAGGGTATGCTTGAAATGACCAAGGCCGCCCGGGCCAAAGCAGGAGCCTGACCCATGCGTGAAGCCGTTATCGTCTCGACCGCCCGGACCGCGATCGGCAAGGCCTATCGCGGGGCCTTCAACGACACCCAGGCCCAGCAGCTGGGTGCCCACGCCGTCAGACACGCCGTCCAGCGTGCCGGCGTCGATCCCGCCGAGATCGAGGACGTCGTCATGGGCGCGGCCCTGCAACAGGGATCAACCGGAACCAACGTCGCGCGTCAGGTCGCCATGGCCGCCGGCCTGCCGACCGTCGTCTCGGGCATGAGCGTGGACCGCCAGTGTGCGTCGGGCCTCATGGCGATCGCCACGGCGGCCAAACAGGTGATGATCGACGGCCAGCACGTCGCCGTCGGCGGCGGTCTGGAGAGCATCTCGCTGGTCCAGAACGGCCACATGAATATGTTCCGGGCTGCGGACCCCGATCTGCTGAAGCTTCAGCCCCATATGTATATGTCGATGCTGGAAACCGCCGAGGTCGTGGCCGCCCGCTACGGCATCTCGCGTGAGGCCCAGGACGAATACGCTCTCCAGTCCCAGCAACGCACCGCCGCCGCCCAGGCCGAGGGTCGGTTCGACGCCGAGATCGTACCCATGACGACCTCTATGCAGGTACTGGACAAGACCACTGGCGAAACCTCGGCCCGTGAGGTCACTCTGTCGAAGGATGAAGGCAACCGCGCCGACACCACCCTGGAAGGCCTCCAGTCGCTCAAGACCGTCTTTCCTGGCGGTCAGGAAATCAAGGAAGGCCGTTTCATCACCGCCGGCAACGCCTCCCAGCTTTCTGACGGGGCCTCGGCGGCGGTCCTGATGGAGGCCAAGGAGGCCGACAAGCGCGGCCTGACCCCGCTGGGGGCCTATCGCGGCATGGCCGTGGCCGGCTGTGATCCGGATGAAATGGGCATCGGCCCGGTCTTCGCCGTCCCCAAGTTGCTCAAGGCCCATGGCCTGAGCATCGACGACATCGACATCTGGGAGCTGAACGAGGCCTTTGCGGTCCAGGTGCTTTACTGCCGTGACAAGCTGGGTATCCCGAATGACCGGCTGAACGTCTCAGGCGGGGCCATCTCGATCGGCCACCCCTACGGCATGAGTGGCGCGCGCATGACCGGCCACGTCCTGATCGAAGGCAAACGCCGCGGGGCCAGATACGGTGTCGTCACCATGTGTATCGGCGGCGGCATGGGCGCGGCGGGCCTTTTCGAAATCTACTGAGGCGTGCCTCACGCGCGAATTTGCGAACGGCAGGGATGGTCGCACGACAGGCTTGAGATGGTTTCGACCGGCCCAAAACGCTGGCGGGCCACCTCGGCCCATGACGAGACCTCGCTCGAACGCGCCGCCTTGGTATGCTACGAAGCGGATGGATGGCTGGGTGATCACGGCGAAGGCGGTTTGATCCTCACACTGATCAAGGCCGCTTCTATTCGACGCCTGCCTGAATCCTACGCATCGGCATTCGTCGAGGGCTTGTATTATCACCCGACTGCCGAAGGGCTGCCGACACCGTCTGAAATGCTGGCGAACATCAAAAGCGTCACCACCGAGGATATTGGTCGGACCTATTCCGTGGTTGCCATGCGTATTGGCGCACCCGAATATTATCCCAGCGTCACCCTGGACAAGGTGCTCGGTCTATTCTCCATCTTGGGCGCGCAAAGGCTCGAAGCCATCGCCGCGCTTTTTGCTCAAGCGCCTTACGACCTTCGTGCAGGCTGGCCGGACCTCACTCTATGGCGAGCGAACCAGATCGTTTTTAGAGAAGTTAAAGGCCCTGGCGACCGAGTTCATGCCAGCCAGAGGCGTCTGATCCAGACCATCCTAAAGCCGTTGGGGGCTTTGACGTCGGCATTGTCGACGTCAAAGCCTCCGAGACGGCGCTTTAGTCGGTCTTACTTCCACGCCCCGTAGGGATCGACCCATTCCATTTCCAACGCCTCGGCCACGGCCGGATTGGTCAGCTTGCCGCCCAGCACGTTCAGGCCGCGCGCCAGGTGCGGATTGGTCTTGAGCGCGTCCAGTCCCTTATCCGCCAGGGCCAGGCCGAACGGCAGGGTGGCGTTGTTCAGGGCTTCTGAGCTGGTGCGCGGTGCCGCGCCCGGCATATTGGCCACGCAGTAGTGGACCACGCCGTCGACCACATAGGTCGGGTCTTCGTGGGTGGTCGGCCTGGAAGTTTCGAAACATCCTCCCTGGTCGATGGCCACGTCCACAAGGACCGAGCCGTTCTTCATCTTCTTGAGGTCGTCGCGGCTGACCAGCTTGGGAGCCGAGGCGCCGGGCACCAGGACCGCGCCGATCACGACGTCGGCCTTGATGATCTCTTCCTCGATGGCGTTGATCGAGGAATAGCGGGTGATGACGCGACCGCCGGTCACCTCGTCGATATAGGCCATGCGTGGGATCGAGCGTTCCATGACCACGACCTCGGCGCCCAGGCCCAGGGCCATGCGCGCCGCGTTCAGCCCGACGACGCCGCCGCCCAGCACCACGACCCGTGCCGGGGCCACGCCCGGCACGCCGCAGAACAGCAGGCCCATGCCGCCATTGTGCTTGAGCAGGGTCTCGGCCGCCGAGAACACGGCGATGCGGCCCGCCACCTCGGACATCGGGGCCAGCAGCGGCAGCCCACCCTTGGCATCCGTGACGGTCTCATAGGCTACGGCGGCGCAGCCCGAGCTGATCAGGCCGTGGGTCTGGTCGGGGTCCGGGGCCAGGTGCAGATAGGTGAACAGGATCTGGTCGGGGCGCAGCATCTCCCACTCGACCTTCTGGGGTTCCTTGACCTTGACGATCATGTCGCTCGCATCGAACACCGCCTTGGCGTCCGGCAGGATCGAGGCCCCGGCGGCGGTATAGTCTTCGTCGGTGAAGCCGGCACCCAGCCCTGCGCCCTTCTGGATGACGACGGTGTGGCCATGGGCGACGTACTCGCGCACCGCCGTCGGCGTCAGGCCGATCCGGTGTTCGTTCTTCTTGATTTCCTTGGGCACGCCGACGCGCATGGGGGTCTCTCCGCTGATTGACGCGGCGGAAATTAGCGATGAGCGCGCCGCAGGTTCCTGTTCATTTCATCATCTGAACGCCGTAAACTCGCAGAAGCTGCATCAGGATACCCCCATGAAGACGGTTTCTGCGACAACCCTGGACGACACCGATCGCAAGATGCTGCGCGCGCTGCAGAAGGACGGGCGCATGACCAACGCCGATCTGGCGCGGGTGGTGAACCTGTCCGAAAGCGCCTGCCTGCGCCGCCTGCGCGCGCTGGAAACCGAGGGAGTGATCAGCCGCTACGCCGCCCTGATCAATGAACGGGCCGTCGGCTTTCCCATCGCCGTCTTCGTCACCGTCACCCTGTCGTCCCAGGCCGAGAGCGCCCTGACCGCCTTCGAGACCGCCATCGCCACCGTGCCGGAGGTGGTCGAATGCTATCTGATGACCGGCGCGTCCGACTATCTGCTCAGGCTGGTGTGCCGTGATGTCGATGATCTGGAACGGATCCACTCCAAGGAGCTGACCCGCATCCCCGGCGTCACCCGCGTCTCCTCCAGCGTGGCCATGCGCACTGTGGTGAAGAGGGGAGCCTTGCCGGTCTAGCGGTCGAGCGTCAGGCGGAACAGGATCATGCCGGCGCTCATCGCCACCGCAAACACCAGCGCCGGCCACAGGCCGGTCACCAGCGCCGCCAATGCCGGGCCGGGGCACAGTCCGACCAGGCCCCAGCCGATGCCGAACAGGACCGCGCCGCCGATCAGGGGGCGGTCGATGTTTCGGCTCTGCGGTATCGCAAACGTCGTTTCGGTGACTGGCGCATCCATGCGGCGACGCAGCAGATAGGCGATCGACGACGGAATCAGCGCTCCGATCATCACCAGGGCCAGCGACGGGTCCCAGGCCCCCGCCACATCCAGAAAGGCCAGCACCCGCGCCGGATTGACCATGTCGGACATGACCAGACCGGCCCCGAACAACAGGCCACAGACGATGGCGACGATCAGGCGGCTCATCCCTGCCCGCCCATCAGATGGCGGGTGACGAAGACCGTCAGGGCCGCCACCCCCATGAAGACGCCCGTCGCCACCAGCGAACGCGGCGACAGACGTGCCAGCCCGCAGACGCCGTGCCCGCTGGTACAGCCCGAGCCCCAGCGGGTTCCAAACCCGACCAACAGGCCGCCGACGATCAACAGTGGCACCGAGGTCGTGATCTCCAGATCCGGCCGGCGTACGAACGCCATCGTCAGTGCCGACCCCGCCAGCAGACCAGCGATGAAGCCCAGACCCAGCGTGCGCGGCGCGCCACGTGTCAGGCCCATGGCCCCCGCCATCAGGCCCGAGATCCCGGCGATCCGACCGTTCATCAGCAGATAGCCGGCCGCCGACAGACCGATCAGCAGGCCGCCGCCTAACGGCCACAGAGGATTGAGAGGCTCAAGCATCACGGTCTCACAAGGCGTTCAGCGGGACCTTGAGGTAGCTGACCCCATTGTCCTGCGGCGCAGGCAGCCGCCCGCCGTTCATGTTCACCTGCACCGACGGCAGGATCAATCTGGGCATCGACAGCGTCGCGTCACGTTGGGTGCGCAGGGCGACAAACTGGTCTTCGCTCACCCCGTCACGCACATGGATGTTGCCGGTGCGCTCGGCCCCGATGGTCGTCTCCCAGGCGAAGACGGCACGATCCGGCGGAGCCTTGTAGTCATGGCACAGGAACACCCGCGTCGCGTTCGGCAGCGACAGCAGGCGGTGGATCGAGCGATACAACGTCCGGGCCGAACCACCCGGAAAATCACACCGTGCCGTTCCGTAGTCCGGCATGAACAGGGTGTCGCCGGGAAAGACCGCATCGCCTACGACATAGGCGAGGCACGCGGGCGTGTGGCCGGGAACGTGCATCACCACCGTGTCCAGTTCGCCGATCCTGAAGGAGTCGCCGTCGTCGAACAGCCGGTCGAACTGGCTGCCGTCGCGGCGGAACTCCGTGCCCTCGTTGAAGACCTTTCCGAATACCTCCTGAACCGCGACGATATGTCGACCGATGGCCAGGTCACCGCCCAGCCTTTCCTTAAGATAGGGAGCCGCCGACAAATGATCGGCATGGACGTGCGTTTCCAGTAGCCACTGGACCGTCAGCTTCTCGGACTGGACGAAGGCGATGATCGCATCTGCCGATGCCGTCGAGGTCCGGCCGGCCGCCGCCTCATAGTCCAGCACGCTGTCGATGATGGCGCAGGCGCGCGTCGCCGGGTCGGCGACGACATGGCTGGCGGTAAAGGTGGCCTCATCGAAGAAGGTGGTCACAACAGGTCGGCGCTGGGCCTCGACCAGGGCGGAGCCTACCACCGCCGCGGCGGCCGCAAGGGCGGTGTCGGGGATCGATGAGGTCATGGGACACTCCCTGTCGCAACGCTCATGCCGTTCGAACCACCGCGCCGTCGACCACCACCGGCCAGGGCGTCAGCCGCCCACCGGCCGGAGGTCCGCCCACACAGTCACCCGTCAGCGGCTTGAAGACCCCGCCGTGCCAGGCACACAGGATCAGTTCACCGTCGTCGGTCAGGTAGCGGTCCAGTTCCACCGCCAGCGGATACCCCGCGTGCGGGCAGCGATCGACATAGCCGCGCACCTCGCCATCCTTGCGAATGATGAAGCCGTGAAAATAGGCCTCGCCGATCTGGACCACCACGGCTCGCGCGCCCGGCTCGGGGATGTCCGCCAGCACGGCCACGGCGACGCCGGGCGGCGTCTTCCAGACGCGCGGACGATCCGACGGCGGCGGCCCGTCGCTCATCGTTCGGCCTTCAAGGGGCGGTTCAACAGGCCGTCGATGGCCTGATCGACATCGATCTCGCCGGCCAGGATGGCGGCCACCGCCTCGCAGATCGGGGCCTCGACGCCGAGCTTGGCGACCAGTTGGCGAACCGCCGGTGCGGAATCGACCCCCTCGGCGACTGACCGCTTGCCCTCCAGCGCCTGGTACAGCGTCTGCCCCTGCCCCAGGGCCAGACCCACCGACATATTGCGCGACTGCGGACTGGAACAGGTCAGGACCAGATCGCCCAGGCCGCACAGACCCGCCACCGTCTCGGCCCGGCCACCCATGGCCACGCCGATGCGCGTCATCTCCGCAAAACCCCGTGTGATCAGCCCGGCATGGGCCGACCTGCCCAGACCCCGCCCTTCCGAAATGCCACAGGCGATGGCCAGCACATTCTTGATGGCACCGCCGACCTCCGCGCCGATCAGATCATCAGCGAGATAGGGCCGGAACGTCGGGGCCGCTACGGCCTGGACCAGCCGCTCACCCTGCGCCGCTTCCGGGCAGGCCAGGGTCACCGCCGTCGGCAGGCCGCGTACCACATCCGCCGCGAAGCTCGGGCCGGACAGGACCGCCGGCCTCGCCCGCGGCACCGTCTCGCTCAGCACCTCGGTCATCAGCTTCAACGTGCCGCGCTCGACGCCCTTGGAGCACAGAACGATGGGCGTGCCCTCGCGCACGAATGGGGCCAGGGCCGTCAACACACTTCGCATATGCTGGGCCGGCGGCACCGCCAGGATGAAGTCCAGGTCCGTCAGCTCGGCCAGCTCGGCCACGGCAACGACGCCGGGGTCCAGCTTCACCCCCGGCAGGAAGGCTTCATTCTCGTGGCGTGCATTGATGCTCTCAACCACCTCGGATTCGCGCGCCTGGATGCGGACGGCCAGACCGCCACGCGCGCACGATTGGGCCAGGGCCGTGCCCCACGCCCCTCCGCCGATAACCCCGACCGAGGTGAAATCCGTCATGCCTTGGCTCCCTTGCGGCCGGTCACATAGAGGGGATCGGACAGCGCCGTGGCCTCATCCAGAGGCCAACGCGGCCGTGCCTTCGCGTCCAGGCCCGACGTCAGACCCAGGGCCAGCCGCTCGGCCCCGACCAGGGCGATCATGGCCGCATTGTCGGTACAGTATTCCAGCGGCGGGGCAGCAAAGGTGAAGCCCTGACGCTCGCACGCCTGTATCAGCTCGCGCCGCACCGTCTGGTTGGCGGCCACACCACCGGCCACAACAAACAGGCGATGGCCATGACGCTCGGCATAGCCGGCCATAGCGCGCTCGGATCGTTCCGTCAGTTGGCGCGCGATGGCGGCCTGGACGGCGGCGGCGACGTCGGCCCGATCCTGATCGGTACGGGCCGCCTCGGCGGCCCGCGCGGCGGCGGTCTTCAGCCCGGAGAACGAGAAGTCGAACCCCTTGCGGCCGAGTAGGGCACGCGGCATCGGAACCTTTGACGCATCACCCGACGCCGCCAGCCGTTCCAGCGCCGGTCCGCCCGGATAGCCCAGGCCCAGCGCCTTGGCCGTCTTGTCGAAGGCTTCGCCGGCCGCATCGTCGATGGTCGAGCCCAGCCGCGTCATGTCGCCGACGCCGCGCACCTCCAGCAGTTGGCAATGGCCACCGGACACCAGCAGCAGCAGGAACGGATAGTGGGCCTCGCTCCCCAGCCGCGCAGACAGGGCATGGCCTTCCAGATGATTGACCGCAACCAGCGGCAAACCCCGCGCCAGGGCGACCGCCTTGCCGAAGCTCAAGCCCACCATGACGCCTCCGACCAGACCCGGACCCGCGGTCGCGGCCACACCGTCGATCTCATCGAAACCGACGCCCGCAACCGACAGGGCTTCCCGTGCGATGTCGTCGATGATGCGGACATGGCCGCGCGCAGCGATCTCCGGCACCACGCCGCCGAAGGGTTTGTGCTCGTCCTGACTGGCCACGACCGACGACAGAACCTCGATGGCCCCGTCCGCGCGACGTCGCACGACCGAGGCCGCCGTCTCGTCGCAACTGGTCTCCAGACCCAGAACCGTATAGTCGCCATTGCTCATTCGTGGCGACCTAGCCGCACCCCCTGACTGGACGCAAGCGTGAGCCCCTCCCCGCCCCTTCGTATCGGCACACGAAAATCGCTGCTCGCCCGCACCCAGACCGGCCACGTCCAGGCCGAGATCGCGCGCCGCCTCGGCATGGCGGACACGCCGGATCAAGCGGCCCCCCTGACCTTCATCGTCACCACGGGCGACCGGATTCAGGATCGCCCCCTGATGGATCTGGGCGGCAAGTCGCTCTTCACAAAGGAAATCGAACGAGCTCTGCTGGACGGCGAGATCGACCTGGCCGTGCATTCGCTCAAGGACGTTCCGGCCGAGCCGCCCGAGGGGCTGGTCATCGCCGCCCTGCCGCCGCGCGAAGACGCCCGCGACGCCTTCCTGTCGGAACGCTACGACAGCCTGCAGGCCCTGCCCGAAGGCGCGCGACTGGGCACCGCCTCCCTGCGGCGTCAGGCCCAGGCCCTGGCGGTGCGGCCCGACCTGACGATCGAATCGCTGCGCGGCAACGTCGACACCCGCCTGCGTCGCCTGGCCGACGGTGATTTCGACGCCATCCTGCTGGCGGCCGCCGGTCTGAACCGGCTGGGCCTGGGTGACCGTATCCGCAACTTCCTCGATCCCTGGGCCGCTCCGACCGCTCCCGGCCAAGGTGCCCTGGCCTTGCAATGTCGCGCCGACGGTCCCTGGACCGACTGGATCGCCCGGCTCAACGATCCGATCACCGACGCCTGTGTCGCCGCCGAGCGCGGTGCGCTCATGGCCCTGGAAGCCAACTGCCGCACCGCCATGGGAGCCTATGCCCGCCCTGTCGGCGACCAGATCGAACTGGCGGTCGAGGCCCTGACCCCCGATGGCACAACACGCTGGCGGCGCGAAGGCCGGTGCCCCGCCCATCCCACGGCGGCCCGCTGCCTCGGTTTCGACCTGGGGATCTCGATCCGCGACGAGGCCGGCGACCGCCTGACCACATGAGAACCTGGATTACCCGCACCCAGCCAGGCGCCGGTCGCACCGCGGCCCGGCTGGCGGCGGTCGGTCTGGACAGTCTGGTCGAGCCCGTCCTCGAGGTCCGCGCCCTGCCGGCCTCGGCGGACGTGACCGGTTTCGAGGGCCTGATCTTCACCAGCCCCAATGCGGTCGCTCGCTTCGCGGCTCTGAGTTCCGAGCGCGCGCTCGCGGTCTTCGCGGTCGGCGAAGCCACGGCCGAGGCCCTGTCAGACGCTGGCTTCACCGACATCCGCACGGCCGGCGGCGATGTGCAGGCTCTGGCGCACCTGCTCGCCGCCCGACCCGCACGCCGGCTTCTGCATCTGGCCCCCAGGCAGCCCGCGGCTGACCTGGCCGCCCTGCTGGAACCCACCGGGATCGAGGTGGTCGTCCGGCCGATCTACGAGACGGTCCCGGTCCTGGTCACCACCGCTCTGTCAGCCCCAGACCTCATGGCGGTACTGGTCCATTCTGCGCGCGCGGCCCGCACCGTTGTCGAACAGGCCCGGTCACGCTTGCCAGGCCTGCACGTCCTGGCTCTGTCCCAGGCTTGCGCCGACCCGTTCCAGGGCGTCGCGGTCAAATCGCTGACTGTCGCCCCGTTCCCTGACGACGCATCCTTGGTTAGGCTTGCGCACGAAACCCTGCCCAAGGCCCCCCGATGAGCGACACCCCTGCCGAGGACCGGCCCCGGATCGAGCCTGAGCCGCCGCACCAGGAGCTGGAGCGGCCGAACATCCCGCCACGCATCATGGCCCTGATCGCGATCGGCCTGGTGCTGACCATCATTGCCGTCGGTGCCGGAGCTTTCCGCGAGCGGTTGGCCCGCGCCATCGGCCCCGCCGCGCCGGTCTCCGAAAGCCAGGAACGGGTCCAGATGCGCCAGCGCATCGAACAGCTCGAAAGTGAACTGGAACTGGCGCGCCGCCAGGCCGCCACCCGCCCCGAGCCGGTCGCCGTGCCGACCGAAGACGGCGAAACCGTGGTGGTCGATCCACTCCAGCTGGAAGAACGCATTGCCGCGCTTGAGGCCTCGCAGTCGCGGATGTCGCGTGCCGCCGCCGCCGCCGTGGCCGCCGCCTCCCTGGCCGATGCCGCCGAGGGGTCCTCCCCCTTCGCTGGTGAACTGGCCTCGCTGGAACGCCTGGCCCCGACCTCGCGCGGGATTCGGGCGCTGCGAGAACTGGCTGAACAGGGGGCTCCGACGCGCGCCTCCCTGGTCGGCGAATATCCCGCCGCCGCCGCCCGCGCCGCTCGGGTCGCCGATGGACGGGCCGCCGACGGCGGCTTCTTCGAATCGCTTGGCCGAGCCTTCCGTTCGGTCTTCAGCCTGCGCCGGATCGGCGATCTGGAGGGCGAAAGCGCCGATGCGATCCTGGCCCGCGCCGAGCGACGGGTCCGCGAAGGCGACCTGGAGGGGGCCCTCGCCCAGCTTCAGTCCCTGCCCGAGCCGGCGCGCGTCGCCATGTCGGAATGGACCGCGCGCGCTGAACGCCGGGTGGAGATCGAGCGCCGCATCGATGCCCTGCGCGCCCAGGCCCTGGGTGATCTGTCCGGGGCCACCACCGCCGAAACGGGAGCGCCGCTTTGATCCGTGTCGGCCTGGCGCTCCTGGCCGGGATGGCCCTTGCCCTTCTGGCTGTCGCAGCCTCGGGCGAGCCTGGGATTCTGACCGCGGAATGGCTGGGCTGGCGGCTCGATACCTCGGCTGCGGCCGGCGCGGTTCTGCTGGGCGTACTGGCGCTTCTCGCCGTCGGCTTCTGGCGCCTGGCCATCTGGATCGGCGAAGCCCCGCACCGGGCCGCCCGTCAGCGTCAGGACGCCCGTCGGCGCGAATCCTATGCCGCCCTGGCGCGGGGCTATCTGGCCCTGGCCTCCGGCGATGTGGAAGACGCTCGCCGCATGGCGCGCCGCGCCGCCGGTGCCGCCGAGGACGCGCCGATCCTGGCCGGCCTGCTGGCCGCCCAGTCCGCCGAATTGGCTCAGGAGGACGCGACGGCCCGCGCCGCCTATGAGGGCCTGCTGGCCTACCCCGATGCCCAGGGGCCGGCACGTCAGGGGTTGGCGCGGCTGTCCTGGCAGGCCGGCGATCGACAGGGTGCGCTCGAACAGGCCCGGGCCGGAGAGGTAGCCGGGCGCGGCGGGGGCTGGGCCTGGCGAATGCAGTTCGATGACCGGCTGGAGGCCGGTGACTGGGAAGGCGCATTGGCCCTGCTGGCCGGGCCCGGGGCCAAGCGATCCCTCGCCTCCGACAAGGCCGCACGCGCGCGCGCCGCCCTGCTGACCGTGCGTGCCATGGAAGCCGGGGCCGAAGCCCAGGCCCGCGATGCGGTCAAGGCCGTCGGGCTGTCGCCGGACTTTGTGCCCGCCGCCGTTCTGGCCGCCCGCCTCGAAGCTGCGGCCGGTCGCCCCGGGCGCGGTGAGGTGTTGCTGCTCAAGGCTTGGAAAGCTGCCCCTCACCCGGCCCTGGCCGTCACCTATCGCGACCTGCGCCCCGGCGAGACGCCCGAGGAACGGGCCGGCCGCTATGCCCGCATGATCGCGCGCGTGCCCGAGCATCCGGAAAGCCGGGCGCTGGAGGTGGAGCGGGCCTTGCTGATCGGCGACACCAACGCCATCGACCGTGCCGTGGGCAGCCTCGATCAGACCCCGGACACCGCCCGCTGGCTCGACCTCAAGGCCCGCGCGGCCTGGGCCAATGGCCGCGTCGCCGAGGCCCGCACCTTCGCCGCCCGCGCCGCCGCCGCGCCGCCGGACGCGAGTACTGGCTCCGAGACCTTCGACCATGACCGGGCTGGCTGGGTTCGTCT
The DNA here is from genome assembly GCA_017302105.1 of Caulobacterales bacterium. Classification (GTDB taxonomy): domain Bacteria; phylum Pseudomonadota; class Alphaproteobacteria; order Caulobacterales; family Caulobacteraceae; genus Brevundimonas. The sequence goes on along the minus strand of JAFLCS010000001.1, from coordinate 805,384 downwards.
CATCACCCGCTGGACCGACGAGGCCGAGCTGGCCGAGGCCTTTTCGGCGTCGCCGGCCCTGCCCCAACCCGATGCCCCGGTTGCCGCAATACCTGCACGACCCTCCGACATGGAAGCCCCGCAACGCCCTTGGCGGGCACCGGATGATCCGGGCGACTGGGACGAGGGCGACCCACCGCCGGAACCTCCGGCACCCGCGCCGCCGCCGCGCCGCGCCGCGCCGCGAAAGCGCACCAAGCGTTGAACCCCTTGGCACCGGCCTCGTCCTTGGGTATCTAGCCCGCCTGCCGGAACGGCCAGCGCCGTTTTCGCCCTCATGGGCCGCCTTAGCTCAGCCGGTAGAGCGGCGCATTCGTAATGCGTAGGTCAGGTGTTCGAGTCACCTAGGCGGCACCATTCTTCTCCTTCCGACCTTTCGGCAGGACGGGTGTCGGCACCGGCAGGGCAATCAGAATCGACAGGGCCGCCGTCGTCAAGCCGGAGCGGCATCCGTCCTGCCGCGGGTATCGCGCGATCGCGGCGTCGGACGTTGGCCTGGACGACCCGGCCACGCTTGCCGCTGGGGTGGCTGATCTGGTCGGGCCAGTCGGCGCGCTGCCGGCAATGCGATCTCGTTTACCTCCCTGGACCAGGAATCATCCGCGAAATCGCCGCCTGTCAGGCATGAAGGCTCGAGGCGTCATCACCATCGGCCTCGGTCTGGACGGTAACGTGATTGACCCCGAAACCGCGCTTCAGCAGATCGATGACCAGCCCTCGTACCTTTTCGGCGTCGGCACGGGGTTCGAGCACCAGGTGAACGCTGGCGGCCGGTTCATCCGCACCCGTGACCCAAACGTGCAGATCATGGGCGGAGACCACGCCTTCGATCTGATTGATCGAGGCGCGCAACTGGCTCACCGCGATCCGGGAGGGCGCGCCTTCCAGTAGAATCTGGAGGGTGTTCCGCAGAAGGACCCAGGTGCGAGGAAGGACCCAGAAGCCGATGGCGATCGCCACCACGGGATCGATCCAGGTCCAGCCGGTCAACATCATCGCGACCGCTGCGCCGATCACGCCCAGGGAGCCGAGCATATCGGCCCAGACTTCCAGATAGGCACCTTTCACGTTGAGGCTGCGGTCCTTGTTGGGGGCCAGGATACGCATGGAGATAAGGTTGATCGCCAGGCCCGCACCGGCCACGATCAGCATACCGACCGACTGCACGGGCTCCGGATCGAAGAACCGTTTGACGCCTTCGAACAGCACATAGAACGCTACCGCAAACAGCAGCACGGCATTGACTGCGGCGGCGAGCACCTCGAAGCGCCGATAGCCGAAGGTGCGGCGGTCGTCGGCAGGCTTCTGGCCGATCTTGATCGCAACAAGTGCGATACTCAGGGCAACGACGTCAGTGAACATATGCGCGGCGTCGGACAGCAACGCCAGGCTATTGAACATCAGTCCGCCAACGACCTCGGCGATGAGAAAGGTGCCCGTCAGAACCAGGGCGATGGTAATCCGGCGTGCATTGGCACCGGTCGCGTGGTCGTGCCCGCTCTTGTCGTGTTCTGCCATTGCGGCCTCCCTTGGGGGTGGGAGCGGGCGACGGCTGCAAGGGACGCCGCCGCCCGACCCGTCAGTCTTCGATTCCCTCCGCCTTGCGATGCTTCACGGCCTTGGCCGCGAAGGTGGGCAGGACGAAGAGGGTGAGGATGGTCGCCGTCAGCAGCCCCCCGATCACCACGGTGGCGAGCGGTTTCTGGACCTCGGCCCCGGCCCCATGGGCGATCGCCATGGGAATGAAGCCGACGATGGCAACCAGGGCAGTGGTTAGTACGGCCCGCAGACGACTGGCCGCGCCCTGGATGGCGGCCTCCATCTGTGGGAGGCCCTGATCCAGTCGCTCGCGGATGGCCTGCATCAGCACCAGACCGTTCAGGGTGGCTACGCCCGATACCGCGATGAAGCCCACGGCGGCGGACACCGAGAACGGCATTCCTCTGAGCAACAGGGCCAAGGCCCCGCCAACGAGGGCCAAGGGCACGCAGGCGAACACCAGTCCCGCCTCCGCAAACGACCCCAGCGCCATGAACAGAAGAAGACCGATCAGGACGAAGACGATCGGAATCACCAGGGCCAGTCTCTCTTGCGCGCGCTGGAGGTTTTCGAACTGTCCCCCCCAGTCAAGATAGTAGCCGGGCGGCAGGTCGATCTGGGCCACGCGTTGCTGCGCCTCGGTGACGAAGCTGCCGAGATCCGTGCCTCGCACGTTGCCCTGCACCACCATTCGGCGGCTGCCATTGTAGCGACTGATCTGGTTCGGACCCTCGCCGGTTTCGATACGAGCGACCAGCGAGAGCGGCACGATCTGACCGGACGGCGAGACGATTGGCAAGGCGGCGAGCGCGGCCGGATTACTGCGCGCGGCCTCCGGCAGGCGAACGACGACGTCAAAGCGGCGGTCACCCTCGAAGATCTGTCCGGCTTCGGCTCCGCCAACCCCGGCCGAGACCGCTTCAGAGATGTCGGCCGCGGACAGTCCGTAGTTGGCTGCGGCGAAACGATCGACGCTGACCGTCAGGGTCGGCAGGCCGGCGGCCTGTTCGACGCGAACGTCGGCCGACCCCGGCGTCTCGTTCAGAACCTCGGCAACCTGGTTGGCCACCTGTTGCAACGTCTCGAAGTCTTCGCCGTAAACCATCACCGCCATGTCGGTTCGCACGCCCGAAATCAGCTCGTTGAACCGCAGTTCGATGGGCTGGCTGAACTCGAAGGCATTACCGATCTGCTCGGAGGCGGCTGCCTCAATGCGCGCGATGAGGTCCTCCTTTTCGAGGTTCGGATCGGGCCAGTCGGACCTGTCGCGTAGAATGATGACCGAGTCCGAGATGTTGGCGGGCATCGGATCGATCGCCGCCTCCGCCGTGCCGGTTCGCGAGAAGATGGTTTCGACCTCGGGCTGTTCGGCGATCACCCGTTCCAGTTCCATCTGCATGGCCAGGGACTGTTCCAGCGACGTCGAAGGAATGCGGATCGCCTGCATGGCGATATCTCCCTCGTCGAGCGTCGGAATGAATTCCCGCCCCAGGGAGGCGAAGGCCAACCCGCCGATCATGAGGCTGGAGACCGCTGCGACCAGCACGATCTTCGGCCGGGCCACGGCCTTGCGAATGGCCGGTTCAAGCCGACGCCGCACAAAGGAGATCAAGCGGGTCTCATGCTCGCCACCGCCATGGGCAGCAACCTTGGGGTCACGAACCAGAAGCGCCGCCATGGCTGGAACGAAGGTGAAGGAGAAGATGAAGGCACCGACCAGGGCCAGCATCACCGTAGCCCCCATCGGGATGAAGGTCTTGCCCTCAACCCCTTCGAGCATCAGCAGCGGCGTGAACACCAGCAGGATGATCAACTGGCCGAAGGCGGCCGGCCGAACCATCTGGCGGGCGGACTGGACGGCGACGCCCAGGCGCTCGTGACGGGTCAGCACCCGACCCAGTTCGGCGCGACGCTGGCCCAGCATCAGAAGGGTGTTCTCGATAACCACCACCGCGCCGTCGACCAGAAGGCCGAAGTCGAGCGCGCCGAGGCTCATCAGATTTCCGCTGATCCCGAACCTGTTCATACCGATGACCGCAAACAGGAAACTGATTGGGATCATGAGCGCCGTAATGGTCGCGGCTCGAATGTTCCCGAGGAGCAGGAACAACACCAGGATGACCAGCAGCGCGCCTTCCGTCAGGTTCCGGGCGACGGTCTGGATGGTCGAGTTGACCAGGGCGCTTCGGTCGAGAACGACGGCCGCCTCGACGCTGGGCGGCAAGGACGGCTGTATCTGTTCGAGGCGTTCACCCGCCGCCTGGGCAGCCGTTCGGCTGTTGCCGCCGGCGAGCATGAGCGCCGTGCCGAGCACGGCTTCGTGGCCGTCGCGGCTGGCCCCCCCGAGGCGTGGGGCCTGGCCCAGTTCGACCGTCGCGACATCCGCCACGCGGACGACGAGACCCGCGCGATTGACCACGGGTGCCTGCGCCAGATCCTCTACGGTCGAAGCTAGGGCATCCGTGCGGACGACGAGCGCCTCGCCCGCGCGCTGGATGAAGCCGGCACCGGCCTGGGTGTTGGCCCGCTCCAGGGCCACCACCAGGTCATTCACGCCGAGGCCGTAGCCGGAGAGTCGGGCGGCATCCGGTCGGACCGCATACTCCTTCACATAGCCGCCGTTCGTATCCACGCCGGCGAGACCAGGCGTCGTGCGCATCTGCGGCGCGATGATCCAGTCCTGGACCGTGCGGAGGTAGGTCGCTCGCTCCTGGGGTGTCGAAAGCAGTTCGCCCTCGGGGGTCAGATAGCCCCCGCCCGCCTGCCAGCCGGGCCGACCCGGCTCGGCAAGGTTGTCGGCGTTGAACGGCTTGAAGTCGACGGTCCACATCAGAACCTCGCCCAGACCCGTGGTGATCGGTGACAGGGCCGGCTCCACGCCCTCCGGCAGGCTCTCCTGAGCCTGGGCCATCCGCTCGGTGACCTGCTGACGGGCGAAGTAGATATCCGTCTGGTCGGAGAAGATGACGGTGATCTGGGAAAAGCCGTTGCGCGAGATGGAGCGTGTGCTCTGCATCCCTGGAATACCCGCCATGGCTGTTTCGATCGGATAGGTGACCTGACGCTCGATCTGTTCGGGTGCCAGCGCCGGGGCCACGGTGTTGATCTGCACCTGCCGGTTGGTGATGTCCGGCACGGCGTCGATGGGAAGACGCGTCAGCTCCAGCAGGCCGTAGGCAGAGACCACGGCCACAGCAAGAACCACGAACCAGCGAAAGCGGACGCTGGCCTCGATGATGAATTTGAACATATGCGCCCCCTAGTGCCCGTGCTCGGCGCTGCCAGCGCCCAGTTGAGCCTTCAGGAGAAAGGCGTTGCGGGCTGCGATCTGCTCGTCACCTGTCAGGCCCTGGACGATCTCGATGCGGTCACCGGACTCCCGCCCGGTAAGCACCGTGACGGCCCGGAAGCCATCGTCGGTACGCACGAAGACCACCCTGCGACCCTCGATGGTCTGGACGGCCTCGACCGGTACTGTCAGGCCGCCGCTGGCGTCGGTCACAACGGCACCGGTCACGGCGGAACCGGTCGCCAGCGACAGGGGGCTGTTGGTCCGAGCGCGGATCAAGGTCGCGTTGCTTTCCTCGCCCGTATCGGCGGCGACACCTGTGACGGTCGCTTCGAAGCTGCCAGTCGGCCCATCGACGCGAACGGTCGAGCCGATCCCGACACGGGCGGCCACGGTGGGCGGCGCGTTGAAAATCAGCTCGACGCGGGACGGGTTGGATACTTCAGCCACCACACCGCCCTGAGCGACGAAGCCGCCCGGACCGACCTGGACATTGGTCACCACCCCGCTGATCGGACTGGTGACATTGACCAGGCCGGACGCGCTGGGGCCACCGGCTGCGCCGGCGCGTGCGCGAGCGGCACGTGCCGAAGCCTCGGCGCTGAGGTAGGCCGCCTGGGCCGTCTCCACGCTCTGGACTGAGACGACGCCCTGCTCTTGCAGATTGCGCTCGCGCTCATAGGCGGCGCGGGCCGCGTTGGCAGCCGCAGCAGCAGCGTCGGCGTCGGCTCGCAGGCCGGCCGCATCGCCGCTGACCAGGACCGCGAGCGCCTGGCCTGTGCGAACCGGTTGACCTGGCGCCACGAGGACGCGTTCGACCCGGCCGCTGATCGACGCCGCAATCGCGGCGCGAGCGTCCACCATCGGCTCGACACGGCCCGCGATGTGGGTCTCGGTACCCCCTCCACGACCTATCGAGACCACCTCGATGTTGGCGGCCTCGATCTGAGCGGGCGTCAGCTCGACGTGGCCCTCCTCACCGCCTTCTTCCTCGGCGTGGCCGTCTTCGCCTTCGGCGGCCCCACCGGAGGCGGCCTCCTGGTTGGGTGTGGTGAACTGATGGATCGCGTAACCGCCGCCGATCAGGACAATCGCGGCTGCGGTGCCGGCCATCAGCCAGCTCTTGATGTTCATTGGGCGCATTACAGCATCGCTCCAAAAGGAATGCGGCCTTCCAGCCGGGCAAGGTCAATTTCCGCGCGGACCCGCGCCATGCGGGCCTCGATCGCGGCGTTGCGGGCAGCGACGAGGGCGGACCTCGATGCACGCAGTTCGAGTTGCGAGATGCGCCCGGCCTCAAAGCCGATCCGCGACAGGCGGTAAGCCTCCTCGGCCGCCGTCACCCCGCCGTCTGCGGCGCGGACACGGCTGGCCGATGCGGCCAGGCGGGCCGAGGCCGCCGCACGATCGGCCACGGCGTCTTGCCGGGCTTGATCGATCCGCGCGTCCGCGGCCCGGTATTCGGCACGCGCGGCGTCGATATTGCCCCGGTTCCGATCAAACAGAGGCAACGGCATGCTGACGCCGAATGTCAGGGCAGTGGCATCCTCAAGCTCAAAGCGCCGAAACCCGACGGACGCCGTCACGTCCGGCAGGGCTCTGGTCTGCTCTGCGCTGATGCGCCGCTCGGCCGCATCACGCTCGGCCTGGGCGACGCGCACGCTGAGCGTCTCATCCGTCGAGGGCGTGCGAGAGGCCGGAACCCGATCAAGAAGACTGTCCTCAATGGAGGTGACCGGAGCCTGCAGCATGGCGACTGCCGTCAGGCGGGCGAAGGCCGCATCGCGCTCAGCCACGGCTTCATCGAAGACCGCGCGGGCGGCGGCGACTTCGCTTTCCGCCTGCAGGCCGCGAACCATCGGCTCACGGCCCTCTTCGACGAGGGCGAGGGCCGCGCGCCCGTCCGCCAGGGCGATACTGAGCGCTTCCTGGGCGACGGCCAGCCGGCGCTGAGCCGCCTCGGCCTCGGCGTAGGCGAGGGCCAGCCGGGTGGACGATTCGACGCTGGCCAGATCGCGGCGAAGTCCGGCAGCTCCGGCTTCTGCACGGGCCACCCCGACACGAGTCCGGCGACGTCCGAAGAGCTCCAGGTCCTGGCTGAAGGACAACGTCGCTTCGGAATTGTCGAGCCCACTATACGGGCCCGTGCCCAGGGCGTTTTCGACGTCAAACGCCAGTTCGGGATTGGGCCGTGCGCCGGCTTGGCGCACGCGGGCTTCAGCGGCCTCGGCCAGCGCCGAGGCTTCGAGGTTGATGGGCGCCGCGTCGGTCTGGGCGACGAGCGTATCGTAGGATGGGGCGGGGTCGGCGTGCGCCTGACCACCCATGGCCGACAGCATCGCGGCTGCGGCGCAGCCTGCCGCGAGGCGCGGCAGGAAAGGTCGGATTATCATATGGGGTTCCGATGAGCGTGAATGACGAATCGGCGCGCGAAAGCGCGCGAGACATCAGGCTCTCGGAGGGCGGTTCAGGCTGTCTGGGGCTGTCGATACGAGCAGGAAGTCTCGCGACGGTTCCACACTCTCGGGCGTGTTGAGCGCCAGCAGCTCCCCGCCGCCAGGTGGCAGATGGGTCGCAGTATGGCAGTGGCCGTGGTTGCAGTTGTGAAGCACATCGGAGCCATGAGACGCGTCATCCGAACCATGCTCGTCGGCCTGGATAACAAGCTCGCAGGTGTCGAGGCCTTCCAGTCCGCAGGTTGAGGCTTCGACGAGCGGCCCGACAACAAACAGCCCGAGGATCAGCACAAAGAGCGCTGAAAAGCGACGAAGCGGGCGCGACGACTGAACCACGACCGCCCTCTAGCACGGCAGCCCGAACGTGTAAACCCGTCGCCGGATCGGCATGGGCGCGACGTGTCGGACTGCAACCATTTTGAAGTGGATCTGACGGTAAGGCTGATCGCCGTCCAGGACACCCGCACTGGTCCCGCCGATCGGGGCCGGCGCGGACGCCGGGACAGAGAGGAAATCACCGTGGTCCATCCCCTCCACCCCCGTGCTTGGCGACGAATGGCCGGGCACAGCCGTCTCCTGTCCGGCGTCGCCGTCGTCAGCGGCCTCCTGGTTCTAGGTGTCTTTGGTTCTGCCCGCGCCCAGGAGACGGAACCCGGACGCTGGAGCCTCAGCGGCAATGTCGCCGCCACCTCCGACTATGTGTTCCGGGGCGTCAGCCAGAGCGAGGGCGACGCTGCCGTCTCGGTCGGCGCGGATGCGACCGACGGCGTCTTCTATGTCGGCGGCTGGGCGTCCAGCGTCGCCTTCGAGGGGGACGACGACACCGTGGCCGAGGTGGATCTGTATGGCGGCATTCAACCCCGGATCGGGGACTGGACGTTCGACGTCGGCGTGGCCGGCTATCTCTATCTCGGCACGCCGGATGGCTTCGATTACGACTATGCCGAATTCAGGGTCGGAGCGAACCGGACCGTCGGCGCCGCCGACCTGAGTGTGACCGCAAGCTGGTCACCCGACTATTTCGGTGTCGACGAGGACGAGGCCTTCTATCTCGAAGCCGCCGCCGAGACGCCGCTCGATGACCGCTGGACCCTGTCTGGGGCCGTGGGCCGGCAATGGGTGTCATCTGATTTCGACTACGCGACCTGGACCCTGGGGGTGGCCTATCAGCTGACCGATCGGCTGGCCGTGGATGTCCGCTATTCCGACACCGACGCGCACGACTTCGGGACCATCTACGACGGCCGTGCCGCAGTCAGCCTGAAGGCCGCTTTCTGAGGCCCTGATTCCGGCGCGCCGTTCCCGTCAGCACCAAGCCCGAAGCCTCATCAGCAGCCTCCTTTCCTCAACAGCGGCTCGCGCACTATCTGGGCTCGCCTCGGAGCGGCGCGGCCGGTAGAGCGGCCCATTCGTAATGTGTAGGTCGGACGCTCGGGCCACCGAGGCGGTGCCACCTCTCCCAGATTCCGGTCGTCCGGTCAGGTCGCCGGGGGTGTCCCGGTCGCCGGTTCGGCAGGGGCGTCGTGACCAGCGGGGTCATGGTCGTGATCCGCGCTCTGATCTTCGCTGTGGTTCATCTGCTCACAGCAGCACGGCTCGCCTTCAGCCATGTTTTCGCAGCAGGCCATGGCCTGGCCCTCGGCCATCTCCTCGCAACAGGCGCAGCGATCAGCGGCCAGAGCGGCACCGGCGGTGAGGGCCAGGAAGGCCCCCGAAAGCAGCAGGGTTCTCATCAGGACATCTCCTCTAGTGGACCATGAAACCGACCGTACCAGTCATCTGGTGGCCGTCCTCGCCCTGGGCAGTCCAGGTCAGGGTGTAGGTGGCGGGGGTCAAGGCCGGCAAGGCGACCGAGGCGCCGGTTCCCGCCGACGCCTCTGGGACGGCGACCGCGACGGCGGCCTGGCCGTGCGCCTGAACGGTGACGTCGGTCAGGCGCATGGCGTGCGGAAAGGTGATCGAGAAGCTCTCGGGCGGTCCCATCAGCATGGAGCCGTCTGCCGGAACCGTCGTCAGGCTCTGGGCGGCGGAAGCGACGTGACCCGAGTGGTCCATGCCGGCGTGACCGCCATGATCCATTCCGGCGTGGCCGGCATGGTCGCCGGACGGCTGATGGCCGGCGTGAGCGCCGTGCGGGTCTTGAGCCAGGGCGACAGCGGGCGCAGCCAGAGCCAGAACGGCAGCGGCGGTGATCAGGCGAAACATGGTCAAACCTTTCAGTACCAGGCCCTCAGGCCAACGAGGAAGCGGGTCTCTTCGACGGGCTGGCCCGATACGCGGGCCAGGTCGGCGGCATCACCGAGAGCGCTGTGCCACTCGACCCCGATATAGGGGGCGAACTCGCGCCGAATTTCATAGCGCAGACGCAGGCCGGCTTCGGCTCCGGTAAAGCCCGATGCCAGACCGCGTGCCGGTTCGTCCGAGGCGGACAGGTCCAGCTCGGCGCGGGGCTGCAGGATCCAGCGTTGGGTCAGACGGACATCCCATTCGGCCTCGACCCGCGCGGTCAGATCACCCTCGGACGACAGGAACAGGGCTGTGTCGACCTCCCACCAGCCGGGGGCCAGGCCCTGGAGACCGGCGACCAAATGCGTGGCATCGTCGCCGTTGCGCACGACATCCTGCCGAAGGCCGACCTGGACGTCCCAGAAGGGTCGGATGGCACGGCTGTACAGGGCCTGGACCTCGACCTCCTCGACACCGCCGTCGAAGTCTCCCTCGCCCTCAGTCTTCCAGGCGAAGCGGTTGATATCGCCGCCGATCCACCCTTGCGCATCCCAAAGAAAGGTCGTGTCGTCTTCGCCGAAGCCGGCCTCCAGCCGTTCCAGGATGATCGCGACCGTCTGCATACCGCCCGTGCCCGGCAGCAGCGCCGCCCGCGCTTGCGCCATGACCTCGGCACCATGTATCGCGTCGGCGGCATGGGCGGGTCCCGAGAAGGCGGCAGCAGGCGGCGGCGTCTGGCCGGCGCGACCCGCATCGTCGGCGCTGGTCGAGACGTCCGGCGGCGTCGGCCCCGGCATGGTGTGCCCGGCATGGGGATCAGCGGCCTGTGCCGGTGGCATGGCGTGCCCGGCGTGGGGATCGGCGGGCTGTGCCGGTGGCATGGTGTGCCCGGCGTGCGGATCAGCGGGCTGTGCCGGTGGCATGGTGTGCCCGGCGTGCGGATCAGCGGGCTGTGCCGGTGGCGTGGTGTGCCCGGCGTGCGGATCGGCGGGCTGCTCCGGTGGCGTGGCGTGTCCGGCGTGCGGGTCCGGCTGGGCCACCGCCGGCGAGGTCGCCGTCACCAGCAGTCCGGCCAGAATCAGGGTCGACCGCATCATGCTGCGTCTCCGTCCAGGGGGCGCACGGTCACGACATTGAACATTCCCGTGTGCATATGCATCAGCAGGTGACAGTGGAACGCCCAGTCGCCGGGTTCCGAGGCGGTCAGGTCGAAACTCAGCTGCGAACCCGGAGCGACATTGACCGTGTGTTTCCACGGCTGGCGATCATCAGCGGCCCCCGTCACCAGCTCGAAGAAATGGCCGTGCAGATGGATCGGATGGGACATCATGGTGTCGTTCACCAGCGTCACCCTGACCCGCTCATCGCGCGCGAAGCGGATCGGCTCGACCAGCTCCGAGAACCGCCGCCCGTCAAAGCCCCACATGAACCGTTCCATGTTTCCGGTCAGGTGGATTTCAAGGCTGCGCGTCGGCGGCGTCGCGCGCGGATTGGGCTGCAACGCAATCAGGTCCGTATAGACCAGCACCCGGTGCGGCACGTCGGTCAGGCCCAGAGGCCGCTCGCCCAGACGGTTGCTCGGAGCCGAGGAAATCATGTCGACACCCGCTCCTACCTGCATATTGGCCGGGGCATTCTCGGGATCACGCATGGCCATGTCGCTGTGATCCATCGGCACGGCGGCGCCCATGTCGTGACCCATGGCCGAATGGTCCATACCGCCCATCGACCCCTGATCCATTGCTCCCATGCCCATATCGGCCATGGTCAGGTTCGGGACCTCGCGCAGCGGCGGCACCGCCGCCTGCATCCCGACGCGCGGGGCCAGCATCCCCACCGCCATGCCCGAACGGTCGATGGCCTCAGCGACGACGGCATAGGCCGCGTCGGCCTGCGGCTGGACGATGACGTCATAGGTCTCGGCCACGGAGATCTGGAACTCGTCGGTTTCGACCGGCCGGACCGGGATACCGTCGGCCGCCACCACCATCATGGCCAGGCCCGGAATCCTGAAGTTGAAGATCGACATGGCTGCGGCGTTGATGATCCTCAGCCGCACCCGCTCACCGGGCCGGAACAGGCCGGTCCAGCCCTCTGAAGGGCCGTGGCCGTTGATAAGGTAGGTATAGACCGAGCCGTTGACGTCCAGGATATCGCGCGGGTCCATCCGCATCCCGGCCCACATCTGGCGTTCCGCCAGACTCATCCGGTCTTCGCCGGAGATCAGCCCTTCGACGGTTGTGCGCTGGCGATTGAAATAGCCCGGGCTCTTCTTCATCCGCTCCAACAGCTCGTGCGGATGGATGAAGCTCCAGTCCGACAGCATCAGAACGTGCTCGCGGTCGTAGGTGACCGGATCGGTGCCGGCTGGGTCGATGATGATTGGCCCGAAGTGACCCATGGCCTCCTGGAGGCCCGAGTGGCTGTGGTACCAGTAGGTTCCCGCCTGGCGCACCGGAAACTCATAGACAAAGGTCTCCCCCGGTCGAATGCCGGGGAAGCTGATCCCCGGCACGCCGTCCATCTGGAACGGCAGCAACAGTCCGTGCCAATGGACCGAGGTGTCTTCGTCCAGGGTGTTGGTCACCGACAGGCGCGCGGTCTGACCCTCGCGCAGCCGGATCAGCGGGGCCGGCATCGTGCCGTTGACAGTGACGGCGTGGCCGGTCTCACCGCCGAGTGTAAAGGGTGAATGGCCGACGCTCAGACGGAAGTCGGTGCCACTCAGCGTCGGCAGGGTCGGCGCGATGCCCGCGCTCCCGGTCTGGGCCCAGGCCGGCATCAGCCCTTGAGCCGCGAGCAGCCCCCCGCTCAGCAGGGTCTGTTTCAGCAGGGTTCGGCGGTCAGGTCGCACGTCAATCAGCCTCTTGTCGTCGATGAGCGGGTATCTGCACGAAATACGCAGCCGCGTCCTTGTGCCCTCAGCGATCAGAGCTGATCCAGCACCGCGCGCAGCCGCGCCCTCGCCCGCGCAATCCTCAGCTCCACGGCCTTGGGGGTCAAATTCAACAGGTCGCCGATCTCGACCTGGGATCGGCCCTCCAAGGTGGCCAGCAACAAAGGGGCCTTCAATCCATAGGGCAGATCATCCAGGGCAGACGACACGGCTGCCAGGTGCCGACGATCCTGGAGGATCGTCTCGGGATCGGGGGACGGGTCGCCGACGCGTCCGGCTTCGGGCGAATCCAGGCCAACGGCATTGCGGATCAGACGCCGCACCTGCCGGCGACGACCCCAATCACGACACTTGTTCAGGGCGATGCGCCGCAGCCAGACGTCAAAGGGCCGCTCGGGATCATAGCGACGGATCGCCAGCCAGGCCGCGACATAGGTGTCCTGAACCAGGTCCAGCGCCTCATCGGCATCCCCGACATAGCGCCGGACGAAGCGATACAGATCTGCCTGACCAGCGGCCATCAGGGCGCTGAACGCCGCCCGCTCGCCGGCGGCGGCTCGCCGTTGAAGATCCAGCCCTGCCACGGCCTAGTCGGAGCCGGCCTGCAGGCTCTCAATAACCGCCGCATCGAAAGCGCGCGCCTGTTCGGGCGTCAGCTCGGCACGCATCTCGAAGACGTGACCCAAGGTCGCCTTCTGAAGATCGCCCATCGCGTCATGAAAATGATCAACCGCAGTCTGGACCTCGGGTGTATCGCCCTGATTGGCGGAGATCGCCGCGACCATCTCACGGTTGGCGGTGCGGAGCTCGCCTTCAAGGCGATCGCGGTCCTGGGCGAAGGCCGCCTCCAGCGTTTCGATCCGGCGATCCTGCTCTGGCGTCAGCGCGATCTGATCGTGGATCATCGCGTGCAGACTGGGGGGCGTACGGTCGCGGTGAATCCAGCTGACGCTGGCCCAGGTCGCCAGGCCGCTGGCCAGGGCGGCCACCACTGCCGTCACGACAAGGGATCGCAAGGACGGGCTCATCCGAGGTGGCCCGTCAGGCCGAAGGGATCCAGACCGGCCTCGACGGTCAGGACGCGCAGTTCGGATGTCGGGGTCTGCTCCTGCCGGGCATACACTCCGCCGCCCAAGGCCCCGATCAGGCCGGCCAGGACCAGAACACCGACCTGGCGTCGCATGGCCGCCGCCGTCTGATGGTGTCGGTTGACCCGTCGCCAGACCTCGGCCTCGAAAGCCTCCTCCGCAACCGCATCCTGGGTCGGCGCGGCTCTGCGGATTAGGTCATCAATGTCATCGTGCATGGGCATATCCTCTCGTGCCAATACGCTTGCAAGCACCGGTGCCCTCTTGAGGGCATCGAAGCCGCGCGCCGTAGGTATTGGGTATGATCCGCATTCGCCGCGGGTCAGGGGGCAGGCCATGATCGAGCGCGAAGCCAGCGTCACCGCCTATCCGGCGCGCCTTGAAGCACTGACTTCGATCCGATTTCTCATGGCGCTTGGTGTTGTTCTCTTTCATTTTCAACTCGTTTGGGCTTTCCCCGAGGGCAGCTCAGGTCTGTTGAACCGGGCCAGGCTCGGTGTGGACGCCTTTTTCATTTTATCTGGCTTCGTGCTCGCCCATGTATATTTGCAACCCGGCGCGCCGTTCTCCTACCGGCGGTTTTTAGCCGCCAGATTCGCCAGGATCTATCCGGCGCATCTATTTGTACTGCTTGGCGTGCTGAGCATGGTCGCAACAGCCGGCCTCCTCGGCATAGAACTGCAGCCCGGACGATTTAACGTTCCAGATTTCTTCCAAACCCTGCTGTTGATTCAGGCATGGTTCCCGCGCCACGATCAAGTGTTCTGGAACGGCCCGTCCTGGTCATTGTCGGCCGAATGGTTTGCCTACCTGGCCTTCCCGGTATTTGCGCTCGTTGCAACGGCACTGCGTCGCCGGCCACTCATCCTCATCGGTTTGAGTCTAGTCCTCTTCAGTTTGCTCGATGCCTTCTATCAGGCGGTCTTCGGTCTGATCCTGCCGCGTGCCGAGGACAGCATGGGCTTCTTTCGGATCATTCCGGAATTCTTGTTCGGGATTGGACTCTATTTCTTCGGCGTTCGCGTCAGCATTGGCCGGGGTCCAGCCATCGCCTTCGCGTTATTGTCCGGTGCCGCGCTTCTCTACGCTATGCAGATCGGGGCCGACGACCGCCTGATCGTCTTCTTGTGCGGCCCGTTCATCTTGGCCTGCTCATTTCTGTCCAAGACCGGTGCTGAGGGCGTTCTGGGTCACCGGTGGTTGGTGTTCATGGGCGATTGTTCCTACGCGCTGTACCTGGTTCACCTGCCGTTGTTGCTGGCTTGGCGAAATGTCGCCGCCAAGCTACTCGGCCTGCCCGACGATTATCTCATGGGGCTGCCCGAGCAAGCGGTCGTGCTGACTGTCACATTGATCGCCGCCGTCGCCATCTACTGCTTGGTCGAGCGTCCGGCCCGACCATGGATTCGATCTGTCCTAAACACTGATCGGCTAGCCAGAACCGCTGACTGAATCGATCACCAGTGTGAGGAAATACACATGAACCGATTGAGCCTCTTAAGTGCCGCTGTACTTGCCATTGCTTCGCCGGCCTTCGCCCATCCAACCGAGGCGACCGAGTCGACAATCTCTCTTCCAGACGAAGCGGATTCTGCGGCCAACGTCGTGGACGACTTCCACGCTGCTCTGTCGAGCGGGGATGTTGAGACTGCCTCAGCCCTCTTGGCCCCTGACGTTGTCGTGCTCGAATCTGGCGGTGCAGAGCACTCGCGCGATGAATATGGCAGCCACCACCTAGGGTCCGACGCCGCCTTCGCAGCGGCAACAGAAGCCGAGGTGTTGCGTCGTACCGGCGCAGTGGTGGGCGATGTCGCCTGGATCGCCAGCGAAGGTCGCGTTCGGGGTGAATTCAATGGGCGCGCCGTCGATCGCCTGACGGCCGAATCTATGGTGCTGGTCCGCCGTGACGGTGGGTGGAAGATCCAGCAAATCCATTGGTCTTCGCGTGCTGCGCCGACCGACTAGAGGGCCGCTGGCGGGGCCAATGTCCCCATGACGGCCACGACCGCCAGGATTGCCGCCCCCAGGGCGGCTTCAACCGCCAGGCTGGTCTTCAAGCGCCTTAGCGCGCCGGGTTGATCGGATGCAGCCAGAGCCGGTGTGAGCCGGAACCGGTTCAATGCGGCCAGGACCAGCATGGCGACGAACAGGCCCAGCTTCAGGGCCAGCCACCGACCATAGGGCGTCTCCAGCATCGTCGGTGCCGCGTCCAGCCCGACCAGAACGAAGACGTTGAATCCGCCGCTCAGCACCAGGGCGGCGACCGCCATCGTCCCGACGCCGGCGAAGGCGGACAGGGCACGGTGAAGGGGCTGGACTGACGCATCGGGGGCCAGGCGGCTGGCGACCAGAAAGGCGACCAACGCGCCCAACCAGACGCCGGCCGCCGCCACATGAATGATGTCGCTGATCAGGTGGACGACCCCCAACGACCCTTGGGTGGCACCGGCGTGGCCGCTCCAGGCGAAGCTGGCACAGATCCCCAGGCTCACGGCCGCCAGGCCGGCCCATCGCCTCGACCCGGCACGAACCACCAATGCCGCCGCGACGATCGCCAGAACCACGCGCTCGACATGAGCGACGCCGAGCGCCGTCCGGGACGCCACGAACGTCAGAGCCGTCGGGTCCAGCGCGCTTTCCAGCGCACCGGCCATCAGGGCGGTCTGGGCGATCAAGCCGACCGCCGCACCGAGTGCCACCGCACAGGCCGCCACCAGGGCGTATCGCCTGATCTCGTCCGTGCGCCCGACAGAGGGACTGTAGATCTGAAACAGGGCCAGGCCGAACAGCGCCGTTGCCCCGACGAACTGCAGCCACCGCAGAGCGATGAGGAGCGGCTCCATCAACTAGTGGACGGTGAAGCCGTATGAGCCCGTCATGCGGTGACCGTCATTTGAGGCGATCGCCCAGTTCACCGTGTAGCTCCCGGCCCTCAGGGCGCGCGTCGGTGTCGCGGTGATCGTCACGCCGTCGCGCGATACCTCCGAGCGAACGGGCTGCACCGCTCCGGCTGCGTTGACGATCTCCAGGCTGGAGAAGGCGGGCACCATACGTTCGCTGAAGGTCAGGCGGATCGAGGCCGGGCTGGTGCCGACGGAGTCTCGGGCCGGGCTGGCGCTGACCAGCCGCGCATGAGCTTGCACCGCCGTCGGCGCGGCGAGACTGAGGACGGCGATCGAAGCGAGGATGAGACGGCGGGTGGGCATGGGTGGTCTCCAGACTGATCCTGTCTATACGCCAGCGGCACCAGATTCCCTCGCTGATCGCACCGGGCTGTGTCCGGTGCCGTGGCCGTATGCCGTTCTCATGATCGACACCAAAAAGGAGACGGACGATGCGTGGAACCTTGCTTGGAATCGCCGTGGCGGCCCTGGCCTTGACCGCCGGCTGCGGCAATCGCGACGAACGCACCTACCGCGATCCAGAAACCGGCAGCGAGATTACGGTTCAGACCGGTGAGCGGATGCAGGCCCCCCGCAATATGCCGGCCTATGCGCCCATCTATCCGGGTGCGCGGATCGAGAATGTCATGGAGGGAACCAGCTCTGGCGAAGGCGGCGCGGATTCGGGCGGTATGGTGACCTTCCTGACCGACGCCGACATGGAAACGGTAACCCGCTTCTATCGCGAGCGGCTCAACGCCTCGGGCTTGACCGAGCGCAGTGACGTCAGCATGGGCAGCGCGATGATGTTGTCGGCGACGTCTGCGGAGAACGCGTCCAACGCCGTCCAGGTGACGCTGTCGCCGTATGAAGCGGGGTCCGGCACCCGGGTCTCCGTGACCTATTCTCAGGGTTCTTGACGCAAACCCTTGATACCCGGCAACGTCTCCAGATTAGGCGGGGGCGCGAATGTCGGATTGGTCCAGGGTCGAGCAGGTCTTTGATGCGGCCATGGAGCTGCCGCCGGACCAGCGTCTCGATCATGTGCGTTCGGCGTTGGCCGGCTCACCGGAGCTGGAAGCCGAGGTCATCGGCCTGATCGCGGCCGCGACGGCCTCGGACGGCTTTCTGGAGCCGTCGGTCGGAGACGTCTCGACCCTGACCGAGGGCACCCGCATCGGAGACTGGCGCGTCGCGGGCCTGATTGGCTCGGGCGGCATGGGCCAAGTCTATCGGGTCCAGCGGGCCGACGGAACCTTCGAGCAGGACGCGGCTCTCAAGATCATGCGTGCCTTGCCGCCCGCCTACTGGGCCCGGTTCCAGGCCGAACGTCAGATCCTGGCCAATCTGGAGCACCCCGGCGTCGCTCGTCTGCTGGACGGAGGCCTGGGGCCGGACAATCGGCCCTTTATGGTCATGGAATTCGTCGAGGGTGCGCCGGTCGACGCCTGGGCCGCCGAGCGCCGGCTTGATGCGACCGCGCGCGTGCGCCTGATCCTTCAGGCCGCAGAGGCCGTCGCCCACGCCCACGCCAAGCTGGTTGTCCATCGCGACATCAAGCCGTCGAACATTCTGGTGACCGGGGACGGCCGCACCCGCCTGATCGACTTTGGCGTGGCCAGGCTGATGACCGGCCAGGATGCCCGCCGGACCGAGACACCGATCTCGGTCGAATATGTCGCGCCGGAACTGCTGGAAGGTCAGCCGGCCTCGGTGATGACCGACGTCTATGGCCTGGGCGCGACGCTCTATGAACTGCTCTGTGGGCGCGCGCCGATCCCGGTTCAGGGCGACGCCATTGCCGTGGCCGTGCGCCGCATCGCCGAGGCAACGCCGCCGCCGGTGTCCAGTCTGATCCGGCCCGCCCTGCGCGATCGCGGTCTGGCGCGGGATCTGGACGCCATTCTCGCCAGGGCCCTGCGCAAGGAACCGGGCGAACGTTACTCGACGGTCGAGGCCTTTGCCGAAGACCTGCGCCGCGCCCTGGCTGGTCAGGCGGTCCAGGCCCGCTCAGGCGAAGGCGGGTACGCCGTGCGACGGTTCCTGCGTCGCCGGCGCTGGCCGATCGCAGCCGGTGTCGCCATCGTCGCCAGCCTCAGCGTCGGCCTGGGCCTGGCCCTGCATCAGGCCCAGCGCGCCGAGCGTGAGCGCGACATCGCCCGCCAGGAACAGGCCCGTATCGAGGCGGTCCAGCAGTATCTCTACTTCATGCTGCGTAACGCCGCCGACAGTGGTGGGCCGGACGCCGACGCCTCCCAGATCCTCAACAATGCAGCCGCCCAGGTCATGGCCCAGTTCGAGACCGACCCCGAAGAGGGTGGCCCGATCCTGAAGATGCTGGGAGAGCTGTACTTCTACCTCAATGACTATGAGGCGGCGGTTCCCATCCTGACGCGGCTGGCCGAATCCGAACGGATCGATCCCGCCCTGCGCGCCTCAGCCCGCTATGATCTGGCTCAGGTCAGGCTGCGCCAGAGCGACCTGGACCAGGCGACCGCCCTGCTGGCCCAGGCCCAGGCCTTCTGGAACGGCGATCCGGTGCGTTGGCGCTCCGATCTGGTCGCCAGCCGCCTGGTCGAAGCCCGCGTTCTGCGGGATCGGGGAGAGGTCGAGGCCGCGGTCCAGCTGCTCCAGGGCTCCCTTCCCCAGCGCATCGCCATCAGCGGGGCCAACCACCGCGAGACCGGGATTGTTCACAACGATCTCGGCGTCATGCTGGTGGCGGCCGGTCGACCCGAGGAGGCCCTGCCGGCCTTCCGTTCCGCCCTCGCCGTCTGGACTGCGACCGGTCTGGAAACCAGCCCCGACGCCTTGAACACGCTGAACAACCTGGCGGCATTGGAGGTCTTGTCAGGTCGCCCGGAGGCCGCCGAGCCGCTGTTCCGACGCGCCGTGGAAATCCGGCGGCGTTTCTACGGCCCGTCGGCGGCGACCGCCGCCCTGCTCAGCAACTATGGCAAGACCCTGGTTCAACTCGATAGGGCCGAAGACGCCGTCCCCATTCTCCAGGAGGCGTCGACCATGGCCCGCGAAACGGCGGGGCCAGGCAGCCTGCATTTCGCCTCGGCCACCGCCGGCCTCAGCGAGGCTCTGATCGAGGTCGGTCGCGTCGACGAAGCCGCCGATATCGCCGAGGCCGGCCTGAACGACGTCCGAGGCGCGCTCGGTGCCGGCCACCCCGGTGTCGGGGTCGCTGCGGTCGGCCTGGGCCGCGCCCGCGCCGCCCAGGGTCGCGACGCCGAAGCGCGGGCCCTGCTGGATCAGGCCGAGACGGATCTGGCACCTCTGGGGCCGGCGGCGGCGTCGCAGATCAGGGCCATCGCCCAGGTCAGGACGCGATACGGTCTGGAATGACGCCGCCTTCGGGCGGTTCAGCCTGAAGCTCGCGGAACAGCCAGGCCCGGGCCTTGACCCAGTCGCGGCGAACGGTGCGATCTGTGACACCCAGGATACGCGCCGCCTGCTCCTCGCTGTAACCGGCGAAGAAGCGTAGCTCGACGACCTGGGCCAGGCGGGTGTCGACGTCACCGAGGCGCTGTAGGGCTTCATCCAGATCGACCAGCCGTTCATCGCTCTCCCAGAAGGGTTCGATGTCGTCGGTCAGCGGATCGATCTTGCCGGCACCGCGCTTGGCCGTCATCCGGGCCCGGGCATGATCGACCAGCACATGACGCATCGCCAGCGCCGCCGCGCGCAGGAAGTGTTCGTCGTCCATCCAGCCTTCGCTGCGCCGAAGCCTCAGCCACGCCTCGCTGATCAGGGCGGTGGTGCGAAGCGTTTCGCCGGCGCGTACGCGAAAGCGCTCACGGCTGGCGATGCGCCGAAGCTCGCCCCACAGCTCCGGGGCCAGGCGATCGGCAGCCGAGCGAATGACCGGTGACGGCTCTCGGCTGTAATCGATCGGCTCTACGCTCATTCTCGCCCGTCCTCCTTTGGATCACGGATAGACTATCGCGGATGTCACTGACCGTCACGGGGTGTCGATTTCTGACATCTGTTCGATTCCCGATGTCCGGCCTCGGGGATCAGTTGGCGTTCAGTCCAGTGACAGATGGAGGAGGACGAAGAAATCCGATGAAAACACCCATGCCATGTCTGGCGCTGGGCGCCGTTGCCCTTGGCCTGTGCGCCTGTGAACCGTCGTCGGGAAGCGGGTCCGACATCCCGGCCTCCGCAAGCTCGTCCTCCGCGGCCGGCGAGATCATTCCCAGCGGAAATCCCGAGCTGCTCTCGGCCATGCGGTGCTGGGGCTATGTGCGGTCGTCCTTCTACCTCCATCTGGCGGCTCCGGGCCGGACCGGCGCCCTGCCCCAGGCGACACAGATGCAGATGGAGGCCTGGAACAATCGGGCCGTCACCCTGGCCCACGCCGACGACATGAGCCTCAGGGGCTATGAGGCCCTGCGCGACGAAGTCGCCATCTCCAGCAACGATCTGCTGGACGAGCAATTCCGCGATGCGGCGATCGAACCGACGCAGACCTGCGTCGACACCACGCCTGAGGTGACCGGCAACGTCCCGGACCTGCGTCAGGACTAGGGCCGCAGTTGCGCTCCCACTATTCCACGGCCCGCTCGATGACGACCTCGAGCGGAGCCTCCATATTCGGGGACTGGTAATACCCCAACCGGAGGTTTCCTCCGTGAAGCGGAACGTCCAGCCGATGCGCAAGCGCATCCGCACCGGGGCGAAGAGTCAGTCGGACCCAGGATTGATGCACCCGCGCGCCGGCATCGAATTGGCCGCCGGTATCGATGAACTCACAGTCCTCTCCCAGCGGCCGGGGCAATGGCAGCTCAACGCCACAGAACGGCTGAAACAGGACGTAGCTGCCCTCCACCGTGTCGCCGTCATGAATGAGCTGGATAGCCATGATGGCCCCATCGTCGGGATCGCCGGCCCGCACGATGCGCCAGTTGCCCTGAAGCGGACCGGCCGGTGTCAGCTGTTCGCCGGCGTCTGGCCCGTGCCCGTCGGAGGGCGGGCGCGGGCGCTTCTGCGCCAGGGCTGGCGTGGCAGCCAGCAGCAGACACATCGTGCCCAGGATCATGTTACGCATGGTTGTCACCTCATCATCAGATCGTCGCCGCCGAACCGGTCCGTGTCGAACGCCACGCCCGGCCGGGAGATGGCTTGGTCGGCCTCCATGCTCAGGGCCGGCGCGGATACGGCCGGAACGGCATTGGCTTGATCATGATGTCCATCGGGCCGGGTCTTCGTCTGGAGGAACGGGGTTCATGAGCAATTCAGGACACAACCGCCGAACTTGAAGGATCAGATCCCGCCAACCGCCGCCAATCCGCTCGCCCCGCTGCCCACCAGCCGGGGGGCCGTCAGCTCGGAAACCCCGCCCAGTGCATAGACGGCGACACCGGCGTTTGCGACCCAGGCCCGGAACGTCTCGACTCCCAGCGGCTTGCCCGCCGACGGACTGGCGCTGGCGAAGACCGGCGAGACGAGGGCCGCATCCAGCCCCACCGCCGCCGCCGTATCCAGTGCCTGGGGCGAATGGGCTGCGCCGGTCAGAAGCCAGGCCGGATGACGACGCCGCCATCGCGCCGCCGCCTCCAGATCCCGCTGCGGCAGATGCAGTCCATCGGCCCCGAGGCCCTCGGCCAGCCCGCCGTCTGCCCCCACCAGAAGCCCCAGTCCGCGCTGGCGGCAGGCCTCGGCCAGCCGTCGCCCCACCTCCAGACGGTCGTCACGCCCGAACCAACGCAGCACCACCGCCGCCCCCGGCGGCAACCGCTCGGCCTGCTCCCAGGGGCGCGGCGTTCGCTCGGGGTCGGTCAGGAACAGCAGCGGCGGCAAGGCCCGCGCCGCGGGGTTGGCCTGGGCCCGGGCGCGACCTAGATCATGGGCCGTTGCAAAAAGCGGATTCGATGACCAGTCCAAACCCGGCCCTTTCGGCCATTCACCACAAGATTGAGCGCGCCGCCCGGGCGGCCGGCCGCAATCCGACCGATGTGACCCTGACGGCCGTCTGCAAGCAACAGCCGTGGGATCGAATTCAGCCGGTGTTCGATGCCGGCCAGCGCGTGTTCGGCGAGAACCGGGTGCAGGAGGCACAGGGGCGCTGGGCAGAACGTCGCCTCGACCGGCCGGATCTCGAACTGCGCCTGATCGGGCCCCTGCAATCCAACAAGGTGCGGGAGGCTGTCGCCCTGTTTGACGCCATCGAATCGCTCGACCGCGACTCTCTGGCCGTGGCCCTGGCCTCCGAGATCGCGCGGGCAGGGCGCGCACCGGAACTCCTGATCCAGGTCAATACGGGCGACGAACCCCAGAAGTCCGGCGTCTCACCGGATGAGGCCGACGCCTTCATCGCCCGCTGTCGAGACGTCCACGGTCTGCCGATCGCCGGCCTGATGTGTCTGCCGCCCGCCGACGAGGAGCCGGCCATGCATTTCGCCCTGCTGGGCAAGATCGCGCAGCGCAATGGCCTGACCGAGCTATCCATGGGCATGAGCGACGACTTCGAAACGGCCGTCCGTCACGGAGCGACGCGGGTGCGCGTCGGCTCGGCCCTGTTCGGCGCGCGCGCATGACCCGTTTGCACCCGACCGGCGAAGCGTCCACATAGGGTCCATGGCCCAGGCGACTTCTCTGCTCATCATCGACGACGACGACGACCTGCGCGAGGCGCTGGCCGAGCAGCTCGAGATGTCCGGAGAATTCTCCGTCGAACAGGTCAACAACGGCCTGACCGGCGTCAAGAAGGGTTCCGAGGGCCGCGCCGAACTGATCCTGCTGGACGTCGACCTGCCCGACATCAACGGTCGCGAGGTCTGCCGGCGCCTGCGTGAGGCCGGGGTGCGCGCGCCGATCGTCATGCTGACCGGCGCCGACGGCGAGACCGAGACGATCGGCGGGCTTGAGGCCGGGGCTACCGACTATGTGACTAAGCCGTTCCGGTTCGCAGTCCTGCTGGCCCGCATCCGCGCCCATCTGCGCAATGTCGAACAGTCCGAAGAGGCCGTCTTCCGCATCGGCCCCTATCAGTTCCGCCCGGCGCAAAAGTCGCTGACCGACGAGAAGGACAAGCGCATCCGCCTGACGGACAAGGAAACCTCGATCCTGAAGTATCTGCTGCGCGCGCGCGGCGAGGCCGTGGCTCGCGAAGAGCTGCTGGCTGAGGTCTGGGGCTACAACGCCGGGGTCACCACCCACACGCTGGAAACCCACATCTATCGCCTTCGCCAGAAGATCGAACCCGGCAAGGGCAGCGCGCGTCTGTTGATTACCGACGGTGGCGGTTACAGACTGCAGGCCTGAAGGCCACACTCACGCGCAAATATGTCGCGCCTTCCCTTACGGCATCTTGCCTGACGCCGCGAAGCGCGCACAGTACCGGCCACAGACCGCGGGTTGACGGTCGGGAGGATATTCATGCGCATCAAGCTCACCCTGGCGGCCTCGACGCTCGCCCTCGGCCTGGCCCTGGCCGGCACCGCTTCGGCTCAGACCTACAGCCGGATCGTCACCTTTGGCGACAGCCTGTCGGACAACGGCAACCTGTACCTCGCCACGGGCAACACGACGCCGCCCTCGCCGCCCTATTACCAGGGCCGATTCTCCAACGGGCCCGTCTGGACGGAATTGCTCGGCTGGACCCAGAGCCGCTTCCTCGGTCCGGTCACCGGCAGCTACAACGGTGCCTTCGGCGGTGCCCGCACCGACAACCTCCTGGCCTCCCCTCCGGGTATGCGCCAGCAGATCACCAACTACCTCGGGGCGGGCGGGACGTTCCGCTCAACCGATCTCGTGACCCTGTGGGGCGGGGCCAATAACATCTTCCAGGGCCTCCCGGCTGCCAGCGTCGCGCTCGATCCCTTCGGCACGATCGCTGCGACCTCGGTCGCCGCCGCTGCGGACATGGGTTTCCTGGTGAATCAGGTCACCACCGCCGGAGCCGGAACGGTGCTTGTCGGTAACCTCCCGAACCTGGGCACCACACCCCAGTTCTCCGCCAGCCCGGCCCGCGGCCTGGCCACGCACGCGACCAACGCCTTCAATGCCGCGCTCTACGGCCAGCTGGTCGCACAATCGGCGGCCCACCCGAACTCGAACATCATCCTGATGGATGTGAACCGGGCCTTCACCGTGCTCCAGGCCGCGCCGGGCCGTTTCGGCTTCACCAACGCCTCGTCAACCTGTCTGGTCGGTGTTGTGGTCTGTGCGACGCCTGACACCTACGCCTTCTGGGACGGGGTCCACCCGACCGCCGCCGGCCATCGGCTCGTGGCTTCGCTGGCCACCGACTACATCTATTACGGCAACTTCGGCGCCCATTCCGCCGTGCAGGGCGAAATCGCCGTGCGGGCGCGAGCTGACGGCCTGGATAGTGTGACCAGCCGCCTCGGTTCCGGCTCGGCCGACCCGCAACCCGGTGGACTCTACATGGGCCTGACCTACGACCAGCATGAGTTCGATGCCCGCGGCGTCATTCCAGAGGGCGACATGACCGGCGGCACCCTGATGTTCGGGGCTGACGGCGACCTGGCTCCGGGCCTGCGCGCTGGTGGTGCTGTCCAGCTGCGGACCGGCGACGTCGATCTGGGCCTGGTCAGCTATACCGCTGACGGCGCGTCGGTGGACGCCTATATCGGCTGGCGTGAAGGCTCGTTCTTCGCCAACGCTGCCGCCGGCTACAGCTGGGACCAGTACAGCGACATCGCCCGTCAGACAGCGACGCCGGGTGTGGTAGCCCAGTCCTCGACCACGGGCACCACCTTCGGGGCCAAGGCCGAGGCCGGCATGGTCTTCGACATGGGTGGGCTGGCCTTCGTGCCGCGTGCCGGCGTGTCGTGGATCTCGACCACCGTGGACGGCTACGTCGAAGAGAACGCCTTCGGGGCCCAGCACCAGATCGCCGAGCGCAACATCGACGCCGTCGCCGGTGAGGTCGTCCTGCGCGTTGAGGGCGACATGGGGGGCATGGGCTTCTGGGGCGAAGGCGGCTACCGCGACGTCCTCAGCCACGATGCCGACGCCGCTATGATCGGTCTGGCCGGCAATACGGCACGCCCGATCGCCATCCATGCGGAAGACCCGGACGGCGGTCAGGCCCTGTTGGGTGCCGGCCTGTCGACCCACTGGGGTCCGGCCGAGATTGCCTTCGGTTACCGGGGGCGCATCGGTGAATCCTACAGCACCCACCAGGGCGGCGTAGAGGTCACCGTCCACTTCTAGCAGACCGACCTCATCTGAGGCGATTCAAGGCCCCGTCGGCGCAATCCGGCGGGGCCTTTTCGTTGGCTCACACCCTGGCGCTGAAACGACGACGGCCCCGTCCTTCCTCAGACGGGGCCGCACGAAATTCTGGAGCGGGCGAAGGGAATCGAACCCTCGTATGCAGCTTGGGAAGCTGCCGTTCTACCATTGAACTACGCCCGCAGCAGGGTTGTCCTAGAGCGGCGCGGCCGGGCGGGCAACGAAAAAGGCGGCGGGTCGCCCCGCCGCCTGATCCGTCTTAGGATGGGGCCGCGCTACTGTACGCGCTCGACCGATACCCCGGCGGCTTGCAACTGGGCCTGGACGCTGTCCGGTCCGGCCAGGTGCAGGGCCCCCACGGCGATGAAGACCGTCCCCGATCCGGCCAGCTCTTCCTGGATCTGACCCACCCAGTCCGCGTTGCGACGTGTCAGGATCAGGTCGTAGATGGTGGGGAACTCGACCTTCATCTCCTCTCCGCTCAGGGCATACAGGGTGTCGGGATCACCCGCGGCCCAGGCCCCGGCCATGGCGTCGAGCAGGGCGGCGCTCTCATCGAAGTTCTCGAGGGTCGAGCGCAGGAAATCCAGTTCGACCTCCGGCTCCATGTCGGCGAAGAACATCAACTGCTGTTCGATCGTCTCCAGGCCGTGGATCGGCTTGCCCGTGTCGAGCGCCTGTTGACGCAGCACGATGTCGACGCCCGCTGCCGGATCGTAGCCGGCCTGGGTCAGCGGAGCCACCGACAGGGTGATGGCCGCCAGCCAGGGCCGCATCGGGTCCAGCATCTGCCGGGTCGCGCCCATGGCGGCGGCGGCCTGGTCGAACGAAGCCTGTTCCTCGACGTTCAGGCGGCTGGACAGGGGCGTCTGCGGTGACAGGCCGTGCTGCATGATGAGGGGCGTGGCCGCCGCCTGGTCACTTGGATCTTCGATTTCCAGCCACAGCGCCTCGGATGCCTGGAAGGCGTCCGCGACCTGCGGGGTCATCCAGTCGCCGCCAGGCCGCAGCAGGTGCACCGTACCGAACAGATACAGCGTCGAATCGGCATCCCGAACCACCCACAGCGCCGGGGCGGCCGGGGTTTCGGCAGCGGCGGTGTGGCCCGCATGGTCCTGGGCCAGGGCCAGGCCGGGAACGGCGGACACCGCCAGACCCAGGCCGAGCGCGGCCCCGCAGACCGTCCTGGCCAGGCGAGCGGTGAGGGATGAGACATAGGTATGGACTGACATGAAGACTCTCTTGTTGGGGTCAGGATCGGTTGCCGTCCGGATCGAGAAAGATAGCCTCGATCGGCAGCTCAAACGTTCGGGAAATCTTGAAGGCCAGCGGCAGCGACGGGTCATACCGCCCGGTCTCCAGCGCATTGACGGTCTGGCGTGATACGCCCAGGGCCGCCGCCAGATCGGCCTGGCTCCAGTCGCGCTCGGCGCGCAGGACCTTGAGGCGGTTCTTCATCTAGCGACTCTTCCAAAACCACCAGAACAGCCAGGCCACGCTGTACCCGAAGACCAGGGCGAACAGGGTGATCATGCCGCCTGTCGCCACATAGCCGGCCGGTCCCTCATCGAAGCCCGGCCACAGCGGCACATCTAGCTCAGGTCGCTCGCTCAGGAGCAGGAAGCCGACCATCAACGGCAGGATCACGGCGTTGCCGCCCCAGAACCAGGCCCATTTGTGCGCCTCGCGCGCGGCTTCGTCGAGTTGGCGCCAGTACATGGATGTCAGCCAACCCCCGACCCCAATCAAGATCACCAGGACCAGGGCCATCATGACCAGCGACCCTGGTTGGGCTCCGCGCGACATCGACGAGAAAATCGCCAGAGTCGCCCCAAGCCCCATGCAAAGGCCGAACAGGGCCGCGATCCAGCGCCAGGGCGCAATCTGTCGTCTCGGCATTTCGGACATCGCTGATTTCGCTGAAGGGGCGTTCATAAAGACAACGTCCCTTTACATATCGAGTGGCCGTCATGTCAAGCGACCTGGACACAAAGTCTTCGTCGCTTGTCGTCTGAATTCGCCTGTGCGGTGAATCTACAGGGGCCGACGGCTGACTCTTCCTGACTCCAGCGGCCCGCAGGCATCACGGAACCGTGAAAATCATTCATAAGGCGCGCCTAGGGGGGCGTTCACGAGTTTGTGATGAACGCCAGACAACAAGATTATCAGGCTCGGTCCAGCCGGGGTGCGTCAAACGGTCACGTCAAGACGGCCAGGGTTCACCAGGGGGGTGGCCCGCCCGTCTCCCCAAGGGGGGTCGACGTGAAAGTCGCCATCGTAGCCGGAACCCGACCGGAAGTTATCAAACAGGCTCCCGTCCTGGCCGCGCTCCAGGAGCGCAAGGGTTTCGAGCCCATCTGGATCTCGACAGAGCAGCAATCCAGCCTGAACAGCCAGACCCTGCAGGTCATGGGCGTGGCCCCGGACGTGGTCATGGAGCCGCCCTCGCCCGACCGCTCGCTGGGCGGCCGCTTCGCCGAGGTCATGGATCGGCTCGATCGGGCCTTCGGCCAGCTCGAACCCGACTTCGTCCTGGTCCAGGGCGACACCTCCACTACCGCGGCCGGTGCCATGGCTGCCTTCGCGCGGCGCATCCCGATCGGACACGTCGAGGCCGGCCTGCGGACCTTCGATCTCGACCGCCCCTTCCCCGAAGAGGGCTGGCGCTGCGTCGTCGGCCAGCTGTCGAGCCTGCATTTCGCCCCGACCCAGGCGGCGGCGGCCAATCTCGTTCGCGCCGGGGTCAACCCCGGCAAGGTCCACGTCACCGGCAACACCGGTATCGACAGCGTGCGCCTGACCGGTGACCGGGTCCGCCCCGAGCCCCTGACCAACGGCCTGCGTCGCGTCATCGTGACCGTCCATCGTCGTGAGAACTGGGACGGGGCGCTGGACCGGATCCTGTCGGCCCTGGTCATGCTGCGTGACCATGTGCCCGATATCGAGATCGTCTTCGTCGCCCACGCGAATCCGATGCTGCGCGAGCGTGTCTTCGCCTATCTCGGGCAGCAGTCGCGTATTCGTATCATTGGTCCGTTGGATTATCTGTCCTTCATCTCCTTCCTGAAGAGCGCCACCCTGGTCCTGTCGGACTCCGGCGGCGTTCAGGAAGAGGCCCCCGTCTTCGGAGTGCCGGTGCTGGTCCTGCGCCAGTCGACCGAACGCATGGAAGCCGTCGAGGCCGGCGTCGCCCGGCTGGTCGGCGTCGAGCGCGACACGGTGCTCCAGACCGCCACGCGCCTGCTGCTCAATGAAGACGAGCGCCAGCAGATGGTCCGGGCCGTCTCGCCCTTCGGCGACGGCTATGCCGCGCGGCGGATCGTCGACATCCTCCAGAGCACCCCGGTCGCTCAGCGCGAGGTCGTCCAGACGCGTGCGGCGGTCTGATCGCCATGGATCCCGCGATATTACAGGACGCGCAGACGGCCTGGGCAGACAGCTCGGCCTGGCTTGCGACCCACGGGGTCACCGGTGAGGCCGCCGTTCAGTGGCTGACCGCCTACTGGGGCTTTATCCAGTGGTCGGTGATGGTCTCGGCCGTCCTGATCCTGATCTCGTCGATCGACGACATGATCATCGACTTCGCCTACTGGCTGCGCGGCATTGTGCGCTTCTTCTCCTTCTGGGACCGGCCGCCGCTTCAGAAATGGCTGGACCGGCATCCTCAGAAGCGCATCGCCATCATGGTGCCCGCCTGGCAGGAATCCGACGTCATCGCCAATATGGTGGCCAACACCAACAAGTCATTCGACTACGGCCCCTTCGACATCTTTGTGGGAGTCTATGCCAACGACGCCGAGACGCGGCGCGAGGTCGAGAAGATCCGCCGGCGCTTTCCCAACGTCCATCGCGCCGAGGTGCCGCATGACGGCCCGACGTCCAAGGCCGACTGTCTGAACTGGCTGGTTCAGAACATTCTGCTGCACGAGGAACGGACCGGGGAACGCTTCGACGTCTTCCTGATGCATGACGCCGAGGATGTGGTGCATCCCTATGGCCTGAAGGCGGTGAACTGGTTCATCGACGAGGCCGCCATGATCCAGATGCCGGTGCTGTCGATGCAGCGACCGTGGAACCGGCTGGTCGCCTGCCACTACATGGACGAGTTCGCCGAATTCCATACCAAGGATCTGCCGGTGCGCACGGCCCTGACGCGCATGACTCCGTCCGCGGGTGTGGCCACGGCCTTCCACCGCGCCGCCATGCTCGCCCTGGTGCGCGAAAAGGACGGCCAGCCGTTCAATACCGACAGCCTGACCGAGGACTATGACGTCGGTCACCGTCTGTCCGCCATGGGCTTCCCGTCCGAGTTCGTGCGCTATCACGCCCGCATCAAGCGCCAGCGCAAGGCCTGGTTCCGCAAGGGTCTGGTCACCCACTATCCGCGCGAGCTGGTGGCGACCAAGGAGTTCTTCCCCGACAGGTTCACCACCAGCATCCGCCAGAAGGCGCGCTGGATGCTGGGTATCTCGATCATGGGCTGGGCCCAGCTCGGCTGGTTCGGCTCACTGGTCAATCGCTACTATTTGTTCCGCGACCGCAAGGCGCTGTTCACGGCGCCGACCGGGATGTTCGGCTATTTCATCGTCGTCCAGGTGCTCGGCTACTGGGGCCTCAAGCTGATCTGGCCCGAGGTCGTCGATCTGCCGCCGGTGATCGAGCAGGACTGGGTCTGGTTGATCGTGGCGATCAACTTCTTCTTCCTGGTCAACCGCATCATTCACCGCGCCTGGTTCACCGGGATCAACCACGGCATCGCTCACGTGCCCCTGACGCCGATCCGTATCGTGGTGTCGAACCTGATCTCGTTCGGGGCCTTCTGGCGCGCCAGCCGCCAGTATCTGAGCCACCTGATCACCGGCCGACCGATTGCCTGGGACAAGACCCAGCACGCCTATCCGTCGCTGAGCGAACTTCAGCAGGGGTCGGGCCGCCTGGGTGAGACCCTGCGCTTCTGGAACGCCCTGTCCGAAGACGACCTCAACCGCGCCCTGGCCGCCCAGAAGAACCACTACCGCCCGCTGGGGCTGATGCTCCTGGATCTCGAGGCCACGGATGACGAACATCTGTCCGAAGCCTTCGCCGAGCGGGCCGAGACCTATGCCTCGATGTTCGATCCCTTCCAGGTCGAGCCTCAGGTTCGTGACCTGTTGACCGTCGAGGAAGCCCGGCACTTCGGTGCCGTGCCCCTGCGTCGCCAGGGCGGGTCACTCGACGTAGCCGTGGCCGAGCCCATGCCCCAGGGCCTTCGTCAGGACATGGAGCGTCTGCTGGGACGGCGCGGCGTCAAGGGGGTCCGCATCCTGTTCGCGCCCCTGTCCGATGTTGCCTTCGCCCTGCGCTTCGCCTGGTCGCCGGACCCGTTCACCCAGGTCCGGGCGCGCCTGGACCAGATGCGGCGAAACGGCGACATCGACGCCTCGCGTGAGGCTCTGCTGTGGCGGTCGGTGCGCGCCGGCTACGTCCGGCTCGGCGACATCCTGGTTCGCGATGGGGCCATCAGCCATGCCAATCTCCAGACGGCGCTCGAGGCCGCCCGACGCAACGGCCGCCATCTGGGCGAGACGATCGTGGCCATGAAGCTGGCCTCGCCAGCCGCCATCGACGCCGCCCTGAATCGCCAGAAATCGGCAAGCTGGGTCAATGACGCCCTGGCCGGTGCCATCGCCCAGGCTCCCGTCGAAGAATTTCATTCTGTGAGTTAGTTCGTGTTCGTGTCATCGTTTCATCTCCAGACAGGAGCCTGCCCATGAGTGGCCCCGCCCATCTGATCGGAATGACTGCCGCCGCGGCGGTAGTGTCCTACGCACCGGCGATCGCCTCGGTGGATTTCGATCCGTCCTCCCAGGCCGCAGCCCAGGCCTATGGCTACTACACCTCCGGCAACGGTGAGGCGGCCGTCGGGGCGGCCTTGCGAGCCGTTGAGGAAGATCCGACCAATCTCGACTACCGGCTCCTGCTGGCCGATTCCCTGACCCTGGCCGGGCGGCCTTCCGAGGCGCTGGAGGTGCTGGTGCCCCTGCGCGACGAGGCCGACTACCGCGTTCAATCCCGTCTGGCGCAGGCCGCCTGGGACAGTCACGAACCGGGCCTGGCGGCCGAGGCCTTCCTCGCCGCAGCGGATCTGGCCGACAATCGCGACTCGCGCGCCTATCTCTCGCGCGCCGCCGTCCTGGCCCTGATCGAGGCCGGCCGTCACGAGGATGCCGTGCGCGCCTTCGACGCCGCCTGGTCGGACCAGGCCCTCCAGGGCTTCGCCTCGCTGGATACCGCCAACGTCGCCCTGGCTGTCGGCCGCGACGCGCAGGCCCTGTGGGCTTTCGAAGACGCCCAGCGCACGGCTCCCCTGTCCGGTCTGGCGGCCATCAACGCCGGCTACGCCGCCCAGCGGCTCGGCCTGCCCGATTGGGCTGCCAACTATTTCCACCTGGCCCTGAACTCCTGGCCGGCGGAGGTCGATCCCGCCCGCAGAGCCGAGATCGAGGCTTTCGTCCAGCAACAGACCCCCAATACCTGAACCCACCGCCGGTTCGTCGAGGAATCCGCCATGTCCACGCGCTACAGCCTTCCCCTGGCCCTCATTGCGGTCGTTTCGGCCGGATCGACGGCCCTGGCCCAGACCCCCGCTGCCGCCGACCAGGCCTCGGACGCCTCCGTCGCCTATCAGGACGCCGACAGCCGGGCCTATGCCTCGCGGCTCCAGATCATGGAGCTGGTGCAGCAGGGGCGTATCGAGGAGGCGCGCGCCGCCTTTGATCGCGACTGGACCTCGGGCATCCTGCCGGGACCGGCACCGCTGGACGCCGCCAACATTGCGGTTTCCGTGGGTCGCGACGCCGAGGCTCAGACCGCCTTCCGCCAGGCCGACGCCCAGGCCCCCCTGAGCGGGGCCACGGCGCTGAACGCCGGTTACAGTGCCCGTCGCATCGGCGACGACGCCACCGCCATCCACTGGTTCCAGCGCGGCCTGGACACCTGGCCGACGGACGCGGGCTTCGATGAGCAGCGTCGCTTCGAGATCCGCCGCGAGGTCGAGACCCTCCAGCGCACATGGGGGGCCACCGGATCGGTGTCCTATGGCTCGACCTCGACCGTCTCATCCGGTGTCGTCGGGGCCGACAGCGTCCTTCAGGCCGGCGGCGAGGTCTATCGTCGCATCGGCGGCTACAACAATGGCCGCACCCTGGACGTATTCGGCCGGGTCTTTTCGACCCTGGATTCGGATGTCGGTGGCCCGACCGGGGGGGACACCACCCAGGGCTGGCTCGGCGTTCGCTATCGCCCCTTCACCCAGACCAACCTGATCCTGGAGGCCAGCCGCATGATCGCGCTGGGCGATCTCGCCCGTGACGACTGGATGCTGCGCGCCGCCTGGTCGGCCGAGCGCGGCAGCGACCTGCGCTTTGATCGCACCAGCTGGCCGGCCTGGCGGCTGTACGGCGATGTCGCTCACCTCGTCGATGCCGACCAGACCTTGGGTGTAGCCGAGGCGCGCTACGGCCACGCCTGGCGCACCTCAGAGCGTGATGTCGTCACGCCCTTCGTCACCGTGCGCGGCTATTACGACAGTGTCCTGGCCGAAGAGACGGCGGTAGGGGCCGGCCCCGGGATCTCCTGGCGTCACTGGTTCCGCGAAAGCCCCTATGCCGCCCCGGCCTCCTGGATCGACCTGATCCTCGGCTATCAGTTCAGCGTCTCGGGCGATGCCCGTGGCGAGGGCGTTTTCGTCGGGGTCGCCGTCAGCTACTAGGCCCAGTCGCCTTATTGCAGCCGGAAACACGGGCCATTTGACGCGCGATCACGAAGCCGTGATCCTAGGCGCGCCCTTGCCGCTCGAGACCCGACCGACTGTGACGACGACCTTTGCTGCCTCTTCGAGCCGACGCGCGGACCTGGACTGGATCCGGGTGGCGGCGTTCGGCCTGCTGATCCTGTTTCACACGGCGCTCGTCTATTCGCCCTATGACTGGCACATCCAGTCCGAGCACCGCCTCAGCTGGATGCCGCAGTTGCTGACCCTGACCGGACCGTGGCGGCTGACACTTCTGTTCCTGGTGTCGGGGGCCGCCATCAGCTTCATGACCGCGCGGCGAACGCCGGGCGAAGTCTTGCGCGCCCGCATTGAGCGGCTGGCACCGCCCCTGCTGATGGGGGTGCTGTTGCTGGTGCCGATCCAGTCCTGGATCGAGGCGATGGACAATGGCGGCTGGGGCAACGACTACCTCGGCTGGCTCGGTCACGAATTCGGCCCCGAAGGCCTGATGAACGGCGTGCCGGTGAACCATCTGTGGTTCGTCAACTACATCGCGGCCTACAGCCTGGTCATTGTGCTGTTGATGATGGTGCCCGGCCTGATCGAGCGCCTGCGTGGCTGGCTTGTGCCCCTGGTGGCCGGCGCGCGGGTGATCTGGGTACCGCTGCTGTACCTGGTAGCCATCCGCCTGACGCTCTATCCGCTGTTCGGCTCGACCAACGCCCTGGTGGGCGACTGGTACAATCACGCCCAGTCTCTGGGGGCCTTCCTGTTCGGGTTCCTGCTGGCACGTCATGAACCGCTCTGGCAGGCCCTGGAACAGTATCGGCGCTGGGGTGCCGGCATTGCTCTGGCGGTGCTGCCGATCCTGGTCTTCCAGGCCGGCTATTTCCCCAACAACATCCTCTACGACGCCTCGAAATTCGCCATCCAGGCGACCTATCAGTGGGCCGTCATCGCCGCGGTTCTGGGCTATGGCAGCCGCTATCTGCGACGCAGCGACGGCCCGGTGCTGCGCTATCTGACCGATGCCGTCTTCCCGCTCTATCTCGCTCACCAGACGGTTCTGGTCGTTGCGGTCTGGCTGATCCGACCGGCCGCCCTGCCGCCCGTCCTGGAAGCGACTCTGCTGGCCCTGATCACCTTCGGCGGCAGCTTCCTGATCTACGAGGTTGTGCGGCGGATCGGCTGGCTACGTCCCGCCTGGGGGCTCAAGCCCTTCGCATCGACGCAGCCGCCGGTGCCGTTCGTCGGCCGGCGTCGTCTGCTGGTCATCGGGGCGAGCGCGCCGGTGGTCGTGCTGATCGTGTTTCTCGTGTCGGTGGCCGCCTATCCCGGTTTCGACCACGCCAGCCAGTATCTGTCCGAGCTCGGCGGTGCCGACGCCCGCTACCCCCAGATCTTCAATGTCGGCGTCTTCCTGTCGGGGGTGATGGCGGCCCTGACCGGCATCGGCTTCGGCTGGGCCATCATGGCCCTGACCGGCGCACGACTGACCGGCATGATGACGGCGGCGGCCTTCATCCTGGCGGGCTACGGCCTGTCGGCCTCCAGCCTCTACCCCTGGCCTGACCCCCGCCACATGATCATTTCGCTGGGTCTCGGAATCCAGATCGCTCCGATCCTGATGCTGTGGGGCCTGCGCCATCGCTCCGACGTCCCGCGTCTGAAGCTGTTTCTGATCAGTGCCTTCCTGGTGATGGCCGTCCTGACTCTGTTCACCAAACACCTGGTCCTGCCCGGCACTGTCAACGACTTGAACGTCGGCTGGTGGGAGACGGCCTATGCGACCGTACTGATCGGCTGGGCCGGGGTCGCCGCCTTGATGCTGGAACGCGCCGTCAGGGCCGAGGCTGAAAATCGCGGTTCGGTCACAATCTCGGCCTAAAAAAATCTGCCTTTTCACGAATCCGTGATTGCGCCTCACGAAGTCGTGATGCACATTGGAGCAACGTGCTGCACCGCAGCACAATTCGCCGTTCCTCCCTGGGGTCTTTGACGGCGGATGTGAGCAAGGGATGATCTGCTGATGGTCGATCTGGCCACCCGCTTGGACGCGGACACGCGCGAGGTTGAGGGCTTTGACCCGCAACCGTGGCTGCCGGCCGAGGCCCCGCTGGCCATGCCGCGCCAGTCGCTCGAGGTCGCGCCGCGCGCGCCGATCGATCCTCTGCCGACGTCGCCCGAGACTGTGTCGCGCCGGCGCTGGACCCTCCTGGTCGCGACCCTGGCGCTGTCGACCCTGGCCCTGATTGCGCCGGTCGTGACCTGTGCCCGCTTTGGATTCACCGCCCTTGAGGTCTTCGGCCTGGTTTGTCTGGCCGGCCTGCTGACGGCCATGTCCTGCTGGTTCACCTCGGCCTGCATGGGTCTGTGGGTTCTGGCCACCGATCGCGAGCAGCAGGACCTGGCCTTCGCCGCCCGGCCGGACGTGCCGATGAGCCGCACCGCCATCCTGATGCCGGTCTATAACGAGGATGCCGATTCCTCCTTCGCTCGCCTGGCCCATCTGGATGCGTCCCTGGCCCGGCTCGGCGCTTCGGGGGCCTTCGACTTCTTCGTCCTGTCCGACACCAACAAGTCGACCGCCGCCGCTCATGAGACGGCCGTCTATGTCTCCCAGCGCGCCCGTTTCGCCAGCCGCCTGTTCTATCGCCGCCGTGTCGCCAATACCGAGCACAAGGCAGGCAACCTGGGCGACTGGGTCCGCCGCTTCGGAGCGGCCTATGAGCAGATGGTGGTGCTCGACGCGGATTCGACCATGGCCGGGGAAACCGTCCTGCGCCTCGTCGACGCGATGGAGATCAATCCGCGCATCGGCCTGATCCAGACCACCCCGACCATTATCAAGGCCTCGACCCTGTTCGCGCGTGTGTCCCAGTTCTCGGTGCGCCTGTACGGGCGCGTCGCCGCCGCCGGCCTGGCCTGGTGGACCGGGTCGGACAGCTCCTACTGGGGCCATAACGCCATCATCCGCACCCGCGCCTTTGCCGAATGCGCCGGCCTGCCGATCCTGCCGGGCATCAAGCCCTTCGGCGGAAATGTGCTCAGCCACGACGTCGTCGAGGCCGCCATGCTGCGCCGGGCCGGCTGGGCCGTTCACGTCACCGCCGCCCTGGACGGCTCGTGCGAGGAAACCCCGCCGACCATCACCGACTTCATCCGGCGCGAACACCGCTGGTGTCAGGGCAACCTCCAGCACCTCAAGCTGGTCGGCGCGGCGGGCCTGCACCCCATGAGCCGCCTGCAACTGGTCCTCGGCTGTGCGGCCTATCTGGCTTCGCCGCTGTGGCTGGCGTCCCTGGCCACCGGCCTGGCCATCCAGCTCAGCTACCCGATTGACTGGGGCAGCTGGTGGTACGTCCTGAACCCCGAGTTCACGCCCTTCACCCTGGCGTCTCTCTTTGCCGCCCTGCTCCTGATCGGTCCCAAGATCATGGGCGCGGCCCTGGTGATGAGCCGCCCCGGTGAGCTGCGCGCCTTCGGCGGGGCGACCCAGCTGACCAAGGGTGTCCTGTCCGAAATCGCCGTCTCGGCCATTCTCGCCCCCATCCTGATGGTGGCCAATACCAAGGCGGTGCTCCAGATCCTGCGTGGCCAGGACGCCGGATGGCAGGTCCAGCAGCGCGACGCCGACGGCCTGGTCTTCGCTGACGCCCTCAAGTCGATGCGCTGGCAGATCGTGGTGGGACTGTGCTTCGTCATCGCCCTGGCCTTCCGCCCGGACCTGTCGATGTTCTTTGTGCCGATCGTGCTGCCACTTCTGGCTTCGCCCTGGATCGCCATGTGGACCTCACGCCGCCGGGCTGGCGACGCCTTCGCCGCCCGCGGCTGGATGATCATCCCGGAAGAAGACGGATCGGTCGCCGTCGCGGCCCTGCCGCCGGCGCGTCCCGGCACCGAGCCGGCTCGCCGCCCGGTCGCCCAGCCGGCCTGAGCGCCTGAACACCGACCTGCGGCTGCGCTCGCCATTGGCGGGTGCGGCCTTGGCGTAACGTCCTGCGATGGTTAACCCTGCGCCCCTGAGAACTCGGGGGCGTGTTCATGGAATCCTGGATCGAGCCAATCCGCCCGGTCTTCGCAGCGTTGGTGCCGTTGTTCGATCTGGCGCGATCTGCGCTCTGGTCGCTGCCGGCCCAGCGCATCTATGTGCTGGAGATCGGTCTCACCATCCTGGCACTCAGCCTTTACGCGGCCATCGGGGCCAACCGGTGGGCGTCGGCCAACATTCTCTTGGCCCAAAAGCGGTTCTCGACGGGCGTTCCCGGCCCCCCTCCGGATACCCGCGACCGGTTTGAATGGCAGCAGGTCTGTATCGTCCTGGCCAAGGCCAGGAGCCTTCGCGCGACGGCGGGGCTTGCCCTGGCCATCAGCGTGGGCGCGGGCGTGGTCGTACCGACGGCCCTGCTGTTCCTGGCAACGCTGAGATATCGCTGGCTCGATGTCGGTGGCGGACACCTTCTCGATCGGGCCCGGAACGAGCTATCCGACCCAGGCCTGTGGCAGAGCGCCCTGTTCACGGTCGACCAGACCCTGCGCGGCGGCCTCTTTGACGTGTTCGAGGTTTTTGCCTGGCAGGTGACGACGCTCGACAACAATCCTGCAAATTTCTGGTTTTCGGTCGGCGTGTTCTTCCACCACCTGTTCGTCGAGGCCTTCATCTTCTCCGGCCTTGTGCTCTTCGGACGCAGCCACTGGAGGATTCGAACCTTTCTCAACCACGCCCTGTTGAGAAACTGGGAGAAATTCGAGAACCATCGGCCTGGCGTCGCACCGCGACCGATCGCGGGCGAACCGGCCCGACTGCGACGCCTCAGGACTGACTGCAAAAAGCCGGGCAAGTCCGCGGCCGGACCGCCTGTTTCACGGAGTGTCCCATGACCACGCGATTCTGCGGCCCCGCCGCCCCCGCATCCCGCGCCGCACAGAGCCTTGAACTGGTGCGGATCGTCACGGCCCTGCTCATCCTGATCCACGGCGTCTATCGCGCCCTGTCCGGCGGCGTCGTTCCCTTCGGGGACTGGCTGGACGGCCTGGGCTTTCCCATGGGCATCGCCTGGGCCACGGCGGTAACAGCCCTGGAATGGGTCGGCCCGGTCCTGATCCTGGCCCGGCGCTGGGTCTTCTGGGCCTGTCTGGCGCACATGGGCGTGCTGGCGCTGGGGCTGGTGCTGGTGCACCTGCCGTCGGGCTGGTTCGTGGTCGGGGCCGGTCGCAACGGCGTCGAATACAGCGTCCTGCTGCTCGCCTGCCTGGCAGCGACGGCCTGGGCTTACCGGCCCGGCCGCCGCCCCGCCTGACGCGCTCTAGGCCTGCCCCGCCACCCACTGGTCGACCACACGGCCCAGCACATCTAGCGGCATCGCTCCGCCGTCCAGCACGGCGGCGTGGAAGCCCTTGATGTCGAAACGGTCACCCAGCCGGGTGCGGGCCTCGGTGCGCATCCGGTCGATCTCGGTGTGGCCGATCTTGTAGCCACAGGCCTGGCCGGGCCACACACAGTACCGCTCGCATTCGCTCTCGGCGGCACCGGGGGCCAGACCGACGGTGTCGATCATATACGCGATCGCCTGCTCGCGGCTCCAGCCCTGGGCATGGATACCCGTGTCGATGACGATGCGCGCGGCCCGGTACAGGAACGACTGGTGGAAGCCCAGCATCCCTTCGGGGAAGGCGTCGTACATCCCCAGTTCGGCCGCGAGCTGCTCGGCATACAGGCCCCAGCCTTCTCCATAGGCGTTGAAGCCCATGACCTTGAGCAGCAGCGGCGTGTCGGTCGCCTCCAGCGCCAGCGATCCCTGCAGATGATGGCCCGGCAGGCTCTCGTGGTAGGTCAGGGTCGGCAGGGTCCACTTGGGCCAGATCGCCGTGTCATGCAGGTTGATGTAATAGGCCCCAGGTCGTGATCCATCCAGGGAACCGGACTGGGCATAGCCACGCGGGGCACCCAGCTCGATCGCCGGCGGCACGCGCCGGACCTCGACCCGCGCCCGCGGCATCCGGGCGAACACCTCCGGCATCCGTGCCGTCACGGCCTCGACCTGGCGATTGAGATCCGCCAGCAGCTCAGCCCGGCCGTCGTCCGTGTTCGGATAGAGCCAGGCGGGGTCCTGACCAAAGGCGGTCAGCCGCGCGCCAACCGACCCTTGCGTATAGCCCCGCGCCCGCAACAGCGGATCGGC
Source organism: Caulobacterales bacterium (assembly GCA_017302105.1). Taxonomy (GTDB): domain Bacteria; phylum Pseudomonadota; class Alphaproteobacteria; order Caulobacterales; family Caulobacteraceae; genus Brevundimonas. Next base: position 765,821 of record JAFLCS010000001.1, on the reverse strand, counting down.
CAGGGCCTGAATCTGTCCCACCTGGTCCAGCCCGATCTGGTGAGCCTCCTGGGGGCTCAAGCCGGTCGAGGTCTGGAACCTCAGGCACATATCGTAATAGCGCTCACCCTCGCGGCGCGCGCCGATGCCGGCATCATGCACCGCCTGGGGCCGGTGGCGGGTCAGGAAGTCGAGCTGCCGGTCCAGCGACATCGCCACCGCCCCATTGACGATGGCTGTGGCCCGGGCACCCCAGGCTCCGGCCACCCCGGCCTCGTCCGCCTTGCGAACCAGCGGCTGAACCAGCATGGCCTCCAGGTTCCCACGCAGGGCGCGCACCTGGCTCAGGGCCTTGTCCATGATGAAGTCGGGCGGCAGGATTCGGTGATCCGAGGCGTCCGAGCGGGCGCGCTCGGCCTCATGATCCAGGCCTTCGGCAAAGCTCTCCAGGCGCGCCAGATAGGCCTCGGCATCCGCCGCCGTCTGGACCGAATGCTGGCTGTCGAGGAAGTCCGGGACCGACTGATAGAGGCCCGTCAGCTGGCTGATGACATAGGGGCAGGGATACATATAGCTGTCGACCCCGCCGAACGGGAAGGCGGCGATCTCGCCGGCCATGCCGGCCATCCAGGTAACGGCATCGAAGTCGGACCGGTCGCGTCCGGCCAGCGCGCCGGCGTCGATCTGGCCGAGCGCTGTGCGCCCTTCGGCGAGCGGTTTCAGCACGTTCAGACGGTCGGCATAGGTCCGGCTGTCCAGCCGTGATTTCAGCTCGGCGTGGGCACCCGAATCCATCCCCAGGCTGGTCGCCCCCATCGGCGAGGCCTCCAGCACCCGCTCGGACAGGGCGTCATAAAGACCCCTCGCCTGATCGCGTGCGCCGCCACCGGGCATGGGGGTGCCGCCCAGCGTCCCGCACCCGGCCAGCAGTCCGGCCCCGGCGGCCCCCATCAGCAGATGACGACGATTGAGCATGACTGAAACCCTCCTGAAACCACCTCGGAATAGAGCCGCCCGGCCCTCGGCTGGCAAGCGGCGACGGATTTTGGGTTGATCTCAATCCAGCCTTCAGGGTTAGGAGAGCCATGACTGAAAAGAAAAAACCCGCCGTCCTGACCATCCGCAATGCCCGGATGGCCGACCTTCCCGCCATCTCGGCGCTCGTCGCCAAGGTTTACAAGACCATGCCCGCCTATTCCGACGGGATGCTGCGCGGCCAGATCGCCGCCTTCCGTGACGGCCAGTTCGTCGTCGAATACGAGGGCGAGATCGTCGGCTACGCCGCCGGTTTCCGCATCGACGAGAAGACCGCCATGGAGCCGCACACCTGGAGCGCCATCACCGGGGCCGGCTATGCCGCTCGGCACGATCCGGCCGGCGACTGGTTCTACGGCATGGAGGTCTGCGTCGATCCCGACCGCCGCCGCCTTCGCATCGGCCAGCGCCTGTACGACGCGCGCCGCGACCTGTGCGAGAGCCTGAACCTGAAAGGCATCGTCTTCGGCGGCCGAATGCCCGGCCTGTCCCGCCGCAAGAAGGAGTTTGCGAATCCCCGCGACTATCTGGAGGCCGTCGTCTCGCGCCGGATCAGTGATCCGGTCATCGGCTTTCACCTGCGCTCGGGCTTCGAGCCGATCGGCGTGCTGAACGCCTATCTGCCCAGCGACGCGGCGTCACTGGGCAATGCCGCCCACATGGTCTGGCGCAACCCCTATTACTCTGAGGACAGCGGCAAGGGCGCAGCCTTCGCCATGAAGGAGAACGTCCGCATCGCCACGGTCCAGTTCCAGGCCCGCAAGGTGTCGTCCTTCGACGAGTTCATCGCCAACATCGAATATTTCGTCGACATCACCTCGGACTACCGATCCGACTTCGTGATCTTCCCCGAACTGTTCACGCTTCAGCTGCTGGCCCTGGAACGCAAGCGTCTGACGCCGGCGGAATCGATCGAGGCCCTGACCCGCTACACCCCCCGCTTCGTCGAGGCGCTACGCAAGATGGCGGTCGAGTACAACATCAACATCATCGGCGGCTCGCACCCGACCCGCACCGACGACGGCGAAATCCAGAATGTCGCCTATGTCTTCCTGCGCGACGGCTCGGTCCACGCCCAGGAGAAGATCCACCCGACGCCCAATGAGCGCCACTGGTGGAACATCAAGGGCGGCGACATGGTCCACGCCATCGATACCGACTGCGGCCCGATCGGGGTTCTGATCTGCTACGATTCGGAGTTCCCCGAACTGGCGCGGCGCCTGGTCGACGAGGGTGCGCGGATGCTGTTCGTGCCCTTCTGCACCGACAACCGCCAGGGCTATCTCAGGGTCCGCTACTGCAGCCAGGCGCGGGCGATCGAGAACCAGTGCTACGTCGCCCTGTCCGGCAATGTCGGCAACCTGCCCAACGTCGAGAACATGGACGTCCAGTACGCCCAGTCCTGCATCCTGACGCCGTGCGACTTCCCGTTCGCGCGCGACGGCGTGGCGGCCGAGGCGACCGAGAACGTCGAAACGGTCACCATCGCCGACCTGGACCTGTCCGACCTGGCCTGGGCCAAGTCGCAAGGCACGGTGCGCAATCTGCGCGACCGCCGCTTTGACCTGTACAAGACCGTCTGGACCGACGGCGGCTGAGCAAGCCGGGTGCCTCCCCGACGGCGAAGCCGTTGGGGAGGAAACGCTTTGTCGGCCGCCTACGCCGACGCCGCCCAGTCGCGGATGCGCCGCTCCAGCACCGCCAGCGGCATGGCCGCCGACAACAGGCCCGCATCGTGGAAACCCGCCAGGTCAAAGCGGTCGCCCATGCTGGCGCGCGCCTCGGTTCGCAGGTTGTCCCAGACGGTCTGGCCGACCTTGTAGGAACAGGCCTGGCCCGGCCACACGCAATACCGCTCGATCTCGGTGACCCAGTTGGATTCCGGCTCGCCCAGATGCTCGGTCATGTAGCGGATGGCCTGTTCGCGGCTCCAGCGCAGCTTGTGCATCCCGCTGTCGACCACCAGGCGCACGGCCCGGAACAGGAACGACTGCAGATAGCCGATCTTGCCCCACGGATCGTCGGCGTACATCCCGATCTCGTCAGCCAGCTGTTCGGCATAGAGCGCCCAGCCTTCCGAATAGGCCGAGAAGCCCACGACCTTGCGCAGCATCGGAATGCCCTCGGCCTCCAGCGCCAGGGCGATCTGCCAGTGATGCCCCGGATTGGCCTCGTGATAGGTCAGGGTCGGCAGGGTCCAGCTTGGGTTCTCCGCCGTATCCCTGAGGTTGATGTAATAGGCCCCCGGTCGCGAGCCATCCAGCGTGGGCGAGTTGTAATAGCCGCCCGGCGCGCCCGCCTCGATCGACGGTGGCACGCGCCTGACCTCGACCGCCGCGCGCGGATGCTGTCCGAACAGCGGCGTCAGACGCGGCGTCACCACCTCGATCTGGCGGTTGAGGTCGGCCAGAAGCTGTTCCTTGCCCTCGTCGGTGTTGGGATACAGGAACCGCGGATCACGGCCCATCGCCGTCAGCCGCTCGCCGGTCGTGCCCTGGGTCAGGCCGTTGGCCCGCATCAGAGCGTCCATGCGGCCTTCGATCTCGGCCACCTGCTCCAGACCCATCCGATGGATCTCTTCGCCCGTCATGGTCGTCGTGGTGAAGGTCTTGAGGCCCCAGTCATAGTAGGCTTCACCATCCGGCAGCCGCCATACGCCGGCCTCATGGGTCGCGGTCGGACGCATGGCCTCCAGGGCCGCGATCTGGCGGTCCAGCGCCGGATAGACGCTGGCTTCGATGATCCGCGCGGCGTCCGGCCCCGCGTCGGGAAGGCCAGCTTCCGTCGCCTTGCGCGTCGCTGCCAGCGCCAGCACGGCCTGGGCCGCCGGAACGGCGCGCACTTCGCGCAGTTGCAGCAACGTCTTGTCGATCATGAAATCGGTCGGGGCGGCCCCGCGTCCGGCGTCGTCGACGGCGCGCTCGGTCTCCTGGTCCAGGGCCGTGCCATAGGCTTCGACACGGCTCAGGAAGGCCGCCATGTCCTCGGCGGATTCGACCGTATGCTGACTATCGAGAAAATCGGGAAGGCTGGTGTAGGCCGACGACAGCTGGTTGACGACATAGGCCTGCGGGAAGCCCCGCGCTCCGTAGTTGAACCGCCGCCCCTCTTCGGCCGTGTCACCGACGAAGACGATGGTGTCATAGTTGACACCGTCCATTCCGCTCAGCCGCGACCGGTCCAGGGCCTTCAGCTCGGTCATCAGCGCCCGGCTCTGATCGGCCTGCTGATTGAAATGGGCGACGGTGCGGTCATCCAGCCGCGAGCGCGCCCAGGCGAATTGGGGCTGGCGATCCAGGCCCAGCGAGGTCAGACCCTCGGGGCTATCGCCCAGGGCCATCTGGAAGGCCCGGTCGTAAATGGCACTGGCGGCCGCCACCACCTCCGGGTCGGATGCGCCGCTCGCGATCGGCGGCACGGTCGGGGACACGGCTTCCGGCCGACCGGGCAGCATTGCGCACCCCGACGCCGCGAGTGCGCCCCCGGCAGCGGCAGTCAACATCAGATGGCGACGGTCGATCATGGTCAGGGCCTCCCAGCCTGCAATACTGGGCCGGACCCTAGCCCTCCCGAAAACACGGGGCGAGTGAAAGGTTGGTAAGGCGCGCCAACTCTGACAAAGTGACGTTCGCTCAAGGTGCCGGCCCGCTGGAGCGGGGTCGGATGAACGATTGGGGAGGCAGACATGACGATCGCCAAACACACGCGCCTGCGTCTCGCCGCCGTCGGCCTGGCCGGTTCGCTCGGCCTGTCAGGCTGCGCCAGCTACGACCCCTATCTGATGCAGGACGCCCTGATGGTCGCCGAGTTCGCGGTCTGGGTGGCGGCCGAGGACGCCCGCCGCGATGCCTATCGGGCTGAACGCGACTACTATCGCCGGCGCGGACACCACCCGCGTGCTCACCACGGCCCCAAGGCCTACAAGCCGACTCTCAAAGGCCTCTCAGCACCCGCCGCATGAACTCCGTATCGGACCAGCCCGGCGTAAATCCGGCCAGGGCTGAGCCGAAGCCGCGCGACTGACGCACCACCAGCAGATCGCGCTCGGGCAGCAGATACAGTTTCTGTTCGCCGGCCCCGGCGGCCAGGCGAATATCTTCGCCGCGTTCGGCCATCTCGGCCCCGTCCTCACCCATGCCGATGCGCGCATCCGGCGCGATCAGGCCCGGCCTCAGCAGCCACCAGCACAGGCCATAGCCCGGATTCACCGCACTGCCGGTCCAGCATGACGTCAGGTCCGCCCCGCCGGCGCCGTCCAGGACCCAGCGACCCCATTTCGCCCATTCGCGTGCCGTCATCCGCACCCCGGTCGGCAGGGTCGGCTGTCCGCCGTGAAGCCGCCAGTCGGCGACCTGGACCCCGGCGGGATCAATCACCCGTGAGCGCATGAAGCCCAGCACATCGGGCAGATAGCCCCGGCTCTCCAGCATCCGCCGTACCATCTCGCCCCACACCTGGAAGGGGCCGGGATTGTACTCAAAGTGGGTGCCCGGCGGCGTTTGAAGCGGGGCGGCCACAGCCTCGTCATAGGTCGGCGGCGCGCCGAAGCCGCCGGCCACACAGCCGGAAGTCAGGTCCAGCAGCTCCCGCGTCGTGATCGCCGCCTTGGCTGGATCGGCCTGCCATTCGGTGATGATGGCGCTGACCGGCGCATCCAGATCCAGCCAGCCCTCGCGCACCAGATGACACGCCAGCACGCCGGAAAAGCTCTTGGTGCCCGAGTGGATCGCCCAGGCCCGATCCGGCCCGCCGCCGTTGCCGTAGGATTCCGCCAGCACCTCACCGCCGCGCTGGACCAGCACCGACACGCCGCCCCGCGCGTCGGAATAGGCCAGGGCGTCGCGGAACGGCCCATCGAGCGTCTGGGCGCGGGCGGCCGAGCCGAAGCCCAGAGCCGCGATCGCCCCGCCCGCCATCGTCATCGTCCGCCGCGTCAGATCCATGAGAAGTCCCATACGCTCCACTCTCGCGCCTCGCGCTAGCGGTCAAGCCTGGCGGGATTGCGGCAAAGGGCCGGGTGCCATCACAGTTAACGCCTCAGGCGAATCGGCACGACAGATCGTGCCGCTTCGCCCAGTCTGGGGCCGAAAGGGTGAGACGAGGGGACATCGTCATGCCAGATGTGCGTCCGCGCGGTGCCGATCCGGCACCGGCGAGCCGACGCCCGCGCGCAGGCGAGGGCTGAATGCGCCGCCTTGTCCTCATGGCCTCGACGGTGGTGTTCGGCTACGGCCTGGCCATCGGCGAGGTTCAGGACCGCCAGGCCGCCGGCCTCCCCCGGCCCGGCGCGCCGTCGCTACCGACCGAAATCGTCGGGGACACACCGCCTCCCCCTTTCGATCCGGGCGGCCCCTGCCCGACCAACCCGGCCTATCCGGCCAATACCGAGGTCGTCGTCCTGGCCCCGTCGCCGCTGGGCTATGGTTCGATCCAGTATCCGCGCACGCCCCTGCCGCCGCACACGGTGGCCCTGACCTTTGACGACGGTCCCTGGCCGGCGCCACGCGGCGATCAGCGCGTCTTCGACATTCTGGAGGAGCGGTGCATCCGGGCGGTCTTTTTCCATGTCGGCACCATGATCCAGCAGCAGCCGGCCCTGGTGAACGAGGCCGTCCGGCGCGGCCACGGCGTCGCCAGCCACAGCTGGTCCCACCCCATGAACCTCTCGCGCTGGTCCGATGAGGCCGGCCAGGCCCAGATCCATCGTGGTTTCATCGCCCTGAACGCCGCCGCCGCGCCCGAGGTGGCCGAGCCCTTCTTCCGATTCCCGGGCCTGGACGACAATCCGCGCCTGCGCGCCTGGCTCGACCGCGAGGGCATCATCGTCGTCGGGGCCGAGGCCGACGCCGATGACTGGAAACAGATCTCGGCCGCCGAGGTCCACCGCCGCGCCGTCCAGAATCTGGAACAGACCGACGGCGGCGTCCTGATCCTGCATCAGATTCACCCACGCACGGTCGAGGCCCTGCCCGGCCTGCTCGACGACCTCAACGCCCGCGGCTACCGCTTCGTGCGCATCTCGGCCCGGCCGGCGGCAGTGCCGGCGGCACGACCTCCGGGCCGTCGCCCTCAATCTGCCCGCTGATCGGCGCTCTCTTCACGCACGGCGCGGAACTCGGCCCCCACGCTCCATTCCGGCCAGGTCCGGCTGTTGGCCAGGTCGCGGATCACCTGGGCCAGCAGGTCGAGATCCTGGGCCGCCCCGCCCATGGTCCAGGTGTCGTCCCATTGATCGCAGGGCTGGTGGTAGCAGTCGCGCACATAGGCCGCGCTCTGGGGACTGGCCCCGGTGAAGCCCGCAAAGGCGAACAGCGCCGGCACACCCCGCAGCGCCAGCGGGAAATGGTCCGACCGATAGAAGGCCCCGGCCTGCGGTGCCGGATCGTTGATCAGCCGTCGTCCCGCCGCCTCGACATAGGGCGCCAGCTGGGCATCCAGGCTGTTCTTGCCCATGCCGATGACAACCACCTCCGACGCCGGTTCGTCACCCGGCAGCAGCGAGTCCAGATTGACGTTGGCCACCGTCGTCTCCAGCGGGCGTACCGGATGGGCGGCATAGTAGTAGGCCCCCAGCAGGCCGGATTCCTCGGCCGTCCACGACACGAACATCAGGCTGCGATCGGGGCGCGGCCCCTCGGCGAACACGCGCGCCAGCTCCAGCACCCCGGCCACGCCCGTCGCATTGTCCACCGCCCCGTTATAGATGTGATCGCCGGAAGTGTCCGGCGTACCGTGGCCATAGGCGTCCCAGTGCGCCCCGACCATCACCGTCTCTTGCGGATGGCCGGTCCCGGGCAGGATGCCGATGACGTTGCGGCTTTCCACCCGGTCGAAGGTCTGGCCGAAATCCACCGACATCCTCAGGCCGCTCAGCTCGACCGGCTCGAATTCCTCGGTGCGGGCCGCCGCCCTCAGAGCCGTCAGATCCAGCCCCGCCTGGGCGAACAGGGCGGCCGCGACGTCTCCCTGGATCCAGCCCTGGAACGGTGCGCGCTCCGCTTCCCAGTTCTCGCGCACGATGTCGAAGCGCGCCGTCGAGGCCCCACTGACCACCGTGGTCCAGGGATAGCCCGCGCCAGGCGTGTCGTGGATGACCAGAACCCCGGCGGCCCCCCGCCGGGCCGCCTCGGCGAACTTGTAAACCCAGCGCCCATAGTAGGTCATGGCCTGGCCGTCGAACCGGCCCGTCACCGGGTGACCCTCGGGCGCATTGAAGTCCGGGTCGTTGACGATCACCACCATGATTTTGCCGATCAGGTCGACATCACCGAAGTCGTCCCAGCCGCGTTCCGGTGCCGTCACGCCATAGCCCACGAACACCAGCGGGGCGTCCGTCACGGTGATGCGCGACACCGGCCGGTCCGAGGTCATCACCAGATCCTCACCCCAGGTCAGAACCTGGGTGGTGCCGTCCGGGCCTTCGACCGAAATGCTGGCCGGCCCCTCGCGGACGGTGCGCGACAGGGGCACCATCTGGAAATAGCTGCCGTCATCGCCACCGGGTTCGATTCCTAACCGGCGGAACTGCTCGGCGATATAGTCCGTGGACGGACCTTCCTGCGCGCTGGCCGGCGCACGACCGCCGAAGGTGTCCGACGCCAGATCCCGCACCAGCCCGTTCAGCCGCACCGGATCGACCTCCTGGGCCACGGCGGCTCCGGGCATCATCAGGGCGGCGGCGAGGGCGATCAGGGACGGGCGCATGACGGAACTCCGGTTCAAAACCGGGACGCTAGCCCACAGCTTGCGACCTGTCATCGTGCCATCGGCCGGACCTAGGCCGCCGTCGATTGCGGCGCAGTGTCCCCGTGCAGGAGGTCCTTGATGGTCCCGGCCAGCACCGGAATGCTGATCGGCTTGGCCAGGAACGACACATTCGCATCGCCCTCGAGCAGGTCCGAGAACTCGGCCTCGGCATAGCCTGAAATGAACAGCACCGGCACGTCCCCCAGGAACGGGCGCGCATTCCTCAACAGGTTCGGCCCGTCCATGTCGGGCATCACCACATCGGACACCAGCATATCGATCTCGCCAGCGTGGGCCTGGGCCAACTCCAGTGCCTCCTCGCCGTTGGCCGCCTCGATCACCTCGTAGCCGCGTGCCCGCAGCAGCTTGGCTGTAATCAGTCGCACCGAGCTTTCGTCCTCGGCGAACAGGATGCGTCCGGCCCCGGACAGATCGCGTGGCTTGCGCGGCACGCGCGCGACCGCCGGCATCTCGGCCGGTTCGGTCCCCAGCTCGGGTGTCGCCTGCGCCCTGGCGGCCGGCAGATAGATGCGGAACATGGCCCCGCCGCCCTCGGCATCCGCCAGGACGATGTGACCGCCGGACTGATCCACAATGCCATAGACCGAAGCCAGGCCCATGCCGGTGCCCTCGCCGACCGCCTTGGTCGTGAAGAACGGCTCGAACACCTTGGCCTTCAGCTCGGCCGGAACGCCCGGCCCGTTGTCCGAGATCTCGATCAGGGCCAGATCGCCCTCGGGTGCATCCATCCAGCCGCCGGACCGGGCCGTACGCGCATCGACCTTGCGGACATGAATACGGACCCGACCCTCACCGGCCGCCACATGGCCGGCCATCGCGTCGCGGGCATTGACCGCCAGGTTCATGATCGCCGTCTCGAACTGGCTGCGGTCCACCAGCACCTCTGGCAGGTCGCGCCCGTACTCGGTCTCCAGCTTGACATCCTCGCGCATCAGGCGACGCAGGAAGACCTCGGATTCCGAGATCAGCTCGCCCAGATCCATCCGCTCGCGCCGGACGGTCTGCTTGCGCGCCAGAGCCAGCAGCTTGCGCACCAGATCCGCCGCCCGCACGCCGTCCTGCCGGATCTGGAGCAAGCCGCCATAGGACGGATCACCGACCGGATGACGGGTCATCAGGTCATAGACCTGCCCCTCGATGGCCATCAGGATGTTGTTGAAGTCGTGGGCCACGCCGCCCGCCAACAGGCCGATCGCCTGCATCTTGGCCGACTGATTCAGCTGCAGCTCCATGGCCTTCTGGGCCGAGACATCAAAGATCCACACCCGCCGCGCGTCGTCCTCGGGCGCGATGTACAGGTGCAGATTGCGTGGATCAGGCCCCGGCGTCACCAGCTCCAGCGGCCCGACCGATCCGGCCTGGATCTTGTCGCGGGCCTCCGTCAGGCCGGACGGGTCCAGCAGATCGACGAGGCGCGCGCTCGGACGCGCCCGTCCGCCCAGCAGCACCGGCAAGGCGGCGTTGCATTCGACGATTTCGCCTTCGAACAGATCCGATCCCCGCACCACAGCCGAGCCGAACGGGGCGCCGGCCGCCGCCGCGCGCTGGCCGGCGGTGTCGACCGACCGCACCGGCTCGACGGCCTGAACCGGAACGTCAGGGGCCAGAACCGCTTCCGGGGCGACCCGGATCAGATATCGCTCAGCCCCGGCCCAGGAGATCAGCAACTCCCAGTCCTGCCCTTCGATCCGCGCCCGGGCGCGGCCCGTGCCGCCCTCGCGGGCCTCGGCGAAGGCCTGGTAAAGGCCGGGAGCCGCCCGACCGCGTGGCAGCCGCCGTGCCCCCGCCGCCGACGCCTGCCAGCCGTCGTTGCCGGCCAGGATGCGCCCATCGGGGCTGACGATGGCCGCCGGCTCTTCCAGGGCACCCAGCAGGTCGTCGGCGTCCAGTTGCGGCGTCACCTCCGACACCCGCCCAAACGCGAACAGGCCTACCAGCGCTGTCGCCGTCAGGCCGACCAGCAGGATCAGGCCCGGTGCCGACACCGGATCGGCGCGAAACGCCGGATAGGCCGCCGCCGCCACCGCCACCATGAACAGGGGCGCAGCCACCAGCAGCCACGGATCGAACCTGGGCGTCCGGGTCGTCTGGTTCATTGTCGACCTCCCGACCGAATCAGTCATCACAGCCTATCACCGAACACGTCTGCGGCCTGCGCCCAGAACAAAACCCAGCACCTTGGCGACGGCCTCATAGTGGGCGCGCGGGATCGACTGATCGACCTGCACCGTGGCGTACAGGGCCCGTGCCAGCGGCGCGTCTTCGACCACCGGCACCCCTGCCTCCTCGGCGACGGCCCGGATCCGCAGGGCCAGGCTGTCGACGCCCTTGGCCACGCACATCGGTGCCGGGGTCTCGCCCGCCTCATACTTCAGGGCCACGGCGAAGTGGGTCGGGTTCATGATCACCACCGTCGCCTCGGGCACGGCGGCCATCATGCGCCGGCGCGACCGCTCGATCCGAAGCTGTCTTTGCCGGGCCTTGATGTGGGGGTCGCCCTCGGACTGCTTGAAGTCTTCCTTCAGTTCCTCACGGCTCATGCGCATCTTCTGCGCGAAGCGCTGGCGCTGCCACAGCCAGTCGATCCCGGCCACGACCGCCAGGAAACTCAGGATCCCGATCATCAGCGAGCCGGCGATCTTGGTGGCCGCAGGCAGCACCGCCGCCGGATGCAGGGCCGCCATACCCGCGAACTCGGCGGCGTGCGGCTTGAGCGCGATCCAGGCGATGACGCCGGTCGCCAGCACCTTCAGGAAGGTTTTGACGAACTGGGCCAGCCCATCCGGCCCGAAGATCCGCCCGAAGCCCTTGATCGGCGACACCCGTGACCATTCCGGCTTCAGCTTGTCTGTCGTCCACAGGAACCCCGACTGCACGATGTTGCCGCCGGCCCCGGCCAGCATCGTCGCCGCCATCACCAGACCGACCGCTGGGGCCAGGGCCATGACCGCCATCTGGGCGATCTCGGTGCCGCCCCCCGATTCCAGCGTTCCGAGCATTTCATGCGGGCTGGAGATGAACGGCACCAGGGTCTCGGCCAGGTTCACCGACAACCAGGCCCCGCCCCACAGGATCACCGCGATCGCCGCCGCCAGAGCCAGCACCGAGGCGAGATCCTGGGTCTTGGCGACATCACCCTTCTTGCGCGCCTCTTCAAGTTTGCGGGGTGTTGCCTCTTCTGTCTTTGAGGCCTTGTCCTGTTCTTCAGCCATGGCTCATCCGCCCCCGAAGAAACCGGCGACCGCCCGATACCGGTCGATGAAGACCATGCCCATCACCCCCAGCGACAGGGCGAAGACCGACAGACCCAGCAGCACGTTCAGCGGCGTCGCGGCAAAGAAGATCTGGAACTGCGGCATCACCCGCCCGACCAGTCCGGTCGCCAGATTGAAGATCAACGCGAACACCAGCACCGGTGCCGCCAACTGCACCCCCAGGGCGAAGGAATCCGCCACCGTTCTCAGGATCAGCTCAGTCGCATCCTGATAGATCAGCGGACCGGTCGGCCGGATGACGTCATAGCTGCCCACCATGGCGGCGATGAACAGGTGATGCAGGTTGGTGGCGAACACCAGCACCACACCCAGCAGCGTCAGGAAGGCGGCGATGGTCGTGCCGGGCTGGGCCTGAAGGGGATTGGCCGTCTGGGCGAAACTCAGTGTCGTCTGCAGGGACACGATCTCGCCGGCCACGCCCAGGGCCGACAGAAACAGTCTCAGCACCGAGCCGATCATCAGGCCGGTGATGATCTCGCGGATGATCCAGCCGGCCATGCCGCTGATCGTGGACGGCAGGGCCGGCATCGCCGCCTGCACCACCGGCGTCAGGGCCAGGGCCAGCAACAGGGCGAAAGACAGGCGGATGCGGGCCGGCACATAGCTTTCGCCGACGCCGGGCAACAGCAGCACGATCGCGCCCACCCGCGCGAAGACCAGGGCTGCGCGCCAGACCTCTTCCGACGCCGCGAACGGCTCCACCTACATCCCCGCGATGCGGCCGGCGATCTGCTGGAAAAAGCCGCTGAGCAGGGCCCCCATCAACGGCAGGAACAACACCAGGGCCACGAAGATCGCCAGAATCTTGGGCGCGAAGATCAGGGTGGCTTCCTGAATCTGCGTCAGGGCCTGCATCAGGCCGATGAGCACGCCGACGATCAGGCCGACGACCAGGACCGGCGCGCATAGCTGGATGGTCAGCCAGATGGCGTCCCGTCCGACGTCCAGAACCTCTACTCCGTTCACGCGCACTCTCCGCCAGCGACCCGGCGAGTTTTGCCTACCGCGTGGTTAATGAAGCGTTGTGATCAGTCCGAATTCGGCTTGTGGAACAGGTATAGTGCGAACCCCAGAGTGGCCCGGCTGGCCGGACCATACAGCGCCGCCAGGGTCGCCGCACGGGCCTGGATCTGCGCCCGCTCGGGATGATCCGGGTGCTGCGCCGCCCACGCCTGCGCCGCCCCGGTCAGGGCCGCGACATAGTCCGCCCACTCCGCGTCGGGTGAGACCCGCGTCTCGACCAGCCGCAAGCCCGCCTGCGCCCCGCGCCGCCGCCAGCCGGCGTCCGTGTCATAGTCCAGGCCCGGCACCGCCACGGCGGGGGTCTGGTGCCAGAAGATGTCCCCCCACAGCAGCCAGCCGCCCGGTTCGATCGCGCGCCTCAGCACCGCGAAGTCCCCGAGCTGGGTCGTGCCCAGGGCTGCGATCAGCCGAAACGGCCCCTCGTGGCGGGCCACCGTTCCAGCTTCGCCTGCGACGACCTCGATGGCGTCGGTCAGGCCGGCCTCGGCCACCCGCTCGCGCGCCAGCGCCGCCATCGCCTCGCCGCGGTCGACCGCCAGCACCCTCAGGCCACGGCGCGCCAGCACCCGCGCCACCTCGGCATTGCCACAGCCCAGCTCCGCCGCCCGGTCGCCGGGGGCCAGGTCGGTCTGATCCAGCAGGGCCTGGATCGCCCCCTCCGACACCGGATTGGCGATCCCCATGCGGGCATAGGCGGCGAGATTGAGGTCAGTCACCGGCCTCTTATAGCTTGGAAAAGGCCACGCCCTTCCAGCCCCAACCGTTGGCCAGGACGGTCTCCCGGATCGGCTCTTTGATCTCGGCGGTGTTGAACCGGTACTCATAGACCTTGCCGTAGCTCAGATCTTCCTCGCGAAAGGCATAGGCGGTGCCGAAGCTGACCTCGGTCTTCTGGCCCCGAAAGCCCGACGTCGCCAGGCTCAGACTGGGCACACCGGCGGTCCATTGCACCGTCCATTCGCGGTCGACGGCGCGCACCTCACCGCGGGCGGCGTCAAACTTCATCAACACCTGAAAGACCTTTTCCAGCCCGGCCCGGGCAAAGATCTCGTACCAGGCGGCGTCCACGATCCGCCATTCCGCCACCAGGTCGACCCCCTCAGGTGCGCCGTCACGCACCTGCCAGGGCGAGGTATCGCGATTGTGCGCCAGCAGTCGCGCCCTAAGCTCCTCGACCGAAACGCGCGCCACACCGCTGGGGGCAGACCTGTTCCCCGTCAGAAAATCGAACAGTCCCATGCATTCCGTCTCCGGTCCGCCCCCAGCCTCACCTTTACGCGAACACGGTTCTTCAGCAAACCCCGGCAGAACACGCTTCGCCTTGACCGTGCCACGGCCCGCGCCTACCTGATCGGCATGGCCATCCGTCGTATCCTCACCTGTGACACGCCCGCCGATACGGCGGTGCTCAAGACCGTCTCCAAGCCTGTGGAGGGGGTCGACGACACCCTGCGCGCCCTGATGGATGATATGCTCGAGACTATGTACGACGCCCCCGGCATCGGCCTGGCGGCGGTCCAGATCGGCGAGCCGGTTCGGGTCATCGTCATGGATCTGGCGCGCGAGGGCGAGGACCCCCAACCGCGCTACTTTGTGAACCCCGAGATCACCTGGCGCTCCGAAGAGGTCGGCCTGTACGAAGAAGGCTGCCTGTCGGTTCCCGAATATTTCGATGAGGTCGAACGCCCGGTGCGGGTGCGCCTCAGCTATCTGGACTACGACGGCAAGTCGGTAGAAGAAGAGGCGGACGGCCTGTTCGCCACCTGCATCCAGCACGAGATGGATCACCTGGAGGGTGTCTTGTTCATCGATCATCTTTCGCGCCTGCGGCGCGACCGCGCCGTGACCAAGGTCAAGAAGGTCATGCGCGCCAAGGCGGCCGCGTGATGGGCCGGCGTCTGAGACTTCCGGCGCGCCGCCGCCTGACCCGGGCCGAGACCGCCGGCGCGGTCGGGGTCGGGGCCATTCTTGTCTTCGCCCTGGCCGGCGTGGTGGCCGGCATCCTGATCGACCGCCTGCTCGATTTCGACGACACCCTGGACGCCGGTGGCGAGTGGGACGAGGGCGGCGGGGTCTCGACCCGCTGGTATTGATCCGGCCCATCAGCTAGAGGCCGCGCCCATGCGCCTCGCCTTCATGGGAACTCCCGACTTCGCCGTGCCGTCGCTGGCCGAGCTCGTCTCGGCCGGCCATGAGGTCGCGGCCGTCTATACCCAGCCGGCCAGGCCCCGAGGGCGCGGCCAACAGCTCCAACCTTCACCCGTTCACGCCTTCGCCGAAGGCCTGGGCCTTGAGGTCCGCACCCCCGCTTCGATGAAGGACGCCGAGGCCATCGCCGCCTTCCAGGCCCTCGACCTCGATGCTGCCGTTGTCGTCGCCTATGGCCAGATCCTTCTGCCCGCCGTGCTCGACGCGCCGCGCCTGGGCTGTTTCAACGTCCACGCCAGCCTGCTGCCGCGCTGGCGCGGGGCCGCCCCGATCCAGCGCGCGATCATGGCCGGTGACGCCACCACCGGCGTCCAGGTCATGCGGATGACCGCCGGCCTCGACGAAGGCGATGTCCTGCTGTCCGAGGAAACCCCGATCCGTGCCGACGACACAGCCGCCTCCCTGTCCGAACGCCTGTCACGTCTCGGAGCCGGCCTGTTGCCGCGGGCGCTGGCCGCCATTGAACGCGGCGGCGTGATCGAGACGCCCCAGGCCGGCGAGCCGACCTACGCCAGGAAGATCAGACCCGCCGAGGCGCGCATCGACTGGTCCCGTCCGGCCGTCGAGGTCGACCGCCACATCCGCGGCCTGTCGCCCTTCCCGGGAGCCTGGTTCGAGATCGACGGCGTACGGATCAAGGCCCTGATGTCCGAGATCGCCAACGGCGACGGCGTCCCCGGCCAGGCCCTGGACGATCAGCTCCAGATCGCCTGCGGCGACGGTGCCGTGCGCCTTCTCACCGTCCAGCGCGAGGGCAAGGGCCGCCAGGCCGCCGAGGGCTTCGTGCGCGGTTTTCCCGTGCCTGCGGGCCGGATCGTCGGCTGATGCCGCGCTATCGCCTGACCCTGGAGTATGACGGCGGCCCCTACCACGGCTATCAGGCGCAAGGCCCCGGCCTGCCCTCGGTGCAGGGGGCACTCGAGACCGCCATCTTCAACTTCTGCGGCGAACGCATCCGGCTCCAGGCCGCGGGCCGTACCGACACCGGCGTTCATGCCACCGGCCAGGTCGTCCACGCCGATCTGGAGAAGGACTGGCCCGCCCGCACCGTTCGGAACGCCCTGAACGCGCACCTGGTCCATGAGGCTGTCTCGGTGCTGGACGCCCAGGTCGCCGAGGGCGACTGGCACGCCCGTTTCTCGGCGACCGAGCGGCGCTATCTCTATCGCATCCTCAACCGCCCGGCCCCGCCGGCGCTGGAGCGCGGCAAGGTCTGGCACGTCAGGAAGCCGCTGGATGTCGAGGCCATGCACGCCGCCGCCCAGGTCCTGGTCGGCCACCATGACTTCACCACCTTCCGCGACCTCCAGTGTCAGGCGAAGTCCCCGATGAAGACGCTCGACCACGCCGCCGTCGCCCGCGTCGGCGAAGAGGTCCACCTGACCTTCGCCTCACGTTCGTTTCTGCATCGCCAGGTCCGGTCCATGACCGGCACCCTGGCCGAGGTCGGCACCGGCCGCTGGACCCGCGCCGATGTGAAGGCCGCGCTCGACGCCCGCGATCGCACCGCCTGCGGCCCCGTCGCCCCCGCCCACGGCCTGTACCTCACCGACGTCGGGTACTGACCCGTCCTGCGTCGCCTCAGGCGTGAATATCGACGTCCCGCCGGTCCTTGACCAGCACCAGCCCTATAACGAACGTCAGCAGGGCCACCGCGATCGGGTACCACAGCCCGGCGTAAATGTTTCCCGTCGCTGCCACGATGGCGAAGGCCGTGGTCGGCAAAAAACCACCGAACCAGCCGTTGCCGATATGGTAGGGCAGCGACATCGAGCTGTAGCGCACCCGCGTCGGGAACATCTCGACCAGGGCCGCCGCGATGGGTCCATAGACCATGGTCACGAACATCACGAGCAGGAACAGGATGGCCACCACCAGTGGCTTGTTGACCTGGGCGCTGTCGGCCGACGGCGGATAGCCCGCCTCGGCCAGGGCCGCTCCCAGTTCGGCCTCGAACGCCGTCCTCAGCCGGGCGAACTCGCTGCGCGGGATCGAGCCTGTTGCGACCGTCACCACCTGATCTTCGATGATGTCGGCGCTGAAGCTATGAACCACCCGCTCGCCGATGTGGACGGCGGCGACCGAACCGGCCGGCGCCGCCACGGTGTCATAGTTCACCCCCGCCTTGGCCAGGAAGGTTCGGGCCATGTCGCACGAGCTGGTGAAGGCGGTGCGCCCCACCAGATCGAACTGGAACGAACAGTCCGCCGGGTCCATATGCACCGTCACCGGGGCACTGCGCGACGCCGACGCCAGGGCCGGATTGGCCGCCCCGGTCAGGGCGTGGAAGAGCGGCCCATAGCTGAGCGCCGCGATCAGACAGCCGGCCAGGATGATCGGCTTGCGCCCCACCTTGTCCGACAGCCAGCCCCAGAAGATGAAGAAGGGCGTCGCCAACAACAGGGCGATGGCCACCAGCGTATTGGCCAGCGCCGCCTCGACCTTGAGCACCCGCTCCAGAAAGAACAGGGCGTAGAACTGGCCGGTGTACCAGACCACCGCCTGACCCGCCGTCAGGCCGAACAGGGCGATCAGCACCAGCTTCAGGTTCGGCCACTTCAGAAAGCTGTCCTTCAGCGGCGTGGTCGATCCGCGCCCCTCCGCCTTCATCCGCTGGAAGGCGGGGCTCTCATTCAGCTTCAGCCGGATCCACAGCGACACCACCAGCAACAGGATCGACACCAGGAACGGGATGCGCCAGCCCCAGTCGGCGAACGCTTCCTCTCCAAGCCAAGTCCGCACACCCAGAATCACCATCAGGCTGAGGAACAGACCCGCCGTCGCCGTGATCTGGATGAAGGACGTATAGAAGCCGCGCTTCCCGTGCGGCGCGTGCTCGGCGACATAGGTGGCCGCGCCGCCGTACTCCCCGCCCAGCGCCAGCCCCTGGATCAGCCGCATCAGGATCAGGATCACCGGTGCCGCCACCCCGATGGCCGCATAGCTGGGCAACAGCCCGACCACGAAGGTCGACAGGCCCATCAGCGCCATGGTCACCAGAAAGGTGTTCTTGCGCCCCCA
The DNA here is from genome assembly GCA_017302105.1 of Caulobacterales bacterium. Classification (GTDB taxonomy): domain Bacteria; phylum Pseudomonadota; class Alphaproteobacteria; order Caulobacterales; family Caulobacteraceae; genus Brevundimonas. The sequence goes on along the minus strand of JAFLCS010000001.1, from coordinate 747,513 downwards.
CAGATCCCCCAGCCGCCCGAACACCAAGGCTCCGAACGGCCGGACCGCAAACCCGGCGGCGAACGCCATCAGGGCGAAGATGAAGCCCGTCGTCTCATTCACGCCCGAGAAGAACTGGGCCGAGATGATCGCCGCCAGCGAGCCGTACAGATAAAAATCATACCACTCGATCACCGTCCCGACCGACGAGGCCAGGATTACCAGCCGATCCTTGCGGCCGACCTCGGCGTCGTCCCCTGCGGGCGTGATGTCGGTCATCCAGCGTCCTCCCCAGCCGGGAGGTTAGACGCCGCGCGCGCCGTGTCTAGGCCAGCGCCGCCAGCACGCCCAGAACCGCCGCGCCATAGCGGCTCAGCTTGGACTGGCCGACGCCGGAAATCCGGCCCAGCGCCTCCAGCGTGCCCGGCTCGGCCCGGGCGATCTCGGCCAGGGTGCGGTCCTGGAAAATGACATAGGGCGGCACCCGCTGGGTCGCCGCCTGCTCGCGCCGCCAGGCCCTCAGCGCATCGAACCGGACCTGAACCTCAGGTGCCAGCACCTCGGCCGGGCCGGGGCTGCGCACCGCCGAACGCCGGCGCGGATTGCCCGATCGGGTCGAGGCGTCATAGGCGTCCGGCGCGCGCCGGATTCGGATGTCCAGCTCGCCGCGATAGACCGCGCGCACGCCCTCGGCGTCGCCCAGGCCCAAGAGCGGCTTGCCGTCGTTCGGATCCTCGGCCAGGAGGCCCTCGAACAACAGGTGGTCGATCACCTCGCGCCAGCCGCGCGGCGCGGTGTCGGCGCCCACGCCCCAGGTCGACAGCGCCGTCTCCCAGTTTTGCGGCTCCTTGGTCCGGCCGGTCAGGTGATCGACCACCCGGCCCCGCCCGAACCGTCCGCCAAGCCGCTGCACCGCCGCCAGGGCCTTCTGCGCCGCCACCGTGCCGTCGAACAGCTCGGGCGGATCGTCGCACAGATCACAGACGCCGCACGGCTCAGCCCCGTCTTCCCCGAAATAGCGCCGCACCGCCGCCTGGCGGCACACCGCCCCGTCCAGCATGGCGTACAGCTGGCGCGCCTTCTTGACCTGGGCCAGCCGCACCTCGTCCGGCATTGGCCGCCCCTCCAGCCGTCTCAGGCTCCAGGCGATGTCCGACGGTCCGTAGAGCGTGATGCAGTCCGCCGGATCGCCGTCGCGCCCGGCCCGCCCGACCTCCTGCCAGTAGGCCTCCAGCGATCTGGGTGGATCGGCGTGGATGACGAAGCGCACATCGGCCTTGTCGACGCCCATGCCGAAGGCGATGGTCGCCACCATCACCGCCCCGTCCTCGGACAGGAACCGCTTCAGCCGCCGGTCGCGATCCGGCCCGGCCATGCCGGCGTGGTAGGCGATGGCCGATATCCCGGCCTCGACCAGCGCCTCGGTCAGGCGCTCACAGGCCTCGCGCGCGCCGCAATAGACCACACCCGACTGCCCGGCTCGCGCCCGCACCAGTTCGACCACGCGCTGATCGGTGCGGGCCCGCCCGCCCTCCTTGCGCTCGGCCCCCAGTCTGAGATTGGGCCGCGCAAAACTGTCGACGAAGACGCGCGCGCCCGCCAGCTTCAGCGAGGCGAGGATGTCCTGCTGCGTGCGCGGATCCGCCGTCGCCGTCACCGCGATGCGCGGCACGCCGGGGAACAGCTCGGCCAGCCGGCCCAGATTGCGATAGTCGGGCCGGAAGTCGTGGCCCCACTGGGACACACAGTGCGCCTCATCGATGGCAATCAGCGCCAGATCCAGCGCGCTCAACCGCTGGATCATGCCCGGATTGGCCAGCCCCTCGGGCGAGACATACAAAAGGTCCAGCTCGCCGGCCCGCGCGCGCCGCCAGATCTCATCGCGGTCTTCCAGCGCCACATTGGAATCCAGCCGGGCCGCCGCCACCCCCTGCTGGACCAGGGCCTCGACCTGATCGGTCATCAGCGCGATCAGCGGCGACACCACCAGCCCGACGCCGGGCCGGAGCAAGGCCGGAACCTGATAGCAGACGCTCTTGCCGCCCCCGGTCGGCAGGACGGCGAGCACGTCACGCCCGGCCAGCACTTCGGCCACCATGCCCGCCTGCATCCCGCGAAAATCGGCGTGGCCCCAGACTTGGGCCAGCATCGCGCGCGCCTGATCCAGGGTCGGCGCGGCGCGTTCAGCGCGAGTCAGGACCTGTTCGGACATGGCGACTTTGTACCGGATTTGTTCCCCAGAACCAGCCCTACCCCGTCTGGACAGGCCCGAAGAGCCTCGCCATCATCCCGGCATGATCCGATTGCTCATCCACGCCGTCATCACCGCCCTGGGCCTCTGGCTCGCGGCCGAGTTCGTTCCGGGGGTCGAGGTCGGCTCGGCCGGCTCCCTGATTGCAGCGGCGGTCTTGCTGGGTATCGTCAACGCCCTGGTGCGGCCCGTCCTGACCTTCGTGACCTTCCCGCTGACGGTGATCACCTTTGGCCTGTTCCTGCTGGTGGTGAACGCCGCCATGATCGGCCTGGTCGCCATGATGCTGGGCGGCTTCACCGTGACCGGCCTGTGGCCCGGCGTCGGGGCAGCCCTGGTCACCGGCATCGTCAGCTGGATCGCCGGCACCCTCCTCGGCGACCGCAAGGCGGACTGACACCGACTGAGATTGCCGCCGTCTCGTCGAGCGAAGGGCTCAGCACGCCTGGCCGGCGGCCCAGCCCGAAGACCAGGCCCACTGGAAATTATAGCCGCCCAGCCAGCCAGTGATGTCCACTGCCTCACCGATACAGAACAGGCCCGGCACGGATCTGGCCTGCAGGGTCTGCTGGTCCAGCTGGTCGGTGGCGATGCCGCCCAGGGTGACCTCGGCAGTGCGATAGCCTTCGGACCCCACTGGCTTGACCGTCCAGCGATTGACCGCCTCGCCCAGGCTCGCCAGCGCCGCGTCCTTCTGGTCGCCCAGACGCCCGGCCACGCCCCCGCGCTGACAGACCCAGTCCGCCAGCCTCCTGGGCACGATGTGGCCCAGCGCCGTCGCCACATCCGGCTTGCCATTGGCCTGTTTGGCCGCCTTGAGCGCCGCGAAGATGTCGGTCCCCGGGGCCAGGTCGGCGGTGATCGCCTCCCCCTCGCGCCAATAGGAGCTGATCTGAAGAATCGACGGCCCCGAAAGGCCCCGATGGGTGAACAACAGCCCCTCACGGAACCGTGCCGCCTTGCGTCCTGCCCCGGCGGTCACGACCGCATCGACGGACAGGCCCGACAGGGCCTTGGTCTCTTCCAGCAGTCCGGCCTCAAACGTCAGGGGCACCAGACCGGGCCGCGTCTCGGTGATCCGCAGGCCGAGCGTCCTGGCCGTCTCATAGGCCCAGCCGGTCGCTCCCATCTTCGGAATCGATTTGCCGCCGGTGGCCAGCACCAGGGCCGCGGTCTGGATGGCCCCGCCGTCGCTCAGCCGCACCCGAAAGCCATCGGGACCGGCCGCCGTCTCGGCCACACCCGTGCCCAGTCGCAGGGTCACCCCGGCCTCCGTCATCTGTCCGGACAGCATCCCGACGATCTGTCTGGCCGAGCCGTCACAGAAGAGCTGTCCCAGGGTCTTCTCGTGCCAGGCGATGCCGGCCTGATCGACGCGTGCGATGAAGTCGCGCTGGCTGAACCGCTTCAGGGCCGAGGTGGCAAAGCGCGGATTCTCACCCAGCATGGCGTGAACACCCGCTCCCAGGTTGGTGAAGTTGCAGCGGCCACCGCCCGAGATGCGGATCTTTTCGCCCGGTGCCGGGGCATGGTCGACGATCAGAACGCGTCGTCCCCGACGTCCGGCCTCGATGGCACACATCATGCCGGCCGCGCCGGCCCCGACGATCAGGACGTCAAACCTCTGGATCATGGCCCCTGATAGCGGCTTAGCGCCGCGCCGCGAAGACGCCGAAGACCAGGGCCACCCGGTCGCAGCGACATCGGGGTCCCGCAAGCTGAGGCGGCTCAGGCGGAGGCGGCCGGGATCTCCCCTTCAGTGTATGCGGACCTGAGCCGCCGCTCGACGCGGGGATCGGTCAGCAGGGCCATGATGGCCAGCACCGCGTCCGGTTCAGACAGGTCCGGGGCGTGGCCCCGATCCGGCACCGTCACCCATCGGGCCCCGACACGGTCCGCGACCGCCTCGGCCGTGGCGACGCTGAGGATGTCGGAGTGGGCCCCGCGCAACAGGACGCTGGGTACGGCCCGGACGGCCTCGAACACCGGCCACAGGTCCGGCATGGCCCCGGTCGTGGCCGCTACGGCCTCCCGCAGGCGCGGGTCGTAGTCCGGCTTCAGGCCCGCCTCGCCCCACACATAGGTCCAGCGCGCGAACCGTTCCCAGTCAGCCTCGCCATAGGTCGGAAAGGCGACCCCATGCAGGGTCTGGAGCCGACGGATGGCCGCAGTCCAGCTGTCGAGCTGTTCGGTCTCGGTGACATAGGCGGCGATGCGGGCCAGGCCGGCCGGGTCGATCACCGGCCCGGCATCGTTGAGCACCACGCCGGCAATCCGATCCGGAGCCAGGGCGACCATCGAGGCCGCCATCAACGCCCCCATGGAGGTGCCGACGACGACGCACCGCTCGATCTGCATCTGGTCCAGCAGACCCAGGGTGTCCTGGATCTGGATCGGCAGGACATAGGTGGACGGATCTGCATAGGCCGACAGGCCCCGCCCCCGCTGGTCGGGCGCGATCAGACGATAGCGCCCACCCAGAACCCGTGCCAGGGCGGTAAAATCGCGGCTGTTGCGGGTCAAGCCGTGCAGACACAGGATAGTTCCCGCGCCCGTGCGCTGGGCCGGCCAGTCCCGCACGGCCAGGTCCAGCCCGTCGACGCCTCGCGCCCTTCGGATCTCTCCCGGATCGGACATCAGGCCGCCGTCCACTAGAAGTCGTACTCGACCGACAGGGTGAAGGTCCGGGGCGGACCATAGAAGCCGATCACCGAATCCCCGAAGACGATGGTCGCCGGGGCCGCCGGCACATAGGCGAAGGTATAGGCCCCGGTCCGGTACTGTTCGTCGGTGATGTTGCGGCCGTGCAGCGACACCCGCCAGCGCGCGTTCGCCGGCATCCAGATCATGCCCACGTCGTAGAGTTCGTAGCCCGGCTGATCGACCTCCGGGAACGGCGTCTCGAACATCGAGCTGTCCGAGCGGAAGGACATCGACCCCAACAGCCGGATCAGGTCACCGCCCGCAAACGGCTGGTCGTAGGTAAGGGTCAGATTGCCGGTCCAGGATGGGGTGTTCTGGAACTGGCGCTGGTCGGCCACGTCTTGCTGGACGAAGGCGGGCGGCGGGGCCGGGTTCGGGACGAACGCCAGGAACTCGTTGAACTCGGCGTCGACATAGCCCAGGGCGACACTGGCGTTCAGGCGGTCGGTCAGACGCGCCCGGCCTTCGAACTCCCAGCCGGTAATGGTCGAAGAGCCGACGTTCTCCACGAAGGAAACGACGCTCGTGCCGGCCGCATTGACCCGCTGGGTGGTGATCTGCTGGCCCTCGTAGGCGGCATGGAATACCGCCGTCGAGATCCACACACGACGATTGAACAGCCCCCCTCTCAGGCCGATTTCGTAGGAATCGACGATCTCGGGATCGTAGCCGTCGACGGTGCTGGGCGTCGCCATCGCATCGCCGCGCATATCGAAGCCACCAGATTTGAAGCCTCGCGAATAGGCCGCATACAGGTTCATGTCCGGGGTCAACTCATAGGTGGCGCTGAGGCGCGGCGTGAATTCCTCAAAGGTCCGCTCAGCGGAATAATCGGTCAGGATGACCGCCGGGGGAACCATGCGCCCGGTGATCGGACTACCCAGACCGGCGTAGTTGGCCTTGAACACCTCGGCGGCCCGGTCGTCACGGGTCCAGCGGCCGCCGACCGAAATCGCCAGCCGGTCATTGACGTCGAACGAGACGTCGCCGAACAGCGCCAGGCTGGTCGTATCGACGCTGCCGGTAGTGCCCTGAGTCAGGCCGCCGGCCGCCAGGATGGTGTCGAACTGACCACGCGCATTGGCGTCGAAATAGTACAGGCCGACCACGCCCTGCATCCGCTCTCCCTCGTACAGAAACTGGAACTCCTGCGAGATCTGATCGTCGGCATAGACATCGACCGGGGCGTTCGGGCGGCCGGCGGCGATGTCCAGAATGGGGGCCGGGGTGTTGTCGAAGTCGATACCGCCGCCGACCGTCGAGCCTTCGCGCCAGGCGGTGATCGACTTGAAGGTCAGGGTGTCATTGATCAGCCATTGTGCCGACAGGGACACCCCCGCCGTATTGACTTCATTGCGGTCGCCCAGGCCGGCGCAGGTGTCATAGACGCTCGGCAGGACACTGCGGCATTCGACGGGGTTCACCAGCGGTGCCAGGGGGGCCGGAACGGGCCGCTCCCGGTGGCCGTGGTTGGCGTTGGAATTGTCCTGCATGACGTCGCCCGCCAGGCGCAGCAGGAGCGTGTCGCTGGGCCGGACGTCGAGGCTGAACCGTGCCGAGGTCACGTCGCGATTGTAGGTCTCACCGCCGGTGAACAGATTCTCTCCGAAGCCGTCACGAAGGTAGCGCCCGACTGCGGCACCGACGGCAACCCGCTCGCCCAGCGGCACCGACCCCGACAGCACCAGATCACGCTGATTGTAGCTGCCATAGGCCGCCCGAGCCCGGAAATGCGGATCGTCCATATCCAGCGGGCGGGTGACGTAGCGGACCGCACCGCCGATGGTGTTACGGCCGTACAGGGTGCCCTGCGGCCCTCTCAGAACCTCGACCCGATCAACGTCGTACAGGTCCAGCACCGCGCCCTGCGGGCGGGCGATATAGACGTCGTCGACATACAGACCGACGCCCGGCTCGAAGCCCCACAGCGGGTCTTGCTGACCCACGCCGCGGATGAAGGCGGTCAGGGTCGAATTGGTGCCGCGCGACACCTGGAGCGTCAGGTTCGGCGTCGTGCGCTGAAGCGCGGTGATGTCCTGGGCGCCGCGCTGCGCCAGCTGGTCACCGGTCTGGACCGTGATGGCGATCGGCACATCGGCCAGAGTTTCTTCCCGGCGGCGGGCGGTGACGACGATTTCATCGACGGTTTCGGCCTGCGGCTCACCGGGCGCGTCCTGCGCCAGGGCCGGTGCCGCAGTCAGAAGGCCGATCAGGCTCGCGCCAGAGACCAGCACGCGACGATAGATGGACGGTGCAACCACGATATCCCCCCAAGGTTAGATGGCCGGGCCAAGCTGCGCGCCGTCCCGGTGTCTGTCAATATCTTTATTGGTCGACCAATCAATGCCTGGAATGCTATTGTGACCTGGCCCGGACCCCGGCAGGGCCGTACCCGGAGCGATCCGTCGCGAATGACAGGGTGTCCTACGCCCGTCTCTTCAGGGGGTAGCCGGCGAACAACTGCACCGTCTCTTCGAGGATCTGCGCCAGATCGTCGGAGCGGCACAGGCCGCCCGAGAGGCGGTCGATCCGGCCGGTACGCGCCCACGACTGGGTGATGGCCCCGCTGAGCAGATGGTAGAACCAGTACAGGTCCGTGCGGGTGGCGGCGGGCCGGGCCTGATGCAGCAGGGCGATGAAGGCCTCGATGACCGGATCGAAGGCGGTGACCTGAACCCCGGCCATGGCACTGGGCGGGGCGACGCTGACCTGGGCGATCAGGCGCATATAGTTCTGCTCGCTTTCGCCACCGTCGATGGCGATGCGAAAGGCCGGCTCCAGATAGGCGCGCAGCACCCCCTCCAGATCCAGACCCGCGCCCGCCGTGCGGGCATAGGCGGCCATGGAGTCCATGCGGGCCTGATTGACGCGCGGCGCATACCGCTGGATCACGGCGGTGAACAGCCCGGCCTTGGACCCGAAATAATAGTGGACCAGGCTGGTATCGACCTCGGCGGCACCGGCAATGTCCTTGACGCTGACGCCATTGAAGCCGCTCTGGGCGAACAGGGCTTCGGCCGCGTCCAGAATCCGTCCCTGGGATACGTCGCGTCGTTCGCTGTTGGATCGCCTGCGTGCCGCCGGCATCGTCATCCCCCGTCGTGACCAGTCCCTAGAATCCCCTGCAATTCATTGATGGGTCAACCCATGAGTTAATGGTCCACTTCTCAGGCCAGTGACCGGATGCGGGGCCACAGAGGCTCCTCCCCCAGCATCAGGACCGTGATCGCCCAGACCAGGGCGTCGGCCCGATCCTGGCCCTCGGCGCGCCCGTCGAAATCCATCAAGGCCTCATCCAGCGCCTCCAGTCCCGCCCCGACGTGGAGAACCCGGCCCTGTTCGTACAGCGCCGCCACCGGCTCGGCCCGGGCCCGCTTGCCGACCGAGGCCCGCACGCCATGGACCCTTTTTCCTGCTCCAACTGCGCGCAGCAGGCCGGTGACCAGCTCCCCACCCTGGTTGACCTCGGCCACAATGGCGTCCGCCCCATAGTCGTCGGCGGCCTGGACCACGGCCCGGCCCCAGGTGTCGGGCGATACCCCCGCCACCGTCCGGTCGGCCAGCACATAGGCCTGATCCCCAATCCGGCCGACCACCACGATGCCACAGGCGTGGCCGTGGGTGGTGACGCTGGGGTCGACCCCGACCACCACCCGCTCATAGCCACCCGGCGGCGCGCTCCGGCAGGCCGCCAGCAGCGGTGCCGACCACAGCGTCAGGCCGTCATCGACGACCTGGCCTTCGATCTCCTGGGCCTCCAGCCGGGTGCCGCCGTACAGCCGTCGCAACCCCTCGACGAAACCATCAGCCAGATGAGCCGCATTGGCGGACGTCCCGGCCCGCGTGATCGCACAGCCCGGCTCAGCCATCAGCGCCTTGAGCGCGCGCGTCGGTCGCGGCGTCGTCGTGACCAGCAGCCGGGGCCGCCAGCCCTCGCCGCCCAGCCGCAGCCCCAGTCGGGCCATCGCCAGGGCCTCGTCCCCGATCCAGGCGCAATATTCGTCGGCCCAGGCGGCGTGGAACTGGGGCCCGCGCAGGCCGTCAGCGTCCTCAGCGGAAAAGGTCTGGGCCTCGCATCCACCTGGAAACACCAGCAGGCGGCGCGACGGATGAAACCTCGGCCCGATCCAGCGGCCATCGGGCCGGTACCAGCGCGGCAGACCCAGGATGCCACCCGGCCCCTCGATCATGACCTCGCGCACATCGTGCAAGGTGGCCCCGATCAGGGCGAGGCGGCCGCCGTCCTTCAGGGCCTCGGCCTGGTCGGCGATCCAGCTGGCCCCCGCCAGGGTCTTGCCCGCGCCGCGCCCGCCCAGCACCAGCCAGGTCGACCAGTCACCCCCGTCCTGCGCCGCGGCGGGCGGGGTCTGATGCGGATGCAGGATCAGGGGCGCGGGCGGCGGCGACGGCGGCATGGGCGAGGTCGGGTCCGGGTCACCGCCCTCTTCGTCGCAGGGCGACGCGTCATCGCCTTTCGCAGGGGCCGCCTCGTGGTAGTGGCGCAGCTCGGCACCGGTGATCCCCAGTTGCTGGGCCACCATGCTGCGAATGCTCCAGAGCCGTTTGACCTCGGCCTGATCATCCCTTGCCAGACAGTCCCAGATCTGACGGTCCAGCCGCACGATGGTCTCAATCCGGTTCGATGGATCTACCTCAATGCCTTCCACGCGCCGCTCCCGCCCGGTTGATCGTCGGGATCAGTGTGGGGGTGGCTCAGGGGGCGGGGATGGCGGTGTCCCTCAGAACGCCCGTGTGCCCTTTTTCACCCCGAAGTCCTTCAGGGTTACATCCTCCGCCAATTCCGTCGATGTTCACGCCATGCTGGTCTTCATCGATGAGAGTGGCGATGCGGGGTTCAAGGTCGATCAGGGATCGTCCCCAGTCTTCGTCGCCGCGATGGTGATCTTTGCAAGCGCGGGCGATGCGGCAGCCACTCGTGCCCTGATCGCCGCTTCAGCGGCCCGCAAAGCCCACAAGGGTGAGTTCAAGTTCCAGAAGACCCGAGACAGCGTTCGCGACCAATTTTTCGACGCCGTGCGCACTGGCCCCTTCATGGTGCGCTGCATCGTGGTGGAGAAGGCCCGACTGCATTCGGCCTCCTTGAGATCGGACAAGGAGAATTTCTACGAATTTTTCGTCAAGCAGATGCTTCGCCACGACAACGGACGGCTCGACAACGCCCGCGTCATTATCGATGGCTCGGGCGATCGGGCGTTTCGAAAGAAGTTGTCCGTCGCCATCCGCAAACGCGTGCGCGAAGGGGCTGTGCGCGACTGTCGGTTTTCGGATTCCAAGACGGACACACTCATCCAGCTGGCAGATATGTGTGCAGGGGCCATCGCCCGCTCCTACCGGGCCGACCGCAAGGATCGTCGCCGGTGGCGCGACAAGCTGCGCCCACGCCTGGATGACGTCTGGCAGTTCAAATGAGTGAAGGGTTGCCTCCCCGGCCCCTATTCCAGGCGGAACCTGGACACGCACGCCGTACGGCGACAGTTCGGGGCACGGGAAGGACTTTGCACTTTGCAATATGCGGGCGAGGCCTGAATTTTTCAATACGGCCCCCGTACCCCCTTTGACCCGGGCACACGGGCACGGGCGCGGCCCTAGGCGGGCGGATCGCCCCAAGCGGCCAGGGCCTCGGCCATTGTGATCTGCCCGCGCCGGGCCGGATCGACCGCGCAGGGGCCTGACGAAAAGCGCGGAGCCGGGGCCGGCTGGACCACGCCGTCAACGGTGACGAAGGTGGCGCGCGCGGCATTGTGGGCCTCGCCCGCCGCCTCGCCGAAGGCCAGCACCGGCGTCACGCACGCATCCGTGCCGGTAAACGTCTGAACCCAGGCGTCTCGCGGCCGTTCGGCAAAGATCGCGGCGAAGGTCGCGGCCATCTCGGGCCAGCCGGCGGGGTCCATCTGTCGGAAACGGGCGGGGTCCAGGCCCAGGCCGGCCAGCAGTTGAGCAAAGAAGGCCGGCTCCAGCGCCCCGACCGCCACAAACCGCCCGTCCGAACAGCCGTAGCAGCGATAGAACGGCATCGACCCATCCAGCAGATTGCCACCGCGCCGGTCCTGCCAAAGACCCGAGGCCGCGAGGCCGAAGAACAGGCTGGACAGCACCGCCGCCCCGTCGGTCATGGCCACATCGACGACCTGGCCCCGGCCCGTCGCACGCGCCTGGATCACCGCCGCCAAGAGACCCGTCACCGCAAACATCGCCCCCCCGCCGTAGTCGCCCACGAGGTTCAGCGGCGGCGGCGGCGGCCGGTCGGCCGGCCCGATGGCGTTCAAGGCCCCGGTCAGGCCCAGATAGTTCAGGTCATGCCCGGCCTCGCTCGCCCTCGGCCCCGTCTGGCCCCAGCCGGTCATGCGCGCATAGACCAGCCGGGGATTGCGCCCCAGACAGACGTCAGGCCCCAGGCCCAGCCGCTCGGTCACCCCAGGGCGGAACCCCTCGATCAGGGCCTCGGCCCGGTCGATCAGGGCCAGTGCCGCCTCGCGGTCGGCGGGGTCTTTCAGATCCAGCTCGACATGACGCCGGTTGCGGTTCAGCACCGTTCCGCCGGTGTCGACCCAGGCCTGACCGGCGTGCGGCGCGCGCGCGATCCGCACCACCTCGGCCCCCAGATCCGCCAGCACCATCGCCGCCAGGGGCACCGGCCCGATGGCGTCGAGCTCCACCACTCGCAACCCGGCCAGGGGGCCTGTGCCTGTCGTCATGGGACGTCAGTCCTTCCCTCATCGTTCGGCCCCAGCGATAGCATGGGCCGGGGATTTAAGGGTGAATTGAAGAAGCCCCGGCGGTCGCCCGCCGGGGCTCTTCGTCAGAAGAAAACCACTTAAAAGGAATCCCCTCTCGGGTAATCCTGCGAGGCTGGTTGGACCTCTTACCGTGGTTTCCCTACCGACTCCCAGTCACAGGTTGCGTCAACCCACCCTTCGCGTCAATGCTGAATTCAGCAAGGGGGAACGCAACGGTGGACATCAAGGAAAATCTTGTACTAGGCCTCGACCTTGGCATTGCCTCATGCGGATGGGCCGTCATAGACGTCTCGGCTTGCGCCATCATTGCCATGGGCTCACGGACCTGGGACGCTCCGGAGACCGACAAGGAACGGACCCCGACAAATCAGATCCGCCGCACCCATCGCGGTATGCGGCGCGTCCTCAAGCGCCGACGCCAGCGGATGAACGCGGTCCGACGGCTCTTCGCACAGCACGGCCTGATCGACTCGCGCGCAGCAACCAGTCTACGCATCGGACAACTTGACCCCTGGGAGCTGAGATCTGCAGGCCTGGACCGCCGGCTGACCGGCCCCGAGCTCGCCATCGCCCTGGGCCACATCGCCAAACACCGCGGCTTCAAGTCCAACTCCAAACGCGAACGCGGTGCCAACGCCGAGGGCGATGCTGGAAAAATGCTGAGCGCCATCAAGGAAACCGCCAGCAAGCTCCAGAACCACGGGGTTGTCGGAGAAATCCCTGAGGTCCGTTATCGCACGGTCGGCGAGCTGTTCTTCAAAGACGCGGATTTTGGGGCGCGCAAGCGGAACCGGGACGGGGAGTTCACCCGGTCGGTCCTGCGCGATGACCAGGCTTACGAAGTGGCGGCGTTGTTCAAGGCCCAGCGCGCGGCCGGCAATGCTCAGGCCTCTGCAGAGCTGGAAGCAAGCTTCACCGAAATCGCCTTTTTTCAACGGCCCCTCCAGGATTCCGATGCCCTGGTCGGTGACTGCCCCTTTGAGCCGGGCGAGAAACGGGCCGCGCGTCACGCCCCGTCCTTCGAGCGGTTTCGGATGCTATCGCGCCTGGCCGCAATCCGAGTCACCGAGGGGCGTGAGGAACGCCCGTTGACGGCGGACCAGATCGCGCGCGTCGACGGCACCTTTGGCGACCAGAAGGGGATCAAATGGGCGCGCCTGCGCAAGTTGATCGGTCTGAAAGAGGAAACCGCCTTCGTCGGGGTCTCAGGGGAAGACGAAAAGAAGCTGGATTTTGTTGGCCGGGCGTCCAATGCCGCCGAAGGCACAGCGGCCCTGCGCGGCGTCATCACTGACGCCCTGGGCGAGGTCACCTGGCTGTCGTTGCTGAAGGCACCCGAGCGACTCGACGCCGCCGCCGCCATTGTGACCTTCCGCGAGGATCTGGACTCCATTGGCAAGGGCCTGGTCGAGACAGGTCTGGATTCAGCGGTCGTCGCGGCGCTCATGGCCGCGGTCGAGGATGGCAGGCCGTTCGCGCGGTTCAAGGGCGCTGCCCATATTTCCGCCAAGGCGGCGCGCGCGATGGTCCCGCACCTGCTGGACGGCAAGGTCTATTCAGAGGCCGCCGCCGCCGCCGGATACGACCATGCCCGCCGGCCCGACATTGACATTGAGACCATCACCAACCCGATCGCCCGTAAGGCCGTTCGCGAGGCCCTCAAGCAGGTCAAGGCAATCGTGATGGAATACGGCCTGCCCGGTGCCATCCACGTCGAACTGGCGCGCGACGTCGGGAAGTCGAAGGAGGAACGCGACGAGATTCGTAGTGGGATCGAAAAACGGAACCGCATGAAAGATCGCTTGAAGGAGGAGTTTGCCAGGGTCGTTGGACGCGCGTCGTCCGGCCGCGAAGACCTTCTGAGGTTTGAGCTCTGGCAGGAGCAGAAAGGTCGCTGCCTGTACAGCGACCGCGAGATCCATCCGGACATGATCGTCGCCGGCGACAACACCGTTCAGGTCGACCACATCCTGCCCTGGAGCCGATCAGGCGACGATAGCTTCACCAACAAGACCCTGTGTTTCGCCAAGGCCAACCAGGACAAGCGCGGGCGTACGCCATTCGAGTGGCTGGGCGATAACCCCGCGCGCTGGGAGGCGTTCCGCGCGGCCGTAGAGTCCAACACGACCATGAAAGGCTTCAAGAAGCGCAACTACCTCCTGCGCGATTCAGACCGCTTGACCGAAAAGTTCCGACCGCGAAATCTGAACGACACCAAATATGCGACGCGTCTCACCCTGGATCTGTTGGCCAGGGCGCACTACCCCGAATCAGACCGTTTCACGGGCGTTCCGCGATCTGCGGACGAAGCCCGCCGAACACGCCGCCTGTTCGCGCGCCCGGGTGCCCTGACGGACCGTTTGCGCCGGGCCTGGGGTCTTCAGGGGCTGAAGAAGGACGATAAAGGCAACCGCATTGCCGACGATCGCCACCACGCACTGGACGCCCTTATCGTCGCGGCCATGTCTGAATCGACCCTACAGCAGCTGACTCGCGCAGCTCAGATTGAAGAGGAACGGGGATCTTCCCGCTTCATCGCCACCTTCCCACAACCCTGGCCCGGGTTTCGCGAGCAGGCCGAAGCGGCGCGGGAAAAGGTCCTCGTCAGCCGTTCAGAGCGCCGCCGCGCGCGCGGAGAGGGCCATGCCCAGACCATTCGCAGGGTCGAAGACACCATCGACGGGCCGGTGGTCTATGAGCGCAAGTCCATCGACGCGCTCAAACCGGCTGACCTTGAGCGGGTCAAGGACCCGGAACGCAACGCCGCCTTGATCGCCAGCCTGAAAGCCTGGATCGATGCCGGCAAACCCAAGGATCATCGTCCCCTGTCACCGAAGGGCGACCCCATTTCAAAGGTGCGCCTGGCGACGACCAAGAAGGTCGATGTCCTGATCCGCGACGGAGTAGCCGAGCGCGGCGAAATGGTGCGCGTCGATGTCTTCCGCAAACCCAACAAGCGGGGGATCTTCGAATATTTCCTGGTCCCGATCTATCCACACCAGGTGTTCGATCCCCAGGCTTGGCCCGCCCCTCCGAACCGGGCGATCCAAGGCGGCAAGGACGAAGCGGAGTGGCCCGATGTGTCCGATCACGAGTTTCTTTGGTCGATCTATCCCATGAGTTTCCTGGAGATCGAAAAGTCGGACGGCACCTTTATCGACGGTTATTTCCGCGGTGCTGATCGTTCGACGGGTGCCATCCACCTTTCAGTGCATAATTCCCGCGAGCAGGTCATTCGAGGTATTGGCGTAAAAACGCTAAGAGTTTTCGCGAAGAAGTCGATCGACCGCCTCGGGCGGCGCACGGATATCGCGAGCGAGACACGTACATGGCGTGGCGCGGCCTGCACCTGACCCAGCCATCGCGCCTGTCTGTAGCTGATGACCAGATCGTCATCGGCCAGGAAGACGGCGAGGTGCGCCTGGCCATCGAGGACCTCGCCTGGGTCGTCGTCGACTGTCCACGCACCAGCCTGACCGCCAGCCTGATGTCAGCCCTGGTGGACAAGGGCGTGGCGGTCATCTTCACCGATGCGACCCACACCCCTTCTGGCGTCACCCTGCCCTTTCACCGGCACCACCGCCAGGCGGATGTCCTGGCCAAACAACTGGCGGCATCCGTCCCGTTAAAGAAGCGGCTTTGGCAGGCCGTGGTCCGGCGAAAGATCGACAATCAGGCTGCGGCCCTCGAGGCCGTCGGCGCCGGCGGGGCCACCACCTTGCGGGCCATGTCTGCGCGCGTCGGGTCCGGCGATCCCGGCAATGTCGAGGCTCAGGCCGCCCGCTACTACTGGGGCAAGCTGTGGCCGGCGTTCCGGCGCGACGACGACGGCGACCGGCGCAACATGATGCTGAACTACGGCTATGCCGTGATCCGCTCGGGCGTGGCCCGGGCTCTGGTGGCGTCGGGGCTGATTCCGGCCCTGGGGCTGAAACACGCCGGCGTCTCCAACGCCTTCAACCTGGCCGATGATCTGGTTGAGCCCTTCCGACCCTTCGTCGATGTGCTGGCGTGGCGGACGGTCGGCAAAGGCGCTCCCAGCCGCGACGACCTGTCGGTGGAAGACCGGCGCGCCATGGCCGCGGTTCTCCTGGGTGAGGCGGGGCTGCAAGAGACCACTGTTACCCTGCTCGTCGCCACCGAACGCAGCGCCGAATCCCTCGTGCGAGCGCTGGAATCGGCAACACCGGCGGTCCTTGGCCTGCCGGTTCTGAGGTCATGAAGACCCAGGAGGTTCGCATCATGTGGCTGTTTGTCTTCTTCGACCTGCCGGTCAAGACCAAGCCTCAGCGCAATCTGGCGACGCGGTTCCGCAATTTCCTCAAGGATGACGGCTATATGATGTTGCAATTTTCGGTCTATGCCCGCGTCTGTCGCGGCGAAGAAGCCGTGGACAAACACATCGCCCGCGTCACCCGCAACCTGCCGAAAACTGGTAATGTGCGAACGCTTCAGGTCACCGACAAACAATATGGCCGGATGAAGCTGTTGCTGGGAGAGGCCGAGAAAAATGAGCGAGACGCGCCTCAACAGATGGTCCTGCTCTGATTTCGGACGTCTTGCGACGACGGAAATCAGAGCAGTTTCAGACCTCTATACCGGAGCCAGCCTACCTCTTGGGAGTCGGTAGGGAAACCACGGCATTGATCCAACCGGCGTTTGGTGGGGCCTGAGCCTACCTCTTGGGAGTCGGTAGGGAAACCACGGCCTATCTACGGGCCAGCAGCACGCCCCGGCTAGCCTACCTCTTGGGAGTCGGTAGGGAAACCACGGCCCGGCGTCACGAGTCGTCGCTCCAGGATCGAGCCTACCTCTTGGGAGTCGGTAGGGAAACCACGGCTTCGGCTCGCCGCACAAACGGTCCCGGAACAGCCTACCTCTTGGGAGTCGGTAGGGAAACCACGGCCACTAGAGGGGTGTAAACTACAGCAACGGCAGCCTACCTCTTGGGAGTCGGTAGGGAAACCACGGCCAAAACGAGAGCGACGAGAAGCAAGGAGACAGCCTACCTCTTGGGAGTCGGTAGGGAAACCACGGCTTCTTGGCCGCAATGTAGTTCGGGGTGTGGAGCCTACCTCTTGGGAGTCGGTAGGGAAACCACGGCGATTCGGCAATATTGCCGTCGCCAACACGGAGCCTACCTCTTGGGAGTCGGTAGGGAAACCACGGCCGGTTTCGGCCTCGGCCGTCACGGTGTTGGAGCCTACCTCTTGGGAGTCGGTAGGGAAACCACGGCTCATGCCCCTGCTGTCCCTGTACGCCGGGTAGCCTACCTCTTGGGAGTCGGTAGGGAAACCACGGCCATTTTCTTCGTCGCTTTTGCTCTGCTTAGAGCCTACCTCTTGGGAGTCGGTAGGGAAACCACGGCGGCGAGCTTCACCATGATAGTTACCTCACGAGCCTACCTCTTGGGAGTCGGTAGGGAAACCACGGCTCGACCTCCTCCACCGACAGCTCTGCGTCAAGCCTACCTCTTGGGAGTCGGTAGGGAAACCACGGTGCCATCGGCTACTTTGTCCCGAACAACTCTAGCCTACCTCTTGGGAGTCGGTAGGGAAACCACGGCCGCCCTCAAAGCCGCCAGGCGGTGATGGGTAGCCTACCTCTTGGGAGTCGGTAGGGAAACCACGGCGCATGGATCGAGGCTTTCGAGGCGGGCGATAGCCTACCTCTTGGGAGTCGGTAGGGAAACCACGGCGCGGGCACGCCCGCACCGCCGACAACACCCAGCCTACCTCTTGGGAGTCGGTAGGGAAACCACGGCCCTCGATAGCGCCGTGTCGATCAGTTCGAGAGCCTACCTCTTGGGAGTCGGTAGGGAAACCACGGCTCCCCGATTGACCACAGCCACGGCTGGGCGAGCCTACCTCTTGGGAGTCGGTAGGGAAACCACGGCCGCGGCGGCGATGAGGAAGGCAACCCCAACAGCCTACCTCTTGGGAGTCGGTAGGGAAACCACGGCACCGCCCGAAGACGGCACTGAGAATGGTGAAGCCTACCTCTTGGGAGTCGGTAGGGAAACCACGGCTTCGGCGCGGTGCGGGCCGGATGGATGTGCAGCCTACCTCTTGGGAGTCGGTAGGGAAACCACGGCTGAGGGGCGCTACATTCAGCGCGTCTATCAGCCTACCTCTTGGGAGTCGGTAGGGAAACCACGGCACCCGGACTTCCGGCGTCGTCAGTCCGAGGAGCCTACCTCTTGGGAGTCGGTAGGGAAACCACGGCCCAGCCTGCCATTCGCCGCCGATATTGCCCAGCCTACCTCTTGGGAGTCGGTAGGGAAACCACGGCGCTCCGCGCCGAGCTGCGCGGCGCGCTGGCAGCCTACCTCTTGGGAGTCGGTAGGGAAACCACGGCTAGCTCGCGCTCATCGTCCGGCAGGAACGCAGCCTACCTCTTGGGAGTCGGTAGGGAAACCACGGCTTTTACCCGACAGGATGTCACGTACGAGATAGCCTACCTCTTGGGAGTCGGTAGGGAAACCACGGCCCCGGCCTGGACAATGCCGCGCTCAATATGAGCCTACCTCTTGGGAGTCGGTAGGGAAACCACGGCCGACCGCGCCGCCGGCGTCGCCGCCGACGCAGCCTACCTCTTGGGAGTCGGTAGGGAAACCACGGCGATGACCGACCAGCCGCTGTCGACCGGCCTAGCCTACCTCTTGGGAGTCGGTAGGGAAACCACGGCTTCGGCGCGGTGCGGGCCGGATGGATGTGCAGCCTACCTCTTGGGAGTCGGTAGGGAAACCACGGCCGTCCCAACCCTCATCAGGGAACGCCGTCAAGCTACCTCTTGGGAGTCGGTAGGGAAACCACGGCCGGGCGAAGCCGGGCCTTTCCAGCCAGCGGAGCCTACCTCTTGGGAGTCGGTAGGGAAACCACGGCCGTTCACCCCGGCGCGCGCATAGGCGTTCGAGCCTACCTCTTGGGAGTCGGTAGGGAAACCACGGCGCTGCTGGATCGCCCCGGCATCCCCGATCAAGCCTACCTCTTGGGAGTCGGTAGGGAAACCACGGCCGGTCGGCGGAGCCAGTTGGCGGATCGCGGAGCCTACCTCTTGGGAGTCGGTAGGGAAACCACGGCCGCGCCAGCATCCGGGCGATGGTCTGGACGAGCCTACCTCTTGGGAGTCGGTAGGGAAACCACGGCTCATGGGATCGGCCCCCTTCCAGTTCCGCAAGCCTACCTCTTGGGAGTCGGTAGGGAAACCACGGCCACCAGCGGGCCGGTCGTGACGTACCCGTAAGCCTACCTCTTGGGAGTCGGTGGGGAAACCACGGCGCGCTCGCCAAGCCTCAATGCGCCCCGTCCCAATCCCCCGCCGCCTTGGCCTCGACATCCAGCGGCACGCTCAGGGCCACGGCGGGTTCCGAGGCCCGTTCCATGACGCGGCGGATCAGGGGCAGGGCGCGGTCGACCTCGGCTTCGGGGGCTTCGAACACCAGTTCGTCATGGACCTGGAGGAGCATCCTGGTTTCCAGCCCGGCGTCGGTCAGAGCCCCGGGCATTCGCATCATGGCGCGGCGGATGATGTCGGCGGCGCTGCCCTGGATGGGGGCGTTGATGGCGGCGCGTTCGCCGAACTGGCGCTCGGCGGCGCTCTTGGAGTGGATGGCCGGAATGTGGATGCGCCGGCCGAACAGGGTGGTGACGAAACCCTGCTCGCGGACCGTCTCCTTCGTCTTGTCCATATAGGTGCGAATGCCGGGGAAGCGTTCGAAATAGGTCTTGATGTAGGCCCCGGCTTCGGACTGGTCGATGCCCAGCTGGTTGGCCAGGCCGAAGGCCGAAATGCCATAGACGATGCCGAAGTTGATGGCCTTGGCGCGGCGGCGCGTCTCGGCCGGCATCCCCTCGACCGGCACCCCGAACATTTCGCTGGCGGTGGCGGCGTGAATGTCGAGCCCGCGCGCGAAGGCGGCCTTCAGCTCGGGGATGTCGCCGATGTGGGCCAGAAGCCGCAGCTCGATCTGGGAATAGTCCGCCGAAATCAACCGATGCCCCGGCGCGGCGATGAAGGCCCGGCGAATCTGGCGGCCGGTCTCGGTGCGGATCGGGATATTCTGAAGGTTCGGGTCCGAGGAGGCCAGCCGCCCGGTCGAGGCGGCGGCGAGCTGATAGCTGGTATGGACCCGGTCGGTCGTGTCGTCGGCGGCGGCAATAAGGGCGTCGGTATAGGTGCCCTTCAGTTTCGCGAGCTGGCGCCATTCCAGAATGACGCGCGGCAGCTCGTGGGTCAGCGCCAGGGTTTCCAGCGTCGCGGCGCCGGTCTCCCATTGGCCCGAGGCGGTCTTCTTGCCGCCGGGCAGGGCCATCTCGCCGAACAGGATCTCGCCCAGCTGTTTGGGGCTGGCGATATTGAACGGTCGGCCGGCCAGCGCTTGCGCCTGTTCTTCCAGCCGGGCCATCTCCAGGCCGAACTCGCTGGACAGGCGCTTCAGCTCGGTCGGGTCGATGCGGATGCCGGCCAGCTCCATCGCCGCCAGCACCGGCGGCATTCCCCGCTCCAGCGTTTCATAGACGGTGGACAGGCGCTGTTCGGCCAGGCGCGGCTTCAAGAGCCGCCACAGGCGCAAGGTGACGTCCGCGTCCTCGGCGGCATAGCGGGTGGCCGGGGCCAGTTCGACATGGCGGAAGCTGATCTGCTTCTGGCCCGTTCCGCACACCTCCTTGAAGGGGATGGGGTCGTGGCCGAGGTGGCGGCGGCTGAGCTCGTCCATGCCGTGGCCATGCTCGCCCCCGTTCAGGACGTAGGAAATCAGCATGGTGTCGTCGATCGGGCCGACGGCGATGTCATGCCGGGCCAGGACGCCCAGATCATATTTGATGTTCTGGCCGACCTTGAGCACGCCGGGGTGCTCCAGCAGGGCCTTGAGGCGTTTCAGGGCGGAGGCCTTGTCGACCTGGCGGATCGGGGTGAGCGCCTCGGCCGGACCCGTCAGCAGGTCGCCGCCGGGCTGAGGCAGATGCGCGTGATCCAGCGGGATGTAGCAGGCGTCGTTCGGCCCCAGCGCCAGGCTGACTCCGACCAGGCCGGCGTGGGTGGACGACAGGGCGTCGGTCTCGGTGTCGACCGCAACAACGCCGACCGCAACCGCGCGCGCGATCCAGGTGTCGAGATCGTCGAGCGACTGGACACAGACATAGGCGTCCCGGTCGAAGGCCTGGGGATCGGCGGCGGCCGACGGATCGCTGGGCGCGTGGCGCGGGCTGGCGACCGGGGCGCTGGGGACGGGCACCGAGGGAGCGGCGGGCGGCGGCACCTTGCCGTCACCGACCCGGCCGCGCAGCGAACGGAATTCCATCTGATCCAGGAAAGCCGCCAGGGTGTCGGGATCGGGATCACGCACCGCGAAGTCGGCGATCGGCTCCGGCTCAGGCACCTGGTCATCCAGGCGCACCAGCTGACGGCTGATCCGGATCTGGTCGGCGAAGTCGGTCAGGGTCTCGCGGCGCTTGGGCTGTTTGATCTCGCCCGCCCGCGCCAGCAGGGTGTCCAGGTCGCCGTATTCCTCCAGGAGCTGGGCGGCCGTCTTGGGGCCGATGCCGGGCGCACCGGGCACATTGTCGACGCTGTCGCCGACCAGGGCCTGGAGGTCGATCATCTTGTCCGGGCCGACACCCCATTTCTCGATGACCTCGGGCACATCGATGCGCCGGTCCTTCATGGGATCAAACATGACCACGCCGTCGCCGACCAGCTGCATCAGGTCCTTGTCGGATGAGACGATGACCGCCTCACCGCCCGCCTCGCGCGCCAGCCGCGCATAGGTGGCGATCAGGTCGTCGGCCTCGAAGCCCGGCTTTTCGACGCCGTGTACCCCGAAGGCGGCGGTGGCGGTGCGGACCAGCGGGAACTGGGGCACCAGGTCCTCGGGGGCCGGCGGGCGGTGGGCCTTGTAGTCCGGGTACAGATCATTCCTGAAGGTCCGCTCGGAGTGATCGAAAATGGCCACCAGATGGGTCGGGCCGTTCTCGCCCTTCATGTCCTTGAGCAACTTCCAGAGCATATTGCAGTAGCCCTGGATGGCCCCGACCGGCAGGCCGTCCGACTTGCGCGTCAGGGGCGGCAGGGCATGGTAGGCCCGAAAGATGTAGGCCGAGGCGTCGATCATCCACAGACGCAAGGGGGCGGAAGGTTTGGGCTCGCTCATGCGGATCAGATAGCCTGTTTGATGCGAAAGGTCGCGCCCTCCCTAAGCGGGGCAAAACCGGCTATGGGGGGAGGATGACCCCCAAGATCTCCGTCGTCGTCCCCGTCCATGATGAAGAAGGTGCCGCCGGCCCCCTCGCCCGCGAGATCGCCGAGGCGTTCAAGGGTCGCGACTATGAGATGGTCTTCGTCAATGACGCGTCCAGGGACGGCACCCTGGCCGAGCTGGAGGCCCTGAAGGCCGAGATTCCGCAACTGCGGATTCTGAACCACGCCATGAACGCAGGCCAGAGCCGGGCGGTGCGCTCGGGGGTGATGGCGGCACGAGCGCCGATCATCGTGACCCTGGACGGCGACGGCCAGAACCCGCCCGCCGATGCGCCGAAACTGGCCGATGCCCTGATCGCGGCGGGGCCAGAGGTCGCACTGGTCGGCGGAGTGCGGGCCAAGCGTCAGGATTCGGGGGCCAAGCGCTGGGCGTCCAAATGGGCCAACAGCATCCGCAAGTGGCTGTTGAACGATGATGCGGACGACACGGGCTGTGGGCTGAAGGCCTTTCGACGCGACGTCTTCCTGCGCCTGCCCTACTTCGATCACATCCACCGCTATCTGCCGGCCCTGGTGATCCGCGAGGGCTATGAGAACCGGTTCATGGATGTCGGGCACCGCCACCGCGAGACCGGCCGATCCAAATATACGAACCTGGGCCGGCTATGGGCGGCCTTTTCGGACCTGGTCGGGGTCATGTGGCTACGCACCCGCTCGCGCCAGCCAGGGACCGTCAAAGAGGTCTAGCCGGCCGGCCGCTCTCCTCCTGAGCGTCTGACATTGCCGGGGATCGGCAAACAGCGATAGGGTGCCGCCAGTCCAGCCAGAGGGGGACACTCAGATGCTGACGGCGTTTCCGCTTCTCGTGATTCCGGTCGGAATCTACGCGATCTATGCCCTGATGAGCCTGTCCGGCACGGCCGCGACGGACCCGAATTTCGTGCTCCAGTCCGCCTTCCTGAGCGTGAATATGCCATCGGGCGGAACCTGGTCGATGGGGGTTGGCGACCTGCTGGTCTTCTTCGGCCTGATCTTCCTGTTCTTCGAGCTGTTGAAGTCAACGTCCAGCCAGCGGGTGGCCATCGTCAATCATGCCCTGTCGATGGGGCTGTTCGTGCTGTGCCTGCTGCTGTTCCTGCTGCTGCCGTCGTTCGCGACCTCGACCTTCTTCCTGATCATGATCATGGTGCTGCTGGACGTGATGGCAGGTTTCATCGTCACCATCCTGACGGCGCGGCGGGATCTGGATATCGGCAGCGACGTCAGCCTCTAGGCCGCAGGCGGTACGGTCCTAGCCGAAGGCCACGAAGATCAGCGCCACCACCAGGGTGTCGACGACGCGGGCAAGGAGGCTGAGGGTGGTGGCCATGGAACATTCCGGTCAGAACAGACCGGCGGTTCCAAGCAAGGAGCGGGCCACCCGGGCCCGGCGCGTCAGATCTCGGTTTTCTTGACCTGTCCGGGCTTCGGGCGGCGGTCGCCCGAGCCGGCATATTCGGAGCTGAGGTAGGTCGAACGCGCCTTGCCGAGCACTTCCTGCCCACCCCTGAGGCCGCGCTTGGCACCATCCTGGCCCAAGAGCTGGGCGTCAAAGGCCGAGGGGCCGGCGTCAGACTTGGGCGTGGCCTTTGGCGGTGCCTGATCCTCGACCGGCGGGATCGGCACCAGGTCGCGTCCATCCCCTTCGGCCTTGGCCCGTCGCAGATTGCGACGACGGTCGCCCGCGCGGCGGTCCTGGACACTGGCAGGGGGGCGGACGGGATCGGTCACGGCTTGGGCGGGGCTCCCGAAAGGCGGCTGAGCTGGGCCTGCATCTCTTCCATCTGACGGCGCATCTGCTCAAGGGCGGCGGCCTGGGCCTCCAGCAGCGGATTGCCTGGTGTCGCCGGCTTCGTGGCCTCGGCGGAGGCCTCCGCACCTGGCACGCCGGGGAAGCCGAAGGGCGTCCACATCTTCATGGCGCGCTCGAACATGGCGGTGTTCTGACGCACCTGTTCCTCGAACATGGCGGCCCCCGGCGCAGCGCCGAAGGTCGAGGCGAACTGTTTGCGGAACTGTTCCTGCTGGCTGATGAAATTGTTCATCGACAGCTCCAGATAGCTGGGCACCAGCGACTGCATGGAGTCGCCGTAAAAGCCGATCAGCTGGCGCAGGAACTGGATGGGCAAGAGGCTGGTGCCCTTGGATTCTTCCTCAAAAATGATCTGGGCCAGGACCGACCGGGTGATGTCGTCGTTGGACTTGGCGTCCACGACCTGGAAGTCGATGCCGTCCCTGACCATACCAGCCAGGCTGTCGAGCGTGACATAGGCGCTGGTCGAGGTGTTGTAGAGCCGGCGGTTGGCGTACTTCTTGATGATGACGCGCTCGGCCTTGGCCGCGTCGGCTCCGGTGTTGTGATCGGTCACACTGCTTTCCCGTGCACTGAACGATGCGGTCAGTATCCCGCAACCGCGAGACGCTGGAAAGCCCTGCTTGTTGCGCTGCGCACGCCGGGCGGCAGAACCAGCCGCCCCTTTTGCCTGGCGGGCCCTACTGCGCCGCGAAAACGACCCCGACCATGACGGCCGCATAGTGGGCCCCGGCACCGGCCACGACGAAGCCGTGCCAGATGGCGCGGCGGAACGGCAGGCCCTGCCTCACGAAGATGAAACAGCCCAGGGTGTAGATCAGTCCGCCGGCGACCAGCAGGCCCAGCGCCACAGGCGACACACCCGAGATCATCGGCTGGATCGCCACCACCGACAGCCAGCCGAAGATGACATAGACCACGCTCCAGAAGACGTCGTTCAGACGCGGCGCAAAGAGCTTGGCGACCACCCCGCCGAGCGCCAGGGTCCAGACCAGGGCGGTGAAGCCGATCGACCAGACCGGGTCCTCGAACCTCTGGGTGGTGAAGGGCGTGTAGGAGCCGGCGATCATCAGGAAGATGGCGGCCTCGTCCAGGCGCCGCAGCACGGGTCGAGCCTTGGAGGGATGCGCCAGATTATAGGCCACCGAACAGGCGAGCATGGCGATCAGACAGACCGCATAGATGGCCGTCGCCGCGATCATGCCCGGCCCGCCGACGAAGGCCGACAGGATGGCCAGAACAAGACCACCGGCCCCCGCCAGGGACAGGCCGACGATATGGACCCACAGGTCGGCCAGGCGCTCGGCCCGGTTCGGATAGTGCTCAGCGAAATCCAGCGCGTCGGCGACGCACAGACGATCCAGAATTCTACGACGTGGTTCAGACATGAGACTACCCCAGCACGTCGGCTCTAGCGGCCGTTCCAATCACCCTAGGCATGGAAAGCTGAATGACGGTGAATTCAGGGCGGATTCGCCTGATTCAGATGACGCGGGCGGATTCCTGAGGCAAAAGCGCAACAACCTTTTTCCAAGGAGTTAACCCCATGACCCAGGCCGTCATCGTCGCCGCCGCCCGCACCCCCGTCGGATCGTTCATGGGAGGTCTGTCCTCTCTGCCGGCCTCCAAGCTGGGCGAAACGGCGATCCAGGCGGCGCTGGCCCAGGCCGGGGTCGATGCGGCCGACGTCGATGAGGTGATCCTGGGTCAGGTCCTGACTGCCGGCCAGGGCCAGGGCCCAGCCCGGCAGGCGGCGATCGGCGCGGGCATTCCGCAAGAGGCGGCGGCCTGGGGCATCAATCAGATCTGCGGCTCGGGCCTGCGCGCGGTGGCCCTGGCGGCCCAGCAGATCCAGCTGGGCGACGCCAAGGTGGTGGTCGCCGGCGGCCAGGAGAGCATGAGCCAGTCGCACCACTCCGCCGCCCTGCGCGCCGGCCAGAAGATGGGCGATCTGGGCATGGTCGACACCATGGTGAAGGACGGTCTGTGGGACGCCTTCAACGGCTATCACATGGGCCAGACCGCCGAGAACATCGCCCAGCGCTGGCAGATCACCCGCGAGGAGCAGGACGCCTTCGCCGTGGCCAGCCAGAACAAGGCCGAGGCCGCCCAGAAGGCCGGCAAATTCGCCGACGAGATCGCGCCGGTGACGATCAAGGGTCGCAAGGGCGACACCGTGGTCGACCAGGACGAATATATCCGCCACGGCGCGACGCTTGATTCGGTCTCGGGCCTGCGTCCGGCCTTCGCCAAGGACGGTTCGGTCACCGCCGCTAACGCCTCGGGCATCAATGACGGGGCGGCGGCCCTGGTGGTGATGTCGGCCGAGGAAGCGGCGCGGCGCGGCCTGACGCCGCTGGCCCGGATCGTCTCGTCGGCGACGGCGGGCGTCGATCCGGCGATCATGGGCACCGGCCCGATCCCGGCCACGCAAAAGGCGCTGGAGAAGGCCGGCTGGACCGTGGCGGATCTGGACCTGGTCGAATCCAACGAGGCCTTCGCGGCCCAGAGCCTGTGCGTGACCAAAGAGCTGGGGCTGGACCCGGCCAAGGTCAACGTCAATGGCGGGGCCATCGCCATCGGCCACCCGATCGGGGCTTCGGGCGCGCGCATCCTGACCACCCTGCTGCACGAGATGAAGCGCTCGGGCGCCAAGAAGGGCCTGGCCACCCTGTGCATCGGCGGCGGCATGGGCGTGGCCATGTGCGTCGAGCGGGACTGAGGCACCCGCCCCGATCTTCTGGGGCGCACAGACATGGCGACCGTCCGGGGCCAGCCGGCGGCCGGGGGGATGGCCGGGGGGCGGCGAACGCGCGCGCGGCGCTTCCTGGTCAAGCCGCACCTGGAGCGGCGCAGTCCGACGATCGTCTTCACGTCGATTTCAGATCGCCGGACCCTGTGCCCCCTTCACCGAAACCGCCCGGCGCGCTAAGGCGTTAAAAGAACACGCGTCCGCGAGAGACGCCCCTTGAACACGGAGAGAAACACCCATGGCTCGTACGGCCCTCGTCACTGGCGGCACCCGCGGCATCGGCCGCTCGATCTCGGCCCGACTGAAGGCCGACGGCTTCAATGTCGCGGCCGGCTATTCCGGCAATGACGACGCCGCGCGCGCCACCGCCGAAGAGCTGGACATCATGGTGGTCAAGGGCAACGTCGGTAAGTTCGAGGACTGCCAGCGCGCCGTGGCCGAGGTCGAGGAACGCTTCGGCCCGGTCGAGATCCTGGTCAACAACGCCGGCATCACCCGCGACGGCTTCTTTCACAAGATGTCGCCGGACCAGTGGAGCCAGGTCGTCAGCGTCAATATGGACAGCCTGTTCAACATGACCCGTCAGGTCATCGAGGGGATGCGCGAGCGCAGCTTCGGCCGCATCGTCAACATCAGCTCGATCAATGGCCAGAAGGGCCAGGCCGGCCAGACCAACTATTCCGCCGCCAAGGCCGGGATGATCGGCTTCACCAAGGCCCTGGCCCAGGAAAATGCGCGCAAGGGCATCACCGTCAACTGCGTCGCGCCGGGCTATATCAATACCGAGATGATGGACTCGATCCCCGAGAACGTCATGGCCTCGATCGTCGGCAATATCCCGGTGTCGCGCTTGGGCGAGGCCGAGGAAATCGCCGCCTGCGTGGCCTTTCTGGTGCGCGACGACGCCAGCTTCATCACCGGCTCGACGATCTCCGCCAACGGCGGCCAGTATATGTTGGGCTGAGACAAGGCGCCACATCGCCGCAAATCTGCCTCGCTGAGCGTTCACTGATCGCTGGATGATCAAAGCCGCCCGCAATTTCGCCTGGTTGCTTGCGGTCCTGATTGCCTGTGTGCTCGGGACCGCTCCGACGCCTGCGCGCGCCGACCGGCTGAATGGCCGGTTTGATCTGAACGCCCTTCTGACGCCCGCGATGGCCCAGGAGCGGCAGTCGCTTCGCGACCGCATCCTGGGTCGCGGATCACGCCGCGAAGAGGTGTCGGTCGCCCGATTCACCAGCCAGGGCGGACCGAACTTCATCCTCGATGAATCGGGTGCCCGCCCGATGATGCGGTTTGAAGGGTCCGACGAGATCTGGGTCCTGCGCCCGTCGGCCGGGCTGCGCGGCGATATCTATTATCGCAACGACGTCGGCGAGATGGTGTTGCGCATGACGCGACTGGGAGGGATCACCCTCTATACCGCGTCGTCCCCTGGCGGCTTGCCGTGCGCCGTGGCCGGCGCGGCGAACCGGCTTTCGCTGCCGAACCATGACATTCAACTGCTCCTGCGCCACTTCATGCGGGAGTCTGTCCGCGCCGGTCAGGCAGCCGGCACGGACTTTGAGATCACCGCGCGGGCGGTGGACCCGTCCGCCAGCGACGTCTTCGGTGACGCCGCCACACTGGCCGTCGACGGGATTGTGAGGATGGGGCAGAGCCGGTCGGGCCGAGAGCGTCTGTCCGGCCTACGCTCGATCATCATCGCCTCAGGGTCCGGCCCGGATGCCCGCCGCAACGGCGAAACCCTGATGCTGACCGTGGCCCCGCGCCTGGGGGCCGCCGGCCGGCCCTCATCGGCACGCATCATGCGCGCGCTCAGCTAGCCCTTGAAAGCGTCCTTGGCGGCGCGTAGCCGGGCAAAGGCCGCCACCGGGTCAAGGTCGGGCCGGAGCTGCGGTGCCCGCAAGAATGGATTGGTGGCCCGTTCCTCCCCGATTGTGGTCGGCACCGTCGGTCGGCCTGCCGTGCGCTGGGCGAACACAGCTTCGGCCCGCGCCGCCACCACCGGATCGTCGTCGACACTGAGGGCGAAACGGGCATTGGCCTCTGAATATTCGTGGGCGCAGTAAACCGTCGTGTCGTCCGGCAAGGCCGCCAGCCGTTCGAGGCTGGCCCAGAACTGGTCCGGCGTGCCCTCGAACATCCGACCACACCCCAGCACGAACAGACTGTCACCGACGAAGGCGACCCGCGCACGCGGCGACCACCAGGCGATATGGCCGAGCGTGTGACCGCCGGCGTCCAGAAGCTGGAACGAGGTCTCACCGAGCCGAACCTCGTCTCCCCCGGCCACAGCCCGATCAAGCGGCGCGATGCGCGTGACCTCCTGGGGGCCAATGATGTCGCAGCCCGTCTCATCCTTGAGCCGCGCGTTGCCGCCAGCGTGGTCCGGGTGCCAATGGGTGTTGAAGATGAAATCGAGCCGCCCCCAACCGCTCGCCGCCAACTCGGACAGGATCGCTTCGGCATCCGGCGTATCGATGACGGCGACCTGGCCGGAGGCGTCGTCCTTGATGAGAAACCCGTAGTTGTCGCTGAGACAGGGAAATTGACGGATGGATAGGGTCATGGCCCCTATATAGGTCGTGATGCGCCGCGATGTGACCGAGATTCGCAGCTTCTACGGCACGCCGCTGGGCCAGACGGCCACGCGGCTGATCGGCGCACGGCTGAGCGACGCCTGGGGGCCGCTGACCGGACAGGATGTGCTGGGGCTGGGTTATGCCGCCCCCTGGCTGGACGAGATGCGCGAGGCGCGCCGCGCCCTGTGCGCCATGCCCTTCGCGCAAGGGGCCGAGGCCTGGCCGAGAGCGGTACGGAGCCGCACGACCCTGGTCGACGAGCTTGCCCTGCCGTTTGCCACGGGCGTCTTCGACCGCATTCTGGCGGTCCATGCCATTGAGGAGGCGACCGACCCCCTGGCCCTGGTGCGGGAATTGGGGCGTGTGCTCAAGCCCTCGGGCCGGCTGGTTCTGGTGGTGGCCGGGCGCGGCGGCCTGTGGGCCGGCAGCGAGAAGACGCCATTCGGAGACGGGCGACCCTATAGCCGCGGTCAGCTGGAGCGGCTGGTGCGCGACGCCGAGCTGGAACCCTTCGCCTGGTCACAGGCCCTGTTCTGTCCGCCGTGGGGGCGGTTGACCGGCCTGGCCGATGCGCTGGAGCCCTGGGGGGCGCGCCTGATGCCGGGGGCGGCAGGCGTGGTGCTGCTGGAAGCGGTCAAGATCCAGCTGGCTCTGCGCCCTCGAACCGCCGCCGCGCCGGTCCCGGCGCGCCGCCGCCAGACGCTCGCGCCGCAACCGGCCGGCCTGGTACCAACCGTGCGGCGCAATGTGGAAATCGGCGACGAACACGACTAGTCCCATTTCATGCGCCAACTGATCCTGATGCGACACGCCGAAGCCCAGCCCTCCAGCGAGAGCGGTGACGTCGGGCGGGCCCTGACGCCGCGTGGGCTGGAAGACGCCGGGCGGATGGGACAGGCCCTGGCGGAGCGCGGGGCGCGGCCCGATCATGCACTGGTGTCGGCCGCCCAGCGTGCCCAGCAGACCTGGGACGCGGCCTGCACGGCCTTCGGCGACGTGGTGGTCGAGATCGAGCGTGCCCTGTATGACGCCGACTCGGCCACCTTGCGCGACCGGATCGAGGCGATCGAGGACGACTGCGGTAGCCTCATGCTGGTCGCGCACAACCCGGCCATTCACCGCCTGGCGGTCGATCTGCTCGTCGATCAGGCGGCGGCGCCTTCGACCCTGGAGCGGCTGAGTGGCGGCTTCCCCCCTGGTTCGGTCGTCATCTACACCGCTGACAGTTCTGGCCGCCTGGCCTATGACGGCTTCCTGCGCCCGAGCGACCTGGCATGAGGCCGATCTACAAGATCGTCGGCCGCGCCGAATGGACGGCGGCGGAGGCCGCAGGCCGGTTCGAGGGCTCGGCGGTCGATCTGGCCGACGGCTATATTCACTTCTCCGAGGCCGGCCAGCTGCGCGAGACGGCCCGCAAGCATTTCGCCGGAAAGACCGACCTGCTTCTGGTGACCATTGACGCGGACCAGCTCGATCCCCCGGCCATATGGGAACCGTCGCGCGGTGGGGCCCTTTTTCCGCATCTGTATGCGCCCCTGCCCGTCGCGGCGGCGGTTGAGATCCGTCCGCTGGTTGTGGATGCCGAGGCCAGTGCCCTGGCAGAGTTCGACTGATGGGCGTGCGGGATATCGCCACCGGCCTGTTGCGCCGGATCGACCCGGAGACGGCGCACCGCCTGGCGCTCGATGGCCTGGCCCTGGGGCTGGGTCCGAAAGACGGCGGCCCGGATGATCCGGTTCTGGCCGTCGAGCTGGCGGGGCTGAGGCTCAGCAATCCGGTCGGACTGGCCGCCGGTTTCGACAAGGACGCCCGGGTCGCCGACGCGCTGATCGACTGTGGGTTCGGGCTGATCGAGCTGGGTGGGGTGACGCCCCTGCCCCAGCCCGGTAATCCGCGCCCGCGCGTCTTCCGGCTGGGCGAAGACCGGGCCGTCATCAACCGGATGGGCTTCAACAACCAGGGCCTGGATGCCTTTGCCGCCAATCTGGCGCGGCGGCGGCGCCCCGGAATCATCGGGGTCAATCTAGGTGCCAACAAGGAGTCTGAAGACCGCACCCAGGACTATGTGACCGGTCTGGTCCGGCTATGGGGCAAGGCCGATTATTTCGCGGTCAATGTCTCATCACCCAATACGCCGGGTCTGAGAAACCTGCAGTCCGAGGC
This sequence comes from Caulobacterales bacterium, assembly GCA_017302105.1. GTDB lineage: Bacteria > Pseudomonadota > Alphaproteobacteria > Caulobacterales > Caulobacteraceae > Brevundimonas. The sequence continues at coordinate 716,270 of JAFLCS010000001.1, read as the reverse complement.
GGCGCTGGAGGATCTGCTGGGGCGGCTGCAAGAGGCGCGGGACACGTTGCCTGGGCCGCGCGCACCGGTCTTTCTGAAGGTCGCTCCGGATATCGAGGACATCGAGGCCGAGCGGATGGTCGGGGCCTGTCGGCGGCACGGTATCGACGGGGTGATCGTGTCGAACACGACCCTGGCCCGGCCCGAAAGCCTCAGGTCGCGCTTCGCCCAGGAGACCGGCGGCCTGTCGGGCGCGCCGCTGATGGAGCCGTCAACCCAGGTACTGGGGTGGTTCCACGCGGCCTCCGGCGGCGACCTGCCACTGATCGGCGTGGGCGGCATCGCCTCGGGAACGGACGCCTATGCCAAGATCCGCGCCGGAGCCTCGGCGGTACAGCTCTATTCCGCCCTGGTCTTCGAAGGACCGGGCCTGGTTTCACGGATCAAGGCCGACCTGGCCGCCCGACTGAAGGCTGATGGATTCGCCACCGTCGCCGACGCCGTCGGCGCGCGGTGAAACCGGAAGCGAGGCGGAGCGTTCTGACGGCATGGAGGCGGCGGATCGGACCCTGTTGATCGTCGGCACCTGTGGCGCGATCGTCGCTGCGGGCTTCGGAGCCCTGGCCGGAAGCGGGCTGCGCCTGGCTTCACCGCTCGTGGCCCCGGGGGATGACGAGCGCGTCGTCATCGGCACCCAGGAGGTCTTCACCGACGGGGCACCGGCCTATCCGACCTGGGCACCCGAGCCGCTGTATCCGGGGAGCGAGCCGGACCCGATGGCCGAGTACAGCGCGGCCTGGGATGCCGCCATGACGGACCGGCGCGATCCGGGCCCGGTCGCCTTGCGCCCCCCCGAAGACCTGCCGCCCCCCTATGAGGTTCGCATGGAGGGCGAAGCGCGCGCCCAACGCCAGGCCGAGTCCGGGCCGCGCGTCGTGCGGGTGTCGCCGCCGAGCGATGGTCGCTATGCCTATGGTGAACCGGCGCGGCCGCAGCCGCCGGTGGACGGCGACAAGCCCAAGGCCTGAGTCCGGTCAGGGTTCCAGCTCGATGTCCCAGTAGAGATAGTCGAGCCAGCTTTCGTGCAGATGATGTGGCGGGAAACGTCGCCCGTGCGCCTGCAACTGCCAGGCCGTGGGCCGGTGCGGCTGAGACAGCAGCGCCATGCCCGACTGCCGAGGCGTGCGGCCACCCTTTCTGAGATTGCAGGGCGCGCAGGCCGTGACGATGTTCTCCCAGGTGGTACGCCCGCCCTGGGAGCGCGGCCGGACATGATCGAAGGTCATGTCGCGCCCCCCCGTGCCGCAATACTGACAGGTGAACTGGTCGCGCAGGAACAGGTTGAAGCGGGTGAAGGCCGGCGCGCGATCCTGAACGATGAAGTCCCTGAGCGCGATGACGCTGGGCAGACGGTATTCCAGGGATGGGGAGCGGACGATCTTGTCATAGGTCTGAACGACCTCGACCCGCTCCTGCCAGACGGCCTTGACGACATCCTGCCACGACCACAGCGACAGCGGGTAGTAGGACAGCGGTCTGAAGTCGGCGTTGAGCACAAGCGCCGGCCAACCGGAGGGCGGCTGGGTCAGGACCTGCATGGGCCCCGCTCCGCGATGATCACACCGTCAGGACTGAAGACACGCCCCCGTCACTACGATCCCCCGCCGGGCGCAAACGGCCCCGCACGAATCACAGTGTAGTCCGAGACCGGTGAACCTCCTATGACGGCAACTCGGGGCCCTCGGCCTGGCCGGGTGAGAAGGCCGGCAGGCTCCAGCCGAAGCGCAAGGCCCCCGCGCGCAGTCCGAATCCCAGGGTGACGGCGATGGCCGCAGCGCCGAAGGTGGAGAGATCCAACATCCTCAGAGCCACAAAGGTCGAGGCCGCGACCAGGGCAGCCGTGATGGTGACTTCACGCTGCAGGAGCACCGACGGCTGGCCAGCCAACAGGTCGCGAACGACCCCGCCGAAACAGGCGGTCAATGCGCCCATGACGATACAGATGAGCGGTGGCACACCATAGGCCATGGCCTTGGCCGCGCCGATCACGCCATAAGCGGCCAGACCGAAGGCATCGAGCCACAGCAGGGCCGTCATGCGCCAGCCCTTGCCGCCGACGAACCAGACCGTCACCGCCACCGCCACCGCCACCGCGACATAGCGCCAGTCATGCACCCAGAAGACCGGCGCACCGATCAGCAGGTCGCGCAGCGTGCCGCCGCCCACACCCGTCACCGCCGCGAAAAAGGCGATGGTCACCAGGTCCTGGCGCAGGCGCGCGCCGGCCAGCGCCCCGGTCGCAGCAAAGACCGCCATGCCGGCGAAATCGAGATAAACCAGGGTCGGGCCGATGAGGGGGGTCGGATCGGGGATCATCTGTCGGGTCTCATGGGGTGCGGAACGTCGCCGCGTCTGACCGCGCCATACCACGCCCACAGCAGATGCGCCGCCGTCGAACGCTGCGGGCCCCAGGCCTGGGCGCGGCGTGCGGTCCACTCGGCCGACGGGCGACGTTCGAGCCGATCCGCCCAGCGCACGGCCTCCTGAAGCGCAATATCCCCTGACGGAAAGACATCGGTGCGGGCGTCGCAGAACATCAGATAGACCTCGGCGGTCCAGCGTCCGATGCCCTTGAGCGCGATCAGCCGCGCCAGGGCGTCAGCGTCGTCCAGCCGGGACAGTTCGGCCCAGTCGGGCGCGGCCTCGGCCAGGGCCACCGCATAGCGCGCCTTGGGCAGGCTGAGCCCCAGCGCCCGCATCCCCTCGACTCCCTGTCCGAGCACCGCCTCTGGCGAGACCGCGCCCAGCCCGGCCTGCACGCGCGCCCAGATGGCGGCGGCCGAGGCGGTGGAGACCTGCTGGCCGACGATCATCCAGACCAAGCCTTCAAAGCCGCCCGGCCGGACCCGCCAGGCCAGCGCCGGTGCCTCGGCATCGGCCCGCGCCAGGGCCGGATCAGCGGCGACCAGGGCGGCGCGGATCTCGGCCAGGACGGCGTCGGAGGGCGGGACGTTCATAGTCGAGCGGTGTAAGGCAGTCCCCATGGACTTCGCCACCCGTTTCGCCCCCTCTCCGACCGGCTATCTGCACAAGGGTCACGCCTATTCGGCCCTGGTCGCCTGGCGCGCGGCCCAGGAGGCCGGCGGGCGGTTCGTGCTGCGCATCGAGGACACCGACTTCACCCGCTGTCGGCCCGTGTACGACGCGGCCATTTTTGAGGATCTGGCCTGGCTGGGGCTGGACTGGGAACAGCCGGTACTGCGCCAGTCCGAGCACCGGGCCGACTATGAGGCGGCGATCGAGCGGCTGGGCGGGATGGGCCTGCTCTACCGGTGCTTTCGCACCCGCAAGGAACAGATGGCCCTGGCCGGCCTGGCCCCGCACGCGGGTGATCCGACCGACGCCCAGGCCTTTCGCGGCGGGCCTCATCCGCCCCAGGAGGAAGCCGCCTTTCTGGTGCAAGGTCGACCCTTCGCCTGGCGGCTGTCGCTGGCGGCGGCGCGCGATCGGCTGGGCGATTTCGCCGACCTGACCTGGACCGAAGAGGGCCTGGATCCGGGTCTGAAGTCGGCCCGGCCCGAGACGCTGGGCGACATGGTGGTCGGGCGCAAGGACATCGGCGCCGGCTATGTCATCGCCTCGGTCATCGACGATGCGCGCCAGGGGATCAGCCATGTCGTCCGCGGCGTCGACCTGGCCGAGCTGACCTCGATGCAGCGGGTGCTGCAGGCCCTGCTGGACCTGCCGACGCCGATCTATCGGCATCATCCGCTGGTGCTGGATGAGACCGGCAAGCGCCTGGCCAAGCGCGACGGCTCGACCAGCCTGATGTCCCTGAGAGCGGCCGGCATGACGCCTGAAGCCCTGATCGCCGAACTGGGCCTTTAGGCGCGCCTCAGCCGCGCAGCTTGCGGGTCAGAGCCTCGACGTCGCGGGCGATCTGGTCGTCCTCGCCGATCAGGGCGTCGATGCGGCGCACGCCGTGCAGAACCGTGGTGTGGTCGCGTCCACCCATGCGCCGTCCGATATCGGGATAGGAGCGGGTCGTCAGCTGCTTGCACAGATACATGGCGACCTGGCGCGGGCGGGCGACCTGGCGGGTGCGGCGCGCCGACAGCAGATCGGTCTGCTTCAGCCCGTAATAGTCGGCGGTGACCTTCTGGATCTCATCGACGGTGATCCGGCGCTCGGTCGGCCGATAGCCCGCCGACAGATAGGTCTGGGCCTCTTCAACCGTCAGGGCCGACATCCGCTGTCCGGCGGCGGCGGCCAGGGTGTTCAGCCCGCCCTCCAGTTCCCGGATGGAGCCGGGGGTGCGGTCGACCAGATGGCTGAGCAGCTCGGGCCGGGCGGGACCGGACACCAGGCTCATGTTCTGAAGGGCTTCCAGCTTCTTTTCGACCACGGCCAGACGCAGGGCGCGATCGGCCGCCTCAACCGGACAGGTCAGGCCGGCGGCCAGGTGGCTGCGCAGGCGCGGCTCGAAATCCGTCAGGGCCGAAGGCGGTCGATCACCGGCCAGCACAACCCGGCGGCCGTCCTCGATCAGGGCCGTCAGGGTATGAAACAGCTCTTCCTGGGTCGACTGCTTGCCGGCGAAGAAGTGGACATCATCCAGAAGCAGCAGGTCAGCCCCGCGCAGCTCGTCCTTGAAAGTGACGATGGACTTGTCCTTCAAGGCCCGCAGGAAGGCTGACAGGAACCGTTCCGCCGTCAGATAGATCACCTTTGCATCCGGCTTGAGGCGCTGGGCCTCCCAGGCGATGGCGTTCAGCAGATGGGTCTTGCCGTAGCCGTAGGGGCCGCAGAAGAAGACCGGGTTGAAGGGCCCCTCACTCCAGGAGGCGACCTGGCGCGCGACGGTCAGGGCGAACTCGTTACCCTTACCGGATACGAAGGTGTCGAAGGTCAGACGTTCCTGAAGACCGGCGGCGCGCACGGCGCGCGGTCCGTCGGCGGCCACGACCGAAACGGTGGGCTGGGCCACGAGCGGCGTCACGCCGGTTTCGATGGCACCTGGATTCTCGGCTTCGTATTCGGCACGGGCGCGGGCCTTCAGACTGCGGCGCTCGGTGTCCTCGGCCAGCCACAGCTCATTGATCCGGCGCATGGCATTGCGGTCGATCCAGTCGCGCGCATAGGCCGTCGTCGTCACCAGATACAGAGTCCCGCCTTCGCCTTCTCGGACCCGGGCCTGTTCGAGATAGGAGGAAAACGGTCCCTCCCCGATCTCAACCCGGAGAGCCTTGGCGACCCGACCCCAGACATCCTGTGGCGACTTGTGCGGCATCTTGCCCAGACTCCCCAAAAACCCTCGCCCGAAGGCACCTGAAAATCGGCGCAAGTTTCCTCTCGTCCGCGGAGAGCCCCCCTGCGGTCCGTCAGCCTTGCGCTCGTTTTGAATCCCCGCCGGAACCCGGATTTGATCCGTGATCCCCCTCCTCGACCAAATGGACCGAGGGGCGAAGACGACCTTCAAACTAGTCCCCGAGAGGCGAGCGTCAACGCTGATTCGTTCGCCTGTCGAACGATTCTTTTCTTGACTCGGCTAACCCCCTCCGACGCTTGCAAAATCACCGTCATAAAAATTGTAACTCTACGCACCAGGCCGGGATGAGCCCAATAGGCCACAGCGAAACGCCGCGCGGGAAATCTCCCACACGGCGTTGTAAAGCCTGGATAATTTGAAGGTTAACGCGGTTTAGGCGGTCGCCATCTTCTTCAGGCGGGCCGCCAGGCGCGACACTTTGCGCGAGCCGGTGTTCTTGTGGATCACGCCCTTGGAAACGGCGCGCATAACTTCCGATTGAGCATCGTTGAAAGCAGTCTTGGCGGCGGTCTGATCGCCCCCGGTGACGGCCTCTTCGAACTTACGCAGGAAGGTGCGCACGCGCGAACGGCGGTTGCGGTTGACCTCGGTACGGGCCTCGATCTTGCGGATCGCTTTCTTGGCGCCGGGGTTATTGGCCATGGGTGTCTAGACCTTTGAACGAAGACGCCGCCGGCGATCCGGCGGCGCGGAGAAATCTGAAGAGCGGCGGCCTATAGCGGATAGGGCGCGAGGGGTCAACGCGAGTCCGGCAGTACGCCTACTGCGAGACATAGACTCGCGCTGCTTCGTTGCCTGCCTGCCAAGCCTCTTCAATCAACGCTTCGTCAGCGAGAAAGAACTCCCCTCCTAGGGATCGCCCCGAGGGCTGGCGACACAGCACATGTTGCATTGCGCGTTCGCCCGCCTTGGCGTGATCTGATGTCGCGTACGCTTGCCGACCTTCAGAATCTCCTGACCGCAGGATTTCCCAGCTAAAAGCACAATCGGGCAAGGTACGATTGTGGTCATCGCACCGCGTCACCGGGTGGCCTGAGAACCCCGCCTTGATAATGAAGCGCCCATTTGCAGAGTCGCCAAGAAAGGCGTCTGCATCGCCGCGAAGCACTAGGACATAGAGGTGCTTGGGGCCTTCAGACTCACGCGTGACGAAGGGACATTTTGAAACTGGACCCGCCCTGCTGGGAGCGAGCACATCCTTGGCCGACCCCACAGAAAAGCTTTCGGCGTAGTTGCGGCCAAATACAGGTATCTCCTCCAAGTTCAGCTTGAGGATATTTTTCGTCTCTGCCCCCGTCAGCGGCACACCGCGCGCGCCAATGTGCTGCCAGGCCTCTGTCGCAGTCGCCTGAGGCGCGAAATCCCGCACTTCCATCCGGCTACCTTCCAGTACCCTCCACGCTCGGATGGCCTTCACCGCAAAATTCCATCTGCCCGCCCATTCTAAGTTCTTGGCCTTTGCGATCCAGGCGTCCGGAGCCATGAATTCCTCAGCCGAGCCGATAACGTGGGAGCATTGCTGGATCCCAATGATCCGCCCGCGGTCAGCTTTCGAGGCCTCACCGGCACCGTAAATGACGACGAGGACACCTGGCCTACTGCGTTCAATGAACCTTTGGCGCGCGGCCTCATCGGTGAATCCAAGGAATCCCCATTCCTCCGGGTGAAATCGATAAAAGCTTGTCAGCCAGACATTTGGCGGATCACCGTAGATCGCTTCCATAGGAGGGACCTGGTCCCCCATCTCGTGCAGCTGTTCAAAGCGCGCAATGCTGCCATATGTCCCGACCAACAACCGGGGGGCCGATGTCATCATCTTGTCCGCAGGCGCATCCCATCCATGCGCCAGGAACATGTTCCGAAAACTACCGTAGTACCGCTTCGCTACTCGCGAAATCGCTTGGGCATCGCCACCTTGGCCAAAGACAGTCGATCGAGCCACCTGCTGCCCTATCGATGCTTGAACTCGGGCTTCCGCTTTTCGACGAAGGCGCCCATGCCTTCCTTCTGGTCGTCGAAGGCGAACAGCGAGTGGAACAGGCGACGCTCGAACTGGACCCCTTGCGTCAGGGTCGTCTCCAGCGCGGCGTTGACCATCTCCTTATTGGCCATCAGGGCCAATAGCGACTGGGACGCCATCTTGGACGCCATGGCCCGGCACTCGTCCATCAGGGTCTCGGCCGGATAGACGCGGGCGGCCAGGTTGGAAGCCAGAGCTTCCTGGGCGTCCATCATCCGACCGGTCAGGATCAGATCCATGGCCTTGGACTTGCCGACCAGACGGGTCAGGCGCTGGGAGCCGCCGATGCCGGGCGCGACGCCCAGATTGATCTCAGGCTGGCCGAACCTGGCCTTCTCCGAGGCGATGATGATGTCGCACAGCATGGCCAGCTCGCAGCCGCCGCCGAGCGCAAAGCCATTGACCGCCGCGATCACCGGCTTGCGGAACCGGGCCAGTCGGTCGGCCCCTTCTGAGAAGAAGTTGGACCGGTACATATCGGCGTAGGACTGGCCGGCCATTTCCTTGATGTCGGCGCCGGCGGCGAAGGCCTTTTCGCCCGACCCGGTCAGGATCAGGCAGCGCACGCTGTCGTCGGTCTCGACCGTATCCAGGAAGGCCGCCAGCTCGCCCAGCAAGGTCGAGTTCAGCGCATTCAGCGCCTCGGGGCGGTTCAGCGTCACCACGGCATAGCCGTCGGCGTGGCGTTCGATCAGGAGCGTGGAATAGGTGTCGGTCATTTTGTGGATCTAGGTTCGAGGGATCAGGGGGTGCGAGGCCCGATCTACCGCACATGACCCCTGGAACCTAGAACCTAGAACCTGGAACCTAGCCTCGGCCCACCGCGTGCAGACGTGCGCCGTGCGCCCTGAGCCAGGCCCGGTGCGGGCGGTGGTCACCGATCAGGCGCTCGACCACGGCCCAGAAGGCCGGGGAATGGTCCGCCTGGACCAGATGGGCGACCTCGTGGGCGGCGACGTAGTCCAGCACCTCGGGCGGGGCCAGAATCAGCCGCCAGGAATAGCGGATCGACCCGCGCCCCGGCGTACACGACCCCCAGCGGCTCCTGGGATCGCCGATGCCGACCTTCGGCACCTTGAGATTCAAGGCGCGGGCGTGAAGGCCTGTGTGATGGGCCAGGCGTTCGCGCGCCATCCGCTTGAGCAGGTTCTCGATACGGCGGGTATAGGCCGCGCCTTCGCCGCCTGAACGGATGGCCAGGCCATCAGGTGTGTCGACCAGTCGCGCGGCAGCCGAACCGGGCGTCTGCTCGAGCCGGACCTCGACCCCTTCGAGCGGGACGGTGCCGCCAGGCTGATAGGCCCCGCCGCCCACAGGTCGGCGCGCCAGCCGCTCGGCGATCCAGTCGGCCTTGGAGCGGGCGAACGCGACCGCGTCGGTCAAGCTGCGCTCTGAGGGCGCGACCGCCACCACCTCGCCGCGCGCCGCATCGATGCGGATCGATACCCGCCGCGCGCGCCGGTTCACCGACAGCCGCAGAGGGACACCCTCGAGATCCAGGCGGGCGCGGTCCTTAAACACCGCCCGTCCCCCAGGAAACTGATTCAGGAGGCCTCATTCCGGCGAATGAAGTCGCGGACGCGCGGATAGATGTGTTCACGGAAACGGCGACCATTGAAGACGCCATAGTGGCCGACCTTGGGCTGGACCAGCAACTCGCGTTTCTCATCCGGGATGTTCGGGGTCAGGCCGTGGGCCGCCTGGGTCTGGCCAACGCCGGAAATGTCGTCTTCCTCGCCCTCGACCGTCATCAGGCCGATGTCGGTGATCCGGGACGGATCGACCTTGCGGCCCCGGTGCTCCAGCTCGCCCTTGGGCAGCAGATGCTGCTGGAAGACGAAATCGATGGTCTGGAGATAGAATTCCTCGGTCAGATCAAGCACCGACAGATATTCGTCGTAGAAGGACTCGTGCTTCTCGGCGGCGTCGCCGTCACCCTCAACCAGATGCTCGAAGTAGCGGCGATGGGCGTCGACGTGCTGTTCCTCGTTCATCGACATGAAGCTGTAGAGCTGAACGAAGCCCGGATAGACGCGCCGACCCATGCCCGGATAGGGCGGCGGCACGGTGTGGACCATGGTCGACTTGAACCAGGCGAAGGGCTTTTCCTCGGCCAGTTGGTTGGTCTGGGTCGGCGACAGGCGCGCGTCGATCGGCGAGCCCATGAAGGTCATGGAGGCCGGGCGGCACGGATCGGAGTCCTCGGCCATGAGACTGGCGGCAGCCAGCACCGGCGGGCCGGGCTGGCATACGGCCACGACATGGACGGACGGCCCCAGGGCCGTCAGCATCTCGCGGATGTGGTCGATATAGTCGAAGAAGTCGAAACGGCCCTCCAGAACCGGCACCTGGCGGGCGTTTGACCAGTCGGTGACATAGACCTCGTGGTCCTGAAGGAAGGTGCGGACGGTACCGCGCAACAAGGTGGCGTAGTGGCCCGACAGTGGCGCCACGATCAGGACTGCCGGATCGGCCCCCTTGCGACCCGCCTTGCGGCGGTCGGCCGGGTGGCGGGCGAAATGGATCAGGCGACACCAGGGCGAGGACCAGGCCACATCCTGGACGACCCGCACGTCATGGCCGTCAATCTCGACCGAATCGATCCCCCACTCCGGCTTGCCGTAGCGGCGAGTCAGGCCGGCGACCAATTCGGACGAGGCGTAGAGCGTACGCCCGATCGCCGTGTCCCCCATGGGGTTGACTGGATTGTTCCAGAAATCGCGGGCCATCTGGGCCCCGAGGCGCCACGGCAGCGCCGAATGATACGCGTATTCGTGAAGCGAATAGAGCATGGATCCCTTTGCGGCCGCCCATTGCCGAATTATGCATCGCAGCATGGATTCGGATGCACTGCAAAAAGATTAGCGCGAGCGGCGTTTTTCCAAGCGCTATAGATCGGCGATCCCGGCCTCGCCGGTTTCGTCGCCCCAGGCCAGGCGGCGGCCATCGGCGCTCATGATCAGGGCGGTGATCGCGGCGGACTTGTCAGCACGAATCCAGCGGTGCGGGCCGGTGCGGACATCCATCGACCAAACGCGACCATCGGCCAGACCGGCCGCCAGCACCTGGCCGCCCGGGGCGGCGGCCACGCGCACGACCAGGCCGGTTTGCTCATGGCCGATCTCGGAAGCCTCCTTGCCCATGGGACCATTCGAGCCGACGAAGGGCCAGACCACGGCCCCGTTCGCCCCCGAGGTCGCCATCAGCCGTCCCTGATCGAAGAAGGTCATGTCGCGGATCTTGGACGGATAGCCGCCCATCCTGAGATCCTTCGAATCCTTGAGCCGCCAGCCGTGCAGCTGGTTTTCCTGCATGGCCGAGATCAGAAAGGCACCGTCCGGCGAATAGGCGACGCGCGTGTGCGATCCCGCCCATTTCAGCAGGGTCGGCTTCTGGGTCTCGATGCGCGCGAACCAGGTCACCACCGCGCCGTAGGTGGCACAGGCCAGCTTGCGGCCCTTGGGCTCGAAGGCGAGGTCGGCAACCGACCGCTCATGGCTGAAGTCGCGCCGGAAATGCGGGTCAGCGGCATCCAGAACCGTCACCGTGCGGCCGGCCGAAAAGGCGATCAGCCCCGAAGCAGAAGACGACGCCAGGGCGTCGATCCATTTGCCGGACAGATCGGCCAGCTCGAGGGCCTGATCCGGGCGCGACCAGACGACCCGTCCGTCGTCGCCGCCGGTGACCACGCCCTGACCGGAGGGATGCAGACAGGCCGACAGCACAGCCCCGTCGTGCACGTCCGCCACTTGCCCACCCGCGAAGCGGACGGTGCCGTCGCCCAGCGCAAAGGCCGCCTGGCCGGACGCATCGAACAGGGCGGCGGTGACGGGGGCGTCAAAGGAATAGGTCGTCATGGCGACTGTTTAGTCACCCGACGCGGCCAAGACCACGCCTGGCGAAACGGACGCCGCAAAAAATGACGTCGGCCCGGACCTGAGACAGATCCGGGCCGAACCAGGCGCTGACCTGCGGGCGTCAGGCGGTCGGCGCGGCCGCCGGGGCTTCGCCGAACCTGTTCGGACCCGGCGTTCCGGCCGAGGCCCAGAAAACGATCAGAACAATGAACCCGATGAGGGGCACAAAGCTGATGAGAAGCCACCAGGCGCTGCGGTCGGTGTCGTGAAGGCGTCGGAAGGCGACCGCCAGACCCGGAATGAACAAGGCCAGCGACACGAGCCCGGTCAGGATGCCCGGCCCCCCGCTGATCATCTGGTCGACCGTCTGAACCACAAGGTTCAGGATGAGCAGCGCCAGGCAGTACCACCAGAATTCGGCACGACCGGACCGACCGGTGAACTGCGCGTACTTCTGCAACGGCATCATGGCATAGTTGAGCATGGTCTCCCCTTCCCAGTTGGAGACCGACGTTCCCTTAGAACGCCGCACCGGGCAAGGGAAAAAGCTCCGTCCAGTCGGTCCCGGTCAGGCCGCGCAGGCCTCGAAGCCCGCTCTCAAGGCCGCCTCGTCGAGATTGCGGCCGATGAAGACAGCACGGCTCCAGCGGCGCTCGTTCGGACCCCATTCGCGCTGGAGGTCGCCCTCCAGGATCATGTGGACGGCCTGAAAGACCAGGCGACGGTTCTCGCCGGCCACGTCGATGATGCCCTTGGCGCGCAGGATGTCGGGGCCCTGCTCGGCCAGCAGCTTGTCGAGCCAGCGGGTGAAGGCCTGGCCGTCGATCGGCCGGTCCAGCGACAGGCTGACGCCCTTGATGTCGTCCTGGTGAGCGTGGCCGCGCGGGCCGTGGTCGGAGTGGTCGTGACCGTGGTGATCGTGATCGTGGTGATGGTCATGTCCACAATGTTCGTCATGGACATGGCCGTCCTCGCCATGGGCGGGGTTCACGAAGGCCGGACGGATGTCCGAGATATGGCCCAGGTCAAAGCTGTTCTGGCCCAGGATCTGGTCCAGGGCGATGCGCGCCCGCTCGGTGCGGCGGATCGGCGCCAGGGGATTGAGACCACGCAGGCGCGTCTCGACCGCCAGCAACTCCGGCTCAGACACCAGGTCGGTCTTGTTGAGCAGGATCTGATCGGCGAAGGCGACCTGTTCGCGCGCCTCCTTGGAATCGTCCAGTCGCTGCATGACGTGTTTGGCGTCGACCAGGGCGGTGACCGAATCCAGCCGGGTGCGGGCCGCCACGTCCTCATCCATAAAGAAGGTCTGGGCGACGGGGCCGGGATCGGCCAGGCCGGTCGTCTCGACGATGATGGCGTCAAAGCCGCCCTTTCGCTTCATCAGGCCAGACAGCACCCGGATCAGGTCGCCGCGCACCGTGCAGCAGACGCAGCCGTTGTTCATCTCGAACACTTCCTCGTCGGCCCCGACGACCAGGTCGTTGTCGATGCCGATCTCGCCGAACTCGTTGACGATGACGGCGTAGCGCTTGCCGTGGTCCTCACTGAGGATGCGGTTCAACAGGGTGGTCTTGCCGGCCCCGAGATAGCCGGTGAGGACGGTGACGGGGATCTTGTCGGAGGTCTGAGCGGTCATGGCGGGGATTTAGGGAGCCGAAGCCGCCCGCGATAGTCCCAAACGTCAGCGGTAGCGCATCCGTGCCAAGGTCTCGGCGGCGGCCTTGAGGGGTTCGGAGACCTTCAGGCCCGCCTTCCACTTTTCGAAGGCCATGACGTTTTCGATGCGGGCCGCCACGAAGGTCTCGGCCGGTTCGCGGCCGTCAAACAGCCGCATCGTCAGCGCCGGCGCCAGGATGCCCGACAGGATGGCACGCTTGGAATAGTGGTTCTCGTCGGTCGCTGAATCTCCGGCCCAGCGCCAGATCCGGTCGGCGCTCTCCCAGGTGAGCCGGGCCGCCAGGGACAGGTTCTGCGGCAAGGTCAGGAAGCCGGCCGCACGCTTTGAGGCCTCCTGGTCCGCGGCCGCAGCTTCCAGACGCGCCGAAACGCCCCGCGCGATCTTCTCGCGAATCTTGAGGCTGCCGGCATCCAGCTCGGCCAAGGCCTGCATGGCCTGATCGTCATGGCGGCGCGACAGGAGGGCGACCAGATCGGCCGGCCCGTTGGGCAGCAACAGGCCGACATCGCCCTCGGACAGGCCGCAGGCCGCGCCTGCCGCCTTCAGAAGGGTCGGGGTCATCCCCAGATTGGCCGCGCGCGGAATCGCCGCGTCGAGCAGGCGCTGTTCGGTCCGATCAGCCCAGTCGGGTTTGGCGGCGGAGGCGGTCATGGCCCAAGACTACAGGGCGAAATCGCGTCGCGCCACGCTGGACTCACGCGCGAGGCTGGTGTAATGCCCCGCCCCTACGCCCGGAGGCTCGCTTCCGGGCGCGTTTGGTTTTCATGTCCTGCCTGCCCGCCCATGAGAAAGAGGTCGGATGGGCGCGGCGGACAAGGCAATGGAGAGACGACCCTGGTTCAGATTTTCGTACGTGACAACAATGTCGATCAGGCGCTTAAGGCCCTGAAGAAGAAGATGCAGCGCGAAGGCAACTTCCGCGAAATGAAGCGTCACGTGCACTACGAAAAGCCGTCGGAAAAGCGCGCCCGCCAGCAGGCGGAAGCCGTGCGCCGCGCTCGCAAGCTGGCCCGCAAGCGCGCCCAGCGTGAAGGCCTGCTGCCGGCGCCGAAGCCGCGCGGCCGCTAAGCCGACCGACAGGCAAGACGATCAAGGGCCGCTCCGATGGAGTGGCCCTTTTTCGTATCAGGAACCGCCACGGATAAGGCCGACGATGCCCTTCCAGTCGAGCTTGGTCGTCGACAGAGCCCCGGCCCGGAACGCCTTGGCGGCGAGCCAGACGACCAGGACGGTGAAGGCGACCATCACCGCCAGGGTTCCGGCCAGCTCATAGAGCGGCGGGCCGGACGGCGCGCGCGCGCTCATCAAAAAGGGCGTGAAGAAGGGCACCCACGACAGACTGCGCACAATCGCCAGGTCGGGGTCACGCATCGCGATCTGGAGCACGAAGATCGGGATGACCAGCACCATCATGATCGGCCCGATCAGGGTCTGGGCCTCACGCGGGGTCTCACAGAAGGACCCAATGGCGGCGAAGACCGAGGCGTACATCAGATAGCCGCCGATGAAATAGGCGATCAGCCAGAACCACAGGCCGTCGCGCCCCAGACCCGCCAGGGCCCCGGACAGGGCCGGGGCGAAGTCGCCCCCCTGCTGAGCCGCATAGGTCAGGGCCACGGCCCCACACCCGCCCCAGACCAGAAGCACCGTCAGGGTGACCAGGGCCACACCCAGGATCTTGCCGGCCAGGAGCTCCGTGGCCGAGGCTGACGACAACAACACCTCCAGCACCCGATTGGCCTTCTCTTCCATGACGCTGTTCAGGAGGATCGACGCCCCCGTCAGGATCAGCGACCACAGGGTCATGGCAACGATGAAGCCGATTAGGCCGGGAAGCCGGTCCTGAAGGCTGACCTCTCCGCCCGAGGCCGAGGCCGGCGACAGGACGGTCACCTCGGGCGGGGCCGTGTCGATGCGGTCGATGGCCGCCGGATCGATGCCCAACGCCACCAGCGCCCGCGTCCGATTCAGCCCCGAGAGCGCCTCGGACACCGCCGTCTGGCCTCGCTCGTCCGTGGTGCGGGCGGACCAGTAGCGCGCCGCCAGACGGTCCTCGGCCTGCAGAAGGATCACCACGCCGTCCAGCGGCCCCTCGTCGGTCACCAGGTCGCGGGCGGCGGCATCGGCGGTCGGCACCTCGGTCTGGCCGGCCAGGCCAGGGGGGGCGGGCACGGCCCGGACCCGGTTCGGAACAGCCAGGCGCGCCGCGAAATCGGGGCCGACCTCGGCCCCGCTCAGGTCCAGTACGGCGATCTCACGCACCTCGCTGGAGTTTTCCATCGCGGCAATGAAAAAGCCCGAACCAACCGCCACCAGCGGCAAGGCAATCAGCGACAACCAGAAGCCGACGGTGCGGACATAGGCCAGGTATTCACGCCGGGCGATCAGCAGCAGGCGTCTCATCGGGCATCTCCGGTCAGGACGATGAAGGCGTCGTGCAGACTGGGCTCGGGGGCCTCGAAGCGCGTGACGTCCAGGCCGCGCTCAAAGGCGGCCTTCAATGCCGCCTGGGGCTGCGCTCCCGCCACCAGCCGCGCCCTGAATCCGGCATCGGTCGGTTCGATCTCGACAACGCCGGGCAGGGCCTGGATCGCCGCCGCTTCCAGCGCGCCTTCGACAATGAGGAAGCGCGGGGCGGCGGCACGGGCCTCAGCCACCGGCCCTTCAAACACCTTGGCTCCGCGCGCCATCAGCACAACCTTCTGACAGAGGCGTTCGGCGTGCTGCATGACGTGGGTGGAGAACAGGACCGTTGCCCCCTGATCCGCAAGGCCGCGGATCATCCGCTCAAGGCCCTGTTGATTGACCGGATCCAGGCCGGAGAACGGTTCGTCCAGAATGACCAGTTCCGGGCGATGGGCGATGGCCGAGACCAGCTGGACCTTCTGGGCCATGCCCTTGGACAGGGCCTTCATCGGGCGTTTCAGGGCATCGCCCAGTCCCTGCTCTTCCAGGAGCTCGCGGGCGCGACGGCGCCCCTCGGCCATGGGGACGCCCTTGAGCGCCGCCATATAGGCGACGGCGTCCACAGGGGTCATCTTGCGATAGAGGCCGCGTTCCTCCGGCAGGAAACCGATCCGGTCACGAACCTTGCGGCCGTCGTCAGCCCCCAGCACCTCGATCCGGCCCGAGGTCGGGGCCGCCAGGCCCAGGATCATGCGAATGGTGGAGGTCTTGCCGGCCCCGTTCGGCCCGAGAAAGCCGACGATAGCCCCCTTCTGCACCGAGAATGAGAGGTCCTTGACCGCCTGAAATGCGCCATAGCGTTTTGAGACGGCACCCAGCGTCAGAATCGAGGTCATAAGCCTGATTAGCGGCTGGTGGCGGGAACCGGAAGTACGGTTGACCTATCGACCCCACGCCTTCAAGGAAGCGGAGGGTTTCGCGGGGAGCGATCTGGCGGATGCGGTCTGTTGTGGTCGGCGTTGTGGTCGGCAGCCTCGTCTGTCTGGTGTCCCTGCTGTTGCTGGGGGCCGTGCATCGCTACGTCTATGGGCCGGCGTTGGCCCAGTTCGGCGACGCCGATTTCTTCACCAAGATGACGACCAGCGGGCTCATCTGGCTGATCCTGATGCGGGTTTTCTCAGCCTGGCTGGGGTCGTCGGTGGCGGTGCGGATGTCGGACGAACCTCATGCCACCTGGACCGGGCCTGTGGTGGTCCTGATCTGCGCCCTGGCGACCGTGATGGGCATGGGCCAGCCGATCTGGAGTCTTATTGTCAGCTTGGTCCTGACCCTCGCGGCGGGCTGGGGCGTGGGCCGGGCCCACGTCGGTATGCCGCTGATCCCCGGCCTGGAACAGCTTCGCGACCGGCTGAACGACCGCGGCTAGCCGGTCGTGCGCTGCGGCGTGACGCCGACCAGCCGCAGGGCGGTCCCGTCAGCCCGCAGATCGATGACGGCCTCGCCGCCGGTCGGGCAGCAATTGGCATCATCGGGCCGCCACAGCGACGAAAAGGCCATCATCTCGGGCCAGGCATAGTCGACGCCCTTCCAGACGCCCAGACCGTCCGGCAGCGCCTCGGCCAGCGCCGACTTCCAGCTCTCGATCTCGATTTCGGTCCAACGCTCACCATCGAGCCGGAAAAGCACATCGGCATTCTGCGAGCCTGTTCCGACCTGGTAGCCTTCGGCGGCGACGAAGATCCGACCCGATTGCTCGAACATCTCCGGGGCCTGGAAGCTGCCCGCTTCGAAGCTCCAGCCGATCGGGTGCAGCAGATCCCCGTCGATCCTGAACAGGATCACGCCCGCCGAGACACCGGCATAGTCGGTCGAGCCCTGCTGGATCTGCCAGGCCAGACGATGACCGTTCGGGCCGTTGACATAGCCCGCCGAAGGCGCGGTGCAGCCTGACAGGGCCGTACCGATGCAGCCGCCGGCCAGGGCCGCGACCGGCGTATTCTGGGGCACCGCCGCCGCCAGCCTCAGCTCTTCGGTAAGGGTGCCGAGATAGGCCTGCTGAAATTCTTCCAGTTCGTCGACCGTGCGTTGTCGGCGGCCCTCGGAATCCCACTGGCGTTCGCCGGCTTCGCGATCAGCCAACCAGTCAACATGGCGCTGGCGCAAGGTGTTGGGCCGTCCGGTCACGCGCTCAACCTCGACCCAGCGCTCGGCGATCTGGCGGTCCAGGGCCCGCAGGTCGGTGTCGGCACAGACCACCTGGGCCGCTTCAGACAGGTCTGCTGTGCAATCGATGGGCCCGCCACCTGTGAGCACCGCGTCCTCGCTGCGCACGCGCTCCTGTTCCGCCTTGTCGGCCTGACAGGCCGACAGACACAGCAAGACGGCAAGATACGCCAGGCGCCGCATATGATCTTCCCTGTCCGATGTGCCAGCCTGCGCTGGTGATGCGCGTCATTAAACTGACGAAACCCGACGACCGCCTGTGCCGGGGTTCGACGAAAAAGGTTCGTGCAGTCCGCCGGAACCGGGGCCACGCGGACCCGCTCACGTCGGCTTCAGGCCGTCGCCATCTCGGCGAGGATACGGGCCACCGCCGCAGGCGGGTCCATCGCCGCGATGACCGGCCGGGCGACGACCAGATGGCTGGCACCGGCCTTCAGGGCGTCGGCCGGGGTGGCCACGCGCTGCTGATCCCCAACGTCCTCGCCCCTCGGGCGGACCCCGGGTGTGACGATCAGAAACTCTGGACGGCCTGCCGCGACCGCCAGTTCGCGGGCGCGGGCGGCCTCGTGCGGACTGGAGACGACGCCGTCGACCCCGCAGTCGAGGGCCTGGCGGACCCGCCGCTCAACCAGGGCCGCCGCCGTCTCGGCGTAGCCGATATCCGTCAGGTCGGCGTCTGACAGACTGGTCAGGACAGTCACGGCCAGGATCTTGGTGTCGGCCGCGCCGCGCCCCCTGACCGCTGCCATCATCACCTGGGGCTCGGCGTGGACCGTCAGCAGATCACAGCCGCCCCCGGCAATGGAACGGGCGGCCCCTTCGACCTGGGCCCCGATGTCATGCAGCTTCCAGTCCTGAAAAACCTGCTTGCCGCGCGCACGCAGCCGATGGGCGAAGGTGACCCCGCCCTCAGTGGCCAGAAGGGTCAGGCCGACCTTGTAGAAGCTCACCACTTCGCCCAGCTGGTCCACCATCGCCTCGGCCCGGGCGACGCTCGGCAGGTCAAGTCCCACGATCAGGCGGGGGTCAGCAGGTGTGGACATGGGGCGCGTCTCCGGGTTACGGCCAGCCGCAACCGGGCGCGTGGCGCGCGGCGAGGCAGGGTTTCAATTTCGGCTAAGGGGGCGACATGAACGCGATCGAGTTCGGGGTCAATGTCTTCGTGGCCCTGTTCGCCCTGCTGGACCCGATCGGGAACATCCCGATCTTCGCAGCGGCAACGGCCGGGGCGACGTTTCAACAGCGGCTGAGCGTCAACGCCATGCTGTGCGGCTTCGTGGCGGCATTCCTGGCGTTCTTCTTCTTTACCGGCCTGGCCCTGCTCGACTTCTTCGGGATCTCGCTGGCGGCCTTCCGCATCGGCGGCGGCATCCTGTTGTTCATGCTGGGGCTGCAGATGGTCAATGAGGACTTCCTGGCCAGCTTCAAGGACCCCGAGGCGCTGAACGATGCCAAGGATGTCCGGGGCTATGCCCGGCGCCGGTTCCAGCGCCTGGTCGTGCCCTTCGCCATGCCCCTGATTATCGGGCCCGGCGCGATCTCGGCGATCATCATCCAGGCGGCGCGGGCCGAAAGCCTGGGTCCGTCCGGCACCGTCGCGGGCCTGGTCGCGATCCTGGCGGCCGGGCTGGCCACCTTCCTGTGCTTCGCCCTGGCCGCGCCAATCAACCGCCTGCTCGGCGAGGTGGGTATGTCGATCATCGTGCGGGTTCTAGGCCTGATCCTGGTGGCGCTGGGCATCCAGTTCATCCTGGGCGGTCTCGGCGAGGCCCTGCCGGGGATGTTCGCGCAGGCAGTGGTGTCCCCGACCGGTCACTAGGTCGACCCGGAGGCCTACAATCGTCCCAGCCGTTCGCCGTGGCGTGACGCCAGGGCCAGGGACCAGTCATCCGGCAGGATCTTCAGCAGGGCCGAAACCGCCTTGTTGGGAGCGCCCGGCACGCAGATCGCCCGATTGGCCTCCGACGCCTCATAGCCGGCCCGGGCGACCTCATCGGCCCCCATCCAGATCCACTCCGGGGTGGAATGGGCGATCGCCTGACGCTGGCCGTTGACGTCGTGGAACTCGCTCCAGGTATAGCCGGGACACAGGGCGGTGACGTGCACCTCCCGGTCGCGCAGCTCCAGATGCAGGCCACAGGACGCCTTGATCAGGAAGCTCTTGATCGGGCCGTACAGGGTGTCGCCACCTGTGGCGGGGGCATAGCCGGCCAGGGACGCCACATTCAGGATGCGGCCGAAGCGACGCTCGACCATGCCCGGGCTGAGCCGATGAGCCAGCTCGACCGGTGCCGTCAGCATGACCTGAAGCATGGCCTGGTGCTGCTCCCAGGGTACCGTCTGGAACCCCTCGGTACGCGAGAAGCCGGCGTTGTTGATGAGCGCATCGACCGTCCGGCCGCGGGCGTCGATCGCCTCGACCAGCCGCGCGGGCGCTTCGGGATCAGCCAGATCCTCGGGGATGACGATGGCCTCGATCCCGGCTCGCAGCTTGAGTTCATCTGCAAGGGCCTCGAGACGGTCGGTCCGACGCGCCGTCAGCACCAGATCCCAGCCATGTTCGGCATAGACCCGTGCCAAGGCCTGGCCGATACCGGCCGAGGCACCGGTGACAAGGGCCAGTCTGCGGTCAGCGGGATCCGTCGAAGTCATGGATGCGTTCGACCACGACGCGCCGGACGGTTCAAGCGTCGTCGATCAGCAGGTCCGCCACCGAGATCCGGCTCAGCCGTTCGGCAGCGGCGGCATCAGCTGCGGTCAGGGCCTTGACGATCTGTCGTGGAATCTTTTCACCGACCGGACACCCGCGTGCGCCGGGGGGCGGTCGACCGAGGTTCGCGCAGCCATCGATCGCACGCAGCACCTCGTCCAGGCCGATCTCTGCGGCAGGCTTGAGCAGCCAGGCTCCGCCCCCGGCCCCTGGCCGCGTCGCAATCAGCCCTGCCCTGGCGAGCTGACTGGTGACGCGGCGGACCACGACGGGATTGGTCGGCATGGACGCGGCCAGCAGGGTGCTCGACACCGCCCGGTCAGGCCCGTAGGCCCCCTTGTGGGCCAGATAGGCCAGGGCATGGGCAGCGACCGGGAATTGCTGACTATCGGACATCTCGCCTCATAGTTAGAAGCCCCGCGCCCCGTTTACAAATGTCCGTTCTGCGAAACGCCCCGCTCCGGGGCAGCTTCACGGCGTTGTGCGATGCAATATATTGAATACGGCGTGAAATGGGCGTATGCCGCGCGGCTTCGTTCGCATGGGTCCGAGCCAATCGGTTGACCCGGAGGAATTGAATGGCTGGGGACACCCCGGACTCCAAGGCTCCCGCACCGGAGCCAGAGACGCCGCCGGCGCTCGCCTGCGACGGCGCGACGGACTCCACATCGACCGAAAACGTCCACCCCGCCATTGAAGGCGGGCACGGGCATGGCAAGGCCGGATTCCTGGCTCTGGCCGTGGGCGCGATCGGCGTGGTCTTCGGCGATATCGGTACCAGTCCGCTCTACGCCATGCGCGAGGCCCTGCACCACTCGCGCTCAGGCGGCACGGCCGAACTGGCGGTGCTGGGCGTGGTCTCGCTGGTCTTCTGGGCACTGATCCTGGTGGTCACGCTCAAATATGTCGTCTTCCTCATGCGGGCCGACAACAAGGGCGAAGGCGGCACCCTGGCCCTGACCGCCCTGGCCCAGCGCGCGGTCGGCCAGCGCAGCGCCGTCATTTTCTTTCTAGGCATGGCCGGGGCCGCCCTGTTCTATGGCGACGGCATCATCACCCCGGCGGTGTCGGTGCTGTCGGCGGTTGAGGGGCTGCGTGATGCACCGGGCCTGAACGGCCGGCTGGATCCGTTCGTGCTGCCGATCGCGGCAGGCATTCTGATCGGCCTGTTCATGATCCAGTCGCGCGGCACCGCCAGCGTGGCCAAATGGTTCGGCCCGATCACCGCCGTGTGGTTCCTGACCCTGGCAGGGCTCGGCCTGTTTCACATCTTTGATGATCTCTCGATCCTGCGGGCGCTGTCGCCGCACTACGGCGTCCTGTTCCTGATCGACAACGGCTTTCTGGGGTTCGTCATCCTGGGCAGCGTGTTCCTGGCGGTGACCGGGGCCGAGGCGCTGTATGCCGACATGGGCCATTTCGGAAAGGCCCCCATTCGCGCAGGGTGGCTGGTCTTTGTCCTGCCCTGTCTGACCCTGAACTATCTCGGCCAGGGCGCCCTGGTGCTGGCCCACCGCGAAGCCCGGGAGAACCCCTTCTTCGCCATGATCCCGGAGATGATCTACTGGCCGGTTCTGATCCTGGCGACGGTGGCCACCATCATCGCCAGCCAGGCGGTGATTACCGGGGCCTTCTCCCTGACCCAGCAGGCGGTGCAGCTGGGACTGCTGCCGCGCATCACCATCCGCCGCACCTCCGAGACCCAGGCCGGCCAGATCTTCGTGCCCTCGGTCAATTCGCTGCTCTTGGTCGGGGTGCTGATCCTTCTGGTCTTCTTCAAGACCTCCTCGAACCTGGCGGCGGCCTACGGCATTGCCGTCACCGGCGCGATGTTTGTTGATACCCTCTTGGCCTGGTTCATCGTCAGGAAGCTGTGGAAGTGGTCCTGGGGCCTGTCGGCGCTCGTGCTGGTGCCGCTGGCGGCGCTGGATCTGGTCTTCCTCAGCTCCAATGCACTGAAGATCCCGCAAGGGGCCTGGATGCCGATCGTGCTGGGCGGCGGACTGGTCGTCTTGATGTGGACCTGGACGCGCGGCACCGCGATCCTGACCGAAAAGAGCCGCAAGGATTCCCTGCCGCTGGATGATCTGATCGCCATGCTTCAGACCCGGCCGCCGCACCGCTCGCCCGGCACCGCGATCTTCCTGACCTCGGACCCCGAGGTGGCGCCGGTGGCCCTGATGCACAACCTCAAGCACAACAAGGTGCTGCATGAGAAGAACGTCATCCTGACCGTCCGCACCGCCGACCGGCCGCGCGTGCCCGAAAGCCAGCGGGCCGAAATCCAGGTGGTCAGCCCGGACTTCAAGAAGGTGATCCTGCACTACGGCTTCATGGAGAGCCCGAACATCCCGCGCGCGCTCAGTGTCTGCCGCAAGATGGGGCTGAAGTTCGACATCATGTCGACCAGCTTCTTCTTGGGTCGGCGCTCGGTGGTGCCCTCGGCCCACCACGGGATGCCGCTGTGGCAGGACAAGCTGTACATCTTCCTGATGCGCAACGCGGCCAATCCGACGGACTTCTTCCATATTCCGCCGGGTCGTGTGGTCGAGATGGGAACCCAGGTCTCCGTCTAGCGGAACGGCGGCTCGTCGAAGGCGCGCAGTTTTCGGGAATGCAGGCCCGCGCCTTCGGCCCGCAGCAGGTCGACGGCGGCAATGCCGATGGTCAGGTGCTCGGAGATCGCGCCTTCGTAGAAGCGATTGGCCTGGCCCGGCATCTTGATCTCGCCGTGCAGGGGCTTGTCCGAGACGCACAGCAGCGTTCCGTACGGCACCCGGAAGCGATAGCCCTGGGCCGCAATGGTGGCACTCTCCATGTCGACGGCGACGGCCCGGCTCTGGTTGAAGCGCAGCGCCGACTTGGAATACCGCAGCTCCCAGTTCCGGTCGTCGGTGGTGGCCACCGTGCCGGTGCGAAGCCGCATCTTCACCTCGTCCCCCGGCATCCCGGAGATGGTCTTGGTCGCGTCGTACAGCGCCCGCTGGACCTCGGCGATGGACGGGATCGGAATGTCCGGCGGCAAGACCGGGTCCATGACATGGTCGTCGCGCAGATAGGCGTGGGCCAGGACATAGTCGCCCATCTTCTGGCTGTCGCGCAGGCCGCCACAGTGGCCGATCATCAGCCAGGCGTGGGGACGCAGAACCGCCAGATGGTCACAGATGGTCTTGGCGTTGGACGGCCCGACGCCGATGTTGACCAGGGTGACCCCGTTATTCTCCGGTGCCGTCAGATGGTAGGCGGGCATCTGGTGCCGGCGCCAGGCGCTGTCGGCGATGGCCAGTTCCGGATCGGGGTTGTCGCGCGTGATGGTGACGCCACCGGCGCACACCAGCGTCTCATAGGGCGTGGCAGGATCAGCCAGTTGGGCGCAGGCCCAGCGGACGAACTCATCAACATAGCGGTGATAGTTGGTGAACAGGATCCACGACTGGCACGATTCCACCGGCGTACCGGTGTAGTGACGCAGCCGCGCCAGCGAATAGTCGGTGCGCAGTCCATCGAACAGGCTGAGGGGCCGGTCCGGCATCATTCCCAGCGAAAAGCCATCGGCCGTCTCGTCGCCGATCGAGGCCAGCTCCGTGATCGGGAAGAATCGAGCCAGGGCCTCGGCCACCGAAGGATCCGGAGCCTGGTCCAGCCCGTCCAGAACATAGGGGTAGGGCACTTCCTGGCGCGACACCGAAACGTCAAAGGTCGCGCCGTAGTCGTCGGCCAGGTAGGTGAGCTGTTCCAGCAGATAGTCCCGGAACATCGCCGGGCGCGTAATGGTCGTCACATAGGAGCCGGGCTGGGAAATCCGCCCGAAGGCGCGTTTGGTCGTGGAAGGGCGCAGCTCGCCGGTCCAGGTGATCCTCAGCTCGGGATAGCAATAGCGGCCGTCGGATCTGGCCGCTGCCTGCGGCCGCGCGCCGTCCATGATAAAGGCGGCCAGGTCCGACTTCAGGGCGGCGATGGACTGATCGTAGAGGGCGATGAGGCGTTCGATCGCCTCATCGGGGGTCATGTTTCTTGTTTTCATCGCTCGCAGTCTAATGCGCCACGACGGCGCTTTCGAGACGACCTGACATCGATTTCGGTTTCAGACGGTTTCCGTTCCCTTTTTTCGGGAAGTCGCTATATGGAGAGCATCACGCGCCCGGCCGAAAGGCCGGGCGCCGCTGTTTCCGGCCCATGCCATTGGGCCTTCCATCGCTCAGGACTCCCGCCGATGACCGACATTCTCTACCCCAAGGCCACCGCCGTCTGGCTGGTCGACAACACCTCGCTGACCTTCGAACAGATCGCCGCCTTCTGTGGCCTGCATCCGCTGGAAGTGAAGGGGATCGCCGACGGTGAGGTGGCGCGCGACATCCGCGGGGCCGACCCCATCGGCAACGGCCAACTGACGCGCGAGGAACTGGCCAAGGCAGAAGCCAATTCGGCCTATCGGCTGCAGGCCGAGGTCAGCCGCCACGCCGAGCTGCTCAAGACCACCAAGAAGGCCCCGCGCTATACCCCGGTGTCGCGTCGTCAGGACCGCCCGGATGCCATCGCCTGGTTCGTGCGTAACCATCCCGAGGTGACCGACGCCCAGATCTCCAAGCTGCTGGGCACGACCAAGGCCACGATCGAGAGCGTGCGTAACCGCTCGCACTGGAACACGGCCAATATCAAGCCGGTAGATCCGGTGACCCTGGGCCTGGTCGGCCAGCTCGAGCTGGATGATGTGGTCAAGAAGGCCGCCGAAAAGAAGGCCAAGGAACTGGCCAGGACCGGGGGCGCGACCCTTCAGCCGGCCGGCGAAGCCGAACCGGCTGTCGAGGCCGAGGCCGACACCTGGCAGGCGGACGAATCCGAAAACGCCCGTCGTGCCGAGCCGACGGTCGAGGACGTCTTCGGTCGGTCAGACGACTAGGCTGACCGGTAGGCAGGGAAGATCTAGGCCTGGGTTTCCAGGACCTGGATTTCTTCCTTGATACGCAGTTTTCGACGCTTGAGATCCCTGAGCGTCAGGGTATCCGTGCTCGGGTGCCTCAGCTCTTCCTGGATCCGGTGATCCAGATCACGGTGCCGGTTCCCGAGTTCGCGGATGCGAGCGTCAATCGCCATGGCTTGCGCCTCCTGTGTGAAGGGACCATCAATTCCACACCCATCCGCGCAATAAGTGGAATCACGAAATCGAGAGCGCGGCGCGACAGGAGGTCTCATGGCTGGAAAGGCCGCAACGCAACGGCTGGTCGTCGGCATTTCCGGGGCCACGGGCGCGGCTTACGGCGTGCGCGCGCTGGACGCCTTGAAGGCGCTGGGGGTTGAATCCCACCTGGTGATCAGTCGGGCGGCGGCCCTGACCCTGACGTCCGAACTGGGCCTGACGCCATCCGATCTGGCCGAGCGGGCCGACCAGACCTATCGCGTCCAGGATGTCGGGGCGGCGATCGCCTCGGGGTCGTTCAAGACCATGGGGATGCTGATCGCGCCTTGCTCGGTTCGGACCATGAGCGAGATCGCCACGGGCGTGACCTCGTCGCTTCTGACCCGCGCCGCGGATGTGACCCTGAAGGAACGCCGGCCGCTGGTGCTGATGGTGCGCGAGACGCCCCTGCACGTGGGCCATCTCCGAACGATGACGGCCCTGGCCGAAATGGGCGCGACCATCGCCCCGCCCCTGCCCGCCTTCTATACCGCCCCACAGACGCTCGACGAGATGGTGGATCAGTCGGTCGGTCGCGTGCTGGACCTGTTCGGCCTGGACTGGGACCAGACCCGACGCTGGTCGGGGCTGACGACCGGCGGAGCCGACGCGGCATGAGCCTGTGGAACTGGGCCGTCCAGGCCTATGGTCGCGAGGGTGTCCAGGCCATCTGTCTATCGCTCCAGGACGATGACGGTCAGTCGGTCTGCCTGTTGCTGTGGGCCGCCTGGCGCGGGCCGGTCGACGCAGAAGTCCTGGAGGCGGCGGTCGAGACGGCGCGCAGCTGGCACCGGACCGCCATTGATCCGGTTCGTGGCGTTCGCCGAACCCTGAAAAAGCCGGTGCCCGACATGGACGATTCTCGCCGGCTGGCCCTGCGCGAAGAGATCAAACGGATCGAACTGTCGGCCGAGCGCGGCCTGCTGGACGAGCTGGAGAGCCTTGGTGGAGCGCCGGACGGCTCGCGATTCGATGTTGTGAGCGCCCTGGCAGCAGCGGCGCGGCTGTGGGCGGACCGAACCCCGCGTGAAGCGCTCAAGACCCTGGCGGGACGACTACCGGAGCCGGGCCGGTCCGATGTATGATAGTCGGCGATTCTGAAACGGGGTGGCCATGCCGGACTCCAGCGGCCCGATCAATGACGACGACGGCGACCTGTCGGACGCCCGACTGAGGAAACAGGTCGCGCACCTGCGCCAGGAACACGCCGACCTGTCGGCCTCCATCGAGGCCCTGACGGTTTCACCTCTGCCGGACCAGTTGCTGATCGCGCGGCTCAAACGCAAGAAACTGGCCTTGAAGGATGAAATCCTGAAGATCGAGGCGATGATCCTGCCAGACATTATTGCGTGATCAGGCTTAGCGCCCCTTCTTTCTGACCCACATGGCGGCGTCAGCCTCGGCCATCCAGTCTTCGGGATCGGTCTGGCCCGAAAAGGTCCGCACGCCGATCGAGGCGTTGATCGGATGGCGCGTTTCCAGCCAGGCGAAGCCCTCGTCGCGCAGGGCCAGGGCGAGGGATGCGGCCTTAGCCTTGCCGCCGGCAGCATCGGTGCCCAGCAGCAGCACAGCAAACTCATCGCCGCCCAACCGGCCCATGGCGTCGGATTCACGCAGGTTCTGGTTCAGGATTTCGGCACAGGCGATCAGGGCCTGATCGCCGGCCTTATGGCCCAGGACATCATTCACCGCCTTGAATCCGTCCAGGTCCAGATACAGCAGGGACGCCTCGGTCCCGTGGCGGCGACAGAAGGCCATGGCCCGGCCGAGCTCTCGCACGAAACCGCGCCGGTTCAGGGCCGGTGTCAGGACGTCGCGTTCAGCCAGGGCCTCGGCCGCCTCGGCCCGCGCGCGCCAGTGCGCCGCCTCGGCCTTCAGGCGCTCAACTTCGCCAGAGAGGTCTTGGGATGCGGGCACGCGGACTCCTGCGGCGGAATCAGCCGCGATGAATTGCGCAGATGCTGCCCTCACTCGGTTGCGGGCGCAACGCGCGGAAACTATGGTCCCGGCCTTTCCCGAACCGGAACGATTGCATGACGTCTCAGACGCCACCGGTGGCGATCATCATGGGCAGCCGCTCGGACTGGCCCACCCTCAAGGCCGCTGCCGATATGCTCGACGCCCTGGGGGTCACCTATGAGGCCAAGGTGGTGTCGGCGCACCGCACGCCGGAGCGGCTGTTCGACTTCGCACGCGGCGCTCGCGACGCCGGCTTCAAGGTGATTATCGCCGGGGCCGGCGGGGCGGCCCACCTGCCCGGCATGGCCGCCTCGATGACGACCCTGCCGGTGCTGGGTGTCCCGGTCGAATCCAAACTTCAGAACGGCCTGGATTCCCTGCTGTCGATCGTCCAGATGCCGGGGGGCATTCCCGTCGGCACCCTGGCGGTCGGGGCGGCCGGGGCCAAGAACGCCGGCATCCTGGCGGCCCAGATCCTGGCCCTGGCGGACCCCGGCCTCGCGGAGCGACTGGCCGACTGGCGCGCGGCCCAGACCGCCTCCATCCCTGAGACGGTTGAGGACTGAGTGACCCTGCCCCTGGCTCCCGGCGACACCCTCGGCATCATCGGCGGCGGCCAGCTCGGCCGGATGCTTAGCCAGGCGGCCGGTCGTCTCGGCTTCAATGTCGTCATCCTGGACCCTCAGGAGAACAGCCCCGCCTGCCGGGTCTCGCAAGGCCAGATCGTTGCGGCTTACGACAATCCGACCGCCTTGCAGGTGCTGGGCCAGACCTGCCGGGCCGTCACTTTCGAGTTCGAGAATGTCCCGGCGCGTTCGGTCGAGATCCTGATCGAGGCCGGGTGCGAGGTGGCACCGGGGCCGCGCGCCCTGGCGGTGGCGCAGGATCGGGTCGATGAAAAGACGTTTCTGAACAGCATCAGGGTTCCGACCACCGCCTTCGCCGCCATCGACAGCCTGGAGACGCTGAGGGCCGCCGTCGCGTCACTGGGGGCACCGGCCCTGCTCAAGACCCGCCGCCAGGGCTATGACGGCAAGGGCCAGGCCTGGATCCGCGCGACCAACCAGGTGACACGCGCCTGGGCCGCCATCGGCGAACAGCCCGCGATCCTGGAGGCCGCCGCAGAGTTCACGCGGGAGATGTCGGTGATCTGCGCGCGCGGCCGCGACAGTGCGATCGCGGTCTATCCGATCGGCGAAAACGTCCATTCCGGCGGTGTGCTCAAGACCACCTTCGCCCCGGCCAAGGTCTCGTCCCAGACCAAGGCCCAGGCCACCCGCATCGCGCGCAAGATCCTGGAAGGGCTGGACTATGTCGGCGTCATGGGGGTGGAGTTGTTCGAGATGCCGGGCGGGCGTCTGCTGGTCAACGAGATCGCGCCGCGCGTCCACAATTCGGGCCACTGGACCCAGGACGGCTGCGTCTGTGACCAGTTCGAACAGCATATCCGCGCCGTCGCCGGCTGGCCGCTGGGACCGACGGCGGCCCATTCCAGCATCGAGATGACCAATCTGCTCGGCGACGAAGTCGAGGCGTGGGCGCGCTACGCCGCCGACCCGGCCGTGCGGATGCATTTCTACGGCAAGCGCGACGCCAAGCCGGGCCGCAAGATGGCCCACGTCAACCGGGTGCTGGCTCTGACGAAGCCTCGGACCCGGTCGCCGGCGCAGGTGCCGGGGCGCAGAAGCTGAAGAAACGGTCGATGGCCTGGCGCGCATGGCCGGGGTGGGCGGCGAGGTCGCGCGCGTTTCCAGCGACAGACAGATTGATCCAGCCGGCCTGACGGAAAGCCTGCAAGACCGCATCATCAACCGGCAGGGTCACGGTCAGGAACTCGCCACCGCTCAGTTCGGACGGGATGCGCGATGTGATGGCGTACATGGCCTGAGCCTCGCCCGAGCGCAGAATGATCGCTCCCACGCCCGGCAGCCCCGAGTCGGTGTTCACATCAATGCTGCCCGAGCCCCTAAGACAGGTCATCGACAACGGCACATCATCGGTCTCGGGTACCGAATAGGACAGATGGGCACGATCCGGATCCTCCGCGCCGGGCTGATGGATCGACCAGTCATAGCCCTCGGCGGGCGCGGGGCCTGACGGTGCCTCCGGTTCAGGCGCGGGGGGCGCCGCAGCCGGGGCGGCCGCCTCGCCCGGCTCCTCCGCCGCCTCGTCCGCCCCCCCGCAGGCCGGGAGCAGGACCGCCATCAGCACGCCCGCCAAAGCCATCCGGTTCATATCCGTCCTCTCTCCGATCCCCTCACGCGACAGGGGTAGGGCGTTCACCCCCAACCTGCAACACGCCGTCCACCGGGCCTGGAAGGTCCGGGCCTGTGCCGTCAGCGGCAGGCGCTCCTGAAGGCCGACATGAGCCGAGGATGCGGAGCCGCCACCGACGCGGATTGACTGCCGGCCGACACCGTCAGGGCATGGCCCTGGCCGAAGGCGTGCAGAATCGGGTGGTCCAGCCCCAGGCGGACAGACAGGCCGTCGCCGGCCACCCGCTCGACATCGGCGGACACCTCTCCGACCGTGACATTGACGAAGTCGGGACGGGCGTCAGGCTCATACATCGTCAGATGCACCACACCCGAACCCGGCGTGCATTCCAGTACGGCGCTCAGATTGGGGGTATCCGGGATTTCTCGAGCCAGCACGACGGCTCCGTCACCGTCATAATAGGACCAGACCCACGAGGCACCGCCCTGGCCGGACAGGGACAGCACCAGGGCTGCGACAAGACTGGAGATCATCCCGACACTCCGGCGGTTGACACGATCTAGATGCTACGCCGTTCGCAGTGTTCGAAGAAGACCTGAACCGAGGCCAGTTCCGCCTGCATCGCATGGGCAAGGATCGCACGGCCGTCGCCGGCCGTCAGCGTCAGCCGGCCATTCTCACGGAAGCCGCGCAGGGCCGCCGACCTGAGGGGGATTTCGGCCTCGATGACCGGCACACCGCTCAAGGGGTCCATCTCGGTCACGACGGCGATGTCCGAGGTCAGGGACGCCGAGGTCAGGCGCACGGACCGCGTTTCGGGTGCCGCCTGGCCGAATACATGAACCTGCTGGTCACCGGCAGCACAGGAGAACATGACCAGGATCTGATCGCTGTCGGCGATCCCATACGCCAACCTGGCCTGATCGCCCTGATGCACCAGGTGCCAGCCGATCGGCTGATGATCCAGGACTTCAACCAGCTGAGGCTGGGGCTGCGGCGCGGCCTCGACGGACTCAGCCGGCCCCAGCAGAGCGGCTACCGACAACCCGGCTCCGGCGACGATGGTGGCGAACACGGCGGCTCGATTGAGCATCGGGGTTCTCCCTTCACAGGAGAAACGCCGAACCGGAGGACCGGTTCAATCCCGTCGCGCATCGACGGCCGCCGCAGCGGTGCCGCCACAGGCGTCAGAATGGGCTGAAACGCTCCACGACGGACTGGCCGGCCGGCGGGCTCTGGACCCGGCTGACGTCACCCCGCCCACCGTAGGAGATGCGCGCCTCGGCGATCTGGGTGTGGTCGATGGTGTTCTGCGACGAGATGTCCATCGGACGCACGATGCCTGAAACCAGCAGCTCGCGCAGTTCGCGATTGGTGCGAACCTCCTGGCGGCCCTGGATCACCAGATTGCCGTTGGGCAGAACCGCCGTGACGACCGCCGCAATGGTCAGGCTGACCCGTTCGGCCCGGTTGATCGTCCCCGATCCCGCCGAGCTGGAGCCACTCTGCATCTCGATCAGGTTGTCATTGTTAAAGCCGCTGGGAAAGAAATTCCCAAGCGCCTCTTCGAGGCCGAACAGGGAGCCGACCCCGGCATTGGTCTCGCTGGAGCGGTCGCGCTGGGTCGAGTTCTGGAGCGAGGCCCGATCGTCGATGTTGATGTTGACGGTCAGAATATCGCCGACGTTGCGGGCGCGCTGATCGCGGAAGAAGCTGCGCGATCCGGCCCGCCAAAGCGACCCGGCCGATGCCGCCTGGGGCGGTGCGCCCATCGGCTGTTCAAGCGGAACCAGGGCGGCCGGGTAGCCCATGTTCGACAGGTCCGGCCCCATGACCGCCTCTTCGACCGTGGAGCAGGCTCCCAGAAGCAGGACCGGGATCAGGGCGAGCGAACGACGCATCAACAACTTCCTCTAGCGGGTACGGGCAGACAGGGCGGCCGGACCGACCAGCGCCCGGCCGGGTTCGGTGGCCACCACCTCGATGGTGCGGCCGGATTCGATGTTCTGGACCCGAAAGGGTTCGCCGGAAGTTGCGGCTTCCAGGGCGCGGGCGCGCAGGGTCAGGCTGATGCCACCGGCTTCGTAGGTGACATCGACCATGTCACCGCGGGCGATGATCTGGGGGCGCGTCAGGTCGGCGGCGCGAACGGCGGCACCGGCCCGTAGCGGCCGCCGCGCCGACAGGCCGATGACGGCCTCGGCATCATCGGCAGCGTCGGCCGGAGCCTGGTGCGACTGCACCGTCGTCCAGACGATATCCTCGGGCTGGATCGTCTCGCCGGTGGCCAGGCTGCGGGCATAGGTCAGAACCTCGAGCGTTGCCGCACCACGGCTGGCGGTCGAGGGCGTGCGCGCGGCGGTGACAGGCCCACTTCCGCCCTGGCGGACGATGATGCGCCGGATGCCGGTTTCATTGGCCCAGTCCAGCCCATTGCGGCGGGCCACGGTCTGGACCTGGGCAGCATCGAGCACGACGGTCGGGGACGTTCTGAGGGCGACCCGGACACCGGAAGCCTGGCCGGCCCCGTCGAACAATTCACCCAGGGTCACGACCCCGTCGTCGTCGGTTGGCTGGGCCATCAGGCTGACGGGCGTGGCAAAGGCGGCACCGGCGAACACCAGCCCGCCGACGCCGGCGACGACCGGCACCCAGACCGACGGACAGCGCGACACCCGCAGCCCTGGGGCGAGCCGGCGACCGATCAATCCCATCCAGCGCCGAACGTCCAGCATCAGGATTTCACCTGGTTGGCCGCCTGCAGCATTTCGTCGGCCGTGGTGATGACCTTGGAGTTCATCTCATAGGCCCGCTGGGCCACGATCAGGGCGGTAATCTCAGCCACGGCGTCGACATTGGAGCTCTCGGTATAGCCCTGAAGCAGGGTGCCCAGACCAGGCTCTCCGGGCGCGGCGGTCACGGCGGGGCCGGACGCAGCGGTCTCCAGCAACAGATTGTCGCCGATGGCTTCCAGGCCCGCCTCATTGAAGAAGCTGGAGAGTTGCAGTTCGCCGACGATCTGCGGATTGGGGTCGCCGTCGAGGATCACCTGGACCTGGCCGGTCGGCGAGATCACGACGTCCCGCGCCTCCTGCGGGATCGAGATGGCCGGCTGAACCTGAAAGCCGTCCTCAGTGACCAGCTGACCTTCGCCATTGACCGAGAAGTTGCCGGCGCGGGTGTAGGCGGTCTCGCCCGACGGCAGCAGCACCTGGAAATAACCGCGCCCGTCGATGGCCAGGTCGAAGCGGTTGCCCGAATGCATGGGTGTGCCCTGCTCGGTGATCCGGTACACGCTGCCGGCGCGCACACCGACACCGACCTGGATGCCGGTCGGCACGACCGTGCCGGCGCCCGAGGACTGGGCCCCCATGCGCTGGACATTCTGGTAGAGCAGATCCTGAAACTCGGCCCGCTGGCGCTTGAAGCCCACGGTATTCATGTTGGCGATGTTGTTCGAGATAACCTCGACGTTCAGCTGCTGGGCGGCCATGCCCGTCGCGGCGGTTCTGAGCGCACGCATCCGGCGTCTCCCTTACGAAGCCCGACCGAGCCGCTCGACCGAGCGACGCGACAGGTCATTGAGGTTTTCGATCATGCGCGCCGTTGATTCATAGGCGCGCTGGATCTCGATGAGGTTGGTAATCTCGACCAGGGTGTCGACGTTTGAGCCTTCGAGCATTCCCTGGCGGACCTGGGCGTCGGTCGCATCGGCCGGCTGCTCGTTGGAGGTGTTGCGGTACAGGCCGTCGCCGTCCTTGGACAGGACCGACAGGACGTCGAAGCGCACGACGCCCAGCTGGCCGACGGCCTGGCCGCCCTGGCTGATGGTGCCGTCCTGGGCGATGGTCGGCTCCCCCTGCGACGGATCCAGAATGATCTCGGCTCCGCCGTTGTCGAGAACGGGGCGACCGTCGCGGGTCATCAGTCGGCCCTCGCCGTCCGAGGTGAAGCCGCCGTCGCGGGTGTAGCGTTCAGGTCCGCCGTTCGGATCGCCGATGCGGAAGAAGACGCCCTCCCCCTCCAGAGCCACGTCCAGCGGCCGACCCGTCTGGCGGATGGCCCCCTGGCTGAAGTCACGACCGACGCCCTGATCCAGAACGAACGAGGGGGCACCATAGACGCCAAAGTTGCGCGCGTGGCTGACCACTTCCTGTTCGACGATCAGGCCCTCGACCTTGAAGCCCGAGGTGTCGGCGTTGGCGATGTTATTCGCCACAATGTCCAGCTCACGCCGAAGCGTCATCTGGCGGCTCAGGGCGATGAGGGCGGCGTTCTCCACGAACGGACTCCACGGAACTTGCTGAAGCCTGACCAAGCAAGGCACGCGCCAGTATGGTTAACACCTGTTCTGTAAGGGATTGGACCGTCTCAGGGGCGGTCGGATTAACCATGGCACCGGGCAGGAATTGCCGGGTCTTGACCGATCGTTAACCAAACTAGGTCGAAGTCGCCGGGTCAGGGTCAGGTTCGGCGCGCCATGTTCAAATTCGGAAAGAAAAAGAAGGACGCCGAGGCGGCCGAGACCGAGGCCGAGGCCGCTGTCACCGAAGGAGCCGAGGGTGAGGCCGAGGTCGCTCCCAAGAAGAAGAAGCTCCCGCTCTTCGTCCTGATCGGGGCCGCAGCGGTTCTGGTTCTGGGTGGCGGGGGCGCCGCGGCCTTCTTCCTGTTCATGCAGCCGTCGAGCGCCGATGAGGCCCCAGCTGACCATGCCCCCGAAAAGAAGAAGGAAGGCGGCGGTGGCCACGGTGGCGGCGGCGAAACGGCGGCCGATCCGGCCGTGGTGGGCACCATTCGCGAAGGACCGGACGGTGTGACGTTTCTGACCCTGCCCGACATGGTCGTGAACATTCAGTCCGCCGACGGGCGTCCGACCTTTCTCAAGCTGACCCTGACGCTCGAAATGCACAGCGCAGAGCTGGCCCATCATCTCCAGGCGGAGAGCCCCCGCGTCAACGATATGCTGCAGACCTTCCTGCGCGAACTCCGGCCGGAAGACCTGGCCGGCTCGGCGGGCAGCTATCAGCTGCGGCAGGAAATCCTGCGCCGGGTGAACCTCGTGGCCGCGCCCGAAGAAGTCGATGCCGTTCTGATTGAAGAGATGCTGATCCAGTGACCGAAGACGCCCAGGATCTGGCCCAGGCCGGCTTGGCGGCATCCGCTGAGGTCCATGCCACCAGCACGGATGAGCACAGCTTTGCACCGACCGGCGAACGCGTCCTGAACCAGGATGAGATCGACAGCCTGCTTGGCTTCGATCTGTCCGGCGACGACGACGCCAATCGGACCGGCATTCGCGCCATCATCGATTCGGCTCTGGTCTCCTACGAGCGGTTGCCGATGCTGGAGATCGTTTTTGACCGGCTGGTCCGGTTGATGACGACCTCGCTCAGGAACTTCACCTCCGACAACGTCGAGGTCAGCCTGGACAACATCTCGTCGATCCGGTTCGGCGACTATCTGAACTCCATACCGTTGCCGGCGATCCTGGCAGTATTCCGCGCGGAGGAGCTGGACAATTTCGGCCTGCTGACCGTCGATTCCAACCTGATCTATTCGATCGTGGATGTGTTGCTCGGCGGACGCCGCGGCACGGCGGCCCTGCGCATCGAAGGCCGCCCCTACACCACTATCGAGCGCGTGCTGGTCCAGCGCAT
The DNA here is from genome assembly GCA_017302105.1 of Caulobacterales bacterium. GTDB lineage: Bacteria > Pseudomonadota > Alphaproteobacteria > Caulobacterales > Caulobacteraceae > Brevundimonas. The sequence continues at coordinate 681,056 of JAFLCS010000001.1, read as the reverse complement.
GGTCGAGGTCATCCTCAATGACGCGCGCCAGGCCTTCGAGCCCCTGACGCCGGTGCATTTCAACCTCGATCGCCTGGAAACCAATCCCCGCTTCGCCGCCATCGCACGGCCGGCCAATGCCGCCATTCTGGTCAAGCTGCGCATCGACATGGAAGACCGGGGCGGCCGGGTCGAACTGCTGTTGCCCTACGGGACGCTGGAGCCGATCCGAAAGCTGCTGCTGCAACAGTTCATGGGTGAGAAGTTCGGGCGCGACAACATCTGGGAAGGTCACCTGGCGACCGAACTCTGGAGCACCCAGGTCGAGGTTCGTGCGGTTCTGGATGAGCAGATGGTTCCACTGTCGACCGTGCTGGGCCTGGAGGTCGGCCAGACTTTGATGCTCAACGCCACCCCCGACAGCGACATCCATCTGCGTTGTGGCTCCATTCCGCTCACGCGCGGCCGGATGGGACGCCGGAGCAACCATATCGCCGTGCAGGTCTCCTCTCCGCTGACCCCGGCGGCGGCGCGCGCCCTGATGGGAGGCGGAACATGAATGCCATCGGTCTGATCATGGATGTGCTGCTGATCGCCCTGATCCTGGCGGCGATCGCCTATGGGATGCGGCTGGAGAAGAAGCTGCGCAGCCTGCGCGAGGGGCAGGACGGCTTCGTCAGGGCCGTGGCAGAGCTGAACGTGGCGGCGGGGCGCGCCGAAGCGGCCCTGGCCGAACTCAGGGCCGCGGGCGAAGAGACGGATCTGCTGCACGAACGGATCGTGGCGGCGCGGACCCTGAAGGCCGAACTGGACAGCCTGGTTTCGCGGGGCCGACCGGCAGGGCCCGCTGCGGCGGCGGCCGCCGCCCCCATGCCCGACGCCCCGGCCCGCGTGACGGCGATCCAGCCCCAGACCTCGACCGAACGCCTGCTCAAGGCCCTGGCGGAGCGCCGGCCGGAAGATCTGCCGCTGACCGAAACGCCCCGTCCGATCGCAGCGCCACGCAGCCTGCCGGAAGATGACCTGTTCGAGGCTCCGGCCCGCCGGCGCGCCTAGGAGACCGACCGTGAGCCGTATTCCCCGTATCCTGCCTCTGGTGGCCATCGCCCTCGTCGGCGTCGCGGCCCTGCGCCTGATCGGTGCGGGTCCAGGCCTGTTTCAGGGGGCCCAGGCGTGGGCCGAGGGTGTGGCCGAAGATGCCGCCGCCGCCGAGGGTGACGCCGCCGCGCCGGACACGCCTCCGCCCCCGGCGGCGTGTGCCATCTCGGTGGAGGAACTGGCCCGGCAGGCCGGGCTGTCGCCGGCCGAACTGCGGGTTCTCCAGAGTCTGTCGGACCGTCGCGGCGAGCTGGACCTTCGCGACGTCGATTTCGAGACGCAGTTGCCGCTGCTGATCTCCGCCGAAGCCAAGGCCCAGGAACGGATCGACGAACTGACCGCCCTGCGTACGGAAATCCAGGGCCTGCTCGGCCAGGTATCCGAGCGTGAGCAGGAAGAAACCAACCGCCTGGTGCAGGTCTATCAGGCGATGCGGCCGCGAGACGCCGCGCCGGTCTTCGCACGCCTGAGCGATGATGTCCGTCTGCCGGTCGCCGCCGCCATGCGACCCCGCGCCCTGGCTGCGATCATGGCGGAGATGGAGCCCGAGGCCGCCCGGATCCTGACCCAGCGCCTGGCCGACCGCTACGGGTCGCAGGACCTGGCCGCACGCGCCGCCGCCGACGAGGGTGCCGCAGCCTCCGCAGCGGCCCAGGCTCCGGCTCAGACGCCGGCTCAGACCCCCACCCGCCAACCGGCTGCGGGTGGCCAGCCGGCCGCGCAAACTCCGGCCCGACCGCCCGCCCAACGGCCTCGGCCGCGCCCGACACCCCCGGCTCGCACCCCGGCGAACGCCCCGGCAGAGCGCACCGAGGCGACCGGCGCAGCGGCCGACCAGAGCGCGCCGCCGAACCAGCCGCGCGTGTCGGTTCAGTAGCGCCCTGTTAACGCCGCCCTAACCGCGCCCGTTCACCTTGCGTCCGATGGCCGGGGTCCGATCCAACACCACGCGGCGCCTTGCGCGCGCCACCGTCGCGGTTGCGACCGCCGGTGCCGTCGTGACTGCGCCCTTGGCTCCGTTGGCCTGGGCCGCGCCCGGCGATCCGATCGACATTCGCCGGGGTGCGAACGCAGACTTCACGCGCATCGAATTCGGCGGGCCGGTCGGCGCACGCGCCCGCATTCACCAGGAGGGCGCGGACGTCATCGTTCGGGTCGGATCGACAGCGGCTCCGGACGTTTCACTGATCCGGGTCAATCCGCCCCCCGGCGTGACGGCGGTTGAAACCCGCGCCGCAGCCGGGGCCACAGAGATCGTCCTGACCCTGGCCGAGGGCGCCACGATCCGCTCCGGTCAGGCGGACGGTGCGGCCTTTGTGAACATCTTTCCCGCTGACGCCGATGCAGCCGCCGCTCCGGTAGGCGCGCCGGTCGAGGTGGTTCCGGTGGCGCTGAGCGTCGCGGATGGAGTCCTCAGTCTGAATTTCAACTGGGGCCGGCCGACCCCCGCCGCCGTCTTTCGTCGCGGCGATGCGGTCTGGATCGTCTTCGACGGATCGGCCCGCCTGGACCTGAACCGGACGCCGACCGATCTCGGCCCGGCACGCTCCGTTCGCTGGGTGCGGGGCGAAAACTTTACCGCCGTGCGCATCGAGGCCCCGACCGCCGCCGAGCCCTCGGCGCGGGCCGAGGGCGGTCGCTGGATCATCAGCCTGGGCGGCCCGGTTGAAGCCCCGGAAACCGAGATTACCCTCAGCCGCGACGATGAAGGCGGCTCTACCGCCATGGCGGCCGCGATCGCAGGGGCCACGCGCGTCCTGTGGATCCAGGACCCGACGGTCGGCGACCGCATCGGCGTGGTGACGGCCCTGGGTCCGACGAAGGGCTTCAGCGACACGCGCCGTCTGGTCGATCTGACCATGATCCCCACCGTTCAGGGCCTGGCACTGACGCCGGCGGTGGATGACCTGAGCATCACCATCGCCGGCGACCTGGTGCGGATCAGCCGGCCCGCCGGCCTGCGACTGTCGGACCCGACCGACAGCCTGGAGGTGGCCGCAGCCCAGCCGGGGCCCCAGGCCGCCCCCCTGCCCGCCCTGATCCTGGCGGAATGGGGCGATGTCGGCGAGGCCGGGTTCGGCCCGCGCTATCACGCCCTTCAGGCCGGTGCCGCCGAAGAGGCCGCCGGCGGCGAGAGCGCCCCGGTCGAGGCGCGCCTGGCCCTCGCGCGGTTCCTGGTCGGGGCGGGCCTGAACTACGAAGCGATCGGGGTGCTCAACGCCCTGGTCCAGGACAATGCCGCCTTGGCCGGCGTCCCCGAAGTCCGTGGCCTGAGGGGGGCGGCGCGGGCCGCCATCGGTCGCCTGACCGAAGCCCAGGTCGATTTCGCCTCGGGCGTCCTCAGCGAGGATGCCTCCGCCGCAATCTGGCGCGGCTATATCGCCGCCCGCCAGGGCCAGTGGGATGCCGCGCGAACCGCCTTTGCGGAAGGTCGTACGGCGGTGGACCTGTTCCCGGCCGAGTGGCGGGCCCGCTTCGCCGTCGCCCACGCCGAGGCTGCCCTGCACATGGGTGATCACGACGGGGCGACCGCGCTTGTGAACTATGCGCTCAGCCAGGGGGCCGGGCCGCGCGAGCAGTTGGCCATCCGGCTGGTACAGGCGCGTCTGTTCGAGGCCGGGGGTGACACCGGGCGCGCCCAACGGATCTTCCTGGCGGTCGCGGGAGCCCCGTTCGAAGAGCTTTCGGTTCCCGCCAGCCTGAATGCGACCCGGCTGGAGCTGGCCGCCGGCACCGTGACACCGACCCAGGCGCTGCAACGGATGGAACCATTGCGCTGGCGCTGGCGCGGTGATGCCACCGAGCTAGAAGTGATCCGCACCCTGGCGGGAGTCTATCTGGATCAGGGCCTGTACCGCGAGGCGCTGGAAGTCCTTCGTGGCGCGGGCCACCGACTGCCCAGCCTGCCCCAGTCCGCCGAGCTTCAGGCCGACCTGGCCCAGGCCTTCCGGGCGCTCTTCCTGGAGGGGGCCGCCGACGGATTGCAGCCGATCCAGGCGGTCGCCCTGTTCGAGGATTTCCGCGACCTGACGCCCCCCGGAGCCGAGGGTGACGAAATGGTCCGCCGTCTGTCGCGCCGCCTCGTGGATCTGGATCTGCTGGATCGGGCTGCGGCCCTGCTGGAATACCAGGTTGAGCATCGGCTGGACGGCGTGGCCGCCGCCTCGGTGGCCACAGACGCCGCCTCGATCCGGCTGATGAACCGAGAACCGCAGAAGGCGCTGGAGGACATCTGGGAGTCCCGCACCACCATTCTGCCAAGCGCCCTTCAGGCCGAGCGCCGGGCGCTGGAAGCCCGCGCCCTGATGATGCTGGGGCGTTACGACCATGCGCTTGAGGTACTGGGCAGCGACACCTCGGCGGCGGCCAGCGCGGTGCGCGCCGATGTCTTCTGGCGTCAGCAACGCTGGAGCGATGCCGCCGGCCTCTATGAATCGAGCCTGGGGGATCGCTGGCAGACGGCGGATACGCGCCTGTCAGCCGACGAGGAAACGCGCGTCATTCGCACCGGTATCGGCTATTCCCTGGCCGACGACCCCATCGCCCTGACGCGGATCTCGGGCCGCTATCAGCCCTTCCTCAACCAGGCTCGAAACCCGGCGGCGATGCGTCTGGCCCTGGCGGGCCCGGGCAATCTGGCCAGCATCCGCGACATCCAGCGGCTGACCCAGAGCGTCGATACCTTCGCCGGTTGGGTATCCCAGGCCCGGGCCTCATTCCGTGCCCAGATCGACGGCACCGACGCAGGTGCCTGATTCATCTGGCGAAACAGAGGGGCCCGGCCTATTCTGTCCGACATGAGTACCAAGGATATCGCGGCCGGCCCGGAAGCCCAACTCCACTATGGTCAAGGCGAATATGCCGTGCTTCGGCCAGGGCGTTTCGTCGTTTGCGCCCAGACGGGTCAGAGAATTCCGATCGACGCCCTGCGCTACTGGTCGCATGAGCGCCAGGAAGCCTATGCCGGTGCCCCGGAGGCCGTCCAAGCCCTGACCGGGGGTCGCAGGTGAACCGGCGGGGCTTTGCCTCGGGCCTGGTGGCCGCCGGCCTCGCAGGCGCGGTCCAGGCGCAGCCGAGCGGACCTCGACTGCAACTGACGGGCCGCTTCATCCAGGGCGGCTATATCCTGGGGCGGGCACCGCCTTCAGCCCTGATCTTCGTCGACGGCGAGGCCCTCACCGCTGCCGGGACCGGTGGCCGGTTCTTCGTGGGACTCGACCGGGATTGCGATCTGTCCACCCGCATTGAAGCCCGCCACGGCAACTGGAGCGCCACAGAGATCGTGGCCATCGCGCGCGGCGATTTCCCCAGCCAGACCATCAACGGCCTGCCGGCAGCAACCGTTGATCCGACCGACCCGGACGTTGTGGCCCGAATTCGCCGCGAGGGCGGTCTGAAGGCCGAGGCCTATGCCAGTCGCGCCGCAACGGAGGATTTTGCCGAAGGATTCGACTGGCCGCTGGCCCAGTTCCGGATCTCCAGCCGCTGGGGCTCGCAACGGGTTCTGAACGGCACGCCGGCGCGCCCCCACTACGGCATCGACATGGCCGCTCCGGCCGGCACGGAGATCCGGGCACCGGCGGCGGGGCTGGTCGCCCTGGCCCACCCAGATATGCACTATGAGGGCGGAATCACCTTCCTGGACCACGGCCAGGGTCTCATCACCGTCTATCTGCACCAGTCGCGCCTACTGGTTGAAACCGGGCAGCAAGTCGCCCGTGGCCAGGTCATCGGCCGGGTCGGGTCCAGCGGTCGGGCGACAGGGCCGCACCTGTGCTGGCGCGCCCGCTGGCGCAACCGGAATTTCGATCCCTCGACCCTCGTCGGATCCCTGACGATCTGACCGACGATCACGGAATTTCTGGAAAGGAGTTGGTCACGAATCACGGTTAAGTCTTGGCGCGTATCCATCGTGGTTAACGCCAGATTCCGAGAGATTGCTTGTCAGCGTTCGGCGCCCTTCAAATCCTGCTGGCGGACGACAACCAGCATATGCGCGCGATAACCGCGACCATTCTCAATTCCGCCGGGTTTCGTCGTATCCGTGAGGTCCGTGACGGGGCGGAGGCCATGGAAGCTCTGCGCGACTGGCCCGCGGATCTGGCCATCGTCGACTTCAACATGGCCCCGCTAGACGGCGTGGAGTTCACCCGCCTGATCCGCAATAGCGCCGACAGCCCTAACGTCTATCTGCCGGTCATCATGATGACCGGCCATTCTGAAAAGAGTCGGGTCGTCGAAGCGCGCGATGCCGGCGTCACCGAATTCATCGTCAAGCCGGTGACGGCCAAGGCCGTGCTCGACCGGATCCAGGCCGTGATCTACAAGCCGCGGCCCTTCGTGAAGTCGGAAACCTATTTCGGCCCCTGCCGTCGGCGCCTGTCCAACAAGAGCTACGCCGGGCCGTGGCGGCGCTCGACCGACGACAAGAGCACCGAAACCAGCGCCGCCTGATCGGGGCCGCCCCTCACCAGGCGATGGTGATACCGCCGTCCACCACGAGCGTCTGTCCGGTCATGTAGCTGGAGGCCGGTGACGCCAGATAGACGGCCGCCCCCGCAATCTCGTCCGGCTGGCCGATGCGCTTGAGCGGGGCCGGGTCCGTGACCTGTTTCAGCAGGTCGGGGTTCTCCCAGAGGTATTTGGCGAAGTCGGTCTGAACCAGGCCCGGGGCGATGCAGTTCACGCGGATGTTCGACGGGCCCCATTCGACCGCCAGGTTGCGCGCCAGCTGCATATCGGCCGCCTTGGAGATATTGTAGGCACCAATCAGGGCATTGCCCCTGAGGCCCCCGATCGACGAGACGATGATGATCGAGCCGTCCTTGCGCACCAGCATCTGGGGCGCGACCATCTGGATCAGCCAGTGGTTCGATACGACGTTGTTCTGAAGGATCTTCTCGAACTGCTCATCGGAAATCCCGGCCATCGGCCCGGCGTAGGGATTGGTCGCGGCGTTGCAGACCACGATGTCGATCTGGCCGAAGGCGGCGTTGGTCTCGTCGACCAGCCGCTGCAACTCTTCGCGTGACGCGATCGAGGCAGGTACGGCGATGGCGCGGCCTTCACCGTAACGGGCGTTGATCTGGCCGGCGACCTCATCACAGGGCCCGGCCTTGCGCGACGAGATCACAACCCGCGCCCCATGCTCGGCCAGACGCTCGGCGATCGCACGCCCGATGCCGCGCGACGAGCCGGTAATGACGGCCACCTTTCCGGTCAGATCGAACAACTGCATGGCGACGCCCCCCGTTCAGAATTCAACGTCTAGCCGATGACGTCGAAACACTCGATAATCAACCGATTCCTTCGGGGCAGACTGTATGTCGAAGCTGACCACGACGTTCCTGATCGCGGCCTGGACCTGCCTGGCCCTGACGATTGCCACCCTGTTCTGGCGCAGCGGCATGGGCGTGGGAACGGCCATGGCCGGACTGTTCGGATCGCTGGGCCTAGGTGCCGGGATTCACGCCATGATTTCGGGAGCCCTGGCCCGCAAGGAGATCAACCGGCAGATCGCCGCCGTACGCGAGGCGCACCGCCTGCTGGCCGACGCCCTTGAGGCCACCCAGGACACTCTGGGCGACCTCGCCCAGTCGGTACAGGCCGGAGGGACGTCCGAGCAGACCGAAGTCCTGACCGGAGAAGTGCGGATGCTGGAGATCCTCGTCCAGCGTCTGTCCGAGAATCTCGACCTCAAACTCAGCGCCATCGAACGCGCGGCCCCGCCGATGGATGCGGCCGAGGGACGCCGTCGCCATCAGACGGCGGCCATGGTGTCGAATGTGCGCGAGGCCCTGACCGAGAACCGGGTGGATCTGTATCTCCAGCCCATCGTCACCCTGCCGCAGCGCAAGACCAGCTACTATGAGAGCTTCACGCGCCTGCGCGACGACACCGGGCGGGTGATGATGCCGGCCGAGTATCTGTCGGTGGCCGAGGACGAGGGGCTGACTGCCGCCATCGACAATCTTCTGCTGTTCCGCTGTGCCCAGATCGTGCGGCGGCTGGCGCGTCAGGATCGCAAGGTCGGTGTCTTCTGCAACGTCGCCCTGACCTCGCTGGCCGATGAGGTCTTCTTCCCCCAGTTCCTGGAGTTCCTGTCCGAGAACCGCGACCTGAAGGACTCGCTGATCTTCGAGCTGGGCCAGGCCAATTTCGACGTGCGCGGCGCAGTCGAGGCCCGCAACATGGCCAAACTTGCCGACCTGGGCTTCCGCTTCTCGATCGACAAGGTTCAGACCCTCGATCTCGATTTCGCCGATCTGCAACGGTCGGATGTCAGATTCATAAAGGTCTCGGCCGAGCTGCTGCTGGAACAGCTTCTGGACCTGGATTCTGGCCCGGCCAATCCGCGCCTGCGCGATATTCACCCGGGCGACTTCGCCGAACTGGCCCGCCGCTACGGGCTGGAGGTGGTGGCTGAAAAGGTCGAGGCCGAACGCCAGATCGTCGACATTCTGGAGCTCGACATCGCGCTGGGCCAGGGTCACCTGTTCGGCGAGCCGCGCGCGATCAAGGAACAGGTGCTGGCGGAGGCCGAGCCCCCGTCGGAGGTGGTGCGAAACACCCTGATCCAGCAGACCGGCGGACGTCGCCGCTTCGCCTGATCCGTCAACATGGTCTAGTCGGATTAGCTCAATCCCAGCAATAAATTGTCGGGACTCCCAGACCGGGTTATGTTTCCCCTTGATCGTCATATAACATCGTTATTTTCTTTGCCACGGCCCGAGACTTTCAAAGGCTAAGCCTCAAAATTCTCAACACACAGACGTCTTCTGTCTCACCCGCCAACCCGTCTCGATCGAACCCAAAAAGGAGAGAGATGTGAGAGTGGATTTCTTTCGTGCTGCCGTGGCGAGTCTCGCCCTAGCCCTGACTTGTAGTCCGGCCCTGGCTCAAACCTACTCCACAGCCAGCGCTGTGGGGGGCACACAGGGGGCCGTGTCGATGACCGCTCCCTGGTCGGCGCTGAGCATTACTGGAACCCCCGGCAACCCGTGCCGGGATACGACTAGCGGCTCCACTGGCACGGCCAGCCTCACAAACCAGTTCGTGCAGGGCGATCTATACGGTCTGGACGGCGGGTCCGGCGGCCCGTTTCCACTCATCACGAGAAACTTCGCGACCACGAGTTACACCAACAACAACATCACCGTACCAGCCGGCGGTATCAATATGCACCCCGGCAACAGCAATGAATGTGCTGTGCTGCGGTTCACAACGCCGGTCGGGGGAGCGGGCTACTATTCTGTGAGTGCGACCTTCACAAGCATCGATGTTGTTGTTCCAACATTTGGAAATCAAAGTAATATTGACGGCGTGACGGGCCTCGTCCTGCGCAATGGAGCCGTGATCGGCGGGTCGGTGAGCACCTATCCGCGCGGCGACGGCAGAACCATCCTCCAGGACCGTGTGCTGCTTTGCCCAGGGCACACGATCGACTTCGCTGTGCATATGAACGGAAATTATTCTTACGATTCGACCCTGCTCTCAGGCGAAGTTAGACGAACGGGCAATATTTCGCTTCTGGACTGCCCGCTAGTTGTTGATTCTGCGACTTCGACAGTCGGCAGCACCGGCCTAGACCTCAACACGGGCGCATGGGGCGTGGACGATCTGATCACCATGGTGGGCACGCCCAACGGACCGAGATCGCCCTGCTGCGCGCCCTGGGCCGGGGTAGATATCATCCCTGCCCTTGACGCTGTGTTCCCCACCCACGCCGGCGGGCCCTACACGCTGGTATTTGATCCAGCCAAGTCGCAGAACGTCACCCTCAACGCCCAGATGAGCGCCTACCTCACCTATGTGAACTCCCTAGATCCCTCTATTACCCAGATCACCCTGACGTGGCAGGCCGTAGACCTCGGCGTAGGGACCGTGGCGGCAACGAGCGGAACCGTGATCGGCGCGCCGCAGACGTTAACCTGGAGCCTTGCCGGCAACGTCGTGACCATGACGGGAGGCGGCTTCTGGACAGGCGCACCGTTCGCACCGAATAGCTGGATCGGATTGTCGACCGTGCTTGGACACAACGGAACGCAGAACTCTCCATACTTCGCAGAAGACTGCATCCACCACTGGCGTCCATTCCGAGTCCAAGTTCCAACCGTTCGACGCGGGCGGAGCCCTAGCGCAGCGGTTTTCCAGAGCGTTGATGCGCAGGGACGCCTGGTCAGTTCGCGACCAACACCCGTCCAATCAGGTCGTCCTGTGCGGGTGATCAACCTGCTGCGGACACGCAACTAGCCAAGTCCGACCGCTTGAAGGCGGTGCCGCATGGCGCCGCCCTCATCTTTCTTGTTTACACTGTTCATCCGATCAATCTGACCGATAGCCGGTATCGGCTCGGCTGATCCGTCAGTCCGGTTTGGGTTGGTTGGCCTTCATGGCCCGTCCCATTTCGGCCAGATGGTGATCCGAAGCGGCCTGGGCTTCGTCATTCTCCGAGCCCGTCGAGGCCCCGCCTTCAAGCGATCCGGCACGCGTGTCCGAGCCGACGTCGGTGCCGTCCAGGGCGCGCTTGGCCGCTTCGGTGCCGCCTTGGGAATCCAGTTTTTCAGGGGTCGGATCTGTCATCGATATCTCCTGCCAGGCCCTAACGCGCCAAACGTCCGTAGGATGCGAAAAAGGGCCGGATCGCTCCGGCCCCCCAACGCTTCTATGATCTATTTGCCGAACAGCTTGGCCCAGCGGGGCTTTTCGCGGCTCTTCCAGGCACCGCGATGATAGGCGTCCGAGCCGATCAGTGGCACCACCGTGGTGGCTTCGGCGAAGACCATCTGCTCATAGGTGGTCGACACCTTGCCCCACGAGGCGGCTTCCTTGAGCGTCGAAGACGAACAGGCCCCATCGCGCACATCGGCGACGGTGATCTGGACCGCATATTTGTGCATATCCGCCTCGACACCGAGGATCTCGGCGCAGACCACGGTGTCCTGGGCGAAGTTCTTGGGTACCCCGCCGCCGACCATGAACAGGCCGGTGGTGCCCGCCGCGATCTTGATGTCGGTCAGTTCGCGGAAGTCCGCGATGGCGTCCAGCATCATATAGGGCTGACCGGCCGCGGCCCGCTCCTTCTGGTGCTTGACCAGGCCGAAGCCGGCCGATGAGTCGACGAAGGCCGGGCAGAAGATCGGCACGCCCTCTTCGTACGCTGTCTGGATCAGCGAGCCGGGCTTCTTGGCGTTGCCCTCCGACAGCCACTTGCCCATCTCCCAGATGAACTCACGGCTGGAATAGCCGCGCGGCTCAAGGCGGTTGGCGATTTCCAGGATGGTGTGGTCGCAGGCCTGGAGCTCTTCCTCGTCGATATAGGTGTCGTAGATGCGGTCGATGTAGTTGTCGCGCAGGACATTGTCGTCGACCGGACCAGCGGCCTGATAATGTTTGAAGCCCAGGGCCTCGAAGAAATCCATGTCGACGATCGAGGCGCCGGTGGCGACCACCGCGTCGATCATGCCCAGCTTCACCATGTCGCGATAGACGTGCATACAGCCGCCCGCCGAGGTCGAGCCGGCCAGGATCAGCCACGGCGAGCAGGTCTTGTCTTCCAGCGCCATGTTGAAGATGTCGGCGGCGCGGGCGGTGTCGCGCGACGAGAAGCTCATCTGGCGCATGGCGTCGATGATCGGGCGCGCGTCAAAACTGGTGATGTCGACGTGCTCGACGGTCTTTTGCAGCAACTCGGCCTTCTGGTTGGTCGGTGCGTTCATCGGTTTGGTTTCCCTTACAGGTGAGCGCCCGTCGTCAGATAAGCCAGTCCGGGACGGAGCGACCGGAGCAGGCCCAATAGGGGTAATCTCTAAACTCGTCACCCTCGGACTTGATCCGAGGGTCAGACGATCCGTCGCTCAGCCGGCGACGATGAAGATGTGGAGAGCCTGATCCCCGGGTCAAACCCGGGGATGACGATGGAGGAGCCGTTACCGCCGCTTCTTGGTGCGCTGGCCGGCCTTGCCCTTGGGGCGCGACAGACGAACGACCTTGCGAGCCTGTTCCTCGGCGGTGGTGCGGACCGTCGGGATCGAACGCGGGGCCAGGCCGTACAGCGACGCCATAGGCGCGTCCTCGACAAAGGCCAGGTCATGCTCGCCATAGCCGTTGAAGCCGGTCGACATGGCCACGCCGTAGGCGCCCAGCATCCCGATCTCGATGAAGTCGCCTTCGGCGACATCGGCCGGCAGCCAGAACGGACCCGGCATATGGTCGATCGAATCGCAGGTCGGGCCGTAGAAGCGGAACGGCTTCAGCTCGCCCGAAACGTCACGATCCGACACCAGCTTGGTCGGGAACGGCCAGCGCGAATGGGTGGCGTCGAACAGCGAGCCGTACGACCCGTCGTTCAGATACAGCGCATCGCCCTTGCGCAGCTCGACCCGCGCCAGAACCGAGGAGGATTCCGCGACCAGCGCCCGGCCCGGCTCGCACCACAGCTCTGTCGTCTCGGACACTGGCATCTCGTTGAAGCCACGGTGAATGGCATCGGCGTATTCGCTCAGATCCGGCGGAACCATGCCGGGATAGACCGACGGGAAGCCGCCGCCGATATCGACGATATCGACGATCACGCCGGCGCGCGAAATCGCCCGGCCGACCTGGGCCATGGCGGCCTGGAAGGCGGTCGGACGCATACATTGGCTACCGACGTGGAAGCTGACGCCCATCAGACCGTCCCTGACCGCCCGGCGCACCGCCATGAGCAGGGTCGGAGCCTGGTCCGGCGAGACGCCGAACTTGCCCGACAGGGTGTAGGCTGCGCCGTCGGCGGACACCGCCATGCGCACAACCAGATTCAGACCCGGGGCCTGGCCAGTGGCGTCGAGGATCTTGTCCAGCTCCTCCTGGCAGTCGAGCGAGAAGGTCTTCACCCCGTGCTCGAAATAGGCCCTGGAGATGGCCGAACGGCTCTTGACCGGATGCATGAAGGCCAGACGCGCGTCGGGCAGCACCGAGCGGACCAGCTCGATCTCGGCCAGAGAGGCGACGTCAAACGCGGTAACGCCCGCTTCCACCAGGGTCTCGATGACCCAGCGCGACGGGTTCGCCTTCACCGCATAGAAGACGTCAGCGTTCAGATTGTCCTGGAACCAGCGCGCCGCTACGGAAACGGAACGACGTCGCACAAGGGCGACGGGTCGCTCCGGAGACCGCTCACGGACCAGGTCCAGGGGAGTGTGGTACGTGCGCAATTCACGTAGCCCCCTGCTTGTTGTTAACCCAGACCCGGCGTTAGCGGCGCAAGATCAGACCTACGGGGTCCGCCGGAAGGCGTCGCATATGGGGAAATTGGCCGTTCATGTAAAGGGGTAATTTCGTGGCGGGGCTTGGGTTTGGCTTGCGGCCGACGATTGTGACTCAGCCGTAACTTGCCGCTCGGCCCGGCATCGCTAGGGTTTGGCGCGCGCGATGAGCCGGCCGGCCGGTCGCCTTGTGTCGTCTGGGGACGAACTCTAGGGTCGCGCACCTTCAGGGCTATCCAAGGAACAGGAAACTATGCGTAGATTCAGTGGTGTCGTCGGAGGCGCTGCGGCGGCCCTCATCTTGGCGTCCGCGCCGAGCGTCGTTTGGGCCCAGACCAGCGATCCGGCGGCCCAGGCGGCCCCGGTGTCGGATCTTCTGGCCGGGATCCAGATCCCCTATGAGACCTTCACCCTCGACAACGGCCTGACGGTTCTGGTCCACGAGGACCGCTCCAATCCGATTGTGACGGTCTCGGTCTGGTACAATGTCGGCTCCAAGGACGAGCCCACGGGTCGCACCGGGTTCGCTCACCTGTTCGAGCACCTGATGTTCGGCGGATCGGAGAACGCGCCGGGTAGCTACATCACCCGCCTCCAGGGCATGGGCGCCACCACCTTGAACGGCACCACCTGGTTCGACCGCACCAACTATTTCGAGACCGTCTCGACCCCGGCGCTGGAGCAGGCCCTGTTCCTGGAAAGCGACCGCATGGGCCATATGCTGGGCGCCATCACCCAGGAGACGCTCGATCTGCAGCGCGGCGTCGTCCAGAACGAAAAGCGCCAGGGCGACAATCAGCCGTTCGGCCTGACCGAATACGCCATTCTGGAAAACCTGTTCCCCGAGGGACATCCCTATCGCCATTCGACCATCGGCTCGATGGCCGACCTGGACGCCGCTTCGATGGACGATGTGCGTCAGTGGTTTACCGAGAACTACGGCCCCAACAACGCCGTTGTCGTTCTGGCTGGGGACATCGACGCGGCTACCGCTCGTACCCTGATGGACCGCTATTTCGGCCCGATTCCGCGCGGCCCGGTCAACACCCCGGCCGACGCGCCCGTTCCGGAGCTGGCGGCTCCGATCGAACAGACCATGCACGACCGCGTGCCCTATACCTCGATCCAGCGCTACTGGCCGGTACCGGGGATGCTGGACGGTGACGCCGCCGAACTGGAAATCGCCGCCGGCGTCCTGGGCGGTCTGGCTTCGTCGCGCCTGGACAATGAGCTGGTTCGCGGCGACGAGACCGCCGTTTCGGTTTCAACCAGCTATGCCTCCTTCCACCGGGTCGGCTGGTTTGACGTGACCGTCAACGTCAAGCCGGGCGAGGACGCCGCTGCGGTGCGCGCTCGCATGGACCAGATCATTGCCGACTTCATCGTCAACGGTCCGACCGATGAGGAAATCCGGCGCGTCGTCACCCAGACCGTCGCGCGCCGCATCAGCGCCATGGAACAGCTGAACGGGCGCGCGTCGAGCCTGGCCGAGGGCCAGCTTTACGCCGGCGACGCCGACCACTATCGCACCGAGCTGGAGGCCCTGGCGGCCGTCACCCCGGCTGATGTGCGCGCAGTGATGCAGCGCTGGCTGGGCCGGCCGTCCTACAATCTGACGGTCGAGCCGGGCGAACGCGAAACCTATGAAGAAGCCGCCGCAGCCCCGGCCGGGGCCGCCGAGCGGGCACCGACGAGCGAATACCAGGCGACGGCCCGCCCGCCGATACCGGAGATCGGCGCAATGCCGGGTCTGGATTTCCCGGACGTCAGCCGCGCCACCCTGTCGAACGGGGTGCAGGTCATCGCCACCCAGTCGGCCCGAGTCCCGACCACGCGCGTCGCTGTCGAATTCAACGCAGGATGGGCGGCCGACGACGCCGCTGCCCTGGGCATTCAGGCCCTGATGCTGCGCGCCGCCACCGAGGGGGCCGACGGCATGGACGCCAACGAAATGGCCCAGGCCCGCGAGAGCCTGGGAGCCAGCCTTTCGGCCAGCGCCTCGATGGACCGGACGACCTACGGCCTGTCGACGGTGACGGCCAACCTGGGCCCGTCGCTGGATCTGCTCGCCGATGTGGTGCGTCGCCCGGATTTCGAAGCGGACGTCGTGGACCGGGTTCGCGATCAGCAGCTGGCCGCGATCCGGTCGGAACGGTCATCGCCGGGTGGTCTGGGCGGCAATGCGCTCTTTGAGACCCTCTACAGCGGAGCCTACGGCCGCGGCCCGAGCGGGCTGGGTGAGATTGATGTCGTGACCGCTGCGGATCGCGATGACCTGATCGCCTTCCAGCAGGCCTGGATTCGGCCGGACAACGCCCGCATCTATGTGGTGTCGGATCGTCCCCTGTCGGAAATCCTGCCCGAGCTGGAATCGCGTTTCGGCGACTGGTCGGCTCCGACGACCCCGCGTGGCGTCAAGGCAGAGGTTGCGGCCCAGCCGGTTCAGCCGCGCATCATCCTGATCGACCGGCCGCAGTCGCCCCAGTCCCTGATCCTGGGGGGGCAGGTCCTGAGCCTGTCCGGGGCCGATGACCGCCTGGTGATCGGGTCGGGCGTCGAGATCCTGGGTTCGGCCTTCTGGTCACGGATCAACACCGACCTGCGCGAGACCCGCGGCTGGTCCTACGGATCGCGCAGCAGCATCTCGAGTCTCGAAGGCCGGTCGCCCTATGTCATCAATGCGCCGGTCCAGGCCGACCGCACCGGTGAGGCGATCGCCTCTCTGATGGCGGTCCACGCCGACTTCCTGGGGGCCAATGGCGTGACCGAAGCCGAGCTGGAACGCATCCGCGATTCCTCGACGCGGCGTCTGGCCGGGATGTTCGAGGTGTCCTCGGCAGTGTTGGGGACGCTGCAGTCCAACGACCTGTTCCAGCGCCCGGACGACTACTGGGAGCAGGCCGGGGTCCGCTATCAGGGCCTGACGGCCGACGCCCTGAACCAGGCGGTCCGCCAGGCCGTCGACCCGAGCCAGTTCGTCTGGGTCGTCGTCGGCGACGCCGCGACCGTGCGCCCGCAGCTGGAATCGCTGGGCCTGCCCATCGAAGTGCGCAGCATGGACGCCGAATAGGCGGGACAATCGTACGCACGGCGAGGGCCGGCGCTTGCCGCGCCGGCCCTTCGCGTGTCATGAAACCGTCGCAGGCGTTCCGTTAAGGAGCGCGCTCGTAGCAACCTTTTCAGAGGCGTCGGACAGCGACCGCATGACCGCTTCTTCCGCTCCCGTCGCCTCCGTGCGCGACATTTCCAAGACCTTCGGCCAGCGCAAGGCTCTCAACGGCGTGTCCGTCGAGGTTGGCCCGCGCGAAATGGTGGCCCTGATCGGCCCGTCCGGCTCCGGCAAGTCGACGCTCCTGCGCTCGATCACCGGCCTGCAGACGATCGATGCCGGCACCGGCGTGATCGAGGTCTTCGGCAAGACCGTCCAGAAGAACGGTCGCATCGCCGGCGATGTGCGCAAATCGCGCGCCAAACTCGGCATGATATTCCAGCAGTTCAATCTGGTGGGCCGCCTCAGCCTGTTTTCAAACGTCATGCTGGGGTCGCTGGGCCGTCTGCCCTTCCTGACCGGCCTGCTCGGGGCCTGGCCGCGCGCCGACCGCGAGCGCGCCATGGCGGCGCTGCACCGCGTCGGCGTCTCCGAATACGCCGCCCAGCGCGCCAATACGCTCTCGGGTGGGCAGCAGCAGCGCGGGGCCATTGCCCGGGCGCTTCTGCAAGGCGCCCAGGCCATCCTGGCCGACGAGCCGGTCGCCTCGCTCGATCCTGTTTCGGCCCGCAAGGTCATGGAACAGCTCGTCGAGCTGAACCAGCGCGACGGCCTGGGGGTGATTGTCACCCTGCACCAGGTCGACTACGCCATCCGCTACTGCCAGCGCGTGATCGCGCTGAAGGCCGGCAAGATCGCCTATGACGGCCCCTCGTCGGGGCTGGACAGGGCGACCCTCATCGAAATCTACGGTCCCGAGATCGAAGACGCCTTCTGGGAAGGAGATCCCACATGATCGGATCCATCGCGCGCCGCGCCCTGCTCGCCGGGGCGCTCGGTGTGACGGCGCTCCTGACCGCGTGCGGCGACAGCGAAGCCGAAGACCCGAATCGCATCGTCTTTGCCGTGCTGCCGGCCGAGAGCCAGGCGGCGTCCGAGCCGCTTTGGGCCCCGCTGATCGAGGACCTCGAGGCCGAGACGGGCCTCGATATCGAGCTGCGCTTCGTTCCGAACTATACGGTGCTGGTCGAAACCATGCGGGCCGGCCAGATCCAGGTCGCCTGGATGTCGGCCCTGCCGGCCCTGGACGCGACCCGTCGCTCCAACGCTCACATCATCGGTCGGATCGAGAACCGCGAGGGGGAAACCCACTACCGCTCGGTCCTGATTACCCAGGCCAATTCGGGCATCACCCTGGAAGACGTCATGGCCTGCGGTCAACGGCTGTCGTTTGGTATGGGCGATGCGCGCTCGACCTCGGGCACGCTCGCCCCGCTGGCCTTCCTGTTCGGGCCCGCCGAGATTGAGCCGTCCGAGTGCTTCCGCGAGGTCCGCCCGGCCAACCACCAGGCCAACGCCCTGGCCGTCGCCAACGGTCAGGTCGATGTGGCGACCAACAATGATGTGGGCCTGCTGTTCACCGAACGCCAGAACCCGCGCGCCTTTGCCAATATCCGTGTCATCTGGGAAAGCCCGCCGATCCCTGAAAGCGCCATCGTCGTGCGTAACGACGTCGACCCGGCCGTGACCGAGCGGATTCGTAGCTTCTTCCTCACCTACGGCGACACGCCGCAGGAACGTGAGGTTCTCGACGGGCTGGAGTACGGCGGCTTCCAGGCTGCGGACGACAGCTACCTGGATCCGGTGCGTGAAATGGAGGCCTCCGTCGACCTGATGGAAGCCCGCCGCTCGGGCGACCAGACCCGCATCGCCGCCGCCCAGGCGACCTTTGACGAAATCCATGCCCGTGTGACCGCAGCCCAGGAAGTTCAACCGTGACGACCCAGGCCGTCGATCCCACCGTCGTTCCGCCGCCGCCCAGCCGACCGCTCGGTGCGATGCTGTTCGACATCGTTCTGTGGGGCGGTCTGATCGTCGCCCTGGCGCTGTCGTTCAAGCAGGTCGACATCGACAACCTGCCGCGCCTGTTCAACGGATCATCGACCGCCGGCGAAATGGCCGGAGCCCTGTTCAACCCGGACTTCACTCGCGTCGACTTCTTCATCAAGAAGATGCTCGAAACGGTGATGATCGCCCTGTGGGGTACGTTCCTGGCCCTGTTCCTGGCGATCCCCCTGGCCTTCATGGCGGCGCGCAACGTCGCCCCGGCCTGGCTGGTGTGGCCGGTTCGCCGGGTCATGGACCTGATGCGCTCAGTACCGGATCTGGTGATCGGCCTGATCTTCGTCATCATCGTGGGCCTGGGACCGCTTCCCGGCGTGCTGGC
This sequence comes from Caulobacterales bacterium, assembly GCA_017302105.1. Classification (GTDB taxonomy): domain Bacteria; phylum Pseudomonadota; class Alphaproteobacteria; order Caulobacterales; family Caulobacteraceae; genus Brevundimonas. Next base: position 662,299 of record JAFLCS010000001.1, on the reverse strand, counting down.
GCTGGCGCTGAACACCGGCGGCGTCCTGGCCAAGCTGTTCTCTGAGGCTGTCGAATCGATCGACAAGGGACCGGTCGAGGGCGTGCGCGCCACCGGGGCCAAGCCGCTGCACGAGATTCGCTGGGGCATCCTGCCCCAGGTGGCTCCGCTGTGGACGTCGTTTGCGCTGTATCGCTTTGAATCGAACGCCCGCGCCGCCACGGTGCTGGGCCTGATCGGAGCCGGCGGCATCGGCTCGACCCTGATCGACGCCTTCAACAGCTACAACTACCGTGAGGTCTCGGCCATCGCGATCATCGTCGTCGTCACCGTGACCCTGATCGATATGCTCAGCCAGGTGATGCGCAAGCGCCTGCTGTAACCGGCGTCTCCTCCCCTTCGTGATCCCCCTCCCCAACGGCGACACCGTCCGGGAGGAGACAAGAGGCGTCACCGAACCGTCATACCGTCGTCGGATCACTGTCGCGGCGTCTTCGGAACGGTGTCATCCAGGTGCCGTATCGACCGCCCTGACGGCGCATGGAGCGCCGAGAGGGATAGAGCCATGAAGAAGCTGGCGGCCAGCGCAATCGCGCTGTTGATGGTGGCGGCGTGCGGCCCGTCGGGCGGCGGTACGGCTGGTGGGACCGCCCAGGGCATCTGGGCAACGGGGTCTTCGACCGTATTTCCGTTTGCGACGCGCGTGGCCGAGACCTTCGCCCAGCGCGAAGGCGGCACCGCCCCGCGCGTCGAATCGGCCGGAACCGGCGGTGGCATCGCCGCCTTCTGCGCCGGCGTCGGTGCCGGCACGCCCGACGTCGCCAATGCGTCGCGCCCGATGAAGGCATCCGAGTTCGACAGCTGCGTCGCCAACGGCGTCGATCAGATCCTGGAAATCCGCATCGGCTCGGACGGCATCGTGATCGCTACCGCACGTGATGGAGCCGATTTCGACCTGCAGCTTCAGGACATCTACCTGGCCCTGGCCGCCCAGACCCCGAACGGCTCCGGCTTCCAGGCCAATCCGAACACGACCTGGAACCATGTGCGCGCCGGCCTGCCGAACCAGGCCATCACCGTCTATGGCCCGCCGCCGACCTCTGGCACACGCGACGCCTTTCTGGAGCTGGGCCTGACGCCTGGTGCCGAGGCCATCCCGGCGCTGGCCGCCCTGGCCGACAGCGATGAGGATCGCTTCGAGACCATCGCCCACACCCTGCGTGAAGACGGTCGCTGGATCGATTCCGGCGAGAACGACAACGCCATCGTCCAGACCCTGACCCGCACGCCCGGTGCGCTCGGCGTCTTCGGCTATTCCTTCCTGGAAGAAAATATGACCTCGGTGAAGGCGGCCTCGATCCACGGCGTCCAGCCGACCGCCTCAACCATCGCCGACGGCTCCTATCCGCTCAGCCGCTCGCTCTACATCTATGTGAAGATCAGCCACCTGCAGACGACGCCGGGCCTGGAGGCCTTCGTCGAAGAGTTCCTGTCGGATGCAGCGGCCGGCACCGACGGCTATCTGGCTGATCGCGGCATGATCCCGCTGCCGGCCGATCAACTGGCGGCGGTTCGCGCCGCCTTCCGGGCCCGTACCGCCATGGTGCGCCCGAGCTGAACCGATCCTTCTCTCCTTGCGCGAGAAGGTGGCAGCCCACGCGAAGGCGGGGAATGACGGATGAGGGGTCACGCCGATCCCTCATCCGTTTTGCACTTGGACGTCCGCTAGCTCGGCCTCGCCTCGAACCCCGGATCCGAGCGCCTTCAGCGCCCACCCTGGCCCGCTAGGGGAGAAGGGATCATTCCTCGTCCATCAGCCGCTGTGCCAGATAGACGTAGTGGCGGGCCCAGCGCCGGGCGTTGGCCGTCGGGTCAGCGTCATAGGAATGGCCGCCGGCGGTGTCTTCGAAATAGATCGGGTCGTAGCCGTACTCGGCCAGGCGCGCGGCGAACTTGCGCGCGTGTCCGGGGTGGACCCGATCATCGTGGGTGTTGGTGGTGATATAGACCTGCGGGAAATGCTCCAGGCCGGGCCGCACGTTCTGATAGGCCGAATAGCGGGCAATGAAGGCCGCATCGCCGGGCAGGCGCGGGTCGCCGTATTCCCCGATCCAGGAGGCCCCCGCGGGCAGGAAGGGATAGCGCAGCATATCGATCAGCGGGCTTTCGATTACCGCCGCATTGAACAGGTCCGGGCGCTGGGTCACGGCCACCGAGGTCAGCACCCCGCCGTTCGAACGGCCATAGATGCCCAAATGCTCAGGCGAGGTGATGCCGCGCGCGATCAGATCCTCGGCCACCGCATAGAAGTCATCGAAGGCGCGCTGGCGGTTTTCACGCAAGGCCGCCTGGTGCCAGGCCGGGCCGAACTCGCCGCCGCCGTGGATGTTGGCGATGACATAGGCCCCGCCGTTCTCCAGCCAAAGGGCACCCATCTCGGGAATGTAGTCGGCGGGCTTGGATACCAGGAAGCCGCCATAGCCATAAAGGATCGTCGCCGCCGATCCATCCATGGCCAGGTCGCGCGGGCGCACCAGGAAATAGGGGATCATCGTCCCGTCGGTGGAGGCCACCTCGAACTGCTCGACCACCGCATTCGAAGCGTCAAAGCGGGCCGGCATCTGGGCCACCATCTGGCCCAGATCCAGGGTGCGGCTCTGGTCGGCGCGGCGCTGCGGCTCGCCAGCGCCGACATCGGCCGTCATCAGGGTGTTGGGCGTCAGAAAGCCCTCGACCGAATAGTAGATCTGGTTGGACGAGCGGCCCGCATCAACCAGGCCGATGGTGGCGTTGTCCGGCACGGACACGACCGTCTCGGGCCAGCCCCATTCGCCGCGATTGGCGAAGACGCGCAGCTGGCCGACGACGTTGTCGAACATGGTCACCACGATCCGATCACGCGTGATCGCCACCTGTTCAATCGACTGACGCGCGTTCGGCTGGAAGATCAGCGGGACGGCGTTGGAGATGATGATCGGATCATCGCTGTCCTCGTCCTGAGCCAGCAGGTTGAGCCCTATGCCCATCAGCGAGCCGGTCGCGTAGTCCGTCGCGCCCCAGCGCCACGGCTCTTCAATAGAGAAGATGATGCGGTCGCCGAAGACCCCCCAGACGCTTGCGCGCTCCGGCATATTCAGCCGGTCCGGCTGACCATCGATCAGGGCGTAGGTCTCGCTGCGGAAGGTGTCGAGCGGGCGGTTGATCAGCACCGCCTCCAGCTCGCCGTCCGGCCCGCGATAGACGGACGGATTGACGCCGTAGCCGCCGTCACCCTGCTCGCCGGAAAAGACAGTCGTGGCCTGATCCAGCGTCTGGCCGCGTGACAGGGCGCGCACGATATAGGGATAGCCGCTCTCGGTCAGGGACGACCGGCCATCGACGTCGCCGAAGTCCGTGGCGACCAGAAGCGTGTCCTGATCCAGCCAGTCATAGCGATGCTTGCCCATCGGCAGCACGAAACCACCCTCGACGAAGGCCCGGGCGTGGGTGTCGTATTCGCGCACCTGAACCGCATCGCCGCCACCGTCCGACAGGGCGATCAGACACAGCCGCTCATCCGGCCCGTAGCAGTTTGCCCCCTTGAAGACCCAGTCGCGGCCTTCCGCCTCAGCCAGGGCACCGACGTCCAGGATCGTTTCCCAGACCGGCTCGCCGGCGCGATAGCTCTCGGGCGTGGCCCGCCGCCAAATGCCTTTGGGATGGGTGTCGTCCTGCCAGAAGTTGAAGACCATGCCGTCCTGCATATGCGGATAGGCAATGCGGTCGGTGGCCGACAAGATCTCATAGGCCGCCTGGCGGAACGGCTCGAAGCGCGGGTCGGCATCGAGCCGAGCCTGCGCATCGGTGTTGAAGGCGCGCACCCGCTCCATGGCCCGCTCGCTGTCGACGTCTTCAAGCCAGATATAGGTATCGGCCGCCGCGACCCCGTCGACCGACAGGTCGGCCGGCATTGCCGGCACCGCGACTTGGCTGCGAAGGTCCATGACTTCGGCAGCCCCCTCCTGGGCCAGTGCGGCGGGTGCGGCGCTGCACATCAGCACAGCGGCAAGGGCGAGGGTGCGCATATCTACCTCCTGCCTTCTCCTCTCGGAGGAAAAGGTGGCTTGCGGAGCATGACGGATGAGGAGGCTCTCTCCGCCTGGTCCTGATAACTCCAGTGCGCTCGGACATACCCCTCATCCGAGCCGCTGTGCGGCCCACCTTCTCCCCCAAGGGGAGAAGGGTACCTGTGCCTATTCCTGGGTCGGCGTGTCGACCAGGCGCCGGTTCAGATAGGTGTATTCCAGCGCGATCCGGCGCGCTGTGTGCAACAGGTTGGCGCCCGCCGCATGACCACCGTCGGTGTTCTCGAAATACAGGACCGGATAGCCCAGTTCCTCAAGCCGGGCCGCCGCCTTGCGGGCATGGCCCGGATGCACCCGGTCATCCGCCGTCGAGGTGTGGATGAAGACCTCGGGATAGGGCTGGCCGGCGCGCAGGTTCTGATAGGGCGAATAGGCCGCGATCCAGGCGCGCTCCTGCGGGATGTCCGGGTTGCCGTATTCGGCGATCCACGACGCGCCCGCCAACAGGCGGTGGAAACGCAGCATATCAAACAGCGGCACCTGGATGACCGCGCCGTTGATGAGGTCCGGGCGCTGGGTCAGCATCGCCCCCATGAACAGCCCGCCCTGCGAACCGCCCATGATGCCCAGGTGCGGCTGGGAGGTAATGTTGCGCGCAATCAAGTCCAGGGCGACGGCCTGGAAGTCTTCGTGGGCGCGCTGGCGATTTTCCTGAAGCGCGGCCTGGTGCCAGCGCGGGCCGAACTCGCCACCGCCGCGGGTATTGGCAATGACATAGACGCCGCCGCGCGACAGCCACAGCCGCCCGACCGTGCCCGAATAGCCGGGCAGCAGAGAATTCTGGAATCCGCCATAGCCGTAAAGCAGGGTCGGGTTGGTCCCATCCAGCGCCATGTCCCGTGCATGGACCACGAAATAGGGAATCATCGTGCCGTCGGCCGAGCGCGCCTCGAACTGCTCGACCACCATACCGCTGGCGTCGAAGCGATCCGGCAGGCTGCGGACCTGTTGGACGGCTCCGGTCTCGGCATTAGCCAGCCACAGGCTGTTGGGGTTCAGATAGCCCGAGACATTGACGAAGACCTGATCGCTTTCCGTATCGGCCGAGCCGAGCCCAACCGTGACGTTTTCAGGCAGGTCCAGACGGGTGCGCGACCATTCTGTCGCGCCGGCCTGGGGGCGCAGCACATAGACCGAGCCACGCACATTCTCGAACAGGGCCACAACCAGCTGATTGCGCGTGGCCGAGACATCCTCGATGGAATCTCGCTCGCCCGGGTGCAGCACCAGCTCGGGGTGGGTGCCGGCCGGGTCGGCCTTGAAGGCCGCCAGATTCCAGGCCACCAGATCGCCGGACGCGAAGGATTCACCGGTCGGCGCGATCCAGTCCTGCTCGGTGGTGAAGACCAGTCGACCGCCCACCAGGGCCTGGATGGTCGACTGTCCCGGCATCGGCAGGGCCATCGTCGTCCAGTCGGCGTTCACCAGCAGGGTTTCGGATTCGTAGAAGGTGATCGCACGGTTGATGAGGGTGGCCTGAACCGCACCATCCGCATCGCGAAGCGTATAGCCCGAGGACGACACATCGGTCGTCTCGCCGCGGAAGATTTCCTGGGCCTGATCGAGGGCCTGGCCTCGGCGCAGCACCCTGACCGTATTGGGATAGCCGCTATCGGTCATATCGCCGTCCGCCCCCCAGTCCGTGCCGACCAGAAGGGTGTCCTGGTCAATCCAGGTGACGTCCGACTTGCTCTCGGGGATGACGAAGCCGCCCTCGACGAAGCGGCGCTCGACGGTATCGTATTCGCGCACCGTGACCGCGTCGCGACCGCCGTCCGACAGACTGACCAGGCAGTAGCGGTCTTGCGGCGGCAGGCAGGACGCGCCTTTGTAAACCCAGTTCTCGCCTTCAGCCTCGGCCAGGGCGTCGAAGTCCAGGATGGTCTCCCACTGGGTGTCGCCCGAGCGGTAGCTGTCCAGGGTCGTGCGCCGCCAGATGCCGCGCACGTGCCCGGCTCCCTGCCAGAAATTATCGATGTGCCCGCCCGGCGCAAAGCCCGGCGTCGGAATCCGGTCGGTCGCCTGGAGAATGGCGAGAGCCTCATCGTACAGGGTCTGATAGCGCGGATCGCCCTGAAGCACGGCCAGACTGTGCTCATTGTGGGCCTGTACCCACGCCATGGCCCGCTCGCCGTGGATGTCTTCCAGCCACAGATAGGGGTCTTCGGCCTCCGACGGGGTCGAGGGGGCAGCCTCCTGGGCCAGGGCGTTATTCGGCAGGGTCATGGTGGTGGTGGCCAGAAGGGCAGCAAGTGCGACGGAGGTTCGGAACATGAGGTGGGTCCAGACGATGAACAAGGCGGGGGTAACCTAGCGTTTGAAGTGGCCGGGTCCACCTTACGGTCTTGTAAGGGACGCGGTTCAACGGGGTGACGAAGCCGTTGCCGACCGCTATTCATCAACCCATGAAAAAACCCGACACACTGACGCCTGCCTATGCCCACCGCTGGTTCACCTCGCGCGACGGCCTGTCGCTGTACGCCCGCGACTATCCGGGGGCAGACGGTCCGGCGCGGTTGCCGGTCATCTGTATTCATGGCCTGACCCGCAACTCGGCCGATTTCGACGCGATCGCGCGCCGCATCGCCGCGACAGGACGGCGGGTCATCGCCATGGATGTGCGCGGGCGGGGACGCTCCGAGCGGGCACCGGACCCGATGACCTATCAGCCTCAGGTCTATGCCCGTGACGTCGTGGATATGTTCGAGCAGCTGGGCCTGAAGCGGGCGGTGTTCCTGGGCACCTCCATGGGGGGGCTGGTCACCATGGCGGTGACCTTCTTCAAGTCACGGATCGTCGCTGCCGCCATCCTGAACGATATCGGGCCGGAGGTTTCCAAGGTCGGGCTGGCCCGGATCGCCCAGTATGCCGGCAAGCCGGTGGACACGCCGACATGGGCGGCGGCGGCGGGCTACATCAAGGAGGTCAACGCCTCGGCCATGCCGCACTATTCAGACGCAGACTGGGAGGCCTTTGCGCGCCGTACCTTCCGCGAAAATGACGAGGGCCGGCCGGTTCTGGACTACGACACCGACATCATGGTTCCGATCGCCAAGGCCGGAGCCCGGGCTCTGGTCCCGAACCTGTGGCCCTTCTTCAAGAGGTTGGCCAAGCACCGGCCGACCCTGCTGATCCGGGGCGGAATTTCGGACCTGCTGGATGCCGAAATCGCCGGCAAGATGCGCAGGAAAGCCCCCGGTATGCTCTATGCCGAGGTACCGAACGTCGGCCATGCCCCCATGCTGGATGAGCCAGAGGCCGAGGCCGCCATCCTGTCGTTCCTGGCCGAGCTGCCCTAGCCGGCGTCGGGCGCGAGCAGGGCCAGAAGGGCGAAACTCGCCAGCCAGTGCTCGCCCATATAGTCGCCGGTGACGTGGGGCAGGCTGGCCGCCAGGTGCTGATCGGCGGCCTCCAGCGCGAGATCCCGGACGGCATGACCCCGTGGCAGGGCCGAAGCAATGCCGCGCCAGCACCAGGCCCGCGACAGATTCAGGCCGTCCAGATGGGCGATCTTGCCGTCGCTGCGGTCCGAGGGCGTGACCGGTTCGAACAGGACAACGGGCCGGCCCTGTCCGGCACGGGGCAGGAAATCCTCGAACCAGGCTGCAAAACCGTCACCCAGTACGGCGCGCATCAGCTCGGCCTCCATCAGGGCCGGCGACAGGAAGGCGTCCTGGTCCGGCTCCCAGGCCTGGCAATCACGGTCTGAACCGTACCAGGCCACCGCCTTGTCCCGTAACAGCGCGGTCAGGTCGTCGTCGGAACGCTCGACCGCGTAATCCAGCGCCAGACGCAGCGCAAAGGCGGTCGAATAGTGGGTGCCGACCCGCACCGGATAGGCCGAGATCGGCAAGAAGGCCCGGAACCGATCGGCAAAAGCATCGCTGAGCGGCTCCAGCGCCCGCGCCCAGCGCCGGCCGGCCTCGGTCTCGTGCCGGTTCAGTTCGGCCTGAAGCATCAGCAGCCAGGCCCAGCCGTAGGGCCGCTCGAAGCCCCGTGACGACGGCCGGTCCAGATAGGCCCGCTCGGCCTCGACATTCTCAGCCGAGAAGGCGGTCGTCGCGGCCGCCAGCACGAGCCTGGCTTCGGGCATCTCGGGGAACAGGCGCGTCAGGGTCGCCAGGGTCCACCAGCCGTGCACGCAGCTGTGCCAGTCGAAGCTGCCGAAAAAGATCGGGTGGAACGCCCGGGGGCCGCGCGCGTCCTGGGGGCCGTCCAGGACGTGATCCATCTTGTTGGGAAATTCGCGGCCGACATGGCCGAGCGCGGCGGCGGCAAATCGGGAGGCGGTGGGAAGGTCGAGGATCGTCATGGTCAGAACCGGAACGCCAGAAGATACATGAGCAGCATATTGATCCCCAGCATCGCCAGGGCCGTGGGGATCTGGGCGCGGATCACGCCGTTCAGGGGCGCATCCCGATCCGGCAACTCCAGCAGATTGGCCGGCACCACATTGAAGTTGGCCGCCATCGGCGTCATCAGCGTGCCGCAGAAGCCGGCCAGCATCCCGATCGCACAGACGATGGCGACATTGCCGTCAAACTGATGGATCAGCACGGGCAGGCCGATGGCCGCCGTCATCACCGGGAAGGCCGCAAAGGCGTTGCCCATGATGATCGTAAAGGCGGCCATGCCCAGACAATAGGCGATGACGGCCACCAGTGGCGTCGTCAGGGGCACGGTCGAGGCGATCAGCTCTCCAACGACACCGCCGACATCCGACAGCAGGAAAACAGCCCCCAGGGAGGCCAGCATCTGGGGCAACAGCACAGCCCAGCCGATGGAATCCACCAGCCGACGCCCTTCCTGGAACGGGGCGGTGGCTGGAGGCTTCAGCCAGGCCCAGGCCACGACCAGCGCGACCACACATCCCAGGCCCAGGGCGATCAGGGTGGTCTGGGTGCCGGAAATCAGCCAGGCCCCGAAGGCCGTGTACTTGGCCGCCAGGGTGCCGCCAACCGCCGCCAGCGGCACAATCAGAGCCGGCACGAACAGCCAGTTGCCGTGACGCACCGCGCGGTCCTCGCGTTCAGCGGGCGAGGTCGTGGCGGGCGTGCCGACGCCGAGCTTCTTCACCCCGGCCAGCACGACCAGTCCCAGCACCAGCAGGCCGTTGCCGAGATCGCCGATCCAGGTGCCGACCAGCATGGAGGCGGCGATCAGGCCCCAGAACAGGGCACTGCGCAGACGGGTGGGATGGTCCCGGTCCATCAAGGTCAGGATCGAGAACGCCAGGAACATCAACCCGACGACGAGATAGGCGTGATCCAGGGTGATCATTGTGCCGTCTCCGACTGCGCCTCAGGCGTGGTGCCGTCCTGACGTTCGAGACGTTCGATCCGGCGGTCGAACATCAACAACCGCGCACCATGAACCAGGAGGGCAGCAAGGGCCGTCGGAATGGCCCAGACCGAGAGCTGAAGCGGTTCCACGATGATCCCGGCCTGTTGCAGGAAGCCGACCATCAGCACGATCGAGCCGATGGCGATGAAGATGTCTTCGCCGAAGAACAGGCCAATATTGTCAGTTGCGGCGGCCATGCTGCGGATGCGGAAGCGGGCCGGGTCTGAAATCGGTCCGTTGGCCTCGGCAGCTCCTTCGGCCATCGGGGCCAGCAGCGGCCGCACCATCTGGGGGTGACCGCCCAGCGATGTCAGACCCAGGACCGAGGTCGCCTGGCGAAGGACCAGATAGACCAGCATCAACCGCCCCGCCGTCGCGGCCTTGGCCTTGCCGATGACGATGCGGGCCCGCTCCTGAAGGCCTTCACGTTCCAGCAGACCGATCAAGGGCAGGATCAGCCAGGTGATGTGGAAATAGCGGCTGTCGTTGAAGGCCTTGCCAAAGGCCTCCAGTGTGCCGATCGCCACGGCCCACAGCTCGGCCGGACCGACCCCCGGCACCCAGGCCGCCGTCAGCCCTGTCACAAGTGCAGAGATGACGATCACCAAAAGCGGGTTGAGCCGCAGGACGAACCCCAGCACCAGCACCGCCACGCCCAGCAAGACCCACATTCGACGCCTCCGCACCCGCCAGATTCGTGCACCCTAGAGCCAGTTGGCCATTTGAACAGTCCCTGCCGCGCACGGATTCTGATGGTCTTCACCGCTTGCCAGCGCGGCCAGGCTTCGCCAGATTGCGTCGCCTTGACGACAGACGCCTCGAAAGGCGCGAAAGAGAGTATGGGCGACATCAATTCCGTAGGCGTCATCGGGGCCGGCCAGATGGGATCGGGGATCGCCCATGTCTGCGCGCTCGGAGGCCGAGAGGTCCGGCTTCACGATCAGAGTGCGGACCGCCTCAAGGCCGCGATGGACGAGGTCAGCAAGAACCTGGGCCGACAGGTCGCCAAGGGAACGATCACCGAGGCAGACGCCAAGGCAGCCCTGGGCCGGATCACGCCGACCGCCAATGTCACCGACGCCGGTCAGGTCGATCTGGTGATTGAGGCGGCGACCGAAAACGAGGATATCAAGAAGGCCATCTTCCAGGCCCTGACACCGCATTTGAAGCCGGCGACCCTGCTGGCGTCCAATACGTCTTCGATCTCGATTACCCGACTGGCCGCCGCGACCGACCGGCCGGATCGTTTCATCGGGCTGCATTTCATGAATCCGGCCCCGGTGATGAAGCTGGTCGAGATCATCCGCGGCATCGCCACGGCCCCGAGCACCTATGAGACGGTCAAGGTCTTCGCCGAAAGCCTCGGCAAGATCACCACCGACGCCGAGGATTATCCGGCCTTCATCGTGAACCGTATTCTCGTGCCGATGATCAACGAGGCCATCTATGCGCTCTATGAAGGCGTAGGAGACGTTCGCTCCATCGATACCTCGCTGAAGCTTGGGGCCAACCATCCCATGGGGCCGTTGGAGTTGGCCGATTTCATGGGCCTGGATGTCGTGCTGGCGATCATGAACGTGCTGCACGACGGCATGAGCGACACCAAGTATCGGCCTTGTCCGTTGCTGGTGAAATACGTCGAGGCCGGGTGGCTCGGTCGCAAGACCGGCCGCGGCTTCTATGACTATTCCGGGCCGGTTCCGGAGCCGACCCGATGAAGGCACCGGCACCGCCTGACCTCAACGAAACCACGCGCAAGCTGACCCAGGCCCGCGCCATGAAGCCGTTGAGGGACCTGGCGGAAAGCGACAAGCGCCTGCCCGGGACAGCCTTGATTCAATGGCGGGAAAGCCCGGTCGTCTGGGCACCGGTGGCCTGGCTGGCCAGCCTGGCATGGCCGCCCATCATCATTACCCTGCTGGCCTGGCCGCCCCAGTCCTTCAGTTTTGGTCTGAGCATGGACTGGCGACTGCTCGGGCTGATCTGCGTGGCTGTGGGAACCGCGATCGGGCTTTGGCTGCTGCGGCGCGAGTGGAGCCGGTCGCGCACACCGACCACCCGGCTGGGCGTCATCTGGCGCTTCACCCTGTTCGGGGCGGTTCTGGCGGTCGCCGCTCAGGTTTTGATGGTGGCGGTGCTGCTGGTCGGTGGCTGGTTGCGGGTGACCGGGCCAGCTCAGGGGCTGGGTGTGGCCGAAACCACCTTCTTCATCTACGGCATCGGGCTGCTGCCGGTCACGGGGCTGGTCGGAGCCGCCTTCGCCAGCTGGGCCGGGCTGATGGTCAGTCTGATCGCCTTTACCCGCGTGCCCGAACCGATGCGCACACCCTATCATATTCTCAAGGACCAACAGGGCGACGCCGTCGGCGAGCACGGTTGATCATCGCCAGGGGGCACCATTGAGCGACGTACAGACTACGCCCGGCCTTCTGTCGCCGGTCGCCCGGGCCGACCGGATCCTCAGCCTAGACGTGGTGCGCGGACTGGCGGTTCTGGGCATCCTGGCAGTCAATGCCATGACCTTCTTCTGGCCGCACGGCGTGAACGCCAATCCCTCGCTCCAGCTGGGCTGGGACGCTGACGCGGCTTTCGGCTGGCTGATCCATGACGTGTTCTTCCGCGACAAGATGCGGACCCTGTTTTCGATGCTGTTCGGCGTCTCGATCTTTCTCGTCGGCGGTGAGCGCAGCGACCGGGCGCGGGGCGGCCTGCTGCGCTCGCGGCTGTTCTGGCTGGGTGTGTTCGGCGTCGTGCACGGGGCCGCCTTCTGGTTCGGCGACATCCTGCTGCTCTATGCGCTGACCGGATTCCTGATGCTGCTGGTGCGGTCGTGGAGCGCCCGGACCCTGCTGAGCGTCGGGACGATCCTGTATCTGGTCCTGAGCGGCCTCTATGTCGCGATGATCTTCGGTATGTCCCAGATGCCGGCCGATCAGCTCCAGGAGGCGGCGCGCGAACAGGGGGCCGCATTGACCCCCGAACAGCTCTCGGCCGCCATCAACGCCATGACCGGAGACGCCTGGTCGGTGACGATGCATCAGTTCCAGACCTGGGCGTCGGTCGTGCCGTTCGTAGCGGTGGCCATGATCCCGGTCACGGCCAGCCTGATGATGATCGGCCTGGGCCTGTTCAAGGACGGTTTCCTGGCCGGGCGCGCACCGGCCTGGTCCTATCTGATCTCGGCGGCGGTCGCCGCCGGCTGTCTCTATCTGATCTGGGGCGAGAGCACCGCCATCGAGGCCAGCGGCTTTGACTTCATTCAGGCCGCCATGCGGCCCTACGCCACCTTCCTGGTTCCGCTGGTATCGCTCGGTTACGCCAGCGTGCTGATCCTGATGGTCCGGTTCGGGCTGAAGATCTTGTTGCTGCCGCTGATTTCGGTCGGCCGCATGGCCTTCACCAACTATCTGACCCAAACCCTGATCATGACCACACTGGCCTATGGCGGTCGCGGTCTGGGCTGGTACGGCCAGATCGGCTGGCCGGATATGTGGGGGATCATCATCGTGGTGTGGATCCTGCAGCTGGTCTGGTCGCCGATGTGGCTGACCTTCTTCCGCATGGGTCCGATCGAGTGGATCTGGCGGTCCCTGACCTATGGACGCCGGCTGCCGCTGCGCCGCGACGCCGCCGCCTGATTGCGGATCGGGGCCGGGCGCGCTAAGCGCGGCCCATGTCTGATCCTCAGGAAATTCGCCCCGAGGCCCGCAAGGCGCGCGGCCTCATCGACCGGCGCGGTCGCGACCTCGTAGCCGAACGGCGCATCGTGACCGCCGTCGCCGGCCTGTATGAACGCTGGGGCTTCGAGCCGCTCGAGACGCCGGCATTCGAATTCGCCGACGCGCTCGGAAAATTCCTGCCGGACGCCGACCGTCCCAACGAAGGCGTTTTCGCCTTCCAGGACGACGACGATCAATGGCTGGCCCTGCGCTATGACCTGACCGCGCCGCTGGCCCGATTTGCGGCTGAACACTGGCAGACCCTGGCCAAACCCTATCGGCGCTATGCCTTCGGGCCGGTCTGGCGCAACGAGAAGCCCGGACCGGGCCGGTTCCGCGAATTCCTCCAGTGCGATGCCGATACGGTGGGTTCGGATCGTCCCGAGGCCGACGCCGAGATCATCGCCATGGCCGTGGAGGGGCTGACGGCGGCGGGCGTCCCCGAGGGCGGTGCCGTGGTCAAGATCAACACCCGCAAGCTGCTGAACGGCCTTCTGGACCGCGCGGGCGTCTCGGACGGTGCCCAGCGCCTGTCAGTGCTGAGGGCGATCGACAAGCTGGACCGGCTGGGCGCTGACGGCGTGCGCGATCTGCTGGGCAAGGGGCGTCTGGACGACAGCGGGGCCTTCACCAAGGGGGCTGAACTGAACGGCGAACAGATCGGGGCCGTGCTGACCTTCCTGACGGCGGCGACGGCGGGACGGGCCTCGGCGCTGGACGTTCTGGCCGACGTCGTCGGTGGCTCGGCCGAAGGCGATCAGGGGCTGGAGGAACTGGCCCGCATTGACGCGGCCCTGACCGGCCTGGGCGTTGGCGAAGATCAGGCCTTGTTCGATCCGGCCGTGGTGCGCGGTCTGGAATATTATACCGGGGCGGTGTTCGAGGCCGAGCTGATCCTCAAGGGACCGGTCGAATCGCTCAAGCTGGGCTCGGTCGGCGGCGGCGGTCGCTATGACGATCTGGTCGCGCGGTTCACCGGCGAACGGACGCCGGCGACTGGATTCTCCTTCGGTGTCAGCCGCCTGGCCGTAGCTCTGCAGGCCATCCGCGGCGAGGCGGCCCAGACCCGCGGCCCGGTCGTCGTCATCGCTTTCGACGAAGCCTCGATGCCGGCCTATTTCGAAGTCGCGACCGAGCTGCGCGCTGCGGGCATCCCGGCAGAGGTCTATCTCGGCCGCTCCGGGATGAAGGCCCAGATGAAATATGCCGACCGGCGTCAGTCACCCGCCGCCATCCTGATGGGCGAGGACGAAATCAAGGCCGGCACCGTCACCATCAAGGATCTGGACCTGGGCCGGGAGCTGGCCGCGGGCACCGATCTGAGTACCTGGAAGTCCGAACGGCCGGGTCAGCAGACCGTCCCTCGCGGCCAGATGGTCGCGGTCGTGAAGGGTATCATCGACGCGCTGTGACTGATCGACGATCAGGTATGCGCCGGCGTGTCCCGGGCATCCACGTCGGATTGACAGCCCGGTCAAACTCGCGTTTCGTCCGCCTGTGAGGCGGTTCGCCGCTTCCGGCGTTTCGGGGAGGAAACGCCCGCTCCTGTTGAAGAGCAGAGCCCGCCGCGTAATCCCCGCGGCGGGCTTCTCTTTGAAGCCCGCCGCAGACTCGCAACCAACGCCGCCGCGCGCCTGCGCGGCGGTGGGGCGGGCAGCGGCCATCTCCGCTCCATCGCTTAGGCGATGGGGAGGACGATCAGCGCGAAGCGGTGATCAGGAGGGGAATCTCTCCGCTGTACCGGCACCTTGCGGCGACCGGCCCCCCACCACTTCGTGGTCCCCCTCCCCCCTCGCTTCGCTCCTGGGGAGGAGACAGCCCTAACGCGGTGCCAGACGGATCGCGCCGTCCAGGCGGATGCATTCGCCGTTGATATAGACGTTGCGAGCCAGCTCCAGCACCAGCGAGGCATAGTCGTTCGGCGTGCCCAGACGGCTGGGGAAGGGGATCATGGCGGCCAGGGCGTCCTGGATCTTCTGGTCCATGCCGGCCATCATCGGCGTCCACATGATACCCGGCAGGATGGTGTTGCAGCGCACGCCTTCCTGAGCGAGGTCGCGGGCGATCGGCAGGGTCATGGCATAGACCCCGCCCTTGGAGGCCGAATAGGCCGCCTGGCCGATCTGGCCGTCCTGGGCCGCGACCGAGGCGGTGTTGACGATGACGCCGCGCTCGCCATCGTCCAGCCGGTCCAGCGTCACCATACCCGCCGCCGACTGCGACAACACCCGGTAGGTGCCGAACAGATTGACCCGCACGGTGCGTTCGAACTGGGCCATGTCGTGGGCCTTGATCTCGCCGGTGTCCTTCTTGCGGCTGACCGTCTTCATGCCGGTGGCGATACCGGCGCAGTTGACGCAGATGCGCTCCTGACCGTTAGCGGCGCGCCCCTTTTCGAAGCCCGCCGCGACCGAGGCGTCATCGGTGACGTCGACGTTGCAGAACACCCCGCCAATCTCAGCGGCGACGGCTTCGCCCTTGTCGGCCTGCATATCGAACAGGGCAACCTTGACCCCCTGGGCCGCCAGGGCGCGTGCCGTGCCCTCCCCCAGGCCCGAAGCCCCGCCGGTGACGACTGCCGAGATCGAACCATCGAGTTTCATACCAAAAGTCCCTATATGTGCCGCGGGGGCTGATTGATGAGCGCGAGGATGTAGCGGTCATGGCGAACAAGGCCAACACCGAAGGCACAACGGTCGAGGATGCCCTGGATCCAGGTCGGGCCCTGGTACCGGCCGTGGTGCGGATGAATGAGACGCGCGTGCGCCACGGTTTCTGGCCCAAGCTGGCCCGCACCGCCGCCCGGATTCCGTTCGCGCGCGAGGTCGTCTCGCTCTGGTACTGCGCGCGCGATCCCGCCACGCCGACGGCGGCCAAGGGCATGATGCTGGCGGCGCTGGCCTATTTCGTCCTGCCGACCGACGCCATTCCCGACGTTCTGGCCGGGGTCGGCTTTACCGATGATGCGGCGGTCATCGCCGGAATCATGGCCCTGCTGCAGGCCAATCTGAAGGACCGCCACCGGCAGGCCGCCCAGTCGGCGCTCGATCGGCTGAACGCCGACGACTAGCCCATCAACCAGCCAGAGATCGCCAGACGGGGATACGGTGCAAAAGGCGCGACCTGGGTGACGGCATGGTTCTGGGGCGTGCGGAACAGGTTCAGGCAGTTGAACCCCGGCGTGAACCCACGCGAAACGTGCCCCTGGTCATCGTAGAACACCAGCAGCCCGCCCCAGTCGGGTTTCCAGATGCGCGTCATGTTGAAGACGTGGGCGACCAGCCGTTTCCCCGTGCCGTAGTCGGTATGTTCAGTCAGCACCTGGCCGCTCACGAACCGCGAGGCCTGACAGTAGATCCGCCGGGCGGCCGCCTCGCCGGTGAGGGTTCGCAGGACGTCGAGCTGGGGCTCTTCGTTGAGCCAGTATTCAAACGCATCCAGCAGATCGCCGCGCGGCGGATCCGGCAGGTGCCCCGAACCCAGCGGCCGGTTGTCGTAGTTGTACTGCATTTCCGGGTCGCCGCCGTCGACGACCGAATCGGCCAGCCATTTGCGGTGCATATCGGATTGGGGTTCGTTGTTTTTCAGCGGCACATGGAAGGTGCCCGAACGCATGGTCACGGACCGTATCCAGTCGGTCTCGGACGCGAGTGCCGCCTCCAGCCGATCCGCCGTCGCCAGATTCAGGATGTTGGGGATGTGCAGCCGCTCGCCCGTCTCCCACGCCTGCGACAGGGCCTTGAAATCCAGGTCGGGGTTGAAGGCGAAGTCGCTCATTCGACCATGACCACGATCTTGCCCAGGGCCGAGCGGTCGCCGAGCGCGGCGATTGCCTGAGCCGCCTCAGAGAGCGCGAAGCGGCGCGATATCCGGGGTTTGATCCTGCCCTCGGCGTACAGGGCCAGAAGGTCGGCCATATTGGCCTGATGCAGCGCCGGCTCGCGCTCGACATGAGCCCCCCAGAATACACCGATGACCGACACCGATTTCAGCAGGGTCAGATTGAGCGAGAAGCTGGGAATGCCGGCGGGGAACCCCACCACCAGGAACCGACCGTCCCAGTCCATGGCCCGCAGGGCCGGCTCCGCATAGTCCCCACCGACGCCATCCAGCACCACATCGGCCCCGTCGCGACCACAGGCCAGCTTGATCTCATTGGACAGCTCCTTCTGGGCCGCCTTGTCCAGCGCCCCGGCCGGATAGATCAGACCGTTGTCAGCTCCCAGCTCCAGGGCAAACTCGACCTTTTCGTTGGTCGAGGCCGCCGCCACGACGTGCGCGCCCATGGCCTTGCCCAGCTCCACCGCCGCCGAGCCGATCCCGCCAGCCGCTCCCGGCACGAACAGGGTCTCGCCGGGCTGGAGCCGGGCCCGGTCCTTGAGGGCGTAATAGACTGTCCCATAGGTCATGATGAAGCCGGCGGCCTCGTCAAACGGCATTTCCCTGGGAATCTTCAGACAGCGTCCGGCATGAACGGCGACACGTTCGGCCAGGCCGCCCCAGCCGGTCATGGCCGCCACCCGGTCGCCCCGACGCAGGCTCGTCACCCCGTCCCCGACGGACTCCACGACGCCGGCGATCTCGCCGCCGGGCGCAAACGGTCGCGGCGGGCGGAACTGATATTTGTCCTCGATAATCAGGGTGTCGGGGAAGTTTATGCCCACCGCCTTGACCTCGACGATGACCTCGCCCTTGCCCGGAACGGGGTCGCTGACCTCCTCCAGAACCAGGCTGTCGGGCCCTCCGACCGTCTTGGACAGGACTGCACGCATCGATTCCCCCGCTCGCCTTTGACTCGTCGGAACGCTAAGCAGCCGCGAGGCACCGGGTAAAGGGTGCCGGAGCCGAGGAGTTGTTGATGACCAGATTTGCCCTGGCCCTGCATGGCGGCGCCGGCGCGCGGCGCAGCCGCGATTACAGCCAGGAGCGGCCCCATATGCTGGCTCTGGCGACGGCCGCGCACGAGCGCCTGGCAGCGGGGGCTTCGGCCCTGGACGTCGCGGTCGAGACGGTGCGGGCCCTGGAGGATTCGGGCCTTTACGTCGCCGGGCGTGGGGCCAGTCCGAACCTCGACGGCGACTATGAGCTGGACGCCAGTCTGATGGACGGGGCGACCCAGATGGCCGGGGCCGTAGCCGCGCTAAAAGGATTTCGCAATCCGGTCGTGGCTGCGCGCCGGGTAATGGAGGCGACGCCGCACGTCATGCTGGCCGGCGACGGGGCCGAGGCCTTCTGCCGGGACCAGGGACTGGAAGCCATTGCCGATCCGCAGGACTGGTTCACCCGGGCCGGAGCCGGCGAGGACAACCACCCGCCGGGCACCCTGGCCCATGGTACGGTAGGCTGCGTGGTACTGGACACTCAGGGCCGACTGGCGGCGGCGACCTCGACGGCCGGCGTCTTCGGCAAGATGCCGGGCCGCGTCGGCGACACGCCGATCCCGGCCGCCGGGACCTGGGCCGACGGTCACGCCGCCGTTTCAGGCACGGGCCAGGGCGAATATTTCATCCGCACCGCCGCCTGCGCCCAGACGTCCTGGCGGGTCGCGGCCGGGGCGACACTGGCGGAGGCAGCACGGGCCGTCATTGACGAAATCGGACGATTGGGCGGGGACGGCGGTCTCATCGCCGTCGATCACCGGGGTCGGATCGCCATGCCCTACAACAGCCAGGGTATGAAGCGCGCCTGGGTGACGCCCGCCGGCGAGGTCGGCGCAGCCGTTTTTGACGAGGGTCCGACCAACCTCTGACGGCCCCTGACGCGACAAGTTGGCCGCTTGCCGTATCCGTGTTTCGTGATAGCTTTCACGCTGATTTCAGGGACTTATCTGATAATCAGTCGCAAACGCACGGGAGGGTGCCATGTCCGACGAAGACAATAAGCCCAAGAAAAAGCCGCTGAATCGACGGTCCTTCATGGCCAGTGTGCTGGGCGGTGCCGCCGTCGCCGGTGGTGCCAGTACCCTGATCACCGGTGAGGCCCGCGCCCAGCAAAGGCCGACCGGCCGGACAGACGGCGATTCCGGCAGCTACGCCGACCGCGGCGGGTATGGACGCACCGGTATCAGCGATTCCGATCCCTATGATCGGGCGGGTTATGGCGTCGGCAGCGGCGGTGGCAGCGCTTCGGGCTGCTCGGACAGCGATTCGGGCCGTTACAGCGACCCCGGGGGTCAGGGCCGTCGATGTGGCAGCAGTGGCGGCGCTTCGGGCCTGACGGATTCGGATTCCGGCTCCAACGCCGACCGCGCCGGCAACGGTCGCGGCAACGGTACCGGTCGGTCCGATTCCGACTCCGGGAGCGGGTCGGACCCCGCCGGTCGCGGCTATTCCGGCCTGACCGACTCCGACACAGGCAGCAACCGCGACCGGGCCGGCCATGGCCGGGGACGCCGACGCGGCTGATTCTTCATGAGTTCTTCCAAGGGGGCCGACGTTTCGTCGGCCCGTCCCTGGGCGTCTGACGCCCTGAGCTGGCTGATCGGTCCGACCAGTCATGCCGAGTTTTTTGAGCGCTACTATGAACAAGAGGCCCTGATCGTTCCGCGCCATCAGCCGGATCGATTCGAGCCTCTGTTGTCGATCGCACATATCGACAGCCTGATCGCCTCAGCGGATCTGCGGTCCCACATGATCGACCTGGCCGATGCCAGCCGCGAGCTGGATCGCGACCTCTGGATCATGGACGGAGGCTCCGTCGATCGGGCGGTCATCGCACATCAGCACGCGCTGGGCGCCACGATCATCTTGCAGCAGTTGCACCAGTCCGACCCCGATCTGGCGGCGTTCTGCCGGGCGATGGAACAGACCTTCTCGTGCCACGTCCAGACGAACATCTATCTGACCCCGCCATCCGCCCAGGGCTTTCACACCCACTACGACAACCACGATGTCTTCGTGCTTCAGGTCGAGGGCGAGAAGCGCTGGCGGCTGTATGGTACCCCGGTCACGACGCCTTACCGGGGCGAAGGATTCGAGCGTGGCAAATATGATCTGGGCGAGGTCACGGGCGAATTCGTCCTCAGGGCCGGCGACTGCGCCTATGTGCCGCGCGGTCTGGTCCATGACGCCTCCACCTCGGGCGACGGGCCGTCGCTGCACATCACCTGCGGCCTGATCGTCAAGACCTGGGCCGAGGTCGTGCTGGAAGCCGTGTCGGAAGTGGCTCTGAGCGACCCGCAGTTCCGTCGCAGCCTGCCGCCCGGCTATGCGCATCGCGACTACGATCGTGGTCAGGCCCGCGCCTTGTTCGACCAGCTGATGAAGCGGCTGCCGCAGCAGGCGACCATGGACAATGCCTTTGACCTGATGGTGGACGGGTTCATCCGCTCGCGCGACTCCGATATAGCCGGGGCGGTCGTGTCCGGGGCCCTGCCGCTCGATCCAGACCAGGCCTATGTCGTCAAGCCGCTCACCCCCTGGCGACTGGCCGAAGATGGAGAGGCCCTGGTGCTGATCGCACCCGGCGGCGATCTCGACATCAAGGCCGCCGAGGTTGAAGCCTACCGCCGGGCTCTGTCTGGCCAGCCGTTCGTCATGGCCGACCTGGGACTGGAAGACGCCGGCAAGATGCTGCGCCGCCTGATCGCCTTCGGCGTGATTGGGCCGGTCTGATCTCTAGGCCGGGCCGTGATAGACGGCCTCGACGTTGAACCCGTTGAGGTCCCGCACGAAAGCGCCATAGTAGTCTGGATGATAGATCGGCCGCAGGCCGGGCGGACCGTTGTCTGCGGCCCCCGCCGCGAGGGCGGCGGCGTAGAAGGCATCCACCTGGGCCCGGCTTTCGGCGACGAACGCGATGTGAAAGCCGGGGTCGGTCTGCCCCCCCTCGCCGATCCAGAAATCGGGCTTGCCGTTACGACCAAAGCCGCAGGCCCAACCGGACGGATTCTGATCCGGCGTCACTTCCAGGACCAGGCCGGCGTCCAGCGGGGCGAGCACGGCCTTGTAGAACGTCTTGGACGCGGCATAGTCCAGAACAGATACGCCGATATGGTCGATCATCCTGCTATCTCCTAATCGCCGTTGAAACGGCCAGGCCGTTTTTCGATCACAGCGTTGACGCCCTCAATATGGTCATCGGTCAGATGCGCCAGGGCCTGGACCGCAGCCGACATCTCCAGGAGTTGGTCGAAGCCAGCCTCTCGGCCCTGGCGCAGCAGGGCCTTGGCCATCCTAAGCGCGCGCGGTGGCTGGCTGGCGATCTGGTCGGCCAGTTTCAGGGCCTCATCCATCAGGGACTCGGCCGGGACGATCCGGTTGACCAGACCCCACGCCAGCGCCGTTTCGGCGTCTATGGCCTCGCCCGTGAACAACATCTCAGCGGCGCGCGCGTAACCGACATTGCGTGGCAGCAACCAGGCCCCACCGTCGCCAGGGATCAGGCCGAGCTTGAGAAAGGGCACGCCAAACCGCGCCTGCGTCGAGGCCAGGCGGATGTCTGCCAGCCCCGCGATATCGCAGCCCAGACCCATGGCCGGGCCGTTAACCGCCGCGATCAGGGGCACCTCCAGCCCATAGAGTGATCGCACGATGCGGTGCACCACCCGCCGGTACCGCTCACGAATGGCGACACCGGAACCTTCGAACAGGGCCGTGCGCCCAGCCATGGCCCTCAGATCACCGCCTGCGGAGAAGGCCCGACCGGCCCCGGTGAGTACGGCCACGCTGATGCCGGCATCGCCGTTGATCGCCTCACAGACCGCAGCAAAGGCCTCTCCGTCTTCGAGATCGGGCAGGGCATTGAGCCGGTCAGGACGATTCAGGGTCAGGACGATGACCCGTCCGCGGCGCTCGGTTTCGATCAGATTCATCGGCGGGGGGCTCCTCGTCCTGGCCTGGCCTAGACCGGGGCAGCCAGGCGGGCAAGCCGGCCCCTGCCGGGTCGCCACAGACGTCGGCGTGTCCTATAGGACGGCGGCATGATCCCCGCCCCGATCACCACGCCCTGCATCAAGGTCTGTATCGTCGATGGCGAAAGCGGCCTGTGCCTGGGCTGTTACCGATCACTGGAAGAGATCGCCGGCTGGTCGCGCCTGGCAGAGGATAGACGCAGTTCGATCATGGCCGACCTGCCGGGGCGGCGCAGCCGGATCGACCCGGCCAAGCTCGGCCCGACCTGATTCACCGGATAAAAACTCCCGCGCGCTAGTCTGATCCAAAGGCCGAGAAACGGCTGGTGTGGGGTGCGTACGCGTGAAGATGGTCAAGCCCTTGGTGATCACGGTTCTGGCCGTCGCCGGCGCGCTCGGCGCCGCCGGCGGCGTCGTGGCTGTCGACCAGTCGGTCGGGCCGCCCGACGTGGTCCTACCCGTCGCTGCGGACGGTCATTTCTGGGCCCAGGGTTCGACGGATGACGGTAGCGTGCGCCTGCTGGTGGATACCGGCGCGACCCGGGTATCCCTCACCCGCGATGATGCCGAGCGCCTGGGCGTGAGCCTGGCCGACGACGCCTTCACCCAGAACGTTCTGACCCCCGGCGGAGAAACGCCGGTGGCCGTGGTCACTCTGCCCTGGCTGGCAGTGGGATCGGTCCGTCTCGAGAATGTGGAGGCCGTGGTCTTCGAGCAGGGCCTGGGCCATTCCCTGCTGGGCATGAGCTTCCTGGGCCGGCTGGACGGCTACGGCGTGTCGTCCGGGTCCATGCGCCTACGCAGCTAGAAGCGCCAGGTCAGCCCGACCTGAACCACCGGATAGAACCTGAAATCCTGGGCCTCGTCCTCGATCCGCCCCTCTTCGATCCGAAGCTGTGACTGTAGGGTCGGGTCGCTGGAAAGGGTTCCGCCGATCGAATTCATGTGGATGTCCGGTGATGCGCCAACCGCCACCCCCGCAGCCACGCGCCAGCCCAGCCCGTGAACCCGGCTGAACGTCGAATCCCAGCCGGTTCCGATGGAGACCGCGCGATCTCCTAGGTCGGCCTCTCCCTGCAATCGACCGATCTGAGCGGGCGTAAAGGACTGATTGCCGATCGAAACCGGGCTTGTCGGCTGTGCCGACATGGCTACCGAGCGATCTCCGAACAGGCCCCCCCCGCTGACGAAGAAGTTCGACTCCCACGGATGAACCTGAACAAAACCACCCAGGACGCCCGAGTCCATCTGGCCCTGGTAGGTGATGTCATCCACGGCCTGTTCGCGTTCAACGTCGAGCCGCTCATAGGTGGCCCGCAGGCTGATGCGCGAGGTCACCCGGAACTGGCCCTCAACATACAGCCCGGTGGTGCCGATACCGGTCCCCATGGCGAACCGGGTCGGCTCACGCGGTTCGGCGGCCCCATAGGACTGGGCGTTTGCCACACCAGCCAGGCAGAGCAGCGGCAGGGCGAGAATGAGCGAGCGCATGAGAATCCCCTTGTGCGGGGGCCACACTGAGGCGACGTGGCTAACGAAGGCTGAACGGCTCAGATGGCCTTGAACAACACCGCCGCCGCCGCGACCGCCAGATAGAGGGCAAAGGCACGACGCAGCGTCGTGCGATCCAGTGTATGTGCCAGTCGCGCACCCAGCGGGGCCACGGCCGTCGTCAACAGGCCCAGCACAATGGCCGCCGGGACATTGACGTATCCCAGCGAAAGCGGCGGTCGGCCCGGTGCATCCCATCCGAACACGACGAACCCCAGGGTCGCCGCCAGGCCGATAGCGAAGCCGAAGCCGGAAGCCGTCGCCACCGCCTGGTGGATTGGTCGGCCACATAGGGTCATGGTCATGCCACCCAGGCTGCCGCCGCCGATACCCATCATGGCCGACAGACCGCCGACCAGGCCGGCCACGCCGCGTCGCCCCCAGCCCGTCGGCAGATCGCCGGCCAACCGCCAACCCTCGGGGGTCAGGCCCATCTGGATCGCAACCACCAGAAGGCATCCGCCATAGATCCAGCCCAGGCCTGACATCGGAACCATGCCGGCAATGGCTGCCCCGACCAGGGCCCCGCCGGCGACCCAGGGTGTCCAGGTCCTCAAAACCGTCTCGTCGACCGCCCCGTGGGCGCGGTGGGCGCTGAGCGAGCGCCAGCTCGTCGCCACGATCGTCAGGAGCGACGAGCCGATCGCGACGTGCAGATTGCTCTGGCCACCGACGCCCAGCAGCTCGAAAGCATAGAACAGGGCCGGCACCATCACCGTGCCACCCCCGACACCGAACAGACCGGCGATCAGGCCGCCAAACAGGCCCGCTCCAACCAGGGCGGCGGCCAGGGTCACCCAGTCGACCGCAGACATGGCCTCCACCGTCAAGCCGCCTGACGGCGGGCTTCGGCCTCGCGCACGGCGTCCAGCGCCCGATCGACGACCTCAAGCCCCGCGCCCGTCTGCGCTGCCTCGACCGTCAGGATGCGGCGGAACGCGCGCGCGCCGGGCCGGCCATGCATGGTGCCCAGCATATGCCGGGTCATCGCCGACAGATGCACACCGGCCTCCAGCCGGGAGGCCAGATACGGTCGATAGGCCGCGATCGCCGCGAACGGCCCGATATCCGCCGTCGCAACACCGAAGATACGTCGGTCCGCCTGCCCCAGAAGCGCCGGCTCATGATAGGCAGCGCGGCCGAGCATCACCCCGTCGAGCGCCGGTCCCTCGTCGGACGGGGTGAGGAATCCTTCGGCCTGGTCCAGATCGGCGATGCCGCCGTTGATCGAGATCGACAGGTCAGGCCGCTGGGCCTTGAGGCGGCGTACGACCGCGTAGTCCAGCGGCGGCACGTCGCGGTTTTCCTTGGGTGACAAGCCCTTCAGCCAGGCCTTGCGGGCATGGACGATGAAGGTCTGAACCCCTGCGTCGGCACAGGCCCCGACCAGGGAGAACAGGCCTTCGTCGGTGGATTGATCATCAACGCCGATCCGGCATTTGACGGTGACCGGAACTGCAACCGCGCGCGCCATGGCGGCCATGCAGGCGGCCACCAGCTGCGGTTCGCGCATCAGACAGGCGCCGAACCGCCCCGACTGGACCCGATCCGACGGACAGCCGACGTTCAGATTGATCTCGGCATAGCCCTCGGCCTCGCCGATCCGCGCGGCCTCGGCCAGGTCGTGCGGGTCCGAGCCGCCCAGTTGCAGCGCGACCGGCTGCTCCAGCGGATCAAAGCCGATCAGCCGCGCCCGATCGCCGTGCAGGACCGCGCCGGTTGTGACCATTTCGGTGTAGAGCAGGGTCTGGCTGGAGAAGGCACGATGAAAGGCCCGGCAATGCCGATCGGTCCAGTCCATCATAGGGGCCACCGACAACCGGCGCGCGTGCGTCAGATCCATGGCGCGCCACATAGGACACGCCCCGCCTGGCTGCAAATCACACCGGCTCCAGCGCCACCTGGATGACGTCGGTCCGACCGGTGCGGAAACCGGCCTCGCAATAGGCCAGATAGAACCGCCACAGGCGCCGGAATTCCTCATCGAAGCCCTCGGCGCGCAGCCTGTCCCAGTTCGTCTCGAACGTCCGCGCCCACTCCGCCAGGGTCCGTGCATAGTCGGCACCGAAGCGGCGAAGGCCGATGATCTTCAGGCCGGCTCTGTCGACCTCCTGTGCCAGCCTCGGCTCGGAGATCAGCATCCCGCCGGAGAAGATATGCTGCTGGATGAAATCAACCCGCCTTCTGTACCGCTCGAAAAGCCGATGATCGATGGTGATGATCTGGAGCGCGGCCCGACCGTCGGCGGTCAGGCGCTCGCGGATCGTGCGGAAATAGTCCGGCCAGTACTGCTCACCGACCGCTTCGAACATTTCGATGGAAGCGACCCGATCGAAGGTGCCGGTGGCGTCGCGATAGTCCTGAAACAGGATCTCGACCTTGTCGGTGATCTTCTGGATGACCATGCGCTTCCGGGACCAGTCGAACTGCTCACGACTGATGGTCAGGCCCGTGACCCGCGCATCGCGCAGCCGGGCGGCGTGCTCGGCGAAACCACCCCACCCGCACCCGATCTCCAGTACCGTCTGGCCGGGTTGAAGATCCAAGGCGTCACAGAGCGCAGTGTATTTGTTCGTCTGGGCGGTCCAAAGGGTGTCGCCGTCCTTCAGATACAGGGCCGACGAATAGGTCATCGTCGGGTCCAGCCACCAGCGATAGAAGCCGTTGCCCAGATCATAGTGGGCATGGATGTTGCGCTGAGCCTGGCGCGGCGAGTTGCGCCGGAACAGACTGTGGCGAACCCAGTTTATCGCCCGCATCACCGGTGCCCCGATCGCCAGGCCCTTCAACCGGTCGAAATTAGACGCCAGGGTGGTCAATAGATCGGCCAGATGCGGCGTCTCCCATTCGCCGGCGATGTAGGATTCCGCCAGGCCGATGTCGCCTGCGGACATGACACGGCCGGCGAAGGCCCAGTCACGCACGACAATCTGACCGACCGGGCCAGTGCCGCTGGTTCCGAACCGGTCTGAGCTGCCATCCGGATAGGCCAGTTCAAACGTCCCGTTCTTCCAATCGCGCCCGGCCGCGCGCAGTGCCGCCAGAAACAGGCGCGGCGGACGGTCGATCGATCGCGGCTCGACCGAGGGTACCAGGCTGTCTGCGGGCTGACCCGTCATATTGATCTCACCATGGCGCGGACGACAACAACCGCAATGATTGAAGCCGTGGCTGTAGCGAAGGTTCCCCAAGGGCAACCTCGATCAGGGGGAGACGCGTCAGCCAGACCTCCGGACTCGCTTGATCGGCCGGTCTTGGGGCGGCGATGGACTGTGGCCGAAGCGCATCGGCGACTGCGGGAAATCGGCCCTGCCGGCGGAGCCTGCAACCATCGCCCACGTCCCGGCGCCCCCACGCCGCATTTCGGCCATGAGTTGTGCGGCCCACTCGTTACATCAACCGGTGGAGATCGAAAATGCAGTGGCTCAAGGTCAGTCTGGTTTCAGTTCTGTCGCTGGCGACGGCGACCTCGGGTGCCATTGCCCAATCTCGAACACCCGCCCCAGTCGGCCCGACCAACGCCCTGGATGGCGAGGCGACGCCGGCCGCCTGCGAACAGTTCGGCTATCACCCCCGTTCGCCCCAGGCAGGTCCGCCGGGGCAACCATACGTCCGCCGGGGTCCGATGACCGGCGTCGTCGGCCCGACCCCGCCGCCGCCGCCGCCGCCGCCGCCGCCAGCCTATTCGCCCAGCGTGCAATCCGGGACCGCCGACCAGATCGCCGTCACCGGCAATCGCGCGCGCAGACCAGATGTCTTCACTGCGCCGGTTCCGGGTCAACCCGGCGACACCGAACGCTACCCGGATGCTCCGACCAACGGCGTGGTCGTCACCGCCGAGAACTCGGTCTCGACCCTGGCCATCGACGTCGACACAGCCAGCTATGCAAACGTCCGCCGGTTCCTCAATGAAGGCAGCCTGCCGCCGCGGGACGCCGTGCGCGTCGAAGAGCTGGTCAACTATTTCGACTATGAATATGCCCGGCCCCAGAGCCGAACGGAACCGTTCAGCGTCTTCACCGAGGTGACGCCGAGTCCCTGGGCCGAGGGCCGCCAGATCGTCCACGTCGGCTTGCAGGGCTATGAGCTGGACCGCGCCGAGCGGCCGCCGCTCAACCTCGTCTTCCTGATCGATGTGTCCGGCTCGATGTCGGCGGCCGACAAGTTGCCGCTGGCACAGCAGGCCCTGAACACCCTGATCGACCAGCTCCGGCCCCAAGACCGAGTCGGCATCGTCGTCTATGCCGGGGCCGCCGGGGCGGTCCTTCAGCCGACACCGGGCGATCAGCGCCTGCGGATGCGCTGCGCCGTCAACGCCTTGCACGCAGGCGGCTCGACGGCTGGAGGCCAGGGGCTGGCCCTGGCCTACCAGATGGCCGAGGCGAACTTTGACCGGGATCGGGTCAACCGCGTCGTGCTCGTGACCGACGGCGATTTCAACGTCGGTGTAACCTCGGACCAGCGGCTGGAAGACTTCGTGGCCGAGCGGCGCGAGAGCGGCGTCTATCTGTCAGTCTATGGCTTCGGCCGCGGCAACTACAACGACAGCCTGATGCAGGCCATCGCCCAGGCCGGCAACGGCACCGCCGGCTATGTCGACAGCCTGAATGAGGCCAATCGTCTGTTCCGCGACGACTTCTCCGGTTCGATCTTCCCCATCGCGGACGACGTGAAGGTGCAGATCGAGTTCAATCCTGCCCAGGTCGCCGAGTGGCGGCTGATCGGCTACGAGACCCGCCTGCTGAACCGCGAGGACTTCAACAACGACGAGGTCGACGCCGGCGACGCCGGGTCCGGGGCCACGGTGACGGCTCTGTACGAAGTCACCCCGGTCGGTGGCCCGACCCAGGTCGACCCGCTGCGCTATGCCGTACCATCCAGCGGATCTCGCGACGGCGAACTGGCCTTCGTGCGGGTGCGCTACAAGATGCCCGGGGAGGACGACTCTCACCTGATGGAACAGGTCGTCGGGGCCGGGGCCGTGCCGCCGTCGCAATCAACCCGCTGGGCCTTGGCGGTGGCCGCCTTTGGCCAGCGGCTGCGCGGTGATCCGTGGATGTCGTCCGACTTCGACTGGGGCGACATTCAGACCCTCGCAATGGGAGCCGTTGGCCGTGACCCCGATGGGTCGCGCCGCGAGTTCATCGGCCTGGTCAATCGGGCCTCGGAGCTGGAACGGCGCACGCCCTAGATCGGGCATCACCGGCGATGCGGATGCAGAGGCTCGGTCTAGGCCAGGATCTGCATCCCCAGCCATTCGGCGATCAGGGCGGGCTTGTCCCCGCCCTCGATCTCGACGGTGACCTCGTTCTTGATCAGCCAGCGCCCGACGCCTTTTTCTTCAGCGGAGATCAGCTTGAAGCGGCCGCGCACGCGCGATCCGGCCCGCACCGGCTGGATAAATCTCAGCTTGTCGAAGCCGTAGTTGACGCCCATGGCCAGGCCGGCCAGCACCGGCGCAGCCTGATAGCTCATCTGCGACATCAGGCTGAGGGTCAGGAATCCATGCGCAATGGTTCCGCCGAACGGCGTCTCGATCGCCCGGACCGGATCGACGTGGATGAACTGATGATCCTCGGTGCAGGCGGCGAAGGCGTCGATCCGCGCCTGATCGATCTCGATCCAGTCCGAGACGCCGACCTCCTGGCCGATGCGGGCGATCAGTTCGTCCGTCGTGATGGTCGGGCCGTCGATCATGGGTAACGTCCTTCGATGATCTGGGAAAACAGGGCCGGATCGACATTGCCGCCGGACAACAGGATGGCGGTGGTCAGGCCCTTGGTCTGGACCTTGCCGGCCAACAGCGCCGCCAGCGACACGGCCCCGCCCGGCTCGACCACCAGCTTGAGCGTTTCAAAGGCATAGGCCACGGCCCGCGCCGCCTCCTCGTCGGTGACGCTGATCGCCCGCTCAAGCCGCCGCTGGTTGATCGGAAAGGTCAGCTCGCCGGGGATTGGGGTCATCAGGGCGTCGCAGATGGTCTTGCCCGTCGCCGCCACCCCGACCCGTTCGCCCGCCGCCAGGGACCGGGCGGTGTCGTCATAGACCTCGGGCTCGACCCCGATGACGCGCGTCTCTGCGCTGCGGGCCTCAAACGCCAGGTTCAGCCCCGCGATCAGCCCGCCGCCCGAACAGCCGGACAACAGCTGGTCGATCGGGCCGTCGGCGTCCTCCAGGATTTCCAGCCCCGCCGTGCCCTGGCCGGCGATGACGAATGGATCGTCGAACGGCGGCACCAGCACGCTGCCGCGCTCGCGCGCGATCTCCTGGCCGATCGCCTCGCGGCTTTCGGAATAGCGATCATAGAGCCGCACCTCGCCGCCGTTGGCGCGCACGCCCGCGACCTTGATGGCCGGGCTGTCGGCCGGCATGACGATGATCGCCGCGGTCCCGACCCGCCGGGCCGCCGCCGCCACCGCCTGGGCGTGGTTGCCGGACGAATAGGCCACGACGCCGCGCGCCGTCTCGGCCTCGGTCAGACGGGCGATCCGGTTGTAAGCCCCGCGAAACTTGAAGGCGCCCATGACCTGTAGGTTCTCGGCCTTCATCAGCACCCGCCCGCCCAGCCGTTCGTTCAGGGCCGGGCTTTCGATCAGGGGCGTGCGTACCGCCTGGCCCTTGATGACGTGGGCCGCGTCCAGCACATCCTCGAACGTCGGGAGTTTGGTCATGGCCCTGTCTTAGCCGAAACTGACCCCGGCGAAAGGGAGACGCATGGCCGAACTGATCCTCGCCCTGGACCAGGGCACGACCTCGACGCGGGCAGTGGCCTTCGACCCGGACGGCTGGCGCCCGCGCGCCATGTCCCAGATTCCGTTGGAGCAGCATTTCCCGCATCCGGGCTGGGTCGAGCATGACGCCGCCGAGATCTGGCGCGCCGCGCTTCAGGTCTGCCGCGAGGCCATTCGCGAGGCCGGCGGGCCGGACCGTTTCGCCGCCATCGGCCTGACCAACCAGCGCGAGACGACGGTGCTGTGGGACCGGGCCACGGGCGCGGCCCTGCACCGCACTATCGTCTGGCAGGACCGGCGCACCGCCGCCGTCACCGAGGCCCTGGTCGCCCAGGGCCATGAGCCGACGGTTCGGGCCGAGACCGGCCTGGTGCTGGACCCGTATTTCTCGGCCTCCAAGATCGCCTGGCTGCTCGACCATGTCGACGGGGCGCGGGCGCGGGCCGAGGCCGGAGACCTGTGCGCCGGCACCATCGACGCCTGGCTGATGTTCAACCTGACCGGCGCCAAGCGCTTCGTCACCGACGTCACCAACGCCAGTCGCACCAGCCTGTTCGGCCTGAATGACCTGACCTGGCGTGACGATTTGCTGGAACTGTTCAACGTCCCGCGCGCGGTCCTGCCGGAAGTGCTGCCTTGCGCCGGGCTGTTCGGAGAGACGGATCCGGCCCTGTTCGGACGCGCCTTGCCGATCACCGGCTGCGCCGGCGACCAGCAGGCGGCCCTGGTCGGCCACGGCGCCCTCAGACCCGGCGCCACCAAGGTCACCTACGGCACCGGCGCCTTTCTGGTCGCCCACACCGGCGATCAGCCGGTCGCCTCGGACAACCGGCTGTTGTCGACGGTCGGCTATCAGGTCGGCGGCCAGACGGCCTATGCGCTGGAGGGTTCGATCTTCTCGGCCGGATCGACGGTCCAGTGGCTACGCGATTCCCTGGGCGCAGTCGGCCACAGCCGCGAAACCGAGACGGTGGCGCAGGGCCTGCCGGACAATGGCGGGGTCTATCTGGTGCCGGGATTCACCGGCCTGGGCGCGCCGTTCTGGGAAGCCGAGGCGCGCGGCGCGGTGTTCGGCCTGACCCGCGACGCCGGCCCCGCCCACATCGTGCGTGCGGGGCTAGAGGCCATGGCTTATCAGACCCGCGACCTTCTGGAAGCGCTCAAGGCTGACGGCGCTCCGCCGCCTCGCCGCCTCAGGGTCGACGGCGGGGTCACAGCCAACGGCTGGGTCATGCAGTTTCTGGCCGACATCACCGGCTGCGAGGTCGAGCGGCCCGCCTATCAGGAAATGACCGCGCTGGGCGCCGCGCGCCTGGCCGCCCTGGGCGCTGGGCTGATCGACAGCCTGGACCAGAGCCCCGCCGGCGAGCCCGCCGTCTGGTCCCCCGCCATGTCTGCCGCCGAGCGTGCCCGCCTCCTCGCCGGCTGGGACGCCGCCGTCGCCGGCTGCCTGGCCCAGGCGCGGGCGCGGGTTTGATTCTCCTCCCCATTCATGGGGAGGTGGCTAGCGTGATCCTTCTCCCCTTGCGGGAGAAGGTGGCGATCCGAAGGATTGACGGATGAGGGGTCGCACGAGTTTTTCGGCTGCGTGCACTGGAGAGGCCGGGGGCGGACAGGCCGTTGCGACCCCTCATCCGACCCGCTTCGCGGCCCACCTTCTCCCGCAAGGGGAGAAGGACAACAAAAGCCGGCACCGGCGATAGCAAATCACTCAGCCGGTGATAGCCTCCCCCCATGACCGACCCCGCCCCTGACGCCTTCACCGGATCCAAGCCCGTCGATGAGCGGTTGCGCTTTGACGAGGTGGCGCTTCAGGCATGGATGGCCGCCGCCATTCCTGACTTCGCCGGGCCGATGACGGTGCGCCAGTTCAAGGGCGGCCAGTCCAACCCGACCTATCTGATCACCACGCCGGGGCGCGACTATGTGCTGCGGCGCAAACCGCCGGGCGTCTTGCTGCCCTCGGCTCATGCGGTGGATCGCGAATACCGGGTGATCAGCGCGCTGTACGGTGCCGGCTATCCGGTGGCCCGGCCCTGGGGCCTGTGCGAAGACCCCGACGTCATCGGCACGGCCTTCTACGTCATGGACCGGGTCGAGGGCCGCATCCTGTGGAATCTCGGCCTGCCCGATCAGACGCCGGACCAACGCCGCGCCATCTATGAGGCCCAGATCGACGCCCTGGCCGATCTGCACAAGCTGGACCCCGAGGCCATCGGCCTGGGTGACTACGGCAAGGCCGGCAACTATTTCGCCCGCCAGGTCGGACGCTGGACCAAACAGTATCGGGCCTCCGAAACCGAAACCATCGACGCCATGGACCGGCTGATCGACTGGCTGCCGCAGGGGCTGCCGCAAGACGGCCCGGCCCGCATCGTCCACGGCGATTTCCGCCTCGACAATCTGATCCTTCATCCCGAGCGGGCCGAGGTGAAGGCGGTCCTGGACTGGGAGCTGTCGACCCTGGGCGATCCCCTGGCCGACATCAGCTATTTCCTGATCGCCTGGGTCATTCCCTCGACCGAGCGCAACGGCCTGGCCGGCCTGGATCTGGCTGAGCTGGGCATCCCGTCGATGCAGGACGTCATCGCCCGCTACTGCGCGCGCACGGGCCGCGACGGCCTGCCCCAGCTGGAGTGGCTGCTCAGCTACAATCTGTTTCGCCTGGCCGCCATCTGTCAGGGCATCGGCGGGCGCGTCCGCGACGGCACCGCCGCCAGCCCCCACGCCGCCGCCATGGCCGCCCGGGTCAAACCGCTGTCCGCCGGTGCCTGGCATTTCGCCCAGAGGGCGGGAGCATGAGCCTCAGCCGGCGCGCTGTCGGCCTCGGCGCGCTCGGCGCCGCGCTGGCGGCGAACCTGCCGGCGCAAGCCCGCACGCCCCTCAGCGGTTGGGAGCGCTGGTTCCACGAAGGTCGCTACCTTCCGCTCTATCTCGAACTGAAAGCCCAGGTCGAGGCGGGCGACCAGGCCGCGCGCGGCCAGCTGGTGCAGTTCGCCGCCTTCCTCGGTGACGAGGCGACGGCTATCGGACTGATCGAGACGCCGCCTACCACCTCCACGCCCCGGCCCGACCTTGGCCGCGCGACCAGCCAGGACGCGGTGGATGCCATCGCCGAGCGCGCACGCGGCACGCGCGTGGTCATCCTCAATGAGGCGCACAATGTGTCCGGCCATCGCGGCTTCGCAACCCAGGTCATGCGGGCGCTGCGGGACGAGGGGTTCGACTGGCTGGCGGCGGAGACGTTCGGAAACCACGCCGATGCGGCGGCACCGTCGATCCGTGGGTATCGACCGGGTCTACCCTTTGGCCTGGCCTTTGGTCACTACACGGCTGATCCGGTCTATGCCGAACTGGTGCGCGAGGCGGCTCGGCGCGGCTAATCGTTCGCGGCCTATGAACAACGCGGGGATCAGGACGCGCCCGACGGCGCTGACGGAGCGCTGCAGATCGCTACGCGCGAACAGGCCCAGGCCGAGAATCTGGCGTCCATCCTCGCAGAGAATCCCCAGGCGCGTGTGCTCGTCCTGGTCGGCTATTCTCACGCCATGGAGGTTGAAGGCCGCGGCGGGACCTGGTTCGCCGCCCGGCTGAAGACGCTGACCGGGCTGGATCCGCTGACGATCGAGCAGTCACAGAACTGGCCTGCACTCGATCCGGCCCATGACGCGCCCCATGTCGCCGCCGTGCTCGAACGGTTCGCGCCGTCGGTGCCGATCTGCGTCTGGAACGAGGATCAGATGGTGGCCGCGCCGGTCTATGCCGGACGCATGGATCTGTCTGTGTTTCATCCGCGCTGGTCGTCCACGCACGCCAGGCCGGGCTGGCTGGTCGCCGACCCCGAACGACGCGCCGTCACGGTTGAGGTTCCGCCCTTTGAGGGACCGGCACTCATCCAGGCCATGCGCGCCACCGAGGGGCCGGGCGGCGTCCCGGCTGATCAGTTCCTGCTGGCACCCGGCCAGCGCGAAGCGACCCTGCTCTTGCGACCGCACGGGTATTTTCTTCGTCTGGAGACGCCAGGCGGCTTCCAGCCTGCCTGGATGACGCTGGACGTCGCGGCCTAGTCCTCCACCCGCCAGACCCGCTCGATGACGATGCGCGGCTCCAGCATCTGACCCAGCATGACGCCTTCGCCCTCGGTGGCCGAGACCGGCGCGGCCAGGATGGCGCGCACCACCTCCATGCCCTGCACGACCCGTCCGAAGACGGCATAGCCCAGGTTGTCGCCATCGGCCGCCGGGCGGGCGTCCAGATAGGTCATGTTCCCGACCATGATGGTGAAATCGCCCGCCGCCGTACCCGGCTCGAAGCGGGGCATCGACACCGCGCCCTCGACATGGCTGAGCCCCGTCTGGGTCGTGGGTTCATGGGGGATGGGTGGCAGGGTCCGTTCACGGTCCTGATTGGTGCCGCCCTGGATCAGGCCCGATCCGCCGTAGCCCTGCATGGCCCGGTAGAAGGTCGTCCCTTCGAGCCGGCCCTGGTCGACATAGGCGAGGAAGTTGGCGGCGGTGATGGGCGCGCGAACGGTTTCCAGCTCGATGACGATTGTGCCCAGCGAGGTCTGGAGCGCCACGCGCGGCAAGGGCTGCGGCGGTCCCTCCTGGGCGCGGACCATCGGCGCGGCGAGGACCAGACAGGATAGAAGGGCAAGCAAGAGGCGGCGATGCATGGCGCGCTCCGGTATTACGAAACCTGAGCCTACATCCCCATCGCCGGTTCGGCCAAGCAGCTGAAATCCTTGAGGCGGGGTTTCGAGACGGCTCTGGCTGTCTCCGGTCTCGTCTGCAGAGG
This sequence comes from Caulobacterales bacterium, assembly GCA_017302105.1. Taxonomy (GTDB): domain Bacteria; phylum Pseudomonadota; class Alphaproteobacteria; order Caulobacterales; family Caulobacteraceae; genus Brevundimonas. The sequence continues at coordinate 627,204 of JAFLCS010000001.1, read as the reverse complement.
AAGCCTGCCGGCCCGCCGGGCGCGCCCTATCGCTTTTCGAACTTGCGCCCGCACCAGTATTTGAAGCCGCGATCGCGGGTGCAGCGCCAGCCGCGGCGGGTCAGCTCCATACCGACCATGCCGTTGAAGAAGCCGTGGGCCAGGACCAGCACATCGGTCCCCTCGGCGGCGCGCGCCTCCAGAAGATCGGCGGCGCGCCTGGCCCGGGCCTTGGCCTCCTCCCGGCACTCTTCGCCCTCGCCATGGTGGTCGAACGCCCACCACCAGACCCGTGCGATGACGCCCCAGGCGCGCGGCCCGACCTTGAACCAGTCGGGGAAGTTCGGGGGCGGCAACGGGGCCTCGATGAAGATTTCATCCTCGATACGGGGCCGGCCGCCGGCCACGGCCCTGGCCGTCTCAACTGCGCGCGGGCGCGTCGAATGAAAGATCACCGACCTCTGCGCCTGTTCGATCAGGCAGTCCGGTGGCACCTGACCAGGTAGCAGGCCGCCAACCTCGTAGCGCGCCCACCAGTCGACATAGCCGTCAGACGTCAGCTTGATCTTGCGCGACAGAGCCGGTTCGCCATGGCGCGCCAGCACGATCGCCCCCGGTCGCATGGGGACGGTCGACAAGGCGTCGGCACGGATCGGAGCCGTCTCAGTCATAGGCGGGGTTCGGCCCCTACTCCTCCGCTAGCGCCTGAACATGGGCGACCGCTGATCGCCCCAGCCCTTCAAGGTCGTAGCCGCCCTCCAGCGACGACACAACCCGGCCTTGCGCGTGCCGGCGTGCCACGTCAAGCACCGCGCGCGTCGCCCATGCAAAGTCTTCGGCTTCCAGCGACTGATGCGCCAGCGGATCGCGCCGGTGCGCGTCGAAACCGGCCGAAATCAGGATCAGGTCCGGCCCGAAGGCATCCAGCCCCTCCATCAGCCGCTCTTCGAAGGCGCGCCGCCAGGCCCGGGGGTCGGCATGGGCCCCCACCGGCGCATTGACGATGTTGCCCACGCCCGTCTCGGACGCCTCGCCGGTGCCGGGGTAGAGCGGTGACTGGTGGATCGAGCCCAGAAACAGGCTGCCGTCGGCCTCAAACGCCGCCTGGGTGCCGTTGCCGTGGTGGACGTCGAAGTCGATGACGGCCACCCGCCCAAGGCCCTCGGCCTGAGCCGCCCGCGCCGCGACCGCCAGGTTGGAGAACAGGCAAAAGCCCATGGCTGTGTCCGGCTCGGCGTGATGGCCCGGCGGCCGGACCGCGCAAAAGGCCCGTGCGCGCTCGCCGCGCACCACCGAGCGCACCGCATCCAGCGCCGCCCCCGCCGCCAGTCGCGCGGCCCGCACACTGCCGGGGGACAGCGCCGTGTCGGCGTCCAGTTGGCGGATCCCCGCCGCCGGCGAGGCGTCCAGGATGCGGCGGACATGGACGGTCGGGTGGACGCGCTGAAGGTCGTCGCTCGAAGCCTCGGAGGCGGCGATTGTCTCGCCATCCAGCCCGGCATCCGCCAGGGCCTCGAGTACCGCCTTCAGCCGACCCGGGTGCTCGGGATGACCGGTCCCAGGGTTGTGGCCCAGCATCGCCGGATGGGTATAAAGCGCGACCATGACCTCAACCTACCAGCCCCGCCTCAGACCCGCCACGCCCGCCGACGCCGAAGAGCTGGCCGCCCTGGCCGAGCGCACCTTCGTTGAGACCTTCATCGACGGCTTCAAGATTCCCTATCCGGCCGATGACCTCGCCGCCTTCAAGGCCGAGGTCTTTTCGCTGGAGGCGACGCGAGCGCGGTTGGCCAATCCCGACCACGACTGGGAGGTGGCCGAGCTGGACGGCCGCATCGTCGGATTTTCCGAGGTCGGGCCGGCCTCGATGCCTCACCCTGATCTGAAACCCGAGCACGGAGAGCTCAAGCGGCTCTACATCGCCTCGGAGGCGCAAGGCCTGGGCCTGGGCCGCGCGCTTCTGGAAAACGCGCTGGCGCGGATGGACCGCCGCCCCGGCCCCCAGTGGCTCAGCGTCTGGTCCGGCAATGACAAGGCCCAGCGGCTGTATCGTCACTACGGCTTCGACAAGGCCGGCGACTACGAGTTCCCGGTCGGGAGCTGGCGCGACCAGGAATTCATCTTCAGACGGGGCTAGGGCGACCATGAAGGACCATCCGGCGACACCGCATCCGCCGCTGCCTGACTATGACGACGCCGAGCGGGTGGCCCGGGCCGAACGCTTCCGCGACCACATGAGCCGCCGCCGCACGGTGCGCGACTATTCGGATCGACCGGTGCCGCGCGCCGTGGTCGAGGCCGCCATCCTGACCGCCGGGGGCGCCCCGTCCGGGGCCAATCACCAGCCCTGGTTCTTCGCCGTGATCGAGACCGCCGAGACCCGCCGCCGCGTCCGCGAAGCCGCCGAGGCCGAGGAGCGTGACTTCTACGCCACCAAGGCTCCGCAGGAATGGCTGAACGCCCTGGCTCCGCTCGGCACCGATCCGGACAAGTCGTTCCTGGAGACGGCCCCGGTGCTGATCGCCGTCTTCGCCCAGCGGCGCGGCGGGCCGAGGCCGGGCGACCACAAGAAGAACTACTATGTCGCCGAAAGTGTCGGCATCGCCACCGGCCTGCTGATCGCGGCCCTGCATGACGCCGGGCTCGCCACCCTGACCCACACGCCGGCGCCGATGGGTTTCCTCAGCGAGATCTGCGGCCGGCCCGACGACGAAAAGCCGTTCCTGCTGCTGGTCGCGGGCCACCCCACCGAAGACGCCACCGTCCCGATCGCCGCCCTCGACAAGAAGCCGCTGGACCAGATCGCCGCCTGGGTGTGAGGCAGACTGGCGCAAGGCCTGATTTTGATCCACCGTGGTCAGAACAGTCGGAGTCTGATCATGCGCTGGATCGTCCTCACCCCAATACTCATGGCCCTGGCAGTGCCCGCCCAGGCGCAGATCACGATCCGTCAAGCCGAACCCGCGACCCCCGAGCAGATTGCAGCGGCCCGAGCCGAGGCGGATCGCCTGATCTCTGAGGGCGATGCCGGAGCGTTCTTCGTCAATGTCAGCGAAGGGGCCGAACCTCGGGTGCGCCATCGGCTCAGTGGCCTGACCTGTCGCTTTGTGTCCGGCGAGCCGACCAACCAGGTCGTCATCTTCCCGTCGCCTTTACCGAGGGGCGATGACGTGGGCTGCAATGTCGGTTCCGGCGACCACTATCGCACCATCTATGCGACGCGCTTCGGCCAGTTCAACATTTCTCCGGATCAGGCTCTGGAAATCGGCGTTGCCGGGATTGTTCAGCGGCTCCCCGATGCCCGGCCCTACGATCAACCCATGACAACCGCCTCGACGGAGGGGGCCACCCCGACGCAGGCCCGCGCCTTCCGACTCGGCAACGGCTACACCCATGTCCAGGTCTCCCATGTCGGCGACTGGTCGATCAAGGAACGGCTGACCTGGCCGCAGCCGCCGTCCTCTCAGGAACAGGTGTTCAACGGTCTGATGTGGGTTCGGACGTTGCAAGACGTCATCGAGACCCAGCGCAACTGAGCGTGATCATCGGGTGGCTTTGCGCTATTCTTTCCGCATGATGCGCGCTCTACGCCACGCAGCCCACCCGCGATCCTGACGGAATGCTCCTTCCCCTCTTCACAGAATTGCGCCAGGCGCGGGTGCCCGTTTCTCTCAAGGAGTGGCTGCATCTGATGCAGGCGATGGACGCCGGCGTCACCGAGCGCCGGGTCGAGGACTTCTACCATCTGTCGCGCGCGATCCTGGTCAAGGACGAGAAACACTACGACCGCTTTGATCAGGTGTTCGGCAAGGTCTTCAAGGGGCTGGAGACCATCGGGCCGGACGAACTGGCCCCCGCTGAAATCCCCGAGGACTGGCTGCGCGCCCTGACCGAGCGGCATTTCACCGCCGAGGAGATGGCCCAGATCAACGCCATGGGCGGCTTCGACAAGCTGATGGACGAGCTGAGGAAGCGTCTAGAGGAACAGACGGAGCGCCATCAGGGCGGCTCCAAATGGATCGGTACCGGCGGGACCAGCCCCTTCGGCCACGGCGGCTATAATCCTGAGGGCGTGCGCATCGGCGGGCCGGGCCGACAGGGCCGCGCGGTCAAGGTCTGGGAAAAGCGCGAATACAAGAACCTGGACGACAGCGTCGAACTGGGCGTGCGCAACATCAAGGTGGCCCTGCGGCGTCTGCGCCGCTTTGCCCGCCAGGGGGCTGAGGACGAGCTGGATCTGGACGGCACCATCGACGCCACGGCCCGGCATGGCTACCTCGACGTCCAGCTGCGGCCCGAGCGGCGCAATACGGTCAAGGTGCTGCTCTTGCTCGACATCGGCGGCTCTATGGACGGCCACATCAAGGTCGCCGAAGAGCTGTTTTCGGCCGCCCGCTCCGAGTTCAAACACCTGGAGCACTTCTATTTCCACAACTGCCTCTATGAGGGCGTGTGGAAGGACAATCGGCGTCGCCACACCGAAAAGACCCCGACCTGGGATCTGCTGCACCGGTTTGGGCCGGACTGGCGCGTGGTCTTTGTCGGCGATGCGACCATGAGCCCCTATGAGGTCACCATGCCGGGCGGCTCGGTTGAGCACTGGAACGAGGAGGCCGGCGCGGTGTGGCTGCGCCGTGTGACCGAGACCTGGGACCGCATCGCCTGGATCAATCCGACGCCTGAGAAATACTGGGGCTACACCCCCTCCATCGGCCTGATCGACGAGGTCATCGGCCACCGGATGCATCCGATGACCTTGCAGGGCCTGGAGGCGGCCATGCGCGACCTGGCCCGCTGACGGGCCGTCAGACCGCGTCAGTGACGCCGGTCTTTCAGGCGTGTAGATTGAGCGACCTGGGATATCTAAGGGGACTGAAGTGTTTCTATTCACAGTGCTTTTGGCTGGCGCCCTGGTCGGCCAGCCTGAGGCGTCGACTGCGAGCGGCGAGCCAGCGCCGACTTGTTGGTTCGGTGACGCCTATGCCGCTGCCGGCGGAGAGTTCTGCCAAGATCAAACCGCAACGGAAACGCCTCCAGAACCAGCCCCGGAAGACCCTGAAGACTGCGTGCCGAACCGATGGGGCGTTTGTGGATCGGTATTCGACGCGCCGGCGGGCGCGGAGCCGGACCTTAACTATCAGAACGGCCCCGTAGCAGGCGCAACGCCCGATCCGAGCGGCTGTGAGCGGACTGTCGCAGAGCGCCGAGATCCGGTGACCGGACAGATCGAACGCTCAGTCGGCATTTCGTGTGTCGGCGGCTCCGATGACCCGCGCGCCCGCGAGGAGGTGGAGCGCCTGCGGCGCATCGTTCGGCCATCTGGAGAAGAAATCGACCGATGATTTCGACACTGCTGATTGCGGCCCTGGTTCTGGTCGGGGTTCAGGACCCGCCCGCGGGGGTGACGGCGACCCCGGCGCCCCGGACCGAGGCCCAGGCTCAGCTGGACGTCTGCCTCTTCAGCCGCTCTGCGGACGCCGCCTGCCTGACCATGCTTGAGGCCGAGGCCGGACTGGTTCCGCCTGAGGCGTTCGCTGCGGGCGACTCCATGGCCTGGGCTGACGTCGCCTGTGCGGACGACCGTCTTGTTGCGGGTCAGAACCGCTCTGACTGTCGGCGCGAACAGCGCGCGCTGTACCGCCGCGCCGAGCGCGCGCGCGCCGCCCTGACGTCCGGCACCGCCGGCGGCGTCTATGCTGAGGCGATGGCCGCGCCGCCGCCTGCGGCGACCGGGGTCGGCGATCCTGATGGCCTGGCCTTCAGCGAGAGTCGACGGGCCGTCGGCGACAACTGCGAGCAAAGCGCCAGCGCACGACGTGATCAGGACACCGGCAACAACTCATCGAGCCACACCTTCACCTGTTCGTTCGGGAACAGTGAGGAGGGCCGCGAACGGGCGCGCCGCACCCTTGAGGCCGTGATGGAGGCCGACTGACTCCAACCTGTCAGCCGCCCCCCGCGTGGCGCGATCGTCAGGCGCACCGCTCAGGATCCAGGCAGTGCGTACCAATGGGCTGCGCGCTCCGCCCTGGCCTTTCGTGCCGCCCTGGGATCTCCCGTCAGCTCTACGAAGAGCGAACAGGAACAAACCGAAGGGGTTGGGTTGACCTACTTCTTGCCCGGCTGGCCGATCGGCTTGGCATCTGCGCCACCACCGACCTTCATGCCCGGAGGGGGCGTGCCCGCCGACTTGCCGCCGGCGTCCTGCTTGCCGCCACCCATGCCGGGCTTGCCGCCCTGGCCTGACTTGCCCTTGTCCATGGTGAGCTTCCTTGATCCGTTTTGCCGCCAGAGCGCGGCCTCGGGTATCTCATCCGAGATACCCGCGTCAGGCAAGGGTGTTCTGGCGAGATCGTAGCCATAGGGTAATCGCCCAGGCGTGAGCCTCATGTCGGACCCGCGCCAGGGCCTCCAGCGGAGCCAGCCAGACCAGCTCATGGTCCTGTTCGATCTTGGCGGTCGGCTGATATCCCAACACCTCAGCAGTCCAGACGCCGGACAGGTTACGCAACGGCTCCCCTGTGGACCGCCGGAACACCTGGGCCGTGCGCCCGATGCAGGCCAGACCCCGAACCGTCAGCCCTGTCTCTTCGAGGAACTCGCGGGCCAGGGCCTGCGCCTCCGTCTCCTGGCCGTCGACCGCGCCGCCTGGCAGGTCGAAATAGGACCGGTCGCCACGATCGACGCGCACGCAGGCGATCAGCCCGTCGCGCTCGGCTATGCCAAAGGCGCAGGGCCGGTCCCGATAGACGACCCCGGGTTCGGCCTGGCCGAACGCAAGAACCGGCCCCTGCATCAGTCTGCGCCGAACATCGAATCCCACGGGTCGGCGACCGTGCCGTCCTCGACCTCGGCCACGCGCACGGCCGGCCAGCCGACGCGGGCCTGGGCCGAATCGCGCCAGGCCGCCGTAACCAGATCCCGCAGCTCCGACGCGCCGGCCGCCAGCCGGGTCAGCATGAACTGTCCGGAGACCTCATCGGCGGCCGCCAGCGAGCCGGACTGTTCCAGCCGGTAGAGAGCCGGCACCTCGGCCAAACCGCTCAGAATATAGGCCGGTACCCGGTCGCGGATGGGACAGGGACTGGCGCAGTCGCTCGGCGCGGCCATGGCGGCCACGACGGCGGCCACGTCGATACGGCCGTAGGGCCAGCTGTCGACCTGGCCGTGGAACTGGCGCGAGGTGGTGAAGCCCTCGGGGTTCGGATAGTCGCCCCAGCCGTTGTAGTGGATGGTCAGGTGCAGCGGCTGGGCCCCATCGCCGACATAGTGCGACAGCACCCCGATATCGCGCAGCAACAACGCCTCGCGCCGCTCGCGATCTTCGCGATACCAGGCGCGGCGACCCGGATCGGTTTCGCGCGCCTCCATGGCATTCAGGACCCGCCAGTATCCAAAGTCGCGGATCAGCTGCTGATAGCCGTCAATCACGGCATAGGGCAGATAGCCGGCATCGTCGACGTCCAGCCCAGCCTCGGCCAGAAGGCGCTCATATTCCGAGCGCAGCTCCGGCAGGGCCGTCACCGCCGGCCCCGCTTCGGACATGACCCGACCGGCATCGTCCAGATCGACGAAATGGGCCGTGTCACGGTCGCGGTCATGGGTGCGCCCCCCGCCCTTCCAGCGATCCGGTTCCCGCGACAGCTCGCCGACCTCGGCTGCGGCCGCCGCCGTCCTCAGAAAGGCCGGCAGGTCGTCCGGCAGGGATTGCATGGCCGCGACGCCAACCATTCGGTGTCCCGAGTTGCCCCAGGCTCCGGCCGAGGCGACCGGCAATGTGAGGGCGGCCATGGTGGCCAAGGTCAGGGCAAGGCGTTTCATCGTGAACTCCACATTCGCCCAAGGATTAGCCGAACTGCGTCAGCCACGCCAAGGCAGGTGACGAATGGCGCGGCGCGCAATAGACTCCCAGCCATGACTGACGCCGCGCACAAGCCAAACCCGATCCCCAATATGCTCACGGCCTTTCGGCTGGTGGCCGGGATCATCATGTTCCTGTTGCTGGCCGGGGCGATCATGTCGGCCTATCTGGATCCGCGGGATCAGTTCAATCTCTACAAGGCCGCCTTCGTCTGTTTCGTGCTGGCGGCGGTGACCGACTATTTCGATGGCTGGCTAGCGCGACGCTGGCACGCCGAGAGCCGCTGGGGTGCCATTCTCGATCCGATCGCGGACAAGATCTTGATCGCGGGGGCCATCGCCGGACTTCTGGCGTCGGGCACGACGGGCAATCTGGTCATTCCGTTCGGCCTGATCCTGTTTCGGGAGTTCGCCGTCTCAGCGCTGAGGGAGACGACCGCAGGCCGGATCGAGCTGAAGGTCACGATCCTGGCCAAATGGAAGACGGTGCTCCAAATGCTCGCGATCGGCGCGCAGCTGCTGATCCTGGCCTTTGGCGAAACGTTCGTGGAAGCCCCGTGGATGCCGACCTATGCCTGGCTGGCCGACACCCTGGTCTGGCTGGCCGCGCTGGCGACGCTGTGGACCGGCTGGGAATATTTCGCCAAGGCCCGCGAAGGACTCAGGGAATAGGCGAGCGAGCCGATCCAGAGTACAGAGCGCGCCATGGCCAAGGCAGACCCCGCTACCGATGCCGCCCGTCCCCTGCCGTTCGGCCAGGGTCTGCTGAAAGACACCTGGTGGTTCGCCGCCCTGTCGGGCGAGGTCGCAGCCGGGTCGCTCGAGCGCTACGAGATGTTGGGCGAGCCCGTCCTGATCGGACGCACCCGGGCCGGCCAGGTCTTTGCCCTGCGCGATATCTGTCCGCACCGGGCCGCGCCGCTTTCGGCGGGGCGGGTGGTTGACGCCCCGGGCGAGGGCGAATCAATCGAATGCCCCTATCACGGCTGGCGGTTCAAGCCGGACGGTGCCTGCGCCTCCATTCCGTCTCTGACTGCGGACCAGGACTATGACATCGAACGGATTCGCGTACGGTCCTATCCGGTGCGCGAGAGCCAGGGGCTGATCTTTGTCTGGATCGCGACCGATCCTCGCCTGGCAGGTGAACCGGACCACGAGCCGCCCCAGTTCCCCGGCGTGGTCGGCGGCGGCCCCAAGCTGGTCGAGCGGATGGATTTCGACGCTCACATGGACCACGCCGTGGTGGGTTTGATGGATCCTGCCCACGGCCCCTATGTTCACAAGCAATGGTGGTGGCGCACCGAGCATTCCATGCATGAGAAGGCCAAGGCATTCGAACCCCGCGAGTTCGGCTGGGCCATGGCGCGACACGCCCCGTCCTCGAACAGCCGGGCCTACAAGATCCTCGGAGGCGCACCGGCGACCGAGATCACCTTCCGTCTGCCCGGCTACCGCTGGGAGCACATCCAGGTCGGCGACAAACAGGTGCTGGCCCTGACCTGTCTGACCCCGATCACCGAAACCCGGACGCGCATCACCCAGATCTTCTGGTCGGATCATTGGGTCTTCGGCCTGGTCAAGCCGTTCCTGCAGGCCGGCGCACGCGCCTTCCTGAAACAGGACGGCGACATGGTGAACCTTCAGAACGAAGGCCTGCGTTACGACCCGGCCCTGATCTGGATCGACGACGCCGATCGGCAGGCCAAATGGTACCAGCAACTCAAGCGAGAATGGGTCAAGAGCCGCGCCGACAAGCGGCCTTTCGTCAATCCGATTGAGGCGACGACGCTTCGCTGGCGGAGCTGACCAGGGCGCGGTTCAGGGCCTTGAGAACCTGCAAGGCCGTGTGGATGGCCGCCTCATCAACGGAACTCGCCAGGCTCTCCGCCCAGGGCTGACGACGGCTGTTGGCCTCGGCGAAGGCGGCTTCTCCCTGAGCGGTCAGGCGAATGTGCGGTGCCCGAGCGTGGGCAGGATTGCGCAGCATCGCAACCAGATCCCGATCGGCCAGATCATTGACCACACGCTGAACGCTCTGGCGCGCCAGGCCCATCCGACGCGCCAGGTCGGAGACGGTACTGGCACCCGTCGCCGTGGCGATCGCTCCCATGACCTGCCAGCGCGCGCTGGTCATCCCCAGATCCGCCACCAGGGCATCGCTGGCCGTATTGACCCGGTCATTGAGGCGACCGACTTCGATCAGCAAGCGGGTCGGATCCGGATTGGGCATGATCCCCTAGGCCGTGATTCGACAGGGTGCTGTCAATACGGACAAAGAAAAGGCGGCGTTTCCGCCGCCTCGTCTTGCGCGAATGACGTGACGGACTAGGCCTTCATGCCGTTCAGCAGCATTGCAACCTGAGCGTTAATCCGGGCCGACAGCTGTTCCAGAGAGCCCTTGTCGAACAAGGCGTGGCGGTAGTTGCGGGTGTAGGCGCTTTGCAGCATCTCAGCCGCCAGGCGGGCATCGATGTCCCCCTTCAGCTCGCCGGCCTTGACGCCGTCGCGCAGGACATCGCTGATGAGGTTGGCCAGGCCGCGGTCCTGGACGCGCATCCGGCCCTCGGCGTCGTCGCCCTGGAGCCAGGAGCGCACCACAACGGCGCGCACCATCGGCAGATTATCGAACGACTGGCGGTAGCCGGCCGCGAAGAGGGCCGACAACCGGCTGGCGACACCGACCGAGGCGTCAGAACCCGCCGCTTCGCGCATGACGTCCATCATGGTTTCGGCGTCTTCGGTGTAGATGGCTTCGAACAGATCCGTCTTGTCAGTGAAATTGGCGAAGACGGCACCGGTCGACATTCCAGCGCGTTTGGCGATGTCGCGGATCGTGGCACCGTCATAGCCCAGTTCGCCGAACAGTTCGCGAGCGGCCTGCATCACCTTGACCCGGGTGCGGGCCTTGGCTTGCTGGCGGCGGTTGAGCTTGGCGGGGGCAACTTCAACGGCCTCGAACGGGCCGCGTACTTCAGAGTGGTTCATACTGTTGAGTCCCGCAGCGGGCGGGCCTTCTTGTTGGACAGGTTGTCAGAGGGCACTATCGACTGGCCGAAACCAACATAGCGTTGTGAGGCGAAATCGCACCGAGAAATGCGAATTTCACGGCACGATTGCGGCGAGACCGAGGCGTAGCTTTACAGTAGGACGTGGCCATGGGCGATATCATCAACTATCTCACGCTCGCGGCCATCGCGGCCGTCACGATCACCTTGGGTTTTGGCCTGTTCGCCCTGTTCAGGGGCGGAGACTTCGGTCGGTCCTGGTCCAATAGGCTCATGCGGCTAAGGGTCGCGCTTCAGGCAGTGGCGCTGGCGCTTCTGGCCTTGGGAGCCTTCATCGCCTCCAGGACGGGATAGATGGTGGTTCTGAACAAGATCTATACGCGTACGGGTGACAAAGGATTCACGCGCCTGGCCACCGGCGCGCCCGTGGCCAAGACCGACGCGCGCGTCCAGGCCTATGGCGACGTCGATGAAACGAACGCCTGTATCGGTCTGTGCCGTCTTCACACTGCGGCGGATGACGTCGTGGATGCCATGCTGGCGCGGATCCAGAACGAGCTGTTCGATCTGGGGGCAGATCTGGCGACACCGCCGGAGCCGAAACCGGACTGGGAGGTGCTGCGCGTCACCGCTGACCAGGTGACCCGGATTGAGGCGGAGATCGATTTCATGAATGCCGAACTGGAGCCGCTCACCTCGTTCGTGCTGCCGGGTGGCACGCCCCTGGCCGCGCATCTGCACCTGGCCCGCACCGTCTGCCGGCGTGCGGAGCGGCGGCTCGCAGACCTGGCCGGCAATGACGCCCAGGCGATCTCGCCCGAGAGTCTGGCCTATTTGAATCGACTGTCGGACCACCTGTTCGTGGCCTCGCGCTTCGCCAATGCGCGCGTCGGAGGCGACGTCTTATGGCAGCCCGGCGCGACACGGGCCCCGGCATGAACTCACGGACGGCTCGCCCCCTGCGGATCATCGCATTCCGGGACGATCTGGCCGGGCTCTTTCACGACATCAACGCCCAGTGGATCGAGACGATGTTCGTGTTGGAGCCAACCGATCGAGAGGTTCTCGAGAATCCGCGTGCGCTCATCGTCGATCCCGGCGGTGACATTCTCTTCGTCGAGGCCGGCGATCACGGCATCGTCGGCACCTGTGCTCTCCAGAAGACGGCACCGGGCCAGTTCGAGCTGACCAAGATGGGAGTGCTGGAAACCGCGCGCGGCAGCGGGGCCGGTCGCGCCCTGCTGCGAGCGACGATCGACCGCGCACGGGGGCTGGGCGCGCAGCGGCTGTACCTGCTGACGAACAGCAAGTGCGCCAGCGCCATTCGTCTGTATGAGGCCGCCGGATTCCGGCACGACGCCGGCATCATGGCTGAGTTCGGAGCCCGCTATGCGCGCTGCGACGTGGCGATGCTCTATTCGCCGGCCGGGGCCTGAGCGGCGGTCTCTGCGGCCGGCTGGGCCGGCAGGGCCTCGTCCGGCACCCCTCGGGCCCGGCGCTCGCGCGCACCCTGTTCGGCGGCGACGCGAATGGAGGCCTCCTGGCGGGACTCATCCGGCTGACGCCCCGTGATGTCAGGAATATAGATCGGTTGCGCGCAGACGCGGGTCGCTCCATCCCACCAGCGACCAGCCGCCTCGCACCGCTGGGACGGCCACACCCAGAACAGATGATAGATCCAGACCCCGGCACAGCCGATGGCGAACAGGCCCAGGAAGATCCACTTCAGGCGCTTGAGGGTGGTGCTCATGAGCGACACTTGGCGCCGTGCGCGCCGCTCCGCAAGGTTTGCCTGACCTCACGTCACGTTGACAGGGACGGATACCCGCGCCATGCGTCACCGCACATCTCTCCCAGCACACGAGCAGACGCATGAAGGTTCTCGTCCCGGTCAAGCGGGCTATCGATTCCAACGTCAAGGCGCGGGTCAAGTCCGATGGCTCCGGCGTCGATCTGGCCAACGTCAAGATGAGCATGAACCCCTTCGACGAGATCGCCGTCGAAGAGGCCGTGCGGATGAAGGAAGGCAAGGGCCACGCCGCCGGCACTGCGGATGAAATCGTCGTGGTCTCCATCGGCCCGGCCCAGGCGTCCGAGACGATCCGTACGGCCCTGGCCATCGGGGCGGACCGCGGCATTCTGGTTCAGTCCGACGCCGACCTGGACCCGCTGGCCGTGGCCAAGGTGCTCAAGGCCGTGGTCGAGGAGGAAAATCCCGACCTGGTGCTGATGGGCAAACAGTCGATCGACGGCGACAACAACGCCGCCGGCCAGATGCTGGCGGCCCTGCTCGACTGGCCGCAGGCCACCTTCGCCGGCAAGATCGAGATCGGCGGCGGCAAGGCCACCGTGACCCGCGAGGTCGACGGCGGCCTTCAGACCGTGGCGGCCCAGCTGCCGGCGGTGGTCACGGTTGACCTGCGCCTGAACACGCCGCGATACGCTTCCTTGCCCAACATTATGAAGGCCAAGAAAAAAGAGATCGCGACCAAGGCGGTGGCCGACTACGGCGTCGACGCCGCGCCGCGACTGAAGGTGCTCAAGGTCTCCGAGCCGCCCAAGCGTTCGGCGGGTGAGAAGGTCTCCGGGGCCGAGGATCTGGTCGCCAAACTCAAGTCCAAGGGGGTGCTGTAATGGCCGTTCTCGTCATCGCCGATCACGACGGAAACGCGGTGCGCGAAGCGACCGCGAAGACCGTGACCGCCGCCACCAAGCTGGGTGGGGATATCGATATCCTGGTCGTGGGCCAGGGTGCCAAGGCTGCCGCCGAGAGCGCCGCCAAGATCAAGGGCGTGCGCAAGGTCCTGCTGGCCGAGAGCGCCGAGCTGGGCAAGACCCTGGCCGAGGCGGTCGAGGCCACGGTTCTGCCGTTGGCGGGGGGCTATGACGCCATCCTGTCGCCGGCCAATACCGACGGGAAGAACTATTCGCCGCGTATCGCCGCCAAGCTGGATGTGGCCCCGATCTCGGACATCATCGAGGTCGTCAGCCCTGACACCTTCGTGCGCCCGATCTATGCCGGCAACGCGCTGGAGACGATCCAGTCGTCCGACGCCAAGAAGATCATCACCGTGCGCCCGACCGCCTTCGAGGCCGCCGGAGACGGCGGCTCGGCCTCGGTCGAGACGGTCAAGGGCGCCGACGCCCCCAAGACCGACTTCGTGTCCGAAGAAATGGTCAAGTCGGACCGGCCCGAGCTGGCCGCGGCCAAGATCGTCGTCTCGGGCGGCCGGGCCCTGGGATCGGCCGAAGAGTTCCACGCGGTCATGGACCCGCTGGCTGACAAGCTGGGGGCCGCCGTCGGCGCCTCGCGCGCGGCGGTCGACGCCGGCTATGCGCCGAATGACTATCAGGTCGGTCAGACCGGCAAGGTCGTGGCCCCGCAGCTGTACATCGCCATCGGCATTTCGGGTGCCATCCAGCACCTGGCCGGGATGAAGGATTCCAAGGTGATCGTCGCGATCAACAAGGACCCCGAGGCCCCGATCTTCCAGGTCGCCGACTACGGCTGGGTCACCGACTACAAGACCGCCGTGCCGGAACTGATGACGGCGCTGGGCTAGGTCGTCTCGATCCAGTCCAGCAAGCCCTCCGCTGCGACCGACACCTCGGCCCAGGTAAGTGCGAAGTCATCCAGATCGCCTGTGTAGGGGTCGGCGACCGATTGCCCTGTGCGACCGGGAACATGATCGAGCAGCAGGCTCAACTGGGCCGTCGAGTCATATGGCTCGACCGCGCGCAGGTCCCTGAGATTGGCGCGGTCCAGGGCGACGATCAGGTCAAACCGCCGGAAATCCTCCGGCTGGACCACGCGGCCCCTCAGGCCGGAGATGTCCACACCGTGGGCACGCGCCGTCGCCATGGCGCGTGCGTCGGGGGGATCCCCTGCGTGCCAGCCTCCAGTCCCAGCCGAATCAATCAACAGGTCCAGGCCGCGCGCCGCCGCGGCCTGCCTCAGCGCGCCCTCGGCCATCGGCGAGCGACAGATATTGCCGAGGCAGACGAGGAGCACGGACGTCATCGCCGTCCGAACAGCCGCTCGATGTCGGACAGCTTGAGCTCCACATAGGTGGGGCGGCCATGGTTACACTGGCCAGAGTGGGGCGTCGCCTCCATCTGGCGCAGCAGAGCATTCATCTCGTCTGCCGTGAGCCGACGTCCAGCCCGGATCGAGCCATGGCAGGCCATGGTCGAACAGACCTCGGCCAGCCGTTCCCTGAGCGCCAGGGTCTGGCCAGTTTCGGCCAGGTCGTCAGCAATGTCGCGGATCAAACCCTCGACGTCGGTGTCACCGAGCAGGGCCGGTGTCTCGCGCACCAGGATCGCCCCCGGCCCAAAGGCCTCCAGCACCAGTCCCAACTCGGCCAGGTCATCGGCCACGGCGGCGACCCGCTCGGCCTCGGCGGCCTCCAGCTGAACCACGACCGGCACCAGCAACGCCTGACGCGCCACGCCCCCGGCCGACATCTGGGCCTTCATGCGCTCATAGACGAGCCGTTCGTGGGCCGCGTGCTGATCGACCACGACCATGCCGTCGCGGGTCTGGGCCACGATATAGGTTTCATGCAGTTGCGCGCGGGCCGCCCCGAGCGGCCGATCCAGCAGATCAGGGGCCGCCGGGACCGGGGTCTCGGCGACGTCGGTGCCAGGCTCTACCCGCGCCGAAACATCCGACAGGCCGGGAATCACCGGCGCGGGTGCCGGGGCCGCAAAAGGGCTGGTCCAGGCCCCCGGGCGAAAGGCCGAAGGCGAGGGTCGCCAGGTCCCGGTTCCGCCCTGGAAGGCCGACAAGGCCTGGTCGGCGACGGTCGTCGAGGCCCGGTGGCCGGCCCCGGCCAGCGCGTGCTTCAACGCCCCAACGATCAGGCCGCGCGCCAGAGCGGGGTCGCGAAACCGCACCTCTGCCTTGGCCGGATGCACATTCACATCCACCTGGGTCGGATCCAGATCGATGAACAGCACCGCAGCCGGGTGGCGGTCCCGGGCCAGAAAATCGGTATAGGCGCCGCGCAAAGCCCCCTGCAGGAGGCGGTCTCGCACAGGTCGTCCGTTCACGAACAGGTACTGATGAGCGGCATTTCCGCGCGAATAGGTCGGCAAGCCGGCATAGCCCGACAGGCGGTGTCCGTCGCGACTCTGGTCGATCAGAAGCGCATTGTCGCCAAAGGCCTCGCCCAGGATCGCCGCCAGCCGCCGCAAGCGACCTTCATCGCCGGGATGCTCAGCTTCAAGCCTGAGAACTGGCCGCCCATCAAGCGTCAGGACGAAGGCCACCTGTGCGTGGGCCATGGCCTGGCGTTTGATTTCCTCCGAGATCGCCATGGCCTCGGCGCGCTCGGACTTCATGAACTTCAGCCGTGCCGGGGTGGCATAGAACAGGTCGCGGACCTCGACACGCGTACCGTGGTCGCCGGCAAACGCCGCCGGCCTGATCGGAGAAACCTCGCCGCCCTCGACAGAAATCGCGTAGGCCTGATCCCCGCTCGTGCGCGTACTGATCGTCAGGCGTGCGACCGAGCCGATCGATGGTAGCGCCTCACCGCGAAAGCCGAGGGTATGGATATTCAGCAGGTCGACATCGCCGGCGTCGTCTAGCTCCAGCTTGGACGTCGCATGGCGCTCGACGGCCAGCGGCAGCTCCTCCGGCCCCATGCCGCGACCGTCGTCGACGACCAGAATTCGGCTCAGGCCGCCGCCGTCGGCCTGGATCTCGATACGCCTGGCCCCCGCGTCAATGGCGTTCTCGACCAGTTCCTTGATGGCACTGGCAGGCCGCTCCACCACTTCGCCGGCGGCGATGCGGTTGACGACCTCGCTGGGGAGACGGCGGATGGGCATGAATCGGATGTTAGCCGTTCAGCGCGCTGACGGCATCAGTCCTGTCAGACGGACCCGAAGGTTCAGAGACCCGGCAGTTTGAAGCCCGAATTCTCACGCTGGATGACAACGGCCTGGCCGCCCGTCAGGGCCTGCAGGCGCTCCTGCTCGCGAACCGGGTCGATCACCAGATTGCCCGCCGTCGTCGAGGCGGTCTGGGTGGAGGGATCATCGCTGCGCCAGAACATCAGACGCTGGGCCCAACTCTCGTCCTTGTGGGCCAGATCGCCGAACTCATCGTCGATCACAAAGCGCGCCAGAGGATCAGCCTGATCGGCACCGGCCGCGTCGACCAGGGCCTGTTCGGTCGGCGACCGTACCGCGCCTTCGCGGGCACCCAGCAGGATGTCGCGCGCGGAAGAGGTCGGGTCCAGTTCCTGCGGCCGAGGCTCACCCGGCGTCGGCGGACGCAGCGCATAGTCCGGCGGCACGGTCAGCGGCGCAATCGAAACCACCCGGAATTCGTCCGGGGTGACCCGGCTCATGCCGGCAGCTCCCCTGAGGGTGTTGCAGGCGGACAGGCCGACGAGGGCCGTTCCGGCCACGATCAATACGGCGACGCGCGAACCACGCATGGACAACTCCGGTCATGTCGCCCGAAGCCGGGCAGACGTCTTTCAGACAGACGGTTACTCTGTTTGGCTCTCTGAGCCAACAGGCTGGGCCGCACGCTCGCTCAGGAAACTGTCGAGAATAAGGAGGCCGACGCCAACGGAGATCGCGGTATCGGCAATGTTGAAGATCCACGGAAATCCCAGGCCCGAAAAGTCGAGGAAATCGACAACCGCCCCGATCAGGATCCGATCAATGACATTGCCGAGCGCCCCACCGATGATCAGGCCGACCGCGACGGCAAATAGGCGGCGCTGGGCCTGCAAGGCCCACCAGGACATGGCCCCCGCCACGACCAAAGAAAAGCCGGTGAGCAGCCAGCGCGCCTCGCCGCCCGAGAACATTCCGAAGCTGACACCCGTATTGAGGGTAAAGGTCAGGTCAAAGATGCGGCTGATCTCGATCGTCTGGCCCAGGCTCATCCCAAGCCCAGTGAGGACCCACCATTTGCTCAACTGGTCCAGAATGACCGCCGCCACCGCCACGGCAAAGGCCAGGAGCGTCGTCTTTCTAAGGGGCATCAGGGCCATGGGCACTCCGTCGATTCAGGCCAGCCAGCCGGTTAAGGCCAATCGGGTCGAAAGGCAAAGGGGTTGGCACCTTTGGAAGGAACGAGATAAGGCCGAGCGATGATCCGATCGCCCTTTGACCTGACCGGCAAGATCGCCCTGGTGACGGGAGCCGGTCGTGGGCTCGGCAAGGAAATCGCCATCGCCCTGGCGGCGGCAGGGGCCGATGTACGGCTGGGCGGACGCACCGTGGCCCCTCTGGAGACGGCGGCCGCTCAGATCCAGGAGGCCGGCGGCACGGCCCAGCCCTGGCCCTTCGACCTGGCCGATGAGGCCGCGACCCGCGCTGCGGTTCAGCGGCTGGAACGTCTGGACGTTCTGGTCAATGCGGTTGGGATGCGCGATCGCAGACCACTGGCCGAGTTCGACATGGCGTCGGTGCGCAAAATGATCGAGGTCAATCTGATCTCGGCCTTCCTCATCAGCCGGGAAGCCGCCGCGCGGATGGGCCCGGGCGGACGGGTCATCAATCTGACCTCCATCGCCGGACCGATCGCGCGTGCCGGCGATGCAGCCTACACCATGGCCAAGGGCGGGCTGGACGCCCTGACGCGCGGCCTGGCGGCCGAGCTTGGCCCCAAGGGCGTCTCGGTCAACGCCATCGCCCCGGGCTATTTCCGCACCGAGGCCAATGCCGACTATGCCGCCGATCCTGACGTCGCCGCCTGGCTGGCGCGGCGCACCGCAACAGGACGTTGGGGCGAACCCCATGAAATCGCAGGGGCCGCGGTCTTCCTGGCGTCAGACGCCGCCAGCTATGTCACCGGCCATGTGCTGGTAGTCGACGGCGGCTATCTCAGCCACTTCTGACGCGCCTCGCCGAACAGCAGATTGTCGATCAGGCGGGTCCTGCCGATCCGCACCGCCAGCGACGCCACCGCTCCGCGCGCATCGATCGCGTCCAGCTCGGCCAGGGTGTCCGGATCGGCGATGGAGACATAGTCGGGGCGCGCCATCGGCTCGGCCGCCAGCACCTGTGACATCGCCGCGCGCAGGACCGCAGCGTCGCGTTCGCCTGCGTCGAACGCCGCCGCCGCCGCCCGCAGCGCCTCGATCAGACACAGCGCCGCCTGACGCTCATCGGTGGCCAGATAGACGTTGCGGCTGGACATCGCCAAGCCGTCCGGCTCGCGCACGGTCTCGGCCACCACGATCTCAACCGGCAAGTCCAGATCACGGGCCATGCGGCGGATCACGGCGCACTGCTGCGCGTCCTTCTGGCCAAACCAGGCCGCGTCCGGCTGGACCATGTTGAACAGCTTGGTCACCACCGTCGCCACGCCCGAGAAATGCCCCGGACGCACCGCCCCTTCCAGCGGGGCCGTCACCCCCTCGACCTCGATCCGGGTCGAGAAGCCAGGCGGATAGACGGTCTCGGGAGCGGGCGCGAACACCAGATCACAGCCCGCCGCCTCCAGCAGGGCCAGATCCCGCTCCAGATCGCGCGGATAGCGGGCCAGATCCTCGCTTGGCGCGAACTGGGTCGGGTTGACGAAGATCGAACAGGCGACGGCCCCCATCCGGGCCTTGGCCGCGCGCACCAGCGTCAGATGCCCCTCGTGCAAGAAGCCCATGGTCGGCACAAAACCCAGGCTGGGCAGGGCCCTACGTGCCGGACGCAGCTCCTCAAGCGTGGAAACGACCCTCATTACCCGCCCGCGCCGTAGATCGTACCCAGGGCCTCGTCCAGGGCCCCGTCCTCCATCTTGCGCGACGACTGGGCGTCAGTCGGGAAGGCCCCGCTCTCGACCTCTCCGACATAGGTGGCCACGGCCTCGCGCATGGCCTGACCAATTTCGGCGAAGCGTTTGGCGTGGCGCGGCGAGCGGCCGTCGAACAGACCCAGCAGATCGTGCCAGACCTGGACCTGGGCGTCGCAGTCCGGTCCCGCCCCAATCCCGATCACCGGAATGCTCAGCCGCCGCGAAACCTCGGCGGCCAGCTGGGCCGGCACCAGTTCCAGCACCAGGGCGAAGGCCCCGGCCGCCTGCAACGCCTCGGCGTCGGCAATCAGGGCGGCGGCTCCGGCCGCGTCCTTGGCCTGAACCTTCAGCCCGATGGTTCCGGCCGACTGCGGCGTGAAACCCAGATGCGCCATCACCGGAATGCCCAGATCGACCAGTCGCCGCACGATCGGCACGACGGCTCCGCCGCCTTCCATCTTGACCGCTCCGGCCCCGCCTTCGCTCATCATCCGCCCGGCATTGGCGATTGCCGATGCCTCATCGCGGAACGAAAGAAACGGCATATCCGCCACGACCAGGGCGGTCTGGGTGCCCCGCACCACCGACTGGCTCGCCCGCACGATGTCATTGACCGTCACCGACAGGGTGTCGCCGCGTCCATGCACGACATTGCCCATCGAATCCCCGACCAGCAGCACCGGAACGCCCGCTGCCTCGGCGATCAGGCCCGATGAATAGTCATAGGCGGTCAGCATGGCCCAGCGGCGGCCTTCGGTCTTGCGCTTGATGAGATCGAATGTGGTCGTCCGCATGACGGTGCCTCCGGGGGGAGCGGGGTTCTCCCCTATATGGCACGACCCGTTCCCCTTCGCACCCGCACAACAAATCGCGGGACTTTTCGGCCGCCTTCAGCTAGGAAGCGCCCCCTCCCCTCCCCATATTCTGGCCCGACATGAGCAAGATCCGCGTCCTTCGCGCCAAGTTGCACGGCATGACCGTGACCGGTGCCGACCTGCACTATCAGGGCTCGATCACCCTGGATCCACTGCTGTGCCAGGAAGCGGGCATCTATCCGATGGAGTTCGTCGAGATCTGGAACAAGAACTCTGGCGCGCGCATCGAAACCTACGTCATCCACGGCGAGCCGGGCTCGGGCTGCTGCGTCCTGAACGGAGCGGCGGCGCGGACCTGCCAGAAGGGTGACGAGGTTATCATCGCCGCCTCGACCTTCGTCGAGCCGGGCGACCTGTATCAACTCAAGCCCAAGGTCCTGGTCTTCGGGCCCGGCAACGTCGTGCGCCAGAAGATCACCTATGAGGTCGGCCAGACCCCGGACCTCGATTTTGAATTCCGTATGCGCGACACCGAGACGGGCGAGCGGATCATTCCGGGCACCTAGGCCTAGATCACCCCGGCCCTGAGCAGGTCGTGGACGTGCAGGATGCCGGCCGGTCGTCCCTCGTCGACCACGAACAGCACGGTGATCCGGGCCTCGTTCATCAGCTTGAGCGCCTCGGCCGCCAGGGTTCCGGCCTGAACGGTGCGCGGCCCTCGGGTCATCACCTCGCCGGCGGTATGGCCCAGCAGCCCGTCCATGTGCCGGCGTAGATCGCCGTCGGTGATCATCCCGACCAGCAGACCGTCAGCATCGACCACGGCGACCGAGCCGAAGCGTTTCTCACTCATCACCAGCAAGGCGCTCTGCATGGAGGCGTCCTGCCCGACCATCGGCAGTTCCGCAGCCCCGTGCATCAGGTCGCCGACGGTGCGCAGCATCGCCCCCAGCTTGCCGCCCGGATGGAAAATGCGGAAGTCCTGGGCCGTGAAGCCGGCGCGCTCGAGCAGGGCCACCGCCAGGGCGTCTCCCAGCGCAATCTGAAGCGTGGTTGAGGTCGTCGGCGCATCGACCTGCCCGGTTGCCTCGGGGGCGGTGGGCAGGAGCAGCAGAATATCGGACTGGCGGCCCAGCGCACTGTCGGCGTATGCAGTCATGCCGATCAGCGGCGCACCAAAGCGCTTGGCATAGGCGATCACATCGGCCAGCTCTCGCGTTTCGCCGGATTTCGACAGGGCCAAGACGGCATCGTCCGGCCCGATCATGCCCAGATCGCCGTGGCTGGCTTCGGTGGCGTGTACAAACATCGCCGGACGCCCGGTCGAGGCGAGCGTGGCGGCAATCTTGCGGGCGACGTGGCCCGACTTGCCGACGCCGGTACAGATCACCCGGCCCGACAGCCCCGCCAGGGTCTCGACTGCGTGCGCGAAAGGCTTGCCCAGACCATCGGCCATGGCGATCAGGGCCTCGGCCTCAGTGCGCAAAACCCGCTGACCGACCTCGACGGCCGCCGTCATTGCGAGGCCTCGGCCACCGACGAAAGATTGCCGGGCGAGCGACCGGGCCGCTGGGGCCACATCACCGCCGTGGCGATCAGGGCGACGGCGGCGACCGCCACCAGAGCATAGAAGAGCCGATCCGACATGACCGCGCTATAGCGCGCGCCGCGCGCCGCGTCCAAGCCGACGCTTGACGCGCCGCAACATGGGGCCTAGCCCCGTGCCAACTGACACGACATCGGAGCCGGGATGCCGATCCTGATCCTACTGCGCCACGGCCAGAGCCAGTGGAACCTTGAGAACCGCTTCACCGGCTGGGTCGACGTCGACCTGACCGAGACAGGCGAAGCCCAGGCCCGCAAGGGTGGCCAGTTGATCGCGGCCGAAGGGCTCGAGATCGACGAGGCCTTCACCTCGGTCCAGACCCGCGCGATCCGGACCAACAATCTGGCGCTGGATGCGGCGGGTCAGAGCTGGGTGCCGGTCACCAAGAACTGGCGCTTGAACGAGCGCCATTACGGGGCGCTGACCGGCCTGGACAAGGCCGAGACCATGGCCAAGCACGGCGAGGACCAGGTCAAGATCTGGCGGCGAAGCTATGACATACCGCCACCGCCGCTGGCCGCCGGGTCGGACTACGACCTGTCCTCGGACCGCCGCTATCAGGGAGCCGAGGTGCCGGCCACCGAAAGCCTGAAAATCACGCTGGAGCGGGTCCTCCCCTATTGGGAGGCGGCGATTGCGCCGCGCCTCGATGAGGGCAGGAACCTGATGGTCGCGGCGCACGGCAATTCCCTGCGCGCCATCGTCAAACACCTGTTCGACGTCTCGGACGCCGACATCGTCAATGTCGAGATCCCGACCGGCAACCCACTGGTGATCGAGCTGAGCGATCAGCTCAAGCCGGTCGCGGCCCGATATCTGGATCAGGAGCGGGCCCAGGCCCTGCCGGCGATTCCATGAGCACGGACCAGACCTTCATGGCCCGCGCCATCGCGCTGGCGACCACCCAGCTCGGCCACACGGCCCCCAATCCGCCGGTCGGCTGCGTGCTGGTCAAGGACGGCAAGCTACTGGCCGAAGGGGCCACGGCCAACGGCGGCCGGCCGCACGCCGAGGAACAGGCCCTTCCCCTGGCCGGAGACGACGCCCGCGGGGCGACGGCCTATGTCACCATGGAGCCCTGCGGGGCCCGTTCGTCAGGCCGGGCGTCCTGCGCCCAACGTCTGATCGATGCCGGCGTTTCGCGCGTCGTGATCGCCTCGCAAGACCCGTCACCGTTCGCAGCCGGACGGGGGGTCGAGCGTCTGAGGGCGGCGGGGCTGGACGTTGAAATCGGACTGATGGCCGCAGACGCCGCCATTTTGGCCGAGGGCTATCTGAACCGCCTGAAGACCGGCCGACCGATGGTACGGATCAGCGCCGACGGGGTCGGGTTCGATGCCCGCTTCGCCGCCTCCCCCAGTGCCGATCTGGAAGCGGAACTTCGGCGCCTGGGAGAGGCCGGCTATATGCGGGTCTGGGTACCTGAAGGGGCCCTGGCCGAGGCGCTCGAGGCCGAAGGTCTGCTGGCCCGCGATTAACCCCGTTATCGAGGGTTCCTTAACCGCTGAATGCTAGCTTCACAGGCTATGCAAGCCCGCTCGTTCAGCGAACAGCCCGCGCGCCTGACCCAGGCCGAAGCCGACGCCATCTGTGCTCGGCACGAGCGGCTGTGGAAGGCACGGCCGGGCGGGGCCCGGGCCGTGTTCGCTCGAGCCGACCTTTCAGGGCTGGACCTGTCCGGGCGAAGCCTGACCGATGCCGATTTTTCCGGGGCCGTTCTCGTCGGCTGCAACCTGGCCGGGACGCGGCTGGACAACGCCGTCTTCTTTGGCGCGGATCTGCGCGAGGCAGATCTGTCCGAGGCCAGCCTGCGTCGTACCGATCTGCGCGGTGCCTGCCTGCGCGGCGCCAATCTGTCGGGGGCGGACCTGTTTGAGGCTGATTTGCGCGAAGGAACCCTGGCAACCGCCGATTCGCGGGGCGGCTTTCGCGTTCTCAAACCCGACGGTCGGCCATCCGACGCCCAGGGGGTCTCTCTGGTCGGGGCCAATCTCGAACGCTCCAAGATGGCCGGCATCATCGCGGTCCAGGCCGACTTCACCGATGCGGTCATGCGGGATTGCAAGCTGGTTCGCGCCAACCTGAAACAGGCGACTCTGACGGGCGTTGACCTGGCCGGTGCCGATCTGTCGGGGGCCGATTTGTCGGGAGCCGACCTGACCGACGCGGTCCTGATCGGCGTCAAGACCGAGGCCTGGCGGACTGACGGAGCCGATCTGACCGGCGTTCTGACCGACAAGAGTTCCAGCCTGGACAATGTTTCGCCGCAGGTCGCGGCCGAACGCCTGGGAGCCCATGCGCGATGGTGCGAGACGTCCGGTGCCGAAGGCAGCCCCTCGGTGTTCGACGATCTGGACCTGCGGTTGCTGGAGTCCGTGTCAGGGTTCAACCTGACGGCGTTGTCGGCCCGGCGGGCGGTCTTCTATGGCCTCGACATGGAGGGTGTGAAGCTGCAGGGCGCGCACCTCGAAGGGGCCGACCTGCGGGCCTGCCGCCTGCGGGGGGCCGATCTTCGCGGCGCCCGCCTGGCCGGCGCACGCTTCAACGGGGCCGACCTGCGCGAGGCCCAGCTAGGGCCTCTGCTGATTGGACATGACCGGCTTCTGGCGGCGGATCTGACCGGGGCCGTCCTGAGGGGTGCGGACCTTTCCGGGGCCGACCT
This sequence comes from Caulobacterales bacterium, assembly GCA_017302105.1. GTDB lineage: Bacteria > Pseudomonadota > Alphaproteobacteria > Caulobacterales > Caulobacteraceae > Brevundimonas. The sequence continues at coordinate 602,516 of JAFLCS010000001.1, read as the reverse complement.
GCGCCACGCCTGTCTGATCGAGGCCGACCTGCGCCGCGCACGCCTTTCCGGCGCCTCCACACGCCAAGCCAATTTTTCCCTCGCGCTTCTCTCGGGGGCCCTGGGCCTTGAAGCCGACGTCCAAGAGGTTTCACCATGACCACCAGCCATCGACGACTTAGCCAGGGCGACCTGGAAATGATCCTGGGTGCCCATGAACGCTACGTTTCAGGTCGGAACGGCGGCCGCCGGGCCATCCTCAAGTTCGTCGACCTGTCAGGTCTGGACCTGTCGGGACGTCGGCTGGACGATGCCGATTTCACCGGCTGTATCTTCGATCACGCGCGTATGGTCCGAACCCAGCTGGAACGGGCCGTCCTGTTCGGCTGCGACCTGAGAAAGGCCGATCTGCGCGCCGCCAACCTTCGCCGTTCCGACATGAGAGGAACCTGCCTGCGCGGTGCCAATCTGTCGCTGGCTGACCTGACCCAGGCCGATTTCCGGGAGGGCAAGATCGGCATTCCACACCCCGAAAAGGGACTGACGGCTCTGCGTCATGAGATCCGGGCCGGGGATGCCGACGAGGTGAATTTCTCCGGGGCCACCCTGGACCAGATCAATCTGAACGGAGCCTCAGCCTTCGCGGCCGACTTCTCGGACTGTTCGATGCGGGGGGCCAAGCTGGCTGGAGCCAATCTGAAGGACGCCAACCTCGCCGGCGCTCTGCTCGAAGGTGCCGATGTGGTGGGTGCCAATCTCGAGGGCGCGCGCTTCGTCGGGGCCGTCCTGACCGGGTGCGAAATCGAAAAGGCCAAGATCGAGAAGGCTGACCTCAGCGGCTGTCTGCGAGCGCCTGTGGCCGACGGCTCAAGCCTCCAGGCGCTTGGACAGGCCGTTGCCCAGGCCGAGGCCTGGGCCCGGTCGGGGGGCCGTGAGGGAACGCCGGCCCTGATGGATCAGCTCGACCTGCGTCCGCTTCTGGACGGACTGAAAGGGCGGCGGTTGCCGGCCTTGAGCGCCCGCGGTGCCTGCCTTGTGGGCATGGACCTGGCCGGCGTCGAGCTACAGGGTGCCAATCTGGAGAATGCCGACCTGCGGGGCGCAATCCTGCGCGGGGCGGACCTGCGCGGCGCGCGCCTCGGCGGTGCCAATCTGGTCAAGGCAGACCTGCGCGGAGCCTTGCTGGGTCCTCTGCCGATCTCTGCCGATCGCTCAATGCCCACCGACCTCACGGGCACCCGACTTCGCTACGCCCAGCTTCAACAGGCCGATCTGCATCAGGCCGGACTGAAACAGGCTGATCTGACGGGAGCGGACCTGACCGGAGCGGACCTGCGCGATGCGATCCTGGCCGGGGCCGCGCTTCATGAGGTCGAGGGCCTCGATCTGGCGGCCTGATAAAGAAAAGGGCACCCCCGGGTGGGGATGCCCTCTGGCGGTCTGGCGGGCAAAAACCCTAGGCCGACTTTGCCGCCTTGGCCGATTTGGTCGGCTTGGCGTCGATGACGCTTTCATCAGAGGCCGAAATCGCGATGGTCCGCGGCTTCAGCGCCTCAGGAAGCTGGCGCTCCAGGCCGATAGCCAGCAGGCCATTCTCCAGCCGCGCATCGGTGACGACGACGTAGTCGGCCAGCTGGAAGCGGCGCTCGAAGTCGCGCTCAGCCAGGCCGCGATGCAGGAAGCGCCGATCATCGGTGCCGTCATTGGCCGCCTTGCGACCCGTGACGATCAGCACGTTCTCGCGAGCCTCGATGTTCAATTCGGCGGGCTTGAACCCGGCGACGGCCAGCTCAATGCGATAGCGGCTCTCATCCAGGCTTTCGATGTTGTAGGGCGGATAGCCCTGGCCTTCGGACTTCGATGCGGCTTCAAGCATCGTGAACAGGCGGTCGAAGCCGACGGCCGAACGGGTCAGGGGGGCGAAATCATAGTTGCGCATGGCAACCTCCTGCAGCAGCAAGGTTGAGCCGACCCGCGTCTTCCCGGGGCGGCCGGGGGATCGAAAGGGGTCGGCCCCGATCTGGGCACCGACGTCTCTCGCAAAGACCCGATCATCGGCGTCTTCGAGCTAACAGATGGGAAGGCCCATCACCCACACAAGGGGTGCACAGGTGACCTGATTTCTCGAACCGGCTATGGGCGTCAGATGTCATCTCGGGAGTTTTCCATGCGTCTTGCCTTCGCCGCCGTTGTCGCCCTGACGGCGCTGTCGCCATCCCTGGTCGCAGCCCAGACCTTCCCGATAGAGCGCGGGCAGGCGGCTCGTCCCGAGTTCACCGAGGACAGCGTCCTACAGTCGGTGATCGACGCGCCGCTGCGTTCCGAAGCCGAGCGCGCGCGCGACGCCCACCGTCGGCCCTTTGAAACCCTGACCTTCTGGGGCCTGCAGCCGGGCATGACGATCGTCGAGATCGAACCGGGTGCCGGAGCCTGGTGGACCCATATTCTGGCCCCCTACGCAACCCAGACCGGCGGCCGCTATGTCGCGGCCTGGATCGACACCGCCAATCCCCAGACCTCGCAGGGCGCGCGCGACGCACGGGCCGGGCTGGAGGCGACCTTCGCCGCCGATCCTGCGAACTTTGGAACGTCCAGCGCCGTCGACTTCGGGCCCCAATCCGGGGTCGCCATGCCAGACCGGAGTGCCGACATGGTTCTGGTCGCGCGGGCCTTCCACAACTGGGCGCGTGCCGAGGGTCGGACGGATCGCTACATGGGTGAGTTCTTCCGGGTGCTGAAACCCGGCGGCTATCTGGTGGTCGAGCAGCACCGGGCCGAAGCGGGCGTGGACGTCATGGCCTCGGCCGCGACCGGCTACGTCCCAGAGAGCTACGTCATCGCGGCCGCCGAACGCGCCGGCTTCGTGCTGGAGGCGCGCAGCGACCTGAACGCCAATCCGATGGACGGCCGCGACCACCCGTTCGGCGTCTGGACCTTGCCGCCGGTTCGGCGCTCTTCGCAGGACGGACGAGATCTGACCGCCGCCGAGCGCGCCCATTTCGACGCCATTGGCGAATCCGACCGGATGACCCTGCGTTTCGTGCGTCCGCTGTCTCCGGTCAGCTAGGGATTCCAGAGCCTCTCTAAGGGCTTTGACGGCTCTGCCGGGTCAGTTTAATCGGTTCGCGGTTCGATCTTAATTCCAGAGGAAACACCCTGCCTTGGCGACCTCGCCCGTTCGCTCACCGCAGGCCTTGAGCCGCCGGCACGTCCTGATGGCCGGCACCTGCCTGGCACTGGCCGGTTGCGGCCGGGCCTCCGCACCGACCGAGGCGGATGAACCGGTTGATCCCAACGCCCCGCCGGTCGGATCCCTGGCCTGGGCGATTGCCGGAAACTGGCGGGCCGACGGCCGCCCGCGGGACGTTTGGCGCCATCCGCTGGAAACGCTCGAGTTCTTTGAGATCGCGGCAGACCAGACCGTCGTGGAGATGTGGCCCGGTGCCGGCTACTGGGTCGAGATTCTGGCCCCGTATCTGGCCCGCGGCGGTGGGCACCTGTACTGTGCCAATTTCCAGGTCCAGCGGCCTGAGCCGGGAGATGATCCGGCCGGCGGAAACCTGGCCACAGCTCAGCTGGTCGCCCGGTTCCGCGAGCGGTTCGAAGGCAATCGCCGGCTCTACGGCGAGATTTCCATGACCGAATTCGGGCCGACGAGCGGCCCGATGGCCCCCGCCGGGACGGCCGACTTGGTGCTGTTCATGTCCCAGCTCCACAACTGGATGGCGGCTGGCATCGCCGAAAAGGCCTTTGAAGACGCCTATTCGGCCCTGCGCCCGGGCGGCACGCTCGGGATAGAACAGCACCGCGCGCCGGTCGGATCGATTCAGGATCCAGCCGCCGCCGACGGCTATGTCCAGGAGGCCTTCGTCAAGCAGCTGGCGGCCGAAGCCGGCTTTGCCTTTGTCGCCTCTAGCGAGGTCAACGCCAATGCGGCCGACACTCGCGATCATCCGTTCGGGGTCTGGACCCTGCCGCCCGAGCGTCGGTCGGCACCGCGGGGTGCGCCTCCTAACCCTTCATTCGATCATTCCGCCTATGATGCGATCGGCGAGTCCGACCGCATGACTCTCAAATTCAGGAAGCCCACCGCGTGAACCGCGCCCAGACCTATGCTGCCAATGCGCCCCTGATGGGTGTTCCGGGTGCCATGCCTCCCCCCGGCGGGCAGGGCGAGTGGTATCGGGGTGCCGGCGGTCTGCGCCTGCGCGCGGCCCTGTGGACCCCGGCCACGTCTCCACGCGGTACGGTGGTCTTCTCGCCGGGTCGGACCGAACCGATCGAGAAATACTACGAACTGTACGCCGACTTCCTGGCGCGTGGCTTTTGCGTTCTGGCCCACGACTGGCGCGGCCAGGGTCTGTCGGCGAGGCTGCTGCCCGATCGGATGAAAGGCCATGCCCGCGCCGTCGAGGAGTTTCTCGACGACTATGGCCGCCTGCTGGACCATTTTCAGGATCGGATGCCGCACCCCTGGATCGCGGTGGGTCATTCGATGGGCGGGGCGTTCAACCTTCTGACGCTCGAACACCACGAGCCACGCCTCGACGGGGCCCTGCTGTCCAGCCCGATGCTGCGGATCACCACCGGCAAGCGGTCAATGTGGTCGGCCAAGCTGGCCGTGCGCTGGAACCTGCGTCACGGTCGGTCGGCGGACTATGTGCTCGACAATATGGATGACCCGTTCGAGCACACATTCGAGGACAACGCCCTGACCCGCGACGCGCATCGCTATGAGCTGTTTCGTCAGCAGCTTTATGCGTGCCCGCATCTGGCCATCGGCGGACCGACGTGGGGCTGGCTGGCAACCGCTTTCGACGCCGGCGAACGGGCGCTGAAGCCACGGGCGTTGAAGTCGGTCAAGGTACCCGTCTCGATCGTCCAGGGTGGCGACGACAGCCGCGTCTGGAAACAGACCAACCGCTGGGCCGCCAAGCGCCTGGGACGAGGACGCTACGTTGAAATCCCCAACGCCGAACATGAAGTGCTGGCAGAGCTGGACGAAGCACGCAGCGTCTTCCTGACCGAGTTCGACGCCATGGCCGACTATCTGACGTCGCGCGGCCAGGCGGCGGCCTAGCCTGCCAGCAGCGCCCGAGCGGGCTCAAACAGGGCCGGGTCTCCCACCGCCAGGAGGCTGGACTCGCCGTTCGGCTCCTGGCCGTCCCAGGCCTGCACCCGCCCGCCCGCGGCTCGAACCAGGGCCATCGGTGCGGCCCAGTCCCAGGGCTTAAGACCGGCCTCAGCGACCAGGTCCATGCGCCCCGCCGCGACCATGGCATAGGCATAGGCGTCGCAGCCCAGCCGGGTCAGCCGGGTCGCAGCCTCCAGCCGGCTCCAGCCGTCGCGTGCCGGACCCTGGAACAGGGCCGGGTCGGTCGTCGACAGGGTCGCCGCGCCCAGACGAGGGCAGGGCCGGCACCGGATCGCCTCGCGCACACCGTCGCGCAAGCGCACAGCCCCGGACGCTCCCCCGCAAAAGACCTCTCCCAGGGCCGGGGCCGCAACCGTGCCGACGACGACCTCCTTCTGGTGCCGCAGCGCCACCAGCGTCGTCCACAGGGGCAGGCCGGAGATGAAGGCGCGCGTGCCGTCGATCGGATCGAGAATCCACACCCACTCGGCGTTGGGGCGATCCTCGCCATATTCCTCGCCGATGACGCCATGGTCAGGGAATCGCGCTGCGATCCGACGGCGGATGGCCGCTTCGGCGTCCCGATCAGCCTGGGTCACGGGGTCGAAGACACGACCCCTGCCCTTGTCATCATGGCCGCACCCGGCACGAAAAATAGGGACAGCGACCTCAGCCGCTGCCCCACAGAGTTCAAGAGAGAAGTCTTCAAGATCGGTCAGGAGCGTCATCGCCGGGCGGTCTGGCACAGGCCACCGCCCGGGTCACTCCCAAAACTCAGGGCGTTTCGCCTCCCTCGGCATGGAGCGACTTGGCCAGGTCGAGCAGGCGTCGACGCGGACGCTCATCGAGCTGGTAATAGGCCTGGATCAGGTCCAGCGTCTCTTTGCGTGAGAACATATCGGAGCGTTCAGGGCGGGGATGTTGCTGTTCCATGGCCTCGGCCAGCCCATCGTAGAAATAGCTGACCGGCGTTTCCAGGGCCTCGGACAACTGCCACAGACGCGCGGCCGAAATCCGGTTGGCCCCGCACTCATATTTCTGGATCTGCTGGAAGCGGATGCCGACCTGCATGGCCAGCTGCTGTTGTGTCAGGCCCAGCAGCCGACGCCGGCGGCGCAGGCGCTTGCCCAGGTGAAGGTCGATGTCGGTCGCCATTGGTCCCTATCCCTCAGGAGCGACCGTCCCATTCTTGGACGGCTCCCCTGACAAGGGGCAAGGCTCGTGCCGCAGACGAAAACCGGGGTTCATGTTCGCCGCCTGACAGGTGTCGGGTCTTGGCGCGGACGGTTTGAAGGGCTAGGACCGCCCCGCTCCCAACCCGTCGGACCGGCATGATCGCGGAAATCGGGCACTTTGCCCTCATCCTGGCTTTTCTCCTGGCTCTGCTGCAGGCCGCCTTCGGCCTTGTCGGCGGTGCGCGTCGCGATGTCCGGCTGATGGCGGGCGCGCGGGCGACAGCCCTGTTCCAGCTCCTGTTCGTGGCCATGGCCTTCTGTGCCCTGGCGATGGCCTATCTGATTCCGGATTTCTCGGTCACCCTGGTCCAGCAGCACAGCCATTCGACCCAGCCCTGGCCCTACCGGTTGGCGGCGACCTGGGGCAGTCACGAGGGCTCGTTGTTGCTGTGGGTGCTGATCCTGGCCCTCTATGGGGCTGCGGCGGCCCTGTTCGGTCGACGGCTTCGGCCAACCCTGGTGTCGCGAATGCTGGGCGTTCAGGCCCTGATCGCGATGGCCTTCCTGGGCTTTGCCCTGTTCACCTCCAATCCCTTCCTGCGGCTGGACCCGGCCCCGCTCGACGGTGCCGAGCTGAACCCGCTGCTCCAGGACCCCGGCCTCGTCCTGCACCCCCCCCTGCTCTATCTGGGCTATGTCGGCTTCTCGGCGGCCTTCTCGCTGGCCGCAGCCGCCCTGATCGAGGGCCGGGCCGACATGGCCTTCGCGCGCTGGCTGCGCCCCTGGGTGATTGCGGCCTGGTCGACCCTGACCCTGGGCATCGCCCTGGGGTCGTGGTGGGCCTATTACGAGTTGGGCTGGGGTGGCTGGTGGTTCTGGGATCCGGTCGAGAACGCGTCGCTGATGCCGTGGCTGGCCGGGACCGCCCTGCTGCATTCGGCGATCGTTCTGGAAAAGCGCGGGGCGCTCATCAGCTGGACGCTGCTGCTGTCAATCCTGACCTTTGCGCTCAGCCTACTGGGAACCTTCCTGGTGCGCTCAGGCGTCCTGACCAGCGTGCACGCCTTTGCCGTCGATCCCGCGCGGGGCACGGCGATCCTCGGCTTCACGGTTCTGGCAACGGGGGCGGCTCTGATGCTCTATGGCTGGCGCGCGCCGAAGATGCAGACCGGGGCGGTCTTTTCGCCAGTCTCGCGTGAGGCCGGACTGGCGCTCAACAACCTGTTCCTCATGGCCGCCACGGCGGCGGTGTTTCTGGGCACCTTCTACCCGGTCTTCGTCGAGGTGCTGTCGCAGGGCCGCGACCGCATCTCGGTGGGTCCGCCCTACTACGCCATCACCTTCGTACCCCTGGTGCTGCCGCTACTGGCCCTGGTCGTGTTCGGCCCCATGCTTCACTGGAAGCGCGACACCTTGAAAGGCCTGATCGGCCGGCTGAGGGTACCGCTGGCGATCGGTGTCCTGGGCCTGGTCGCTGCAATCTGGCTGATCGGAATGACCCATGTCCTTCAGATCCTGGGCACAGCGCTGGGCCTGTGGCTCATCGTCGGCTCGATCTGGGTCCTGGTCCGGCGCTGGACGGCGGGCGGCTCCGGCGAGGTGGGATGGCGCGTCCGGAAAACCCCACCGGCGGTATGGGCCGTCTGTCTGGCTCACGCCGGATTGGGCCTGACCACGCTGGGCATCGCATCGGTGACGGCGCTGGAGACCCAGACCGTCGCAACGGTAGCACCGGGCCAGTCATTCGACTTCGCAGGCCGCCGGGTCACCCTGACACGTGCCGAGATGGTCGACGGCCCCAACTATCGCGCCGAGCGCGTCACCTTGCAGACCACCGGTCCAGGCCTGAACCGCCAGATCACCTCGGAGCGCCGCTTCTATCCGGTGACCGGCACCTGGACGACCGAGGCCGGGATCGATCTGACCCCGATGGGAGCCTATTATGTGTCGCTGGGAGAGCGGCGGGGCGACGGCGTCGTCATTCGCGCCTGGAACCACCCGCTGGTCGGCTGGATCTGGTGGGGTGGCGTCATCATGGCCTTTGGGGGAGCCTTGAGCCTGACCGACCGGCGCCTGCGCCTGGCGGCCCCTTCCGCGCGAAAGGACCCGTCGTGATCCGTCGCCTGATGTTCTTTGCCCCGATCGCGGTCCTGATCGTTCTGGCGGGTCTGTTGTGGTTGGGTCTGGGTCGTGACCCCGAGGCGCTGCCCTCGACCCTGATCAATGAACCGCTGCCGGCCTTCGAGATGGCCGCTGTACGTGCCGGCGAGGTCGAGGGGCTGTCCAGCACCGACTTCACCACACGGCCCATGTTGCTGAACGTCTTTGCCAGCTGGTGTGTTGGCTGCCGGGTCGAACATCCGTTCCTGATGGAGTTGGCCCGGCGGGGCGTCGTCATCCAGGGTCTGAATTGGAAGGACGCGCCCGGAGATAGTGCGGCATGGCTGGCCGAACACGGGGACCCCTATGCACAGGTCGGTGCCGATCCTGAGGGACGAACCGGGATCGATCTGGGCGTCTCTGGCGCGCCCGAGACCTTCATCGTCGATGCCCAGGGCCGGGTCCGTTATCGCCATATCGGACCCATCACGCCGGACGTCTGGGAGGCGGATCTCGCCCCCATCCTGGCCCAGCTGGAGACGGAGGCATGAGCCACATCGCCTCCACCGTCCCCCACCGGCTTGTCCCGGGGCCCCATAACCTCGGCCCTCGCTCCATCTGGCACCGACTGGGGTTAGGGATGGCCGGGGCACGCCCGGCCATGACGAATATGGTGGCGATGATCAGCCTGTGCCTGACCGTCTTCCTCACCGCCGCCGCGCCCCTGCCGCCCGCACCGGTCGAGGACAGACCCCTGCCCAACCCGGTGCTGGAAGCGCGGGCTGTGGCCCTGCAACAGTCGCTACGCTGTGTCGTCTGTCAGAATGAGTCGATCGCTGAGTCTGGCGCGGTCCTGGCCGCCGATCTTCGCCAGGTCGTGCGCGAGCGGGTCGCTGCCGGCGACAGCGATGAAGAGGTCCGGGCCTTCATGGTCACACGCTATGGCGATTTCGTCCTGCTCAAGCCGCCCTTTGAGCCAGCCACCTGGCTCCTGTGGCTGGGGCCGATGCTTGTTCTGCTGCTGGGTGGCCTGGCGGTTGTCGCCTATTTGCGCAGGCGGCGCGCGGTGCCCGAGGCTGACGCCCTGTCGGCGGACGAGCGGGCGCGGCTCGAGGCCCTGCTGGCCGAAGAGGACGAGGCATGATCTGGCTCGTCGTCATCTCGATGGCGCTGCTCGCCGCCGCCGCCATCCTGATTCCCTTCATTCGCCCGGAGGTCGAGGTCGAAGCCGCGGCTCCCGCCCAGCCGCTGGCCCTCAAGGACCGTTTGGCCGAAATCGACAAACAGGCCGCCGAAGGCGAACTGTCAGACGCTGAGGCAGCTGCCCTTCGGTTGGAGGCCCAGCGCCGGGTTCTGGCTGAAGCCCGATCCGGCGAGACCATAGCCCGCCCCCTGAGCCCACACGGGCGAAGGCTGGTCGGTGGTGTATCGGCCCTGGTGATCGCGGTCGGCGGGATTGGCCTTTACGCCCTACTCGGTCGCCCCGACCTGGCCCGCCCGGTGGCTGAGGTGGCGGCTGCGGGTGACACCTCGCTGGAACGGATGATCGCCGCCCTCGAGGACCAGGTGCGCGAGACGCCGGACGATGCCGAGATGTGGGGCATCCTGGGCGGGGCCTATGCCCAGGCCGAGCGTTATGATTCGGCCGCCGGGGCCTATGCCCGCGCCGCCGTGCTGGCCCCAGAGGAGGCCCGGCTGCATTCGGCCCTGGGTGAGGTCCTGGTCCAGGTGGCGCAGGGAGTGGTCACCGATGATGCCCTGGTCGCCTTCCGGGCGGCTGTGGCCCGTGACCCATCTGATCCGCGCGCCCGCTATTTCCTTGCCTTGCGCAAGGACCAGACGGGCGACCGAGATGGGGCCATGGACGACTGGGTCACCTTGTTGAACAGCGCTCCCGCCGGTGCCCCCTGGGTGCCTCAGGTCCGGGCCCTGGTCGACCAGGTCGCCGCCGAACGCGGCATCGACGTCGCAGACAGGATCACAGGATCGGCCGCCGCCGGATCACCAGGTTCCTGATCTCGGTCATGTCTTCCATGGCGAAGCGGACGCCTTCGCGGCCCAGACCGGAATCCTTGGCCCCGCCATAGGGCATATTGTCGACCCGATAGGACGGGACGTCGCCGATGATGACGCCGCCGACTTCCAGCCGGTCCCAGGCCATCAGGGCCTTGTTCAGGTCATGGGTCATGACCCCGGCCTGCAGACCGTAGCGGCTGTCATTGACCTCCTCGATCGCCGCCTCGAACTCCGAATAGCGGCCCAGCGTCGCCACCGGCCCGAAGGCTTCCTCGCGGTTCAGCCGGGTATCGCGCCCGACGTTTTCGACCAGGGTGGCCTGCAGCATCGCCCCGTCCCGCGCGCCGCCGACCAGCACGCGCGCGCCGCCCGCCACCGCCTCGGCGATCCAGCTCTCGACCCGGCGGGCCTCGCCTTCGTCGATCATCGGGCCGATGAAGGTCGCCTCGTCCTTGGGGTCGCCGCAAGCCAGCTGGGCCGTGCGCGCCACCAGTCGGTCCCGCAGGTCGTCATAGATGTCGTCGTGGATCAGGATACGCTGCACCCCGATGCAGGACTGGCCGGACTGATAGAAGGCTCCAAAGACGATGCGCTCGACGGCATCGTCCAGATCGGCGTCGCGGTCGACGATGACGGCGGCGTTGCCGCCCAGCTCCAGCACCACCTTCTTCTTGCCGGCCTTGGCCTTCAGCGCCCAGCCGACATCCGGCGATCCGGTGAAGGACAACAGCTTCAGCCGCTCATCGGTCGTGAACAGATCAGCCCCGTCGCGCGTCGCTGGCAGGATCGAGAACGCCCCTTTGGGCAGGTCGGTCTCGGCCAGCACCTCGCCGATGATCAGCGCCCCCAGCGGCGTCTTGGACGCCGGCTTGAGCACAAACGGACAGCCCACCGCCAGCGCCGGCGCCACCTTGTGCGCCGCCAGATTGAGCGGAAAATTGAACGGCGAGATGAACGAGCACGGCCCGATCGGAACCCGTTTCCAGATCCCCTGATAGCCCTTGGCCCGGGCCGAGATGTCCAGCGGCTGATGCTCGCCGGTGATGCGCACGCTCTCTTCGGCCGCGACCCGGAAGGTGTCGATCAGGCGGCTGACCTCGCCGCGCGAATCTCGGATCGGCTTGCCGGCCTCCACGCACAGCGAATAGGCCAGCTCCTCGGCCCGTTCGGTGAAGCGGGCCACACAGTGCATCAGCACCGCCTGCCGCTCATAGGCCGCCATCTGGCGCATTGGCTCGACCGCCCGGGTCGCCCAGCCGATGGCTTCGTCGATCACGTCAGGCGTCGCCATGGCCACGCGGGCGGCGACCTGACCGGAGTATTTGTCGGTGACCTCCAGATCCAGATTGGGCTGCTGCGCCGCATTGGCCAGATACAGCGGCCATTCGTTCCTGAGCTTGGTCATCGAGGGCTCCTTTCCCCTTCGGGGTTATGGGACTGGAGAACGGCGGGCAAGCGTCCTAGGTTCTTCCCATGGACGATACGCCTGAAATCGACGGGGCCGCACCCGGCAAGACGCTGACGCCCCAGGCCCGCCGTGCCCTTGAAGAAGCTGCCGCCCGGCGCGCCTCAGCGCCGGCCCCTGACCTTCCGCACGAAGACGGCGGGCGCGGCGGCGAGGAACCGACCCGCTACGGCGACTGGGAAAAGAAGGGCCTGGCCGTCGATTTCTGACCGGAGGCTACGCAAGTCTCGCGGGAATCTTAAGGTTAAGTCGCCGTTTACTCGGTGTTTGGGTTTGAACGCTTGCGGCTTCAGGCGCTGCATGGCGCCATGAGACAGCTCCTGCCCGCACTCGCCTTCCTCGCCGCAATGGCCTTCCCGGTCGCGGCCCATGCACAACTCGCCGGCTACGGTGGTGGAGGCCATGGAGGGGGTGGCGGCGGTTGCCAGTCCGGCGGCTGCGGCGGCGGCCACGGCGGGGGTGGCTGTCAGACAGGCGGCTGCGGCGGTGGCGGTCATGGCGGGGGTCATGGCGGGGGTCATGGCGGGGGTGGCAGTATCAACGTCGGGGTCAACATCTCGAACCATGCCTCCGCCTATTCGAATGCCTATGCGGCCGCCTCTGCCCGGTCCTCGGCCTATGCCAGCCAGAGCGGTTTCTACGGTGGCTCCCAATCCCAGAGCATCGCCTATGGTTCGGCCTTCGCCGGCGGGGGCGGGTATGGCGGTGGCTATGGCTGCGCCTCGCCCTGTGGCGTGACCCCGGTTGGATATACGGTGGCCCCTTACGGTCCCGGCGGCCCTTTCATCACCTATACGGTCATCGACAGCCGCCGCATCAGCCGCGAGTCCTTCTATCAGGAAACGAGCTACGGCTATTCCGACAGCCATGGCCAGGGCTGCGTTCAGGCCTGTGATGTTCAGGTCCAGGGTCACGACGATCGCGGCACCTATGTGCGCGGCTACCACGAGGGCTACGAAACCGGCCATTCTGACCGGGGCTACAGCCAGGACTGCACGGATTGCTACGTTCCGCGCGAGCCGGCACCGCCACCGCCCTACCAGCCCGAGGCGGATCCGTACTATTTCCCGAGCCATCCCGAACAGGGCTGCTATCGCGGCGGGTCGGGCGAGTGTGGCTGACCTAGGCCCCGCCTGAGGCCATCACCACGACAAGCGCCGCCAGGGCCGTCAGGAAGGCCACCGCGCCCCAGTCGTCAGCCGCGCGCTCTTGGATCACCACCGGTGGCTGAGGCGGCGTCTCAACCAGCCGGATCAGGCCCCGCACGGCGCGACGCAACTCATCCAGACCATCACGGATCTGCCCCTTGGGACCCAGCTCCTCGCGAATCCAGCGTTCGACCACCGGCCGCGAGGCTGCCCACAGGTCATGGTCTGGATTGAGCCGCCGTGCCACGCCTTCGACTGAGACCATGGTCTTCTGTAGCAGGATCAGTTCGGGCCGCAGCCTCATGTCGAACAGGGCCGTGATCTCGAACAGCTGGCCCAGTAGACGCCCCATCGAGACATGGCTGGCCTGTTTGCCGATGACCGGCTCGCCAACCGCGCGCAGCGCCTGGGCGAAGGTTTCGACGCTGTGGTTGGCCGGCACATAGCCCGCCTCGAAATGGACGCGGGCGATGCGGTCGTAGTCGCGCGAAATGAACCCCCAGAGGATCTCGGCCAGATAGCGCCGCTCCGCCGGCCCGAGGCGTCCGACGATTCCGAAATCGATGGCGGTCAGCGTCTCCGGAGCCTTGGCGAACAGATTGCCCTCGTGAAGGTCGGCGTGGAAGACGCCATGGTCCAAGGCCTGAGACAGGAAGGCCCGCACCACCTTGTCCGCCAGGGCATTCAGATCGAAGGCCGGGTTGCTGAGAATGGCCGGATCGGTCATCGGCAGACCAGGAGCCCACCCCAGGGTCAGCACGCGCTTGCCGACGCCGTCCCAGATCACCGGTGGGGCCGACATATAGCCGTCCTTGGCCATGACCTCAGACAGTTCTGAGGCCGCGGCGGCCTCCAGCCTCATGTCCAATTCCAGGCTCAGGGCGCGGGCGATGGTCTCGACGAAGGCCGAGGGCTCGAGCCGGCGCGAGATTGGGACCAGCCGCCAGACGATACGCGCGCCCAGCCGCATGGAATCCAGGCCCTTTTCGACCTGGCGTTCGACACCGGGACGCAAGACCTTGACCGCCACCGGCGTACCATCCAGCAGGCGTGCCCGATGGGCCTGGGCCAGCGATGCGGCAGCGACGGCAGGTTCGAAATCGATGAACAGGGCCTCGACCGGCTTACCGAGCGAACGTTCGACTTCTCGACGGGCCTGGGCGACAGGGAACGGCGGCAAGGCGTCCTTCAGCCGGCCCAGATCGCGCGCAAACTCCAACCCGAAAATATCGGCCCGCGTGGCCAGCACCTGACCCAGTTTGATGGCCACCGGGCCCAGCCGCTCGAACGCCTTGCCCAGTCGCTGGCCGGGCCGCCCCTGGCGACCCTCCCGCCCCGAAAAAACCTGGACACTCCAGGCTAGGGGCCGGGTCCAGGCCGGCAGCAGCGGGTTTATCTCGCGCGGGACCAGGGCGTCGTGTCGGATGAGGATCCACAGCCAGCCGAGCAGACGGAAGAAGGCCGTCACCGGGTTCCTGACCGGATGGTCAGCCGGCGGCGGCGGCGGGTCGCGATAGACGGGGCCGCTCAGATCGCCCACCCGTGATGCAGCGCCGCGATGCCGCCGGAGTAGTCGGTCCAGCCCACGCGGCTGAACCCGGCCTCGCCGATCATGCGCGCGAACGTCTTCTGGTCGGGAAAGCGGCGAATGGATTCGACCAGATACTGATAGCTGTCGCGGTCGCCGGCCACAGCCTGGCCGATGGCGGGTATCGCGTTGAACGACCAGGCATCATAGGCCGCCCGAACCGCCGAGGCATTGGGTCGGGAAAATTCGAGGCAGAGGAACCGACCGCCAGGCTTAAGCACCCGGCGGGCCTCGGAAAGGGCGGTCGGAACGTGGGCAACGTTGCGGATCCCGAACGAGATCACATAGGCGTCGGCGACCGCATCCGGGATCGGCAGCTTCATGGCGTCACCGACGTTCCAGGTCATTTCAGGCTCGCCGCCCTTCTTGCGTCCGGCGGCGATCATCTCGGCGTTGTAGTCAATGACCATGACCGTCGCGTCGGGTCCGCCGCGGCGGTGCTGGACCTTGCGGGCCATCTTCGAGAAGCGGCGGGCCATGTCGCCGGTACCACCGGCCAGATCCAGGATCAGTTCCCCCGGCTGGGGGTTCAGGCGGTTGGCCGCCATGTCCTTCCAGAGGCGGTGCACGCCGCCGGACATGAGGTCATTCATCAGGTCGTACTGATCGGCAACGCTGTCGAAGACGCCACGAACCAGACGTACCTTCTCGCGCGCATCGACGTCACGGAATCCAAAGCTCGAAGTGCCGGGTGCCTCGCTCATGGGCGGGGCTTTAGCGCCTTATCGGGCCTGGGTCACGGGCTGTCGCGACGTAACGTCCTGCGAACGACGCGGTTGGCCAGCAAAGTCCGAGGCAAAGGCCGGGTCGATCAGGCTTCGGAAGTCACCCTGAGAGACCACGACCTGATAGCTGCCCTCGGCGTAGGGGCCGACCAGATAGGGTCCGATCAGGAACTCCAGGCCGCCCGCACGACCTTCTGTGGTCGACGGGGCCAGCACGAACGGGGTCTGGATCGCCCTCGGACACGACCAGGCCCCTGAGCCACCCAGGGTCAGGCTGGACGGCTCACCCGTCGCCTCGGCGCGCGCGGAATTGATGGCGCTGCACAGAGCCTGATCCAGGGCCGACAGATCGGCCCCCGACCGGAACAGCGAGGCAGGCTGGATACGGCGATCGCCGGTCTTGTCCCACAATACGGCACCGAAGCCGGTATTCGGGTGCGCCCCGCCGGTGTATTCGAAATTCGTCTCGCGCAGGCTGAGCAGGCGGGCCGTCTGGCCGGCGACCTCGTAGGTCACCTCGCGTGAGTAGGGCTGCATCGCCTCCTCACCGGTGAATTCCGTGTGATCGGACTGCGCCCCTTCGAGGAATTCACGCAGCGACCGGACTTCCTCGCCATAGAGGGCCGCGTGCAGATCCGGATAGGCGGTGATGGCCTGGGGCAGCGACAGTTCGACATCGGCATAGGCGGTGTCGCGCGAATAGGTCAGGGGCGCGGCCTGGGTCGCCGCCGTCACCTGCGGATCGGTATGGGGCTGAGCCGGCGGCGTCCCGGCCGGTGGCGTCTGGGTCGCCTCGTCAGTGTTGCGCTGACACGCAGCCAGCAGCGTCACGGCAGTCAGGGCAGTCAGGGCGATCAGAACCGGCTTCATGGTCAACTCCACAACAGGCCACCCAATACTATCGCGGCCAGAAGGATAAGTCCCGCCTCGCGGTTGGACTTGAACAGCTTCAGGGCCAGCGCCGGGTCATCGCGGCCCAGTCGCCGGACCTGAAGGGCCAGGTGCCCCCCATAGGCCAGCACTCCAATGGCGAAAATCGGGCCGAGCGCGGCCTGGGCTCCGGCCAGCGCCGCCATCACCACCGCCAGCCCATAGAAGACGGCGACCCCGGTCTTCACCTGTCGCCCCAGCCGCCGGGCCGAGGACTTCACCCCGACCATGGCGTCGTCCTCGATGTCCTGAAGGGCATAGATGGTGTCATAGCCGAGCGTCCAGAACACGCCGCCGAGATATAGAAGGACGGCCGGTAGATAGGTCTGCCAGGCCAGGGCCGTGGTCACCTCGGCGGGGCCCGCCGGGCTCCACCAGAAGGGCCGGAACTCGCCGGCGATCTCGCTCGGCAACAGGTTGGCCGCCGCCAGCGGCAGGGCCGCTGCAAACCCCATCAGCGCGCCCCAGTTAAAGGTCAGGCCCAGCCAGGCCTGGGGCCACCAGGTAATCCGCTTCATAAAGGGATAGGCCGCCACGAGACCCAGCGAGCCGACCCCGAGCCAGATCGCCGTCACCGGCAACGTCACCAGGATCGACAGGGAGATCAGACAACAGACGGCGATGAAGGCCAACGCCTGTCTGACACTGATCCGGCCTGACGCCAGCGGACGGTCGGCGGTTCTTGCGACCTGCCGGTCGATGTCGCGATCGACCACATCGTTGAACGCACAGCCCGCCGCGCGCATCAGCACGGCCCCCAGGCCGAAACCGACGAACAACCACAGATCGTACAGGTCCGGGGTCTTGCGATACTGGGTCAGGGCCAGGGCGATGCCCTGCCAGCCTGGAATGAGCAGCAGCCAGATACCGATGGGCCGGTCCAACCGACCCAGCTTGAGCCAGGGCTTGAAAGCCTCCGGGGCCGACCGGTCGACCCAATTGGTCCGGGGCGCGTCAGGCAGTCGGGGGTCGGCTGTCAACGGGCCAGCCGCCCGTCGGTCAGGGCCGTGGATTCGAAGTCGAAGCAAATCCCTGCATCCGGGGCCTTCACCGGTACGGTGACCGTGGGCGCTCCGATCTGTCGCACCAGATGGCGCAGGACGTTGAGCCGGGCCTTCTTTTTCTTATCGGTCGCCACGATGGTCCAGGGCGCATGGCGGGTGTGGCTGGCCGACAGCATGGCGTCGCGCGCGACGGTATAGTCGTCCCAGCGCTTCTGGGCCTCGCCGTCCAGCGACGAGATCTTGAACTTCTTGAGCGGATCGTCGACTCGCGCCGTCAGGCGGGCGGCCTGTTCGGCCTTGGAGATGTCGAGCCAGAATTTCACGATCTGGACGCCGCCTTCGATCAGCATTTCCTCGAACCGGGGGACGTCGCGGATGAAGTCGGCCTGCTCTTCAGGGGTCGAAAAGCCCATCACCACCTCGACCCCGGCCCGGTTGTACCAGGAGCGGTCGAACAACACGGCCTCTCCCGCCGCCGGGAGGTGGGCGACATAGCGCTGGAAATACCACTGGGTGATTTCGCGATCGGACGGCTTGGGCAGGGAAACGACCCGGGTCTGGCGCGGGGCCATGTGCTCCGTCACCCGCTTGATCGCTCCGCCCTTGCCGGCGGTGTCGCGGCCCTCGAAGATCACCAGGATCTTGCGGCCCTGCTCAATGGCCCAGACCTGACTTTCAACCAGGGCGATCTGCAGCTGTTCCAGTTCGGCCTCATAGGCCTTGGTGGCTTTCTTGCTCATACTCAAAACCTAGCAGCCTTCGCACCGTCAGTCCTTCAAGAAGAACAGCGCTTCGACCGACGTCCCCAACGCCCGCGCTAGATCCAGGGCCAGCAGGGTGGACGGTATGAAAACGCCGTTCTCCACCGTGTTGATCGTCTTGCGCGACACCCCGATCCGCTCCGCCAGTTCCGCCTGGGTCAGACCCGCTTCCGTGCGGACCTGCTTGAGATGCGAACCGAGCCGGGGATCACCCATCGGCCCTGCCCGCCTGTCGGTCCAACCAGGCGAAGCGGCAGCCCGCGACCGATCCGCCTAGCGTCACAGCCAGCACGATAGCCGGAACCGTCCACTCCGGTCGCCAGAGGCTGATCGCCAAAACGATCGTGCCCGCCGCCATCAGGACGACGAAAGCCAAGCCGAGCGACCGCGCCCGGAACGCGCGACTGAGTTCGTCATCGAGGTGCTTTCGCTCTCGCCGCGAGACGAAATCCCAGCCCATGATCACCGCGACCACCAGCCAGGCATAGAGGATCGGCAAGCCCAGGCGCATATAGTCAAAGAATCCAGTCTCACCGGCCTGAATGTCACGCTAGGCCTCCGCCGCCACGATCAGCATGACGACGTTGGTAAGCGGAAACATCCAGAGCTGCCTGGTCCGCTCGGCCTGCAGGCGCTCGCGCCGAGTTTGCTTTGTCACGGTTCACCTCGCGAAGCGAAAGATCTTATGTAACCCTTAGGTGACATATCGCCTCAAGGTTACATCCCGTCAAGCTCGAATTGCCCCCCGGCCTTCAGGCCAGCGCCCCCCGCAGCGCCACCGCCATCCCGCCCTCGCCCCTCACCTGGACGGCCGAAAGCCCCTTCCACCGCGCCATGTCCAGCAGGCGCAACGCCAGATCCGGCGCCACTGCCTCCGGCTCAGCGTGATCCTCCCGATGCACCGCCTGCACCCGCAATACCTTCGCCTGCCGGTCCGCCTTCAGATCGACCCGCGCGGTCAGGCGTGCGTTCTGCAGGAAGGGCAGGACGTAATAGCCGTGGGTGCGCTTGTGGGCCGGGACATAGATCTCAATCCGGTAGTGAAAGCCGAAGATCCGCTCGGCCCGCTCGCGCCGCCAGATCAGATTGTCGAACGGCGACAACAGGGCCGTCGCCGCCACCGGCCGGGGTCGCGGTGCCTGGTGATGCAGCCACGCCGGCCTGCCCCAGCCCTTGACCTGGACCGGGATCAGCACGCCCGCTTCTTCAAGCTCGGCTATCCGCGCGCGCGTCTCGGCCGGGTCCATGCGAAAATAGTCTCTCAGGTCGGTCTCGGTGGCCACACCCATGGCCCTGGCTGCGATCTCGATCAGCTTTGCTTGCGCGTCCTCGACGGTCGGGGTCGGGGTCGCCACAATCTCAGCCGGCAGCACGCGCTCGGGAAGGTCGTACAGGCGCTCGAACCCGCGCCGAGTCGCGGTCGTGACCAGCCCGGCCCAGAACAGCCATTCGACCGCGCGCTTACCGTCCGACCAGCCCCACCATCCGCCGGCACCCTTGCCGGCCTGGTCCAGCTCGCCCGCCGACAGCGGGCCGCGCCGCCGGATCTGGTCCAGCACCTGTTCGATATAGGTCCGTTTCTCGCGGCCGAACCGGGCCAGGCCGGAATAGGTGCCGATCCCGGCCTCCGCCCGCGCCATGCGCCAGCGCAACAGCGGCTGATGCTCGATCGGGATCAGCGAGGCCTCGTGGCCCCAGTATTCGAACAGCTTCTTCCGACCGCCCCAGGCCAGGGCGTCCAGATCACCGTGGTCATAGCCCCCCAGCCGCGCGAACGGCGGCAGATAGTGCGACCGGCTCAGCACATTGACCGAATCGATCTGGATCAGCCCGACCCGGTCGAACACCCGCTTCAGGTGGGTCTTGCCGGGCCGCGCCGGGCGACGATCCCCAAACCCTTGCGCCAACAGCGCAATACGCCGGGCCTGGAGGGCGGTGAGGGATTCGACGGCGGCCATGGGATGTTCTTAGTGTGTTCCCCGTCCCGCGTCTCGCTTCAATGATCCTTGTCCCGCGCAGGGACAGGACACAGAAAGCTACCCCCGCCGCCAGGTCGCGCCGTTGGGACCGTCCATCACCACGACATTCAGCGCCGACAGCTCGTCGCGGATACGGTCGGCGGCGGGCCAGTCCCTGGTCGCGCGCGCGGCGGCGCGCGCCTCCAGCAGCGCCTCGACCTGGGCTTTCAAGGCGTCGTCGGCCCCCCCCTCGAACCAGACGTTCGGATCCTGCTGCAACAGTCCGATCAGCCGGCCGGCCGCCCTGAGTTCTCCGGCGCGCGCGGCCGCCGTGGTCGGCTCTGAATCGTTCAGGGCACGCTCGACGGCTCCCGCCGCCTCGAACAACACCGCCAGCGCCGCAGGCGTATTCAGGTCGTCGGACAGCGCCTCCACCATGGCGGCAGGAGCTTCAGAATCCGCGATCCCACCCGCATCGGCGGCCCGTCTCAGGGCTCCGTACAGGCGGTCGAGGTTCTTGCGCGCCTGGTCGACCAGCTGGTCAGTCCAGTCCAGCGGCCCCCGATAGTGGGCGCTCAGCAAGGCCAGGCGCAGGACCTCGCCGGGCTGACGTTCGAGCAGCTCGGTGATCAAACTGACATTGCCCAGGCTCTTGGACATCTTCTCGGCGTCCATGGTCAGGAAGCCGTTGTGCATCCAGAACCGGGCATAGTCGGTGTTGGCCGCAAGGCCATGAGCCGCGCACGATTGGGCGATCTCGTTGGTATGGTGCGGAAAGATCAGATCCAGCCCGCCGCCGTGGATGTCGAAGGGCAGACCCAGCACCTTTTCAGCCATGGCCGAGCATTCGATATGCCAGCCGGGGCGCCCCGGCATCGGCTCGCCAGTGGTCGGGTCACGCGGACCGGCCCAGGACGGCTCACCCGGCTTCGACGGCTTCCACAGCACGAAATCAGCGGCATTCTCCTTGTTGCCGGCCACCTCGACACGGGCCCCGGCGATCATGTCGTCCAGGCTTCGGTTCGACAGGGCACCGTAGCGCCCGGTCCCGGAGTCGAAGCGGGCGACGTCGAACAGTACCTCTCCCTCGGCCACATAGGCGGTGCCGTCGGCCAGGATCTGCTCGATCAGGCCAACCATTTCGACCATGTGCTGGGTCGCGCGCGGCTCGACCGTCGGCCTGAGGCAACCCAAGGCATCCAGGTCCCGGTGATAGATCTCGGTATAGCGTTCGGTAATGACACCGATCTCGACGCCCTCGTCCGCCGCCTTCTGATTTATCTTGTCGTCGACGTCGGTGATGTTGCGGGCATAGGTCACCTGGCGGTCTGGATAGAGCCGCTGCAACAGGCGGAACAGCACGTCGAACACCACCGCCGGGCGGGCATTGCCGATATGGGCGTGATTATAGACGGTGGGCCCACAGACATACATCGACACCCGGTCGGCCAGGGCCGGTTCGAACAGCCGCTTCTCGCGGGTCAGGGTGTCGTGCAGCTTCAAGGGCATTCAGCCGTTCCTTGGCAGGCGGGTCCGTCTGCCCCATATAGCCCAACCTCAGGCCCGGCCAACGGCGGGTCCAGCCCTTTTCGAGTGTAATGGACGCTTTCAAACCCCAGTTGGTCGGCAACGACGACCGCCGTCGGCCGACGCGTGACGAGGCCCTGGAAGCCGTCCGCACCCTCATTGCCTGGGCCGGTGACAATCCGGAGCGTCCCGGGCTGGTCGATACGCCTCGGCGCGTCGTGGACGCCTATGACGAATGGTTCTCCGGATATGGCCAGGACCCGGCCAGGGATCTGTCGCGGGTCTTTGAGGACGTCACCGGCTATGACGACATGGTGGTGCTGCGCCATGTCGAGGTCGAAAGTCACTGCGAACACCACATGGCCCCGTTCCTCGGACAGGCGACCGTCGCCTATATTCCGGGCGACAAGGTGGTCGGCATCTCCAAGCTGGCCCGGGTCGTCGAGATCTTTTCACGGCGCCTCCAGAGCCAGGAAACCCTGACCAACCAGATCGTTGAGGCGATCGAAACGGCGCTCGAACCGCGCGGGGTCGCGGTTCTGATTGAGGCCGAGCACCAGTGCATGACGACGCGCGGCGTCAACCACCGCCATGTCTCCACCGTGACCAATCGCTTCACCGGCGCCTTCAAGGAAGACCCGCGTTTGGTAGATCGCTTCCTGAAACTCGCTCATCAGGCGTAATTTGGCCCTGTCGTGCGGCGAGTCCGCAGTCGGCGCTTTACAAGCTGGCTTGCAGTCGCCAAGAAACGCCGAAAGTAGGTTCGCTCTGCGGGCCGTTTGGAGGTCATCGACGCATGGCAGCGAAACTCTCCGGTCCGTCCGGCAAGGGCGCTCCGACCGAGCAGAACGCAGATATCAACGTGACGCCCTTCGTGGACGTCATGCTGGTCCTGCTGATCATCTTCATGGTGTCCGCGCCGCTGGCCACCGTGTCGATCCGACTGGACCTGCCGCCGCCGATTCCGCCGCCGCCGGACGCGCCGCCGCCGCCGCCGCCGACCTTCATTTCGCTGGCGCAGGGTGGTCGGATTTTCGTGGCCACGGGTGAAGGCGTTCCCGCCGAGGTGACTCTGGACGGCCTGGACAGCGAGCTGTTCTCCCGTCTCGGGGCCCGCGACGAGCGCGTCATGATCCGTGCGGACGCCGATGTGCCGTACAACGACTTCATGACCGTGATGAACGATCTTCAGACCAAGGGCTGGCTCCAGGTTGGCCTGATCAACGAAGACATCGAATAGGGTCATCCCCATCCCAAGCGTAGAACCGCCCCGGCCTCCGGCCGGGGCGGTTTTATTTTGGCGTCAGCGTCGCTCCAGCGGCCCCAGCCCGCTCGTCCGCGCCGGGACAGTGAAGCGGGCGCGCTCATCGGTCGAGAAGTCGGGCGACAGGATGCTCGAAACCCCCATCATCCGGCATTGGGCACGCTGCGGCGTCAGGCTGAGCACGAAGAAGCCCCGCGGCTCAAACTCGCACCATTGCAGATCCGGGCTGGCAGCCACGGTCAGCTCGGCCATCGGGGCACCCGGCAAAGCCCTCGAATAGGACGGTTGGGGGCTGGAGATCGCCGTCCCGCCGAACTCGACCCCGACCTGCCCCTGGACATCATGCAGATTCGACGCCCAGGCCGCATGACTGTCGCCGGTCAGGACGATCAGGCGCGCATCCGCCTGACGTACCTTGGCGTAGAGGCGGGCCCGCTCGGCCGGGTAGCCGTCCCAGGCGTCCAGATTGAGGGGGGCCTGCGCCGCACCGAGGTCGGCCATCTCGCGCAGGCGGCGCTGCTGATAGTCGGCCAAGCCCGGCATGGCAGCCTCGATCGCCGCCCGCCCGACCGCCGCGACCAGATCGGGCACGACAAGCCGGGCCATCAGCACCTGATTGCCCAGCACCTGCCATGTCGCCCCATTGGCCATGGAGTCACCCAGCCAATCCAGCTGGGCCGCCCCCATCAACTGACGTGCCGGGTCCTCCAGACGTGTCCGATCGATGGTGCCGTCGGGGGCCGTGATGTCTTCATACTCCAGCTGGCGCGAGCGAGCGCTCAGCCGGGTCTCGACCATGTGCAGCGCCGCCGTTCGGCCGAACCGGAACGAGCGTCGGACGGTATCGTGCAAGGGAACGCCGGATTGCGGCTCACGGATGGGGTTCCATTCCAGATAAGCCGTCAGGGCCGCCGCCTTGCGCGCGGACCAGTCGCCTTCGTCGGCGTTGTGATTCTGGGCCCCTCCCTCCCACGGATCATTGGTCACTTCGTGATCGTCGAAGGTCATGATCCAGGCCGCCCGGGCGTGCGCCGCCTGGGCCTGGCGGTCGGTCTTGTACTGGGCGTGACGGCGGCGATAGTCGTCCAGCGTCACGATCTCGTGGGGCGGCTCAGGGATCCGGTTCAGCTCCAGCCCCGTGCGCATCCCGTAGTCGCGCTCACCCGCCCCGTATTCGTAGATGTAGTCGCCCAGGTGCACCACCGCATCGACCCGCTCCAGCTCGGCAATGGCCTGATAGGCGTTGAACCAGCCCCCCGGATGCAGCGAACAGGAGGCGACCGCCAGCACGACTTCCTCAGCCGAGTCCTCGGCGGGCAGGGTGCGAAACCGCCCGACCGACGACACCTGATCCGCTTCTCCCGCAGCGATCCGGAATTGAAAGGCATAGTCACGGCCCGGTTCCAGCGCGTTGAAGGCCTCATCCCGATCCAGGTCGATCTTTACGGTCCAGTCCCGCTCCGGCCCCGCATTCCCATAGGCGGTGCCGACCACATCGGTCGCGCCGCGCCCACTGTCCCAAGGCCAGACCTGCACAACCAGCCGGATCGGTTCAGTCTGGGCCGGGTCGCCCGGCGTGATCCGGGTCCACAGCACCACACCGGTCGGGCTTGGATCGCCCGAAGCGACGCCATGGACAAAACGGGCACCCGGCGTTCCCGGGGCCGGCGGCACACCTCTGGCGCAAGCCGGGGTCGCCACCCCGGCTCCGAACAGGCCCAGCGCCGTCCTTCGGTCGATCTTCATCGCCAACTCCATCCACGCCTTCGCCCCGCCTGTGATAGACCACGCAAGACGACAGGAGAAAGACGCTTGCCACCCGGCCCCCACGATTCCCTTGAAGACGACGAGCCGGATTTCATCGAGGCGCTGGTCGTGGACATCGGCCCCGAGGCCGCCGGCGGTCGTCTGGACAAGGCGCTGGCCACGGCGGCCCCGGACCTGTCGCGCGCGCGCATCCAGGCCCTGATGGCCGAGGGCCGCATCACCTTCGCCAGCGAGGTCGTCACCGACGGGTCGTCCAAGGCCCGCGAAGGCTTCTATCTGATCGCCGTGCCCGAACCCCTGCCCGCCGAGCCCCAGGCCGAGGCGATCCCACTGACGGTGCTGTTCGAAGACGCCCATCTGATCGTCGTCGACAAGCCGGCGGGCATGACCGTCCACCCCGCTCCGGGCAACCAGACCGGCACCCTGGTCAACGCCCTCCTGCATCACTGCGGCAACAGCCTGTCGGGCATCGGCGGGGTGCTGCGCCCCGGCATCGTGCATCGGCTGGACAAGGACACCTCCGGCGTCATGGTCGCCGCCAAGAGCGACGCGGCCCACCAGGGCCTGTCGGCCCTGTTCGCCGCCCACGATCTGGAGCGGGTCTATATCGCGCTGACACGGGGCCGGCCGCGTCCGCCGTCCGGCCGGGTCGAGAACCGCATCGGCCGCTCCAACGCCGACCGCAAGAAGATGGCCGTGCTCAAGACCTCCGGGCGGATCGCCATCACCGACTATCGGACCCAGACTGCCTACGGCCCGGCGGAACAGCCGCTGGCCTCGCGCGTCGCCTGTCGGCTGCATACCGGGCGCACCCATCAGATCCGGGTCCACCTGGCGTCGATCGGCGCGCCGGTTCTGGGCGATCCGGTCTATGGCTCGGGCCCGCCCGCCCCCGTCGTGCGCGACGCGATCAGGACGACCGGGCTGGAGCGCCAGGCTCTGCACGCAGCGGTACTCGGGTTCGTGCACCCCATCACAGGCGAGACACTGAGGTTCGAAACTGACCTGCCGCCGGACATGGCCGCCCTGGAATCGGAGCTCAAGGCCCTGCCGGGCACGGTCTGACTTGCGCGCCGGTCGCGGCACAGCCAAGGTCGCGATATACGGAGTTTGCTCATGCTGAAACGCCCCTGGTTCGCCGCCGTCCTCATCGCCCTGCCGCTGGCCGCCTGCGGCGGCTCTGAATCGAGCGACGCCGCCAGCGTCCACGCTGATGGCACCGGCACCGAGGCCCATGAAGGCACCGGAACCGCCACCGCTCCGGCCGAAGGCGACGTGGATGGCACAGAGGCCCCGATTCCGACCGACACCGCCGATGCCCCAGCCTTCACCCGGCCCTATCCAGGATCGCGCGTAGTGTCCGACGTCCGGGCACCGACCGAAACCGGGGGGCTGCTGACGTTTCAGACGGACGACGACCCCGGAACCATCATCGCCTATTATCGGGAACGGGCCGAGGAGGCCGGACTGACCGCGCGCGCCGACATCACCATGGGTGACACGCGTCAGTTCGGTGCCGATAGCCGCCAAGGCGGCGAATTGAGCGTCAGCATCACCCCGCAGGACGATCTGTCGACGGTGACCGTAACCTGGGACGGGATCGGCGGATGAAGCGCCCCGTCGCCACCTTGGCCCTCGTCATCATGGCGACAGCCTGCGCACCGGTCGGTGCCCGCGTGGCGCCCGTGGTGGCACCATCCCAGGGTGACGCTGAGCTGGGGGCCTATCTCGACGCTGAAACTCTGACGCGTCTGGGTCAGTCGACGCCGCTGCCGCCCGCGCCCGGCTCGGCTGAGGACCGGGCCGATCATCTGGCCACCGCCGCCGCGCGCATCGGGCCGGGGTCTCCGCGCTGGACCCTGGCCCAGATGCAGGCCGAAATATCGCCGGCCCTGGCACTGGGTCACTTCGATTGCCCACTCGGCACGCGCCTGTCGCAGGACCCGCCTCCAGCCCTGGTGCGGCTGTTCAGCCGGGCGCTTCAGGATGTCTCCGCATCGGCCCGGGTGGCCAAGGGCCGGATCTTCCGGGCGCGTCCCTTCGTGGATGATCCCTCGCTTCAGACCTGTATCCGGGTCGATGACACCTACCGCACCAATTCGTCGGCCCCATCGAGCCATGCGACGGCCGGGATCGTGTTTGGGCTCATCATGGCCGATGCCGCGCCGGACCAGGCCGATGCCCTGAACCTGCGAGGTCAAGCCATCGGCGAGAGCCGTCTCGTCTGTGGCCTGCACTATGCCGCCGACGTCACGGCCGGGCAGCGGCTGGGCTATGATCTGTTCGCCGCGATCGCAGCGACGCCAGACTATCAGGCCGATATCGTCCAGGCCCGGATCGAACTGGCCGCAGCGCGTCGACAGGGCCGCACCAATCCGGCCTGTGCAGCCGAACGGCTGGCGCTATCGCAATGACGGACGAAGACCGCCTGATCGGTCTTGTTCGAGGTATCCCGGTCGGACTGATAACCAGGCGTCAGCGGCACTGAAGATTCTTGCGCGCCAACAGGTGAACCCAGTTGCCAACCGCCTGGCAGGAGGGGGGCAGATCCGCAGAATGGCGGCAAGTCCGGAAAAGGTCCGAACGACCCCGTCTAGCTCCGCCCCGGCCCCATCAGCGGCCCATACAGATCCGTACGGCGATCCCGGAAGAAGCCCCAGGCGGCCCGGTGACGATCCAGAAAATCCAGATCGAAGCTGTGCACCAGCACGCCCTCCTCATCCCGGCCGAAACTCTCGACCAGATCGCCGCGATGATTGGCGATGAAGCTGTGGCCGTAGAAGGTCTGGCCTGCGGCCGTGACCTGCTCGTGACCGATCCGGTTCGCGCCCACCACCGGCACCACGTTTGATACGGCGTGCCCCTGCATGGCGCGCCGCCACGGCTCGGCGGTATCCAGCTCATGGTCATGCGGCTCGGTGCCGATAGCAGTCGGATACATGAGAACCTCGGCTCCCATCAGCATCATCGCCCGCGCCGTCTCGGGGTACCACTGGTCCCAGCAGATGCCGACGCCGACGCGACCGAACCGCGTGTTCCAGACCCGAAAGCCCGTGTCGCCCGGCCGGAAATAGTATTTCTCCTGATAGCCGGGGCCGTCTGGGATGTGACTCTTGCGATAGACGCCGAGCGCCTCTCCGTCAGCATCCAGCATCACAAGCGAATTATAGTACTGTGGCCCGTCCCGCTCGAAAATCGAGACGGGGATCGCCACACCCAGGTCGCGCGCCACCGCAGCGAGCTGGACCACGCAGGGGTGCTCTCGCCAGGGATGGGCATGGCCGAACCAGTGCTCCTCCTGGCTGACGCAGAAGTACGGCCCCTGAAACAGCTCCGAGGGCAGGATGACCTGGGCACCGCGATCAGCGGCCAGACGGACGAAGTCAATGGTCTTGTCGATATTGACCTGGAGGTCGTCCCCGTAGGACGTCTGGATGGCGGCGACAGAGATTGATCGCGTCATCATTCCGGCTCCTGTTGGGTGATGCAGTGAAATGACCCGCCACCGGACAGGATGGCGCTCGAGGGCAAGGCGATCACCTCGCGTTCGGTAAAGACGGTTTGCAGCGCCTTGACCGCCAGACGGGCGGCCGCGTCGTCGCCATAGGTCGGCACGATCACCGCCCCGTTGGCGATGAGGAAGTTCATATGGCTGGCGGGCGCGGGGCGCTCGTCCGCATCGAGCACCAGGCCCGGCGACGGCACGCGCAGAACCGTCAGTGGCCGCCCTTCGGCATCGCTCATGTCATTGAGGCGACGGGCCGTCTCGTCATAGACCTCGGAATTGGGGTCCTTCGGTCCCCACGAAATCGGACAGGCGACCACGCCTGGGGCCACAAACCGCGCCAGATTGTCGACGTGGCCGTCGGTGTGATCATTGAACAGGCCGTCGCCCAGCCACAACACGCGGCGCGCGCCCAGGGCTGAGGCCAGGGCGGCCTCGGCGACCCCTTCGGTCCAGCCGGCGTTTCGGTTCCGATTCAACAGGCACTGTCGGGTCGTCAGGACGGTTCCGGTGCCGTCATGATCCAGGGCACCGCCTTCCAGGATGAAGTCGTTCCGGTCCAGCGGCGTGCCGCACGCGGTGCTGATCTGGTCAGCCACGGTGTCGTCGAACTCGAGCTCGTACTTTCCACCCCAGCCATTGAAGCGGAACGCCGCCGCCCGTCGCGACCCCGCGCCGAAAATCGGGCCGGTGTCACGCAGCCAGATGTCGCCGAAACGACCGTCGATGACCTGGACCCCGTCGACGTTCGCGAAGCGATCTTGCGCATCTGCCAGGGCCTCGGCCTTGCCGACCAGCAGCCGCACCTGCTCCCGGCCCGGTCCGGCCAGGGCGCGGACCAGGGCCTCGACTTCGGCCTGGGCCGGGACGAGGTTGTCCTCCCACAATTCGGCGTGACTGGGCCAGCCGACCCACATCGCCCGGTGCGGCGACCATTCGGCGGGGATGATGCCACTCATTTCCGATGGATCCTCTCAGTCTGGCCCGGCGCGACCAGATAGGGGCGGGACGCGCGTGTCGCAAGCCGCGCAAACGAAAGGGGGCGGAGCCTCGCGGCCCCGCCCCCTCGCGCGTCAGACTTTGCGTACGCCTTAGAAGGCGATGCGCAGCGTGGCCGAAACCGAACGCGGGGCACCGCGATCGGCCGTGCGGTTGCCCGCTTCCGCCGTCGAGATGTTGCCCAAGTAACGCTCGTTGAAGAGGTTCTGAACGTTCAGCTGCAGGTAGGTGCCGTCCATGAGGAAGTCGAGGTCCAGACGACCGTCCAGGTCAAACACCGTGTAGGACGGCGTCGATTCGTCATTGACCAAGTTGGTCCAGCGCTCGCCGACGTAGCGGGCCTGGGCACCCAGGGTCCACGGCCCGGCTTCATATTCGCCGCGCAGCGCCCACTGGAACTGCGGCACTTCCGGCAGCTCGTTGCCGGTCGTGTTGTAGAAGCCGCCCGAGGTGTTCGGGATGTCGGACTGAACTTCAGTCTGGATCCACGAGGCCGAGGCGAACACCGAGAAGGCGTCCGTCACTTCATAACCGAGCGAGCCGTCGAAGCCCCAGCGATTGATGTCACCGGCGTTGATCGAATAGGCGATCGTCGACAGGTCGGGCAGGGTTTCGAAGGCGCGAACGATGAAGTTCTCGAACTGGGCATAGAAGGCCGAGGTCGAGACGATCAGGCCACCGTTACCAAAGCGATAGCCGATCTCGTAGTTGCGGCTGCGCTCCGGATCCGGGTTGGCCGGAACGCGATCGTAGAGGTCATCGGTCCGGGGAGCCGACAGGTTCTCCGAATAGCTGACGAAGGCGGTGTGGTTCTCTGCGAATTCCCACGACGCGCCCACGTTGGGCAGGATCGCGTCATACTCACGGCTGAAGGCCACCGGCGGACCGGCCGTTGCCGAAACCGCGGCGGAGACGAGCGGTGTCGTGGGGCGCTGACGGGTGCACCAGGCGTTGAAGGTGTCGGTCTGCCAGCAGAAGTTGTTCAGGTCGCGGCTGAGGAACGGCGCGCGCAGACCCAGGTTCACACGAACCGTGTCGTTCACGAAGCGACCATTATATTCGACGGCGAACTGATTGAGGGTCGCGATCGACTGGCGGTTACGCTCCTGGAAGACGTCACCGTCACGGGTCAGGATCTGCCGGCCGTGGCCGTCCTTGCCGCCGAACCAGCTGTCGAAGTCACCGTTCAGGTTCAGATAGCCGAACTCCGAGGTCTGGCGGTGATTACCGCGGTCCCAGGTGTAGGCGAAACGGACGCGGTGATCGTCGTTGATGTCCCAGATCAGCGAGGCGTTGACGCTGTAGCGACGGGTGTTGGTGTTGGACGGCGAGTACAGCTTGATCCGGTCGAGGATGTCACCGTCGCCGTTCAGGTCGATGCCGACGGTCGTCGGAGCCAGCGGGTTGAAGAAGGTGCCGGCCAGGCGCTGGTCGTACTCGTTGACGTTGGTGATGCCGCCGCCGTTGGCCAGAACGTACTGGAAGGTCGGATCGATCGTCAGGGTCAGGTTGTCGGCCAGGTGGAAGCGCGACTGACCCCGGATGCTGCCGGTGTTCGAGGGGTTGACCGAGAACATATAGTAGTTGCCGCAGCCCGGGTTCAGGGTGTTGTTACCCTGGTCCTGACGGCTCCCGTTGACGCCGGCCAGCAGCGTACAGGTCGTCGAGTTGGCGCTGGACGAGAAGTCACCCGTCAGATTGAAGTTGTCGACGTTTTCGCGGGTCTGCGGGAACTGATTGCGGTTCTCGTTGTAGTGGAAGGCCACCGAGACGAAGTCACCATTCTGGCCAATCGGCTGCCAGATCCGGGCGTTGTACTGGTCCTTCTGGACGCCGCCGGCTCCGAAAAAATGGTCATACTCGGTGTGCGAATAGGCCGCCCACATCCGGGTGCCCCACGGGCCGATCTCGCCCGTCTCGCCCATCAGGAACAGGCGACGGTACTCGAACGAACCCACCGACGGCTGGATGATGAAGCCCATGTCCGCGGCCGGACGACGCGTCACCATGTTGATCGAACCGCCCGTGGCCGAGGCCGTGGGGCTGTCGACGTCGGTCGAGCCCTGGTTGACGCCGACGCGCTCGATCAGTTCGGGGTCGAGCTGCTGGTTCGAATAGATGGCGTAGTTGCCGGTGTCATTGAGCTGGATCCCGTCAAGGTTCAGCGAGATGCGGTTCGAATCGAAGCCACGAACGGTGATGTCGCCGCCGGACGAGCCGTAGGAATCGCTGTTCGAGAAGGTCACGCCCGGCAGGATGGAGATCGAGGCCAGGACGGACTGACCGGGCTGTTGGCTCTCCAGGTACTCGCCTGTCAGGGTCGAGCGCGCACGGGTGACGGTTTCTTCAACGGCGAGGCCATCGACATTCTGCGGGCC
The DNA here is from genome assembly GCA_017302105.1 of Caulobacterales bacterium. GTDB lineage: Bacteria > Pseudomonadota > Alphaproteobacteria > Caulobacterales > Caulobacteraceae > Brevundimonas. The sequence continues at coordinate 571,093 of JAFLCS010000001.1, read as the reverse complement.
GCGCTGGCCGGTGACGACAACTTCCGCGACGGTGTCGGCTTCGAAGGACTCCGAACCGGTGGACTGGGCCGAAGCTGCGGTCGCCATCAGGACGCCGCCGACGAGCGCGCTCGTCGCCCACATGGCTCTCTTGAGATTGTTCATTGCTGTGATCCCCGAGGGTGTTAAGGCCGATGGCCGAAATATGGCCGATTTCAGTCTGGCCGCTGGTATGCGGGGCGTTTAAGTGGGAGTCTATAAGGGAAGGCGACAGGTTCGTGACAGAAGCGTGACGGTGGCCGAGCGTGGCTTGAAGGTGACACTCTTCGTCGGGTTGGTGTAGAGGCCGCCGATGGGTTCCGATACGTCCCTTTCCAGCCCGATTGAGGCCGCCAGACGTGGGTTTTTCGCCGATCCATGGTCGGGATATCTCGGGCTGACGCTCGCCCTGACGCTGGTGCGGCTGATCGCCCTGTTCCTGACGCCGCTGGAGCTCTATCCCGACGAAGCCCAGTACTGGCTGTGGTCGCGCGACCTGGCGTTCGGCTATTATTCCAAGCCCCCGATGCTGGCCTGGTTGATCGCGCTGACGACAGGTATCGGAGGCGATTCCGAGCCCTGGGTCCGGTTGTCGTCGCCCCTGCTCCATGCGGCGACCGGATTGATCCTGTTTCGGGTCGGTCAGCGCCTTTATGACAGGCGCACGGCCTTCTGGGGCGGCGTCCTCTATCTCCTCATGCCGGGTGTCCAACTCTCTGCGGGGATCGCCTCGACGGATGCGCCCCTGCTGTTCTTCGCATCCCTGGCCTTGTGGGCCTATGTGGCGTTCCAGGCCCAGCCGTCGCTCCGTATTGCCGGGCTGGCCGGCCTGGCCCTGGGCGGTGCCTTCCTCAGCAAATATGCCTCGCTCTATCTGTTGATCGGCGTGGCCCTGCATCTGCTCATGGTGCCGGAGGCACGACGGGGATGGTCGCCACCGCGCATCGCCGCCGCCCTGGCCGGGCTGCTCGCTGTTGCCGCCCCCAATCTGATCTGGAACGCGGCGAACGACTTCTCGACCGTCAGCCACACGGCGGCCAATGCCGACTGGAACCTGTCAGACCTGTTCCATCCTCTCGAAGCGCTGGAGTTCCTGGTATCCCAGACGATGGTCCTGGGGCCGGTACCGTTGGGCGTCATCCTGATCGGCACGATCGGCTTCCTGATGGGGCGCTCGGTGCTTCCGGGGTCTGACCGTTTGCTGCTGGCCTTCGTCGTTCCGCCGATCCTGCTGGTCTTCATCCAGGCCTTCCTGTCACGCGCCAATGCCAACTGGGCCGCCGTCGCCTATGCCCCGGCGGTCGTCCTGGCCGCCGCCTGGCTGATTCGCTGGCAAGCCCGACGCTGGCTGATCGGAGGGGTCGCTTTCCAGGCCCTTCTGGCTGCACTCGTGCTCACCCTTGCCGTCTGGCCGGTACTGGCCGATCGCGCCGGACTCGGAGGGTCGTTCAAGCGGGTGCGCGGCTGGGAAGTCGGCACCCAGCGGATCCTGGCGGCCGCAGAGGCACTCGGTCCGGGCACGGTCATCGCGACCGACGACCGCTTTCTCTATAATTCCCTGGCCTACTACGGTCGTGAGCGCCTGGCAGCGTCGGACGCCCCTGGCCTGACCATGTGGGTGCGCGAGGCTCACGCCCAGAACCAGGCCGAGGCGGTCGACCCCTTGACGGTTGACCAGGGCCAGCGCGTATTGATGGCCTCAATAGAGGCCCGCTTCCGCCACGAGTTCGTTGCGGACTTTGCGCGCTTCAGCGGCTGGACCGATGCCTCGGTTCGCCTCGACCCGACACGCACTCGCGATCTGGCCATCGGCCTGGGCGAGGGCTTCCGGCCCCGGCCTCGTGACCCGGAAACGGGCCTCCCCGTCCCGGTCAGCCCCACACGGCCCTGAGACGGGCAGCCCGCCGGCAACCGGTGGCGTAGGCCTGATAGTTCGCCGGATGCCGGCGGGCATAGTCCTGATGATAGGCTTCAGCCGGCCAGAATCTCCGGGCGGTCAGGACGGGCGTTCGGAATCGGGCCTCGCCCAGCGCCGCCGCCGCTGCCCGGCGCGAGGCTTCGGCGATGGGACGCTGTTCGGCGGTGGCATGGACCCCGGACACATAGGACGGCCCCTGGTCGCAGAACTGGCCATCGGGATCGGTGGGGTCGATCATGCGCCAGAACCGGTCGACCAGCTCACGATAGGTGATCCGACCGGAATCATAGGTGACCTGCACGGCCTCGACATGGCCGGTCCCGCCGGCGACGACCTGACGATAGGTCGGATGATCGACCCGACCGCCGGTGAAGCCCGATGTCGCCTCGCGCACACCGGGGATCGCCTCAAATCCGTGCTCGATCGACCAGAAACAGCCGCCGGCGAAGACCGCTGTGCGCTCTTCGCCGCGCAACGGCTGCACCTCGCGGCGGGTCTGGGCCTGACTGTCCGAACAGGCGGACCCGATGACGAGTGCCGCAACGGCGGCATGGCGAATTCGAGGGCGGATACGGAAGCGTGTCATAGGCTGATATACGATGGTGCGACCATCATGGATGCACCGCTTGCCTTTGCCGCTGGCGCGCATTAGAGATCGCGCCCTCGCTCGCCCGGCCAGGTTCCTGAACCCGCCGGTGCCCCCAAAAGGAGAGGTGGCAGAGTGGTTGAATGTACCGCACTCGAAATGCGGCGTGCCTGCAAGGGTACCGTGGGTTCGAATCCCACCCTCTCCGCCATCCCATCCGTGTGACGAAGAACGCGCATCCCTGAGGGATATCGCACAGCCGGCCCGTGCCTGAGCAGCGCGATGACGCGGACCATCATGGGTTCGTGTCCCGCAGAGGCCTGACCTCAGACGTATTCGTCAGCCCACCCCTGGATGACGTCCAGGCCCTCGCGCCGAGCCACCTGAAGGGCGCTTTCGTAGGTGATGTATCCGCCGGGGCGACGCAGACGCGCGCCGTCCTCGCGGCGAAGCTCGATGTGGTACTCCACACGCTCGTCGTCGCGGAGCACGACACGTCGGATGATGCGAGCCTCCTCCATCCGCAGACCCTACGCAGACCTGCGGTATCCAATCAAGATCAAGGCGCTTTACGCTAGGCCGACGCTGCTCCCCGTCGCCCGGGCCCCGGGCGATGGCGACCCCGGGGTGACTCGAACACCCGACCTCCGGTTTAGGAAACCGCTGCTCTATCCTGCTGAGCTACGGGGCCGTGACCGGGCCTCTTTAGCCGCAGCTCGGCATCGAAGCCAAGCCTCCAGCCTGTCGCGAAACTGCTCGAACGGACGACGCAGGGCCACGGCGGCGAGCCGGTGGCGCAGAACGGCGGACCGTCGGAGTTCATTCCGGAAGGCCGCCTGCGCGTCGATGGGAGACGCCTGACCCATGAAACCCTCCCAAGCCCATGATGCCAAGGTTGAGTGTCGCCACCAGAAATGAAGAATATTCTAAGTTCCGAGCGGCTGCCAATTGTGGTCGATCCGCCTTTGGATACAGCATCTTGTAGGGAACAAAGCCGGAAGATTGCCGTGTCAGCGATTCGGACGTGATTCGTTCCGGGCGCGTTCCGGCTCGCGGCGAGCCGCCTTAACCTCGACGGCGAAAGGCCCAGGTGGAGGCGGGGGCTTTTGCTTGAGAGAAATGTGCAAAGGCGAACGTTCGTCTTTGGCAGAGGCGAACGGTTCTCGTTCCGTTCTGTCACCTGGGTGCTAAGCGATTGAAAAGATGGTGGGTGATGTAGGGCTCGAACCTACGACCCGCTGATTAAGAGTCAGCTGCTCTACCAACTGAGCTAATCACCCGGAGCCATCGCACGTGACAGCGCCCCGAAAGGGAGATGTCGGCCCCGCGAACCCGGAAGCGATCCGGCGGGGAGCGGCGCAGATAGAGACGAATCCGCTCGCTTGCAAGGAAAAACAGGCGCACCTTTGGCCGCACGCACACACCGGACGGCCCACGGGCCGGATCGACCGCTACTGGTTCTTGTTCCCTGGAGTCGCCTGAAATGAGCCGTCGCGATCTGAGCGGTGCCGTGGACGTTACTGTGCTGGAGGCCTTCACCCAGGGTGACGGGGCCCTGGCCGATGAGGTCCTGGGCCTGTTCCAGGAACAGGCCCGGCTCTGGTCTCCGCTGCTGGACGCCCGTGAACAGGGCTGGCGGGACGCCGTGCACACGCTGAAGGGGTCGGCCGCCGGGGTCGGCGCCCAGGCGCTCAGGGACGCCTGCGAGCGGGCCGAGCAGGCCGGCGACGACATCATCCTGGCCGGTCGGCTGGAAGCGGTGCGGGATGCCCTCGACACGGCCCTGGCGGATGTCGCGGCCTGGCGGCACGAGTTGATGCTCAAGAGCCTGCGCGGCTGACCACCACCATCTGATCGAAATCCACGATGATCGGCTCGACCCCGATCCGGTCGAGGACGCGCCTGAACGCATCGCCCCCCATGGCGGTCGTGGCCGTATTGACCAGCGGATGGAAGTTGACGATCTCAGCGTCCCAGAGGTGCCGGTCGATGACGAAAGTGACCTGGCGGTCCCGGTCATTGACCAGGCCGAAGGCCGTCACCGATCCCGGAGTGAGTCCCAGAACGGCCTGCATCAGTTCGGCATTGCCGAACGACAGTCGGGCCGAGCCGATCACCCGATCCAGTCGCTTGAGGTCGATTTGGGTGTCCTGGCGCGCCGACACCAGCCACAGCCGATCCTTCTTGTCCTTGAGGAACAGGTTCTTGGAATGGGCACCGGGCATGGTGGCCTTGAGATCCAGTCCCTCTTCGACCCGAAACACTGCCGGGTGCTCGACGGTATTGTGGGTGATGGCCTGATCGTCCAGCCAGGACAGGAAACGGTCTTTGTCGAACATCATGCAGACGCTTTACGTCAGCGGGGCTGCAAGGCTAGGGAATTCGCCATGGAACTGCTTTGCTATCCGATGGGCGGTCGCCCGCCCGAGATCGTTCCCGGCCGCGCCCAGCGGCGCTGGATGGACAATTTCTCCAATCGGCACCCCTACAAGTGCCTGCCGCTGACCATGGCCAACACGACCGGCTGGGAAATCCTGTCGCCGTGGGACGTCACCATCGAATGGACAGGCGGTCGCAGCCAGTCCGACATCACCTTTCAGTTCGACCGTCCGATCCCGGACCAAGACCACTTCATCGCCTCGCACTTTGCTGGCGGGGTCGTGACCTTTCATCCCGGCTATCTGTTCCGCACGCCCCCCGGCTGGTCGATCTGGACCTCGGGTCCACCCAATCACGTCAAGGATGGGATTCAGCCCCTGACCGGCCTGGTGGAGACCGACTGGCTGCCCTTCCCCTTCACGATGAACTGGATCTTCACGCGCCCGGGCCGGGTCAAGTGGGAGCGCGGCGAGCCTTTCTGCTTCATCACCCTGGTCCAGAACCGGGCCATGGAACAGGTACAGCCGATCGTGCGCTCGCTGGACCGCGATCCGGAACTCTACGACCAATTCACGGCCTGGAACCGCCAGCGCGGCGAGTTCAATCGCCGCCTGTCGGCCCACGATCCCGATACGGTGCGCGAATCCTGGCAGCGTTTCTACTTCAAGGGCGAACTGCCTGAAGAGGCCCCCGGCAAGGCCCCCGAGGACCACGTCAACAAGCGCCGGCTCAAGCCGATCCGCCTGGCCTAGGACTCAGCCGGGCCGCGTCACGCGCGGTCCGAGGTTCTGCATGACCTCGCGGGCATCGAAGGCGTGGTGCTCTCCGGCGGGGGCGGTGCCGCGTCCCATCACGATTTCAGCCCGGGCTTCGTAACGGGTCGTCTGGCGCATATCCATGTCGTGGTACCAGGGGTCCCAGGCGGTCCAGTAGCCGCGCCGATAGAAGCGCCAGTTGGGGCCCCAATAGGGACCGTAGGCACCGCGGTACCACGGATCAGATACCGAATAGGACCGCGTCTCGGAGTCCGTCTCACGGAAGTCGGTGACGAACCAGTCATAGCCGGATTGAACCGTCAGTTCGGCCGCCCGGTACAGCAGGTACATCTCCACCGTGTCACGGCTCGTCAGGGAGTTTCCACTGAAGGCGACCGCCCAGCGATCTTCTTGAAGCCTTTGGTCGGCATAGCCGCCGCGCTGGCCCCCATAGCCTTCGGGTGCATAGGCGGTGGGCGTCGCGCAGGCTGACAGGGCCAGGCCCGTCGCGACGACGGCAAGGAGCTTTTTCATAGTCATCCTCCAGGTCGAAATCTTCCCCCTGGCAAGACCATAACCCATGATTCGGCGGCCTGTTCCCTCAGGCCGCCGCCGCACGGCGGCGCAGGCGTGCCAGGCGGCGCAGGCGGCGCCAGAAACGGACCTTCTCAGCCTCGGGCTGGGGTTGCAGGTTACGGACGAACTCTTCCGCCGAGGCACGCCAGGAGAACTGTTCCGCATAGGCACGCACCGCTTTGCGATCGAGGTTCAGACAGGCCATGCAGGCGGTCTTCAGATCATCGTCGATCGCGCCCGCCCCGGAGCCGGGAATGATGTCGATCGGACCATGTGCCGGATAGGCGGCCACCGGTGTCCCGGCCGCCATCGCCTCGAGGATCACCAGGCCGAAGGTGTCGGTCCAGGAGGGAAATGCAAAGACGTCGGCATCGGCGAAAGCGCGGGCCAGTTCCTCACCGAACATGGCACCGGTGAACTTCACTTCGGGGTAGCGGACCTCAAGGTCGGCCTTGGCCGGTCCATCCCCAACGATGACCTTGGTGCCCGGCAGGTCCAGCTCGACGAAAGCCTCGATATTCTTCTCGACCGCCACGCGCCCGACGTTCAGCCAGATCGGACGCGGCCAGTCGGCCGGAAAAACTGGCTCGAGATCCGGTCGGAACAGCTCGGTGTCGACGCCGCGGGTCCAGGGTGAGACGTTGCGAAAGCCGTGTTTGACCAGCTCGTCGCGCAAGGTCGGCGTAGCCACCATCAACCGGCCGGACGGCTTGTGGAACCACTTCATATAGGCGTAGCCCACCTGGACCGGCACCGGGAACCGGGCCGAGACGTACTCGGGGAATTTGGTGTGATAGCTGGTCGTGAACGGCAGCTTCCACTCCAGGCAGATGCGCCGGGTGGCGATGCCGATCGGCCCTTCGGTGGCGATATGGACGGCCTCGGGCTCAAAGGCGGCCATGCGCTCGCGGATTTCTTCCTCGGCCCCGAGCGCCAGCCGGATTTCCGGATAGGTCGGACAGGGTATGGTCTTGAAGGCGTCGGGCGTGATGGTCAGGACCTCGTGGCCCATCTCCCGACACTCCGCCACCGTGCGAGACAGGGTCCGCACCACGCCGTTGACCTGGGGTTCCCAGGCGTCCGTCGCCAGAAGAATACGCATTCTGTTCCGTTCAGCCGCTGCGGCCCACTGCGACCCTATAGGCGCGAAGGTCGGCCTAGGCTAGCGCCGGTCAGCTTCGATGTCGTCGATGTCCTCGTCCGACAGGCCGAAATGATGCCCAATCTCATGGATCAGAACGTGCTCGACGAGCGCCTCCAGGGCGACATCCCCCCGCTCGACCCATTCATCGAGAATGGGCCGCCGGTAGAGAAACACCTCAGATGGGCGCGGACTGGGGTCGGTCACCGACGCCTGAGTCAGATCAACACCGTGATAAAGACCCGTAAGTTCAAAAGGATCTTCGATACCCAACTCGTCCAGAAGCTGGGGTTCGGCGAAATCCAGAACCCGGATCGCCACGGGGTCTGCGGCCTCTCGAAAGACGGTCGGCAGGCGTGCCCAGGCCGCCTCGGCGTAGCGGGCCAGATCGTCGAGGGAGGGGGCGAACTGCATTTGCGAGCTATCACCCCGTTCCCGGCGGCGGACAAGTCACCGGATTAGGTTATGGTGCTCCGAATCGCTCTTCGAAATGGCGGATTGGACCGGTTCAGATGACGCCCATCGATATTGCTTTTGTGGCCTCGGCGGGGGCGGTCGGCCTGGCGCTGGCGGTGGTCATTTGGGCCTGGCGCATCCGTCGCGGCGTGCAGCAGCGCAGGAAAGAGCTTGATCGCGCCGCCGCCGAAGGCGCACGCGCCCTGGCTGATGCCCGCGGGGCCGCAGAGGCCTTTGAGGGCGCGGTCATCCGCATCGAGGACGGCGAGGCTCGCCTGGCCAGCGGCCAGGACGCGCTGGAGGCGGTCGCGGCGGCGCTGGGCCTGGATAGTGAGGCTCATGCGGCGGACCTGGCCGCCGCCGTCGTCCATGCCCTGGCTGATCAGGCTGCCGACACCAGTCAGCGGATCCGGGCGTTGGTCGAGGACGGCGAGCCGTGCCGCCTGACGATCCAGGGCTCGACCGGCCCGGTCAATGTCGAGGGCAAGGCCCTGGGCGGCGCGATCTGGCTGCGCCTCGATCCCGCCGCCGAGGTCGAGGTCGTCGGTGACGGTCGCCTGTCGGCCGTGGCGGACGCCCTGCCAGCGCCGGCCTGGATCTCCGATGCCGCCGGGGCCCTGGTGTGGGCCAATCGGGCCTGGCTGGAAGCCGTGGAGCAGCCGTCGCTGGACGTCGCCCGCACCTCCGGGGCCACGTTCGACAAGGATGGCCCCGCCCTCGTGCGCGAGGCGCTGGAGGCGGGTCAGAGGATCGAACGGTTCCGCTGGGCCGTGCTCGGCGGGCGCCGCCGGGCCTGGCGGCTGAGCATCGAGCCGATCGGCAACGGCGAGGTCCTGTCCCATGCGATCGACGTCACCGAAACGGAGGAAACGCGCGAAACCCTCAAGCGCCACGTGACGGCCCACGACGAGACCCTGGATCATTTGGACGACGCCGTCGCGATCTTCGGCCCGAACCGCCGAATGGCCTATCACAACTCCTCGTTTCGCAATCTGTTCGGCCTGGACGCCGTCTGGCTCGACGAGCGCCCGACTCACGCCGAGGTTCTGGACCGCCTGCGCCAGCGCCGAAAATTGCCCGAGACCGCCGACTATTCGAAGTGGAAGGCGGGCGAGCTGGAATACTACGGCTCGACCGAGGTTGCGCCGGACGACGTCTGGCCTCTGCCCGATGGCCGGACCCTGCGCGTGGTCCGTCAGCCGCATCCGCTGGGCGGCCTGTTGCTGCTGTTCGCCGACATCACCAACGACCTGAACCTGAGGGCCGAATACAACGCGCTTCTCAATGTGCAGCAGGCGACCCTGGACAAGCTCAATGACGCCGTCGCCGTGTTCGGCTCCAACGGCCGACTGCGCCTGCGTAACGATGCCTTCGAGCAGTTCTGGGCGCTCGCGGCCGACCAGCTGGACGAGACCGTCGGGTTCGACGAGGTCGCCGGCCGGTGCCAGGCCCTGCTCCCGGACGCCGGCCTGTGGGCCGAGCTGGGAGCCCGGGTGACCGATCCGGACCCTGAAAGCCGCGCACCGGTCGCCGGCGAAGGCCGCCTGACCGATCGTCGGATCGTCGCCTGGCAGACCCGGCCCCTGCCCGACGGCGCGACCCTGATCGCGTTCTCAGACATCACGGCCCGGCGCGAACTGGAAGACGCCCTCGAGCAGAAGAAGGCCGCCCTGGGCGAAGCCGAACGCCTCAAGCGGGAATTCGTCGGCAACGTCTCCTATGAGCTTCGCACCCCCCTGACCACCATCCTGGGCTATGCCGAGCTGCTGGAGGCCGAAGGCTCCGGCCTGCCCGACCGGTCGCGCCAGCATCTGGCCGCGGTCAAGTCCGCCGCCGGTCAGCTGGCCCATTCCATCGACGACGTCCTGGACATGGCCCAGATCGACGCCGGGGAGATGGCTCTGACGCTGGGCGACGTCTCGGTGGCCGACGTGATCCAGGCCGTCGCCCTGCGGATCCAGCCGCAGCTTGCGGCCAAGGACACCACCCTGACAGTCGACGTCGACAGCGACACCGGCCTGATCCGCGCCGATCAGAACCGGCTGGTGAAGATCATCGATCAGCTGGCCGACAATGCCGTGCGCGCCCTCGATTCCGGCGGCGAGGTCAGGCTGGCCGCCGTGCGGCAGGCAAGCCAGGTGCTGATCTCGGTATCAGACACCGGGCGGGGCGTGCCCTTCCACAAGCAGGCCCACGCCTTCGACCGGTTCATCGGCCGCGATCGCGGTGGCCCCGGCCTGGGCCTGGCCCTGGTCAAGGCCGTCGCCGAGCTGCACGGCGGCTCGGTCTCCCTACAGAGTGAACCCGGCCAAGGAGCGACCTTCAGCATCGAGCTGCCGGTTTTGGCGATCGACGCCAACGCCGAACCCGAACTGGCCCTCGACGCCGGTTAGGTTTGTCGCGATTTGGTGCTAGGAGGCCGCAGGATTCCCTGACGTTCGGCCCCCATGACCCAAGCTCCGCTGCTCAAGACCGCCCTCATCTACGATTTCGACGGCACGCTCGCGCGCGGCAATATGCAGGAGGTCACCTTCATCCCCTCCGTCGGAATGGGTATCGGCGATTTCTGGGGCGAGGCAGATCGCCTGACCCGTGAGGCCGACGGCGACAACATCCTGATGTATATGCAGTTGATGCTTCAGCGCGCCCGTGAGCAGAAGCAGCCAATTACGCGCAAGCTGCTGGCCGAGCATGGTCAGGACGTCAAACTGTTCGATGGTCTCAAGACCGACCTGACGGCGACCGGCTGGTTCGAGCGTATCAACGCTCTGGGCGCTCGCTACGGCCTGGACATCGAACACTACATCATCTCGGCCGGACTGGAGGAGATGATCGACGGCTGCCCGATCCGTGACGCCTTCACCCACGTCTTCGCATCGAAATTCGCCTATGACGCCGAAGGCGTGGCGATCTGGCCGGCGGTCGGCGTCAACTACACCACCAAGACCCAGTATCTGTTCCGCATCAACAAGGGTGTGCTCAACCATTATGAGCACGACAAGATCAACAAATTCATGCCCGACAAGGACCGACCGGTTCCGTTCGAGCGGATGATCTTCCTCGGAGACGGCGACACCGACGTGCCGACCATGAAGATGATGCACTCCAAAGGTGGGTTCTCGATCGCAGTCTATGATCCGCGCAACTCAGAACGGGATCAGCAGAAGCTCTACAACCTGATCTCGGAAGACCGGGTGAACTTCGTCGCGGCCGCCGACTATCGCGAGGGCACGGCCCTGGACCTGATCGTCAAGGGGCTGGTCGGGCGCATCGCCATCAACGCCGGAACCATGCCAGCAGACGCTCTCTAGTTCAGCCGACCTGAACCGCCACGAATTTCGCAGGCATAGTCCGTCGCCGGCCGATGTCCGCTGGCACCCGGCAGTGGGGTCAGGATACCGCCGCGCGCCTGGCAGGTATCTTCGAGCGCCGCCAGTTCCTCGGCATAGGTCGGGTAGGGGCCGCCCGTCGACGCGCAAGCACTCAGACCGAGCAGGCCCGTGACGGCGACGAGGGCAAGGGTGCGGGTCCGCATCGATCCATCTCCTGTCGAATGAGTCACCCAAAACCTGGGGACGTCATAGGCTTGTCCCGGATCATGTCAGAAATGGGTCCGCCGAAACGGTCCAGAGCCCTAGACGCCGGCTTCCGAGCGGACCTGGTTGATGACGCTCTCATTGACGTAGCCGTCTGCGATCAGGCCGCGGGCCGCCTGATACTGGCGCACCGCCCGCCGCGTCCCTGAGCCGATGATGCCGTCGACACCGCCCGGATCATAGCCCAGGGCCTGAAGGCCACGCTGCAGGGCAAAGCGCTGATCGCGCGACAACGGCGGCTCGTCGGGCCAGGCCCGGGAGACGCCCGGCCGGCCATCCATCGCATCGGCCAGAAGCCCGATCGCCAGGGCATAGCTCATGGCATTGTTGTAGCGCCGGATCACATAGTGGTTCGGCAAGGCCAGGAAGGCCGGTCCGCCCGCCCCCGACGGCAGCAGGATGGTCGCCGTCTCGGCCGCCTCGGCATTGCTCAGATCGCCGCCACCGACCAGTTGCACACCGCGGGCGCGCCAGAAGCTCCACGGCTGTTCGGCCGAATCCGTCAGGCTGTAGTCAAAGCCGGGCGGCAGGGTCACCTCCAACGCCCAGCGCTGGTTGCGACGCCAGCCCGCATTGGCCAGCAGATTAGCCGCCGAGGCTAGGGCGTCGACGTCCGATCCCCAGATGTCGACCCGCCCGTCGCCGTCGCCGTCGCGGGCCAGGCGCAGATAGTTGTCCGGCATGAACTGGGTCTGGCCCATGGCCCCGGCCCAGCTTCCGGTCAGCCGGGCCCGTTCCCGCCGGCCCTCGCTGACAATCGTCAGGGCGTTGACCAGCTGGCCCTCGGCCCATTCGCGGCGGCGGCCTTCCCAGGCCAGGGTTGCCAGCGAGCGGATGACATCCATGTCGCCCTGAATCCGCCCGAAGGCGCTTTCCTGGGCCCAGATGGCCACCAGGACCGACTTGGGCACGCCGTATTGATCCTGGACGCCGTTCATCCAGGGCGAGGATCCGATCCGGTCGCGACCGGTCTGGATCCGATCGGCGGTCAGGGCGCGGCTAATGTAGTCACCCGCGCCGCGCGCGAACTCCGGCTGGGAACGGTCGCGGTCGATGACGCGGTGATCTGGCGTCAGACCTGACAGCTCATAGGCCCAGGCGGCCCGGTTGGCACCACCGCGCCGCGCCAGGAAGCTGTCGCGCCAGGCGTTGAATTCCATCACCTCCGTCGGCGTCGCCTCATCCGTCGACGGCTGGGCCGGCGTCACCGGCAGTGGCTGCGGCCGTTGCTGCGGCGGAGTCGGGGCCGGGCTGATCGGCGGCAGATCAGGAGCCATCGGCGCACAGGCCGCGACCACCAGACACAGGATGAGGCGGGACGTCATTCTCATGGCGCCAGCCTAGCTGGCTTTCCCGTTGAGGTTCAATCACAAGCGCGTGGGGGGCGAAGCGCCGGTTCGCCGCGCGGGCGAGCCCGCGTTGACAGGCGCGCGCGCTTTGCATATAGACCCCGCTCCGCCGCGAGCCCCCTCGCGGCGCTTGTCTTTTCATGAACGCCAAGCCCGGAAGAAGACCATGAAGGTCCGTAGCTCCCTCAAGTCGCTCAAGACCCGTCACCGGGACTGCAAGATCGTGCGCCGCAAGGGCAAGGTCTATGTCATCAACAAGACCGACCCGCGCTTCAAGGCCAAGCAGGGCTAAGCCCGCTCGGTGCCGGATCGGCACTGACGTGTCCAACGAGATTTCCACAGGCCTCGGACGTTTGTCCGGGGCCTGTTTCGTTGTGGGCGGTTGAGACGAGGGGTGGATCGGGTCTAGGGAACAGGCTCGTTCACCCTGTTTTCCCCGGAGCACCGCCTTGGCCGACGACGCCACCTTTTCCAATCCTGACGTCCTGACCGCCGCCGCCCAGGGTCGCCTACGCACCATCATCGAGCGCATCGAGCGCCTGGAAGAAGACAAGGCTGCGGTCATGGCCGACTTGAAGGAGGTCTTCGCCGAGGCCAAGGGCGAGGGCTATGACGTCAAGACCCTGCGCAAGGTCGTGCGCATCCGCAAACAGGACAAGGCCAAGCGCCAGGAGGAAGAGGCAATCCTTGACCTCTATCTCTCGGCCATCGGCGAGGTCTGACGCTGAAGCGGTCCGGCTTCAGCGCGAAGAAGAACCGGCCCGCACAGGCCTCGACGGGCCCACCCCGCGCGCAAAAGCCGCCGCCGGAAACACCGCGCCCGAACTCGTTCGAGGCTCAGCGCAAGGCCGCTCAGCGCAAGGCCATCAACGCCTTGAAGCGAACCCGGCGGGCCGCTGACAAGGCCGGTGTCGAGCTGTCGGATTGGGAAGGCGAGTTCATCGACAGCGTGTCCGAACGCATCCAGACCCACGGCCGGGCCTTCGCGGACCCCGACCTGGGCTCGCCCGGTCAGGCCTTGTCGGCACTCCAGGGCCGCAAGCTCAAGGAGATCGCCGCCAAGGCGCGCGGAGAGGCGCCCAAGACGCGCTTGCGACGTCGTAGGTCCGAGCCATGAGGCGGCGCGGCTTCCTCGGTGTCATGGCCGGTCTGTTCGGCACGGCGATTGTGCCGTGGACGGCACGCGCCCAGGCCCGACCCGAAGTGCTGGCGTTCCATTACGGCTGGTATGGCCCTGACGAGGGCTGGGGCGTCTCGGCGGACGGCGGGCGCAATCACCCGAACGTCCCGGCCAGCGGCCTCTATGACAGCCTGGATCCCGCCGTCATTGCCCGCCAGATCGCCCAGGCCCAGGCGGCGGGCATCACCGGCTTCATCACCAGCTGGGACGGCTGGGGCAACCGCCGCGATCGGGTATTGCAGGCCCTCCTGGCCGCAGCTCCTGAGGGCTTCGCCATCACGGCCTATGTCGAGAGTTCAGGCGGCTCGCCCGAAACCCTGGCTGAACGCCTGGCCTATCTTGAAGCACAGCTGTCGACCTCACCGTGCGCCCTCCAGCTCCAGGGGCGTCCCTGCCTGTTCGTTTTCGACCGGGTGCTCCAGGAGGTCGGCGAGACCGGCTGGGGCCAGGCCCGTCCGCGCCACCTGGCCGTCGTCGGCCCGGCCAACACCGAGGGTGAGATCGGTGCCCGACGCCGGCTGTTCGACGCCCTGCACATCTATTCGGTGCAGTTCCAGACCGACGGCTGGCGGATCGGCTTCGAGAGACGTGCCCGACGCTGGCTGGGCCGCTGGGTCGGCTGGCAGCAGGGCCTGGCGGTGACCACCGCCACCGTCCTGCCCGGCTATGATGACCGTCGACTGGACGACCGCACCGGCGATCGCCCGACCACGCCGCGACGCGGCGGGCGCACATTCGAGATGATGCTGCGCGCCGCCCACGCCGCCCGGCCCGACTGGATGCTGATCGTCAGCTGGAACGAATGGTTCGAGGCCACCGAGATCGAGCCATCCGTTGAGAATGGGACGCGGGAGCTGGGGGCCTTCGCCGCGCGATGAGCGCACCCCAAGCGCGCACGAGCCGCCGCCTGATGTTCTTGGCAGACCCAATCGCGTTATGCTAACATAGCAGCGTTATTCTAGCTTGGCGGTAGGGGCGACTGGGGTGGCAATCAAAAAGAAATTCGCGGTGAAGGACCACCAACCGGTCCAGCACCCAAATTTGAGGTCTCTGGACCTGACAGAAATGCTGCGTCGAGCGGCAAGCAAGGCGCTCAGGGGCCTGGGATTCAAGCCGCACACGGCCGTAGGAAATTTCGATTCCCAATGGTATTTGAGCGCCCCGAGTGAGCCAAATAGTTTCGGATTTAAATCAGCACAGCTTGAATATTTCGGTCAAGAATTATCCGATCTTACTTGCGAAGATCTCGGAATAGATCGATTCAAATTTATATCATTTATAGATACGAGCCGGCTTGAACGGCTCGGAGATCTGACAAACGCAATCCATACTCTACTGTGGGAGCCGGAATCATGAGTCCTCGCTTCCCGGCCTCAGGCGCAGCTCTCGCGACATTTTGCCTGGTCAGTTTCGTCGGCGTCCCCGCCTCTGGCCAGACCCTTGCGGTTGTCGCGGCTATGGAAGAGGCGTGTGAGACGCATCAATCCCTAAGCCCGGCGAGCCGCGAACTCCCGCCAGCCGAAGTTTTGGCCGCCCTGCTCCAGTACACCGGAACTCCCTGGTCGAGCAGTACAGTTGATGCCTATCAAGCAACGTTACGCGGTGACGCCGGGGCCCGTTATACTCTTGCAGGGGCGTTGGGGGCGAAGCAAGTTCAAATGAACGATGCCGTCTTGGAGCTCCTCGAGACCGCTGGAAATGTTCCTGACCCCACCAGCGGCGTATCCATCACGCGACCAAGCGGCTCGGACACCCTGACCGATCTGGCAGAGGCCTTCCTGCGGGGCGACTTTTCTGCCCTCCGGGTCTACTGCGGCAGCGTCAATAACACCAACACGACTGGCGACCCGCCATACAGGCCGCCTCCGGCGCGCTGGATTCTCACGGGGGAGGTTGCCAGCCTCTCGCAAGCCAGCATGGCCGACAGGACCTTCGCCACCCTATCCTACGATAACGACCGCGCAACCGGATCGGAAAGTATCAGCGCCGACCTGGTAGTCGGATTCGGCCCACTGGAGCATGGCGGCCTGCGGTGGATGCCATATGCCAGTTATGATCGGGTTACGCTGGCCTCCAGTCCAGTCAACGATCTCACATTCGGCGTCCTGGGGTTCTGGCGCAGCCACGGGCACGAAGTACGGTGGTCGGCGGACTATGAAACCGATGATGATTTTGACTCCTCCGTATATCGCGCTGAACTGGCATGGGATGCTCCGGGCCTAGCCTGCGTGGACATGGCCACATACCCTGCGCGAGCGACTTGCCGGTACGGACTTCGGCTGGATTACGCGGACGTCGCTGACGTTGGTTCCAAGACCAGTCTGTTAGGTGTGAACGAGTATTTTCGAGCGGGAGGATGGGTGAACTTCAGCTACGGTCGACCGTTGCTCGACGGCTGGCTCGAAGGCACCTTGGAGTACGAGCTTATGGAGCCCCTGGACGGCGGCCTTGGCGATGCAGCAGTAGGGCGGGCAAGTCTGATCCTGTCCCCCAGCAACGCCTCCCACTATCGCTTCGGGATCGAGTACGAAAACGGTGAGGACATCACCAGCCTGGTGCGCAGCGAGATCATCAAGCTGACACTCGGCGTCCGCTACTAGCCCAACCGGCTGACCAGTTCCTCCAGGCCCTGTTCGCGCACCTTGCGGTACAGGGTTGATCGGCCGATGCCGAGGCGGCGGGCGACTTCGGACATATGGCCCGCATAGACCTCAATGGCGTGCTGGATCAGATCGCGCTCAATGGACTCCAGGGTGCGCAGATGGCCGCGCTCATCCAGGAATTTGACCGGAGCCTCCGGTAGTGGCGGCAGGTCCTCGGGCAGGCGGATCGGGGACTCATTCGCGACCTCGGTTGTGGCCTCCTGGACCGGCGGATTCAGACCCGAGATGGACGGAAAGTCGTGCGGCTGCAGATAGGCCCCATCGGCCAGGACAATGGCCCGATAGACGGTGTTCTCCAGCTGACGGACGTTGCCGGGCCAGTCGAACCCTTGCAGCAGGCGCATAGCCTCGGGCGAAGCCCCGGCGATCCGTCGCCCTTCCTCGACGTTGAAGCGCGTCACGAAATGCTCGACCAGGGCCGGAATATCCCCGCACCGCTCGCGCAGTGCCGGGGTCTCGATCGGAAAGACATTCAGGCGATAGAACAGATCCTCACGGAAGGTGCCGTCCTTCACCTGCTGGGCCAGGTCGCGATTGGTCGCCGAGACGATGCGGACATCGACCTTGGTCGGACGCTTGGAACCGATGGGATCGACCTCGCCCTCCTGCAGCGCGCGCAGCAGCTTGACCTGCATATCCAGCGGCAGCTCGCCGATCTCGTCCAGGAACAGGGTGCCGCCGTCGGCCTCCTTGAACTTGCCGAGGTGTTTGTCGGTTGCGCCGGTGAAACTACCCTTCTCATGGCCGAACAGGATCGACTCCACCAGATTGGCCGGCAGGGCTCCGCAGTTGACCGCCACGAACGGCCTACCCGCCCGATCCGATGAGCCGTGCAGCGCGCGCGCAATGACTTCCTTGCCGACGCCGCTTTCACCGGTGATCAGCACCGGAATGGTCGAGGCAGCGGCACGCTCGCCCATGCGCTTGACCATCTGCATGGCCGGGCTGGATCCGACCAGATCCGAAAAGCCCATGCGCCCTGAAGCACGCTTCTTCAGGCGCGAGACCTCGCTGGTCAGGTCGCCCATCTGAAGCGCATTTCGCACGCCGATCAGGATTCGCTCCGGCGAGGCCGGCTTGACGAAGAAGTCCTGGGCCCCGGCCCGCATCATCTCAACGACCGTCTCGATACCGGCGTTGGCCGTCAGGATGATGACCGGACAGGCGACACCCGACAGGCGGGCCTCCTTGAGGACTTCCAGACCCGACATCTGGGGCATGACCATATCCAGCAGAACGACGTCGACGCCGCCGCGCGCCAGCCGGTCCAGGCCGGCGGGCCCGGATTCCGCCCCCTCAAATGCGAATCCCTCTCGCTCCAGAACCGCCTGGATCAGGCGGCGCTGGGTCGGGTCGTCATCAATGACGAGTACCGTCTTGGCCATACAACATCCCATCACTTCAAATGGCCTCGCCTCTGCGGGCGTGGCTCGTTCTGGGACAGGTTTTAGCTGATGCGGATGAAGATCAGGTTTACCGCAAAGCCAATGTAGCTAACGGTTTGTTGACGTCAGGCCGCCGCGCTCGCTTCGATCCGGTGGACCAGCAGGGCATAGAGGGCCTCGGGCGTCTTGGCCCGTCGCAGCTGTTCGCGCACCTCGGGTCGGCGCAACAGGCGAGACACCCCCGCCAGGGCCCTAAGGTGCTCGGCACCGGCCTCGGCCGGGGCGAACAGGGCGAACACCAGGTCAACCGGCCGATCATCCACGGCATCGAATTCCAGTGGCTGCTCCAGCTTGACGAAGACACCCGAGACTTTCGAAATCTCCGGCGACCTCGCGTGCGGCACCGCCGCCCCGCCGGACAGGCCGGTCGAGCCGAGCGCCTCGCGCTCCATCAGCCCCTCGATCAGGGCCTTTTCGGGGGTTCCGACCACCGGCGACGCCAGCTCGGCCAGAATGTTCATCAACTGTCGCTTGGTCGAAACCCCGGCGCGCACGGCGACCGTCGACGGCGATACCAACGCTGAAATGTCCATACTCTCTACCGATCCCACCCGGGGGTTGCGCGGTCTATAGCCTGCAACTCTGTCATTATCGCGACGGGCGTCGCCCTAGCGGTGTTCGCCCGACACGACAAGACTAGGGCCTAACCCTTCCCGTTCGATGAACGCGTCCTCTGGGGGTCGATCCAGCCGATATTCCCGTCCGGCCGGCGGTAGACGACCGACAGTCCGCCATGGGCGGCGTTGCGGAAAACCGAAACCGGATAACCGGTCATATCCAGTTCCAGCACCGCCTGACCGACGGTCATCTCCTTGAGTTGGGAATCCGTCTCGGCGATGACCATGCCCGCAGGCGGCTCTTCATCGGGGCGACCGGCCTCACCGAAATCGTCATCCTCGACCAGGCCGGGGTCCCGCAGAACGGTCGACCGCAGCACCTGGGCGGCGGCCAACTCGGTCTTCTCGGGCGACATTCGGCGCGGCCCGAGATGATGGTCCTTGAGGCGGCGCTTGTACCGGCGAACCCGCGTCTCCAGCTTGTGCAGGCTGTCGGTAAAGGCCGAATGGGCATCCCCGCCCTCGCCATGCGTGACGAGCGATTGACCTGAGGCCAATCGCACCCAGCAATCGACGCGATACCCGTGACCGTCCTTGGACACCACCACCTCGGCGTCCTGGCCACCACGTTCGAAATACTTGCCGATTCCGTCCTGGAGTTCCTGGGAGATGCGCGAGCCTAACGCTTCGCCGACATCCATGTGCTTGCCGCTGACTTGGACCTGCATGACCCTAAAACGCGCTTCTCGAGGTTTGGTGTCAAGCCGAACCCGACGCGATCAAAAAAGTGTGTTCGACCTCACCGGAGTCAGCCTGCACGCAAGAGGCGACGGCGCTCTACCGAAGAGGGAATTCTTAACGCTTCCCGATACTTGGCAACGGTACGCCGGGCGATGTCGACCCCCGCTTCCTTAAGGATTTCGACGATTCGGTCATCGGACAAAACCGCTGATTCGGCCGTCTCCGCCTCAATCATCTGCTTGATCTTGTGGCGCACGGCTTCGGCCGAATGGCTGGCAGCCCCGTCGGTGGAGTTGATCGCCGAGGTGAAGAAGAATTTCAGCTCGAACACCCCACGCGGCGTCGCCAGATACTTGTTCGAGGTGACCCGGCTGACGGTGGATTCGTGCATCGAGATGGCGTCAGCCACGGTCTTGAGATTCAGCGGGCGCAGACATTCGACGCCGAAGGCGAGGAAGGCGTCCTGCTGGCGGACGATCTCGGAGGCGACCTTTAGGATCGTCTTGGCGCGCTGATCCAGAGACTTCACCAGCCAGGCGGCCTGGGCCGAGCATTCGGCGACGAAGGTCTTGTCCTCATCGCTGCGCGCCGAGGCCTGGACCACGGCGTGATAGCGTTTGTCGACCAACAGGCGCGGCAAGGTGTCGGCATTCAGCTCGACCCGCCAGCCACCGGCCGGATCGGGGCGCACGAACACATCGGGTACCACCGTCTGGCTGGGTTCGCCGCCGAAGGCGGCACCGGGCCGCGGCGTCAGGGCCTTCAGCTCACAGATCATCTCGGACAGGTCTTCGTCGTCGACACCGCACAGCGCCTTCAGACCTGAGAAGTCGCGCCGCGCCACCAGCTCAAGATTCTCCAGCAACGCCTGCATGGCCGGATCCAGCCGGTTCTTTTCCTTGAGCTGCAGCGCCAGACATTCCGGCACCGAACGCGCCATCACCCCGGTCGGCTCGAAGGCCTGGCAACGTTCCAGTACCGCCTCGATCCTTTCGACGCTCCAACCCAGCCGCTCGGCCAGCTCGGTCAGTTCGCCGCGCAGATAGCCGCCGTCATCGACCGCGTCGATCAGGGCCAGGGCCACTGCGTGCTCCACCGGCGTAAAGCCTGCCAGGGTCGCCTGGGCCTGGAGATGGTCGCTCAGCGACAGTTCACGGCGAAGAACGCGATCCAGCAGGTCTTCATCGGCCTCGACCGAACCGCCACGCCCGACCGCCGACCAATCGCCGAGCGGCTGGCCGGTGTCGCCCTCGCTGGCGCGATCGGACGCCTTCTCGCCGGGGGCGGCGTCGCCATAGACATCATCGGTACGCGCATCGACGGCGTCGGATGCGTCCGAGGCCCGCCCGTCCTCGAAGGACATTTCGGCGCGATCACTGGGTGCTTCAACACCTTCTGTCGGCTCAGGCGTCTCGCCGCGATCCGGGTCGCTGTCGTCGCGCGCCAGCAGCGGGTTGCGTTCCAGTTCGCCCTCAACGAAGGCCTCGAGCTCCAGATTCGAGAGCTGCAACAGCTTGATCGCCTGCTGAAGCTGGGGCGTGATGACCAGCCCCTGCCCCTGCCTGACTTCCAGCTTTTGACCGAGACCGGCCATCGCGCCTCCACCCGGGGCCTGTGGCCCGAAACTTGCTGGAGACCATCCTGGCCCAAGGCCGGTTAACGGCATTCTAAGCGCGCCGGGCGTCCCTAGAGCGGCTCGCCCTTCAACAGCTGGGGCAGGTCGCCCACCGCGCCTCCGGCCTCGGCCATGAAGAAGTGCCGCGCCGCCGGCACGGCATTGACCGCAGCCATGCCGAGATCGCGCACCCCGCGCACCACCGGATTGTCGGTGGCGAAGGTCCGGTCGAACACGTCCATCATCATCGCCATCGTCAGATTGTCGAAGCGCCGCCATGCCTGGTACCGCGCGAGCACCTGGGTCGAGCCGATGTCCTCACCCAGCCGCCGGGCCTCGACCAGGACCTGGGCCAGGGCTGCTGCGTCTTTCAGTCCCAGATTCAGGCCCTGTCCCGCCAGGGGGTGGATGCCGTGGCCCGCATCCCCAACCAGGGCGGCGCGCGGCGCAATCAGGCTGTCGGCCAAGAGCAGGCTCAGCGGATAGACGAATCGCGGCTCCAGCACCTCGACCTCGCCCAGGAATTCGCCGAAACGCCGACTGAGGTGGGCCGTGAAGGCCTCCAGGCCGGCCGCCTTCAAGGCGCGGACTCGGTCATGCGGCTCGGTCCAGACCAGCGACGCCCGCTGGTCCGTCAAGGGCAAGATTGCCAACGCCCCATCCGGTAGAAAGACCTCGTGGGCGATACCGTCATGCGGACGGCCCAGCTTGACCGTCGCCACCACGCCGGAGCGCGGATAGGGCCAGCCGACCGACCCGATTCCCGACAGTTCACGCACCTTCGACGCGCGCCCCTCAGCCCCAACGACCAGCGGCGCGCGTACCGTCGTCCCGTCCGACAGACTGGCGGTGACGCCGAAGTCGTCGGGCTCAAGCCCCGCCAGCCCAATCGGGGTTCTCAGCTCGACCGTCGACCGCTCCAACGCTCGCGACAGAGCCACGCGTGACTGGCGGTTCTCGACCATCCAGCCCATGGGCTCGCCCTCGGAGCGGTCGGCGATCTCCGCGGCATCAAATCGCAGGAACACGCCGTGCCCGGCGCCGGACGCGGCCCCCGGCCGCTTGCCGTCGGTCACCAAGATACGTTCGATTCGCTCAGCCACGGGGGCCAGGTCGTCGCCGGCTCCCAGCGCCTGCCACTGGCGAAAGCTCGACCAGGCGATAGCCGAGGCGCGCCCATCGAAGGCGGGATCCAGCTGGGTCGAAAACGGCACGGGATCGACCAGGATCACATCCAGTCCGCCCTGGGCCGCACCCAGGGCAAAGGTGGCCCCCGCCAGACCGGCCCCGGCCACGATGACATCGGCATCAAAGCTCTTCATGCCCGCTTCCTAGACGATTTCGCGCGACCTCGCATCGCCTCTTGCCGCTTTGCTGTCCCACCGTAATGAAGGAGCCGGGAGGAACATTGATGACCGTCAAGGCCGCGCCAGGCGTCTCGCCGTCTCATCCGCAACCCGGCGTTCCGCCGGCCGGCAAGCCGCTGTGGACCCATCTGTACGTCCAGGTCATCGCCGCCATCGTCCTGGGTGGGCTGATCGGGCATTTCTGGCCGGCCTTCGGTGAGAGCCTCAAACCCCTCGGTGACGCCTTCATCAGGCTGCTGAAGATGATCATCGCACCGGTCATCTTCCTGACGGTGGCGACCGGCATCGCCCATCTTCGCGACCTCAAGGACGTGGGCCGTGTGGCCGGCAAGGCCTTCGCCTACTTCCTGACGGTCTCGACCCTGGCCCTGATCGTCGGCCTGGTCGTCGCCAATGTTGTGCAACCTGGTGACGGTATGAACGTCGACCCGGCCAGCCTCGATACCGGTGCGGTCGCGCAATATTCCCAGGCCGCCCACGACCAGACCATCACCGGCTTTCTGCTGCACATCATCCCCGAGACGGTGACCGGGGCCTTCGCCGAGGGCGAGATCCTGCAGGTTCTGTTCTTCTCGATCCTGTTCGGGGTGGCCCTGGCCATCATCGGCGAGCGGGGCAAGCCGGTGATGACGGTGCTGGAGAGCCTGTCCCAGGCCTTCTTCCGGCTGGTCCATATCCTGATGAAGGCGGCGCCCATCGGGGCCTTCGGGGCCTTCGCCTTCACCATTGGGCGCTACGGTATCGACAGTGTGGTCAATCTGGCGGCCCTCGTCGGCACCTTCTACCTGACCTCGCTGATCTTCGTGCTGGGCGTGCTGGGAGCCATCGCCTGGGCCAACGGCTTTTCGATCCTCAAGCTGATCCGCTACCTGAAGGAAGAGCTTCTGCTGGTGCTGGGCACCTCCAGCTCCGAGGCGGCCCTGCCCAGCCTGATCGAGAAGATGGAGCGGGCGGGGGCCAGAAAGTCGGTCGTCGGCCTGGTCGTGCCGACGGGCTATTCGTTCAATCTGGACGGCACCAACATCTATATGACCCTGGCCGCCCTGTTCATCGCCCAGGCCTGCGGCATCGACCTGACGCTGGGCGAGCAACTCCTGCTGCTGGGGGTGGCCATGCTGTCGTCCAAGGGCGCGGCGGGCGTGACCGGAGCCGGCTTCATCACCCTGGCCGCGACGCTGGCGGTCGTGCCCAGCGTGCCGCTCGCGGGCATGGCCCTGATCCTGGGCGTGGATCGCTTCATGTCCGAATGTCGCGCCCTGACCAATTTCGTCGGCAATGCCGTGGCCACCCTGGTGGTGGCGCGCTGGGACGGGGCGCTCGACGTCGAGGCCATGCGGGCAGCCCTGAACGGCGAACCGTCGCCACTGGTGGCTCCACCCGTTGAGGTCGACGAAGACTAGGCTAGGCTATCTGAATGCACCTGGCCCGCTTTCCCCGCGTTCGATTCGCCCATCTGCCGACACCGCTCGAGGTCGCCCCACGCCTGTCCGAGCTGCTGGGTGTCGAAATCTGGGTCAAGCGCGACGACTGCACCGGCCTGGCAGGCGGCGGCAACAAGACGCGCAAGCTGGAGTTTCTGGTCGGGGCGGCCCTGGACGACGACTGCGACACCCTGGTTACCCAAGGGGCGGTCCAGTCCAACCATGTACGCCAGACGGCGGCAGCGGCGGCGGCCTGCGGCCTGAGCTGTGAGGTCATTCTGGAAGAGCGCACCGGCTCGCGCACCGAGGACTATCTGGCCAATGGCAATGTCTTACTCGACAAGCTGTTCGGGGCCGCCATCCGCTTCGTGCCGGGCGGGTCCGACATGACCGCCGAGCTGGAAAGAACCGCCGACAATGTGCGCGAGCGCGGCGGGCGGCCCTATGTCATTCCCGGCGGCGGCTCCAATGCCATCGGGGCTCTGGGCTATGTCGATTGCGCCCGCGAGATCATCGTCCAGGCCGACGAATACGATCTCGAGCTCGACCGGGTCATCACCGCCACCGGTAGTGCGGGCACACAAGGCGGCCTCGTCGCCGGCCTGGCGGTGATGGGGGCGGATGTGCCGGTGCTGGGGATCGGGGTGCGAGCCCCCCGCCCACAGCAGGAACAGGCCGTCTTCAAGCTGGCCACCGAGACGGCCGTCATGCTGGGCCGGCCTGACGCCGTGTCGCGCGATCAGGTCGTGGCGGACTGCGACTATGTGGGCGAGGGCTATGGCCTGGTTGATGCCGGGGTGGTCGAGGCCCTTCGGATTGCGGCGCGTACCGACGGCCTGGTGCTGGACCCCGTCTATACCGGCAAGGCCATGAAGGGCCTGATCGCCCTGGCCCGCGCCGGTACACTTCGGGGTGAGACGGTCGTCTTCATCCACACCGGCGGCGCACAAGGTCTGTTCGGCTATCAGTCCGAGATCGGCGATCTGTTCTAAGCCTGACACCGGATCGGTGTCGGGGCTGGACCGCAGCCCGCGAAGCGGCCTAGCCTCGACCCGAGGGGGAAGAGTGGGTGAAAATTCTGGGTGTTCTCGGTGGCATGGGTCCGGCCGCCACGATCGATTTTCTGGCCAAGCTTCAGGATGCCACCCCGGCCGAGCGCGACGAAGACCACATCCGCGTGGTCATGGACCTGAACCCACGCGTGCCCAATCGCCATCTGGAAACCGAAGCGTCGGGCGAAGCCCTGGCGGCCATGGCGGTCGCCCTGAAGGTCGCCGGGGCGCAGGTCCTGGCCATGCCCTGCAACACCGCCCATGTGAACCGTACCGCCATTGAGGCCGGATCGGGACTGGAGTTGATCGATATGCTGGACGCAGCCGTCGAAGCGGCGCGTGACGAAGGGGCCCGGCGCATCGGCGTCCTGTCGACGCCGCTGGCGCGCGGCCTCTATGCCGAGCGGCTACGGATCGCCAACCTGTCGGGTGTGGCCCTATCGCCGCTGGGACAGGAAGCGCTTATGGAGGCCATCTTCGCGGTCAAGGCCGGTGATCTGTCCGAACAGGTGGCCGACGTCATGGCCGCCGCCGCCGCCGAACTGGTCCAGGGCGGGGCCGAGGCCATCATCGCCGGCTGTTCGGAGGTACCGATCATGCTGGACCCGGATCGGGTCGCCGTGCCCCTGATCGACGCCACCGAAGCCCTAGCGATGGCCTGTGTGCGGGCGTGCCTCTAGCTAGACCCTGCGGGCCACAAGGCCCAGGCTCAATGCAAAGCCGAGAACCCAGGAAAGCCCGTACCCCATTACCGGAGACGGAAATTGTCCCGCCAGGCAGGCCGAGGTGAAGCCGAGCCAGAGCGCGGCCATGACCAGGGCCATCGGCTGACGCCCCGGCGAAGCGGCCAGCATGGTCAACGGCACAGCGACCAGTCCGAGTGCGGCGACCAGGCCGAAGGTCCAGTGCGCTTGAAGGGCCCGGGAAAGAACCTGTTCGACGTAGGGCACCGGTTCGAGCGTCTCGCCGAAACCTGAGATGATCCCGAGTATGAAGCTGGCCCCGAACGCCAGCCACCAAATTGGGGCCGGTCGCACGAGCAGGACCATGCAGAGCGTTACCGCCGTTACGCCCTGTGCGGCCTGCTGGTCCGGCTGGAATGCCGCGATGACGCCGGCCACCAGGAGGGCCCCGATCGCCAGTCGGTCATCCGGCTCCTGCACCGCGTACCAGGCCACCAGAGGCAGTGCGATAACGGCCGGCTGTATCTGTATCGGGCCGAGAGCAAACCAGCGATGAACCCCGTCCAGGCCCACCGACAGGAATGGGAATGCCATAAGGATCAGAGCCGCAATACAAACCAGCCGGGCGCTGAGCACGGTCGACTTCGGAAGCCAGACCGAGCCGAGCGCGGCGACGATCACTGCCGCCAGCCCGACCGCTCCCTGAAGGAGAACCAGCCCTCGCGGCGCACCGGCAACGGTCATGGCCATCAACCCGACCGCGATCACACAGGACGCCGCGATGAAGAGGACGAGCTGTCGACGGATCACTTACCGAACAGACCCGCCTGTCCCGCCGTCGGCGGCGGCTCGCCCAGCCCCAGATGAACATAGGCCCTGGCGCAGGCGACCCGGCCGCGCGGCGTGCGCTGGATGAAGCCCTGTTGCAGCAGATAGGGCTCGATCACGTCCTCGACGGCGTCACGCGCCTCGGCGATGGCGGCGGCC
This sequence comes from Caulobacterales bacterium, assembly GCA_017302105.1. Lineage (GTDB taxonomy): Bacteria > Pseudomonadota > Alphaproteobacteria > Caulobacterales > Caulobacteraceae > Brevundimonas. The sequence continues at coordinate 544,608 of JAFLCS010000001.1, read as the reverse complement.
AGGGTGTCCATCCCGACCGGCCCGCCGCCATAGTTCTCGATCAGGGCTTTCAAGAAGCTGCGATCCAGCCGGTCCAGACCGGCCTCATCGACCTCCAGCCGGCTCAGCGCCCGCGCCGCCACGATCCGGTCGATGGCGGCGGAGCCCTCGGCGTCGGCAAAGTCGCGCACCCGGCGCAGCAGCCGCCCGGCCACACGCGGGGTACCGCGAGCGCGCGCCGCGATCTCGGTGGCGCCGTCGTTGGTCAGATTGACGCCCATGCGCCGCGCCCCGTGCTGGAGCACGCCGAGCAGTTCTTCGGGCGAATAGAATTCCAGCCGAATCGGAATGCCGAACCGGTCCCTCAGCGGCGTGGCCAGAAGCCCGGCCCGCGTCGTCGCCCCGATCAGGGTGAAGGGGGCCAGGTCGATCCGGACCGAGCGCGCCGAGGGTCCCTCGCCGATGATCAGGTCCAGCACATGGTCTTCCATGGCCGGATAGAGCACCTCCTCCACCGCCGGATTGAGCCGGTGGATCTCGTCGATGAACAGGACGTCGCGCGGCTCCAGATTGGTCAGGATCGCGGCCAGATCCCCCGCCTTGGCCAGGATCGGCCCCGAGGTCGCCCGATAGCCCACACCCAGCTCGCGCGCGACGATCTGGGCCAGGGTCGTCTTGCCCAGGCCTGGCGGTCCGAACAGCAGAACGTGATCCATAGCCTCGCCGCGCGAACGGGCGGCGTCGACGAAGATCTTCAGATTCGACTTGGCCTGGGGCTGGCCGACGAACTCGGCCAGGGACTGGGGTCGCAGAGCGCGGTCCGAAGCCTCGGGCGTATCGGGGGAAACGAGCCGCTCCGTCATCGACCCAGCTCCTGCAAGGCCGCCTTGATCACCGCCGAAACGTCCGCCTCGTCACCCAGGCGGGTGAGGGCCTGGTCCACGGCCCGCCGCGCATTGACCTCAACCATGCCCAGCCCCAGCAGCGCCGAGACGGCCTCGCCCGCCACAGAAGGTGCCGCCGCCAAGACAGGCGCACTGGGCAAGCCCGGCGGGGTGAAGCTGGCCTCACCCAGCGCCTTGCCCTTCAGCTCCGTGACGATCCGCTGGGCCAGCTTGGGCCCGACACCGTTCGCACGGGCGACGGCTGCCTTGTCCTCGCGGGCAACCGCCGCCACCAGATCGCCCGGCGGCAGAACATCCAGCACCGCCAGCGCCGCCTTGGGTCCGACCCCCTGAATCGCGATCAGGGTGGTGAAGGCCTTACGCTCGTCCTTGCCGAGGAAGCCGTAGAGACGCGGGCCGTTCTCCTGGCTCCACTGGGTCTCGATGAACAGGGTCAGGTCGTCGCCCGGTGCCGGCAGCCGCCCCAGGGTGCGCGCACCGCAATGCACGACATAGCCGACCCCGCCGGCATCCAGGATGCAATCAGCCTCCCCGGCTTCGGCCAGCAGGCCTCTGAGCCGCCCGATCACGCTGCGATCCCTTTCATCCGGCGCAGCTGGGCGTGGGTGATGGCGACCGCCAGGGCATCGGCGGCGTCAGCCGAGACCTCACCGGCGGCGGGTAGCAGGCGGCGGACCATGAAGGCGACCTGGGCCTTGTCGGCGTGGCCGGCCCCGACCACGGCCTTCTTGATCAGATTGGGCGCATATTCCGCCACGCCCAGCCCACAGCCGGCGGGGCCCAGAATGACCGCACCGCGTGCCTGGCCGAGCTTGAGCGTCGAGGCCGGATTGGCGTTGACGAAGACCTCCTCGATCGCCGCCTCGTCACAGGCGTGGGTCCGGCACAGCTCGGCCACCTCGGTCATCAGATGCATCAGCCGCTTGGCGAACGGAGCCTTGTCGTCCGGCGTCACCACACCGTGTGCGACCCAGCTCAGGCGCGAGCCCGCAGCCGAGATCACGCCCCATCCCGTGCGTCTCAGGCCAGGGTCCAGCCCCAGGATTCGAGTCGGTTCGTTCGCCATCCGTTCCGTTCATGCCCGAAAGAAGGTTGACGGACAATGACCGGTGGCACCGAGATCAGGTGTTGGCGGCGACCGTCGACCGTTCCCGTCGTGCCGTATCGAGCGCCGCTGCGGTCATCGCCGATTCTGCCTGGGCCCCTTCCAGCCGAGATCTCAGCGATTCCAGCTGTTCGTTCAGCTCACGCCGGCGCACATCCGCATCGGACTTGAGCCCGTCGATGGTGGTCTGCAGTTTGGCCGCCCGCGCTTCGCTGCGCGACAGGGCCCGCTCGTTCGCGGTCGCCGATTTGGACAGGTGTTCGGCGCGATCCACCGCGGCCAGTCGGGCTGCGTCCATGGCCGCGAGACGCTGACGGCCCTCCTCGGCCTGGGTTTCGTGGTCGCGAAGCCGGTCCGTCGTCCGATTGAGGTCCGTCTGAAGGTGGCTGGCGCGTCGTTCGGCTGCCTGGGCGGCCGCCTGGGATTCATTGAGTGAGGTGGTCAGGTCGGCATTGAGGCGCTCCAGTCGGTCAGCGCGGGCCGTCAGGGTGTCGAGTCGGACCTGCAGCGCCGCGATTTCGCTTCGACCATTCTCGACCTGGGCTTCCAGGCTCTGGGTGGCGCGGGCCGCCTCGGCCTGATCAGACGCGGCCCGAGCGCGCTCGGCCGTCAGTTGGCCTTCCTGGGTCGCCTCGATGCGGGCCAGCCTGGACACCTCTGCCAGGGCCTCGTCTAGGCGCTTCTTGAGAGCCCCGTTCTCCTCCGAGGCTAGGGCATGATCGCGCAGCGCAAGCGAGCGCCCGGAAACGGCTTCGGCTCGGCCAGTGTCGGCCTCCTGAAGCTGGCTGGTAACGGTCTCCAGATCCTGTTCCAGCTGCCGCTGACGCTGGCCGCTGGCGTGCTCAGCCTCCGTCAGGGTCTGGATCTGGACCAGGGCCTGGGCCTGGGCGGTGGTCAGGCGGTCCACCTCCAGCTGCAGGTCCTGCACCTCGCCGGCTCGATCCGAGAGTTGCTGGTTCACCTCTTCGAGCTGGTGCTCGATGGCGGCCCGCGCCTCGTCCAGGGCCCGGACCTCCGAGGACAGGGCCTCGCCGCGCGCCAGCACCTCCCCATGCGTCGTGCGCAGGTTCATGAGTTCGATATAGTCCGAGCGGCGAGCGTCATACTCTGCCATGAGCGGGCCGCGCATCTCGGCCACCACCGGCTCGAGCCCTCGCAACTGCTGGAGAAAGTCGGAGATCCGATCGAGACCCCCGTTCACGGTCTCGTAGCGCTCGCCGATGGCGCTGGCCAGTTCGACCCGTTCCTCAACCGGGTCGGGAGCCGCCCGCTGCAAATCACGACCGCGATTCGAGGCCAGAGCGCGGTCCAGATTGGCGAGCAATTTCATTTCTATCTCCAAGGGTTGCCGGCTAGTCCCGCAAGCCGCGCGGCCGTGAACGGCGCGGCCCCCGGAAGATGGCCGATAGGGATCGGGGCGGCGGTCGCCCCGGGATGTCTAACGCCCCGACGCAACGCTACGGCGATCTTATCCGACCCCGGTTATCTGACAAGCCAGAGCCCCATTTATCGCGTTGCAACCTGTCCGGCAGCCAGTATTGTATATTCAATACTCGAGAACCCCGGGGCCCCATGGATCACGGTCAACCCTGCGTCTGCGGACGCCTGCGACGCGCCTCCCGAACACTGACGCGTCTGTACGACCAGGCGCTGGAGCCGGCCGGCCTGACCGTGACCCAGTTCGCCATTCTTCGATCTCTGAACCGGATGGACAACCCGACGCTGGGCGAACTGGCTGAGGAGACGGCTCACGAGAAGTCGGGACTGTGGCGAACGCTCCGGCCCCTGATCCGCGACGGCCTGGTCGAGACGTCCGCCGACGGCCGCGCGCAGCGTGTAAAACTGACCGATCCGGGAATGATGGCCCTTGTGCGCGCCATGCCGATGTGGCGAGAGGCGCAAAGCCGCGTCGACCGTGTCCTGGGTCCGCGCGGACGTGCCCTGATCGATTTACTGAGTGATGTTGAAGCCCGTGTCTGACGCTGCCCCCTCGCGAATGTCCAATCGCGCCTGGCTCATGGTTGTGGCCGGGGCCGTAGTCGTGACCCTGTCGATGGGTGTGCGCCAGGCCTTTGGCCTGTTCCTGACGCCGCTGGGCCTGGAGCTGAACCTCAGCCGCGAGGCCTTCGGCCTGGCCATCGCCATTCAGAACCTGTTGTTCGGCCTGATCCAGCCCTTCGTCGGTGCCTGGGCTGACAAGCATGGGGCCGGCAAGGTCACGGCCGTCGGCGCCGTGGTCTATCTGGCGGGCCTGGTGCTGGCTTCGACGGCCGCCAGCGCGCTGGGGATCACCCTGGGTCTGGGCGTCCTGGTCGGCCTGGCCATGGCGGGCTGTACCTTCACCGTCATTCTCGGGGCGGTCGGCAAGGCCGTTCCCGAGGGCCAGCGCACCCTGGCCTTCGGCATCGTCACCGCCGGCGGCTCGCTGGGCCAGTTCCTGGTCGTGCCGGCGGCGCAAGGCCTGATTGACTGGCTCGACTGGCGCGGTGCCCTGATCGTGCTGGGCGGTCTGATCCTGATGATCCTGCCGTTGGCGCTCGGCCTGGCCGGCAAGCCGCCGGTCGACGCCGCAGACGATGGCCCGGACCTGAAGGGTGCCCTGAAGGAGGCCGCGGCCCATCCTTCGTTCTGGATGCTGAACCTGGGCTTTTTCGTCTGTGGCTTCCACATCGCCTTCGTCGGGACGCACCTGCCGGCCTTCCTGCGCGATCAGGGCCTGTCGCCGGGCGTTGGAGCCATGGCCCTGGCCCTGATCGGGCTGTTCAACATTCTGGACTCGGCGCTGTGGGGCGCTTGGGGCTCGCGCACATCCAAGAAGAATCTGCTGGTCTCGGTCTATGTCCTACGCGGCGTGACGATGATCATCTTCATCCTGGTCCCGATCTCGGCGGTCTCGGCCCTGATCTTCGCGGCGACGTTCGGCTTCCTGTGGCTGGGCACCGTGCCGCTGACCAATGGGCTGGTCGCCCTGATCTATGGGGTGCGCAACCTGTCGGCGCTGGGCGGCATCGTCTTTCTCAGCCATCAGGTCGGGGCCTTCCTCGGCGCCTGGCTGGCCGGCGTCGCCTTCACCGTTCTTGGCTCCTATGACGCGATCTGGGTCGCTTCGATCCTGCTGGCGATCCTGGCCGCCGTAGCGAATGCCCCTATCCGCGAGGTGTCCCTGCGCAACGCCGGTGCCTCGGCATGAGGCGCTGGATCGCCCTGGTCGGGGTCTTCGTGCTGCTGACAGCTGTCGGCGGCTGGCTGTGGTTCCGCCAGGGGGCCGACGTCTGGCTCGATGCCGTGATCGCCTTCTGCACATAAGGTTACGGCTTGTAATACCCGGACGCATGGTGTTCCTATCCCCGCCTCAAGGGGGCGGGATCTGCGCGTGGTCGCGCGCACCGCCGTGGAGTAGGGACGCCCATGAATATCGTTATTTTACTAGGTGTGCTGGTCACGCTCGTGACCGGCCTGCCCGTTCTCATGCAGATGCTTCGGAACCATCCGAAGGGCCTGATCATCCTGTTCTTCGCCGAGATGTGGGAGCGGTTCTCCTACTACGGAATGCGGGGCCTGCTGATCTTCTATCTGACCCAGCACTTCCTGTTCGACGACGCCCTGGCGTCCGAAACCTACGGCTCCTACACCTCGCTGGTGTATCTCCTGCCGCTGCTCGGCGGCATCATCGCCGACCGCTGGCTAGGCACGCGCAAGGCCATTGCCTTCGGCGCTCTGCTGCTGGTCGCGGGCCACAGCCTGATGGCCTATGAAGGCCGCCCGGCGACCGAGACCCTGACCTATCAGGGCCAGACCTTTGAAATCGCCGCCGAGGGTCGCGCGGATCTTCGCGAAGTATCCATCGTGGTGAATGGCCAGAACTATGCCTTCGGCCCGGCCGAGGGTGGCGGTATTGCCATCGCGGGCCTGCCTGACGGCTCGCCCCTGCCGTCCGTCCTGGCGGAAGACAGCTACGTCATGCAGCAGGACCAGGACCAGAACGGCCTGAACGCCTTCTACCTGGCCGTGTCGCTGATCATCATGGGCGTGGCCTTCCTGAAGCCCAACATCTCCTCGATCGTCGGCCAGCTTTATCCGCAGGGCGATCCGCGCCGGGATTCGGGCTTCACCCTCTATTATTACGGCATCAACCTGGGAGCCTTCTGGGCGGCCGTCCTCTGTGGCTATCTGGGACAGACGGTCGGCTGGTGGGCCGGCTTCGGCCTGGCCGGCATCGGTATGGCGCTGGGCTGGATCGTCTTCGTGCTCGGGAAGCCCTTGCTGCAAGGCAATGGTGAGCCGCCAAACCCGCAGCGCCTGGCCGAGCCTTTCGTCGGACCAATCAACCGCGAATGGCTGATCTATGGCCTGGGCATCCTGGCGGTGCCGATCGTCTGGGTCATGGTCCAGCGTAACGCCCTGGTCGGAACCGTGCTCGGCTTCGCCACGGTCGCCTCGCTGATCGCCATCGTCCTGATCATCCTTGTGGGTGCCAAGAGCTGGATGCAGCGCAAGCACATGATCCTGGCCACGGTCCTGATCGGTGGCGCGGTGGTCTTCTGGACCCTGTTCGAACAGGCCGGCACCTCGCTGAACCTGTTCACCGACCGGAACGTCGATCTAAACCTGACGGCTGCCGCCACCCAATTCATGGGGATGTGGTGGGGCACCCCGGCCCAGCTGGCCGAGGCCGGCGTCACCCCGTCGGGTCTGTGGATCGACACCACCCTGACGGCGGCGCAGACCCAGTCGTTCAACGCAGGCTACATCCTGATCTTCGCTCCGATCTTTGCGGCCCTGTGGGCCAATCTGGGTCGCAGGAACGCGGACCCCAATCCGCTCTTGAAGTTTGCGCTGGGTCTGCTTCAGGCGGGTCTGGGCTTCCTGGTGGTGGTCTGGGGCGTCAACGCCGGCCTGGTCAATGAGGCGTTCCGCGCCCCGTTGTTCCTCCTGGCGGCGCTCTACCTGCTGCACACGACCGGCGAACTCTGCCTGTCGCCGGTGGGTCTATCGCAGATCACCAAGCTCAGCCTGCCATCGGTCGTCAGCTTCATGATGGCGGTCTGGTTCCTGGCCTCGTCCATCGCCCAGTTCGTCGGCGGCAAGATCGCTGCGGCCCTCGGCACCGAGACGGTCGGGGGTCAGGTGCTCGACCCGTCGGGTGCCCTGCAGACCTCCTTGGCGGGCTTTGAACAGATGGGCTACGCCGGCCTGATCTGCGGTGCCGTCTTCCTGGTTCTCAGCTTCATCATGGGTCGCTGGGGAGAGGGCTCTGACGACGCCGGCACGCCGGCCCCCGATCCCCGGATCGAGGACAGCGCCGCCGACATCGACGAAGCGACGGGCGAGCGCACCGCCTGATCGGTTCTCGATCGACACGAACAGGGGCGGCGGATTTATCCGCCGCCCCTTTTCTTTGCCGCCAGGCTGGCCTTCGGCGGCGATACAGGTGATCAATGATCAGAGCTGGAGTCCGAAACCCATGAACCGTCGTCATCTTCTGCTGTCATCGCTGGCCTTGACCGGTGGGCTGACCCTGACGGCCTGCGCCTCCGTTCCTGCTGCCGTCGTCACGCCCGCCTTCGCTTCGGACCGGATCGGCGTCAGCGTCGAGGGAGCCGGGCCGGACGTCATCCTCATCCCCGGCCTGAGTTCGCACCCTGTCATCTGGGACACCACGGCGGCCCATCTGATCGCGACGGGTCATCGGGTTCACCGCGTCTGGGTCTCGGGATTTGCCGGTCGCCCGGCTGGTACCAACGCCGCCGGCGATCAGGTCGGCCAACCCGTGGCCGACGAGATCGCCCGCTACATCCGCGAACAGAACCTGGATCACCCCGCCGTCATCGGGCATTCGATGGGCGGCTGGATGGGTCTGGTCCTGGCCGCGCGCCATCCGGAGCTGGTCGGGCGGCTGATGGTGGTGGACATGATGCCCTTCATGGGGGCCATGTTCGGCCCACCCGGTGCCACGCCCGATCAGGTCCGCCCGGTCGCCGAACAGATCCGCGAGAGCATCCGCTCCGTCCCGCTCGACCAGCGCCGTCTGCGCGCCGAACAGACCATCGCCGGGATGATCCGGACCGAGTCCCTGCGTGAAGGCCCGATCCAGAACACGCTGGACAGTGACTATGACGTGGTGGCCCGGTCATTTCATGAGCTGATCGTCACCGACCTGAGGCCGGAGCTGGCGAACATCACCGCCCCGACGACCGTGCTCTATGTCACCCCAACCGGCGCGCCCCTGACGGATCAGCAGCTCGACGTCTTCTACCAGCTTTCCTACGAGACCTTGCCGAACCACCGCCTGGTCCGCATCCCCGATGCGGCCCACTTCATCATGTTCGACAACCCGACGCGTTTCTTCACCGAGGTGGACGCCTTTCTTTCGACCGAATAGGACTTCACGTTTCCGTGAGGGGCGAACCGGCTTGCCGCGTCAGAAACCGTCTGGCAAGCCCCTCGGGACCAGTTCGCTAGGTTAGTCCAGCAGGAAACGGAAACGTCGATGAGCCACGGCCATCAGTCAGGCGGCAGCCCCCCCAGGCGTTCCGCCATGGGCAGACTGGTTTACTGGGGTGGAGTGCTGGCCGTCTGGGGCCTGATCTTCGCGGTGGTCTTCTTCGCCGTATTTGCGCGCGGCCTGCCCGACACCTCATCTCTGGACGCCATCGAACGGGTTCCCGGCGTCACCTATCTGGACCGCAACGGCGTGCTCATCGCCGCGCGCGGTTCGGAACAATCGCCGCCGATCGAGCTGGAAACCCTGCCGGACTATGTCCCGGCAGCCTTCATCGCCGTGGAGGACCGCCGCTTCTATCATCACCCCGGCTTTGATCCGATCGGCATGGTGCGGGCCATGGTCGCCAATATGCGGGCCGGCCGGGTCGTGCAGGGCGGCTCGACCCTGACCCAGCAGCTGGTCAAGAACCTGTTTCTGACGCCCGACCAGACCCTGCGCCGCAAGGTTCAGGAAATCATGCTGGCGGTCTGGCTGGAGCTTCGGTTCTCCAAGGACGAGATTCTCGAGCTGTACCTGAACCGGGTCTATTTCGGCGCGGGTGCCTATGGCATTGAAGCCGCCGCCCAACGCTATTTCGACAAATCGGCCAATGAGCTGACCATCGGCGAGGCCGCCCTGCTGGCCGGCCTGCTCAAGGCACCATCGCGCTATTCGCCGCTGTCGGAAACCGAACGGGCGGCCGGCCGGGCCACCGTTGTGCTCAACGAAATGGAAGAGGCCGGCGTCATCACCACGGCCCAGCGCGAGGCCGCCGTGCTCGAGCCGGTACGGGTGTCGCGCACCCTGGCAACCCAGCACGCCCAGTATTTCGTGGACTGGCTGGACCAGGAGGTTCAGGCCCTGATCGGCGACGGCCATGCCGATCTGGTGGTCGAGACGACCCTGGATCTGACGCTTCAGGCTCAGGCCGAGCGGGCCGTCCGCGCCATCATCGCCCGCGACGGTGAACGCGGCGTCGAACAGGCAGCCCTGGTGGCCGTGGACGGAGAGGGTCGGGTCCGCGCCATGATCGGCGGGGCCTCCTATGCCGACAGCCAGTTCAACCGCGCCGTCGATGCGCGGCGCCAGGCCGGTTCGGCCTTCAAGCCGTTCGTCTATCTGGCAGCCATGGAAGCCGGCTATACGCCCGACACGCCAGTGGAAGACCAGCCGGTCACCATCGGCAACTGGTCGCCGCGCAACTACGACGGCACCTTCCGCGGCCGGATGACCATGGCCCAGGCCGTCGCCCAGTCGACCAATACGGTGGCGGCATACGTCGCGGATCGGGTCGGGCGCGATCGGGTCGCCTCGGCGGCGCGGCGGCTCGGCATCACCTCGCCGATCAACGTCCAGCCGGCCATGGCCCTAGGGGCCGTCGAGGTCAGCCCGCTGGAGATGGCCCAGGCCTACGCCGCCTTCTCAAACGGCGGTCGGCGCGCCCGCGCCCACGGCATCACCCGCATCCGCACCCGCGACGGTCAAACCCTGTACGAACGCCGCGAAGGCGAGGCCGGGGCCCAGCAGCAGGTCATCAACAACCCGCCCCTCTACTACATGAACCAGATGCTGCGCGGCGTCCTGACCTCCGGCACGGCGCGCGCCGCCGCCATCGAGGGCTATGACCTCGCCGGCAAGACCGGCACGACCTCGGACTACAAGGACGCCTGGTTCGTCGGCTACACCGGCGGCTTCGTCACCGCCGTCTGGGTCGGGCGTGACGACAACACGCCGATGCGGCGCGTGACCGGCGGCGGTGCACCGGCGGCCATCTGGCGTCAGTTCATGGCCTCGGCCCTGCCCCGACTGAATGTCCAGCGCATCCCCGACGGCCCCGCCATGCCCGAGGGCTGGCAGGATGGTCTGCAGGCCGCTGGCGAGGACCCGATCGGGGACATCCTGGACGGCATCGGTGGTCTGTTCGGCAACGGGGAAGGCCAGCCCCCGGTCGATCCTGAGCCCGTTCCGACGCCTGAGCCGGCACGCCCGACGCAGCCGCAACCGCAGCAACCGCCGGCACCGCAGCAGCCCCCGCGCCAGCCGCCGTCCACGCCCTCGCCCGCCACGACGCCGCCTCAGACCAACGAGCCGCGCAGCGATGGCCGCGAGCCCATCTTCTTCTGACGCGCGGGCATGACCTCACACCTGTCGTTGCTGGCCGAATTGTGGGCCCCAGTCGCCGGCTTCTTCAATGGCCTGGGTGATTTCATCCGCCAGAACGCCGCCTGGGCCGGGCCGGTTCTGGGCCTGATTACCTTCGGGGAATCGATGGTCGTGATCGGGGCCTTCTTCCCGGCAACAGCCTTGATGCTGGTCGCTGGGGGCCTGGCAGCGGAAGGTTCGGTCAGCATTGTCGAGGTCCTGCTCTGGTGTATCGCCGGAGCATTTCTCGGCGACGCTGTCTCCTACTGGCTGGGTCGCAAGCTGGGCCCAGCCGCCTGGCGCAGCCGGCTGCTGCAAAACCAGCGCCGGCTGGCGGCACGTTCACGCCTGTTCTTCCGGCGCTGGGGCGTGCTGTCGATCTATCTGTGCCGGTTCATGGGGCCGGTGCGCGCCTTTGTGCCGCTGATCGCCGGCATCACCGGAATGCCGCATCTGAGATTCCAGCTGGCCAATTTCGGATCGGCGGTGGTGTGGGTGCCGATCATGCTGGCTCCCGGCTACCTCGGCGGCCTGGGACTGCGCTGGCTGGACCAGTATGAACATGGCCTGGAATATGGCATGGCGGCCCTGGCAGTTTTGATCGTTCTGTTCCTGATCGCGCGCGGCGCGCTCAAGGCCCGTGCCCAGCGCACCGGGCCGATCGAACTCTGATCAGGGAGATTTTTTGCATCCGAAATGCTTGGATGCGACCTCAGAATGACGAACCGTTTGAGGAGAGCTCCCATGCACCGCGCCGCCGCCGTTTCGATTCTCGCCCTGTTGGCCGCCATGCCGGCGTCTGTCGCCCTGGCCCAGGATGGGCACGCGGGCCATCACGCGGATCACCAGGCCGCCGCCCATCAGACCTACAGCGCCGCCCAGTTCTTCCAGACCACCAGCTTCGGCATGGCCTCGCCCGGTGCCTACGCCTTCTCACCGGACGGGGCGCACGTCCTGATCAACTCCGACGCGTCGGGCGTGTTCAACGTTTACGCCCAACCCATCGCCGGCGGCGAACCCGTCGCCCTGACCCAGTCGAGCGACAACGCCACCTTTGCCGCCTCCTATTTTCCGAACGATGGCCGGGTGCTGTTCACCCACGACCAGGGCGGCGATGAGCTGGACCATGTCTATGTCCGCAACGAAGACGGCACAGTCGTCGACCTCACGCCGGGTGAGGGTCTGAAGGCCGACTTCCTCGGTTGGTCCGCCGATGGCCAGACCCTGTATCTGACCTCCAATGGCCGCAATGCCGAAGCCTTCGACATCCTGGCCTTCGACACCGCCACCCTCCAGGGCCGCGTCCTGTTCGAGAACCCGGGTGACTACTTCCCCTCAGGCGTATCGCCGGACGGGCGCTGGGTGGTCATCGACAAGCCGAACACCTCAGCCGACAGCGACATCTATCTGGTCGATCTGCAGGGCTCGGGCACGCCCGAGCTGATCACCGCCCATGAGGGCGATATCGCCTATGGCTCCTACGGCTTCACGCCGGACAGCGCCGCCCTGATCTTCGCCACCAATGAGCACGGCGAATGGAACCAGGCCTGGCGCCGCGATCTGGCCACCGGCGCCGTCTCTCCCCTGATCCAGGCCGACTGGGACGTCATGTACGTCAGCTACAGCCCGTCAGGTCGCTATCAGATCCACGCCCTGAACGCTGACGCCTCCACCGACGTCACCATCACCGACACCACCACCGGCCAGGCGGTCAGCCTGACAGGTGTGCCGGCGGGCGATCTCGGCGGTATCCGTTTCAACGACGACGAAAGCGCCATCGCCTTCTCGGTCGCCTCAGACACCTCACCCAACGACATTTTCGTCGCCGATCTCGCGACAGGACAGGCGCAGCGCCTGACCCACGCCCTCAATCCCGAGATCGACGAAGGTCAACTCGTGGAGGCCACCATCGTCCGCTACGCGGGCGAGGGCGGGGTGATGATCCCGGGCGTGCTCTATCGTCCGCACGGGGCCTCGGCCGAGACGCCGGTTCCGGCCGTCGTCTTTGTTCACGGCGGACCCGGCGGTCAGAGCCGGCGCGGCTATTCGGCCATGGTCCAGCATCTGGTGAACCACGGCTACGCGGTGCTTCTGGCCAACAATCGCGGCTCGTCGGGTTACGGCAAGACCTTCTTCCACATGGATGACCGGGCCCACGGCGAGGCGGATCTGCGCGACATCGTCGCCGGTGGTCGGTGGCTGCGCGATCAGGACTGGGTCGCGGATGATCAGGTCGCGGTGATGGGGGGCTCCTACGGCGGCTACATGACGGCCGCTGCCCTGGCGTTCCATCCCGAGGCCTTTGAAGCCGGGATCAACATCTTCGGCGTGACCAACTGGGTCAGGACGCTGGAATCCATTCCGGCCTGGTGGGGTGCCCAGCGCGATGCGCTGTTCGACGAAATGGGCGATCCGGCCACCGACGCCGAGCGGCATCGGGCGATCTCGCCCCTGTTCCACGCCGGCAACATCGTACGGCCGATGCTGGTGGTCCAGGGTGCCAACGACCCGCGCGTGCTGCAGATCGAGAGCGACGAACTGGTCGCCGCCGTCCGCGCCAACGGCACGCCGGTCGAATACGTCGTCTTCCCCGACGAGGGCCACGGCTTCCAGCGCCGCGAGAACCGCATCACCGCACAAGAGGCCTATCTGGAGTTCCTGAACCAGTACGTCAGGGACTAGGGTTCAGCTCCGGCGACCCGCCAACCCCATCGCTCCAGTCAGGCAGGCACCGAACAGGAGTCCCTCCAGTGCGCTGGTAACGGCCCGGGCGGTCCAGCCGAAGCCGTCTTCGCCAAACAGACGGCCAACGCCGTCCAGGCTGAGCCGCGAGGGTTCGAACTGTTGGGCCAACTGATCCAGGCTGCCACCGAACAGGTGCCCCCCCATCAGGCTGAATGCCACGCCGGCCACCGCTCCGATCAGGCCCGCCGACGACACGGCGCGGCGCAGCGACACACCGGAGCGGCTGGCCAGCCAGGCCCCGACACCGACGGCCGCACCCAACACCAGACCACCGCCACCGCCGGTGATCGCCGCGGGAGCCTGCCCCAACAGCAATGAGAAGGCGTCCAGGCCCAGGACCTTGACGACGGCCCCTACGATCATCCCCCCCAGGGCACCGCCGACGATCCGCCAGGGCCCGGGCCGCTTGGCCAAGAGGTCGGCACCGGCGACGCCGACCGACACGCCCGCTGCCCCCGTTGCGGCCACCAGGATGGTTACACAGGTCAGGACGATCACGATGGACCCGGAGCCAAGACCGGGCTGGAGCGGATCGCCGGCCGCCAGGAATCCATAGATCACGCCTCCGACAGCACCTGCGACCGCCCCGCCTGCGGTGCCCGCCAGGGCCAGCCGCCAGGCTTGCGCCAAGCCGGAGACAGGCGTTGGCACCGATCCGTCCGCCACCGCAGCTGGGTGCCGGTGCCCGTTCTCGACGGGCGCGACGAAGCGATAGCCGTGTTTGGGGACCGTCTCGATGAAGCGGGGGCGACCGGCCTCGTCTCCCAGTGCGCGGCGCAGCGACCGCACGCACTGGGTCAGGGCCTCATCGGTCACCGGCACGCCGCGCCAGACCTCGTCAAGAAAGCGATCCTTGGTGATCAGGTGGCCCGGCTCGGACACCATCAGGGCCAGGGCGTCGAAGTAGCGCGCGCTCAGCTCGACCGCCTGTCCATCCCGCGAGAGCCGCCGGTTGGCCACATCCAGCTCGAAGTCGCCGAAACGATAGGGGTGGGTCAATTTCAGCGATTCCTCAGACGCCGCTCATGCCCCTCATCGGCGATGAGGTCAGGGTCCGTGTGTCACCCGAACCCGGAGCAAACGCAAATGACGACCCCCGTTCAACCCCGCCGCCTCGATACGATCCTTCGCCTTGTCATGTGGGGCGGTCTGTTGGCTATCTGGCTGTTGCCGCTGATCGCCAAACAGTTCACCGACGAGGTTCAGTGGACGACCTCTGACCACGTGTTCTGGGCGATCATGCTGATCGTGCCGGGAGCCATCGTCGAACTGACCAGCCGCCTGACCGGCAGCTGGGCCTATCGCGGGGGGGTCATCATCGCCCTGGGCACCGCATTTGTGATCACCTGGGCCAATCTGGCGGTCGGCATCGTCGGCGATGAGGACAATCCCATCAACCTGATCTTCTTCGGCGTCATCGGGGTGGCCCTGATCGGCGCACCCCTGGTCGGGTTCAAGGCGTCGCGTATGCGCTGGGTGCTGATGGCCACGGCCGCGGCCCAGGTACTGAGCGGCCTGGTCGCTCTTCAGGCCGAAGCCTTCGTGCTGGTCTTCTGCGGCGTCGCCACCGCCCTGTGGCTGACGTCGGCCGCGCTGTTCGGCAAGGCGGCGCGGGGGCAGGAAAGGGCGGATGAGGCCCGGTCCTGACGTCGACGGCTGAGCCTAACCGCCTTCGCGGATTGTACAGGCCATGATCCGGGCCGCATCCGGGTCCGCCGCGATCTGCGACAGAAGCTCCGCCCTCACCTCGGCGGGAAGCTGCTGGGCGAAGTCCTGGAGGACTGATCGCACCTCCTCCGGCGACAGCCCGCACTGCCCCAGCCCGGCAATTGTCGAGGACGTCGTCGCCGGGCCAGACGGCGCCTGAGCCGGCTCGTGGTCTCCACGACGGGGCTCCCGCTCCATCTCGCGGCGCGTAGCGGCCGGCAACTGCATCCAGCGCCGATCTCCGATCAGTTCAACGGCGCGGGGCGCGATGATCTCCCGTCGCGACGCTCCTGCGAGCGGCAAGGCGACCACCGCTTCCAGATCGCCGGAGATCGTTCCCGATAGATGCGCCACACACTGCGCCGGCTCGAAGCGGGCCTCATAGCGAATTCTCAACAGGCCCGGCCCCGCCGCGACCACGGTAATGGAGCCCTCGCCATGGTGGCTGCTGGGCAAGGTCATGCCGCGCTGTTCGAGACCCAGGTCCTCATAGCCGACCGACGCATCAGCCGGGTAGGTTCCGGGCCCGGTGATCGGCCCGCGCGGGGTCAGGCTGAAGGTGATCTGGCGGGGTTGAAGGTCACCCAATCCGCCCATGGACCCGCTCTGGGCGGCGGCCATGGCCTGGGCGCCCAGGCCCGCCATCTGGGTCATGCGCGCCTGGCACACGGCGGACGGTGAGCCGGCCGGCGCGCTGGGGACAGTGGCCGTGAACAGGGCCAGCTGAACCCGCCCGCAATCGCTCATCTCGCGCAGCAGGTCCCGCGCGCCCACCGCCAGCATATGCCCCTCGATGGAAAAGTCCTCGGCATCGAGCGCCGCCGCCTGGAAGGCGAGGGCGGGCATCTCATGGGTCGAGGCCACATTGAGCGGCAGCTGTTGCTGGTCGCGGCACGGATCGCCGTCTTCGTGCAGCATCGTCCCCCTCAGCGCCTGACGCGCTTCATGGGCGCCGGATCCGATGGTGAGGTCCAGGTCCATAGGGCGGGTCCGGCCGTCTCCATCCGGGTGCAGATTGGTGAAAACCAGCGTCATCCGGTCGTCGCCAAAGACCTCATCGGGGCGAAAGATGACTTCCCAGGTTTTGACGGCCTGTCGGCTGCGGGCGTCCTCCACTACCAGGCCCGGACGTATGATGGGAACCGTGCGATCCGCGTCTGCGGACGCCTCCCCGCTCGAGCGCCGCGAAGGTGCCGCCTCCCAGTTCTGGTCCGCCGACAGGTGCAGGGCGTCCAGGCCGTCAGCGTCGACGCCGCGCGCGCTGGCGACGATCGAGAAGGTCGGCGGCAGATCCGTGTCTGGTCGCGGCCCGGTCCAGGACACAACCAGGCAGTTGGCCGCCGCCTCAGCGACATCGAGGTTCAGCTCAACGGCGGCGTCGGCCTGGGACAAGATGACCGGCGCACACCCCGGCTCGCCGTTTGCGCTGACCATCGCTTCCTGCCAGACGTCGCGGCGGAAGACGCCCCGACCGCGAAGATCCGGCTCGGACTGCCAGTCCGCGCTCAGATCGTTCCAGTTCAGAACGGCCAGGCCTCGGTCCAGACCCAGAGCCGGGTCGCTGGACTGACGCAGGGCGGCGTCGAACCAGGATCGCAGGGCGGAATCGGTGTCTGACGCCGGCGCGCTGGCGAGAAGTGGCGCGAGGAAGGCCCAGTCCCGCGACATCCCTGCGTAATACCAGACCCAGGCGTCGGTCCCGGCGTCGGGTCCCATCGAGAACAACGGACGATCCACACGCCGAAGCCCGCCGACCCGCCTGGCCAGACCCGTCGGCGTGTCGAAATCCGAACTGTCGGAAAATTGCTGAACCCCCATCCGATCCAGGATCCGGCCAACGGTCTGGGCGTCCCAGACATCTCCGTCGCGGGTCGGTTGACCCAACAACGCCCAGAACCCAAGGGCCGAGCCCAGGTTGTTGAGAGCCAGCGGCGTCGGGCTGCGCTGCGCCTCCGTGGGCAGACGGGCCGGGATATTCAGCCGCTCAGCGCAGTAGTGGCCCACCTGTCGCCAGCCAATGGCCATGGCCAGCGACAGTTCAGGATAGGCGTTGATCCAGGTGTCTGACCGCGGCGTGTCGAACCAGGCCGCCGGAACCGTCATGTATTCCGATAGGCCCTGCATACCGCAGGCCCCGGCAAAGGCTTCGGTGTCGTCGCGCATCCGGATCATGATGGCGATATTGCGATCTGGGCCGGCCTGCGGCGGCTGGAATGTCGCCGCGACATTCCAGCTGTAGAGACCGAACGGACGAGCGGCCTGGGGATAGTCGGCCAGGATCGCATCTGCGGCCGCCTCGATCCGCGCCGTTTCAGCGGCGTTCCGCGGGGCGGCGCTGACATAGCGACTTTCAGCCGATGGGAGACTCCACTGCGCCCAGGGCTGCTCGCCCTGCCACACCCGTATGCTCGCCGACGATTGAGGTTGGGCCTGCGCGGACGCCCCGAACGACAGAACGGCCAGTATCGCTGCGCTCGAAGCGAGCCCCGTTTTCAGCCTGATCATGTTGCGCGCTCCCGACCTGTATCAGCGGGAAGAACGGAGGTCGCTCCGGAATGCGGACAGCCGCCGATACCCGGTGGGGCCGAGGCCGTCGCTAGGCCGCCTCGTCCTTGGCCAGAATCTCGCCGACGGTCGGTCGATCCTGCAGAACGATCATCTCGATGTCGCTGCGTTTGACGATCTCGCCACAGCAGTCGCAGGCCACGCGGGGCTGAAGTTGCTGGCCGCAAGGGATGTGCTTGAAGATCACCCCCGCCTCCATGTCCCCGTACAGGTGCTTGGCCCCCCAGGCGTGCATGGTCACCAGGACATCGGCCAGGTCCTTGCCCTTCTGGGTCAGGACATATTCATTGCGCGGTGGTCGGGCCGAATACTGGCGCGGCTCCAGCACCCCATGCGCCACCAGGGTCTTGAGCCGTGAGGCCAGAACATTGCGCGCCACGCCCAGACGCTCCTGCCATTGCTCAAAGCGGCTGATGCCCTTGAAGGCATCACGGATGACCAGCAGGGTCCAGGGATCTCCGATGACCTCGAGGGTAGCGGCGATCGAACAGCTCTGGTCGGAATAGTCGGCGGTGCGTCCCATGGCTCTGAAAGTGACCTTCCGTCAGCCATTTGGCAAGTGGGTTGCGATTCCGAACTCAGATCAGTAAGTTTCTAATCGCTACGATCTCGAATCTCCCGATCCGGCATCGTCGCCAACCTGCCAACTCGGGTGGCGGCGCTTGCGTCGCCGCCCGTCTTTCTTCAAGCGAGTGCGATGCTTGACCCCGTTTCCTTTCCGGTCACCGATCAGACCCTTGATCAGGCTCTGGACCTACGCGTCGAAGGTGACGCACTGAGTGCCTTCTTGACCGGCACCTTTTCCAACGGACCCCAGGCCGGACCGCCGGAAGCCGGCGCGCCCTTCGGTGGGCTGATGGCCGCTCTGGCGGCGCGCGCCATGCGCCAGGGCCTCGATCTGAAGGTGCCGCTGCGAAGCCTGTCGGTCCAGTTCCTGGCCGCCGCCCGCTTCGACCAGGACGTGACCTTGCGGCCCCGCAAGCTGAGGGGGGGCCGCCGTGTCGCCTATACAGCTGTCGAAGCCGGCCAGGGTGATCGCCCAGCGTTGCACGCCGCCGGAACCTGGGGCGTTGATTCCGAGACAGTCGTTCTGACCCCGCTAACGAAAGCGCCGCCGTTACGCGCGGCCCTGGCGGCCCAGGGACGTCAGATGGACAGCCCCCTCTCGCCCTGGTTCACCCGGCACGTCGACTATGTCTATGAATCCGGCCCCAACTTCCTGGGCGGCAATATCGGCAAGCCGGTCGTCGAACGGCTGTGGATGCGCACGACGGATGGAGCCCCACTGGACGCGGATCGGCTCTGTTTCCTGCTGGACGCCCTGTATCCGCCAGCCTGGACGGCCTTCACGTCGCCGCCGATGATGACCTCGGTGGACCTTCGGTACGACATCCTGACCGATCCGACGCCGGAGCTGTGTCCGGACGGCTGGGCCTTCTTCGAGTTCTCCCTTCTGGATCTCGGCCTGGGATGGACGCTGGATGACTGTGTGTGCTGGGGCGCGGACGGCACGCCAATCGCCCTAGCCCGCCAGCGGCGCAAGATTCTCTGATCGGCCTGCGGGTGACGGACGCGATCCCAGCGCCTATATCGCCGCCAGCAACATCCTTGAGGACATCTCCCCATGACCCAGGCTAACGACCCCGTCGTCATCGTCTCCTTTGCGCGCACGCCGATGGGCGGCTTCCAGGGTGCCCTGTCCGGTGTCAAGGCGACCGAGCTGGGCGCCCAGGCGGTCAAGGCGGCGGTCGAGCGCGCGGGTGTCGCCGCCGACAAGGTCGAGCAGATCTTCATGGGCTGTGTCCTGCCGGCGGGCCTGGGTCAGGCCCCAGCGCGTCAGGCGGCGCTGGGAGCTGGTCTGGGCCAGAACGTCGAGGCGACGACGCTCAATAAGATGTGCGGCTCGGGCCTCCAGGCTGCGATCATGGCCCATGATGCGCTGAAAGCCGGCGCCGCCGACGTCATCGTCGCGGGCGGTATGGAGAGCATGACAGGCGCCCCCTACGTCATGAACAAGCACCGCGGCGGCGCCCGCATTGGCCACGATGTCATCGTCGACACGATGTATATGGACGGGCTGGAGGACGCCTATACGCCCGGCAAGCTGATGGGCGCCTTCGCCGAGGATTCGGCCGGCCAGTATCAGTTCACACGCGAACAACAGGACGCCTACGCCATCGAGAGTCTGGCCCGGGCCAACGCCGCCATCGCCTCGGGCGCCTTCGAGGCCGAAATCACCCCGGTTGAGGTCGTCACCCGCAAGGGCTCCGAGACCGTCTCGGTCGACGAACAACCCGGCAAGGCCCGCCCCGACAAGATCCCGACCCTGAAGCCCGCCTTCGCCAAGGACGGCACCATCACCGCCGCCAACGCGTCGTCGATCTCGGACGGCGCTGCAGCCCTGGTCATGACTCGCGAGTCGACGGCCAAGGAGCTGGGCCTGCCCATCGTCGCGCGCGTTGTGGCCCACGCGGCCCACGCCCATGAGCCGGCCCTGTTCACCACCGCCCCGGTCCCGGCCATGCAGAAGGCCCTGGATAAGGCCGGCTGGTCGGTCGAGGACGTCGACCTTTGGGAGATCAACGAGGCCTTCGCCGTGGTCCCGATGATCGCCATGCAGGAGATGGGCATCCCCCACGACAAGGTGAATGTGAACGGCGGCGCCTGCGCGCTCGGCCATCCCATCGGTGCCTCGGGGGCGCGGGTGATGGCGACGCTGCTCGGAGCGCTGCAGACGCGCGGCAAGAAGACCGGCGTGGCCTCCCTGTGCATCGGCGGCGGCGAGGCCGTGGCCATGGCGGTGGAGCTGGTCTAGTCGCCTTTCGGTTGCCAAGGCGCTCGGCCTGCCCCTAGATCACCCGCAGGAGACGCCATGGACCGTGAAGCACGCATCGCCCTGATCCTGGTCGGCCTCATCGCCGGCTGGGTCGGCTTGCTTGTCGTGCTGGTGCGCTGGCTGGTGCCGATGATCCTGTCGGCGCGGTTCGATGGTGCCATGCCGGTGGCGACGGCCGCGGGCGTGGTCGGGATCCTGGGTCTGGCCTGGCTGGCCTGGATTATCTTTGGATGGGCGCGTCGCGCCCTGGGCCGCTAGGGGGCGCAGGTGACTGAATCCGGAACCATGTGGAAAGGCCCACGCCTGCCCACCAGCCGACCCTCGGTTGGCCGAACCATCTTGATGGGCCTGTCGATCGTGCTGTTGATGATCGCCGCAGCGATCACCGTGTCGTCATGCAGCGTCACGGTCGAAAGCGGCTACATGGGGATCAAGACCACGCGCTTTGGGGCCAATCCCGGGGTCCAGCGCGATGAGCTTGGGCCGGGCTTCCACTGGGAAGGCATCGGCGAGAAGATCCGCACCTATCCGACGCTACAGCGCACCTACAGCTATACGCGCGAGCCGAACGAATACGGCTCGGAGAACGAGGAGATCACCTTCTCGGACAATCTGGGCCTGCCGATGTCCGCCGACGTCGCCCTGACCTTCCGCGTGCGCGAAGATCGCGCCGCCGACCTGTTCGCAACCTGGCGCCAGGAGTTTGACGCCTTCATCGACGGCCCGCTTCGCACCTCGGTGCGCGCCGCCATTGCGCGGGAAACCGAAAAATTGCCAGTGGCCTGCAATGCGCAGCTGACCGTGGCGGAGATTGCGCCTGCCGCGCCGGCGTCCAGCGACACCGCGCCCCCCGCCCCACCGGACGAGGACCCAACCTGTCCCGGCCAGTTGATCGGCCCCGGACGTCAGGTCGCGTTGCAGGCCGCCATGCGCGCGCTCCAGCGTGAGTGGGGGCCGCAAGGGCTGGAGATCATTCGGATGGAATGGGTCGGCTCCATCCGGTATCCCGAGAGCGTCCTGGCCGCCATTCAGGCGCGCACGACGGCCGAACAGAACACGCGTGCGGCGCTCGAACGCGTCAATCTGGAGCGCGCCAACGCCGAAGCCCGCATCGCCCAGGCCCGCGGCCAGGCCGAGGCCAACCGGCTTCTGGCCGAATCCATCCGGTCCAACCCCGAGGTCGTACGTCTGAGAGAGGTCGAGCGGACGCTCGGCATCTGTCCGCTCAATGCCGAGACCTGCGTCGTTGGATCGGATGTCAATGTTTCGGCGCTGGTGGCAGAGCGGGATGGTGCCGCCGATCGCTAGCCGACGACGCAGTCAGCCCACGCCGGTCACCTCGACCGCCTGGCCGTTGACCACCGCCTCGTCACCCACGCGCTTGCCCAGAAGCGCCCGGGCCAGGGGAGAGACATGGCTGACGGAGCCTTGCGCCGGATCAGCCTCATCCTCGCCGACGATGCGCCATGTCTGGGCGCGGCCGTCCTCGCGCGCGATCGTGACCGAGCCGCCGAAGCGGACGCTGCCGTCCGCCTGGGTCTCGACCAGCTGGGCGCTCGCCCGGCGCGCCGACCAGTAGCGCAGGTCGCGGGTCGCGCGCGCCATGGCGGTGCGATCAGCCTCGATCGAGCCCTTGGCCTGGGCCGCCGCATAGGCCGCCCTGGCGGCCGCCAGCTCTGCTTCGATCTGGGCCAGACCCTCGCCCGTGACCAGGTTCGGATGCGGTGAGATCGGCCGGTCCGGCAGGTCCGCCGCCGTGGCTTCCAGATCTTCTTCGCGGGTGAAGGCGACGCTCATCGGCCCAACCTAGAAGGGCGCGAGCCTCAGGTCTATTCCGCCGCCAAGGGCAGCCCATCGCCCGCTTCGTCAGCGATCACGGCTGGATCCGTCGGGCCGAAGAGCAGCCAGGAAAGGTCCGGGCCGCGCTCGTCTTCCGCCGCCATGAACCGGGTCAGGGCCCCGACCCCGAGTGCACGAACCACCATCAAACCATCCTCCTTATTATTGAGAATGACTCGCAAAATGGAAAGGCGCAAGGGCCGTCACACCCCTGCGCCGATCCACCGCACTATTCCGCCAGAAAGGCGTCGACGATTTCGGCGAACCGTTCGGGCTGGTCGGCCATGATGAAGTGGCGGGAGCCGTCCACCCGGATCAGCCGCACGCCCGGCAGGTCGGCGTATTCGCGGCTCCACATCGCCTCGGCCACAGCCGGGGGAGCCCCGCCCTCGGCATCGGCGGCATAGACGGCCCAGACCGGCGTGCTCATGGTCGCCAGCTGCGGACGCACATCCGTCGTCATCACCTCGCGGATGGCGATGGCCAGGGCCTGGCGATCACTGGCCACGGACCATTCGACCATGGCGGCCTGAGTCTCGGGCGTGCGCGACAGTCCCACCGCGCCCTGGCTCTGGCCCGCGCGGAACTGTTCGGGGCTGGAGGTCAGCATCATCTGGGCGGCCTGATCGGCGAACGGGCGAGCCGTTTCGGGCGTGGCGGCCGGGCCGTAAAGGGCCGAAAAGAACGGCAGGCTGTCCACGCTCATCACGCGGCCGATCAGATCGGGGTTCTGCTGGGCCAGCATCAGGGCGCTGAGCCCGCCCATGGAATGGCCGATCACCGCTGGACGCTCGAGCCCGCTCTCGCGGACATAGCGCGCCAGCTCATCCAGGGCCGGCTGTAACAGTGGGCCATCGCCGTGACTCCAGGGCTCCCCGGCGAACCCGGCCAGCTGGACCAGATGCACCCGGTGGGTCGCCGCCAGCCGCTCGGCGGTCGGACGCCAGACCTCACGCGAGGAAGCAAAGCCGGGAATCAGGATGACATCGGGGCCGGTGCCCATGACCTCGACCGACAGGCGGCTCGAGGTGAAGGCCGGAGTGCTTTGCACGGCGACCTCAGCCTGGAGCGTCTCGGCACGGGCGGCACCGACGGCGACCCCGGCCAGCAGCAACGACAGGGCGATCAAATAGGCGCGCGGGGGCTGGCCCGCCGAACGGCGAGGGAATCGAAACATAGGTCTCTCCTGTGAAGATCTGGGAGCGCGGCCTCAGCCGTGCGGATTATCGAAGACCTGCTCGACGGTCTGGCCGAACACCACGGCGATGCGGAAAGCCAGATCCAGCGACGGGTCGTGTTTCTCGGTCTCGATGGCGTTGACCGCCTGGCGGCTGACTCCGATGGCCTTGCCCAGATCCTCCTGGGTCCAGCCCTTCTCGGCGCGCAAAACTCTGAGGCGGTTCTTCATCGGGCCGAATCTCGAACGAACAGCGGCGTCAGGCCCATCAGGCCCCAGAAGGCGACATAGACCCACCAGCCCTCCAGGTGCGGCGCGCCGGCGAACCGCTCGGCGAAGCCCCAGAACACCGTCAAGCCGATCGCCAGGCCGGCTGCGAGGATGAAGCGTTTGGCGGTCAGGGCGGCGACGAATTCATCGCTCTCCCTAATGAAACTGAGCGTGGCCCAGATCTGGCCGGCCACGGGCGCGGCGACGGTGGCGGCCAGGAGCCAGCCACTGATCCCGCCGATGGCGTCCAATGCACCGCTGACCGCGGCCATCAGGGCCACAATATAGCCGATCATGAACAGAACCGTCCGGATCGAATAGCGCTTGGCGGCGGGGGTCATATGTCATCTCTTCCTGACTGAATGTAAAGACAACATGACATGACATCTATGTCAGGTCAACATGACTTTTTGTTTAGATATCCTGACTTTTCCCAGACCCTTGCACCGCCGGGCTTTGGCAATCCTCCGACCAGCTGCTAACTCGGCGGCATGACCGACGAAGCACCCATCGACCCCACGGTTCCACCGCCCGACATCCGCGGACGCCGGCTCGACCATCCCGGCTCGGAGCCGCTGCAGCGCGAGTTGCTCGAGCTGACCGAGACCCGGCCGCTGGAGATCTTCGTCCCGAGCAATGACCCGGAGGCCCAGGCATTTGCGGACATGATCCAGGCCCTGATGGTCGAGAATGGACGCACCTGTTCGATCCAGGCGGTCAAGTTTGAGCCTCCGTTCCGCGGCCTTCACACCTATGAGGGAGAAGACAAGGTCCAGCTGGCCATCGGTCACCGCTGAATCGCCTCGCCGGCGGCGCAGCGATTGCCCCAACCGCGCGTTTCAGCCAAGGTCAAATGACGACAATCCTTGGGAGGGATCGGTATGCGTTGGCAAGGTGGACGTCGCGGCGGCGGAGTCGATGATCGCCGCGGCATGGGAGGCGGCGGTGTCATCGGAGGCGGACTGGGCGTAATGGTTCTGGCCGCCATCGGCTATCTCGTGTTCGGTATCGACCCCAACATCACAACCCAGGTCGCGACCCAGCTGGGCGTCGGCCAGGGCTCCAGCACCCAAGGCGATATCGGCTCTCCGGACGATCCGGCCGGCCAGTTCGTCGAAGTCATCCAGACCAGCACCACCGACGTCTGGTCCCAGCTGATGCCCGGCTACGAAGAACCCCGCGTGGTCATCTATGAAGGTGGCACGGGAACGGCCTGTGGCCTGGGCCAGGCGGCGATGGGCCCCTTCTATTGCCCGCTTGATCGTCAGGTCTATCTGGACCTGAGCTTCTGGAACACGATGTCCCAGCAACTAGGGGCCAGCGGCGACTTCGCCCAGGCCTATGTCATCGCCCATGAGGTCGGCCATCACGTCCAGACGCTGGAAGGGACGGCGGACCGGGTCCGTCAGGCGCAGTCCCAGGCCCGCAGCCAGGCCGAGGCCAATCAGTGGCAGGTGGCCATGGAGCTTCAGGCCGACTGCTATGCCGGTGTCTGGGCCGCCCACGTCGGCCAGGCGACCAATGGTCAGGTCACGCTCGAACCCGGCGACATCGAAGAAGGGCTGAACGCCGCCTCACGCATCGGTGACGATGTGCTGTCCGGCGGCCGGGCCAGTCCCGAGAGCTTCACCCACGGCTCGTCCGAACAGCGGGTAGAATGGCTGCGCCGCGGCCTTCAGAGTGGCGATCCGGCCCAGTGCAACACCTTTTCGTCGGGCGGCGGCGGATCGTCGGACGGGAGGGCAAAATAGGGCGGGGGTCATAACGTGAACCGGCTCTGGGCCATTGGTGTCGGGCTGGTCATCCTGACGGGCCTGACGATTCTCGTGATCGCGCGCCCGGTCCAGTTGCAACCGGACCCCGAAGCGCGCGCCATGGAGCAACTTCGCTATGCCAGCATCCGGCCAGCCGAGGTCCTGTTCCTGCGCACCTCGTCGCGCGATCCCAATGTGGTTTGCGGTCGGGCCGTGATCGGACCGGCCAGCCCGGATCGTCACGAGGCCGACTTCGTGTCGCTGCCGGCCCGGATGACTATCGGGCGCGTCGGCCACCCGGCAGTTTTTGAGGCCCAGACGCGCTATTGCCCCGGGATGTTTCCGGTGGAGTCCCCGCCCACGCCATGACGTCCCTGCCCCAACCCACGGCCGGCGCATTCGCGGGCCGGACCCATCTGTTGCCCGTTCGCGTCTATTACGAGGACACCGACTTCACCGGCCTGGTCTACCACGCCAACTATCTGCGCTATTTCGAGCGAGGCCGGTCTGATTTCCTGAGGCTCGTATCGATTGGCCATTCCGAACTGCTGGACCAAGCCGAGCCGCTGGCCTTCGTGGTCACCCATATGGACATCCGCTTCCGGGGCGCGGCGCGGATCGATGACGCCCTGGTGGTTCGCACCCTCTATGAAGCCATCAAGGGACCGCGGCTGATCATTCGCCAGACCCTGGTCCGTGGGGACGAGGTCCTGACCGAGGCCGAGGTCGAGGCCGCCTGTATTGATCTGTCAGGACGGCCACGCCGTCCGCCGGCTGAGTTGAAAACCGCGCTGGCCCCCTGGCTGCTGCCTTAGAAACGTCACGGCCCGCCGCTTGTGTGAGCGGCACCGATCCTGCAAGCGGAACGGTGACCGATTCGCCAGCTGGAGACTTACATGCCCGCCACCGCGACCGCCGCCGAGGCGCTCAATGTGATCAACCTGTTCATGAACGCCGATTGGGTCATCAAGGGCGTGATTGTCGGCCTGGCCCTGGCGTCCCTGTGGTCGTGGGCAGTCATTATCGATCGAGCGATCCGTTTCACCACCCTGAATCGCCAGGCCAATGCCTTTGAAGACGCGTTGTCGAGTGGCCGGTCGCTCGAGGATCTGGCCCATCAGGCCGGGCCCAATCCGCGCCAGGCCCTGCCGCGAATGCTCGTCGCCGCCATCCGCGACTGGCGCGAAGCCCGCGCCGGCGGGGCCCTGTCCGACGCCCAGGCCGGATTTCTGATCGCGCGGATCGACCGAACCCTGGACGCCATCATCGCCCGCGAAGGCCAAAACGCCGAAGAGGGCCTGGGCGTGCTGTCGGTCGTGGCCACGGCTTCTCCCTTCATCGGTCTGTTCGGCACCGTTTACGGCATCATGCACGCGTTCGGAGAGATCGCAGCCCAGGGCAACACCAATCTGACGACCGTGGCCCCGGCCATCGCCGAGGCCCTGTTCGCCACCGGCATCGGCCTGGCCGCCGCTATTCCGGCCTATATCGCCTACAACAAATTCTCGATCGACGCCGGCAAGTTCTCGGGGCGTCTGGAGACGTTTGCCGACGACCTTCAGGCCGCCATCGCCAAGCGGCTGAGCGAACCTGCGGCCCCGCCGTCCGCCCCGACGGGCGGCCTCTATTCGACCCCACCGCGCCCGGAGACGTTCTGAGATGGCCCTCTCCGCCCAGGGACCGGGCGGGCGGGGGCGCGGTCGTCGCCGTGCCCGTCGTCGTCCCCTGTCCGAGATCAACGTCACGCCACTGGTCGACGTTATGCTGGTGCTGCTGATCATCTTCATGGTCGCCGCACCGCTATTGACCGTGGCGGTCCCGCTGGAATTGCCCAAGACCGATGCCGGCTCGGTCGAGCAGATCGAGGAACCGATCACCGTCTCGATCCAGCGCAGCGGCACCATCTATGTCGATGAGGATCCCGCTACCCTGGATCAATTGGGTCCGCGCATCACCGCCATGGCCAGCAACAACATGGAGCGGCCAATCTTCGTGCGGGGAGACGCCCAGGCCCCCTATGGGACGGTCGCCGAGGTGATGGGGCGTTTGTCGGCAACCGGCTTCACCCGGCTGAACCTGGTGACGGACAGCGCGGCTCCACAGGCGGCGGTTCCTGCCGCCGAGGTGCCCGTAGAGACTGCGGAGGCGCAATAGGGTGTTGCGCCGGGCGCTCAGCATCGTCGGCTCGGTCGTGCTGCACGTCGGCGTACTGGCGCTCGCCCTGGTGATGATGCTGTTCCGACCGGAGCCGCCAGAGATCCGGATCGGCTCGGTGCCGGTCACCGTCGTTTCGGAGATCGAGCGCCAGGCCGCGCCGACCCCGGCCCCCGCCGAGGACATCTTCGAAGAGGTGACGCCCGACGCGGCTGAGACCTCTGAGCCGGAAACACCCGAGCCCGAGCCGCGGCCGACACCGACACCTGCGCCGCCGCGCCCTCAGCCCCCGCGACCGACACCGCCGCGACCGACACCCACCCCGTCGCCGAGACCCCAACCGACGCCACGCCCGGAACGTCCGACGCCACCCCGGCGTGAGCCCGAGGCCCTGGACCTCAGCGATCTGACCGGCGGTGGCCCACGTCAGCCGACGCGTCCCGGTCGGACCGGGCGCCCGGCCACCGAATCCGGAGCCGGCGACGCGCCCGTGGCGACGGGCCAGCAGGTCGCCCTGTTCGGCCGCCAGGTCATTCCGCACTGGAACCTGACCTTTTGTGAGATGGCCGGCGGCGACGCCCTGTCGATCCGGATGCGACTGACCGTCGACGGCCGGGGAGGGATCGCCGAGGGGCCGACCCTCATCAATCCCCAGTCCGGCCCGGTCTGGCGAGCCGCGTCGGAAAGCGCCCTGAGGGCCGTGCGCGCGGCCGCGCCCTATGACGTGCCGGACGGCTATCAAACCTCCAGCGTGATCTTCCGCTTCGAGACGGCCGACGCCTGCCCTTAGTCGGTGTCAGGTGCCGTCAGGTCGACCGGCACGCAGCTTCGCCGTATCGTCGCCGCATTGGCCGTTCACCACTCCCTAAGGGACGCAACGACAGATGGGGGCGTCCCGCCCATTCGTCTGATGGAGCGCCCATGCGCCTGACCGCCCTGATCGCCCCCCTATGCTTCGCCGCTGCGGCTGTGACCGCCGCTCCTGCCCTGGCCCAGCCGACGCAGCCGACCGGCGAGGATGTGGTCATTTCCGAAGGCGTCCTGCGCGACCTGCCGATCGCCATCGCCCCCTTCCAGGGCCGCTATGGCAATGAAATTTCACAGGTTATCTCAGCCAATCTGGAGCGTTCCGGCTTTTTCGACCCGATCGATCCGGCCGCCTTCATCCAGCAGAACACCGGCGTCGATATCGAGCCGCAGTTCGACCAATGGACCCAGATCAACGCCCAGACCCTGCTGGTCGGTGCCGTCAATGTCGATGCCGACGGCCGGTTGCGGGTTAATTTTCGCCTGTGGGACACCGTTCAGCAAACCCAGCTTCTGGGTTTCCAGTTCACCTCGACCCCAGAAAACTGGCGTCGCGTCGCGCACAAGATTTCGGACGCCGTCTATCAGCGACTGACCGGCGAGCTGGGCTATTTCGACACGCGCATCGTGTTTGTGGCCGAGGAGGGCCGGGGTCCGAGCCGGCGGACACGGCTGGGGGTCATGGACCAGGACGGCTTCAACCCCTCCTACCTTCCGGCCACCGATGCCATCGTGATGACCCCGCGGTTCTCTTCGACCCACCAGCGCGTCACCTATATGGCGCTCGGCGAAGACTATACGCGTATCTATCTGCTCGACCTGGAGACGGGGCGTCAGGAAAGCCTCGGAGATTTCCAGGGCGTCGTGTTTGCGCCGCGCTTCTCGCCCGATGGTCGCCGGATCGCCTTCTCGCTGGAACGGGGCGGCAACTCCGACATCTATGTGATGACCCTTCAGGGCCGACAACTGACGCGTCTGACCTCGGACCCCGGTATCGACACGTCTCCGTCGTTCTCGCCGGACGGATCGCGCATCGTCTTCAACTCGGATCGGGGCGGACGTCCGCGTCTCTATATCATGGGTGCAGACGGATCGGGCCAGCGTCCGATTTCGTCGGGCTCAGGCAATTATCACACCCCGGTCTGGAGTCCGTGCGGTGACATGATCGCCTTCACCAAGCAGCAGGGCGGACGCTTCCACATCGGCGTGATGAACACCAACGGTTCGGGTGAGCGCATCCTGTCGTCCAGCTATTATCAGGAGGGTCCGACCTGGGCGCCGAACGGCCGCTACCTGATGTTCTTCCGGGGCGAGGCCGGCGAAAGCCCACACCTTTGGATTACGGATGTGACGGGCCGGATCCTGCGCCCGGCACCCTACGGCGGCGCTGCGTCCGACCCAGCCTGGTCGCCCCTGCTGGATCCGCCAGCGGCTGACTTCGGTGGAGCCGTCGGGGCCTCGGGCGGAAGTTGCCTCGCCGGTGGCGTGTAAAGGTCAACTTGCTGTTATCCCCATGGTGGAAACCCCAACACCTGCCTAGGAATCTTCGCTAAACTCCGCCGTACCGTTCCACGGCCTCCCGAGAGGACAAACCGATGATCAAGTCTCCCATCACTTCGACCGCCGTCGTCATCGCCGCTGTCGCCATGATCGCCGCTGCGGGCTGCACGCGCCGCACCCCCGCCCCGACACCCATGGAACCGTCGACCCCGACCCAGCCTACCAGCCCGACCGGACCGACCGTGCCGACCGGCCCCGTCGATGGCGGCCCGATCGCGCCGGGTTCGATCCGCGACTTCTCCATCAATGTCGGCGACCGGGTCTATTTCGACTTCGACTCCTACTCGATCCGCTCGGACGCCTCGCGCATCCTGGCCGCCCAGGCCGCCTGGCTGTCGCGCTATCCGCAGGTGCAGGTTCGCATCGAGGGCAATGCCGACGAGCGCGGCACGCGCGAATACAACCTGGCCCTGGGGGCCCGTCGCGCGGAAGCCGTGCGGAGCTTCCTGATCGCCAACGGCATCCCGGCCAGCCGGATCGACACCATCTCCTATGGCAAGGAGCGGCCGGTCGCCTTCGGTTCGAACGAGCAGGCCTGGGCCCAGAACCGCAATGCCCACACGACCATCACGGGCGGCGCGCCCCAGTAACCCGATGCGGGCACCCTCCGCCGCCGGTGCCCGACGCCTTTTCCGAAGGTCACCTCCATGACCCTGATGTCTGCATTGCGGATCCGCCGGGCCACGACCGGCCTGGTACCGACACTCGCCCTGACGTTGGGGGCGGCCCTGGGGGCCGTCACGGTCGGCGGCGGCGCAGCCCTTGCCCAGGCCCAGGAGCCGCCGGCCATCGCCTGGGACGCGCGCCGGCTGGAACGGCTGGACCGCAATGTGCGTCGACTCGAGCGGGCCCTGACCCAGCGCAATGCCGCGGGTGATCCGGTCATCATCGAAGCCGATCCTGAAGTGGTCGCCCTGATGGGGCGGGTCGACCTGATGGATCAGCGCCTGTCGGACCTTGAGGCCACCCTCGTACGCATGAACGGCGAGACCGAGCGCCTGACCATCGAACTCGAAGCGGCGGAGCGCACCAACCGTGACCTGGCTGGGCGGCTGGATGCGCTCACCCGCCAGGTCGCCGAGCTGGAATCCGCCAATGCCGAGGCGGCCGCATCGGACGGATCGATAACGCCGCGCTCGCCCAGCGGATCGGAAGGCGGTGATTTCGACGCGGCCATGCGGCTCGTTCGTGACGGTGCGAGGGCCGAAGCCGCCGCGGCCTTCGAGCTGTTCATCGTGACGTGGCCGGACAGCGGCCGTCTGAACGAAGCGCACTACCGTCTGGCGGATCTGCGCGCGGCCGACGATGACGCCGCCGGTGCCGTTCAGGACTATGCGCGGGCCCTCGTCGGCTGGCCGGCGACCGCCTGGGCACCCGACGCCACGGTCAAGCTGGCTGCCGCCCTTGCCGCCAGCGACCGCAATCCGCAGGCCTGCCAGGCGCTGGGCGAGTTCGGACGTCGCTATGCTGAGCGCGCCAGCCCCGCCCTGCGTGCGCGGGCCACCCAGGTCAACACCCAAGCCAGGTGCGGCTGATCCTCAAGGGGTTCGACACGATCCAGGCCCTTCTGGATCGCCATCTGTCGACGTCGCTGGATTGCCCGGTCGCGGTCGCCGTCTCAGGCGGCGGGGATTCCGTGGCCTTGATGCACCTGGCTGCCGACTGGACCCAGCGGCACGGTCGACGCCTGCTGGTTCTCAGTGTCGATCACCGACTGAGCCCGGAAGGGGCGCAGTGGAATGGCCGGGTGGCCGTAGCGGCCCAGTCTCTGAAAGCGGACTGGTGCAATCTGGTGTGGTCCGAGCCGAAGCCGACCACCGGTCTTGCGGCAGCCGCGCGCGCGGCGCGCCACGCCCTGCTGGCCACGGCCGCGCGGGACGCCGGTGCCAAGGTCGTTCTCATGGGGCACACCGCCGATGACGTCGCCGAGGCCGACTGGATGCGCGCCCAGGGTACGCCTCTGGGTCGGCTTCGCGTCTGGGGGCCGTCGCCGGCCTGGCCGGACGGCCGCGGAATCATGCTGTTGCGGCCCCTGCTCGATATCCGCCGCCAGGCGCTTCGCGACTGGTTGGAGGCGCGCGACATCGGCTGGGTCGAAGACCCGGCCAATCTTGACCCGCGCTTCCATCGAAGCCGGGCGCGCGCGGCCCAGCCGGACATCGGCGGGCGGTCACACGCGATCCCGCCGCCCCGCGACTACACCTGCGATCCGGGCTCAGGCCTGGTCGAGTTGCCCCTGGAATCGCCCTGGTTGGCCCACGCTCTTGCCGCGGCCTCCGGGCGCTCTGACCTGCCGGGCGGCCAGGCCGTCGCGCAACTGCGTGAACGTCTGCGCGGTGGTGGTCGACCCGGCGTCCTGGGTGGCACCAGGATCGAGATCGGCGCGGGTGGGCTGTCCCTCAGCCGCGAGCCGGGTCGCCGGCCGCCGCGGGATCTGTCGCTGTGGCCTGGTCAGGTCCAGATCTGGGACGGGCGCTTCATGGTGCGGGCGGCGACGCCTGGATGGCACATCGGCGCGGCCCAGGGGCGACGCGCCCGGCTGTCGGTGGTTGATCGCGCGGCACTGGCCCGGTTGCCACCCGGGGCACGGGCCGGCCACCCTGTGCTGTTTCAACACGACGACACCAGCCCGCTTCTTGCATCGGCCCAGGTCGAGGTGACCTGTCTGGTCCCCGGGCGTCTCAGTCTGGCAACCGGGCAGGTAAGATCGGAAGACGAACTAGCCGCCGAGCCATGGCGTGAACCCATTCGTCATCCTATCTAGGGCTAGATTGAGCGACCCATCGCTCACCAACGACGTCGAGGACAGGAATGAACCTGCGCAATCTGGCCATCTGGGGCGCCATCGCCATGGCCCTCTTGGCTGCCTACAGTTTCATGGGCCCCCAGACCCAGACCAAGACCGGCCGACCGACCGAGATTTCCTATTCGGAGCTGCTGCGTCGCGTGGACGCCGGTGAGGTCCGGGAGGTCACGATTGATGGTGACCGGGTCGATGGCGTCTATGACAGCGGGGCTGGGTTTCGGGCCATCACGCCCTTGCCGAACACCCCGCTTCAGGAGCGCCTGAACGCGGCTGGAGTCGAGGTCACTGCCGTCACGGTTCGCCAGCCGATCCTGCTGACCATTCTGATCGGCATCGCGCCCTTCCTGTTGCTGATCCTGGTCTGGTTCTGGTTCATGAACCGGATGCAGGGCGGCGCACGCGGGGCCATGGGCTTCGGCAAATCCAAGGCGCGGCTTCTGACCGAGCACAAGCACCGCAAGACCTTTGAGGACGTGGCGGGCGTCGATGAGGCCAAGGAAGAGCTCCAGGAAGTCGTCGACTTCCTCAAGGATCCGGGCAAGTTCCAGCGTCTAGGCGGCAAGATCCCCAAGGGGGCCCTGCTGGTCGGCCCTCCGGGCACCGGCAAGACCTTGCTGGCCCGGGCCGTCGCCGGCGAGGCTGGAGTACCCTTCTTCTCCATCTCCGGCTCCGACTTCGTTGAGATGTTCGTCGGCGTCGGTGCCAGCCGCGTGCGCGATATGTTCGAGCAGGCCAAGAAGAATGCGCCGTGCATCATCTTCATCGACGAGATCGACGCGGTCGGCCGTCATCGGGGTGCCGGCCTCGGCGGCGGCAACGACGAGCGCGAGCAGACCCTCAACCAGCTGCTGGTCGAGATGGACGGCTTCGAGGCCTCCGAGAACATCATCCTGATCGCGGCCACCAACCGGCCCGACGTGCTGGACCCCGCCCTGCTGCGGCCCGGTCGTTTTGACCGCCAGGTCGTGGTGCCGAACCCTGACGTGTCGGGCCGTGAGCGGATTCTGCGCGTCCACATGAAGGATGTGCCGCTGGCCGCCGACGTCAATGTGAAGACCCTGGCGCGCGGTACCCCAGGCTTTTCCGGCGCGGACCTGGCCAATCTGGTCAACGAGGCCGCCCTGATCGCCGCGCGCAAGAACCGCAAGATGGTCACCCATCGCGACTTCGAGGACGCCAAGGACAAGGTCATGATGGGGGCCGAGCGCAAGTCGCTGGCCATGAGCGAGGAAGAGAAGCGCCTGACCGCCTATCACGAGGCCGGCCATGCCATCGTCGCGATCAACGTCAAGATGGCCGACCCGGTGCACAAGGCCACCATTGTCCCGCGGGGCCGGGCGCTCGGCATGGTCATGCAGTTGCCGGAAGGCGATCGCTATTCGATGAAGTACCAGCAGATGGTCGACCGCATCGCCATCATGGCCGGGGGGCGCGTGGCCGAGGAACTGATCTTCGGCAAGGAGAACATTACCTCCGGTGCCTCCTCTGACATCGAACAGGCGACCAAGTTGGCCCGTGCCATGGTGACCCGCTGGGGCTTCTCGGAAGTCCTGGGCACGGTGGCCTACGGGGAGAACCAGGAGGAAGTCTTCCTCGGCCATTCGGTGGCCCGTAGCCAGAACGTCTCCGAAGAGACCGCGCGGATCATCGATTCCGAGGTCAAGCGACTGGTGACGTCCGGCTGGGACGAAGCGCGCAAGATCCTCAAGCGCAAGAAGGGCGACCACGAGAAACTGGCCCAGGCCCTGCTCGAATATGAGACGCTCTCGGGTGACGAGATCGTCGCCCTGCTCAAGGACGGCACCCTGCCGAACCGCGAGGACACGGGCGAGGTGGCGATCGGCGCTTCACTGGCCGTCCCGGCGACGCCGGCCGCCGAAGCCGCAGAGCCGGACGGTGCGCCGACGATGCACTGACCGCCGGCGCGACCTCTACGCTCGCGCTTGCGACCCACGACGAAGCCAGGCCCTCACGGCCTGGCTTTGCACGTTTGTGATACCTGACCTGCGAAGGCCGTTCCCATTCCGGGCCGGTCGTCATCAGACGAGTTTACATTATAAACTTGTCTGGGTATGAAGCCTTCTCTTGTTGAGGGGAATTTCATGTCCAGTTCCACGCCTGCGCCGCGCGACCGGCTGCATGGTCTCGATGCCTTGCGAGGCGGGGCCCTGCTGCTGGGGGTCGTGCTGCATACCAGCCTCGCCTTCTTTCCCGAGCAGATCTGGATCGTCGCCGACGACAGCCGTTCGCTGGGCGCGGCCTGGCTCTTCTTTGCCATCCATCTGTTTCGCATGACCGCCTTCTTTCTGATCGCGGGTCTGTTCGCCCATATGATGCTGACGCGGCGCGGATGGCTGGGCTTCGCCCGGGACCGGCTTTCCCGCATCGTGGGGCCGTTGGTCGCCTTCTGGTTCCCGGTCATGGCCGGGATCGTCACCGCCCTGGTCTGGTCTGCCCACCTAAACGGCCTGGTCACGCCGGGTGCCGAGCCGCCGCCACCTCCGAGCTACGACTGGACGAATGTCCCGCTGACACATCTGTGGTTCCTGTATGTCCTGGCCCTCTTCTATGCGGCCGTGCTGGCGCTGCGCGCTCCGTTTGCGGCGCTGGACCGCAGCGGCAGCTGGGGGCGTCTGGTGGATCGGATCACGGGCGTCCTGATCGGCCCGTGGACACCGCTCGTTCTGGCGGTGCCCCTGGCCATCGCCTGCTGGCTGGACCCGACCTGGATTGCCTTCTTCGCCGTGCCGACGCCGGACGAGGGCCTGGTCCCCAACACGCCGGCCCTTGTCGGCTTCAGCCTGGCTTTCGGCCTGGGTTTCCTGCTGGATCGCCGGCGCGACCTGCTGGACCGGATCGCCGGGGGGTGGCCCCTCTATCTGGGACTTGCCGTGGTCACCGGGGTCGGTGGCTACAGCCTGTCGGGTGGCCCGAATCTCGTCCCCATGGCAGAGCCGACACTCGCCAAGGCGCTGGCGGCCGGCGTCATGGCCCTGGCCGTCTATGCATCCGCCTTTGCCGCCCTGGGTCTGTGCGTCCGGTTCCTGTCCAGCCACAGCCCCGTCCGTCGCTACCTCGCCGACAGTTCCTACTGGGTCTATATCGTCCACCTGCCGCTGGTGATGCTGGCCCAGGTCTGGGTTCAGGACTGGCCCGGGGCCTGGTGGCTGAAGCTGGGCGGGATTTCGCTCGGCGTTCTCGGGGCCTGCCTGCTGTCCTACGAGCTGACGGTCCGGCACAGCTTCATGGGACGCTGGCTCAACGGCCGGCGCATTCCGTGGCGTCAGCCCGCAGCGGAGCCTGTCACCAAGAACGCCGAATAGCTTGCCAACATCGCCCGGCTCGTCCACCTCGGGGCAGAGCCGGCCCCCGGAGCCAACAGATGCCTGCCAAACCCACCCTCCAGTCCGCCGAAGCCGATCTGGCCTTCCTGCGATCCATCGTTGAGGGTGATCGTCGCCCGCCGATGACCCTGGCCATCTGCTACCTGGCCGGAGGTCTGCTGTACGGCGTCCAGTGCCTCTTTCACCTCGGCCAGATGCTCGGTTTGGTCCGCTGGCCGGATCTGGCCAATCTGGCTTTCGTCGTAGGGATCACGATCACCTTTCTGGTCATTCTGACCTGGGCCATCATGACCGACAGCAAGACCGGCGCAGACCGGCGCGGCACGTCCGGCAGCCGCACGCTCAATGCCGCCTTCAGCGCCACCGGCATGACAAACGCCGCCGTCGTCATCATCTTTGCGGTCGGGGCGATCCGGGACGGGGATTTCGCCATCTGGCTCTATTACGCGGCCATCATCTTCGCGCTGCAAGCCGCTGCCTGGTATGTCGCCTGGCTGGTACGCAGAAAGGGCTGGATGCTGGCCACGGCACTCGGAGGCTGGATGACCGCTGTGGCGCTGGGCGTCCTGGTACGCGAGCCGTTCTGGTATCTGGTCGTGTGTACCGCCGCCCTGTTCCTGCTGTTTGCCCTTCCGGGCTGGCATATGTTCCGGCTCGCCCGCGCCCCGCAGGAGGCCTGAGATCGGCCATGGGCCTGTCCGAACTCGGCAAGATCGATGAGGTGATCCACGGGCGGCTACGTCTGGGGATCATGGTCTATCTGGCCGATGCCGACACCGCCGAATTCACCGAACTCAAGACGGCCCTGGAGGCCACCCAGGGCAATCTGTCGGTCCATCTGAAGAAGCTGGAGGAAGCCGGCTATGTCGCCATCTCCAAGAGCTTTCGCGACAACAAGCCCCTGACCCAGGCGGCCATCACCCCCCAGGGCCGCCGCGCCTTTGCCGCCTATCTGGAGGCCATCGGCAATCTGATCGGTGGACGGGGCTGATGCGACCCCTGGTCATGGGAATCGTCAATGTGACGCCGGACAGCTTTTCGGACGGCGGTCGGCTGACCTCGGTCCAGGCCGCCGTCGCGCACGGTCTGCGTCTGATCGAGCAGGGCGCGGACTGGCTGGACGTCGGCGGCGAGAGCACGCGCCCCGGGGCGGAGCCGGTCAGTACCGCACAGGAGAAGAGCCGGGTGATCCCGGTGATCGAGGGTCTGAGCGCGGCCGGGGCGAACAGGATCAGCATCGACACCATGAAGCCCGAGGTCGCGCGCGCGGCGGTCAAGGCCGGGGCCGCCGCGTGGAACGATGTCACGGCCCTGACCTTTTCGCCTGACAGCCGGGCCATTGCCGCCGACCTGGGCTGTTCGGTCGTGCTGATGCACATGAAGGGCGAGCCCAGAACCATGCAGGACGCACCCCGATACGCCGATGTGGTGACCGAGGTGTCGACAGAGCTTGGAGCCCGGGCTGAGGCGGCGATGGCAGCGGGGGTCCGGCGCGACCGGATCTGGCTGGATCCCGGCATTGGCTTCGGCAAGACAGCGGCCCACAATTTAGCCCTGACGGCGCAGCTGGGAGATCTGGCGGCCCTTGGCTTCCCGGTGCTCTATGGAGCAAGCCGCAAGCGGCTCATCCGGGACCTGGACGTCACGGCGACGGACCCGAGCGACCGGCTGGGTGGATCCTTGGCCCTCGCCCTGGAGGCCGCGAGACAGGGGGCGGCCATCGTGCGGGTCCATGATGTTCGTGAGACGGTTCAGGCCCTCAAGGTCCAGGCGGCCCTGACCGGCGCTCTGCCGTTGCCTTAGGAATCGCCGCCCGTCAGGGCGGCCGAGATGATGTCCATGGCCCGATTGAAGACGCCCGTACCCTCACTGGCGAAGGCCTGGAGTCCACCGATAATGGCGACCGCGATCAAGGCCCCGATCAGACCATATTCAATGGCGGTGGCCCCGCGCTGGTCCTGGAGCAGCCGGCGGATCAGATGCGTCATTCACCGCCCCTTTCATCACAGCAGGTCGCGCAGATAGGCGACCAACGGTAGGTCTGCCGGCGGCATGGAATATTCGATCAAACGGTTTGGTCGAACCCAGGCCAGGGCCGCATGGTGACGCCTCGTCACCACTCCGTCCCATCGCCGACACAGCCACAGTGGCATCAAAAGGTGAAAGGAATCGTAAGCATGACTGGCGAAGACGAACGGGGCCAGACAGGCTTCCCTGACCTGAATCCCCAATTCTTCGTCCAGTTCGCGCATCAGGGCTTCTTCGGGCCGTTCCCCCGGCTCGACCTTGCCGCCGGGAAACTCCCACAGACCCGCCAGCTGTTTGCCTTCAGGCCGCTGGGCGATCAGCACTCGGCCATCGCTGTCGATAAGGGCCGCGGCCGCAACCAGGACCGTCGGGACACTCATGATCGGTAGTCGCCGTTGATTTCGATGTAGCCCTTGGTCAGGTCGCAGGTCCACACGGCCGCCTGGCCGCGCCCGACCCCGACGTCGACGCTGATCTCCAGCTCGGGCCGCTTCATATAGGCCCCCATCTTGCCCTCGTCGTAGTTGGGCGCCGGGGCACCGTCGATGGCGGCCTGGTGGGGGCCGAATTTGATCGCCAGCCGGTCGCGGCTGACCGGCTCATCGGTCTTGCCCACCGCCATGACGATGCGACCCCAGTTGGCGTCCTCGCCGGCGATGGCGGTCTTGACCAGCGGGCTCTCGGCAATCGACTTGGCGATCCTGCGGGCCGAGGCCGGGCTGGCGGCTCCTGATACCTGGACCTTGACGAACTTGGTCGCCCCCTCGCCGTCGCGCACCAGCTGATGCGCCAGGCTCAGCAACACCTTCTCCAGCTTGGCCGAGAAGTCCGCCAGGCGGCGGTCGCCGACCCGCCCGATGCGCGGCGCGGCCGACTGGCCGGTCGCAATCAACAGACAGGTGTCATTGGTCGAGGTGTCGCCATCGACCGTCACCGAGTTGAAGGTCGAGCGAACGTGCAGCGACAGGAGCGAACGCAACACGCCGGGCGACAGGGCGGCGTCGGTGAAGACAAAGCCGAGCATGGTCGCCATGTCCGGCGCGATCATGCCTGAGCCCTTGGCGATGCCGGCGATGCGGACCTTCACCCCTTCGATCTCGGCCTCGGCATAGGCCCCCTTGGGGAAGGTGTCCGTGGTCATGATGGCGCGGGCGGCCTCGTCCCAGCCCCCCGGCTTCAGACCCTGGCTGATCTCGGGCAGCCTGGCGGTGATCTTGCGGTCGTCCAGCACCACCCCGATCACGCCGGTCGAGGCCAGCAGCACGTCTTTCTGGCGACAGTCGAACCGTTTGGCGACCTCAGAGGCCGTGCGCCGCGCCGCATCGGCCCCGGGACGGCCTGTAAAGGCATTGGCGCAGCCGGCGTTGACCACCAGGGCTCGAACCTCGTCGCCGCCGGTCCCGTCCAGATGCCGCTTGCACCAGTCAACCGGGGGCGAGCCGATCTGATGGCGGGTGAATACGCCGGCGGCGGTGGCGCCTTTGGCAAAGCGGAACACCACCAGATCCGGTCGGTCGTGTTTGTAGAAGCCGGCCCGCGCCACGGCGACCTCGACGCCGGCGATCGGTTTCATGCGTGGAAAGGGCACCGCCAGGGGCGAGACGGCCAGGCCCGGCTTTCCCGGCGTCGCCACCGCGACGGCCGCCGGCTCGGTGGCGGTCTTCTGGCCGGACGCCTTCTTGATGG
Source organism: Caulobacterales bacterium (assembly GCA_017302105.1). Classification (GTDB taxonomy): domain Bacteria; phylum Pseudomonadota; class Alphaproteobacteria; order Caulobacterales; family Caulobacteraceae; genus Brevundimonas. The sequence continues at coordinate 504,715 of JAFLCS010000001.1, read as the reverse complement.
CACTGGTCAGGGGGTCGAGCGCGCGCTCCAGTGTCTGGCCGACACTTTTGGCTCCCCGCCGGACACCGCCGGATTTGTCCGATCCGCCGCTCATTGGGGCGCGGCCGGCTGAGCGGTTGCAGGCGTCTGGCCGGCACCGGCAGGTGCCGACGGACGGGCGGCCTGGCTCGCCCCCCGTGGGGCCGACGCCGGTTCTTCGGGCGCACCCGGAACGGCCAGCGGATCATCCGGCAGCAAAATCTCGATCTCGGCCCGGCCGCGCAGCCGCTCCAGCAACTGGCGCACCTGGTCATAGGTCAGGAACCGCAGGATCTGGGGGCGCGCCTGATCCAGCGTCAGGGGCTGCTCCTGACGCCGATCCTCGACCCGCAACACGGCCCAGCCGCCCTCGGCCTGGAACGGTCCGACCGTGTCGCCGGCCCGCGCGTCCGTCAGGGCCTGACCGAACGATGGCGGCATGGTGTCGGCGGTGAAATAGTCGAGATCACCGCCGTTGAACCGCGTCGATTCATCAATCGAGCGCTCCGCCGCCAGAGCTTCGAACGAAGCGCCGTTGGCCAGCAGCGTCATCACCGCATCGGCCTCCTCGCGCGTGCGCACGAGGATCATCCGTGCCCGGAACTCCTCGGACTGTTCGGTCAGGCGGCGCTGCTCATTGTAGAGTTCTTCGACGGCCCGCGATGTAATGGCATCGTCCACGACCGTCTCGACCAGCATATCGCCGAGGATCCGCTTGCGGGCGGCCTCCAGGCGCTGGCGGGCCAGCGGCGTGTCATCCAGCCCCTGACGCTCGGCTTCGCGGGCCAGCAGCTCCTGGTCGATGACCTCATCCAGAACCCGTCGGAAAAGCACCGTCGACGGATCCAGCGGCTCACCCTCGCCGATCAGGCCCTGGGCGACAGCTTCACGCTTGACGTCCGAGGCCCAGACCGGGTCGCCGGACACGCGCGCGACCACGATGTCGCCGGGCTGCGGCGGGCGTTCATCCGCGGGCGTGCGTCCGCAGGCGGCCAGCACGAGCGTCAGACCCAGGCCCAACACCGCCAGAAGTCGCGGATTCACAAGGATGTTCATCGGCTGACCTCGTCGAACACAGTGCAACATCATCGGCCCGTGTCGTTGACAGGGCTAGGGGGGCTGCTTAAGTCTCGCGCGCGCCCAAGTCGAGGGGTTTGACACCCCCCGCAACACCTGGCGGCAGCAACCTTCATCCTGCTGGCCAGACCTTCGTTTCCTCCCCTGCGGCGGCGCGCCGCTCCTGTCTGACCCGGTTCTCCATGCTCGGCATCGCCAAGAAACTTTTCGGCTCCTCCAACGACCGCAAGGTCAAGGATTTGATGGCGCGCGTCCAGAAGATCAACGTGCTGGAGGCCCAGTACGAAGCCCTGTCGGACGACGAGCTGCGCATGATGACGCAGGCCTTCAAGGATCGCCTTGAGGCCGGAGAGACCCTCGATCAGGTCCTCAACGAGGCCTTCGCGGTCGTCCGTGAAGCCGCCAAGCGGACCCTGGGACAGCGCCACTACGACGTCCAGCTGGTCGGCGGCATGATCCTCCATCAGGGCGGCATCGCCGAGATGCGGACCGGTGAAGGCAAGACCCTGGTCGCTACCGCCCCGACCTATCTGAACGCCCTGACCGGCAAGGGCGTGCACCTGATCACCGTCAACGACTACCTGGCCCGCCGCGACGCGGACTGGATGGGCCGCATCTATCGCTTCCTGGGTCTGGAGGTCGGTGTGGTCGTCAACGGCCTGTCGCACGCCCAGCGGACAGCTGCCTACCAGGCCGACATTACCTATGGCACCAACAACGAATTCGGCTTCGACTATCTGCGTGACAATCTGGTCTATGACGTGCGTGAGATGGTCCAGCGCGGCCACAATTTCGCGATCGTCGACGAGGTCGATTCGATCCTGATCGACGAGGCCCGTACGCCCCTGATCATCTCGGGCCCGACCGAGGATCGGTCCGATTTCTACCTGGTCGTCGATGACGTCGTGCGCGAACTCGTCAAGGATGACGCCACCTACGATCTGGACGAGAAGCAGCGTCAGGTTCTGCTCAGCGAGATCGGTTCGGAGCGGGTTGAGGATATGCTGGCCGAAGCCGGTCACCTGGCCGAGGATTCCGCAGGCCTGTACGACCCGGCCAACATCTCAGTCGTGCACCACGTCAATCAGGCCCTGCGCGCCAACCTGCTCTATACGCGCGACAAGGACTATATCATCCGCGCCGGCGAAATTGTCCTGATCGACGAATTCACGGGCCGCATGATGCAGGGACGTCGTCTGTCCGAAGGCCTGCACCAGGCCATTGAGGCCAAGGAGCGGGTCAAGATCCAACCCGAGAACCAGACCCTGGCCTCGGTCACGATCCAGAACTACTTCCGGATGTACTCCAAGCTCTCGGGCATGACCGGCACCGCCGCCACCGAGGCCGGCGAGTTCCACGACATCTACAAGATGGACGTGCTCGAAATTCCGACCAACCGTCCGATCCAGCGCATCGACGAGGACGACGAGGTCTATCGGACCATGGCCGAGAAGAACCAGGCCATCTGCGGCCTGATCGCCGAGCGCCATGTGCTGGGCCAGCCGGTCCTGGTCGGCACCGTGTCGATCGAGAAGTCCGAGAAGCTGTCCGAACTGCTCAACCAGTATGCCTATGAGGTTGAAGTCTGGCGCGTGAAGGACGCCGAGGTCGGGCGGCTGATGGAAGCCACCGGCGGCAAGCCGATCAAACTGATCTGGTCGCGGCGCGAGCTGGAAACCGACAAGACCGGCAAGAAGCTGCGCGAAAAGCTGGGCGACGACGCCTTCGAGGTTCAGGCGCGTTCGGGCAAGGGCATCCCGCACAGTGTCCTGAACGCCCGCCACCACGAACAGGAAGCCCTGATCGTGGCCGACGCCGGCCTGCCGGGCGCGGTGACCATCGCCACCAACATGGCCGGCCGCGGCACCGACATTCAGCTGGGCGGCAATCTGGATATGCATATGCTGCGCTGGGCCGCCGATCAGCGGGACGCCGGCCAGGAGCCGGACCACGCCGCCGAAATGGCCGAACGTGAACGGTTCGCCGCCGAGATCGTGGACCGGCGCGACGAGGCCCTGAAGGCTGGTGGCCTGTTCGTACTGGGTACCGAGCGCCATGAAAGCCGCCGTATCGACAACCAGCTGCGGGGCCGGACAGGCCGCCAGGGTGACCCGGGCTTCTCGAAATTCTACCTGTCCTGTGAGGACGACCTGCTGCGCATCTTCGCCGGTGATCGACTCGATTCGATCATGAAGAACTTCGGCGTCGGCGAAGGCGAGGCCATCAGCCACAAATGGCTGAACTCCGCCATCGAGACGGCCCAGAAGCGCGTCGAACAGCGCAACTTCGAGATCCGCAAGAATCTGCTCAAGTACGACGACGTCATCAATGAGCAGCGCAAGGCGGTCTTCGAACAGCGCCAGGAATTCCTGCAGTCCGACGACCTGTCCGACCTGGTCAATGAATTCCGCCAGGATTCGGTGTCCGAGATGGTCGACCGCTTCCTGCCGGAAAAAGCCTATGCCGAGCAGTGGGACATCGAGGGCCTGGACGAGCGCGTCCGCTCGATTCTTGGCCTCGAACTGCCGGTGGCCGAATGGGCCGCCGAAGAAGGCGTCTCCAACGAGGAGATGGAAGAACGCATCCAGGCCGCCTCCGAGGCCCGCGCTGCCGAACGTCTGGGCCTGATCGGCTCGGACCAGATGCGGGGCCTCGAGAAGAACTTCCTGCTGCAGATGATCGATATGCAGTGGCGCGAGCATCTGGTGCATCTGGACCACCTGCGCGCCGTCATCGGATTGCGCGGCTACGCCCAGCGCGACCCGCTCAATGAGTTCAAGACCGAAGCTTTTTCGCTGTTCGAAGGCCTGCTGTCGAACCTGCGCCAGAATACGACGCGTTGGCTGATGACCGTCGAGTTCCAGTTCCGCCCGCCGCCGCCGCCGCTGGACATCCAGGAGGTTCACCTGAACCCGCAGACCGGCGAGAACGAGATGGCGAATCCCGGTGCCCAGCTCCCGGAAGGGCTCGGTTCAGCCGATCAACGCTCGCGGATACCGGTGTCGATGCTGCCGGAAGGCTGGGAGCGGACCAGCCGCAACGCCGCCTGTCCGTGCGGTTCGGGCCGCAAGTTCAAACACTGCCACGGGGCTCTGGTCTAGGCTGCGGCCTCGCGCCGATCCGGTCCTAGCGCCGGATCGGCTGCTGGCGATGGTCCAGGACCTCATAGTGGGCCGCCGTGCGCTCGAACCGCGTCAGCAGCCCCAGCGCCTCCTCAGGCACATAGGCCAGATCGTGCCCGTTGGGCAGGAAGGCCTTGACCGCCTCGATCGACGAGAACCACATCAGGGTCGAGAACTCCGTCTCCGGCCCATCTGGGCCCTCGACGTCGCGCCGCATCAGATCAATCAGCTGGAACCCCTCCAGGCACAGGGCCTCGATGTCGGGAATGACCTGATGGTGGATGACGGACTGATAGGCCTCGGCGTCCTCCCGCCGGGTCCATCCGCGCCAGACGCGACAGATCATGCCTCGCTCACCGGTCGCGCCGTGACCTTCCCGAACGCCCCGGGATCCCGCTCGCCGGGGCGACGGACGCTCACCTCGATCTGGACCGCCTGGCCCTCTTCGCTCCAGAGGTAGTTGCGTTCAACCTCGACCTCTTCGCCCGTCGGCGTCAGGGCGATGTAACTGTCACCCCATGGTGTGATGCGCCGCAGTTCCTCCCAGCTCAGGGCTTGGGCCTGATCGAGCTCCTCCTCGACCATGGCGGCCAGGTCGTCGGGAGTCAAAGCCATCTGCGTACGCGGTCCTTGTAGTCGAGATAGGCCTGGCCGAACCGGGCGGCCAGATAGCGTTCCTCGCGCAGGATGACACCCCAGGTCATCAGGGCAAGGCACGGGAGGAGTAGGATCAGCGCCGATGGGCTCTGAAGGCCCAGGGCCAGGCCGAGATAGACGAGCGTGAAGCCGACATACATCGGATTGCGGCTGAAACGATAAGGTCCGCTCGCCACCAGCGCGGTCGATGGTGACCAGGGCACCACATTGGTGCCGGCACGCCTGAACAGGCCTCCCGCCCACATCTCCAGGCCCAGGCCCACCAGGATCAGGACAACTGCCCCGATCTTGACCGGCAGGGTCAGATCGAACGGCATCCGCAAATGCAGGACCTGGGCGTCCAGCACCCACCCCAGCAGAAGGAATCCGAAATATATCAACGGCGGCGGCGCGATGACGCCCGGATGGTCGCGATCAGGAGACGGGGAACTCTGGCTCATGTCCGCGGTCATACATCAGACCCGAGGCCGGCGTCACGCCAGGGCCAGCGCGATGGCCAGAACCAGGCCGCCCGTCACCGCGACATTGAGCAGGAACCCATTGAGCGACGCTGCCCTGGCCTCGTCGGCCTGGTTCCAGAAATCCAGCAGCAGAAAGCTGACCAGGGCGACGAACAGGATCAGGGCACAGGCTGCCCAGACCGTATAGAATCCCGATGCCAGCACGGCCCCGGCCGCCGCTTCCCACAGGGAGGCCAGGGCCAGGATGGTGCCCGGAAAGGGCCAGCCCCGCTCGACCAGCATCGCGCGGACTTCGCGGAACACCCGAAAGTGATTCAGTCCGCCCCAAACGAAAAAGAGCCCGATCAGGGCCAGTCCGAGATGTTCCAGGATCACCAGCGGGTGCATCTGCTAAGCCTAGCCGATTCCGGCTCACGACGTCACCGCAGCACAACCCCTACCGTGTCTTGAATACGCGAAATGCGCCCCACGCGACTGGCGTGGGGCGCGCTTCGATCGTCTGCTGGCTACTGGAACAGACCTGCGATGACCGCAACCACCAGGCCGGTGGTCACCGCAGCCAGGACCACGTCGTCGCCACTGCGGACGTACTGGTAGCCATGTGGCGGCGCGTACAGGCCGTAGCGATTGTAGTCGCTGACGATATAGCGGTTGGTGCGATACTGATACGGCATCCGCTGACCGTAACCCCAGGCGCGCGCCTGATAGCCGCGCGGCGCATAGTAGCGACCTGCATTGTAGCGGCGCTGGGCGCGCTGCCAGCGCTCGTAGCGACGAGCTTCGGCCCGCTCGCGTCGATCTTGGCGGTCGTAGCGGTCGTAGCCGCCGCGCCGGTCGTCACGATCATAACGACCATAGCGGTCATCACGGTCATAACCGCCGCGTCGGTCATCTCGGTCATGACGATCCGAGCGATCATAGCGGTCGTGGCCGCGGCCGTAGGACTGGGCCGAGGCCATCCCGGCCGTCCCGAGGGTTCCGGCCATCATGACGGCCGCGAGGGCGACACTGAGGGTCTTTTGCACTGGACTTCTCCAAAGCTGCGGCGAGCGCGGCGACAGCCGACATTTGCCATCCATGGAGCGTCTATGACCGACCCGGCTTGACCCTGACCTGAACGCAGAGTGTAAGCCGGCGTTCATCCATCGGCGACTTCGCCAGAGGTCCGCAGCTCAGGCAGCGGCCGTCTCAAGTCCCGGTATCGCCAGGCGCATTTAGGCTCAGGCGGCCTGACGGATGGCCTCGCGGCCCGCCGTGCAGCGAACCAGCAGATCCGACAGCGCGCGAAAATCGATAGGCTTGTTAAGATAGGCGTCTGCCCCCGCCAACAGGCCGGCTTCATGGTCTTCGGTCCGGGCTGAAGCTGAAAGAACCACGACGGGAGCGGACTGATTGGGGCCCGATTGGCTCCGCAGGGCGCGGGTCGCCGTCAGGCCGTCCATCACCGGCATATTGACGTCCATGAGGATCAGATCGAAGGCCTCGACGGCGCAGGCGTCGAGCGCTAGCTGACCATTCTCCGCCAGGACGGTGATATGGCCGGCGGAGGCCATCCAGGCCTCGACGATCATGCGATTGACCGGGTGATCCTCAACGACGAGCACCTTCAGGGCGCGTTCGCATACGGCGTCCTCGACAACCGGATCGACCGGCACCTCATTCGCCCAGGCGATGACCTGGGCTTCGACCGCAAAGGTGAAGGTCGAGCCCTTACCCAGCCGCGTGTCGACCGAAATTGTGCCCCCCATGATCTCGGCCAGGCGTCGGGAAATCGTCAGCCCCAGGCCGGTGCCGCCATGCCGGCGGGTCGATGAGCCGTCGAGCTGGGTAAAGGGCTCGAACAGGCGCTGGAGGTCGGCGGTCGCGATGCCGGGGCCCGTATCGGTGACCGAGAAGACGAAGGCGACGCGATCGTCGGTCAGGCGCCGGCCCTCGACGCGAAACAGGATTTCACCCTCGCTCGTGAACTTGATGGCATTGGTGAGCAGATTCTGGAGGATCTGGCCGACACGAACGGAATCGCCGCGCACGACGGCCGGCACCTCGCCCGTCAACTCGGACCGGTAGCCGAGCGTCTTGGCCTGGGCCTGGGCCGAGGCCACGCCGGAGATACGATCATACAGATCGCGGAAATTCACGTCCGCGTCGTCGAACTCCATCCGCCCGGCCTCGATCTTGGTCATGTCGAGGATGTCGTTCAGGAGTGTCAGCAGGCTGTCGCCTGAATTCCTGACGATTGAGACATAGTCGCGCTGGGTCTTATCCAGATCGGTGGCCGACAGCAGTTGGGCCGCGCCCAGCACGCCGTTCATAGGTGTGCGCAGTTCGTGGGAAATGACGCCCAGGAAAGCCGACTTGGCCTCATTGGCCGCATCCGCCCGGTCGCGGGCCGTCTCGAGCTCGGAGATAAGGTGGGACTGGTGATCCTGGAAGGCCCGGATCCGTGCCTCCTTGACCATGGTCATGACCACATGAACGAAGAAACTGGCGATGACGAAGGGAATGGAGCCGGCCATCGGCCAGAACGACGGCGTACCCCACAGGCTGGCCAGGCAGATCAGCGTCACGACGCTGTAGGGCGAAGATATCACCGCCGCCTGCAATGGGCTCGAACGCAGCTGGGTGAAGACCAGCAGATAGCCCGAGATCAGGAACATCATCGCCAACGGCTGACCGAAGGGCGCACCCGAGAACCAGGCGATCAGCGGCGCAGCCGCCCAGGCGCAGGTCGTGACGGTGGCCACCGCCGGAAAGATGAAGCCATAGCCGGCGCCGACCCGTGCCGCGATCCGCTTTTCGACCACGCCGCGGAAATAGCCAGCCGCCAGGGTGCCGATCAGCCACGGCACGGCGAAACGGGCCCCGACCGTGACGAACAGACCCAGGCCCCAGCTCAGGATCATGCTGTAGCGCAGATAGTGGGTTTGCAGGATGGCCGTCAGCGCCTGGGCCGCTTCGGACTGCGGCACATAGTGGGCGGCGGTCGACGATGCGGTCGCCGACGGTTGCGGCTCCGTAATCCCCATCTGTCCCCTCCAACACGACTTCAGCGCGCAGGGTAGGACGGCAGTTCTAAGAACGCGTGAACACCGCTATTCGTCAGGTGCCAGGGCCTTGATCGACAAGGCATGGACGGGCCCTTTCAGGAGCTCTGCCAGGCAGGTGTTGACCGCCCGCTGACGCTGTAACCGGGTCATGCCGCTGAAGGCATCCGCGACGATGCGGACGTTCATGTGGGTTTCTCCGCCGGCCTGGCCATCGATGCCGCCCTCATGGTGATGGCCGGCGTGACGGTCAGAATCGTCCTCGATCACCAGGTCCGACGGCGCAAAGGCCACCGCGAGTCTGGCGCGAATGTCACGGGCGACGGGGCCTTCGCTTTTCATGTCGGTCCTTTCCTTGAAGCCGCCGGAATCGACCCTACACTTGGGGGTGATGGACGATGCGTTTCAATACCGGCCGCGGTTTACCGACATTCGGGTCAAACCGCCCAAGCCCGAAGAGGACGAGGCCCAGGTCTTTGGCCTGAAACCCGGCGAGAAGCCCTGCGATTGGCCGACCTGTCGCAAGGCGGCGACCGCGCGTGCGCCCAAGTCGCGGGAAACACGCGAGTTTTATGAGTTCTGTCAGGCCCATGCCGGCGAGTACAACAAGAACTGGAACTTCTTCGCAGGCATGAGCGAAGGCGAGGTCAGGGCGCACCGCGAGGACGAGCTGACCACGGGCGGCCGCCCGACCTGGAAGATGCAGGCCGGCCGCGCCAGCCGCGAGGCCGCCGCCTTCGCCGCCAAATTCGGAGCCGGCAAGAACGGCGGCACCGGATCCTGGCGGGATACTTTCGAGATGTTCGGCGGCGCGCGGCGACCGCCCGAGGCCGAACCCGATCCGGCCGCCAGGCTCGGCAAGCTGGAACGCAAGGCTCTGGCCGATCTCGACCTGGAATACGGTGTCGATGCCCAGCAGATCCGGATGCGCTACCACGACCTGCTCAAACGCTGTCACCCCGACATGAACGGCGGCGACCGCGGGGCCGAGGACAAGCTCCAGCGCGTGCTGATGGCCTTCCGCACCCTCAAGAAAGCGGGCATGGCCTAGTCCAGCGTCGTGCGATAGCGCGCCATGGCCAGGGCGGTGACGACCAGACAGAACACCACCAGGGCGAACAGGCTGGGACCGGCCTCGGCCAGGCCCACGCCCTTGAGCAGCGCCCCGCGCACCACCCGCAGGAAATGGGTCACTGGGATCGCCGTGCCGATGGCCTGGGCCCAGCTCGGCATCCCGCTGAACGGGAACATGAAGCCGGACAACAGGATCGACGGCATCATGTAGAAAAAGCTCATCTGCATGGCCTGAAGCTGGGTGCGCGCGATCGTCGAGATCAGAAACCCCAGAGCCAGCGACCCGACGATGAACAGGAACAGGCCGGTCCCCAGCGCCAGCCAGCCCCCCATCATCGGCACATCGAACAACACCCGCGCCATGATCAGAATGACCGCCGACTGGATCAGCCCGACCCCGACATAGGGGGCCAGCTTGCCGGCCATGACCTCCAGCGGTCGCACCGGCGTCGACAACAGCGATTCCATAGTGCCGCGCTCACGCTCGCGCGCCATGCCCAGCGCCGTCATCATCACCAGGGTCATCGACAGGATGATGGCCAGAAGGCCCGGCACGATGTTGAAGGCCGTCTCGCCCTCGGGATTGTAGCGTCGGTGGATCACGACCTCGAACGGGGCCGCCGGCGGCGCACGCGCGCCCAGCGCCTGGCTGAGATCGCGCTCCAGCGCCTGCGGCGGCAGGGCCGCGAGCGCCGCCAGGGCACCCGAGGTCGCGGCCGGATCGGTGGCGTCGGCCTCGACCAGGATCTGGGCCTGATCGCCCCGGATGACCCGGCGCGAAAAGTCCGCCGGAATGGTCAGGGCGAACTTGACCTCGCCGCGCGCCAGGGCTTCGTCCAGCTCGGCAGGGGTGCGGGCCACCTGGGTGATGTCGAAATAGTCGGAGTTCTCCATCGCCGTCAGGATCGAGCGCGAAAAGGCGCCGTGGTCCTGGACCAGCACCGCCGTCTCCAGCCGGCGCGGATCGCCATTGATGGCGTAGCCGAACAGCAAAAGCTGCACGATCGGCAGCATCAAGATCATCGCATAGGTCAGCCGGTCGCGCCGCAGCTGGCCGAACTCCTTGGCCATCACCGCCCAGGTCCGCGTCCACGACATCAGGCCGCCTCCGCCGCCGTCCTGGCCTTTTCGGCGTTCAGGTCGTGGATCAGCTGGATGAAGACGTCCTCCAGCGTCGGCGTGGTCTCATGCCAATCCAGGCCGCGCCCGCGATAGGGCTGGATCGCCGCCTCCAGCGCCGCCCGGTCGCGGCCGGAGACGTGCAGCGTCGTGCCGAAGGCCGCCGCCATGTCGACGCCGGGCTTGCCGCGCAGCTCGATGGCCAGCCGGTCGGCCCCGGGCCCGGTCGCGGCGAAGGTGATCAGGCCCGACGCCGCGATCACCTCCTTGGAGGTCCCGCGCGCCAGGGTGCGGCCGCCGGCGATATAGGCGATCTCGTGACAGCGCTCGGCCTCGTCCATGTAGTGGGTCGACACCAGCACCGTCATGCCCTCGGCGGCCAGGGCGTGGATCTCGTCCCAGAAGGTGCGCCGCGCCTCCGGGTCGACGCCCGCAGTCGGCTCGTCCAGCAACAGGAGGTCCGGCGTGTGCAGGGTCGCCACCGCCAGGGCCACCCGCTGTTTCCAGCCGCCCGACAGGGTCCCGGCCAGCTGTTTGCGCCGCGCCGCCAGACCCAGCCGCCCGATGGCCTCGGTGACGCGCTGGGGTCGCCGGTCCAGTTCGCGCACACGGGCGGCGAACATCAGGTTCTCTTCGACCGACAGATCCTCATAGAGGGAAAACTTCTGGGTCATGTATCCGACCCGCCGTTTGATCTGATCCGCCTCAGTCATCACGTCGAAGCCCAGCACCGTGCCGGAGCCGCAATCGGGCTTGAGCAGGCCGCACAGCATCCTGAGCGTCGTGGTCTTGCCCGCGCCATTCGGCCCCAGAAAGCCGCAGATCCGGCGCGGTTGAACCGTGATGGAAAAGTCCTTCACCGCGTGCAGCGCGCCGAACGACTTGTTCAGATCGCGCACGTTGATGACGGGGGCCTCGGCGGGATCACTCATCGCCCAGCGGCTCCACATCCACCGGCAGGCCGGGGTTCAGCCGGGCCGGGTCGGTCGGGTGGGCCTCGATGCGGTAAACCAGCCGGTCGCGGTTCTGGCGGCTGTAGAGCACCGGCGGGGTGAACTCGGGCCGGGGGCTGACATAGACGATCTCGGCCTCACCCGGTTCGCAGCCGTCGCAGGAGAAGCGGATCGTCCGGCCCGGGCGATAGCCGGCCATCTCCCGTTCGGGAGCGAAGAACACCACCCGCATCCGATTGTCCGGCAAGATGGCCATGACCGGCTGACCGGCCGGGGCCCATTCGCCCTGATTGTAGAAGATCTGTTCGACCCGGCCTGCCGCCGGTGCCACGGGTGCCAGCTGGTTCAGTCGCGCGCCGGCCTCACGCGCGCCGGCCTGGGCCTGGATCGTCTGTTCGTCGGCGGCGCGCTGGGCGTCCTGGCGCGCGCCCAGCTCGGCCACCCGGCGCCGGTCACGCACGGCGGCGGTCTGGGCCTGGGCGCTGTCGCGCGCGGCCCGCACCTGATCCAGCCGAGCGGGGGCGTAGATGCCGCGCCTGACCAAGGGGTCGATACGGTCGTATTCAGCCTGGGCCTGCCGCTCCAGGGCTTCGGCGGCTCTCAGTTCGGCATCAATGACGGCCAGTTCCTGGGCACGCTGGCCGAGCCGCAGATCCTGGGCCCGCGCCTCGGCGGCGCGCACCCCCGCCTGGGCGCTATCCGCCTGGGCCGAGACCACCGCCGGATCGATCAGAAAGGTCCGCCCGCCCGCCGCGATCCGCGCCCCTTCGCGGACATAGAGTTCGCTCACCGCCCCGGCGCTCGGTGCCGCCAGATAGAGCGGATCGCCCTCGATATAGCCGCCCAGCACCGGGCTTGCCGTCTCGCGCCCGAACATCCACCACCCGGCCCCGGCCAGCACAGCAATTCCGACGGCGGCCGCGATGATCACGCGCGGGTTCATGGACGCATTCCCTTCAGGACCGTATCCAGATGCTGTTCGGCCAGCAGGCCCGGCTCGATCGGCTGAGCTCCGACCGGCTGGAAGGTCTCACGCCAGATCGCCGTCAGCAGCATCGGTCCCATCAGGCCGAAGGCGAAATAGCGGGCGTCTCCGGCCCGGACCTCTCCGCGCCCCTGGGCCCGTTCGATCAGGCCGGTCATCATGCTCAAGGCCGGCTCAATGACTGTGCCATGCCACAGTTCGGCCAGCTCGGGGTGGCTGCGGCTCTCGGCGATGATCAGCTTGATCACGCCCGTCACACGCCCGTCTTCCAGCAACCGCTCGGCCAGGCCCGGCAGGCCGATGCGGATTGCCGTCTCGAACGACGGGGCCTGGCTGACCAGGGCCTTGAGCGTCTCGACATTGGGCACGATGGCGTCCTGAACCACGGCCTGGAACAGCTCCGACTTGGTTGGGAAATACAGATAGACCGCGCCCTTGGAGACGCCGGCGCGGCGCGCAACCTCTTCCATCCGCGTGGCCTGGAAGCCGTGTTCGGAGAACACATCCAGCGCCGCCGCCAGGATCTCGGCGGGGCGCTCATCCGGTCGGCGCCGGAACTTGGGTTCGCCGGGAGGTAGGGCGTTCATCGCTGCTCATATAGATAACTGACCGGTCAGTTATCTATTGGCGGTGATCCGATGTCAACGGCCCTGTTGAGCCGACCCGCGCCGCGCTCTATGTCACGGCCATGACTTCCACCTCCGATACCGCCGCCGATCCCCTTCTGACCCTGGCACCGACCGGGACGAGGACGGTGCGTGAGCTGTTTGGCATCGACAGTGATATGCAGGTGCCGGTCTTTGCGCCGGGCGATCCGCACGTGCCCGAGCTGGACCCGGCCTATCGCTTCGATCCCCAGACCACGCTCTCGATCTGCGCCGGCTTCGCGCACGACCGCCGCGTCATGGTTCAGGGCTATCACGGTACCGGCAAATCGACCCACATCGAACAGGTGGCGGCGCGGCTGAACTGGCCGATGGTGCGGGTCAATCTGGACGCCCACGTCAGCCGCATCGACCTGATCGGCAAGGACGCCATCGTCCTGAAGGACGGCAAACAGGTCACCGAATTCCGTGAAGGCATCCTGCCGTGGGCCCTGCAGCGCAACGTCGCCCTGGTCTTTGACGAATATGACGCCGGCCGGCCTGACGTGATGTTCGTGATCCAGCGCGTGCTGGAGGCGCAGGGCCGCCTGACCCTGCTGGACCAGAACCGGGTCATTCGCCCCAATCCCTGGTTCCGCCTGTTCGCCACCTCCAACACCGTAGGTCTGGGCGACACCACGGGCCTGTATCACGGCGCCCAGCAGATCAACCAGGCCCAGCTGGACCGCTGGTCCATCGTCACCACGCTGAATTATCTGGACCACGACGTCGAGGCCGAGATCGTCCTGGCCAAGGTTCCCGAGTGGAACACCGCCGAGGGCAAGCGCAGCGTCGCGGCCATGGTCCGCGTCGCCGACTTTACCCGCAACGCCTTCATGAACGGCGACATCTCCACCGTCATGAGCCCGCGCACCGTCATCACCTGGGCCCAGAACGCCATCATTTTCGGTGATGACCTGGGCCTGGCGTTCCGCCTGACCTTCCTGAACAAGTCCGACGAACTGGAACGGCCTACGATCGCCGAATTCTACCAGCGGGCGTTCGGGGAGGATCTTCCGGAAGCCGCGACGCGGGTGAAGGTGAGTTAGGGGCTGAGTGGGTCAGGCCAGGCCCGCCTTTCCCTTGTCATCCCGGAATTCGCGCCGGCGAATATCCGGGGCAAGCGCGCCACGCGCGCGAACGGACGCGTTGACCCTACCGTTGTCCCGGCTCTGCGCTTCGCTACGGCCCGGATGACGAGAATGTGGTGTGGGAGGGCGACCCCACGCCTCCTCCCCATGCGCGCCGCGACTGGGGAGGGGGACCGCGTCCTGAAGGGACGCACGCAGCCCGAAGCGGTGGAAGCAAAACCAGCAGCGCGGCGTCCGGAAAGTCGACGAATACATCCCCGCCCATCCGGACGATCCGGACGGTGTTTTTCACCGTCCGGGTCCGCTGACCGCTCACCCGTGCGGAATTCCGTCTTCTTCCGGGGGACCGGCGACGCGGGTGATCAGGCTCTTGATGGTGCCGCCCTGGACGAGCACCGAGAACAGCACCACCACATAGGTCACCGCCACCAGACTGTCCTTGATCGGGCCGCCCGGCAGCGACAGCGCCAGAGCGATGGAAATGCCGCCGCGCAAGCCACCCCAGGTGAAGATCGGAAAGGCCGTCCTGAACGGCAGCAGGTTGCGCCACATCGCAAGCGGCACCCCGACCGAGATCGCGCGCGCCACCAGTACCAGCGGGATGGTCAAAAGGCCCAGGCCGATCAGGCCGAACCGGTCGATCACCACCAGGGCCTCCAGCCCGATCAGCAGAAACAGCACCGCGTTCAGGATCTCATCGATCAGGGCCCAGAAGCTGAGCAGATGGTCGCGGGTCTTCTGGCTCATGGCCTGGGCCACGCCGCGATTGCCGATCAGCAGGCCTGCCACCGCCATGGCCACCGGCCCGGACACATGAATGGCTGACGCCAGGGCATAGCCGCCCATCACCACCGCCAGGGTAATCAGGGTTTCGACCGCATAGTCGTCGATGGCCTTCATGGCCTGATAGCCGATCCAGCCCACCGCCAGGCCCAGCACGACGCCTCCCAGCGCCTCGACCACGAACAACTCGCCCGCGTGGAGGAAAGAGAAGGGTTCTCCCGACACCGCCGTGGCCAGCAGGATCGAAAAGACGACCACCCCCACCCCGTCGTTGAACAGGCTTTCTCCGGCGATGGTCGCCTGGAGCGTCGGCGGCACGCGGGCGGTCTTGAGCACACCCATGACGGCCACCGGATCGGTTGGGCTGATTAGGGCCCCGAAGACCAGACACCAGATCAGCGGCACGGCCAGGCCGACCGCCGACGACAGGCCCCAGAAGCCAAAGCCGACCATCAGGGTCGAGGCCACCACTCCGATTGTCGACAGGACCGCGATCTGCCATCGGCCTTTGTGCAGATCATCGATGTCGACGTGCATGGCGCCGGCGAACAGCAGGAACGACAGCATTCCGTCCATCAGGGCTTCGTGGAAGTCGATTCCTTGCAGAAAGCGCGACACGGTCCCGGCCAGGTCGCTGGTCGGCGTCAGGAAATCGAGCGCCAGGATGATCAGGGACGCCACCGCCCCCATCATGGTCAGGGCCACGGTGCTCGGCAGTTTGAGCCAGCGCTGATTGATCCAGGCGAAGGCCGCCGACAGCACGATCAGAACCGCGGCGACCTCAAAGGCAGTCAGTCCAGTCGTCATCCGTCAGCCCGCGTCCCTTTGAGAAATTCAACCGGCCAACCGAACCCGCATCCGGTTCAGACGTTGGACAGAAACCCAATCTAGACCCGCGTTATCCAGAGAGGCCAGCATGATGGACGCCGAACCAGGGACTGAGATCGAACGAGGCGAGCGTCTGAAAGTCCTGCGCGCCGTCGAGGCCCTTCTGAGGATCCAGCGGCTGGTCATAGATCACTTCCCCGACGAGGACATGGGGACGGTGGCGGTCTTTCTCACCGTCGCCGCCGGCAGCCTGTCGGTCGTCCACCGCAACAACACCGCCTATGAACAGATGATGGACGGTCCCCTGCCGCGCGAGTGGTTCCGACCCATCAGCGGACGCGCCGTGGCAGCGTCCTGTGGTCTGGCGCGTGAATCGGTCCGCCGTCGGCTGGAATATCTGGAGAAGATCGGCGAGATCGAGCGCGTCGAGGGCGGCTATCAGCTCTGCTACGACGTCCTGTCCCGAGGCCAGAACCTGGCCTTCTCCAGGGGTCTGGTGCGCGAGTTCGAGCACGTTCACCGGATGATGGCGCGCTGAAATACCGCCGCAGGTTCCGACCCGTTGCAAGGCAACGATCCAGGCGAGCGGCAAGATCGTGCCCGCCGCCTCGGTCAGGCGGGCTGGGCTTCTTCCATCAGCTCGGCGATCAGGTCGGCCAGGAGACGACCGGCCTTGTCGGCGGCCTCACGGCCGGCTTGATCGTAGTTCTGAAGGTTTTCACCGAGCCGCCCGGTCTCTTCGGCCAGGGCCTGAACGAGTTCGCGAAGCGCGGCCGGTGACCGCCGGCCCTGGACGCGGGCCAGTGCGCGCACGGTGGCACGGAGAGCGAGCACTTCCGTGCTCGGCACATCTTCGGGATTTCTGTAAGCCATAATACTGTTGAACTTGGTCGTGGGGAGGGGCGCCGCATCTAGGTAGCGAGCCCACCGCAGTCCAGCCCGACATGACCCGGAATGGGGCAGGGCTCTTCAACCGCTCGGTTGGGATTTGGGGGCGCAGGGAAATTCTCCTACCGGGCGAACTGGCCGGAAATCGGACACCGCTCCCGCGCCTTACCTTCGCGCCGCCGCCCGGCCTCAACCCGCGTATGTGGCGGCATCTTCCTCAGAGATGTCTTCGTTGGAATAGACCTGCTGCACGTCATCCTCGGCATCCAGGGCATCGAGCAGTTTGAACAGGGTTCCCACGGGGTCTCCGGTCAGCGGCACCTCGGATTGTGGTTTCCACACGATGGCGGTCGACTTGGGATCACCCAGTGCCTTGGACATGGCCTCGGCCACCTCGTTCAGATCCTCGAAAGCGGTCCAGATGGTGTGACCCGGCGCATCTTCATAGATGTCCGGCTTGACCAGATCACTCTCGACGTCCTGGGCACCGGCCTCGATAGCGGCCTCCATCACGGCGTCCTCCGACCCAGCCTCAGCCGAATAGATGATCTTTCCGACCCGATCCCACATGAAGGTGACCGAACCGGTTTCGCCCAGCTGACCGCCGTATTTGGTGAAGGCCGCCCGCACGTTCGAAGCCGCCCGGTTGCGATTGTCGGTCAGGACCTCGACCACGACCTGAACACCGCCGGGGCCACGGCCCTCATAGCGGATCTCCTCCATCGTATCGGCCTCACCGCCGGCGGCTCGGCTGATGGCGCGCTGGATCACGTCCTTGGGCAGGCTTTCGGCCTTGGCGTTGTTCACCGCCAGGCGCAGGCGCGGGTTCAATGCCGGATCCGGCAGGCCCGACTTGGCCGCCACGGTGATCTCGCGCGACAGACGGCTGAACAGCTTGGAGCGGACCGCGTCGGCGCGCCCCTTGCGGTGCATGATGTTCTTGAATTTGGAATGGCCGGCCATGGTCGTCCGAAAGGCTATGCGTGTATGGAGGCGGCGATGTAGCCGATGCTGGCGCCCCTGTCATCCGGGGCAGGTGCGGCTTAAACCTGAACAGACGGACACTCCATGCCGATACCCGATGACATCTTTACCGAGCCGGACAGTTCTCCGGACACCCTGGCTCATCTCGGACCTCTGGCCCGGCTGGCCGGTGTCTGGGAAGGCCGCAAGGGGGTCGACGTCAATCCCAAGGCCGACGGACCTGAGCGCCGGACCTTCAACGAGCGCTATGTCCTTCAGCCGATCGACCCCCAGACCAACGGCCCGCAGCTGTTCTACGGCCTGCGCTATCACACCCACATCACGACCGATGAGGAACTCATCACCTTTCACGATCAGGTCGGCTACTGGCTCTATGAGCCCGCGACGGGCCTGATCCTTCAGACCCTGGCCATTCCACGCGGTCAGATTGCCATGGCCTCGGGCTACGCCAAGCCGGGCGACGACACCCTGGTCGTCAGCGCCGTGCGCGGCCGCACCGACTACGGCATCTGTTCCAACGTATTTCTGGAAGAGGCTTTCCGCACGGACAGCTATAGCCTGACCGTCACCTTCAACCCCGACGGAAGCTGGAGCTATGTCGCCCGCACGAGCCTGGCCGTCCACGGGCAGCCCGGCACCTTCGACCATCATGACACCAACACCCTGACCCGTATCGCCGGCCCCGATCCGACGCCATGGTCCCAGCGTCTGGCCCAGGCCAGGGGAACCGCCTAGCGATTGACGGATTTCGCAGTCATCAAGGGAGAGCGGCCATGACAGACCCGAACGACGATGCGTTCGTGATCGACGAAGACGAAGCCGGCGAGATCGTCCACTGGCAGCGCGCCCAGGTGAGGCTTTCACCGGTCGAGGCAACCGGGGCGACCCTGGCCGCCTTCGGTCTGGGCATCCTGGCGGCGGTCGGTGTTCTGGCGCTTCTGGGACGAATTCGCGACTGAAGGCTTTTGCCGGGAGCCAGTTCGGTCTAGAGGGCGCGCCTCTCTTTTTTCGGAGCTGTCATGCGCCTGGACGCCATTCCCGTCGGATCCAACCCGCCCCACGACGTCAATGTTGTGATCGAGGTGCCGATCGGCGGCGAGCCGATCAAATACGAGATGGACAAGGCTTCTGGTGCCCTGATCGTGGACCGGTTCCTCTATACGCCCATGCGCTATCCGGGGAATTACGGCTTCATCCCCGGCACCCTGTCCGGCGACGGCGATCCGGTCGATGTGCTGATCGCCAACACCCGCGCCATCGTTCCGGGTGCCATCATGTCGGTCAAGCCGATCGGCGTACTGGTCATGGAGGATAACGCCGGCGAGGACGAGAAGATCATCGCCGTGCCCTCGGCCAAGATCACCGCCCGCTACGCCGGGGTCGAGGAAATCTCGGATATGCCCGAGATCACCATCCAGCAGATCGAGCACTTCTTCTCCCACTACAAGGACCTGGAGCCGGGCAAGTGGGTCAAGATAAAGCGCTGGGGCGACAAGGCCGAAGCCCATCGGATGATCACCGACGGCATCGCCCGCGCCGCCGCCGAGGGCTGAACTTCCCGCCCGAAATTGTCAGTTGACCGCTCCGGTCCTCTGATCTGAAAGTTGCGGGCAGAGGGGCCATGCAACTGAACCGTCGTCGATTTCTGCTGGGTGCGACCGTGGCGGTCACCGCCGCCGCTGCCGGCCTGCGCGTCAATGCCCGCCAGCTCGCCTCAGGACCGCAGGCGCGGCTCGAGCCGGTCTCCGACACCTATTTCGACCGCACGGTCGTCGATCCCTATCGTTGGATGGAGGCACCCTCCGATCCAGACTGGCTACCGTGGCTGCGCGCCAACGATGCTCACGCGCGCACGGCGTTGGAGGCGCTACCCGACCATGCCTCCCTGCTCTCACGGTTGGGTGAGCTGGGCGCCGACCACGCCATGGTGTCTCTGCCCTATCAGCGTGGCGATCGGTTCCTGTTCCTACGCCAGGCACCGGATGCGTCCTGGCCGGTCGTGGTCGCGCGCGAAGGCGGGCGCGAGCGCATTGTCTTCGATCCGGTGGAGCTGGCCGGCCCGAACGACGCGCTGTCGCTGGTGTTCTGGTCGGTGTCGCCAGACGAGCGCTTCATCTCGCTGGGCCTGGGCCGGGACGGAACTGAAGAGGCGGTGATCCATATCCTGGACGTCGAATCCGGCACGCTGCTCGCTGAACGGATCGAGGGCGCGATCGCGCCGGGTCCAGCCTGGGTCGCCGACGGGTCCGGCTTCTTCTATTCGCACGGGGGCGAGGGCGAGTTCGGCACCCAGGCCTATCGCGCTGACATCAGCAGCCGATACCACCGGCTGGGCGACGACCCGTCGCAAGATCGCGTTATCCTAGCGCGCGGTGCCGATCCGCGCGTCCGCGTCGACCCGTATGACGGCGTCACGCTTCGCACCTTCCGCAACAGCTCGTGGGTAACGGCCGAGACCAGCACCTTGGCCAACAAGGGCCTATGGCGGGCCAGGCTTGAGGATGTGCTGGCCGGGCTGCCCAGATGGATCGAGACCTATTCGCCGGATCAGGGATTCCCCGACTACGCCATCAAGGGTGATGAATTGTGGGTCTGGGGGGCCACCGGAGAAGACACCGGCGCGGTCGGCCGCCGGGATCTGTCGGCGGCGAACCCGAACCTCGAGACCACCATGGCGACGTTCCGTGGCGGCCTGTTCAACCAGTCCAGCCTGGTCGACCACGGCCTCTATGTCTCTGTCGACGGAGACGGCTACTCCCAGCTCTTTTTCATCTCCAATGAGGGCGACGGGCTCGAGCTTTCCCTGCCGGTGCAAGGTGCCATCCAGGATCTGGCCTACGGCGAGGGACCCGATGAGGTCTTTGTCTATCAGACGACCTGGCTGGAGCCACTGTCGATCTGGCGGATCAACGCTGCCGGCGCGTCCGAGCGCATCCAGCTGACAAGCCCGTCCCGCGTCGACGTGTCGGACTATGAGGTCCGACGCGAGCTCGTCGTCGCGCGCGACCGGACGCGAGTGCCGCTGACGGTGATCGCCCGCCGCGGTCTGGCCCGCAATGGCGCGGCACCGTGCATGATCCGGGTCTATGGGGCCTATGGCGAGTCCATGGCGGCGGACTTCGATCCGCTGGCCCTGGCGCTGCTCGAACGCGACGGCGTCGTGGCCATCGCCCACGTCCGGGGCGGTGGCGAACGCGGCCGGCTGTGGTGGGAGGCCGGCAAGGGGGCGACCAAGCCCAACACCTGGCGCGACCTGATCGACTGCGCCGAACATCTCGTCGCCAACGGCTGGACCGACACGGACCGCCTGGGGATAATGGGCGCCTCGGCCGGGGGCATCGCGGTGGGCCGGGCGATGACCGAGCGGCCGGATTTGTTCGCGCTGGTCATTTCCCAGGTCGGCCTGCTCAACGCCGTGCGCTTCGAAGCCGAAACCAACGGCGTGGCCAATGTCCCGGAGTTCGGGTCGACCGCGACCAAGTCCGGCTTTCTGGGCCTGTACGCCATGGACACCTACCATCACATCCAGGACGGCGTGCGCTATCCGACGGTACTGCTCGAGCACGGTGCCAACGATAGCCGCGTAGCGGTCTGGCATTCGGCCAAGACGGCGGCTCGGCTCCGCGCCGCAGCGGCTCCCGACAGCGGCGACGTCTATTTCCGGGTCGATTTTGATCGCGGCCATTTCGGCGGGTCGGTCGGCGCCGAAATCAATTTTCGCGCCCGCGCCTACGCCTTGCTGCTGGACCTGGCCCGGCGATGATGCCGTTGGATCCGGCCCCCCAGCCTTGGGCGGGCCGGTCGCCGAGATCGCCCAGATCCGGCGCGAGCAGGTCGAGCGCGACGGCGGCCTGTTCCTGATCGGCTAGAGCGTCGGCACGCTCTGGCTCAGCCGGCCGCCCATGCGGATCGGCTCGACCCGCGTGGCCAGTCCGGTCCGGTCGTCGGTCTCGACAAACACGCCACAGATGGTCGCCGGCCCCGAGGCCGGGGCGTAGCGCCCGCCCGACAACCGGGTGGTGAAGCGCCGCAGCGGCTCTTCCTTGTCGTTGCCGATCACGGAATCATAGTCGCAGCAGCCGCCGGCGTCGGTCTGATAGGCGGTGCCGCCGCTCAGGATCTGACAGTCCGCCGTCGGGACATGGGTGTGCGTGCCGACCACCAGACTGGCCCGGCCGTCGCAGAAATGGCCCATGGCCATCTTCTCACTGGTCGCCTCGGCGTGAACATCGACGATGACGGCGTCCGCCACGACGCCCAGCGGCGCGGCGTTCAGCTCACGCTCGACCGCCGAGAACGGGTCATCCATCGGATCCATATGGACCCGGCCCAGCACCGAGATCACCAGGACCCGGCGCCCGTCATCCAGGGTGAAGACATCCGCCCCCCGGCCCGGCGCATCCATCAGGTGCGGATAGTTGGCCGGCCTGAGAAGACGCGGCTCGCGCACGATATAGGTCAGGGCCTCGCGCTGATCCCACGAATGATTTCCCAGCGTCAGGCAGTCGGCCCCCGCGTCGAACAGCTGGCGCGCGGTATTCTCGGTAATGCCGAAGCCGCCGGCGGCGTTCTCGGCGTTGACCACCACGAAGTCGAGCTTCAGGTCCCGGCGCAGGCCCGGCAGATAGTCCGAAATCCCGTCGCGGCCCGACTTGCCAACAACGTCTCCAAAGAAGGCCAGGCGCATCCGTTCATCCCTTTCGGGCCGGGATATAGCCGGTCTCGGTCAGAACGCCATGCAGGGGCATGTCGTGCGGCTCCATCGGCACGCGGTCGACCCGTTGCCCGGCATAGGCCACGCCGATGCGGACGGCCTCGGGATAGGCCGCAAACGTCCGATCATAATAGCCGCCGCCTTGGCCCAGCCGGCCGCTCTCGGCGTCGAAGGCCAACAGCGGCGTCAGGATCACCTCTGGGATCACCAACGGGGCCGACGGCGCCGGTGCCAGGATTCCCGCTGCATCCGGCGCCAGCGCCTCGCCGGGGCGCCAGGCGCGAAAGCTCAGGGGCGCATCCCGTTCGCTGACGACCGGCAGGCAGAGATCGCGACCTTCAAATACGAGGCGCTGGGCGAGTGGGCCGGTGTCCAGCTCGGCGCCGATAGCGTTATAGAGGGCGATCAGGCCCCGGCCGGGCAAAGCCTCGGCATAGCCGGCCAGCCGCTCGGCCGCGTCCGGCGTCGCCTGCGCCAGCCGCTTTCGCAGCGCCCGCGCCGCGGCGCGCATCTCGTCTTTGGAGGTCATGACCGGACTGTAGGGCAAGGGTGGCGGGGCCGCGAGGACCGGTCGGGCGATTCAACCCCCTCGACCTGGATAACCAGGTGGGCACCGTGTGCCTGGGCCCTCGAGCCCTGGCAGGGACAGCTCCCTTCGAGACGATTAAGGTCGCTGGAGTTTGTGTGCCCTCTCGGGAACCGCAGCCACCGCCGGGGGCGAATATAGTCGCTGCCGCGTCGTCTCGCCAGAGCGCCGCCTAGCCGGCCAGCAGCGCCGCCACACGCTGGGCCGTCGCCTTGGCCGAGAATGGATTCTGGCCCGTCACCAGCCGCCCGTCGGCCACGCTGTAGGGCGCGAAGGGCAAGCCGGCCTTCTGATAGCGGGCGCCGCGCCGCTTCATCTCGGCCTCGGCGTTGTAGGGCATCCGGGAGGCCACGCCCGCCAGCACCTCCTCGGTCCAGGAAAAGCCGGTCAGACGACGCCCTTCGACCAACAGATTTCCGTCCGACAGCCGCGTGTTCAGCAGGCCGCAATAGCCGTGACAGACCGCCGAGACGACGCCGCCGCGCTCCCACACCCGGCGGGTGATTGCCTGCAGGCCCACGCTATCGGGAAAGTCCCACATCACTGCATGGCCGCCGGTGAAATAGAGGGCGTCCAGTGTCTCGGCGTCGATCTGGTCCGGGCGCGCCGTCGTCGCCAGCAATTCCATCCGGGCCGGATCGTTCAGCCAGGCCCGCGCGGAGGCGTCCAGCAGCGGCCATGTCAGCGCTCGCGGCTCCAGCGGACTGGCCCCGCCCCTGGGGCTGACGATACGCTGTTCGAACCCAAGCGCTTCGAACACGTCCCACGCATGGGTCAGCTCCGACAGCCAAAGACCGGTCGCGTGGGTCGGATCGTCATAGTGGGCGACATTGGTGACGACGTGGGCGATCTGGCGGGCCATGCCCCATCATCGGGCGGTGTGGCCGACAAGCCAAGCCGGATGTCGAAAGGGGCCTAACCGCAGAACACCGGGGTCCAGCCGACGACGCCGGCGCCGACGCAGACCTGGGCCAGGGCCTGGACCCGGTCCGGCCAGTAGACCACACCCGTCACGATCACGATGAGCAGCCAGCCGGCGGCGTGCAGGGCGTAGTTGCGAAAACTGTCAAAGGTCCACCATCCGGCCTCATCATACTCGCCCAGAAGATTGTGCTGCGGGCTGAGCACCTCGTTCAGCGCCAGGTCGCTGATCTTGCCGCCATCGAACAGGCGCGGCGCATAGGCGCTGAAATGGGCTTGGGCATAGTGACTGATCCCGCCCGCGCCCAGGGCGCCCAGCCCGGCCACGAACCACAGCACCAGATACCAGAACGTCTGCATGGATCCGCTTCACCTCAGTGATTTCGACCCCCAAAGCCTAACGGCATCCGCCCTAAGAATGCGCTACCGTGCAGCAGCTTGGCTTTGGAGGACTTTGCTGGAGATCGACAGCTCTAAACCTTTATAGGCAGCGGAGCGAAATCGCCCCGCCATTCCAAATCCATGTTTCAGTCGCCCCTATTTTCTGACCGACCTGTACTTTCGACTGATTGATTCATTGGGGGGCGTCGCCGTCCCAGGCTCTACGACTCATCCCGTGGCGAGAGAACCACAGCCGTCGTTGCCAGTTTCACCACCGCAACCAAGCCATTATGCTTGTGTTTAGGCCGTATGCCATTTTTGGTTGCCACTCCCGGAGGGGGGGCATTTCAATGCGCCACCCAGATGGAGGCTTCCCATGATCAAGTGTATGGCAATTGCATTCCTTTTTTCGCTGGCTGGCGGTTCGACGGTCCTCGCAGGTCCGCCGCGCGAGAACGATGGACTGCCCTCTGAAAGTGAAGCCTACGACTATTCGGGGCTTGAAAACCTGGTCTTTTCAGATGCTCCGGACGAGCCGGAAGTTCCGCTTGGCACGGTCGATCCCAGTATCCCGCGCGTGACGACCAGACTTAGTGGCGGTCGGGCGCGAGTGAGATCCACGGCAGCAATTCGGGTCGTGGTACGGCCACGCATTGCGTTCAGGAATCTATCAGTTCGGCGAGCGCGTCTGCCCGCTGGGGCGGAGTTCGAAGGCGAAGACAATAACAACAACGGGATGCCGGATGATCTTGAACGCCCAGATGTTCAGGTCTTGCCGCAATGACCATTCTTAAGCCCCGGCGCGCGTACTTCGGAACGGGGGTTGCTCTGGTTCTACTGGGTGCGCTGGCGACAGCGCGCCTAGTGACCTGGCTTCTCAATGATTCCTTGGCGTTCATTGACCCGTCGTTCAAGGCGGCCTTTGTGGCGGTAGCCCTTGTTGCGGTTTTGAGCCTCTGCGGCGGCTCAATACTGCTCTGGAAGTCTAGACCGCCGCGGTAGCCTCGAAAATTCCATGGGGATGCACTATGTGCGGCTCCATGACCCTGACGGAAACGTCTTGCCCGATCCCCGACATCACCCCGCTCGCCGATGGCGATCTGGACGGGGCGATTGCGGCTGCGCGCGCGGCGGTGGGCCTGCCGGTCGGCGCGCGGGTGGTGGCGGCCATGTCCGGCGGGGTCGATTCCACCGTGGTGGCGGCCCTGCTGCACAAGGCCGGCTATGACGTCGTGGGCGTCACTCTACAGCTCTATGACCATGGCCAGGCCCTAGCCAAGAAGGGCGCCTGCTGCGCCGGTCAGGACATCCACGACGCCCGGCTGGCGGCCGAGACCCTGGGCATCCCCCACTATGTGCTGGACTACGAAAGCCGCTTTCGCGACGCGGTCATCGACCAGTTCGCCGACAGCTATCTGATGGGCCGCACGCCAGTGCCGTGCATCCGCTGCAACCAGACGGTCAAGTTCCGCGACCTCTTGGACGTGGCCCGCGACCTGGGCGCCGAGGCCATGGCCACCGGTCACTATGTGCGCCGCGCGGTCGGACCGGACGGCCAGGCCCAGATGCGCAAGGCCATCGACCCCTCGCGCGACCAGTCCTACTTCCTGTTCGCCACCACGCCGCAGCAGCTGGACTATCTGCGCTTTCCGCTGGCCGATCTGGAAAAGCCCCAGGTGCGCGGTGTCGCGGCCGAGCTGGGTCTGCGCATCGCCGCCAAGCCGGACAGCCAGGACATTTGTTTCGTGCCGTCGGGCGACTATCGCACCCTGATCGACAAACTGCGCCCGCAGGGCCGTGATCCCGGCCAGATCGTACACATGGACGGGCGGGTGCTGGGCGAGCACACCGGCATCACCGGCTACACTATCGGCCAGAGGCGCGGCCTGAACATCGCGGTGGGCGAGCCGCTGTTCGTGGTCCGGCTTGAGCCTGAAACGCGCCAGGTCGTCGTCGGCCCGCGTGAGGCGCTGCTGACCGCTGCCCTGACCCTGGAAGAGACCAACTGGCTGGGCGACCAGCCGGACATCACGACCGCCGCTGCCCAGGGTCAGCCGGTGCTGGCGCGCGTGCGCTCGACCCGGCCGCCGTCGACGGCGCGTCTGACGTTGGCGGACGGCGTCGTCTCGGTCATCTTCGACCAGGGCGAGGAAGGCGTCGCGCCCGGTCAGGCCTGCGCCCTGTACGACCCCGCCGACCCTGATCGCCTGCTCGGCGGCGGCTTCATCGCGGAGACAACGGCTCTTGTCTGATCTGGCGCTTCACGCCCGCTCGGGCCTGCCCGGCGAGATGCTCTGCCTTCTGGCCGAACGCCCGCGCGAAACCTGGTCGGACCCGACCCTGCCTGAAACGGCCCGTTTCTGGCTCCAGATGCACGAGGGCTTCCGCCGTCAGCAGGCGACTCTCATCCGGCTGATTGGTGAAGGCGCGCTCGACCCACGGTCGGTACATCCGCCGCTGGTCCGGACGCTGAACGGCTTTCTTGGACACCTGGACGGCCACCACCGGGTCGAGACCGGCCACTATTTCCCCGCCTTCCGCCGGGCCGAACCGCGCGTGGCCGAGGGGCTGGATCTGCTCGACCGCGACCACGACACCATCCATGGGCATCTGGAGGCCCTGCATGGCGCGGGTCTGGCCTTCCATCAGGCCATCACGACCGGAGCGGGCGGCTTCGATGAATTGGGCCGACTGAACCAGGTCCTTGGCCTGGCCGGACCGGCCCTGGCGCGCCATCTCGACGACGAGGAAGAAATCGTCATTCCGCTTCTGGCCCTGCACGGTGAGCGCGGATGACCGATGGCGTGCGCGTCACCGTCCTGGCCGGACAGCTCCTGCGCAGCGCGGCGGACTTCTTTGACACCGTGGCTGAACAGAACCCTTCGCTGAGCACGATGATGCGCGACAATGCCGAGGTCTATCGCCAGGTCGCGCAGGCTGTGGAAACCGATCCTTTCAGCCGTCTCGACGTCGAGGATCTGGATCCGCCCCCGACGGTCGCGGACCTGGCGATGCGACTGTTGTCCGACGCAGCCGAGTTCTTCGAGAACGTCTTCCAGCAGAACCCCGAAACCGGCGAGGACCTGCCCGCCACGGCCGAGGCCTATCGAGCCCTGGCCGAGCTGGTCGCCGAGGATCCCGAGGCCCGGCTTCCCACCGACGCGTGATCGCGTTGGGTCGAGTGGACCGCGCACGACGGGCCGCTTCTCTTTCTCGTCATCGCCGGGTCTATCCCGGCGACCCCTAACCGCTCTGATCGCAGATTGGTCGCCGCCGCCGGCGGCTATGAGCCCCGGAACACGTCCGGGGTAGCGAGATCTGTTCAGCACCTGACTTGGCGACCCCTGCAAATCAGTCCTAGCTAGACGGTTCGTCTGTCTAAGGAGCGTTTGCGCGTGATTGATCCAAACCTCATCTGGCCCTTCGCCTGGCCTATCGCGGGGGCGATGATCACCGGCGGTCTGATCGGGGCTGAGCGCACCTATCACGGCCATCCGGCCGGTTTTCGCACCCACATCCTGGTGGCGCTGGCCTCGTGCATCTTGATGCTGTCAGCCATGCATCAGGCCAATTGGGCTTTCGTTCCCCTGCCGGACCAGACCATCGTCATCGACCCGACGCGGATGGCCCACGGCATCCTGACCGGCATCGGTTTTCTCTGTGCCGGTGTGATTTTCCGTAAGGGCTTTTCGGTCCACGGCCTGACCACGGCGGCGTCGCTGTGGATCACCTCGGCGGTCGGGGTGCTGTTCGGCGTCGGGATGCTGGAGCTGGCGCTGCTGGCCGCCCTCGCCACCCTGTCGGTGCTGGCTGTCTTGCGGCTGGTGGATGCCCGCCTGCCTCAGGTTTCGACGGTCGACATCGAGATGCGCTGGATCGGCAAGGCGGCCCCGGACGAGCCGGCCCTGCGCGCCCTGATGGCCGAGTTCGGGCTCAAGACCCTGCGCATCGGCCACGAGATTTCAGACGGTGACCGCTGGCATGACCAGACGCTCAAGGTGAAGGGCCAGTCGCCGCTCCAGATCGGCGCCCTGATCGAACGCCTGAAGGGCGACAAGAGCCTGCACGGCTTCTCCATCACCCCCCACGACGACTGAGGCGACACACGACCGCCGGAGCGGCCGGGGCCTATTTCACCCCGGCCATCATCCGCTTGAGGATCGGCGAGGCCAGCAGCAGCACGGCCCCGACCCCGACCGCGACCCAGCCGAAGATGTTATAGACCTCGCCGTAGGTGGCCAGGGCCTGCGCCGGATTGGTGACAACCCCACCGACCGTCTCGGTGGAAGTCATGCCGGCCACCAGACCCGCCAGGGCGTGCGCCAGCGATGACGACAGGAACCAGACCCCCATCATCAGTCCGACCACCTTGGGCGCGGACAGTTTGGTGATCATCGACAGGCCGATCGGCGAGATCAGCAGCTCGGCGATGGTGTGGATCACATAGGTCAGGGCCAGCCAGAAGAAGGCGATCTTGAACAGCTCGTCGTGCTGGGTGCGCGTCGCCCAGGCCAGCATGACGAAGCTCAGCCCCATGATAACCAGGGCCATCGAAAACTTCAGCGGCGTCGACGGTTCAGCATTGCGGGCCGCCAGCACCTGCCAGAGGATCGCGAACAACGGCCCCAGCAGCACGATCATCAACG
This sequence comes from Caulobacterales bacterium, assembly GCA_017302105.1. Taxonomy (GTDB): domain Bacteria; phylum Pseudomonadota; class Alphaproteobacteria; order Caulobacterales; family Caulobacteraceae; genus Brevundimonas. The sequence continues at coordinate 475,739 of JAFLCS010000001.1, read as the reverse complement.
GATTGACGAGGTTGGACTGGGCCGCATTCAGGAAGCTCGGCATATGCACGGAGTTCTGGGCCATCAGGGTCAGGGACGATCCGGCCTGCTCGAAGAGCATCCAGAACAGCACCGAGAAGATGGTCAGGATCAGGGCTGCGGCCATGCGGCTGCGCGTCTCGCCCTTCAGGAAAACCGTCGTCCAGATCAGCATCCCGAGGAAGATGGCGGGGGCCAGAATGGTCAATCCCTTCTCGACCAACTCGTGGCGCTGAAGCAGCATCCAGGTCGGGATGACCGCAATGACGCCGCCGATCAGGAACAGCGCGCCGAAGGGAATGCCGAACAGGCCGCGCTTGCCTTCCATCTCGGGCGGAGGCCCGGCCTTGCCCTCGAGCCAGGGCTGACCGACCTGAAAGACGATCAGGCCGAGCAACATCCCGATCCCGGCCAGACCGAAGCCATAGGCCCAGCCGTAGGTCAGGCCGATCCAGCCGCACAGGATCTTGGCCAGGACCGAGCCGAGATTGACCCCGACATAGAACCAGGTGAAGCCGGCATCGCGTCGCGTGTCGCCCTGGGCATAGAGGGCCCCGACGACGTTGGAGATATTGGCCTTCAGGAAGCCGACCCCGACCACGATCAGGGCCATGGCCAGAAGCACGGTCCGCTCTCCGGACAGATCACGCACGACGCGCTGCTGGACCTGATCCTGGGGCGTCACCGCCGGCAGCGTCGAGGTCAGTGCCGGATCCCGAACGAGTCCCTCCGTCGTGAAGGCAATCGGCGTGCGCTCACCATCCGCGCTGACCGCATACTGCGTCCGGTCGGAATCGCGGCCGACCGTTTCCACCTGATATTCCTGACCGGCGACGGTGATGAATTGCTGGCCGCCAGATCCCTCGAAGGCCATGGCGAAATGGCCCGCCACCAGCAACAGTGCCCCGATGGTCACAGCCTTGCGGGCACCCAGCCAGCGGTCGGCGATGACGCCGCCGACGATCGGCAGCAGATAGACCAGGGCGGCGTAGGCGGCGTAGGTCTGGGCCGCCTCGTCCTGGCTCATGAGGAAATGCTGGACCAGGAACAGGACCAGCAGGGCCCTCATGCCGTAGTAGGAGAAACGCTCCCACATCTCGGCAAAGAACAGCACCACCAATCCACGCGGATGACCGAATATGGTCTTTCCGCCGCCCGCCGTCGGGGTCACATCCGTCACGCCTCATCCTCCCGGTAATTGGCCGGGCAATCGAGCGGATTCAGGGGGTTTAGGCAAGCCCGAAGGCGGTCAGGCCTTGTCGATCTTGTCCAGCGGTACGCCGTAGAGCTCCAGCTTGTGGCCAATCAGCTTGTAACCGAGGCGTTCGGCGATCGCCTCTTTCATCTTTTCAATCTCTTCGTCGAAAAACTCCACGACCTCGCCCGAGCGGGTGTCGATCAGATGGTCGTGGTGATCATCGCCGGCTTCCTCGTAGCGGCTGCGGCCGTCGCCGAAGTCGTGCCGCTCAACCACGCCGGCCTCTTCGAACAGGCGCACGGTGCGATAGACGGTAGCGATCGAAATATGCGGGTCCTGGGCCGAGGCACGCCGGTACAGCTCTTCGACATCGGGGTGATCCATGGATTCCGACAACACCCGGGCAATCACCCGCCGTTGTTCGGTCATGCGCATCCCGCGCTCGATGCAGAGTTTCTCGATCCGGTCCATGGCACCAAGATAGGCGCGCCACGCGACAGAGGAAAGTCAGTCCGCCAAGTTTCGGGCCAGGAGCAGCGCCGCCACCGCCGGGCCGGTCGGGCGGGAGTAATATCCAGGCCGCCGCCCAACCTCGACAAAGCCGCCCGCGACATAGAGAGCCTGGGCCGCGCCGTTGTCCTGGGCCACTTCCAGATACAGGCGATCAGCCCCCAGCGACCGGGCCAGGCGACCGGCCGACGCGACCAGACCGCGACCCCGGCCACGCCGCCGGGCCTCAGGCCGCACCGCCAGGGTGAGGATCTCGGCCTCGTCCAGCACGACCCGAATGAGAATGAAGCCGTCGTCATCGCCCAGGGCCAGCACACCGGGTTGGCCCAGAAGAGTGGCGAAGGTTGCCGCATCCCAGGGCGGATCGAACGCGGATGCGTGAACCTCGGCCAGGGCCTCCGGGGTCATGGGTCGATGCCGCCGGGCAGTTTGGCGTCCGGTGCCCGCAGATAGACGGGCTGGGGCAGATGCCCGGCCGGGTCGACGCCGACGGCCAACCGCGCCAGCGCAACGGGATCACCCGCAAGCCGCGCATCGACCTGGGCCGCCGGCCAGATATCCGCGACCAGGCCCACGCCCGGACCCGCAACCCAGTCCGGGGCAGGGTTGGACGCCAGCGTCGGCACGGTCAACGCCGCGCTCGGACCGGTGGCCCGAGCCCCCTCGAACCGCCGCACATAGGCCTGTCCTCGCCGCGCGTCGATCAGAGCCAGGCCGACCCCGCAGCGCGGAGCCGAAGCCGCAAGGACCAGCAGACTGTCGAGGCCGACGACCGGCACGTTCAGCGCCACGCCGAGCCCCTTGGCGAAACTCAGACCGACACGCAGACCCGTAAACGAGCCAGGACCGACCGTCACGGCAATCCGATCCAGGCCGGCAAAGGCCAGTTCCGCCTCGGACATCACCTCGCTAACCAGCGGGGCCAGCCGCTCCTGATGACCCTGCTGCATGGGGTCGGACCGGCTCGCCAGCACCCGCCCGTCGTCGACGACGGCCGCCGAACACAGGCCCAGTGCTGTGTCGATCGCCAGGATCCGCATCGCGGCCTAGGCAGCCTGCTCGACGCGCGTCACCTCGGGAACGTAGTGGCGCATCATGTTCTCGACCCCGGCCTTCAGGGTCGCGGAGGCGGACGGGCAGCCCGCGCAGGCTCCCCGCAGCACCAGCCACAGCACGCCCGTTTCCGGCTCAAAGCGGTCAAACAGGATGTCACCGCCGTCCTGGGCCACAGCGGGCCGCACGCGGCTGTCCAGAACATCCTTGATCTCGCGGACGATCTCGGCGGCCTCGCCGGTGTAGTCGGCATGGTCCGAGGTCGCTTGGCCACGCAGTAGCGGCTGGCCCGAGACGAAATGGTCCATGATCGCCGCCAGGGCACCCGGCTTGATCTCGTCCCACGACGGGCCGGCCTCAGCGCGGGTGACGCTGATGAAGTCGTCGCCGAAGAACACGGCCTCGACGCCCTCGACCAGGAACAGGCCCTCACCCAGTGGCGAGATGGCGGCCTCGTCAATCGTACGGAACTCTACCGCCCCGCCTTCGGCCACGCGCCGACCGGGCAGGAATTTCAGAACCCTCGGATTCGGGGTCGCTTCGGTCTGGATGAACATGGCGCTCAGATAGGCCCTTCACCCCCGAAACGAAAGCCGCCTGCCCTCAGGTCTCGATCGAATCCAGATCCCGGCCCTTCGTCTCGGGCAGGAAGAAGAAGGCCGTCACCAGAGCGATCAGGGTGAAGGCGACCGTGTACCAGAGGCCGAAATAGATATCGCCCTTCCAGGCCACCAGGGCGAAGCTGGCCGCCGGCAAAAGACCCCCGACCCAGCCGGTGCCGATGTTGTAGGGCAGACTCATGGCCGTATAGCGGATGCGGGTCGGGAACAGCTCAACCAGGGCCGCAGCTTGCGGCCCATAGAGCGCGGTCGCCGCCACGATGAAAATCAGCAGCACCCCGAACACCATCGCCATGTCGATCTGACTCGGATCGGCCTGGGCGGGATAGCCATGCGCCGCCAGGGCCGCATTGATCGCGGTCTGGACGTCGGCGCGCGCTGTCGCCAGCGCCTCGGCCGACAGCCCCGCTCCTTCGACCGAGGGGACCACGATGTCACCAATGCGGACCTGTGCCACGGAACCGGTCGGCGCGGCCTGATTGGCATAGGAGACACCGGCATTGGTCAAGACGCTCTTGGCGATGTCGCAGGAGGTCGCAAAGGCCGCACGCCCGACCGGGTCGAACTGGACCGAACAGGTGGCCGGATCCGCAACCACCGTCACCGGCGACTGGGCCTGGGCCTGGGCCAGGGCCGGGTTCCCCGCCTGGGTCATCAGGTGAAAGCCGGGGAACACCGCCACCAGCATCAGAAGCATTCCGCCCAGCATGACGGGCTTTCGCCCCACCCTGTCCGACAGCCAGCCGAAGAAGACATAGAGAAAGGCCGAGACGACGGTAATTCCGAGGATCAGAGTATCGACCGTGGCCACCTCGATCTTGAGGAACCGCTCCATGAAGAAGCGGCTGTAGAAGTAGCCGCAGTACCAGACCGCCCCTTGCGCGAACATGATTCCGACCAGGGCCAGCAAGACGACCTTGAGGTTCTTCCAGGTGCCGAAGGCTTCACGATAGGGCGCGCGCGGGGCGTGGCTCTCGGCCTCCATGCGCTGATAGGCCGGGCTCTCGTTCAGTTTCAGACGGATCCACAGCGAGATGGCCAGCAGGAACGCCGAAATCAGGAATGGAATGCGCCAGCCCCACTCGGCAAACGCCGCGTTGCCCACAACCATGCGGGTGATCAGGATCACCCCCAACGCCCCGATCAGTCCCAGGGCCGCCGTCGTCTGGATCCAGCCGGTCAGATAGCCCCGCTGCTTCGCCGGCGCGTGCTCGGCGACATAGATGGCAGCCCCGCCGTACTCGCCACCCAGGGCAAAGCCCTGGATCACCCGCATGGCGATCAGCAGGATCGGCGCGATCACCCCGGCCTGTTCAAAGGTCGGCAACAGACCGATGGCCACCGTCGCCAGACCCATCAGGGTGATGGTCACCAGGAAGGTCGTCTTGCGGCCTGTCCGGTCTCCGAACCAGCCGAACACCAATGCCCCAAGCGGACGCACCACAAACCCGACCCCGAAAGTGATCAGGGCCAGAATATAGCCGGTCGCCGCCCCGACCTCCGCGTAGAAGTGCTGAGCGATGACGCCGGCCAGCGAGCCGAAGATGAAAAAGTCGTACCACTCGAAGGCCGTTCCGGCCGCTGAAGCGCCCACGACGGTTTTGAGCGACGGCCCTTCGGCCGGAGGCGGCGCGGCGTGGTCGGTCATTTCTGTCTCCCCGGCCCGCGTCTGGTCCGCGCAGGCTCCCGCCCCCCTATGACAAGGCGCACACGAGGCGGCAAGCGCACAACCGGCCTTGATACCGCCGCGAAGTCAGGGCCAATCTGGACGCGAAACCCCAGCGAGGTTCGACCATGCGTGCCATTGCAACCCTGATCAGCCTGATGTTGATCGCCTGTGCGGCCCCGATCACCCCGACGGCGGAGACCGGCGGCGGCACGGCAGGGACGCCGGATGTTCCCCTGCATCGGATGACCGCGGCCCAGTGTCAGACCGTCGGCGGCACGATGCGCCCGGTCTGCATGAGGGGCACGGTTCAGTGCGTCATCCGCTATTCCGACGCAGGCCGCACCTGCCGTGACGGCGATGACTGTCAGGGCGCCTGCCGAGCTGAAAACACGAATCCCCCGCCCGGTCCGACCACCGGTCGTTGTCAGGAAACCAGCGATCCGTGCGGCTGTTTCGCCAATGTCGAGGACGGCCGGATCGACGGGGTCATGTGCGTTGACTGATCGACCTTAACGCCAGCCGCCGGCAGACGCCTCTTCGGCCTGGGGATTGACCGCGCGGGCGATCAGCCCGGACTGGGTGATCCAGACCTCATAGCGGGCCCCGTCGGCCATCGGCATGGCTGCCCCGGAGCCATAGAGGGTGTCCACCGCTTCGCCCATCAGGGCGTAGCGACGCCCCAAGGCCCACAGGTCGATCTGGTTTTCGGCGGTAGGGCGCAGATCATAGACGCTGCGCTCGGCGTTCAGTTCGTCCTCGGTGGTGATGTAGCGGCCCGACAGGCGATCCAGCTGATACTGGCTGTCCAGGCCCAGGACGTTGGCCCACGGCTTCCATTTCAGGACCCGCGCTTCAACCCGCCATTCATCCCCGCGTATGTCATAGGTCTGGCGCGAGCCGTCCGGATACGCCTCCGAGGCGGGCAGTTGGACATAGGCCGTAAAATGCTGCGGACCGACCTGCTCCAGGTCGATGCTCGCCACCGGCCGCTCGTAGGTCAGACGCGAATAGGTCTGGACGTTCATTCCAGCCAGGGCCAGGAAACCGGCCGCCACCCCGACACCGGCCCCGCCGATGGATCGCAGCAGCCCTGAGACGGGCCGTCCACCAAAGAGCGCGCCCAGTCCGGCGAACAGGGTGACGACCCCGGCCACACCGATCACCGCCGGCAAGATCCACCACCACCAGACCAACATCTGAACGCTCCCAAACTCCGGGTCGTCTCAACCTAACGCAGAAATGACCGTTTCGGTCCATCCATCGCCTGACCGGCGAACCCCCGCGACACAGCGTCGCCTTTCACGGCGACCCATCCGGAGCCATCTTTTTGCCCAGCCGCTGGATTTAGTCCGCCCCTTCACGGATCGGGACCCTCCCCAAATGTTGAACCTCATACCCGCTCTCGGGCTGATCGGCGTTCTGCTGGGCCTTCCCCTGCCGCTCGCCACACAGCTGGCCGAACAGGCCCCGCTGAGCGCCGCCCAGGTGCGCTCACCGGACTGGCGGATGCGGGTGACCCTGTATCATCAGGGCGGCGGAGGAGCCGGCGCACGGGATTCGCTGGGCTGTGCACCGGTCGCCATGCGCACCGCCGCCACCGACCGCTCGGTCGCGCCCCGGCGCAGCATCATCTTCATCCCCGAGACGGTCGGGCTGGAGATGCCCAACGGCGAGCGGCACGACGGCCTGTGGTACGTCTCCGACACCGGCCCCGCCATCCGAGGCCAGCGCATCGACCTGTTCACCGGCATGGGCCGTCGCTCGATGGACCCGATCCAGCATCTGAACGTGCGCCAGGTCGATGTGGTGCGGATGGGCACATTCGAGGGCTGCCCGCCGCGCGACTGAGCCGCTGGGGCTAGCCATTTTCGCCGGGTGCCTTAGATGGAGCGCCATGACGTCTCCCGCGCCGGTCGCGCGCCCCAGCCCCTTTCACGAACAGACCGTCCTGTGGGTCCGGCATTGGACCGACAGCCTGTTCTCCTTCGCCATCGCGCGTCCCGACGATTTCCGCTTCCGCTCGGGCGAGTTCGTGATGATCGGCCTGCCCGGTGAGGGCGGTGCCAAGCCGGTCATGCGCGCCTATTCCATCGCCTCGCCCAACTGGGCCGAAGAGCTGGAGTTCTATTCGATCAAGGTCCCGGACGGCCCCCTGACGTCTCGCCTTCAAATGATCCAGCCCGGCCAGACCGTGCTGATGGGCAAGAAGCCGGTCGGAACCCTGGTGCTGGACGCCCTGACCGGCGGCGAGCGTCTGTGGCTGATCGGCACCGGCACGGGCCTGGCCCCTTGGCTGTCTGTCGCGCGCGACCCCGAGACCTATGCGCGCTTCAAACAGGTCATCGTCTGCCACACCGTGCGCAATGTCGAAGACCTGGCCTATCGCGATTTCTGGACCCACGAGATCCATGACGATCCGCTGATCGGCGATGAGGCCAAACGTCAGTTGACCTATTATCCCACTGTTACGCGCGAGCGGTTCCAGACGCCGGGCAGGATCACCGACCGCATCCGCTCGGGCGATCTGTTCGCCGACCTGGGCCTGCCCATCGGCTTTTCGCCCAACACCGACCGGGTCATGCTGTGCGGCTCGATGGCCATGATCAAGGAAGCGGGCGAGCTTCTGGAGACCTACGGCCTGAAGGAAGGCTCGAACGCCGAGCCGGGCGACTATGTGCTGGAGCGTGCCTTTGTCGGATGATCTGAAAGTTGATCGGCGCACCGCGCCGGAAGCCTGCCAGTCCATGGCCGAGGTCCGCCAGGGCGTCGACGCCCTGGACCGCGCCCTGGTCGCCCTCTTGGCCGAACGCCAGCGCTATATGGACGCCGCCGCCCGCATCAAGCCCAGCCGGGACGTCGTGCATGACGACGCCCGCATCGAAGACGTGGTGTCCAAGGTCCTGGCCGCCGCCGGCCCCGCCGGCCTGTCGCCCGACATCGCCGAGCCGGTCTGGCGCACCCTCATTGACCGCTGCATCGCCCACGAATTCGCCACCTGGGACCGCACGCGGGGCGACTAGGGTGTCGGCGGCGTCGGGGTCTCGCCGGGATCAACAGCTTCGCCGGCGTGGGCCAGCGGATGCCAGATGAAAGCGATCGCCAGGGCCGCAATCGCCATCAAGCCGTTCAGCAGGAAGGGGGCCGGCGCGGCCCATTCATAGAGCGCCACACCCAGCACCGGCGGCACCAGGAAACACAGGCCCATCACCGATACAATCAGACCGGCGACCGCACCCTGGTCACGTGCATCCAGGGCCAGCGACGAGCCGGCCATGAACCCCGGTCGCGCAAAACCCAGGCCCAGGCTCATCACCGCATAGCCCAGAACGACGCCATAGAAGTCCTGGGCGATGGCCGAGATCAGATTGCCAGCCAGCGCCAGCACCGCCCCCCAACGGATCAGGTCGCGTGGCTCCAGCCGGAAAATACGGATCAGACCCCACTGGGCCATCAGCGTCGCCGCCGCCCCCGCCAGCATGGCGATGCCGACGTAGGACTGAGCTTCAAGGGGCGGCAGCCCGACCTCGTCCAGCACATGAAAGCCCAGGACCGATATGTTGATCGCCTGGGTCGAGGTCACCAGAAATCCAAAGACCAGAAACGGCAGCACGCGCGGGTCTTTCCAAAGTCCCGGTGTCGGGGTCTGGGCGCTCAGACTCTGGCGTGGAACGTCGCCGCTCGGCAGATAGCGCCGCACGATAAACCAGACCACGATCCCGACCGCCGCAAACACATAGAGCGGCCCCGCCAGCCCCACGAACGGCAGGACGAACAGTGGAGCCAGGGCCGGGCCGATCACCGTGCCCAGCCCTTGCGCCGAGGCCTGGATCGACAGGGCCTCAGTCCGCTCCTCGCGATTCGTCCGGTCCGCGATATAGGCCTGGGACGCGGTCGGCGTGGCCGAGCCGAAGATGCCGTACAGCGACCGACTGATGACGATGAAGACCAGCGCCGTCACCGAGCCAATCAGGCCCGCCAGGCCGATGCTGACCGAAATCCCGATCCCGATCATCGACAGGGTAAACCCGGCCAGACCCAGCAGAACCATGGTCTTGCGGCCATGTGTGTCGGACAGCCGCGCCCACAGGCCCGGCGTGATTGTCCAGAACAGAGCCGACAGGGCGAAGGCCCCGGCGATCAGGGTATCGGATAGCTCAAAGCTCCGACCGATGGCCGGCAGCACCGACTGTAGCGCCGTATTGCCCGCCGCCGCCGTCATGGTCGCCACGAACAGCAGCATGAAGGCCCGCTCGCGCCCCTCGGGCACGCGGAAACGCCGCGTGTGCACGACGGCGGGGGATTGCCCTTCGCTCAGGGCCTCGTCATCGTGGGCCGACTGGGATGGGAGAGAAGCCATGGGTCGACTGAGAGCCTTGCTGGGAGCCGGCGTCGCCGCCGGCGTTCTGATCGGGTCCATCCCGGCATACGCTCAATCGGCGGACGCCGTCGAGCCTGTGAGCGCCGAAGAGATCTGGGCGGCCGCTGAGGCCATCAACGCCGAGGTCATCGCCTGGCGTCGCGACATCCACGAACACCCCGAGCTGGGCAACAACGAACACCGCACCGCCGCCCTGGTGGCCGATCACCTTCGTTCGCTTGGGCTCGACGTCCGCACCGAGGTCGGGATCACGGGCGTCGTCGCCGTCCTGCGGGGCGGTCGTCCGGGACCGGTTGTTGCGCTCAGAGCCGACATGGATGCCTTGCCGGTCCGCGAAGATACGGGCCTGGCCTTCGCCTCGACGGCGACGGGCACCTATCAGGGCCAGACCGTGCCAGTCGCCCACGCCTGCGGTCATGACAGCCACGTCGCCATGCTGATGGGGGCCGCCGAGATCCTGGCCGGGATGCGCGAACGCCTGCCTGGTACCGTGGTCTTCATCTTCCAGCCGGCGGAAGAAGGCACGCCGCCCGGCGAAGACGGCGGGGCCGACCTGATGATCGCCCAGGGAGCCCTGTCCGATCCTCGCCCGGACGCCATCTTCGGCCTGCACGTCGTCACCGGCGAGCCGGGCCTGATCTGGTGGCGGGCCAATGGCTTCATGGCGGCGTCGGATCGGGTCGACATCACCCTCAATGGCCGACAGACCCACGGGGCCTGGCCCTGGCGCGGCGTCGACGTCATCGCCCTGTCGGCGGATATCGTTCAGACCATCAATACCCTGACCGCGCGCACCATCGACCCGACGACCACCCCGACGGTCTTCACCATCGCCACCATCAACGCCGGGGTCCGCTACAACATCATCCCGGATCAGGCGGTGATGTCCGGCACACTGCGAACCTTCGAGGTCGAGCAGCGTAACGACCTGGTCGCCCGGTCTAGCGCCGCGATCGAGAATCTGGCCGAAAACTATGGGGCGACGGCGGAAGTCAGTTTCCACCAGAATGCGCCGCTGGTCTTCAACGACGCGCGCCTGGCGAACTGGGCGAGCGGGCCGCTGGGCGAGGCGGCCGGGGCCGACCACATCAATGCCGCCGCCCCGCCGACCACGGTGGCTGAGGACTTCTCCTACTATCAACAGGAGATCCCGGGTCTGTTCTACCACCTGGGCGGAACACCAGATTATGACCCCGAGACCGCCCCGCCGAACCATTCGCCGCAGTTCCAGGTCGACGAGAGGGTCCTGCCGCTCGGCGTGCGCGCCCATGTCCTGACGGCGGTGCGGTTCCTGGAAGGCGGCGGGCAGTAGAGGTCTCCTGCCGATCTGTGATGGGGAGGTGGCGCTTCGCGAAGCGGCGAGACCGAGGGGGCCCTCTCGTCAGCACTGGTGCCCTTTGATCGCCGGCCCCGCTGCCCACTTCGCTTCGCTCGCAGGGCGGAAGCCCTTCAAACGAACAGCCCCCGCTCGGCCTTCACCGCGTCCGAGATGAAGTCCATCACCGCGCGCACCCGGGCCACGGATTTGAGATCGGCGTGCACGACCAGGTGGAACTCGCGCACCAGCCGGACCTGATCCACCAGTACGCGCGTCAGATACGGCCGGCCCTCGGCGATGAAGGCCGGAATGACCGCCAGGCCGGCTCCGGCGACACAGGCCTGAAGCTGGGCGATCAGATTGGAACTCTTGAAAGCAACGTGGATGTCCACATCCGGGGCCTGCATATAGTCCAGCTCGGGCGCATAGAGCAGGTCTTCGATATAGCCGATGAAGCGGTGATCCCCCATGTCGACCCGGCCTGTCAGGGGCGGTCTCGCCGCAAGGTAGGCGGGCGCTCCATACAGGCCCAACGCATAGTCCGTCAGCTTGCGGCTGATCAGACGTCCCTCGCGTGGGGGACTCAATGTAATGGCAACATCAGCCTCGCGCTTGGACAGGCTGAGGGTGCCGGGGATGGCGACCAGCTGGATTTCCAGATCAGGATGGATCTCGGCCAGCCGCGGCAGGCGCGGAGCCAGGAAATAGCTGCCGAAGCCTTCCGGTGCCCCGATCCGCACCACACCCGATACGCTGAGGTCCGCCTCGCCGACCTCGGCCTGGGCCACCAGCATCAGACTTTCCATCGCCTCAGCCCGGACCATCAGCCGCTCGCCGTGGGCGGTCAGGGTGTAGCCCTGCGGGCTGCGATCAAACAGCCGCGCCTTCAGAGCTGTCTCCAGGGCGGCCAGACGGCGAGCCAGGGTCGTATGGTCAACTCCAAGATGGCGTGCGCCGGCCGTCAGCCGCCCGGTTCTGGCGACGGCAAGAAAGTCCTGGAGGTGGTTCCAATCCGGGGATTCCATATGTGGATTTTTACACAACGATTGCGAAAAGTCTCCTCTGGTTACGGCCATAACGCCGTGCGATTAAACCTCAAGCCCCCCGCAGGATCTGAGACAGACCATGGCCTTCGACGCACTCCCCCCCACCGCTGACCTGGCCTCTCTGTCGCCCGCCGCCCTCATCGACGGCGCGGTCCTGCCGGGGGCCGACTGGGCCGAAGCGAACGCCGATCGTTTTCTGGCGATGCTTTACGTTGCGCCGCAACCGTGCGAGGGCCTCGACCGCCTCACCGCCTAAGCAGGACACGACCCATGACGGATACGCCTTCCACCCCCAAATCCGTCTTTGAGACCACCCCGGGCCTGCCCGATCCGGTCACCGTCAGCCGCCTGTTGATCGAGCTGGCCGAGCACAGCCACGCCGCCATCCGCGTCCAGACCGAAAAGGCGCTCAAGGGCGAGGCCTTGCCCTATGATCCGATGGCCGCGGCCAACGCCTGGGTGGCCCTGAACGCCGCCCTGTGGTCCAACCCCCAGCGCCTGTTCGAAATCCAGACCCGCAATCTGGAAGACTGGACCGCCCTGTGGCGCACCATGGCCGAGCGCGCTGCGGGCCAGACCCCTGAGCCGATCATCGAGCCGGAGCGCGGCGACCGCCGCTTCAAATCGACCGCCTGGTCCGACGAGCCGGTCTTCGACTATCTGAAACAGGCCTATCTGCTGGCCGCCCAGCAGATCGGCGATCTGGTCCAGGACGCCGAGCTGGACGACAAGACCCGCACCCAGGTCGACTTCTTCTCGCGCCAGACCATCAACGCCCTGTCGCCGGCCAACTATGCGCTGACCAATCCCGATGTAGTGCGCCGCACCATCGAGACCGGCGGGGTCAATCTGATGACCGGCCTGTCCAATCTGCTGGACGATCTGGCCACCAATGAGGGCCTGGTGCGCCGCCGCGCGCCGACCGGCTTTGAGGTGGGCAAGGATCTGGCCGCCACCCCCGGCGCCGTGGTCTTCCAGAACGAGCTGTTCCAGCTGATCCAGTACGCCCCCTCGACCGAGGAGGCGTTCAAGCGGCCGCTGCTGTTCGTGCCGCCGCTGGTCAACAAATTCTACCTGTTCGACCTGACCCCGCGCTCGTCCTATCTGAAGTGGCTGGTCGACCAGGGCCACACCGTTTTCGTCATCTCCTGGGTCAATCCGGACAAGGATCACGCCGACAAGGGCCTGGAGGACTACGTCGTCGACGGCGTGTTTGAGGCTATCGGCGCGGTCGAGACCGCCACCGGCGAGACCGGCGTGGATCTGGTCTCCTACTGTCTGGGCGGCACTCTGTCGGCCATGACCCTGGCCTACCTGGCTGCCACCGGCCAGTCGGACCGCGTCGCCACCGCCACCTTGATCGCCACCCTGGTCGACTTCCGCTCGATCGGCGAATGGTCGGTCTTCACCGGCGAAAAAGAGCTGGAGGTGTTCGAGCGCTATCTGGACCAGAAGGGCTATGTCGAGGCCCACGATCTGGCCAAGCTGTTCTCGACCGTGCGGGCCAATGACCTGATCTGGAATGCGGTGGTCACCCACTATCTGCTCGGCGACGACAGCCGCCCGTCGGATCTGCTCAGCTGGTTCGACGATGGCGCGCGCATCCCGGCCGCGACGCTGAAACAATATGGCCGGCTGGTGCTGAACCAGAACCGCCTGCGCGAACCGGGCGGGCTGGAGATCAAGGGCAAGCCGCTGGATCTGGGCCAGGTCAAGACGCCGGTCTTTGTGGTCGCGCTCAAGGACGATCACGTCTCGGCCTGGAAGGACACCTATTCGGGCCGCTTCCTGTTCGGCGGCGAGACCCACTTCATCCTGGGCGGCTCGGGCCACAACGCCGGCATGATCAATCCGCCGGAGGCCAACAAGCACGGCTACTGGACCAATGCCGCCGCTCCGACCGATCCCGAAGCCTGGCTGGCCAAGGCGACCAATAAGCCCGGCTCCTGGTGGCCCGAATGGCAGACCTGGCTAGCCGACGACGCCAAGGTCCCGGCCCGCGTCCCCGGCCAAGGCAAGCTAAAAGCGCTTGAGGCCGCGCCCGGCTCCTACGTTCGCGCGCGCTGATTGACGCGCCGCACGGCAGGCGCATCATCGCCCGATGATCCGCACTGTCGTCACCGCCGGCCTCGTGCTCGCCCTGGGCGCCTTCGCCCTGGCCTGGCTGGAGATCCAGCAGGCCCGGCGGATGATCGCACCTGAGCTCTATGTCGCCATCGTGGCTGTGCTGTTCGCGGCCGTCGGCCTGTGGCTCGGCTGGAGGATGGCGACCCGCCGCCACGGCCCGCGCTTTGTCCGCAACGACGCGGCGGTGGCGTCCCTGGGCCTCACCGGCCAGGAGATGCGCGTCCTCTCAGAGCTGGCCTCGGGCCGCGCCAACAAGGAGATCGCCCGCACCCTGGGCCTGTCACCCAACACCATCAAGAGCCACCTGGCCCATCTGTTCGCCAAGCTGGGCGCTGCGACCCGCACCGAGGCCGTGACGCGGGCGCGAGAGCTGAATCTCATCCCCTGAATCTTACCCTCTGAACGGGTCAGGACGTCGAATTCACCCATCCGGGCGATAGGATGCGCCGTGCGCCGGAGCCAGCCTGCCGTCACCGCAAACTCAAGGGGAGGCCGCCTTGGCCCGCATCGTCATCACCTACGGCCTGATCTCGGGCCTGATCATCATCGCCGGCATCATCGGCACCATCGTCTTTTCCGGCGACCAGCCGCACGGCAATGTCGTGCTGGGCTATCTGATCATGCTGCTGGGTATGGCGGCGGTCTTCATGGGCGTGAAACAGCACCGCGACCGCAATCACGGCGGGGTCATCCGCTTCTGGCCGGCGCTGGGCACCGGCCTGCTGATCGCCGGCGTCGCCTCGCTGGCCTATGTGCTGGTCTGGGAGATCTATCTGGCCGCGACTGACTACAGCTTCATGCCCGAATACACTGCCGCCATCCTCGAGCGTGAGCGCGCCGCCGGCGTCTCGGGCGAGGCCTACCGCGAGCTTCAGGCCCAGATGCAGACCTATGTCGAACAGTACCGCTCGCCGCTGTATCGCCTGCCCATGACCTTCATCGAGATCGCCCCGGTCGGTCTGCTCGTCTCCATCGTCAGCGCCGTGCTGCTCAGGAACAGCCGCTTCCTGCCGGCCAAGGCCCGCGCCTAGGGACCGCCCCATGAGCCCCGACTTCACCCCGGTCCACAGCGCCCTGCGCGATCTGATGCTCAAGCACGCGGGCGACCTTGTCGTCGCCCGCGACGCGCCCGGCGACCTGGTCATCCGCACGCCCGAGCTGGACGCCAAGGGCCAGCCCGGCTGGTTCGGCACGGTCACCACCAAAAAGAGCTACGTCGCCTTCCACCTGATGCCGCTCTACACCGACCCGTCGCTGGCCGCCGACCTCTCGCCCGAGCTGACCCGCCGCCGCCAGGGCAAGACCTGTTTCAACTTCAAAAAGCTGGAACCTGACCTGTTCGAGGAACTCGACATCCTGACCGCGCGAGCGCGGGCCTCACTCAACAGTCGGGCCGTTCGCGACGCCTCCACCTCCTTCATCAACCCCTCCCACTTCTCCTGATGCGCCCAGTATCGCCGCCGCGCGATCTGGTCAGGATGGCTCTCGTCGCCGGTCTCGGGCAGACGCATCCGGTCCATGTAGCACCACGAATTCAGGCTGATTTCGACCACCAGATCCAGTGGCACGTCGTCCACGGTCCGCATCGTCCCGCCGCCAGTCCGCTTGTCGCTTAGCCGCCCATAGCTCTCCGCCAGCCCGGCCAGCGCCTTGGCCTCGGACCAAAGCCGTCCGGTCATCGCCCGCCCGGACGCCAGGATCGCCGTGCGCATCAGGACATGCGGGTCGGCCGCATCCGGCTCTCCCGCCCGTGCGGGCGCGAAGAGCCCCTTGAGCGCCCCATCCCGATGTCGCCCACCATACCCTTCTCCCCTTGCGGGAGAAGGCCGCGCGCGAAGCGTGCCGGATGAGGGGTCGAGCGCAGCGAGCCTCAGGCGCCCGGTTCGAAGGGAGGACTTAGCAACCGAACGCATTGCCCCATTGCTCAGCCATCGCCTTCGCAACCCCGGGAAAGAATCGCGACCGCTCCTTCCAACGATCCGGCGACGGCGGCATTCGATGAACCCGCTGCGCCCGCCCCTCCACAACATCGGTCGGAACCAATGGCGGTAGGTTCTTGAGCCAGAGACACGTGCGCTTCGTCTCGCCATGCCCGAACTGCCAAGGCTGGATGCTCTGAGCGAAGTCCTGAAAGTTCTCGATCCGCGCCTTGGCGTGTTTGTGCATGACCGGATTCTCGATGGCGATCCTATCTATCGGCGCATTCCAGAAAGCCGAGAAGAGCGCGGCGCTGTCTTCCAGATCGGCCCACATTTCCTCGAGCGTCCGTCCGGGCGGCGGAACGGAGAGCCATCGGACCCCCGAGTTGCACAAGCGTGTGCAAGGCGGATGCGCGACCATCAGAAGGTCCCAGCCGTCGTTCAGAATGTCGCGGGCGTCGCCGGTAATGTGCCGATTGGAGCCATCCTCGCTCGGTAGGATGTCACACGACCAAGCGTCATGGCCCTGATCGAGAAAGGCGTTGCGGACCGTGCCGCTAAACTCGCAGGCAATAAGAACCTTCAATGTTCCAACCTCTTGGCGTCGCGGAAAACTCGGTCGGCCTCGGATGAGCGCAGGGCGGCGGCCCCGAGAAGGGGTCGGAATGGCTAATAGAATACCAGGATAGGTTGAGCCACGGCGAATGTGCTGTTGGAACGTTCGTGATATGGTCTGCGCGGAGATTCTGCGGCATCGTCCACGCTATGGATTTCGACCCGGAGATTGAGGGCAAGGACTGGACCGCCGCTGAGCAGGACCTGATCGTCGCTGACTACTTCGACATGCTGAGAACGGAACTCGCAGGCGGGACGGTCAACAAGGCGGCCCGTAATCGCGCCCTTCAAGCGGTTACTGGGCGGAAACGCGGGTCGATTGAATACAAGCATATGAACGTGTCGGAAGCCCTCAAGCGCATCGGGCTTCCGACAATCAATGGCTACAAGCCTTACTCCAACATCCAAGATTCGCTGGTCGATGCGATTGACCGCTACCTTTCCAGTCGGCCTGATGCGCTGACTGTCGGGCCGGCTTCGGAGGGCGACAGATTCCATGAAGCCGGGAGGCTCTTCGTGGAGCCTGCGCCTGATCTCTCAAACGAGGCTCAGCCGATGCGAGCCAGAATGGAGGCGTTGGTTCGCAAGTTCGATCCCGTTGAGCGCGATCTAAAGAACCGAAAGCTCGGCAGGGCTGGCGAGGAACTAATCTTCTCCTTCGAGAAGCACCGACTGCGCGAGGCAGGGTGCCACGAATTGGCGGAAATGGTTCGGTGGGTTTCGGACGACGAGGGCGATGGTCACGGCTACGACATTGAGTCTTACTCGGTGTCTGGCCAGAAGCGCCTGATCGAAGTCAAAACCACTACCGGTGATCAAAGGACGCCATTTTTCCTCTCCCGAAACGAGGAGCGCGTGTCGCGCGAGCGCGACGAATTCCGGCTTTACCGGCTGTACGACTTCTTGCGCACGCCGCGACTGTTCAAACTCAATCCACCGCTCGGCGCGAGCGTTGTGCTGGAAACAGAGGTGTGGAGGGCTAGCTTCAGCTAACCTCAATCCTCATCCATCTTCAGCGCCGCGATAAACGCCTCCTGCGGGATATCCACCTTGCCGAACTGGCGCATCCGCTTCTTGCCGGCCTTTTGTTTTTCCAGGAGCTTCTTCTTGCGGGTGGCGTCGCCGCCGTAGCATTTGGACGTCACGTCCTTGCGCAGCGCGCGCACCGTTTCGCGGGCGATGATCTTGCCGCCGATGGCGGCCTGGATCGGGATGACGAACATGTGCGGCGGGATCAGCTCCTTCATCTTTTCGACCATGCTGCGGCCACGCGTCTCGGCCCGCCCGCGGTGCACCAGCATCGACAGGGCGTCGACCGGCTCGGCGTTGACCAGGATGCTCATCTTGACCAGGTCGCCGACCTTGTAGTCGGTCAGCTCATAGTCGAACGAGGCATAGCCCTTGGAGATGGATTTCAGCCGGTCATAGAAGTCGAACACCACCTCATTGAGCGGCAACTCATAGACCACCAGCGCCCGCGAGCCGACGTAAGACAGCTCCAGCTGGTTGCCGCGCCGGTCCTGGCACAGCTTGATGACGCCGCCGAGGTATTCGTCGGGCGTCAGGATGGTGGCCTTGATCCACGGCTCTGAGATGGTGTCGATCTGCATCACGTCGGGCAGGTCGGCCGGGTTGTGCAGGTCGATCGAGGTGCCGTCGCGCAGGCCGATCTTGTAAACCACCGACGGGGCGGTCGCGATCAGGTCGAGGTTGAACTCGCGGCTGAGCCGCTCCTGAATGATCTCCAGGTGCAGCAACCCCAGGAACCCACAGCGGAAGCCGAAGCCGAGCGCCGCCGAGCTCTCCATCTCATAGGTGAAGGAGGCGTCGTTCAGTCTGAGCTTGCCGATGGCCGCGCGCAGATCCTCAAAGTCGGCCGCATCGACCGGGAACAGGCCGCAGAAGACCACCGACTGGACCTCTTTAAAGCCCTTCAGCGGCTCGGGCGTCGGGCGTTTCTCCTCGGTGATGGTGTCGCCAACGGCGGCGTGGGCGACCTCCTTGATCTGGGCGGTGATGAAGCCGACCTCGCCGGGGCCCAGCTCCTCGACCGGAGTGTTCTTGGGCAGGAAGACGCCGACCCGGTCGATCAGATGGGTCGAGCCGGACTGCATCATCTTGACCCGCATCCCGGCCTTCAGGACGCCGTCGAACACCCGCACCAACAGGACCACGCCCAGATAGGGGTCGTACCAGGCGTCGACCAGCATGGCTTTCAGCGGCGCATCACGATCGCCCTTGGGCGCCGGCAGGCGGGTGACGATGGCTTCCAGCACATCTTCGATGCCCAGGCCCGACTTGGCCGAACACAGGACCGCGTCGCTGGCGTCCAGACCGATGACGTCCTCGATCTGGGCCCGCACCCGATCCGGCTCGGCGGCGGGCAGATCGACCTTGTTCAGGACCGGCACGATCTCGTGGTTGTTGTCGATGGCCTGATAGACATTGGCCAGGGTCTGGGCCTCGACGCCCTGGGAGGCGTCCACCACCAGAAGGCTGCCCTCGCACGCTGCCAGCGAGCGCGAGACCTCATAGGCGAAGTCGACGTGGCCGGGCGTGTCCATCAGGTTCAGGACATAGGTTTCGCCGTCCTGGGCCTTGTAGTTCAGACGTACGGTCTGGGCCTTGATGGTGATCCCGCGCTCCTGCTCGATCTCCATATTGTCCAGCACCTGTTCGCGCATCTCTCGCGCGGTCAGGCCGCCGGTGAACTGGATCAACCGGTCCGACAGGGTCGACTTGCCATGGTCGATATGGGCGACCACCGAAAAATTTCTGATGCGCTCTGGCGGCGTGGGCATTCGCGGATTCCTTCAGGGCGCGGCCCCTACCACGTCAGGGTTTGCAGCGCCAAGGCGAAGTGCCCCGCAGGTGAGCCGATGTGAAGGATTTTTAACCCGGACGTTCTTCATTTGCGACCGGTGTTCAGTCGCATAAAAGGCGTCCTACAGAAGGGACACACCGTGTACGACGAGACCACCCTATCCCGCGGACGCCGCGGGCCGAGCCGCCGCTTGCTGATCTTCATCGCCGCGGGCGTGATCGTCGCGCTGACCGTGGCTGGCCTGTTGCTGCTCGGCGGCCACGATGAGCCGCAAACTCAGCCCGCCGCCGGTCAGGGCGGTAGCAGCCAGGCCGTGACGGTGGCCGAAGCCACGACCCGCAGCCTGCCGCGCACGGTGACGGCCTCGGGTACGGTCTCGGCCTGGGAAGAGGTGCCGGTCGGCGCCGAGACCGGCGGCCTGACCGCCACGGCGGTGCTGACCGACGAGGGGCGCTACGTCCAGCAGGGACAGGTGCTGGTCCAGCTCAACGACACCCTGCTGCGTGCGCAGCTGCGTCAGCAGGACGCTGCGGTCGCCGCAGCCGAGGCCACCCTGGCCCAGTCCGACAACGCCCTGGCCCGCGCCCAAGAGTTGCGCGAGCGCGGCTTCCTCAGCCAGGCGGGACTGGACACAGCCATCGCCCAACAGGCCACCGCCCAGGCCAATCTGAACGCCGCCTCGGCCGGTCGGGCCGAGACCCGCGCTCGCGTCAACCAGGCCGCCATCCGAGCCCCGGTGTCGGGCCTGGTCATCAGCCGCTCGGTGACGCGCGGCCAGATCGTCTCGCCGGGAACCGAGCTGTTCCGCATCGTGCGCGACGGCCGGCTGGAGCTGGACGCCCAGGTGCCCGAGACCGAGATCGCCCTGATCCGGTCCGGCCAGAGCGCCCGGGTGTCGTCCGACGACGTCGGTCAGGCCTCCGGTTCAGTCCGCATCGTCACGCCCGAGGTCGATCCCCAGACCCGTCTCGGCACCGCGCGCATCTCGCTGGCGGCCGGCGGCGGACTGCGCCCCGGCATGTTCGCCCGCGCGCAGATCGACGTCGGGGCGCAGGCTTCGGTGGTCGTGCCGACCGCCGCCATCCTCTACCGCGAGAACCGCGCCGGGGTGTTCGTCCTGGCCGACGGCGGGGTCGCCCGGTTCCAGGAAGTGACCGTTCGCTCACGCGCCGATGACTTCACCGCCGTCGACGGCCTGGCCGCCGGCACGCGCGTGGTGGTCGAAGGCGCCGGCTTCCTCGGCGACGGCGATCGGGTCACCGTCGCTCCGGTCCAGTAGAGGGCCCGGCTATGAACCAGATCTCCTCCTGGTCGATCCGGAACCCCATTCCGGTCATCCTGATGTTCGTCATCCTGACGATCGCCGGCTTCGTCGGCTTCAGCTCGATGCGGATCAACAACAATCCGGACATCGAGTTTCCGCTGGTCGCGGTTACGGCGGTGCGACCCGGCGCGGCCCCAGCGGAGATGGAGGTCCAGGTCACGCGTCTGATCGAGGATTCGCTGACCAGCCTGTCGGGCGTTCGCAACGTCAGCTCGAACATCACCGACGGCGTGTCGTCCACGATCATCGAGTTCGAACTGGGCGTCGATACTGAGCGCGCCACCAACGACGTTCGCAACGCCATGAGCGGCGTTCGCGCCAGCCTGCCCCAGGATATGCAGGAGCCGGCGGTTCAACGCATCGACATCACCGGCGACAGCCTGATCACCTATGTCGTGCGCTCGGAAACCATGACGCCCGAGCAGCTGAGCTGGTTCGTGGACAATGAGGTCAGCCGCAGCCTCTTGGCCCTGGGCGGCGTCGGCGAGGTCAATCGCCAGGGCGGGGTCGACCGCGAAATCCGGGTCGAGCTGGACCCGGATCGGCTGGCCGCGCGCGGCGTCACCGCCGCCGCCGTCAGCCAGGCGCTGTCGTCGGTCAATAACGACCTGCCCGGCGGGCGCGTCACTGTCGGCGGCTCCGAGCGGTCGATTCGCACCCTGGGCTCGGCCGGCTCGATCGAACAGCTGCGCGAGACCCTGATCCCGCTGTCGGGCGGCGGCACGGTGCGCCTGGGCGACCTGGGCCGGGTCGAGGACAGCTGGTCTGAGCCCCGCCGTCTGGCCCGCCACAATGGCGCTGAGGTCGTCACCTTCAACTTCCTGCGCTCGCGCGACGGCTCCGAGGTCCGCGTGGCCGAACGGGTACGCGAGGAGATCGCCCGGATCGACGAAGAGAACGACAACCTGACCATCGAGCAGATCCAGGCCAACGTCGAATATATCGAGGAGAGCTACCTGGCCTCTCTGGAGGCTCTGGGGCTGGGCGCCCTGTTGGCCGTGCTGGTGGTGTGGGTGTTCCTGCGCGACTGGCGCGCCACCGCCATCGCCGCCGCAGCCATGCCGCTGTCGCTGATCCCAACCTTCGCCATCCTGGCCCCGATGGGCCAGTCCCTGAACGGCATTTCACTGCTGGCGCTCAGCCTGACCATCGGCATCCTGGTCGATGACGCCATCGTCGAGATCGAAAACATCGTGCGGCATATGCGACAGGGCAACAAACAGCCCTACGAAGCCGCCATGGAGGCCGCCGACGAGATCGGCCTGGCCGTGGTCGCCACCACCGCCACCATCGTCGCGGTCTTCGCCCCGACCGGCTTCATGCCCGGCATCGTGGGCCAGTTCTTCAAGGCCTTCGCCCTGGCGGCCTGTGTCTCGGTGCTGTTCTCGCTGCTGGTGGCGCGGACCATCACGCCGCTGATGGCGGCCTATATGCTCAAGGCCGACACCAATCTGGAGCACAAGGACCCTTTCTGGATGGGCCCCTATCTGAAGGGTCTGGCCTGGTCGCTGAAGAACCGCTGGAAGGTCTTCGCCATGGGATCGGCCCTGCTGATCGGCTCGGTAGCGCTCGCGGCCACCAGTCTGCAATTCGAGTTCATCCCGACGGCGGATCAATCGCGGGCCTCCTGGTCGGTCGAGCTGCCGCCGGGGGCCACGCTGCGCCAGACCGACGCGGTGGTTCAGCGCCTGACGCGAGAGCTTCGTGAGCGCCCCGAAATCACCTCTGTCTATGCCGCCGTCGGTGGCCAGTCGCCGAACCAGGCCAATGTCTATGCCGACATGGTCGAGCCCAAACACCGCGGCGTTTCCCAGATAGAATTCCAGCGGGTCATGGTTGACCAGTGGGACATCATCCCGGGCGCCCGCATCGGAGCCGGCGCGGCCCAGCAGGGCGGCGGGCCGTCGGACGGCACGCGCTACACCTTTTCGATCATCGGCGACAACGGCCGGGTGCTGGAACAGGCCGCCCGCGCGGTTGAGGCCGAGATGCGCGACGTGCCGGGTCTGGCCAATGTCATCAATACTGCCGCCATTGCCCGGCCTGAGATCCTGATCACGCCGCGCCCGGACCAAGCCGCCCTGGCCGGCGTCTCGGTCGGTTCGATCTCCCAGACCGTGCGCGTGGCCACCATCGGCGACGTCGAACAGTTCCTGCCCAAGTATAATCTGGGCGACCGTCAGGTGCCGATCCGGCTGATGCTGACCGACCGGGCGCGCGAAGACCTGTCGGTGATCGAGAACCTGCGCGTGCCGACCAACACCGGCCAGTCGGTGCCGCTGAACGCGGTCGCCAGCGTTGAGTTCGGCGCCGGTCCCGCCTCGATCAGCCGCCGCGATCGCGCCCGCATCGTGACCATCACGGCTGAGCTGGACGGCATCGTCTCGGGCGAGGCGGCCCAGCGGGTCAACGCCCTGCCCTCGGTTCAGAACCTGCCCACCGGGGTGCGCCAGACGCCCGCCGGCGACGCCGAGTTCATGGCCGAGATGGCCAACGGCTTCGCCATCGCCTTCATCTCGGGCATCCTTCTGATGTACGCGGTGCTGGTGCTGCTGTTCAAAAGCTTCACCTATCCGATCACCATCATGGCCTCGCTGCCGCTGGCCATCGGCGGGGCGCTGATTGGCTTGGTCATCGCCCAGTCCAGCTTCTCGCTGCCCAGCCTGATCGGCTTCATCATGCTGATGGGCATCGCGGCCAAGAACTCGGTGCTCTTGGTCGACTACATCATCATCGCCGAACAGGGCGGGATGAAGCGGTGGGATGCGATCATGGACGCCGCCCACAAGCGGGCCCGACCGATCATCATGACCACCTTTGCGATGGGCGCGGGCATGCTGCCAGTGGCCATGGGCTGGGGCGCGGACGTTGAGTTCCGATCGCCGATGGCTGTGGCGGTGGTCGGGGGCCTGATCTCCTCGACCTTCCTGTCGCTGCTGTTCATCCCGCCGATCTTCACGATCGTGGACGACCTCTCGGCCTTTGCCCGCCGGCTGCTGGGCCGCAAGCTGCGGCACAGCCAGACCGAAGACAGCCTGGCCACGCCGGCGGAGTGATCAGCGCGCCGCTGGCGGCTCAACCTTGTCATCCTGGACGTCGCAACGCGGCGATCCGGGACGAATGCGCATTTGAGGGGCGTCGCCCGGTCGGGCCGGTAGGACCGAGCCGGGCGCAAACTAAGGTCGACCCGATGCTTCGCCCGGATAACGCCAGCGCTTCCGGGCGTTACACACAGAGCCACGCCTGTCCCGGATAGCCCTTTCAGGGCTTCCGGGATGACAAGGCGCAAGGCGTGATGGCCGGTTGAGACTAGCCCGCGCGTAGCTGGGTGATGGTGCGGCCCGGCGCGATGTCTTCGGACGAGGTGATCAGGTGGATCAGGCCGCCGCGCGGGGCCTTCAGCGCCGCCTCCAGGGCGGAGCGGAAGCCCTCGGTGGTCTCGACCCGCCAGGCGTCCAGGCCGAACGCCTGGGCGAACTGGACGAAGTCCGGGTTCTTCAGATCCGTGCCTGAGATACGGGCCGGATAGTCGCGCTCCTGGTGCATCCGGATGGTGCCGTAGGTGCTGTTGTCGACCACGACAAAGACGGCCTTGGCGTCGTGCTGGACCAGGGTGGCCAGCTCCTGCGCCGTCATCATGAAATCGCCGTCGCCGGCGATGTTCACGACCTGTCGGCCCGGCTCCATGATCGCCGCCGCCACCGCCGCCGGCACGCCGTAGCCCATGGCCCCAGACGTCGGCGCCAGCTGGGTGCGGCAAGCTCTGTGACCATAGAAGCGGTGCAGCCAGGCGGCGAAATTGCCCGCCCCGTTGGTGACCACGGCGGTCGGCTCCAGCACCTCGCCGAGCGTCTTCATGCACTCGCTCATATTGACGGCCCCCGTCACCTGAACCGGCGCGGCGAAAGCTCGATAGTCAGCGTGGGCGGTCTTGGCCTGATCGTGCCAGGTGCGGCCCGGATCCAGCTGCGACAACGCCAGGGCGGCCAGGCTGTTGTCGGCGACCCCGGCCATCAGCGTCGGCCAGACCCGGCCCAGCTCCTCCGGTCCCGGATGGATGTGCACCAGCCGCCCGGCCGTCTCGGTCCGATCCAGGAGGGTGTAGCCCTGCGTCGGATTTTCACCCAGGCGCGCGCCCAGCGCGATCAACAGGTCCGCCTCGCGCGCCCGCGCCGTCAGCTTGGGATTACAGCCCAGGCCCAGGTCGCCGGCATAGTTGGAGCGGTCGTTCGAAATCAGGTCCTTGCGCCGGAACGACAGCGAGGTCGGCAGGCCAAGCCGCTCGGCCCAGTCGGCGATGGCGCCCGCAGCCTCGGGCGTCCAGCCCGATCCGCCCAGCACCAGCAGCGGCCGCTCGGCCTTGGACAGCCGGTCGCTCAGCTCGGCCAGGAAATCGGGGCCCAGGCTGGCCTTGGCGGGCGTCACCGGCCCCTTGGGCGCAGCGCCACCAGAGGCGTGCAGAATGTCTTCGGGCAGGGCGATGACCACCGGCCCCATCCGTCCCTGCAGAGCCGTGCCGATGGCGCGCTCGACGATCTCGACCGTCCGCTCGGGGCTCTCGATCTCGGTCGCCCATTTGGCCAGGCCGCCGAAGACCTCGCGGTAGTCGACCTCCTGAAAGGCGCCGCGGCCCCGGTCGGCCAGGCCGACCTGACCGACGAACAGGATCATCGGCGTCGAATCCTGATGGGCCGTATGCACCCCGATCGAGGCGTGGGTGGCACCCGGTCCGCGCGTGACCATGCAGACGCCGGGCTTGCCGGTCAGCTTGCCATAGGCCTCGGCCATGTTGGCAGCGCCGGCCTCGTGGCGACAGATCACCAGCCGAATTCGGTCGCGCACATCATAGAGCGCATCCAGCACCGCCAGATAGCTCTCACCCGGGACGCAGAAGACGTGGTCCACGCCGTTCGCGATCAGGGTCTCGACGAGGCGGCGGGCGGCGGTGCCTTGCGGCTGGCTGGCGGCTTGGGTCATGGCCGCGCTCCTAGCGTTAATTCCGCCCGGATGCGAGCCTCGTCCTTGACAGCGACGCCCCCGCCCGATGGACTGGCCTTGTCCGCAACCGGACGCCCTATCCAGCCCTTCAGGAGACCCCCCGCGTGGCCCACAAATTCGAGATCTACAAGGACAAGGCCGGCGAGTTCCGCGTCCGGTTCAAATATAACGCCGAAACGATTTTTTCGACCGAGGGCTACAGCTCCAAGGCTTCGGCCCAGAACGCCATCGATTCGATCAAGAAGAACGGACCGGGCGCCCCGACCGAAGACAACAGCTAGGGCCGGACGGCCTGCTGACGAAGCCGCCCCCGGAGCGATCCGGGGGCGTTTTCAATTCCGATCAGGATCGTCACCCCCGGGCTTGTCCCGGGGGCCCATAGCCGCTGATGCAAGCAGGCGGACCGCGATCAGCGCGGTTATGGGTCGCCGGGATAAACCGGCGATGACGTCTGATAGGAAGGCGATACCGCCTCAGTAGCCGCCGGCTTTGGCGACCCGCTCGGCATGGAAGCCGGCATCGCCGAACAGCTCCTGGGCGACGCGCATCCGCTTCATATAGAGGCCCGCATCAAACTCGTCGGTCATGCCGACGCCGCCGTGCATCTGGACCGCTTCCTGAACCGCCAATTCGCCGGTCTTGCCGGCCCGGGCCTTGGCGGCGGAAATCAGCAGCTCGGCCTCCGGTGACCCGGCGTCGATCGCCTGCAGGGCCTTGAGAATGACGGCGCGGGTGATCTCGATTTCGGAATATAGATGCGCCGCCCGATGCTGCAGGGCCTGGAACTCGCCGATGGCTTTTCCGAACTGTTTGCGGTCGCGCAGATAGGCCAGGGTGGTCTCGAACGCTGCCTGGGCGGCGCCTGACATTTCGGCCGCGACGCAAGCGCGGCCAAGATCAAGGACGCGTCCAAAAAGTGCGCCGTCAGCCGCCCCCAGAAGGGCGTCGGCGGTGACAGAAACATCTTTCAATTCAAGGCGCGCGGCATTCTGGGCGTCGACCATGACGGTGCGCTCTCGCGAAATGCCCGACGCACTCGGATCGACCAGGAAAAGACCAAGGCCGTCGTCGGTCCGGGCCGCGACGATCAGCACATCGGCAATGTGGCCGTTGACCACCAGGGCTTTGGCGCCGTTCAGCTTCCAGCCGTTGCCGGCGCGCTCGGCCCGGGTCTGGATCCGGTCTGGGCGATGCTTGGCACCTTCATCCAGCGCCAGGGCGGCGATGGCCTCGCCGGCGGCGAAGCGAGGCAGCCAGTCCTGTTTCTGAGCCTCGCTGCCGCCGCCGATCAGGGCGCGGGCGGCCAGAAGGCCGGTCGAGAGGAAGGGCGACGGCGCCAGCGCGCGCCCGACGGCCTCGGCCACCACCCCGGCCTCGACAGCGCCCAGCCCGGAGCCGCCGTAGCTTTCCGGGATGATCACCCCGGCCAGACCCATCTCGCCGAAGCCGCGCCACAGCTCCCGTGACAGGCCGTCGGGATCGCGCGTATCGCGCAGCGCCCTCAGGCTCGACAACGGCGCCTGTTCGGCCAGGAAGCCGCCGGCCGCCTCGGCCAACATGGCCTGTTCCTCGGTCAGGATCAGCGGCATGGCTCAGGCCCCCGGCAGTTTGAGAATATGTTTGGCCAGGATGTTCAGCTGAATCTCGCTGGTCCCGCCCTCGATCGAATTGGCCTTGGTGCGCAGCCAGTCGCGCGCCGTCTGGCCGTCGTGCGAGCGCTCGCCCTCCCATTCCAGGGCGTCGATGCCGCCGGCCGCCATCAGCAGTTCATGGCGGCGCTTGTTCAGCTCTGACCCATAGTATTTCAGCATCGAGGCGACGGCCGGATGGGCCTGGCCGGCCTTGACCTGATCACCGGTCCGCTCCAGCGCGGCGCGAAAGGCGATGGCGTCGACGTCCAGCTCGGCGATGCGGGCGCGTAGCATCGGCTCGTCCAGCCGGCCCTGACCGTCCAGACCCAGGCTGTCCTTCGCCACCTGGCCGACCGGGCGACCGGCCCCGACCTCGCCCATGGCCCCAATCATGGTTCGCTCATGGGCCAAGAGGTATTTGGCCACGTCCCAGCCGCGGTTCAGCGTGCCGACCAGGTTCTCCTTCTCCACGCGCACATCGTCGAAGAAGGTCTCGCAGAACGGGCTCTTGCCTGAGATCAGGGTGATGGGCCGGGTGGTGACGCCGGGCGTGGCCATGTCGAACAGGACGAACGAAATGCCCAGATGCTTGGGCGCCTCCGGGTCGGTGCGAACCAGACAGAAGATCCAGTCGGCCTTGTCGGCATAGGAGGTCCAGATCTTCTGGCCGTTGACGATCCAGTGGTCGCCCTGATCGACCGCGCGGGTCTGCAGATCGGCCAGGTCCGAGCCGGCGCCGGGCTCGGAATAGCCCTGGCACCAGCGGATCTCGCCGCGCACGATCTGGGGCAGATAGCGGCGCTTCTGCTCTTCGGTCCCGAACTGCAACAGGGCCGGGCCGAGCATCCAGACGCCGAAGCTGTTCAGGGCCGGCTGGGCCTGGATCCGCCGCAGCTCAGAGGCCAGCACCTTGGCTTGCTCCCGGCTCAGGCCGCCGCCGCCGTAGTCGCTAGGCCATTCCGGCGCGGTCCAGCCGCGCGCGCCCATCCGCTCCAGCCAGGTCTTGTGACCCGGCGTCTTGAAGACGGCGTTGCGGCCGCCCCAGATCATGTCAGCCTCGCTGTCCATCGGCCCACGCACCTCGGGCGGGCAGTTGGCCTCGAGCCAGGCGCGCGTCTCGGCGCGGAAACCGTCCAGATCGCTCATCGCTCGTCCCGCCTCCCAACGGTGAACGGCCAGACTAGCAAGGGTCCGTCTGGAAAAGCTACGGTGTTTGTGCGGGCCTGATCGAACGGCGCTCTAGCCCGCCCGTCACACTCACCTTATAGACGCAGCCCATGACCCTGACCCCGATGCCGGGCCTTGTGCCCAACACCGCCGCTTTTGAGAACACGCCGCTGGTCAAGCCGACCGGCTTTCGCGAGTACGACGCCCGCTGGGTGCTGAATGACGAGATCAATCTCCTGGGCATTCAGGCGCTGGGCCTGGGTCTGGGAACCTATATCCACGAGGTCGGGGTCAAGCCGCGCATCGTGGTGGGCCACGACTTCCGCGCCTATAGCCTCAGCGTCAAACAGGCCCTGATCCTGGGTCTGCTTCAGGCCGGGTGCGAGGTGCTGGACATCGGTCTGGCCCTGTCGCCAATGGCCTATTTCGCCCAGTTCGCGCTGGAGGCGCCCTGCGTGGCCATGGTCACCGCCAGCCACAATGAAAACGGCTGGACCGGCGTGAAGATGGGGGCCCAGGCCCCGCTGACCTTCGGCCCGGACGAGATCGGCCGCCTGAAGGAGATCGTGCTGGGCGGACTGGGCGTCGAGCGAGACGGCGGCAAGCTGGAGCGGATCGAGAATT
The DNA here is from genome assembly GCA_017302105.1 of Caulobacterales bacterium. GTDB lineage: Bacteria > Pseudomonadota > Alphaproteobacteria > Caulobacterales > Caulobacteraceae > Brevundimonas. The sequence continues at coordinate 446,700 of JAFLCS010000001.1, read as the reverse complement.
TCCGCGACCGCTACATCACCGAGGTCTCGAATGGCGTGAAGCTGTCGCGGCCGATCAAGGTCATCGCCGCCTGCGGCAACGGCACCGCCGGGGCCTTCGCGCCGGACGCCCTGCGCGCCATGGGGGCCGAGGTCGTCGAGATGGACTGCGACCTGGATTGGACCTTCCCCAAGTACAATCCGAACCCGGAAGATTCCGAAATGCTGCACGCCATGTCGGCGGCGGTGAAGGCCCAGGGGGCGGATCTGTGCCTGGGCTTCGACGGCGACGGCGACCGCTGCGGCGTGGTCGACGATCAGGGCGAGGAGATCTTCGCCGACAAGATCGGCCTGATGCTGGCGCGCGACCTGTCGGCCCTGCATCCCAACGCCACCTTCGTGGTCGATGTGAAATCGACCGGGCTGTACGCCACCGACGAGGTGCTCAAGGCCAATGGGGCCACGACCGTCTATTGGAAGACCGGCCACTCCTACATCAAGCGCAAGACCGCCGAACTGAAAGCCCTGGCCGGGTTTGAAAAGTCGGGTCACTTCTTCTTCAACGCGCCCCTGGGCCGCGGCTATGACGACGGCCTGGTCGCCGCCGCCGCCATTCTTCAGATGCTGGACCGCAATCCCGGCAAGACGCTGAGCGACCTGAGACAGGCCCTGCCGGTGGCGTTCACGTCCCTGACCATGAGCCCGCACTGCGCCGACGAGATCAAATACGACGTCCTGGCGCGCGTGGTGGCCGAATACGAAAAGCTGGGTGCCGAGGGTGCCTCGATCCTGGGCCGCAAGATCACCGAGGTGATCACGGTCAACGGCGCGCGGGTGCATCTGGAGGACGGCTCGTGGGTCCTGGTGCGCGCCTCGTCCAACAAGCCCGAGCTGGTGGTCGTGGTCGAGAGCACCCAGTCCGAGGACGATATGCGCCGGCTGTTCCGCGAGGAGGTCAAGCCGCGCCTGGCCCGCCACCCCGAGGTCGGGGCCTACAATCAGGAAATCTGAGGTGCCTCAGCCGGCCGCCTTCACCGCCGCGCTGATGTCGCTGACAACCTGACGCACCAAGCCGGCGTCGTCGCCTTCAGCCATGACGCGGATCAGCGGCTCGGTACCGGAGGCCCTGACCACGATGCGGCCTGTCCCATTCAGCCGCGCCTCGGCATCGGCGATGGCGGCCTTGACCGTGGCGTCGTTCAGCGGTTTGCCGCCCTTGTGCCGGACGTTCTCGAGCAACTGGGGCACCGGCTCGAACTGGCGCGCCAGCTCGCTCATCGGTTTTCCGGAATCGGCCAGGACCGCCAGTACCTGAAGCGCCGCCATCATGCCGTCGCCGGTGGTGGCATGGTCGTGCAGGATGATGTGGCCAGACTGTTCGCCACCGATGTTGAAGCCGCCCTCGCGCATCCGCTCCATGACATAGCGGTCACCGACCTTGGTGCGTTCCAGCGTGAGGCCTTCGGCCTGTAGCCGGCGCTCCAGCCCCAGGTTCGACATAACCGTGGCGACAAGACCGCCGCCGGTCAGGCGGTTGCGGCGATGCCAGTCAAGTCCGATCAGGGCCATCAGTTGATCACCATCGACGACGTGGCCCGTTTCGTCGGTGATGATGACCCGGTCGGCGTCTCCATCCAGAGCAATGCCGATGTCAGCCCCATGTCGACGCACGGCGGCCGTCACGTTTTCCGGGTGGGTCGAACCGCATTCGGCATTGATGTTCAGCCCGTTGGGCTCGACGCCCACAGCAAAGACATCGGCCCCCAGCTCATACAGAGCGGTCGGCGCGACCTGATAGGCCGCGCCATTGGCACAGTCGACCGCGATCCTCAGGCCCTTGAGACTGAGCCGCTTGGGGAAGACCGCCTTGACGATTTCCACGTAGCGATGCCGGGCATCATCGATCCGCTTGACCCGGCCCAGCTTGGCCGAAGCCGCCAGGCTGGAGCTGAGATCATCCTGCATCAGCCGTTCGATCTCGAGCTCGATCTCGTCAGACAGCTTGTAGCCGTCCGGCCCGAACAGCTTGATGCCGTTGTCGGCATAGTCGTTGTGAGAGGCTGAAATCATCACACCCAGGTCGGCACGCATGGAGCGCGTCATCATGGCCACCCCCGGTGTCGGGACAGGACCGAAGGTGCGCACGTCCATCCCCATGGCGGCGAAACCGGCAACCAGAGCCGGCTCGATCATATAGCCAGACAGGCGTGTGTCCTTGCCGATGACCACCAGGTGTCGTCGGTCGTCCTGGGACATGAAGAGTTTTCCGGCCGCCAGGCCGACCTTCAGGGCAATTTCGGCGGTCATGGGAAAGGCATTGGCCTTGCCACGGATGCCATCGGTTCCAAAATAGGCGCGTTCAGTCATGGATCGTTTCAACCGCGCGCGCGCTCGAATGTCGAGAAACTTCGTGCAATCGGGTTTTACAACTTGGCCACCCGCCTGATGGTATGGGCGCGGCGAGAGACAGTCCGTCAGCAGGAGCGCGGCTATGTGCGGCATTATTGGCGTGACCGGCAACGGTCCGGTCACCCCCCGGCTGATCGACAGCCTCAAGCGGCTGGAGTATCGCGGCTATGATTCCGCCGGGATCGCGGCCCTGGTCGGAGGCAGGGCCGAACGTCGCCGCGCCGAGGGCAAGATCCGCAACCTCGAGACGGTTCTGGCCGAGGCCCCGCTCAGCGCCACCGTCGGCATCGGCCACACCCGCTGGGCGACCCACGGCGCGCCTACGACCGCCAACGCTCATCCACACAAGGCCGGGCGTGTGACGTTGGTGCACAACGGCATCATCGAGAATTTCGCTGAGCTGAAGGCCGAGCTGGCCGCCGAGGGCCACGTCTTTGAGAGCCAGACCGATACCGAGGTCGTGGCCCATCTGCTCGACCGCGAGCTGGACAAGTCCAATGATGCGGTCGCGGCCTTCAAACGGGTGCTGGACCGACTGACGGGGGCCTATGCCCTGGCGGTCCTGATCGACGGTGAGAGCGAACAGATCCTGGGCGCGAGACGCGGCAGCCCGCTCGTCGTCGGCTGGGGCGAAGACGAGATGTATCTGGGTTCGGACGCCCTGGCCGTCGGCCCCTTCACCCAGCGCATCTCCTATCTGGAGGAAGGCGACTATGTCGTGCTGAACCGCAGCGGGGCCCGGTTCTTCGATTCTTCGGGCCAGGCGGCCGAGCGCGCCGTCGTCCAGGTTTCGGCGTCCTCGGCCCTGGTTGAGAAGGGCGAGTACCGTCACTTCATGGAGAAGGAGATCCACGAACAGCCCGACAGTGTTCAGCACACCCTGTCGGCCTATCTGGATCTGGTATCGGCCAGCGCGCGACCGCAACCGATCGATTTCGCCGAAATCGAACGCATACAGATCATCGCCTGCGGCACCGCCTATTATGCAGGCCAGATCGGCCGTTATGCCTTCGAGCGCCTGGCTGGCCTGCCCTGCGACGTCGAGATCGCCTCGGAGTTCCGTTATCGCGATCCGGCCGTGACCCCCCGAACCCTGGCGATGGCCGTCAGCCAATCGGGCGAAACGGCCGATACCCTGGCGGGCCTGACCTGGTGCAAGGCGCAAGGGTTGAAGACGGCCGCGCTCGTCAACGTCCATACGTCGTCCATGGCCCGCGAGGCCGACATCCTGTGGCCGACCCATGCCGGCCCGGAAATCGGCGTCGCCTCGACCAAGGCGTTCACGGCTCAGGTCGCAGCGCTTCTGGCCCTGGCCGTCGCCGCCGGAGTGGCACGAGGCCGCATCGACGCGGCGCGAGAGGCCGAACTGGTCAAGGCTCTGTTCGAGGCTCCCCGCCTGATCGCCGAGGCCTTGAAAATGGACGGCGACATCCGTCACGTGGTCGTGGATCTCGCCAAGGCGACGGACGTGCTGTTCCTGGGTCGGGGTGCGATGTTCCCACTGGCCATGGAAGGGGCGCTCAAGCTCAAGGAGATCAGTTACATCCACGCCGAGGGCTATGCCGCCGGCGAGTTGAAGCATGGGCCGATCGCCCTGATTGACGAGGCGACGCCGACAGTCGCGCTGGCCCCCGAGGACGATGTGTTCGAAAAGACCGCCTCCAACCTTCAGGAGGTGGCCGCCCGCGGCGGACCCGTGATCATGATTACGCCGGTCGGTGCCCCGGCACCTGAAGGCCTCGGCATTCAGCGGATCGATGCCCCGACCTGCCATCCCTTGATCGCACCGCTGGTCTATGCGGTGCCGATGCAACTGCTGGCCTATTATACGGCCGTCCAGAAGGGCACGGACGTCGACCAGCCGAGGAACCTGGCCAAGTCCGTCACCGTCGAATAGGCGATCCGGTTTCCATGTCGGGAGCGAACGCCTAGAAGAACCGCGATCTAGAAATCGAGAGACGCCCCACCGATGACCGCCGTCAGAAAAGCCGTTCTTCCCGTCGCGGGCCTGGGCACGCGCGTGCTGCCGGGGACCAAGACCACGCCAAAGGAACTGCTGAACGTCGTCGATCGTCCGATCCTGTCGTACATCGTCCAGGAGGCCCGCGAGGCCGGGATCGAGCACATCGTCTTCGTCACCGGGCGGTCCAAGGGCGCGATCGAGGACTATTTCGACCATCAGGTCGAGCTGGAGGCCCAGCTCGAGGCCAAGGGCAAGACCGATGTGCTGGAGGCGGTGCGCCGCGACCTGCCCCAGGCGGGCGAAATGAGCTTCACGCGCCAGATGGCCCCGCTGGGTCTGGGTCACGCCGTGTGGTGCGCGCGTGACATCGTGGGCAACGAGCCCTTTGCGGTGCTGCTGCCCGACGTCATCGTCGACGCCGCGCCGGGCGCACTAGGTCAGTTGATGCGCGCCTATGATCTGGTCGGCGGCAATATTGTCGGGGTGGAAGAGGTTCCGGCCTTGGAGACGCATAAATACGGCATCGTCGATCCCGAACGCCAGGAAGGCCGGATGATCGCCATGAAGGGCATGGTCGAAAAACCGCAGCAGGGCACGGCTCCGTCCAATATGTCGATCGCGGGCCGGTACATTCTCCAGCCGGAGATCTTCGAGATCCTCGCGACCCAGCCGCGCGGTGCCGGCGGCGAGATCCAGCTGACCGACGCCATGGCCACCCTGATGAAGGACCAGCGCTTCACCGCCTATCAGTATGAGGGCGTAACCCACGACTGCGGTGACAAGATCGGCCTGCTCAAGGCCAATGTCGCCCTGGCCCTGAAGCGACCGGATCTGGGCGAGGCGGCGCGCGATGCGCTCAGGGGCCTGATCTGACCGTCGTGCCAAAGGTTCTGCTCATCGTCGGCGGGGGTGTGGCGGCCTACAAGTCGCTGGAGCTGGTGCGGCTGATGAAGAAGGACGGCCTGGAGGTCCGCGCCATCCTGACGGCGGGCGGGGCGCATTTCGTCACACCTCTGTCCCTGGCCGCCCTGACCGAAAGCCCGGTCGGCGGCGACCTGTTCGATCTGACGGCCGAGCAGGAGATGGGCCATATCGTCCAGTCGCGCTGGGCCGATCTGATCGTTGTTGCGCCGGCCACGGCGGACCTCATGGCCAGGGCCGCGAGCGGACTGGCCAATGATCTGGCATCCACCACCCTACTGGCCACCGACACGCCAGTCCTGATGGCACCGGCCATGAATGTGCGGATGTGGGAGCATCCCGCCACGCGGCGGAACCTGGATCGTCTGACCGCCGACGGCGTGTCCTTCATCGGGCCGGATGTCGGCGACATGGCGTGCGGCGAATACGGAGCCGGACGGCTGGCCGAGCCACCGGTGATCCTGGACGCCATTCGCGCCCGCCTCAGCGCTGACCAGACCCTGAGGGGCGTCCACGTCCTGGTCACCGCCGGACCGACCGAAGAGCCGATGGACCCGGTCCGGTTCCTGTCAAACCGCTCCAGCGGCAAACAGGGCTATGCCATCGCGGCCGCCCTGGAACGCCGGGGCGCTGCGGTGACACTGGTGTCCGGACCAACCGCCCTGACGGCCCCGGCGGGCGTGACCCGGATCGAGGTCGGCACCGCCGATCAGATGCTGGCCGCCTGCCGCGCCGCCCTGCCGGTAGATGTGGCGGTGATGACCGCCGCTGTCGCCGACTGGCGACCGGCCGAGGCGGCAGCGCACAAACTGAAGGACAAGGCGAGCCGCACCTCCATCGAGCTGGTCGCCAATCCCGATATTCTGGCCCAACTGTCAAAGGCCGGACCGCAGCGACCCAAACTGGTCGTCGGCTTTGCCGCCGAGACCGAAAGCCTGATCGAAAACGCCCAGGCCAAGCTGGCGAAGAAGGGCTGCGACTGGATCGTGGCCAATGACGTCGGCGGCACCGGCGTCATGGGCGGCGACGCCAATACGGTGACCGTGATCGATGCGGGCGGCGAAGAGGCCTGGCCGAGGCTGTCGAAGGCGCAGGTTGCGGAACGGCTGGCGGATCGGATCGCGAAGGCGCTCGCCTAGGCGGCCCGGCCCGACGCCTCTTTCAGCACCGTCCCATACCCCGGCGCGACTTCCATCGCCTGCGTCACGCCCTTCGCCGCCAGCAGCCGGTGCGCCCTGGGCAGACTCCAGCAGGGCAGGTGCATGAAAATGTGGTGCTCGGCGTGGAAGTTGACCCAGTAGGGGGCGATGAAGGCGCGCTCCCACCCGGCGACGCGGGTGGTGCGGGCCTGGCGCAGGGGGTCGATCTCCGAGTTTTCGACACAGGCGTGCTCGGCGATGTTCCTCAGCCGCGTAACCAGTGGGAACCAGGTCGCCAATGGGAGCAGCCACAGCACGACATAGGCCCACCCCGCCCCGGCCAGAACGGCACCGGCCAGCAACAGCGCATTGACGGCCAGGAACGGCAGGGCCGAGCGGGCGGTGACGCGCGCGCCTTCGGGCAGGTCTTCGTCGGGGGCCAGGGTGCGGAAAAGCGGTGCGATCCGCTGTTTGAAGAAGGTCTGGCCGGTCAGGTCGCGGATGATCTTGCGCCGCATTGAGGCGCGCGTGACCGGAAACGGCGCTGACAGGACCAGATCGGGGTCCTCGGCCTGCTGGGCGTATTTGTGGTGGCTGAGGTGGTAGGGCCGATAGGCGTCAAGGCTGGCCCCGACTGGCACGGCGCACAGCCAGTGACCGACCCAATCATTGACCTTGAGATTTGGATGCACGCCTGCATGGGCCGCCTCGTGCATCAGAATGGCCAGACCCAGCTGACGCGTGCCGATGATCATGACGCTGAGCGGAATCAGCCAGGGAATCCACACCCCCAGCGCCGCCGCCGTCAGGATCACGGCCCAACAATGGGCGACCAGGGCCAGCCCCTTCCAGGTCGAGCTCGCCGACAGCCCCGCCCATTCCTCAGGCGAGAAAAACTGGCCAGGCTTGAGACGGGCGACGGCGGGCATGGGCGAAGGTTATCCCTTCGCCTTCGGGGGGTGAAGGGCCCTACCCCCACGGCCCTCGCTTGACTGTCGGCGTCGTCGGCACACCCGTGGCGGCGGGACGGTTCGGCGCGGGCGTATCGGTGAGGATCGGGCGACGTCCGCCCATCTTGCCGGCCAGATCCATCAGCGCCTCGACCCGGTTGGCCGTGTTCGGATGGGTCGAGAACAGATTGTCCGCCCCCTGACCCGACAGGGGGTTGATGATGAACAGCTGGGCCGAGGCCGGGTTGTGCTCGGCCGTCGGATTGTGGATGCGTTTGGACCAGCCCTCGATCTTCTGCAGGGCCGAGGCCAGGGCCTGAGGGTCGCCGGCGATCTCGGCACCGACCCGGTCAGCCTCATATTCGCGGCCGCGGCTGATAGCCATCTGGACCAGGGCGGCCGCCATCGGGGCCAGAAGGGCCATGGCGATGGTGCCGATCATGCCACCGGGTCGGTCGCGGTCGCCGCCGCCGAAGAACAGGCCGAAATTGGCCAGAGCCGAGATAGCCCCGGCGACCGTGGCCGTCACCGTCATGGTCAGGGTGTCGCGGTTCTTCACATGGGCCAGTTCGTGCGCCATGACGCCGCGAATCTCCTCGCGGGTCAGGGCGCGCAGCAAGCCTTCGGTGGCGCAGACCGCCGCGTTCTGGGGATTCCGTCCGGTGGCGAAGGCATTGGGCTGCTCGGTCGGAATGATCGCAATCTTGGGGCGCGGCAGGCCCGCATCGGCCGACATCTGCACGATGTCGGCAACATAGTTGCGGATAAGTGGCTCAGGATGGTTCTCATCCACGGGCACGGCCCGGTACATCCGCAGCACGATCTTGTCGGCGTTCCAGTAGCTGAACAGGTTCATGCCGCCGGCGAACACCAGGGCGATGAGCATTCCGGTGGTCCCGGCGATCAGATAGCCGAGGCCGACGAACAGGGCGGTCAGGGCCGCCAGCAGGGCGAAAGTCTTGAGGTGGTTCATGCCTCGCTATGTGGCAAGGCGAACCCCTTTTCTCAAGGGCTTAGGGCCCGACGTCGTTCGGATCGTCAGACCCGTCGTCAATGGCCCGTGGCAGGGTAATGTCGATGCCCAGCGCCCGGGCCAGGGCGGCATCGCGCTGATAGACGTCCTCACGGAAGGCCACCGCGCCCTGGCCGGTCACAAAGGCCGTCCAATAGAGCAGGCGCACCGAGATTTCGCGGCCGGTCTGAACCCGGGTCGTGGTGCGGGCATCCAGCGCTCGGTCGAACTGGGCCAGGCGCTCGGGATTGGGCTCCAGCAGCAGGCGCGCGAAATCGATGGCATTCTCGACCCGCACACACCCATGCGAGCGGTGGCGGTAGGCGTTGCGGAAGGCCGCGCGCGCGGGCGTGTCATGCAGGAAGATGGCGTAGCTGTCGCGCAACTCGAACTTCACATACCCCAGCGCCGCCGTCGGTCCCGCGCGTTGCACCACCCGGCCGTCGGAAGTGACATACATATTGTTGGCGCGCAGATAGGCCGCGCCCCGCGGCAGGATCTCGTTGCGGGCGATCCCCATCGGGACGTTCCAGGGCGGATTGGCCACCACCGAGGCAAACGGCTTTTCCAGGCTCGGCGTCTGGTTGGCCGGCGTGCCGACGACAACCCGATTGGAGTGAACCGGCCGGCCTTCGTGCCAGTAGACCATGATGGCCGCCGCCGTATTGACCTCGATCCGTTCGGGACTGAGGTCACGGTTCAGCCAGCGTCGACGCTCAAGATTAAGGGCGATCTGGCGGGCCCGATCCTCGGCCCTGGCCGACAGGGCCGAGGTGGAGCCTTGGCCGATAATACCGTCCGACACCAGGCCGTGGCGAACCTGGAAGCGGCGCACGGCCGTCTGGATGGCGTCGCCGTAATAGGTGGTAGCCGGGTCGATTCCGGCCATGTCGGCGCGGCTGAGGTCACCCTCGGCACGCAGGCGCTGGATCAGGGCCGGAATCCGGGAATCGGTATCGCCGGGCCGGATCGGGCCGCCGGCAGCGAACCGTGGCCAGCCGCCGTTCAGAGAGATGTCGCGATAGCGGATATAGCCGGCCGACAGATTGGTGTAGCCGATGTCGGTGGGGGCCAAGCCATTCATCCAGTCCGACAGGCGATTGGCGCGCAGGGCTTCGGCCAGGGGCGCACCCAGCGGCACCCGGTTCGGCACCATCTCCCAGAGTTCCTCGACATCCGTGGGATCGACCGTGCCCTCCGCGAGGACCTTGGCATAGGTCAGGGCTGCGGTCGTCAGGCGCATATCGGCCAGTTGCGGGTCCGACACCACAGCCACAGCATCCAGATAGTGCGCGGGGTCCAGCCCGTGGCGATCGGCTTCGCCGATCACGCGGCCGAGCATTTCGACCCGATCCGGCGTCCACGCCGGCTGCCAGTTCATGGCCTCATAGAAGGCGCGGATTTCGGGCTGAAGCACCTCCGGCTGCGTCAGAAGCTGGTCGCTGAAGGTCTGGAAATATGGGCTGGGCGGCACCAGCGCCGCTACATCGGGTTGGATCTGAGCCAGACCGGCGGAACCGCCGATGGCGGCCACCGAGGCCGAAAAGGTCAGTTCGCGTCTATTCAAGCCCATGGGTGCCGTTCCCTGATCCGCCCTGTCGGACGACCTTAATCGGCACCAACTTAGAGATGTTCCGCGCAAACAGAAAGGTGCCGATCCTGACGATCGGCACCTTGTGTGACCTGTTTGCAGCTAGGCTGTGGCCAGCCCGACTACTTCTTGATGAAGCCGCCGAACTTGTTGTTGAAGCGCGACACGCGTCCGCCACGGTCCATCAGATGGGCGTTACCGCCGGTCCAGGCCGGGTGCGTGGTCGGGTCGATGTCCAGATTCAGGGTTGCGCCTTCCTTGCCGTAGGTCGAACGCGTCTGGTAGGTCGTCCCGTCCGTCATCACCACGGTGATGAAGTGATAGTCGGGGTGAATGTCCTGCTTCATGGCGTCTGGTCCGGCGGGCGCACCCGAAGGCGCGACAAAAAATGGAAAATCCGCCGGGGTCCGGCGGAAGAGGCGGCGTCCATACAAGATGGCCCGCAAAGAGGCAAGAGTGGATGTCCCAGGCTGATTCGCCGTCGTCGCGTTCCGACCGGCCCTCCGGCGGTGCCTTGCTCGCCGAGCAGATGTCCGACGCCGCCGGACGGCGCGAGCGCCAGCGGGATCTGAAACCCCTGATGCGCCTGTGGCCCTTCGCCCTGCGGCGCAAGGGCGATCTGGTCCTGTCGGTCGTGTTTCTGCTGCTGGCCACGGTGGCGTCCCTGGGCCTGACGGCGACGGCGCGCGGGGCGATTGACCACGGCTTTGCGCAGGGCGGCCAGGACATCAATCGCTGGTTCCTGTGGCTGGGACTGAATGCCCTGGGGCTCGCGGTGGTGACGGCGTGCCGATATTTCTATGTGACCAAGACCGGCGAACGGATGGTGGCGGATCTGCGCCAGGCCGTCTTTGGTCACGTCCTGTCGCTGGATCAGCAGTTTCTGTCCGGCATCCGCACCGGCGAGGTGCTGAGCCGCCTGACAACCGACATCCAGATTGTCGACACCCTGCTGACAACCTCGATTTCCTATGCCCTGCGCAATGTGCTGATGCTGATCGGGGCCGTTATCATGCTGGCGGCCGTCAGCCTGAAGCTGACCGGACTGGTGGCGCTGATCGTGCCTCTGCTGATCGTACCGCTGTTCTTCTATGGTCGGCGGGTCCGCAGCCTGACCGTGCAATCGCAGGACCGGTTCGCCGAAGCGGTGGGCTTTGCCGGTGAAAATATCGAGGCACTGGAGACGGTTCAGGCGTTCGGGCGCGAGCAGGCCGCCGCCGGGCGCTTCGATACCGCTGTGGATAGCGCCTTTGCGGCCTCCCTGAAGCGGATGTCGGCGCGCGCCATCATGACCGCCGCCATCGTGCTGGTCATGTTCGGCGGGGTCACCCTGGTGCTCTGGCTCGGTGCCCGCGACGTCATCGACGGCCGCATGAGCGAAGGTGCACTGATCCAGTTCGTGCTTCTGGCCGTATTCGCGGCCGGGGCCGTGGCAGCGCTGGGCGAAAGCTGGGGTGACGTCCAGAAGGCGTCCGGAGCCATGGCCCGCATCGGCGATCTGTTGAACGCGCAGCCCGAAGTCGCCGCCCCCGATGCCCCTGCAGCCCTGCCCCAGCCGCCGCGCGGCGAGGCCGAGCTGCTCGATATTGATTTCGCCTATCCCGGACGCCCCGATCTACCGGCCCTGAAGGGGTTCTCACTCAAGGTGCGGCCCGGCGAGACGGTCGCTCTGGTCGGGCCCTCGGGAGCGGGCAAGTCGACGGTGTTCCGCCTGTTGCTGCGCTTCTACGACCCTGATGCGGGCGAAGTCCGCATTGATGGCGTCAATATTCGCCAGGCCGATCCTGCCGAGGTCCGCGCCCGTCTGGCCTGGGTGTCGCAGGAGGCCCCGTTGTTCTCTGGGTCGGGGGCCGAGAATGTCCGATTCGGACGCCCCGACGCCGATGACGCCGCCGTACGTCAGGCCCTGGAAGAAGCCCAGGCCCTGAGATTCCTTGAAGCCCTGCCCCGGGGACTGGACGAGCCGCTGGGCGAACGCGGGCGGTCCCTCTCGGGCGGTCAGCGCCAGCGGCTGGCGATTGCCCGCGCCCTGGTCCGTCACGCTCCGATCCTGTTGCTGGATGAGGCCACCTCGGCGCTGGACGCAGAGAACGAACGGCTGGTCCAGGCGGCGCTGGACCGCGCCATGGACGCCCGCACCACCCTGGTCATCGCGCACCGTCTGGCCACGGTGAAGCGGGCCAACCGAATCGTGGTCATGGATGAGGGTCGGGTGGTGGAGGAAGGCACCCACGCCAGCCTGGTCAAGGCCGGCGGCCTCTATGCACGCCTGGCCGAGCTCCAGTTCCGGGCCGAATAGCGGCTCAGGCCGCCCGCAGGTGCTTCAGCAGCTGCGTCTGGATGTCCGGCGCGCCGACACAGACCGAGACACCCGAGCGCGGATCGTGGCCGTCGTCGATGCCGGTGACGGTACCGCCGGCTTCGGCGACCAGCAGCAGTCCTGTCGCCACGTCCCACGGTTTCAGATTGCGCTCCCAGAAGGCGTCATAGCGCCCTGCTGCCACCCAGGCGAGGTCCAGCGCGGCCGAGCCGAGGCGCCGGATGCCGGCGACCCGTTGGCCGACGGCGTGAATTTCCTTGATCGATTGGCCGTGGCCCGGCCGGCCGATGAAGGGCAGGCCGGTCCCGATCAGGCAGTCAGCCAGGTCACGCCGGCCCGAGACGCGTATGCGCGCGTCATTCAGGAAGGCTCCCTTGCCCCTCTCGGTCCAGAACAGGTCGTTGATGATCGGATTGTAGGTGACCCCGGCCTGGATCTCACCCTCGCGCTCCAGCGCCACCGTCACGGCGAAATGCGGCATGGCGTGGATGAAGTTGGTAGTGCCGTCGATGGGGTCGACGATGAAGGTGTGGCTCTTGTCGGTGCCTTCGATCAGGCCGCGTTCCTCGCCGAGGAAACCATAGCCCGGCCGCGCCTTCATCAGGGCCTCGAACAGGGTCTGTTCGGCCCTGAGGTCCGCCGCCGAGACAAAATCGCCCGGCCCCTTGCGCGACACCTGCAAGGCCGCGACCTCGCCGAAGTCGCGCATCATCGGACGCGCGGCCTTCTTGACCGCGTCGATCATGACCTGGACGACAGGTGAGGCCAGCGGCATCCGATCAGTCCGCCCGGCGGACGTATTCGCCGGTCTCGGTATCGACGATGATCTTCTCGCCGGCCGACATATAGGGCGGGATCATAATGCGCAGACCGTTGGAGGCCATGGCGGGCTTGTAGGACGACGAGGCGGTCTGGCCCTTCACCGTCGGCTCGGTCTCGACCACTTCCAGCACCACCTGCTCGGGCAGGCTCAGGCCGATCGGGCGGTCTTCGTGGCTCTCGATGACGACCTTCATGCCCTCTTGCAGATAGGGGATGCGCTCCTCGCCGACCCACTCCTTCTGGAGTTCGATCTGCTCGTAGTTTTCGTCGTTCATGAACACCAGGGTGTCGCCGCCGTCGTACAGATAGCTGTAGTCCTTCTGCTCCAGCGTGACGCGTTCGACCTTGTCTTCCGAGCGGAAGCGTTCGTTCAGCTTGTTGCCGGTCTCAAGGTTCTTGGCCTCGACGTTGGCGAAGGCACCGCCCTTGCCGGGCTTGACGTGGTTGGCCTTGGTCACGACCCACAGGCCGCCGTTATGCTGAAGCACCATGCCGGGCTTGATGGTGTTGCCGTTGATCTTGGCCATGAGGTCTCAGGGATCTGGGCGGGCCGCGATCCGGCGCGCAGAGGAATTTCGAGCGCGCTCCCTACAGCCGAAGGCGTCGGAGGGCAAGCCGGTCACCCTATTCCGCTAACTGCGTTGGCTCGTAGCCAGAGGTATGAAATTCGGCCGATTGGACGCCGTCCTGATAGATCTCAAACTCGATCCGGGTAACCGCTGCAGACCCTATGGCCCTCTCGAACCGCGAGACATTCTCGATGAAGAAAATGTTGCTCGAGTGGTCTACCGCTTCATTGGCCGAATAGGACTGCACGGATCCATCATCGAACCGCATTCGCACGGTGCAGCCGGAATATGAGCGACAGAGGATCTGGCCTTCGCCGAGAAGCCTAACAAAGGCATCCCGCCCGTGTCGCTCTGATGCCCGAATGCAAAGTTCGGCGTGTGTGCTCGAGTAGGGCCAGCTGAGTCGGATCAGATTCTCAGATCGAATGCAGCGCAGCTGTGAAGGGCGGTCCGCCATCGGATCGTCAAGCGTGATCGAGGTCCAGACAGGCGTGGCGTCGACCTCCGGCTGAACGGCCACGCCTGTAGGAGGGGATGTGACATCCTGGCCGCTCGCTGTCGAAGGCGCATCATTCCCATTCGATGGGCTGTTCATATTTGCGCGTGTGGCGATCAGCGCGAGGATGGCGATTACAACCGCTATCCAAATGGCCAGGTGCCCGGACTGCGATTTGGCCTGCTCTTCTGGTGCCGATGTCGCCGACTCGCGTTCCTGCACCTCTTCTGCGTCAATTTCCGCAAGTCGTGCGCGCAGCGCGGCTTTCTCAGCGTTTCGCTCTGTGCTCATGACCGCCCTCCGCTCAACTAAGAGCGGGATATAAGCGGCTATTCAACCCACGAACGGCAGTGCTCTCAGCCCATAGGCGACCATGGCGACCACGGTCGCGCTGACTACGGCCAGGCCGGCGAACCAGGCCAGTTTGCGCCACAAGGGCGGCGGCGCGTCGCCCGGCTCGGGCGGGGGTTCGATCCTAATGATAGCCGGCCTCCGGGCTGACCTTGCCGCGGAACACCCAATAGACCCAGGCCGTGTACCCAAGGATCAGCGGCAGGGCGAAGACGGTCCCGAACAGCATCAGGGCCAGGGCGTTGTCCGGCGCCGCCGACTGACGGAAATCCAGGGCATAGGGCACGACATAGGGGAAGAACCCGACCGCGAGGCCCGCGAACCCCGACAGGAAGACCAGGATCGAGCCGGCGAACGGGGCCAGGTGCCGGCCCGTCGCCAGACCCCAGGCCACGACCAGAAGCCCGGCCAGCCCCAGTCCCGGCACGATCAGCCGCGGCAGGAGCACCGCCCAGTCGATCAGTCCCTGGGCCGTATCGACGCCCCAGCGCAGGCCAACGCGCGGATGCACGCTCAAGGTCGAGACGCTGACCGCGACCAGGGCCACCGCGACCAGAACGGCGGTGAAGACGGCCCAGCGGCGCGCATCGCCGTGCAGATCGTCCTCAGTCTTGAGGATCAGCCAGGTGGCGCCCAGCAGGGCGTAGCCGGCGATCAGGCCGAAAGCGACGATCAGGCAATAGGGGGTGAACCAGTCGAACAGCCCCCCGGCGAAGGCCGTTCCCTCGACCCGCACGCCCTGGATGAAGCCGCCCAGGATCAGGCCCTGGGCGAAGGTCGCCAGGATAGAGCCGAGCGCGAACATCGCGGTCCAGAAGGCGCGGCCGCGCTTGCGGGCGCGGGCCCGGAATTCGAACGCCACGCCCCTGAGGATCAGGCCCGACAGCATCACCGCGACCGGGAGATAGAAGGCCGGCATCAAGATCGAATAGGCGATCGGAAAGGCGGCCAGGAGGCCCCCGCCGCCCAGAACCAGCCAGGTCTCGTTGCCGTCCCACACCGGCGCGATGGTGTTCATCATCACGTCGCGGTCCTGGGGCGTGCGGGCGAACGGGAACAGGATGCCGACGCCCAGATCAAAGCCGTCCAGCAGCACATAGAGCAGCACCGCCGTGGCGATCAGAGCCGCCCAGATCAGGGGAAGGTCGATCATGACGGGTCTCCCGGAATCTCTTCAGGCGCGGCGGCGAGGGCCGATCCGGGCGCGCGTTCGCTGGGAATGGGGTCAACCGCCGCCTTGACCGGCCCCTCGGCAATCAGACGGATGATGAACAAGACGCCGGCGGTGAAGACGACCGCATAGACCGCGATATAGGTGATCAGCGAGGTCATCACCGCAGCGGTCGGTACCGCCGAGACAGCATCAGCAGTGCGCAGCACACCATAGACCACCCAGGGCTGGCGCCCGACCTCGGTAACGATCCAGCCGGCGATCACCGCCACGAACCCGGCCGGGCCCAAGGCCACCGCAAAGCGCAGGAACCAGCGATCCGACAGCCGGCCACGCCAGGCCAGCCAGGCCCCGCCCAGGCCCAGGGCCAGCATCAGAAGACCCAGACCGATCATGACCCGGAAGCTCCAGAACACCAGCCAGACCGGCGGCTGATCCGCAGGGGCCAGTTGATCCAGACCGGGGATGACCTCGTCGCGCGGCGCGTTCTGGATCAGGTTGCCGACGCCCGGAATGGTCAGGGCGAAATGGTTGGACTGGGTCTCACGACTGGGGATGGCGATGACGTGGAACGGCTGATCGGCCCGGGTTTCCCAATAGCCTTCCATCGCCGCCAGCTTGGAGGGCTGGTGATGCCGCGTGACTTCGCCGGACCAATGGCCGGCCATGACCTGAAGCGGCGCGGCCACCGCGATCAGGCCCACGGCCATGACCAGGCCATAGCGGCTCTCGCGCTGGTTGGGCTGGCGCAGCAATCGCCAGGCCGAGGCGGCGCCGACCACCAGGGCCGTGGTCAGGAAGGCGGCCAACAGCATATGCGCCAGCCGCGGGAGGAAGGACGGGCTGAAGATCACCTCCATAAAGGAGGTGGCGACATGGCGACCGTCGGCCATGATCTCGAAGCCCTGCGGCGTCTGCATCCAGCTGTTGGCGGCCAGGATCCAGAAGGCCGAGACCGCCGTGCCGAAGGCGACCAGACAGGTGGCCGCGAAGTGCAGCTTCTCGCCGACCTTCTTCCAGCCGAACAGCATCACGCCCAGGAACGACGCCTCCAGGAAGAAGGCGGTCAGCACCTCATAGGCCAACAGCGGCCCAATCACCCCGCCGGTGACGCGGATGAACTCGGACCAGTTGGTGCCGAACTGGTAACTCATGACCACGCCGGTCACGACGCCCATGCCGAAGCTGATGGCGAAGATCTTGATCCAGAACAGATAAAGCGTCTTGAACGTCTCGTCCCGGGTCTTCAACCACATCCCCTCCAGCACCGCCAGATAGGCCGCCAGGCCGATCGTGAACGACGGAAAGATGATGTGATAGGCAATGGTGAAGGCGAACTGCAGCCGCGACAGGAAGAGCGCGTCGAGATCCATGACCGGCGTTCCCGATTACGTATAGAGGTTGTACGGTTGTACGCGCTTGGTGCAGCCGTTACAGCCCCCAATTTCATCAGATCGTGAATTACAGATCAGGTTGCGGGCAGGTCGAGCCAGAAGGTCGCCCCCTGGCCCTCTATGCTGTCGACGCCAATGCGCCCGCCCTGCAGCTCGACCAGGCGCTTGGCCAGGGCCAGGCCGATACCGTGGCCTTCGACCGACGAGCGATCCATGCCCAGGCGATTGAACGGCTCAAACAGTTCGGACTGCTTGGCCTCGCTCAGGCCGGGTCCGAAATCCCGGACGCTGACCCGAATCCAGCCGTCCGGCCGGGCCGAGGCGGCGAGCACCACACGTCCGCCGCTACGCCCATATTTGAGGGCGTTGGAAACGAAGTTCGACACCACCTGGGAAAGGCGCACGGAATCGGCGGCTACCACCAGCTTGTCCGGCGATGGCTGGACCTCCAGACGCATTCCCCTGGATTCCGGTCGCAGCAGGGCCGCGCGGCGGATCTCTTCCATAAGCGCCCAGACGTCGACGGGCTTGAGGTCAACCGAAACCGCGCCCGCTTCGGCGCGCGACACGTCAAGAAGGTCATAGGCCAGGGTTTCGATCTGGCGCGCGGTCTTGACCAGCATCTCAGCCATCTCGACCTGCTGATCCGTCGTCGCGCCCAGCTTGCCGTCCCGCCAGAGCTCGCCGATGCCGATGACGCCGGCGATCGGGCTCTTGATCTCATGGCTGACGTTGGCCAGCAGACGCGACTTGCCATCCGAAGCGCGTTCTGCCCGAAGCTGGGCCGCGCGGGCCTGGCGGGTGAGGCCGTCGCGCTCTTCAAGCAGCCCTACGACAATCAGCATGGGAACATAGCCGATCAGAACCAGAAGCTGGGCCATGATTGCCCGCGCAGGACCGTCGAATGCCTCTGCATAGGGTCCATAGCCCTGCATACTGCCGCCAACCGCGAGGGTGGTGATGAGAATGACGGCTATCGACATTCCGACAAAGCGGAGCCGGACTGCGGCGAGCAGGACCACGCAGGTCGTCAGAACGCCGACCGGAGCCGCCCACGGCGAGAAGATCGAAAAGAACAGAAGGCCAATCAGCGACAGGATGGCCAGCGCCTCGGCCAGACGAATCGGCGACCGCAGTCTTGCTGCCTGGGGCTGGCGGAGCGCCAGGATCAGGCCCCCGACCCCCGCGATCGACAGGGCGTGGCCGAACCACCAGGTCAGGAAGGTGACCTGAACATCCGAGCCTTGCAGCATCGACAGGCCGGCGGCCGTCAGGATCGCTGACGGGATCGGGGCCAGCAACACCGCCGTCAGCAGAAAGCGGGTCACCCCGTTGATGGTCGTCAGGTTCAGGCCGCCGCCAAATCGGCGCGCGATAACCACCGCAAGCACGATCTCCAGCACATTGCCGACCGTGAACAGAACGGTCTGCTCCCAGCTGTTTCCAACCAGGATTTCCGCGACGATGATCGCAATGGTCAGAAGCCCCGCGAAACAGAGGTCCCAGCTGAGCGCGCGTTCCTGGCGAAGCCAGACCCCGACCGCCAGGCCACCGGCTCCCCACAGGGCGGTGATCAGGCCGGCCGATCGGGCAAAGAACACGGCCAGCACCACCAGGGCGATCACACCCAGGGCCGTCGCGATCGGTTCAAACGGTCGCGAAACGAAGAGCGCAGCCCCACCATCGTCCGCGCGAAGCCGCAGCGTTAGCGCGCGGCCCCGGCGGGCGTCAGCGGTCGAATCTAGGACCGGGTTCAGGCTCATGGACGGGTCTCAACGCAGACTGAGGACGGACCCTAGCGGCAAGCCCCTAACATCCCTTAAAGGCTCAGGGCGCGCGCCTTGACGCCGCGCTGCATGGCGGTCGTCATGTCCCGGACCGCCTCGGCAGGCCCGTCGGGATGATCCCAGATTCCGGAGCCAACACACAGGAAATCCGCGCCGGCCCTCGCCAGGGCTTCGGCTGTGACGACCGTGATCCCGCCGATGGCGACACACGGCACCTCCATGGTTTCCTGCCAGATCGAGAGAATCTCCGGGTCCGCTCGTGTCGCCGCCGCCTTGGTCGGGCTGGGAAAGAAGGCGCCGAAGGCGACATAGTCGGCCCCGGCCTCGGCCGCCTCCATGGCCAGATGGCGGCTGTCATGACAGGTCACGCCGACGACCCGGTCTGGCCCGACGGCGCGGCGGGCGGCGGCGTAGGCGGCGTCGGACTGGCCGACATGAACGCCGTCCAGACCCAGCGGCGCGACCAGATCGGGCCGGTCATTCAGGATCACCGCCACCCCGCGCGCCTGGGCGATCGGGGCCAGCATCCGGGCCGCCGCCTCGATGGCGGCGGCCTCGGCCGGCTTGAGCCGCAGTTGCAGACAGGCGACGTCGCCGGCGTCCAGCGCCGCCTCCAGATCGCGCGCAAAGGCGTCCAGATCCGGGATCGACGGCGGGGTCAGGAGATAGAGGCGACATTCGGGAGCGGACATGGCGCGGTGGTGCGCCGCCCGCCCGTCCGGGTCAATGCTCGGGCAGGACCGTGGAGAAATTCACCCGGCGGATCTCGCGGATTCCACGTCCCTGCATTCGGCCCTCGACCAGTTCGAATCCCAACAGGGCGAAGATTCGACCGCCCACAAAGATCGGCCTCGCGTCCCCGTACCAGTCGATGCACGAGACAACGCAGCCGTCATCTCTCTGCAGATCCGGGTGCGATTCCAGCAGACCGGCAAGGCGAAGCCGGTTGTTGCCGCGCCTCAGGAAGGCCATGTCGGCGGCGTGATCGAATTCCAGTTCGGTCCGCTCATATTCCCGGATCACCGGCAGGCCCAACACACCGAACTCGCCATCGGGGCTGTCTGGATCAGGCTGATAGAAGAAGGCGTGGCTGCGCGATTCGGCCCCGCGCGTGTCCTCAAGCTCATAGGTGTCGGAAATGTGCGGCGCGAACCGCCCGCGCTCAATTCCGTCCGGCTCCAGAGCAATGGAGCGGAAGGTGACGTCATCACCGCGCGTCACCAACAGGGCGTCGCGGCCCATCACTTCGATCCGCTCGGTCGAGCCGCTCAGCATAAAGCGCGTTGCGTCGCCGCCGTCGAGGGGGACGATCGACAGAAGCGTCAACGGGTCACCCCGCCAACTGGAGGTGCTGGCGGTATAGAGCAGGTGGCGGCCAACAAACCGGTTGTGCAAGCTATTGGCGTTATCCGGGGTTGGCGAAAAGACGTGGTAGTCCGCATCCTGGACACTGTCGCGGCCCTCGCTGAACCGCGCCAGGGGGATCGACAACAGGGCCCCGACATCATCGGCGAACTCAGGTCGCCACATGGCGTCGCCGCCGCCCTGACTGACGACCAGGACGTGGAGACGTCCGGCCTGCGCATCCTCTTCGAACGAGAACTGGTCGATCGGGGCGCCGCGCACCGCAAGCGCCTGCATCGCGCCGCCGCCCAGCGGGATCCGATACAGCAGCGACGCTGTCAGATCATCCGACGCGCCCCTGCGGCCGTATCGCATCAGCCACAGGTAAACCGCCGAATTCGAGACATAGAAGGTCCGTCCCTCAGGGCCGAGCAGCGCCGTCGCCTCACAATCCAGAACCCGGGCGGTCAGGTCGCACTGGGTCACGGTGTGGATTGCGAGCCCTCCCCGCCGAACCTGATCATTCAGCGGATCACGATGAACATCCTGCGGCCTGATGATCGGCCGGGTCCAGACCGCCGCGCCGGCCTCCAGCCGGCTCAGCGTCGGCAGTTGTGACATCGGCTCACGTCCGCCCACATACTGCGGTGAATAGACGATCAGCCGGTTCTCGATCAGACGTGAGGCGTAATTCCTTGATGAATAATAGTCGTCCGACGACAGGCGATGGCTGTCGGCATAGGTCAGGTTTCCGCGTCGATCGAGGCGGAAGCGGATGATGTCCGAGCCGTCCCCCGCGTAGCTATGGCCGATCACGACGACCCAGCCGTCGACGACCAGCATTTCGTCGAACCAGTCATAGTCGTCCGGATCGGCCCCGGGCGGAAAAGCGTCGATCCAGTCGACCGGGCGAAGGTCGCCGCGCGAGGTGTCGACCGTATACAGTCGGCCGCGCCGAAGGATGATCAGGATGTCGCCCCACATCTTGACGATGTCGCCTTCATCGACCCCCGCCTCCTGGACGTTGGTGATCGGCGTCGCCGGGACGCGCGATCCGGAGATGACCACAGACTCGACGTCTTCGGAGGGCGCATAGCCCGGACAGACGTCCCAGTCCGACGGGCAGTCGTCATCAGGCGGCGGGTCCTGAAGCGCATGATCACCCAGCCAGGCCTTGAGTTCCCCCTCGGACCCGAAAGGCCGCAGGCCCGCGTCCTGGGCGATACTCGGACCGCCCAGCGCCATGCCGACCACGAGCCCCAGTGTCGTGATGATCGCCCGCATCATGAACCCTCCCTGTCCACCAACCATTGGCGGCAGGCAATGGGGCGGAAATCCGGCCTTGCGCGCCATTGCGAACGTCTTGCAATCGCATAAGGAGCCATGATATGCAGAGTCATTCGCAATCGGTCGGGATACCCGCCTTGTACGTCTGTAACTGCAACGGCATTCGCGAGCGTGAAGTCCGCATGGCCATCGAGGCGGGCGCCCAGCGTCCGCGCGATATTTTCGCCGCCCATCGGTGCCAGGCCCAGTGCGCCAAATGCGTCTGCGATATGCGTCAGATGATCCAGGACACTCGCGAAATCCTGGCGATCGCCGCCGAATAGGCCCGGCTCGTCAGAGCAAAAATCATTCGCAATATCAACATTGTGAGAAGCGGTCTCATCTGAGCCGCCGCTGATTTTCAGTGGTATGCTGGTCGCTGACGATTCCGTTTACCTCGTCGCGGCCGACAGGAGGGCCAGACCATGAAGGGCGATCCCCAGATCATCAAACTGCTGAATGCGGTTCTGACCAACGAGCTGACGGCAGTGAACCAGTATTTCCTGCACGCGCGGATGTTCGAGAGCTGGGGCCTCAGCCATCTGGGTCAGGTCGTTTATGAGGAATCGATCGGCGAGATGAAACACGCCGATAAGCTCATCAAGCGCATCCTCTTCCTGGAGGGGCTGCCCAACCTTCAGGACCTGCACAAGCTCAAGATCGGCGAGACGGTGCCCGAGTGCATGGCCGCCGACCTGAACGTCGAGATCACCGGCCGCGCCGCCCAGATCGAAGGCATCAAACAGTGCGAAACCCAGGGCGATTTCGTCAGCCGCCAGATCCTGGCCGAGATCCTGGCGGATACCGAAGAGCATATCGACTTCCTGGAAAACCAGCTCGGCCTCATCAAGCTGATGGGCGAGCAGAACTACATCCAGTCGGCCATGAAGGAAATCGAGCCGGACGGGGCCGCCACTGGCGGCTGACCGAGCTAGGCCAGGGGGCCGGCCCTTTCGCGCTGCGGCACGCCGGGCGTTGATTGTCGAGCCGTCCGTGCCAGCCAGACCTCGGCCAGGATCAGATTGGGAATCCAGCACAGGAAGCTGATGGCCCGATAGCCCTGGGTAAAATCCAGCCCCATCAGGGGCGGCATGGGCAGCATCAGACGAAGGGTGACCGCCGCCAGGGTCAGGGCGTAGGAGCGGACCATCCAGTGACGATGCGAGACGATCTGCCCAGCTAGGATCGCGCGCAGCCCCATGGCCGTGGCCACGAACCAGGCGACCGCCAGGCCCGAGAAGCCAACCGTCGCGACCGGGCCTGCGAACGAAGTCTGGGCGATGACGAGACCCGAAACAGCCCCAAGCCAACAGGCCATGACATAGAATCGTCCGGCGGCGGTGTGCCAGGCGCGGCGCGGCCCGGTCCGGGTGACAAATTGGAACGCGCCCAGCATCAGGGCGGCGATGCCGCCGCTGACGTGGATGAGAAACACGATCGGACGGTGATCCAGATGGTTCTGCATGGCCTGGGCCATCGGCGGCTCGGGCAGGAAGAACCGGGCCGACGCCGCACAGACGACGAAAGCCAGCAACAGCAAGACCCCAAAGGCGAAGGTCTTGAGAACGCCAGGGCGGGACGATGAAGCCTGAGAGGTCATGGCCGCCTCATCTCCAGAACCGCGGCCCGCGTCACCCGTCCTTGCGTGAGTACGGTCGGGCCTTGCGCGAACCGGACCCAGGCCGCAATCAGGATTCGCGAAGAAGGCGAGATCGGACGTGAACGGGACCGACGGTCAATCATGGAAGCAGTGGCGGCTGGGACGCTGCGGCCCATTGGAGTTCGCCGGCCTGTCTGTGATGGGTCTGTTCCTGGCCGCGCTTCAGACCTTTGACGCGCGTCACGACGCCTGGTGGCTGGACGTCTTGTACTGGCAGCTGGCCATGCTGGGTGGCGGCGTTATCGCCGCCCTGATCGAGCCTGCCGTCTATCGCCACCTGAAGGCGCGGCCCCGCCTGTTCGCGATTACCCAGGCCCTGGCCATGACGCCGCCGATCACCCTGTGGATCGGGGTGCTGGGTGCTGTCTTTCACGGGCGGGTGCCGCGCCTGGAGCAACTGATTCTCCCAGTTGGTTCGGTGCTGGTGGTCAATGCGGCGGTGGTGATCCTGGCCTGGCTGCTCCGCACAGCAGCGGCCCGGCCGACCAGTCCGGCACCTTCATCGGACGCCGCCCCCGCCGAGATCCGCGCCAAGCTGGCTCCGCGCCTGGCACGCGCCCGGCTGATCGCGATTGCGGCCGAGGACCATTATCTTCGCATCCACACCGAGGTCGGGTCTGATCTGGTCCTGATGCGGTTGGCCGACGCGCTTGAGGCTCTGAAAGACAGCGACGGCCTCCAGGTCCACCGCTCTTGGTGGGTGGCGCGCCGGGCGGTCCAGACCGTTCAGTGGAAGAAGGGCCGCGGCACACTCAGCCTCGAGGGTGACCTGTCGGTCCCGGTCAGCGAAACCTTCGCCCCCGTCGTGCGCACCCTGGACTGGGCCTGATGGCCGCCCCCTCACCCCTGCTTGTGCTCGGCGCGACCAGCCTGGTCGGTCGCTTCGCCCTGCCGCGCCTGGAGGCGGCGGGGCTGGCCTATAGGGCGGTCTCGCGCGGTGACGCCCCTGGCAGACTCCAGGCCGATATCGAAACGCTCGAGGGTCTGGCGGCCTTGCCCCGCGCGGAAACGGTATTGTCGTTTTCTCCCGTCTGGCTGCTGCCCGGTGCCCTGGAGGCGCTCAAGGCCAACGGCCTGAAGCGTCTGATCGCCTTTTCCTCGACCAGCGTCGTGACCAAGGCGCAATCGTCCAGCGCCTATGAGCAGGATGTCGTGGCCAACCTGATGCGGGGTGAGGATGCGGTGCGTGCCTCCGGCATCGACTGGACGATCCTCAGGCCGACCCTGATCTATGCCGAAGGCCTGGACGGCAACGTCAGCCGGCTGGCCGGCCTGGCTCGCCGGTTTCACGTGCTTCCAATTTCCGGACATGGCGAGGGACGACGCCAGCCGGTCCACGCCGATGACCTGGCCGGGGCCGCCATCGCGGCCCTTACGGCTCCGGCTGCAATCCGCCAGACCTACGCCCTGGCCGGCGGCGAGACCCTTTCCTACAGGGCCGTGTGCGAACGGATCTTTGAAGGATTGGGAATGCGGCCCCGAATTCTCAGCCTGCCACCGCCGCTGTGGCGGGCGGGTCTGGCCCTGGCCTCTCCGGTCCTGCCCGGCACCACGGCCCAAATGGGCGAGCGAATGGAGCGCGACCTGGTTTTTGACGATGCGCCCGCCCGGCGCGATCTCGGCTGGAGTCCGCGCGCTTTCCGGCCCCGGTTCTAAACCCGCCGGGCCTTGACCGGCCGATCCGGCTCACCCAGCCGCAAACCCTTGTCGGCAACCAGGACGACGACCTCGGTTCCGGCGGCGGCCCAGGCCCGCAAGGTTGCCTCAAATGGCGGCTTCTTCCAGGCTTGGGGCGTGGACGGATCGACCTCGACGATGACCCGGCCCCCGTCCTGATGCAGCAGAAAGCCAGCCCGGTCCGGGCGCCAGTCGTCGGGCAGGCTCGGTGTCAGCAGCCAGCCGCAGTTGAACCCCCGGCATTCCGCTGGACGATCCGCATAGATGTCGCAGCCGCTGCGCCGGCGGAAATGCACACACCATTTGCGCGGCGGCTTGCCCAGCGACGGTGCCGCCAGCAGTTTGCAGCACATTCCGCACGAGCCGCAGCCGCGCTCGGGGTCCGTCAGGTCCAGCACCTAGTTCAGAACTCCACGGGGCTGGCTGTCCAGCGAGAAGGCAGGGATTTCCACCTCCATCACCGCCCCATCGGCATCGACGAAGCCATAGCAGCCAACCATGCTGCCCGATGCCGTGCCGAGCGGGCAGCCGGAGGTGTAGCGGTGAACCTGGCTCGGGCCGATCACCGGTTGCTCGCCCACGACCCCCGGACCATTGACCTCTTCGATCCGGCCCCGCGCATCGGTGATGATCCAATGCCGCGTCAGAAGCTGAACGGCCGTATCACGCCGGTTCTCGATTTCGATCTCATAGGCCCAGACCCACCGACCTGCCGAGGGGTCGGACTGGCTTCCCAGATAGGTGGGCTTCACCCGCACCACGACGCCATGGGTCTCAGCCTGATAGGGAGTCATGCACCCACGCTTGCCCGCGCCGCCTCAAGGTCGCCGGGATTGTCCACCGAGATCGGAGCCTCCGACACCACCGCCGCCCAGATCGACAGCCCCATCTCCAGGGCCCTGAGCTGTTCCAGCTTCTCACGCCGCTCCAGTGGCGACGGCGGGGCGGCGCAAAACCGGTCCAGCGCCGCTCGCCGATAGCCATAGATGCCGATGTGGCGCCACACGGGCGCATCGCCATAGAGGGTTGAGCGGGTGAAATAGAGGGCCCGACCGCGATCCGCCGCCGTCATGGCCAGCACCGCCTTGACCACATCAGGGTTGCACCGGTCCTCAACCGAAGCCTCGACGGCCACCGCTGTGCCGATGTCGCAGCCGGGTTCGGTCGCCATCACCCGCGCCACGGCGGCGATCGTCGCCGGGTCCACAAAGGGCATATCCCCCTGGAGGTTGATGACGGCATCAAACTGCCCCTGAGAGTCAACGGCCTGAAGCGCCGCACGAACCCGATCCGAGCCGGAGGGCAGGTCCGGGTCCGTGAGAATCGCGCGTCCGCCCTGTGATTCGACCGCCTCAACGATTTCAGCCTCACCGGCTGCGACCACAACAGGGCCGATGTCCGCCGCCTCGGCCTGGCGCAAGGCCCGGACAACCATCGGCACGCCGCCGATATCGGCTAGCGGTTTTCCGGGCAAACGCTGGGCCGCCATGCGGGCGGGAATGATGACAATGGCGGAAGACACGCCTCTGAACTCCGGTTTCGGCACGGGGCCGGTTGCGCCCATGGCCATACGGTGTAAGAGAGCCGACGCAACCAGAGCAAGGGCAAGGGCGGCTTTACGGCATGAGCGGCGACCTCCAGTTCAACAAGATCGCGGGCGCGGGCCTGGCGACGGTCTTCACCATCCTCGTGGTCAATACGATCGCGGATGGGGTTTATCATCAGGAAGCCCCCGAAAAGATGGGCTATCACGTCGAGGTCGCCGAAGCGGGCGGCGGAGCCGCCGAGGCCGAGCTGCCACCGGATTGGGGCACACTTCTGCCGGCCGCCGACCTGGCTGCGGGTGAAGCTGCCTTTGCGCGCTGCGCGACCTGCCACACGATCACCCAGGGCGGGGCCAACGGAACCGGCCCGAACCTGTGGGGCATCGTCGGCAATCGTGTGACCCACGCCGCCGGCTTCAGCTATTCGGCCGCCATGCAGGCCCACGCCGCCGAGGCCCCGACCTGGGGCTACGACGAGCTGGATCATTTCATCACCAATCCGAGCCGCTACATCTCGGGCACGGCCATGACCTTCGGCGGTCTGCGCAACGCCGAAGAGCGCCATAATCTGATCGCCTATCTGCGCAGCCAGGGTTCCACCGGCTATGCGATCCCGGCTCCCGATCCGGCGCGTCAGCCGGGTGCGGCCGCAGCTCCGGCCGCTGAAGGCGCAGAGGCTTCGGCGGCGGGCGCGGAAGTGCCGGCGGAAGGTGCGGCTCCTGCTGAGGGCGAGGCCCCGGCTGCCGAGGCGACCGCGCCGGCGGCGGCCCACTGACGATCAAAATCGACGCCTGATCAGGGCACCTGGTCCTTACATGGGCCAGGGACGTCTAAGGGTGGAGGAATCGGCCCTGACCGAAGGCGCTTGGCTCAATTCCGATTGCGGGTCAGGTCGCACGCGCGGTCATCGCAACCGCTCCGGCCCGGACTAGAGACGCCTGAAGACAGGGTTCGGGGCCCCGGCGAGCCGCCATCGCGCATCGACCTGTGCGATGGACTCTACCAGAATGCATCTGTTGTCGGGACAGGCGTGGATCAGATTGTCCGTGTCTGACGCGATCGCGGTGTGAAATCCGACCCAAATGATGAGGTCCCCGCGCCGCACGGACGCGGTTTCGCGCCCTAGCCGAGCCTGAAGGTCGCTCCAGCGTGGAGCCGGACGGCCGCAGGCGAGCAGGGCCTGCTGGACGAGGCCGGCACAATCCAGCCCCGCCCGGGATCGGCCGCCAGCCCGATACGGAGCGCCCAGAAGTCGCTCAGCTACGGTCGCCAGGTCCATGTCGAAGGTGTCGAAATCGGCCAGATCCTCGGGTGCGACACCATCCGCCATGGTCACCAGGGCATTCAACGGAAAGGGGGCTTCGGTTGTCGCCACCCGGGCGGTGGGCAGCTCCGTCAGCGATTCGAGCAGGTCGAGGTCGACATAGCCGACCGTCCCATCACGTCGCGCCCGGCCCCATCCGCGTCCATCGACCTCATCAAGCAGGTCAAAGGCCTCGCCAAACAGGATCTCGCCGATCGCCTCGCCGGTTTCAGCTGTAATCGGCGCAAATCCGATCCGGCAACGCTTCGGCTGTGTGGGCCTGTAGCGCCCAGCTGGAATCAAGCCTTCCAGGGCCTGTTCGGCCAGATCCGGCCGGGCCAGCAAGGAACGTGGATCAAGGTCGAACGAAAAAGCCACGCCGCCCGATAGGCCCAAAGGCTGAAAGAGGCCGTTAACGGCCGAACCGGTCGGAGATCACCTTGAACAGGGTACGCAGCCCCTGCGCCGCGCCGCCCATCGGCCACCCTGGCCGGGCCCGATTGTTCCAGGCAAAGACGTCCAGGTGCACCCACGACCCCGTTTCGGGCGCAAATCGCTGTAGGAACAGCGCCGCCGTCACGGACCCGGCCAGCGACCACTCCGCAGCGTCATTGCGTACGTCGGCAAGCTCCGCAGTGACGGCCTCTCGATAGCCCGGCCACAGCGGCATCCGCCAGGCCGGATCGTGCCGATCCGCCGCTGCGGCCCGAATGGCTTCGGCGAGGTCCTCGTCATCTGTGTAGTAGGGCGGCAGTTCCGGCCCCAGGGCGACACGCGCTGCTCCCGTGAGCGTTGCGAAGTCCACCGTCAGATCAGGCGAATGTTCGCTCGCACGCGCCAGGGCATCCGACAGGATCACCCGGCCCTCGGCGTCCGTATTGCCGACCTCGATGGTCAGGCCCTTGCGCGTCTGCAGGATGTCCCCAGGCCGAAAGGCATTGCCCGCGATCGCATTCTCCACCGCGGCGACCAGCACCACCAGCCGCACCTTGAGGCCGGCCTGCATGATCAGGCGACCCAGGCCCAATACGTGGGCGGCCCCGCCCATATCCTTTTTCATATGGCGCATTCCCGCCGCGCCCTTGATGTCGAGGCCGCCGGAATCGAAAACCACCCCCTTGCCGACCAGGGCAACCAACGGAAGATCGGTCTGATCCAGGTTCCATCCGAGTTCGATCAGGCGGGGGGCCCGCTCCTCGGTGGCGGCGCGGCCGACCGCGTGGATGGCTGGATAGTTCTCTTCGATCAGGGCGTCACCGGACGTCACAGTCAGGCTGGCCCCATGGGCCTCAGCGATTTCGCGCGCGATCGTCTCGAGTTGCAATGGCCCCATGTCCTGGGCCGGGGTGTCGACCATTTCGCGCACGAGCACACAGGCCGAGGCGACGGCGCGCACCGCTCCCATGGACTCATGGTCACCCACCACAAGGCGCGCCCGTCCGCGCTCGGGCCGGGCCTTGTAGCGGTCGAACAGATAGGCCCCCTCGACCCAGCCGTGGGCAAACAGGTCCAAATCCAGGCCCACCGGGGCCTCATCCAGCTGATAGTCGCCGCGCGGCAAACGCGCGGCCAGCCAGCGCGCGTGCATCGGGTCGGTCGGCGCCTTGCCGACCCCGGCGAGGACACGCAGCACCTGACCGTCCGCTCCGGTCTCAAACAGGATCCGTCCGTTCTGCCCCTTGAAATCCTGGCCCTGGGCCAGCACCCTCAAGGGGGCGTCGGCCAGGCCGGAGGCCCCCGTTTCGGACACTAGCATCAGGCGTATCGGCGCTTCGGAGCTTGCAATCAGGACATCGGGCATGGTCGGCCTTTCGCGGGGTTAACCGTTCATTGATCGACGCAGACGGAGACTCCACCGTGCCAGATCGATCAGGGACGCTTCGTCATGTCGCCCAAGACCTTCGCCTTCGCAACCGTCGCCGCCCTCAGCGTCGCTTCGGCCGTTCCGGCCCAGGCCCAGATCTGGCCGTTCGGACGCGACCGCGAAGCAGCACCGGCCGAGACACCGGCCGCCACGCCACCGCAGACGCCGGCCGAGGTGCCAGCTGTATCCGAACGCCGCGTCGCCAGTGCCGCGGACCGCGCCCGCGCCGCCCGGCTCGACCCCCTGTCGCGAGCCGTATTCTGGGCGGCGGAGGTGTCGATCGCGCCCCACGACGTCGAGGCCTACCTGAACCTGTCGCAGGCCCAGCGCGAGTTGCGCCGGTTTGCCGAGGCTGCCGACAGCGCCCAGCAGGCCCAGCTGATCGCACCTGAAGATCGCCGCACCCTGATGCAATTCGCGCGCGCCAAGATCGCTGAGGGGCAGGCCTTTTACGCCATTGCGCCGCTGGAACAGGCCCGCGCCATGCAGCCGCAGGACTGGGAGGCTGTGTCCCTGCTCGGCGTCGCCCTGGATCAGATCAGCCGCCGCGATGAGGCCCATCAGGCCTGGCAGGAAGCCCTGGCGCTGTCGCCCGACAATCCGAGCGTCCTGACCAATATGGCGCTATCAATGGCCGCCGGCGGCCAGACGGCCGAGGCCGAGGCGCTGCTGCGTCGAGCGGTCGCCCTGCCGGGCGCGACGACCCAGATGCGGTTGAATTTGGCCCTGATGATCGGACTCCAGGGCCGCACCGCCGAAGCCGAACAGATCCTGCGGCGCGAGCTGCCGCCCGAACTGGTCGAACAGAACCTGACCTGGCTGCGCCAGACCTCTTCGAGCCCGCCTTCAACCGGCGGCCGCACCTGGGACGCGCTCAGGGGCAGCTGAGCCGTCGGTCGGGATCTGTCCCTTTGACGAAGAAAGTCTGGCCCCGCCTCGGCGGGCCTGCCGTGAGCCAAAGTATGGTGCCCCGGGTCGGACTCGAACCAACACGCCCTTTCGGACAGCAGATTTTGAGTCTGCCGCGTCTACCATTTCGCCACCGGGGCCGGGGCAAGGCGGCGCAACATAGGGCCAAGACGCCAGCGGTCAATCCGTCGATTGATCGTCAATCCTCCTCGTCGTTCATCGTCTGGTAATAGGCGACGATCGCGACCTGCAGATCACTGGCCGGCGTCTGGTTATCCGGAATGCGATTGTGGCAGGCGATGCCGTGCAGGTCGGAGAAGAGCGCGGAATCGGCAATGGGTTCCCATGCCCCCTGCTCGGTGAGGCGCAACGGCCTCACGCCCGCACTAAAGCCATGCATGGAGAAGCCGATGTCGCGCGTGCGATTCCCGGCACAATCAATCGCGATCCTGAACTCCGCGCGCTGGTAGAGTTCATAACCTGAACCATATTCGCGCGGAATCGGGCGGGGCGTGCTGTAGATCTGATGCAGGGTGATCATCGGGTTCGCGCCGCTCCAGCGGATGGAATCCCGGTCCGCCAGCCAGGCCGACTGATCGGTCAAACCGACCAGATAGAAGCTGCCGGATTGGGCCTGGCCGACGGATGGCCAGGCCAGGACGGCAAAGCTCGCCAGACATATCAGTCGCTTCATGGTTACCTCTGGGCCTCGCGCCAATCTATCGGCGTGTCGTCGCGATCAGCAACCCGGTTCTGGTCAGCCTGGAAGTGCGCCCGTCGCCCACGCCACCGGCGCGTCGCCACACTGGACAAGGCGGAACAGAGCGCGAGGGGCGGTTTCACGGACCGAGCGGTCCTCGACATAGGGGAAGAGCTCCAGCAGCGCCCCGAGTTCAGGGATCAGGATCAGGGGCGGGGCCTGGGCGCTGTCGCCTTCGCCCTGGGGGGGCTCGTAGCCGACCGCCCCGTCGAAGCCCATCGGATAGAAGGAGATGCCGGCGTCCACGACAGCCTCGGGGCCATCCATCGGATTGGCTGTGTCATCGGGGCCGCGCTGGGGCAGGGCAAAGGCCCCGCCTGAGCCGTTGGAAATGGAAAAGCCGTACCAGTAGGTCCGGTCGGTCTGGGCCGAATGGACCCAGAACAGGTGGGTCCGCGCCGATTCGTAGCCCGCAGGCGCACGCTGGAAGCCGGCGGTGTAGCCAGGGTCCACGTCCAGCGCATAGTGGCCGTCTTCGGCCGCGCAGCCGGTATTCCAGACGTGGTAGTCGGTGTCCGGTCTTGTCGTTGCCGGTACCTGCTGCCCGCCAGCCGCCGCCGTTGGTTCAGCGGATGTGCAACCCGCCAGAACCAGCAGTACCCAACCCCACGCGCGCATCTCGGCTCCCCAGCAATTGGAAATCGACGTTAGGTCACTGGGTGTGCGGAGCCAATGCCGATCCGGGAGCGCGTCAGATCGCGTCAGCCGCCGCGATAGATGCGACCAGCACGCATGACAAAACCGACCCGCTGAAGGACCGTCACATCCGCCAGGGGATCACCGCTGACCGCGATAAGGTCCGCCCCCATGCCGGGACGCAAGGCCCCGACCTCATTGGCAATCTGAAGATGTTCAGCAGCCCTGACCGTCGCGGCCTGTATGGCCTCCAGAGGGGTCATGCCGCACTGGACCAGTAGGGCGAATTCCTGAGCGTTGTCGCCATGGGCGGAGACGCCGCTGTCGGTACCGAAGGCGATCGGTACCCCGGCCTCGTGTGCGCGCCGACACATCTCCAGCATCAGGGGCCCGGCCTCCAGGGCCTTCGCCGTCTGGGCTGGAGACAGGAAGTTGTTCGGGCTGGATGCGATGCGGGCCACAAAGTCGCCGGCCAGCAGGGTCGGGACCAGCCAGGCATTCTGCTGACGCATCAGGCGGATGCCCTCGGCGTCCAGAAAGGTGCCGTGCTCGATAGAATCGCCGCCGGCGCGCAGGAAGGCGTTGATCCCGTCGGCTCCGTGGGCGTGCGCGGTCACCCGGCGACCCAGGCTGTGGGCCGCCTCGACGATGGCCTGAAGTTCGTCATTTGAAAACTGCTGGCCCAGACCGGCGGCCGTGTTGGACAGGACGCCGCCCGTCGCGGTGATCTTGATGACGTCGGCACCCAGGCGGACCTGCTCGCGCACCGCCCGACGGCAATCGTCAGCCCCCGAACACACCGCCTCCGAACGCAGGATTTCCAGCACCTCCGGGCGATAGC
This sequence comes from Caulobacterales bacterium, assembly GCA_017302105.1. Lineage (GTDB taxonomy): Bacteria > Pseudomonadota > Alphaproteobacteria > Caulobacterales > Caulobacteraceae > Brevundimonas. Next base: position 413,963 of record JAFLCS010000001.1, on the reverse strand, counting down.
CATGGCTGTCGCCATGACCGCCGTGGACGCTGATCCCGGCGCCCGAGGCGATAATCCGGGGTCCCGGTACGCGCCCACGCGCAACGGCGTCGCGCAAGGCGAAGATGGCCTCCGAATTGGCCCCGAGATTGGCCACCGTGGTGAAGCCGGCCTCCAGGGTGATCTGGGCGTAGTAGGCCCCCTCCAGCGCCTGGGCCGAACGGGTCATGGTCACCGCGTCGATGCGGTTCGTCGGCCCCTGCTGACCCAGCAGATGGACGTGGCTGTCGATCAGGCCAGGCAGCACGAAACTGTCCCGCAAATCCACGACCCGCCCCTGGCCGTCGCCGGTGAAACCGTCGTCAATTCGAAGGACTCGACCGTTCTGGATCACGACCGTTCGGGCCGTCGAGATCTGCCCCGTCGCCGGGTCCGCCAGCAGGCGTCCCGCCTGGACAAAGGTCAGGGCGTCCGCAGCCGGCTCGACCTGAGCGGCCGCCGGTGTCAGTCCGATTAGCGCAACGCAAGCCGCGATGATCCAAGTCTTCATCATGTCTCCCCCAAGATGCGGTCATCCTAGCGCGCTGACTCGTCGCACGGGAAGAGGCTTGCACCTGGTGCGGTCTTTGCATTTAACTTGAAGTCGAGTTTGCGTTGACGGGGGTAGCTTCATGTCGCTTTCCAGACGCGGCCTTCTGGTCGCGGGTGCCGGCATTGCCGTGGCAGGCTGTGCATCCACACCGCAGATTGCCGAGGTTCCTCCGGCTCCGGAGCCGACCTGGGTTGCGGCCACGCCGAGCCCGCGCGTTGTCGCGCCGCCGCTCGATCCGCGCCGCCTGATCCCCCGGGATCTGCGCGAACAGGCGCTGGCCGCGCTGGATCGTCATGCCTGGTCGATTCCAAACCGCGACCGCATCTACATCGTTAATTTTACCCAGCATTCGGCCGAGCCGCGCCTATATGAGCTGGACGTGATCTCCGGCGAGGCCCGGATGTTCCATACGGCCCACGGTGTAGGGTCCGACCCGTTCCATTCCGGGTTCGCCCACGGCTTTTCCAACATCATGGATTCCAACGCCTCGTCACTGGGCGTCTATCGGACATCGGGCATGGGCTGGGGCGTGCGCCACGGTCAGAATGTCCTGCTGGACGGACTTGAGTCGACCAATGATGCGGCGCGCCAGCGCGCCATTATCGTGCACGCGGCCGACTATTGCGAACCCGAATGGCTGGCGCGCGAGGGCAAATTGGGCCGCAGCTTCGGCTGTTTCGCCACCAGCTCCGCTTCGCTAGAGTTCCTGCGCCCGCGTATGGATGACGGTCGCCTGCTCTTCGCCGCGCGGTCGCTGGCCTAGGCCTGCTCGTCGCGCCCCAAGGCGCGCCAGCCGATATCAGACCGGAAGAAACCACCCGGCCAGTCGATCTGCCGGATCGTCGCATAGGCGCGCTCACGAGCCTCGGCGACATCCTTGCCGCGCGCGCAGACGTTCAGGACCCGACCACCAGCCGCCGTCAACCGCCCGTCCCGGTCGCGCGCCGTGCCGGCATGGAAGACCTGGACGTCAGGTCCGAAGTCCTGTTCCGCACCCCGGATGGTCGAGCCGGACAGCGGACTGTCCGGATAGCCCTTGGCCGCCATGACCACACAGACCACCGTATCGGCCCGGAACACCGGTGGTGCCAGCCGCTCAAGATCGCCCTGCGCACAGGCCAGCAGATAGGGTGCCAGATCGCTCTCGAGCCGCATCATCAGGACCTGGCATTCCGGGTCGCCGAAGCGGGCATTGAATTCAACCAGCCGGGGGCCCTCGTCCGTCGCCATCAGTCCGGCATAAAGCACGCCGCGATAGGGGGTGCCCTCATCGAGCATCCCCCGGATGGTTGGGTGCACGATCCGATCCGCGGCCGCCCGGACCAGGTCCGGGGTCAGGACCGGAGCCGGCGAATAGGTGCCCATACCGCCCGTATTGGGTCCCAGGTCGCCGTCGAAGGCGCGCTTGTGGTCCTGGGCTCCGCCGAACAGGACGGCCCGGGTCCCGTCGCTCAGGGCAAACAGCGAGGCTTCCTCGCCCTCCATGAACTCCTCGATGACGACCCGCGCCCCGGCCTGGCCGAAGCGGCCGCCCAGCATGGCGTCGATCTCGTGGCCGGCATCGCGGCGGTCGTCTGAAATCACCACGCCCTTGCCGGCCGCCAGACCGTCGGCCTTGATGACATAGGGCGGCTTGAAGTCGTCCAGCGCCTGTTTGGCCTCGCCGGCCGTCTCATAGACACCGTAACCCGCCGTTGGAATGTTGTGGCGATCACAGAACCGCTTCGTGAAGGCCTTGGACGTCTCAAGCTGAGCGGCCTGCTGAGAGGCCCCGAAACAGGCAATGCCAACCTCGGCCAGCCGGTTGGCAAGGCCGGCTTCCAGTGAGGCCTCCGGCCCGACCACGACCAGATCGGCCCGGATCTCGCGCGCCAGGGCAACCAGGCCCTCGATGTCCGTGGGCTTGACCGGGCGCAGTTCACCCAGCCGGGCCATTCCCGGATTGCCCGGTGCCATCACCAGCCGGTCGACTAGCGGCGACTGGGCTAGCTTCCAGGCCAGAGCGTGTTCACGCCCGCCCGATCCGACCACAAGAAAAATCATGCGCCGCCCATGGCCCGCGCCCGCTCAGGGGTCAAGTCGCTCAGGCGAACGCCACGAACAGAATATAGGCCACAGCCCCCAGCAACAGGATCAGAGCCACGGCGAGAAGCGGATTGAAGCCCTGGCGGTCCGCCCGCGCATCGGCGGCGGCGTCTTCCGGCTCCAGATCGTCGCTCATGGGGGTCAACCTCCGAACTGCGGGGTCCACGCTAGCGCGGCGAAGGTCAGCCCCGCAATCGCCACGACGGCCCCCGCGACGAAAGCCACAAGCAGGCGGCCCCGGCGACGGTGATAGGCCCCGCGGCGCAGCGTGCGGATATAGACCTGGGGGCGACGGGCAAAGGCTTCTGACCCCACGATATTGTGCTGCGACACGGTGAAACTCCACGCTGAAGAATCGGCACGTTCCCCGTCGAGCCGGCCGACAGCATGGCGGATTGCGCCGGATTGTGGTGTTATTTTCGCAGGCAACCGTGCGGCCCATTGTCCCGGTGCGGGTCAGGGGACCAGGACGATCTTTCCTGTCACGGCTCCGGTCTCCAGTCGACGGTGCGCCTCGGCGGCCTGTTCCAGCGGCAGCTCTGCCTCGATGATGGGGCGGACAGCTCCCTGAGCCACCCAGGGCCAGACCGTCTGTTCGACTGCCCGCGCCAGCCGTGCCTTCTCCTCGACCGGCCGCGCGCGCAGGGTCGAGCCGGCCACCATCAGCCGCTCGCGCATCACCCGCGCCACGTCCAGCTCGCCTACCGCGCCCCCCTGGAAAGCAATGATGACCAGGCGGCCCCCTGGCTTCAGCGCCGCGATGTTGGCCTTCAGGAACGACCCTCCGACCATGTCGAGGACGACGTCGGGTCCGGCCTCTGCGAGGCGTTTCGCGAAATCCGGTTGTGTGGAATCCAGTGCGATATCGACGCCCATCTGGCGGGTGAGCTCGGTCTTGGCCGCACCGCGCGAGGTGCCGATGACCCGTGCGCCGGCGGCACGCGCCATCTGGATGGCAGTGGTGCCGATGCCAGAGGTCGCCCCATGCACAGCAATCGTCTCTCCTGGCTTGAGCGCCCCGATCTCGAACACATTCGCCCACACGGTGAAGACGGTCTCTGGCAAGGCCGCCGCCTGGGGGAAATCGAGCCCTTCCGGCACAGGCAGGACGGATCCGGCGTCCACGACAGCCCAGTCGGCATAGCCGCCGCCGCCCAGCAAGGCGCAGACCCGGTCTCCCAGGGCCCATCGCTCCACGCCTGTTCCGATCACGTCAATCTCACCGGCGACTTCCAGCCCCAGGGTCTGAGGTGCCCCCGGCGGCGGCGGATACAGCCCTGCTCGCTGCAACAGGTCCGGTCGGTTGACGCCGGCGGCCCGAACCCGGATTCGAACCTGGCCGGCACCGGGCTCGGGCCGGTCTATCTCCATGATTTCAAGGGATTCAGGGCCGCGTTGGCCGTCTCTTACAGCAATTGCGCGCATCAGGTTCAGGGGCATGGCGCAGTCTCCGGGGCTTGCCAATCAGGTACGGGAAGCGTTCCATAGCCGGTTCAGGCTGCTGGCAGGAGGGCCCGGCATGATCGACGACCTCGAACCCCGCCCGATCCGGGGAGACGCTCTGCGAGACCTCGTCCGCGAAGACCTTGACGGCTACTCCGTCGAAGACCTGCAGGAGCGGGCCGAGGTGATGAAGGCGGAGATCGTTCGGACCGAGGCCGCCGCACGCGCCAAGCTCCAGAAAAAGTCGGATGCCGACGCTCTGTTCTCGTTCGGTAAGACAGAGTCTTGACCACCGACGGGTTTCGGCGTGGCATAGGGGTTGCAACGGTACGCTCACGGCGTCAAACGCGCCGCGCGTAGTAGACGGAGCCCAAATGTCCCAGTTCGCAGCGTCTGACGCTCCGACTTCCGACCCCATCGCTGCGGTGACCCGCGCGCGACAGGTCGCCGACTTCGCGCAGTCGGAGCTGTTCGAACGGACGTTCCAGGACGGAATGGCCCTCGTCGAGGAAACGGCGACCTACCTCGACGGCGAGGGCCGGCGCGAAGCCAAGCTGCTGTCACGCGCGGCGGCGCTGGCCTATGCCGCCGAAAGCATGGCCCTGACCACCCGGCTGATGCAGGCCGCCTCCTGGCTGCTCGTCCAGCGCGCTGTGCGTGAGGGGGATATGTCGGCCGACCAGGCCTGCGACGAACGCTATCGCCTCAAATTGCGTGCGCCGTCCGACCAGCCGACCCACGCCGAGCTTCCCATTGCCCTGGTCGAGCTGATGGTACGGGCCGAGAGGCTTTTGGAGCGGATCGTCTATCTGGATCGGCGGATGTTCGTCGACGAACCGGAGGCCGAACCGACCAACGAGGTCCAGAACCAGCTGGATCGCCTCAAGGCCGCCTTCGGCGGGTGAGCACCTGGCTGGACCGGCTTGCCGCCGAGGTGACGGCCCGGCGCGCGCAGCTTGCGGATCGGCCCTTTCTGATCGCCCTGGCCGGCGGTGTTGCCTCGGGCAAGAGTACTGTCGCCAAAGCCCTTGCCGGTCGGCTGCGGCGGGATGGCCCGTCGGTTCAGGTCGTCGCCGCCGACGGTTTTCTGTTCGCCAGCACCGATCTGGTTGCTCGCGGCCTGATGGACCGCAAGGGCTTTCCCGAAAGCTATGACTGGGACCGCCTCGACCGGTTTCTGACCGAGTTGCGTGCCGGGGCCGCGCGCCTGACCGTCCCGACCTATTCCCACGCGACCTATGATGTTGACGCTGAAATGGGCTTCGCACGTCCGGATGTCCTGATCTTCGAGGGCCTGATAGCCCTGCAGGACCGGATCGGGCCGCTCGACCTCGGGCTCTATCTCGACGCCGAGGAAGACGATCTGATCGCCTGGTATATCGACCGGTTCATGGCCCTGGAACGCTGGGACGCACCCCGCCTTGCGGACCGGCTAGCCGAGGTCGGTGGCGACCCGGAGGCCCTGGCTGGAGACATCTGGGACCGGATCAATGGCCCCAACCTGGCTCGGCATATCGGCCCGACCCGCGCGCGCGCGGATCTAGTCCTGACGAAGGCTCAGGACCACGTCATCCGCCTGTCGGCCTGACGTCAGTCTCCTGCGGCGATCGGGTGCCAGTCGGGGCCCTCCACATCGAGGCCGCGGGCCTGCAGCTGGTCGAGGATGCCGCCCTCGACGGCCAGCAGGCGAACCCCAGCGACCGCGAGAGTGACCTGAGGTTCGCCCAGCGCCGTGTCGATGGCCTCGGCCCAGTGGTGCTGAAGCTGTGGCGCGATGTCGGCGTCGGCCCAGGGCCAGCACTGGCTCATCGCCAGATCAATCGGGGACACCGCCACCGCTGCGACATTGCGGCTCCGCCAGGCGAGGGCGCGTTGGCGAGCGGTCTCCGGTCCGGCCTCAGCCGCGACGATGGCGGCCTGGAGGCAGGCAAGGTGCGCCTGGGGCGGCGCGTCGATCAGGCTGGCAACCAGGGTCGATCCGCCGACCACGCCTACGGGGCGGGTTTCAAGGTCGGCCTCCCGTGCCGTACGCCGGACCACCTCTGCGGCCGAGCGCGATTGAGGCCCCTGGTCGAACCCGGCCCGCTCTTCGATCAGATCGAAGGCGAGTAGCAAGAGGCTCTGCCGTCGCCAGTCGTTGGACCGCTCTACGGCCATCAGCCGCTCCAGTCGCGCCTGCCAGTCGGGCGCGAGGTAGTCGGCGGTGGTCGTCCCGCCTGGAAGCTGGCCGATGGTGCGCAGTCGCCAGATGATCCGTAGAACGTCGGCGATGCCGATCTGTCCCTGGAGCGGTGTCAGCACCCGGTCGGCCGCCCGGACGGCGCGTTCGAGGGCCTCAGGATGCCAGGTCACATCGCGGGGGATTCCGCTGATCGAGCCGACCAGCACGAGCGTGGAATCGCCGTCTCGGATTGTCCAGATCGGGGCACCGGAGGCCTGGGCAACGACCACAATGTCGTCGAGCTCATCGCCGAGGGGTTGTGCGGCGGCTTGCCAGGGCGAAAGGATGCTGATGGCCAGGGCGATTAGGACGGCTCGCATGGCTATTCCTGATCTATAAAAAGGTCGGTGTGACGCGGCGCAGTCCATTGTGGCGCTGAAAGGACCAGTCATGGAATTCAAATTCGGCCGCGGCCTTCTGGGACCGATGAAGCCCCTGATCGGCCGATGGATCCACAAGGGCACGCACAATGGCCAAGCGGTTCAGATCAGCCGCCTGTACGAGCCATGGGGCAAGGGCTGGATCCGGCTGACCGCGACCTGGACGCTGCCGGATCGCGACTATGTTGAAATGGCCTTCTACGGCGCGATGGAGGACGGGGCGCTCGGCTTTCAGTCCTTCCACCCATGACGGCAAGCGGTCGCAAGGCCGGCTCGCTGACGGCTCGGACGTCCACCCCCAGGCCGTGGCTTTTGTGGCGAAGTTCCCGGCTGGAACCGGGCGCATGATCGCCTGGCCGCGCGAGGGCGGTCAGTCCGGCTTTGACTTCGCCGTCGAGAACCAGACCCGCGGGGGTTGGAACCGCTTCCTGCTCCAGAGGTTTGAGCCCCTCTGACATGGTATCGGGCCCCGCCGCCTTCATCCTGGACAATACCCGTCTCCAGCCGGTCAGCCATGCGCCGGAGATTTCCCTATGGCTGGCTGACGAGATCACTCCCATCTGGCGGCTGACCGAAGAAGAGCTGGGCGAAATGGGAGTCCCCCCTCCCTTCTGGGCCTTTGCCTGGGCCGGCGGCCAGGCGCTGGCGCGCTATCTGCTGGATCACCCGGGCACCGTGCGCGGACGCCGCGTGCTGGATTTCGCGGCGGGATCGGGACTGGTCGGGATCGCCGCCATGATCGCGGGCGCGGATTCGGCCGTGTGCGCGGATATCGACCCCTTCTGCGCGGCTGCGGTCGGCCTGAACGCCCAGGCCAATCGCGTGGCGCTGACGTTTACCGCCGAGAACCTGCTGGAGCGTGCGCCACCACCGGTCGATCTGATCTGTGCCGGCGATGTCTTCTATGAGCAACCGATGGCCGAGGCCGTCATCGCCTGGCTCAGAGCGGCCCGCGCGCAAGGCAGCGACGTCCTCATCGGCGACCCGAAACGATCCTATTTTCCCGGGGGGGAGCTGATCCAGCTGGCGGAATATCAGGTGCCGACCACGCGCGAGCTGGAAGACCAGGCCGTCAAGCGATCAGGTGTCTATAGCCTGGCTTAGGAAGAGGGGGCCGCGTCAACCCGGACTAGAAACACGGCCCTCTCGGGCGTCCGTGCCAGGCGCGCACGCATCGGCATCGGGGTTGGAGGCCCCGACCGATTGGACTGTCTAGATGTAGCGACGCAGCGAGCGAGCCAGTTCCTTGCCGCCGTTCTTCTTCTGGGCGGGCTGATAGGCCACGCGCGAATGCTCGATGCAGTAGGGCTGCCCCTCATCGGACCGGCGACCGCAGAAGCTGAACTCGTCCGACGACGGGTCACCGATCGGCCATTTGCACATGTGCGCTCCCAAGGTCAGGACGGTCGCGGTGCCCGGTAGGTCCAGAACCGCCGGACGCGGAGCTGGCACGGCCGGCGTCGTCGTTGCGACGGCGCGCGGGGCTGGATCGATCCGGCGCGGAGCGCTCGGAGCCTGGGTCGGGCGCGGACGTGCGGCCCGGAAGGCCGGTCGTGAGGGCTGCGACGGCGCGGCGCGGCCCGACAGGCCCAGACGGTGGACCTTTCCGATCACCGCATTGCGCGTGACGCCACCCAGCTGTTTGGCGATCTGGCTGGCCGACAGGCCATCGAGCCACAGCTTCTTGAGATCGGCGACCCGTTCGTCCGTCCAGCTCATAGCACCCGCTCCATTGATTTGATTCAAGATCTTGTAGGTTGGCACCCCTCCGGCACCGCGACCACACAAGCTATCGTAAATCTTTCATTAACGGGCGCAACATCTGGCGCCGGCGTATCCACAGAATCTAGATATAGCGTTGCTCGCTGGACTCACCCGGAATCAGCCCGGCAAACCCAGTCGTCAGCGCTGCGCGTGCCGGCGCAGCGCGACGGGACGCGCCACAGGCCGGGGCTGTCCTCGCCGTTCAAACGGGACTGTGTCCCGGTCCGTCTGGACGCAGGACGGTTCCGCTCTGGATGGGAATGTTCGGTTGGGCCTAGTGGCCGCCTTCGGGGCGCGGCGCTGGATCGTGGTAGTCGGACCCACGCTTGGCCAGGACAAAGCGGCGATCACAGTAGCCGCACTCCACCGTGCCGTCGTCGCCCACATCGAAATAGACCAGCGGATGACCGAGCGCCCCGCCACCGCCGTCGCAGGCGACACGCGCAGTGGTCACCTTGATCTCTTCGGGCTTGGGCGAATAGGTCGGCGAATGGCGCGGCGGCATGGAACGGTGTCCGGCAAGGGATTGACGCGCCCTGTCTAGGCGCGCCGCCCTGTTGTCGTCAAACCGCCTCTTCGGCTCCCGCCGGCTTGCGCCCCAGGAGCCGGTTCAGCAATGCCTTGCGCTTGGCGAAGACGGTCCAGCCAAGGGTGGCGGCGGCCACCCACAGTCCAACCTCTCCGATCAGGCCCAGGCCGATGGCAACGAACACCGCCACCTCACGCGATATCAGGTCCAGTCCAGCCAACCCTACAGCCACAAACATTCCGCCATAGCCCAGCACCAACGCAACAAGGGCGGCCAGGCCGATCATCTTTGTCCTGGTCATTGATATCTCCGTCAAGGAACCCAATCAGAATGTAAAGTTACCTAGACTCCATCTTTTGGAGTGTCAAGGATGCTTTCCCAATTGTCTACGCTCCTTGCTTTTTTCACGTCTTGGCGATCTGGGTGCGACAGCCTACCTAAGGACAGTCTTGCCGTTGAAAGCCCCCATGTCCGATCGCCTCCCCGACAATGCCATCGAAGTTCGTGGCCTGACCAAGACCTATGCCGGTTCCCCAAAGTCGCCGCCCAAGACAGCCCTGAAGGGCGTTGATCTGGTGGTGCCGCGCGGCTCCATCTTTGGCCTGCTCGGCCCGAACGGGGCGGGCAAGTCGACCCTCATCAACATCCTGGCCGGGGTCGTGAACAAGTCCGGCGGCCATGCCTTCGTCTGGGGTCGCGACATCGATCAGGACCCACGCGGAGCTCGCGCCGCCCTGGGTGTCGTCGCCCAGGAGATTACCGCCGACGTCTTCTTCACTCCGCGCGAGTCGCTGGAGGTTCAGGCCGGCTACTATGGCGTCCCCGCGCGGGAACGGCGCTCGGACGAATTGCTCGCCGCCCTTGGCCTGGCAGACAAGGCCAATGCCTATGTCCGCGCCCTGTCCGGCGGCATGAAGCGCCGCCTGATGGTGGCCAAGGCCCTGGTTCACAACCCGCCGGTGCTGATCCTCGATGAACCGACCGCCGGGGTCGATGTCGAGTTGCGCCGCCAGCTCTGGGCCTATGTCCGCGAGCTCAGTGACCGCGGCGTCACCATCCTTCTGACCACCCACTATCTCGAAGAGGCCCAGGAACTGTGCGACACCATCGCCATCGTCAATCACGGCGAGGTGGTGGCCTGCGAGCCGACGGCCCAGCTGCTGCGCCGACTGGACACCCGCAATGTCGTGGTCACCCCCGAAGCACCGCTGGAGGCCCTGCCGGTCGTTCCGGGCTTCGAGGTGGTGCCACGCGGCGACAGCTTTGTGGTCGCCTATAAAACCGGCCAGTCCAGCGTCGAGCAGGTCCTGGCGGCCGTGCGGGCCGCCGGCGTACGCATTCGCGACATCGCGACCGAAGATCCGGACCTCGAGGATGTTTTTGTGGCCCTGACCTATGGCGACAAGAGCCGGGCCGATCCGACACGAGATGAGGTTGTGGCCTGAGCGCCGATCCTGTAAGCAGCCGCTCCGCTAACGCGACCACGCACCCGTAGCTCAGCTGGATAGAGCGTTGCCCTCCGAAGGCAAAGGTCACACGTTCGAATCGTGTCGGGTGCGCCATTTACTGATCGTAAGTTGTTGAAATAAAGAAATAACTTCGGTGTGCGGTTGAGGCGCACCCTGTTAATCACCCCAACAGCGTAGTCAGCGCGGATGAAATATCCTCGTTCGTTGTATTCGGCTGATTTGCCGACCTTGCCATCCGAGTCTATCGCTCGCCGCGGAGGAGAGCGACGGATGAACCATCGGGCACTATCGGCCTTCATCTGGTCCGTCGCGGACCTGCTGCGGGGCGACTACAAGCAGTCGGACTACGGCAAGGTGATCCTGCCGTTCACGGTGCTGCGGCGGCTGGACTGCGTGCTGGAACCGACCAAGGCGGCGGTTCTGGCCGAGGACGCTAAGCGGAAGGCCGACGGCCTGAATCCCGACGCCTTCCTGAAACGTGCGGCCGGCCTGTCCTTCTACAACACCTCGGCGATGGACATGGGGCGGCTGATCGGCGACGCCGACAACATCGCCGCCAACCTCTACGCCTACATTCAGGGCTTCTCGCCCGAGGTGCGGGACATCTTCGAGCGGTTCGAGTTCACCGCACAGGTCGACCGGCTCGCCAAGGCCGGGCTGCTTTACCAGGTGACGGAGCGCTTCGCGCGGATCGACCTGCACCCCAAGGCGGTCGACAACCATCAGATGGGCCTCGCCTTCGAGGAACTGATCCGCCGCTTCGCCGAACTGTCGAATGAGACCGCCGGGGAGCACTTCACCCCGCGCGAGGTGATCCGGCTGATGGTAGCCCTGCTCTTCATCGAGGATGACGACGTCCTGTCGAGGCCGGGCGTGGTGCGGTCGATATACGATCCGACTGTGGGAACGGGCGGAATGTTGTCCGTGGCCGAAGACTATCTCATCGAGCATAGCCCCGGCGCACGGGTCAGCCTGTTTGGACAGGAACTGAACCCGGAGTCCTACGCCATCTGCAAGGCCGACATGCTGATCAAAGGTCAGGACGTCGGCGCCATCATCTTCGGCAACACCCTTTCGGACGACGGCCATCCAGGGCGCAAGTTCGACTACATGCTGTCCAATCCGCCCTTCGGCGTTGAGTGGAAGAAGGTCGAGAAGGTCGTCCGCGCCGAGCATGAGCAGCAGGGCCACAGCGGCCGGTTCGGCCCCGGGCTGCCGCGCGTATCGGACGGCTCGCTGCTGTTCCTGATGCACCTGCTGTCCAAGATGCGGCCCGCTAACGAGGGCGGCAGCCGGTTCGGCATCGTTCTGAACGGCTCGCCCCTGTTCACCGGCGGCGCGGGCTCGGGCGAGAGCGAGATCAGGCGCTACCTGCTGGAGAACGACCTGGTCGAGGCGATCGTCGCCCTGCCGACCGACATGTTCTACAACACTGGCATCGCCACCTACGTCTGGATCGTCTCGAACCGGAAGCCGGCGGCGCGCAAGGGCAAGCTGCAACTAATCGACGCCTCGGGTTTCTGGCGCAAAATGCGCAAGTCGCTGGGGTCGAAGCGGCGGGAGATGTCCAACGACGACATCGACGCGGTCACGCGCCTGTTCGGCGCCTTCCAGCCGGCACAAGTGGCAACGCTGTTGGACTCCGACGGCAAGGAGGTCGGCCGCGAGATCGTGGTCGAGGGCGACGCGCCTCCGGCGGCGCCCGAGGGCGGCAAGGTCAAGCTGCGCCCGCTTTCTCTGATCTCCGACAACACCGAGTTCGGCTATCGCACCATCACCGTCGAGCGCCCGGCGCTGGACGATCAGGGGCGGCCCGTCTTGGGCCAGAAGGGCAAGAGCAAGGGCAAGCCCATCGCCGACAGCGCCCTGCGCGACACCGAGAACGTGCCGCTGAACGAGGCGGTGGAGGCCTACTTCGATCGAGAGGTGAAGCCCCACGCGCCGGATGCCTGGATCGACGAGACGAAGACCAAGGTCGGCTACGAAATCCCGTTCAACCGTCACTTCTACATCTTCGAACCGCCGCGTGACCTGGCCGAGATCGACGCCGATCTGCGCGAGGTCACCGATCGCATCAAGGCGATGATCGAAGGGCTGGCGGCATGACGGGCGCGGACCTCAGGGCAGCCATCTTGGCGCTGCTCGATAGCCATCCTTCGGTTTCTGTATCGCCAGCCGGGCATGCCAAGCACGCCATGCGATACGTCACGGCTCAAGGCGCGCCGATTGGCTTCGAGCCCCGGACCGTGCGGTTTCAGAACCTTTGGGCCCGCGCCGATGCAGTGCGGAAGCATCGGCTCGCCGACATCGACAGCCGCCATTACGCGCACGCCGACTTCCACGTCAGCAAACCGAACCACGACCTGTTTGGTGAACCTTCCTTCAAGGACACCGACCTTGTCTGCTTCAAGGTGAAAGACCTTTGGCAGGCTGCGCGGGTCATCGCGGAAGTCGCCGGGTCAGGGTCTGGCTCGTGAGCCGGCCGTATCCTGAATACCGCGACAGCGGTGACGTATGGCTCGGAGCGCTGCCCAGCCACTGGGAGGTCCGACGCCTCAAGCAGGTCGCCCACGCCTACCCGAGCAACGTCGACAAGAAGAGCCACGAGGGCGAACTGCCGGTGCGGCTCTGTAACTACACCGACGTCTACTACAACGATGTGATCGCCGACGCTGACGGGCTGATGGCGGCGACGGCGAGCGAGGAGCAGATCGAGAAATTCTCACTGCGGGCCGGCGACGTTATCATCACCAAGGATTCCGAAACGGCCGATGATATCGCCGTGTCGGCCTACGTCCCCGACGATCTGCCTGGGGTCGTCTGCGGCTACCACCTCTCGATGATCCGTCCCAAGGCGGGCACCAGTGGAGCGTTCCTGAAGCGCTACTTCGACTCCCACTATGCCAAGGCGTCCGTGGCCGTCCGCGCCAACGGGCTGACCCGCGTGGGGCTCGGCCAGTATGCGGTCGATAACCTCCTTCTGCCGGTTCCTCCTCTGGAAGAACAAACCGCCATCGCAGCCTTGCTAGACCGCGAAACAGGCAAGATCGACGCGTTGGTGGAGGCGCAGCGGCGGCTGATAGACCTGCTGAAGGAGAAGCGGCAGGCTCTCGTTTCACATGCCGTCACCAAGGGCCTCGACCTCGCCGCCACCATGACGGACTCCGGCGTCGAATGGCTCGGCAACGTGCCAGCGCACTGGCAGGTCGCGAAGCTGAGCGGGATTTGCGCGAAAATCGGTAGTGGGAAAACCCCCAGTGGCGGCGGGGAGAACTATGTTGACGCAGGTATCGCGTTCCTGCGTAGCCAGAACGTCTACGACGAGGGGCTGTGGCTAGACGAACTCGTCTACATCCCCGAGGCCGTAGACGAGGAGATGTCGAACACTCGCGTCCAGCCGGGTGACATCCTTCTGAACATTACAGGGGCGTCGTTGGGAAGGACGTGTATCGTTCCAACGCCTTTCCAACAGGCGAATGTAAACCAGCACGTTTGTATCATACGGCTTCGAGATGCTGCGCGACGCGATTTTGTCTCGCTGGCCATGAAGTCGATCTCGACCAAGGGGCAGATTGACGCCATGCAAAATGGCGCCGCCCGCGAAGGGTTGAACTTCCAGCAAATCGCCTCGCTTCGTATTGCGTTGCCGCCAGTGGAAGAAGCGATAGAGATCGTGAAGGCCATTGGCTCCCAAATCGACGGCTTGGACCGTCTGACAGAAGAGGCTGAGGCGGGCATCGCTCTTCTCCAAGAACGCCGCGCTGCCCTCATCTCCGCCGCCATCGCTGGCAAGATCGACGTGCGGGAGATTGCCCCACCCGGAGTTGTGGACAGGGCGACTGCTCGTCGTATCGTGGGCGCAGCCGTCCTTGAACTCGTCGCAGACACACCGACGTCCGGTCGAATGACCTCCGCCAAACGGATGTATCTGGCCGAGGCTCATGCCGGGGTATGGGAACTTCGGGGCAAGCCGCAGCGCATGGCTGCCGGCCCCTTCGACGGGGCCCTTATGAGCGAGGTCGAGGCCGAACTGGCGCGGGTGGGGCACATCGAGACAAGCCAGCCGGGTGGTCCCAAAAGCCAGGTCCAATACCGTCTGACGGGACAACTCGGCGCGCTGCGTGCGGAACTGGACGCCCTGCTCGGCGACCGTCGCGCCGCCTTCGACAAGATGCTGGCCGATCTCGGGGAACTGGAGTCCAAAGGCGTTGAGGCCGTCGCGACCCTCTTCGCAGTCTGGAACGACATGCTGATCGACGGAGAGACGCCGACGGACGACGCCGTCGTCGACGGCGTTCTGAACGACTGGCACGCCGAGAAGCGCGACAAGTTCACCAAGGCGGACCTGCGCAACTACCTCGGCTGGATGGGGCGCCACGGCATGACGCCCAAGGGTCGTGGACCTCGCACCAAGTCCGGCGCACTGCTCTGACTCCGTTGGGGTTGTGCTGATACGCGGCGATTCCGTAGGTTGTTGCGGGAGTTGAGGGGGATCGCCGTGAACGAATTGGTCGCTGTGCCGGGAATTGGAAAGCTGGAACGCGTCGCTCTGCGCGAGGTGTGGCGGCACGAGGCCTACGACTTCACCCGCTGGCTTCAGGACAACATCGATGTCCTGAACGAGGCGCTCGGTTTGTCGCTGGTCAACGTCGAGCGCGAGCAGGCGGCTGGCAGTTTCAGCATCGACCTGGTCGCCGAGCGCGAGAGCGGCGGCAAGGTCATCATCGAGAACCAATTGGAGAAGTCGAACCACGACCACTTGGGCAAGGTGTTGACCTACATGGTCGCGATGGAGGCCCAGACGGCGATCTGGATCGTCGCCGAGCCTCGCCCCGAGCACGTCTCGGTGGTCGCCTGGCTCAACGAGTCGAGCAGTTCGGACTTCTACTTGGTGAAGGTCGAGGCGGTGCGGATCGGCGTGTCACCGCCGGCGCCGCTGCTGACCCTGATCGTCGGTCCGTCAGCCGAGACGGCCGCCGTCTCCCGCAGCAAGCGCGAGTTCGCCGAGCGGCATGATGTGCGCCAAAACTGGTGGGCACGCCTGGTCGCCCGGCCGGACGCCAAGCTGCACAGCCACATCACGCCGGGACCGTCGACCTGGATCGGAGTGACCTCCGGCGTGCGGGGCCTGCCTCTCAACTACGTCATCACGCAGCAGGACTGCGGCGCCGAACTCTACATCGACCGGGGCAAGGGCGCCGACGGCGAGAACAAGTCGATCTTCGACCAACTGTTCGCCCGACGTGACGAGATCGAACAGGCCTTCGGCGGCCCCCTGAGTTGGGAACGGCTGGACGATGGCCGCGCCAGCCGCATTCGGGCGCGGGTCACCGCCGGCGGCTATCGCGCACCCGAGGACGAGTGGGACGCCATCCAGTCTCAGCAGGTCGACGCCATGAACCGGCTGCACAAGGCGCTCCAGCCGCACCTGAAATCCCTCAAGCTGGGCTACGAGGCGCCGGAATGAGCGTCCTCGTGCCCGGCTCTGGCGGAGCGACGGCGGGCCGCTCGCTGGAACTCTATTTCATTGACGGCCGCCCCGACGGCATGCTGACGGCCGAGGTCTTCAACTGGACGGGCCACGTCCTGATGGCGCCTCGAACCCAGCTAGCGGCCGCGCTGGGTCGCAAGGAGGCTGGCTACACGGGCGTGTATCTGCTCCTCGGCGAATATGAGGGTGAACCTCGCGCTTACGTCGGCGAGGGCGAGGACATCAGCGACCGCATCCGCAGCCATGATACCCGCAAGGACTGGTGGACCACCGTTGTGCTGGTGACTTCGGCGGCCAACAACCTGCACAAGGCGCACGCAAAGTATCTGGAAGCGCGTCTTGTCGAACAAGCCCGCCTCGTGGGCCGGGTGACGCTGGACAATGGCAACACGCCTCCTCGGCCCGGCCTATCGGAGGCTGCCCAGGCGAATATGGAGGCGTTCCTCGACTACCTCTTCATGGTGTTGCCGGCCCTGCGGATCGACATGTTCCTTCAGGCGACGCGGCCCGCCCGCCAGCACCCCGTCGAGGCATCGGGCGCCAGCCCAACTCGCTTCGAACTGGTGAACCGGAAGCACAAGCTGCGGGCGACGGCCGTGCTCGACGGTGGCGACTTCATCGTTCAGGCGGGGTCTCTCGCACGAGCGAGTTGGGAGGGCCGAAATACGGAGACGAGCGGCTACGCTCTCCTGCGCGACGAACTCCAGCGGATGGGTGTGCTGGCGACCCGCGGTAGCGCCTGCGAGTTCACCAAGGACTACGCGTTCAAAAGTCCCAGCGCCGCAGCCGCTGTGGTGAATGGACGGCCCGCGAACGGCACCCTGGAGTGGCGGTTGGAAGGCGGTGGGGCGACCTACAAGGAGTGGGAAGCCCAGCATCTAGAGGTGCTGACCGGGAAGGCCGGGTTATGAGCCTTCACAAGGAAATTAGCTTCGAAGCCGAGGTCTGCGAGCATCTCGCGGCTCACGGCTGGCACCACGACGCCGGCGACTACGTCCACCACGACCGTCGGCGCGCGTTGTTCACCCCGGACCTGGCGGCGTGGGTGGAACAGACCCAGCCCGAAGCCTGGGCGGCCTTGTCCAAGACGCATGGCGCCGCTGCGGCCGACGTCCTCGCCGATCGGCTGCGCAAGTCGCTGGACGAACGCGGCGTGCTGGACGTTCTGCGCAACGGGCTCGACATTGTGGGCGCGCGCGGGCGCCTGGCGATGGCGCAGTTCCGGCCCGCCATGGGCATGAACCCCGAGATCACCCGGCGCTACGAGGCGAACCGGCTGCGGGTGGTCCGGCAGGTGCGCTACTCAACGGTCAACGAGAACTGCATCGACCTGGTGCTCTATCTGAATGGGGTTCCGGTCGCGACGGCGGAACTGAAGACCGACTTCACCCAGAGCGTCCGCGACGCCGTCGATCAGTATCGTTTCGACCGCCTGCCCAAAACCAAGAGCGGCCCGTTCGAGCCTCTTCTCGCCTTCCCCGGCGGCGCCCTCGTCCACTTCGCGGTGAGCAATCGCGAGGTCGAGATGACGACCCGGCTGGAAGGGCCAGCGACGCGCTTCCTGCCCTTCAACCGTGGCGACCACGGGGGCAAGGGCAACCCGTCCGACGGACCTGGACACCCCACGGCCTACCTCTGGGAGGAGGTCTGGCAGCGCGATAGCTGGCTGGAGGTTCTCGGCCGCTACATGGTGACCAAGCGGGACGCCAAGAAGCGGATCGCGGGAGCCATCTTCCCGCGCTACCACCAGCTTGACGCCACTCGGAAGCTGACCGCCAAGGTGCTGGAGGAAGGTCCCGGCGGTCGGTTCCTGATCCAGCACTCCGCCGGCTCGGGGAAGACCAACTCCATCGCCTGGTCGGCCCACTTCCTGTCCGAACTGCACGACGCAGACGACAACAAGCTGTTCAGCAGCGTCATCGTCGTCTCCGACCGAAACGTCATCGACAGCCAGCTTCAGGAAGCGCTGTTCGACTTCCAGCGGGTTCAGGGTGTCGTCGAGACGATCAAGAGCGAGAGCGGCTCCAAGAGCGGCCAACTCGCCAAGGCGCTGGCCGCCGGCAAGAAGGTGATCGTCTGCACGATCCAGACCTTCCCCTTCGCCATCGAGGCCGTCCGCGACCTGGCGGCCACCGAGGGCAAGGCCTTCGCCGTCATCGCCGACGAGGCCCACTCCAGCCAGACCGGCGAGGCGGCGGCAAAGCTAAAGGAACTGCTGTCGGCCGAGGAAGCGGCGGCGCTGGCTGACGGTGGCGAGGTGTCGAACGAGGACATCCTGGCCGCCAAGATGGCGGGCCGCGCCAGCGACAAGGGCATCACCTACGTCGCCTTCACCGCGACGCCCAAGGCCAAGACGATCGAACTGTTCGGGCGGCCGGGTCCTGACGGCCTACCGGTCCCCTTCCACGTCTACTCGATGCGGCAGGCGATCGAGGAGGGCTTCATCCTAGACGTTCTGAAGAACTACACCCCCTACCGGCTGGCGTTCCGGCTGGCCCACAGCGGCCGCGACTGGGACGACAAGGAGGTCGAGCGCGACGCCGCCGGCAAGGCGATCATGCGTTGGGTCCGGCTGCACCCCTACAACATCAGCCAAAAGGTTCAGATCGTCGTCGAGCACTACCGCGAGAATGTGCGGCCGCTCCTGGAAGGCAAGGCCAAGGCGATGGTGGTGCTGGGCAGCCGCCAGGAGGCCGTGCGCTGGCAGTTGGCGATCAACCGATACATCGCGGACCGAGGCTACAGGCTGGGGACTCTCGTCGCCTTTTCGGGCGAGGTGAACGACAAGGAATCCGGCTCCGAACCGTTCACCGAGGCGAGCCCGGAGTTGAACCCCGGCCTGAAGGGGCGCGACATCCGCGACGCCTTCGCCGGGCCAGACTACCACCTGCTGCTGGTCGCCAACAAGTTCCAGACCGGTTTCGACCAGCCGCTGCTGTGCGGCATGTATGTCGATCGCCGGCTGGCCGGCATCCAGGCGGTGCAGACCCTTTCGCGCCTGAACCGCGCCCACCCAGGCAAGGACACGACCTACATCCTCGACTTCGTGAACAGTTCGGACGAGGTTCTGAAGGCGTTCCAGACCTACCACGAGACGGCGGAACTGGAGAGCGCGACCGACCCCAACCTAATCTTCGACATCCGGGCGAAGCTCGACGCCGCCGGGCACTACGACGATTTCGAGGTCGAGCGCGTCGTCCGCGTCGAA
The DNA here is from genome assembly GCA_017302105.1 of Caulobacterales bacterium. GTDB lineage: Bacteria > Pseudomonadota > Alphaproteobacteria > Caulobacterales > Caulobacteraceae > Brevundimonas. The sequence continues at coordinate 394,802 of JAFLCS010000001.1, read as the reverse complement.
CTTGATCCGAACGGGAAGCAATCGGAACTGATCGCCGCGATCGAGCCCGTGGCGGATCGGCTGCTGAAGGCCTTCAACGGCGCCAAACAGGCCCATATCACTGCCCAGGCGACCGGGAACGAGAAGGCCATGACCGAGGCACTAGACCACATGTCTGCCCTGGACCTCTTCAAGGGCGACATGGCCGCCTACTTGCGGCTCTACAGCTTCCTGAGCCAGATCGTCGACTACGGCAGCACCGACGTCGAGAAGCGCGCGATCTTCTACCGCCGCCTGCTGCCGCTTCTGGCCTTCGGGCGGGAACGCCAGGGGGTCGATCTCACCGGCGTTCGGTTGACCCACCACTCGTTGAAGGATCAGGGCCAGCGGGACCTGCTCTACCCCGCCGGCGAGGCCCCGAAGCTGACCGGCGTCGCCGAGGCCGGCTCCGGAGGTATCCACGAGAAGGAAAAGGCGCTCCTCGACGAGATTATCGCACGGGTCAACGACCTCTTCGAGGGCGACCTGACCGACGACGACAAGCTGGTTTACGTCAACGACGTCATCAAGGGGAAGCTGCTGGAGTCCGAGGAACTGGCGACCCAGGCCCGCAACAACACCAAGGCCCAGTTTGCCAATTCGCCGACCCTACGGGACGAGATGATGAACGCCATCATGGACGCCCTGGCGGCGCATCAGGCCATGAGTAAGCAGGCGCTGGACTCGCAACGCGTGCGCGACGACATGAAGGACGTGCTGCTGGGGCCTGGGCAGCTTTACGAGGCCCTTCGGGATCGCGGCGCAGAAGACTGAGCGCCCCCGGCTGACGAATCCATATCGCCGTCCCCAACCGAGGCGACGACCATGGAAACCCGCACCGCCAAACCCGCTCTAATGTCTATCCAGGCGTTCTGCGCCTGGGCCGCAATCGGCCGAACTAAAGTCTATGAGGAGATCGAGGCTGGAACGCTCAAGACGGTCCTGATCGGCCGTCGCCGGCTCGTCCCTGTAACGGAGGCCGAACGCTGGCTGGAGGGCTATCTCAATGCCTGATCGTTCGAATGCCGGATTCCGTCCGATGAAGCGGGCCTCCAGAACCGCACCCTTGGATAGGGAGGGCGATGAGAAGGCCATGACCGAGGCCATCGCCTGGTTTCGAGATCGCGGCTTCGAGGTCTATCGCCCTTCGCCCATCCAACTGAAATGCGGTCCCATCAGCTACTATCCCTCCACCGGCACTATCGTCCGAGATGGGTCTGGCAAGGAGCCAGAAAGGGGGCTCTCGGCCCTCGCGCGCATTCTCAACGAGGTGATGCCGACGCGGGACGACGAGCCCGGTGTGATCCGGTTGCCGACCGAGTGATCGCTGGACCACTCGACGCCTGTTGAAATTGCGAACGCATTGACAGTGTGCGATTTTCGCGGAGCAGGGGGTGCATCTGAACACCCGCCGATCACCCCCTGAACACCGCCCCTACGCTTTCCCATCCCTACCCTATCGCTACCCCAACGGGCGATAAGCCCCATCCCCGCGCTTTGCGCCGGGAGAACCATTGAGGAGGGGTGCCGCGCCGCCCTCGGCTGTAGGGGGCCAACCGGCTTATTTCCGCAATGACGACAGATCGTTAGATGCGCGGATTTCCAGTTTCCCTCTCAGGACTTCCAGTTTCGGCGGTTCAGATTTCAAGCCGTCGCAGCCCTTCCCGAATCCTGGCGTGGACCATGAAACGATCATCATAGGCGACCTGTCCGCGTCCCTCGCGGATGGCGAAGGCAAGCGGATGGTCTTCCAGAAACCCGGCCAATGCCGCAGGCCCCAGTTCCGTGGACAGCCCTGACCGCTTGCCGACCACCAGTCCCTGGCGACGGGGAGATCGAACGATCAGATCAGAGGCGTTCATCGAGCCTGGCCCGTCGCCCGGGATACTGACTTCTTCGTGGGGCCCGAGGCCTTTGAACAGGTATTGGAACAGTTCCCACTGCCTCACCACCTCCGCATCCTGCCGAAGGCGCTCCGACTTGAGATCGACGGTCTGCACACGTTGATTTCGCGAGAGGCGCATGACCGGTCGACCAGAGATCGTCTCCACCGCCCGCTCGGCCCACCGCACCAGTTGCAGGCCGTATTCCCAGCTGAGGTTCATGACGATGTGCGAATGGTCGCCTAGCTTGGAACCGCGCTCCCGGACCCAAAACCACGATTGCGACAGACCACGGGCCTGGCGCCACTTCCGAAACAGCTCAGTGAAACGCTTGTGGGCCTCCCATGCCGCTGCGCCGGACAGGCCAAGAGATCCCCATGAGATTGTGAGCATGGACGCCATGACCTCACCGTTGAGGTTTGCCAGAGCCACCCCCTTGTAGGTTTTCCAGAATTCCCGTGCCGTCAGGTGGTGCGTTCGCCGTAGCGGCTTTGATTGACGAACGGGGACACAGGCCAAGGCCAGCGAGCTAGACGCGCCCTCAAACCCTCGCCGTCGTCCCTGGCGATCAATGAGGTCAATTCCCGCTCGCCTAGCCCATTCGGCATAGTCCGCGGCGCTGTCGAAGTCCGATCTCTGCACGGCACATCTCCTGCGGGCCAATGCTGCGGCCCCTGAGATATAGCGTTCACGGCGGAAACCGACCACGAGCGGCCGTCTGGTGACCCCCTTGCCGATACTTCGCCGCGCTTCGAGCGAACCCGGGGGACCACAGGAGAAGAGGTCATCATGAATGGTTCCGCGCCCGATCAACTGCCGCTAGTTCCCGAGGCCACGCTTCGAAAGCATGGCGCGTTCGTCGGCTACGACACACGCTTTCGCGCCTGCGCTCGGCTGCTGCAATCGCTTCATCGCGAAGCTCTGGGCCTGCCGATGGGCGGCTTCATCGACGGCGCGGGCAAGCGCCGGCGCTACGGACATCTCGTCGGTCAGGCCGATGCTGCGGCCGGCGCGAACTTCCTGAACGAGGACATCCTGCGCTTCACGGCCAAAACCCTCGCCTACCGCGAGCCCGGGGCGCTGATCGAGGATCGCCGCGTCTATGGAAATCTGCTGGCCTCCATGCCTCTCGCCTTCAACCTGTTCGGAGCCCTTAAGCTGGATGACGATCTGGCGGATCGCTGGGTGCGGGAAATCTATCCGGCCTTCGAAGGCAAGGTGAGCCACATCCAGTTCGAGCACTCTCCCGGGCGGGGGGAGAGCCGCTTCACCGATGACGGGACGGCCTTCGATGTCTTCGTCAGCCTTCGCCTCGACGACGGCCGAAAGGCGTTCCTGGCGATCGAGGTCAAATACAGCGAGGGCATGGCCGAGGCCGAGCCCCGGATGCGGCCTCGCTACGACGAGCTCTCGGTCCAGTCCGGCCTTTATTTCAACGCCGACGACCCGGCGCTGCGCCGAAACCCTGTCCAGCAGCTGTGGCGCCAGCATATGCTGGCCCAGGCCATGGTGATGAGCGGGCTCTACGATACTGGAGCCTTCCTCATCATCGGCCCTGAGCGAAACGGAGAAGTCCAGCGGGCCTCTCATCGCTACGCGGCGATGCTGAAAGGGGCAGACGGAGCGGTGCCGTTTGAGGTCATCACGCTCGAGACTGCGATCGCCGCCGTGGCGCTGGCGGGGAACACGGCCCATGCCGCCGCCCTGACCCATCGCTACACGGACTTCGGACCGGTTCACGCGCTGATCTAATGGGATGGCCGAAACTGAAGGCTCGCCCTGGCGAGCCTTCACCCTCGGCTTTCCCAATGGGGCGGCGCGTCAATCCTCGCCGTCAGGCGCGACCAAATCCATGTGGGTGACGCCGAGCGCTTGAGCCAACTCATACAAGGATACGATGGTCGGGTTCCGGCGGCCGTTCTCCAAGCCGGAGATGTAGAATTGGCTGAAGCCTGACAGCTCCGCCAGTTGCTCCTGGGTCAAGCCGTTGGCGACCCTGATCCGTCGCACATTCCGCCCAACCAGCCGCCGCATGTCCATCGCCGGCAAGGTCGCGGGCGAGGGTTGTTTGGTTTAACAACTATAGTTTATTTGCTCCGAGGACTTAGGGGGCGTGATGACGAAGTTGGAAGCGTTAGAGCGATTAGCGCGTCTTAAGGACGCGGGCGCTCTGACTGACGAGGAGTTCGCCAGCGAAAAGGCTAAGATACTAGCGCGCGACGACGAACCTCCGGCGCCTGCCCTGACTGGGATGAGCGCGGACCCGGTGCAGAGCGCACCTCTCACGTCCGAACCTGCAGCTAGTCCCTTCACGTCCGTCACGAGTCCAAGGACGGCCATAGACCTGGCCAGCAGGGCGTGGGCGAGCGTGGTCGGGCTCATCGCAGGAAGCGTCGTCGGCGGAGTCGCGAGCATCGCTGCCATTGGCGGAGGTCGCGCACCGATACTGATGTCCGGCACGGAGGGCGCCATCGTCTTGGGCGTCATGTTCGTGGTGAACACGACTCTCGTGATCCTCTTCGGATGGCTGACGGCTCGTAGGCACAGCCTCGTCGGGGCCTGGCTCTTGCTGCTTTCAAGCGCCAGTTCCCTGATCTTCGTCCTGGCTGACGATCCGATGCAGGACGGCCTCTATGTGCTTGTTGGACTGGTCGCTTTCAGCGGCATGGCCACCTGGTATGCAGGGCAGGCCCTCCGGGGTGTCCTCGCGCTGCGCCGTTTCTCAAGGCAGCCTGGCGGCCGAGAGGCGATCAACTCGGCCAAGGCGAAGGTTGAACAAGAGCGCGCCTCGCAACCTCGTCCAACGGCGCGGGAAGCCTTGGCCATCGGTATGGAAACCTCCCGCCCGATCCGTCGCGTCATCACCGGCGTCGGCTTGATGATGATGGCGGGCGTTCTGCTGGTTGGCGGGCTGTTCTGGTGGCTGCACCTCCGAGAGCCGCGAACGGCGATGGACCTGGCCGTCGAGCAGCAGCGAGTGGAACAGGCCGCGAGGGCGAGCGTCGGTGAGCCGCAGGCGGCAGCGCTAACACCAGCTGAGACCCTGCAAGCCAGCGACTTGATCGGTGTCTGGCTGAGCGAGGGCGAGTTCCAGGCCGGAGGGTCCTGTGACGAGGGGCTGGAGATGAGCTTCGCGGCCGACGGCAGCTACCACGATTTCGGGAATAGCGGCACGTGGTCACTGGTTGGCTCTACGCTCACGCTAGACCTCCAGGAATGGGAGGGGTTCGCGGGCGAGGGGGAGCCGCCGTTCTATCAACGACGCCTCACGGTGACGCGTGCGTCATCCGATCGACTCCTACTTCAAGAAGCCTTCCAGCCGGCCTACGGCATCGTCCGCTGCGGATCATAGAGATGAAGAAGTCACCGACACTGGGCCTAGCGGCCATGGTTGGGGCCGCATCACTATTGCCGGCTTGCTCGAGCCGCGCGGATGAGGAGGCGATCCTGACTGCCTTCGAAGCCGTGTGCGCTGACCCCTCGATCTCCGTCTATGGGGACATTTCCTGCTCCAACTCCACGATCACCTGTCTCGTGTCCGCCGAAGTGAGCCCGGCCGAGCAGATGAACGGCTACACCCGCAAATACGCGCTCGCCGTCGAATGGGTCATTTCCCCCAGATCACCCGACGCCTTCGTTCAGCACGTCGATGGCAGCGGGCTCTTCGTCGCCGCCTTAGGCCCGAGCGGCTGGGTGATAGTCCCCTCCGGCCCGAATAACTCCTGCGCATACTGACCGGGTACCGAGGAGACATTTCTGGCCAGCGGCAGTGAAACCGTTCGGGTGATTATTCCCCTCCCGCTCCTTCGAAGGCTTCTAACCAACGCACGGCTGCAAGGGACTCTGCGCGGGACCGCCTTCGAGATCGACTTCCGTCCCGTGGTTCGCATCGCCGCCCCGGGGATCGACGCGGTCTGGCTTCTGAGCGAACTCGACCCGGACGATCTGGACACTGGCCATGGCATTGCGGACTACGGACTTGGTCCAGAGGTCGGCGCGATTTCGCTCGCAGAACTGAGGGACGTGAAGGGAGAGGTCGGCCAAGCGCTGGAGGTCGATGACGCCTTCACCGCCGAGCATACGATCAAGGGCTACGTCGCTGTGATGACAACTGCATCAGCCGATTGATCCCTGCCCAGTTCATCGTTCGCGGCAGCCTTACCGCCCATGCAATGACGCCCCCACTCCGCCATCATCGCGCGACGGCGTTCGAGCGCATCGCTGCGCCGGTAGGCCTGTTCAGCCTGGTCGCCAATTCGGTGGGCCAAAGCTTGTTCTGCCAACTCGCGCGGGTAATTCGTCTGGTCGCCCGCCCAATCGCGGAACGCGCTACGGAACCCGTGCGGCGTACAGTCCTTCACGGCCAGCCGAGCGAGAAGTTGTTTGAACGCCATATCTGACAGCGGGCGTCCCAGCTTCTGCCCTGGGAAGATCAACCCGGCCTCAGTATCGGTTGCGGGCTGGAGCGCGTGGAGGATCGCCACGGCCTGATCAGACAGGGGCACACGGTGCTCATGCCCTGCCTTCATACGAGAACCAGGGATCGTCCAAACCTTCGCCTTAAAGTCGATCTCGCTCCAGTCGGCCTCACGAATCTCACCTGAGCGGCCGGCCGTCAGGATCAGGTACATCAGCGCCTTCGCGGCCGTCGCGTCGCGCCCGGCAAGATTTTTCATCAGCGCAGGGATGTCCGCATAGGCCATCGCCTTGTGATGGCCCCGCTGGAGGCGTGGGGTGCGCGCCAGCAGATGATCGAGATGACCATTCCAGCGCGCCGGGTTCTCGCCGGAGCGCCAGCCCTGAGCCTTGGCCGCATTCAGCACCCGCTCGATGTAGCCGCGCGCCATCTTGGCGGTTTCGGCCTTACTCACCCAAATCGGCTTGAGCACGGCCAGGACATCCTCCGTCGAGACATTGTCGACCCGGATAGGCCGCAGGGGAGCGGCGTAAACCTCTAGAGCGCGTTTTCGCCGCGCGAGACTCTTGTTGGAACGGACACCGCCGGCGTTGTCCTTGAGCCAACCATCGGCGACCTCACCGAAAGTCGGCCGCTCACGCAGCGCCCTACGCGCTCCGATCGGATCCTCGCCGGCCGCTAGCGCCTTGAGCGCCGCCGAGGCGAGCGCCCGCGCTTCCTTGAGGTCCACGGCCCGGGTGGAGCCAAGGCCCATCTCGCGCAGCTTGCCCGGTCCCGCCGCACCGGGCCGTTTCCAGCGATAGATGAAGACCCATCGCTTAGCGCCGCTTGGATCGACAACGAGATAGAGGTTGTTACCATCGCTGTGGCGACCGGGCCGCTTCTCAGTTTCTACTCTCCGAGCGGCCAGTCTGTTCACCGACCTTCCGACCGAGACACGCTTCGCCATGAGACGCTTTCACCCAAACATCCACCCCAACAGTTGACGCGGATTGCGACGACCAAGGCGGAACCTCAGCGGACAATGTGCCAGAAAATGCGTTTCTTTTCAAAGACACTAGCGGGCTCCGACGGCCACTGGCGAACGTCAGTTTGGGGCGTGTCGGGTGCGCCATCGTCATTAGACGAATCAAACGCTTGCGAAGCTCCGTCTGGTTTCAGTGCTGTCTCGATTGTCGGAACGGCGACCAGTGCCGCGACCGAGGCCGTCATGATCGGTTCGCAGGAAACGAGACACGGATAGCCGTAAGCCACCCAGCGAGTGATTGCCCCTGACACAGGATGGCCCGCCCCTGATCGTACAGTTCACCGACGCTTTTTATCCGGGCGGTGCCGAAGGGGTGGTTCGTCACGGCGCAGGCCTTGTCGCGGCCCCCGATCGGGCGCGCGCTGCCCGGCTCGTAGAACCACATGGGCGGCCCGGAAATTGCCGCCTTGACTATCCAGGATTGTGCTTTTGACAGGCATTAGCCATGGCAATGGATCACAGCCAGTATCCGTCCGTCTGAGACCGCCCTCCGCACCGCCGAGTACCAAATATTGGGGAGGCACTACATGACGATTCACGCTATAAGCGAAACCATAACGCATAACCGGGGGGTTAGCAGTGTGTATGGCCCAGCCGAAGGGCCCCGCCGGGGAAATATTGCCGTCGGCTGCCTATGTTCTTGGGTGGTGTGAATTCTCAACGACGCCCGCAGCGGTCGTTACGCGAGATCAGGGAATACTTTGGGCCAACAACGCAGGACGGGACCTGATCTCGTCTGGGTTGTATTTTCGGAAGGTGCGGGGGCGGATTAGCTGCGTCGACAGCCGGCAAGAACCTGATCTGAAGGCCTTTGTGCGCGACCTGGCCGAGCCGCGCGTCTGGGCCTACAGGGGCAATGAAGACCATATTCTGGTCCGTGGGGACCTGACCGTGCCGGCCGGACTCGTTCCAGCCGTGGGCCTGAGTTTCTTCGTCGCGACGCCCGCGGCCGAATATCTGTGGGCGGACCTGAGCAAGATTTTCGGCCTGACGGCGGCCGAGGCATCCATCATCAAGCGCCTTGTGCACGGCGAGCGCGTCGACAACCTGGCAGAGGCGCTCGAGCTTTCGGTCGAAACCGTTCGGACGCATATAAGACGCAGCTACGTAAAGCTTGGCGTGGGGAGCCGGGAGGAGCTGTTCTCCGCGGTGAGCCCCTTCCGGATTCGCTGAATTCGCCCCGAGGGCCCCCCCCCGTATTTCCCCCTCCAGGAGCGGCACGACGGGGCCTGTCTGGATGGCGAATCGCCGTTGCCGGACGGATTCAGGGACGATCCCGACGACCCAATTGACTCAATCCATGGATGAATTCGCCAACCCTACTCAACACTGGGGATGCCCAGTGAACACTGGTTGGCATACGGTGACGTTAAGGAAGCATTAGCTTTCTTTCTTGGGGGGAGGCTGCGGGCGACCGCATCTCTCAAACTTTCCGAAGATCCGGCTCAGGCCGGTTTCCAGGCCCGGTGGGAGACCCTGCCGAGCGATCGAGTCTCCGTGTCCATGTGGTCACGGAACCTCTGCCTGCGGGCATAGCAAGGGTGGCCTTCGGGTCAGGAGTGCAGGGCGTGTTGATGCGTAAGGGGGCCTTGATGCTGTTAGCGCCCATCGCGACCCTGGCGGCAGCGGCGGCTCATGCACAGTCGGCCCAATCCAACATCATTGTTCAGGCGTCGGTCACGCCGGCCTGCGGCATCGCCAATCCATCACAGGCCGTCACCCTGGGGGAGATCGCCGTCAGTGCCACGGGCCAGGTCGCCGGCCAGGTGTCCAATCAGGACTTCGGCAACATCTGGTGCAACGCTACCGGAAATTCGATCGCGATCGCACTGACCGCCCTGACGACGCCAAACGGCTCGGCAGACGCCACCTTCACCAATGTGGTCCAGTTCGAGGTGACCTCGACCAACCCCAGCTTCGTTGGGCTGACGGCGAGTTCAGCCGCCTCGACGCCGCTCGTGATTTCAGGCCTCCCGGCCTTCGAGACCGGAACCGGGGTCTTCGACGACTACACCATCACCACGATTGCGGACCCTGCCCACCGGCCGATCGCCGGTGCCTATGAGGGCGCGATCCTGGTCACAGTCACCCCCGGCACATGAGGCCGGCACACCCTTTCGGGCCGACGGATGTTCCTGAAGCCCGATTTTCTGACCGGTCCGACCGGTCGTCCACCGGGACCCGTCGGGCCCACCTCTAACTGGAGACGACAATGCGTACTCTTATTCTCGCCGCTTCAGCCCTGACGCTGTTGGCGGCTCCGGCTTTCGCCCAGTCAACGGCGAGCAACTCAGTCACACTGAGCTCGACCGTCGCACCGGCCTGTGGCGTTGGAAACCACATCGGAGGCCCCGGGACCGCTGCCGGCTGGACCCAGTACTCCGGCCCGATCGACATCGGCTCCCTGGCCGACGGCAACGGCCAGTTCCTCACGGCGATCAACCTGACGAACGTCAGCTTCGGTAACCTGTGGTGCAACGCGGCGGCCGATGTTTCAATCTCGGTCCAGCCGCTGTCGACGACCAACAGCACGACCGACACCGGCTCGTTCCGCAACAGCTTCGATGTGTCGGTTCAGACCGACGCCGCCCACTACACCGGCCGAGCGGAGGATTTCGTGATCACGGCCCAGGGCGGCGCTGCTCCCGAAGTCATCTCCGGCACCATTGGGCGGGCCTTTGAAACGGGAACCGGTCGCTACGGCGGCCTCGATTCGATCACCGTCCTGCCCGAAGGCCGCGGTGCGGCGGGTGGCTATTACCGTCCGGTCGCGGGGGCCTACACCTCCGTGATCACGATCACGGCGACCACCTCCTAGGCGCGTCGGCCCGGGAGCGGCAGCGCCGCTCCCGGGCCATGCCTCTTTCTGCGCTTCACCGAGAACGGCACGCCCGACCCATGCCTCGACCCTTCAACAAGCTGATCGCCTGTCTGGTGACCGCAACTGCGGTCAGCTGGGCCGGTTCCGCTTTGGCGGCCGACCCACTGGCCGCGCTCGGTGGTGGCTACACAGCCGGCGACGCCCCGCTCGGGGAGCCGACGGAATTGCACATTGACCTTCGCGGTGAAGTGGCTCCCCGTTGCGACCTGGTGACACCACCCGTGTTCGGCGGTCGCCTGGATTTCAATCGCGCCGGAGCCATTCAGTCCGCCTTCAGGATCGACTGCAACACGCCCTTCACCTTGCGTGTCCGCTCGCGCCACGGGGCCTTTGCGAGTACTGACCCGACCCCCGGAGTTGCGGAAGCGACGCCGTACGAGGTCGGTGTCGAGGTCGGAACGGATTCCGGTCGTCAGAATCTCGGGTGGTGCGCCTCGACGATGCTCAGCGAGGACGGATCGGCGGCCTGTGGTTTCGGCCCGGCGGCGACGGATCGCGGCTGGTCGTCGCAGGACGCGATCGCCATCGACCAGTCGGGGACCATTCGCGTTCGCTGGGATGCACCGGACGCCGATGCGCCCCGTCTGGGGTCTTACAGCGACATCATCGTCATCCAGCTGGAGGTGCGCGCGTGATCATCGCCAGACACCCCGGCAGCCGGTCAGAAATCTGGCCCAGGAGGCGGGCGTGAGAACCGACCTTCTTTGTCTTGTGGCGGCGGGATTCTGCGTGACCGCAGGGGCGGCCTCAGCCCAAAGTGCGGCATCTGCCAACATCCAAACGACCGTAGCCCCGTATTGCGCATCGCTGGAGCCAGGATCGCCATCGTCCCTGGCCCTGGACTCCCTCGTCGGACCGACGGGCCAGCTGTCCTCCGACTTTTCCGGAACAACCTCCTACAGTCTCACCGGCTATTACTGCAACGCGCGGGCCGAGATCACGCTGACGGCGTCGCCGTTGCGCCCGTCGGCACCGGTCACCGTATCTGATGTTGCGTCCTTTACCGACCGCGTGGACTACACCGCAGCGCTGGCCTGGGACGATGTGAGCCTCGAGGTTCTGAGCGCCACCGAATCTCCCGCGCAGACGACGACCAGCGAGGCCAATATCGGCACCCTGACCGTCACGGTGTCAGCGCCCATCACCGCGAACAACAGGCGCCCCGTCGCCGCCACCTATGAGGCGGCCGTCACCCTCACAATCGCGCCGGTCGCGTGAGAAGGAGACGCGGACCCATGAGACCCCTCCTTCTGGCCCCGGCCCCGGTAGCGGCATTGCTCCTGGCAGGTTCAGGTGCCGCCCTGGCCCAGACCGCCGACATCCAGATCGACGCCCATGTGACCCAGTCCTGCGTGCTGGGAAGCCCGTCGGCGACGGAACTCGATCTGGGCGATCTGACGGGCCCGGACGGACGACTTTCGGCCGCCCTGGCAAGTGGCGCGCCGTCCCTCACGACGACGATTGACGTCGCCTATTGCAATACGCCCAGCACCCTGTCGCTCGACGCGTCGCCCCTCGGCCTGGACGTGACCCCCGGCTATACGACACCCGCCGGATTCGCACGGCTGATCACATATGACGCGACCCTGACCGGGTGGCCCACAGTTCTGGTCGATCGACCTGTTGTAGGGGACTCCGCCAAGACGGCACTGGCGCCTGCCGCCCACGCGGCATCGACCCTGCACCTGTCCATATCGCGGCTGGAGACGTTGAATGCCGCCGGCACCGGTGCCAACGCCTCGGCGGTCGTGGAAGCTGGATCCTATTCCGGCACGATCATCATCGGAATCACGGTGCAGTAGGTATGCGGTCCTTTCTCGCCATATCCGGTCTATGCGCAGCGACCTTCGCCTTGGCGGTCTCGACGGTGCCGGCGATGGCGCAGCAGCATTCCGTCACGGTTTCTGGTCAGGCGGATCAGATGTGCACCCTTGGAACACCCGAGCTGGGTGTGGGTGCCATAGAGAACTTCAACAATCCGTCTGGGTCGGTGTTCTCCATCACCGATCTTGCTGATGCGACCACCCTCAGCACCCGAGGCGCGCGCATCACCGTCTCCATGCAGGCCATGTGCACCAGCCTGCACCGGGTAGAGATTTCCAGCGACGGCGACGGCCTCTGGCGCGTCGGCGGTGCGACAGTCCCTCTGGGGATTGCCGATGCCGTACCCTATCGCGCCGTCCTGTTTTGGGCCGCAGAGGAATCCAGCTTCGACGCCCAGGCCCAGACCCGCCAGGTTCACCGGATGGAGGCGCTCGTCGGACATCCGGCCACGGGCGAAATGCTGCTCCAGTTCGAAATTCAGGCCGGTGAAACCAATGCGGGCTTCGGCGTGCCCCTGGTCGCCGGCGACTATTCGGATGTCCTTCGCGTCACGTTGGAGGTGCAGTGATGTTCAACCGTGCCGCCCCACTTCTTCTCCTCGTCGGACTCCTGGCGGCGGCAAGTCCCTCGCTTGCCAGAGCCGGGATGACGCAGGAACGTGACCAGATCATCCTGGAAGGCACCGTCGCGGCCGGGTGCCTGATGGCCGCGGCCGAGGCGACCTTCATCGGCAATGCGACCGTCACCGATCTGGGGCCCGGCCGGGCAAGTGTCGTGATCAATGATCTCGTCGACGAAAACGGCCTGCCAACGGGGGCCGAAATCGTTTTGACCCTGCCGGCGACCTGCAACCAGTCCAATATTCTCAGGCTGTCCAGCCTGAACGGGGGGCTCGCCAACAGCGACCGGGGAGAAGGCGGGCCTTTCCGCAACGACCTGCCCTACACCATCAGCATCGACTGGGGGGGGCAGACCCAAACGATTTCAAGTGATGAGGGTGCCTTGACGGTGGCGTTTGCCAATGCCGGGCGGGGCGAGATCGTGATCACGATCCGGATTCCGGCGGGGGGCGATCCCCTGACCGCCGGTGCCTATTCCGACCAACTCATTCTCGAACTGGGAGCTGCCGCTTGAGGCCGGATCTGACGATGACCCACCGTATGATCGCCGTCGACGTCGGCGCGGGCTTTGCCGTTCTGGGAAGCCTCCGCAAGATCGTACCTGGTGCCCTGGCCGGTCTCGGCCTGTTTTTCGTCGCCGGAGCTGTGTCTGCCGATGAGCCGGTCGAGTTGTCCGGGGACGCCGACCCGATCTGTCACTTCATGGGTAGCTGGTCCGCCGTCAGCTCGGCTGGGGGGGCGTCGAGGGACGATCTCTTCGGATCGACATGGTCCATCCCATCGACGGCGTTTGCCGGAACCGATGGTACTGCCGTGCAGGGCTCGGACTATACTCTGACGCTTCGTACAGACGCCTCCTGCAATACATCGCACGCAATCAGTGTCTTCAGCGCGCGCGGCGGCCTGTCGGCTGTGGATGATGGCTCGGCCCCCCCCTCCGGTTTCGCCAATCGGCGCCCGATGATCTATTCCGCCTACTGGAGCGACGGCGCGGGAGGGGCCTATGGCCCCGCGTCGTCCCAGGTGCGGGATTTCAGTCCCGTCGGGCCCAACTCGACCGCCAATGCTAGCTTTTACCCATCCGAAACCTGGCCTGCGCCTGGAGAGCGTGAATTCGAACTCCGGCTCACGCTCGAGCGTCCGAGCGTTTCTCAGCCGATGGCGGCTGGATCTTACCGAGAAACCGTCACCATCACCCTGCTGGCATCGCCTTGACGACGACGAGCCCCGGGGCCGTCGGGGGCGGAAGAGATTGCTCGTGGCCACGTCCCGGCCACGATGTGTAAAAGATATCAATGGGTTGCCCTCTGGCAGGCAAGAGTGAGTCCGGTGGGACTGGGGAGATTTGTTATGCGTTCATCGGTCCGAGCCCTGGCCTCGGGATTGGCGGCGGTGGCGGCCCTGGCACTGGCGGGGATCGTCTGGGCCATGACGGTTCAGCCCGTTGCTGTTGAGCTCACGACGACAGGAAGAGGGATGAGCGCCCCGATCCGCGTCGAGAACGACGGACCCAGCCCGCTGCCGGTCGAGGTGCGGATCGTCGAGACCGATTTTGACCTCAGTTCGGTCAGGGCGTCAGACCGTTTGAGCGACAACATTCTTGTCTTCCCACCTCAGGCGATCATCCCGCCCGGTGAGACGCAGGTGTTTCGCCTGCAGTACGTCGGCGAACCCGACCCCGATACGAGCCGTCACTTCTACGCGGAGGTGTCACAGCAACCCGTCGAGTTGCCGGAAGGCCAGTCCGCCATACAGATTCTGTACAATTTCCAGGTGATGGTGAACGTGGCGTCTGCAACAGCAGGTCAGCCGCAGTTGTCGGTGAGCGGCACCGAGATCGCCACCAACGGCGAGGGCCAGCCCGTCGCCGCGTTTACGGTTCGCAATGACGGTCGCAACTACGGCTATCTGAGCCGGACCGAAATCACCATTCGTCATAATGATCCGGCGGGCCGTGAAGTCCTGCGCCGGACGCTGTCGTCCAATGACATCCAGCAGTTGATCGGCTTCGGTCTGGTCGGCCCTCTCATGTCGCGTCGCTTTGTGGTGCCCATCCAGCTTGAATCCAGCGAGGGCACCGTTGAGGTCACGCTGTCTCAGCGCGGTCGATGAAACATGAAACGGGCAGACAGCAAGGCTTGGACGAGGCTGGGGACTGCGCTCCTGCCTGTTCTGACACTGGCGGCACCGATCTGGAGCGGGTCGTTGCAGACACGGGCCTGTGCATCGGAGCTCGTTAAGCAGGGCACCAAGTCGAACGCCGAAAGCCGGTCTCGCGGCGAACGGCGAAAGGGTGAAAATGACACCCGTCCAGAGACCGAACGGACGGCTTCCACCCTGAGATTTGTCTCGCCGGCGGCGCTCGCCGCTCAGGTCACGCCACAGCTGAACACGTCCGGCCAGACCTTGACCATTGTGGTGCCGCTGAAGGACGGCGAGGTCTATCTGGGCGACGTCGAGGTGCGGGTTGCCCCGGACGACAGTATCGAGGTCGCGGCGGATCAGGTCTTCGCCCTGCTGGCCCAGAGGCTTGAACCCTCAGCGATTGCACCGCTTCAGTCACTGGCCGGCCCCGGCGCATTCGTTCCCCTGGCGCAGTTCGCGTCCGCGGGCGCGCCACTCTCCTTCAACCCCCGGACGCTCGAACTTGACATCAGCCTGCCGGCGGCGGTGCGCGCGCGGCAGTCCATTGGACTGGCTGACCTGGATCGGTCGATCTACGGCGAGTTCGTCGCACCGGAGGCCGTGTCGGCCTATGTGAATATCCGCGCGGCAGTTGACTACGTTCACGAGGGCTTCTCGGGGAATGGGTTCAGCGATCCGCTCTTCCTGTTCGATGGGGCGACGCGCCTGGGCCCGGTCGTGCTTGAATCCGAAGCAAGCTGGAACGAGCGCGACTTCCGACGCGAAGGCACGCGCTTCGTCTATGACGATATAGAGCGGTTGAACCGATGGACCCTGGGTGACCTGCTGCCTCAGGGGCGGGGTTTCCAGGGGGTCGACGATGTCGCCGGCCT
Source organism: Caulobacterales bacterium (assembly GCA_017302105.1). GTDB lineage: Bacteria > Pseudomonadota > Alphaproteobacteria > Caulobacterales > Caulobacteraceae > Brevundimonas. Next base: position 379,115 of record JAFLCS010000001.1, on the reverse strand, counting down.
GGGCCTGGAGCGATCGTACGGGCTGCTCGACCCACAACGGAATACGACTCCACGCGGGGGACGCACCTTTACCCTGGATCGCGAGGCGACCGTTGAGGCCTACATCAATGGTCGGGTCATTCGGACGATCCGGCTGCAGCCAGGGACCTACGACGTCAGCAACTTCCCCTTCATCCAGGGATCAAATGATGTCGATCTCGTCATCTCCGACAGTTCGGGGCGGCGCGATGTGATCTCTTTCTCCCTGTTCATTGACCGCAGCCAGCTCGGTCGCGGGCTTTCGGAGTATGGGGCTTATATCGGGGTCGATACGGATCGTGTGGCCGGCTCGATCGACTATTCGAATGACTTCGCCATGTCGGGCTTCTACCGGCGCGGCGTGACTGACGACCTGACCCTGGGGGCAAACCTTCAGCACAACCAAGGTGGATCCCTGTTCGGCACCGAGCTGGTCTGGGGATCGCCCATCGGGACTTTTGGCGCAGATTTCGGCTATAGCGACCTGGATTCGGTCGGTGACGGCTGGGCCGCGAACATCAGCTTCGAGCGCCTGGTCCAGAGCGCGGCAGGAGGCGGTGCGTCGTTCGTCGCCGCGCTGGAGGCGCGAAGCCGCAGGTTCGGCCCGCCGAGCCTGTTCGCACCGGACAACGCCTACGCCTACAACCTCACGGTCGGCTACACGCGCGCCTTTGCGGACAATTCGTTCGCCAGCGTGCAACTACGCTATGCCAACGCCCGCTCCGGGTTCGCGGATGAGCGCTCGGCGCGTGTCAGCTACGGGCGGCGGCTGACCAGTACGGTGAACTTCGTACTGGATCTGGACTGGGCAGAAGGCGGATTCGCGGACGGGACCAGCTTCCGGGTCTCGCTGGTGAGGCGCTTCGGAACCAGCGGATCGGCCCGCGCCGAATACGATTCTCGTGCGGAACGGGGGCGGTTCGGATACCAGACCTCGGGCGGCCGGGGTGTCGGAGCCTGGAGTGCCTCGGGCTCGCTGGATGGCGGCTCCGACGATCTGGGCTTCAACGGCGCGGCAGCCTATGCGGCCAATCGAGCGGAACTCGGGATTGGGCACTCGACCGCCTATTCCCAGACGACCGACGACATCACCGACCAGCGTACCTATCTGCGGGCCGGCACAAGCATCGCTTTCGCCGGCGGACATATCGCCATAGGTCGGCCCATCTCGGACTCCTTCGTGATTGCCCGGCCCTACAACGGCGATCCCGATATCGTCGTCGAGGTCGAGCCCTCTCCAGACGGATTTGATGCCCGCTCGGGCACGTTCGGCCCGGCCCTTTACGGACAGGTGTCGTCCTATTCGCCCCGCAGCGTTATCTTTGACGCGGCTCAGGCCCCCCCAGGATTTGACATCGGATCGGGTTCGCTGAGACTGCTGGCTCCGTATCGTGCCGGCTATCTGGTGAACATCGGTTCCGACTACGGCGTCACGGTCGTCGGCCGGCTGATCGACGTCAACGGAGACCCGCTGACCTTGTTGTCGGGCGTGGCCATCGAGCAAGGCGAGAATGGCCGACGTATTGAGGTCTTCACCAATCGCCAGGGTCTGTTTGGCGCCAGCGGCCTTCGGGCCGGCGTATGGCGGATCGAAATGATCGGGTCGCCACCCAGCGTCTATGAATTGGTTGTGCCCGACACGTCCGATGGTGTCGCGCGCGTCGGCGATCTTCGCCCAACCCAGTAGGAGAGTGACCGTGAAATCCCTCGCAGCGATCCTGGCGGCTTCGGCTGGCCTGACAATGGCGTCGATGGCGAGCGCACAGTGCGTTTCGGTGGATCCTGTCGTGGTCCCACAGGTCCGCATCGATCCGCTGGATGCGGCCGGTCCCGGCGAAGTCGTCCAGCCCTTCGTGCTGAGTTTTCGCAGGGCTGGAGCGGGCTCGGAACCCCTGGCCGTGCGCTACCAGGTCGTGGATGAGGATTCGACCATTGTGTCCAGGGTCGGTCTCACTCAGGGGCCGACGGTGGAATGGTCCAGCAGTGACACCTCGCATGACATCGGGGCCTTTCGAAGCGACGCCTATACTCTATTGCGCACAGGCTCTGCCGTTCTGGGAGAGAATGACACGGTCGCCCAGCGACAGGTCGCCATGCGCGTGACGGATCTGCGCGCCGACCTGGCCGCCGGTGTGTATCGTGAACAGTTCACGGTGCGGTACTGGTGTGGGGATATCGACCAGGGCCTGCCGTTCGAATCGACAGGGATCGTCAGCGTCTCGGTGGCCGTCCCGAATGTCCTGAGCGCCAATATCGCAGGAGCCTCGACTCGCGGAGAAATCGATTTCGCGGATTTTGCACAGCTCTCGAGGCGCCTGGTCGTTTCGGTCCGCAGTACGGGCCCTTACCGGGTAGCGGCGCGCAGTCTGAACGGTGGCGTCATGCTGCGCGAAGGCGGCAACAGCGAGCAGGTGTCGGATCGGATCGGCTACCGAGCGAGCTTCGATGGGCATCTGCTGGACCTGGCGGCAACGTCAGGCCAGTCGGCCGACCGGGCCGGACTTGTCGGCCGTATGATCCCACTTGAGATCGAGGTCGACAGCATCGAGCGCAATCGCGCGGGCTCCTATTTCGACACCCTGTTCATCACCCTGTCCCCCGCCAACTGACGGCCACCGGCCTGACGTTGATCCGGGCGGCGTCGGCAGGCGCGCCGGGCCGACCCACCTGCACAGGACGGGGTTCTAACCCCTCGGCTCGATCCGGACGCTGAGGCTCCTGAAACGATTGGGCTCATCGCCCATGTCGGCCGAAAGACGAACCGTGCGAAGGTCGGCGTGCGGGGAATCGGTCAGAAGTGTTTCGCCGGATGCCGACAGCGGAATCCGCTCGCCATCGGAAATGATGGCGGCGCCCTGCAGGTCCTGCGGGTGCTGGATCATCACACGATAGCCCGACGGGGCGTTACAGAATTCATGGGCTGTACCGAGCGCCACAAGACCCTGGGCATCAGGCGATCCAACGTCCGTATTAAGACGAACACGACAAATTACCGGCACGAATGCTTGCAGTCGAATGACTGAGCTAGCCGAATTCTTGATACCAGTATCCGCATAAGCCGTCGCGCCCATAGACGCGAAGACAATTGCGGCCATTATTGCTCTACGCGACATCACAGATATTCTCCCCCGATATTCGGTTTGCATGAAGATTATCTGGAGACGCTTAATATCCAGCGATTAGACGTGATTATTGCAAGGTAAACAAGGAGATAACCAATTTTGGGTATATCGAAACCTGCGTCGTGATGCCGCCTTACGTGCCGGCCGTGAGGTACCCGGAGCCTGGGCCGGCAAGGCCGAAGTCACCCGCGATATCCCCGATGCGTCCCCTGACGCCGAACAGTCCGACCTGTTCTCGCATCGCTTTGGCCGACGACGGGCGCACCTATCTCCAAAAGATGCATAGCGTTATGGTCGCTCGGAACGCGCCGTATGCCTTGGTGTCGGGCGCGCCGCTTTAATGTTGTCGAGGTGTCTGGGGGAGATATGACCATCGGGCCGGTCTGTCCGCAATGCGACGCCCCCGTCCCCTTCGGGCGGACCCAGTGGTCGCTCGGCAGGGTGTTTTCATGCCGGGGCTGCGATGCCACGCTTGTGATTTCGCGAGGCCGCGCCGGCCTCCAGGGCATTCTCATGTTTACGACGTTCTGGCTGGTCCGGGATCGATTCCCAGCAGAGTGGGGCGGACAGGTCGGCCTTTTCGTCCTCATCGTCGCCGTCGCCCTGCCCCTGACCTGGGTGACGACCCGGGTCCGCCTCGCGTCGGCGAGCTAGACGGAGCGCCGCGACCTGCTGGCCGGCCCTGTCCGGCACCTGCGGCCTTCGCTTGACAGGACGGACTGGGCTTGCGCCACTCCGGTCGTCGAAACCGAGGGACAGAATGAGCGGTCAGGCGCAAGGGCGCGAACGGGGAACGGGGCTGGGAGGTGGCAATTTCGCCGCATGGCTGGCCGGCCGGATCGTCCGTTGGGGCCATCCTCGATCACAGTTGCCGCGCACGGTCCTGCTCATTGCACTGTTCGTTCTATGGCTGATCCTCGGCATTGTCGGCTGGGGGCAGTGGACACAGCGAAGCGGTGGCTGTGACGGCTTCTGCGCCGAGCAGCTCAGCGATTTTCCCTATCTGACCTTGTGGCTCCTGACGCCCCAGGGCGACATCGCCGGCGGCGATGTTCCCCTGACCCTGGATCTGGCCCGTTATTTCGGGGCGGCGATCCCCTTGTTGGGCTTGATTTTTCTGGTCGCTCGCCAGATCGGCGATGCCCTGGCCGAAAGCCTGACCCAGGCCTGGGCGGCTGACCATCTGGTGATCGTGGGCCAGGGCACACAGGCGGTCCAGGCCGCCGAGGCCGCAGCGGCTGAGGCGGCGGCCACCGTCCTGATCGATCCGTCGATCGCCGAGTCCCACGCGGAAGACCTCAACCAGCTCGGCGTCCTGGTGCTGAGGGACGACCTGACGGTGGCGGCACGCAAGGCCGGCCTGAAGCGAGCGCGCCGTGTCGTCGTGGTCGGCGAGGACGTGACCCACAACCTGTCCCTGGCCGGACGCGCTGCCGAGCGCCTGGACGCGGATCGCTCGGACCTTCACGTTCAGATCGAGGACGAGGACGTCCTGGAGATGATGCGCCAGTCGGCGACCGAAGTCCGCGGCTCGGGACCTACGCCCCGACCCTTCTCCCTGGCCGCCGCGGCCGCCAGGTCCGCCAACGAATCCCTGAGACTCTGGGATCGCGACAGGGGCCTGCACGTCGCGGCCGTCGGGTCGGGCCCTTTTTCCCAGGCCATGGTGCGACAGGCGATCTCGCTCGGCTGGCGGATCGGGCGTCCGTCGCCGTGCGTCACTCTGTGGGACCCCACGGGTGAGATCGAGGATCGCTGGACGCGGATGGCCCCCGGCGTGCTGGGCGATCTGTCGCTGATCTATGACCGGCCGGCCTTCGAGATCCGCTTCTCTCGCGCCGCTTCGATCGGAGCCTTTCTGGCCGAGACGACCGACGCCGACGCCTGGGTGGTCGAACACGACGTCGGAACGGCCTGCGCCGCAGCCCTGATGGCGTCCCGCCTGAACGCGGGGCCGCTGGTCGTGGTGTCGGGCGAAGCCGACCTTGGCCGGACCCTGCCCGGTGTTCACACGGCGGTGGCCGGCTTTTCGGCCGGCCTGGCCCGAGCAATTCTGCCGGACGTGGATCTTTGGGCCCAACGTCTGCACGGTGCCTATGAGAGCCGCGGCAAGGAGGGTTACATCGAGCTGGGTGCCTCCGGGTCCGGGGTGCGCTGGTCGGTCCTGGCGGAATCCCTGTGGTCGGCCAACCGGGCGTCCGCGTCCCACATCCCAGTCAAGCTGGCCGACGCGGATGCGGCCGGAGCGGACCCCCGCGACGACCGCGACCTGCTGGAACTTCTGGCGAGGATCGAGCATGATCGCTGGTGCGCCGAGCGCCTCCTGAACGGATGGCGGCCCGGGGATCGCAACAATGTTCACAAGCTGCACCCTGGCCTGATCCTGTGGGCGGATCTGGATGAACCGACCCGCCAGAAGGACCGCGACGGGGTCATCGACGCCTTCCGCGTCGCCAGGCCTCGCCCAGGGTCGAACCTCTAGGGTGCGCTGCGCAAGGTCGGGAGCTCCAGGATCTGGATCGAGAGAAGCGGCTCCAGGCGCGCCCGAAGGTCGCCAGCCTCGTTGTTCATCCACCATCGCTGTGTTCGGACCGGGCGACCGTAACGCGACGGGCGCTCTTGCATTCCCGTCGCTTGCGAGCCGCGCGCCCACGCGTTACGCCAGCGCGCAACGATCAGGAGGCTGGCATGGATCGATCCCGCATCGGCGCGGAGCGCGCGCTGGAAACGCTCGCACAATGGCGCCGGGCCGATGATCCGCGCGAGGCCATATCCCGCACCTTCGTCTTCATGGATTTCAACGCCGCCTTCGGCTTTATGACCCGGGTCGCCCTCAAGGCCGACCAGATGGACCACCACCCCGAGTGGTCCAATGTCTATAATCGGGTCGTGGTCATCCTCACCACTCACGATGCCGATGGTGTGACCGGTCTGGACGTGACCCTGGCCCAGTTCATGGACGATGTCGCCCTCGGCCTGGGATGTGCAGCGTGACGGGGCGGGTCGCCGGCAAGACGGCCTTGATCACGGGAGGCGCCCAGGGCCTCGGGGCGGCTATGGCCCGACTGCTGGCGCGCGAAGGGGCCCAGGTCGCCGTCACCGACGTCAATACCGAGGGGGCGCGGGCTGTCGCCGCCGAGATCAATGCCGAGCACCCGGGTCGAGCTCATGCCTGGGGTCACGACGTCACCGACGAGGCGCGCTGGGCCGAGGTGGTGGCCGAGGTGATTGCCCACTTCGGCAGCCTTTCGGTCCTGGTCAACAATGCCGGTGTCGGCGGGGATCTGGTCTTTGCCGAACAGGACACGGCGGAGAACTGGCAGCGTCAGTTCGACATCAATCTCCGGTCTGTGATGTACGGCTGCAAACACGCCCTGGCGTCCCTACGGGCCTCGGCACCGGCTTCGATCATCAATATTTCCTCGCTGGCCGGCCTGGCCGCCGCTCCGGGGATGGGGGCCTATAACGCCACCAAGGCGGGGGTGTGGATGTATTCCAAGACCATCGCCCTGGAAGAGGCCAAGCTCGGGTCGGATGTGCGCTGCAATTCGGTGCACCCGGTCTTCATCAAGACCGCCATTCTTGATCCGTTCGTAACCCTGGCGGGCGGCGACGAGGCCAAGGCCCACGAAAGACTCATGCGCGGCATTCCCATGCGACGGATCGGCGAACCGGACGATGTCGCCTATGCGGTGCTGTACCTGGCCTCCGACGAGTCCAAGTTCGTGACAGGATCCGAGATCACGATCGACGGCGGTACCCTGGCTCAGTAGGCATCCGTCGGGCAGCGCCCTAGCTGGTCAGGATCGTGCCCAGCAACAACTGCGCGCCGGGTCGCCCCAGAACCTCATTGGTCACGGCCTGAAGCTCGCGAGCCAAACGGTCGGCATCGGGCACTTCGCCCGCAATCATGGCGGCTCCGAAGGTCCGCACCACCTGGCTGCAGGCCGCGCGCAGGCGGGGAACGGACTGGATGGCAGCGGCGCGAAAGGCTTCGTCCGGCACATCGATTCCGGCTTCAACCGAAAGCACGCCGCGGCGGCCACCGGAGCGCACCACCGAGGCGGTGAGGGAGCCCATGCGGGTATAGCTTGGCTGGCTGGCGCTACTGCTGGAAGGACCGCCGGCCTTGGCAACCGCCGGGGCCGCTGCCAGGGCAAGGCTGAGGGTCAGGAGATCGCGGCGCTTCATGGCCCTATCGAACCACGCCCCGGCTAAGGATCGGTTTACGACGCCGGGCCGTTCGCGGACACCAGTCGGATTTCGAACAGATGGGGCCAGTTCTTGCCGGTCACAAACAACCTGCGGGCCTCGGCGTCCCAGGCAATGCCGTTCAGAACGTCATCGCGCGGGCGGACCCGCTGATCGACCGGGAAGAGGTCCGTCAGGTCGATCACGCCGACGACCTGGCCGGTGGCCGGGTCGATGCGCACGATCAGGTCCTGGAGCCAGAGATTGGCCAGGATCTGGCCATCGACCCATTCCAGTTCGTTCAGTCGGCGAACCGTCTGTCCGCGGAAGGTGACGGTTAGTTCGCGCGTCACCTCAAAGGACCCGGGGTCCAGGAAGCGGATAACTGGCGTGCCGTCCGACAGGATCAGCGAGGTGCCGTCGGTGGTCAGGCCCCAGCCCTCGCCCGAATAGCTGAACTCGCCGACTGGAGCGCTGAGATCGTCGGGGTTCCAGATAAAGCCGCGCTGATCGCGCCAGGTCAGGCTGTAGAGGCGGCCGTTCAGCTCCGTCAGCCCCTCACCGAACAAGGTTGGCTCCAGCTCGGTTCGAACCAGGACCGCGCCGTCCTCCAGGCTGACTTCCCGTACGGTCGAGGGAAACTGGCCCGTGCTCTCGAACATCCGCCCATCGACGTAGATCAGGCCCTGGGTGAAGGCACCGGGGTCGTGCGGATAGACAGCGACCACCTCGAACAACTCGACCGGTGGATGCGGCGGTTGTTCGATCGAGGCCGTGGGCGGCGGCTCGGGGGCCGTCTGGGCCGCGACGGCTCCACAACCGCCCACCCACACGACCGCACTGACGAGAGCGGGCAGACGGAACAGGCGGATCATGGCCTCAGCCTCCGGGACGCGCCGCCGCCATGGGCCGAAGGTCCAGATCGCGGAACAGGGCCGTATCCACGTCCTCCTCGGGGTTCGGCGTCGTCAGCAACTTGCCGCCGACGAAGATGGAGTTGGCCCCCGCCAGGAAACAGAGGGCCTGAAGCTCGCGCGTCATCCCTTCGCGCCCGGCCGACAACCGCACCACCGAGGCCGGGCAGACCAGTCGGGCCACCGCCACCGTCCTGACGAACTCGATCGGGTCGATCTCACCTTCGCGGCTGACCTTTTCGCCCAGCGGCGTGCCCGCTACCGGTACCAGAGCGTTGACCGGCAGGCTGTCAGGGTGTTCAGGCAGGGTTGCCAGGGCGTGCAGCAACCCGGCCCGGTCGCGGCGCGTTTCGCCCATGCCGACGATGCCGCCACAGCAGGTTTTCATGCCGGCGTTCCGTACATATTCGAGCGTATCGAGGCGGTCCTGATAGGTCCGGGTCGTCACCACCTGGCCGTAATATTCCGGCCCGCTGTCCAGGTTGTGGTTGTAGTAGTCCAAGCCAGCGGCCTTCAGCTCGGCGGCCTGGGCCGGGGTCAGCATCCCGAGCGTCGCGCAGGTTTCCAGGCCGAGCGCCTTCACGCCCGAGATCATGGTCGCCAGTCTCGGTAGATCCCGGTCTTTCAGCTCGCGCCAGGCCGCCCCCATGCAGAACCGGTCGGCTCCGCCGTCGCGTGCAGCCTTTGCCTCGGCGATCACGGCCTGAGCGTCCATCAGCTTGGATGCCTTCAGCCCTGTGTCGAAACTGGCCGACTGGCTGCAATAGCCGCAGTTCTCAGCACAGCCACCGGTCTTGACCGACAAGAGCTGGGCCTTCTGGATCTCGGACGGATCGAACCGCCGCCGATGCACCTCGGCGGCCTCGAACACCAGCTCCATGAACGGCCGCTCGAACAGGGCGAGAACCTCTTCGAGCGTCCAGTTGTGACGAACCGCCGCCGGGTCGCGCTGGATCGGACCGTTGCAGTCCATCAGTGTTTGGCTCCCTCGGCTGCCTTTTTCGCCGACCGCCGGCGCGCCATCATGTTCAGGGCCTCAACCCCGGCCGAGAAGGCCATGGCCGCATAGATGTAGCCCTTGGGCACATGGAAGCCGAAGCCGTCAGCGATCAGCACCATGCCGATCATCAGCAGGAAGCCCAACGCCAGCATCACGACCGTCGGGTTCTTGGCGATGAAGTTGGCCAGCGGGTCGGCCGCCAGCAGCATCACAATCACTGCCGTAATCACCGCCACCACCATGATCGGCAGGTGGTCGGTCATGCCCACCGCCGTCAGGATCGAATCGATCGAGAAGACCAGATCCAGCAGGATGATCTGAAAGATCGCCGCCCCGGCGTTCGAGATCATCACGTCCTTCTTGTCGAGCAGGTCGTGGCTCTTGCTCGGGACCGGGTCCACCGAATGGTGGATCTCCTTGGTCGCCTTCCAAACCAGGAACAGGCCGCCGGCGATCAGGATCATGTCCTTCCAGGAGAAGGCGTGACCCATGACCTCAAACACCGGCTGGGTCAGGCTGACCAGCCAGGCGATGATCGACAGCAGCGCCAGGCGCATGATCAGGGCCAGGCCGATGCCGATGCGGCGCACGCGCTGGCGTTGGTCTTCGGGCAGCTTGTTCGACAGGATCGAGATGAAGATCAGATTGTCGATCCCCAGGACCACCTCCATGACCACAAGGGTCACGAGTGCCGCCCAGGCGGCAGGATCGGAGAGGAGCGGGATAATGGAGTCCATCGGGGGTCCTTGGCGTTTCAGCGTCCGCGCCTAGTTACGAGCGCGCGTTCAGCAAGGCAACGGATTGGTGTCGATCCGGTTGCTCCTTTGAAACTTCGGTGCTATCAGGCGCCCGGCTTCGGACGGGGCGGTCCCTTGGGACTTGTCCCGTCCTGTGCTTTTTCAAGCATTTCAAGCCCTTGACGGAGTCGAATCCTCGCCTCCGGCTGTGACCCAAACGCTGACCCTGTAGGCGGACCCGAAGTGGCGGACGATTTCAAAGCCAACGAAGTCTCGGAACGCTATGCGCGCGCCCTGTTTGAACTCGCCGACGAGGCGGGTGCGATCGATCGCGTGCGCGGCGATCTGAAGAGCCTGAAGGCCATGCTGGCCGACAGTGCCGAGCTGCGTCGGGCCGTGACATCTCCGGTCTATTCGGCCGAGGACAAGGGCAAGGCCCTGGTCGCCCTCGCGGCCAAATCCAAATTCGATATGCTGACGGCCAGGTTCCTGGGCCTGCTGACCCAGAATGACCGCGCCGCTGCCCTGCCGGGCGTCATCGCCGGCTACGAGGCCCTGTGGGCCAAAAAGACCGGCGTCGTCGCGGCGGAGGTCGTTTCGGCCCAGCCGCTGTCGGCGGCTCAGCTAAAGACCATCCAATCCGCCCTGCGCACCGCGCTGGGTCAGGACCCTGAACTCGAGGCCCGGGTCGATACGTCGATCCTCGGTGGCCTCAAGGTCAAGGTGGGCTCGAAACTGTTCGACGCCTCGCTGAAGACCAAACTCGACACCCTGAAATTCGCCCTCAAGAGAGCGTAACGACCATGGATATCCGCGCCGCCGAAATCTCGGCCATCCTCAAGCAACAGATCGCCGGCTTTGGCGACGAGGCTGACGTCTCCGACGTCGGCCAGGTCCTGTCGGTGGGCGACGGCATTGCCCGCGTCTACGGTCTGGATCAGGTCCAGGCCGGTGAAATGGTCTCCTTCCCCAAGGCCGGCGTGAAGGGCATGGCCCTGAACCTGGAACGCGACAACGTCGGGGTCGTGATCTTCGGCTCTGACGCCCAGATCATGGAAGGCGATGAAGTCCGCCGCCTCGGCGAGATCGTGGACGTGCCGGTTGGCAAGGGCCTCCTGGGCCGCGTCGTCAATCCGCTGGGCGAGCCGATTGACGGCAAGGGCCCCATCAAGGCGACCGAGCGTCGTCGTGTGGACGTCAAGGCCCCTGGCATCATTCCCCGCAAGTCGGTCCATGAGCCGATGCAGACCGGCCTGAAGGCGATCGACACCCTGATCCCGATCGGCCGCGGCCAGCGCGAGCTGATCATCGGTGACCGCCAGGTCGGCAAGACCGCCGTCGCCGTCGACACCATCCTGAACCAGAAGTCGGTCAACCAGACCGATGACGAGAGCGCCAAGCTCTACTGCATCTACGTCGCCGTCGGTCAGAAGCGGTCCACCGTGGCCCAGATCGTCAAGACGCTCGAGGAGTCGGGTGCGATGGACTATACCATCGTCGTCGCCGCGACCGCCTCGGAGCCGGCCCCGCTGCAATTCCTGGCTCCGTTCGCCGGCTGCGCCATGGGCGAGTGGTTCCGCGACAACGGGATGCACGGCCTGATCATCTATGACGACCTGTCCAAACAGGCCGTGGCCTACCGCCAGATGTCGCTGCTGCTGCGCCGTCCGCCGGGCCGCGAAGCCTATCCGGGCGACGTTTTCTACCTGCACTCGCGCCTGCTGGAGCGCGCCGCCAAGCTGAACGAAGACAACGGCTCGGGTTCGCTGACCGCCCTGCCGGTCATTGAAACCCAGGCCAACGACGTGTCGGCCTATATCCCGACCAATGTCATCTCGATCACCGACGGTCAGATCTTCCTGGAATCGGACCTGTTCTATCAGGGCATCCGGCCGGCCGTGAACGTCGGCATTTCGGTGTCGCGCGTGGGCTCCTCGGCCCAGATCAAGGCCATGAAGCAAGTCGCCGGACCGATTAAGGGCGAGCTGGCCCAGTATCGGGAAATGGCCGCCTTCGCCAAGTTCGGCTCGGACCTGGATGCCTCGACGCAGAAGCTCCTCGCCCGCGGTGAGCGTCTGACCGAGCTGCTCAAGCAGCCCCAGTACGCCCCGCTGAAGGTCGAAGAGCAGGTCTGTGTGGTCTATGCCGGTACCCGCGGTTACCTCGACGGCATCCCGACCTCGGCGGTCGGCCGCTTCGAGGCCGAGTTCCTGGCCCTGCTGCGCGGCAAGCACGCCAAGCTGCTGGACGCCATCCGCACCAAGAAGGCCCTGGACGACAAGCTCGAAGGCGAGCTGAAGTCGGTTCTGGAATCCTTCACCTCGACCTTCGCGGCCTGATCGGAGACCGGTAGTCCGCCATGGCCAGCCTGAAGGAAATGCGCAATCGGATCGGAAGCGTGAAAGCCACGCAGAAGATCACGAAGGCCATGCAGATGGTCGCCGCCGCCAAACTGAAGCGGGCGACCGAGCAGGCCGAAAACGCGCGCCCCTATGCCGCGCGCATGAACGCTGTGATCGCCAACCTGGCGCGTGGTGTCACCGGCGACGGCGCGCCCAAGCTCCTGGCCGGCACCGGCCACGAGACAAAGCACCTGATCGTCGTCGCCACCGCCGACAAGGGCCTGGCCGGCGGTTTCAACTCGTCGATCGTGCGCGCCGCGCGTGAGCGTATCCAGTTCCTCATCAACGAGGGCAAGGACGTCTCGATCATCACCGTCGGTCGCAAGGCCAACGACCAATTGCGTCGTCTCTTCGGTGACAAGATCATCGACCGGTACCTGCTGGCGGACCACAAGGTGCTGTCTCTGGCGGCGGCCCAGCCGGTCGCCGACCGCATCCTGTCCGAGTTCGAAGCCGGCAATGCCGATGTCGTCACCCTGTTCTACAGCCGCTTCAAGTCGGTCATCTCGCAGGTGCCGACTGCCAAGCAGCTGATCCCCGCGGTCGTGGACGACGGCTCCGAACCGGTCGATCTGGCCGGCGCGGCCTATGAGTACGAGCCGTCCGAAGAAGCCATCCTCGAGACGCTCTTGCCGCGCAACATCGCCGTCCAGATCCTGGCGGCGCTCTATGAGAACCAGGCCGGCTTCTTCGGTGCCCAGATGAGCGCCATGGATTCCGCCACCCGCAACGCCGGCGACATGATCGCCAACCTCACCCTCCAGTATAACCGTCAACGCCAGGCGCAGATCACCAAGGAGCTGATCGAGATCATCTCCGGCGCCGAAGCCCTCTGACGACCCGCACGCACGCAAAACGGACCTGAACACCATGGCCACCGCCCCCAAGACCGCCGCCAAAAAGCCCGCCGCCGCCAAAAAGCCGGCTGCGCCCAAGGCCGCTGCCGCCAAGACCACCGCGCCCAAGAAGGCCGCACCGAAGTCGGGTGCCACGGGCCGCATCTCCCAGGTCATCGGTGCCGTCGTCGACGTTGAGTTCGACGGCGCCCTGCCGGCGATCCTGAACGCCCTGGAAACCACCAACACCGACCAGCGCACCGGCGAAGAGTTCCGCCTGGTCCTGGAAGTCGCCCAGCACCTGGGTGAGAACACCGTGCGCACCATCGCCATGGACACCACCGAGGGCCTGACCCGCGGCCAGCCGGTCATCGACACCGGCTCGTCGATCCAGGCTCCGGTCGGACCGGGCACGCTCGGCCGCATCATGAATGTCGTCGGCGACCCGATCGACGAAGCCGGCCCGATCAAGACCGACCTGCACCGTCCGATCCACAAGGAAGCCCCGTCGTTCGAGGAACAGTCCACCTCGGCCGAGATCCTGGTCACCGGCATCAAGGTCGTCGATCTGATGTGCCCCTACACCAAGGGCGGCAAGATCGGCCTGTTCGGCGGCGCCGGCGTCGGCAAGACCGTGACCATGCAGGAGCTGATCAACAACATCGCCAAGGCGTACGGCGGCTATTCGGTTCTGGCCGGCGTGGGCGAGCGCACGCGTGAAGGCAACGACCTGTATCACGAGATGATCGAGTCCAACGTGAACGTGGACCCGGCCAAGAACAACGGTTCGACCGAAGGCTCCAAGTGCGCCCTGGTTTACGGCCAGATGAACGAGCCCCCCGGCGCCCGCGCCCGCGTCGCCCTGACCGGCCTGTCGATCGCGGAGTATTTCCGCGATGAGGAAGGCAAGGACGTGCTGCTGTTCGTCGACAACATCTTCCGCTTCACCCAGGCCGGCTCGGAAGTGTCGGCTCTGCTGGGCCGTATCCCGTCGGCGGTGGGCTATCAGCCGACCCTGGCCACCGAGATGGGCAATCTGCAGGAGCGCATCACCTCGACCAAGAAGGGCTCGATCACCTCGGTCCAGGCCATCTACGTTCCGGCCGACGACCTGACCGACCCGGCCCCTGCCGCCTCGTTCGCCCACCTGGACGCCACCACCGTTCTGAGCCGCGACATCGCCGCCCAGGCCATCTTCCCGGCCGTGGACCCGCTGGACTCGACCTCGCGGATCATGGACCCGCTGGTCATCGGCGACGAACACTACGCCGTGGCCCGCCGCGTTCAGGAAATCCTGCAGCAGTACAAGTCGCTGAAGGACATCATCGCCATCCTGGGCATGGACGAGCTGTCGGAAGACGACAAGCTGGTCGTGGCCCGCGCCCGCAAGATCCAGCGCTTCCTGTCGCAGCCGTTCTTCGTGGCCGAGCAGTTCACCAACTCGCCGGGCAAGTTCGTTTCGCTGGAAGACACCATCTCGTCGTTCCGCCGCATCTGCGACGGCGAAGGCGACGCCTATCCGGAAGCGGCCTTCTACATGGTCGGCAACTTCGATGAAGTGGTCGCCAAGGCTGAGAAGATGGCGGCTGAGGCGTAATGGCTGACAAGCTTCATTTCTCCCTCGTCGCGCCCGAGCGCGAGGTCTTCGCCGGCTCGGTCGATCAGGTCGATGCGCCGGGCGTCGAGGGCGACTTCGGCGTGCTGCCGAACCATGCACCGTTCATGACGGCCCTGCGCGAAGGCTCGGTCACCGTCCACATCGGGGCCAACCGCCGCACCTTCAGCGTCAAGGGCGGCTTCGCCGACGTCACGCCCGAGGGCCTGACCATCCTGGCCGAAGAAGCCGCCGAGGCCGGCGAGGCCTGATCCTTTGTTGCGTCACCGCCGGGCGTGTCCCGGCGGTCCGTCGCCTCAGGCGTTGCCTTGACGGGTTCAGCCGGTGATCATGGATCTCCGGGACAAGCCCGGGGATGACGGAGGTAAAATGGCCGACACAGCCACTCCACACCTCGAAGACTGCATCAACTCAGCCTGCCCCTGGTCGGGCCAGCCCGTCTCGGCGGACAGCCTGACGATCTATCGCGGCCATGTCGTCGGGTTCTGCAATCCGGGCTGCCGCGACAAATTCCAGGCCGCGACCTGGGCGTTCGACCAAATCCTCGATCAGGAATGATGCCGGCTTGATCGCGCCCTCCAGTGGGCCGATATCGAACCCATGCCCACGCTGCCGCCCTATATCCCCGATGGTCTGGACGAGGCCCTGATCCGCCGGGTCGTGTTCGGCTTTTACGATCAGGTGCGCGCCGATGCCGAGCTGGCCCCAGTATTCGATGCGCGCATTGCCCCCGACGCCTGGCCGCATCATCTTGAGACCATGTGCGACTTCTGGTCGTCCGTCCTGATGCGGACCGGACGCTATCACGGCCGGCCCATGCCCAAACATCTGGCGCTGCCCGATCTGAACGACGCCCACTTTCAGCGTTGGCTCAGCCTGTTTCGTGCGACCGTGCGCGATCTGTGCCCACCGGTCGTCGCCGACCTGTTCCTGGACCGCGCCCTGAACATCGCCCAGGCCTTCCGGCTTCAGCTGGCTATTCGCGACGGCCGCAATGCCGTGAGCGTTCAGCCCTTCACCGAGGCGGATCTGACTCCGGTGGCTTGACCCCGGTCGCCAACAGCCTAGATAGCCTTCCGCAAGACGAGGCCACGTCCTCGCCCCACCCTCGCGTGGGCCAAGTCCGGGACGGCCCGGCCCTTTGCAAGGAGGGCCGACCCATGGCCTGGATCTATCTGTTCATCGCCGGCGTGCTGGAGGTCGTCTGGGCCTTCTATATGAAACAGTCCGAGGGCTTCTCGCGGCTGTGGCCCAGCGTCATCACCATCGGAGCCATGATCGTCAGCTTTTCGCTGCTGGCCGTATCGATGCGAACCCTGCCGCTGGGCACCGCCTACGCCGTATGGACCGGCATCGGCGCGGTCGGGGCCTTCATCGTCGGGGCCTGGTTCCTGAACGAGCCGCTCAGCCTGATGCGCGTCTCGGCCGCTGCCCTGATCGTCGGCGGCTTGATCCTGATGAAACTGTCTGCGCCTGCCACTTAGGCCTCCGTTCCTTAGCCTTTGTTAACCATGGCAGGCTCAGATTCCGGCCCGATATGTTCGCGCGTCGTCAGTCCGCTCTGGCCAGTTCTGCCGGTACACCGCCCGCCCCCCGGATGCGGCTGAATGCACGCGCCCTCCTCGCCCAGCTCAAGAAGCCACCCGTCGCAGTCTCGGCCGCCGCTCTGGCATTTATCGGGGCCGCCAGCCTTCTGGTCATCGCCATCGGTGATCCGCGCGCTGGCACGCCCACCGCCCGGGCCGACGTCGAGCGACCCGCGCCCGTTCCGCGGCCTCAGATCAGCGGAGCGGAGGTCTTTGGAGTCGATACGCTGGGGGCCTATCAGGATCTGACGGCTCCGGGCGACGTCGATGCCCCCGGTGGCGAGGCCGTAATCACGCTACCCGGCTCGGCCCAGGTTCTGACCGGTCCCGTCGTACGTCAGGCCCCGGCGGCGCCGCTCCCGGCGGCACCGATCGCCGGCCTTAGCCAACCCGGCCCCAATGGGCCGCTACCGGTTATCGCCTCGGACGGCCGGACGGCCTTCTCGGCCTATGCGCGGCCCTTCACAGCCGATGGCCGGCCACGCGTCGCCCTGATCGTGGGGGGGCTGGGCCTGAACGCGCCGGCCACCCGTGCTGCCATCGAGGCCCTGCCGGCCGAAGTGACTCTTAGCTTCTCGGCCTACGCCGAAGGGCTTCAGGGCTGGATCGACCTGGCTCGCGCCGACGGCCACGAGGTACTCCTCGAACTACCAATGGAGCCGGAGGACTACCCCCAGAACGATACCGGGCCCTATACGCTCCTGGCTGGGTCGGACATTGACGAACTGGATCGTCGGATGAACTGGCTCCTCGGTCGGGCCACGGGCTACTACGGCGTCTCCAACTATCTCGGCACCGCCTTCTTCGCGTCGGATGTATCGGCAAGTCCCTTCATGCAGCGCCTGCGTTCGCGAGGGCTGGCCTTCATCGACGACGGCCAGGCCCGCAACCGACAGGGAGCCTATGCCCGCGCCAGCGCCAATCGCGTCATTGACGAGGCCCAGGACGCCGCCTCCATTCTGGCGGCCCTGAACGGCCTGGAGGCCAGCGCCCGCGCCAATGGCCAGGCCCTGGGCACTGGCTATGGCTTCGCCGTGACCGTTGCCACGGCCGTGCGCTGGACGCAGGGACTGAACGAGCGGGGTATCCAGCTGGCTCCGGCCTCGGCGCTAGCGGCGCGCTCGGGCGTGCGGCGCGCTTCGTGACGACGCCAGATCCCTTCCCCTCGCATCGGCCCAATGTCGGGGTGGTTCTGTTCAATGCCGAGGGTCTGACCTGGATCGGGCGCCGCGCCGACATCGCTCATTCGCGGCGCTGGCAGTGGCCACAGGGCGGCGTCGATGACGGCGAGGATTTGGAGACGGCGGCCCGTCGCGAACTGGCCGAAGAGACGGGAATTCGATCCGCCGAGTATCTGGCCCGCACCGAAGACTGGGTCGCCTATGACTTCCCGCCCGGTGTTATCGCGCGTGACAAGCGCCTCGGGCGTCGGGGCTGGCTGGGCCAGAAACAGATCTGGTTCGCATTTCGCTTCACCGGTACCGAGGCCGAGATCAATCTGTTTGACGACGGCGAACCGGAGTTCGACCAGTGGCGCTGGGAGAAGCTTGAGCGCGTGATCGACGTGGCCGCACCATTCAAGCACGACGTCTATCAGCGGGTTATCAGCGCTTTTGGCGTCTTCGCCCGACCCGAAGCCTGAGTTTTCCCCGCTGGAGAGACGACATCTGTCGAATTCTCCGCACCGGTCGCACCCCTTTCGGGTGAGCATCGGGGGTCAGACGATACCGGCCTCACGCAAGGCGGCGATCTCCTCCCTCGACAGCCCCAGGGCACCCGCCAGGACTGTATCGGTATCGGCACCGAGGGCCGGCGGTGCATGACGGTAGGACACCGGCGTCTGTGACAACCGGATTGGGCTGGCCACGGTCTGGACCGTCTCGGACAGATCGGACCGAGGCTGACCGACGACCAGGCCTCGGTGAAGGGCTTGAGGGTCGCTGAAGACCCGGTCGACCGTGTTGATCGGCCCGCACGGAACCCCGTACGCCTCCAGCGTCTCGATCCAGGCGTCAGTGCCCTGCAGGGTAAGAAAGGGTGCCAGGGCCGTGATCAATTCGGCCCGGTTCTCCACCCGCAGGGCGTTGGTCACGAAACGGCTGTCCTCACCGAGGTCAGCCGCCCCAATCGCCCGACACAGGCTTCGGAACTGGCCGTCGTTGCCGACTGCCACCACCACCGCCCCGTCTGCCGTGGCGAAGGGCTGATAGGGGGCGAGATTGGGGTGGGCGTTGCCCATGCGGGTCGGGGCCTTGCCCGACACAAAGAAGTTGGTCGCCTGATTGGCCAGCATGGCGGCCTGGACGTCGAACAGGGCGATATCGATGTGCTGACCCTGGCCACTCGCCCGTGCGTGCAGCAGGGCCGCCAGAATGGCGTTCGACGCATACAGGCCCGTGAACAGGTCGACCACCGCGACCCCCACCTTCATCGGCTCCGCCCCGGGGCTGCCGTCCGGCTGGCCGGTGATCGACATCAAGCCCCCCATGGCCTGGATCATATAGTCGTAGCCGGCCTTGTCCTTCAGCGGACCGTCCTGGCCGAACCCGGTGATCGAGGCATAGACCAGCCGAGGATTGACGGCACTCAGACCGGCGAAATCCAGGCCGTATTTCGCCAGGCCGCCCGTCTTGAAGTTCTCGACCACGACATCGGCGCGAACGGCCAGGCGGCGCAACAGGTCCGCCCCGTCGGGTTTGGACATATCGACCGTAATCGACCGCTTGTTGCGGTTAGCCGCCATGAAATAGGCGGCGTCGCCGCGCGCGCCGTTGGCCTGGGTTGTGAAGGGTGGGCCCCACTGGCGGGTGTCATCCCCGGCCCCGGGGCGCTCGACCTTGATGACCTCGGCCCCGAGGTCGGCCAGCACCTGGGTCGCCCACGGCCCGGCCAGCACGCGCGACAGATCGAGAACGGTGACGCCGGTGAGGGGGCCTTGGATCTGGGTCATGCCCTGCCTCTAGCGCGTCGCAGGCCCAAGCGAAACGTCGAGTCGACCTATAGCCCCGGGTCCCACACCCCGGCATCCCTCATGCGACACTCTCGCGCCTCTTCGGCTCGCTTGCCCATGGTCCTGGCCGTCGCCCGAATCTCATCTGAAACAGTCGATTTGAACACGCCCGGCACCAGGGCATGGCAGAAGGCGCAGGCCGACAACCGCAAGAGCTTGAGACCGAACCGACCCGAGGCGGCCATGTGTTCCAGATAGGATTCTTCGACCTCTCGCGGGTGGTCGACAAACAGGCGTTTGAACAGCTTCGACATACCGGACGTCACCAGGGCGGCTAGTGCTTTGGGCCATACTGCCGTATCACGCCCGAAAATCACAGACTGGGCCGACCGCAGCCCGCAAGACAGAGATTACACCATGTCCCATGATGGAGCCGCCGCGCCCGCCAAAACCTTCCGCTGGGAAGATCCGTTCGACATGGATGGCCGCCTGACGGACGACGAGGGCATGATCCGCGACGCGGCGCGGGCCTATGCCCGTGAGCAGCTGCTACCGCGCATCGTGGCGGCCTTCAGGGATGAGACGTTTGACCGCTCGATCATGACCGAGATGGGCGAGATGGGCTTCCTGGGGGCCATGCTGCCGGAGGAATACGGCGGCTCGGGTGCCAGTCATGTCGCCTATGGCCTGATCGCCCGCGAGATCGAGGCGATCGATTCCGGCTACCGTTCGGCCATGAGCGTTCAATCGTCGCTCGCCATGTATCCCATCTATGCCTTCGGCTCGGACGAGCAGAAGAGCCGCTTCCTGCCGCGCATGGCGGCCGGCGAACTGATCGGCTGTTTTGGGCTGACCGAGGCCGACGGCGGCTCGGACCCGGCCTCCATGAAGACCAGGGCCGAGGCCGTACCCAACGGCTACAAGCTGAACGGGGCCAAATACTGGATCACCAACTCGCCGATCTCGGACTTGGCGGTGGTCTGGGCCAAGCTGGACGGCGTGATCCGCGGCTTCATCGTCGAGCGCGGCTTCGACGGCTTCACCACCGACAAGATTGGCGACAAGCTGTCCCTGCGAGCTTCGATCACCGGCGACATCGGCCTGAACGACGTCTTCGTGCCTGAAGAAAACCTGCTGCCGGGGGTCAAGGGACTGCGCGGCCCGTTCTCATGCCTGAACAAGGCCCGCTACGGTATTGCCTGGGGGGCCATGGGCGCAGCCGAGTTCTGCTTCCATGCCAGCCGCGACTACGTGGCCGAGCGAATGCTGTTCGGTCGTCCCCTGTCCAGCCGCCAACTCGTCCAGAAGAAGCTGGCCGAGATGCAGACGGAGATCTTCCTGGGTCTGGAAGGGGCCTATGCCCTGGGTCGCCTGCTCGACACCGGGGCCTGGGTGCCCGAGGCCATTTCCCTGATGAAGCGCAACAACTGCGGCAAGGCGCTCGATATCGCCCGCGTTGCGCGCGATATGCACGGCGGTGCCGGCATCACCGGCGAAATGCACGTCATGCGTCACGCCATGAACCTGGAAACGGTCAACACCTATGAAGGTGCCCACGACGTCCACGCCCTGATCCTGGGCCGGGCCATTACCGGCGAAAGCGCCTTCTAGTCGTCCCCGGCTTGCGAGCCGCATCGCGCCCGGCCCGTCGCCGGGCATAGCCCCGGGCGCGAATCCGGTTGGGGCAGTCGGTCACAGCCGGACCTAAGCCAGCGACCGGATGGGAAACGACGATTACCGGTCCTTAACAGGGACCATAGCAGTTTCGCTTCATGGCAGGCCCCGTCCACTATGAAGTTTTTGCACGAAAGACCGCGACAGCAGGCTGGACCTTGCAGACCGCCGTGGAGTCACGCGATCAGGCCCTGAAGCTGGCGGATGACCTCCTGGGCGACAAGCGGGCCGTTTCGGTGCGAGTGACCAAGGAGACCCTCGACGTCACGACCATGGAGTTCCAGAGCCTCACCATCGCCACCAGGGGCGCGCCAGAGCCACCGCGCCCCAAGTCGGTGCGCGATGACCGGGCCCTATTGGCCTGCACGGTTCCGGCGGATCTCTATGCGCCCCATGCCCGGGACACGATCAGCCGCGTTCTGGACGACTGGCTCACGCGACAAGAAGTGACGCCGTTCGAGCTGCTGCATCGGCCCGATCTCGTCGAGTTGCTCGATGCATCCGGCCTGGCGCTTCAGCACGCGGTCCAGAAGGTGGCTGTACCTGAGAGCCAGGCCACCGGCCAGCCGGTGCATGAGATCATTCGCCACTACCAGCGCCTGATCGAGCAAACCATCGATCGCCTGGTGCGGGCGGGCCGCGGCCAGCGTTTCGCCGATCTGTCGACCCAGCCGATCGCCGACGTGGCGCGTCGTCTCGCGGGGGATCCCGAGCGCGCCTTTCTGTTGGGTGGGGCCGTCGCCGCCGCCATGGCGCAGGTGTCCGGATGGCGCGCGAAATTCGACCTTCTCATGGACCTGGCCGATACCGCACCCGACGACGTCCCGGCAGCGGCCCTGGTTCATGTCGTCATTGAACAGGCGGTCGGCGAGATCTTCGCTCTGCGTCAGGCTCGTGTCGCGGTTCTTGGCCCTGAGCTCGACCTCGGGGGCCAGATGGCCGCGCTGGTCCGGCTCGCCGCGCCCACCGAGACTGCGGTGGTGGCCCAGACCGATGCGCGCGTCGCCGCCGTTGTGCCGGACCTGTCCGGCCCCGCCATCCGGCTCGGACGGCATATGGCGCGGGGGCAGTACCGGCTCCTGGCAGCGGCCCTGTCGCGACGCGTGCTGCGTGAACTTATGGGGCCGCGCCGGCTTCGCCCTTCCAGTCCGACCGGCGAAATCGACGTCCTGCGCGCCATGGCCATGATCCTGACGGCGGCGGCCGGCAAGTTCCTGACCCTGGAAGAAGCGCAGCTGGCGTTTGCGGAGAGATCCAAGACGCTGGTCGCAGCCGATTTCGTCGAGGCCTATGTCGGCCCGGCCTCGGACCCCATGGCCGAAGCGGAACTGCTGGTCCGTCTGTGCGAAAACGTCACAGGAGCCGGGGCCAAGCGCCAAGCATCGCGCTGGCTTGTGGCCTGTGTCACCGCCCTTCGCTTCGAGCGTAGCCTGAGGGACAGCGAGCTGGGTGCCGGTGCCCGCCTCAGAAGCCTGGCGGAGTTTCAGGCTCGGGTCCGTGGGTGCGGCCTGAGCGACAAGGACCAGTCCGAGGTCTTCGACATTCTGGCCCGGATCGGCGACACCATCGAAGCCGAAGGCCGGGTATCGGCCCAGATCGCCCGCGCCTCGGCCCCGCTGCTCCACAGATTGAGCCTGTTGCTGCAGATGGCCGCTGGCGACGCCTGCCCGGGCGGGCCGGCGGCCGACCGGGCCCGGGCCGAAGCCTTGCGGTTGCTGAGAAGCCCACAGACCCGACAGGCGCTGGCCTGCGATCCCGCCGCCTTGCCGACGCTCAGGCCCTTGATCCAGGCGGCCGGCCTGGCGGCCTGACGGCTATTTGCGGGCGCGCAGTTCGTCGCGGATCTCGATCAATAGGGCCTCCGTGGCGGTCGGTGCCTCAGGAGCCGATTCCGGCTCCGCTGCCTGCTGGCGTCGCAGATTGTTGATGCCCTTGACCACCATGAAGATCACGAAGGATACGATCACGAACTGAATGATCGTATTCAGGAAAACTCCGTATTCGATATAGACGATGTCCGCGCCCGGATTGGTCGGGTTCTCTGGCAGTGCGATTTTGAGGGCGGCGAAGTCTACGCCCCCGATCAACCAGCCGATCGGCGGCATGACGACCTGATCGACCAGGCTGGTGACGATCTTGCCGAAGGCGGCACCGATCACCACACCGACGGCGAGATCGATGACGTTACCGCGCGAAATGAACTCGCGAAATTCGGAAAAGACGCTCATCCGCGCTACCCCCTTGCTGTTGCAAGCGGGAGGTTAGTCGGCATTCAGCCGTTCGCGCAACTCCTTGCCGCTCTTGAAGAACGGAACGGATTTCGCCGGGACCCGAACGGAAGCCCCAGTGCGCGGATTGCGGCCCTGTCGGGCGGGACGGCTGCGGACCGAAAAGGCCCCGAAACCACGCAGTTCCACCCGTCCGCCTTCGGCCAGGGCGTCGGTCATCTGGTCCAGAATGACGGCGACGATCTTCTCGACGTCCTTCTGAGTCAGGTGCGGGTTCTCGGCGGCCAGCCGGTCGATCAGTTCAGACTTGATCATGTCATTCCGGCCGCAAGCGCGGCCCCTCCGATGATCCTCCCCGGATCAAGCCGGGCACCCTAGCCTTCACCGCTCAGGCGAAAAAGAGGGATTCGTTGTTACGAAATCCAGAAAAAACCCCGCCCGGCGAAGCCGGACGGGGTTTCTTGGATCAGATGGTCGTCATCGGATCAGGCCTTGTCGGCCTTCTCCTTCAGGGCCGCGCCGAGGATATCGCCCAGCGAAGCGCCGGAATCCTGCGACCCGTACTGCTCGACAGCTTCCTTCTCGTCCTTCATCTCCAGGGCCTTGATCGACACGGAGATGCGACGCGTGGCGCGGTCGACGGCGGTGACCAGGGCGTCCACGCGATCGCCAACGGCGAAACGCTCGGGGCGCTGGTCGGCGCGGTCGCGCGACAGGTCCGACTTGCGGATGAAGGCGGTCGCCGGCGCATCGTCATCGCCGAATTTGACCTCGATGCCGCCCGAGGTGACTTCGGTGACGGTGACCGTCACGGTCTGGCCACGGGTGAAGCCGTCGCCTTCCAGCGGATCGCCGCCCAGCTGCTTGATGCCGAGCGAGACGCGTTCCTTCTCGACGTCGACGTCCAGAACCTTGGCCTTGACCATTTCGCCCTTGCGGTAGCGCTGGATGGCCTCTTCGCCCGGCGCATTCCAGTCGATGTCCGACAGGTGCACCATGCCGTCGATGTCGTTGTCCAGGCCCAGGAACAGGCCGAATTCGGTGGCGTTCTTGACCTCGCCCTCGACGACCGAACCGATCGGATGCGCATCCAGGAAGGCGTCCCACGGATTGGCCTGGGCCTGCTTGAGGCCCAGCGAGATGCGGCGCTTGGAAGCGTCGACATCCAGAACGATGACGTCCACTTCCTGCGAGGTGGAGACGATCTTGCCCGGATGGACGTTCTTCTTGGTCCAGGACATTTCCGAGACGTGGACCAGGCCCTCGACCCCGGCTTCCAGCTCCACGAAGGCGCCGTAGTCGGTGATGTTGGTGATGCGGCCGGTCATCTTGGCACCGGCCGGATACTTGGCTTCCACGCCGTCCCACGGATCGGTCTGCAGTTGCTTCATACCCAGCGAGATGCGCTGGGTATCCGGGTTGATCTTGACGATCTGGACCTTGACCGTGTCGCCCACCGCCAGAACCTGCGACGGGTGCGAGACGCGCTTCCAGCTCATGTCGGTGACGTGCAGCAGCCCGTCGATGCCGCCCAGGTCCACGAAGGCGCCGTAGTCGGTGATGTTCTTGACAACGCCGTCGCGGACCTCGCCCTCGGCCAGCTGGCTGACCAGTTCGGTGCGCTGTTCGGCGCGGGCTTCTTCCAGGATGGCGCGACGCGACACGACGATGTTGCCGCGCGGGCGGTCCATCTTGAGGATCTGGAACGGCTGTTCCTTGCCCATCAGCGGGCCGACATCGCGAACCGGACGGATGTCGACCTGCGAACCCGGCAGGAAGGCCGACGCACCGCCCAGATCCACGGTGAAGCCGCCCTTCACGCGGCCGACGATGGTGCCCATGACCGGCTCTTCCGAGGCGAAAACGCCTTCCAGACGGTTCCAGGCCTCTTCACGCTTGGCCTTGTCGCGGCTGATGACCGCCTCGCCCATCGCGTTCTCGACGCGCTCCAGATAGACCTCGACGGTATCGCCGACCTTGGGCGCGGTCACGCCTTCAAGGCCGCCGGTGAACTCGCGCAGCGAGATGCGGCCTTCGGTCTTCAGACCGACGTCGACGATCACGAAATCCTTTTCGACGCCGACGACGAGGCCGTGGACGACCTGGCCTTCGTTGAAATCGCGGCCGGTCAGCTGCTCGTCGAGCAGGGCGGCGAAATCGTCGCGGGTGGGGTTGAGAGTATCAGTCATGCTTGAGGTGGCTCCATGGGCGAAAGGCGCGCCGGCTTGGCACACGGATTCGGCCCGTTCGACAGGTTAGGGGCTTGAAAAATCCGGGCTGGGACGAAATCCCGAACGCCTGCGGCCGTCGAGCGGAAGCGCGGTTGATTTAGCCCTGACGGGCGCGCGCCTCTTCGACGATGCGGCAGGCCGCCTCGAAGGCGGCGTCTATACCCAAATCGGTCGTATTCAGCAAGACCGCATCCTGGGCGGCGACCATCGGGGCGGCATCGCGACCAGCATCGCGAGCATCGCGCGCCCGAATGTCGGCGAGAATATCCTCGAAGGCCACCGGCTCGCCCCGCGCTGTCAATTGTCGCCAGCGGCGGCGCGCCCGCACTTCAGGGTCGGCCGTCACATAGATCTTCACATCGGCATCCGGCGCGATCACCGTGCCGATATCCCGCCCATCCAGGACCGCCCCACCGGACTGGGCCGCAAAATCTCGCTGTAGTTTCAATAAAGCAGCCCGCACAGGGGGGTGAAAGCCGACCCGGCTGGCCGCATCGCCGGCCGCCCGTCCGATCAGGGCCGGGTTCTCCAGGGCCGCGAGATCCAGGACTTGCGCTACTGCCGCCGCCTGCAGGGCGTCATCCAGATTACCGCCCCGGGCCAGAACGGCCAGGCCGACCGCGCGATAGAGCAGGCCGGTATCGAGATAGGGCAGGCCATAGTGGGCGGCGAGCCGGGCTGCGATGGTGCCCTTGCCCGAGGCCGCCGGCCCATCAACCGCGATGACGAGATCAGATTTCACCGCTTCGCCTTAGCGGCGAAGGACGCGCCTTGCCAAGGCGCTATCGTCGCCGGCGGTCGATCCGGTTGGACGGCCGCTCAATCAGGGCCCTGAAGGCGATGACCACGGCCGCCGCCAGAATGACGATGTGCGCGATCAGACTCAGGTTGAATCGCAAGGGATCGTCCGCCATCGACACCATGTCGATGAAGCGCCGGCGCGAAAAGGCGATGATCTCTCCGTGATCCATGGCACCGCTGATCCCACGCCACATCAGGCCGCCCGCCAGCGCCGCACAGAGGGCCGTGACCGGCCTCATGGGGCGATCTCCGCCCCCAGGCCAACCATCAGATCGACGAAACCGGGAAAGCTGGTAGCGATCATCCCGGGTGCATCCACGGTGACAGGACGCTCCGTCGCCAGGCCGAGAACCAGGGCGCTCATCGCCAACCTGTGATCGCCGTGGGTCTGGATACTGGCTCCTCCGGCCGGTGCGCGGCCAGAGCCCATAACGACCAGGCCGCCCGGTTCCTCATCGACATCGGCCCCACAGGCCCGCAGCAGGGCGGCGGTTCCGGCGATCCGATCACTTTCCTTGACCCTTAACTCCTCAAGGCCCTGCATGACCGTTCGGCCCTCAGCCACAGCAGCCACTGTGGCCAGGATCGGATATTCGTCGATCATCGACGCGGCCCGCTCCGGCGGCACCTCGATCCCGTGCAGGCGTGAAGCCCGGACCGTAACGTCGCCGACCGTTTCACCGCCCTGGTCACGCCGGTTCTTGATGGTCAGGTCCGCGCCCATTTCAAGCAGGGTCTCGAACAGACCTGTGCGTCCCGGGTTCAGCATTACGCCCTCGATCGTCACCTCCGATCCAGGCACGATCAGGGCAGCCGCCAGGGGGAAGGCGGCCGAGGACGGATCGCCCGGGACCGACAGATTGACCGGTATCAGTGTCTGACCGCCCTCGACCGAGGCCGTCAGACCCTCACGGCGAACCTCGACGCCGAACAGGGGCAACATCCGTTCGGTGTGATCCCGGCTGGCGGCCGGCTCCGTCACCGAGGTGACGCCCACCGCGCGGAGTCCGGCGAGCAGCACCGCCGACTTGACCTGCGCCGAGGCTGCCCGGGACCTCCAATGGATGGCCGAGAGATTTCCACCGGTCACACTCAGCGGCAAGCGATCACCTGAAACGCGTGCACCCATCTGGATCAGGGGCTCGGCGACCCGCCCCATTGGTCGACCTCGGAGACTGGCGTCGCCGTCAAGCCAGGACTCGATCGCAAACCCCGCCACCGCCCCCATCAACAGACGCGCCGCCGTGCCTGAGTTGCCGCAATCGATCAGGACGCCGGGCTGCTGAAAGCCGCCTCGCCCGACGACACGCCAGCGGCCTAGCCCGAGGCGCTCGGTTTCGGCCCCCAGCGCCGCCACGGCGGCAGCGGTTGCCAGCACGTCATCGCTCTCCAGAAGGCCCTCGATCCGGCTCTCGCCCCGGGCCATCGCCGCGAGGATCAGCGCACGGTGCGAAATCGATTTGTCGCCGGGCGCGCGGGCTCGCCCTGACAGGGCTCCGGAGGGCCGCGCGGACAAGGTCGTACGGTCCAAATGATCCAGGGCCATGGGCCTCTCATGCGACACGGATGAAATCGGTTTTGACAGCGGCCCAATCCGGTGGCAAGGGAGCCGCCCGAAACGTCCGGGGTTCCTGACCCCACCCCATGAACAGCAAGGCTTTGACCGTGGCCAATCCCGAGCTCGGCGCCAAGCAGATCTGCCCGAACTGCCAGGCCAAGTTTTACGACCTCAACCGCCGTCCGGCGCACTGCCCCAAGTGCGACACCGAATTCGAGGCTGAGGAAGCCATCCGCCTGCGTCGCGGACGCGGCCGTCCGGGCGTGGCCGACGACGATCAATCCGACGAGGACGAGGACACCGACGATCAGGTGGCCGCCAAGCCCAAGACCTCGGAGGACGACGACGAGGACGAGGAAGACGAGCCCGCGACGCCGGAGATCGACGAAGCCGCCAACGAGATCCCCGCCGGCGACGACGATGATGACGACAGCGACGAGTCCGACAAGGTTGCGCCCGGCATGGGCGACGCCGATGACGACGATGACGTCAGCGACGACGATGACGACGATTCCGTGCCCTTCCTCGAGGACGATGACGACGAGGATTTCGACGACGACATCGACGGTCTGGGCGAGGACGAAGACGAAGACTGATCACCGAAATCGGCCCTGTCGAATTTCACCTTCGGCAGGGCTTGATCGGGCGGTCGGGTCCGACTAGGTTCCGCCGCCTTGCGGGAGGCTATCCCGCAAAACCCGAGACGATCGGGGCTATAGCTCAGTTGGTAGAGCGCTTGAATGGCATTCAAGAGGTCAGCGGTTCGACTCCGCTTAGCTCCACCATCGAAGGCCCGGCGGACCCCCGCCGGGCCTTCGGCCTTTCCGGGGTTCGTCCGGCGCGGACTTCCATGGGTTGGGATTGGACTGAGGTCGGGATTGCGGTCCGCGAGACGGAGCCGTTTGCATACCTTCATCGCCTACTCGAGCCACGATGAGACGCCGGTGCTGCGCGACGTCGGCGCCCCGAAGTCGGGCAACCGCGCTTGACCTACTCGTACGGCACCCCCACCTAGAAGCCGACGAGGTGCTCCAGCCGGAGGCCTATTTGCACGGGTCGCTTCCCTAGGAGGGCTCATGTCCCGCTCTGTCTTTTTCGACAGTCCGTTTCTGCTCGGCTTCGAGCAGACGCGCTCACTGATCGACCGGGCCGCCAAGATCGCGGCCGAGGGCTATCCGCCCTACAATGTCGAGGCCGTCGGTGACGACGGCATCCGCATATCCCTGGCCGTGGCCGGGTTTTCTCCCGATCAGCTGTCGGTCACCGTCGAAGGTCGCCAGTTGACCATCTCAGGCCGACGCGAAGCTGAGGCCAACAACGGAGACGGGGCTTTTCTGCACCGCGGCATCGCTGCGCGGGGGTTCACCCGGGCCTTCGTGCTGGCTGACGGCATGGAGGTGCAGGCCGCCAGAGTCGAACACGGCCTGCTGCACGTCGATCTGATACAGCCCCCAGCGACCCAGACCGTGCGGCAGATTCCGATTCAGGCCCAATAGCGCCCCAACTTCCGCCCCTTTTATCTGACAATTCCCGGTTCGATCAGGATCGCGCGCCGCGGCGCGCGCGGTCCCGGGTCGCCGGGTCCAGGAATGACTTGAATGACAAACGACATTTCCAGAAAGGCCTTCGCTGACCTCGGCTCACCCAGCCTGGTCTATGTTCGGCCCGTCCGTGCCGGTGAGCTGGGCCCGGAAGCCCGACTGGCCCCCGCGCCCGGAATCCAGGTCCGCGCCGATCAGATCGTCTATGGCGTCTATACCCCCGGCGGCGAGCCGCTGGCGGTCCTTCTCAATCGCGAAGAGGCCTTCGCGGCCGCCCGCGCCTATGAACTGGCCCCGGTGTCCGTGCACTAGAGCATCAGATCAGAGGATCTGCGCCGCTTCCGCGAAGTCGAGGCGCGGACTGCGCGCGAACAGGTTTTCGTCCGAGCCATAGCCCAGGTTGACGATCAGGTTCGGCTCGACCTGCCTGTTCGCGAAGAAGGCCCCCTGCACGCCGGCACTGTCGAAGCCAGACATCGGCCCCACATCCAGGCCCAGCGCCCGCGCCGCGATCAGGAAATAGCCGGCTTGCAGCGAGCCGTTGCGAAAGGCGGTCTCACGCCGCATCGCCTCGTCGGCGAAGGCGTCCTTGATCCCCGGCGCGTGTGGAAACAGGCGCGGCAGGGTGTCGGGAAACGCCAGGTCGTGGCCGATGACCACGCTGACCGGTGCCGCCAGGGTCTTGTCGCGATTGTTGCCGCTCATCAGTGGGGCCAACCGCGCCTTGGCCTCGGGCGAGGTCACGAAGACGAATCGCGCCGGGGTGGCGTTCACCGCGGTCGGGCCGAACTTGGTCAGGTCATAGAGCTGGCGCAGCAGCGCCTCAGGCACCGGCCGGTCGGTCCAGCCGTTACGCGAGCGGGCTTCGGTGAACAACTGGGCCAGAGCCGGCTCGGGCAGGGCCACATCACGGCCGGAGGACGAAGCGAGGTCAAAGGGCATTGGGAGCCTCTAATCAGTATCTATCGTCGATACAGATATGGCGGCAGCGTCCCGTTTCAAGAGGCCGAGGGCGGCCTCAGCCCAGTCTGGCGATCAGCGCCTCGGCCGCGGCCGGATTGCGCACCTTGGCCCCCGAGATGAAATAGGAAAACACATCGCCGCGCTCGGCCCACGCCCGGGTCCTGTCGGCAACGGCATCGAGTTCGGTCGCGGTCAGTCCGGTCGGCTCATCCGCGCGGCTGGACATCAGCCGGGCATAGGTGAAATCAGCGGTCGGCTGGTTGATGCGGGGCCACTCTGGGGCCTCATCATCCTCGGCATAGACGATGGCGCAGCCGTACTTCGCCGCCAGGTCGTAAAAGGCCGGACAGTCGAAGCTGGGGTTTCGGACTTCCAGCGCGTGCCTGAGGTGCAGCCCGTCCTGCTCGCGCGGCAACAGCTTCAGGAACCCCTCGAAATCGACGGGATCAAATTTTTTTGTGGCCATGAACTGCCAGTTGATCGGCCCCAGCTTGGGCCCCAGCAGGGTCAGGCCCTGGTTCAGGAAGATCTCCATTGAGCCGGCCCCGTCGGCCAGGACCTTGCGATTGGTCGTGAACCGGCTGGCCTTGACCGCAAAGACGAAGTCGTCCGGCGTTTCATCGCGCCACTTCATCCAGGTGTCGGGCTTGAAGCTGGAATAGTAGGTGCCGTTGATCTCGATCGAGCTCAGTCGCCCGGCCATATGGGCCAGTTCCTTCTTCTGGCTCAGCTTGTCGGGGTAAAAGACCCCCCGCCACGGCTCAAAGGTCCAGCCGCCGACGCCGATCCTGATCTGTCCAGTCATCACACCACCTCTTCAGTCTGCGCGTCCTGAAACGCAGTGCGCGGGACACCAGCGACCGCGAAATAGATCCCCACAACGACCAGGGCGATCAGGGGCGTCAACGCCCCAAACTCTCCCGTCAGCCACCTGGCCTGAGGGCCGGGAACAAAGGCTGCGACCATGATC
Organism: Caulobacterales bacterium; assembly: GCA_017302105.1. Lineage (GTDB taxonomy): Bacteria > Pseudomonadota > Alphaproteobacteria > Caulobacterales > Caulobacteraceae > Brevundimonas. The sequence continues at coordinate 347,778 of JAFLCS010000001.1, read as the reverse complement.
CCCTGTATGAACAGATTGTGCGAGGCGTGCGCCAGGGCGGCGGGCCAGAAGCTGTTGGAGCGCAGACGAATGGCGTTGAAAAAAGGCGTGATGACGAAAATCAGGGCTGTGAAGCAGAGAAGGCTAAAACCGATCGGTGTCCCGTCCCCAGAGTAGCCGCCAAACAACAGCACCGGCAGATGATAGGCCAGCCAAATCAGGCTTGAGACCAGATTCAGCCGCCAGAATCCCATTTCGCGACCGAGCGCCGGCGTCAGGAAACCGCGCCAACCGATCTCTTCACCCGTCGCCCGCAGGAGACTGGTCAAGGTGCCGATCACGGCCAACGCGATGAGGCCCGGCCACGGCCCCGCCTCAACGCCAAGGCGGGCGGCGGCGGCGGTCCAGCCTTCGATGTTCAGTCCGCCGGCCCCCAGCGCGACCGCTCCGAAGATTGTCAGAGCCGCATACAAGACGGGCACGGCCCATCCGAGCATCAGTTGGCCGGGCGCTCCCGGCATCCAGCCCAGGCCGCGAAGCGAGCGGTTGGCGACCAGGCTTGTGATCAAGGCCGAGACGCCGGGGGCCCACATGATGACCCAGACCCACTTGTGGGTCGCCGGATTGGATAGGCCGCCGCCCTGGATAATCACGACATTCAAAATGGCGGAGGCGAGGACGACGAGGGCTAGGTACAGCCAGATCTGGGCGCGATTGGTCATGGCGGGATTGAGCCTGGAACATCCCGCTCTGGCAATCGGCATCCTGTCCTGATTGGGTGGGTCTGTTCCATCGCGCAAGGGAGTCTTTTGGCCATGCATAAAGGATCCTGCCTCTGCGGTGCCGTGCGGGTTGAGGTGCGCGGCGACCTGCCCCGGCCCGATGCCTGTCATTGCAGCCAGTGCCGACGCTGGTCCGGGCACGTCTGGGCCTCAACAGACGTGAAGCGCGAGAACCTGACGGTGTACGGCGCTGAGGCCGTCCACTGGTTCCAGTCCTCGCCCAAGGTGCGGCGCGGCTTCTGTGGAACCTGTGGTTCGGTGCTGTTCTGGGATCCGCCGGCGCGGGCCAGCCTCGCGGTGGCCATGGGGCTGTTCGACAAGCCGACGCGAACCCGGCTCGAAAAACACATCTTCACCGCCGACAAGGGCGACTACTACGATATCGCCGACGACGCGCCCCAGGAGCCGACACCGCCCTAGTAGGCGAAGTCCCGATATACCCGGCTGATGTCACCGGCCCAGTCTCCGTGATACAACTCAAGCAAGCGCTCGGCCGGGGTGATCCCGCTGTCGGCGATATCTTCCAGTTCGGACAGATAGCCGCGCTCATCGACCATGCCGCCACTGAAGCGCGCCCGGTTCTTCAGGCCCATCTTGGCGATGGCCACGACCTCGCGTGCCACATCGCGCAAGGGCCGGCCGGCGACCTCGGCCTTCAGGCCCAGCCGGGTGACGTCGCGGCGCAGGCGTTCATGGTCCTCAATGTCCCAGTCCTTGACCACATCCCAGGCCGCCGACAGGCACGGCGCATCGTACAACAGGCCGGCCCAAAGCGCCTGGAGCGCACAGATACGGCTCCATGGACCGCCGTCGGCGCCGCGCATCTCCAGGTACGACTTCAGCCGCACTTCCGGAAACAGGGTCGTCAGGTGATCGGCCCAGTCCTTGAACGTCGGATACGCTCCCGGCAGGGCCGGCAACTTGCCGTCCAGAAAATCGCGGAACGACTGGCCCGAGGCATCGATGTAGCGCTCGCCGCGCTTGACGAAATACATCGGTGTATCCAGCGCGTAGTCGACATAGCGATCGAAGCCGAAGCCGTCCTGGAAGACGAAATCCAGCATTCCGGTCCGGTCCGGGTCGGTATCGGTCCAGACATTGGCGCGCGCCGACAGAAAGCCATTGGGCTGGCCGTCGGTGAAAGGGCTGTTGGCGAACAGGGCGGTGGCCACCGGCTGAAGCGCCAGAGAGGTACGGAATTTCAGCACCATGTCCGCCTCGCTCTCGAAGTCGAGATTGGACTGGATGGTGCAGGTGCGCAGCATCATATCCAGCCCCAGCGAGCCGACTTTGGGCATATAGGCGCGCATGATGTCATAGCGACCCTTGGGCATGACCGGGATCTGGTCGCGTCGCCACAGCGGATCGAATCCCAGACCCAGACACCCCAGGCCCAGTTCATCGGCGACGGTCTTGACCTCGACCAGGTGCCGCCCCGTCTCATCACAGATGTCGTGAACTGTCTTCAGAGGCGCACCGGACAACTCGAACTGGCCACCGGGCTCCAGACTGATCGAGGAGGTCATGCCCTCGGAGTTTTCTCGCTCCAGAGCGATCACATGGTCGCTCTCGCGCACCGGCCGCCAGCCGAAACGCGTCAGACCATCCAGCATGGCCCGGATGCCGTCGGCCCCTTCATAGGCGGGACGTCGCAGGTCCGAGTGGGCGAACATGAACTTTTCGTGCTCAGCCCCGATACGCCAGTCGTCGCGCGGCTTCATGCCCCTGGCCAGGGTCGAGATCAGTTGGTCTCGTGACAGCGGTTCGGTCATGGAAGGCCCCTTCTCGACCGCTAGATGGGCCGTTCTGTGGCCCGGCTCAAGAGCGCCAGTCCCCCAGTTTTGCCTGCCACAGGGACATGGCGGAGATTGCCGCGGTATCCGCCCTCAGAATTCGCGGTCCCAGCCCAACCGGCGTCACAAAGTCCAGGCCCCGCAACCGCGCGCGTTCCTCCGTCGAAAACCCGCCTTCTGGACCGATCAGAATGGCCCAGGAAGCAGGAGCCGGCACAGAGCCCAGGGCGTCCAGCACCGATCGAACCTCACCCCCCTCATCACAGAACATCAATCGTTGATCGACCGGCCAGCTGTCGAGGATTTGGTCCAGTTTCATCGGAGCGGCGACCTGTGGGACGTCCAGCCGGCCGGTCTGCTCTGATGCCTCGACAGCGATGGCACTGAGCCGGTCGACCCGCGTGTGATCCGCCTGGGTGTACTGGGTGATGGCCAGCCGCACACGTCGAACGCCTAGCTCCGCGGCCTTTTCGACGATGGTTTCCAGCCGGGCCCGCTTGACCAGGGCCACGATCAGGTCGAGGTCAGGGCCCAGGTCCTGCACGCGCGTTCGAGCCACGGCGGTCAGGACACAGGATCGCTTGCCGACCTCGGTGATCTCAGCCCTCCACTCACCGTCGCGGCCATTGAACAACAGCACGTCGTCGCCAACCGCTCTTCGCATCACGGTGGTCAGATAGCGGCCCTGATCGGGCCCAAGCGGCACCCGCACGCCTGCAGACAGGGGGTGATCAACATGAAGACGGATCATGTTGCCAGCTTAGCGGCTGGCCAGAGCGGCGGCTATCCGCTGCCGAGGCCGCGTTGAAAGCTCTCGACCAGTGACCCTGCGACCTGTCGCCAACCGTCGACCAGGACGAAGAAGATCAGTTTGAACGGCAGGGACACAATAACCGGCGGCAGCATCATCATACCCATGGACATGAGGACCGAGGCGACCACGAGGTCGATCACGAGGAACGGCACAAACAACAGAAAGCCGATTTCAAACGCGCGCTTCAGCTCGGAGATCATGAAGGCCGGGGTCACAACCCGCAGCGGAAGGTCCTGGGCAGTGGTACCAGCCTCGACATTGGACAGACGGGTGAACAGGGCCAGATCCGCCTCACTGACCTGCCCCAGCATGAAGGTCTTGACCGGCTCTGAGGCCAGATCGAACGCCTGGGGCAGCTCGATCTGCTGATCGAGGAGCGGCCGGATGCCCGAATCGTAGGCTGCGGTCCAGGTCGGAGCCATGACGATGGCCGACAGGAACAGGGCCAGCGACACCAGCACGGCGTTGGGCGGCGACTGCTGCAACCCTAGCGCCGTGCGCAACAGACTCAGGACCACGACAATCCGCACGAAACTGGTTGTCATGATGACGATGGACGGGGCCAGCGACAGGACCGTCATTAGCCCGATCAGCTGAACCACCCGCTCGGTCAGTCCGGCACCGGTCCCCAGGTCAATATTGACCGACGACCCCTGGCCGGTCTGGGTGACCAGGTCCTGGGCGAGGGCCGCAACCGGCCAGGCCAGGCAGAAAAGGGTGACGATGAGCGACAGGCGCGCCGCCCGCACCAGCTCGTCGCGGGTCGGTTTGGCAAACCAGCGATCCATGCCTCAGGCCTCCGCAGCGCGCGTGTCGCGCGGGTCACGGCGCGGAGACAGGGATTGCAGCGTGGTCGGCCCTGCCGACCCGGTCAGCTCGCGCCCCTCACCCAGAAGAATGAGTCGCTCTTCGTCGTCGATCTGAACCAGGACGAGGCGTCGGGCCGGATCCAGCACGAGGGTCTCCGTCACCTTCAGCCGGCGCTCGCCGCGATCCGCCTGCAGCTTCTCGAGCCATTGCGGTGCGTAGCGACGCAAGCCCACCGCGACCAGGCCGATCAGGCCCAGGGTGATGGCGAGGCTGAAGACCGCCCAAGCAAAGTTGAGAAAATTCATGTGGGGGACAGGCCCTGCGCGCCCCGAACGGGCCGGGATCAAACTCGTCCAACATGGTTAACGCTGTCTTGCTGAAAGGTCTGGTTAACCATGGCCACGGCATTTTATGCCCGGCAGTTGAAGAAAGGCCCGCCATGGGCATCGACGACATCCCCCTGTTTTCAAGCCTGCGCGGTCGGCTCGGCTGGCTGGCGGAGCGCCAGCGCGTGGTCGCCCAGAACGTCGCCAATGCCGATACGCCGGGCTATGCGGCGCGCGATCTGGCGCGGCCGGCAGACTTTTCCGAGAGCCTGAACCGGGCGCGCGGCGTCGAACTGGCGCGAACCTCCGCCACCCATCTGCCGTCGTCGGCGGGTCCCCCCAGCCGCTTCATCGCCGAGGCCTCGCCGGATTCCGAAACCACTCCGGACGGCAACTCGGTCGTGGTCGAAGAACAGATGCTGCGAATGGCCGAGAGTCGCATGGAGTACGACGCGGCCATCGGCTTCTACCAGAAATCCCTCAATATGCTGCGGCTTGCGGCTCGCAAGCCGGGCGGCTGAGCCAGGAGGCGTGATCCATGTCTGACCCTGTCAGTCCCAGAAACTCGACGATGGCAGTGGCGGCCTCGGCCCTGCGCGCCCAGCAATCCAGAATGCGGATCATCGCCGAGAACATTGCCAATGCCCAATCGACAGCGCCGGTCGAGGGCGGTGAGCCGTACCGTCGCCAGGTCCCCGTCTTTCAGACCCGCGAGATCGATGGGGCCACCGGCGTCGAACTGGCTCGCGTGCGTCAGGACCCGGGCGATTTTCGTCTCGACTACGAGCCTGGACACCCGGCCGCGGACGCGGAGGGCTATGTCCGTCGGCCCAATGTCGACACCCTGGTCGAGGCCATGGATATGCGCGAAGCCCAGCGCGCATACGAGGCCAATCTGAACGTCATCGAGACGGCGCGCGCCATGGAACAGCGCACGCTGGACCTTCTCAAGCGATAGGAGCCGCTAGGCCATGGATGCTCTGACCGCCATTCGCGCCTATTCCGCAGCGCAGGGGTCTGCCGCGCCCGCCTCGGGGCCAACCGAAGCTGCGGCCCCGGGATTCGACGATATGCTGGCCGGCTTCATGGGCCAGGCGACCGACGCCACGCGATCCGCCGAAAGCCAGATCGCCGCACATTCGGCCGGGCAGACGGATCTGGTCAATGTCGTCACCGCCATCGCCTCGGCCGAGGCCTCGCTGGAAACGGTTGTGGCCGTGCGCGACCAGGTCATTTCCGCCTATCAGGAAATCATGCGGATGCCGATCTAGGACGCAGCCTGGGGGCGCGGCGCACGATTCCGGAGCCACTGGGAGTACACCCATTTCTCGCCGGCGGTCGGCGGGCGGCCGGCGTGACGCGTGGCCAGGTCGATCCGGCCATTGGGCTTGATGTTGGCCCAGAAGAGAGCGTCTCCCTTGCGGCCCCGGTGCATCAGGCCAATAGCCTCCATCTCGGTTTCGCCGCCCTCGTAGTCGTCATTGAGATAGGTCAGAAAGGTCGCCACCCGCTGACCGCGATCCTCAAGGTCGGGGCGATGACCCGCCTTTTCCGGATCGAGCCAGTCGTAGTGTGGCGTGAAGGATTCGCCGACCGAATAGTGCAGGATCTGGACCGGCTCCAGGCCGACCACCGGCAGACCGGTCGCCCGGGCGATTCGCTCTCGCACCAGCATCATCACCAGATCGCAATCCAGAACATCGAAGCTGGTGGCGGAGTTGGAGCGGGTCCATTTCAGGGTCGGCCGGCCTGTCTCGGGATCATAGACCGGGGCCTTTTCCAGATGCGGTCGAGCCCGGTCCCGCAGCCAGTCGCAGACCTCCGTGGCCAAGAAGCCGGAAATGGAGAAGACGTGCGGGACCTTTGACAATTCCGTCGGGGCCGGGGCTGTGATCCAGGCCCGGACATCGACCTCGGCACCGAGGAAGCGCCGAGTCTCGACAGCCAGTTCATGGCCGCTGGCTGCAGCCTGATCCAATCGCCTGAAGGCTTCTTCCCAGTCCTGGGGGCGGGCCAGGCCCGCCGCCGACATCAGCGCCAGATGGTGGGCTGCCTCGCCGTCGCCGGCCTCGGCCTCAGCCATCAGGACCGAGGGCGTGTGGTCACGATCCAGTTGATCGTCGGATCTCATCCGCCCCGCGCCAGCCTCAGGAACTCTTCGCGCGTTCGGGGGTCGTCGCGCACGACGCCGAGCAGACAGCTGGTCGTCAGGGAGGCCCCCGGTACATCGACCCCGCGCAGGGTCATGCAGGAATGCTCGGCCTCGATGACCACGCCGACCCCCTGGGGGTCGAGGACCTCCTGGATCGCACGAGCGATTTCGGCGGTCATTTTCTCCTGGATCTGGAGGCGCCGGCCAAAGCCCTTCACCACCCGGGCAAGTTTCGAGATGCCGACGACGCGATTGGTCGGGAGATAGCCGACGTGGGCCTTGCCCACGACCGGCAGCATATGGTGTTCGCAGAAGCTGACGAAGCGGATGTCTCGCAGCACAACCAGTTCATCATAGCCGGCCACCTCTTCGAAGGTCCGCTCCAGATAGGCGCGCGGGCACTCGTCATAGCCTGCAAAAAGCTCACGATAGGACCGTGCCACGCGCGCCGGGGTGTCGAGCAACCCTTCGCGTTCGGGGTCGTCGCCCGCCCATTGGATCAGGGTTCGGACGGCCGCCTCGGCCTCGGCTTGCGAAATCGGTCGGTCAGTCATGGTCCTATCCTAGTCCTGCGCTGGAGCGGCGGCGAGGGCCGCACGCGCCTCGATCGCATCCTGGTCGATCCGGGCCTTCAGCGCCTCCAGCCCGTCGAACTTCAGCTCCGGCCGGATCCAGGCGATCAGCTGGGTCTCGATGATCTGGCCGTAGATCTCCTCGTCGAAATCGAACAGCCAGACTTCCAGCAACGGCTCCTCGCTCTGAAACATCGGCCGGACCCCGAGATTGGCGACCCCGTCGATCACCCGACCGTCCGCCAGACGCGTGCGCGTGGCATAGACACCGTAGGCCGGCCGCACATAGTCACCGAGCCGGACATTGGCCGTCGGCACCCCGATCGTCCGGCCGCGCTTGTCGCCGTGCACCACCTCGCCGGCGATGGCGAAAGGCCGCCCAAGGACGGACGCGGCCTGGTGCGGACGAGCCCCCATCAGGGCCTCGCGGATGACCGAAGACGACAGCTTGACGCCATCGCCCGTCACCAGCTCCGGCGTGCAGGACACAGAGAATCCAAGCTCGCTTCCATAGGTCGCCATGGCCTCTGGCGAACCGCTGCGGCCCTTGCCGAAGGTCACGTCGAAACCGACCGCGACGTGCGCCACATCCAACCCCTCGGCCAGCACCTGCCGGGCGAACTGTCGATCTGTCAGCTCGGCCATCTCGGCATCGAAGGGCAGGAGATAGAGTCGGTCGATTCCGGCCGCCTGCAGGGCACGCGCGGTCTGATCCGGCGTCATCAGGCTGAAGGGTTCGGCCGCGGCCTGGAAATAGCGGCGCGGGTGCGGATCGAAACTGACGACGCCGGAGGCGACACCCAGCCGCCTGGCCGCCGCCTTGGCTGCCTCCAGGACCGCCTGATGCCCCCGGTGAACACCGTCAAAATTGCCCAGGGCCACAGCCGCCCCCCGCTGGGTCGGGGCCAGATCCTTCCAGCCGTGAATGACCTCGATGGCCACCTAGGACCGCCGCCTGCGCCGGGGTACGCGAATGGTCGCCTCGCCCTCAAGCACCGACTCGCCGGCGACCAGACACTCCGTCTTCAGGATGACGCGGGCCGAAGGGTCGATTGACTGGACCGTGACCCGCGCGGTCACGACATCACCGATCCGCACCGGCTTGTGGAAATTCAGGGTCTGGCCGAGATAGATCGCCCCCGGTCCCGGCAGGATGGTACCGACCACAGCTGAGACGAAGGACGCCGACAACAGGCCATGGGCCACCCGGCCGCGATAGGGGCTGGCCTGGGCATAGGCCTCATCGACATGGAGCGGATTGTGATCGCCGGAGGCCTCGGCAAAGGCCATGATCCGTTCGTGAGTGATCGGCACCTGCAGTTCGGCCGACATACCGACGGCCAGTTCATCCAGAATAAAACCGCCTTGCGGGGTCGGAGGGGCGTTCACCAGATCAGCTCCTTGAGAACATAACGGGCCTGGGCCCCCGCCTGGGCCAGAAGCGCAGCCGCCTTGTCAGGGTCAAGCCGGCCCTCGGCGGTCATCAGCTCGTCGCCATGGATTCCCCCCGCCACAAACAGGCAGTCCAGGCCCTGGCGATTGGCACCGAGAACATCGGTCGGCAGACCGTCGCCGATGGCCAGGACCCGCGCCTTGTCCGGCGTCCGGCCCAGGGCTTCCCCCGCCTCTTTCAGAGCCAGGTCATAGATGGCCGAAAACGGCTTGCCGGCCATGATGACGGGACCGCCCAGCGCGGCATAGACATCGGCCAGGGCTCCGGCACACCAGATCAGGTCACGGCCGCGGTGAACCACCTTGTCTGGATTGGCACAGACCATTTCCAGGCCGCGCCGGGCACAGTCGGCGAACCCCTCCCGATAGTCCTCCGGCTGGTCGTTCGCGTCATCGAACAGACCGGTACAGGAGATAAAGGCCGCCTCCGACAGGTCGTCGGTCAGCTCGACCCCGGTCCCCTCATAGATGCCGGCGTCACGCTCGGGACCGACCCGCCAGGCGGGTCCCGGTGCCCGTTTCGTCAATTCGGCCCGCGTCGCATCGCCGGAGGTCACAACCGCAGACCAGGCGGCGCGGTCGACGCCGATCTCGTCGAGCTGGGTCGTGAAACTACCGCGCGGCCTCGGCGAGTTCGAAATCAATACGACGGTGCCGCCGACCTCGACGAAGCGGTGCAGCGCTGCGACCGAGCGCACGAACGGCACCTTTCCGTCGTGCACCACGCCCCAGACGTCACACAAAATGACGTCATAGCGGTCGGCGATCACGGACAGGCCGGTCAGGGGCTGGGGCACGGACATGGGCCAGTCTCTAGCCGGGAGTTCGCGCCCGGTGCCACCCCAAAATGTCGGCTCAGGCTCCTTCGCGGCGCAGCAGTTCCTTCTTGCGACCGGTGCCCCAGGCGTAGCCGGTCAGGGATCCGTTCGTCCCAACCACCCGATGGCACGGGACAACCACACAGATCGGGTTGGCACCGCAGGCCGCCCCGACGGCCCGGGCGGCTCCGGGCTTGCCGATGGCGGCGGCCAGTTCGCCATAGGTTCGGGTCTCACCCGCCGGAATGCTCCGAAGCGCCTGCCAGACCCTCTGTTGGAAGGCCGTACCGCGAATGTCCAGCGGCAGGTCGAGACCGGGACCCCGGGGGTCGTCGATCAGTTCGATCACCCGACCTACCCGCTGGTTCAGATCGGCATCGTCAGTCGTGACCTCGGCCTGGGCGAAGCGCCGCCTGAACCGGTCCAGCATGGCTTCAGCCTCATCGCCCAGCTCAATGGACGAAATTCCCTTGTCGGTCATGGCCACCAGGACCTGACCGAGCGAACAGGGGACGACCGTGACGCGCAACCGCTCCCCCTTTCCAGCCTTGCGCCAGGCCGAAGGCGTCATGCCGAAACGCTTGTCGGCGGAATCATAGAAGCGGCTGGGAGCACCGAAACCGGAATCATAGACGGTCCGGGTCACGCTGGAGCCGTTCGACAGGGCCAATTTGGCGCGTCCGTCCCGCACCTGGACGGCATAGGCGGCCGGGGTCACGCCTGTCCGGGCCTTGAACAGGCGATGGAAATGATGCGGCGAGAGGTCCACCGCGCGGGCCAGCTGGAGCAGGGTCGGAACGGTATCGGAGGACTCGATCAAGCGACAGGCCGCCTCCACCGCCTCGGCCCCCGGCCGGGCCTTATCATCGGGGCAACACCGCAGGCAGGCCCGATAGCCACGATCCTGCGCCGCCTGGGACGTGGGCAGGAACTCGAGATTCTCGCGCCGGGGCGTCCGGGCCGGACAGCCCGCCCGACAATAGATGCCGGTCGTCTTCACCCCGACGACAAAGGCGTCACGCAGGCGAACGTCGCGACGAACCAGCGCGTCGTACCAGTCGTCTTCGGTCAGGGTCGGTTCCATCCGCTGCAACATAGTCATGTGTCCCTCAATGTCAGGACTTGTTGCCATGCCCCGTGCACGCCGGCGTCCCGACCCTTGCGCCCAATGTCGCGGGCTTAACGGTTCCTCATTGCCTCGAGCGTAGGTTGTGCCCTTCATCCTAGGAACAGGCAGGCCCTGCCATGACGCCGGAAAATCTGAAGCCCCTGACCTCGATGCGGTTTCTCGCCGCCTTCTGGGTGGTGATGTTCCATTACTGGCCCAAGCTGGACCTGGGAGCCGCCACGGGCTGGACGCCGGGCCTGGTGGCCCAGGGCTATCTGGGCGTGGAGTTGTTCTTTGTCCTGTCGGGATTCATCCTGTGCCATGTCTATCTGGAAGCTGCCGGGACCGGTTCCTTCAAGTACGGCAGTTTCCTTTGGGCGCGGCTGGCTCGGGTCTATCCCCTGCACCTGGCGACCCTGATCGGGGTCGGACTGCTCGGCGGCGTGGCTGCAATTGTCGGTATTTCAATCGACAGCAGCATCCTGTCATGGGCATCCCTGCCCGCGAACCTGACCCTGACCCAGGCCTGGGGTCTGGCCCCCGAAGCCGGCTGGAATCATCCGTCCTGGTCGATCTCGGCGGAGTGGTTCGCCTATCTCTGCTTCCCGATCTTTGCCTGGGCGGCCTGGCGGCTCCGGGCACGTCCAGGCCTGGCTCTGGCGCTGGCCACCGGCGGCCTGATGACGACCTATGCCGTATTCGAGGCCCTGGCCGGTTTCCCCCTGACCCAAGCGACGATTCATTGGGGCGCACTTCGGATCGTGCCCTGCTTCGCCTATGGCTGCGCCGCCTATCTGGCCTGGCGGGCCGGCGGCCTGAAGCGACCGGGCATCGTAGCCGGGGTCACGACCGGCCTGATTCTGGTCTGCGCCGGTCTTCAGGTCTGGGACGGCGTGACGGTCGCCCTGTTCGGCGTCCTGATCCTCGCCCTGGCCGGGCTGACCGGGCGCGGCGGACCCCTCGAATCCAGAACCGGCGTCTGGTTGGGTGAGGTCAGTTATGCGGTCTATATGGTGTGTGTGCCGTGGAAACTGCTGGCCATCAACGGCCTGGCGCGCCTGAACGGCGGCTCCGAACACCTGCCCTGGTGGATGTGGGTTCCGGCCGTCCTGGCGATCGTGCCGCTGGCCGGTCTGGCCCATCACCTGATCGAGCGCCCGGCGCGCACTGCCATGCGCCGCTGGGGCGAGCGGCACGCGTCGAAAGGTCGCAGGCAAATTCAGCCTGCGGCGACCTGACGCGTTCCTCATCTTAAGAGCTGCCCGCTAGACCTAGGTTCGAGACAAACGACGTCGGGGTCATTCATGTTCAAGCGCCTGGGGGCCGCCATATTCGCAGCGGCCGTATCGCTCAGCGTTCTGGCTCCGGCAACGGCCGCCCTGGCCAGCGAGCCCTATTACCAGTGTGTCCGCTTCGCGCGTGAGTTTTCCGGCATCCAGATTTTCGGCGACGCCTGGACCTGGTGGGCCTCGGCTCAACGCCAGGGCCTGCGGACGGGCCGGGTGCCTGAGGTCGGTGCCGTGCTCGTGTTCCAGCCCCACGGAGCCTCGACGCGCGGTCACGTCGCCGTCATCAGCCAGATCCTGACCGAACGGGTGATGCGCATCAGCCACGCCAACTGGGGCGGCTCGCGTGGCCGCATCGAGCGCGATGTCACCGTCGTTGATGTCTCGGCGGACAACGACTGGAGCCAGGTGCGGGTCTGGCACAACCCGTCCAACGACCTGGGCGTCAGCGTCTATCCGACGTACGGCTTCATCTATCAGAGCGATGAGAGTCAGATGCAACGCATTGCGGCCCAGGCAGAGGGGATGCAGGCCACCGGCTACCAGACGGCGTCTCTCAGCAGCGCTTCGGGCCAGCCCTGAGCCACCTGGACTTTACAAACACCGCCGACTGATGTGGGTTCGCCGCCTGTCCGGGGCGGCACGATGATCCGACTATTCAAGGCCAATGAACCCTCGCCCCTGATCGTTCAGGATCCACCGGACGGCTGGACCCTGCCTGCGGGTGTGGTCTGGATTGATCTGGTTGCGCCCAGTCGGCGCGAGGAACTGGCCATTGAGGCCTGCCTGGGCTTTTCAATCCCCACCCCCGAAGACATGGCCGAGATTGAGGCCACCAGTCGCCTGTATCGGCAGAACGACGCCCTGTTCATCACCGTGGACCTGCTTCATCACACCGATGCGCTTCTGCCCGAATCGCGACCGGTCACCTTCATTCTGTCCCCGCAACCCCTGGTGACCGTGCGCTATTCCGAGCCGCGTGCCTTCACGCTTGTTGGGGACCGGTTCGACCGCGAGCCGGACCTGTGTGCCGGTCCCTTTCGCGTCCTCGTTCATCTGTTTGATGCGGTCGTTGACCGAATGGCCGATGTGCTCGAGCGCATCTCTGCCGAGGTGGAACACGTCTCGGATGATATTTTCGTCGATCCAGGACGGACGCGCTACGCCCAGGCTATCAAGCGCCTGGGGGCCGCCCAGCACGCTTCGGCTCGCATTGCCAACAGCCTGGCCGGCATTGACCGCGCCCTGACGTTCATCCTTCTGGACGACGCGCTGGACCGCCGCCCCGAGACGCGCGAGCATCTGCTGGCCATGGCGCGCGACATCCAGTCCCTGCAGGCCCACATCGGCATGGTCGCCCAGTCCGTCGAGTTTCAGCTCAATGCGGCGCTCGGCCTGATCAACATTGAGCAGTCCGGCATCATCAAGATCTTTTCGGTCGCCGCCGTCGCCTTCATGCCACCGACCCTGATCGCGTCGATCTACGGGATGAATTTCGAGCATATGCCCGAGCTGACCCAGACCTGGGGTTACCCAGCCGCGCTGGTGGCCATGGTGATTTCAGCCATTCTGCCGCTCTGGGTCTTCAAGAAGCGCGGCTGGCTCTAGCCCGACAACGCCTGGGAAAGAGCCGCCTGGGCGGCGTCGGGCCGCATCATGGGAAAGAAGTGGGTACTGTCGGCCAGGGTCTCGACGACCCGCCGGGGATCGTCGGCGTCTCCGGTCGTAACGGCGCAGGTCGATCCCTGGTCGGCCTTGAGAATATGCAAGGGGCGGTCGACCCGTCGCAGCGCGCCCCAGACATCGTTCGCCTGGGCCGAATAGTTCGACGATTCCCATTCAGGCGCGCAAGCCAGTTCGACTTCGCCGTCCGGGGTATCGCGAAAACCGTCCCCGACATAGTCAGACAGGACGGCGTCGGGCCAACCCTTGAAAGATCCCCGACCGCGATAGGACTGGAAGGCCGCCTCCCGATCCGGAAAGCGGCGGCGGCGGCGCAGCGATGCCACCGCCCAGGGATGACGTCGGGCCAGCCGCCAGGCACCTGGAAGCCGAACTGCGGTCGCCGCCGCCCGGGTCAGGATCACCGGATCCAGCATGACCAGCGAGCGGACGCGATCCGGCACCTGGGCCGCTGCCAGTACGGCAAGCGTGGCCCCCATTGAATGGCCTGCGAGCACAAGGGGTGGGCCATCGAGCGACATCAGCAACGCTACCAGATCGTCACGCAGATCATTCCAGTCGGGGCGGTCATCCGGCTCGATCGGCAGGGTCGTGCGACCATGGCCTCTCAGGTCGGGTGCCAGGATACGGGCGTCGGCCTGCAGCGGCTCGAGCAGGGTCCTGTAGGTGAGGCCGTTGAAGCCATTGGCGTGAACGAAAATCAGATCGACCGGCCGTGTCGGATCACCCCAGGATCGACCGGCCAGAGCTGAGCCTGCCATGCGCCGGTTCAGGCCGGGGCCATGTCCGCGAACTGTCCGCCGTCGCGATAGCGCCACAGATAGGTCGGGGCGATCGCTTCGATCCCAGTCGCCTCGATTCCCAGGTCAGACAAGCCCGCCGCGCCGGTGGCGACGACATTGTCCGTCTTCATCATGGTGACCTGATCGCGGGTCAGCGGCGGCGTCAGCCCAACCCAGCTCAGCGGCTCGGCCATCAGGCCGACGGCACCTGCCACCGGCCAGGGCAGGGGAATGAGACTGCGCGCACGGCGCGTCTCGCTATTCACCAACTCCAGAATCTGGCGCAGGGTCAGAATTTCAGGACCGCCCAGTTCATAGGCCCGGCCCGCCGTCGACGGATCGGTCAGGGCGCGCGTCACCGCCTCGGCGACGTCCCCGACATAGACCGGCTGGAATCGGGTATCGCCGCCGCCCGGCATCGGCAGGACCGGCGACAGGGTTGCCAGGCGGCCGAACCTGTTGAGCAAATCGTCATCCCGGCCGAACACGACTGAGGGACGAATCACCGTCGTCGCCTTGAACTCGGACAGCGCGGCAACCTCCCCCTCGCCCTTGGTGCGAGCATAGCGTGCGCCGGCCGACGCATCAGCCCCGATCGCCGAGACATGAACCAGACGCTTGATGCCGCGCCGGGCACAGAGCTGGGCGATCGTCGCCGGGGCCTTGGCGTGCAGATCCGAGAACGACTGCCAGGGGCTCTCGTGGAGGATGCCGACCAGATTGACCGCGGCTGTGGCATTGTCGAGCGCCGCCGCGACCTGCGTCTCGTCGCGGACGTCGCAGGCCACACGCTGGATCTGACCGACTCTGCCTTGGGTCTGACTCTCAAAGGCGAGGTTGGGGTTTCGAACCGCAATACGAACACGATGGCCGTTGCGCAGCAGGGCGCGCACGACCTGGCTGCCGAGGAAGCCGGACCCGCCAAAGACCGTGACCAGGGAATCGGAGCGCGACATGACGGAAAATCTCTCGGCTTTTAAGGTGTCGGCGAGGGGATAGCCGAGACGTCTGCACACGGCAATGTCGAGAAACCCAACTGACCCGTTGACCCACCTCGGCTTCCGCCCTATGTGTCCGCGCCTTCGGCCCTTCGGGGTCGGGCCCAGGTGGCGGAATTGGTAGACGCGCTGGCTTCAGGTGCCAGTGGCCGAAAGGTCGTGGAGGTTCGAGTCCTCTCCTGGGCACCAATTCTTCGGGCGTCAGCCCACGAGACGGCGTCGGTCCTTTGGGCCGGCGCCGTTCGCGTATATGGTCCCGACCCAATTCAACGGACGAGCTGATCTTGGCCACCCATCTTCATCTTGGCGATCTGCCTGGCAACCTGGATCTGGGTCCGGTCGTCGCCGTCGATTCCGAAACCATGGGCCTGCGTTATCGCCGCGATCCCCTGTGCGTGGTCCAGCTGTCGGCGGGCGACGGCGACGCTCACGTCGTACGGCTGAACCGGCCGGCCTACGACTGTCCGAATTTCAAGCGGCTTCTGACGGATCCGGCCGTACTCAAGCTGTTCCACTACGCCCGCTTCGACGTGGCCATGTTCCAGCTCTATCTCGGGGTCGAGACGGGGCCGATCTACTGCACCAAGATCGCTTCGAAGCTGGCGCGAACCTATACGGATCGGCATGGCCTCAAGGATGTGGTGCGCGAGTTGGCCGGTGTTGAGCTGTCCAAGGCCCAGCAGAGCTCGGACTGGGGGGCGGCTGAACTCTCCAAAGAGCAGCTCGCCTATGCGGCCTCGGATGTCCTCTATCTGCACAAGGTTCGCGGCCGCCTCGACGAGATGCTGACGCGCGAAGGCCGCACCGATCTGGCCCGGGCCTGTTTCGACTTCGTCTCAACCCGCTCGGCCCTCGACCTGGCGGGTTGGGAAGAGATGGATATCTTCTCCCACTCATGACCGACCCTGCCGCCCCCGCCCCGTCCCTGCTTCAAGACGCGCCACCGGATCTGGAGACCGTACGGCGCGAAGATGTGCGCCGGGTTGTGGAGGCCATGGAGGCGTGGCGCCAGCGGTCGCGCATGATTCACTTCTTCCGACGCGCCCTGCCCGTGGCCCTGGGGCTGATCATTTTCAGCACCGTGGCCTGGGTGGTCGCCCAGACGGTGATGGCGGATCTGGCCAATCAGGCCGCTCAGCAGCCTGAGGTGCGCATGACCAATCCCCGGTTCTACGGCCAGGACGGACGTGGTCAGCCGTTCGTGCTGGCGGCCGCCGAGGCCGTCCAGGATCGCAACCAGGGTGCCCGGGTACGCCTGACCCGACCGGTCCTGCGCATGAATGCCTCGGGCGACCGGCCCGCCGAGGTGACGGCCCTGAACGGCATCTACGACGAACGGACGAACCGGATTTCGCTGTCGGGTGACGTCCGCATGGTCGACGGTCGCTCCAGTTTCCGCTTTGAGACGGGAGAGGCCCTCATCGACACCCGCACGGGGATCATTTCGGGCCGCTCGCCCGTCCGCGGGCGCGGCCCCCTTGGAACCGTCGACGCTTCGTCCTATGCCATCTACGATCAGGGCGACCGCATCGTTTTCCAGGGCGATGGCGACCGTAAGGTCACCGGCGTCATCCATATGGCCGACTGAACAGGATTACAGTGATGCGGAACTTCACTCGCCGCCTTCCCGCCGCCCTGATCACCGCCGCTGCGGTGGCGATGGTCGGTCCTGCCGGTGCCCAGATCGCGCCAGGCGGGGGCCCCGTGGCCTATGGTGCCGACAATTCCGAATACATCGACAGTGAGGGTGTTTTTCGCCTGATCGGGCGAGCCGAGATGATTCAGGGTGAAAACCGGCTGCGCGCCGACACCATCGATATGTTCACGACCCCAAATCAAAGGGGCGGAGCGAGCGGCGGCGATGTGCGCGAGGTCGTTGCGACCGGCAATGTCTATTTCGTCACGCCGATCCAGGTCGTACGTGGGGACCGGGCCGTCTATACTGCCGCGACGGATCAGGTGGTGATTACGGGCGACGTCATCCTGACCCAGGGCGAAAACGTGATGACCGGCAGCCGACTGACGATCGTCGTCTCGACGAATCGAGCCACCATGGATGGGACTCCCTCGACCAATGGTTCGCGCGTGCGCGGCGTCTTCTACCCGGATGAGAGCCCTGCGCGTGATTAGTGAGGCCATCACTGCCGCCGCGCCAGGCGCCGATCTTCAGACCGAGGGGCTGTTTGTCGATTCCATCGGCCGGTCGTTCGGCGGTCGCACGGTGGTCAAGAGCGTATCCCTGCGTCTGCGTCGGGGCGAGGTCGCCGGCCTGCTCGGCCCGAACGGGGCCGGCAAGACCACCTGCTTCTACATGATCACCGGGCTGGTTCCGGCCGAGTATGGCTCGATCTATCTGGACGGCGAAGACATCACCGGCCAGCCGATGTACCAGCGCGCTCGCCTCGGCGTCGGCTACCTGCCCCAGGAAGCATCAATCTTTCGCGGCATGACAGTCGAGGACAACGTCCTGTCGGTCGTCGAGATTCGCGAGCGGGACCGGACCAAAGCCTTGCAGGACACCCGCCGACTGCTCGACGAGCTGCGGATCAGCCACCTTCGCGGGGCCTCGGCGATGGGCCTGTCGGGCGGCGAACGGCGACGCGTCGAAATCGCCCGTGCCCTGGCGTCAGAGCCGTCCTTCATGCTGCTGGACGAGCCCTTTGCGGGCATCGACCCCCTCGCTATCGCCGACATCCGCGAGGTGATCGTCTATCTGGCCACCCGCGGAATCGGCGTGCTGATCACGGACCATAACGTGCGCGAGACGCTCGACATTATCGACCGCGCCTCGATCATTCACGGCGGCGAGGTTCTGTTCGAAGGGACGCCGGCGGAGATTATCGCCAACCCCGAAGTACGCCGCGTCTATCTGGGCGAGGCCTTCTAGGCCTGAGTGTCGACGGTCGATCCCGGCGCAGCGCTGGATGCCCCGCCCTTGGCGGCCACGATCACCATGGCCGGACGCACCGTCCGACCGAACAGGACATAGCCTGGCTGGAAGGTCTGGATCACGGTACCCGGCGGCACGTCTGCCGAGGGCTGTTCCGAGACAGCCTGGTGAACATTGGGATCAAACCGGTCGCCTGGTGCCGGGGCCACCCGGGTCAGACCATTGACCTCAAAGGCTTGCAGCAGAGATTTTTCTGTCATCTCGAGGCCGGTGACCAGACCGGTGACACCGGCGTCGGTCGACCCCTGGGGGGCAGCCTGCAGGGCGCGCTGGAGATTGTCGGCGACCCCTAGCAGGCTCTGCGCGAAACTCTGGATCGCATAGGCGCGGGCATCATTGGCCTCGCGCGCGGCTCGGCGCTTGATATTCTCGACCTCCGCAGCCATCCGCAGGGCCTTGTCCTTCCAGTCGTCGCGTTCGGCGATGACGGCGTCCAGCGGAGCCAGGTCATCCTCTCCGGTCGGGGCGTCCAGCGGGATCTCGTCGAATTCGTTGTCAGGCGTCTCGGTCACGTCAGTCCTGTCCGTCCATAATTCTTCCCAGCACCCGCGCGGTATAGTCGACCAGCGGGATGACACGGGCATAGTTCAATCGCGCCGGTCCGATCACGCCGATCGCCCCGACCACCTTCTGTTGTCCGGTCATATAGGGCGCCGCCACCACAGCGGAACCCGAAAGCGAGAACAATCGCGTTTCCGAGCCGATGAAGATCCTCAAGCCCTGGGCCGCCTTGACCCCGTCCAGCAGGCCGATGAGCTGTTCGGTCTCTTCCAGGTCGTCGAAAAGCTGGCGTACGCGTTCCAGGTCCGCCAGGGCCGACGCATCCTGCAGGAGATTGGCCCGCCCCCGCACGATCAGGGACCGGTCCCGCGTTTCTCCACCCGACCAGCCCGCCAGGCCGTCCTCGACCAGCCGCGCGGCGGTAGCGTCCAGCTCGGCCCGCGCCGCCGCCAGTTCAGCCGCCATCTCCCCTTGCGCCTCGGCCAGGGTGCGGCCCCTCAGGCGCGCGTTCAGGAAGTTGGAGGCCGATTGCAGACTGGCTGGCGTCACACCCGGCTGAAGCCGCATCAGGCGATTTTCGATCGCGCCGTCATCAAATACCAGCACGACCAGCGTCTGGTCCGACGATAGCGCGACAAATTCGACGTGCTTGACCCCCGCCTCGCGAATGGGGGCCGCGACAACCCCGGCCCCGCCGGCCAGGCCGCTGAGAAGGTCCGACGCCGCCTCCAGTGCCTCATCGAAGCCGCGTCCCTTGCCGACCAGCCGCGCATCAACCGCCCGGCGCTCCTCCGTCGTCAGATCGCCGACCTCGAGCAGGCCGTCCACGAACAGCCTGAGCCCCGCATGGGTCGGCAGCCGCCCGGCCGAGGTATGCGGTGCCGCCAGAAGGCCCAGCTGCGTCAGGTCCTGCATGGTGTTGCGGATCGACGCCGGCGACAGCTGGATGCCGCCGCGCGACAGGGTCCGAGACCCGACCGGCTCACCGGTCTCCAGATAGGACTCGACGATCCGCCGGAAGATATCACGCGCCCGCGCATCCAGCCCGGCCAGGCCCGAGGCGGCCGGCGACGGCGGCTGGAACGGCGTCATGCTCGCATCCCCGTGGCAGGGTGCCTGCGGATGCGGGATCTGGCGGTGGCGTCGGTCACCCCGATAGGATAAGCCGCCCGCCTTTCCCTTCAAGTCTCCTCTCAATCCCCAAGGATCACCATGCGCCCCTCCGACCGCCGCCCCGACCAGATGCGGGCCGTGACCCTGGAAACCGGCGTCAATCGCTATGCCGAGGGCTCGTGCCTGGTTGCCTTCGGCCACACCCGGGTCCTGGTCACCGCCTCGGTTGAAGAGAGCCTGCCGCCGTGGCTGCGGGGCAAGGGCCAGGGCTGGGTCACGGCGGAATACGGGATGCTGCCGCGCGCCACCCACACCCGCGGCCGCCGCGAAGCCGCCGCCGGCAAACAGTCCGGCCGGACGCAGGAGATTCAGCGCCTGATCGGACGGTCCCTACGGGCCGTGGTCGATCTGAAGGCCCTGGGCGAACGCCAGGTCCTGATCGACTGCGACGTGGTCCAGGCCGACGGCGGCACCCGCACCGCCGCCATCACCGGGGCCTGGGTCGCCCTGGCCCTGGCGGTCAAGACCTTGCGCGAGCGCGGCGTGCTCCAGAGCGACCCCATTCTCGATCAGGTCGCCGCCGTCTCCTGCGGCGTCTTCCAGGACGAACCTGTGCTGGACCTCGACTATGACGAGGATTCCTCGGCCGAGGCCGATTCCAACTTCGTGCTGACCGCCAAGGGCGGCATCGTCGAAATCCAGGCCACCGGCGAAAAACGTGGCTTCTCGCGCGCCGAGTTCGATCGCCTGTTCGAGCTGGCCGAGACGGGCTGCGCCGAGCTGTTCGCCGTGCAACGCGCGGCGGTCGGATAGGCCCCGCGCCTTGCCTCCGTCGCAAGCCGTCCCCATAACGCCCGCCATGTCCGATCAACCTGCGGGCCAGCCGTCCAAGCGTCTGTTCATCAAGACCTACGGCTGCCAGATGAACGTCTATGATTCCGAGCGCATGGCCGATGTCCTGCGCCCGCTCGGCTATGCCGCTACCGACAAGCCCGAGGACGCCGACTTCGTCATCCTCAACACCTGCCACATTCGCGAGAAGGCCGCAGAAAAGGTCTATTCCGAACTGGGCCGGCTGAAGGCCATCCGCGCCGAGCGGATCGATCAGGGCCTGCCACGCTCGACTATCGCGGTGGCCGGCTGTGTGGCCCAGGCCGAGGGCCAGGAGATCATCCGCCGTCAGCCTGCCGTGGACATGGTGGTCGGTCCCCAGGCCTATCACCAGATTCCTGAGCTCCTGGCCCGCGCCGCGCGCCAGACCGGCGAGCGACTGGCTGCCGAGTTCGAGGCCGAGGCCAAGTTCGACGCCCTGCCGGCCGAGCGCGAGATCAAGGGACCGACCGCCTTCCTGACCGTGCAGGAGGGCTGCGACAAATTCTGTTCCTTCTGCGTGGTCCCCTATACGCGCGGTGCCGAGTGGAGCCGCCCGGTCCAGGCCGTTCTGGATGAGGCGGGCGCCCTGGCTGACAAGGGCGTGCGCGAGATCACCCTTCTGGGCCAGAACGTCAATGCCTATGACGGCACCGGTCCCGACGGTCAGACCTGGACCCTGGCGAAGCTGGCGCGGGCTATCGCCGCCGTCCCCGGACTGAACCGCATCCGATATACGACCAGCCACCCCAACGACATGAGCGACGACCTGATCGCCGCCCACGGCGAGCTGGACGCCCTGATGCCGTATCTGCATCTGCCGGTGCAGTCAGGCTCGGACCGGATCCTGAGGTTGATGAACCGCAAGCACGGGGCCGAGAGCTATCTGAAGGTCATCGAGCGGATACGCACGGCGCGGCCAGACATGGCCATTTCTGGGGATTTCATCGTCGGCTTCCCCGGTGAGACCGAACGCGATTTCGAGGACACCCTCAATCTGGTGCGCGCGGTTGGCTACGCCTCGGCCTTTTCGTTCCGCTATTCGCGCCGCCCGGGCACGCCGGCGGCCGCCATGCCCGGCCAGGTGCCTGATGAGGTTGCCGAGGACCGTTTGCATCGACTTCAGGCGCTGCTGTTCGAGCAGCAGACGGCCTTTAACGAAAGCCAGGCCGGCAAGGTTCTGAACGTGTTGTTCGAGAAGCCGGGCCGCCATCGGGATCAGGCCATCGGCCGGTCCCCCTATCTGCAATCAGTCCACGTCGAGGATGCCCGCAGCCTCATCGGCCGGATCGTGCCGGTGCGGATTACCGCCGGACAGCAGAACTCCCTGGCCGGTGACCTGATTCTGGAGTCGGCCTGATGGCGCGCGGCGAAGAGTTCGTCGCCTTGTCCGATCTGGCCCTGCGAGCGGTGATCGGCCCGAACAGTCGCCATGTCGCCTTGCTGGAAGACGCCTTCAATGTCCTGATCGAAAGCCCGGGTGGCGGCGTGGCAATTACCGGATCCACACGCGAACGGGCCGACGTCAAGCGGGCGATCCTGGCCCTGGCCCAACGGGCCGAGGCCGGGGTCGAGCTGACCGAGACGGATGTGCGCGCGACC
Organism: Caulobacterales bacterium; assembly: GCA_017302105.1. Classification (GTDB taxonomy): domain Bacteria; phylum Pseudomonadota; class Alphaproteobacteria; order Caulobacterales; family Caulobacteraceae; genus Brevundimonas. Next base: position 325,387 of record JAFLCS010000001.1, on the reverse strand, counting down.
CTGTCGCTGAACCCGGGCGGCAAGCCGGGGGGCGGCAATCAGGGCCTGATCTCCGGTCGGCGCGGTCCCATCGCGCCCAAGACTGCCACTCAGGCGGCCTATCTGGATATGCTGGAACGCTGTGACCTGACCTTCGGCGTCGGTCCGGCGGGTACCGGCAAGACCTTCCTGGCCGCGGCCTACGGCGCGACCCTGTTGCTCAAGGGCCAGGTCGACAGGCTGGTCATCACCCGCCCGGCGGTCGAGGCAGGCGAGCGGCTGGGCTTTCTGCCCGGCGATCTGAACGAGAAGGTCGATCCCTATCTCGCGCCGATCTGGGAAGCGCTGGATCAGATCATCGGAGCCGACGCCGTGCGCCGACGCCGCGACAAGGGTGAGATCGAGGTCGCGCCCCTGGCCTTCATGCGTGGCCGCACCCTGTCCCACGCCTTCGTCATCGTCGATGAGGCCCAGAATACTTCGCGCCTGCAGATGAAGATGGTCCTGACCCGGCTGGGCGAGGGCTCGCGCATGGTCGTGACCGGCGACCCGACCCAGGTGGACTTGCTCAATCCACGTGACAGCGGGCTGTCACACGCCATTCGCCTGCTCGACGGGGTCAAGGGCGTCGGCGTCACCACCTTCACCGCCGAAGACGTCGTCCGCCACGAATTGGTCGCCCGCATCGTGCGCGCCTATGACGCCGATGCCGAGGCCCGCAAACCCAAGCCCGATCTGGAAGAGCCATGATCGAGGTCGAGATCGACGACGAGGCCTGGACCGTCGTGGACGACCTCGAGGATCGTGTCCATCAGGCCGCCACCATCGCCTTGGAAAAAGCCGGTGCCGTCACCGTCTCCCTGACCGACGACGACGCGGTGGCCGATCTGAATCAGCGGTTCCGGGGCAAGACCGGCCCGACCAACGTCCTGTCGTTTCCCGCTCCCGAAACAGCCCAGCCGTTCCTGGGTGACGTCATTCTCGCCTTCGGCGTCTGCGAACGGGAGGCCGTGGCACAGGGGAAGTCGCTGTCAGATCACCTGCAGCATCTGGTGGTGCACGGTGTCCTGCACCTCCAGGGCTTTGATCACCTGGACGACATCGAGGCCAGGGAGATGGAGGACCGGGAGCGCATGATCCTTGCACGGTTGGGGGTTTCGGACCCCTATGCGTCCCGCGATGAACCAGACTGACGATCCCACCCTGCAAGTGCCCGATGGAGAGGCCACTCCGGCCGAGAAGCGTCTGCGCCTGACGGGCCGGATGCGGTGTATCCTGGGCGGGATTCTGGCACTCGCCGCCGGCATCGCCGCCGCGGTGGCCCACCCGCCCTGGTCGATCTGGGCCGGGCTGGCCGGCTACCCCCTGCTGATGGTGCTGTCGGATCGGGCAGCGACCTTGCGGAACGGCTTCTGGATCGGCTGGATCGCGGGCTTCGGCTATTTCATCGTCAGCTGCTGGTGGGTGGCCGAAGCCTTTCTGGTAAACCCGGACCAGGCGTGGATGGCCCCCCTCGCGGGCTCATTGTTGCCGGCCGGGCTGGCCCTGTTCTGGGGCGGTGCGATCGCGGCCTATAAAAAGCTGGCGGCGGGCCGAGGCGTCGAGCGGGTCTTCGTGTTTACGGCCCTGTTCTGCCTGTTCGAGTGGCTTCGAGGCCATGTCCTGACGGGCCTGCCCTGGAATCCGGTGGGGGCGACCTGGCCGGCGGGTTCGGCGCCGTCGCAGATTGCGGCCTATGTGGGGGTCTATGGACTGGGCGTTCTCACTGTCCTGGGCATTTCTATGCCTGCCCTGCTCGCCGGACCCGGACGCTGGAAGGTCAAGGCGGGCTATATCGTCGCCGGCGCGGTCCTGATCGGCACCCTCTTCATCGGCGGGACCGCGCGGCTGTCGGTGGCTCAGGTCCGCCTGACGCCGACGACGGTTCGGATCGTTCAGCCGGACGTCGACCAGCAGTCCAAGTGGGAGCCGGACCAGTTCGAGGCCGTGGTCCGGCGCTACACCAATCTATCGGCCAACCCGAGCGGGCCGCGACCCGATGTGGTGATCTGGCCCGAGGGGGCGCTGCCCATCACGGCCAACGATGCCTTTTCATCCTGGGTGGGGCCATCGATAGACCGGGCGCTGGAGCCCGGCCAGACCCTTGTCGCCGGGTTCAGTCGTGCTGAAGCAGGGCGTGATGGTGAGCCGCGCTATTTCAACAGCCTGTTTGTCCTGCACGACAACGGCGAGCTGCGGATTTCGGCGATCTACGACAAATACCGCCTTGTGCCCTTCGGAGAGTTCCTTCCCCTGGGCGGTCTCATGTCGGTGACGGGCATTCGATCGCTGGTTCATGTACCGGCCGACTTCTCGGCGGGGCCGCGCCCCCGTCCGATCGAGATTCCGGGCGCGCCCCGAGCCCAGCCGCTGATCTGCTATGAGAGCCTCTACCCCGGCTTCACCTCGACCGTGGGCGGACGACCGGGCTGGATCGTGAACATTTCGAACGACGCCTGGTTCGGACGGACGTCCGGCCCGCGCCAACACCTGAATCTGGCCGCCTATCGGGCCATTGAAACGGGACTACCTATGGTTCGGGCTACGCCCACCGGCATCTCGGCTCTGGTCGATCCATGGGGTCGGGTCGGATCCCACCTTGAGCCCGGAGAGAGTGGGGTTCTGGATGTTCGTCTGCCGCAACCGACGGCCCCCACGCTCTATTCCAAAATTGGCGACTCTGCCTTTTTGATTGTAGTAGTGTTTTTGCTCATTTCTGGCTTGAGATTTCGTACGGAAACGCGCATTTCCTGATCTTAGGGGGGCTAACCGCAACGCTGGATGTCGCGGACAGCCATATCGAGGGACGGACACACAGAACATGGCTTCAGACGCGGCTAATGAACGCAAGCCCAATCCAATCGACATTCACGTCGGGTCTCGGGTGCGAATGCGGCGAAAGCTGATGGGCGTCAGCCAGGAGAAGCTGGCCGAGGCCCTCGGGCTGACGTTCCAGCAGGTCCAGAAGTACGAGCGCGGCGTAAACCGCGTATCGGCGTCCAAGCTGTTCGAAACCTCGAAGTTCCTCGACGTCGATGTCAGCTATTTTTTCGACGGTCTGGCCAATCGTGATCCCGCATCGGGTTTCGCCGAGAGCGAGTCGGAACGCTACACGCACGAGTTTCTGATGACGACCGAGGGCGTGGAACTGGCGTCGCTCTTCCCCCGCCTTGCGTCCAAGCAACGCCGGCGGATCCTGGAGTTGGTCCGCACGCTCGCAGACGACGATGACGACTGAATGCGCTCGTAGCTTGCATATATAAAGATGTCTTTATATGTTCCGCGCGCCCTGATCATAGGAGAGCGCGCGCGTGAGCCGGACGTCGTTTTACTTCACCTCGGAGAGCGTCTCCGAAGGCCACCCCGACAAGGTCGCGGATCGGATTTCCGATACCGTCGTCGATCTGTTCCTGGCCAAGGACCCGGAGGCGCGCGTCGCCTGTGAGACCCTGACCACGACCAATCGCGTGGTCCTGGCCGGCGAAATCCGCGGCAAGGGGATCTGGGAAAACAACACTTGGGCCCCGGGGATCAAGGACGAGATCGAGTCAGCGGTTCGCGCTGCGGTCAAGGACATCGGCTACGAGCAGTCCGGCTTCCACTGGAACACGTTCGAGTTTGCCAACCACCTGCACGGCCAGTCGGCCGACATCGCCGTGGGCGTCGATTCTACCGATACCAAGGACGAGGGCGCGGGCGACCAGGGCATCATGTTCGGCTATGCGTCCAACGAGACGCCCGAGCTGATGCCGGCGACCCTTCAGTACAGCCACAACATCCTGCGTCGCCTGGCCGAGCTGCGTCACGGCGGCGACAAGCGCCTGGAGCCCGACGCCAAGAGCCAGGTCACGCTGCTGTATGAAGACGGCAAGCCGGTGCGCGCCTCGTCCATCGTGGTCTCGACCCAGCACGCGGCCGGCCTGACGCAAGGCGACATCGCCGCTATCGTCAAGCCGGTGGTAGCCGACGTCCTGCCCGAGGGCTTCATCACCAACGAGACCGTGTGGCACATCAATCCGACCGGCATCTTCGAGATCGGCGGGCCGGACGGCGACGCCGGCCTGACGGGTCGCAAGATCATCGTCGACACCTATGGCGGGGCCGCCCCGCACGGCGGCGGGGCCTTCTCGGGCAAGGATCCGACCAAGGTTGACCGTTCGGCCGCCTATGCCGCCCGCTATCTGGCCAAGAACGTCGTCGCGGCCGGACTGGCCGACCGCTGCACCATCCAGCTCAGCTACGCCATCGGCGTGGCCAAGCCCCAGTCGGTCCACGTCGACCTGCACGGCACCGGCTCGATCGACGAAGCTGTGCTTGAGCGGGAATTGCCGGCGATGATCGGCGGGGCCACACCGCGCGCCATCCGCCAGCACCTGGCCCTGAACAAGCCGATCTATGCGCGCACCACCGCCTATGGTCACTTTGGCCGTGAGGCCGAGGCCGACGGCGGTTTCTCGTGGGAACGCACCGACCTGGTCGAGCAGCTGAAGGCTCTGGCCTGAAACGGCGGGGGCGTCTAGGAGGCGCCCCATGACCACCGATTCCACCCCAACCTGGGGGCCTTTGCGGTCCTTCGGGCGCATCAAGTCGCGGACCTTGAAGCCGCGTCAGGCGGCACTGTTTGACAGCCTGCTGCCGAACATCGCCGTCCCCAACCCGGCAAAGGGGCCGATCAACCCGCAAGCCCTGATGCCCGGTTGCGCGGAGGTCTGGCTGGAAATCGGGTTCGGCGGCGGCGAGCACCTGGCCGAACAGGCGGCGCGTCACCCGGACGCCTTGATGATCGGCTGCGAGCCCTTCCTGAACGGCGTCGGCTCGGCCCTGCGTCATATCGACGAGCGCGGCCTGAAGAATGTGCGCCTGCACGCCGATGACGCCCGCGCCGTCATGGCGGCCCTGCCGGATACCTCGCTGGACCGGGTGATGATCCTGTTTCCCGACCCCTGGCCCAAGGCGCGCCACAACAAGCGCCGCTTCATCCAGCCCGAAACCGCCGCCGAGATCGTGCGTTTGCTCAAGCCGGATGGACGCCTGCGCTTCGTGACCGACTGGAAAGCCTATGCCGACTGGGCGCTGGAGATCCTGAACCGGACGCCGGGCCTGGTATGGGCCGCCGGGCGGGCCGACGACTGGCGCACTGCCCCGGCCGACCACGTCGTCACCCGCTATGAGGAAAAGCGCCTGGGCGACACGGCTCCGATCTTTCTGGAGTTCGTGCGCAGGTGAAGCTGATCGACCTCAGCCACGTCATCGAGGACGGCCTGGTCACCTATAAGGGCCTGCCCGCACCGCACGTCTGCGACTGGCTGAGCCGCGAGGCCTCGCGTGAGAATTATCCGCCCGGTACCGAGTTCCAGATCGGTCAGATCACCATGGTCGGCAACACCGGCACTTATCTGGATACGCCATTTCACCGCTATGCCGACGGCGAAGACCTGGCCGATGTCGGGCTGGAGCGACTGGTCGACCTGCCCGGCGTCGTTGTGCGTGCGCCGACCGACGGTGCCGTAGAGGCGGAGGTCTTCGACGGGCTTGATGTCGCGGGCAAGGCTGTGCTGGTCCACACTGGCTGGAGCCGGCATTGGCGCGCCCCCGCCTATTATGAGGGCCACCCCTTCCTGACCGCCGCCGCGGCGGATCGTCTGTCCGAGGGCGGAGCCAGGCTGGTCGGGATCGATTCCCACAACATCGACGACACGCGCGCCCACACCCGGCCGGTCCATTCGCGCCTGCTCGGCGACGGGATTCTCATCGTCGAGCATATGTGTGCCCTGGATCAGCTGCCGGATGCGGACTTTCGCTTCTTCGCCGCTCCGCCCAAGGTGAAGGGCTTCGGAACATTTCCCGTGCGGGCATTCGCCCGGGTGAATTGAGCTTGCGGCACCGGCCCGGCTCGACAAGCGTGGTGCCAATCGCTATATGGCCGCTCACATCGTTATCGGCAGGCGTCGGACGACGCTTCTGAGAGCGGCGGTCCCGACACCGGGCCGGCCGCTTTTTTGTTGGACCAAGCCTTTTGAAAGCCAGAACCGGCGAAGATCGCAAGCTGCTCGAGCTGATCGAGCCCGTGGCCGAGGGCCTGGGCCTTGCTGTCGTGCGCCTGCGCCTGATGGGTGGAACCCAGCGTCGTCGGCTGCAGATCATGGCCGAGCGCCCGTCCGACCATGAGATCGACGTTGAACAGTGTGCGGCCCTGTCGCGCGCTGTCTCCGAGGTGCTGGACGCCGACGACCCGATCGCCGGCGAATATATGCTGGAGGTCTCGTCCCCCGGCATCGACCGGCCCCTGACCCGGCTGGAAGATTTCTCCACCTTCGCCGGCCTCGAGGCCCGGATCGAAACGGATCGGCTGGTCGAGGGCCGCAAACGCTTCAAGGGCCGGCTGGCCGGGATCGATGACCAGGACATCCTGATCGACCTGGACGGCGAGGACGACACCGCCCTGATCCCTTTCGCCTGGCTGGCCGAGGCCAAGCTGGTGCTGAACGACGAACTGATGAAACGCGGGGCCGCCAAACGCCCTGCCCAAGACATGACTGAAGAGGACTGACGGCCATGAGCCTGACCGGGGTTTCGGCAAACCGCCTTGAGCTGCTCCAGATCGCCGACGCCGTCGCGCGCGAGAAGTCGATCGAAAAAGACATCGTCATCGAGGCCATCGAGGACGCGATCGTGAAGGGTGCCAAGGCCCGCTACGGCACCGATCACGACATCCGCGCCCGCATCGACACCAAGACCGGCGAACTGGCCCTGACGCGTCACGTCACGGTCGTCGCCGACGACTGGGAGCCGGAAGCCGTCGAAGGCGAGCTGGAACCCGCCGAGTTCAACGACGACGCCATGGTCCGCCTGTCGGTTGCGAAGAAGACCGACGCCGAGGCCGAGGTCGGCAAGGAATATGTCGAGGATCTGCCGCCATTCGAATTCGGTCGCGTCCAGACCCAGATGGCCCGCCAGGTGGTCATGCATAAGGTCCGCGAGGCTGAGCGCGAGCGTCAGTACGAAGAGTTCAAGGATCGCGTCACCGAGATCGTCAACGGCACGGTCAAGCGCGTCGAATACGGCAATGTCATCGTCGATCTCGGTCGCGGCGAGGGCGTCATGCGCCGCGATCAGTCGATCCCGCGCGAACAGTTCAACATGGGCGACCGCATCCGGTCGTACATTTACGATGTGCGGCGTGAGACCAAGGGCCCGCAGATCATGCTGAGCCGCGCACACCCGGGCTTCATGGCCAAGCTGTTCGCCCAGGAAGTGCCCGAGGTCTATGACGGCGTCATCGAAATCCGTGCTGCAGCGCGCGATCCGGGCAGCCGGGCCAAGATGGCGGTCCTATCCAACGATTCCTCGATCGATCCGGTCGGGGCCTGCGTGGGTATGCGCGGCTCGCGCGTCCAGGCCGTGGTAGCCGAGCTTCAGGGCGAAAAGATCGACATCATTCCGTGGAACTCGGACGAGGCCGCCTTCATCGTCAACGCCCTGGCTCCGGCCGAGGTCTCCAAGGTGGTCATGGACGAGGACGAGGGCCGGGTCGAGGTCGTGGTTCCCGACGAGCAGCTGTCCCTGGCCATCGGCCGGCGCGGTCAGAACGTGCGACTGGCGTCGCAGCTGACCGGCTGGCAGATCGACATCATCACCGAGAGCCAGGATTCCGAACGCCGCCAGAAGGAGTTCGCCGAGCGCACCGCCCTGTTCCAGGAAGCGCTGGACGTCGATGAGGTCATCGCCCAGCTCTTGGTCACCGAAGGCTTCGCCACCGTTGAGGATGTGGCCTATGTCGAGGCCTATGAGATCTCAGAGATCGAAGGCTTCGGCGAGGACACCGCCGCTGAAATCCAGGCCCGCGCCACCGACTTCCTGGAGCGCCAGGCTGCTGAAATGGATGCCAAGCGCAAGGAACTGGGCGTCGAGGACGCGGTGCTGGACGTTCCAGGCGTGACCTTGCAGATCGCCGTCTGGCTCGGCGAGGGCGGCGTCAAGACCGTCGAGGACCTGGCCGAATTGGCCACCGACGAACTGCGCGGCGGCTTCGAGTTCAAGGACGGCGAGCGGGTTCGCGTTCCGGGCGTTCTGGAGCAGGCTGCCCTGTCGACGGAAGACGCCGAGATGCTGATCCTGCAGGCCCGCGTGGCGGCCGGCTGGATCGACGCTTCGGACCTGCCGCAGCCCGAGCCGGCGTACGAAGAGGCCTACGCCGACGATGAAGGCTATGACGAGGCCGACGCCCTGTTCGAGACCGAAGACGGGGCCGAGACTGCCGCTGACGGCGAATCTTCCGAGGAGGACGAAGAGGCTTAAGGCCTCTTCGTTGCGCCCGTCTTGGATCGCAGGACGCCGGCAATCGAACGCGAACGCAAGGACCTGGTCTCGGGCCAGGTCATGGATGAGGCGTGCCTGATCCGATTTGTACCCAGCCCGGACGGCGAGGTCGTACCGGATCTCGGGCGCAAGCTGCCCGGACGTGGACTGTGGGTCGAGGCCAGCCGTCAATCGATTGATATGGCATCGAAAAAGGGCCTCTTCGCGCGAGCGGCCAAGGCCGACGTGAAAGCACCCGTCGACCTGTCGGACCGGATCGAACGCTTGCTGATGCGGCGCTGCCTGGACCAACTTGGCTTGGCACGGCGCGAAGGCGTACTTATCTCCGGCTTCGAGAAGTGCCACCAGGCGCTGAAGGCCGGGCGGGCCGCCTGGCTCATCGAGGCGTCCGATGGATCCGAGGACGGTCGGGCCAAACTTCTAGGTGCGGTCCAGAAGTCTGAATCCGGCGTTCAGGTCTGCGGCGTTTTCTCAAGCTCAGATTTGGGTTTGGCCTTGGGCCTTGAAAATGCGATACACCACGTCCTTCCTGTGGGACGGCGGGCTGAACGGTGGGCTTTTGAGGCTCGGCGTCTGGCGGGATTTCGTCCTCTCCTTCCTTTGGAGTGGCGTGGACGGGACTAGAGGCGGGCGGGACAGGAACGTCCCGGCCCGATTTTTTTGTTGGAGAGTGGCCCAGACGACCGGGCCGAACGAAGCGACCGAATGAGCGATACGAACGACGACAAGCCCAAGACGGATGGAACCAAGCCCAGCGCCACCGGTCCGCGTGCGCCGCTGAGCCTGCGTCCGCGCCAGGAGGGCTCTGTGTCCAGCGGCGTGGTCCGCCAGAGCTTCAGCCACGGTCGCTCCAAGACGGTCGAGGTCGAGGTCAAGCGGCGCGCCGGCCCCGGCCAGCGTGCGCGTCCGCAGCCCCAGGGCTTTGATGTTGCACGCCCGCGCCCGACGACGGCCCCGGCTGCGGCCAAGCCTGCGCCCGAGCGCACGCCACCGGCTGATACGGGCGGCTTGTCGCGCGATGAGCAGGCCGCGCGTCAGCGCGCCATTGAGGCGGCCCAGGCCGCCCACCAAGATCGTGCCCGCCAGGAGGCCGAACGCGCCGCTCGCGCCAAGGCTGCGGCCGAAGCCGAAGCGGCTGCGGCTGCGGCTGCGGCTGCGGCTGCCAAGCCTGAGCCGGCCAAGGAAAAGGCTCCAGCCAAGACTGAGGCCAAATCCACAGACGCGGTCAAGACGCCCGAAGCGACCCCCGCTCCGGTCACGCCCCAGGCCCCGGCCGAGCCCGCAGCGCGCCCCGAGCGCCGACCTTCCGCCAATTTCGGCCAGCGCGCGCCACGAGAGAAATCGCCGAACTTCGGTCAGCGCGCGCCGCGGCCTGATCGGGGCGGTGACCGCGAGCGTCCGAGCCATGCCATGCGCACCGACAGCGGCAATCTGGCCGGTCGCTCGACTGGTGAACGGCCGGAAGGCCGGCCGCGTCAGGGTGCCGGTGGCGAGACCGTGCGCTACTCGGCCCTGGCACCGCGTACGGCTCCGCGCTCGCGAGATGGCGGCGCAGGCTTTCGGGGCACACCCGAGAATGCGCCTGCAACCCCCGAGGTTGCCAGACCGTCGCGTGGGGCCGGGGCTCGCGCCGGAGGCGACCGCCGCCCGTCTGGGGATGAGGACCGTAATGTCCGTCGCCGGCCGACCGGCGGCGATGACCGCGCCGTCAGCCGCCAGAAGGGGGCTCCTCAACGCCGCGAGGGGCGTCTGACCATTCAGGCCCTGGCTGGCGGCGACGAGGATGCCGCCGAGCGGATGCGCTCGCTGGCTTCGGTTCGCCGTGCCCGTGAACGCGAAAAGGAAAAGCGCCGGGGCGGCCAGACCGAGGCCCCCAAGGTCGTACGCGACGTCGTCATTCCCGACGTCATCACCGTTCAGGAGCTGTCCAACCGGATGGCGACCCGTGGTGTCGACATCATCCGCTTCCTGATGGGGCAGGGGATGATGCTCAAGATCAATGACGTCATCGATTCCGATACGGCGGAGCTGGTCGCCGAGGAGTTCGGACACAAGGTCAGGCGCGTATCTGAAGACGACATCGAAGAAGGCTTCATCGACGAAACGGTCGACCCGGAAGACACCCTGGAGCCGCGCCCGCCGGTCGTGACCATCATGGGCCACGTCGACCACGGCAAGACATCGCTGCTGGATGCGCTGAGAACGACCGACGTCGCCTCTGGAGAGGCCGGCGGCATTACCCAGCACATCGGGGCCTACCAGGTGCGTCTGAAGGATGGCCAGCGGGTCACCTTCCTCGACACGCCGGGACACGCCGCCTTCTCGGCCATGCGGGCGCGCGGTGCCGACATCACGGATATCGTGGTGCTGGTGGTGGCTGCTGATGACGGCGTCATGCCCCAGACCATCGAGGCCATTCAGCACGCCAAGGCCGCCGAGGTGCCGTTGATCGTGGCGGTCAACAAGATCGACAAGCCGGACGCCGACTCGACGCGCGTGGTCAATGAGCTGCTCCAGTATGAGATCGTGGCCGAGAGCCTCGGCGGCGACACCCAGATCATCGAGGTCTCGGCCAAGACCCGTCAGGGCCTGGACAATCTGATCGACGCGATCCTGCTTCAGGCTGAAATGCTCGACCTGAAGGCTAATCCGAACCGTAGCGCCGACGGCGTCGTCATCGAGGCCAAGCTGGACAAGGGCCGCGGTCCGGTCGCCACCGTCCTGGTCAAACGCGGCACGCTCAAGCGCGGTGATGTCGTCGTGGCCGGCTCCTCCTGGGGTCGGGTCCGCGCCCTCCTGGACGAACGCAACGCCCAGCTGACCGAGGCTGGTCCGGCCACGCCGGTCGAAATCCTGGGCCTGGATGAAGCGCCATCTCCGGGTGATGCCTTTGCGGCGGTCGAAAACGAGGCCCGCGCCCGTGAATTGACCGATCACCGCGAACGCAAGCGCCGCGATCTAGCGGTTTCACCTGTGGCCGCCGTGTCCCTGTCGGACATGATGTCCAAGCTCCAGACCAACAAGCTCAAAGAGCTGCCGTTGATCCTGAAGTCGGATGTTCAGGGCTCGGGTGAGGCCATCATCGGTTCGCTCGACAAGATGGCCACCGACGAAGTGCGGGCCCGCGTCATCCTGTCGGGTGTCGGCGGCATAACCGAAAGCGACGTCACCCTGGCCAAGGGAGCTGGCGCACCGATCATCGGCTTCAATGTGCGCGCCTCGAAGCAGGCGCGCGAGCTGGCTGAGCGCGAAGGCGTTGAAATCCGTTACTATTCGGTGATCTACGACCTTCTGGACGACCTCAAGGGCGTGCTCTCGGGACTGCTCTCGCCGATCCAGCGCGAAACCTTCCTGGGCAATGCCGAGGTGCTGCAGGTATTCGACATTTCCAAGGTCGGTCGGATCGCCGGCTGTCGCGTCACCGAGGGCGTGGTTCGACGCGGCGCGCGCGTCCGGATCGTGCGCGACGACGTCGTGGTGCTGGAACTGGGCACATTGCAGACGCTCAAGCGCTTCAAGGACGATGTGGCCGAGGTCACCAATGGCTATGAGTGCGGGATGCACTTCCAGGGCTTCCAGGACATCAAAGCCGGCGACCTCATCGAGTGCTTCAACCTTGAGGAGGTGGCGCGCACCCTCGACTAGGGCGCGCCCCACAATCGCCGCGGAGGCGTGACAAGGGAGCGTTGATGCGTCGTCTGTTGTTCGCCGTTCTGCCCTTGCTCGCCCTGGCCGGCCCGGCCCGGGCGGAAGATCGCTTCTTTGCCTATGATCCGGCCAATGATGCCGCGCGCCTGATGACGCGGGGCATTACACTTAGAGCCGAACGCGGCCTGTTCGGGGCCGTCCGGGCCGAGCGACTGTTTTCGACGGTCGGGGCCGGTTCGGCCGGTCTGGTCTCCGATACCCTGCCGGACGGGACCCGAGGCGTACTGCCCGATGGGTCTGAAGAATCCAATGTCTATCGGATCGAAGCCGAAGGAAATGGAGCCGCGCTCGGACGGGTTCTGTGTCCGGGAGCCTCGACGGTCTGGTTGGTAATGGGGCGAATCCGCCCCACTCGCGACCTGACCATCCACGCCGTGGGCCAGGGGGCCGGCGGTCAGGTCCTGCTGTGCCGGACGATGGCGTACCACTATCGCGGGGAATGGGCGGTGCCGCCCGGTCGGCCGCCGACGGATCCGGGTGCGCCACCGCCCCTCTAGGGCGGTGCCAGTCACCAACCAGATTGAGCCGGGTCAACAGACTGCGATTTTTCCTTTCGGCCTGCGTCGGTTCGCGCATACTGGAGAGGAAATGTCTGGCCTTTGTAGGCCTGTGCCGAGAGATGACTGTTCATGCGATCCCTGACCCTGCTCCTGGGCGTGACCGCCGCCCTGGTCCTCGCCGGATGCGAGGCCAATACGGCACCTGAGGCGGAAGAAACCCTCTCGACCGGCGCGGCGGAAGACGAGGTCTCAGCGCCCGAACTGTCCGCCGAACAGGCCCAGGCTCGCGCCTTCCGGGCCGCCTGGGATTCAGCGGCTCCGGTCACCGCTTCGGATCCCCGTCTGAACGATGAAGACGACGCCCGTTGGCCCGAGCCCATTCCTGGCCGGTTCGAGTTCCGATCCGCCGAGCTGATCCAGCTCTCCAGCGATCTCTATGCCCTGGTATCCAGTGGCCATGTCCAGGACGGCGGTCGAACGACCAAGGGGGCGTTGGCCTTCCATTACCTGGCGCGGACTGACGACGGATTTCGGCGCGTCGGAGCAGCGCCGCTTTTCATTGCGGGTGGGGGGGCCGGACAGCCGCCGACGTTCACAGTTCGGCACGATCTGACACCGGCGACAGCCATCGTCGTCAACACCCGTACCGAGAACGGTCGCGGGACCTGCACGGTGAGCCAGCTCATCGAACTGACACCGAGCCAGCCAGTGTTGCGGGCGACGTCCATTCCCACGGGCTTTGAAGCCACGAGCGGCGACGGCAGCTGGACCGGCGCTCTGGAAACCGGCCAGGCTGGTCGCGATTTTGATGTCCAATACTCTGGCGCATCCGACGCCGAGGCGACCTGGGTGTTCACCGACGCCGGGACCTATCGGGCCTCGGGCCAGCCGCGCCTGTCCGGCTGCTGACTGGACAAGGCCGGCGCGACGCCCTAGACCCCGCCCCTTTTCCGCGTCGATCGGGTCCGAGTCCCGGGGACGCCCGTCTTCAGGAGCGTGCCATGAGCCGCCATCGCCACCATGATCGTCCCCAGTCCGGCCCCTCGCAGCGCCAGCTGCGTGCCGGGGAGCTCATCCGCCATGCCCTGGTGGAGGTGCTGCGCGAGGAGGAGATCCACGATCCGGCCCTGAAAGGCGTATCGGTAACCGTCACCGAAGTCCGGCTCAGCCCGGATCTCAAACACGCCACCTGTTTCGTCGAGCCGCTGGGGGCCGGCGTGAACGAGACCGAGGTTTCGGCCCATACCAACGATATTATCAAGGCATTGAATTTTCATTCGAAATTCTTGCGCGGTGCGCTCGGGCGTCATATCGACATGAAGTTCACGCCGGACCTTCGGTTCCGCCATGACGAGAGTTTCGACGCCGCCAGCCACATGGATCGGCTGTTCAACGACCCCCGCGTCCGCGCCGATATCGAGCGGAGCGGCGAGGACGAGGGCTGATGGGCCGTCGCAAGCGCGGCCAACCCATTCACGGTTGGGTTTGTCTCGACAAGCCGCTGGAGATGGGGTCGACCCAGGCCGTCAGTCGGGTCAGACGGCTGTTCGACGCCGCCAAGGCCGGCCACGCCGGAACACTCGACCCCCTGGCATCCGGAATCCTGCCGATTGCGCTCGGTGAGGCGACCAAGACCGTTCCCTTCATGATGGATGCGCGCAAGGTCTATCGGTTCTCGATCGCGTGGGGTGCCTCGACCGCCACCCAGGACCGCGAGGGCGAGATCGTCGCACGGTCGGACGTGCGGCCGACGCTCGGCCAGGTCCGGGCCGCCCTTCCCGCCTTCGTCGGCGACATCGACCAGGTTCCCCCGGCCTTTTCGGCCATCAAGGTTGGCGGTGAACGGGCGTACGATCTGGCCCGTGACGGGCAGGCCGTGGATCTGAAATCTCGGCGTGTCACCATCCACGAAGCCTCGATCACCGATGCGCCGGATCGCGACCATGTCGAAATCACCGTCCTGACCGGCAAGGGGGTCTATATCCGCTCCCTGGCCCGGGATCTGGCGGCGACCCTGGGGGCCGAAGGCCATGTCTGCGCCCTGCGACGCGAACGCGTTGGTCCGTTCGGCCTGCAAAACGCAGTAGGGCTGGAATTCCTCGAGGATTTGGTGCATAGGGGCGCCGCCTCGGAGGGCTTGCTTCCGATTACGACCGCTCTGGACGACATCCCGGACCTGGCCGTGACCGACGAAGACGCCTTCCGGCTGAGGCAGGGACGATCGATCGTTCTCCTTCCCCGGCAAATGGAAACGCTCCAGGCCCGGCTCTCGCCCGGCTCGGATCTCGTTTCTGCCGTCCAGGGATCAGAGCCGGTCGCCCTGTGCAGCCTGAAGGCCGGTCGGCTCGCGCCAGACCGTGTTTTCAACCTCCAACTCTAAGGAGCCTACGATGTCGATTACTGCCGCGCGCAAGAGCGCCGTCATCGCCGACAACGCCCGCAAAGAGGGCGACACCGGGTCGGCCGAAGTCCAGGTCGCGATCCTGACTGAACGGATCGTCAACCTCACCGAGCACTTCAAGACCCACAAGAAGGACAACCACAGCCGCCGCGGCCTCCTGAAGCTGGTTTCCCAGCGCCGCCGTCAGCTGGACTTCCTCAAGAAGACCGACGAGGCCCGTTATCAGGCCCTCATCGCCAAGCTGGGCCTGCGCCGCTAAGGCCGGATCCACCAGAAAGGGGCCGGACCGGCCCCTTTCGCATATCCGCCGGTCAGTATGACCGGTCATCCCGCGAGGGCCCTCAGACGGTCCTCTCCCCTTACCCGGCGGCCATGGGGCCGTCGGTTCACAGGACCTAAGGACTGAAATCCTGCCCGTCCGATGCCCGTGCGGAATCCGCCCATGGGCCTGAGAAAGCTAGAAAATATGTTTGATATCAAGCGCAAGACCATCGAATGGGCTGGCCGCCCGCTGACGCTCGAGACGGGTCGTATCGCCCGCCAGGCCGACGGCGCCGTGCTGGCCACCTACGGTGGTACCGTGGTTCTGGCCACCGCCGTCTTCAACAAGACGCCCAAGGCCGGCATCGACTTCTTCCCCCTGACCGTGAACTACCAGGAAAAGACCTTCGCTGCGGGCAAGATCCCGGGCGGCTACTTCAAGCGTGAAGGCCGTCCCAGCGAAAAGGAAACCCTCGTCAGCCGCCTGATCGACCGTCCGATCCGCCCGCTGTTCGTCAAGGGCTTCAAGAATGAAACCCAGGTCGTCGTCACCGTGCTCCAGCACGACATGGAAAATGATCCCGATGTCCTGGGCATGGTCGCGGCCTCGGCGGCCCTGACCCTGTCCGGCGTGCCTTTCATGGGGCCGATCGGCGCAGCGCGCGTCGGCTACATCGACGGCGAATATGTGCTGAACCCGCTGCTGGACCAGATGGCGGACAGCCAGCTGGACCTGGTCGTTGCTGGCACCCAGGACGCCCTGATGATGGTCGAATCCGAAGCCAAGGAGCTGCCGGACGACGTGATGCTCGGCGCCCTGGTGTTCGCGCACCAGTCGATGCAGCCCGTGATCGACGCGATCATCGAACTGGCCGAGCACGCCGCCAAGGACCCGTTCGAATTCGAACCTGCTGACGTCTCGGGTATTGTCGCCTCGATCAAGGGCCTGGTCGGCGACGACATCAAGGCCGCCTATGCCCTGACCAGGAAGCAGGATCGCCACGAGGCCATTGGTGCCGCCAAGAAGAAGGCCGCAGAGGCCCTGGTCGCGTCGGACGCCAATCCGGACGGCGTCGACGCCACCAAGTTCGGGACCGCCTTCAAGGAATGCGAAGCCGATGTCCTGCGACGCGACATCATCGAGAACAGCCACCGCGTCGACGGGCGGGCGCTCGACAAGGTCCGCGCCATCGTTTCGGAGGTCGGCATCCTGCCGCGCACCCACGGTTCGGCCCTGTTCACCCGCGGTGAAACCCAGGCGATCGTCGTCGCCACTCTCGGCACCGGCGAAGACGAACAGTGGATCGACGCCCTGCAGGGCACCTACAAGGAATCCTTCCTGCTGCATTACAATTTCCCGCCCTATTCGGTCGGTGAAGCCGGTCGCATGGGCTCGCCGGGCCGTCGCGAAATCGGTCACGGAAAGCTGGCCTGGCGGGCCATTCGTCCGATGCTGCCCTCCAAGGAGGACTTCCCCTACACCGTCCGTCTCGTCTCCGAGATCACCGAATCCAACGGCTCGTCCTCGATGGCCACGGTCTGCGGTTCGTCCCTGGCCCTGATGGATGCCGGCGTACCGCTGGCACGCCCGGTATCGGGTATCGCCATGGGTCTGATCCTGGAGCCGTCGGGAGAATATGCCATTCTGTCGGACATCCTGGGTGACGAAGACCACCTCGGCGACATGGACTTCAAGGTCGCCGGCACTCGCGAAGGCATCACCTCGCTGCAGATGGACATCAAGGTCCCCGGCATTACCGAGGAGATCATGCGCAAGGCCATTGCCCAGGCTTCCGCCGGCCGTCTGCACATCCTGGACGAGATGGACAAGGCCATCGACGGAGCCCGGACCGAGCTGGGGGAATATGCGCCCAAGATCGAGACTCTGAAGATCGCGACCGACAAGATCCGCGAAGTCATCGGGTCGGGCGGCAAGGTGATCCGCGAGATCGTCGAAAAGACCGGGGCGAAGGTCGACATCGGCGACGACGGCACCATCAAGATCGCCGCCTCGGAGCAGTCCAAGATCGATGCGGCCCGCGACTGGATCAAGTCAATTGCCTCCGAGCCGGAAGTCGGTGCCATCTACACGGGCAAGGTCGTGAAGGTCGTGGACTTCGGCGCCTTCGTGAACTTCTTCGGTGCCAAGGACGGTCTGGTGCACATCAGCCAGCTGGCCCCGCGCAAGGTCGCCAAGGTCACCGACGTGATCAATGAAGGCGACCAGGTGAAGGTCAAGTTCCTGGGCTTCGACGATCGCGGCAAGACCAAGCTGTCGATGAAGGTCGTTGACCAGGAAACCGGCGAAGACCTGACCGAGAAGCAGGCCGCCGAACGTGCCGAACGCGACGCCGCCAAGGCCGACGCCGAATAGACCCGATCCCGACAGGTCGGTGTTTGAAGGGGGCCCTTGCGGCCCCCTTCTCATATCGTCACTGTTTCACGTGAAACACGGAGCCCTGACATGAAGATCAATGTCGAGATCGACTGCACCCCAACCGAGGCCCGGGCCTTTCTGGGCCTGCCTGACGTGACGCCCCTGAACGAGCATCTCGTCGCCGAGATGCAGCGCCGCATGGACGAGAACATGGCCCGGATGCAGCCCGAGGAACTCATGAAGACCTGGGCGTCCTTCGGCGTTCAGGCCACCGAACAGTTCCGAAGCATGATGGCCATGGCCACGACAGGCACGTCCAAGCCTTGAATAGGCCGTTACGCCGCTCGTCCGAGTCCGACCATGAACGACACCATCTTCGCCCTGGCAACCCCTGCGGGTCGCGGTGCCGTCGCGGTCATTCGCCTGAGCGGCCCAGCCACTGAAGCCGCCCTCGCGGGCCTCGGTGCCCGCGCGCTGAAACCGCGTCTCGCGTCCCTTCGCCGCCTGTCCGACGCCGAGGGCCGGGAGATCGACCAGGCACTCATTCTCAAATTCGTCGGACCCCATAGCTTCACCGGTGAAGATCTGGCCGAGCTTCACCTGCACGGTGGTCTCGCCGTTGTTGAGGCGATGACGGCACGCCTGATACAGCTGGGCCTGCGCTTGGCCGAGCCTGGCGAGTTCACCCGCCGCGCCTTTGAGAACGGTAAGCTCGACCTCACGCAGGCCGAGGCCGTCGCCGACCTTATTGAAGCCGAGACCTCCGCCCAGCGCGATCAGGCCCTGCGCCAGCTCGAAGGTGCGCTCAGCCGTCGATACGAACTCTGGCGTGATCAGTTGATCCATGTCCTGGCCATGCTGGAAGCTGCCGTCGATTTCCCAGACGAAGAGCTGCCAGACGATGTCGCCCGGCAGGCCCGACCCGGGATCGACGCCCTGATCGACGATCTTGATCTCGCCCTCGTCGATGATCGCCGCGGAGAACGCATTCGAGACGGCTTCCGGATCGCCCTGACCGGCGCTCCGAACGCTGGCAAATCCTCACTGTTCAACGCACTGATCGGGCGCGACGCCGCCATCGTCACGCCAATCGCGGGCACGACGCGCGACATTATCGAGGCGGCGCTCGTTCTCGGCGGCCGTAAGGTTCTGATGGCCGATACCGCCGGCCTGCGCGAGACTGATGACTTGATCGAGGCCGAAGGAGTGGCACGCGCCCGCGCCTGGGCCGACGGGGCGGATCTCATCCTGCAGCTGTCCCCGGTCAAGGAACCCCAACCAATCGTTCCACCGGATGTCTGGCTGATCCGGACCAAGGCCGACCTGGGACCCGAGCCCGGTGCCGTGAGCGCTACCACAGGCCAGGGCGTTCCGGAGCTGAAGGAACGGCTGACGGCCGCTGTCATCGACGCCACCTCCGGTGATGACTTTCCGGTGGCGACCCAGGCCCGACACCGGGCGCGGCTGGCGGACGCGCGTGACCACCTCGTCCGAGCCCGACAGAACCTCGGCGACCTCGGCTCGGCCCCCGAACTGGCCGCCGAAGACGTGCGCCTGTCGATCCGGTCACTGGAGGCCGTAACCGGTCGCGTCGACGTCGAAGCCATCCTCGATGCTATTTTCTCGAACTTCTGCATCGGAAAGTGATCGCCTGTTTCACGTGAAACAGGTCCCCGGCCAGTTCCGCAGCTCGCCCCGGTCTGCTATAGGCCGCTTCCTTCTTCCGGAGCCTGTCTTGAGCGCCCATTGGGATGTCATTGTCATCGGTGGCGGTCACGCCGGCTGCGAGGCGGCGCACGCCGCCTGGCGCACAGGGGCCCGCACCCTGCTGCTCACCCACAAGCCCGAAACCATTGGCGAAATGAGCTGCAATCCGGCCATGGGCGGCCTTGGCAAGGGCCACCTGATCCGCGAGGTCGACGCCATGGACGGCCTCATGGGCCGGGTTTCGGACCAGGCCTCGATCCAGTATCGCCTGCTCAACCGCTCCAAGGGTCCCGCCGTGCGCGGGCCCCGCGCCCAGATCGACCGGGGCCTGTACCGCGCCGCCATGCAGCAGGCCCTGGCCGAGAGTGATGGCCTGACCATCGAGAGTGCCTCCGTCGAAGACCTGGTCATTGAAAATGGCCGGGTCGCCGGTGTCACCGATGATCGCGGCCGCACCTGGCGTGCCGGAGCCGTCATCCTGACTACGGGGACCTTCCTCAAGGGAGTCATCCACCGTGGCGATGAACGCATCCCCGCCGGCCGTATCGGTGACCAGCCGTCCATTGGCCTGTCCGAACGGCTCTATGGTCTAGGCCTGCGCATGGGCCGGCTCAAGACCGGCACCCCGGCCCGGCTCGAGGCCGCGTCCATTGCCTGGGCCGAGCTTGAGATGCAGGAGGCCGACGCCGTCCCGTCGCCGTTCTCCTTTATGGCCAACGGGGCGGTGCTGGACCAGATCGCCTGTGGCGTCACCCACACCAATGATGAGACTCACCGGATCATCACCGAAAATCTCGGCGAGTCCGCCGTCTATGGTGGACATCTTTCCGGCAAGGGTCCGCGCTATTGTCCGTCGATCGAGGACAAGGTCGTGCGCTTCGCCGACAAGGCCAGCCATCAGGTCTTCCTCGAACCCGAGGGCCTTCCCGGCAATCCCGACGGCCAGACTGTCTATCCCAACGGGGTCTCGACCTCGGTGTCTGAAGCCACTCAGCTGGCCTTCCTCCAGACCATGCAGGGCCTGAAGGATGTGCGCGTGCGGCGGTATGGCTATGCCATCGAGTATGACTACGTCGATCCGACCAGCCTGCACCCGACGCTCGAACTGCGCGCCCTGCCAGGCCTCTATCTGGCGGGCCAGATCAACGGCACGACCGGCTATGAAGAAGCCGGGGCTCAGGGGCTGATCGCTGGCCTGAACGCCGCGCGCGCGACCACCGGCCAGGACGGCATCGTTCTTGGACGCGACGAGGCCTATATCGGCGTCATGATCGACGACCTGGTCACACGTGGTGTGACCGAGCCCTACCGGATGTTCACCAGCCGGGCCGAGTTTCGCCTGACCCTAAGGGCCGACAATGCGGATCAACGGTTGACACCGCTTGCCATCGATCTGGGAATTGTCGGGCCTGAACGCTGCCAGGCCTTTGACTCCAAGATACAGGTCCTGCACCGGGCACGGTCGCTCATGGACTCCACCCGGTTGACCCCCAACGAGGCCAACCGGTTGGGGTTGAACGTCAATCAGGATGGCCAACGCCGCTCCCTTGGTCAGCTTCTGGCCTATCCTGGTGCGTCTCTGGAACTGTTTACCCAGGCCTGGCCTGAGATCGGTGCCTGGCCAGAGGCAGTCGCCGAGCAGATCCAGATCGATGCTGCCTACGCCGGCTATCTCGATCGCCAGGCCGCCGACGCTGAGGCGCTGCGCCGCGATGAAGCCTTGGTCATACCGGCCGATCTCGATTTTTCGGCCGTCGGGGGCCTGTCCAATGAGGTCCGCGAGAAGCTTTCGGCGGTGCGGCCGCGCACCCTGGGTCAGGCCGGCCGCATCGAGGGCGTTACGCCCGGGGCCCTGACCGCACTGTTGGCCCACGTCCGCCGCGCCCGCCAGGAGGCTGCGGCCTGAGCCATGGATGCGCTTGAATTTCAACGCTTGACCGGGGCCTCTGACGCCGCCCTGTCCGATCTGGAGCTGTATCGACAGAAGCTCGAGGCCGGAAACGCCGTGATGAACCTGGTCGGACCTGCCAGCCTGCCAGACTTCTGGAACCGCCATGCTCTGGACAGCGCCCAGCTCCTGCAGATGGCACCCGAAGCACGGATCTGGGCCGATCTGGGTGCGGGCGCGGGCCTACCGGGTGTGGTCCTGGCCATACTTTTGAAGGCGACCCCCGAGGCCAGGGTCTGGTTGATCGACAGTCAGACAAAACGTTGTCGTTTTCTTTCCGATGTTGTCAGTGACCTGTCGCTTCCTGCGGATGTCATCAATGCGCGCGCCGAATCCTTGTCGATCAAGGTCGACGTCGTGACGGCCCGGGCCTGCGCACCCCTTGACAGGTTGCTGCAATTTGCCGAGCCCTATCGACGTCACGGTGCCGAAGCCCTGTTCCTGAAAGGCGAGAAAGCCGAAGAGGAAATTGCTGAAGCCCGCCGGCACCATCGTTTTGACGCCGAGGTCCTGCCATCTGCCAGCGATCCGCGAGGTCGCATTCTTCGTATCCGGAGCCGACAAGTTGCCGCGTGACATTCCGCCCCCCCGTATTCTTGCGGTCGCCAACCAGAAGGGCGGCGTCGGCAAAACGACCACGGCCATCAACCTGGGCACCGCCCTGGCGGCCGTGGGCGAGCGCGTCCTGCTCATCGACATGGACCCCCAGGGCAATGCCTCGACCGGGCTGGGCGTTCCGCGCGAGCATCGGCGGGTGACGATTTACGATTCCATTGTCGACGCCCGTCCTCTGCATGAAGCCGCCGTCGCCACCCAGGTCCCGAACCTGTGGCTGGTTCCGTCCGATCCGGATCTGTCTGGAATCGAGATCGAGCTGGGCCAGGCTGATCGCCGATCCTTCCGCCTGCGCGATGCCATCGACCGCCTCAAGCAGCTGAAGGACAATCTCAAGCCGACCTATGTCCTGATCGACTGTCCGCCGTCACTCAACCTGTTGACAGTCAACGCTATGTCGGCGGCCGACGCGGTTCTGGTGCCGCTCCAGTGCGAGTTCTTCGCCCTCGAAGGCCTGACTCAGCTGATGCGCACCATCGATCTGGTTCGATCCAGTCTCAATCCTCGCCTGGAGATCCAGGGGATCGTCCTGACCATGTATGATCGGCGTAACGCCCTGTCGGGCCAGGTCGAAGCGGACGTGCGCGGCCATTTCGGTGACCGGGTCTATCAGACGGTCATTCCGCGCAATGTGCGGGTGTCCGAGGCCCCTTCATTCGGCAAGCCCGCCCTGATCTATGATCTGAAATGTGCCGGCAGCCAGGCCTATCTGAACCTGGCGCGTGAGTTGGTCCGACGCGAAAAAGCTCGCCGTCGGTCAAAACAACTTCTTGAAAAGGTAGATTAAATGTCTGAGCGTCATCGGGGATTGGGTCGGGGCCTGTCTGCCTTGCTGAGCGAAGCCGGGGCCGATGCGCCTGACGCCCCGCCGCCATCGGCACCCACCGACATCCCGATTGAGCTGATCCGGCGCAATCCTGAACAGCCGCGGCGGACCTTCACCGAAGCCGAACTGGAATCTCTCACCACCTCGGTGAAGGAGCGCGGCGTCCTCCAGCCGATTCTGATCCGACCGGCTCCCGACGGCGACGGCTATCAGATCGTCGCGGGCGAGCGCCGCTGGCGGGCGGCCCAGCGCGCCAGCCTGGCCACGATTCCGACTGTCATCCGCGAACTCGACGATCGCCAGGTCCTCGAAATCGCCATCATCGAGAACGTCCAGCGCGCTGATCTGAACCCGATTGAAGAGGCCCTGGGATACCGCTCTCTGATCGAACGCTTCGGGCGAACCCATGAAGGCCTCGGCGAAATCGTCGGCAAGAGCCGTAGTCATGTCGCCAACACCCTGCGCCTGCTCAGCCTGCCAGACGGCGTGCGCGTCCACGTCGAGGAGGGCCGCATCTCCGCCGGCCATGCGCGCGCCTTACTGACGGCCGAAGACGCCGAGGGACTGGCGCAGAGGATCATCGACGAGGGGCTGAGCGTGCGTCAGGTCGAAGCCCTGGCCAAGGGGCCGGCCCAGACCCCACCGCGCGCAAACGGACGCCGCGAAACCGCGGAGCGCAATCCCGATATCGCTGCCCTGGAGCGGGATCTGGCAGACAGCCTCGGCCTCAAGGTCGACCTGGCCGACAAGAACGGCAAGGGTGCCCTGACCTTGCGATACGGCACTCTGGAACAGCTCGATGAACTATGCCGTCGCCTGATGCGGAGTTGAATCAAGCTTGATCGCCTGGGCCGGCTACAGACCCAGACGCCGGGCTCGCGCCGCGACCGACAACAGCGCCCGTTCGGCAATCAACCCATCCGGCGACCCGGCGCGTTTGCACGCCCGATCCGCCTCGAGCAGGTCGGATTGCACCGTGTCCAGTTCTGACAGCGACCAGGACCGGGCCTGGCGCAGCATTTCACGTTCCTGCTTCCAGAAGACGCCGGCACTCTTGGCGGCTTCCTTCATGTCCGCTCCACTGCGGGCAAGGGTGACAATCCGGCGCAGCCTGCCCAGGTGCTGGCTGGCAGCCCGCACCGCTGCCGGGCCTGTCTCGCCCTCGTCCAGCGCCCGCACCAGCCCGCTTCGCGCCGGCCCCGGCCGGCCCCCAAATGCATCATTGGCCGCTTCGAACAGCGAAGCGTCGGGCTCGACGCCCAGAAATGCCTCCAGCTCGGTAACCCCGAGGACCGCGCCCGATCCCGGCCCGATGAACAACGCCAGTCGCTCGATCTCCTGGCGCGCCACGCCACGCTCTTTCGGCAGGCGACCCAGAAACACCTCGAGCGCCTCGGCGCTCAAGGAGACATCGTCGGCCCGCAGGGCTTCTCGCGTCATGCGCGCGGTGTCACCGATCTCGTCCTCGTAACAGGGGATGACACAGGCTGCGTCGGCCTTCTCGGCCGCCTTGCGAAGGGCTGAGTCGCGCCCGAGAATGCCGGCCTCGATCACGAAGGCAGCGTCCGGATTCAGTCGAGCCTCAACGTGAGCCACCAGGGCTTCGGCCGCCAGTCGATCGACCGACGCCTTCTCTCCGTGAAGCCGCAGGCGTACCAGACGTCGTCCGCCCAGCATGGACTGGGCCGCCAGCTCGTCTTCCAGCCGAGCGGGATCGGACTCCAGATCGCCATCCGTCAGAAGCGCGGTGTCGAACGGATCGTCGATGTCCGGTACCAGCGCCCGGGCCAGCTGTTCGCCCCGTTCCCGAACGACGCCGCGATCTCGCCCATAGATGAGGATCGCGCGAACGGCCGGGTCCGGCCTGCCCAGAAAGCGGTCGATGTCCGGCCGCCGCTTGAGAATCATCCCGCCGCTGCCCCAGCCTGCTCAGCGAACAGGCGTGCCAGGTCCGTGCGGATCATGTCGGAGGCCTGGGCTACCGCGCGCTCCGATCCATCCTGACCGGCGACGACACCGGCATAGGGCTGGGCCGCCGCCGCATAGGTCGTCGAGACGGTGATCACATCCTGATGGACCAACCGGTTGGTTCGGATCTCAGTCAGCACATACGACACCGTCAGGGTCAGTTCATAACGCGTCGCCGTATCGTCCGCGCGACGGCCCAGCGGGACCCTCTGCTCGGCCAGCCGGGTGGTCAGCCGATAGGTCGATTCCTGGCCAGGATCCCGCCCGAAGGCGTCTTCCAGCTGCTCTCGCAACAGGAAGCCCGTGCGGTTGTTGGGAACCTCGACGGTGATCCGTTCAAGCCCGGCGACAACCCCTGGCTCGGCATACAGGGGCGTGAACCCCGCACAGGCCGAAAGCAGTATCGCCATGGCCCCAAGAATCAGTCCGGTCAGACGGTTCATGCGTCACCCCGCGACGATATTGATGATCCGGTCCGGCACCACGATGATCTTGCGAACCGTCAGGCCGTCCAATTTGGCCCGAACCTCGGCATCTGCAAGCACGATCTGTTCAACCTCGACCGGAGGCAGGCCACGCGCGACGCTCAACTCGCCCCGACGCTTGCCGTTGATCTGGATTGGCAGGACCACTCTGTCATCGGTCGCCAGGGCCGGATCAAATGTCGGCCACGGCGCATTCACCGCCAGGCCGGGCTGCCCGAGGCGCTCCCAGCATTCCTCGGCCAGATGAGGCACGAACGGCTGAATTAGAAGGGACAGGGCAACCAGGCCGTCGTGCTTGGCCGCCATCTGCGCCGGCGACGCCGCCTCGGTACGCACCGCCCTGAGCGTATTGAGATATTCGTACAGGCGCGCGATGGCAGCATTGAAGTGAAAGCCTTCGACGCCTTCGGTCACGGCCTTGATGGCCTTGTGGGTGGCCTTGCGCAGGACCAGGGCCTCCGCGTCGTCGCCCACAAGAGAAACGGGCCCTGACGGGAACCCATCCACCTCGGCCCAGACGCGCTGGACAAACCGCCCGGCTCCCTCCAGGCCGCCGGCGGTCCACTGGACATCTCGTTCCGGCGGGCTGTCGGACAGTACGAACAGACGGCCGGCGTCGACCCCGTACTGATCGACGATTTCCTGCGGCGCGACGACGTTTTTCTTGGATTTCGACATCTTTTCGATGTCGCCGATCACCAGGGCCTCGCCGGTCGAGCGACGACGCGCCGAACGTCCATCCTCACCGTGAACCAGTTCGACGTCGGTCGGCTCGATCCACTGGCCGGCCTGGGTCCGATAGGTTTCATGAACCACCATGCCCTGGGTGAACAGACCCGCAAAAGGTTCTCGGATCGACATCAGGCCGGCGTCCGTCAGCGCCCGGGTAATGAACCGTGCATACAGAAGATGCAGGACCGCGTGTTCGACGCCCCCGATATACTGGTCCACCGGCAACCAGTGATCCGCCGCCGCCTTATCGATCGGAGCCTCGGTCCAGGGGTCAGCAAATCGAGCGAAATACCAGCTGGAATCAACGAATGTATCCAGCGTGTCAGTTTCTCGCTCCGCCGGATTCCCGCACTTGGGACAATCGACGTGCTTCCAGGTCGGATGCCGCGCCAGGGGGTTGCCCGGCACGTCGAAGGTCACGTCGTCCGGTAGTTTGACAGGAAGCTGCGCTTCTGGAACCGCGATGAGCCCACAGCTCGGGCAGTGGATGATCGGGATCGGACAACCCCAATACCTCTGACGACTGACGCCCCAGTCTCTCAACCGATAGACGGTTGCGCCCTCGCCGCGACCGGCGACCTCGATCCGCTGGATCGCCTCGGCCTTGGCCGCCTCTATGTCCAGGCCGTCGAGAAAGCCGGAGTTGAAGATCGTTCCTGGCCCCGTATAGGCCTCGTCACCGACCGAGAAATCAGTACCCGCCCCCTCGGGACGAACCACCGCGATCACCGCCAGGTCGTACTTGCGGGCAAAATCCAGGTCGCGCTGATCGTGGGCCGGACAGGCGAAGATCGCACCGGTTCCGTAGTCGGACAGGATGAAGTTGGCGATCCAGACCGGGATCTCGGCACCGGTGAAAGGATGGACCACCTTGAGACCCGTGTCCCAACCGATCTTTTCCGCCTGTTCGATATCGGCCTGGCTGGATCCGCCCTTGCGGCATTCGGCGACAAAGGCTGCGACGTCCGGATTCGTGGCCGCCAGCGCCGTGGCTACCGGATGATCTGGAGCCAGGCCCATGAAGGACGCGCCAAACAGGGTGTCGGGCCGGGTCGTATAGATCGTCAGACCGTCGAGGGCCGCGGACGGCGCGTCGCCGGCCCAGTCCCAGGTCATGGTCAGACCCCGAGACCGCCCGATCCAGTTCTCCTGCATCAGTCGGACCTTGTCCGGCCAGCGATCCAGGGTGCCCAGGCCTTCGATCAGATCGTCGGCGTAGTCGGTGATACGCAGGAACCACTGGGTCAGCTTGCGTTTTTCGACGATCGCGCCGGAGCGCCAGCCGCGCCCGTCGATCACCTGCTCATTGGCAAGCACGGTGTTGTCCACCGGATCCCAATTGACCACGCCTTCTTTCTGATAGGCGAGACCACGCTCCCACAGTTTCAGGAACCAGGCCTGCTGCTTGCCGTAATAGGCCGGATCACAGGTCGCAAACTCCCGCGACCAGTCCAGCGACAGGCCCAGCAGCTTCAACTGGTCACGCATGGTGGCGATGTTGGCCCAGGTCCATTCGCCCGGATGAACGCCGCGCTCCATGGCGGCATTCTCGGCCGGCATCCCGAAAGCATCCCAGCCCATCGGATGCAGAACTTCGAATCCGCGGGCGCGTTTGAAGCGCGCCACGACATCGCCCATTACATAGTTGCGGGCATGACCCATGTGGATGTTTCCGCTGGGATAGGGAAACATTTCAAGAACATAGTACTTCGGGCGGCCGGACTTCGGGTCTGCGCGAAAGACGTTTTCGGATTCCCACTGGGCGCGGCGGCGCGGTTCCGCCGTCCGGGGATCATATCGGGACATGGTTCGATCGATCAGTCTCCGGTCCCGGCCAGACGCAGCTGGCGGGCTCGGGTCAGGATGGCGTTTTCAAGATCCGTTTCGGTCTGGGGGGAAACCTGGGCCTCAACCCAGTCCCCCGCCTCGTTGCGAACCTGGCGATAGACGGTGACGTTCAGGGCATCCGCCCGAAGTCGGGAATCGAGAATATAGATCGTGGCCTTGATCCGCTCATTCGGCGAGGCCGTCGTCGAATGCCAACCATAGTTGATGATCCCGCCCCACGGATCTGCCGTTTCGAGCGGAAGGAATGACAGGGTGTCCAGTGACGCGCGCCACAGATAGCCGTTCACGCCGATGCCGACCTGCGGGGCTTCGGGCTGCGACTCTCCTCCGCCAACGACACGGCTGACGGTTCCACACGCAGAAAGGCCAGAAACAAGTCCCACGGCCAGGGTCACGCCAAGAAGTCCGCGCGCAATGTTCATGGGGGTAATCTCCGCCTGAATTCCCGGCCAGTCGACCGCATGGCTCCTATAGCACGCGCCCTTGGCCGTCTGACAAGCGGCTCGCATATGGGCAGAACAATGACCGGTCCAGCCGCAGCCTGCGGCCGCGTGTCGCAGGGGACACAGGCCTCGGATGATTCGCCTCCCGGACGAACTCGAGGGCCAATCGACGTTGACCTCGCGGATGTGCAGGGTCTTTAGTTGCCATACGAATGTCACGGCGGTCGACTATTTAGCCGTCCGAGCTAGGTTCTGCCACCGGGGAAGCCTTGTGGCGCAAGGTATTGAGGCGAATGGGCCACAAGACGATCATCGCAGCCTTGGCTGTCAGCCTTGCCCTTTCGGGCGTGGCTACGGTGACGCACGCCCAGAATCGAAGCCGTTCGGAGACCCTGTCCAGCAGTCAGGTCATCGATTCCACTGCCCAGCGCCAGGGTCGTCGCGGTCTGCAATGGAACGGTGAGGGCCGTTGGGGCCTGAATCTTGACGTCGACCAGCCCGTCGGCCGCGAAGCCGACTGGAACGATGTGGATGCCTCGGCCTCTTTCCGTCTGTCGCCGTCTCTTCGGCTGCAGGGAACCGTCGGCCTGGGTGAGCGTCGTCCCGATCCAGCTCGGCCCCAGACCACGGATCGCGATCAGCCGCGCGTGCGTCTCGAGACGATTTTCCGCTTCTAGAGCATTCCCCAACGGGGGCGCAGCGTTCCGGGTTCGGTTCCTGTCGGGGTTCAGGCTGCGCGTTGTCCGTCGTCTCCGCGCCCGGCATCGCGAGCCAGCGACTGTTCGAAATCCGCAAAAATATCGAGCATTTCGTCCGCCGGGATCGGGCCGCCGCCGACCCGGTAGCGCCAGAAACTCACAATATGCCGAAGGGCCGCCACCTGCTCGCCCAAACGGACAAACAGCAGCGGGGCGTCCAGCAGGAACTCACGAAAGGCCGTCGGCCGACCGTTCCCGGTCAGGTGGCCGTAGGCGATGTCATAGACCTTCAATGTCTCGGCGGCATCGCTCAGCGTCCGCTTGATCCAGCCCACCAGGGCTTCGCGGCATTGCGTCAGCTCGGCCCGTTCCTCGATCGTGGTCGGGCCAAAGGGTTTCACGCGCGCGATCTCGCCGGCGACCGGCCCGATCTCGGCCATCACGCTGGCCAGGCACCATTTGTAATAGAGAAACCCCTTCCAGCAGAAGACTCCCTCGGAATAGTCCTCCGGGGCCAGCCGGAGCGTCAGTCGCAACGGCTCCATCTCCTCGCCATCGGCATTTGACAGGATCTTGCCGACAAGCACGGCGGCGCGGTCAAAAGTATGTTCGTCACGCCCCATGCTGGCCGCTACCAGGGGCGCGATCTCGGCCTGGGCAAAGGCAAACATCCGACTCCGGTCCGCCTCGGTCAGGTCGAAATAGACGGGATCCGGGCTTCGGCCGCTCCGAGCCAGCTGCTCGCGCAGAAGAAACGGGTCGAGCGACGGCAGATTGTCGATCAGGCGCAGGGTCTCCAGATCGGACTCCGGGATCGAAGACCCAAAAACGTCCCGCATCACCCGCATGAAATCCGACTGGTCCACGAAGACATAACGGCCGCCCAGTTTCAGGTCGGACGGGTCGATCGGGATCACAACCTTGGTCGCGACCTGTCGCCGACGCCTGAACAGGTCCAGTTCGTCCCGGCGCAACCGATGTTTGATGATCAGGGCGCGATTGAGATGCGGATTGGCGAACAGCGGCCGCTCGGCCCAGCCGGGCTGATCTCGAAACCGCCGCCAGACCATCATCAGGTTCAGCACCCGCGACGTCGAGGCCGATGACTGGAGCCGCGCCAGATTACGAACATGAGGCTGTGACACGCCGACCGGGTCTCCCTGTGAGAGCACAACCTACGGCCAATATCTCTCCATCCGGTTAGCCGCCCGGTTCGCCGACTGGACAGGTCTGTTGCGAGGGCTTAGCTCGACCGGATGGCTGAAATTACAGGATCCTGTCCGCCCGGGTTCACCGCCGTCGGTGAGCGCTTCGCGGCCCACATCGACGCCGGCGAGGAGCTCGGCGCCCGCTTCAGCGTCTGTATCGACGGCGAGCTGGTGCTGGATCTGATGGGCGGCCACGCCGATGCGGCGCGCACGACCCCGTTTGGCACCGACACCCTGACCCCGGTGTTCTCCACGACCAAGGCAGTGACCGCCCTGATGATGGCGCGGCTGGTTGATCAAGGGTTGATCGCCTATGACACGCCAGTCGCCGAGGTCTGGCCTGAGTTCGCCCAGGCCGGAAAGGGCGCGGTGACCCTGGCCCAGATGCTGAGCCATCAGGCCGGCCTGCCCGGCTTTGTCCCCGCCGCCGAGCCCGAGATCTGGTTTGACGCCGCCGCCGTCTGCGCGCGGCTGGCGGCCCAGGCCCCGTTGTGGCCGCTGGGGACCGGCTCGGGCTATCACCCGATCACCGTTGGCTATCTGGCCGGCGAGGTGTTCCGCCGCCTGGATGGACGCACGCTGGGAACGGCCCTGCGTCAGGACCTGTGCGATCCACTGGGTCTGGATATCTGGATCGGCCTGCCCGACAGCGAACACGGCCGCGTCGCCCAGATGCGCAAACCCCCCGCCGCCCCGGACCTGGGGACCATCGACGCCATCAAGCGCGCCGCCTTTCTGGACAAGGGCTCGGCCCCCGGCGGGCGCGGCTCGGCCGACTGGCGCCGCATGGAGATCCCCTCGGCCAACGGCCACGCCACCGCCGACGCCCTGGCCCGGCTGATGTCGGCCATCGCCGGCGGCGGAGCCCTGGACGGGCAGGCGGTGATCTCGCCGGCAACGCTCGAAGCGCTCACCTCGGAACGCGTCCGCGGGCCGGATAAAGTCGTGCCGTTCGATCTGATCTGGGCCGCCGGGCTGATGAAGAACACCGGGGCTAACGACCTGGGGCCAGGCGCCCAAACCGTCGGCCACTACGGCTGGGGCGGGTCGATGGCCATGGCCGACCCCGAACGTCGGCTGTCGGTGGCCTATGTGATGAACAAACAGTCGGTGCATCTGGTCGCCGACCCACGTCCCGTCGCGTTGATCGAGACCCTGTACGGCTGTCTCTAGCGGCGCTCGGCCGGGGGATCGATCAGGCCGGGCTCAGGCGCCAGCACCCGCGCCGCCCGTGTGCGCTTGAGCGCCCCGGCGGCGTAGACCAGCGCCCCGATCCAGATGAAGCCGAAGCTGATCCCGCGCAGCCAGCTGAAGTCCTCGCCTTGGACGAGGCCGATCACGAAGGCGATCGACGGGGCCATGAACTGCAAAAAGCCCATGGTCGACAGCGGCATCCGCCGCGCCGCCCAGGAGAACAGCGCCAGCGGCAACACCGTCAGCGGCCCGGCCACCATCAGCCAGAAGACGCTGGAGCCGCTGTCAGTGAAATGGCCCGCGCCGTTGAGCTGGAGCATGACCACCCAGGCCAGGCCGAGCGGGGCCAGCAGCAGGCATTCCACAAACAGACCCGACTGGGCGTCGGCGCTGATGCGCTTGCGGATGACGCCATAGGCCGCGAACGAAAAGGCCAGGATCAGCGAGATCCACGGCGGTTGGCCCAGGGCCACGGCCTGCAGCACCACCCCGACCGCCGCCAGGGCGATGGCCGCGCCGCCCCAGCGGTCGATCCGCTCGCTGAACAGCCAGGCCCCGGCCGCCATGCTGAGCAGGGGGTTGAGATAATAGCCCAACGACGCCTCCAGCATCCGGCCCGAGTTCACCGCCATGACGAAGACCGTCCAGTTGATCCCGATCAGGGCCGTCGACAGCGCCAGCCAGCCCATGGTGCGCCGGTCGGTCAGAATGGCGCGCACCTGGCCCGACTGATGCGCCAGCAGGACCAGGAGCCCGGCCCAGAGCACGCCCCACAGGGTTCGGTGGGCCATGACTTCCAAGGGATCAGCCCCGATCGCGCCCATCTGCTGGAAGGCCAGGGGCGCAAATCCCCAGATCAGATAGCAGCTGATCCCGGCGGCAAGCGCCGTGCGGGCCTCGCTTGACGGCGGTGCAGACGCATCCGTGCCAGGCATGGTCTAGACCGTGATCGTCCGGTAACCGCCCTGGGGGGTTATGATCCCCTGTTCGTCCAGAAGTTGGGCGATCTGGACGGCATTCAGGGCCGCACCCTTCCTCAGGTTATCCGACACAATCCAGAGATTCAGGCCATACTCAACGGTCGGGTCGTTACGGATACGCGAGACAAAGACGGCGAAATCGCCCGCCGCCTCGACCGGAGACACCCACCCGTCGTCCTCCTCCGGCTTGTCCACGACCATGATTCCCGGCGCGTCACGCAGGATGTCGCGCGCGTCTTCGGCATCGAGCGGCTCTTCAAACTCCAGGTTCACGGCCTCGCAGTGGCTGACGAAGACGGGCACACGAACACAGGTGGCGGTCACCTTGATCTCTGGATCCAGGATCTTGTGCGTCTCGCGCCAGATCTTCTCCTCCTCGGAGGTATAGCCCTCATCCTTCAGTTCACCGGCGAAGGGCAGAACGTTGAAGGCGATCTGCTTGGGATAGACCTTGGGGGTAGCGTCCCCCAGGCCGTACAGGGCCTTGGTCTGGTTCCACAGCTCGTCCATGGCCGACTTGCCGGTGCCGGAAACCGACTGGTAGGTCGCCACCACCGCCCGCTTGATCCGGGCCGCGTCGTGCAGCGGCTTGAGCGCCACCACCAGCTGGGCCGTCGAGCAGTTCGGATTGGCGATGATGTTCTTCTTCTTGGCCAGATGAATGGCGTCCGGGTTCACCTCCGGCACGATCAGCGGCACATCCGGGTCCATCCGGAAGGCCGAAGAATTGTCGATGACGATTGGTCCCTGCTGGCCGATCTTCTCGGACCAGGCGCGGCTGACGTCACCGCCAGCTGACATCAGCACAATGTCAACTTTTGAAAAATCGAAGGTTTCCAGGTTCTGACATTTCAGTGTCTGGTCGGCGAAGGCGACTTCGACGCCCTGGGAGCGACGCGAGGCTACGGCGTACATCTCGTCGACCGGGAAGTTCAGTTCTTCCAGAATGGCCATCATTTCACGGCCGACATTGCCGGTGGCGCCTACGACGGCGACGCGGTAGCCCATGGTCATCTCCTGAAGCCGTCGGGGAAACTGCAAGACCCGCCGTGCCCTCGCATTTAGGCCGATCCGACCAAAGCGCAATCGGCTTGCGCGATTCAAATCTGCCGCTAATCCCCAATCCATGCCCATCGACGTGGCCGAGGCCTATCAATCGCTGATCGAACAGAAGCAGCTGCGGCCCGATGCCAGCCAGCGCCCGGCGCTGGACGCGCTCGGCGACGTCGAGGCGGCTGTCGAAGCTCGACCAAAGCTCTGGTCCTTCGGGGCCGAGCCTGTGCGGGGTCTGTATCTGTGGGGACCGCCCGGTCGGGGCAAGTCGCTCTTGATGGACCTGTTTTTCCAGACGGTTGACGAACCGAAGAAGCGCCGGGCCCATTTCCACGCCTTCATGGCTGACGTCCAGGCGCGGATCCAGATCTGGCGCACCGGAGACAGGGCTATGCGCAAACAGGTGTTCGGCACCGCGCGCGGAGACGACCCGATCGCCCCCCTGGCCCGTCTGATCGCCTCGCAGGCCCGCCTGCTCTGCTTTGATGAGCTCCAGGTCACCGACATCGCCGACGCCATGATCCTGGGACGACTATTCGAGGCGCTCTTTTCTGAAGGTGTGGTGCTGGTCTGTACCTCCAACCGACCGCCGACTGATCTGTACAAGGACGGCATCAACCGACAGCTCTTCGAACCCTTCATCGCCATGATCCAGGATCGTTGCCGGGTGGTGGAGCTGAAGGGAGGCCATGACTGGCGGCTGGAGCATTTGAAATCAGCCCAGGTCTGGTTCTCGCCGGATCAGACCGCCCGGTTCGACGCCCTGTGGGATCGGCTCAAGGGCCAGGCCCACGAAGCTCCTGCCACCCTCGACATCGCCGGACGCAAGGTCGTGATCGCGCGCTCGGTGGGTTCCATGGCGCGAGACACCTTTGCCGACCTGTGTGAGCGGCCACTGGGGCCGTCAGACTATCTGGCACTGGCCGCCCGTTTCGACACCCTGTTTCTGGAAGGTGTTCCCCGCCTGACGCCGGATCGGCGCGAGGCGGCCCGACGTTTCGTGACCTTGGTTGACGCTCTGTATGAAGCCCGGGTCCGACTGGTGGTCGAGGCCGAGGCCGAGCCGGATGATCTCTATCCTGCCGGAATCGGCGCTTTCGAATTCGAGCGTACGGCTTCGCGGCTATACGAAATGCGGTCTGCAGACTGGCTGAAAAACAAGAGCCGCCGACAGCCCTGAGGCCATCGGCGGCTCCATTTTGGCGTCCGCCCTGACAAGGGACAGGGCGGAGCGTCACTGGGCGACCGGACCGGGGGGACGGGTCCGGATCGCCGCGCCGGCGGCTCCAAGGGGAGGGGGATGAGCCGCCGTTGATGCAGATGTAGGAAGCCTTCACCCCGTTGAAAGGGGGGGGCATCACGAAAACTTGATCCGGCCCCGCAATCTGCGGCGCGCCTTGGCCTCGGCGATCATCTTTCGCCGCTCTGGCGGCACGGGGTAGGGATTGCCGTCGCCTGACAGCAGCACGGCGATCCAGCGGGTTCCGGCGAACTGGGCGGTGATGGCCATGACCATGACGGCGATCGGGGTCGACAGAAAGGCTCCCGCGACGCCCCAAAGGGCTGTCCACAGCGCCAGAAACAGCATGACGGTGATTGGATCGATGTTCTGGTTGTCCCCCTGCATCCGCGGCTGAATGAAGTTGCCCGACACCTGCAGGATGACCTGCAGGCCGGCGAACAGGACGATGGCCTGCCAGTAGGAATCGAACTGGACCAGAGCGTACAGCGGCGGGCCGACGGCCGCGATGGCTCCCCCGACAACCGGGATGTAGCCGACCAGGAAGATCAAAAAGGCCCAGAACAGCGGACTTTCCAGGCCCACCGACACCATGATCAGCCAGGCCGTCGCCGAAATCATGAGGCCGGTGACGGTCTGAACCATGAGATAGCCTTCAACCCCGTCCCGAACCCGCTCGAAGATCTGGGCCGCCTGGTAGCGTTCGCGCTTCAGCGGAAACAGGGCTACGACCTTCTTCAGGAAGCTGCGGCGCGACGCCATCATGAAGCCCAGATAGACCAGGGTGAAGAAGGCCGCGCTGAAGACCGACTGCGTCGTTACCGCCGCGCGTGCCGCATAGCCGGTCAGGTCCAGCCCGGCGACCACATCCCGCAAGGCCGGTGGCGTTTCCAGCCCGAACAGGCCCGCAATGTCCGATATGATCTCATCCAGACGTACGCCCAGGCCCTGGCCCCGCGCGATAATCCCCGACAGGCCGTCGACAATCACCCAGATCGAGCCGAACAGGCTGGCGAAGACGATGATCGCCGACACCCATCCGACCGCCCGCCGGGGAATCGGCAGGCGGCTGGCGACCCAGCTGGTCAGCCCCTCAATCATGATCAGCAGAAAAATCGCCATGGCCAGGGGCGTGACAATCCCACGCAGCCAGTAGAGGGCGGCCCCGGCCAGGATGACGGCGATGATGGCCACCGAATTTCGGCTGACGGTCGAGCCTTCCTGAGGCGGCTGTGCCGGCGGCAAGGCCAGCCCCTGATCGCCTGGAACGTCATCTGGTGCCGCTTTGCGACGTGAAATCTTGGGCAGTTTGATCGACATAACCAGATGCTTTGGTCCGTACGGGGTCCGGGGTCAATCGGGCTGGCTTCATGCGTTGGCGCGCGCTAGGTCTGGCGTCTGCAATTCGGAGAGATCTGAGCATGAGCGATCAGGATCAAACAGGCGTCTATCTGGGCCAGTCGACCAAGGCCGAGACCCTGTTGTTCCGGCGGACCAATCGCCACGGCGTGGTCGCCGGCGCGACCGGAACCGGGAAGACCGTGACACTTCAGATCATGGCTCAAGGATTCGCCGATGCGGGCGTTCCCGTCTTTGCCGCTGATGTGAAGGGCGACCTGTCTGGTATCAGCCAGCTCGGCGCGCCCAACGACAAGCTGCTGGCTCGCGCCCAGCAGATTGGACTGGAGCTTATACCCGAAGCCGCCCCGACGATCTTCTGGGACCTGTTCGGCCGCAAGGGACACCCCATCCGCACCACCATGTCGGAGGTCGGCCCACTGCTGCTGGCGCGGATGCTGGAGCTGAACGATGTCCAGGAGGCGGTCCTGTCCGTCACCTTCAGGGTCGCGGATGACGAAGGCCTGCTGCTGCTCGACATCGAGGATCTGCGCGCGGTGCTGGCCTATGTGTCGGAACACGCCGACGAGATCGGCCGGCGCTACGGCAATGTTGCACCGGCCACGGTCGCAGCCATTCAGCGCGCCCTGCTGCAGGTCGAAGACCAGGGCGGCGCGGGCTTTTTCGGCGAACCGGCCTTGCAGCTGTCGGATCTGATGCGGACGACGCCGGAGGGCAAGGGCGTGGTTTCAGTGCTGGACGCCACCACCCTGATCAATAGTCCTCGGCTCTATTCCACCTTTCTCCTATGGCTGATGTCAGAGCTGTTTGAGCAGCTTCCGGAGGTCGGCGATCCGGATAAGCCCAAGCTGGTCTTCTTCTTCGACGAAGCCCATCTGCTGTTCCGCGACACGCCCAAGGCCCTGATGGAGAAGGTCGAGCAGGTCGTACGCCTGATCCGCTCCAAGGGGGTCGGCATCTATTTCGTCACCCAGAACCCGGCTGACATCCCCGACAGCGTCCTGGCGCAGTTGGGCAATCGAATTCAGCACGCCTTGCGGGCCTATACGCCGAGCGAGCAGCGCGGCTTGCGGGCAGCATCCGACAGCTTCCGTCCCAACCCGGATTTTGATACCGCCACCGCCATCCAGGAACTCGGGGTCGGCGAGGCCCTGGTTTCGACCCTGGATGACAAGGGTGCCCCTACCGTCGTGCAGAAAACCCTGATCCGGCCTCCGGCCTCGCGACTGGGCCCGGCAACCGATGTCGAGCGTGCCGCGGTCATGGCTGCCAGCCCGGTTCGCGGGATCTATGACACGCCCGCCAATCGGGAATCGGCCCTGGAACTTCTGCAACGACGGGCCGAGGCTGCGGTCGCCCAGGCGGACGCCCGCCAGGCGGACGAAGAGCGCCGCGAACAGGCTGAACAGGATCGCGCGCCGCCGGCCCCCCGCTCGCGCTCAACGGCGGCTGGAGGGGCGCGGTCCCGCCCCCCGGCCGCCCCCCGGCGCTCCAATCGTCAGTCGACTGCTGAAGCCTTCGGCAAGTCCGTGGCGCGTTCGGTGGGATCTCAGATCGGCCGCGCCCTGGTGCGCGGCATCCTCGGCAGCCTGACGCGGCGCTAGCTGCGCGGCACCAGTCGCCACATCCGCAAGGGGTGCCGGACGCGGCCCGCCTGAAGGCCGGCGGCCTCGCCACGCCCGACATAGAAATCAGCACGCACCGGACCCCGGATCGCGCCGCCTGTGTCCAGGGCCACCACCAGCCCCTGATAGCCGCGGTCGGCACCTGCCAGATCGCCGCGCGGCGCGTCGATCCAGACCAGATCACCATAGGACCAATGGGCCGGATCGACCGCGATCGACCGGCCCGCGATCAGGGGAACACCCGCCGCCCCGGACGGGCCACGCCCGTCATCGTCCTCCAGTCGGAAGAAGACGTAGCGCGGATTGAGGTTCATGACCTCGGTCGCCTGGGCCCCGCGATGACCGGCCAGCCAGGCCCGGATCGCTTCGCCTGAGGTGCCGTTGGCCGGCAGCAGGCCCCGTTCGACCATCGGGCGCGCGATACCAACGAAAGGGCGACCGTTGTGGGCGGCATAGGCGGCACGGCGGGTCGTTCCATCCTCGAACGTCAGATAGCCTGAGCCCTGAATTTGCAGGAAGAACAGGTCTTCCGGCCGCATCCAGGCAATCGGGGCCGCGTCCGTCTCATCAATCTCGGCGCGGACTGGATAGGGGACCAGACGACCGTCTGCCAAGCGCTGCTGGACGGTCGTGCCCTCCGTCACCAGGTCCAGGGGCCGGGCCAGAACCGGTGCCGAGAATGCGTCGGTCCGATAAAGCCGGGCGGAGTACTCGGGTGCGAAATAGGCCGTCAGAAGCCCCGTCTGGTCGCCGCGCTCAACCACGAACCAGGCCTCTAGAAACCGGCGCGCCGCCTCCGCCCCCCCTCCAGCCGGTAGCACACGCGCCGCCTGGCAGGCGGCGGCCAGGGCCGGATCGCGGGCAATATGACAGGTCTCGGCCCAGGCCTCGACGGCGGCCAGATGATCTTCCTCGGCCCAGCCCGGCAGGGTTGCCGGACTGATTCCGGCCCCCTGGGGAAGCCCTGACGGCGACCAAGGCTCAGCGCCCGGCGTCGTAGGAGCCGGCGTCATCGCACACGCCGCCAGAACAAGCGCGCCGGCCAGCGCCGTGACCCAGGCGCTGAGTTGCCTCACGCGCGCGCCTCCTCCACCCGGGCCAGGACCCAGTTCGGATCGCCCGAGCCAATGCGACGCTCGAAGGTCCAGAGCTCTGCCGTCCGACGCTCCTCGGTTGTGGCGACACCTTCGTGGGTGATCTCACTCTTCATCTCGGCCAGAAACCGCACGCGGGCGGTCGCGAGATCCCCGCGGGCCTCGACCCCATCCAGATCCGCTCGCGGCGGGTGCGGCAGTTCCACCACTTCGGAACGTCCGCTCGCCTCCCGGGCCGTGATGCCGTCCTCGAACGAGGCCATGACCGGGGCCGCCAGAAGCGGCCTGAGCGTTTCACGGTCGCCGGCCGCATAGGCGCGAACGATGGTTTCATAGGCATGGCGGGCGCCATCGAGAAACCGCGACGGATCGAAGGCTGGATCACGGCTGCGAAGCTGGGCCACGCCTTCGGCGGCGGCCGGGTCAAGTCCGAGCCCGAAATCCTGGCGCCCCGGGTCGTTCGGGGCCTCGGAACCTCCAGGCAGCGCCGGCGCAGGCCTGTCCTCGGGTTGGCGACCGACCTTTTTGCCGAGCACATTGTACAGCAGTACCAGCAGCACCACCGCCACGGCGGCAAAGACGATCATCTGGATAAGCGCGGGGTCCAAGGCGTCAGGATTCCTTATTCAACAGGCCCTATCGAGTAAGCATCGCCGCCCCGATGCGCAAGGTCAGCCAGCCCCCCGACATTGCACCGGAGGGCCTGGCGTGATAGGCGCCGCCGCCTCGATTTCCTTATTTCAGAGACCTCCGATGACCGATCAACCGCCCGCCGACGCCGGAAACACCCCCGCTGGCGTGCCGCAAGGAACGCCCATGGGGCCGCAGATGCGGGTCCTGGTCCAATATGTCCGTGACCTCTCGT
Organism: Caulobacterales bacterium; assembly: GCA_017302105.1. Classification (GTDB taxonomy): domain Bacteria; phylum Pseudomonadota; class Alphaproteobacteria; order Caulobacterales; family Caulobacteraceae; genus Brevundimonas. Next base: position 285,915 of record JAFLCS010000001.1, on the reverse strand, counting down.
TCGAGAATCCGCGCGCGCCGGACTCCCTGCGTGTCGACGGCAAGCCGGCGATCGACCTGGCGGTCGAAATGAATGCCCGCGGCCGCCGTGACGATCTGTACGAGGTCGAATTGCGGCTTTCGGTCGGGGCCAAGATCGAGGACCAGGCGGTCTTTCAGATCGAGCTGGTCTATGGCGGCGTGTTCCAGATCGCCGGCGTGGCAGAGGCCGACATGGAGCCGTTCCTGCTGATCGAATGCCCGCGCTACCTGTTCCCGTTCGCCCGCGAGATCATCTCGCGTGCCTCCGCGGACGGCGGCTTCTATCCGCCGTTCCAGCTGGACCCTCTGGACTTCGCCGGCATCTATCACGCCCGCAAGGCCCAGGCGGCCGAGTTGGACCAGGCTCCGCCCGCCGGCGAAGCCTAGGGCCGCCCGCTGGCCGGCGTCAGTCGGCCAGATCAGGCACGAGCCGCGCCCACAGACTGGTGTCGGTCAGCGTCGCCCTGAGAAAATCGGCGTGGCGACTGCGCTCGGTCGGAGTCGAACGCGGCCCCAACGGTCGCGGCCGCTCGCCGTAAGCGGACTGTCCGGCCTCAATCCGGGGGTGCTCCGCCGACGGGCCGGACAGATCCAGAGCGCGCTCCCGCCCGCCCTTCAGCTCCAGATAGACCGAGGCGAGCAGCCGGGTATCGATCAGGGCTCCGTGGAGCGTCCGCTCGACCAGCGACACCTTGAAGCGTTTGCACAGGGCGTCCAGGGAGTTGGCCATGCCGGGAAACCGCTTCTGGGCCAGCGGAAGCGTGTCGATCCACTGTTCGTCGGCGAGGGTCGGTCGCCCCGCCTCCTCCAGCTCGAAATTGACGAAGTTCCGGTCGAAGCCCGCATTGTGAGCCACGACCGGACTGTCGGCGATGAAGGCCAGCAGATCATCGGCGATCTCGGCGAACCTCGGCGCGTCCTTGACCTTCTCATTGGTGATGCCGTGAACCCGCACGACCTCCGGGCCGATAGTGCGGCCCGGATTTATCAGGGTATGGAAGGTCCGACCGGTCGGCGTCAGATTCTCCAGCTCGAGACAGGCGATCTCGACCATCCGGTCGCCGCCGCGGGGGTCGAAGCCGGTGGTTTCGGTATCCAGGACAATCTCGCGCATCGCTCTTACTCGCCGCGTTCGTCCGGTCTGTGAAGGGTGCCCGAACGTCGCGCCTGCCACTCAGGTGTGGACAGTCGCCACAGGATGGACGCCACCTCCTGGCGGGTATCGTCCAGCGACCCGCCGGTCTCGATGATGAAGTCGGCGCGGGCCCGCTTGTCGGCATCGGGCAACTGCCGGGCCAGGATCTGCTCGAACCGCTCCACCGTCATGCCGGGCCGCGCCAGCACGCGTTGCCGCTGGATCGCGGCCGGAGCCGAGACCACCACCACGACATCGACCTGCGCCTCGGCCCCGGTTTCAAACAGCAGCGGCACATCGACGACGGCGATCTGCGTCGCCTGTTCCCGCGCTTCGGACAGAAATGTCTCCCGATCCCGCCGGACCAGCGGATGGACCAACGCTTCCAGTTGGGCAAAGCCGTCCGGGGCGCGCCGTAAGCGGTCAGCCAGCGCCCCCCGGTCCACGCCGGATGCCGCTGACGTCGTTCCGGGAAAGAGGGTTTCGACGCCTTCAACGGCGGCTCCGCCTGGAGCATAGAGTCGGTGCACCGCCGTATCGGCGTCCCAGACGGCGCAACCCTGATCGGCAAAGAAGCGCAGCACCGTCGACTTACCCATCCCGATGGAGCCCGTCAGTCCGATCAGGATCATCCGCACTGCTCCAAGGCCCGCAGACAAAGGCTGCGGACATCCACATCCGGGGCTTCACACCCGAACAGGGCCAGAAAGCTCGGTCTGGCCTGGCCGATCAGCATGGCCAGCCCGTCGACCGTCCTGAGGCCGCTCGCCTGCGCGGCTTCCAGCAAGGGTGTCTGCAAAGGCCGATAGGTCATGTCCATGACCAGGGCTCCGCGCGCCATCGCACTCAGATCCGGGGAGGCAATCTGCGATGCAGCATTGATCAACATGGATGCCCCCGCCACGGCCGATCCCAGCTGATCCAGCGACCAGGCCGAAACGCCAGGGCCAAAACGCTGTGACAGAGTCTCTGCTCGAGCGAGGGTGCGGTTGACCACGCGGATGTCGGTCGATCCCTCGACCTGCACGGCATGGAGGGCAGCGCAGGCGGCCCCTCCCGCTCCCACGATCACCGTCGGGCCCCAACTGAAATCATGTGCAGGGTCGCGCGCGCGGATCGCCGCAATCATTCCCTGGCCGTCCGTGCTCTCGGCCCGGACCCTGTCGCCCAGAATCAGAAGATTGACTGACCCCGTTCGGAGAGCCTCTGCCCCCATCTCGGCCTGGCGATCGAGCGCCCAATGATAGGCATCGCCCTTATAGGGGGCCGTCACATTGCAGCCGATCAGGGTGCCCGAATCCAGCAATTCGACCAGCGCTTGCGATGTATTCGGGGCCAGAGCCGCATAGTGGCCCTGGAGCCCGGCGGCTTGGAGCCAAGCGGTATGGATCAAGGGGCTGAGCGAATGGTCAATGGGAAGGCCGACCACGGCGGCCGTGCGGACCGAATTCACGACACCAGTTCCCCGCAGCGGCGAAGCTCGGCGAGCACCGGCAACAGCGGCAGGCCCAGAATGGTGAAATAGTCGCCCCTGATCTGTTCGAAGAGCTGAACACCCTCTCCTTCCAGCCAGTAGCCTCCCACGGCCGACAGGGCGGCCTCGCCGTTCCCGGACAGATAGGCATCGATGAAGGCCGGACTCAACGACCGCACCGTCAGGTCGGCGGCATCATGACAGGTCCAGATCAACTGACCGTCGCGCGCCAGCGCCGCTCCGGAGTGCAGCCGGTGGGAGCGGCCCGAAAACTGGACGAGACGCGCGCGTGCCTCATCCAGGCTGGCGGCCTTGTCATACAAGGTCCCGTCCAGTTCCAGAGTCTGATCCGAACCAAGGACCAGCACCCCCGGTCGCCGGCTGGATACCGCCATCGCCTTCTGGCCGGCCAGGGCCTGGGCAACGGCGGCCGGCGTCGCCCCTTCGCTCAGAAGGCGGCCTTTGATCGCTCCTTCATCGAGGTCAGCGGCGTCAAGCGACACGGTCACACCGGCGGCCTCAAGCATCTGTCGGCGGGCGGCACTGCGGCTGGCGAGGATCAGGGTCATTGCGGTGCTCCCAGCTTGCCCGTGCGTCGCTCATTGACCAAATTGATGACCTGGGCAGCGGTTTCCTCGACCGACCGGCGGGATACGTCGATCACCGGCCATCCCAGTTTCTCAAACAGCCGTCGCGCCCTCACGGTCTCCTCGCGGACCCGATCCGTATCGACATAATCGGTTGTCGGATCGACCCCCAGATGCTGGAGACGATTGCGGCGGATGGAAACCAGCCGGTCCGGCGAGACGACCAGGCCGACCACCAGAGGATTCTTCAGATGTGAGAGCAGCTCCGGCGGCTCCTGGGTGGGGACAAGCGGCACATTGGCGGCGCGGATGCCCCGATGGGCCAGATAGACACAGGTCGGTGTCTTGGAGGTCCGGCTCACGCCCACCAGAACGACATCGGCGCGTTCCAGCTCATCAAGACCCTGGCCGTCGTCATGGTGCATGGCGAAGTCGAGGGCCCCCATCCGCTCGAAATAGTCGCTGTCCAGGGCGTGCTGGGCCCCGACCTTTCTCGAAAGGGCCGCGCCCAGATAGCCCGCCAGGACCGTGACCAGTGGATCCAGGGCCCCCAGTTGGGGCGCGCCGAGCCGGCGACAGCCGGCCTCCAGCATGGCCCGGAGTTCGGGGTCCACCAGTGTATGCAGGACAATCCCCGGAGCCGCCTCGATCTCTTCCAGCACCCGCTCCAGCTGTTTGGGCGAACGCACCAGGGCGTAGATGTGTTCGATCGGAATGACACCCTCGAAGCGTGCCACCACAGCCTTGGCCATGGCGTTCAGCGTCTCGCCGGTTGAGTCCGACACCAGATGCACATGGAAATAGGTCGAGAACCTCCGGGGAGGGGCGGCGATCTTCGGGGGAAGGGATGTGGACAATCGGATCTCGGTTGGGGGTGAGAGAAGCGAAATCGGACCCTAGCGCGCCTTGACCAGCAGCGCACCTGGGACGGGGGTGGATGATTCCGGCGTCTGTCCCCAAGCCTGTGCCTGAGCCTTGAGGCCGCAATTCACAGCCGGGGACAAGCTGGACGGATTCGTAGCCATACCCAGGCCGGCCCTAGGCCGACGTTAAGACTTCAGTAAGCATTTCTTAAGCCTTTCTTAACCATCCCCGCTGTCCCCAGCCCCGTGGATAGATGCAAACGGCCGCCGACAAACCTGTCGGAGACCTGGGGTGGAGCGGCGAACAGGCCCGGGTTTCCCCCGACATCCCCGCCGACTACTAATCTCTTCAATCCTTCTTGAATCCTCTTTCCTTGAGAGGGATTGAGCCTGATCCGGGGACGGCCTAGGACGCCCCTCATGGCTCACCAAACTGATTTCCTGCGTGCCCTGGCCGGCGAGACCCAGCGACGCCCCCCGGTCTGGTTCATGCGGCAGGCCGGACGCTACCTGCCTGAATATCGCGCGCTTCGTGCCCAGGCTCCCGACTTCATCGCCTTCTGCCTGAACCCCGAGATGGCGGCGGAAGCCACATTGCAGCCGATGCGCCGCTTCGCATTTGACGCCTCAATCGTCTTTGCCGACATCCTGCTGATCCCAAGGGCGCTGGGCCAGGATGTCTGGTTCGAAGCCGGAGAGGGGCCCCGCCTTGGTGTCCTGCCCGATCTGGCGCATATGCGCGACCTCGCTCCCGGAGCCGGCGCGGCGCTGTCATTGGTCGGGGAAACCCTGACGCGGGTCCGGGCCGCGTTGCCGGCCGACAAGGCCTTGATCGGCTTTTGCGGCGCGCCGTGGACGGTTGCAACCTATATGCTGGACGGTGTTGCCCGCACCATCGGCAAGGGAGAGCGCGCCCATGCTCGCACCTACGCCTATGCCGATCCGGATGGCGTGGATGCGCTTCTCGCCATCCTCGTCGAGGCGAGCGCCTGGTATCTGAAAATGCAGGCCGATGCCGGTGCCGACGCCTTGCAGATCTTCGAAAGCTGGGCCGAGGGTCTGCCCGACGACCTGTTCGAGCGGCTCGTGGTGAACCCTCATCAGATGCTGCTGGCGCGGTTGCGCGAACTGGGTGTGACGACGCCGGTAATTGGCTTTCCGCGCGGCTCGGCGGCTCTCGTTGAGGACTATGCCGCGAGGGTCCAGGTCGAGGCCGTCGGACTGGATACGGCCTGTCCTCTGGCCGTCGGGCGTCGGCTCCAGCGACAAAAGCCCATCCAGGGCGCGTTAGATCCTCTGTTGCTGCGCGCCGGCGGCTCGGCCCTGGATCGCCGGATCGATCAGATGCTGGACGCTTGGGGGGATGGACCGTGGGTGTTCAATCTCGGCCACGGCATCCTGCCGGAGGTGCCGATCGCCCACGTTGAACAGGCTCTGAAGCGGATCAAGGGCTGATGGCTCGCCTTGCGGTCGTTCTGTTCAATCTCGGCGGCCCCTCCGGGCCGGCCGACGTTCAGCCGTTCCTGCAGAACCTGTTTTCGGATCCGGCCATCATCGCCCTGCCTGGATTTCTGCGAAAGCCTCTGGCACGGCTCATTTCGAGCCGGCGGGAGGCGTCGGCCCAGGCCAACTACGCCCTGATGGGCGGAGGATCGCCGCTTCTGGGCGAAACCTTGAAACAGGCCGGAGCGCTCCAGGATTCCCTGGCGGATACCCGCGATGACGTGCGGGTCTTCGTCGCCATGCGGTACTGGCGGCCGTTCACCGAAGATACGGTCCGAGAGGTTGCCGCCTTCGCACCGGACGATGTCGTGCTGCTGCCGCTGTACCCCCAGTATTCGACGACCACGACGGCCTCGTCTCTGAAGGCTTGGTCCGAAGCCTATTCAGGTCCGGGCCAGGTCCACACAGTCTGTTGCTATCCCGAGGCCGACGGCTGGATCGCCGCCCAGGTCGCCGCCATCCGAACCGAACAGGCCAAGGCCGGCGATCAGCCGGTGCGCGTGCTGTTTTCCGCCCATGGCGTACCGGAAAGCGTCATCACTCGGCGTGGCGATCCCTATCAGTCACAGGTCGAGGCCGGAGCCGTCGCCGTTGCCCAGGCTGCCGGGCTGCTGGACTGGTCGATCTGCTACCAGAGCCGGGTCGGGCCGATGAAATGGTTGGGGCCGTCCACGCCCGAGGCGCTGGACCAGGCCGCTCGTGACGGCGTGGGTGTCATTCTCGTGCCGATCGCCTTCGTCTCGGAGCATATCGAAACCCTCGTTGAGCTGGACATAGAATATGCCCATCTGGCCCGGGACCTCGGTGTCAGCCCCTATCTGCGCTGTCCGACTCCCTCAACGGAGCCGGCCTTCATCGCCGCCCTCTCGGACGCCGTTCGAGGGGCGCTGGCGGGTCCGTCTCCGGGGCCCTACGGACCTGGATGCCGGGGGCGCTTTGACGCCTGTCCCTGTGAGCAATCGGGAGCTGCCGCATGACTGCCTATGATCTGGCCCGAGGCCTTCATGTCCTGGCAGTGATCGCCTGGATGGCCGGTATGCTCTTCCTGCCGCGTCTGTTCGCCTACGATGTTGAGCAGAACGACAAGCCCGAACCGCTGCGTTCGGAGATGCAGGGTCTGCTGCGCACCTGGCAGGTGCGGTTGCTGAGGATCATCATCAACCCGGCCATGTTCCTGGCCTGGGGCTTCGGGCTGTGGCTGATCCACATCGATGTCCAGGCCCGTGGCTGGGGCTTCCTTGCGGAACCTTGGATGATCACCAAATTGGCCGGTGTGTTCCTGCTCAGCGCCTGGCACGGTTACCTGGCCGGCGAACGCAAGCGGATCGCCGCCGGCACGTCCCAGCGCAGTGCCCGCTACTGGCGCATGACCAATGAAATTCCCTTCCTGCTGGCCATTGTTATGGTCTTGTCGGTGACGACCGAATGGACCTTCGGCTGATCCGTCAGCCTTGACGGGCGGCGGCGGGTGTGGTTCCGCTAGCCTTAGGTGCTGGATACTGCTTCGGCGGTCCGGCGCTTTCCCACCTTTCTCAAGGTCTGCATCGCGGGTTTGCGGCGCGGCCTCATCTTGAAAATCCATGGTGCCGCCACGGCACATTCATCCAGACCTCACCCGGAGTCCGAATCGTTCGGTTCCGGTCGCGGGGTCACAAGTCCAAGACACACATGACCGACGATTCCCTGATCGACACCGACCTCGACCCGGCTGCGGAGGGCGACGAAGACGGCCAGTCCGCCAACCAGCGCATCGCCCTGTCGGAGCTGAAGGACAAGACCGCCGCCGAGCTGGTCGCCTTTGCCGAAGAGCTGGAGGTCGAGAACGCCTCGAACCTGCGCAAACAGGATCTGCTGTTCGCCATTCTCAAGACCCTGGCCGACGAGGAGGTCGAGATTTCGGCCGGTGGCGTTCTGGAAGTTCTTCAGGACGGCTTCGGCTTCCTCAGAAGCGCCGACGCCAACTATCTGTCGGGCCCGGACGACATCTATGTCTCGCCGTCCCAGATCAAGCGCTTCGGCCTGCGCACCGGCGATACGGTCGAGGGCACGGTGCGCGGCCCGCGCGAGGGCGAGCGCTACTTCGCCCTGCTCAAGGTGGATTCGATCAATTTCGAAGACCCCGAGAACGTTCGCCACAAGGTCAATTTCGACAATCTGACCCCGCTCTATCCCGACGAGCGGTTGCACATGGAGATTCAGGATCCGACCCTGAAGGACCGCTCGGGCCGGGTCATCGACATCGTCGCCCCGCTCGGCAAGGGCCAGCGTTGCCTGATCGTCGCGCCACCGCGCGTCGGCAAGACCGTCATGCTTCAGAACATCGCCAAGTCGATCGAGGCGAACCACCCGGAGGTCTTCCTGATGGTTCTGCTCATCGATGAGCGGCCCGAGGAAGTCACCGATATGCAGCGGACGGTGAAGGGTGAGGTCGTGGCCTCCACCTTCGACGAACCCTCCACGCGCCACGTCGCAGTGGCCGAAATGGTCATCGAAAAGGCCAAGCGTCTGGTTGAGCACAAGAAGGACGTCGTGATCCTCCTGGACTCGGTCACCCGCCTGGGCCGCGCCTATAACGCGACCGTCCCCTCCTCAGGCAAGGTCCTGACCGGCGGTGTTGACGCCAATGCCCTGCAGCGCCCCAAGCGTTTCTTCGGCGCGGCGCGCAACATCGAAGAAGGCGGCTCATTGACCATCATCGCCACCGCCCTGATCGACACCGGCAGCCGCATGGACGAGGTCATCTTCGAAGAGTTCAAGGGCACCGGTAACTCGGAAATTGTTCTGGACCGCAAGGTCGCCGACAAGCGTATCTTCCCGGCCATCGACGTGCTCAAGTCCGGCACCCGCAAGGAAGATCTGATCACGCCGAAGGATCAGCTGACCAAGACCTATGTGCTGCGCCGGATCCTCAACCCGATGGGTCCGCAGGACGCCATCGAGTTCCTGCTCGACAAGCTGCGTCAGTCCAAGAACAACGCCGACTTCTTCCAGTCGATGAACACCTAGGGGATCGGACGCGATGCCGGTTCTGGTTCACATCGGTCTGGCCGGGGCGCGTGGTCGCATGGGCCGCGCCGTCTCGGAGATTCTCGACCAGCGCAAGGACGTCGTCACGGCGGCTCGCTTCGACCGGACCGACCATCCCGATCTCAGTGCCTGTGATGTGGTGATCGACTTCACCGAACCGGCGGCCTCCGCGGACCTGGCACGGATGTGTGCAGACGCCGGCGGGCCGTCCCTCGTCATCGGGGCGACCGGATTCACCCCGGAACAGGACGCCGAGATCGAACGGTCCGCCCAGCAGATCGCCATCGTCAAGTCAGGGAACTTCTCGCTGGGCGTCAATATGTTGATCGGCCTGGTCGCCCAGGCGGCCCGGCGCCTACCGGCCGCCGACTGGGACATCGAAGTCGTCGAGGCCCATCACCGGATGAAGAAGGACGCTCCGTCCGGCACCGCCCTGATGCTGGGCGAGGCAGCGGCCGACGGACGGGGCCAGGATCTCGAGGGAGTGCGAGGGCATCTGCGCGACGGGATCGGCGACGAACGTCTGGCAGGACAGATCGGCTTTGCCGCCATCCGTGCCGGTGGCATCGTCGGCGAGCATCAGGTGATTTTCGCGGCCCAGGACGAGATCCTGACCCTGTCGCATTCGGCCCGCGATCGGGCCCTGTTCGCGCGGGGCGCCGTCATGGCGGCCCTTTGGGTCAAGGGCCGTGCGCCCGGCCTCTATGGAATGCAGGACGTGCTGGGCTTCCAGCAAGCCTGAAGCGGCGGCATGGCCAATCTGTTCCTTGCGGCAGCCCTCCTATCGGCGTTTGTCGGTGTGAACCTTCGGGTCTGGGCCTTGAGATCGGAGGGGGACCTCCCCCCGATGACGCCACAGGCAAAAGACAGGTTCGATGCGCAAACCCGGACCGCGCGTATCTGGATTGTCGTGTGCTGGGTGATCAGCGGCGTTTGTGGCGGGCTCTATCTGCTCTTGGCCGTCTTAGAGGCCAAACCCCAGTGACAGGGCCCGGTTCGCGCCCCGAAATTTCTAGTGTGCCGCGTGCCCGCGGCGCGTGAACAGCGACTTTACGAAGAAGAACAGAGCGATGACGATGCTGAAGCCCAGAAACAGGGCCAGGAGCGTCATCCAGAAGGTCGCCGACACGACATTGGGCAAGATGAACTCGCCGCCGTTCAGCATTGGCAGGACGGCCCCGATGATGACATGGATCACGGCCGCGCCCGCCGCCGAGCGCCACAGATCGCGCCAGCCGTGCATAAACAGAGCTCCGACCAGGGCGATGATCAGCCCCAGCACCTGATTGACGCCCGAAAAGCCGGCCTGGGCCAGGTTCCATAGCTGCTGGAAAAACGCGATGATGATGTCCATGGCGGGCCTCCCGTCCGCTTCGGCCAAGCTTGACCGACGGTTACCCTAACGCAGAATTGCTGATCAGGCTCCCGTCGAGCCGAATCCGCCGGTGCCTCGGCCCGTCTCGTCCAGCGTCTGGACCTCCTCGAAGGTGCCGCGCGTGACCGGGGCTACAACCATCTGCGCGATGCGGTCACCCCGCCGCACGACGAAGGGCTCGCTGCCCAGATTGGCCAGAATGACCCCGACTTCGCCGCGATAGTCCGCGTCGATGGTGCCCGGGCTGTTCAGACAGGTGATGCCGAATTTCAGCGCCAGGCCGGATCGCGGCCGCACCTGGGCCTCATGGTCGGCCGGCAGCGCGATCGTCAGGCCGGTCGGGATCAGGGCCCGCCCGCCAGGCTGCAAGGTCACCGGCTGATCCTCCGCCACCGCCGCGCGAAGATCCAGGCCCGCGGAGCCTTCGGTTTCGTAGCTGGGCAGCGGCAAACCTATCGAATGTGGCAGGCGCGTCAGACGGATGGTCACGGTCATGGCCTCTCCTTTTATTCCCGGCTTAGGGGGGTTCGGGGGAGCGTGTCGAGAGCCGGGAAAAGAACATTGCAGGAACATCATTCCGTGGTATAGCGTCGTTCCGCAACTGAGACGGGAGGATCTCATGCGTGTGATGGTGTTTTCAGCGGTGGCGGCGCTGGCGTTGACCGGCGGCTGCGGTAACGGTGGCTCGGCGGTGGAGACGCGGGATCGTGCAGCGGCCGAGGCCCCGGCGACGGAGGGCGGAACCGCCGGCCTGGCCTCATCGGCGATCGACGTCGGCACGGACGCGTCTGCGCCTGTGGTTGAGGCTGAACGTGGGACGGCAGTCTGGTCCACCGCCCGCAACCGTACGGCTGAGGAAGGGGCTCAGCGCTCCTTTGAGCGTAACGGCGCAGACTTCGGGGCCACTACCCAGGACGCCTATGTCCAGGCCGTGCACGCCTTCATCTCCAACCCGCCGCCGGGCACCGAGACCGTGCGCCGACGCAATGGCGACACCCTCTACTATCATGCCGCCAGCAACACCTTTGCGGTAGCTACTCGGGACGGCGCGCCACGCACCATGTTCAAGCCGCGCGAAGGAGCCGCCTACTGGGCCGAACAACAGGCCGGCGCGGCCCGTCAAGCCGGCGGCTAGAAACGACAAACCCCGGGACCAGCCCGGGGTTTGCAAGAATGCAGTCCGCAGTCCGCGCCCTAGTAGCGATAGTGGTCGGGCTTGAACGGGCCTTCGGTCGGCACGCCGATGTAGTCGGCCTGTTCCTGGCTGAGCGTCGTCAGCTTGGCGCCCAGCTTGTCCAGATGCAGCGCCGCGACCTTCTCGTCCAGGTGCTTGGGCAGGACATAGACCTGGGTCTCGTACTTGGGAGCCTTGGTGTTGGCCCACAGTTCGATCTGGGCCAGCGTCTGGTTGGTGAAGGACGCGCTCATCACAAACGACGGGTGGCCGGTGGCATTGCCCAGGTTCACCAGGCGGCCCTCGGACAGCACGATGATCTTCTTGCCGTCCGGGAATTCCACGTGGTGGACCTGCGGCTTGATCTCGTCCCACTTGAAGTTCTTCAGGCCCGCGATCTGAATTTCGGAATCGAAGTGGCCGATGTTGCAGACGATGGCGTTGTTCTTCATGCGCCGCATATGCTCGACCGTCAGCACGTCCTTGTTGCCGGTGGCGGTGCAGAAGATGTCGGCCTTGTCGGCGACGTCGTCCATGGTCTGGACCTCATAGCCCTCCATGGCGGCCTGCAGGGCGCAGATCGGATCGACTTCGGTGACAATGACGCGGGCGCCACCGTTACGCAGGCTGGCGGCCGAGCCCTTGCCCACGTCGCCGTAACCCAGCACGACCGCAACCTTGCCCGACAGCATCACATCGGTGCCGCGGCGAATGGCGTCGACCAGGCTCTCGCGACAGCCGTACAGGTTATCGAACTTGGACTTGGTGACGCTGTCGTTGACGTTGATGGCCGGGAACGGCAGTTCGCCCTTTTTGGCCATTTCGTACAGGCGGTGAACGCCGGTGGTGGTTTCTTCCGACACGCCCTGGATGGCGTCGCGGATGGCCGAATAGAAGCCGGGCTTCTCAGCCAGGTACCGCTTCATCACCGCGAACAGGGCTTCTTCTTCCTCGTTTTGCGGATTGTCGAGCACCGACGGATCCTTCTCGGCCTTGGGGCCGAGCACGCACAGCAAGGTCGCGTCGCCGCCGTCGTCGAGGATCAGGTTCGGATAGCCGCCGTCGGCCCATTCGAAGATCTTGTGAGCGTACTCCCAGTACTCATAGAGGGTCTCGCCCTTGACCGCGAAGACCGGCGTGCCGTTGGCCGCGATGGCGGCGGCGGCGTGGTCCTGGGTCGAAAAGATGTTGCACGAGGCCCAGCGGACGTCGGCACCCAGGGCTTCCAGCGTCTGGATCAGAACCGCCGTCTGGATCGTCATGTGCAGGCTGCCGGCGATGCGGGCACCCTTCAGCGGCTGATCCTTGCCGTATTCGGCGCGCACGGCCATCAGACCGGGCATTTCGGTCTCGGCGATGGCGATTTCCTTGTTGCCGAAATCGGCGAGCGAGATGTCCTTGACGATGTAGTCGGTCACGAAGGGCCTCCTGGGGCGCGTACTGTCTGGGGGATTTTGACCGCGCCTATAGCCGCCTCAGCGGTGCCCGGCAACCATCATATAAGGATATCCTTATATCTTCTCAGGCCCGCGAGCTGCCGACGGCAGCGATCCGTGCCCTCGCCGACCAGGCCCGGCCCGGGCTCAAGACGCTGGCGATCAGGGCCGGGAACCACGCGGATACACCCCCCCAGTCCGTCGGCGGTCAGGTCGATCGGCCGGCCGAGGTCGATGTGGTGGAGCAGGTCCGGCGTGATGTCACCACCGCCCATGTCTGCGTAGGCCTGGATCAGCCGGAGCGGGGCTGGACCCTGGCCGTCGCGCATGGCCAGGATCACGTCGTCCAGATCGCGCGCACCGTCGGACGTCGCCGCCAGGCGGGCATCCAGGCTGAACGCCAGCAACAGGCCCCTGTGGTAGGCTACGCCCGTCGTGGTCGGGTGACTGAAGAAGGTGCGCGCCACCGTCGCATTGGTCCATCCCGGTGGCGTACGGGCCTGAAGGGACAGGGCCTCATCCAGGGCCAGGACATAGGCTTGCGGCGAGATCAGGCCGAGGCGCAGCGCGATCCGGTAGGCATAGAAGTCGGTGAACCCCTCGGAGAACCAGAAATCCAGGACCGGAGACGGCCCCTGCGCCAGCCCCCCGACCCGATCCGGTAGCCAGGCGTGCTGCTGCTCATGAATCAGGACATGGCTGGCCTCGTCCAGGCTTTGATTGGGGGTCAGCCAGACCGCCACGCCGTCCGACAGGCCCAACCCGCTCTGGGCCCGGCCGGACGGGTTTCCCAACAGCGGCGTGAGGGCCAGAAACGTCGGCTGACCGTCGTCGCCCCAGAAGTCGGCAGACGCCCGACCGACCTGAACGAACCGATCCGCCAGTTGGTCCGGCGAGAACGGCCAGTCACCGTGAACGGCGATCCTGATAGGGCCCTGCGGTGTTTCGCGACGGACGAGTGTCAGGTTCGGACCGCCGATCAGCACACTGTCGGCCAGGGTCTCGAAGTCGATGGGAAGGCCAGCGTTCGGGTCGAGGTCGGAGGCCTGACGCCAATCCACAGGGTGCTGGCCCCAATGAAAGCTGACCGGGGCGGTTTCACGTCCCTGGACCCGCGCAAACACCGTCCGGCCGATCAGGGTGAAGCCGTCACGCAGCGTCGAGGGTCGATAGGGGCGATCAAATCCGACCCGCGGCGGCCCGGTGTAGTCCTGCCGCACCCGATAGGTCAGGCGAATGGACTCCCCCCCGCGGTGTCGCAGCCGAAGCACGGATCGACGCCGCTGGAGGCGAGCTCTGTCAACGCGCACATCGGAGATGGTTCGCTCCAGCGCCTGGGCCCCTGCCCAGCTGGTCGGTAGGCGCACCTCGGTGCGTCCGTCGCGGTCGCCCTTAAAGCTCAGGGTGATGTCGACCCCGTCCAGTCCGGCCGGACCCACAACAGGTGTTACCTCATAGCGGATGACGTCGTGGGTCTCGACCGGCCCGAAGGGCCCCGAGATCAACCCCATCGCCACCATCATGGCTGATGCCAACACCGACGGCCCCCGGTAAGAGTGGTCGCCTCCCCCAAGGCAACCTCTCACAAGCAGCGGGGTGATGCCAAGCGCATCACGGCCAGCTTGGCGTGATCCCGGGGCTCCCGTATCTGTGGACGATGCCCGAATTGCCTGAGGTCGAAACCGTCCGTCGTGGCCTGGAGCCGGTCCTCAAGGGTGCGCGGCTGGTCCAGGTCCGCCAGAATCGCTCGGATCTTCGTTTTCCGTTCCCGGAGCGCTTCCCTGAACGGCTCGACGGAACGGTCGTGGAGCGGCTGGAGCGGCGGGCCAAGTATCTCCTGTTCGAACTGTCGTCCGGCGAGACCTGGGTCACGCACCTGGGAATGACAGGCCGGTTCACTCTGGATGGAGACGTTCTGGGCGAGTTTGAGGACAAGGCACCGGCGGCAGGCAAGCATGAGCACCTGTCGCTGTTCGCCGAACGGCCGGGGCTCCGTCGCCGGGTCGGGTTCGCGGATGCGCGCCGGTTCGGCTTCATGGGCCTCCTCGCCACGCCAGACGTGGCACGCCACGCCTGGTTCCGGGACCTGGGGCCCGAGCCACTGTCCAACCAGTTCTCGGCCGCAGATCTGAAGGCTGGGTTTGCCGGCCGGACGGCCCCCGTGAAGTCGGCCCTGCTGGACCAGAGGATCGTGGCGGGTCTGGGCAATATCTATGTGTGCGAGGCGCTGTACCGGACCGGCGTTTCGCCCCTGTCCCCGGCCGGTCGATTGTCAGGCCCGCGCCTGGAAAGACTGGCGCTCGCCATACGTCAGGTCCTGATCGAAGCGGTTGAGGCCGGTGGCTCGACTCTCAAGGACTTCGCCAATGCCGAGGGCGGACAGGGGTATTTCCAGCATCGGTTCGATGTCTATGGCCGTGAGGGCGAAGCCTGTCATACGCCGGCCTGCCCGGGCGTTGTGCGGCGGGTCGTCCAGGCGGGCCGCTCGACCTTCTACTGCCCGCGTTGCCAGCGACGATGACGGGGGTTCGCATCGTTCTGTTCCGGGGCATGAACACAGGCGGAGTGCGGGCCTCCGTGGCCGCACAGAAGGCCATGGCGCTGGATCTCGGCCTGGACAATCCACGCACCCTGCTCGCCTCCGGTAATCTGGTTGTGAACAGCGACCGCGCTCCGGCCGAGCTGGAAGATCGGATCGAGGCTGCCACCGAGTGCCGCTTCGGCCGCCGAATTGAAACGCTTGTACGCACCGGCGAGCAATGGTCCGCACTCATGGCTGCCAATCCCTTCGTCGAACAGTCCCGGATCGATCCGTCGCGGGTCGTCATGATGGTGATGAAGGCCGGCGTGAAACCCGGCGGCCTGGAGGCGCTGACAACCCTTGCCGCCGACGGGGAAAAGGTCTTGGAAACGGCGGACACCCTCTGGTTCTGGCACCCCGACGGCATCGGTCGTTCAAGGATGGCGGCAAAGGCTCAGCCGCGCCTGATCGGGACCGGAACCGGACGAAACTGGAGTACGGTGGTGAAGATCGCGGCCAGCGCGGGCATTGGGGAGGATCGATGAGCAACAAGGTGATCACGGCCTGGGGCCATCTGCTCACGACAACCCTGATCTGGGGGACCTATTTCCTGAAGCTGGTCCGGACGGCGGCATCGGGGGACCTGGCCCAGGCTGGGTTCGCACAGACGATGGGACTAACGCTTGGGCTCGCCATTGGGCTGTCGATCCTCGCCTCCATGGTGATCGAGGTGCTGGTCAATCTGATCCGGGCCGACCGACCGAGCCGACGCGAGGCCGACGCCGAGGCCTGGGCTGGGCTGCGCGCGACCCGACTGTCGCACGGAGCGGTCATTACGTTGATAATGGGTCTGTCCGGCCTGGCGCTGGTGCTGGGTGCCTTCGCCGGGCCTACGGTCGCGATCGAGACCGGGTCCTGGCTGGCAGGGCGGTTCGCCAACGGCCTGGTGCTGTTTGCCAACGGGGGTCTGCTGGTTCTGATCGTGGCCGAACTGGTCCATTACGGGGCCCTGATCGGCTTTCTGAAAGGAACCCGCGCCTAGTCGCGATCATCGGGATCGCGGGGTAACAGATCCAGGATCATCTGCTCCGCCTCAAAGCGGGCGCGAACCGGCCAGGCCTCAATCCGTTGCCGCCACGCCGGAGGCAGCCGGACCCAATCCTTCTCCGTGGTGACAAGCCCCGCCCCAAGCCGGTCGGCCTCCCGTCCCAGGCTCGCCAGAGTGTCCTCGCTATAGGTCGCGTGATCTGGAAAGGCGCGAAATCCCTTCAGATCGGTCCCCGCTGCCCTCAGGCTCTGCTCGACCCGCCAGGGCTTGGCAATGCCGGCAAAGCCCAGTTTGGGGCCGGGCGACGGCGGCCGCACCGGCTCCAGCCGCGCGATCCTGACCGGCAGGTCGCCGAACAGGGCCAAAAGCTCGGGGTCGGGTGCCGCCAGGTCGCTGGGCATCATCACAATAACGGCGTCGGCGCGCGCCAGTCCGACCGCGAGCGGCTCTCGCATCGGGCCGGCGGGCACGACCGAACCATCCCCGAAGGGCCAGGCCCCGTCACGTGTCTCGCCGTCGACGACGACGACCGAACGAGTCTTTCTGACGGACGGGTTCTGGTGGGCGTCATCGAGGACCAGGAGCTTGGCCCCGCCTGCGACAGCGGCCCGCGCGCCCTCGGCCCGATCGCGGGAGATCCATACGGGATGGTCCTGGGCGAGCATAAGGGGTTCGTCCCCGACTTCGGCGGCAGTGTGGAGGTCGGGATCGACCAGCAGCGGTCCAGATTGGTCGGCCCCATACCCGCGCGAGAGGCCGTGGGCATCGACACCGTTGCGCGCCAGCATATGCAGGATCTCGCGGACCACAGGTGTCTTGCCGGAACCGCCAACCGTGAGATTCCCGATCGAGATGACCGGCACTCCTGGGTCAAAGCCGGGGTCGGAGCGGACCCGGCGCGCGGTCTGATCGGCATAGAGTGCCGACAGAGGTTTCAACAGGGTCGCAGCCAGGCCGCCGCCCTTCTTGCGGTACCACCAACGGGGTGTGTTCAGCTGCATTGCGGCACCAGGGGGCTGAGCAGGGTCCAGGTCTCCTGGATGACATCCGGCAGTCCGCGCGCAAAGCTGCGGGCTCGCGCCTCTAGGGCCTGCAATGAACCCGGATCATCCATCAGGCCTGCAATCGCCGGGGCGAGGTCGCCCGGCTCGGCCAGTCGAAGGGCGTCGGCGGCCACCATGGCCGTAAAGATGCCGGTCCAGTTGCTGACCTCCGGGCCCGAGATGACAGGTCGGCCCTGACGGGCGGGCTCCAGCGGATTGTGACCGCCGACACCGGCTGCCCACCCGCCGCCGAGCAGGACGAGGTCGGCCAGCTCAAAGAACAGCCCGAGCTCGCCGAGGGTGTCGGCCAGATAGACATCGGTCTGAGGCCGGATCACTTCACCCCGCGAGCGGCGGGCCACCGATCGACCGGCCAGGATCAGCCCGGCCTCGATCTGATCACCGCGGTCGGGGTGGCGCGGGGCGATCAGGTGCAGAGGACGACCGGCCTGAGCCGCCACGGCGGCATCGGCGATCTGTTCTTCCGGTGCATGGGTGCTGGCCGATACGATGACGGGTCGGCGGCCGATCTCCGCGCGCAGGACCGCCAGGGCGGCCGGATCCCAGGTGAGGGCCGATCCGGCCAGCTTCAGATTGGCGCGCCCGGCGATCCGGGCGCCGAGATCTGCCAGGCGGTCGGCCGAGGCGTCATCCTGCGGCAGGACCAGATCGAACCCTGCCAGAAGTTCGCGCGCTGCCCCACGCGCCCGTCGCCAGCCCCGGGCGCTGGCCTCTGTGAAACGTGCGCTGACCAGGGCCAGCCGACAGTTTCGTGCCCGGGCCTGACGCAGGAGGTTGGGCCACAGTTCGCCTTCCAGCAGGATCAGAAGGTCGGGACGCCAGTGATCGAGGAACCGGCCGGCGGCGGCGGGGCCGTCCACCGGCACATACTGGTGCAGGGCAAAAGGAGGTAGCCGTCGAGCCAGGAGCTCGGCCGAGGTTGTGGTTCCGGAGGTGACCAGTACGGTGACGTCGGGGCGCTCACGACCGATCTGCTCAATCAGCGGAAGGGCCGACAGGGTTTCTCCGACACTGGCTCCATGGACCCAGATCAGCGGGCCCCCCGGTCGCTCGAGAGAGGCACGGCCCAGACGTTCTTCGATGCGCGACAGGTCTTCGCGCCCGCGCGCAGCCCGTCGGCGCAGAATTTGCGGGGCGAGGGGCTCCAGCAACCGCATGGCCAGCCCGTAGGCCTTGAGTGCCGGGCTCACAGCAGGGCCTCTGCCTGACGGGTCAAGGCTGACAGTCTCGTCGCCCAGTCGGCGGCCAGGCTGGGGACGTCGACTTCACGTTCGATACGGATAGGGTCACCCCAGACGATCGCGCCTCGACCAAAGGGAATGGGAAGCTGCCCTCTGTCCCAGGTGTTCAGAGCCAGGGCCGGCGAACAGGCCAGCCCGACCAGCAGTACCGGGGCTCCCGACATCCGAGCCAGCATAACCGCGCCTTCGGCCATGGTTTCCACCGGGCCGCGCGGCCCATCCGGCGTGAGGGCGACGGCACCGTCCTGGCGCAGCCAGCGCAGGCCGTCGCGGAAGGCCTCGGCTCCCCCCTTGGCCTTGTCACGGGCGCTCTTCTTCGACGAGGAGCCCCGAATGGCAGGTATCCCGAGCCGCTGGACGGCCCGAGCGATGAACTCGCCGTCCGGGGACAGCGACACCATGGCGCGCGGTGACTGGGCGCGATCCAGCGGCCAGCAGGCAGGGGACAGGGAAATGCGCGAATGCCAGAAGCAGATGATGACGCCTCCGCCCTCGGCCCAGATTGCCTCGACGGGATCCTGGTTCTCCCGTCGCCAGTGAATGGTCGACAGAGCCAGGCGGAGCCAGCCCGAGAACAACCAGGACAGGCTCGCCTGGACGGCGGGAATGCGAAGGGGCCTCACGCGGGGGTGCCTTCCAGCGACTGGCTCTTGGCCAGGCGGGCGTAAAGGCCGCCCTTGCGGACCAGAGCGGCATGGGTTCCGCTTTCGACGACGCGGCCCCGGTCGATGACATAGATGCGATCGGCCGACTTCACCGTCGACAGACGATGCGCGATCATCAGGGTCGTGCGCCCGGCCATCAGCCGTTCGAGTGCGGCCTGGACCTGGGCTTCGCTTTCGGTGTCGAGGGCCGAAGTCGCCTCGTCCAGGAGCAGGATCGGTGCATTCTTCAGAAAGGCGCGGGCGATGGCGATGCGCTGGCGCTGCCCCCCGGACAGCCGGCCGCCGGCCTCACCGACGCGAGTCTGATAGCCGTCCGGCAGGCCCAGGATGAAGTCGTGCGCAGCCGCATCGCGGGCGGCGGTCTCGATCTGGTCGGGCGTGGCGTCTGGTCGGGCATAGGCGATGTTGGCCGCAATCGTGTCGTCGAACAGGAAGGGCTCTTGAGTGACCAGGGCGATATGGTCGCGCAAAGAAGCCAGGGTGACGGCTCGGACATCCTCGCCGTTGACGACAACCCGGCCCTGGACCGCTTCGTAGAAGCGCGGAATCAGGCTCAGGATCGTGGACTTGCCACCTCCCGAGGGTCCGACCAGGGCGATGCTCTCGCCCCGCCGGGCGATCAGGCTGACGTCAGTCAGGACCGGCTGGTCAGGGCCATAGGCGAAGGAAACGTGCTCCAGGGCCAGATCCCCTGATCCGGCCTTGAGGGGTTCGGCTCCTGGGCGGTCATTGATGGTCGGCTGGATGTCCAGCGCCGCGAACAGGCGGGCGGCCGCGGTCAGACCTTCGCTCATGACCGTTTGCAGATTGGCCAGCTGACGCAACGATTGCGACACGATCATCAGCGAAGCGATGAACGCGGTGAACTGGCCCACCGTCAGCCCGCCGTTGGAGGCGCGCCAGCCGGCATAGGCCAGGACGGCCGCCACCACGACCATGGTCAGGCTCTCCGTCACCGGAGCGGCAGCGGCCCGGGCATTGGCCCCCTTTATGACGTGGGTCTGGCGACGGGCGACCACGGCGGCGACGCGGGCTTCCTCATCGGCCTCGCGGCCGTCGATCTGGACCACACGCACCCCGTCGAGGTTTTCCATGACGGCTGTGGACAGGGCCGAGGTTTCCTCCATGGCCCCCTGCGCGGCCTTGCGGGTGCGTTTGGCAAAGCGCCGCAGAACCATGCCCGCCACCGGGGCCGCAACGATAACGATGCCGGCCAGAAGCGGGTCGAGGAACACCAGATAGATCAACAGGGCGATGACGATCAGGCCGTGCTGTACATAGTTGACCACGCCCTGGGTGAAGGCTTCGCGGATCAGGTTGGCATCAAACAGGACCGAGGCGACATAGGCACCCGAGTGCTGGGATCGTAGCTGGGCCAGGTCAGAGCGGATCATCCGCCCGAACAGCTGAACCTGGACGGCTCCGACGACGCCGTGACCGATCCGGTTTACCAGCAAGGCTGAAATGACCTGGAAGACGCCCCGCGCGATGGCGAGCCCGGCGATCGTGAGCGGGATGACGATCATCGCCCGACGGTCGTGGTCGACCAGCAGATGCTGGACCGCCGGGTCGAGTTCGGCGGCGAGGCGGGCGGTCAGACCGGCGGCGGCGGCGGCGGACACCAGCGCCAGGGCCAACTGACCCCGGCGTGGCTTGAGATAGTCACGCCAGATCCGGGCCAACATCGGGCGTCTGGGCATTTCGGCGGGCGCGGCGCTCATGGTCTTCCGGTCGGTCCTTGCGACGCCTAAGTCAAGCGCGCTTCAAATGTGGGGCGCATCAAGCTAGTCAGCCACCCATGGCGGGATACGATCTTTCGACTTTCTGGGGGCGCGCCCGCGCCTACTGGGACTTCTGGTGGGGGGACCATGCCTTTCTGCGGCTGGGATTCTCCAACGCCCATTGGATTGGGCCGGATATGATCCGCACCAACCATCCGTGGCCGTTCCAGCTGGCCTGGTGGAAGAAGCGCGGCCTCAAGACCGTCATCAATCTGAGGGGAGGGCCGCACAGCGCCCACTATCAGCTGGAGAGGGATGCGGTGGACCGGCTCGGCATGGCCTGGGTGGACGCCCCCATGGGTTCGCGCGAGGTTCCGAGCCGTGAGCGCGTCCTGCACGCCAAGGAAATATTTGAAACCATTGAATACCCGGCTCTGATGCACTGCAAATCGGGGGCCGATCGGGCTGGTATCATGGCGGTTCTCTACCGGCATTTTCACCTCGGTGAACCGATTCGTGACGCTGTGCGCGAGCTGGGGCTTCGCACCCTGCACGTCCGCCAGGGCAAGACCGGCGTGCTCGACTATGTGTTCGAACGCTACCTCGATGAAGTCGAGCCGAAGGGGATCAGCTTCATCGACTGGGTGATGTCCGATGAATACGACCCCGCGGCCATCAAGGCCGATTTCCAGGCCAGTTGGTGGGCGACCCTGTTGACCGACAAGCTGTTGCGCCGCGAATAGGGCGCTTCAGGACGGATTGTCCCACGGTCCCCGTGGCCGGCCCGGGTCATCGGGCTGGGGCGGAGAGGCGGGATGCCGGGGTTTCCGCCCGCCCCGCTGGAGCTGTTGCCAGTGCCGCCAGCCCCCCAGGGCGCGAATACAGATGGCAAGGGCCAGGGCTGCGGACATGAGCGCCGCAATCGTCTCTGGCCCCAGGCCACTCAATCGGCGTCTCCGCGCGGGTCGATCAGCCGGTGCGCGTGCAGGATGAAATAGCGCATATGGGCATTGTCGACGGTCGCCTGGGCGCGCGCCTTCCAGGCCTTGCGGGCCTCGGCATAGTTGGGAAATGCCCCGACGAATTCGACCTTGGACAGGTCGCGGAAGGTCGGCTCGCCCAGATGGCGGAGCTCGCCTCCGATCACGATGTGCAAGAGCTGGTCGTCGGGGTGGTGGTCGTGGTCGTGCTGGCTCATGGTCTTCCGTCGTTTGGATCGGTCAGGGCAATAGGCCGACAGCGCTGAATGATCAACGGGTGCAGGCCGGGGGCAGCGCAAACGAGGCTGGGTTGCTGCGGTACACGCCGATTGAACCTCAGGGCACCGCCGGCGTGGTCGGTGGCCAGGGCACCACCTTCGTGGGCGATCAGGGCCCCGGCGGCCAGATCCCAGTCCCATTTCGCGCCCAGGGAAATGGCCGCATCGAAGCCGCCGGCACCGACCAGGGCCATCCGGTAGGCGATGGAGTTGCGCCGACTCAGCCGCATGGTCGGCCACGGTTCCTCCCAGATCGGCCGCTCCAGCAGCGCCGCGTCGGCCAGCATGGAGGCCTCCTCCAGCCTATCGGCATCTGAGGCCTGGATGGGATGGCCGTTCAGCCAGGCCCCTCCGCCCCGAACGGCGGAAAAGGTCTCGTTTGATACGGGGGCATGGACGACTGCGGCGATCGGCTGACCGTCCTCGACGATGGCCAGGGCGATGGTCCACCAGGGGCGCCCCTTGATATAGGCGACAGTTCCATCGATCGGATCGACGACGAAGATGCGCTTCCGGTCCAACCGGTCCGGACTGTCCATCGTCTCTTCAGAGAGCCAGCCATAGTCTGGCCGGGCCGCCCTCAACCCAGCCGCCAGAAATTCATTGACCGCCAGGTCACCGTCCGTGACCGGTGAGCCGCCGGGCTTGGTCTGGATGTCCAGACCGTTGCGACGGTGAGCCAGGGCGATCGTGCCCGCCAGATGCGCTGCCTCGGTCAGCAAGGCCAGATCGTCGGTCATGCCCCGGCGATGGCCACCGCGTCGATCAGCAGCGACGGGCTGTTGCTGGAAGACCGCAGCTCCAGATCCGAACCCGGTATCAGTCGCTGATACAGCGCCAAGAGATTGCCGGCGATGGTCACCTCATTGACGGCATGGACGATCTGACCGTTCTCGAACCATTGGCCGCTGATGCCGGCCGACCAGTCACCCGTATTCGGATTGAGCGATGGGCCGAACATGGAGGTGACCAGCAGGCCGGATCCCGCATCGGCCATCAGGCCCTCCAGATCACGTGTGCCCGGCTCGATGGTCAGATTGTGCCCCGACACCCCTGCGGGGCCGGCCAGGCCGCGTGAGGCGTGTCCCGTCGTCTCCAGACCGAGCTGCGCCGCAGACGAGGTGTTCAGCAGCCAGCTCTGCAGTACGCCGTCGGCCACGATCGCCTGCCGGCTCACAGCGACGCCTTCGTCGTCGAACGGCGTCGAACCCAGTCCGCGCAGCCGCAGGGGGTCGTCGATCAGCTGAATGGCGTCGGACAGGACGCGTTGGCCCATCTGATCCTTCAGGAAGGACACGCCGCGCGCAACGGCAGGGCCGGCAATCGCCCCGATCAGCGGCCCGATGAGCTGGGTGGCGATCCTGTTCTCAAGGATAATGGGAGCCGAGCGGCTGCTCAGCTTCCTGGCTCCGAGCTGGGCCACGGCACGGCGACCGGCTTCAGCGCCGATGGCCAGGGGATCCTCCAGATCGGAAAGGTGGCGCGTGGCGCGGCCATCGCCGGCCACCTCCATCACCCCGTCGCGCTCGGCTATTACCCGAGCTGACAGGGAAAAGGCCGAGCCGCGATGGTGGCCTTCGAAGCCGTGCGAGGTCACAAGGGCCCATTCACCAGTCGTCAGACCCGCCTCGCCGCCGTTGGAATTGGTGACGCCCGGTACGGCGCGCGCCGATGCCTCGGCCGCGCGCGCCCGCGCCTCGAGGGCGGCGGCGTCCAGATCGGTCGGGTCGAACAGGTCCAGGTCGGGGCGTTGCAGGCCGGCCAGCCGGTCCTGGGGGGCCAGTCCGGCATAGGGGTCCTCGGGGGCCAGGCGGGCCATGGCGACCGCCCGTTCGACCAGGCGGACCCGTGTGGGTTCGGACAGGTCCGAGGCAGAGACGACGGCCTGTTTCCTGCCGATGAAGACCCGAAGGCCCAGGTCACGGGACTCTTCGCGTTCGACCTCTTCGAGTTCGCCCAGGCGGACCGAGACGGACAGTGCGCTACGCCGCGACAAGACGGCCTCGGCGGCGTCAGCCCCTGCCTTCAGGGCGCGATCAATCACATCATGGGCGACGTCGAGGGTCAGGGCGGTGTCGGTCATGGGCCGCATATGGCCGACCGGACCGCCGACTGCAAACCGGGCGCAGGGTCAGCCGGGAGGCAGCAGCCGCTGTTCGGCCTCTCGCAACAACAGCTCGCGCCCGTCGGTGCGAACCGTCTCGACCCATCCGTCCAGCCGCGCGCACCGGTCGGCGGCGGGGCGCGACCGGCGGGTGGCGCGATGGCGGTTCAGCGCAGACATATAGCCGACGACGCCCTCGAAGGGGTTTTGGCGACCGCGACTGGCCGCGCTCATGGCCGCCAGCTCCATGGCCCCAATAATGGCGGCCTCGCTGACCGGGCCGACCCCGAGATCACAGGCATAGGCGTCGGCGATCGCCCGACCCCAGCGTTCTTCGGCCAGAATCATGTCGTCATGTGATGGCCGTCCGGCGATCTGCATGGCGATGACGCCGTCCTGGGCTGCGCTGGCATAACGCACAGATGGATATTCGCCGCCCGTAGTGGCGCAGGCCGACAGGCCCGCAACGGCAGCAAAGGTCAGACTGGCACGACGCAGCATCGATCTTCTCCAGGCCCCCGCCCGCGCCAAGATCAACCGGCGAGTAAGGCGATTTCGGGGCTAGCGCCCGATGATGCCGGCCATCAGCAGGAGCGCCGCTGCGCCGAGCAGGGGCAGCCAGGTCAGGGCCATGCCGAGAATACGGGCCGGATTGGGTGCCCGCCGTGCCGCCAGTCCGAACGGATGGATTAGTCGTCCAGCCAGCAGACTGCCCCCGATGATGTGGATGACTGACGCCGAGGTTCCGACAAGGGCCAGCAGGATCAGGGCGGCGATCCCGACCGGTACATATTCCGCTGCATTGGCGAAGGTGCGGGACAGGATTTCCATTTCCCTGTTGCCGCCGTCTCCCAGGGAAACGCGCAGGCGGCGCCGGCCCATGACGACGCGGGCTGACAACAGGACCAGGACGAAGATGAGCAGCCCACTCCAGAGGGCAGTGGCGGCGAGGGCAGGGGTCGGTTGCATCAGTGTTCCCTCGCGATTGGATAGAGCCGGTAATGCTGATCATAGAAGGGCGTGCGTTCATAGAACCAGGCCAGCCGGGCGTCGCCGTCGGCGGCGAATTCGGGATCTTCGGCCAGGCGCGCCTCGAACGCGGCGCGCAGCTCGGGATCCGAGGCCAGCATCTGTTCGGCCAGGGGCGCGATGGCGTAGGCCTCGATATATTCCACCCGGCTGAAGATCTCGAGGAAGAAGCCCCAGGCGAAGAAGCTTTCGGTCGACTGCGGCTCTAGCAGCAGCACGGCGATATCCCCCATCGGCTGATCGGTCGGAACCCGCACCGAGCCGGTCGGGAAGGTCCAGGCGCGAGTCTCGGTCACCGGCTCGCCGGCCGTCATCGGCACATGGCCCTCGTTGGGCCGCGCGGCGAAGGCGGCGTCCGGCAGGCTCAGCATCTGAACCTCAACCGTGCGCGGGGCGGTCAGGGTTTCCATCTCAAGCCCGTGGATACGCAGCCGCTCGATGATGTCGGTGCGGTACGACGGCACCCAATAGGCCTCGGGCCGGTCCAGGATCAGGCCCGGGCGCGATCCATAGAAGGGCATTCGCCAGATCTCGGGGTCCGCCTCGCCCAGCCAGCGGATCTCGGTGCGGCCCGAGGCCGGACTCTCATAGGTCTCATAACGAATACCGAGGAAGTCGACGGTGCGGATCGGCGTGTCGGTCGGCACAAAGTTGGTCGGAATTTCTTCGGGCCGCAGCGCCGCATCGGCCTGCCAGGCCTGGCGCAGTTCGCCGCCACGATCGGCCAGAAGCCGCATCGCCGCCTCCAGGAAGACATAGGTGCCCAGCACCCGTTGCTCGTGCGGCTTCAGGGAATGGTTTTCGATCAGGATGGTCGGCACATGGGCGGCCGAGCCCCAGCCGTTGGAGAAGCGCTCGCCCAGGCCGCCGTCGGACAGTCCGGCGCGCGGATTGCGGTCATCAATGGCGAAAACCAGCTCGCCGGGGATGTGTCCACGCCCTGACAGGGCGCTGTCAACAAAGGGCCTGAAGGAGGAATCGAGCCATCGCGCGGTCTCCGGGCTGCGGCTCCAGACACCATTTTCGCCATTATATCCGTAGGTTATGTCGTACTGATAGTCGATGCCGTCGGTGACGTGAACGTCGACATACAGATCCGGCTGATAGCGATGGATCAGGCCCATCACCGCCTGCATCTCGGGCTGATCCAGCTTGAGAAAATCGCGGTTCAGGTTCTGGTTGGTGGCGGTGTTGCGCCAGCCTTGGATGCGCGGTCCGCGCTGGTTGGGCCGCGAATAGGCGCCTGAACGCTCATGGCCGTCCACCGACAGGATCGGGATCAGGATCAGATTGACCCGGTCCAGCAGGTCGTCCCGACCATACAAGGCGATGTCGCGCAGCAGCATCATGCCCGCGTCCTTGCCGTCGATCTCGCCGGGGTGGATGCCGGCCTGAACCAGCAGCACCGGCTTGGACGGATCGAACTGGGCACCGTCCCTGGAGGCGATCACGGCGTAGATCGGCCGGCCTTGCGGCGAGGTTCCGAACTGTTCGATGCGGATCAGGTCCGAGGCCGCGTCCAGCCGCTCGAACCAGGCGCGGGTCGCGGCATAGTCGGGCGAGAAGTCGTGCTCGGCGTCCTGTTCAAAGGCGGTGGCCCAGGCGTCGTCGGCGGGCCGCAACAGATCGCGGCTGGCACCGTCCCACGCGGGGGCGGGCGGCAGAAACGGGCGATCCCACGGCAGGGCGTTGGCGGGACGGTCTTGGGACATGGCGGGACTCGCAAAGCACAGGGCGCTGAGCGCCAGGGTGATCAGAAAACGCATGACGGTGTTTTGGACCCTGAGCCGAGAATGGCAAGGCGGACGATCAGGATGTCCTGACTTCAGGTGGGGAAGTGATCTGGCCCTGATCATTGGCCGGGGCCGGCGTCGCGGCCGCCGTGAGCACCGCCAGAATCAGATAGATGACGGTGTGCAAGCCGAGCGCGCCCATGACCAGCCAGCGTCGCCGGGTCACGGCCGCTGTCCCGATCAACGCGAGGTAAAGGCCCATGTTGACGGCGTAGTCCCACGGAATGCCCGCGCCGTTGTTGTGAGTCATACTAGCCCATGAAATCGCCGCTATTAACAAGAGGTTGGCTAGGATCAGCAAGGACAGGACGGCGCGGCGGTGGCTCCAGAAATGGTCATCCAGCGAGGTCGGCTCATCGTCCACGTCCGGAAAGATAAGCGAAGCCGCAGTGAAATAGACGGTTGCCACGATCAGTCCCGCAACTAGCAGGCCATAGCTGTATGGCAGGTGTTGGAAATTGGACCAGGCGGCGTCCCAGAAGCTGACGATATCCAGGGCGGCGAAGATCGCCAATAGCGGCGTCAGCCATCCGACCTTTACGGTTCGACGGTGCTTGAAGGCGCGCGCCGCCCCGGTCGCCAACACGGCGACCGACAGACCCATGAGCAGGCCGTAGATGGAAAAAAAGAATTCGAACGCCGTCATCTCATCCCCCCACCGCCGGCGACCAGCCGCCGGACTGGATCAGGGCAGCCGCAGCGCGGACCACATTCCACAGGCTGTAGGCCAGCACCAGGCCCAGCGCGCCCACCGCCACGCCCCGCCACGGCGCAAAGGCGGCAATGGCCGTTCCGAGACTGAAGATCGTAAAGCCGATCCACAGCCGGGCGCTCGACAGGGCGGCGAACTCGGCATTGACCACCATCAGTGCCCCGAACAGCACCACCACAATGAGGTTGGCCGCCAGCAGACAACTCAGCACCAGCCGGCGATGCGTCCAGAAATGGTCGTCCAGGTCGATGCGTGTCCTGACGCCCTCGGCCGTCACGCGCGGAAAGGTGACGCTGGCCGCGATATAGAAGGTGGCTGCCACCGACAGCCCCAGAACCAGCAGTGCGCTGTTGTAGGGTGCGCCGCGAAAGATCACCCAGGCCTGGGTCCAGAAGGTTGCGACATCCAGCGCCACAAAGGTCGCCAGCATCGGCGTCAGCCAGCCGAAGCGCACCCGCTCGCGCTCATGCAGCACCTGGGCGAAGCCGCTGACCAGCGCGGCCACCGACAGGCCCAGGAGCAGGCCGTAGAACGAAAAGAAGAATTCAAACGCGCTCAAACCGGCCCTCCCCGAGCGGATCAGGTCAGGACCCTATTTCCAGATCGGCGATCCGTCACCTGGCAGGCCGAGCCGGTCCCACATCTGCGAGACGCGCTCGACGACCGCCTCGTCCATGCGGATTTCCTCGCCCCATTCGCGCTTGGTTTCGGGGGGCCATTTGTCGGTGGCGTCCAGGCCGATCTTGGAGCCGAGGCCACTCTCGGGGCTGGCGAAATCCAGATAGTCGATCGGGGTGTTCTCGATCACGGTGATGTCGCGGGCCGGGTCCATCTTGGTGGAGATGGCCCACATCACATCCTTCCAGTCGCGGGCGTTTACGGTGTCGTCCACGACGATGACCCACTTGGTGTACATGAACTGTCTGAGATAGCTCCAGACGCCCAGCATCACCCGCTTGGCGTGGCCGGGGTAGGCCTTCTTCATCGAGACCACGGCGATCCGATAGCTACAGCCCTCGGGTGGCAGCCAGAAGTCGGTGATCTCGGGAAACTGTTGCTGGAGCAGCGGGATGAAGACCTCGTTGAAGGCCTCGCCCAGCACGCTGGGTTCGTCCGGCGGACGGCCGGTGAAGGTGGTCAGATAGATCGGGTCCTTGCGCATGGTGATGGCGGTGGCCACGAACACCGGGAAGGTCTCGACCGAGTTGTAATAGCCGGTGTGGTCGCCGTAGGGGCCTTCGGGCGCGTGCTCGTCCAAGAGGACATGGCCCTCGATGACGATCTCGGCCTGGGCCGGGACCATCAGGGGCACAGTCTTGCAAGTGACCAGCTCGGCCTTGGCCCCGCGCAGCAGGCCCGCGAACTGATATTCCGACAGGGTGTCGGGCACCGGCGTCACGGCGGCCAGGATGGTGCCCGGATCGGCCCCCAGAACGATGGCGGCGGGCAGGGGCTCTTTTGGCTTGACCTTGCGGTGCCGGGCATAGTGCTGGGCGCCGCCGCGGTGGGCCAGCCAGCGCATGATCGCCTTGTTCTTGCCCAGCACCTGCATCCGGTAGATGCCCAGGTTGAAGTCATCCTCGCGGGCGTCCGACGGGCCCTTGGTCACGACCAGGCCCCAGGTGATCAGCGGCGCCGGCTCGCCCGGCCAGCAGCCCTGGATCGGCAGCCGGGTCAGGTCGATGTCCTCGCCCTTCAGCACCACCTCATGCACCGGAGCGGATTTTTGCACCTTGGGGCGCATGGTCATGGCGGTGGAAACCATCGGCAGCATCTCAACCGCCCCCGCCATGTCGCGCGGCGGGGTGGGGTTGCGCAGGGCCGCCAACAGATGCCCGACCTCGCGCAGTTCTGCGGCGGTGGTGCGGGCCCTCTTGCCCAGGGTCACCCCCATGGCCACCCGCTTCACCGTGCCGAACAGATTGGCCAAACAGGGAACCGGGCTGATCGAGCCGTCGGGCATGACCGGCTGTTCGAAGATCACCGCCGGGCCGCCGTTGCGAAGAAGGCGGGTCTGGATCTCGGTCATCTCCAGATGGGTCGCGACCGGCTCGGAGATCCGCACCAGCTCGCCCTCGGCTTCGAGAAGACGTATGAAATCGCGCAGGGACTTGTAGGCCATGCTTCCGCTTAGGCCGATGGGCGGCCTCTGTCACCACGGCGCAGCAGGTGATCGATCGCGACCAGAACCAACCCGATCGCCGCAAAGGCGACGAGCAGTCCGCCAAAGGTCGTCAGGGCGGCGGTCCAGCCGCGTTGATCAACATTGATGAAGCCATAGGGCCACCAGCCGGACGTCAGGCCGTGGAACACGGTCCAGGCTCCGAACAGGAGCGGGAAGGCCAGCCAGCGAAACGGATCGCCCCAGCTCAATCGCCCGCGTGGTGTGAAGATCAGCCAGTCCATCAGCAGGGCGGCCGGCATCACGTAATGCAGGACCATATTGACCGGATAGAGCAGCCCCTGCGGGTTCCAGCTCGCGGCGAGCAGGAAATGGTAGGCCAGCCCAACCACCAGCAGGTAACTGGTCACCGCTGTCCGCGCCGGGTTGGACGCTGCCCAGCGCCCCAGGCCACCGCCGCCTACCACCACTGGCAATGTCAGGATCGCGGACGCCATCAGATTAGTCAGGACGGTAAAATAGCTGAAATAGCGGGCCGTCGCCTCGGCGGCGCTCAACTCGCCGCGCCCGCTCCAGTGCAGATAGAACTGAAGCCCCAGCGTGGCCCAGCCGATAACGGCGAAGACGGCCCGATAGACGCGCGACATCTCATCCCCCAATGAGCCTCACCATCCGTTTAGGCGTGTCCGGCGTGTCTGTCATCCGCTTCAAGCGCCCAGTTTTCACGCCAACCTGCCGCCGGATCACTGGGTGATCCAGTCAAAAACCTCGTCCCAGAGTGGCTCCAGGCCCCGGCGAAAGGCACCGTCATGGCCGATGCGCATCACGCCGTAGTCGCCCGGATCACGCAGGACGATTTCGCTGGGAGCCTTCGGATAGATCCGCAACAGCTCCGGGCCGGTCCGTTGATTGGCGACCGGATCGTCCGAGAAGATCCACGAGCGGATCGGCGCGGTCACGGCGTCAAAGTGGTTGGGTTTCAGGGTCGACCCAAGCTCGCCGCGAAAATAGTCCGGCTTCAGGCACCACCGCTTCCAGGTTTCGAACACGCCGCGCGGCAGGTCGGTGCCGGACCACAGCCGCCCGCTCTTCACATAGCCGTGCCGAGCCAGGCTGAAGGGCCCCAGAACCTGCCAGAAGAACAGCTCCAGCCAGTTGTCAGGCGGACGGTGCAGGCCCCAATAGCCGCTCCCGACCGCGATGAAGGCATGGCGGCTGATGCGGTCCTGATTGGGCATGAAGCCGAGAAAATGGCCGCCGACGCTGTGACCGACATGGGTGACCGGCAGGTCCGGCGCAGCGGCGGTCAAGGCGTCCAGCGCCGCCGGCATATCGAGCCGGCCCCAGTCGGTATAGTCCATCCGCATGGCCGCCAGGTCGTCCGGTCGCGAACCGGCGATGCCGCGATAATCATAGATGAGGACGGCGGCCCCGCGCCCGGCGAGGTGGCGCGCGAAGCGATCATAAAAGCCCTTGGGGAAGCCCGTCGCCGAGGACATCAGCACCGCGACGACAGGCTCCGGCGCCGAGATCAGCCGCATCGACAGTGGCCAGCCGTCGGCGGCGGGCTGGGTAAGGTCCTGGACGTTCGGCTTGATCATGGGTCCGTCCTGATTGCGAACGAACCCTGATCGGGTGACGCACCGTCAGGCAAGGGCCAATCAGCGCCGGGCGTGGCAGGTTGATTACCAGGCCAGGGCCAGGCCGTCCTTGCGCATCTCGGTGGCCGCGCCATAGGTCCAGCCGCCGTCGGGGTTCACCTGGCGCATGACGTTCTGATAGCCGCCGAAACCGCCGTCGGGCGGGCCGAGCGTCCAGCCCTTCGCTTCCAGCCCGGCGCGGCTTTCGGCCGGGACGCCGGATTCCAGATGCAGCACTCCGACCCCTTCGGCCGGCTGGCCGGTCGGCTCGGACGACCCATAGTGCTGCCAGCGCGGCGCATCGCCCGCCTCCTGCGGCCCCAGGCCGTAGTCGACCATATTGATGATGATCTGGGCCTGGCCCTGCGGCTGCATCCCGCCGCCCATGACGCCGAAGGCCATCCACGGTTCGCCGTCCTGGCAGGCGAAGCCGGGAATGATGGTGTGAAACGGCCGCTTGCCGGGCTGGTAGAGGTTGGGATGGCCGTCGTTCAGATTGAACAGCTCGCCCCGGTCCTGGAACATGAAGCCCAGCGTCGAGCCGTCCGGCCCGTCCGGCACCAGGCCCGAGCCCATGCCGCGATAGTTGGACTGGATCCAGCTGACCATCATGCCGTCGGCGTCGGCGACCGAGAAATAGGTGGTGTCGCCTTGCGTCGGCGCATCGCCGGGGAAGACGCGGTCCATCACCCGGTCGGGACGGATCAGGGCGGCGCGCTGGGCCGCATAGTCCTTGGACAGCAGCCAGTCGACCGGAATGTCGGTGAAGCGCGGGTCCGAGAACCAGCGGGCGCGGTCTTCAAAGGCCAGCCGCTTGGCCTCGACCTGATGGTGGATCGAGGCAGCGCTCTGGAAGCCCATGGCGCCCAGGTCGAACTGTTCGGCGATGTTCAGAAGCTGCAGCGTCGACAGGCCCTGAGTGTTCGGACCCAGCTGATAGACATCGACGCCCCGGTAGGGGCTCATCAGGGGCGTCACCCATTCGCTCTGATGCGCCGCCAGATCGGCCCGGGTCATCCAGCCGCCGATGCGCCGGAAATAGGCTTCGATGTGCTCGGCGATCGGGCCGTCATAATAGGCGTCGCGCCCACCCTCGGCGATCCAGCGATAGGTCCGGCCCAGGTCCGGGTTGCGGAACATCTCGCCCTCGCGTGGCGTGCGCCCGCCCGGTGCATAGACTGACAGCGCATTGTCAATTTCTTCCACGCCCGCATTAGGACGCTGAAAATTGGCCATATTCCGTTCGAGGTAATAGGCGATCAGCTGGGGTATCGCCGCCCCGCGCTCGCATAGCTCAGCCACCGGCATCAGAACGTCGGCCCAGGGCAGTTTGCCGTAGCGTTGATGGGCGCTCCACCAGGCGTCGACCGTGCCGGGCACATTGACCGTCACCGCCCCATAGCGCGGCAGATAGCCGTCCACCGCCCGGCTGCGCGCCGTCTCCAGCGACAGCCCCATGGGCGAATTGCCCGATCCGTTCATGCCGACGACCCGGCGCTCGGCCGGATCCCACAACAGGCAAAAGGCGTCGCCGCCGATGCCGTTGGCGACCGGCTCCAGAAAGCCCAGGGCCGCATTGATGGCGATGGCCGCATCGATGGCCGAACCGCCGCGCCGCAAGGTGTCGATGCCGATCAGGGTGGCGATGGGATGGGCCGTGGCCGCCGCCCCCTGCGATCCCCAGACGGTCGAGCGCCCGGCGAACCGCTCGCCGGTGATGCGGTCGCCCATGCCGACATTCGGATACTGCTGGGCCATGACCCCGCCCGCCCCCATCACACCCAGCGGCAGGGCGGCCAGAAAACTGCGTCGAAGCATCGCGATCCTCCCAAGATCCGAGCCGCCATTGAGGCAGCCCAGGCCCATCGAAGCAAGCGCGTCAGTGAATCCCGGTCTTGGGCTTGGGCGACAGGGCCGCCGGCAAGGGCGCGCACGGCACCCCGTCGGCCTCCAGCGCCTTGACCTCAGACGCGGAGGCCTCGCCATAGATCGAGCGCTTCTCACTGTCGCCTTCATGGATGGCGCGGGCCTCCCGGGCGAAGGCGTCGCCGACATAGTCGAACTCGGTCTCAATCCTGCGCCGTATGGCAGCTGCTGCGTCCATCATCATGTCCTGGCTTGCGGCGTCTTCGGGTCGACAGTCCGAGGTCCGTACCGCCGGGGCCATGATCTGCTTGGCTACCTGCCGCGAGGCGCAGAACGGGCACTCGACCCGTCCGGCGGCGGCCTGGGCGTCATAGTCGTCCGACGAGCCGAACCAGGCCTCGAACGGGTGCTCACGGTCGCATTGGAGCGCGTAACGGATCATCGGAACGGCTCCGGACCAGCAAAGTCCCTGTCGTGTCGAAGCGATGGAATGGCCGTCCGCGCCCGTGTCACGGCCGTCAGATCGAGGTCGGCGAACAGGACGCCGGGCTGATCGTGGTCAAATGCCGCAACGACCGCACCCCAGGGGTCCACGACCATCGACCGCCCCCAGGTGGTGCGGCCGTCTTCGTGCGATCCGCCCTGGGCGGGGGCCAGGACGAAACAGCCGGTTTCGATGGCCCGGGCGCGCAGCAAGGTTTCCCAATGGGCCTCACCCGTTGGACGGGTGAAGGCGGCGGGCACGGCGATGAAGTCGGCTCCCGCCTGGGCCAGGGCCCGAAACAACTGCGGAAAGCGCAGATCGTAACAGACCGTCAGGCCCAGCCCGCCCCAGGGCGTCTCTGCGACCACGGCCCGGTCGCCGGGCCGAACGCCCGCCGATTCGCGATAGCGTTCTCCGTTCGGCAGATCGACGTCGAAGACGTGCAGCTTGTCATAGGTGGATTCAACCGAACCTTGCTTGTTGATCAAGATTGATCGGTTGGCGGCACGTCCATCATCGGGGTCGCCCGAACGCACCATGGCCGAGCCGAGCAGAATCCAGACGCCGCTTTCGCGGGCGGCAGTGCGCACGCCCTGGATCACGATGTCCTTGTCGGCCCCGGCCAGGATGGCAGTCTTTCGATCAGATCGCCTTTCCATGAAGTTCGAGGCTTCCGGCGTCAGGATCAGCTCGGCCCCCCCCGCGACCGCTTCAGCCATCAGCGGCTGCAGGTGCGTCTGCGCGGCCAGAGGCGTGGCGGGGGTCCGCGTCTGGATCAGGGCAACGCGTAAGTTGGTCATTCGGCGGCCAGCAGGGCGTCCAGCTTGCCGTCGCGCTCCAGTGCGGCCAGATCGTCGAAGCCACCGACATGGTGCTCGCCGACGAAGATCTGGGGATAGGTCATCCGCCCCGAGCGCTGTCGCATCTCCTCGCGCCTTTCAGGATCCATCGAAGCGACGATCTCCTCGAAGGCAACGCCCTTGTTCTTCAGCAGGTTCTCGGCCCGCGCGCAGTAGGGGCAGAAGGGCTTGGTGTAGATAACGACCTTGGGCAAGTCGGGCTCCCGGCAGAGTGATCCGGTTCACGATAGATCGTCATGGCCGCGAACGCACCCGCGCAATGACCGCGACATCCACGGCGCGCGCGCCTGCGTCCAACAGGACACGGGCGCAGGCGTCTGCCGTCGCGCCTGTGGTCAGCACATCATCAACCAGAAGGATGCGCCGCCCCCGAATCTGAAGGGCCCGTTTGGTGGGCACCGCAAACACGCCCTTGACGTTCAGGCGACGACCACGCGCGGACTTGCCGCCCTGGGTCGGGGTAGCGCGGGCTCGAATCAGGGCATCGGCCAGATAGGCGCGGCCGCCCAGACGCGCGAGTGGACGCGCGATTTCTGCGGCCTGGTTGGCGCGCCGTCGAAGCAGGCGGGTCCAGTGAAGGGGCACCGGCACGATGGCATCCGCCTCTTCGATCAACGGGGCGGCGGCCCGGCTGAGCCAGCGTGTGAACAGGGGCGCGTGCTCCAGGCGGTCGGCGTGCTTGAAAGCCAGGATGAGATCGCGCGAACCCTCGTCATAGACGCAGGCCGCCCGAGCTCGTTGGAATACGTGGGGTTGGGCGAGACAGGCCGGGCAGCGATCCAGCCCCAGTCGGCCAGGCTGATGCTCAAAGGCCAGGCCGCAGCCGTCGCAAACCGGGTCTTCCAGGAACCGGATCCGCGACCAGGCCTGATCCGACAGGCCCGAGGCGAGCGGACGCTCGCCTCCGTCGAGGCTGACCGGCGGCATCAGGATGTCGAGAAATCCCCGCACCAAGGCCTGGGTTCGCGGCCCGGGTTTCAATCGGTCGAACAAAGCGCCATCTATGCCGACCATGATTGCCCCTCCGCGCCTGTTTGACTGGCCGCTGCGCCGCCTGCATCTGGATCGCGCCCTGAGAGCCGGGCACAGGGCCGATTTTCTGCGCCGCCGGGTGGCCGAAGATATGGCCGCAACCCTGACCGGTATCGTGCGGGAGTTTACCGCCGGAGTCGATCTGTCGGCCCGCGACCGGGTGTTCGAACAGGCGCTGGCGGTGGAGGGATTGTCAGAGCGAGTTCAGGTCGTGCGCCGGATCGACCAGGCCGGATCGGGACTGAATGCCCTTCAAACCACCGAAATTCCCGCTCTTGAGGCCGAAAGCAGCGACCTAGTTGTCAGCATCCTGTCGCTACATTGGACCAACGACCTGCCTGGTGCCCTGGCCCAGATCCGGCGGGCGCTGCGGCCTGACGGCCTGTTCATCGGTTCCCTGTTCGGCGGCTCGAGCTTGCAAGAGCTGCGCTGGGCGCTGGGGCAGGCCGAGCTGGAGCTGAGCGGCGGCGCGGCAGCGCGGGTTTCGCCGTTTGCCGATGCCTTTGATGGAGCCGGCCTCTTGCAGCGGGCCGGATTTGCCCTGCCCGTCACCGACATTGACCGACTGACCGTGACCTATGCCAACCCGTTCGACCTGATCGGCGATCTGAGGGCAATGGGCGAGACGGCTCTGTTCGCCGAGCGGACCCGACCGTTGACCCGCGCGGTCGTGGCGCGAATGGTTCAGCTCTATGGCGAACGCTACGCCGACGCCGACGGACGCATCCCGGCGACCTTCGAGATCGTCACCCTGTCCGGCTGGGCCCCCCATCCAGACCAGCAGAAGCCACTACGGCCCGGCTCGGCCAAGACCCGCCTGGCCGACGCCCTGGGGGTCCGGGAAGAGAAGCTCTAGCGACCGCCCTCAAGCTCATCGGCCAGGGCGCCCATGTCGTAGATCTCGCGCAGGGCCAGGGTGATCATCTCGGCGGTTACGGTTACCGCACGATTGCGCGAGCCGTCATAACCATAGGCACCACCCAACGACTCCAGATTGCCGTCGAAGACCGCGCCGATGACCTCACCGCGCGCATTCAGAAGCGGCGAGCCGGAGTTGCCGCCGACGATGTCGTTGGTTGAGGCGACCGTATAGACGGCGTCTTCCGGCAAGCGATCGCGTGCGGCTTCGAGGCCCGGCGACAGGTTGAACGGTGCGGCGCCGGTGGCGCGGTCCCACAGCCCCGCGACCGTTGTGGTCGAGGGCACGTCGCGCGTACCGTTATTCCAGCCGGCGACCCGTCCGTAGGACAGCCGTAGCGAGAAGGTGGCGTCGGGATAGGTGTCATCGCCACGCGCGCGGGCGAACCGGTGGGCCGCGATGCGTTCTCCAGCTCGATCAATGGGGGCGCTGACCAGGGCTCGCCAGTCGCTGCGCACGGCGCGAGCGGCGGCGTCTGTGCGCAGAACAAACTGGATCAGCGGATCGTCGGAGGCCTCGACGGCGGCGCGTCCGCCTTCGAACAGGGCGGTCCGAACAGTGGGGTCGGCCAGGGTCGTGCCCTCGATCAGGCGCGCCCCCAGGGCCTCGGGGCTGTCTCGACCCAGCATTTGCTGAACGTCGGCATCGTCGGTTCCCAGGTTCTCGCGGGTCTTGGACAACCAGAACTGCAGATACAGGCTCTCCAGCGGCGTATCGATGTTGCGCGCCTGGGCCAGGCTGCGGCCCATATTGCCGAGGGCGGCGTCCGAGAAGCCGGCCAGTCGCTGGCCCTCTGGCCGCTCACGCTCATAGGCGGCGCGAACGATGCTGCGGGCGTAGGAAAAGAGCACCGAGCGTGATCCGGCATCGCTTTCCAGCCAGGTGTAGCGCGGCATCAGCCGGACGTAGTGCTCATGCGCCGACTCAATCTCGGACCAGGCGTCAACCGCATCGCCGTCAGCCGACATCGAGGCGGTCCGCAACTGCGTCTCTGCATCGACCAGTCGATTGTAGAAGTGCTGATCGGCCAGGGCCTGATGCATACCGGTGTAGCGTTTAAGGCTGTTCTCAATGGAGCGCAGGGCGTCGCGCGTCATGCGCGCATTCTCGGGGCTTTCTTCGGCGAAGCGGATGACCCGACCGCGCAATTCGGCCAGTGAGCGAAGCTGGGCCGGGATTGCCCAGTCGCGTTCGATCCGCAGTTGATCGACCGTCTTCAGTCGCGAGGTCGAGCCGGGATTGCCGGCCACGAAAACCGGCTGGCCGTCGACTATTCGCTCCGCATTCCAGGTCAGATGATCCGGTGTCGAGGCAGGCGCGCCGTTCTCGTACACACGCAGGAACGCCGCATCGAGCGCATAGCGGGGGAAGTTGAAATTGTCCGGATCGCCGCCGAAGATCACGGCCTGATGCTCCGGCGCATAGACCAGCCGAACGTCCGAATAGCGACGGAAGCGGTAGAGTTTGTACTGGCCGCCGCGATAGAAGTTGATGACCTGGCAACGCAGGGCCGGGTCTGAACCACAGGCCTCGCGTTCAAGCGCACCGATGGCGCGGCTCTGGGCACCGGCGTATTCGGCACCCGTCATCCCGGTGCCCGCCGTCTGGACCTGCTCGGTGACGTCGACGATTTCCAAGAGGACCTCGGCGACCTGGCCGGGACAGGCCAGCTCTTCATCGCGCGTGCGCGCAAAGACACCCTGGGACAACAGGTCCTGGCCCGGCTCGGCGTGGGCCTGAACGCAGCTGCGGATACAGTGCTGGTTGGTCAGCACCAGCCCCTGTTCGGAGACCAGCGAGGCCGAACAGCCGGCCAGCCGCACGGCCCCCAGCCGCACGCGGTCGAGCCACGCGTGGTCAATGTCGGTGCCCAGCGCCCGGTTTATGCGGGCCAGAGGCGCTTGATCGAAGGTCCACATCCCCTCGTCCGTCCGCGCCGAGGCGGCGGCGGGCAGCAGCAGGGACAGGACGGACGCCGAAACGGCAGCGAGGGTGATCAGGCGCATACATCTTCTCCCGAAACTCAAACTTGGCCGTCATCCAGGACGACGCGACGCGGCGATCCGGGACCTGAGCTCAGAGGTTCGGACCGCGCCTGGGCCCCGGATCAGCCCTTGCGGGCTGTCCGGGGGGACAGCGTTACCGAACGCCCAGCTCTTCGAGCAGGGCCGTACGGCCATAGACGTTACGCAGGGCTTCGGTGATGGCGGCCGAAGACACGACCACCGTGCGGTTCAAGGTGCCGTCATAGCCGAAGTTGCCGCCCAGGGAGTGGATGTTGCCGTCAAAGGCCGCGCCAATGACCTCGCCCTGGGCATTGACCACGGGTGAGCCGGAGTTGCCGCCGATGATGTCGTTGGTGGTTGAATAGTCGAACACGACATCGCCGTTGACCCGGCCCTGGGCCGCAGCCCATTGCGGGGCCAGATCGAACGGAGCCGAGCCGGTGGCGCGATCGTAAAGGCCGCGAATGTAGGTAAAGGGTTCGACTTCCTGGCCGCGATAGGTCCAGCCGGCCACGCGTCCATAGGACAGGCGAAGCGAGAAGGTCGCGTCGGGATAGACCTCTGAACCATAGACGGCGAAACGGGCCTGGGCGATCCGCTCCGCAGCGCGGTTGGTCGGCGCGACGATGCGGGTGTTCCATTCGGCGGCGGCTTGGCGTGAGGTCGCGTCATTGGCCAGGACGAACTGGATCAGCGGGTCTGTCGAGGCCAGAACGGCTTCGGAGCCGCCCCGCAGCAGGGCCAGCCGGGCCTCACGATCGGTCAGGCTCGTACCCTCGATCAGCCGCTCCGCCAGAGCTTCCGGGCTTTCTGTGCCGAGCAACTGACGCACGGCCGGGTGATCAACGGTGAGGTATTCACGCGTCTTGGACAGCCAGAAGGAGAGGTACATTTCCTCCAGCTCCGGCGCGATCGGGGCGTCCGTCGACAGGGCGCGCTCCAGAGCCGCGGTATTGGTGCTGGCCGAGGCTCCTACGGTGCCGCGCACAATGGCGCGGGCCATGCCGTAGAGAGTCGAACCGCCACCGGCGCTGCCAACCAGCTGGCGATTGGCCAGGAACAGGTCGGCATAGTCGTCCTGAAGGGCCTCGATTTCGCCCCAGGGGTCGCCGATCCGCTCGGCCAGGGCCGGGTCGGCGGCGACGCGGGCGCGTAGTTCTGCCTCGTTGTCACGGATGCGCTGCATGAAGGCGCGGTCATTCAGGGCCAGGTCGCGGCCATAGATGGCCTTGAAGCTGTTCTCGACACCGAACAGCGGGTCCAGGGCGATCCGTGCGTTCTCGTCGGACCGCTCGGAGAAGGCAATCAGGCGGCCACGCAGCTCGGAGCGCTGAAGCTGGCCGATCGGGAGGTCGAAGTCGCGCT
The DNA here is from genome assembly GCA_017302105.1 of Caulobacterales bacterium. Lineage (GTDB taxonomy): Bacteria > Pseudomonadota > Alphaproteobacteria > Caulobacterales > Caulobacteraceae > Brevundimonas. The sequence continues at coordinate 245,871 of JAFLCS010000001.1, read as the reverse complement.
GGGCCTCCATCTGGGCGACCGTCATCAGGCGTGCGGTCGAACCGGGATTGCCGGCTACGAAGGTGGGTTCGCCGTCGGTCGGCGCATTGGCGTTCCAGGTCAGGAAGGTATTCGTCCGGATCGGCTGGCCGTCGCGATACAGACGCAGGAATCCCGCGTCGAGGGCATAACGCGGGAAGTTGAAGTTGTCGGGGTCACCGCCGAAGAAGCCGGCCTGCATTTCCGGTGCGAAGACCAGCCGGACGTCGCTGAAGCTGTCGTATTCATACAGCTTGTACTCTCCGCCGCGGTAGAAGCTGATCACCTGACAGCGGCGGGTGGTTGAATCTTCGCCGCAGGCCTCGCGCTCGATGCGCCCCGCAGCCTCGTTGCGCGCGCGGACATAGGCATCGCCCTCCAGGCCTTCGCCGGCCGCGGTGATCTGGTCGGTGACGTCGGTAATGCCGGTCAGGATCTCGGCCTGCATACCGGGGCACTGGCGTTCTTCCTCACGGGTCGCCGTCAGCCAGCCGTTCTGGACATGGTCATTCTCAGGCGTCGACAGATCCTGAACGCATTCCAGCACACAGTGGTGATTGGTCAGGACCAGGCCATCGGCGCTGACCACCGAGGCCGAGCAGCCCGTCGTCAGCCGCACGGCCGACAGTCGGATGTGATCCAGCCATGCCTGGTCGAGGTTTGTGCCCAGCTCGCGGTTCACGCGCGCGATCGGAAAATTGTCGAACGTCCACATCCCTTCTTCGCGGGCCTGGGCGGTCGGGGCGAAGGAAAGGGTGGCGGCGACGATGGCGGCCGAGGCGGCACCGGCACTCAGACGACGGATCAACATGACAGAGAGTCCTCCAGAAATTGCAAGGAACGCCTAGACCATCGTCTCGACCGAAACCAGAGGCCCAAATTGCCGAAAGGCCCCGCCGCGGAATTGCGACGGGGCCTCTTTTGGCCAGGGGTGGCGGGGGGATCAGCCGCCCTGGCCGGTTTCCTCGGCGATGATCCGGGTCGCTTCGGCGATAGCGGCGCTGGTGCCGACCTCGCCGCCCTGGATGCGATCAGCCAGAGTCATCAGGGCCTCGGAGACTTCCGAGCCCCATTCCGCCTCTTCATCGACATGGATTGAGCCTGCGCCGGCGGCGATGGCCTCGTCCCACAATCCGCGCACGGCGGCCCAGTAGTCGGCGGTGGCGGTCCAATAGGCGTCGCCGGCAGCGACATTGTAGTCGTCAAAGCGGGTGTATGTATTGACCCCGAATTCGTGGACCACGGTTTCCAGGCCGTCCTCGCCCTGGCGCACCTTGAAATTGTCCTGTTCGTGGACCCAGCCGGCCGGGGTGATGACATGGCGGTTCATGGCGTCATAGCGATCGTAGGGCGGGCTGCGCGTGGCGTCGCGGCGGGCCAGCGGGCGCCAGGTGCGCGCCTCCCATGAGGCGACGCCGTTGGAATAGTCCCAGCGGCCAACACCACCGTACCGGGGCGAATCGTCCGTCTGCCACACGGTCTGGGACCAGGCCCCGGCGCGGTCGGCCTCGGCGACGGGGGCCAGGGCCCAGGTGTCCGGCCCGGTGTAGGACAGCACCGTCTCGGGCTGATAGGCCCAGTCCTGGCGCCAATGTTTGATGATGAGGGTCTGACCGCCGTGTTCGGCCACCAGGGTGTGCTGCAGGCTGATGAAGTTACCGGTGTCGGCGATCACGCGCACGATCTCATGGCCGCCCGAGCGGGTCGGCTCGCGCGGCTCATAGCCGTCCAGGAAGGGCGTGGTCTCGTCGAACTCGAAGCGGACGCGATAGTCCCCGGCCATGGCCAGGATTGACTGGCGATCCTGTTCAAAGCGGGCCTGGGCGGCGACCTCGGGCCGAGGCGACATGGGCGCGTCCTGCGCCAGGGCCGGGGCGGCCAGCCCCGTCATCAGGGCGGCGGCCAGGGCGGCGGCGGTGATTGAGCTGGTCATGGGATAGTCCCCTCTGTGTCGTTCGAAATCAGTAGCGATAGGTCAGCGAGATCGAGACGTTGCGGCCCGGCTGGCTCCAGGCGTCCAGGATCGGCGAGGCGGCACCCAGGCCGCGCACATCGGACCAGTTCCACCAGGTCTCATCTGTCAGGTTGAAAACGCCGGCGCGCAGGGTCACGGCCTCGTTCAGGTTCCAGTAGCCGGTGACGTCCAGCACATTGGTCGTGCCCGCATCGAAACAGGTCGTCCCGCACGTCAGGCCCATGTTGTCTGCGTCCATGGCGGCGGCGTGGGTGGCCATCAGCCGTCCGCCGAACCGACCGGCCGGATCGGCATAGGACAGGCCCACCGTCACCTTGAACGGATTGATCGTCGGCAGGTCCCATTCGACGCCGCCGCGCGCCTGCTCGCCGTCCTGCCAGGACATGGCCAGGTGCAGGCCCAGGCCGGTCTCCCAGCGCCCGTCGCCGCGCACCTCCAGGCCCGAGATGGTCGCCGTCTCGGCGTTGATGAACTGAAACACCGCCGGATCCACCGGCGTGAACGAGCCCGAGACCACGTCCTGCAGGATGAAGTCGTCGTACTCGCCATAGAAGGCGGTGACGCCGGCTGACCAGCGACCGCCGGCCAGGTCCAGATCGCGCACGCGCAGACCGCCCTCGATCGTCTGGCTGGTCTCGGGCCGTAGGTTCGGATTGGGCATCGACACATAGCCGAAGGCCGGGTTGGAAAAGCCGTTGTTGACCTGGGACGGGGCCGGGGCCTTGAAACCCATGGCCGCATTGAAGAAGCCGCCCAGATTGTCGGTGAACCACCACATCGCCCCAAACTTGGGAGAGATCTGGGAATCGCTCGAACCGGCGACGGGATAGGCGTACAGCGGATCCGCTTCGGGCGAGAGGTCATAGGCGTCGAAGCGCAGCGCCGGGAACAGGGTCAGATCCCCGCCCATCAGGGAAATCTCATCCTGGATGAAGGCGCCGGCCAAGGTGTAGTCGGTGTTCGGGAAGGCGCGATTGGGGAAGGTCTCGCCAAACGGCGGCACGGTTCCGGTGCGAATGCCTTCCTGACGGGTCACGGAATAGTCGCCGCCCCAGGTCAGGCGATGCTCGATCCCGCCGAAGGTGACGCGGTTGTCGAACTGGCTCGACAGGCCCCAGACGCTGTTTTCAAACGTGTTGTCGCGGGTGCGGTCCGCCGCCGGGTTGCGATCCTCAAAGGTGAACTGGCGGGTTTCGGAGCCTTGCCAATAGGCGGTGATGCGGCCGTCGACGAGCAGGCCCTCGCCGCTCTCGAAGAACCAGTCGGCGGCGACGCGATCACGGGTGGTGGTGTCATTGGCCAGAACCTGCAGGGTCGAGGCGGTCACGCCCGACAAGATGTCCGAGCTGATCTCGCGATCCGAATGATCCCAGGTCAGGCGTAGCCGGTTAGCATCGTTGACCTGGTAGACCAGCCGCGCCAGCAGGGCGTCCGAGGCGGTGTCCTGGGGGTTGGCCGCATCGCGCGCCGCGCCGATCCCGTCGTTGGTGCCTTGGGTCTGCTGCTCGTGGCCATCGCGCCGGGTGTAGGAAATCAGGGCCGACAGATCGCCGCGTCGTCCGGCCAGGATAAGATTTTCGGACCAGCGCTCGTCGGCCGAGCCGTAGGTGACGCGGGCGCGCGCCCCGACATCGCGGCCCCGGCGCAGGAAGTCTTGCGGGTCGCGCGTGATAAAGGTCACGGCCCCGGCCACGCCGTCCGAGCCGTACAGCGCCGAGGCCGGCCCGCGCAGGATTTCGACCGAGCCCAGGGTGTCCAGGTCGACGAAATCGCCCCGCCCGAACGACGACGGGCCGAAGGCATAGGCGTCCGGGATCCGCACCCCGTCGCTCTGGATCAGAACCCGGTTGCCTTCCAGGCCCCGGATGTTGAAGCCCGAGGCGCCGTCGCGGCCGGTACTTCCGAAAGCCGCGCCAAACCGGGCCGGGCTGGAGGGAACCTCGACCCCGGGCTCCCAGCGCACCAGATCCTTGATGTCGATGACCAGGCTGTCGTCGATTTCCTCGTCGGTGATGACGCTGACGGTCGCCGGCACATCCTGAACCGACTGGGCGGTGCGGGTGGCGGTGACGGTGATCTCATCCAGCACCACCGGCTCTTCCTCGCCAATGTACGGCTGGGCCAGGGCCGAACCGGCGGTCAGGGCGGTCAGGACCGCAGAGGTGCAAAGAAGATGGATACGCATGACAAGGCCCCGCCGTTGAAAGAGGCGGTTCGTCTAATGCGATCCATTCGCAATTGCAAATTAGATGATAATTATTCGCAATCGCGTCGTGGAGGGTGAGAGACGCGGTTAGTCCGCCCCCAACTCGTCGGCCAACCGACCCATGCCATAGACGTCGCGCAGGGCGGCGGTGATGGCCTGGGCGGTGACGCTGACGCTGCGGTTCACGGCCGGATCGTAGCCGAAGGCATTGCGCTGCCCCAGGAAGGTCGAGTCGAAATTGGCCCCAATCACTTCGCCGTCGGCGTTAATGGCCGGCGAGCCCGAATTGCCTCCGATGGTGTCGGTCGAAACCGCCATGTCGAACCGTGTGTCCATGTCCAGCTGCTCGCGCGCCGCCCGCCAGCGCGGGGCGATCTCGAACGGCGGTGCCCCGGTGGCCCGGTCAAAAAGGCCGCCGAAGGTGGTGAAGGGGTCGACCGTGCGGCCGTCATAGGTCCACCCCTCGACCCGCCCGAACGTCAGTCGCGGAGTGCCGGTGGCGTCAGGATACAAGGTGTCGCCATAGACGGCGAAGCGGGCGGCCGCCAGGCGTTCGGCGGCACGGTCTGTCGGACCTTCGACCCGCTCTTCCCATTCAGCGCGGGCTTCGCGCGAGATGCTGTCGATGGCCACAACGAATTGGATCAGGGGGTCGTCGGAGGCTTCGATCGCAGCCAGGCCGCCATCCCAAAGGGCGGTCCGCACGGCAGGATCGGCCAGGGTCGTGCCGGCGATCAGCCGCGCGGCCATCTGTTCGGGGTTTTCATTGCCGAGAAGCGCGCGGATGCGCGGGTCATCGACGGTGAGGATCTCGCGGGTCTTGGACAGCCACCATTCCAGCTGGATTTCGTTCAGTTCGGGATAGGTCGGGTTGTTGGCCAGGGTCTGGCGACGACGCAGCGGCAGGCGGCTGTCGGCATATTCGACCAGCCGTTCGGCCGGCGGGGTTTCGCGTTCGCGCGCTGCCCGCACCAGATTGCGGGCCCAGGTGAAGAGTTGCGAACCACCTCCGGCCCGCGTCTCCAGGAAGAAATAGGCAGGATACAGTTCCGCATAGTCGTTCTGGAGGGCGGCGATCTCGCCCCAGGGATCACCGATCTGTTCGGCCAGGGCGGGGTCAAATTCCACCTGGCGGCGCAGTTCGGCCTCACTATCGGCGCGCCGGCCCATGAAGTCGGCATCGATCAGGGCGCGGGCCTGGCCGCGACCGCGTTTGTAGCTGTTCTCGATCGAGCCGAGAGTGGACGAAGCGATGAATTCATTTTCGGCGCTTTCGGACCCGAATCGCAACAGTCGCCCGCGCAGTTCTGAGCGGGTCAGCTGATCGAGAGGCAGGACGACGTCTCGCACGGTCTGAAGCTGGCTCATGGTCAGAAGGCGTTGGGTCGAACCGGGGCTGCCCGAGATCACCACCAGTTCGCCGGCTTCGGGTGGACCTGCATCCCAGCCCAGGTGACCGGGCGTGGCCATGGGTTCACCGTCGGCATAGAGGCGCAGGAATGCCGCATCGAGGGAGAAGCGCGGGAAGTTGAAATTGTCCAGGTCGCCGCCGAACGACCCGGCGGCCTCTTCCGGCGCGAACGCCAGGCGGACATCCTCATATTTGCGGTAGGTATAGAGCTTGAACTGCCCCCCGCGATAAAGGCTGACGACCTGACAGCGCAGCTCGGGCCGGCCCTCACAGGCCTCGGTCTCGATCTGGCCCATCATGGCGTCGCGGGCCTGGGTAAAGGCGCGGCCTTGCAGCCCTTCGCCGGCGGCGCGGACCCGGTCGGTGACGTCCTCGATGCCGGTCAGGATCTCGGCCTGCATCCCCTCACAGCGGCGCTCGTCTTCACGAGTGGCCGGCAGGAAGCCGGTCTGGGCGTACTGGTTGTCGGCGGTGGACAGGTTCTGGACGCAGGCTTCGACACAGTGATTGTTGGTCAGGACCAGGCCCTCGGCCGAAACGATCGAGGCTGAACACCCCGTCGACAGTCGCACAGATGCAAGCCGCACGCGGTCCAGCCAGGCCTGGTCAATGTTGACGCCATAGGTCTGGTTGACCCGGGCCATCGGGAAGTTGTCGTAGGTCCACATCCCCTCCTCGCGAGCCAGGGCGGGCGTGGCGGCCAAGGTCAGGATCGAGGCGGCGGCGAGAAGCTTGAGGCGCATGACGGGGCTCCGGCGAAATCACAGGAGCGAAGTCGTAGCCCCCGCCGGCGCTGAGGCCAAGCGGGACCTATTCGGCCAGGGTGCCTTGCAGGGACCAGCCGTCTTCGGGTCCGAAAACGTCATGGATGCGCCAGCCATCGTCCTGGCGGACCATCGTCATGCGGATCTGGATCATGGTCGGCGGCGGCGCGCCCGGCGACAATGACATGTCGCTGGCCCGGTCGATCAGGTTGACGAGGACGGTGATTTCGTCATCCGTGACCGACGCCTCCGGGTCGAGCCGGACGTGAGCGCCCGGTCCGCCGTGGGTCAACTGCAATGGATCACCCAGGTCCTGGTCGCTCGCGCGGATCAACGCAGCGGCGTCGCGGCTGAACACCCGCTCGGCGTCGGCGCCCAGGGGATCCAGGATTTGCGGATTGTCGAAGGAATAGATCCAGGCGGCGGCGCACCGCGCCTGATCCGCCGCATCGCCCGCGGCGCCCAGGTCCACCCCGTTTCTCACGCAGTCCTCGCCCGAGCGGAACGGCGCCAGGTTCGGCTGGCCGGCGCTCAACAGCGCGGTAAGAATCAAGACGGTTGCAGACATGGACGCCCCCTTAGGAGTGCAACCCTAGGGCATCGGCGACTGATCGTCGCCTAACCGGGCCTGACGGTCGCCCGCCTTCAGGCCTGCCCATCCGCCAGCGCCTGACGGAAGGAGCCGCCGTTGGGGTCAAGCACATCGTCGATCAACCACGCTCCGTCGACCTTCTTCAGGCGCAGGGTCACCGTCGCCGGTTCGCCCGCAGGGCTCAGCACAACCGCGGCTTCGGCAGTGTCGTCGCCGATAAACCGGGCGGTGATGTCGCCGGCCTCCATGCCGGTCGGGTCCTGGCAGAAGCACAGCGGGTCCGCCGAGATGGCGCCGGGATCACGCGCCCACGCCGCCTCGATGTCGGCCCAGGCTTGCGGCGTCCACAGGCCACTGTTGGCCTCGTCCAGTGGCGCGAGGCCGTCCTCGAACATCTGGGAGTAGAGCTCGCGGGCGAAGGTCTCGACCTCCACCTCTGGCCGGGCCTGGGCTTCGACCTCGGCCTGGCCGGCGGTCTGTTCGGCCGCCCCGGCGTCGGCGGCGGCCGCGTCGCTGGTGTTGACAGAAACCGGCCCGCACCCGGCAATCAGAATGGCGGTGGTCAGAAGGGCGACTAGGCGCATCACGTGGTCCTTTCCCGGCTATCGAGGCAAACCTAGCCCGACAAACGCCGTTCGGACAAAAATTCCAGCGCCAACGGCTATGGCGCTGGACCGCCCGCCTCTGCTAAACCCCGCAAACCATGACCGTCCGTGTGTTTCGCCTGATTTCGATTAGCCGCCCGGCGTAGCGCCGCAGGGGCTTCCCCCGCGCACGCCGGGATCGAGACGCGCGAACGATCAAAAACACGAGACGACATTCCATGGCTGACGCCGGCGACACGCCCACCTCCCGCGACTATCGCAACACCGTCTTCCTTCCCGAGACGCCCTTTCCCATGCGCGGCGGCCTGCCCCAGAAGGAGCCGCTGATCCTGGAGCAGTGGGGTGATCTGTATGGCGCGCTGCGCAAGGCCCGTCAGGCCGAAGGCGCGCCCCTGTTCGTGCTGCACGACGGCCCGCCCTACGCCAATGGCGACATCCATATCGGCCACGCCCTGAACAAGACGCTGAAGGACTTTGTGGTCCGCAGCCGGTTCCTGCTGGGGTTTGACGTCGACTATGTGCCGGGCTGGGACTGCCACGGCCTGCCGATCGAGTGGAAGATCGAAGAGAAGTTCCGTAGCCAGGGCAAGCGCAAGGACGAGGTCTCCAAGGCCGCCTTCCGCGCCGCCTGCCGCGAATACGCTGATGGCTGGATCGGGGTGCAGCGCGATCAGTTCAAACGCCTGGGCGTGATCGGCGACTGGGCCAACCGCTATGCGACGATGGACTACGGCTCCGAAGCCGCCATCGTCGGCGAGTTCCACAGATTCAAGAATACCGGCCAGCTCTATCGCGGCTCCAAGCCGGTGATGTGGTCGCCGGTCGAGCGCACGGCCCTGGCTGAAGCCGAGATCGAATATCACGACCACGTCTCGCCCACCGTCTGGGTCAAGTTCCCGGTCACGGCCATGACCGACGACCACCCGGACGACCTGTTGTCGTTCCAGTCGTCGACGCCGTCGGTGGTGATCTGGACGACGACGCCCTGGACCCTGCCGGCCAACCGCGCCATCGCCTATGGGCCGGACATCTCCTACGGCCTGTACGAAGTCACCGGCGTCGAGACCGGGCTGGAGTTCGAGCCGTGGGTCAAGGCGGGCGACCGGCTGATCCTGGCCGACAAGCTGGCCGAAGATGTGCTCAAGGCGGCCAAGGCGGCGGCCTGGACCCGCGTCTATGACATCGATCCCAACGGCCTGGAGGTCGCGCACCCGCTGGCTGAGCTGGACGCCGGCTATCGGTTCAATGTGCCGCTCCTGGACGGCGATCACGTCACCGACGACGCCGGAACCGGCTTCGTGCACACCGCGCCCGGCCACGGCGCCGACGACTTTGAGGTCTGGAAGGCCCACGGTCATCACGAAGTGCCCGAGACGGTCGATCCGGACGGGGCCTATTATCCGCACGTTCCGCTGTTCGCGGGGCTGAAGGTGCTGGAGACCGAGGGCAAGAAGACCGGCAGGTTCGGCCCGGCCAACGGCGCGGTCATGGATCGGCTGATCGAGGCCGGCAATCTTCTGGCGCGCGGGCGGCTGGAGCATTCCTATCCGCACTCGTGGCGGTCCAAGGCCCCGGTGATCTTCCGCAACACGCCCCAGTGGTTCATCCGATTGGACAAGGATCTGGAGACCGGCGGAACACTGCGCGAAGTGGCGTTGAAGGCCATCGACCAGACCGCCTTCTTCCCCGAGGCGGGCCGCAACCGCATCCGCGCGATGGTTGAGGGCCGGCCGGACTGGTTGATCAGCCGTCAGCGCGCCTGGGGCACGCCCCTGGCCATGTATGTCGACAAGCATACCGGCCATCCGCTGAACGATCCGGCGGTCGACGCGCGGATTCTCGAGGCCATCGAACAGGGCGGGGCCGACGCCTGGTTCGACACGCCCGACGCCGACTTCCTGGGCCTGCATGACCCCGAGGCCTATGAGAAGGTCGAGGACATCCTGGATGTCTGGTTCGATTCCGGCTCAACCCACGTCTTCACGCTGGAAGGCCGGGCGAACACCGCCTGGCCGGCGGACCTGTATCTGGAAGGGTCCGACCAGCACCGCGGCTGGTTCCAGGCGTCGCTTCTGGAAGCCTGCGGCACGCGCGGCCGGGCGCCGTTCAAGGCCCTGCTGACCCACGGTTTCACCCTGGATCAGAACGGCGAGAAGATGTCCAAGTCGCGGGGCAACACCACCGATCCGGCGACGGTGATCAAGGAGAGCGGGGCCGATATCCTCCGGCTCTGGGTCGCCATGGTCGACTACGCCGAGGATCAGCGCATCGGCAAGGAGATCCTCCAGACCACGGTGGACGCCTATCGCAAGCTGCGAAACACGGTCCGCTACCTCCTGGGCGCCCTGGCCGGCTTCGACGAGGCCGAGCGGCTGCCGCTGGATCAGATGCCGCCGCTGGAACGCTACATCCTGCACCGTCTGTGGGCGCTCGACGCTCAGGTCCGCAAGGCGTATGAGACGTACCGCTTCCAGGACGTCATCCGTCCGGTGCTCGACTTCTGTTCCGGCGACCTGTCGGCGCTCTACTTCGATATCCGCAAGGACAGCCTGTACTGCGACCGCCCCGATGCGATCCGCAGGCGGGCCGCCCGCACCGTGATGGACGCGGTGTTCGCGCGTCTGACCGCCTGGCTGGCCCCGCTGGTTCCCTTCACCATGGAGGAGGCCTGGACCACGCGCTTCCCCGAGGCCGGGTCCAACTGCGCGCGGATCATCCCCGAAACGCCCGCCGACTGGCAGAACGACGCCGAGGCGGCGCGCTGGGCCCAGGTCGAGGCGGTGCTCGAAGTCGTCAATGACGCCCTGGAGGCCGCCCGCCGCGACAAGATCATCGGCGGGGCGCTGGACGCCTGGCCGGTGGTGAAGGCTCCGGCTGAGGCCCTGGCCGCCTTCGACGGTCTGGACGCCGCCGAGGTGTTCCGCACCTCCGGGGCTGAGCTGATCACCGGCGGCGACGCCGTGATGGTTGAGGTCCAGACCGCCGACTATCCCAAATGCGCCCGCTCCTGGCGGCGCGTGCCGGATGTTGGCTCGGACCCCGACTATCCCGACCTGTCGGCCCGCGATGCGGATGCCGTGCGCTGGCTGGACGCGCGCGCGGCCTAGGCCCGCACCGCCCGTTCGACCTCGACGCCGAGGGCGGCCATGGCGGCGGCGGCGATGCCGTCGGCGTTCAGGCCGGCCAGGGCGTACATGGCGTCCGGCTTGTCGTGGTCCTGGAAGATGTCCGGCAGGGTCAGGGTGCGGACCTTCAGGCCGCGATCCAGCGCGCCCTTGTCAGCCAGCATATGCAGGACAAAGGCGCCGAAGCCGCCGACCGAGCCTTCTTCGATGGTGATCAGGGCCTCGTGCTCACGCGCCAGCCGCAGGATCATCTCCTCGTCCAGCGGCTTGGCGAAGCGGGCGTCGGCCACGGTGGCGGAGATGCCGCGCGCGGCCAGCATTTCGGCTGCCTTCATCGTCTCGGACAGGCGCGTGCCCAGGCTGAGCAGGGCGACCGTCGTGCCCTCGCGCACGATCCGCCCCTTGCCGATCTCCAGCGCCGCGGCCAGTTCGGGGATCTCGACCCCTTCGCCGTCCCCGCGCGGGTATCTGAACGCCGAAGGCCGGTCGTCGATCTCCAGACTGGTGGCGATCATCGCCGCCAGTTCGGCCTCATCAGCGGCGGCCATCAGCACCATGCCCGGCAGGGCACCCAGATAGCCGATGTCGAACGACCCGGCGTGGGTGCAGCCGTCAGCTCCGACCAGACCGGCCCGGTCGATGGCGAAGCGGACCGGCAGCGACTGGATGGCGACATCGTGCACCACCTGGTCGTAGCCGCGCTGCAGGAAGGTCGAATAGATGGCGCAGACCGGTTTTAAGCCCCCCGCCGCCAGGCCGGCGGCGAAGGTGACGGCGTGCTGTTCGGCGATGCCGACGTCATAGGTCCGCTCCGGGAAGGCCTGGCCGAACAGGTCCAGACCCGTGCCGGACGGCATGGCGGCGGTTATGGCGACGATCTTGTCGTCACGCTCGGCCCGCTTGATCAGCTCGGTGCCGAACACCTTGGTGTAGCTGGGCGCATTGGACGGTGCCTTGTGCTGGGCCCCGGAGACGACGTCGAACCTGACCACGCCGTGGTATTTGTCCGCCGAATCCTCGGCCGGGCCGTAGCCCTTTCCCTTCTTGGTCACGACGTGGACCAGAACCGGCCGGTCGGTGATCTCGGCCGCATTCTTCAGGATCGGAACCAGGGCCTCCATGTCGTGGCCGTCGACCGGGCCGACGTAATAGAAACCCAACTCTTCGAAGAAGGTGCCGCCGGTGACCATGCCGCGGGCGTATTCTTCGGCCTTGCGCGCCGCCTCTTTCAGGCGTGTGGGCAGGATGGACGCGGCCTTCTTGCCGACCTTGCGCATCGAACGATAGGTGCCGCCCGAAACCAGCCCGGCCAGATAGGCGCTCATGCCGCCGACCGGTGGCGCGATCGACATATCGTTGTCGTTGAGCACGACCATCAGCTGGCCGGTGGTCTCGGCCGCCTTGTTCATGGCCTCATAGGCCATGCCGGCCGACATCGAGCCGTCGCCGATCACGGCCACGACCTTGTCGCTGGTCCGGGCCTTGTCGCGCGCCACGCAGAAGCCCAGCGCCGCCGAGATCGAGGTGGCGGCATGGGCCGCACCGAACGGATCGTAGTCGCTCTCGGTGCGTTTGGTGAACCCGGACAGGCCGCCGCCCTGTCTCAGGGTGCGGATACGGTCGCGTCGCCCGGTCAGGACCTTGTGCGGATAGGCCTGATGCCCGACGTCCCAGATCAGGATGTCGTCCGGCGTCTTGAAAACATGATGCAGGGCTACCGTCAGTTCAATGACGCCGAGGGCCGAACCCAGGTGCCCGCCCGTGACCGAAACGGCGTCGATGACTTCGGCGCGAAGCTCGTCAGCCAATTGGCTCAGTTGCGGAATCGAAAGGCTGCGCGTGTCCGCGGGCCAGGTGACGGTGTCCAGAAGAGGCGTATCAGGCATGGTCTCAAGGCTATGGGCCGCCTGTTGAGACGGCGTCAGGCCTGACGCTCTAGCACGAAATCCAGGCTGGCCTTCAGGGATTCGGCACGCGAACCAAAAATCTCGAGCCGGGCCTTGGCCTGATCGGTCAGGTGCCGGACCCGATCGCGCGCAGCTTCCACGCCCAGCAGGGTGACGAAATTGGCCTTGCCGCGTCCGGCATCCTTACCGACGGCCTTGCCCAGCTGTGCCGGGTCACCCTCGACATCCAGAAGGTCGTCGGTGATCTGATAGGCGAGGCCCAGGTCCTGGGCAAAGCCGATCAGGGCGTTGCGCTCCGCCTCCCGCGCCATGGCAATAACGGCCGGGATTTCAAAAGCATAACAGACCAAAGCCCCGGTTTTCATACGCTGCATCCGCGCGACCTGGCCGAGGTCTTCGTCCAGGCCCAGGAGGTCGATCATCTGGCCGCCGACCATACCTTCGGCCCCGGAGGCGTGGGCGAGGCGCACGACGAGCTCGGCCCGGATTTCGGGATCGTCGTGGGTATCGGGGTCGGCGAGGATCTCAAAAGCAAACGCCTGAAGGGCGTCGCCGGCGAGGATGGCGGTGGCCTCGTCATAGGCGATATGCAGGGTCGGGCGACCGCGCCTCAGGTCGTCGTCGTCCATCGCCGGCAGGTCGTCGTGGATCAGGCTGTAGGTGTGAATGCACTCCAGCGCACAGGCCGCGCGCAGCACGGCCCGCTCATCGACATCAAACAGCCGCGCCGCCTCCAGGGCAAAGAAGGGTCGGATGCGCTTGCCGGGACCGAGCGCGGCATAGCGCATGGCCTCGACCACCCGCGCCTCCGGTCCGTCCGCCCGGGGCAGGAGTTCGTCCAGGGCGACGGTGACGAGATCTGCCGCCTCGGCCAGGCGACCGGCGGCGCTGGGGGTTGAGGTATCGGCGCTCAGAACAGCCTCCCGCCGATAGGGGCGTCACGATCCACGCCGACCAGCACGACCTTGCCGTTCTCATCCGGAAAGCCGAGCGTCAGGACTTCGGACATCACCGGCCCGATCTGGCGCGGCGGGAAGTTCACCACCGCCGCCACCTTGCGGCCGACCAACTGCTCAAGGGTGTAGTGTTCGGTGATCTGGGCAGAGGAGCGTTTGATCCCGATCTCGGGGCCGAAGTCGATCCGGAGCTTGAAGGCGGGTTTGCGCGCTTCGGGGAAACTCTCGGCCTCGACGATGACGCCCAGGCGCACATCGACCTTCATGAAGGCGTCAAAATCGATGGTGGGGGCGGCCCCGGTGCTCACTGGAAGTCGGCCGGCTCGGCCCGACCAGCCGTTCCATCCTGACCGACGACAATCTGCTCCACGCGCACGCGGGCAGCCTCGAGCCGGGCCTGACAATGGGCCTTGAGCGCCGCGCCTCGCTGATACAGGTCGATGGCCTCTTCCAGGGGGGCCTCGCCATGTTCGAGCCGATCGACGATGGATTCGAGTTCCTTCAGTGCCGCCTCAAAGGAAAGGTCGGCCACGCCCTGGGTCGGATCGGCTTTGATGTCGCTCATGCGGCGGACCCTAGAGTTCCCCTGTCAGGAGAGCAACGGGGGGCAGGCATCAGACCTCCATTGACACGCCATGTGCTTTGGAACATAAAGTTCTTCATCGTCATTCAAACAGGAAGGAGATCGGCGATGAAAACCAAGTGGGTGGCCCTGACGGCCTTTTCGATGGTTCTGGTCGGAGCCGGAACAGCCCAGGCCGGCGATGTGACCGTGACCCTCACCGGCGTTGAGGCGCGCGGCGGCCAGCTTCTGGTCGCGCTTCAGACGCGCGACCAGTACCGCCAGCAGGCCGGCTTCGGCGAAATCATCGCCAATCCGGCCGCCGGCACGATGACCCTGACGTTCCGCGACGTCCCGGCCGGAGACTATGCCCTGTCGGTGATGCATGACGAGAACGGCGACTATCAGATGCAGGCGGCCCCGAACGGCATCCCGCTGGAAGGCTGGGCCGCCAGTCGCGGCGCCGAGCTTCGCTCGGAACCCACCTTCGACATGGTCCGGGTGTCCGTGCCGGCCGCCGGGGCAAGCCTGACCGAGCCGATGTTCTACTGGGACGGACGAATCCCCGGCCAGTAGGCGTCAGCGGGCCTTCAGCCGGTTGATCAGGGCGGCGGTGGACGGGTCGTGCGATCCGCTGCCGCCGCCGTTCATTTCGGCGTCGATGGTTCTGGCCAGGACCTTGCCCAGCTCGACGCCCCACTGGTCAAAACTGTTCAGCCCCCAGAGCACACCTTCGACGAAGGTCTTGTGTTCGTACAGGGCGATCAGCGCCCCCAGGCTCTCGGGCGTCAGGGATTCCAGCACGATCATCGACGAGGGCCGGTTGCCGGGAAAGGTCTTCTGCGGAGCCAGGACGTCGGCCTCGGCCTCCGAAATGCCCGATGCTGAGAGGTCCGCGCGTACCTGGGATTCAGACCTGCCGACCATAAGGGCCTCGGCCTGGGCCAGGGCATTGGCATTCAGGGCGATCTGGGTGATTTCGCCCTCGGCATTTCGGGCCACCACGATGAAATCGACGGGGACCACCGCCGTCCCCTGGTGCAACAGCTGGAAATAGGCGTGCTGGGCATTGGTCCCAGGTTCGCCGAAGATGGCCGGACAGGTCGGCCCAGCCACCTTCCAGCCGTCCTTGCCGACGCACTTGCCGTTGGATTCCATTTCCAGCTGCTGGAGAAAGGCCGGCAGGAGCCTGAGCCGATGGGCATAGGGTACCACGGTCCGGGCCGATCGGCCTGCGGCGACGTTGAAGGCCTCGGCGGCAGCCAGCAGGACCGGGGCATTGCGGTCGAGCGGCGCTTGGCGGAAATGATCGTCCATGGCCCGCGCACCGGCCAGGAGACGCTCGAACGTCTGCCAGCCCAGTCCGATGGCCAGGCTGGTGCCGACCGCGGACCACAGCGAGAAACGCCCTCCGACCCAGTCTGCAAACCCCAAAACCTCGCCACAGCCGAAGGCGCGGGCCCGTTCGGGCGCGGCCGACACGCCGACCAGATGCGCCGCCAAACCCGCCTCGCCGACCGCTTTGCGCAACCAGGTGCGGGCCTGTTCGGCATTCGCCAGCGTCTCAAGGGTCGTGAAGGTCTTGGAGACCACGATGACCAGGGTGCGGGATGGGTCCAGCCCGTCGAGGGCTTCGGCCAGGTCCGATCCGTCGATATTGGCGACGAACCTCAGGTCAATGACCGGCTGGAGCGGCCTGAGCGCCGTCCAGATCATGCGGGGCCCCAGGTCCGAGCCGCCGATGCCGATGTGGACCACCGTCGTGATTACGCCACCATCAGACGCGGTTCGACGCCCGTTGCGCAGATCGTCCACCAGGCGGCGCATGGCGGTGCGGACTGATGTGACGTCTGCCGAGACCGACTTGCCGAGGGCCCGAAAATCAGCCCCGTCCTGGGCACGTAGGGCCATGTGCAGGACGGCGCGGCCCTCGGAGGCGTTGATGGCATGACCGGCGGCCATCCGGTCCCGTTCCGCCTCCACGCCGGCGGCGCGGGCCAGATCCAGCGCGGCATCGAGCCCCTCCAGGCTCCAGCTCTGTTTGGACAGGTCCAGATACAGACCCGCCGCCTCAAGCGTCAGCCGGTCCAGCCGTGCCGGTTCGTCCAAGAACCGTTGCAGGATCGACCCCGTGGCATCGCGCTCGGCGAAGCGGGTCAAACGGTCGCGGGCGGCGTCCAGGCTCATGGAATCAAGGTCTCATTAACCGTTTCAGGCGCAGGTGTGGATCGACCTCCTAGCGCAAGGAGAGGCTCATGTCCTGTGGTCTTGCCGTCGCCGCCGTCCTTCTGATGAGCGACCCTTCCATCGCCGTCCAGCCCGTCGCTCCGCCCAACGCCCTGGCGCAGGAACCGATGTACGCCGACATCATCTCGCGATCCGAGGCCTTGAAGACGGTCGTCGAGGCCTGGATCACGTCAGGTGCCGCCCAGGATGCGGGATTTGCGCAGCGGCCGGACTTCGTGGCCTTCCGTCAGGCGGCCACCGAACTGTCCGAACGAGACATGGCCGGACACCTGGATCTGCGCGAACGCGGCACCGATGGTGACCTTCGCTGCATTCTGCGCGGTCTGTCCGAAGACCTGCCCCGACGTGTTCAGGATGTCGCCGCTGCGACCACACCGAACACGCGCAGCGATGCCCTGGCCGAGCTCAGCTACCTGCTGAACGACAACATCGCGGTGATCGTGGCTCCGCCGGCGCCCCAGACGGGCGAGCCCCCGCACTAGGGATCCGAGGCCCGCTCCAGGGCGGTGATCACAGTGCCCTCGGTAAGCAGCTGGGGCAGGGTTTCCGGTTCGCCGCCATCAGCCGGATAGACCAGATAGAGCGGAACGCCCGAGCGACCATGGCGGGCCAACTCCTGCGCGATCTCGGCGTCGCGGCGGGTCCAGTCGGCCACCAGATAGGCGGCCCCGGCACGATCCAGTGCCTCAGCCACACGTCGCGACGACAGGGCTGTGGCCTCATTGGTCTTGCAGCTCAGGCACCAGTCAGCGGTGAAATTGACCAATGCCGGACGCCCCTCGGCGCGCAGCGCGGCCAGGCGCGCCGCCGACCACGGCTCGGATGCCAGATGGGTCGTGGCATCGGGTGCCACACGCGGCATCATCGAGGCCCAGACCAGCCCGGCCGCGGCCGCTCCCAGAAGGATGATGATGGCGACCCGGCCCGGCGGCCGGCTCCAGCCCTCGGCCCGCGCAGTCTGACGGCGACCGAACACCCACAGGCCAACCATGAACAGGAGGGCCGATCCGGCCAGGATGACGGTCGGTACGGGCCCGGCTTGTCGCCAGAAGACCCACCCCAGCCACAGGGCCGCCGCGTACATCGGCACGGCCAGCACGACCTTTGTCCGGTTGAGCCAGGGTCCCGGTGCCGGCAAGGCTCTCAGGATCGCCGGCGAGGCACTGGCCAGCACATAGGGCAGGGCGAAGCCGAGGCCGAGGGCAGCAAAGATGACCAGGGCGGTGACGGGCGGCTGGGTCGCGGCAAATCCGAGGGCTGCGGCCATGAACGGGGCTGTACAGGGCGCGGCCACGGCGACGGCCAGGACGCCGGTCAGGGCAGACCGCGCGGAGGGCCCGAAGCGTGCCAGGGGGCCGTCGAGCCGTGCCCCGGCCCCGGCGGCCAGGGCCTGGGTGGACGCACCCGCCTGGAACACCCCCGACAGGTTCAATCCCGCCCCCAGCATGACGAGGCCCAGGCCGGCGACGACCGCAGGGGACTGGAGCTGAAAGCCCCAGCCGATCGCCGATCCGCCCGTGCGCAGAAACAGCATCAAGCCCGCCAGGCTCAGAAATGCCGCCATGACCCCGATCAGAAAGGCCAGACCATCGGCCCGAGCCCTGGCCGGACTGGCCATCGAAGCCGCCAGGGACGCCGCCTTCATGGACAGGACCGGAAAAACGCACGGCATGATGTTGAGGATCAGACCGCCGAGAAAGGCCCAGATCATCGCCTGAACCGGACTGATATCGGATGGGCCGGCTCCCAGGTCTCCGTCCAGGGGGGCTGGGGCGGCTGACCCCAGCCCATAGGACCCTTCCGGCGGTGGACCGGGCTCAAGCGACACCTGCCAGGTGCCGGACCGCGTGGTCAGAATGCCCGAAACCGGTCCAGTCAGGGGCACCAGGGACTGGGCCGCTGGGGCCGACAGGACCAGTCCGCGCGGCCCGCGCTCGACCCGCTGGACGGCCGCCTGATCGATCACGCCAGGCCGGTCCGGCAGGAAGTAGGCTTCGTCGGCCTCAAGACCCTCCAGCTCGTCGCCCGCGAAGGCAAAGCTGACGATGCCGGCCGCCGTCGAGACGAAACCGTCGAAGGAAGCGGGTTCCGGGGTCGCCGCCAGAGCCTGGTCGATCAGCGAGCCCCAGCGCGGCTCCAGTTCCGGCCGTCCGTACCGGATCGGGAGCTCGACACCCAGTTCAGCCGTTTCCGGGATGCACAGCGTGTCCGAACACACAAAAAAAGTTGCCGTCAGTCGAATGGGTACGGACGATCCAACCCGTGCGAAGCCCGGGACCGTGACAGCGACCGGCGTCATCACCCGGCGCTCATAGGCATAGCTGGAGAATCGATCCTGTCCGGCGACGGTCAGGATGCGCGACGGCACCGGCCAGATCGGCGTGCCGATTCCAATCCCCGGAGCGACGGTCCAGTCAAAATGTGTGGCCTGGCCGACGTCGCCCGGGTTGATCCAGTAGGTGTGCCAGTCCGGGTCAATGTCCTGGACGACGGCCAGATACACGGTCGAGCCGGGTGCCGCCCACTGGGTCTGGCGCACCAACTCGGCTTCAAGATGGCCGGTCCGTACCGGCTGGGCGTGCGCCGGTGCCAGGGCGGTAAAAAACAGGGCGACCAGAAGGGCCGTGAGGCGGGTCAGCATGGAGGAATGCAAAAGCCTATCCGGGGGCGCTCGACAAGCCGGTCTTTTGACGGTCAATAGGGTCGCAAATAAGGACGGAGGCTCCCATGACCCGAAATCGCCAGTGGATTCTGAAGAATCGGCCCATCGGAGACCTCAAGGACGGGGACCTGGAGCTGGTCGAATCCTCCGTTGCGGACATCGGTGACGGCGAGGTTCTGATTCGGACCGTCTATCTGTCGCTGGATCCGACCAACCGCACCTGGATGAACGATTCCGAGGGATATCTGCCGCCGGTTCAGCTGGGTTCGGTAATGCGCGGCCTGTCGCTGGGTGTGGTCGAGCAGTCGAGGTCCGACCGCTTTGCCGTCGGCGATGTGGTGACGACCGCCGCAGGGGGCTGGGCCGATTACGCGGCGGTGCCCGATGCCGCCGTCGGCAAGGTCCACCGGTTCCCAGGTCTGCCGCTGACGGCCAATATGTCTGTACTCGGGATGACCGGCATGACGGCCTATTTCGGCGTCGTCGATGTGCTTCAACCCCAGCCCGGCGAAACGATGGTGATTTCGGCGGCAGCCGGGGCGGTCGGTTCGATTGCCGGCCAGATCGCCAAGCAGAAAGGCGCGCGCGTCATCGGAATCGCCGGCGGTCCGGCCAAATGCGCCTGGCTGACGGATGAACTCGGTTTTGATGCCGCCATCGACTACAAGAACGAACGGGTCGGCGAGGCGCTGGACCGGATCGCCCCCGATGGCGTCGAGATGAGCTTCGAAAACGTCGGCGGCGATATCATGAACGCCACCTGGAACCGGATGAAGATCCATGGGCGGATCGCCGTCTGCGGCATGATTTCGGCCTATAATGCCACCAGTGCGCCGAAGCCGCCGAATCTGGCGCGCCTCATCACGCACCGCATGAAGGTCCAGGGTTTCCTGGTCATGGACTATCAGCCGCGCGTGCGAGAGATGATCGCAGAAATGGGGCCGTGGCTGGCCGACGGGCGGCTCAAATGGAAGGTCCATGTCGACGAGGGCCTGGAAGGCGCGGTATCGTCCCTGGCTCGCCTGTTCACAGGTGCCCATGACGGCAAGCTGCTGGTGCGAGTCTCGGAGGAGCCGTGAGCGACGAATTTCTCGTCCATTTCGATGACCTTGAGGTCGGCCAGGTCGTGAATCTCGGCACCTGTGCCGTCGATGCGGAGGCGGTCGCCGATTTCGCGCGCCGCTTCGCGCCGGGCTGGGACGCCTCGCAAGGGGCGCCGGATGCCCTGGTCTATGCCTACTGGTCCCGACTCGAGACGGACTCTGCCAAACGCTGGGCGCGGTCAAAGTCCCTGGCGGTGGATGCCCTCAGGTTTTCGCGCACGCCGCCCGCCGGAGAACTCCTGCGCGCCCGCATGACGGTCATGGGCAAGGACCCCGTCGGCGACGAACGGGGCGTCATCATCGCTCAGCAGGATCTGCTGGATGAGGCCGGGCGGCTGATATTTTCATGCCTGACCCGCGCGGTATTCCTCCGGCGCTGAAAGAAAAACCCCGGCGGATCGGATCCGCCGGGGTCTGTTCTGTCAGCTAGAACGCCGGGATCTAGGCGTTGGCAGCGGTCTGCATCCGCTGATTGCGGTCCATGGCCAGGGCGATCAGACGATCCCAGCCCAGCAGCGAGTTCATGTGAGCATAGATCTGGCCCAGGGCGCCGTTGTCGCGCAGTTCGGTCAGCTTCTCGGTGCTCAGTTTGGCCAGCTTCTCTTCGGACACGGCCCAGTAGTCCGCAATCTTCTGCGGTTGGCCGTTCGACCCGTCGGGATTGCGCGGCGTGAAGTTCGTCTCGCGCCGGTCAAGCAGGTCCAGCTCGGCGAGCAGGGCCATGAAATTGGCCGTGCGCTGGCGCTCGGTTTCGAAGTCGTTGCAGAACTGCATGGCCTGGTTGGTGTAGTCCGAAGGCTTGCCGTCCTCGAAGAAGGGAATATCGAAATCCTCGGTGACGAAGGGGGCACCGCGGTCGACACACAGGATGAGGCGATCGGACCCCTGTTCATTGGCATAGACGAACGGATAGCGGCGCACGAAGGCCGGCACATAGGCGTCGGGGCGGAAATCACCCACGGCGTCGACATAGAGGTTCTCGCCCTGGCGCAGGCCCATGACCATCAGCGGGGACTTCTCCTCGTCCCCGAGGAAGATGATCGGATAGGACAGGGACCCCGGTGCAAACTCGGTCACCGTGGCCGGCACGACATGGGAGCCGGCGACGAAGGCATAGGGGTGGTCGACGCGCTTGACGCCGAGTTTTCCGTGATGCTCGGGCGTGAGCGGCTCGGGATTGCTGTAGAAGATGACATTGCCCGACATCTGGGCGGCGAGCGGCGACTGTTCCATGAAGCTGGTTATCCGGCGGATTGAAATGGGTGCGGGCTTCTAGCCCAGACCCGGCGTGTGAGCAAACCGAGCGCGCCTGCGGCGCGAACCTCAGTATCTGTAGATGGCCCCGACGCGCAGGTTGCGGCCCGGTGACGGTGCCAGATCCTTGAGAAAAGAGGCGTGTTCGCGGATCTCCGCATCATTCAGATTGCGGCCCTCCGCATAGAGCATCAGGCCGCGCTCGGGGTCCGGTGCCCAGGCCAGAAAGACGTTCAGGGTCCGGTAGCCGTCGCTTGGCAGCTCGAAGGCCGCAATCCGGTCCTGGGCCCCGACCTCTCGCAGCTCCAGACGCCCGCTCCAGTTTTCAAGCTGGAGGATGGCGCGCGCGCTCGCCGACCACGGCGGAATGCGGGCGGGGGGGCCCAGATCCGTGTCCCCACGAACCTGGTCACCCGTCGCCTCGAGACTGAGACGCCGGCGCTCACCCTCGTCCCAGATCCGCCAGGACGCCTCGACCTCGAATCCGGTGAAGCGGGCGTCGGTCTGGACATAGGCGAAGACCGCCAACCCATCTTGCCGATCGCCGGTCGGGGCGAGGTCGATGAAGCCGTCGTATCGGGCATGATACAGATGCAGATCCGCCGAGATCGGGCCGCGATCGATGTGCAGGGTGCCCTCGATGGAGGTGACCCGCTCGGACCCAAGGTCCCGGTCGCCGATCTCATAGGCGCGCGTCGCCGCGTGGGGCCCGTCGGCGAACAGTTCGGCCTCGGTCGGTCCTCGCCCGCTGCTGGCCAGGTTCAGGCCGAAGAACCAGTTGAGATTCGGCCGGTAGAAGAACCCCAGGGACGCCGAAACATTCTCGAAACTGCGCTCGGCGACCAGGCTGTCGAGATGGCGGTGGTCGAATCGCAGACCGCCCTCGACACCGAACCGGCCCCGGTCCAGCCGCTGAAGAATGAAGGCCCCGGCCTCGCTGATGCGCGTCCGGGGTACATAGGCCTCGGCTCCGACGGCGTCGAAGTCGCGCCGAAGCAGTTGGCCGCCGACAGCCCCCTGCCACCCGTCGACATTGGCCTGCACCAGCTCGACGCGGCCTTCCCAGCCCTCCGACAGGAACTGGGTTCCGACCCGTTCGCCCTCAAATTCGGTGTGCGTGTAATCGGCGTAGCCCCCCGAAGCCCGGACCCGTTCGAACGGCCCGAGATCCAGGCCCCACTCGCCGCGCATATCGAGGCGAGTCTGCTCCAGGCCGATGGAGACCTCAGCCTCGTCGTCGGCCTCATGCTCATGGCTGGGGACGCCGTAGTCGGACTCGGTACGACGAACCGAGACGCCGACAAAACCGTTCGTTCCGATCCAGCTCAGGCCCCCGCCATAGACGCTGACATTGGAGAAGCTGTTCTCAAGATCACCGCCCTGCAGAGAGGACGGTGCCTCGCCTTCGGCGTGCATCAGGCGTCGGGATTCGGCGGGCCTCGGGATGGCGTAGTCTGCGGCCTCCCGGCGCTGGCCTTCCAGGCTGACCACGAAGGGCCCTGTTACGGCGGACAGGCCGGCCGAGGCGGCCCAGCCGCCATCGACGCTGGTGACCTGGCCGGCCAGGCGACCTGTCAGACCGCCTTCGGGAACCACCGAGACGATTCGGTCGTCGATCACGTTCACGACGCCACCGATCGCGGTGCCGCCATAGGCCAGGGTAGAAGGGCCCCGCAGGACCTCGATCCGGCTGGCGTCAGCCGGGTCTGCGGCCACCTGGTGGTCCGGCGACAGACCCGAGGCGTCGATCAGGCCAATCCCGTTTGACAGAACCAGAACGCGGGGTCCCGACAGGCCGCGGATTACCGGGCGGCTGGCCCCGGCGGCAAAGGCCGTCGTACGAACGCCCGGCAAGCCGTTCAATACATCCCCAAGGGTTGCGGGCGGTGCCGTGGCCAGCGCGGCCTCGTCCAGAACCTCGATCGCCAGGGTGGTGGCACGCCGGGTCACGCCATAGGGCGCGCCGGTGACGATGATGTCGTCGAGATGGTCCGCGGCCTCGGCGGGCGGCCCGTCCTGGGCCTCGGCGGTCGACGACAGGGCCATCCAGCCGATGACGGAAACAAGAATGACATTGCGCATGGTCGGACGCCTAGACCCTGAAGAGTGAACATCGGGGTGTTATGAGATAACATCACACGCGGTCAAGCCTTGCCATCGCCGCTGGTCGGTCCTAGCTCCAGAACATGGGATCGGAATGTGGTCACGATCATCACCTCAGCGGCGGCCTGGCCGAGCCGGAGCTGGCGCGTGCCCTCGAGCGGACCCAGGCGGTGCTGGCCGAGCGTGGCGAACGGCTGACGACTTCCCGCCGGCGCGTTCTGGAGCTGCTGCTGGAAGCCGGCCGTCCAATCAAGGCCTATGATCTGATTGCTGATTTCGGCGGCGATGGTCGGGCCGCCAAGCCCCCGACGGTCTATCGTGCCCTGGATTTCCTTGAGCGCACCGGCCTTGTGCATCGCATCGCCTCGATCTCGGCCTATGTCGCCTGTTCGCACGGCGACGCTGATCACGCGGCAGCATTCCTGATCTGCGACTGCTGTGGAGAGACTCGTGAACTCGCCCCGCCGCAGATGGGGTCCCTGCTGAATTCGGCGGCCCATGAGGGGTACCGTATCGGCCGGATAGCCCTGGAGGCCCATGGCCTTTGCCGGGACTGCCAGGCCCCGGCCGCCAACGCTTGATTAAGGCCTTGGCGGCAGAGTGAGTCCTTGAACCACGGATGGTGACCGGGTGGCGGCCTCGCTGATCAAATTGATCGACGCTTCAGCGCTGAACGCTGCGCTGGAGGCGCACCGTCGCTATCTCCGGCGCGAACCCGGAGGCCGGCGGGCCAGCCTGGCCTATCACGACCTCAGCAACTGCCATCTCGAAGGCCTCGACCTCAGCGAAGCCGATCTGACCGGAGCGATCCTGCGGGGCGCGACGGCCCGCCAGACCCGGTTCAACCAGGCCATCCTCTACGGCGTCGATCTGCGCGACGCCGACCTGCGGCGCGCCAGTCTGGAGCGAGCAGATATGCGCGGGGCCTGCCTGCGCGGTGCCAATCTGGCCCAGGCCCGCATGGTCGGCTGCGACCTGCGAGAAGGTCGCGCGGCCCTGCAGGATCGCAAGGACGGCTACCGCCTCATCACCCACGAAAAGCGTGCCGGCGACCTGGATCACGCCATTCTGACCGGAGCCGATCTGTCGGGCGCGCATCTCAGTGAAATGGGTGGCGTGGCCGCCGACTTCCGGGACGCCGTGCTCGTCGGGGCCAGCCTTACGGGCGCGCGGATGCGTAGCGCCCGACTGGACGGGGCCGATCTGTCGAACTGCGACCTGGCCGGAGCCGATTTTACGGGAGCCAGCCTGCGCGGGGCCATTGTCGTCGGCGCGAATCTGGCCGCCGCCTCAACGCGCGGTGCCGACCTCGAAGGGCTTCTCAAGGCCCCGCCGCC
This sequence comes from Caulobacterales bacterium, assembly GCA_017302105.1. GTDB lineage: Bacteria > Pseudomonadota > Alphaproteobacteria > Caulobacterales > Caulobacteraceae > Brevundimonas. Next base: position 221,044 of record JAFLCS010000001.1, on the reverse strand, counting down.
CATCGTCTATATTGATGACCGGCCCCTGGACGCCCTCATTCGCGATCACCAGCTGTGGTGCGAGACCGGAGGGCTTGAAGGCGCGTTCTTCAGCGGGGCCGAAGTGGACTTCCGGTCCCTGAAGACGTTGCGCGGCGTCAGCCTAACCGCCCTGACCGCCCAAGGGGCCATCTTCTACGGCATGGACATGACCGGAGCCGAGCTTCAGGGGGCCGATCTCACCGGGGCGGATCTGCGGGCAGTCTGCCTGCGCGGTGCCGATCTGAGGGGGGCCAAGTTTCGGGACGCGCGCCTGACGCGGGCTGATCTTTCCCAGGCCAAATTGGGACCGCTGGACGTGGGCCAGGGCCGCCTGGTCCGATCCGACCTGAGCCGCGCCTGCCTGCGTCAGGCCGATCTGTCCGAGGCCGATCTGACCCGCGCCCGGCTGATCGAAGCCGATTTCGAAGGGGTCAAGATCGCGGGCGCGAACCTGGACCTGGCCGAGTACGATCCCCTGGCCCTGGACGCCGCCTAGAGCCAGCCGACCCCGATCGCCGTCAGGCCGAGCACGCCGACGCCGATCCGCCACCATGCGAAGGGCGCGAAGCCGTGCTTCGACACGAAGTCCAGCATGGTGCGAACCACGAACAGCCCGCTGAGGAACGATACGACAAAGGCGATGGCGATCGTCCCCATGAAATCGGCGCTGAGCATTTCACGGCTCTCCCAGAAATCCAGGGCGAAGGCTCCAACCATGGTCGGGATCGCCAGAAAGAACGAGAACTCGGCTGCAGATCGCTTGTCGGCTCCGGCTAGGAGGCCACCGACGATGGTCGCCCCCGACCTCGACATCCCCGGAATGATCGACAGGCACTGAAACAGGCCGATCAGCCCGGCGGTACGAAACGAGAAACGCATGGCATCGTCCTCGCGCGGCGCCGGGGCCCGACGCTCGATGATCAACAGGGCGATGCCGCCCAGAATCAGAGTCACGAAAACAACCCGCACATCGAACAGTACGGTCTTGATGAAATCATGCAGCAACAGGCCCACGACCGCCGAGGGCAAGAAGGCAATCAGGACCGACAGGGCGAAGCGCCGCGCCGACGGATCCGGCGAGAACAGGCCCATCAGCACCTTCCAGAGGCGCTGAAAATAAAGGGCGACCACCGCCAGGATCGCTCCCAGCTGGATGAGCACGATCAGCGTATCCCACCTGGGGTCGCTCAGGCCCAGCATCTCCTTGGTGATCAGCAGATGTCCGGTCGACGAGACGGGAATAAACTCGGTGAGGCCCTCGACGAGACCCAGGATTACGGCGTTGAGCCAGTCGGGCATTTGGAGATCTTTCCAGTCGAATCAGGCGGGGTTAGGCCCGACCCCGACATAGCGCAGCGTTGGTTGGAAGTGCGAGCTTGAGCCCGTCTGTTCCATGGCATGGGCCAGCCATCCGACGCAGCGGCCGACCGCCATGAGGGCGAAGGCTGCGTCCCGCGGCAGATCGAGATTGCGGGTCGCCAGGCAGAGGGCCAGGGCGAGGCTGGGGGAGCGACCCGTCATGGCCTCTCCGACATGGGCGATGTCGGCGAGCGGTTCAGACAGGCGCGCCGCTTCGATCAGGGTGCGGGCGCGGGGATCGCCGCCGGGATGGGGCCCATGCTCAAAGCCGGGCAGGGACAGGCCTTCCGACAGTCGGACCCGACAGGCGGAGCGCGCATCGGTCCTGCGGGCCTCAATCACGAAGCTGTTGACCTGGGCTAGGCGCCCACCGAGGTCGGGACCGGAAAACGCGGCCAGACCGGCCAGCGTCGCGGCCGAAAGGGAGGCACCGGCGTCGGCGGTCACCCGGGCCGCCAGCACTGCGGCGTCGGCCTGATGGTCAATCGACAGGATCATGGCCTGGCGCAGGATCGGCGACGACACCTCCGTCAGCTTCCAGGCCCGGGCGAGGCGTTGATGGATGTGCAGACGCGGTCCTGGTCCGGCAATGGCATCGACGACCTCATTCAGAATCGAGGCCGCTTCGCGCCTCAGCGAAACCGGCGAGCGGCCGGCGGTCGGACCGTCCTCGTCGGCCCGCCGCGCCAGACAGGCGAAGGCGCGGCTGCGCGGGGTACCGGGAAAGATGACATCGACGCGTGGGCGCTGGTCGGCGAAAGGATCGTCACTCGTGCCGCCCCAGACCAGCCGCGCGACCTGCTCCAGCGTGGGTGTCTCAGACAGGGCCACGGCGTCCTGACCGCGAAAGCGGACGCCGTCCTCCCGGACCTCGGTTAGGCCAGATGTCAGGACGACACCCGGCGAGCGCTCGACCGGGGGGCGAGCGACCCGCGGCGAGGTATGGTCCTTCAACCGCAGCAGGTCTGCGATCGAATACAGGCTGCGGCGCGGGTGCTCCGGGTCGGGCCGAGCCTCGAGAAGCCCCCGGCTGACATAGGCGTACAGGGTTTGGCTCTTGACCCCTATCAGGGCTTCGGCCTCTGCCCGCCCAATCCATTTCTCACGATCAGTGCTCATGGACCGATATTCATTGATCAATGTTGACGAACTGACAAGTGGTCGGAGACGGCAAACCCGGTTGCCTCCGCCGTCGCAGAGCGCCACAACACCGCGATGACCTCTGCCATGCCCTCTCATCCTGCCGATCCGGAGGCCGGTGCCCGCGCTGTGCGCCTGGCGACCTGGCTGTCGATCGGGACGGCGGTCACCCTCGTTCTGCTGAAGATGTTCGGCTGGGCGGCCTCTGGATCCGTAGCCCTGCTGGCCTCGCTGCTGGACTCGGGCCTGGATCTCGTCGCGTCCCTGGCGGTGTTCTTCGCCGTGCGATGGGCCGCCCGTCCGCCCGATTGGGATCATCGCCATGGGCATGGCAAGGCCGAGGCCTTTGCAGGCCTGCTTCAGGCGGGCCTGGTGCTGGGTTCCGGCCTGTTCGTCGCCTGGGAGGCGGTCCGCCGGATTCTCTCGCCCCAGCCCGTCGCCAACGGGGCTTGGGCGGTGGCCATCATGGCCATCTCGATCCTTGTGACGCTGGGGCTGGTCTGGTTCCAGACCCGGGCCATCGCCCGCAGCGGCTCTGTCGCCATAAAGGGTGACAGGGCCCACTACACCGTGGACCTGGTGTCGAACCTTGTCGCCCTGATCGGGGTCGGCTCGGCGACCTATCTGACCGCCGCTCCGCTGGATGCGGTCGCCGGCTTGATCGTGGCGGTATGGTTGCTGTGGGGGGCCTCCTCGGTGCTGCGCGAGTCGGCGGATCAACTTCTAGACCGCGAACTGCCACAGGAAACCCAGGCTGCCATTACGGCCGCCGTCCTGGCGGATTCCCGCATCGGCGGCGTGCATCGGCTGCGGACCCGTGTGTCCGGCTCCGTGCCGATGATCCAGATGCACGTCGATCTGGACCCCGATCTCACCCTGGCTGAAGCGCATGACCTGCTTGAACTGGCAGAGGCCCGCGTCCGCGATACGCTGCCTGGAGCCGACATCCTGATCCACCCTGACCCGCGCCGGGTCGGAGCCGATCCCGTAACAGAGTGAACGCGCTCTTAAGGGTTGAGGTGTAAGGCGCGATTCAGACCATGTCCCAGTCCCTGCTGTTGCACCATTTCCCGCTCGATCCCGCGTCGCGCCAGGCTCGTCTGGCCCTGGGGGAGAAGAAGCTGGCCTTTGAAGAGCGCCCGGTCCGCTACTGGGAGTTCGATGAGCTGTTCCACGCCCTGTCCCCGACGGGGCGCACGCCGGTGCTGGAGATCGGCAAGGGCGAGGCGCGGGTCGTGGCCTGTGAACTGCTCGCGGTGCTGGACTGGATCGAAACCCAGCCGGGCAAGCCTGCCCTGCTGCCGAACGACCCAGCCGAGCGGGCCGAAGCCCTGCGTCTTCGGACCTGGTTCGATCGCAAGTTCGAGGTCGAGGTCGATGCGCCGATCCTTTACGAACGGATGGAGAAGCGTCTTCAGCGCCTCGGTCCGCCCGAGGCCGAGCCACTCCGCCAGGGCCGGGCCGCCCTGAAGGACAATCTCGCCTATCTGGAAGAGTTGCTGGGCCGGCGCGACTGGCTGGCCGGTCGGACCCTCAGTCAGGCGGATCTGGCGGCGGCAGCCCATCTGTCGGTTCTGGACTATTTCGGCGAGATCGCCTGGCGGTCGTTCCCGCATCTGAAGACCTGGTATATGCGGCTCAAGAGCCGACCGAGCTTCCGGCCGCTCCTGGCCGACCGGTTGCCCGGCATGGTGCCGGTCGAACACTATACGGACCTGGATTTCTGAGCGCCGCCACTCGGCCTATAAGGCGTCTGTGACCGCTGCCCGCCCGCCCGCTTCCCGCGCCGACCCTCGCCAGGCCCTGCGTCAGCGCGCGCGCGACCAGGGTTTTGATGTCTGTCGCTTTGCCGACGTCACCGAGCAATGGCCGGCTGGCGCGCGTCTTGAAGCCTTTGTCGAAGCCGGTCGGCATGGCTCCATGGGCTGGATGGACACGACGCTGGAGCGTCGCCGCCACCCGACGGCCATGTGGGCCGAGGCCAAGAGCGCCGTGGTGCTGGGTATGAATTACGGCCCGGGCACCGACCCGCGTGCCTTGCAGGGACAGCCGGATCGTGCGGCCATCTCCTGCTACGCCCAGGGCGACGACTACCATGAACTCATCAAGGGCCGCTTGAAGGACCTGGCGGGAATTCTGGCGCGTGAAACCGGCCAGGAGGTCAAGGTCTTCGTCGACACCGCGCCCTTGATGGAAAAGCCGCTGGCCGAGCGGGCCGGGGTCGGCTGGCAGGGCAAGCACACCAATCTGGTTTCGCGTGAGCTGGGGTCTTGGTTGTTCCTGGGCGTCATCCTCTCGGCCGCCAAGATCGAGCCGGACCCTCCCGAGACCGATCATTGTGGCTCGTGCCGGGCCTGTCTGGACGTCTGCCCGACCGGGGCCTTCCCCGCCCCCTATCAGCTCGATGCCCGCCGCTGCCTGTCCTACCTCAGCATCGAGCACGCCGGGCCGTGGCCCGACGACCTCAGGCGCGCCATGGGCAATCGCATCTATGGTTGCGACGACTGCCTGGCCGCCTGTCCGTGGAACAAGTTCGCTGAAAACGCCACCGAAATCCGGCTACAGGCGCGCGATGAGCTGAAGGCCCCGCCGCTGGCCGATCTGGCCGGGCTCGACGACGCTGCCTTTCGCACCCTGTTCCGCAAGAGCGCGGTCAAGCGCATCGGCCGGGACCGGTTCCTGCGCAACGTCCTGTACGCCATCGGCAACTCGGGCGATCCGGCCTTGCGACCGGCGGCCGAGGCGCGGCTGGACGACGCCGACCCGGTCGTGCGCGATGCGGCCCGCTGGGCCCTGGACCGGCTGGAGGCTTCGACATGAGCGATCCGGCCGTCAGCGTCATCATCGTCGCCTATCAGAGCAAGCCGGTCCTGACCCGCTGTCTGGCCCAGCTCAAGGCCCAGACCTTTACCGACTTCGAGATCATCCTGGCCGACAACGGCTCGCTGGACGGCGCGGCCAGGGCGGCGGCCAAGGCCGATCCGTCACTGGTGTTTCTCGAAAACGGCCAGAACCTGGGCTTCGCCGAGGCCAACAATCGCGCGGCCCGCGCCGCAAAGGGGCGATGGCTGGCCCTGCTCAACCCGGACGCCTTCGCCGAGCCGGACTGGCTGGAGCGGCTGATGGCGGCGACGGAAGGCCATCCCGACACCGCCGCCTTCACCAGTTTGCAGGTCGCGGCCGATGACCCGACCCTGCTCGACGGGGCCGGCGACGCCATGACCCTGATCGGCCTGCCCTATCGCATGGGCTATCGCCGCCCGCGTCCGGCCAGCCTCCCGGCCGGGGAGGTGTTCAGTCCTTGCGGCGCGGCCATGCTGGTGCGGCGCGACGTCTTTGTCGGCATGGGCGGCTTTGAGCCGCGCTTCTTCGCCTATTGCGAGGACATGGACTTCGGCTATCGCCTGCGCTTGGCGGGCGGGCGCACGCGACTGGTTCCCGATGCCGTCGTCGCCCACGTCGGCTCCTCGACCCTGGGCGCGCGCTCGGATTTCGCCCTGTTCCACGGCTTTCGCAATCGGCTGTGGTGCTTTGCGCGGAACACGCCGACCATATTGTTGCCCGTGGCCCTGCCCTTGCACCTGATGGCGACGGCGGCCCTGTTCGCGGGCTGTGTGGTCAAGGGCGAGGCCGGCCCGGCCTGGCGCGGCCTGATCGCGGGCCTAGGCGGCCTCTTGCGGATGCGCCGCGAGCGCGACGGCCGGCGCGGAAACGTCCGAGACGTCGCCGCCGCCATGACCTTCGACCCGATCAAGGCCGCGCGGCGGGGTCTGGATGTCAGAACGCCCTGACAGGCCTAGCCCTGGGCGGCTCCCGTCGGAGCGCCGCCCGGAACCGAAGCGACGTTCAACAGCTCGATGCGGAAGACCAGCACGCTGTTGGGCGGGATGGGGCCTGAGCCGTTCTCGCCATAGCCCTGCGCCGGCGGCACCCACAGGGTCCACTCATCGCCGACGCGCATATGCGGAATGGCCTCCTGCCAGGCCGGGATCAGCTGGTCCAGGTTCATCGAGGCGGGCTGACCGCGTTGGTAGCTGGAATCGAAGACGGTGCCGTCGGTCAGGGCCCCTTCATAGTTGACCATGACCAGATCATTGGAATCGGGCTGGGCACCGTCGGGAGAGCCGGCGCGCACGACGCGGTACTGGACACCGGAGGGCAGGGTCTCGACGCCCTCCTGACGGCCATTCTGGTCCATGAAGAAGGCGGCGGCCTCGGCGCTCTGGTCCTGAGTGGCCTCGGAGCAGGCCCCCAGAGCCAGAAGGGCTGCAAAGCCGATCAGCGCCTTACGGCTGTTTGAGGACATAGCCCTTTTTCTCCAATGCCTTGCCGATCTCTTCGGCGTGTTCGTCGTCGCGGGTTTCGACCTGGATGTCGTACTCCGCACCCTTGACGGGAATGTCGAGAGCCAGTCGGTTGTGGTGGATATCGATGATGTTGCCGCCCATCTTGCCGATGACCGTCGTCATGCCGGCCATCATGCCGGGGCGGTCGTCGCCGACGATGCGGAAGGTGACCAGCCGGTGCTCGCGCACCATTTCGCGGTTCAGGATCATGGCCAGGATGCGCGGGTCAATGTTGCCGCCGCAAACCACCAGTCCGACCTTCAGGCCCTTGAACCGCTCGGGATAGCGCAACAGGGCTGCCAGGCCGCCGGCCCCGGCCCCCTCGACCACGGTCTTTTCGACGTTGGCGTACAGGGCCACGGCCTGTTCGAAGTCGGCCTCGTCGACCACCAGGACGTCCTCGATCAGGGGGTTGACCAGGGCAAACGGGATTTCGCCCACCGCCTTGATGGCGATACCTTCCGCAACCGTCTGACCGCTGCATTTCGGGGGCTCGCCCGCCCGCCGCGCCGTGAAGGACGGATACATGGCGGCCTCGACGCCGAAGACGCGGATGTCGGGCTTGAGCGCCCTGGCGGCGATGGCCGAGCCGGCGATCAGGCCACCGCCGCCGATCGGGATCACCAGGGCGTCGAGGTCCGGCACGTCCTGGAGGAACTCCAGCCCGCAGGTACCCTGACCGGTGACGATGCCCTCGTCATCGAAGGCCGAGACGAAGATGTAGTCGTGCTCGGCCTGCAATTTGCGGGCGTGGTTGGTGGCCTCGGTGAAGTCAGATCCCTTGATCACGACCTTGCCACCATAGCGTTCGGTCTTCTCGATCTTCACGAAGGGGGTGCCTTCGGGCATGACGATGGTGACCGGAATGCCCAGGCGGCTGCCGTGATAGGCCAGGGCCGAGGCATGATTCCCGGCCGAGGCGGCCACGACGCCTCGCTTGCGCTCGTCCGCCGTCATCTGCGACAGCCGGTTACAGGCACCGCGTTCCTTGAAGGACGAGGTGTAGTGAAGATTCTCGAACTTCAACCAGACCTCCGCGCCCGTCAGCTCGGAGAGTTTGCGTGAATACCGGGTCGGGGTACGGTCGACGTGCCCGACAATGCGCTGGGCCGCAGCCTGGATATCGGCGAAGGTGACACTCATGGGCGCGGAAACTAGAGCCGGTCGCGGTCGCTTACAACGTCTGGCATCGGCCCCTTGCTTTCGTCTGCAACCAAGTGAAGGTGCGGACGTTGTAACTAGCCCGCACCTCTGTCCAAGCCGGAACCTGCCATGCTTCAGCTTCGCCCCCTCGCTACTGCCTCCGCCCTCGCGGTCACGGCCGTCCTGTCGGCCTGTGCGACCGGCCCTGAGCCTGTGTCGAGCGTCGCTGTCTTTGATGCGGCGGCCTTTTCCTGGTCGACGGTGCCGGGTAATGCCTCGGTGTCGGGCCGGATCGCCTATGCCGGCGGCGGACGCAGCTGGACGTGCGCCGGATCGGTCGGCTTGACGCCTGAGACGCCCTGGACGCGTCAGCGGTTCCAGACCCTGTACGGCTCCACGGAACGGGCGGCGATCCCCGCGGCGATCGTGCGGGCCCGGTCGGTGACGGAGGCGTCGGCCGACTATCAGGGCTTTGTGCGTTCGGAGACGTGCGACGGCGGGGGCCGGTTCCGCTTTGCCGGCCTGCCGGCCGGGTCCTGGTTCCTGATTGCGCCGGTCACCAGCCAGGGATCTGAGCCGGTCGTGCTGATGCGCCGTGTGACGACGCGCGGCGGCCAGATGACCGATGTGACGCTGGACTAGGGCTTCAGGCGCGTTCGGGTCCGCGCAGCACGAACTGACGACCGAGATACTCGACCGGGTTCAGGCGAGCACCGCGACGCCGCACCTCGAAGTGCAGGTGCGGACCTGTGGAATAGCCGGTCGAGCCGACGCGGCCGATCGGTTGACCGGTATCGACCTCAGCTCCCGAAGCGATGCCACCGGCAATGGCGCTGAGGTGACCGTAGAAGGTCGTCAGGCCGTTGGGGTGACGGATCTCGATGAAGTTGCCATAGCCACCGGCGTCATAGCCGGTGCGGACCACGACGCCCTGGGCCGAGGCCAGGACCGGCGCGCCGGTGGGGGCGGAAATATCCACGCCCTGGTGCATCCGGGGGTGGGCTTCCCCCACCAGATGGCGCACGCCGAAGTTCGAATTGATCTGGCGGCCTTCAATCGGGCGCTCAAAGGTCATCACCCGGACCATGGGCGTCGGACGCGCCACGACCGGCGGTGCGACGGGCTGGGCATTTTCAGCCACGGCGTCCAGTTCGACGGCGCTCAGCGCCCGGGGCGCGGCGGCCATGCCGAGGGCGGCGACCATGGCGAGGGTGGAGAGCTGGCCGAAACGGTACAGCAGGGAGCGAGCGGCAGAGATCATGGGGGAGGTCGGTCTGGCTACGGTGTCGTCGCTTCGGCCGGGGATGGGACGAAACGATGGCCGGGGAAAGGCCGAAAAACAGTCGGCCCCGGGACTACCGGGGCCGGAGGCGGGCGGCTGTTAACCCATCGTTAGGATGGAATCAACCCGCAGGGGATTTTTGGGTCAGGGCTGGAAGGCCGGGGTCAGGGTGCGGAACGGGCCGAAGGCCACCGGTGCGCTGGCAAAGAAGGCCGGGGCGTCCCAGGAGCCGTCGGCTTCCGGGGCGACGTCCTGAAGGGCGAAGGACTGACCCAGAAAGTTCTCGGGGTTGATCTGCTGGCCGTCGCGGCGAATCTCGAAATGCAGATGGGCCCCGGTCGAGCGGCCGGTTGATCCAACCAGACCGATGGTGTCGCCGGCGGCGACCACATCGCCTTGCGACGCGCCAATGCGGCTCATGTGTGCGTAGAAGGAGGTCACGCCGTTGGCGTGCTGGACCTCGACGAAGCGGCCGTAGGACGACGAGGTTCCGGTACGCAGGACGCGGCCATCCGCCGCAGCCAGGATCGGCGTGCCGGACGGGGCGGCATAGTCCAGGCCCTCATGCATCCGGGCACGACGCTCGAACGACAGGCGACGCAGGCCAAACCGGGAATTTACTGAATAACCCTGGATCGGGGCAGCGAAGGCGATGGTGTGTACGGCGGGGACGGACGCCTCGACCGGCGCGGTGCTGACTTCAGAGGCCTGGGCAGGCGCGGCCATCACAACGGCCGCCGCGGCGAAACCGGAAAGGGACATCGCCTTGAAGTTATTCAGAAAAGAAGAGGACAAGCCCGCGCTCCGGCTGCTGTTTTGCGTCAGTCGAGTGGGGCGGAACGCTCTGGAACCGCTAGACAAGCCGGGGTCATCCCCGGCCTGGAGCTGTCTATGCCCGGCCTGAGCGGCTGACTGAACCTGACGGAATGTCGCACCCCGGGAACCATTTGTCGCATACGGCTTTGCGCCGGATGGGTCGGCTTGCCGTCAGGAACCGGCGCGGTGGGCCCTGTCGGCTTCGGACAGGGCATCGGCCATGGCCTGTTCGAGCCTTTCAGGCCCGATCACCCGCACGTTTTCACCCCAGGTGAACAAATGCCACGCCAGCTCTCGCATTCCGCTGGCCGAGAACCGCACGGTGACGGACCCATCGGCATTGTCGACCAGAGTCTGGGTCGGATGGAAGCGCCAGACGCGGGCCTCTGCGGCGGCGGCCGGCAAGACGATGAGTTCCACGTCTTCGACGGCATCCTGGTAGATGCCGAAAGACCGGTTTGCGAAGGCGGTCAGATCAAAGCCCTCGGGCGGGGCGGCGGGACGCGACAGGACCTGGATATCGGCCACGCCGTCCAGGCGGAAGGTCTTGGGCTGGTCCGAGCCGATCTCGGCGGCGACCAGATAGTTGGCGCGTCCAAACATCAGGCCGCACGGTGCGACCTCGCGCCGCTCTCCGGGCCTTGAACCCCGGTTATAGATGAAGCTGATGGCCACGCCGGCCATGATGGCGTGACGGATCGCCGCCAGGGTGGTTTCGTCCTCGAACGGACGGGGCCCGGCCTGGACGGCGATGGTTTCGGCCCGGACCAGAGCCTCGAGATCCGGTGCGATCCGGTTCAGGGCGGTCGAACGCATGGCGGCGCGGATTTTCAGCTCCAGCGTTTCCAGGGCGGTGGCGCGTCCCCCCTCGCCCTGGCGGCGCAGGGTTTCGGCCGCCTTGGTCAGCTCCAGCAGCTCGGTGGTGGTCGGGGCCTGCTGAAAGGCCGACAGGCCGTCACGGATGCGCCAGCGCTTGGTCGGCGGATCGGACACCTCCTCAGCCTGAGGAAACAGATACAGCACCGCATCGCGCAACCGTTCGGCGGTGCGACGACCGACCTCCAGGTCGCGCGCCATATCGTCCAGTGTCAGACCCTCGGCTGAGGCGGCCATGCGCCGCGCCAGATCCAGAACGATGGCCGCCTTGTCGTGTCTCATTGGGAACGTCCGATTTTGTCGTGCGTTTATTCTAGGTCTGTTCTCACGGAACGCCAAGGAGAGACATCAATGGCCCAATCGCTGCTTCGTTCACTGGTTTCGCGCGGTCGCCGGGCGGTGCGTCGGCTCGATGGCCTGGTGGTGACGCCCTGTGAAGGGCCGGATCGCGATCTGTGCGTGGTCTGGGACCCGATCGAGGAGCAGATCGTCGACGTCCTGCCGGCTTCCCGAGCCGGTCGCTACGGCGAGGAGGACGACCTGTGGGCTGAGGCGCGCGGCTGGGCCACGTCCGAGCCGGCCTATGCGGCGGCGGCCTGAACTCAGCAAGCCGGATAACGGGCGCGGGTGTCCGCGACGCTGGCTTCGGCGATCTGACGCAGGACATCCAGGTCCACATCGGCCAGTTTCTTGACGTACAGACACGCCACGCTGACCGAATGCTTGCCGAGCCGGGCCAGCAGCGCCTCCTGGCCCTTGAAGCCGACGATATAGAGCACCGTCTGGGCCTTGCGCGGCGAAAAGCCGGCGATGGGCCAGTCGCCGGTCGGGCCCGGGTAGCTGCCGAAGCCGATGATCGAGGGCCCCCACATCACCGGCTTTTCGCCCGTGACCTCTGCAAGCATCGCGCAGACCACCTCGGCGTCGGCCCGGCGCACGGGATTTTCAACGGCGGCGATGAAATCCTCGACCGAGGCGTCGGTCGGGCGGGTCTTGGGTTCGGAAGCCATGGCCTATGAAGGCCGAGAACGCCGCTTGAGCCAAGCTGAAACCGCATCGCGCGCGGGCATTTCGATGAAGCGGTAGGATAGGGCGGCCAGGCCGATGACGACGGCCAGGAACACCAGCATCAGCAGATCGTTTAGCCACACCGAACCCAGGTCGATGCGCCGGTCGTGCATCAGATCCAGCTTGCGCGCCGCAATCACCATCAGGGTGATGATGAACATATGGATCAGATAGACGCCGTAGGAGATGTCCCCCAGCTTGACCAGCGGCGCCCAGGTCAAGGCGCGGGCCACCCGGCCGCGATCCCCGGCCAGCACCCAGACCAGTGGCGCAAAGACCAGGCTGGCCAGCACCGTCCACGGTCCGACGGCGACCCAGATGAAGGCCAGGGCGATCAAAATCAGACCGGTCTCCTGCCAGCCGCGTCCGGTCGGGGGCCTGACCGTCCAGATCCGGTAAACCACCACGCCCAGGAAGAAGCCGTACAGCGCTCGTGCCCAGCCGGTGCGCCAGGTCGTGTTCATCCAGGCCGCCCAGGGCTCGGGCGGGGCATAAAGGATCAGGATCGCCAGCCCGATCGTGGCCATCAGCCCGGCCAGGATCAGGGACCACCGGCGCGCCCACAGGATCAGGCCTGCGAAAACGACGTAGCAGAGCATCTCGGCCGACACCGCCCAGGCCGGACCGTTCCAGGTCTGGCTGTCCTCGGTACCCAGAGCCTGGACCATCAGAAGATTGGTGAGGATGCCGCCCGGAGCGCGATCTCCGGTGAAGGGGGGCACGGCGTCGAAATGGGTCAGGGCGCGCACGACCTCAAGCGCGACAAAGGCCCCCAGCATGACGGCGTGCAGCGGCCACACCCGCGCCACGCGCTTGATGAGGAAATCGCGCCCCTGGACCGCGTCGTTGATCCTCTGACCATAGGAATGGGCGATGACAAAGCCCGACAGGACAAAGAAATAGTCCACCACCAGATAGCCGTGCATGACCAGCGGCAGGTCGCGCAGATGGCTGGCGACGGGCAGGTGAAACAGCACCACAAACAGGGCCAGCGCCCCGCGCAAGGCGTCCAGGGCGAGAAAGCGGGGCTGGGCGACGGTGTGGCTCATGGGTTCAGCATTAGCGCCGCCGGCGTCGCACGAACAGAGGCTCTGAAAAGCCGAGATCTATCGCCGGTCGCAGGAGATGAATTTGCCTGAATTCATGGGGGACATCCTGTTCCCGACGGGCCGTCATCCTCGCCCGGCCATTCGCGCCTAGACTGCTCGCCGGATCCTTCGCATCGACCGCCCGCTCTCCGGACGATCCGGACTGTATTTTTCACAGACCGCCCGGCACCGCCCTAGTCGCAACGCTCGATCGGCGTATAGCCGACCTCGATTTCCTGAATGCGGAACGGGGCCAGGGTTTCGCGGCCGGCAGCAGACCAGGCCTCGTCGCAGTTGAAGCGGCCGTCGATGACGTAGTCGTCGCCGTGCTCGGCTCGCATCCGGTCGCGCAGGTCGAAGGAGGCGTCGATGATGTCCCCGTCGACCAGCGGGGCCGAGGCGCGGATGCCGGGTGTCACGCGCGGGCCGGGACTTTCCAGATAGACCCACGGGTCCGCCGCATTGCCGCACAGATGCAGACAGTCGGCCCGGAAGGCCGGGTTGGTGCGGGCCTGGGCGAACTGGCCGAAGGTCATCTCCACCGTCTCGGGCAGGCCGTAGTGGGCCAGCACCGGCAGCACCAGGCTTGCGCAGGCGGCGCTCATCGGTACGGCATAGCCGGTGACGACTTCGTCCTCGGCCTGCATCCGCACCGTACAGTCGCCGATGTCATACTCACGCTCGCCCGCCACCACCGTTCGGGCCGGCCCGATCTGGGCCTCGATCCAGTTCACCTGCGCCCCCTCGGCGCGCAGCAGATCAAACGGCGCGGCCTCGGCCGTGTCTCCCGCCGGCGGCGGCGGGGCCGGTGCCTGGGCCGCATCGCCCCCCTCCCCCTGCGGCTGGCAAGCGGCGATCAGGGCGGCGGCGGAAACTACAAAGACCATGGCGGACAGGCGCATGAGCAACTCCAGAGATGTTCTCACAGCCTAACGGCTGAACGCCCAAGGCGTTCTCGGGCGGAGCCTAAAGCCCCTTCACAATCCCCTCGACCATCTTCTTCGCATCGGCGAACAGCATCATGGTGTTGTCGCGGAAGAACAGCTCGTTCTCGACGCCCGCATAGCCGGCCGCCATGCCGCGCTTGACGAACAGGACAGTGCCGGCCTTTTCCACGTCCAGGATCGGCATCCCGTAGATGGCGCTAGTCGGGTCGGTCTTGGCGGCGGGGTTGGTGACGTCATTGGCGCCGATGACGAAGGCGACGTCGGCCGAGGAGAATTCAGAGTTGATATCCTCCAGCTCGAACACCTCGTCATAGGGCACGTTGGCTTCGGCCAGGAGCACGTTCATATGGCCCGGCATCCGGCCGGCCACCGGGTGGATGGCGTATTTGACCTCCACGCCTTCTTCTTTCAGGCGATCGGCCATTTCTCTGAGCGCGTGCTGGGCCTGGGCCACCGCCATGCCGTAGCCGGGCACGATGATGACCTTGGAGGCGTTTTTCATAATGAAGGCCGCGTCGTCGGCCGAGCCCTGTTTGACCGGGCGGGTCTCGACCTTGCCGTCGCCGGCGGGTCCGGCATCGCCGCCGAAGCCGCCCAGGATGACGCTGAAGAAGGAGCGGTTCATCCCCTTGCACATGATGTAGCTGAGGATGGCGCCGGATGAGCCGACCAGGGCCCCGGTGATGATCAGGGCGATATTCTCCAGCGTGAAGCCCAGCGCCGCTGCGGCCCAGCCCGAATAGCTGTTCAGCATCGAGACCACGACCGGCATATCGGCCCCGCCGATCGGGATGATCAGGGTCACGCCCAGGATCAGGGCGATGACGAAGACGCCCCAGAAGGCCCAGGTCTGTTCGCCGCCCGAGCCGATCATGACACCGATCAGCAGCACCAGCCCCAGGCCCAGCGCAATATTGATCAAGTGCCGCGCCGGCAGGATGATCGGCGCGCCGCTCATATTGCCGTTCAGCTTGGCGAAGGCGATGACCGAGCCGGTGAAGGTGATGGCCCCGATAGCGACCCCCAGGCTCAGCTCGATGATCGACAGGGTCTTGATGCCGCCGGACGGAGTGGCGATGTGGAAGGCCTCGGGCGCATAGACGGCGCCGACCGCGACGAGACAGGCGGCCAGACCGACCAGGCTGTGGAAGGCGGCAACCAGTTGCGGCATCTGGGTCATGGCGACCTTGCGCGCGATCACGGCACCCAGGCCGCCGCCAACCGCGACGCCGCCGCCGATCAGGCCCACGGTGGTGAGGTCCAGAAGGCCTTGTGCCAGCAGGGTCAACAAGGTGGTGGCGATGGCCAGGGCCATGCCGATCATGCCGTAAAGATTGCCCTGACGGCTCGTCTCCGGGCTGGACAGGCCGCGCAGAGACAGGATGAACAGGACGCCGGAAACCAGATAGGCCAGGGCCGCGAGCGAGGCGGTCATTGCGGGTCATCCCCTTCGATATGGCGTTGGGTGCGGCTGAGCCGATACAGGCCCAGCGGAATGTAGATCAGGGCGATCCCGGCCAGCAGCCAGTCGATGACGGTGCGATCCGGGGCCATGGCGACGCGAGCCAGGACGCCGGCGAAGATCAGCACAATGGCCGTGTCCTGGAGGCGCTGACGCCGGATCGGGTCATCGCGCTGGAACAGGCTGACCACGAACAGACCAAGGCCGAGGCCCGTGACGGCCCAGCTCGCCCAGAGCATCCAGTCAACGCCGCCGGTCATGCCCTGGGCCTATCCTTCTTCTTGTACATGGCCAGCATTCGCTGGGTGACAAGGAAGCCGCCAAAGATGTTGACCCCCGCAAGGGCAGCCGCCACCGCGCCCGCGCCCTTGGCGATCCAGGCGTTCTGGCCCTCAGCCGAACCCAGGCTGGCCGCCGCCGCGATCAGGGCCCCGACGATAATGACCGAGGAGATGGCGTTGGTCACGGCCATCAGCGGCGTGTGCAGGGCCGGCGTCACCGACCAGACGACGTAATAGCCGACAAAGATCGCCAGCACGAAGATGGCCAGGCGGAAGATGGTGGGGTCGACGAGGTCCATCAGCGTTTTCCTCTAGTTTGGCGGGCAGCCGAGTCGCTCGGGGGCTCCAGCCCGAGCCGGCGTGCCAGATCGATCGCGCTCAACATGGCCAGCGCGAGGGCTGCTGTGCAGAAGGAGTCGCCCTGCCCGGTCCAGATCCCGAACGCGAGGCCCCCCGCCCCGGCGGCGATGCCGATCAGATGCCAGGGGTAATCGCGCGCGCGTCTCACCCCGCCAGCCCTTCATGCACGACCGATCCGTCCCGGGTGACCAGGGCGGCCTTGAGGATTTCGTCCTCAAGGTCTGGGGCCAACGCCCCGTCCTTGATCAGTAGTCCGGCGAAGGCCTGAAGGTTGCGGGCATAGAGGGCTGAGGCATCTGCGGCGATCCGGCCCGGCAGATTGGACCAGCCGACGATCTTCACGCCGTTGGCGGTGGTGACGATCTGATCCGGCTTGGACCCCTCGACATTGCCGCCGGCCTCGACCGCCAGATCGACGATGACCGAGCCGGGCTTCATCGAGGCGACGTGGGCCGCCGAGATCAGACGCGGCGCCGCTCGGCCGGGGATCAGGGCGGTGGTGATGACCACATCCTGTTTGACAATGTGCGCGGCGGTCAGCTCGGCCTGTTTGGCCTGGTACTCGGCCGACATCTGTTTGGCATAGCCGCCGGCGGTCTCGGCCGCCTTGAACTCCTCGTCCTCGACGGCGACGAATTTGGCCCCCAGGCTTTCGACCTGCTCCTTGGCGGCGGGCCGTACGTCGGTCGCGGTGACGACCGCGCCCAGCCGCCGGGCCGTGGCGATGGCCTGCAGCCCGGCGACGCCGGCGCCCATGACGAAGACCTTGGCCGCGGCCACGGTGCCGGCGGCGGTCATCATCATCGGAAAGCCCTTGCCATAGGCGTGGGCGCCTTCGATCACGGCGCGGTAGCCGGCCAGGTTGGCCTGGGACGACAAGACGTCCATGACCTGGGCGCGGGTGATGCGCGGCACGAACTCCATGGCGAAGGATGTGACCTTCGCCTTGGCCAGGGCCTGGACCGTGTCCTTCTCGCGCCAGGCGTCGAGCATGGCGACGACCGTGGCACCGGGCTTGAGGGCGGCGATCTCGGCGGCCGTCGGTCCGCGCACCTTGAACAGGACGTCGGCCCCGTCCAGGGCGGTGCGCACATCCTTCACCACGCTGGCCCCGGCCTCGCGATAGGTTTCGTCAGGAATGGAGGATGCGGAGCCGGCTCCGGCCTCGATGCGGACCTCGGCCCCGGCGGCGATCAGCTTCTTCGCCGTTTCCGGCGTGATCGCGACCCGCGGATCCTCCGCGCGGCGCTCGCGTGTGCAGGCGATGACGACGGCCAAACGCGCCTCCCCATGGATCAGGCCGAGACGTTAGGCGTGTTTGGCTTGGGGCGTAAAGAGGCGCGCCGGTCGGATTGGGTTCACCATGGTGAATGTGGAGTAACCGGACCTCTCAAAACGCATTCAGGCGGACGTCAGCATCGTGCGTGTGTCGCCGAGCCGGCGATGAGAATCTCTGGAAACGCCCCGATGAAAACCCTGACGATCACCGCCGCTGCCCTGGCCATGACGGCCGCCGCCAGCGCCGCTCACGCCCAGTCCAGCATTGCCCTGGGAACCCCCGCCTATGGCGGAACCGGCTGCCCGGCCGGCTCCGTGTCGGCGGCCCTCAGCCCCGACAACACCTCGCTCAGCCTGCTGTTCGACGAATATGTGGTCGAGGCCGGTCAGTCGGTCGGCCGCAGCTTCGACCGCAAGAGCTGTAACATCGCCATCCCGGTCCATGTGCCCCAGGGCTATTCGGTCTCGGTGCTGTCGATCGACTACCGCGGCTACAATATGCTGCCAGCCCGTGCCTCGTCGCAGTTCAATGTCGAATATTTCTTCGCCGGTCGTCAGGGCCCGATGTTCACGCGGTCGTTCCGTGGCTCGCTGGATTCTGACTATCTGATCAACAACACCCTGGCCGCCACGGCCATGGTCTGGTCGGCCTGCGGTGAAGACGTGATCCTGCGCACCAACTCGTCCATGCGGGTGATGACTTCGGGGGGGCGCGATGCCATCGCCACCGTCGACTCCCAGGATGTCAATGCGGCCCTGGTCTATCACCTGCAATGGCGCCGGTGCCGCTAAGGCCTTGCCCCCTCCTGGCCGGCGCGGTCGGCCGATTTCGATACGGAGACATTCCATGAAACGGTCGACCGCGCTTGTCGCCCTGACAATCCTGGCTGTGGCCTCGGCGGCCGCAGCCCAGGGCCGGCCCACAGCCCCTCGACGCGGTGTTGCGCTGCCGGTCCAGCCGAGCGCCTGTCCCGCCGGCTCCTATTCGGTGGTCACATCCCCGGACGGGACCAGCGTCAGCGTCCTGTTTCACAATTTCTCGGTGGAAACAGCGCGGGTGGGCCAGAGTGCACGCGCCACCTGTCGTATTCAGGTCCCCCTGGCGGTTCCGGCCGGCTATTCCCTGGGACTGACCAGTGTGGACTATCGCGGCTTCGCCCAGCTCAGCCAGCAACAGGCCGGCGAGGTGTCGGTCGACTATGAAGTGGGGCGCGGTAACCGCGCGCCGCATTTCCAGCGCCGCATCCAGGGCGGTCACGATGGCGACTTCGCCTTTACGGATCGGCTGCCACCGGGCCGCCTGCGGGCCGTGGGTTGTGGCGCGCGCGGCACCCCCCGGCCCATCCTTGGTATTGATGCGACCCTGACCCTGACAGATAGCGGCTCCGGCCAGCAGGCGATGATGGCTCTGGACAGTGCCGATCAGGCCGTCACGGGGGCACTGAACTATCGCTTCGAGAGCCGGATGTGCCCGCGAGGAGGCCGCATGACCTCAACGGCGGAGATCACTTCGGAATAGGGCTTCAGGACTCGATAACCTGCGGCTTGCGCAGGACGTAGATGCCGACGGCCAGCAGCACGAAGGTCGAGACGGCCGCGCCCATGAAATTCCCGCGCGGATAGAGCCACATGGTGAAGAACAGGACGATGGCCGCCAGTCCGAGCGAGCACCATTTGGCCAGGGAAAGGAAGCCCATATAGGTCTTCTCATGTTCGACGACGGCCATTTCGCCGCGGACGTAGTCGCTGTCTTTTGGGGCGGGGCCGGCCATCGGGCGGTCTCTCCAAGGGGGTCGAAATCGGGCTGGACTATAGCGAGGCGCGCCGCCGGCTCAAGCCCGCTTTCGATTTAAGGTGCCCGCCCTGTCGTATGCTGGTTCGGGTACCCCTCGCCGGACCGCGTTTCAGCCGTAGAAGTGGCGGTACCAGTCGATGAATTGTGGAATCCCGTCTTCGAGCGGTACCTTGGGATCGTAGCCGGTCAGGGCCTTCAGGGCCGAGACGTCCGCAAAGGTGGCGGTGACGTCGCCCGGCTGCATCGGTCGCATGATCTTGACCGCCTGGCGCCCGAGCGCGGTTTCCAGGGTCGCAATCATGTCCATCAGCCCAATGGGCCGACTGTCGCCGATGTTGAGAATGCGCGGTTGATGCCCGGGCGGCGGCCGGTCCAACACCCCGACGATGCCGTCCACGATATCATCGACAAAGGTGAAGTCGCGGGCCATGCGCCCTTCGCCGTAAACCTCAATGGGCTCACCGGCGAGAATTTTCCGGGTGAAGCTGAAATAGGCCATGTCGGGCCGACCCCAGGGTCCATAGACGGTGAAGAACCGAAGCCCCGATTGCGGCAGGCCATACAGGCCGGCATAGCTGTGGCTCATAAGCTCGCAGGCCTTCTTGGTCGCGGCATAGAGCGAGACCGGCGCCGACGTCGGATCGCTTTCCGAAAAACCGGACCCGTTCAGCGGTCGGTCGCCATAGACCGAGCTCGAAGAGGCATAGACCAGATGTTCGATACCGTTGTGGCGCGCGGCCTCCAGCACGCTGAGATGGCCCGCCAGATTGGCTTTCTGGTAGGCGAAGGGATTGTCGATCGAATAGCGGACGCCGGCCTGGGCGGCCAGGTGAACGATCCGCTTTGCGCCGGTGTCGCGTACCAGGGCGTTAAGGGCTTCCGCCTCGGAAATGTCCAGCCGCACCATGCGGAAGGCCGGATGGCTCTCAAGCAGCCCGGTGCGCGCGGGCTTGAGCGCCGGATCATAGTAGGTGTTGAAGTTGTCGATGCCGACGACCGTCTCGCCGCGATCCAGCAGCCGCCGGGCGGTGTGCATTCCAATGAAGCCGGCAGCCCCGGTCACGATCACGCTCATGGCCGTTTCCTAAAGCGAAGCGCCAGTGTCGCCTAGTCCCGAGCTTGCTGACGGGCGCGGGCACGGCTAGCCAAGGTCCATGGCGGTGATGGTCATCTTCGGACTGGGGTATCTGGGCGAGGCCGTGGCACGCCGGGCCGAGGCCGCCGGCTGGACGGTTCGAGCGACCTCGCGGGACCCAGGCCGCGGCCTGGTCGATCCGGCCGACCCGGGGGCCCTGCGTGTGGCTCTGGAGGGGGCGGAGGCCCTGCTGGTCACCGCCGCGCCGACCGAGGCGGGTTGTCCTGGGTATGCGGCCCTGTCCCCCTGTCTGGTCCAGCGCGCGCCTGCCTGGATCGGTTATGTTTCTTCCACGGCCGTCTATGGGGACCGGGGCGGCGGCTGGGTCTTCGAGGATTCGGCCCTAAACGCCGCCTCGATCGCCGGCGCGCGACGGGTGGCAGCCGAGCGGGCCTGGCTGTCCCACGGAGCCCATATCTTCCGGCTGCCGGCCATCTACGGACCTGGGCGATCAACGGTTGAGCGCCTGAACGCAGGCACGGTGCGCCGCGTGAACAAGCCCGATCAGATTTTCAACAGGATCCATGTCGATGATGCTGTCGGCGGAATCCTGGCGGCGCTGGCGAGGCCGTCGCCCGGGCAGGCGTGGAACCTGACCGATGACGACCCTTCGTCGATGGAGGCGGTGATCGAGGCGGCCTGTGCCCGCCTGGGTATGCCGTTGCCGCCGGAAACCGATCTGGACGATCCATCGGTGTCCGAGGCGATGCGCGGCTTCTATCTGGACTGCAAGCGGGTCTCGAACGCACGCGCCAAGGCCGAGCTGGGCTGGCGGCCGCGCTATCGGACCTGGCGCGAGGGACTGGAGGCCCTCATTGCGCTAGCTTGACCGAAGGGCAGTTGAGCCGGCTCGCGCGCGGGTCTAAGGCAGGGCCATGCCCGATATCACCGACAAACAGTTCTTCACCGAGAATGAGGCCCTGGACTTTCACCGCCTGCCGCGACCCGGCAAGCTGGCGGTCCAGCCGACCAAGCCCATGGCGACCCAGCGCGACCTGTCGCTGGCCTATTCGCCCGGCGTGGCCGTGCCGGTTCTGGCCATCGCCAAGGATGAGGACCTCGCCTACGACTATACGTCCAAGGGCAATATGGTCGCCGTCATCTCCAATGGCACTGCCATCCTGGGTCTGGGCAATCTGGGGGCCATGGCCTCCAAGCCGGTGATGGAGGGCAAGAGCGTCCTGTTCAAACGCTTTGCCGACGTCGACAGCTTCGATGTCGAGGTCCAGACCACCGACCCGGACGAGTTCGTCACCGTGGTCAAGAACATCGGGGCGACCTGGGGCGGGATCAATCTGGAGGACATCAAGTCCCCCGAATGCTTCGTCATCGAAAGCCAGCTGCAGGACCTGCTGGACGTGCCGGTCTTCCATGACGACCAGCACGGCACCGCCATCATATCGACCGCCGGCCTGATCAACGCCGTCGAAATCGCCGGCAAGAAGCTGGAGGACATCAAGGTCGTGCTGGTCGGCGCCGGCGCCGCCGGTCTGTCGTCGATCGGCCTGATGAAGGCGGTCGGGGTCAAGGCCGAGAATACCGTGATCATCGACCGCGACGGCGTGGTCTATAAGGGCCGCGACAACGTCGACCAGTGGAAGGCGGCGCACGCCACCGACACCCCGCACCGCACCCTGGTCGAGGCCATGGTCGGGGCCGACGTCGTGCTGGGCCTGGCCGCCAAGGGCGCCATCACCAAGGAGATGGTCGCCTCCATGGCCCCGCGTCCGATCATCTTCGCCATGGCCAATCCCGACCCGGAGATCACCCCCGAAGAGGTGATGTCGGTGCGCGACGACGCCATCATCGCCACCGGCCGGTCCGACTACGCCAATCAGGTCAATAACGTCCTGGGCTTCCCCTACATCTTCCGCGGTGCCCTGGATGTGCGCGCCCGTCAGGTGAACCACGAGATGAAGGTGGCCTGCGCCCGCGCCCTGGCCCAGCTGGCGCGCGAGGATGTGCCCGACGAGGTCGCCATCGCCTATCGGGGACGCAAGCTGAAGTTCGGGCCGGACTACATCATCCCGGCCCCGTTCGACCCGCGCCTGATCTGGTACATCCCGCCCTTCGTGGCTCAGGCGGCGATGGACACCGGCGTCGCGCGCAAGCCTATCGAGGACATGGAGGCCTATCGGGCCGAGCTGCGTCAGCGGGTCGATCCGTCCGCCGCCCTGATGCAGAAGATATCGTCCGCGGTGCGCGGCGCGCCGAACAAGCGCATCGTCTTCGCCGAGGGCGAGGAGCCCCAGGTCATCCGCGCCGCCTATGGCTTCAAACAGGCCAATCTGGGCACGCCGATCCTGATCGGTCGCGAAGAGCTGATCCGTCAGAACGCGGCCGAGGCCGGGCTGAATTTCAACGATCTGGACATCGAGATCACCAACGCCCGCATCGCCCACAAGAACACCGAATACACCGACTGGCTCTATGAGCGGCTGCAGCGGCGCGGCTATCTGCGCCGCGACGTCCAGCGGATGATCAACCAGGACCGCAACTATTTCGGTGCCACCATGTGCGCGCTGGGCGACGCCGACGCCATGGTCACCGGCGTGACCCGCAACTTCAACATGGCGCTGCGTGAGGTGCGCCGGGTGCTGGACGTGGCCGACCGGATGATCGGCCTGTCGATCGTTCTGGCCAAGGGGCGCACCCTGTTCGTGGCCGATACGTCAATCCACGAACTGCCGACGGCTGAGGACCTGGCCGAGATCGCCATCAAGGCGGCTGCGACGGTGCGCAAGCTGGGCCGCCAGCCGCGCGTCGCCTTCCTCAGCTATTCGACCTTCGGCAATCCGCCCGGTGACCGTTCGGAAAAGGTGCGCGAGGCCATCCGCATCCTCGACAACCTCGGCGTCGATTTCGAGTATGAGGGCGAGATGCCGCCAGAGCTGGCGCTCGATCCGGCCCAGCGGGCCAACTATCCGTTCATGCGCCTGTCCAAGGACGCCAATGTCCTGGTCATGCCGGCCATCCATTCCGCCGCCATATCGACCCAGCTGGTCCAGGCCCTGGGCGCCGCGACCGTGATCGGCCCGGTGCTGGTCGGCCTGGAGAAGTCGGTTCAGATCGTGCCGCTGGGCGCCTCGGTGACCGAGATCATCACCGCCGCGACCTTCGCCGCCTATGAAGAAAGCGACGTCGAGGAGGGGTGAGGCTTCGCCGTCGTCCTAGGGCGACGGCTGGGCCTAGATTTCATCGACCTTTTCGGCTTCAGCGGCGGCGCGCGCGCGGGCTTCGGCCTCGACCGCCGGCTGACGCCTGGCCACATAGAAGGCCAGCAGGATCGCAAAGATGCCGATCACGGTCGAATACAGGAAGAATGACACATAGCCGGCACCCAGGCCCGCTGGCGTGACTCCGCTGGTTGCTGCTCCAGTGGCCAACGAATCGGGGGACATATTGGAGAACAGCCCCTTGAACACGGCGGGTAATCCCCCTTCGTCGGCCGCGCGGGCAGACGCCTCGACGATCCGACCGGACTGTGAGGCAATGATCTTGCCGGGCAGGGCGTAGAGCGAACTGAACAGGGCGTACTGCGTGGCCGTGAAGCCGATCGAGGTCAGGCTCGACATATAGGCGATCAAGGCTGTGCCGGCGAAGCCGGTGGCGACATTGTCGATGCCAATGGCGATGAACAGGGACGGCAGTTCATGGCCCTGGGTGGCGAGCCAGGCGAAGACCAGATTGGACACCGGACTCATGAAGGCCCCGACGACCATGGTGCGGATCAGCCCGAACCGGGCCACCGACCATCCCCCGACGATCACCCCCGCCGACATGGCGATCACGCCGAACAGCTTTCTGACCTCGGCGATCTCGATCAGGCTGAATCCGAGATCCTGATAGAACGGGTTCATGATGTTGAGCACGAAATCGGCCAACCGATACAGGCAGATCAGCGCCAGGATCGGCACGGCGAGCTTGCCGAAACGCATAAAGAAATCGCGCAGTGGCGCGCCGAATGACCCCGCCAGATAGGCACCGGGACGCGTCGCGACGCCGGGAATGGGCCAACAGGCCGTGGTCAGCAAACCGAAGCCGGTGATCACGAAGGCGAACTGGACCAGCACGCCGTCCAGTTCCCCCATGTCCATCAGGGCTTTGACCTGGTCAGCGCCGCCGGTTCCGAGGACGGGTCCAAAAGCCCAGACGAAGGCATCGGCCTTGTCCGTCAATCCGGTGCCGATGATCACGGCGGCCAGCGCCATCAAGGCGATGCGGACGATCCACTCGATCCATTCCAGGGCAGGTCGCGAGGGGATGTCGCCGACCGGGATCGGGCGAATGACGTGCTCTTTCTCTCTTGGAGCCAACAGCACTCCGAGCAGGCCGACCCCCATCAGCGTGGCCATGACCGCGTAGGAGAGGTTCCAGCTGTAGAGTTGAGCCAACACCAGCGGCACGGCTCCAGCCACGATGACAGCGACGCGATAGCCGAGCTGGTAAGACGCCGCCATCACCCCCTGGCGACTGTCGTCCGAGACCTCGATACGCCAGGCGTCGATAGCGATATCCTGGGTGGCCCCAAAGAAACCGACAACGACGGCAAACAGGGCCACGCCGGCCAGGTTGGTCTGGGGGTTTGACCCCGAGATCATCCAAAGTCCGATCATGACCAGGACCTGGGTCACCAACATCCAGGAGCGCCGGTGCCCAAGCCAGGCCGTCAGTCCAGGGATATTGGTCCGGTCGAGCAGCGGAGCCCAGACGAATTTCAGGGCGTAGGAGAGCGTCGCCAGACCAAAGAAACCGATCAGCTCCAGCGTCACGCCGGATTCGCGCAGCCACGCCGACAGGGTGTCAAAAATCAGAAGATTGGGCAGGCCGGCCGCAAAGCCCAGCAACAGCATGGCGAAGACGCGTCGCTCGCCATAGACCTTGATCGAGTCCCACCAACCCATGCGGTCAGCTGAAGTGGCTCCGGTGTCGTTCGCCATGCGGCAGGCCCCTTGGTCAGGCGCCCCCGCGCCGTGGTCAGGAGGCCAGCTTTACCCGACTGTCGCGGTTCGTCCAGCGGGCCAAGGCGCCGCGCAGCAGTTCGACGTCGATAGGCTTGGCCAGATGGTCGTTCATTCCGGCCTCAAGACAGGCCCGGCGGTCCTCGGCGAAGGCATTGGCCGTCAGGGCGACGATGGGCGTCTCATCGCCTCGGGCGCGCACGGCGCGGGTCGCGGCCAGGCCGTCCATGCCCGGCATCCGCATATCCATCAGCACCAGGTCGTAACGGGCGCGGGCCATGGAGGCGACGGCTTCGTCGCCGGACGCCGCCGTTTCGACCGAACAGCCCTCGCGCCGCAGGAGGGTCTTGGCCAGCAGCGCATTGACCGGATTGTCCTCGGCCAGGAGCACGCGCAGACCCGCGAACCGGGGCGCCGCCACCCGCTCGTCATCACGGGCCGGGCCGCTGGAAGGGGCGGTCTTGAGAATGGCCTGAACCCGCTCGGCCAGGGAGGCGCGCCGGAGCGGCTTGATCAGATAGCCGGCGAAACCGTGGTCGCGATACCGCTGGATCAGATCGCGGTCCTGCGGCCGTAGGAGAATGACGCCGCGCCCGCTCGGCGGCGGCGCGGCCAGCACGCCGTCTTTGGCGGCGGCATGGTCTATCAGCACGATGGGACAGTCCAAAGGGGTGTCCGGGGCGACCGCTCGGGCGGCTCCACCGGAGGCCCGGATGTGGGCGGTCGCAGCGGCGGTGATGAAGGGATCGGGCGATTGCACGCCAATTTCCACACCGTCCAGAGACGGTCTGCGCCCCTCCTCGGTGCCCGGCGCGCGCGCGAAGGCAGCCTCGACGAAGAAACGGGCGCCGCCCTGGGGGGCCTCCTCGACGCCGGCTTGGCCGCCCATACCCCGGGCGAGCCGGTCGACCACGGCCAGGCCCAGGCCTGTACCGCCGTGGCGGCTGGCGTCGTCAGCGTTGACGTGGCCGAACTGTTCAAAGACCCGGGCGCGGGCCTCGACCGGCACGCCGGGGCCGCTGTCCTCCACGACGAAGCGCAGGGTTGGGCGTTCGTCCGGTCCGCCGGCGCGCTCGACACCGATGTGGACGCCGCCGGCCGGGGTGAATTTCACCGCATTGCCGGCCAGGTTGAACAGGATCTGGCGCAGCCGGCCGTCATCACCGAGCACGTCGGGCGCATCGGGCGAAACGGTCCAGACGATTTCCAGACCCTTGTCATGCGCGCGCGGGCTAAGCAGCTCGGCCACGCCCTGGACCAGGGCTTCCAGATCGACCGGGGCCCGTTCGAACTCGACCTTGCCGGCCTCCAGCCGGGCGTAGTCCAACAGGTCATTGACCAGGCCCAGCAGATGTTCGGCGCTGTCGCGGGCGGCTGTGGCATAGGCCTTCTGGGCCCCGTCCAGGCGCGTGCGCGACAACAGGCCCAGCATCCCGATCACGCCGTTCAGAGGCGTGCGCATCTCATGGCTCATCAGGCGCAGGAACTCAGCGCCAGAGTCCGCGGCCACATTCGCATCCTGGGGTTTCGTCTTCGCCCGTCTGGCCATATCGCTTCCCGAACCGGAAAGACGATGATGCACGGACGGGATTAACGGTCGCTCAAGGCGAGCGGCGGGGCGACGCAGAAGGCCGGCGTGGCGAGGTCATGGGCCGGCCTGCGATAGGCGAGGGCTTCGGCGATATGACGGCGAAGGACACCGTCGGCCCCTTCGAGATCTGCGATGGTGCGGGCCAGGCGCAGAGTCCGGGTCCAGCCACGCGCGGTCAGGCCGCCGGCCTCGCCCGCCCGGATCAGAAGGTCGCGTCCGGCCTGATCGGGGGCGGCGATCCTGTCCAGAGTCTCACCCGAAGCGCGCCCATTCAGGGCCTGGTCAGCGGACAGGCCCAATGCCCGTGCCCGTTGGGCGGCCAGATCTCGGGCCTGGGCGACGCGGGTGGCGGCCTCGGCCGTGCCCTCTACCGGCGGCGGCAGGGCCATGTCGGCGGCGGTGACGGCGGGGGCCTCGACCTGAAGATCGATGCGGTCGAGCAGGGGGCCGGACAGCCGGCCCTGATAGTCCTTCTGACAGCGCGGGGCCTTGCCGCAGGCTCCCTTGCCGGCCCCACCCAGGCCGCAGCGACAGGGGTTCATCGCCGCCACCAGCTGGAATCGGGCCGGATAGCGGACATGGGCGTTGGCGCGCGCCACCGTGACCTCGCCCGTCTCCAGTGGCGTTCTGAGCGAATCCAGCGCCTGGGGGCTGAACTCGGGCAGTTCGTCCAGGAACAGCACGCCGTTATGGGCCAGCGACACTTCGCCCGGCTTGGCTTTCAGCCCGCCGCCGGTCAGCGCCGCCATCGAGGCCGAGTGATGCGGGCTGCGGAAGGGCCGTGCCTGGGTCAGGGCTCCACGCGCGATCATCCCCGCCAGGGACCAGACCATTGAAGTTTCCAGAAGTTCTGGCGGGGTCAGCGGTGGCAACAATCCGGGCAGGCGGGCCGCCAACATCGACTTGCCCGATCCCGGAGGGCCGACGAGCATCAGATTGTGCCCCCCGGCGGCGGCGACCTCCAGGGCCCGCTTGGCCAAATCCTGGCCCTTGACCT
Source organism: Caulobacterales bacterium (assembly GCA_017302105.1). GTDB lineage: Bacteria > Pseudomonadota > Alphaproteobacteria > Caulobacterales > Caulobacteraceae > Brevundimonas. The sequence goes on along the minus strand of JAFLCS010000001.1, from coordinate 193,098 downwards.
CCTTCAGATCCGGCACGCCTTCGCCCGCCAATGCCGGTCCGGGTTCCGGCCGGCTCATCACCTGGGTTCCGCGAAAATGATTGACCACAGCGATCAGCGAGCGCGGGGCCAGTATGGCCAGGTCGCCGGCCCAGGCGGCTTCGGGGCCATTGGCCTCCGGGCAGATCAGGCCCAGGTCCATCGAGGCGGCGGCCACCGCTGCCGGCAAGGCCCCGGCCACCGGCGCGATCCGACCGTCCAGCCCCAATTCCCCGATAGCGGCCCAGCCGTCCAGCGCATCCAGCGGCAATATGCCCATCGACCCCAACAGCGCCAGGGCGATCGGCAGGTCGAAATGACTGCCTTCCTTGGGCAGGTCGGCGGGGGCCAGATTGGCCACCACCCGCCGCGCCGGAAAGGCCAGGCCGATCCCGGCCAGAGCCCCGCGCACCCGCTCGCGGCTTTCGGCCACCGCCTTGTCGCCCAGGCCCACGACCTGAAAACTGCCTTGCATCCCATGGGTGGACGTCACCTCGACATCGACGCGCCGGGCCTCGACCCCTTCGAACGCCACGGTGACAACCTTGGCGAACATTCGCCCCTCCCAACTGCCGACAGGTTGCAAGAACAAAATACGAACAACCCTGTTCCGTCAAGCCCCTCCGGTGTCGCAACGCTGGGGCTTGAAATAATTCGAGAATACTAGAAATATCGAAATATGGATTCGACGATCGCTATCGAGTGTTTCTTCACCCTGGGCCATGGTCGGCGGCTGGACGTGCTGAGATTGTTGATCCGGCACGCGCCAGAAGGCCTGAAGGCCGGTGACATCGCCGCAGCGTTGGGTCGGCCCGCCAGCACCATGTCGACGCATTTGCGGCTTCTGGCTCAGACCGGCCTGATCCGATCCGAGCGCCGAGGGCGAGAGATATGGTTCCGGCCGAACCTGGAGCGTGTACGGGAGCTCGTGGTCTTTCTGGTCGCCGACTGTTGCGGTGCGCCGGCAGACCGCAGCGCGAAGCTCTTCGCATCGCTCGTCTCCTGCTGTGCATAGCGCTGTGACCCTTTCCATGGCCGGGATGATCGGACGTCCAAAAAGCGTTGCGCGGTGGGCGCAGCATCCCAACACATAGTGGAGCCGGCATGAATCGCCTTCGACACCTTTCGGACCCGGACCACTTACCGGCGTTGGACCCAGCCTATCTGCATCGGCGTCCCGGTATCGATCTGGGACCGAGTGAAACGCCGCCTCGTATCCTTCTGTTGTACGGATCCGTGCGCGCGCGGGCCTATTCGCGGCTGTGCGTCGAGGAGGCCGCCCGCCTGCTTCTGCTGATGGGGTGCGAAATCCGGATCTTTGATCCCTCTGATCTGCCGCTTCCCGGCTCCCCCGGCGACGATGACCATCCGGCAGTCCGGGAACTACGCGCGCACGCCTTGTGGTCTCAGGGCATGGTCTGGTGCAGCCCCGAACGCCACGGTCAGATCACCGGCGTCATGAAGCTACAGATCGATCACCTCCCGCTCAGCCTGGGGGCCGTGCGACCGACCCAGGGCCGCACTCTGGCGGTAATGCAGGTGTCCGGCGGCTCCCAGAGCTTCAATGCGGTGAACACGCTGCGCCTGCTCGGTCGCTGGATGAGGATGGTCACCATCCCCAATCAATCCAGCGTCGCCAAGGCATGGCAGGAGTTTGACGTTAACGACCGGATGCGGCCGTCGGCCTTCTACGATCGAATTGTCGACGTCATGGAGGAACTGGTGAGATTCACAATCCTGACCCGGCCCCATACCGAGGCTCTGGTCGACCGCTATTCAGAGCGCAAGGTCAAGGGGCTGGGGTCGGAGGATCCCGTTGATCTGTCCGGCATCGCCGCCCCGGCGAGCTGACGCGCGTTCAGGTCCGGTCCAGCGCCGCCCAGCCGAAGGCGAGCAGGGGCCGCGTCCGGGCGGTGAAGTCGGCGATGACATCTGGTAGGTCGGGCGAGAGGACCTCGGCCTGGGTCAGGGGCCGCGAGACGATCCAGCGCGTGCGTTTGATCGCAGCCTCCAGCGGCCCGCCGGCCTGGTCTTCGAAGCCCTTGGGCATCCGCTTGACCGGCGCGCCGGGGTCGAGCCGCAAACCCGCCGCCGCCAGCGCCGTCTCGACCCTGACCCATCCGGCCGGATCGCGAACCAGACCGGCGCGGATCGCATCGATGTCGGCGCGCTCATCCAGATAGAAGCCGGCGGCGACGAACGGCCCATGGCCGTGCGGCTCGTCCGGCAAGGCCAGGGGGCCGATCCCGCCGGTGGGCTCTGGCTCGATATGGATATAGACCATCCCCGGGCTCATCCGCTGGCCGTCGCGGGTCAGGGTGCCCGAGACATGGGTCTTGTAGGGTCGCTTGTCCCTGGAAAAGCGCGTGTCGCGGTGAATGCGAAACTGGCTGGACTTGGGGTCGCCCGCTAGCGGCAGGCCGCGCGCCGCCATGGCCTCGGAGGTCGCCGCGATCAGCGCGGCCAGGCCCGGCTTGAGCTGTTCGTCATAGACAAAGCGATTGGCGGTGAACCAGTCGCGGTCGTTGTGGGCCGCCAGGCCGGTCAGGAACGCCAGGCCCTCAGGCGTGAAACCGGAAAATCCGCCCATGGTCTGCTCCCGCGCCCGACATCCCTGTGGATCGATCCACCATAGGCCCGGCTTCGGCCCGGCGTCAGCCCGGAATCGCTTGAGCCGCGCGCCCTGATCGGCCACCTTGCCGGCCGTCTCATGAACGCCCCCTCGCCCCCGCCTGTCCCGGCCGACGCCAGCCCGATGATGGCCCAGTATCTGGCCGCCAAGGCGCGCCAGCCGGACGCCCTGTTGTTCTTCCGCATGGGCGATTTCTACGAACTGTTCTTCGAGGACGCCGAGACCGCAGCGGGCGTACTGGGCATCACCCTGACCCGGCGCGGCAAGCATCAGGGCGGCGACATCCCGATGGCCGGGGTGCCGGTGCACGCCATGGACGGCTATCTGGCGCGGCTGATCCGGGCCGGGTTCAAGGTCGCCGTCTGCGAGCAGATGGAAGACCCCGCCGAGGCCAAGAAGCGTGGCTCCAAGGCCGTCGTGCGCCGCGACGTGGTGCGGGTCGTCACGCCCGGCACCTTGACCGAAGACAGCCTTCTGGAGGCGGGCCGGGCTAACCGGCTGGCGGCGGTGGCGGTGCGCGGCGACCGGGCCGCCCTGGCGACGGTGGAGCTATCGACCGGCGAGGTCGAGAGCCTGCCCTGCGCGCGAGACCAGCTGGGGGCGGTGCTGGCGGCGGTGCGTCCGTCCGAGACCCTGGCGGGAGACCGCCTGTTTGCAGACGAGGTGGTGGCGGCGGCACTGAAGGCGTCCGGCGGCGTGGTCCAGCCGATGGCCCAGGCCCTGGCCGAACCCGGCGCGGCGCGTGATCGGGTCGAACGGCTGTACGGAGCCGCGACCCTGGACGGCTTCGGCGATTTCGAGCCCGCCGAGATCGCGGCCCTGGGCCTGATCGCGGCCTATATCGAAACGACTCAGGCCGGAAGGCTGCCGGCTCTGAAGGCCCCGCGCCGGTTGGCCGAGGCCGGCTTCATGGCGATTGACCAGGCGACCCGCCTGTCGCTGGAGATCGATCGCACCCAGACCGGCGCGCGTGAAGGCTCGCTGATCGCCGCGGTCGATCGGACGGTGACGGCCCCGGGCGCGCGGCGTCTGACCGAACGGATCAGCCGGCCCCTGTCGGATCCCGCCGCCATCGAGGCGCGGCTGGACGCCGTCGGCTGGCTGGTCGAGCGGCGCGATCATCGTCGGGCTCTGCGCGCGGCGCTCAAGGGCGCGCCGGATCTGGCCCGGGCCTTGTCGCGGCTGGCGCTGGGACGCGGCGGACCGCGCGATCTGGCGGCGCTGCGTGACGGCCTGGCCCGCGCCGCCTCGGTGCAGGTCCAGCTGGCCGGCGACGATGATCCGCTGAGCGAACGCCCCGCCGAGATCCGCCAGGCGCTGGACGCCTTGTCGCCGGATGCGGCCATTGCGGCCCTGGCGGGGGACCTGGAGCGCGCCCTGATCGAACAGCCGGGGCATCTGGCCCGCGACGGCGGCTTTGTCGCCAAGAGCTGGTCGGACGACCTGGATGCGGCCCGAGCCCTGCGCGACGATTCACGCAAGGTCATCGCCGACCTCGAAGCCAGGTATCAGATCGACAGCGGGCTGCCATTTCGCGCCAAACACAATGCGGTTCTGGGTTATTTCCTTGAAATCGCGCCGAAACACGCCGAGGACCTGATCCGCCAAGGCCCCGAAAGCGGCTTCATCCATCGCCAGACCCTGGCCAATCAGGTGCGCTTCACCACGGTCGAGCTGGCCGAGCTGGACGCCAAGATCGCCCGGGCCGGCGACCGCGCCCTGGCCATGGAAATCGAGATCTTCGACGGTCTTAGACAGCAGGCTGTCAATCTGGCTGAGCCCTTGCGCGCCAAGGCTGAGGCGCTGGCTGAACTGGATGTGGCGGCGGCCTTGGCGGAGTGGGCCGAAGAGGCGCGCTGCGTCCGCCCGGTGATTGATCGCTCCGCCGTCTTTGAGGTCCAGGCCGGGCGGCACCCGGTGGTGGAGGCGGCGGTCACCCTGGCCGGCGAGCCCTTCACCCCCAACGCCTGCTCGCTGGACGGCGCGGGCGAGGCATCCAAGCGTCTGATGATCGTCACCGGCCCGAACATGGCCGGCAAATCGACCTTCCTGCGCCAGAACGCCCTCTTGGCTGTGCTGGCCCAGTCGGGCTGTTTCGTGCCGGCCGCGTCGATGCGGCTGGGCGTGGTCGACCGGCTGTTCTCCAGAGTCGGGGCCGGGGATGATCTGTCGCGCGGTCGCTCCACCTTCATGACCGAGATGGTCGAGACCGCCGCCATCCTGACCCAGGCGACCGATCGCTCGCTGGTGGTGCTGGACGAGATCGGGCGCGGCACGGCCACCTATGACGGCCTGGCCATCGCTTGGGCCTGCGCCGAATATCTGCACGACCAGGCCCGCTGCCGGACCTTGTTCGCTACCCACTATCATGAGCTGGCGCGCCTGGAGGAGCGGTTGGAGCATCTGGGCAATCTGTCGATGCGGGCCAAGGAGTGGAACGGTGAGCTGGTTTTCCTGCACGAGGCCGGGCCGGGGGCGGCGGACCGTTCCTACGGCGTCCAGGTGGCCAAGCTGGCCGGGGTGCCTGCGCCGGTCGTGGCCCGCGCTCGCGCCGTCCTGGAACGGCTCGAGGGCCAGGAAGCCCCACCCGCGCGCCTGGACGATCTGCCGCTGTTCGCCGTCAGCGTTCAGCAGGCCGAACCGCCCCGGCCCTCGCCGCTCGAGGCCCTGCTTGACGAGGTCGAACCCGACGACCTGACCCCGCGCGAGGCGCTCGACTGGCTTTATCGGTTGAAGGGCGTAGCGCGGTCGTGACCGACCCCGCCATCCTCACCGCGATCTGTGCCGAACTGGAGGCAGCGCGCGAGCGGGCAGGACAGAGGCTGGATACGGGGCTGAAGGGGGTGGAGGCGGCTCGGCTCTATGCGGCGGCGGCGGATCAGGCGGTCACGGCCCTGTGGGCCCAGGCCGGGGGCGATGCGGTCGGCCCCCATCGGCTGAGTCTGCTGGCCGTCGGCGGCTATGGCCGCAGCGTGCTGGCGCCCTATTCGGATCTGGATCTGATGGTGCTGCGTCCGGCCAAGGCGGCCCCGGAGGTCGAGGCCCTGGTCGAGACGGTGCTGCACGGGCTGTGGGACCTCGGCTTCAAGATCGGCTGGTCGGTCCGCACCCAGGCCGAGGCCTTCAAGCTGGCGCGTCAGGACATGACGGTGCGCACCACGCTTCTGGAGGCGCGCTATCTGGCCGGCGACGCCAAGCTGGCCGAGACCTTCCTGCGCCGCTTTCGCCAGACGGTGAAGCGCGGCGATCCGCGCCCCTTCATCACCGCCAAGCTGGACGAGCGCGACACCCGCCACGCCAAGGCCGGAGCGGTGCGCTATCAGGTCGAGCCCAACGTCAAGGACGGCAAGGGCGGTCTCAGGGACCTCAACTCCCTGTTCTGGATCGCCCGCTCGCTGGCACCCGAAAGCGACATGGGCCGCGCCGCGCTGGAGGGGCTTCTGACGTCCAAGGAGCAGCGGCTGGCGGTCCAGGCCTTCGACTTCCTGTGGGCGGTGCGGATCCATCTGCATCGTCTCGCCGGGCGCGCCCAGGAGAAGCTGGCCTTCGAATATCAGCCCGAGATCGCCAAGCTGATGGGCTGGGCCGGGCGCGGCGACGAGCCAGCGGTCGAACGCTTCATGCGCCGCTATTTCGTCATTGCCCGCGATGTCGGGGCCTTGACCCGGGCCATGTCGGCCAAGCTGGAGGCGCTGCACGCCAAACAGGCCGGCGGGCTGGTCCGCTTCCTGCCGCTGCCGGGACGACGGCGCAAATCGCGCATCGAGGGCGTGGTCGAAGAGGCCGGGCGCCTGACCGTGACCGAGGCGGCGGCGCTGTCCGAGCATCCGGTCAGGATGTTCGAGCTGTTCCGCGAAGCCGACCGGCTGGGGCTGGACCTGCACCCGGACGCCTTCGGGGCGGTCGCCCGGTCGCTGGAGAGGATCACCCCGGCGCTGCGCCGCGACCCGGAGGCGACCCGGGCCTTTCTGGACACCCTGGCGCAGGGCCGCCGCCCCTATCGGACGCTCAGCCTGATGAACGAGGCCGGGCTGCTAGGCCGGTTCCTGCCCGAGTTCGCGCGCGTCGTCGGCCAGACCCAGTTCAACCGCTATCACGCCTATACGGTCGACGAGCACACGCTGCAGGCCATCGGCATTCTGAAGGATATCGAGACCGGCGCGCTCAAGGACGATCATCCCCTGTCGCATTCGGTCTTCCCGCTGATCGACGACCGTGAGGCGCTGTATCTGGCCTTGCTGCTGCACGACGTCGGCAAGGGCGGCTCGCGCGGCCAGCTGGAGGACGGGGCCATCGCCGCCCGGCGCGCCTGTGAGCGGCTGGGCCTGAGCAAATCGCGCGCCGAGCTGGTCGCCTGGCTGGTGCAGCATCACCTGGTCCTGTCCGATTTCGCCCAGAAGCGAGACGCAGCCGATCCGGCCACCATCGCCGCCTTCGCCGAGATCGTCGAGGATCTGGAGCGCCTGCGAATGCTCTTGGTCCTGACCGCCGCCGATGTGCGCGCGGTCGGCCCCGGCGTCTGGAACGGCTGGAAGGGTCAGCTGATGCGCGACCTGTACGCCGCCACCGCCGCCCGCTTCCGCGGCGAGGCTATTCCCGGCGACGTCGGCCCCGAGCCCTCGGCCGCCCTGATGGCGCGGGCGGTCAAGGAAGGCGCGGCGGCCGGCCTGGCCCACCGCCCGGCCTGGGACACGGCCGAGCTGACCTTCGTGGCCCGCGACCGGCATGGCCTGTTCGCCGACATCGCCGCCGCCCTGGCCGCCGAGGGGGCCGATGTCACCGGGGCGCGTGTGCAGACCTCGGACGACGGCTGGGCCATGGATGTCTTCCAGCTTCAGGACGGGCGCGGCGGGCCGTTCGCCCTGCACGATTCACGCGTCACCCGTCGGCTGGAAAAGACGGTGGTCGAGGCGGCCCTGGGCCGGCGCAAGCCCGCGCCGCCGGATCAGAGCGGCCCACGCACCTCGGTCTTCGACGTCGCCCCGGTGGTGGTGTTCGATAATCCGGACGGCGGCGAGGCGACCATCATCGAAGCCTCCGGGCGCGACCGGCCCGGCCTTTTGGCCGACCTGGCTCGGGCCGTGTCCGACGCCGGCCTGACCATCCGCTCGGCCCATATCGAAAGCCACGGCGTGCGCGCCGTCGACGCCTTCTATGTCACCACCCGAACGGGCAAGCGCCTGACCGAAAAGGCCGACCAGACCCGCGTGCGCGAAGCCCTGTTGGCGGCCCTCAAGCCGCCGGTGGAGCCGGTGGCCCCCAAAAAGATGGCGCGGGCGCGGGCGTCCGGCGCGCGGTAGGCGGCGCTCCCTCCCTCGTCATCCTCGAATCAGGCCGGAGGACGACAAGGTAAGGACATGGCAGGACACCCCCGATAGATTGAATCGGGCCGATCCCTGGCCGCTGTGGCCAGCGGGCGAAATCGGCGCTAAGGCGAGACATTCCGCGTCAGAGACCCGTATGAGCATCGAACCCGAGATCCGGGCCTCCGCCTCGACCCATCCGCCCGCGCCCGAGCCGCCCAAACAGGGCGGGGTGATGAAGTCCTCGGCGATCTTTTCAGGCCTGACCCTGCTCAGCCGTCTGGCCGGGTTTGCCCGCGACATCGCGGTTACAGCCTTTCTGGGGGCCTCGGCCGGCCCGGCGGCGGACGCCTACAACACCGCCCTCAGCTTTCCGAACCTGTTCCGCCGCATCTTCGCCGAAGGCGCCTTTGCGGCCGCCTTCGTGCCGGCCTATGCCCGCACCCTGAAACAGAAGGGCGAGGCCGAGGCTGATCGGGTCGCCACCGACGCCCTGGCGACCGTGGCGGTCGTCACCCTGATCCTGACGGTGCTGGCCCAGCTGGCGATGCCGTGGCTGATGATGGGTATCAACATCGGCTTTCTGGACGACCCGGACCGGTTCCGCCTGGCCGTCATCCTGACCCAGATCACCATGCCCTATCTGCCGTGTATGGCGGTGGCGGCGCTGTTGTCCGGGGTGTTGAACGCGCGCGGGCGATTCATCGTTTCGGGCGCCTATCCGATCGCCATGAACCTGATCATGCTGGCGGCGCTGTTGATCTGGCGTGGCGATCAGGTCCAGGCGGCCTATGCGGCGGCCTGGTCGGTGCTGGTCTCGGGCGTGGCCCAGGCCGGCCTGTGCTGGTGGGGCGTGCGCAAGGCCGGGGCCAATGTGCGGCTGTCGATGCCGAAACTGACCCCGGCGGTGAAGGCCATCATCATCACCGCCATTCCCGCCGCCATCGGCAATTCGGCGACCCAGATCAATGTCTTCATCTCGGGCAATCTGGCCTCGTTCGTGGACGGTGGACGGACCTGGCTGGCCACGGCAGACCGGCTCTATCAGCTACCGCTGGGTCTGATCGGGGTGGCCATCGGCATCGCCCTGTTGCCCAAGCTGTCCTCGGCCATCGCCTCGGAAGACCGGGCCCAGGAACAGGCGTCGATGGACGAGGCCCTGGTCCTGTCGATGGCCCTGACCCTGCCGGCGGCGGCGGCGATCATGGCCATGCCTCTGTTCCTCATCGACGGACTGTTCACGCGCGGCGAATTCCTGGCCTTCGACGCCCAGAATACGGCGGCGGCCCTGCTTCAGTTCGGTTGGGGCGTGCCGGCCTTTGTCTTGATCCGGGTGCTGGCTCCAGGCTTCTTTGCGCGCCAGGATACCAAGAGCCCGATGATCTTCGCCCTGATCTCGGTGGCGGTGAATGCGGCCTTGGCCATCGTCTTGTTCAACATCGGCTGGGGCGTCTCGGGCATTGCGGCGGCGACCTCGGCGGCGGCCTGGACCAATGCGGGTTTGCTCGCATTCTTCCTGTTCCGGCGCGACCACTATCGGCCGGGCGGCTCGGCGGTGTCGCGGCTGATCCGCATCCTGATCGCCTCGGCGGCGCTGGGCGCGATCCTGGTCTTCGCCCAGATGTATCGACCGATGATCGAGGCGCCGATCGCGGCCCTGACCGAGCATGGCGCCAAGGAGATCGCCCTGGTTCTGACCACCGGCGTCGGCGGTCTGGTCTATCTGGCGCTGCTGTTCGTGACCCGCGCGGCCACCCTGGGCGAGATCAGGGGCATCCTGCGCCGCGAGCGCAAGGCCTGACGGGCCTTGCCGCCGGGCGTTTAAGGTTCTAGGCGCGGGGCCATGTCTGATACGCCTCCCCCCGCCTACACCGGCCCGCGCCGCATCCTGTCCGGCATCCAGGCCTCCGGCGCCCTGCACCTGGGCAACTATCTGGGTGCCCTCAAGCGCTTCGTCGCCCTGCAGGACCAGGGCGATCCCCTGTTCGTCTTCGTGGCCGATATGCACGCCATCACCGTGTGGCAGGACCCGGACAAGCTGACGGCCCAGACGCGCGAGATCGCCGCCGCCTATCTGGCTTCGGGCCTGGATCCGAACAAGGCCGCCATCTTCCCGCAGTCGGCGGTGCCGCAGCACGCCGAGCTGGCCTGGATCTTCAACTGCGTGGCCCGCCTCGGCTGGCTGGACCGCATGACCCAGTTCAAGGAGAAGTCCGGCAAGCACAAGGAGCGCTCGTCGGTCGGCCTGTATACCTATCCGGTGCTCCAGGCGGCGGACATCCTGCTTTACAAGGCCACCGAGGTTCCGGTCGGCGAGGACCAGAAGCAGCACCTTGAGCTGACCCGCGACATCGCCGCCAAGTTCAACAACGACTTCTCGGCGCCGGGCTTCTTCCCCCTGCCCGAGCCGGTAATCCAGGGGCCGGGCACTCGCGTCATGTCCTTGCGCGACGGCCAGGCCAAGATGTCCAAGTCCGATCCGTCGGACATGAGCCGGATCAATCTGACCGACGACGCCGACGCCATCGCCGCCAAGATCAAGAAGTCCAAGACCGACCTGGGCGTCATGCCGGACGCCGGCGAGAGCCTCGACGAGCGGCCCGAGGTGAAGAACCTGATCGCCATCTATGCCGCCCTGTCGGACCAGACCCGCGACCAGGTCACCGCCGAGTTCGCCGGCCAGGGCTTCGGCGCCTTCAAACCGAAGCTGGCCGAGCTGGCGGTCGAGGCCATGGCCCCGATCACCGCCGAGATGCGCCGCCTGATGGCCGACCCGGCCGAGATCGACCGGGTGCTTAAGGCCGGCTCGGAACAGGCCCGCGACATCGCCGCGCCGGTGGTGGCCGAGGTCAAACAGATCGTCGGGTTCTGGCGGGCCTGAATACGTCCCATCCGTTCGGCGCCGGCTTTCGGGACATTTGACGGACAGGTTGAGGCTAACCGGCTTTATCGGTCCCTCGGTTTCGAGATCCGCCAGCGGATCGTCTATCCGGCGCTGGCGGGTTAGGCCCCCCATCCCCCGTCATCGCCGGGTTTATCCCGGCGAGCCATAACCGCGGCGAATGCAGTCCGAACCGCTGAGATCGGCAGCTATAGGCCCCCGGGACAAGCTCCGGGGGTGACGATTTGGGAAATGGGCGTGCGCTAAAGCCGGTTCAGAAACGCGGCGAACCGCTCCAGCGATTCCTGCGTCAGCTCGGGGTCGTGGTTCATGGGACCAAGGCCGGTCGGCTCATCGAAGGCGTGGGTGCCGTTGGCGATCCAGGTCTCGACCTCAGTGCCGCCGCGCCGGATGCGATCATGCACGCTCATGGCGTTGTGCACCGAGGTCAGGTGGTCGTCCCGCGCAATGACGGCCAGCACCTGAGGGTGGCGCACCCAGGGCCGCGTGCGGCTGAGGGCCCCCGGACCGAGATAGGGGTAGTGGGCGGCCATCCCGATGACACCATCCAGTGCGGCGCGTGCCGTCTGGGGGTCGGCCAGGCCGGCCTCGCCGGCGCGTTCCAGCCGCATGGTCATCAGATCCATCATCGACCAGGAGCCATGGCTCCAACCAGCCAGCACCAGCCTTGAGGCGTCGACGTCCGGCCGCTGGGCCAGGCCCCAGACGGCGGCGGCGACATCGCCCGCGCGCTCGGGGCCGCGCAGGAGGACGCCGGTGCAGACCAGGGTCAGCGACATATTCCGGTCCCAGCCGCGCGGGGCGTAGGAATCGACCACGAAGGCGCGCCACCCGGCCTCCACCGCCGCCTGGGCATAGCGCGGCAGATGCGGCCTGAGGCCGCCGCAGCCGTGAAACAGGATCACCGCCGGGCGGACCTGAGCGTCATCGGGTCCGTAGGCGGTGACGAACGGCTCCAGCTTGGCCCAGCGGGCGGCGACCGTATCGGTCAATGCCGGAACACCCGGGTTCCCGTGAAGGCCATGGCGATCCCCTTTTCATCGGCGGCGGCGATGACCTCGTCGTCGCGGATCGAGCCGCCCGGCTGGATCACGCTGGTGGCTCCGGCCGCGACGGCTTCCAGAAGGCCGTCGGCGAATGGGAAGAAGGCTTCGGAGGCGCAGGCCGACCCTTCGGCCAGCGAATGGGCCAAGCCCTTGGCCTGACCGGCCTCGCGGGCGCGGATGGCGGCGATCCGGGCCGAGTCGCGCCGGTTCATCTGGCCGGCGCCGATGCCGGCGGTCTGACCGTCCTTGGCATAGACGATGGCGTTGGACTTGACGTGTTTGGCCACGGTGAAGGCGAACAGCATATCCTCAATCTCTTGAGGCGTCGGCTGGCGCCGGGTGACGATTTTCAGGTCCTCAGGCCGGATCAGGCTGCGATCGCGCGACTGGACCAGAAAACCGCCCGCGACCGAGCGAAACACTTCGCCGGGGCCATGCGGATCGGGCAGGCCGTCGGTGATCAGCAGGCGCAGGTTCTTCTTGGCCGCAAAGACTGCGCGCGCCTCGTCGTCGGCGCCCGGCGCAATGACGACCTCGGTGAAGATCTCGGTGATAGCGCGCGCATCGTCGCCGGTCAGCGGCCGATTGACCGCAATGACGCCGCCGAAGGCCGAGACGGCGTCGCATTCCAGGGCACGGGCGTAGGCCTGGCCCAGATCGGCCCCGACCGCGACACCGCACGGATTGGCGTGTTTGACGATGACGCAGGCCGGGGCCGCAAACTCGGCGACCAGTTCATAGGCGGCGTCGGCATCGGCGATGTTGTTGTAGCCCAGCTCCTTGCCCTGAACCTGCTGGGCGTGGGCGACGCCTGGGCGGATCTCGCCGGTGCGATAAAAGGCCCCGGACTGATGCGGATTTTCGCCGTAGCGCAGGGTCTGGCCCAGGGTGCCCGCAATGGTCTTGCGCGCCGGGGCCGTATCGTCGACCTGGCCGGCGAACCAGCCGGAGACCGCCGCGTCATAGGCCGCGGTGCGCGCAAAGGCCCGCGCCGCCAGCCGCTTGCGAAGTTCAAGCGAGGTCCCGCCATGGGCTCTCAGCGCCGCCAGCACCTCGTCGAGCCCGTCCTTGTCGACACAGACCGCGACGTAGCCGTGGTTCTTGGCCGAGGAGCGGATCATGGCCGGGCCGCCGATGTCGATGTTCTCGACCGCCGCCTCAAAACCGCCGCCCGACGCCACCGTCGCCTCGAACGGATAAAGGTCGATCCAGGCCAGGTCGATCGGGCCAATACCGTGCTCGGCCATGGCCGCCGCATGGGCCGGGGCGTCGCGCACGCCCAGCAACCCTCCGTGTACCACCGGGTGAAGGGTCTTGACCCGTCCGTCCATCATCTCGGGAAAGCCGGTCAGCTCGCTGACGTCCTTGACCGGCAGGCCCAGCTTTTCAATGGCGGCGCGCGTGCCGCCGGTTGAGACCATCTCGACCCCCAGATCGTGCAGTGCGCGCGCAGCGGCTTCCAGTCCGGTCTTGTCCGACAGGGAGATCAGGGCGCGTTTCGGGGCCACCCGATCGGGCGAGGGCGGAAAGTCAGGGGCGGCGGGCATGGGGAGATGCGGTCCAGAGGAAAGGGGTGAAGGGTAGGGTCAACGTTGACTGAAGCGGGGTTCCAGAGCGGCCAGGCGGGCGAGAGTTTCCGCTTCGTTGCGTGCGGCGGCTGCCGCCAGCAGTGCATTCAGGTCGGACCGCAGTCCGTCCAACGACACCGTATCGGCGCGTGCGGCCATGACGCCATCGACGGCGGTCGCCGAGACGTCCTCGGCCGCATAGAAGATCTCTTCGGTGAGCTTTTCGCCCGGCCTCAGGTCTGTGTATTCGATCTTGATGTCGAGGTCGGGCTCGTGTCCGGCCAGACGGATCAGCTGGCGGGCCAGATCATCGATGCGAACCGGCTCGCCCATGTCGAGCACGAAGACGTCGGCATGACCGGGCTGGGGCAAGCTGGCGGCCTGAAGGACCAGCTCGGCCGCCTCGCCGACGGTCATGAACCACCGGGTCATGTCCCTGTGGGTCACCGTCACCGGGCCGCCGCGGGCGATCTGGCGCTCGAACAGAGGCACGACCGAACCGGTCGAGCCGAGAACATTGCCGAACCGCACGATCGCGGCCCGCACCGGGGCTTCGCTGGCCAGGGCCTGAACCACGCGTTCGCCGACGCGCTTCGTGGCACCCATGACATTCGTCGGATTCACGGCCTTGTCGGTCGAGATGAAGACGAAGGCCTCGGCTGTCTCGCGAGCCAGTTCCATGACGTGGACGACGCCCCCGACATTGGTCAATACGGCCTCGCAGGGATGCGTCTCCATCAGGGGGACGTGCTTCAGGGCGGCGGCATGAAGCACGACTTCAGGCTGGAGCCGGCTGAAGACCTCCTCGAGGCGCGCCCGGTCGCGTACATCACCCAGGGCCACGGTCCAGTGCGCCTTCGACCCAGCCTCCGTCAGGTGCTGATCCAGGGCGTAGAGGTTGAACTCCGAAGAATCGAACAGGATGAGCCGCTCAGGGTCCTGACCGGCGACGCGGCGGGCCAGTTCTCCCCCGATCGTGCCACCGGCCCCGGTAACCAGGACACGCCGACCCTGTAGAATGTCGCGGGTTCGCCCGGCGTCCAGTGATCGGGGCTTGCGCGCGAGGATCGAAGCCTTGAGCGGCGTCATATCTGCCCCTCGGTTGCGCCGGCCGGCTCGAGCTTCCAGCGGATCCGGCTCTCGGCATCGGTGCGGACACTGCCGCGCAGAACGATTTGGACGGAGCGCCGGGTCAGGCCATTCTCGAAACAGGCGCTGGGTTCGATGGCGACATCCGCCGCATCGCTACGGAAGAACCAGCCGCGACCGGACTCGCCCCTGAGGATGACGCTGCGTCGGTCGCGCGCCATCGAGGCCGTGGCACCAGGCTGAAGATAGAATCGGATCGCATAGGGGGCCGCCAGCGCCTCGACCGCACGGTCCGACGGAAGAAGCCGGTCTTCGCCGCGGATCTCGTCCAGCCGCTGGTCGAGGTAGAGCCGGCGCTCATGCCGCAATCCGAACTGCAGCACCCAGCCGTCGTGTCCCGTCTCGACCAGGGTCGCACCTTCGCCGGTTTCGCGCCGTGCCGTCACATTCATGGGGGGGAGGCTGAGGCGAGGCCCCAAAATCCGCTCCATTCGCCCCGAGAGGATGTCCCCGATGGAACCCTCGCCCAGACTCAGGGTCGATGCGGCCGGCGTCAGGCGAAACCCCTGACGGTCTCCGGCGCGTTCGCTCCATCCTGAGTTCGTTATCAGACGATCCCGTCCGCACACGATCTCGATGGCACCGGGCTGGGCGCAGGCCGTCAGGGGGGCTACCCCGGCGGCAGGCGTTCCAGCGTCGATGATGATGTGCAACATCTGACCGTCGAGACGCTCATAGCCGCCGGCCAGCAGTCGTTCGGCCGCAGCCGGAGCGCCGGTGTCGTCATGGGCCCGGGCTGCGGCGACCTTCTGGGGCGACAGCATTTCACCGCCCTGGAAAGCCGCGAGGCGACCATCGGGCAGGGTCAGGGTCCGCAAACCGGCGGTGAGGCGGTCGATGGACCGGCCCAGCTCCTGGGGCGGCTCCTGCCCGATTTGCAAGAGGGCGTCATCGACCGTCAGCAGGTCGAACAGCAGCTCCAGCCCGGCCTCGGGGCTGCGGCTGACGTGACAGCCATCCGACAGGACCGTTACGGCCAGTGCGCGCCTAAGGCTGGAGAGCCCCTGGCTGAGGAGCCGGCGGCCCGCAGGCCCAGACAGGGTTGCGCCGGCCAGGGTGCGGGCGCAGGCGATTTCGGCGGCGGATGCGCCGGGGCGAAGGCGGCCGAGATGGCGGGCCTGACGCGCCAGGATATCGGCTAGCCTGGAGCGATCCGCCTCCGAGCTGGACGCCCCGATCCGCCGGGCCGAACAGGACAGATTGATGACGCGACGCGGAAGGGTCTCGCGGCTCCAGGAGAAGGCGTTCCAGTTTCCAAATATCTCTGCCCAGGCCAGGATCAGCCGCAGGGCTTCGCGCGGCGCGCGATCGCCTGACGCCATCAGGTCCGGTAGCCAGACGAAACGATGTAGATCCACGGCAAACCGGCGCGTCGGACAGGGTCGGTCCCAGACGTCGCCGGACGATCCGACATCAACCACCGATCCGGCGATGACGAAGCGGCCGGACGCCGTGGACCTGCCGACCGCCGCATCGGCTGGGCGGAATTCCCGCGGCGAGCAGGCGAAGCCCGATGCTCGAGGCCGGCTGAGCGTCAGGCCGTAGCCGGGAGCCCCGAACAATTCTGCAGACGCCTGACGCCCAATCAGTCGGGTCGTGGCCTGCAGCCAGGTCAGGCGCGGCAGGCGCGGGGGTCGAATATCGGGCAGCCGCAGACCGCGCTCGAGGGACTCGCTCACGACGGCCCTACCCCCGCAAGGCCGCAATATTGGCGGCATAGGCGTCGGGTCCGCCGCGAAACACCGCCGTGCCGGCGACCAGGGCCGTGGCCCCGGCCGAAACGCAGGCGGCGGCGTTGTCGGCGGTGACCCCGCCGTCGACCTGCAGCACGGCCCCAGACCCGGCCCGGTCCAGTACAGCACGTGCGCGCTCGATCTTGGTCAGTGACGAATCGATGAATTTTTGGCCGCCGAAGCCAGGATTGACCGACATGATCAGCACCAGATCGACCAGCTCGATGACCTCCTCCAGGATGGACAGCGGCGTCGCCGGGTTGAACACGATGCCGGCCTTGGCCCCCAGTTCGCGGATACGACCGAGGGTCCGATGCAGGTGCGGCCCGCTCTCGGGATGGACGCTGAGCACATCGGCACCCGCGGCGCGATAGGCCTCCAGCCACGGATCGACCGGTGCCACCATCAAATGAACGTCGAAGGGCTTGTCCGTATGACGGCGAAGCGCCTTCATCACGTCCGGACCAAGGGTGATGTTGGGCACGAAATGCCCATCCATCACGTCGACATGAATCCAGTCGGCCCCGGCCGCGCCGAGGGCGCGGACCTCCTCACCCAGACGTGCAAAGTCGCTGGCCAGGATGGACGGGCAGATGAGGGGCATCGGCATGGTTGTGGATTAGGATGACCCGGCGGCCGGGGCAAGGTCCGTCACGTCATTGCGCGGATTGCGGCCAGGGTCGGGCCGTCCAACAGCAGGCGGTCTGACGACGGTGCCCAGAGTTGACCGGGCACACGCTGGTCGGCCAGGCCCATGCCGGCAATCAGGGTGGCGAAATAGGCATTGCTGTTGGCACCGAAGGCGGCCGGCCAGGGATAGGCGATGGCGCGCGCATTGACGGCCAGCCGAACGGCCTCTGCCCGGCGCAGGTGGCTCTCCATCGAAACGCCCGGCTGCTGCCGCAGTTCGGTCTGGGGAAAACCGGGATCGTAGAAGCCGGTGGCATGGTTGAAGGCCTCGCCCCAGATCAATTCGCGTCGGAAGGGCAGGACGCCGCCATAGATCTTGAGCGGTGCGCCCCCGGGGCCCCGCGCGATGCCGTGCAATTCCAGACGGACATGACCCGCCTCATCGAGGACGGCCACGAAATTATGGGCTCCGAACCAGAGGTCCGGCGTTTCGCCCTTGCGAGGCCATCTGAGGGCCGGTGTCTGGACCTTGAACAGTCGACTCGGCGTCATGGTCAGGCGGAGGGTGCCCGTTCAAGCCGTGCTGCGAAGAAGCCGTCCAGTCCCCCCAGTTCCGACCACTGGCTGGGCAGCAGACGCAGCCAGCCGTCGCCCGCCCGGGAGCTGTCCGGTGCGCCGACCGTCCCGGGGTCTGCCGGGGTCAGATGGAAGTCGGGGTGTCGTCGCAGGAAGGCCAGAACCTGGGTCTCCCCTTCCTCGCGTTCGAGCGAACAGACGCAATAGACCAGCCGGCCGCCCGGTTTGACGCGGGCGGCGGCGGCATCGAGCAGCCGGTGCTGGACATCGGCCAGTTTGGCGATCTCGGCCGGCGTCAGGGCGTAGAGGGCTTCAGGATTGCGACGCAGGGTGCCGGTGGCCGTGCAGGGTGCATCCAGCAACACGGCGTCGAACTGTCGGTCGTCCATCCAGGCTTCGCCATCGGCGACGACGACCTCGGCGTTCAGGCCGGTTCGCTCCAGATTGGCGCGCAGCCGACGAAGGCGCGGCTCGGAGCGATCCAGCGCCGTTACGGCGGCTCCGGTCGCGGCCAGTTGCAGGGTCTTGCCGCCGGGGGCGGCGCAGAGGTCCAGCACCGTCTCGCCGGGCTCGACGGCCAACAGGCGAGCCGGGATGGCCGCAGCGGCATCCTGGACCCACCAACCGCCGTCCTCGAAGCCGGGCCAGGCCGCGACGTCGCCGCCGCGCCGGGTTCTGAGCGAGCCGCCGGGCAGAGGCTCGCCGGGCAAGGTCTCGATCAGCGGGGCCGGGTCGGTTCCCGGTTTGAGCGACAGATCCGTGGGTGGCTCGACGCGAGCATTTAGTGCGATTCCCTCGGCCTCGGCCTGGCCGAACTGGGCGGCCCAGCGTGCGAACAGCCAGGGCGGAATATCGGCCTGCGGCGGCGGATCTGCGGCCGGCTCGCGTGCGAGACCGCGCAGCACGGCATTGATCAGGGCCTTGTAGGGGCGTGTCGCATTGTCCCGCTCGGCCAGTTTGACCGTCGTGGAGACGGCCGCAAAGTCGGGTGTGTCCAGATACAGCATCTGGGCCAAGCCAATCCTGAGCAGGCGACGGACTGGCTCGGGCGGGGGGCGCTGGAGGCGCGAATCCAGGGCCCGGTCGATCGAGCCGAGCCGCCGCAGGACAGCCATCGCCAGGGCCCGCGCGAAGCCGCGATCCTCGGGTGACAGGGCGCGCAGGGCCGGCTCATTGAGGGCCGCGTCGAGACCCCCCCGGCGCATCATCGCCGCCTCGATGAGGCGCATCGCCGACTGACGCGCCGGCAGGCCGGCGTTCGCGCTCACGCGCGCTCCAGACAACGCAGGGCGACGTCAAGATTGGCCAGGCCGTCCTCACCGGTGACCGGCGGCGGCGTACCGTTGCGAACCGCGTCCAGGAAGGCTGTCAGTTCGACCTTGAGCGGTTCGTTCGGCCAGGTGTGGAGCGTCCGGGTCGAGTAGGAGCCGTCCTTGTCGTAGGCGAAGAACTCCTGGACCTGACGGGTGATCAGATCGGCGACGACGAATTTCTGCTGGGTGGCGACCTGGAGCATCCGAGCCTTGTAGGGCGTCACCCAGTTGGTGTTGATCTGGGCGATCACGCCGGTGTCGGTGCGGAACTGCAAAAGCGCGGTGTCCTCGCGATCGGCCCGGGTGCGCGCCAGCTGCGGCTGGACGTCAACGATCTCCGATCCCGTCAGATGCCGGATGATGTCGATGTCGTGGACCGCCAGGTCGATGACGACCCCGACCTCGCCCATGCGCGGGGGAAAGGGGCCGACGCGGGTGATCTGGATGGAGATGATGTCGTCGCCGGCGATGGCCTTCTTGACGGCTTCGACGGCCGGATTGAATCGTTCGACGTGGCCGACCATCAAGACGACGCCGGCAGCCCGCGCGGCGTCGATCATGCGCTGAGCCCCGGCCAGATCGGCCGCGATCGGCTTCTCGACCAGCACCGGCACGCCTCTTTCGAGCAGCGCCACGGACAGATCGGCATGGTGGCTGTTCGGGGTTGCGACGACTGCGGCGTCCAGGTCGGCCTCAAGGAAGGCCTCGACGGTGGTGACCGGAACCGCCCCATAGGCGCTCGCGGCCTCGGCCGTCGGCCTGTCCGGATCGAAGGCGCAGGTCATGCGTACGCCGCGCATATCCGACAGCACCCGTGCGTGGTTGCGGCCCATCACCCCCAGGCCGGCGACGCCGACCTTCATCAATGGACGTTCGATCATGAGAAGCTCCTGACGGCGGCAATGACCTGGTCCTGGGTCGCCTCATCCAGGTCGGCGTGCATCGGCAGGCTGATGACGACACGAGACTTGGCCTCGGTAACGGCCAGGCCCTGGGGCCCGACCGAATGGTGGGCATAGGCCGGCTGCTGGTGCATGGGGATTGGATAATAGACGGCGGTGGGCACGCCCTGTGCCTTCAGATGGGCGGCCAGACGGTCTCGCTCGGGGTGCTCGATGGTATATTGGGCCCAGACCGAAACGCCGCCGGCGATAATGCCGGGAACTGCCGCGACATGGTCGCGAAGACCTTCATTGTAGCGCGCCGCGATCCGATTCCGGGACTCGATCTCGTCAGCAAAGACCTTGAGCTTCTCGATCAGGACGGCGGCCTGGATGGTGTCGAGCCGCGAGTTCATGCCCACGCGCATATTGAGGTATTTGGGGTCGTGCTCGAAGGTGCGCCCTTCCAGGTCGGACCCGACCGCCTTGCCGTGCACACGGATCGAATCCATCAGTTCGGCCAGGTCGGCATCGTTCGTCAGGACCGCGCCGCCGTCGCCGTAGCATCCTAGCGGCTTGGCCGGGAAGAAGCTGGTGGTGGCAATGTCGGCCCAATGCACCGGGTGCTTGCCGTGCAAGGTACAGCCGAAGCCCTGGGCTGTATCGGCGATCAGCTTCAGCCCATGCCGGTCACAGATCTCGCGAATCCTCGGATAGTCGGCCGGCTGACCGAACAGGTCCACGGCGATGACCACCTTCGGCGTCAGTCGTCCCTCGGCCTTTACCGCCTGGATCGAGGCCTCCAGATGGGCCGGGTCGATGTTGTAGGTCACTGGGTCGATGTCGACGAAGACGTCTTCGGCCCCGAACCAGGGGGCGACCTCTCCGGTCGCGGCAAAGGTAAAGGATGGGCAGAAGATGGCGTCGCCGGGGCCGACGCCCCACGCCATCAGCGGCAGGGCCAGGGCATCGGTGCCGTTGGCGCAGCCCAGAGCGTATTTCGCCTGGCCGAAGGCGGCCAGATCGGCCTCGAACTGGCGCACCTGTGGCCCCATCACCCAGGCTCCGCCTTCGACGGCCTCGAGGATGGCACGGGTCATGGGTTCGCCGATGCGGCGGCGCTGGGCCTGAAGATCAATGAACTGGATGCTCATAGGACGGGTCTTCTATCAGAATTGTCGATGAGGGAAGCGAAGGCCATCTTCGCCAGGGCGGTCGGTGACCAGGCCGTGTTCAATTGGGCGATCCGCCCCGGCCCGCGCGCGCCCAGCAGCCGCGCATGGTCAGGATGATCGATCAGATCACGGATCATCCTGGCGGCGGCGTCGATGTCAGGTTCGGCCCACTGGCCCTGACGGTAGGCTCCGGATGGGTCGCGGGCGGAAATCAAGCGGTAGGGCACCATGGCGGCGGACGTGTCGTCGGCGAAATCCGTCACACCGGACCAGCCCGTCATCAGCACCGGCCGGCCCAGAGACATGGCCTCCGCCGCGACCAGTCCGAAGCCTTCGCCGCGATGCAGGGAGATCAACAGGTCGATGTCGGCAAGCAACCGCCACAGATCCGCTTCTGACAGGGACATCTCGATCAGGCGGATGTCGGAACGAGTCCGGGTCAGGTCGGCGAGCCGTTGCCGCGACACCGGATCGATGGCGAGGTTGGACCCCTTGATCAGGAGTCGCACGCCGGGACGAGCTTGGGGAAAGGCGCGGACCCAGGCCTCAATGGCCCCCCAGGGGTTCTTGCGTGCAAAGGCCGAACGGCCGTCGAACATCACCAGGGCGTGGGTCGCGCCGGGCTCCAGATCCAGGGCAGCGGCCTCACCCGGCGTCGGCTCAGGCGGGGTGACCGGGTGTGGCATGACCCGCAGGCGGTTGGACAATTCGGCCCGTCCCGCGCGGGCAAAGGCGGCGGCAATAGCGTCGGCGGTGAATTGTGATGGGGCCCAGATCTCATCGAACCAGGGGGCGACCCGCGTCCAGTCCGAGGGAGCTTCAGTCGTTTCCCAGGCCCAGTAACCGATCCGGTAGCGACCGGCCCAATCGGCGGGGTCATGGGTCATCAGCGCGACCTCGGCCTCAGGCGCATTAGCATGAATCAGCCAGACTCCGCCGGGACGTCCGGTGACTGCCGGCTTCTTGCCGAGTGACCAGACGGCTCGCTGACGGGTGCGGAGCGACTGGCGCTCCAACGCAAATCCCGCAGCCTGCAAGGCATCGGCGGTGGCATCGCCGGCCCGGCCGATGCCCAGCGCCTCCCCCAGAAAACCGCTGACGACCAGCGGCCCTGGACTATGGCTGGGTCGGACCTTGCGCCAGGCCGGTTCGCGCGCCGCCCGCGCCGCCGCCAGGGCGGTGCGGATCAGAGGCAGGCGAACCGGCAAGGGCAGGGTGTGGATCAGCCCCATGGGGCAGCAGTCTCCAGGTGGTCCTGGTTTGGACCGCGCGGCCTCTTAACAGACTGTGGCGGCCCGGCGGGCGAATTTCGGTCACCGATTGTTGCAGTCCTGGTCGCTGCCCAGCCCAGGGAAGCGGGCTAGTCCGTCGTCGAGAAGGCCAGGTCGCAGAGTTCCTGGCCAAAGGCGGTGGACAATTGTTCTTCGCTCTCGGCCATCTCGAAAACGGCGATGCGCGCGCCGATCACCGTACGCCCGATCTCGTAGTTCCCGACCACATGGCCGGTCGCCGGATCGATCAACCGGGCCCGGCCGCGTAGAACATTTGCACCGCCGATCACGGCCACCTGAACGGGATTGGCGCGGTCCAACCGGCTGATCGAAGCCTCCAGATGCAAGGGACGTTGGCCCTGGGCACAGCCATCCAGTTCGGCCTGCACCCGCGCCTGAAAGATCCCGGCAAATTCGGGCGTGGTTTCGATCTCGGGGTCCAGAGTCAGGTTGACGCCCGCAACGCGGTAGCCGGCGGCTCCGGCGATCGGTGCGAGGGCTTCCGAGCGCGACAGGTTCACACAGCCACCCAGCCCCAGCAGGGCTGCACAGATCAGGATCGGGACCAAGGGTTTCACAGGATCGGGTTCTCCCTGGAGGTTGATGAGTCGGGCTGGGAATCCAGCCGGAAGGTGTCGGCCAGAAGCCGGGCTTCGACTTCCCGGCTGGAGCCGGCGCGCCAGGCCACGACGATCTCGCGGCGTGGGGCATCTGCCGAGATCGGTCGCACAACGACGCCCGGATTGTCGGCGAGGCCAGCCCGCACCGCCATCTCGGGCAGGAAAGAGACACCTAGTCCGGACCCAACCATCTGGACCAGGGTGTGCAGGCTGGTGGCGGCAAAGACATCGTCGCCTTTCGGGGCCTCGATGTGAAAGGCGGCCAGGGCATGGTCGCGCAGGCAGTGGCCGTCTTCCAGCAGGATCAGATCCTCACTTTTCAGCGAACCGGGCTGGATCGGGCCGGGTGCCGCCAGGGGGTGTCCGGCCGGGGCCGCCGCCAGGATTTCGTCATCACCGATCCGCGCGTGATCGATGCCGGCTGCCGAATAGGGCAGGGCGATCACCGCCGCATCCAGCTGGCCAGCCTTGAGCGCCTTGATGAGACCGGGAGTCAGATCCTCGCGGATAAACAGCTTCAGGGCCGGCCAGGTGGCCTTGACGCTTGGTAGCTTGGCCGGAAGCAGGAAGGGGGCGATGGTCGGGATGACGCCCAGCCGGAAGCGACCTGACAGCGGCCGCCCGGCGCTCTGGGCCGCCTCGACCAGATCTTCGGTCCGCGCCAAGACGTCCTCAGCCCGCTTGACCGCCTCGGCCCCGACAGCCGTCAGTTGAACCCCGCCGCGCGTGCGCTCGACAACCTGTGCCCCCAGAATCTTCTCCAGTTCCTGGACACCGGCCGACAGGGCCGGCTGGCTGACGAAGGCGGCCTCGGCTGCGCGCGAGAACGAGCCGTGCTCAGCGAGAAGCTTGAGGTACTGAAGCTGGCGCAGGGTGGGGAGCATGGCTGTAATCTAGGTGTTGGTTATGGCGAGCGCCATCGGCATCGAAACATTCTATTCGGCCCATGCGCCGCGTCGATCAGGTTCAGCTATGCCGGCTATAGAAAAAATCGATCAGGAAAAGCACCATTAGAAGATTGACTTTGTGCGCCGCACACAGCATTTCGCACCTGCAGCGCCGCTCCTCCGGTGCTTTCGATCCCATTACCCCAAGGAGACCGCGATGCTCGGCGTCGGCCAGAAACTGCCTGAATTCAAAATTGTCGGCGTCAAGCCGGGCTTCAACAACCATGAGGAAGAGGGGGTTTCGGCTTTCGACACCCTGACCGAAGCCAGCTTCGACGGTCTGTGGAAAGTCATTTTCTTCTACCCGAAGGACTTCACCTTCGTCTGCCCGACCGAAATCGCCGAATTCGCCCGTCTGGGCCGTGATTTCGCGGATCGCGATGCCGTCGTCCTGGGCGGCTCGACCGACAATGAATTCACCAAGCTGGCCTGGCGCCGCGATCACGCCGACCTCGACAAGCTGCCGATCTGGCAGTTCGCGGACAACGGCGGCAAGTTTGCCCGCGACCTGGGCGTGCTCGACGCCGAGGAGGGTGTCGCCCAGCGCGCCACCTTTGTGGTCGATCCGCACAACGTCATCCAGCACGTCTATGTCACCAGCCTGAACGTCGGCCGCGCTCCGGCTGACACCCTGCGCGTGCTCGATGCACTGCAGACCGACGAGCTGTGCCCGTGCAACCGCCCGGTGGGCGGTGAGACGCTGGCGGCCTAACGGCGCCGGCCGGACCCGGGGCGCGCCACCCCTCCTCCCGCGCGCCCCGGACCTCCAAATCCCTTCAGATACAGTTCAAGCCCGGAGACCGAGGATGTCGATCGACGCCTTGCGAGATGCCCTGCCCGCTTATGCCAAGGACCTGTCCTTGAACCTGTCGTCCCTCGCGTCAGAGACGGTTCTGTCCGACCCTCAGAAATGGGGCTGCTTCCTGGCCTGCGCTTTCGCGGTCGGCGAGCCGCAGACGGTGCGCGCCCTTGAGGCCGAGGCGTCCGCACATCTGTCGTCCGAAGCGATGACGGCGGCCAAGTCGGCCGCCGCCATCATGGGGATGAACAACATCTACTACCGGGCGCTGCACCTGATGCACAACGCCGAGTACAAGACGCTGCCGGCCCGGCTGCGCATGAACATTCTGGCCAACCCGGGCGCTCCCAAGGCGGAATATGAGCTGTGGTGCACGGCGGTTTCGGCCATCAACGGCTGCGGAGCCTGTATCGACGCTCACGAGAAGACCCTGCGCGAGCATGACGTGACCAGTGTCCAGGTTCAGGCGTCCTTGCGGATCGCCGCGGTGGTCAATGCCGTGGCCCACGTCCTGCGCGCCGAGGCCGTGCTGACGGCCTGACCTCAACCCGCTCTGACTTCGGAGTCCGTCTGTTCCGCCAGCGCCTCGTCGGTGGGGACGCGGGGCAACCAGATCGCAGCAGTGGAGCCGACCCCCGGCGTACTGCCGAGCCGCAGCGCGCCGCCGCGCGCACGCGCAAAGCCACGTGCCTGGGCCAGGCCAAGTCCCTCGGCTCCCGGGCGCGTCGTAAAGAACGGCTCCTGGGCGCGGATCAGCACATCCGGCTCCATTCCCTGGCCCCGGTCCGCGACCGTGATCTTGACGTATTCGCCGGCCGCCAGGTCCGGGTCGCCGGCGGCGACCTGGGCCGTTTCGATCCGCACGCGGATTGGCTCCGCCGGCCCCTGGGCCTGCCGCGCATTGACCAGCAGCGCGGTCAGGGCCGACTGCAGGCGAACCGGATCAAATCGGGCATAGGCCGGACTGTCGGCGACCTGGACCTCAATGGCACCTGCCTGGATGGGACTGGGGAGCCCCCGCACCAACGCCCCGACATTAAGGGCGCGCAACCGCGTCTCGTCGCCGCGAGAAAAGGCCGAGAGTTGGCGCGTCAGGGTCTCGCCCCTCTGGCCGGCCTGCAGGGCTGCCTCGGCCACGCGCCGCACCCGTTCCGGATTCTCGGCCTGGCGCCCGATCATGTCGAGCGCGCCGAGAAGAAGGGTCAAGAGGGCGTTGAAGTCCTGGGCCAGGCCGCTGGTCAAGCGGCCGACATCTTCCAGGCGGCGACCTTCCTCGGCCGTTTCTTCGGCCCGCACGCGGCGATCCTCGGCCGCTGCCAGTGCATCCTGAAGGGCCGTGCGGGCTATTGAGGCTTCCGCCTCGGCCTGGATCCGACCCTGCTCGGCCACGGCTAGCCGCTCGGTCATGTCGGCCAGAGCCAGGGCCTCGGCGGCCGGCGCGGCGGTGCCAGAAGCATCGTCTTCATAGGGCTGGTCCGTCACGTCCTCGCCGATCATGACCACGGCATCGATGCCGTCCTCGAACAGCAGCGGCATTCCCGTCCAGCGTACGAACCGCGGTTCGCCGTTGCTGACGAGCGATTCCTCCAGAGGTGACGACGGCACTTCGCCGGTGCGAATGATCTCCGCCGGATAGGCTCGAACGGCCTCCCATCGATGTTCCGGTGACACCAGCTCGGCAAACGGGCGCCCGCGCACGGCATCCACGTCCATTCCCAGCATGAGGGCCGCTTGCACATTGACCTCGCGGATCTGACCTTCACCGCCGACCACGATCACAGGACTGGGGGCGGCGTCGAACAGACGCCGTGTCAGCTCGGCCTCAGGAGAGGCGGCGGGGTTCAGGCTGTCGATCTCCACGAGTGCGGCGCTGGACCCGATGACCCGCCCCAGACTGTCCAGTATGGGCATGGCTGTGACCGAGACCAGCAGCTTGCGCTTGGTGCCTGGGTGCGCGATGACGTGCTGAAAGCCCTTGACCGTCTGGCCGCGCAGCGCCCGCGCATTGGGCAGCAGTTCCGGCGGGATCAGCCGGCCGTCCGGGTAGGTGATCCCCCAGGTCGCTGAATGGAAACGAAGGCCGATCAGCTCCTGGTCGCGACGTCCGAGTAACTGGTGCGCGGCCCGGTTGGCGAAGATGAAGCGGCCTTCGGTGTCGGTTTCGACCAGGGCGACCGGAACAGATGTCAGAATCTGGTTCAGCCGGGCTTCGTGAATTTCGGCTTCGGTCCGGAACCGGTCGCGCTCTACTGTCGCATTTCGGTACGCCCAGGTCGCCCGTCCGGCCAGGAAGACAAACAGCAAGGCGACCGCTGTCGCCAGCGCCAAACCCAGGCCCAGCAACAGAACCCAGTTGACGTCGCCTTCCATGATCATACGCACCACCCCTGCGGTCGAACCCAAGAACAGGTGGATCAAAGCAAGGTTCGCGCCGCTCAGTGTCGATAGCTCAGGCACGCGGGGGAAGCGAGTCCAGGCCGGCGGCTGTCAGTCTTCGTCGGGGTGGCCGGAATCAGAAAAGGCCGCCCAAAGGCGGCCCGTTTCCCAATCTCGACTGGAGCGGGCGAGGCGATTCGAACGCCCGACCCTCACCTTGGCAAGGTGATGCTCTACCCCTGAGCTACGCCCGCGCTCTTCGGAACCCGTTGGGCTCCTCAGTCGAGAGGCGGCGCTATAGCCGAACGTCCGGTCAGGACGCAAGAGGGAGAATTCATATGGCTGTCGCGTTGACTCGGGCGCGCCGATCCGTATAAGTCCGCGCTCTTCGCCCGCAGGTCGTCCTTGCGGGCGCGATCTTTTTTGCGTTCGCGCAAGCTCCAAAGCCTAGAGGCCATGCCATGTACGCGGTGATCAAGACCGGCGGCAAACAATACCGGGTTCAACCGGGCGACCTGATCGTCGTTGAAAAGCTCGCCGGTGAACCCGGCGATGAAATCAAGCTGGACCAGGTCCTGATGATGGGCGACGAGGTCGGCGCTCCGCTGGTGGCCAAGGCGTTTGCCTCGGCTGTTCTGGTTGAAACCCGCAAGGGTGAGAAGGTGAAGATCTTCAAGAAGATCCGCCGCCAGGGCTATCGCCGCACCAACGGTCACCGCCAGCCGGAAAGCGTGCTGCGCGTGGTCGGACTGACGGGTGCTGACGGCAAGGCCCACAAGTGGGACGGCAAGGCAGATCTGACGACCAAGGCCGAGCTGGACGCTCGCGCCCGCAACCTGTCCCCGCGCGTCGAAGCCGACGCCAAGCCGGCCAAGGCCGCGCCCAAGAAGGCTGCGGCCAAGACCGAAACCAAAGCTGCGCCCAAGAAGGCTGCTGCCAAGACCGAAACCAAGACCAAGGCTGCGCCCAAGAAGGCTGCCGCCAAGACGTCTGACGAAGCGTAAGGAGCTCGACCCATGGCTCACAAGAAATCCGGTGGTTCGTCGCGCAATGGTCGCGACTCTGAATCCAAGCGCCTGGGCGTGAAGCGCTTTGGCGGCGAGCGCGTGCTGGCCGGCAACATCATCGTGCGTCAGCGCGGCACCAAATTCCATCCGGGCGACAACGTCGGCATGGGTCGTGACCACACGCTGTTCGCGCTTATCGCCGGAGCCGTAACCTTCACCACCAAGCGCGGTGGCCGTTGTTACGTCTCGATTCAACAGCCGCAGGCGGCCGAATAGCGATCCGACAAGGCAGCTATCCGGATCGCCCCGAAAAGAGGTGATCCGGACAGACGAACGTGAAGCGGGGAGTCCGGACGCCGGACTCCCCGTTTTCGTTCCACGACCGGCTTGGGAGAAGCGGTCATGTGCCTGATAGAGTCGAGTCCTGAAATCACCACGCGCAGAGCGGTGCTGCGGGCCCCCAAAGCGACCGACGCGCCGCGCATTGCGGATTTCTGTCACGACGCCGGTCTGGCGCGGATGACGTCGCGGATGCCGCATCCCTACGGCCTGTCCGACGCTGAAGCCTGGATCGCCCGCGCCCAAGGTCAGGATCCGCGTGTCGAGCGCAACTTCGTCATCGACCATGATGACCACGGGGTCGTGGGGATGATATCCCTGTTCCCGCAGCTTCAGGCCGACCTGGGGCCCGCCGATCTGGCCGGCACCGAGCTGGGATATTGCGTCGGATCGGCCTGGGCGGGCCGTGGGCTTGCCACCGAGGCTGTCGAGGGCCTGCTGACGTGGGCCCGACGCGACTGGAAACGACGGGCGGTGATGGCGGGTCATTTTATCGACAACCCGGCGTCTGGACGGGTGCTGACGAAGGCCGGCTTCCTCTATACCGGGCGGTGCCAACCCCTGTTCAGTGTCGCTCGCGACGACTGGGCGACCGCGCGGTCCATGATCTGGCTGGCGTGATCGGGAGCGCCGTCAGGACCAGACGGCTTGGGATCACGCGCCGGACGGGTTATGTGCGGCGCACATGGCCGTGAACGACGACTTCAATCCAACCCCGCCGGGGGCCAGGCCCAGTCCGCCGAGGTGGGCCTGGATCAATGGCCTGTCCGGTCGGCTTCTGCTGCTGACGGCGGCCTTTGCGGCCGTGGTGGACCTACTGATCCTGTTCCCCGCTGCGGCTTCGTTCCACGAACGCTGGGTGACCGACAGGATCCGCGCCGCCGAAGTCGCGTCCCTGGCGGTCGAGGCCGCACCCTATGCAACCGTCGAGGAAAGCCTGGCCGATCGACTGCTGGTCGGGGTCGGGGCGGATACGGTCGTCCTGCAGGAAAACGGGATTCGCCGACTTCTGAGGGGCACGCCCAAGGACGGCGCACCCCCGCATCTGATCGATCTGCGGGAGCCCGACCTGGCTGCCCGGTTGCTGGATCCATGGCTCACCCTGTTGGGGGCGGACGATCGCCGGGTGCAGGTCATCGCCGCACCACGTTGGCGCACCGGTGACTTCATCGAGATCGTCGCCGACGCCGCGCCCCTGAAGGCCGAACTCCGGTCCTATGTCCTTCAGATCGTGCTGGCCTCGCTGGCGATTTCAGTCATTGCCGGGGGCTTGCTCTATTTTGGCCTGGTCATTCTGGTGCTGGAGCCGGTCCGGCGTGTGACCCAGACGATCGAGAGATTCCGCGATGACCCAGAGGCGGAGCCCCGCCCCATCCGCCGTGAACGGGTCGATGAGATCGGGCGCGTCGAGGACGAGCTGAACCGGATGCAGCAGGAGGTTCGCTCTGCCCTGCGGTCGCGGGCGCGTCTGGCGGCCCTGGGCGAGGCCGTGGCCAAGATCAGTCATGACCTCCGAAATATGCTGACGGCCGCCCAGATGGCCTCGGATCGACTGGCGGACTCCGGCGATCCGACGGTGGCCCGCGCCCTCCCGCGTCTGGAACGGGCGCTGGATCGGGCGCTCAACCTGGCCCAGGACGTGCTCGCCTACGGACGCTCCGAAGAGCCCAAGCCCGATCCACGGCCCTTGCGGCTTGTTCCGGCGATCCATGCGGCCGCTGAGGACGCCGGCCTGACCGACCAGGGGGTGCGCCTGATCCAGCGCGCGCCGGCCCGGTTGCGGGTCGAGGCCGACGCTGAACATCTGCACCGTATTCTCGTTAATCTGATGCGCAATGCGCGCGAGGCTATCGAGGGCGATCCTGAGCGGGACGGTAAGGGCCGGGTCTCGATCTCGGCCGTCAAGACCGGCGACCGCCTCGAGATCCGGGTTCGCGACGACGGGCCGGGCTTGCCTGCGCGGGCGCGCGAACGCCTGTTCCTGCCGTTCCAGGGCTCGGCGCGGCGCAATGGCGCGGGCCTTGGCCTGCCGATCTCGCGCGAACTGGCTCAGGCCAATGGCGGCGACCTGGTGCTGGACGTGACCGGTCCGGGCGGCACGGTGTTTCTGCTGATCCTGCCAGCTCAACACTAGGACCCGTCTAGTGGGTCAGGCTGACCCCGTCGCGACGATTGTCGGCCCCTGAATCCCAATGTCCGTCTCGCCAGATTGCGCCGTGCAGGCCAGATGTCTCACTGGAATTGGGACGCAGCGGTGCACCGGCCGCCGCCAGGGCGGCCTGGATGTCGGGTTCAAAAAGGTTGGTGTCGGCCCCGACGCTGGCCCCGCGCACCACCAGATTGGGCAGGTCAAAGGCCGCCTGCATCGACAGATTCCAGTCCAGCACCCCGATCAGGGCCTTGGCGTTATAGGCCAGGATCGAATTGCCGCCGGGCGATCCCAGGGCCCCGACCAGCCGCTCCTCGCGGTCCAGAATGATCACCGGCGACATCGACGAGCGTGGCCGCTTGCCGGGGGCTACGGCATTGGCCGCTGGGCGTCCCTGATCATCGACGGGCGAGAAGGAAAAGTCCGTCATCTGGTTGTTGAGGAAGAATCCGCCGGCCATCCGGCCCGAGCCGAACAGGCTCTCGACCGTGGTGGTCATGGAGACAGCGTTCCCCCATGAGTCGACGATCACGAAATGGCTGGTGCCCGCCGGCTCGCGCGTGGCATCCGGGGCGCGTTCGGTGGGCGCGCCGGGCGGGGTTCCTGGACTGACCGGCCCTGTCACGGTCGGGACCAGGGCGGCACGCGCCTCGACATAGGCTGGGTCCAGCAGCCCCGTGACCGGCACGTCCACATGGTCGGCGTCCCCGACGTAGAGATCGCGGTCGGCGTACATCAGCCGCTGCAACCGCGCGAAGGCGACCCAGGCCTCGGGGCTGTCGGCACCCCGATCGATGTCCGGCGTCCGCTCGGCCATGGCCAGGAGTTGGAGCAGGGCAACGCCGGATGACGGCGGTGGCGGAACACACACCACATAAATCCGGTACCGCTGGCAGATCGCCTCGCGCCGGGCCGGCCTGTAGGCCGCCAGGTCCGCCAGGGTCAGGCCACCAGGATTGTCCCCGGCCCGAACCGCCGCCACGATCTCGCGCGCCAGCTCGCCGCGATAGAAATAGTCCGGTCCCTCTGCGGCCAGCCGTTGAACCGTCTCGGCATAGGCTGGATTGGTCATGATCTCGCCGGCCTGGGGCCGGGACCCGTCGGGACGTTCGAAATAGGCCCGGGCCCAGGTCGTATGGCTCTGCGGCGCCCGATCCTCAGGCGTGTTGATGAAGGCACCCATGCGCGGCGGAACCACAAAGCCCTCGCGGGCCAGACGCTCAGCGTCGCCGAACAGCGTCGACCAGGGCAGACGACCGTGCTCACCCTGAGCCATCGCGAGCATGGCGACTGCGCCGGGTGCCCCGACCGACCGGCCCGACAGCACTGCCTCACGGCCGCCCATGGGCGCACCGTTCTCGATAAACAGCTCCGGCGTCGCCGCCGCCGGGGCCGTTTCGCGGCCGTCATAGACCGTCACCTCGCGGGTGTCGGCATCGTAGAAGACGAGGAAAGCACCGCCACCGAGCCCGGAGCTCTGGGGTTCGACCAGCCCAAGCACGGCCTGCACAGCCACGGCGGCATCGACGGCTGATCCCCCGCGCCGCAGGATGGCCATGCCCGCTTCCGCCGCCTGGGGATTGGCGGCTGAGACGAAGGGGCCGCGTGCGATATCGCCGGCAACCGGTGTCGCTGGGGTCGGCACCTGGCGGTCCGGGAGTACGCCGCAGGCGATCAGCGACAGGGCGGCGGTGAGGGCAATGAACAGACGCATGAGGTCTTGCTAGACCAGCGGACCGCCGCGGCAAAGCGCTGGGCGGCGTCACCCGAAGGTGGATTGCACCTGATGGACCTGGCCGAGCGCCCGATCCAGCTCTTCCCACAGGCCCCGGACACGTTCCCGGCCCGGGATGGATTTCAGCATGGGGCCCACGCCGAAGCGATCATCGGGATCAGCGATGGCGACGGTCACCTGGTCTGACGCCAGGCGCGCAAACATGGGACCAGAACCTGTGCGCCAGCCCTTCAGGGTCTGGCGGGCCACCGAATTGATGACAGCGCGGGCCTCGTCCGGTCGGGTTGAATAGACCTCAAAGTTGCGTTCGAAGTCCGGGTCATCCTCGAAACGGACCCTTTCCATGCCGGTTCCGGGGCTGAAGAGGTTGAACAGGCCGCGATCCGGCATGACCACCGTCTCTCCCTGGAGCGCGCGTCGTGTCACGGCATAGATCAGGCCCTTGAAGACCTCGCGACGGCTCTTGCCGGAACCGGCGATCAGGGCCGCATGATAGAAGGCGAAGGCAGTGCCGCTGCGCTCGCCGGCAAACCGGTCGCGAAAGGTCCGATCGTTCGGCCGGCCAAGCAGTGGGTGCAGTGCCTCATAGCCGTCCGCCGAGAAGTCAGTGGCTTCGTAGGTCAGGCCGCGAGCCTGGCTGATGGCGGCCACCGCCGGTGCCTTGAGGGCGCGTGCCGTTGCTTCCAGCGGCCGGGACGCGACCAGCCAGCCGATGAACAGGATCGCGCCGCCCCCGAAGAATTTGAAGGCCAGGTCGGGAATGAAGATCAGGCACGTGATCGCCAGAACGGCAAAGCCTGCCATGATCCAGACGAAGCGCGTCACCGCCGCGCGGCGGCGCGCTTCCAGTCCTTCCAGCACCGGGGCGAGAGGGCCGTCGCACAGCTGGTCGAGGTCAGGATGGCTCATGGAAGCGGACCTTTCGGGCGGGCCCGCACTGTGCGCGCCTCACCTGCCCTGTAAAGACCGCAATCAGGGCCTTGCATCGTGCCGCGTGAGCGGTTAGGTGTCCGCCCCTTCGCCGGGCACCCCAAGCGCCCGGTCAGCGGACCCGTAGCTCAGCTGGATAGAGCATCAGACTACGAATCTGAGGGTCGGGCGTTCGAATCGCTCCGGGTCCGCCATTTCTTTCCTTGAAATCCCCTGGCTCAGGTCGCTTTCAGCGGCCGGCTCAGGTGCGGCGAGCCGGCCAGGCCGAAGCGCCAGGACGTTTCGACGCCCTTGGTGATGCCGATGCGCGGGCCGGTCAGGATCTGGCTCGGCTTCTCGTCCGGCGGGATCAGGGCGAAGGGGGCTTCGCGCAATGACAGGCCGTCGTGGGCGCCGGTGACGCCCAGCGCCTGACACAGCTTGCCCGGCCCCGAACACAGGGCGCGATCCGCCACATCGCCGCGACGTGCACGCATCTGGTCGAGCCCATGGGATGGGTCGATCGCCCGGATCAGGACGGCCTGGCCGGAGCCTTCGGTTCCGCAGACCACATTCAGGCACCAGTGGACCCCGTAGATCCTGTAAACATAAGCCCGCCCGACTGGCCCGAACATGGCGCCGTTCCTGGGCGTAGGCCCACGGAAGCTGTGCGAGGCCGGGTCGGTGCGGTCATAGGCCTCGGTTTCGACAATGATCCCGCCGACACCCTCCACCCGCAGCGTCCAGCCGATCAGGGCGCGGGCGCAATCGGGCGCGTCCAGCGCAAAGAGGTCGTTGTCGGTCACCAATGCAGCGTCGCCCGCCTCTGAATCGTCCCAAGCGTGACCAAAGGGTAAGGTGACCCTCCGGAATCGGCAAAGCTAGGCTGCCCTTCGAGCTGAGGGGGTTGTCCATGCAAATGCCGATCTTGAAGGCCACGTTTCTGGCGATAGTGGTCGCCGTTGCGGCACCGGCGGCGTGGGCGGCGGACCCAGAGCCGGCTCCGCTCCAGGCCGAGACGCCTGCGCCCGCGGCCGATGTGATCGTCACCCGCGATGGCGACGCCTGGACGGCGGACTATGTCCTTGAGCGCGATGCGCCGGTCTGGGCCTTCATCCGTTCGTCAGTGACCCACACCACGCGCGAGCCCTGGCGCGTTCAGACCTGGCGGGTCCTGACCCCCGGCGTTGTGCTGGAGCGCGTGGGCAATCTGGATGTCCTGCGCGCCGTCGACGGCGGCGATGTCCCGCGTCACCTCACGCTCAGCCCGACCCCGACGCCAGAGCACCTTGAAGCCGACTATCCCTCGCTGATCTTCACCGATGGATCGGTTGCGCTGTTCTCGGGGGCTTTCGACGTCTTTCCCCTGTCCTCTCTGGAGGAGGCCCGTTCGGTCCCCGAGGACCTGAATGGCGCCTTTGATATTCCGGTCGGCGAGGTGCGCATCACCTGGCGCGACACAGCCGGTCCCGTCTTGCTGCACGGCCAGCGCCTGAGCGACGCGACCCTTCAGGACGCGCGCGCCTATGTCCTGTTTGGCCAGGCCCGCATGAATGAGACCGAGCGTCTGGTCACGGTCGCTGATCCGCAACTTCCCGCCTGGATTTCCACCGAGCTTGAAGCGTTCGCGCCGCGGGTGATTGAATATTATGGCCAGCGTCTGGGCGCCGGCCAGACCGACCGTCCCACCATCATGGCCAGCTGGCGCGGACCGACGCCTGGGATGACGGGGCTTAGCGGCAGCGTATTGCCGGGCCTGATCGTCATGAGCCTTGAAGGCGAGGCCTTGCTGGAAAGTTCAACCGGAGTTCTCGATCACAGCCGTTGGTTCATCAGCCATGAAAGCGCGCATTTCTGGCTGGGCCAGACCGTTCGCTACGAGCGCTCCCGCGATGCCTGGATTACCGAAGGGGGTGCGGATCTGATGGCGGCCCTGGCGACCAAGGCTCTGGTGCCGACCTATGACCTACGCGCAGAACTACAGCGCGAAGTCGATGAATGCATCGGCCTGGCCGATCAGCCCATCTCGGAAGCGGGCGCGCGCGGACAGCACACCGCCTATTATGCCTGCGGCGCCGTCTTCGCCCTGGTGGCCCAGTCGGTTCAGGCTCGACATGACGGGGGCGACGGGTTCGATTTTCTCCGGTCCCTGATCGACGCCAATCGCGAGGACGGCGTCCTGACCCGCGATGAGTGGCTGGCCCATCTGACGTCGGTTTCAGGCGACGCCTCCCTGGCGGCTGATATCGTGGTGATGCTTGATCAGGGCGTTGCGGATCCTCAGGCGACGCTGGCCGGACTGTTCGCCAGATCGGGCATGGCCTTTCATCTCCAGGACGGGGCGCTGCGCCTGGATTAGGGCGCGCCGGGCGCCCCTCGGGTCAAGGCGTGAACGGCCAGGGGCTGACAGACTTGGACCAGGCGTCGATCTGAAGCTCGGCATGGACCGGCGGTGCGGCCCGTTCGGCGCAGGGGTGGCGCGGACAGATCCGGCAGGCCGGGCCGATCGGCGTCGTCTCGGGCTGATCCAGATTGAGACCGCGCGCATAGATCAGCCGGTGGGCGTGACGCAGTTCGCAGCCCAGGCCGATGGCCAGATCGCTCTCACCGCTGCGGCCCTGCCGCTCGACCGTGCGGGCCAGGGTGAACCAGCGGCCTGCGTCGGGCGTCTCGACGATCTGGGTGACCACCTGGCCGGGCGTGCGAAAGGCTGCGTGCAGTCGCCAGCGCGGACAGGCCCCGCCGAAGCGCGAAAATGGAAAGGCGTCCGCCGCATAGCGTTTGGAGACATTGCCGGCCTGGTCGACCCGCATCAGGAAGAACGGAACGCCGCGCGCCGTCGGCCGCCCCAGCGTCGTCAGCCGGTGCGCCGCCTGTTCGAACGAGACGCCGAACCGCTGTTGCAGCCGGGCCAGGTCATAGCCGGTCTCCTCGGCCAGGGCCTGAAAGCGGCCATAGGGCATCAGGATCGCCGCGGTCAGACTATTGGCGAGGCTGACCTTGAGCAGCTCGCGCGTCGCCGTATCGGGTGGACGGGCCGCATCGGTCAGGGCGTCCAGCTCTATGCCGTGTTCGCTCAGCGCCAGCTGATAGACCACCGCAAAGGCGCGCGAGGGACCCGACAGGGCCTCGGACAGCAACAGGCGGCGGCGATGCAGATCCAGCCGCCGGGTCCATTCGACCATGACCTCGGCCGGCACCACCCGCACCGCCAGATCGTGCCGGGCCTTCAGCCGCGCCCGCGCCGCCGCTTCCAGCCCCAGCGGATCGTCGGCCAGCTCGGTGTGCAGGGCCTCACCCAGGGCGTCCAGCTCCGGCACATGGTTGCGCCGCGCCTGGATATGATCGCGAACCCAGTCGGCGGGGGTTTCCTCAAGCGCCGCGCCGCCGCGTTCGGCCTCGGCCTGGGTGCGGGCGCGCTGGTCGCTGAAGGCCTGATAGAGCCGCACCAGAGCCTCGGCGGCGGCGGGATTGTCGTCGGCCAGGGCCAGCACCTCGTGGCGCGGCACCGCCAGACCCCGGAACACCGGATCGGCCAACAGCTCGCTCAAGACCTCGGCCGAGGCGGCGTCATTCTGGCCCAGCGACCTGAGGTCGACGTCATAGGTCTCGGCCAGGCGCAGCAGGAGCTGGGCCGAGACGGGCCGCTGATTGCGCTCGATGTGGTTCAGATAGGAGGGCGAAACACCCAGGTCGCCGGCCATCGCCGTCTGGGTCAGGTCCAGCTCGCGGCGCAGCCGCTTCAGCCGCCCGCCGAGAAACAGTTTCTGATCCGCCGCCCGCGCCATGGCTGGAGATTGTCATAATGTGTCATCAAAGCAAGCGTCATATTATGACAAAATGACATTGAAATCATGACTTCGCCTGTGGCGTTCGTGACTTGGATGCGGTTTCTGGCGGGGACAGCGGCGTCGGGCCGCACATAGCCACAGCCATCGAGACCGCCATGACCACCTTCGCCGATCTGGTTCCCGCCCCCGCCGGCCGCTTCGACGGCATCGAGCGCCCCTACACCCCCGAAGACGTGCTGCGCCTGCGCGGCTCGGTGCCGGTGACGCACACCCTGGCTGAGCGCGGCGCCAACCGCCTGTGGGAGCTGCTGCACACCGAGCCCTTCATCAACGCCCTGGGCGCGGTGACCGGCAACCAGGCCATGCAGATGGTGCGCGCCGGCCTGAAGGCCATCTATCTCTCGGGCTGGCAGGTGGCGGCGGACGCCAACACCGCCGGGGCCATGTATCCGGACCAGTCGCTGTATCCGGCCAACGCCGCGCCGGAACTGTGCCGCCGGATCAACCGCACGCTCCAGCGCGCCGACCAGATCGAACACGCCGAGGGCGGGGCCCAGCGCGACTGGTTCGTGCCGATCGTGGCCGACGCCGAGGCCGGCTTCGGCGGCCCGCTCAACAGCTTCGAGATCATGAAGGCCTTCATCGAAGCCGGCGCCTCGGGCGTGCACTTCGAAGACCAACTGGCCTCCGAGAAGAAGTGCGGCCACCTGGGCGGCAAGGTGCTGATCCCGACCCAGGCGCATGAGCGCAACCTGATCGCCGCGCGTCTGGCCGCCGACGTCATGGGCACCCCGACCGTCACGGTCGCCCGCACCGACGCTGAATCGGCCCAGCTGATCACCTCGGATATCGACGAACGCGATCAGCCGTTCATCGACCGCGACAACCGCACGCCCGAAGGCTTCTTCCGGCTCAAGCCTGGCACCGGCCTGGACCACTGCATCGCGCGCGGGCTCAGCTACGCCAAGATCGCCGACGTCCTGTGGTGGGAGACCAGCCACCCTGACCTGGACGATGCCAAGAAGTTCGCCGAGGCCGTCCAGAAGGAGCACCCGGGCAAGCTGATGGCCTACAACTGCTCGCCGTCGTTCAACTGGGAAGCCAAGCTGGACAAGGCCACCATCGCCAAGTTCCAGCGCGAGCTGGGGGCCATGGGCTACAAGTTCCAGTTCGTCACCCTGGCCGGCTTCCACAGCCTGAACAACGGGATGTTCGAGCTGGCCCACGCCTACAAGGATGGCGGCATGGCGGCCTATTCGGAGCTGCAGCAGCGCGAGTTCGCCAATGAGGCGCGCGGCTATACCGCGACCCGTCACCAGCGCGAGGTCGGCACCGGCTATTTCGACGCCGTGGCCACCGTCATCTCCAACGGCCAGTCGTCGACGACGGCGCTGAAGGACTCCACCGAAACCGCCCAGTTCGCGGCGGAATAGTCACCCCATCAAGGAGGAACGATCATGGAAGCCCTGTCGAGCCCCAAGGCCATCATCGACTACTGCCTGGCCCCGCTGGACCTGACCCCCGGCTCGGACGCCGAGCGCGAGGCGCGTCGCCGCCTTGAGCACGCCATCAAGGCCTTCCGCCAGGCGGCCGCGCGGCCCGTGGCGGTGGACTTCTCCACCATGCCCTCGGTCGTCATCAATGAAGCCGCCCACGGCTACGAATAGATCGGCGCCGTCACCCCGGACGGCTCGTCAGAGCTGATCCGGGGCCTAGGCGCCGGCCGGGACGTCAGCGCTGAGGTCCCGGCTCTACGGCGCAGCGCGCCTCCGGCCGGGATGACGGCCAAAACCTGATATGAAAGCCGCCATGCCGCTCGATACCCTGCCTGATTCCGTTCGCATCCTCGGCCCGGTCGAGGGCCGCGCTGTTGAGGTTCTGACCCCCGAAGCCCTGGCCCTGGTCGCCGAGCTGCACCGGGCGCTGGACGGACGGCGCAAGACCTTGCTCAAGGCCCGCGAGGCGCGTCAGGTCCGCTTTGACCTGGGCGAGGTCCCGGACTTCCGCACCGACACCGCAGAGATCCGCTCTAGTGACTGGCGCGTGGCCCCGATCCCGAAAGACCTGCTGGATCGCCGCGTCGAGATCACGGGCCCAACCGACCGCAAGATGGTCATCAACGCCCTGAACTCCGGCGCTAAGGTCTTCATGGCCGACTTTGAAGACGCCACCAGCCCGACCTGGGACAATGTCGTGGAGGGCCAGATCAATCTGAAGGACCGCTGGTCCGGCGATCTGGGCTTTGCCGATCCGGCCACCGGCAAGTCCTATGCGCTCGGCGACAAGCCGGCTGTGTTGCTGGTGCGGCCGCGCGGCTGGCATCTGGTTGAGCGTCACATCGAGGTCGACGGCGAGCCGGTCGCCGGCGGCCTGTTCGACTTCGCCCTTTACCTAACCCACAACGCCCAGGCGGCGCTGGGTCAGGGCTCAGGCCCCTATTTCTATTTCCCCAAGCTGGAATCGATGGAGGAGGCGGCCCTATGGGACGACGCCTGCCGCATCGCCCAGTCGCGCCTGGGGCTGCCGGTCGGCACGATCAAGGCCACCATCCTGATCGAGACCATCACCGCCGCCTTCGAGATGGACGAGATCCTGCACGCCCTGAAGGACCACATCGTCGGCCTGAACTGCGGGCGCTGGGACTATATCTTCTCGACCATCAAGAGGCTCGGTCTGAACCCGGATTTCCTGACCCCGGATCGCGGGCGCATGGTGATGGGCGAGGCCTTCCTCAGAGCCTATTCCAAAAAGCTGATCGCCACCTGTCATCGCCGGGGCGCCTTCGCCATGGGCGGCATGGCGGCGCAGATCCCGATCAAGGGCGATGAGGCCGCCAATGCCGCCGCCTTCGCCAAGGTCAAGGCCGACAAGGAGCGCGAGGCCGGCGACGGCCACGACGGCACCTGGGTCGCTCATCCGGCCCTGGTCCCGGTCGCCATGGAGGTGTTCGACCGGCTGATGCCGGGCGCCAATCAGCTGGAGATCATCGGCGACGGCGCCACCATCGGCCAGGCCCAGATGCTTGCCATGCACGACGGGCCGCGCACCGAGGCGGGCCTACGCGAGAACATCCGCGTCGGCATCCAGTATATCGAGGCCTGGCTGCGTGGTCGGGGCGCGGTGCCGCTCTATAATCTGATGGAGGACGCCGCTACCGCCGAAATCAGCCGCACCCAGGTCTGGCAATGGCTGAAGCTCAAGGCCACGCTGGATGACGGTCGGGTGGTTGACGAGGCCCTGGTCAGGGCAGTCATTGACGATGAGGTCAGCCGGATGCCGACCAATCTGGCGCGCCTGGGCGATGCGGTATCTCTCTTCGAGACCCTGTGTTTCGCGCCGCGCTGTGAGAGTTTCCTGACGCTGCCGGCCTATGAGGCCCTGGACGGCTAGAGCGCGTCCCGCCTAGGCCGCGCTCGTGACGGCGGCAGCCGGGCCGCCGTTCGTCAGTTCGGTTACACTCTGGAGCAAGGCCTCCACGCTGACCGGCTTGGACAGGTGGCGGTCCGCCCCGGCCTGCAGAGCCGCCGCGACGTGTTCAGGCAGGGCGTTGGCGGTGAGCATGATGATCGGGGTCGGCGGGCGCCGTTCCGCCATCTCGAGGTCACGCACCGTCTGGGTCGCCGACAGCCCGTCCATGACCGGCATCTGCATATCCATGAGAATGAGGTCAAAGGGACCGGCCTCAAAAGCCATGACGGCTTCGGCCCCGTTCTCGACCGAGACCAGGTCGGCGTCGATCTGGGAGAGGATCAATTCGATGACGCGCCGGTTGGTCGGATGGTCGTCGGCCAGAAGAACTCGCAGGGGGGCCGTGCGTCCGACCAATTCAGCGGCCGGGGCTGTCTCGATCGCCGGCGCCTCCGTCAGCTCCACTGGCAGCGACACGAGGAAGGTGGAGCCACCGCCGGGCTCGCTCTCGCAATCGATCTCGGCCCGCATCATGTCGCAGAGCTGACGCGAGATCGCGAGGCCCAGACCTGTGCCTCCAAAGCGCCGGGTGATGGATCCATCGGCCTGTTCGAAACGGGTGAACAGACGTTCGCGGGTCGCCGCATCAAAGCCGACGCCGGTGTCCTCGACCGTGAAGCGGAACATGGCCTGTCCCAGACGGTCGGCGGCGCGCTCGACGGTGAGGCGCACGAATCCCGTCTGGGTGAATTTCACGGCATTGGAAACGAGGTTCGTCAGCACCTGTTTTATGCGCACGACATCACCAATGGCCCAGACCTGCGCGTTGTCGGAAATATCGACGAAGAACTGCAGGCCCTTGTCGCGCGCGGCCGCCTCATAGAGTTGGCCGGCCTCGACCACGGCCTCGGCCAGATTGAACGGAGCCTCGCAGAGCGTCAGGCGACCGGACTCGACGCGGGCGATATCCAGAATGTCGCTCAAGAGCTGCTGGAGGGTCGCGCCGGAGGCCGAGATCAGTTTGAGCATACTGATCTGATCGTCGCTGAGCGGTGTCTTGCTCAGGACGTCGGCCACGCCCAGGATGCCGTTCAGCGGCGTGCGGATCTCATGGCTCATATTGGCCAGGAACTCGGACTTGGCGCGATTGGCCTTTTCGGCAGCGTCGCGGGCCTGCTCCATCTCGGAGGCCGCCGCCTTCATGGCGGTGATGTCGATGATGGTCGACACCGTGCCCCCCATGGCGCTGCGACGATCCTGGACACGCAGCCAGCGGCCATCTGACATCGCCTGCTCGAACGCGTCAGCGCCGTTCCGGCGGGCCTGCAGGCGCTCCGCCAGCCATTCGGTCTCGCGGCCCTTGGCGTCGGCATAGATGCCGCGATCCAGCTCCAGGCGCAGAATCTGTTCCAAGGTCACACCGCGGACCAGGAAGGATGCGATGTCGGGGCAGGTCCGCTGATACTGGGCATTCCAGATCATCAGCCGATCTGCGGCGTCGAAATAGGCGAAGCCGTCCGTCATTGCTTCCAGCGCCTCGGTCAGGCGGTCGCTCGCAACCGCCCGATGCCAGCGGTCGAGGGCCGCCACCAGGAGGGCGGCAGAGATCAGCACACTGGCGACGCCTGCGACCATGGCGGCGAGCAGGCTACGATCAATGGCATCTCCGACACCGGACCCGCCGGCCAGCGGCATCACGGTGACGGCTGCCATGCCGGTGAAGTGAAGGGAACAGATGGCCAGGACCAGAAGCGCAACGGCCGCAATCGAGCGAGGCCAGGTCCGGCTCTGGCCGAGCGCCAGCATCCCCAGGGGTGCCAAGATCACGGCCAGCACAACCGACGCCCCGACGAAGGCCGGATCCCAGATGACACTGCCCTTGGCCTGGAAGGCGGCCATCCCGGAGTAGTGCATGGCTGCGATCACGCCGCCGAGCAAGGTGCCGCTGAGGATCATGCCGATCCGGTCGCGTCGCAGGCTCACGAGCGCAAAGGTGCCGATGGCACCACAGACGGCAATCAGCAGGGACGCGATCGTACCGATGGGTTCGTAGGACGAGCCGTGGTCAGAGCTGTATCCCAGCATGGCAATGAAATGGGTCGCCCAGATACTGGCACCGGCAACCAGGCCAGTGAGGCTGAGCCAGGCCAGGCCCGCGAATCCTTCGGTCTCCCGTGCGTGAACCAGCAGTCGCACGGCCGCACCGACTCCCACCAGGCAGACAAACGCCGCCAGCACGACCAATCGCAGATCGTGTTCGGCGGTCAGGCAGCTGAGAACGGTGAGCATTCAATCCCCGAATTTCAACGACCAGACTGACAGCAGCGGGTGAACAAACTGTATTTAGGGCGGGCGTTCTCTCGACCGCTTCCGGTCGCTATAGGAGCGTCCATGACGGACGTTCCGCCCAGGCAGCCCCCTATAAATCGCTGGAGTGCGGCGATGGCGGCGTTTCGTGACTGGGGCCGAAGCGCCGATCCGGCTGCCGGGTCAGCCGTCGCCGAGACGAGCAACGACTCCTATCGGGCCGCCCTGGAAAGCCTTCCCGACCCTGTTCTCATCGTCGATGGAGGTCCGGCCGAGGATCTTTCGGCGCGCGCCATCGTCTATGCCAATTCGGCGGCGCAGGCCTTGCTGAAGGTCACCGGCCGAGGCGAGCCACTGGTCGCGGCCCTGCGCGAC
The DNA here is from genome assembly GCA_017302105.1 of Caulobacterales bacterium. GTDB lineage: Bacteria > Pseudomonadota > Alphaproteobacteria > Caulobacterales > Caulobacteraceae > Brevundimonas. The sequence goes on along the minus strand of JAFLCS010000001.1, from coordinate 150,139 downwards.
CCGGCCGCCCTGGAGGCGGTGGATGGCGCGCTCTATGGCCAGGTCGTTCACGAAACCGCCTATGAGCCGGCCGGAGCCCAGGAGCGCTTCTGGCGTATCTCGGCGACCCCGCTGCTCATCGAGGCGAGCCGCGGACGCCTGGCGGTGGTCCGCTTCCGCGACGAGACGGACAGCCTGCGCATGGAGCGAATGCGGGCTGACTTCCTGGCCAATGCCAGCCATGAACTCAAGACGCCCCTGGCGTCACTTCAGGGCTTCATCGAGACGCTCAAGGGTCACGCCCGCGACGATGAGCGCGCCCGGGACCGCTTCCTCGACATCATGTCGACCCAGACGGCACGCATGAGCCGGATGATCGCCGACCTCCTGGCGCTGAGCCGGATCGAGCTGGTTGAGCATATCAGCCCGGCGGGTCGGGCCGACGTGGCCCTGGCCGCCAGGGACGTCGTCGATGCCCTGGCCCCTCTGCTCAAGGATCTGGACGGGCAGGTCGAGCTCGTCGTGCGGACTCGGCCCGCCCTGATCGTCGGTGACCGTGACCAGCTCATCCAGGTGATCCAGAATCTCACAGAGAACGCCGTCCGCTACTCGCCTCCGGGTCGCCTTGTCCAGCTGGTCATCGAAGGCGACCTGACCCAGGCCGAAGCGCAGGCATCGGCGCGCAGCGAAGCCGCGCGGCTGACGATCCTGACGCCGGATCGGGTCGCCGACGCCCGCTATGTCGTGGTCCGGGTTGTAGATCAGGGCCACGGCCTGGCGCGTGAACAACTGCCCCGCCTGACGGAACGCTTCTATCGTGTCGAAGGGCAAAAGAGCGGACACAGCCCCGGGACCGGGCTGGGCCTGTCGATCGTCAAACACATCGTCAACCGCCACAAGGGTGGCATGGTGGTGGAGAGCCAGCCGGACGTCGGCACGACCTTCACCGTCTATTTCCCCATGGCCGGCCCGGTCGGTGTCACGACACCCGGCCGAGCCGCTTAGCAAAACTGTCATATAACCGTCGTGACGGGATGACCTGTTGCGGGCAAAGGGCCGAGCGTCATGACCGGCCTCATCCTGATTCTGCTCGCCGGGTTCTCGGCAGTGATCTTCCAGCTGGCGCGCGCGCGCGTCGCGCGCGCGGCGGCGGCAGGGCATGAGCGGCTGCACTCGCGGCCCAGGTATCATGCGGCACACGCGGCGCTCTGGGCTGCGGTGCCGGCCTTGCTGGTTCTTTGCGTTCTGTCCGTGGCCGGGACGCCGATCGTAACCGGCATCACCTGGGCCGACTTGCCGGAGGCAGCACCGGCGACAGAACCCTTCCGGTCGCAGTTTCAGTATGACGCTGAAGCCATGGCGCGCGGCGGCGTCGCGTCGACCGTGGTCTATTCCGAGGATCAGCGCCAGGCCCTGACGGATCATGCGGCCCGGATTCAGACCCTGGACGGCCGCCTTCGCGTCGGCGGTCTGGCGGCGGTCCTTCTGGCGGCTGCGCTCGGCGGGCTGTACGCCTGGACGCGGGTCCGCTCGGACTTCCGTGCACGCAATGCAGTGGAAGGCTGGGTCGGCTTTCTGCTGTTTGCCTGCTCGGCCGTGGCGGTCCTGACGACTGTCGGCATCGTCATGTCGCTGTTGTGGGAATCCCTGAGATTCTTCCAGACGGTGTCACCGATCGAGTTTCTGACGGGTACGCACTGGAGTCCCCAGATCGCCATTCGCTCAGATCAGGTCGGCTCGACGGGCGGTTTCGGGGCGGTGCCACTGTTTGTCGGTACATTTCTCATCATGGTGATCGCCATGCTGACAGCGGCTCCAATCGGGCTGATGGCGGCGATTCATCTGGCTGAATACGCCTCGCCGATCCAGCGCGCCTGGATCAAGCCCATGCTGGAGGTCCTGGCCGGTATCCCCACCGTGGTTTACGGCTTCTTCGCGGCCCTGACGGTCGGGCCGGCATTCCGATCGGCCTTCAACGGCCTGGGTGCCCTGCTGGTCGGGGGGCCCTTCAATGATCTGGGCCTGTACCTCATGGGGGTGCAGAACCAGATGGCCCTGGTGGCCGGCATCGTCATGGGAATCATGTTGATTCCCTTCGTGTCCTCCCTCTCGGACGACATCATCAATGCGGTACCTCAATCGCTGCGCGACGGTTCCTATGCGATGGGAGCCACGCGGTCCGAAACGATCAAGAAGGTCGTCTTGCCCGCGGCCCTGCCTGGCGTGGCCGGGGCCATGCTGCTGGCGGTCAGCCGGGCGATCGGTGAGACGATGATCGTGACCATGGCGGCTGGGCTTCAGGCACGGATCACGGCCAACCCGCTGGACAGCGTCACGACCGTGACGGTCCAGATCGTCACCCTTCTGACCGGCGATCAGGAGTTCGACAGTCCCAAGACCCTGTCGGCATTCGGCCTGGGTCTGGCCCTGTTCGGGGTGACCCTGTTGCTCAACATCGTGGCCCTTCGGATCGTGCAACACTATCGGGAACAGTATGACTGACCGCCCGGATCATCGCGCCGCGGTCGCCCGCCGGCTGAAGCAACGCCACGCCGCGGAACGCCGGTTCCGCCTGTATGGCGTGATGGCGATCGCGGTCGCTGTCGCCTTCCTGGCGCTGTTGCTCGGCCGTATCATCGATCAGGGGCATTCGGCCTTTGAAACCCACTCCATCACGCTGGATGTGCCGGTCGATGCGTCGCGGATCGACCCGGCCTATCCGCAGGGGGCCAACTATGACCAGATGGCCGCCGAGGCCCTGGCAGCGCGGCTGAGCGCCGACGTCCGGGACCCGGAGGTCGCCCGCGAGCTGCGCGATCTGATGAGTCCGGACCTGGGCTTCCAGCTGCTCGCGCACGTCCGCTCCGATCCGTCGGCGATAGGTCAGACCCTCTCCATCGAAGCGCCCGTGGGGGACAGCGCCGATCTCTTCTACAAGGGCGACATCCAGCGCGAGGTTCCGGAGGACCAGCGTGTCCTGTCGAATCGCCAGATCGCCTGGCTCGACCAGATGGAGGACCAGGGCCTGGTCCGGTCGCACTTCAACTGGGGCCTGTTCACGCGCTCGGATTCGACCCAGCCGGAGATGGCGGGCCTGTTGGGAGCGGTCGTCGGTTCGGCCCTGATGCTGATGGTTACGGCCCTGCTGTCGATCCCGATCGGCGTCATGGCGGCGGTCTATCTGGAAGAGTTCGCGCCGAAGAACCGCCTGACCGAGGTCATTGAAATCAACATCAACAACCTGGCAGCCGTGCCGTCGATCATCTACGGCCTGCTGGGTCTTGCCATCTTCATCGGCTGGATGGGGTTGCCGCGTTCGTCACCGTTGGTCGGGGGTGTCGTGCTCAGCCTGATGGCCATGCCGACGATCATCATCGCAACCCGTGCGTCGCTCAAGGCCGTGCCCCAGTCGATCCGAGACGCGGCCCTGGCCCTGGGGGCGTCACGTACCCAGACAGTCTTTTCCCACGTCCTGCCGCTGGCGCTGCCGGGGGTGATGACCGGAGCGATCATCTCGATGGCCCATGCCCTGGGTGAAACCGCGCCGTTGCTGATGATCGGCATGGTGTCTTTCGTGCCGGGTGTGCCCGAGGGGATCCTCTCGGCTTCCAGTGCCTTGCCGACCCAGATTTTCATCTGGGAGAACGCCGCCGAAGCGGCCTTCCATGAACGCACCGCCGCCGCCATTCTGGTTTTGCTGGTCTTCATGGTCGTCATGAACGCCGCCGCCATCGTCCTGAGGCGGCGACTCGAACGGAGATGGTAGATCCGATGGATTCAACCGCGATTGATACACGCCCGGCCCTGGGGGGTGTGGCCCGGCCGGACGGCGACAACGCCAGTCCGGCCAAGATTCGGGCCTGCGAGATCAGCGTCTTCTACGGAGAAAAACAGGCCCTGAACGCGGTTTCGCTCGACATGGCGGATCGTGCCGTGACGGCGCTGATCGGCCCTTCGGGCTGTGGCAAATCGACTTTTCTGCGCTGTATCAACCGGATGAACGACACCATCCAAGGGGCCCGCGTCGAAGGCGTGATTGAACTCGATGGCGAGGACGTCAATGCCCGGTCGGTCGATCCGGTGGCGCTGAGGGCGCGCGTCGGCATGGTGTTCCAGCGGCCCAATCCGTTCTCGAAGTCGATCTTCGAAAACGTCGCCTACGGCCCGCGCATCCATGGCCTGACCAGCTCCAGGGCGGAGCTTCAGGATGTGGTCGAACAGGCCCTGCGTCGTGCCGGGCTGTGGGACGAAGTAGCCGACCGCCTGGACCAGTCCGGCTCGAGCCTGTCGGGCGGCCAGCAGCAACGTCTGGTCATAGCGCGCGCCATCGCCGTCGATCCGGAGGTCATCCTGATGGACGAGCCGTGCTCGGCGCTGGATCCGATCGCGACGGCCCGGATCGAAGAGCTGATCGACGAACTGCGCCAACAGTACTGTATCGTCATCGTCACCCATTCGATGGCCCAGGCCGCCCGCGTGTCGCAGCGGACGGCCTTCTTTCACATGGGCCAGATCGTCGAGATCGGTCGCACCGAGGACCTGTTCACCAACCCCAGAGAGCAGCGCACGCTCGACTACATCACCGGCCGGTTCGGCTAGGGAAGACGACTATGATGGACTCATCCAATCAGCACACGGTTCGCGCCTATGGCGATGAACTGAACCAGATCACCGCCGATGTCGCCCGCATGGGCGGCCTGGCCGAGGCCCAGATCGCAGACGCGATCGAGGCGGTGGCGCGCCGGGACGAGGCCTTGGCCCAGGAGGTTATCGCGCGCGATGCCAAGCTGGACGAGCTTCAGCGAGAGATCGAGCGCAAGGCCATCCGCCTGATCGCACTGCGTCAGCCGGTGGCCACGGACCTGCGCCGCACGGTTGCGGCCATGAAGATCGCCACCGATCTGGAGCGCACCGGAGATTTGGCGCGGTCGGTGGCCAAGCGAAGCCTAAGCCTGGCCGACGCCGAACCCCTGGCCCCGCTGACCCGCTCGATTGAACGGATGGGCAAGCTGGTGGCCAAGCGCATGAAGGCGGTTCTGGACGCCTATACGAGCGCCGAGGTCGCGGGCGCGCTTGATGTCTGGTCGCACGACGACGACGTCGACGAGCATTACAACGCCCTGTTCCGCGAGCTCTTGACCTATATGATGGCGGATCCCCGCACGATCACGTCGTGCGCCCATCTGTTGTTCATGGCCAAGAACCTCGAGCGGATCGGCGACCATGCCACCAATATCGCCGAGATGATCCACTTCGAGGTGACCGGGGACGAGCTGGAGCTGAGCCGCCCGCGTCAGGGATCGACCGATCCCCAACTGCCGAGCGAGGATCCGTCATGAGCGCTCCCCACATTCTGGTCGTTGAGGACGACGACGCCATCGCCACCCTGATCCAGTACAATCTCGAAAAGGAGGGCTACGACGTGGCCATTGCCGGCGATGGCGAGGAGGGGCTGGTCCAGGCGGACGAGCGGCTGCCGGATCTGATCATCCTGGACTGGATGCTGCCCAAGGTGTCCGGGATCGAGGTTTGCCGGCGCCTGCGCAGCCGCCCCGAAAGCCGGAATGTGCCGATCATCCTGCTGACGGCCCGTGCCGAGGAAAGCGATCGCGTGCGCGGGCTCGACGTCGGTGCGGACGACTATCTGACCAAGCCGTTCTCGGTGCCGGAACTCAATGCGCGGATCCGGGCGGTTCTGCGCCGAATCCGTCCGGGTCTGGCCGATGATCGGCTGAGCCACGGCGACATCCTGGTGGATCGCGTGTCGCACCGGGTCAAGCGCGCCGGCAAGGAGGTCCACCTGGGGCCGACGGAATACCGTTTGCTCGACCATCTGATCCAGCATCCCGGCCGGGTCTTCAGCCGTGAGCAGCTGCTCGATGCGGTCTGGGGCTCAGATGTCTATGTCGAGGCGCGCACCGTCGACGTGCACGTTGGCCGGTTGCGCAAGGCGCTGATGCAGGATGTCGACATCGATCCGATTCGTACGGTGAGGTCAGCCGGCTATTCGCTCGATCTGGAAGGTTGAGCGCGATCCAGGCAATGCCGAGCGGCTGCCGGTGCGCTCGCTAGGCGAGCAAGACCTTCTCGACGGTTCGCGGGCGCAGATAATAGCTGCGTTCAAAGCTCGTGATCCCCGGCAGGAAAGCCTCGACCGGCGAGTAGTATTCGAAGGCCACCTCCGAGAAGATCAGGCTTTCGCCTGGGGCGGCCAGGCCTGATGGCAGGGTCACGGTTGAGCCGGTTGCCCGCGGCGACATACCCGATCCACGGCTCCAGTCGATGTGTGCCACCCCCGCAGAATCGACGGTGACGCTGGACAGGCGCAAGGTCAGGTCGTCGGTCGAATAGGGATGCATGATCGTCTGGCCGGCGGCAAAGATGTTGTTGACCTCCACGGTCGTCAGGGTGTCGTCCTGGGCCGCCAGGTCACCCACGGTGGCCGCAACATGGCCCATTCGCTTTTGCGCCATGAAGGCCTGGGCCATTTCGGACATACCGAAATAGAAGGCGATCAGCACCGGAGCGAGCAGGGCGAACTCAATTGCCGAAACGCCGCGGCGGTCACCTCGAAAGGCAGCGATGGAGAACCCGATCCCGATCATGCGAAGGGCTCGTTGCGGAACGTTGTGGCCGCCGTGACGAGGGTGCTGTCGTCCGAGAGCCTCAGCAGCCCCTCGGTGAGCAGGGGGGCGAACAACGGGGTTCGCCACCAGGTGCGCACCAGAACGATCTGCTGCGCTTCGCCGGGGTCGAACTGAAGCTCTTCGTCATCGAACTCGTTGCCCGACACCGGATCCGGGGCGCGCTGACTTTCGAACCCGGGCATGATCCGGACGTCCACCGACAGCGCCTGGTCGCAGTCCATGGCGAAGACGCTCATGCGTGAGCAAACCTCCTGGCGGAACTCCTCGGCCCCGCCGCCGGACAGCTGGATCTCGCCTGTTCGCACCAGACGCCCGGCACCCAAGGTCGCGTCCTCCAGAACCGACGCCATCGTATAGATGCGTCCCAGTTCGAAGATCGCAAACAGCATGAACAGGAACGGAGGCGCGACGAAGGCAAACTCGATTGCCGTGGCGCCGCCGGCATCGCGCCCGAGGCGCCTCAGAAACTTGAAAGGACGAAGAGCGCGCATCGGTCTGGCCTCAGGGCGCGGTGCCCGGCGTCATACCCGGCGTAGCACCGGCTGCCGTGCCGGATGAGGGGCCGCCGCGCGAGCTCGGGGAGCAGGAGGTGCCACACGCCATGTGCGTCACGGCCGCGCCGCGCCAGACGCGGACCTCTCCTGACGACGGTGCGCTGACGATCACCTGACCCTGATAGATGGTGCGACCAAGGTCATCGAGTACGGCGATCTCGGTTACGCCCGCCCCGCGGCCACTGACATACAGGGTGCGGGCGTCGACCACGGTGACGTCGGCGATCTGCGGATTGCCGACGATGACCGACCCGGCGGTTCCGTTCAGGTTCAGGCGGGCGATGTGGTCGACCTCAACCGTCAAGCCGCGACTTTGGGCGAGGGCCAGCGGGGCCGGGGCCAGGGCGACCAGGGCGAGTAGCGCAACTGCGGTGCGGCGCATGACCGACTCCATTTGAATCTTCGCGCGTATGGCGCCCGCGCAAGATGTCGCCGAATTCTCAAAATTTCGTTTCCAGATGATCCCAAAGGGGGTGGAGGGCGCGCAATCTTGATTAATATTTGAGAAGGTTAATCTCTATTTACGGTAAACATCTGTTTACTTCGAAAAAGTCGAATATTCAAATCTATATTTACTCGGCTTTAAGCAGGCCGCGCCATTCTGCTCGTGTGATCAGGGACGGCGGGTGACCGACCCAACCCTGACCAGGTGTCAAGATCGGTTACTCATCTATCCAAGGAGAAAGTCTATGTCGAAGTTCATCAAGCAGTTTCTGAACGACGAGTCGGGTGCCACCGCTATTGAGTACGGCCTCATCGCCGCTCTGATTGCTGTGGTCATCATCACGGCCGTCACTCTGGTTGGTACCAACCTGGAGACCACGTTCAACAACATCGCCGCCAACCTGGGCGGTACGGTCGGCCAGGCCTAAGCGCCTTAGCCAACCGAAGATTGGGGGTCCCGGCGGAAACGCCGGGGCCCTTTCTCGTTAGGGGCAGGGTCGATGACGATCACGCTGAAGGTGACGGAAACTTTACGCCGATCCGGGAAACTTGCCGGCATCACAAGAGGACGAATTCGTGGATTTTGCCCTGATCATTCTACTCAGTGTTCTGCCGATCCTGGTGATCGCGGCGGGTCTGAACGACCTGACCACCATGACCATTCCAAATTGGATCTCACTGGCCCTGATGGTTGGATTCGTACCGGCCGCGTTCGCGGTGGGTCTGCCCCTTGGCGTGATTGCCCTGCATTTCGGCGTGGCTCTCGCCGCGCTGTTCATCGGTGCCGGCCTGTTTGCGCTTCGGTTCCTGGGCGGCGGCGACGCCAAGTTGATGGCGGCGGTCTGTCTGTGGCTGGGGACGGCGGGGGCACCGGCGTTCGTGCTGATGACGGCCGTGGCCGGCGGCCTTTTCTCGCTGGGGCTACTCATGGTGCGCGGCGTGCCCGGGATCGCCGGCGTCGGCGGCCCGCCCTGGATGGGACGCCTGCTGCAGCCCAAGGGAGACATTCCCTACGGTATTGCCATTGCCATCGGGGCCCTGTCGGCCTTTCCGTCCAGCGACGTCGTGCGTGCTTTCGTCGGCGGTTGAGCGCACGCCTGTAAGCCGTCGTTAACCCATCCCCATCAACCATGGTCCGAACAACCCGGAGTCTGGGCGCAGAACGCCACCGCTCCGCAGGGGACCTGACCGATGAAACCAGCTCGAATCGCCGTTATTGCGGTGGCCGCCGTATCCGCCGTGGGGCTGGCTCTGGTGGTGCGTGCCATGGGATCCGGCAGTGGCGATGCCGCTCCGGCGGTTGCGGCGGCCGAGGCGCCGCAGGTTGCCATGACCCAGGTCCTGGTAGCCACGAGCGACCTGGAGGTCGGCACCCGAATCGACAATGGCCATATGCAATGGCGCGGCTTCCCGGCCGAGGCCGTCAATGCCGCCTGGATCGTCGAGGGGGCCGATTCGGTTCCGACGCCCGCCCGCAGCGGCGGTGACGATCAGGGCGAGGAGGACGGCGCGGCCGCCGATCCGGCCGATGGTGAGGAAGGGGCGACCGCACCGGTTCAACGGGCCGCCGAAAGACTGACCGGTGGGGGCATACGCGAGCAGATTGTCGGGGCCGTGGTGCGCGAGCGCATCCTGGCCGGCGAGCCGATTGTCGCCTCCAAGCTCATTCGGGCTGGCGAAAGCGGGTTCATGGCCGTGATTCTCGAACCCGGGCAGCGGGCGATGTCCGTACCCCTGTCTCAGGAGCACGGAGCGGGCGGTTTTATCCTTCCAGGTGATCGTGTCGACGTCATCATGAGTCGCACCGCGAGCGAGGAGATCGATGGACGTAGCGGCTTCATCACCGCCACGGTCCTGGTCAACATCAAGGTTCTGGCTATCGGCGAGACGACGCAGGCGGGTGACAGCCAGAACGTGACCGGTAGCAATGCCACTCTGGAGGTGAGTCCGCGCGATGCCGAGATCCTCGCCTTGGCCCAGGCCCAGGGTGAACTCTACCTGGTGCTGCGCTCCTATGCGGACGCTCGACAGCCGTCGGGCGCGGCAGCCTCCGCACAAACACGCGCCGATAGCGGCGGAAGCCGGAATGTCCGTGTCTTCCGCAACGGCGAAGTCACAGAGGTACCCGTGGGATGACCGTGAACACGTCTCCTCTTTCGCGCCTGCTGGCGGCAGCGGCCCTGATTCTCGGGATCGCTGTAGTGTCCTATCCGGTTCAGGCCCAACAGGTGGTCCGTGTCGGGGTCGGCTCCGACGCCAGCCAGTCTTTGAGCCTGCCACGCGGTGAATCCGCCGTCATCGAACTGCCGGTGGATGTGCGCGACGTCATGGTCTCCAATCCGGCAGTCGCCGATGCGGTCCTGCAATCCCAGCGACGGATCGTCCTCATGGGGTTGGCTCCCGGAGCGACCGATGCCCTTTTCTTCGATGCTTCGGGCCGACAGATCCTGAGCCTGAACGTCCGCGTCGGGGCACCCGTTGGCGTCCTGCAGGACACCATCCGGCGGATCGCGCCCAACGCCAATGTTTCGGCTGAGGCGGTCAATGGCGCGATCATCCTGACGGGCTCTGTCGAGAGCGCGGGTGAAAGCGAGCGTATCGAGCGCGTCGCCGCCACTTTCGTCGAGCGCCCTGAGCAGGTGTTGAACATGATGTCCATCGCCGGCTCAGATCAGGTGATGGTCCATGTCCGCATCGTGGAGATGCAGCGCAACCTCATCGAACAGCTGGGTGTGTCGTTGAGCGGCAGCGTCAACAATGGGGCCGACCCCAACTGGGTCATGGCTAGCACCCCCGGCTTCGGCGTCAATGCCGGGCAGGCCGGCGGCGGAGCCTTCACGTTCAACTCCCCGGCAGCAGCAGGAGGAGCCGGCTTCTCGGCGACGCTGCGCGCCTTCGAACGCGTCGGCGTGGTGCGCACCCTGTCGGAACCGCACGTTACGTCGGTGTCGGGGGAAGAAGCCAGTTTCCTGGCCGGCGGTGAGTTCCCGGTTCCATCCGGCGTCGATAACAACGGTCGTGTCGTCATCGATTACCGCCCCTACGGCGTCGGACTGACGGTGACGCCCGTGGTGCTGTCCGGCGGTCGCATCTCCCTTCGGATTTCGGCCGAGGTGTCGGATCTTTCCAACAACGGCTCCTTCTCGCTGGGGGCCGGCGACGGCACCTCCCTGGTCATTCCCGGTCTGACGGTTCGGCGCGTCACCAATACCGTCGAAATCCCCTCCGGTCAGAGCCTGATGATCGGGGGTCTGATGCAGTCGGTTACGCGCGAAAGCATCGACGCCCTGCCGGGTATGACGGAGCTGCCGGTCCTGGGTGCCCTGTTCCGGTCGCGCGACTATCTGCAAGGTGAGACCGAGTTGGTCATCATCGTCACGCCATACCTGGTGAACCCGACTGATCCGGGTCGAATGCAGACACCGGCTGACGGCTTCCAGGTCGCCTCTGATGCGGACGCCATTCTGATGGGCCGCCTCAATCGTGCCTACCGCCCCGATCAGGCCGCTCCCGCTGCCAGCCAGTGGCAGGGCCCGGTCGGCTACGTGATCGAATAGGAGCCGTTGATGAAGGTCACTCCAGTCATCGCCGTTCTGGCCGCAGGATCGGCCCTTCTGACGGCCTGTGGAACGCCGGCCTCCGGCCTCGGGCCGGAGCCCCTGACGCCCTTGTCGCGCTGGCAGTTGAGGGTCGAGCCTCAGATGGACCAAATCGCTCTGGCCGTACATGAAAGCGGGCTGTCACCCGCGCAGCGGTCCGCCCTGGCGAGTCTGGCCCTTCGAGCCGGGCAAGCGCAGAGCGCCGAGATTGTCGTGGAGGCCCCGTCCGGCGATGATCCGGCTGCGCTGCAAATGGCCTGGGCGGTAGCCGAAGCCCTGCGCCCGTCCGGCACGCCGGTTCGTCTGTCTGCCTATTCCGCACCCGACCCGCGTGCGCCGATCGTCGTCGGCTTTGCCCGACTACAGGCCGTCTCCTACGACTGTTCCCAACAGTGGGGTTCCTTGACTCGCCACGCGGACAATGGCCCGAGCCAGGGCCTGGGCTGCGCCACCATCTCGAACATGGCGGCGCAGATTGCTGATCCGAGAGACATCCAGGGTCAACGCCCGATGGGTCCATCGGATGCCGGCCGACGCACTGTGGTGATCCAGCACTATCGCCAGGGCGAGCCCACAGCCGCCCAGACCACTGGCAGCGGCGGCTCCCAGCTTTCGAGTGCCATAAACTGATGTCTGCCAAACCCCGAGCCCGATCATGAATCCTGCACGAAATCCGGACTTCGGCGACGCTGCGTTCGACGACGAGTTCGACCTCGATCTCGCGTCCCAGGGCACGGCCCTGACGGCCGGGCAGCGCGATCCCATCGCCGGCTCGTCGCTTGAATCCATGCCGATGCCGGGTGACGAAGAGGCGCGGCGCTTAATTCCCACGAACACCTCCGCCCTCCCGCAGGCAGGACAACGACCCGCGCCGACCCCCGGGGGGGTGCGAGCCGGCGGCGTGCCGGCCGGCGGTTTCAATCCCGTCGGGGATCTTGTGGCGCACGCCGATGCGGCCCTGACGGCCGTGCAGATTCCGCGCGTCACCATTCATATCTTCGGAGAGCGGGCCGAGACGCTCGCCTCGGCGGAGCGAGCGGGCCAGGATCGCCGCATGGCGCGCGCGACGACCCAGATTCGGGTCGGGGGCCTGGCGACCGCCATCGAGACGTATCGGACCGAGCCGACGCCGGCCCTGGTCGTCGTCGAGAGCGACCTGAGGGGGATGCCCCTGCTCAACGCCCTCGACCAGCTGGCTGAGGTCTGTGACGCCGGGACCAAGGTCGTCGTCGTCGGCGCGACCAATGACATCATGCTGTACCGCGAACTGATCCGTCGCGGCGTCAGTGAGTATCTGGTCGGACCGGTGCAACCCCTGCAGCTGATCACCACCATCGGCTCGCTGTTCTCGGATCCGGCGCGGCCATTCGTCGGGCGCTCCATCGCCTTTGTCGGCGCACGCGGCGGGGCCGGGGCCTCGACCGTGGCTCACAATACGGCCTATGCGCTGGCGGAGCGGGTCGGGTCCAATACGGCGATTGTCGACTATGACCTGGCGTTTGGAACGGCAGGGCTGGACTTCAACCAGGACCCGCTCGGCGGCGTCGCTGACGCCCTGCAACAGCCCGATCGCCTGGATGCGACCCTGCTGGATCGCCTGACGGCGCGCTGTACCGACCGCCTCAGCCTGTTTGCCGCGCCGGCCTCGCTCGATACCGACTGGGACCTGTCCTACGAGGCCTTTGAAGAGGTCACCCAGAAGATCCGCTCGACCGCTCCTTTCGTGGTTCTGGACCTTCCGCACACCTGGTCGGCGTGGATGCGCCAGACCCTCATCGCGGCCGATGAGGTGGTCATTGTTGCGGCCCCCGACCTGGCCTCGCTGCGCAACGCCAAGAACATCATCGATCTGGTCCGGCAAGCCCGCCCCAACGACGCGCCGCCGCGACTGGTTCTGAACCAGGTCGGTCTGCCTGGCCGCCCCGAGATCCCGCTGAAGGACTTCTCGGCCGCGCTCGGCATTCATCCGTCGATGCTGATCCCGTTCGACGCCAAGACCTTCGGCGAGGCCGCCAACAATGGCCAGATGATCATTGAATCCGGGAGCAAGACCAAGGCCGCCGAGGCGTTCCTGGACCTGGCCCAGATTGTTTCCCAACGCGAGATCGCGCCGCTGCCGTCCGCAGGCAGGAAGTCCGGCGGCCCGTTCTCAAACCTGTTCAAGAAGAAGGGCTAGGTCACGCCGTGTTTGGCAAGCGCACCGCCACAGGTCCCGGAACCTCGCCGGCCGCCGGCCCCGCCCAACCGGCGCGTCGGCCGGATGCGGTGCAAATGGACGGCGTGGGAAGGGCTGGTCCTGACGACGTGACGGACGCCGGCGGCTCGGTCGACACCGATCGCCTGGACGCCCTGGCGGGCAAATCAGCCGCTGAGACAGTGCGCAAGGCGGCCCCGACGGCCGCACCGCGTGCCACCAAAGGCTTTGAGCAGCTCAAGAAGGCCCAGCCGGTCACCGAGATCGTTCAGGAACAGTCGGACTACTATCACGCGACCAAGACCACGATCCTCAATGCTCTGTTGAATACCATCGACCTGTCGCAGCTGGCGCAGCTCGACCCCAAGGCGGCAGCCGAGGAGATCCGCGACATCGTCGCCGAGCTGGTCTCGATCAAGAACGTCTCCATGTCGGTGGCGGAGCAGGAAAACCTGGTCCAGGACATCGTCAACGACGTGCTGGGCTATGGGCCGCTGGAGCATCTGCTGGCCCGCGACGACATTGCCGACATCATGGTCAACGGGGCCACCCGGGTTTTCATCGAGGTCGGCGGCAAGGTTCAGCTGACCAATGTGCGCTTCCGCGACAACACCCAGCTGATGAACATCTGTCAGCGGATCGTGTCCCAGGTCGGTCGCCGGGTCGACGAGAGTTCACCGATCTGCGACGCGCGTCTGCCGGATGGGTCACGCGTCAACGTCATCGCCCCGCCGCTGGCCATTGACGGACCAACGCTGACAATCCGGAAGTTCAAGAAAGACAAGCTGACCATGCGCAATCTGGTGGAGTACGCCTCCATCAGTGCGGAGGGCGCGCGCGTGCTGGGCGTCATCGGTGCCTGTCGTTGCAACACGCTCATCTCGGGCGGTACGGGTTCGGGCAAGACGACGCTTCTGAATACGATGACCGCCTTCATCGACCCGACCGAGCGTGTCATCACCTGTGAGGACGCTGCCGAACTCCAACTGCAACAGCCGCACGTCGTGCGCCTGGAAACGCGGCCACCCAACCTCGAGGGGCAGGGCCAGATCACCATGCGCGATCTGGTCAAGAACTGTCTGCGGATGCGTCCTGAGCGGATCATCGTCGGTGAGGTCCGCGGCTCCGAGGCCTTCGATCTGCTGCAGGCCATGAACACCGGTCACGATGGGTCGATGGGCACCCTGCACGCCAACAGCCCGCGTGAAGCCATCAGCCGGATGGAATCGATGATCACCATGGGCGGTTACGGCCTGCCGTCCAAGACGATCCGCGAGATGATCGTCGGCTCGGTCGACGTGATTATCCAGGCCGCGCGTCTGCGCGACGGCTCGCGCCGGATCACCCACATCACCGAGGTCGTGGGCCTGGAAGGCGAAGTCATCGTGACCCAGGACCTGTTCGTCTATGAGATCACGGGCGAGGACGACAACGGCAAGGTGCTCGGTCGCCACCGTTCGACCGGCATCGCCCGCCCCCGGTTCTGGGACCGCGCCCGATACTATGGGCTCGAGCGCGAACTGGCCGAGGCCCTGGACGCGGCGGAGTAGCGGCCATGCTGATGATCCTGGCCGCCGTTCTCGGTTTCGTCACCATCACCAGCCTGGGCTTTGCCTTCGTCGGCGGCGAGGATTCTTCTGCGCGCGCCGTGAAGCGGGCCCAGGTACTGGGCCATCACCGTGGCAAGGCGAACGCGAAGAAAGGGACGGGGCCGCTGACGCCGGAACAGCGTCGCAAGCAGATCATGCTCCAGCTCAAGGAGGTCGACCGCAAGGAACGCAAGGCCCGCGTGACCATGGAGGCTAAGTTGCAGCAGGCCGGCGTGGGCATGAAGGTTCAGGTCTTCTGGATGATCTCGGCCGGCCTGGCCGTGTTTGCGCTTCTGTTCGGCCTGCTGTTCGGCACGCCGTGGTTCATCCTGCCGGCGCTTCCGATCGTGTTCGGTCTAGGCCTGCCGCGTTGGGTCGTCGGCTTCCTGGCCAAGCGACGCATCAAGAAGTTCACTAGTGATTTTGCCGACGCAATCGACATCATCGTGCGCGGCATCAAATCGGGCCTGCCGGTGCATGACTGTCTGAAGGTCATCGCCAAGGAGATGAGTGCGCCGATCGGGCCGGAGTTTCAGCGCCTGGTCGAAAGCGTCGGCATGGGGATGTCCCTCGAACAGGCGCTGGACAAGATGTTCACGCGCATTCCGACGCCCGAACTTCGATTCCTGGCGATCGTCGTGTCGATCCAGGCCAAGACCGGGGGAAACCTGGCCGAGGCGTTGAACAACCTCTCGACTGTCCTGCGATCACGCAAGCTGATGGCCGAGAAGATCAAGGCCCTGTCGTCCGAAGCCACAGCCTCGGCTGCGATCATCGGCTGTTTGCCGCCGGGAGTCATGGCCATGGTCACAGTGACGACCCCGTCGTACATGATGCTCATGTTTACGGACATCCGCGGCCAGCTCATGCTGATGGGCGCGGGCCTGTGGATGGGTGCCGGCATCTTCATGATGCGCAAGATGATCAACTTCAAGTTCTAGCGAGGACAGCCATGGAAGCCCTCGTTGAACCCCGCAATCTCCTGACGATCCTGGTCGCGATCCTGACGTTCGCAACCCTGTTCACCCTGCTCGGATCCTTCACCGGCGGCGCCAAGCTCGAGAACCGGATGAAGGCGCTCGCCGAGCGCAAGGAGGAACTTCGTCGCCGGTCACGCGCGCAGATCGTGCAGCCGACCCAGACCAGCCTGCGACAGGCGGATCAGGGCTTCAAGAAGCGGGTCGTCGACCGGCTGAACCTGAAGAAATTGCTGGAGGACCCCAAGGTCGTCGACAAGATGGCCCAGGCGGGATTCCGCGGGCCGCGCCCCGTCACGACCTTCTATTTCTTCCGCTTCACCATGCCCTTCGTTCTGGGGGCCTTCGTCGCGTTCTACCTCTTTCTGCTCAATGACTTCGGCCTGTCGGGGATGCAGCGTGTGGCGGCCGTGGTCTTCGGGTTTGCGGCGGGCTTCTACCTGCCGAACCTGTATCTCTCCAACCGGGCCCAGAAGCGCCGTCAGTCGATCATCCAGGCCTTCCCCGATTCCCTGGACCTGCTGCTGATCTGCGTGGAATCGGGGATGTCGATTGAGGCGGCCATCACCAAGGTCGGCTCGGAGATCGGCGGTCAGTCGATCGATCTGGCCGAGGAATACACCTTGCTGTCGGCCGAGCTGTCCTATCTGCCTGAAAGGCGCATGGCCTACGAAGGGTTCGCCAAGCGCACCAACCACCCGGGTGTCAAATCGGTGGCGACCGCGATGATCCAGGCCGAGAAATACGGGACGCCCCTGGGCCAGGCGCTGCGCGTCATGGCCAAGGAGAACCGCGAGCTGCGCCTGTCGGCGGCCGAGAAAAAGGCGGCGGCCCTGCCCGCCAAACTGACAGTCCCGATGATTGTCTTTTTCCTGCCGGTCCTGTTCGTGGTGATCCTCGGCCCGGCGATCATCAAGATCCAGGATATGAACGCGGGCTAGGGCCTGGGGCGCGGTCCCGGGCCACAAGTCCGGGCCGCACCGTGCGACGCCTTCGCTTTTGCGCACGTCGTGTGACCGCATCGCCGCGTGCAAGGGGTCCGTCCGTCCTCTTGCCTCTTTCCCAAAGGTCAAAGCGGCGCTAGAGGGCGCGCCATGGCTCCGACCTCTCCGCCGTTCGATTCCCTCGACACGATCAAGTACCGCGACGAGCGGGAAACCGTCGCCGACCTGCTGGCGACTCCGCCGCTGAACGGACAGATTCGCGCACGCGTCCTGGCCGAGGCCATTGAGCTGGTGAAAGGGGCGCGAAGCTCCAACGACCGTCAGGGCGTCGTCGAGAGCTTCTTGCAGGAATTCTCTCTGGGCACGCGTGAGGGCCTGGCCCTGATGTGCCTGGCCGAGGCGCTCCTGCGCACGCCGGATGAAGACACCCGTGACCGTCTGATCGCCGAAAAGATCGGCTCGGCCGACTGGGCCAGCCACCTGGGTCATTCCGAGAATATGTTCGTCAATGCCTCGACCTGGGGCCTGATGCTGACCGGCCACCTGGTCGAGGTCGATGAGGAGGCGCGCAGCAACCTGCCGGCCTTCCTGCGTCGTATTGCCGGGCGTCTGGGCGAGCCGGTCATCCGCCAGGCGGTGGCGGCGGCGGTCAAGATCATGGGCGAGCAGTTCGTGCTGGGGCGCACCATTGAGGCCGCCATGGCCCGGGCCCGCCGCGACGACTATCTGTGTTCCTTCGATATGCTGGGCGAGGGCGCGCGCACCGAGACCGACGCGGAACGCTACGAGCGGCTCTATGCCCAGGCGATCGAGGCGGTCGGCAAGAACAAGGCGAAGACCGGCCAGACCGGAGGGCCTGAAACGGGCCACGGAGTCTCGGTCAAGCTGTCGGCCCTGTCGCCGCGCTACGAAGCGACCCAGGAAGCCCGCGTCTGGGAGGAACTGTATCCGCGCATTCTGCGCCTGGCCCAGATCGCCGCGCGGCACGATCTCAACTTTACGATCGATGCCGAAGAGGCCGACCGACTGGTCTTGTCGCTGAAGCTGCTCGATCGGCTGGCCGGCGAGGAATCGCTGGGCGATTGGACGGGCCTGGGCCTGGCCATTCAGGCGTACCAGAAGCGATGCCCCCAGGTAATCGACATGGTCCACCGGATCGCTCGTGAGCGGGGGCGCCGACTGATGTGCCGCCTGGTCAAGGGTGCCTACTGGGACACCGAGATCAAGCGGGCGCAGGTTGCAGGCCGGACCGACTATCCGGTGTTCACCACCAAGGCGGCCACGGACGTCAACTATCTGCATTGCGCACGCAAGCTGATCGCCGCCTCGCCGGACCTCTACGCCCAGTTTGCCACCCACAACGCCCACTCGCTGGCGGCGGTGCACGACATGGCTGAGCAAGCCGGGGTCAAGATCGAATACCAGCGCCTGCACGGTATGGGCGAGGCCCTCTATGAGGCCGCCGAGAAGCGGTTCGGAGGGGCGATCACGGTTCGCACCTATGCGCCCGTTGGCGGCCACGAAGACCTGCTGCCCTATCTGGTGCGCCGCCTGCTTGAGAACGGTGCCAACTCCTCCTTCGTTCACGCCCTGCTCGACGAGCGGGTCCCCGCCGAGGCGGTCGCGGCCGATCCCCTGGATCAGCTTGAGGCTGAGCCCGGTCCCCACCCCCGAATTCAAAGGCCCATCGATATGTACGGCGATCGTCAGAACTCGCTCGGCCGCGACTATTCGCGCGCCGAAGACCGCGAGCTTCACGCCCTGGCCCTCGACAAGCTGGATCGCGAGCGTTTCAGTTCCGGCCCGATCGTCGGCGGCGCCCTGATGGCGGGGCAGAACGTGCAGGAGGTGACCAGCCCCTCGGACCGGCTGCGCGTGCTCGGCCAGGCCTCCGAGATCACCGAGGCCGAGATGGACCGCGCCATCGACAAGGCCGCCACCGCCCAGATCGCCTGGGACCGCCTGGGTGGAGCGGGACGTGCGCCGGTGCTTCGGGCCATGGCTGATGCGCTGGAAAACGACATGGACCGGCTGGTCGCCCTGCTCAGCCGCGAGGCCGGCAAGACGCTGAACGACGCCGTCGCCGAGGTCCGTGAGGCCGCCGACTTCTGCCGCTACTATGCCCTGCTGGCGGAGCGTCAGTTCGGCGGGCGTGAGGCCCTGAAAGGCCCTGCCGGAGAGACCAACGAGCTGGTTCTGCACGGGCGCGGCGTCTTCGCCTGTATCTCGCCGTGGAATTTCCCATTGGCCATCTTCACCGGCCAGATCGCCGCGGCCCTGGCCGCCGGCAACGCCGTCATCGCCAAGCCGGCCGAACAGACGCCGCTGATCGCCGCCGAGGCGGTCATGCTGTTCGTCAAGGCGGGTCTGGACCGCTATCTGATCGCCCTGGCGCCGGGAGCCGGCTCGCGCGTTGGCGCCGCCCTGGTCAGCCACCCGGGCATCGACGGCGTCGCCTTCACCGGCGGCACCGACACCGCCTGGGTCATCAACCGCGCCATCGCCGCGCGGCCCGGCCCGATCATTCCCTTCATCGCCGAGACCGGCGGCCTGAACGCGATGTTCGTGGACACCACGGCCCTGCGCGAACAGGTGCTGGACGATGTGGTCCTGTCGGCCTTCGGCTCGGCCGGCCAGCGGTGTTCGGCCCTGCGCGTTCTGTTCGTGCCCAAGGATTCCGCCGACAGCGTGATCGAGGGGCTGAAGGGCGCGCTGGCGGCCCAGGTCGTGGCTGATCCGTCTGACCCGTCCACCGACATCGGCCCGGTGATCGACACCGAGGCGCGCGAGCTCCTGGAGGCCCACGTTGCCCGGCTAGAGAAAGAGGCCAAGATCATCGCCCGGGCCGATATATCCGGGCTCGAAGGCGCCGGCGATTTCTTCGCCCCGACCATCGCCGAGATCCCGTCGCCCGACTTCCTGGAAAAGGAGGTCTTCGGCCCGATCCTGCACGTCTATCGCTATGACCCGGACAAGCTGAAGCCGGTGGCCGAAAAGCTGGCGGCGCGCGGCTACGGCCTGACGCTGGGGGTGCACTCGCGCATCAAGGCCTTCGCCGAAGAGGTCATGCGCCTGGTCCCGGCGGGCAACGTCTATATCAACCGCTCGATCACCGGCGCGGTGGTCGGGGTCCAGCCCTTCGGCGGTGAGGGCCTGTCCGGCACCGGGCCCAAGGCCGGCGGCCCCAACAGCCTGATCCGCTTCGCCGCCGAGAAGGCGATTACGGACAACATCGCGGCCCAGGGCGGTGATCCGGCGCTGTTGAATTTGTAGGCGATCGTATCGAACAAGCGATTGTTGGCCCCGGGGCGTTGAAGGCGATCCCGAGCGACCGCACAGCTTCACCGCTGTTCGGCACACGCCAACAATTTGGGCCGTGATGATGAACCGTGTGGGGGGAGATCACGTGGGAGCCCCTCACCCTGCCTTGCCCTTCGCCTGCGCCGGGTCTAGACCCGCGCCCGACGTTTTCTCCCCCTTCGACAGGACTTCAGATGGCTCGCAAGAAGATCGCCCTCATCGGCGCCGGCATGATCGGCGGCACCCTGGCCCATGTGGCCGCCCGCGAGCAGCTGGGCGACGTGGTCCTGTTCGACATCGCGGAGGGCACGCCCCAGGGCAAGGCGCTGGACATCTCCCAGGCCGCCGCCGTGTTCGATTCCGATGTGACGCTCAAGGGCGCCAATGACTATGCCGATATCGCCGGGGCCGACGTCTGCATCGTCACCGCCGGCGTGCCGCGCAAGCCGGGCATGAGTCGCGACGACCTGGTCTCGATCAATCTGAAGGTCATGAAGGCCGTCGGCGAGGGCATCAAGCAACACGCGCCCAATGCCTTCGTCATCTGCATCACCAATCCGCTGGACGCCATGGTCTGGGCTCTGCGCCAGTTCTCGGGCCTGCCGCGCGAGAAGGTCGTGGGCATGGCCGGCATTCTGGATTCTGGCCGCTTCGCCCACTTCCTCGCCGACGCCACCGGCATTTCGGTCGAGGACATCCACGCCTGGACCCTGGGCGGTCACGGCGACGACATGGTGCCGATGGCGCGCCATTCGACCGTCGCGGGCCTATCCTTGCCGGAATGCGTCGAACAAGGCCTGCTGACCCAGGACCAGCTGGACGCCATCATCAAGCGCACGCGCGGCGGTGGCGGCGAGATCGTCGGCCTGCTCAAGACCGGCTCGGCCTTCTACGCCCCGGCCGAGAGCGCCATCCTGATGGCCAAGGCCTATCTGTTTGACAAGAAGCGCGTCCTGCCCTGCGCGGTCTGGGTTTCGGGCCAGTACGGCCTGGACGGAATGTACGTCGGCGTGCCGGCGGTGCTGGGCGCCGGCGGCGTCGAGCGCGTGATCGAATTCTCCATGAACGACGACGAGAAGGCCATGTTCGCCAAGTCCGTGGACTCGGTGAAGGGCCTGATCGAAGTCTGCAAGGAGATCGAGCCGAGCCTGGCGTAATGACGCCCGGCCCGATCCTCGAAACCCCCCGCCTGATCCTTCGCCCGACGCGGGCGGAGGATCTGGACGGCTATGTCGAGCTGATGAGCGACGCCGAGCATGTTCGCCATATCGGCGGCGCGGCGCCGCCCTCGACCGTCTGGCGTCAGATGATGACGGTGGCCGGGTCCTGGTCGCTGCAGGGCTTCGGCTTCTTTTCGGTGATCGAGAAGGACACCGACCGCTGGGTCGGGCGGCTGGGGCCGTGGTTCCCGCACGGCTGGCCCCAGCCCGAGGTCGGCTGGAGCATTCTGCCCTCCGCCGGCGGTAAGGGCTATGTCACCGAAGGCTCGGCGGCGGCGATGGACTGGGTGTTCAATCATCTGGGCTGGGACGACGTGATCCACGTCATCGCGCCCGAAAATACGCCTTCGCAAAAGGTCGCGGCGCGCCTGGGCTCGGTCAATCGCGGCCCGACCCGGTTGCCGGCGCCGTTCGAGGAGGCGGTCGTGGACGCCTGGGGCCAGACCCGTGCTGACTGGGCCGAGAACCGCAAACAGTTCGACTGGCTGGACCAGGTGGTCGTTCGCGCTTCGTGAGCGAACGCCTGTGGTCATTGGCGAAGGACGGGCGGCTTTTCATGCATCCTTGAATGCCCGCCCGCTCGGGTGCGGCCACACTGTCTTCATCGAAACGCGACCAGCCAGGTCGCCCCCGTTGGAGACAGACCATGAAAGCCCTTCTCGCCGCCGCCGCGCTCAGCCTGCTTGCCGCACCCGCCCTGGCTCAGGACGCCGGCGCGGACGTCACCTTCACCTTCCAGGTAGGCCAGCCCAGCGGCCACATCATGGTCGCCCTGTTCGACAGCCAGGCGGCCTACGACGGATCGGGCGGCCCGGTACGCGTGGCCCGCGTCGATGCGTCCGGCGCGGTGGTCCAGGCCGCCTTCGAGGGTTTACCGACCGGCGACTACGCCATGAAGGCCTTCCACGACGTCGACGACGACGGCGCCATGGCGACGAATCCCTTCGGCATGCCGATCGAGCCCTACGCCTTCTCCAACAATGCGGTCGGCAACATGGGCCCGGCCGGGTGGGACCGCGCCCATTTCAGCGTCTCGGGCGACACCGTCCAGACCATCAACCTGGCCCAGTAGGACGCGCCCGATGATCCCGTCCCGCCGCGCCTTTCTGATGGGGGCCGCCGCCCTGTCCGCCGCCGTCGTCACCCCTGATCTGGTGCGCGCCGCCCAGGCCGCCGCCGCTGCGCCCGATTGGGCCCTGGCCACCGCCGATGTTGAGACCGACATCGCGCCGCGCGCGCTCAGCCTGGTTCACGGCCGTGCGCCGGACGGACTTGAGGGCGTTCTGTTCCGCAACGGCCCGGCCAAGTTTCGTCGCCCTGGCGGCAGCGCCCAGCATTGGTTTGACGGCGACGGCATGGTCCGTCGCTTCGCCCTGTCGGATGGTCAGGCCCAGCTGTCGGCCCGCTTTGTCGCGACCCGCAAGCGCGCCCAGGAAGACCGGCTGGGCGCCATGGTCATGCCTGGCTTCGGCACCCTGGGCGATCCGCGCGCCGAGATCGGATCGCCTGACGACGGCAATGCCGCCAACACCTCGGTGATCCTGGCCGGTGACCAGCTGTGGGCGCTGTGGGAGGCCGGCTCGCCGGTGGCCATGGATCCGGTGACGCTGGAGACGCGCAACTATGTGACCCTGCGTCCCGACCTGCGCACCATGCCCTTTCTGGCGCACCCGCGCATCGAGCCGGACGGCCGCATCTGGAACCTGGGCATGGGCGGCGATCAGGCCTTCGTCTGGCGGCTGGCGGCCGACGGGACGCTGGAGGACGCCTCGCTGATCTCCCTGCCGCGCGCCAGCTATGTCCACGACTTCACCGCCACCGAGCGGCATCTGATCATCGTGCTGCAGCCGTGGGTGCGTGAGCGCCAGACGATGCCGTTCGCCGACGGCTTCGCCTGGCGGCCGGAAACCGGGACCCAGATCCTGGTCCTGGACAAGGACGACCTGACCCGCCGGCGCATCTTCGAGACCGAGGCCTTCGGCTTCTTTCACCTGGGCGACGCCTGGATCGAGGGCGGGGACATTCTGTTCGACCTGGCGCTGCACCGCGACATGGACTTCGCCGCGCACGGGGCCAGTGAGGTGGTTAACGGCGTGCCGCTGAGCGCAGAGGCCGCACGCCTGGGCCTGATCCGGCTGAAGGCCGACGGTTCGACAGAGCTGACCCGCCTGCCGGTCATCGCCGAGTTTCCGCGCAGCGATCCGCGCCGGGCCGGTCTGGCCCGCCGCCTGTCGATCCACACCACCGCCGAGACGCCCGAGATGCCCTTTGCACGCGCCATTGGCGTGACCGATTGGTCGGACGGTTCGACCCGCACCTTCGACTTCGGGCCGAACCATGTGGTCGACGAGATGGTGTTTGCGCCCAAGCCCGGCTCGACCTCCGAGGCTGACGGCTGGCTGATCGGGCCGAGCCTGAATCTGGCCGAGCGCCGC
Source organism: Caulobacterales bacterium (assembly GCA_017302105.1). Taxonomy (GTDB): domain Bacteria; phylum Pseudomonadota; class Alphaproteobacteria; order Caulobacterales; family Caulobacteraceae; genus Brevundimonas. Next base: position 126,257 of record JAFLCS010000001.1, on the reverse strand, counting down.
ACCGAACTGCAGGTGCTGGATATCGCCCGGATCGAGGACGGTCCGGTCGCAACCTGGGCCGCCGACGTCGCCCTGCCGGTGGCCTTCCACGGCATCTGGACCGGCTAGTACCAGCCGGCCTTTCTCAGGGCGGGGGCGTAGCGGCGGCTGACCGGCGCCTCGATCCCGCCCTTGAGGGTCAGGGTGGCCCGACCGTCACCGCGCCTGGCCCCGACGACGGCGTCCTTGGCCACCCACCAGCTGCGGTGAACCTGCGCGCCTTCCAGCCCTTCCAGCTCGGCCACGGCATCGGACAGCCGCATCAGGATCAGGTCTGAACCCCGGTCGGTGTGAACGCGCAGATAATGGTCCTCGGATTCCACCGCATGAATGGCCGCGCCTTTCAGCTTGATCGGCAGCCGATCCAGGAAGCTGGGCGGGGCGGCCTCGGGCGCAGCGGCATGGGTCTCGATCGGGCGATCCAGCAGATGGACCAGCACCGTCATCGCCGCGCAGATCAGATACACCGACCCCAGATAGTGGGAGATGTCCGCCGGCCGCCAGGGTCGGCCGGAAAAGAGGGTGTCGGCGGCCCAGACCACCAGGGTGATCGGGACCGTCATGGCCAGGCTCATCAACAGGCCGCGCAGCAGGGGCCGTTCGTCCATGGCGGCCCAGGAGGTGAAGACGTTGGAGACGGCGCTGCCGATCACGGCGCCGACCAGCATCATCGGCACCCAATAGGCCAGCCGCCAGGTTAGAGGCGCTTCGGCCGAGCCGAAGGCGCCGGAGATCGCCAGGAACAGTCCCACGGCCACCGCCGCGCCCAGACCCCTGGCCCAGGAGATCAGCGAGTCGCGCGTCGAGGGTCTCATTTAGCCGGCGGCGGACAGCAGGCGCGAAAGCCGGCGGCGGCGAACTGAACCATATAATCGCCCGCGGTTTGCAGATCCCCGGATCGCGCTACACCGCCCGACAGTCGGTCCAGCCGGCCCGTTTCACCCAGAGTCAGGGTGAGGGCACCCGATAGCATATGATAGCTCCAGTACAGATCGACTTCGCGCGCGCCCGGCAGCACCTGTTTGAGCAGTTCCATCAGCCGCCGGATCGCCGGATCGAAATAGCGCGCCATGGTCTCGCCGCCGAAGGTCGGATTGGCGTTGGTCTGGGCGACCAGGGCCGAATAGTGCTTCCAGCCCGGCCCACCCTTGAGCGACCAATCGAACGGGGGGCGCAGAAAGGCCTCCAAGAGGCCCTCGAGCGTCATGTCGGAACCGGCACCGGCGGCGTAGCGGTTGATGGCGTCGACCCGTTCATTGTTCCAGATCTCGGCACGACGCAGGAACACCGCATCGAAAAGATCGCGCTTGGCCCCGAAATAGTAGTGGACCAGGGCGGTATCGACCCCGGCCTCGCGCGCCACCTCTCGGATCGTGACCCCATAGAAGCCGTGCTTGGAAAACAGATCCTCGGCGGCATCCAGGATGGAATCGCGCGTATCGCCGCCGGCCCGCGCCTTGGGCGGACGGCCCCGGCGGGCGGGCTTGGCTGGGGGGGCAGGGGTCGCGGAACGGGTCGCCATGAATCGTCACCCTAACGGGGTGCCGTCCCCGGACCAAGATCGGCAATTCCGCCACAGCCCGAGCCTTACGTCACGGCAGCCACGCGGAGCCGTTTGACAGCTAACTGAATTGCGTTCACCTTCCAAAAAATCATTGAACGCTGAATAAAACATCAGCGCGACGGAAACGCAGTCGGGAGACAGCCATGAAGAGATTTGCCCGCGCCGCCCTTATGGTCGGTGCCGCCTGGAGTGCCATGAGCGTCGGTGCTCTGGCTCAGGAGGCCCAGCCCGCGTCGGATGACGCCGCTCAGGTCGATGACGTCATCGTCACAGCGCGTCGCCGTGAGGAAGTTCTGCAGGATGTGCCGATCGCGGTGACCTCGCTGGGCGCCGAGCGTCTGGAGCAGACCGGCGCCACCGACATCACGGCCCTGCAGCAGCAGACGCCGAATGCCACGGTCCAGGTGGCTCGTGGCTCCAACTCGACTCTGATCTCCTTCATCCGCGGCGTCGGCCAGCAAGATCCGCTTTGGGGTTTTGAGCCGGGCGTTGGTCTTTATATTGACGACGTCTATGTCGCCCGCCCGCAGGGCGCGGTGCTCGACATTTTCGACATCAACCGGATCGAGGTTCTGCGCGGTCCGCAGGGCACGCTGTACGGTCGCAACACCATCGGCGGTGCGATCAAATATGTGACGGACCGCATCGGCCAGACGCCGGAATTTGAAGCCTCGGCGACGCTGGGCTCCTACCGCCAGGCGGACGTGGTCGTTTCGGCCGGTGCACCGGTTTCGGACACCCTTGCGGTCGGTGCGGCCTTTGCGCGCTATACCCGCGACGGCTTCGGCGAGAACACTACCACCGGTCTTGACCAGTATGATCGCGATGTCACCGGCTGGCGTCTGTCGGCCGAATGGACCCCGACCGACGATCTGTTCTTCCGTCTCGCCTACGACCGCGTCGATGATGATTCCAATCCGCGTCACGGCCACCGTGAGGTGAACTCGACCATTGGCGGCTACACGCCCCCAGCCAATGTCTATGATACCCAGGCGGGCCTGACCGGCGAGCAGCGCGTTGTCACTGAGGGGATGTCCCTGACGGGTGACTGGACCGTCAATAACTGGCTGACCCTGCGGTCCATTACGGCGAGCCGCCGCGGCGACACCGCGACCGTCATCGACTTCGACCAGACGCCGCTGCCGTATCTGGACGTTCCGGCTATCTACTCGGACAATCAGTTCAGCCAGGAATTCCAGGCACTGTTTGAAGGCGACCGCTGGTCTGGCGTGGCTGGGATCTACTACCTGGACTCCACGGCGGCGGGTGTGTTCGACACCATCGCCGGTAACCTGGGCGTCGTCATTGCCGCCGCCGGCTCGGTCGACACGACCTCCTGGTCGGTCTTCGGTGACTTCTCGTATGAACTGACCGACCGCCTGGAAGTGTCGGTCGGCGGTCGCTGGACCCAGGACGACAAGACCGGTGACGTTTACCGCGCCTTCTTCCTCGGTGCGACGCGCTCGCCGTTGACCGGCGGTACGGTGCGCCCGGTCTTTGCGACCCGGACCGACTATACGGCATCCGAGACGTTCGAGCGGTTCACGCCTCGGGTTTCGGCGACCTACGACTTCACTGACGACCTGACGGGCTATGCGTCCTATTCGCAGGGCTTCAAGTCGGGTGGCTGGGATATGCGCGGCGATGCCTTCCTGACCCCGCAGACGGTCAATGGCTACGACCCCGAAATCGTCGATACCTTTGAGGTCGGGCTGAAGGGCAACCTCGGCAACATGATCCAGTTCTCGTCGGCCGCATTCTACTCAGCCTATGAGGATCAGCAGATCACCAGCCAGGTCGTTGCGACCCTGCCGGCGACCGGCATCGCCTCGATCGTCGACAACGTCGGTTCCTCGACCATCTACGGGGCCGAACTGGAAGCGACGGCCTTCCTGACCGACAACCTGACGGCCTTCCTGTCGTACGGCTATCTTCATGCCGAGTTCGACGAATTCATCACCTTCGTGACGGGCTCGCCGGTCGATATTTCGAGCACGCGCGTCTTCCAGAACTCGCCGGAGCATTCCGTCTTCCTGGGCGCGACCTGGACCCAGCCGAACGTCTTCGGTGGCGAGTTGGCGATCACGCCGTCGCTCTCGTACCGGTCATCGTACCACCTGTTTGAGGCGGCGGACCCGATCCTCGACCAGGACGGCTATACCCTTGTTGATCTGGCGGCGGTGTGGGATTCGCCGAATGGTCACTTCTCGCTGGGCTTCAATGGTCGCAACCTGACCGATGAGACCTATCGCGTGGGGGGCTACAGCTTCCCGGGCGCGACCTTCAACAACTCGATCAGCGCCTTCTATGGCCCGCCGCGGACCTTCTCGTTCACGCTGACGGCCCGGTACTGATCCTGGTAAACTCCTGAGCCTTTGAACCCCGGTCGTCGGACAGCGACCGGGGTTTTCTTTATTCAGAACAGCCCTTTTTCGTTGCGTCACAGACGGATCGACCTAGGGTTCGCCGCGACACTATCGGGGAGGATCAGATGTCGGACGCCGCCGCCAATCCCGCGCTCAAGCCGGGCTATCGCTACGTCGTTCTGACGCTGCTGATCATCGTCTACACCTTCAACTTCCTGGATCGACAGATTCTGGGGATCCTCAAGGATTCGATCCAGGTCGAGCTGGGCCTAACCGATACCCAGGTCGGGGTGATGGGCGGCATCGCTTTTGCGGCTCTGTATTCCATCCTGGGCATTCCGATCGCCTGGCTGGCCGACCGGGTCAGCCGGTCGTGGATCATGACCACGGCCCTGACGGTATGGAGCGGCTTTACCGTGGCCTGCGGCTACGCCGGCTCGTTCTGGAGCCTGTTTCTGATGCGCATGGGTGTGGGCGTCGGCGAGGCCGGCGGCGTGGCCCCGGCCTATTCGCTGATCGCGGACTATTTCCCGCCGCGCCAGCGGGCGCGGGCGCTGGCCGCCTTTTCGTTCGGCATTCCGATCGGCATGGCGCTGGGCATTCTGCTGGGCGGACTGATCGCGGCTCAGATCAACTGGCGCACGGCCTTTATCGTTGTCGGGGTGGCCGGCCTGGTCATCGCGCCGGTCTTCAAGCTGATGGTCAAGGACCCGGTGCGTGGCGGGCTGGACCGGCCCGAGGGCGCGCCGCCGCCTGAGGCCCGGCCCAAGGCCCCGCCGTTCGGCGAGGTGCTCAAGACGGTCCTGCCCAAGCCCAGCTTCTGGCTCCTAGCGTTCGGGGCGGCTTCGTCGTCGGTGTGCGGCTATGGCGTGGCCTTCTGGCTGCCGACCTTCTTCCAGCGCAGCCTGGGCCTGACCCTGACCGAGACCTCGATCTACTACAGCGCCATCACCCTGGTCGGCGGCATGATCGGCATCTTCGCCGGCGGCTTTCTGGCCGACCGTTTCGGCGGACGCTCCAAGGCGGCCTATCCGATGGTGCCGGCCATCGCCTTTCTGGTGGCCCTGCCGTTCTTCTATCTGTCGCTGAACGCGCCGAGCCTGGCCTTGGCCTTCCCGCTGTTTCTGGTGCCGACGGCTCTGAACCTGGCCTGGCTGGGTCCGATCGTTACGGCGGTCCAGCATCTGGCCCCCGCTTCGATGCGATCGACGGCGTCGGCCTTGTTTTTGCTGATCAACAATCTCGTCGGCATCGCTCTGGGCACCTATTATTTCGGCTTCGCCTCGGACCTGCTGCGACCGCAGTTCGGCGATGAGTCGATCCGCTGGGCCATCTATTCGGGCGGCGCCTTCTATCTGATCGCGGCGGTGCTCCTGATGCTGGCGGCGCGCAACCTCAAGCGGGACTGGGTCGACTAGGTCTGGAGATGAGTTGCACCCGAAATTGGGTGCAGCTGGTGCAACTGCTGCAATTACCGCGGTTGGATGAGGCGCACATTCCCGCAGTCTAGCCGGGCCGAGAGCGACGGGGACACTGCACCAGGGTGTTTTCGGCCTCTCACGCGCGAACTCCTTGATCCGTACCGGATCGCCCCGGTCGGATTGATCGGGAATATGGGGATAGACGGGACGGTTGCGCCGACGAAGGCCGGGCCTCTATAAGCGCCGCATTCTCCCCATTCGGTCGCGCGGCGGACTTTTCCATGAACATCCACGAATATCAGGGCAAGCAGCTCCTGAAGGGCTATGGTCTGCCGGTTGCGGACGGGGTGGCCATCACCTCGGCTGATGAGGCCGAAGCCGCCGCCGCCTCGCTGCCCGGACCGCTGTATGTGGTGAAGTCCCAGATCCACGCCGGCGGGCGCGGCAAGGGCAAATTCAAGGAACTGGGCGCCGACGCCAAGGGCGGCGTGCGCCTGGCCAAGAGCCCGGCCGAAGCCGCCGCCAACGCCCGCGAGATGCTGGGCAATACGCTGGTCACGGCCCAGACCGGACCGGCCGGCAAACAGGTCAACCGCCTCTATATCGAGGACGGCGCCGACATTGACCGTGAGCTTTATCTGTCGCTGCTGGTGGATCGCGAAACCGGACGCGTCGCTTTCGTCGCCTCGACCGAGGGCGGCATGGACATCGAGGCTGTCGCCCACGACACGCCCGAGAAGATCATAACCCTGTCGATCGATCCCGAGGCGGGCGTGACGTCGGCCGACGTTCAGGCCCTGAACACGGCGCTGAAGCTGGACGGCGCGGCGGCCCAGGACGGCGAGTTCATTTTCCCGACGCTGTACCGGGCGTTCGTGGAGAAGGACATGTCGATGCTGGAGATCAATCCGCTGATCGTCATGACCAACGGCCGTATCCGCGTGCTGGACGCCAAGGTCTCGTTCGACGGCAACGCCCTGTTCCGCCACCCGGAGCTGGACGAGCTGCGCGACAAGACCGAGGAAGACGAAAAAGAGATCGAGGCCTCGGAATGGGACCTGGCCTATGTCGCCCTGGACGGCAACATTGGCTGCATGGTCAATGGCGCCGGCCTGGCCATGGCCACAATGGATATCATCAAGCTGTACGGCGCCGAGCCGGCCAACTTCTGTGACGTCGGCGGCGGGGCGTCCAAGGAAAAGGTCGCGGCCGCCTTCAAGATCATCACCAAGGACCCGGCGGTGACCGGCATTCTGGTCAATATCTTCGGCGGCATCATGCGCTGTGACATCATCGCTGAGGGCGTGGTGGCCGCGGTCAAGGAAGTCGGGTTGCAGGTGCCGCTGGTGGTGCGCCTGGAAGGCACCAACGCCGAGCTGGGCAAGCAGATTCTGAACGAAAGCGGCCTGAACATCACCGCCGCCGACGACCTGGATGACGCCGCCCAGAAGATCGTCAAGGCGGTCGCGGCGTGATGCGAAGCGCCCACGTGTTCGCTGCATTCGCGGGCTGTGCCGCCATCTTGGCACCATCCCTCGCCTCGGCGCAGGTGGCGCTGTTGCGCGAAGCTTGCTTGGCGACCGAGATGGATCGCGAGGCTTTCGAGCGCCTCGCGGACGAGCGGGATTGGGAAATGCTGATCCGTGTGGTGTCCGCTGGAAACTTGCCCCCTGACGACGGCTCTTGGGAGACCATGTATCGTTCCCAAGCTGGAGGGCCGCAGTTCTGGATGTCTAACGAAACGCCCGGCGCGAATCCGTCACACGCAACGTCTTGCGGAGTGGCCGCGACTGAGCCGGACACGAACTGGCGATCCGACCTTGAAGGGCTCGCTTTTGAGCTAGGGATGGACTCCACCTCCGCAACTCCAAGGCCCAATTCTCTGGAGGCCGGTGCCTGGACAACCGACAGGCCCGATCCCGTGTCGTTGTCTTACGACCTATACCGTTCCGGCTTGACCGTACGCATCACTCGGCCGTCACCCGCCCAATAACCTTCGTCCTCGGAAGAACGTTAAGAATGTCCATCCTAGTCAATCGCGACACCAAGGTCCTGGTCCAGGGTCTGACCGGCAAGACCGGCACCTTCCACACCGAACAGGCGCTGCGCTACTACGGCACGCGCATGGTCGGGGGCGTGCATCCCAAGAAGGGCGGCGAGCTGTGGCACGGGTCGGAGGGCGAGACCCTGCCGATCTTCGCCTCGGTGGCCGAAGGGCGCGACGCGACCGGCGCGGACGCCTCGGTCATCTATGTGCCGCCGGCCGGGGCCGCGGATGCCATCATCGAGGCCATCGACGCCGAGATCCCCTTCATCGTCTGCATCACCGAGGGCATTCCGGTGCTCGACATGGTGCGGGTCAAGGCGCGGCTGGACCGGTCGTCGTCGCGCCTTCTGGGTCCGAACTGCCCCGGCGTGCTGACGCCTGAGGAATGCAAGATCGGCATCATGCCGGGCAACATCTTCAAGAAGGGCAATGTCGGCATCGTCTCGCGCTCGGGCACCCTGACCTATGAGGCGGTGTTCCAGACCACGAACGAGGGCCTGGGCCAGTCCACCGCAGTCGGCATCGGGGGCGATCCGGTCAAGGGCACCGAATTCATCGACGTGCTGGAAATGTTCCTGGCCGACGATGAGACCCAGTCGATCGTCATGATCGGCGAGATCGGCGGCGCGGCCGAGGAAGACGCGGCCCAGTTCCTGATCGACGAGGCCAGGAAGGGCCGCTCCAAGCCGATGGTCGGCTTCATCGCCGGACGCACCGCGCCCAAGGGCCGCACCATGGGCCACGCCGGCGCCGTCGTCTCGGGCGGCAAGGGCGACGCTGAATCCAAGATTGCGGCGATGGAGGCTGCGGGCATCCGCGTCTCGCCGTCGCCGGCCCGTCTGGGCACGACCCTGGTCGAGGTGCTGAAGGGCTGATCGGGCCATGATCGGTGCCGATCTGATGATCCTGTGTTTTGGGTTGGGGCTGATGGCCCTGGCCTGGCTGGTCGGTCGCGAGGCGATCCGGTCGGCGCGGGCGACCCGTCGCAATCGCACCATCCTGGCCGGGGTGGCGACGGTAGCTATGGCGCTGGCCGGGCTGTATTTCGTGGCCCTGGCGGCCTTGCGACTGATCCCGTCTTGAGTCGACGGTCAGATCCGGACGACTTGATCGCCTATTTCGCCTGTCTTCTGAATGGCAGATGAGGGGAGATGGTCGTGCGGCACGCAGATATTGGGATCGTCGGATCCGTCCTTTTGTTGGCGGCTTGTGCGACGCCGATGAGCGCCGACGCCGGCCCGCCGCGTACCCCGACGGACGCCGGCGAGGTCGCCGGCCCGCTCCATGTGACATTGCTGGGTAACTACGTTGGTCGGCATCTGCGCGTTGAGGTGGACGGCACCGTTCTGGTCGATACGCGACTGACCTTCCCGCCGCCGGGTGCCGAGCATCGCTACACGATCGGCTGGGGTACGGCCCGGGCCGCCGGGACCGGGGTCCAGCTTGACGGCTGCGACGCCCCTTGGACGGGTGATCTCCAGCTGGACCCGAGCGGAACGGCCTATCTCCTGATCCAGGACTGCGAGGTCCAGGCGCTCGCGCCGGGCTGATCCGGGTCCGATGCCGCGAAAACGGGCGAAAATGCCTGCTTTCGGCCATGACCCACGGGAAAACTCCGCCTATATACGGCGATGTCTCCGCGCCGTCTGGGGTGCGCGGTCGAAACGGAATCGAACGACACCATGGCTGACGACGCCGGCCGGCTGAACCAGGTCTTTGCCGAGACCGCCTTTCTGTATGGCGGCAACGCCGACTACATCGAGACGCTCTATGGTCAGTGGGCGGACAATCCCGCCTCCGTCTCAGCTGAATGGCGCGCCTTCTTCGAGGGCTTGAGCCAGAGTGCCTCCGAGGTGAAGGCCTCGATCGAAACGACCCCCTGGGCACGGCCGCGCGCACCCGAGCGTAGCGAGCAGCTGGCGGTGTTCGACGGCCTTTGGCCTGCTGTGGAAGCCAAGGCCGCTGTTGGTGTCCGGGCTGCCCAGCCGGGTGCCACCGAAGAACAGGTCCACGCCGCCGCCCGCGACTCGGTGCGCGCCCTGATGCTGATCCGCACCTACCGGATCCGCGGTCACCTGCACGCAAAACTAGACCCGCTCGGTATCGAGATGCCGGTCGACAACCCCGAGCTGACGCCGGAATACTGGGGCTTCGGCCCGGACGATCTGGACCGTCTGATCTACCTGGACGGCGTGATGGGCCAACAGTCGGCCACGGTTCGCCAGATCATGGAGTTGCTGGATCAGGTCTACTGCGGCACCTTCGCCATCCAGTATATGCACATCGCCGATACGACGGAGAAGGACTGGCTCCAGGATCGGATCGAGCGCCGTCAGGAAGAAAACGCCTTCACGCCCGAGGGCAAGATCGCCATCCTCAGAAAACTGGTCGAGGCCGAGACCTTCGAGCGGTTCCTGCACAAGCGTTTCCCCGGCACCAAGCGGTTCGGGCTGGACGGCGGCGAGGCCATGGTCCCGGCCCTCGAACAGGTGATCAAGCGCGGCGGCAACATGGGCGTCGACGACATCATCCTGGGCATGGCTCACCGTGGCCGCCTGAACGTGTTGGCGGCTGTCATGGGCAAGCCCTACGCCGCCATCTTCCACGAATTCCAGGGCGGTTCGACCGTGCCGTCGGATATTGAGGGTTCGGGCGACGTCAAATACCACATGGGGGCCTCATCGGATCGCGAGTTCGACGGCAACACGGTCCACCTCAGCCTGACGGCCAATCCGTCGCATCTGGAGATCGTCAATCCAGTTGTTCTGGGCAAGGCGCGGGCCAAGCAGGCGTTCGACATCCGCAAGAACCTTGAAGGCTCGCTGGATCGGGCGCGGGTGATCCCGCTGTTGATTCACGGCGATGCGGCCTTCGCGGGGCAGGGGGTGGTGGCCGAGTGTTTCGCCCTGATGGGGTTGAAGGGCTACCGTACCGGCGGCACCTTGCATTTCGTGGTCAACAACCAGATCGGTTTCACCACCAGTCCGCGTAACAGCCGCTCGTCGCCCTATCCGTCGGACGTCGCCCTGATGGTTCAGGCACCAATCTTCCATGTAAACGGCGACGATCCCGAGGCGGTGGTCTTCGCCGCCAAGGTGGCGACCGAGTTCCGCCAGACGTTCCACAAGGACGTCGTCATCGATATGTTCTGCTACCGTCGCTATGGCCACAACGAGGGCGACGATCCGACCTTTACCCAGCCGTTGATGTATTCGCGGATTCGGGCCCTGCCCTCGACGCGTGAGATCTATGCCAAGCGGCTGATCGACGAGGGCGTCATCAGCCAGGCCGACGCCGACGCCATGGTCAGCGCGTTCGAGATGTTCCTCGATCAGCAGTTCGAGGCCGGCAAGACCTATACCTCCAGGAAGGCTGATTGGCTGGATGGTCAGTGGAAGGGGCTGGGCCTGCCAGAGAGTGACGAGCGCAAGGGCATTACCGGCGTCTCGCGCGAGCGACTGGAACAGATCGGCAAGGTGCTGACCACTATTCCGAACGACGTTGACTGTCACAAGACCTTGCGCCGGGTCATCGACGAGCGCGCCAAGGCCATCACCTCGGGCGAGGGGCTGGATTGGGCGACGGCGGAATCCCTGGCCTTCGGCTCCTTGCTGGATGAGGGCTTTGCGGTGCGGCTGTCCGGTCAGGATTCCGTGCGCGGTACCTTCTCCCAGCGCCATTCAGCCATCGTCGATCAGACCACGGAGGAACGCTATGTCTTCCTCAACAACATCCGCGACGATCAGCCCCAGTTCGAAGTGATCGATTCCGCCCTGTCCGAGGAGGCAGTGCTGGGCTTCGAGTACGGCTACTCCACGACCGACCCCAACACCCTGGTGATGTGGGAGGCCCAGTTCGGGGACTTCGTGAACGGGGCCCAGGTCGTGATCGACCAGTTCATCTCGTCGGGCGAGCGCAAGTGGCTGCGGATGAGCGGCCTGACCATGCTGCTGCCGCATGGCTATGAGGGGCAGGGACCGGAACACTCTTCGGCCCGTCTTGAGCGGTTCCTGCAGGCCTGCGCCGAAGACAATATGCAGGTGGCCAACTGTACGACCCCGGCCAACTACTTCCACATCCTGCGCCGCCAGATCCACCGGCCGTTCCGCAAGCCGCTGATCCTGATGACGCCCAAGAGCCTGCTGCGTCACAAGAAGGCGGTGTCCTCGATGGCCGAGCTGGCCGAGGGCTCGACCTTCCACCGGGTGCTGCACGACGACGCCCAGTCGAACCCGAACAAGACCACCATCCGCTTGCGGCCCGACGCCGAAATCAAGCGCGTCGTGCTGTGCTCGGGCAAGGTCTATTACGACCTGCTGGATGCGCGAGAGGCCTCGGGCCGCGACGACGTCTATCTGATGCGTCTGGAACAGTTCTATCCGTGGCCGATGAAGTCGCTGCTGACCGAGCTGGGCCGCTTCGCCAACGCCGAGCTGGTCTGGTGCCAGGAAGAGCCCAAGAACATGGGCGGCTGGACGTTCGTGGACCCCTGGCTGGAGCTGACGCTGGAGAAGCTCGACATCAAGGCCAAGCGCGCCCGCTACGTCGGCCGTCCGGCATCAGCCTCGACCGCCGCCGGCCTGATGAGCCGACACCTGAAAGAACTCGAAGCCTTCACGACCGAGGCCTTCGCCTGATAAGCGAATCCCGGAACGTCGCACCGCGCCGTCCGGGATGACAAAACGAAAGACCAGAGACCGACCCCATGGCCGACATTCTCACCCCCGCCCTCGGCGAATCCGTCACCGAAGCGACCATTGCCCGCTGGACCAAGAAGGCCGGCGATCCGGTCAAGAAGGATGAGGTCTTGGTCGAGCTGGATACCGACAAGGTGTCGCTGGAGGTCGTGTCTCCGGCGGACGGCGTGCTGGGTGAGATCGCCTTCAATGAGGGCGACACCATCACGCCTGGGGCCGTTCTGGGCCGGGTCGATGCTGCCGGTGCCGCCCCGGCACCCAAGGTGGATACCCCGAAGGCCGAGGCACCCCAGGCTGAGCCGGCTCCGGCGGCCGCTGCGGCCGCTGCGGCACCCGCCGCGTCCGGTACTGTGGTCGAGGTCAAGACTCCGGTGATGGGGGAGTCCGTGGCCGAAGGCTCGATCGGAACCTGGACCAAGAAGATCGGCGAAGCGGTCAAGAAGGACGAGGTCCTGGTCGAGATCGAAACCGACAAGGTTGCGGTCGAGGTCTCGGCCCCGGCTGACGGCGTGCTGGTCGAGATCATCGCCGGAGACGGCGCGACCGTCACGCCTGGCCAGGTGATCGGCAAGATTTCAGCCGGAGCGTCGGCCGCCGCGGCCCCCGCACCCGCTGCCCCGGCCCCGGCTCAGGCTGCGGCCCCGGCGGCTGCGGCCAAGAGTACGGCGGCCCAGACCCTGTCGCCCGCCGTCGAGCGAGCTGTGGCCTCCACCGGCGTCGATCCGGCCAGCGTCGCTGCGACCGGGCCCAAGGGCAATCTCCTCAAGGGTGACGTTCTGGCCGCCGCCGCCAGCCTGACGGCCGCCCAGGCTCCGGCTCCCGCCGCCGCCCCGGCGGCCCCGCGCCCGGATCAGCCGCTGGAGGAGCGGGTCAAGATGACCCGCCTGCGCCAGACCATCGCGCGCCGCCTGAAAGAGAGCCAGAACACCGCCGCCCAGCTGACCACCTTCAACGAGGCGGATATGTCGGCGGTCATGGCGCTGCGCAGCCAGTACAAGGACGCCTTCGAAAAGCGCCACGGCGTGAAGCTGGGCTTCATGTCCTTCTTCGTGAAGGCGGTAGTCGAGGCCCTGAAGGAGATCCCGGCGGTCAACGCCGAGATCGACGGCACCGACATCATCTACAAGAACCACTACGACATCGGCGTGGCCGTCGGCACCGATAAGGGCCTGGTCGTGCCGGTGCTGCGCGATGCCGATCATCTGAGCCTGGCGGGTATCGAGAAGGGTATCGGCGATCTGGGCAAGGCGGCGCGGGACGGCGAGTTGACGCTGGATCAGCTGCAGGGCGGCACCTTCACCATCACCAACGGCGGGGTCTATGGCTCGCTGATGTCGACGCCGATCCTGAACATGCCGCAGTCGGGCATCCTTGGGATGCACAACATCGTCCAGCGCCCGGTCGCCGTGAACGGCCAGGTCGAGATCCGCCCGATGATGTATCTGGCGCTCAGCTACGATCACCGCATCGTCGACGGCAAGGAGGCCGTGACCTTCCTGGTGCGGATCAAGGATCACCTCGAAGACCCGCGTCGGTTCCTGCTGGACGTGTAACCTGGGCCGTCATCCCGGATCACCGCTGCGCGGCGTCCGGGATATGACGTCTCTAGTTTGCCGCTGCCTCTTCCACTGCCGAGAACAGACGCCCGCGCTCGGTCCACAGGACGATGGCGATGGCGGTGAGGCCGCACAGGGTGAAGCCGGCGGTCAGCGGCACGGTGGTGCCGTCGAACTGCTGGCCGATGAAGAAGCCGATGAGCGCGCCGCCGACCGATGAAATCACCCCCTGAACCGCCGCTGCCGTGCCGGCGATGTGGCCGAGCGGGGTCATGGCCATCGAGCCGAAATTGCCGCCGATGAAGCCGAAACAGAACATGGTCAGGGTCTGGAGCACGGCGAAGGCGGTCAGGCTCTCCCAGCCGGCCAGAGCCGCGGCGAAATGGATCGCCGAGAAGACGGTGAAGCCGATCAGGGCCGTGTGCGACAACAGACGCTGGCCCAGACGCTGAACCAGGCCGGCGTTGAGCAGAGACGCCGCCGCGATGCCGCAGCCCACCACGGCGAAGATGATGGGAAAGATCTCGGCATTGCCCAGCGCCACCTCGAACACCTGTTGTGACGAGTTGATGAAGCCGAACAGGCAGCCGACAATCACGGCCATGGCCAGGGTGTAGCCGATGGACAGCCGGTTCGAGACCGTCTCGCCGGCCGCGCTTGTGATCCGCTTCAGATCAATCGGCATCCGGTTCTCGGGATGCAGGGTTTCGGGCAGGCGCAGCCCCGCCCGGATCAGAATGGCTACGCCCCATAGGCCCAGAACCGCGAAGATCCAGCGCCACGGCCCCAGCATCAGGATCAGGGCCCCCAGACTCGGCGCAATGATCGGGACACCCAGGAAGACCAGGAAGGACAGGCTCATGACCTGGGCCATGCGCCGGCCTTCGTATTGGTCGCGCACAATGGCGACAGCCAGAACCCGGGTCGAGGCCGCCCCGACCCCTTGCAGCACCCGCGCCGCCAGAAGCGCCTCGAAGCTCCAGGCGAAGGCGGCCAGCAGGCTGAAGGCGACATAGATCACCACCCCCACGAACAGCACCGGGCGGCGCCCGAATCGGTCTGACAACGGGCCGTAGATGATCTGGGTGACGCCGAAGCCGAGCAGATACGCGGTCACCACCCACTGGCGCTGATTGGCGTCGTCGATGCCCAGCCCGGCCCCGATGGCCGGCAGGGCCGGCAGCATGGAATCGATGGCCAGGGCGTTCAACGCCATCAGCATGGCGACCAGCGCCACCAATTCCTTGAAGCCGATGGAGGCGCGAGGCGCCGAGGCGGAAGTGGACTGGGTCATCCCCCCATAAAGGTGTTCGCGGGTGCGAAAGGAACCCCTGAAGGCCCGGATTTTGCCGACGCCGCCGCAACGGTCTATCGGAGGGTCGAGACGAGACGGGGATTCGCGCCGGATGAGCGGTCGGCCAAACAGCCGCAGTTGGAGCCTGCCAAGCGCCCCGGCGTTGATTCCCGGGCTCCTGCTCAGCGTAGCGGTCGGGATGATCGCATGGGGACTGGGGCGGCTGGAGGCACAGCTGTTCGGCCATGCCTGGATCGAGCCGCTGGTGCTGGCCATTCTCCTGGGCGTGCTAATCCGGCTCGTGTGGACGCCGGGGCCGCGTTTTCAGCCGGGCATCGGCTTTGCCGCCAAGCCGGTTCTCGAGGTCGCGGTCGCCCTGCTGGGCGCGACGGTCAGCGCCCAGGCCCTGGCCTCGGCGGGCCTGCCGCTACTGGCCGGCGTTGTCGTCTTCGTCGCCGTCGCCCTGATTGGCGGCTTTGCCATCGGCCGGGCCATGGGCCTGCCGGCCCGGATGGCGATCCTGATCGCGGCGGGTAATGCCATCTGCGGCAATTCGGCCATTGCGGCGGTGGCACCTGTGATCCGGGCCGAGGCGCGCGATGTTGCCGCTGCCATCGCCTTCACAGCCGTAATCGGGGTGATCGTCGTGCTGCTCTTGCCATTCCTGGGTGCCGGTCTGGGCATGGCTCAGCCGTCCTATGGGGTGCTGGCCGGTCTGACGGTCTATGCCGTGCCCCAGGTGCTGGCGGCTGCTGCGCCGATGGGCCCTGTGGCTCTTCAGGTCGGGGCCCTGATCAAGTTGGCGCGGGTGCTGATGCTGGGGCCGGTCTGTTTCGTGCTGGGTCTGCTGGCCCCACGCCTTGCGGAGGTCGAGGGTGAGGCACCGACGCGACGACCGGAGCTGATGCAGCTGGTGCCGTGGTTTATCGTGGCCTTTCTGGCCTTGCTGGTGGTCCGGTCGCTGGGGTGGATTGATGCCGGCCTGGCGGACCGGATCAGCGGTGTGGTCAAGGTGCTGACGGTGCTGGCCATGGCAGCCCTGGGTCTAGGCGTCGATCCGAAAGGCCTGGTGCGGGCGGGGCCGCGCGTGGCGGCAACCAGCTTGCTGACGGTCCTGCTGCTGCTGGTCCTGGCCTTCATCCCGGCGCTCTTGCTGGTCGGGGCATAGCAGGACTGGCTTTTCGGCGCGGTCACGGGTATGAGGCGCGCGCTTCCCCGAAACCCTTCCCTGACCGGCGGCCCGGACCAGCTGTGGCCGCCCCTGACCGATCCTGAAAAATGAATCTGCGCAACATCGCCATCATCGCCCACGTTGACCACGGCAAGACCACCCTGGTGGATCAGCTTCTGGCCCAGTCCGGCGTGTTCCGAGCCAATGAGGCGACGACCGAGCGCGCCATGGACTCCAACGACCAGGAGCGCGAGCGCGGCATCACCATCCTGGCCAAGGCCACGAGCGTGCTGTGGAACGGCAAGGCCGGCGAGACCCGGATCAACATCATCGACACGCCCGGCCATGCCGACTTCGGCGGCGAGGTCGAGCGGATCCTGGGCATGGTCGACGGTTGCGTCCTGCTGGTCGATGCCGAAGAGGGCGTCATGCCCCAGACCAAGTTCGTGCTGACCAAGGCCCTGAAGATGGGCCTCAAGCCGATCCTGTGCATCAACAAGGTCGACCGCGCCCACGCCGATCCGGACCGGGTGCACCTGGAGACCATCGACCTGTTCGAGGCCATCGGCGCGACGCCCGAACAGCTGGACTTCCCGCACATCTACGCCTCGGGCCGCAACGGCTGGGCGACGCTGGACCTGAACCAGCCGTCCGAGACCCTGGCCCCGCTGTTCGACCTGATCGTCGACCATGTGCCGCCGCCGCCGGTGGCCGCCAATGTCGACAAGCCGTTCCGCATCCTGAACGTGCTGATCGAGAGCGACCCGTTCCTGGGCCGTCTGCTGACCGGCCGCATCGAGAGCGGCAAGGCCGTTCCGGGCATGGCCATCAAGGCACTGGACCGCAACGGCAAGCAGATCGAACAGGGCCGCATCACCAAGGTGCTGGCCTTCCGTGGCCTGAAGCGTCAGCCGATCGACGAGGGTGCCGAGGCCGGCGACATCGTCGCCATCGCCGGAATGGCCAAGGCCACCGTGGCTGACACCTTGTGCGCCCTGGAGGTGACCGAGGCGCTGGACGCCCAGCCGATCGACCCGCCGACCATCTCCATGACCGTGGCCGTCAACGACAGCCCCCTGGCGGGCCGCGAAGGCGACAAGGTCCAGAGCCGGGTCATCCGCGATCGCCTGTTGAAAGAGGCCGAGGCCAATGTCGCCATCCGCGTCACCGAGACGCCGGGCGCGGACGCCTATGACGTCGCCGGACGCGGCGAACTGCAGCTGGGCGTTCTGATCGAGAATATGCGCCGCGAGGGCTTTGAGCTGTCGATCAGCCGCCCGCGCGTGGTCTATCAGGCCGGCGAAAACGGCGAACGGCTGGAGCCGATCGAGGACGTCGTCATCGACGTGGACGATGAATTCACCGGCGTCGTCATCGAGAAGCTGAGCCAGCGCAAGGCCGAGCTGAAGGACATGGGTCCGTCTGGGGCCGGCAAGACCCGCATCCAGCTGATGTGCCCGTCACGGGCGCTGATCGGCTATCAGGGCGAGTTCCTGACTGACACGCGCGGCTCGGGCGTTCTGAACCGCGTGTTCAGCCACTATGAGCCACACAAGGGTGCCATCGAGGGCCGCCTGAAAGGCGTGCTGGTCTCCAACTCGGACGGCGACACGGCGGCCTACGCCCTGTGGAACCTGGAAGAGCGCGGCGTGATGTTCGTCGGTGCCGGCGAGAAGACCTACCAGGGCATGATCATCGGCGAAAATTCGAGATCAGATGATCTCGACGTCAATCCGATCAAGGGCAAGCAGCTGACCAATGTGCGGGCCTCGGGCAAGGACGAGGCCGTGCGCCTGACGCCGCCGCGCCGCCCGTCGCTGGAACAGGCCATCGCCTATATCGAGAGCGACGAACTGGTCGAGGTGACGCCCAAGTCGATCCGCCTGCGCAAACAGGTCCTGAACCCGTCCTTCCGCAAGAAGCGCGTCCGGGAAGACTAGGGAGCCCTTCTCCCCCTGGGGGAGAAGGATGGATCAGAGGCCCAGCGCGCGGCGGATCTCGGCCCAGTCGACCAGTTTGAAATTCTGGCGCTCGCGGCGGCTTTGAGGGGCTTCGCCTTCGGTGTCGGCGTCGTCCTGCATGACGACGAGGCCGGACCCGTATGGGCCGACCGGACCGCCGAGCGCGGCGACGCCGTCGGTGCCGGTGACGGCGTCCACGCCGTTTGCCGGATAGACCGAGAAGCGGCCCCGATAGACCAGCTCGGGCCCGTCGGCACGGTAAACCGCAAAGGCACCGTCGCCCTGGGACGAGGCGATCAGCCACGATGCGCCGTCCGGCTCGTGCAGCAGGGTCAGGCCCTCGACATCGGGGGTCAGGCGTTCGGACGGGGCCGCCTCGATCAGACGCCCCTGGGTCGGGCCTGACGCAGCGGTGTCGAAGCGCCAGATGCCGGCGGACTCCTCGCCCAGATAGAGCCGCCCGCGCGCATCATCGACGACGCAGCCCTCGGGCTGGGTCGGAACCGAGAAGCGGCGCTCTTCGCGCGCCTGTAGCGATCCGTCGGCCCCGGCCGAGACGTTCAGCTGGCGCACCTGACCGTCGGTCGAATTGACGAAGACCAGCACATCATCGCCGCGCCGCCCAACGCACAGGCCGTAGGGCTCGGTCAGGTCCAGCGGGACCACGCCCCAGGGCGTCAGCTCGAAGGTGGAGGGATGCATCAGATACAGCGCCGCGCCCATCCGGCCCCGGTCGCTGGCCGCGACCAGAACCCGCTCGCCCCAGGGCGTTGAGACGCCGCCGCGCAGGTCGACATTGTTGAGCCGCCCGTCCGGGATGAAGCTGAGCACGCTTCCGTCCAGCCTGTAGGCGTAAAGGCCGGCCTGCTTGTCGGTGCCCAGGATGACGGCGCGGGTGGGATCGGCCGGATCGACCCAGATTTCAGGATCGTCGGCGGCGTCGGCGCGGGTGGTGCCGACTGCGACGGTCTCGGCCGCCGCCGGAACCGGCGTGCCGGCGCCCAGGGTCATGCGCGCCGAATCCGAGAAAGCCTCCGGGTCGAAGATCACGCAGCCTGCCGTGGTCGAGGCGGCCAATGTGACAAGAATAAAACTGACGCATTTGTTTGAACTAAACATCACTGGCTCTCCGACGACGTCCTCATCTATTGCGGTGTCAGTTCACAGATGAACAACAATCAGTCAACGGCTGAAATGTTACTCGGGGATGACAGAATTATGAATCGCAATCTACTTATCGCGGTCGCCGCAACGCCGATGCTGCTGGCCGGACAGGCCCTGGCCCAGGAGGTCATCGAGACCGCGCCGTCCGAGGGCGGCGATCCGGTCAGCGTCGCCGAGATCGTGGTCGTGGGTCACGCGACCTATCGCAATCGCTCCAATGAGACCGCGCCGGTGCTGGCCTATGACCAACAGTATTTTCAGCGGTTCGAACCCCTGAGTGTCGGCGATGCGCTGCGTCGGGTACCGTCGGTGACCTTCCTGTCGGACGTGCTGGAATCGGACGGGGCGCGTCTGCGCGGTCTGGACCCGGGCTATACCCAGATCCTGATCGACGGCGAGCGGGTGCCGGGCGCGGGGGTGGACCGGTCGTTCTTCGTCGATCGGATCCCGGCCGAACTGATCGAGCGGGTCGAGGTGGTGCGTTCGTCCTCGGCCAACCGGTCGGGCGATGCCGTGGCCGGCGCCATCAACATCGTGCTGCGCGACGCCATGACGCTGGACGGCGGCTATGTGCGCGCCGGGGCCCTCTATTACGACGACGACCAGTGGGCCGAATCGCTGGGCGCGACCTGGGGCGGGGCGGTCGGACCGGGCCGTCTGATCGTGTCGGCCAATCTGCAAGGTCGCCGTAGTCCCAAGGACAAGTTTTCTGAGCGCTACGACGAGCCGGGTGGGACCCTCGACAATGTCGAGGTCCAGACCGATGTGCGCGACGGTCGGGACTATTCCTTCAACGCCAACTATCAGGTCCCGCTGATGGGCGGCGAGCTGGAGCTGGCCGGTGTGTTTGTGCGCACCGACCGCTATCAGGACGAGGATTCCTGGGAATACCGCGACGGCGTTCAGGACGAGGCCAATCTAGTCTCGGTCAATGACAACAATCTGGACATCCTGACCGACAATCTGTCGCTGCGCGGGCGCTGGCGCGGCGAGATACTGGGCGGCGAGACGACGCTGCGGCTCGGCTACGCCAATATCTCCGACGAGCAGGAAGAGTTCGAGGGCGAGAGCGAATATCTGCGTGACGGGACGCCCTTCCCGGACGAGGACCGCTATACCGCCGATCTGATCCGAACCGACATTCTCGATGAGGAATGGACCGGCCGGATCAGCCACGAGCGCGAGCTGGGCGCGGTGACCCTGGAGTTCGGTCTGGACGGTTCCAGCCAGACCCGCGACAGCCTGATCATCGAGGCGGACCGCATTCGCTTCAATGTGCCCAATGCGCCGGGCGTGCGCCCCAATGTGCCGCCGTTCTCGGGTTTCGCGCCGGTGGCCGGCGGGGACTCGGTGATCGAGGAGACCCGGATCGATCCGTGGGCCATGATTTCCGGCCGGGCCGGTGCGGTGCGCTGGGAGGCGGGCCTGCGCTATGAGGCAACCAAGACCACCATCACCGACGAGACCGCCGCCCCGGCGGACCGCGTGCGCACGTCGGACTATGCCGAACTGTTGCCGTCGGCGGCGATCCGCTGGTCGATCAGCGAGGATGACCGCATCACCGCCTCGGCCGCGCGCACGGTGCGGCGGCCGCGCTTTGACTATCTGTCGCCGGCGCTGCTGGAAGAGGAGGTCGGCGATTCAGATTTCATCGGCAATCCCGGACTTCAGCCGGAAACCGCCATCGGCTTCGACGTCGGCTATGAGCGCCGATTGGGCCGCCGGGGCGTGGCTGGGCTCAACGTCTTTTACCGCGACATCGACAATCTGATCGAGCTGGTGAACACCGGCGTCGAGGGCTCGGAAGGGCCGGGAACCTTCATCTATTCGGTCGACAATGTCGGCGATGGACAGGTCTGGGGCGTGGAACTGGATCTTTCGACGCCGCTGGATGCGTTGGGCCTGCCGGATACGGGCGTGTTCTTCAACTGGTCCTGGCTGGATTCTCAGGTCGACGACTTCATGGGCGAGCGCCGCTTCAACGGCCAGTCCGATCAGGTGCTGTCGGCCGGCTTTACCCACGATATCACCGCCTGGCAGACGGCGTTTGGCGCGACCTACTATCACCAGGGCGACGCCTTTGACCGGGTGCTGGCCGAGGAGGTGCGCACCGCCTACGGCGACAATCTGGAGCTGTTCGTTGAGCGCCGCTTTGGCGAGAATGTGGTGCTGCGCTTGACGGGAACGAACATCCTGGACGCCTCCAAGGACGAGGTGTTCGACAAGTTCGACAATGTGGCCGACCAGCTGGCGCGGGACTACGATGAGTATGAGCTGGAAAGTGAAAGCGCCGGTCCGGTGTGGCAGGTCACCCTGCGCTGGACGTTCTAGGCCGTACGTGGGTGGCGGTGCGGGGCGATCTGCGTCGTCCCGGCCTTGCCCGGATTGGCGTGAACGCTTATTGGCCCGGCCATGGCCAAGATTACCTACATCGAACACGACGGGACCGAGCACGCGGTCGAGGTCAAGCCGGGCCTGTCGGTCATGGAAGGCGCTATCCGCAACAATGTGCCTGGCATCGATGCGGACTGCGGCGGGGCCTGCGCCTGTGCGACCTGTCACGTCTATGTCGACGAGGCCTGGCGCGAGGCGACGGGGTCATCGTCGGCTATGGAGGAATCGATGCTCGATTTCGCCGAAGGCGTTCAGGACAACAGCCGTCTGTCGTGCCAGATCCGCGTAACGGACGCGCTGGACGGGCTGGTTGTCAGGTTGCCGGAGAACCAGCACTAGGGCGTAGGCTCCAGTCCCTAGCCCCTAGGCCCCAGAACCTGGATCTTAGCACTCCGCGCAACCGCCCGCACCCGTCGTCTCGACCTGCAACGTGGCGTGGCCGACGCCGAAACGGGCTTTGAGCAGGGTCTGAGCCTGCTCGTAGAATTCGGCTGTTGCGGGCTCGGCGCGAACCAGATGGGCGGTCAAGGCGCGCTCGGTGGTGGACAGGCTCCAGACGTGAAGATGATGGGCCTCGATCACGCCCGGCAGGCCGGCCAGGGTGGTGCGGATTTCCTCGACATCGAGGCCGGCGGGGGCGGAATCCAGAGCCATGTCCAGCGACTCGGTCAGCAGGCCCCAGGTGCCCCACAGGATCACCACCACGATCAGCAGGCCGACCAGCGGATCGATCCAGCTCCAGCCGGTGAACAGGATCAGGGCACCGGCGATGACCACGCCGATCGAGACGGCTGCGTCAGCGATCATGTGCAGCCAGGCGCCGCGCGCATTCAGGTCGTGCTTGCGGCTGGTCAGGAACAGGAGGGCCGTGCCCAGGTTGATGATGAAACCGATGCCGGCGACGACCATGACGGTGGTCGAAGCGACCTCGAGCGGATAGAAGGCGCGCCGAACCGCTTCGATGGCGATGGCCCCACAGGCGAACACCAGGATGATGGCGTTGCCCAGCGCCGCCAGCACCGTGGCCTTGCGATAGCCGTAGGTGCGCCTGTTGGTCGCTGCGCGCCGGGCCAGCCAGGCCGCCCCGCCGGCCAGGCCCAGACCTAGAACATCAGACAGATTATGCCCGGCGTCGGCGATCAGGGCGGTCGAGCTAGAAGCTATGCCGTAGCCGAACTCGATGAAGACGAAGATCAGATTGACGATCAGACCGACACCGTAGCGCCAGTCCTCAGGTGCCGCATGGTGGTGGTGTCCGCCTGGCCCGTGGGCGTGGCCGTGGTCGTGCCCTCTGGGGCCATGGGAGTGGTCGTGATCGGCTTGATCATGCGTCATGTCTCTCCCCTAGGCTGGATGTCGTTAAAGGTCAAATAAGTGATTGATTGTAAATGTATAACCTATCGACCTAGTGGCTGTGCAGGATCAGGACGAAGACGGCCAGGCCGACGAGCAGCAGGCCCAGCGCCAGGCCCTCGAAGCGGGCCAGACGCTGGAGCCGGAACCGCTCGACCCCGGCTAGGGCCAGGGCGGTGAGCGACACCATGCCCAGGACGGTTCCGGCCGCGAAGGCGAGGGTCAACAGCGCCACCACGCCCCAGCCGTGAACGCCGGCCCCGACATAGACTGGCAGCAGGGCCTCCCCGGGAGAGGCGGCGAGAAAGCCGATCAGGCCCCAGGCCGCTGCGGCATCAGTGACGCGGGGGCGCTCAACAGCCTGAGCCCCAACGCTCGCCAGGGCCGGGGCGCGAATGAGGCTGCGGGCCAGATACCAGAGACCGAAACCAAACAGCACCGCCGCCGACAGGGCTGGCAGCATCCGGGTGATCCAGGGTGCGATGCCGCCGGCCAAGGTCAGGAGCGAGCCGACCAGGGCGGTCGAGGCGATGTGGGCCAGGGCCGCCGCCGTCGCCACCGCCAGGGTCGTTGCCGAGCGCCAGCCCTGGGCCCGGCCAACCGCCACAAACGGTAGCCAATGGGTCGGCAGGGCCGCGTGCAGCAGGGCCGCGAAAAAGCCCGCCCCGACCAGCGAGGCGAGCGAGGCCTGGCTCAGATCGCCGGTCATCTCGAGGGGAATGCCCATGGGCCGACCCTCTAGAATGTTATGTTGTAACGGTCAAAGGATTCCACGGACCCGCGATGCCGCATTGCGCGTTGGGGCGTCGGGCGCTCTATAGACGGGTGAGTTCGACTGGAGCCGACCCTGAGTCCTGATCCCTACATCCTGTTTCTGCTCGGCCTGGGCCTGGTCATTCTGTTGGTGTCCTGGGCCCCGGTTGGGCTGAAGAACCTGCCGATGACGCTGGCGATCCTGTGCGTGGCGCTGGGGCTGGCGATCTTTTCGACGGGGATCCTGGGCTTTGACCCGGATCCGCGAACCTATGACACCCGCGTCGAACGGCTGGCAGAGATCGTCGTCATCATCAGCCTGATGGGGTGCGGTCTGAAGCTGGATCGACCGCTCAGCTGGAAGGGCTGGTCAGCGACCTGGCGGCTGCTGGCCATCGCCATGCCGCTGACCATCGCAGCCGTGGCCTTTCTTGGCGTCTGGGGGCTCGGGTTCGCCTTGCCGATGGCGCTGCTCCTGGGTGCATCGATGGCCCCGACCGATCCCGTCCTGGCCTCGGATGTCCAGGTCGGGCCGCCGGGTTCGGGTGACGAGGACGAGGTGCGCTTCGCCCTGACCTCGGAGGCGGGGCTGAACGACGCCCTGGCCTTTCCGTTCGTGCATCTGGCCATCCTGGCCTCGCTGGGCGGGCTGGCAATTCATGGGGCGCTGGTTGAGTGGGCCCTGGTCAAGGTGCTGTGGAAGACGGCCGCGGGCGTCGGCATGGGCTGGCTGATCGGGGCCGCCTTCGGGCGTCTGTTGTTCACGCGCGGCCTGTCGCGGATCGGCGACGGGCTGGTCGCGCTGGCGGCGACCTTTGTCGCCTATGCCGCCACCGAACTGGTCCACGGCTATGGCTTTCTGGCGGTGTTCGTGGCCGCCCTGGCCATTCGCCAGGCCGAACGTGAAAGCAGCTTTCACCACCGGATGCACGACCTGTCCGACCAGATCGAGCGGCTGTTGATCATGTGGTTGCTGGTGCTGTTCGGCGGGGCGCTGGCCAACGGATTGCTGGACAGCCTGCGATGGACAGACGCGTTGATCGGCCTGGGCATCCTGCTTGTCGTGCGCCCGGTCGCCGGGATGCTCGCCCTGGCAGGCACCCCCTTCCCCTGGCGCGAGAAGTGGCTGATGTCGGTCCTCGGCATCCGGGGGGTCGGCTCAATCTATTACATCGCCTACGGCATCAACCACGGCCAATTTGGCGACAGCGAGCGGCTTTGGGCCATCACGGGATTCATCATCCTGGCCTCGATCGTAATCCACGGGGTGACGGCGACACCCGCGCTGAAACGGCTGGCGCGCTGGCGGGCCGATGGCGAGGCGGCGAAGACCTGACTACCAGCCGCTTTCAGCGGCGGCGGCCATGACGCAGGCGGCGGCGGACCGCCGCGCCTGCCAGAAGGCGGCTTCATTGTCCCAGTCCGCGGGCGTGAAGCGCACGATCTGAGCCTCGGCGTTGGTCGGCTCGGCGCCGATGCCGGTGCAGGCCCAGTCCAGGGCACCGTCCAGAGCCGGGCGAACGCTGACAAAGGCGCGGGCCACCGGCGGCTGTGTCCATTCGGGGGATCGCTGAAAGGCCGCTCGCACACAGGCGGTGGCCTCGTCGGTAGAGCCAGAATAGCAATCGCGGGCGAAGGGACTATTCGGCCAGGGCGCAGGCGTGAACCAGCCGGACTGGTCGGGGCGGTCCTCAATGGAGCCCAGCAGACTTGCCGAAGCCTCAGCCGCCGCCTGGATCTCTGCTGGCACGGATCCCTCAAAATGGGGCAAGTCCAACCAGACCTGGACCTCGGGAGGCGGCGGGCCGCCCTGGGCCAGGGCGGGGCTGGACACGGCCAGGACGAACACAAGAGGCAGGGCGCGGATCATGACCGCAACAGAGCCCACCGGCAGGGGTTAGGCAACTGACATCGCCTGATGCGCCATGGCTTGCTCCGAAACGGCGAAACGTCCAGAAGTGCGCCGAACAACGGAGATGCGCACATGGCCGGTGAATCCAGCTGGAATATGCCTTCGGGCGAGCTGATGAAGGGCAAGAAGGGCCTGGTGATGGGGGTGGCCAACGCCAATTCGATCGCCTGGGGCATCGCCCAGCAACTGGCCGCCCAGGGCGCCGAGCTGGCCTTCACCTATCTGGGCGAAGGACTTGAGCGCCGGGTGCGGCCCCTGGCCGAAAGCGTCGGAGCCAAGGCGATCATTCCCTGCGACGTCACCGACGACGCCTCGATGGACGCGGCCTTCGCCGAGCTGGAAAAGACCTTTGGGACGATTGATTTCGTGGTCCATTCGGTCGCCTTCGCCAACAAGAACGAACTGCAGGGCTCGTTCGTGGACAACACCACGCGCGACAGCTTCCTGTTGGCCATGAACATCTCGGTGTTCAGCTTCGTCGATGTGGCCAAGCGGGCGTCCAGGCTGATGCCGAACGGCGGCTCGATGATCACCATGACCTATCTGGGGGCCGAGCGGGCCATCCCGAACTACAACACCATGGGCGTGGCCAAGGCCGGCCTGGAAGCCGCCACCCGCTATATCGCGCGCGACCTGGGGCCCAAGGGCATCCGCGTCAATGCGGTCTCGGCCGGCGCGATGCGGACCCTGTCGCTGGCGGGGATTTCGGGTGGGCGGGGGATGCTGTCCAAGGGCCGCGACATGAGCGCCATGAAGGAGGACACCTCCATGGAAGGCGTCGCCGGCTGCGCCCTGTGGCTGTGTTCGGACCTGGGGCTGTCGACCACCGGCGAGGTCATCCACGTCGACGCCGGCTTCCACATGATGGGCATGGCGGGCGACGAGGAAGGCTAGGGGCGACGTCAGCCTCGCTCTCCTAGGTTCTGGCCCCATTCATTCCGTCACCCACGGGCTTGTCCCGAGGGTGACGGGTTTATACGCAATAACAATCTTTTAGCTCGATTGCCGCGTTGCCCTAGCCGGTACACGCCCTAGTCCTTGGCAGGAATCACCAGGCCACGCTGGACCGCCGGGCGGGCCAGACCGCGCTGGAGCCAGGCGTCGACGTGGGGGAAGTCGGCGTAGCCGACGATCTCGGCCGCCTCGTAAAAGCCGATCAGGTTGCGCACCCAGCCCAGGGTGGCGATGTCGGCGATGGTGTAGGCGTCGTCGCCCGAGCCCATGATCCAGTCGCGGTCGGCCAGTCGGTCGTTCAGCACGCCCAGCAGGCGGCGGCTCTCGGCGACGTAGCGGTCGCGCGGGCGCTTGTCCTCATAGGTCTTGCCGGCGAAACGATGGAAGAAGCCGAGCTGGCCGAACATCGGGCCGATCGCCGCCATCTGGAAGGAGACCCACTGCAGGGTCTCGATACGCCGGGCCGGATCGGTGGGCAGGAAACGGCCGGTCTTCTCGGCCAGATAGACCAGGATGGCCCCCGATTCCCACAGCGCCAGCGGAGCGCTGTCCGGGCCGTTCGGGTCCAGGATCGCGGGGATCTTGCCGTTGGGGTTGAGCGACAGGAAGGCTGGCGTCCAGGTCTCATTGGCGGTGATGTCGACCAGATGCGCCTCATAGGGCAGGCCGGTCTCCTCCAGCATGATCGAGACCTTCACCCCATTGGGCGTGTTCAGCGAATAGAGCTGGATCCGGTCCGGGTGCCGGGCGGGCCACTTTGCGGTGATCGGAAAGGCGTTGAGGTCGGACATGGCGAAGCGCTCTCGAAACGGCGGGGCCGCCTGATCTGGGGCGCGCCGGGCGATTTGCAACCGGGCCAGATGCGATTGTATCGGGCCGGCTGAATTTCGCCGCGATCAATGGTATAAGGCCGATCTTCCCGCTTCTGACAGGACGCCCTCTTGAGCCTTTCGCTCGACATCTCCCATGCTGCGCGACCGGCCTCGGCCCAACCCGTGAACCTGTCCGGGCTGACGCGCGACGGCCTGCGTCAGGCCTTGATCGAGGCCGGCGTCTGTCCGCCCGAAAAGGCCAAGATGCGCGCCAGCCAGATCTGGGGCTGGATCCACCACTACGGCGTCACCGACTTTGCGGCCATGTCCAACGTAGCCAAGGATATGCAAGGGCGCCTGGCCGAGGTCTTCACCCTGGCCCGGCCCGAGATCGTCGAGCGCCAGGTGTCCAAGGACGGCACCCGCAAATGGCTGATCCGCACCGCGCCGGGTATCGAGATCGAGACGGTCTATATCCCCGACGTCGGCCGGGCCGGGGCGCTGTGCGTCTCGTCCCAGGTCGGTTGCACGCTGAACTGTTCCTTCTGTCACACCGGCACGCAGAAGCTGGTGCGCAATCTGACGGCGGCCGAGATCGTGGCCCAGGTCCAGGTGGCGCGCGACGATCTGGGCGAATGGCCGTCGCCCAAGGAAGACCGACGCCTGTCCAACATCGTCTTCATGGGCATGGGCGAGCCGCTCTACAATCTGGATCACGTCGCCGACGCCATCGACATCATTTCGGACAATGAGGGCATCGCCCTGTCGCGGCGGCGCATCACGGTCTCGACCTCGGGCGTGGTGCCGGCGATCCCCGAGCTGGGCGCACGCACCCAGACCATGCTGGCCATCAGCCTGCACGCCACCAACGACGAGCTGAGAAACGTCCTAGTGCCGCTGAACAAGAAATATCCGCTGGAGCAGCTGATGGCGGCGATCCGGGCCTATCCGGGCCTGGGCAATGCGCGGCGGGTGACGTTCGAATACGTCATGCTCAAGGGCGTCAACGACAGCCCCGAGGAGGCCCGCGCCCTGGTCAAGCTGATCTCGGGCATTCCGGCCAAGGTCAATCTGATCCCGTTCAATCCGTGGCCCGGCACCGACTATGAATGCTCGGACTGGAAGACGATCGAGAAGTTCGCCGCCATCCTGAACAAGGCCGGCTACGCCTCGCCGATCCGCACCCCGCGCGGGCGCGACATCCTGGCCGCCTGCGGTCAGCTGAAGTCCGAGAGTGAAAAGATCCGCGCCTCGGCGCTCAGAGCCATGGTTAGCGTGGACTGAAGGTTCGGCCTTCTCCGCTCGGCGGAGAGGATCAATCCCGCAAGATGATCATCGCCGCGGCGACCAGCAGCAGGGCACCGGTGATCCAGCCGAACCAACGGGCGAAGCGGGGCTGGGTCATGCGCCGCGACAGGGCCGCGCCGGACAGGCCATAGGCGCTCATGGTGATCGCATCCAGGCCGATGGTGGCCGCTGCGAACAGGGCCAGCTGGGCCGCCAGGGGCCGGTTCGGATCCAGAAACGGTGGCAGGACGGCGGTAAAGAACAAGACCGCCTTGGGATTGGCGATCTGGACCATGAAGCCGTCGATCAAGGGGCCGCGCCGGGTCAGCCGGGCCTTGCCCGGATCAGACGGGGCATGACCGCCGCGGATGGCCTGAACGCCGAGCCAGGCGACATAGAGCCCGCCGGCGATCGCGATGAAGCGAAACAGGTCAGGAAAAGCCGTGACCAGGGCACCCAGGCCGAGCGAGGCGGCCAAGAACCAGACCAGGGTGGCCGCATTCATCCCGACCACGCCCATCAGGGCGGCCCGGCGTCCGTCGCGCACGCCGGTGGCTACCGCGAACAGATTGGCCGGCCCCGGCGTCATGGCCAACAGGGCCATCACACCCAGGAAGGTCAGATACAGATGCGGATCGACCGGCCAGTCCATACCCGGCTGTCGGGCCTGTGGCGGCCCAGGTCAACGGCCAAGTAGAAAGGCCCGCCCCGGAGGTCGGGGCGGGCCTGGTATTAAACGGGGTCTGATCCGGTCTTACTGGACCGGCAGGGTTCCGGCCACGGCACCCTGGCCCGAAGCGGCGGGTTGGCCGCTCGGGGCTTCGGCCGCGCCGGCCTGGGCGGCGGCCTGCTCAATGGCCTGGTCCACGCCGGCCCGGACCTGATCCGGAATCGAGCGGACATTGGCCGGGCCGTTGGCCAGGGCCTGGGCGATGGCAGCCTGTTCCTGCGGGTCCGTCGCACGGGCCTGGGCACCGGTCAGAAAGGTCTGCATCGCGTCGGCAAAGGCGTTGATGTCCACAACATAGGGGGCGAGGATGCCCTCCAGGGCGGCGCGCTTCTGGGCACCGTTGGTCGCCGGATCGGCCAGCATGGCCTGGATCTCGCCGACCATCGACTGCATCCGGCCGTCAAAGGCCTGGGCGGTCTGGGCGAAAGCGATCTCTTCGGGCGACGGCTGGCGCTGAGGGGCCTGCGGGGCGGTCGGCGGCTCGGCCTGCTGGGCCATGGCGGGCGTCGAAAAGGCGAGGGCCGCAGCGACGGCCAGAGCGGGACGCAAGATCATCAGGGGGATAGCTCCAAGGGGCACCGTTTGGACGGCGTGCATGAGGGGTCGTTAGCCGTTCAAGGCGGCGAAAAAGCGGCACAAGCCTAGCTGTGAGAACGGCGTTCCTGTCGATGGCTTGCACCTGGCTGGCGAAGATCAGGGTTAAGGGCCGCCAATTGCCGTATCCGTTCCGGAGGCGATGGGGTCGCGACATGACGATCATGTTTCGTAGGCTTCTGCTCCTTTCGGTCCTGTCTTTGGGTGGGCTGACGGTGTCTGCTGTCGCCCAGACGGCGCGTCCGGCCTATGTGACGCATGGCGACTGTGACGGTGTGGCCGCTACGGCGGTGCGGATGGCCGAAGGCTTCTGCCTGGGTCTGGTCTGGCAGCGTTCGGAGAGCGAGGGGCCACGGATGCCGCGTACCCTGTTCGAACTTCCAGATGGCGACTGGCTCGTGGCGGATCTGGGCAGTTGGGACGCAGGGCGCGGGGCGATCTGGCGGCTGAGTGTGGCGGGTGGCGAGCCGCACTGGACCCGACTTCTGGCCGGGCTGTCGATGCCGCACACGATCGCGCGCGGGCCGGATGGGCGCATCTATATCGCCGAGATGAGCCGCATCTTTGCCTTTGACCCGGACCATCCGCAGGAGGGGCAGACGGTAATCCCCGGCTTGCCGGACAACCGCTTGCACGACAACCGCCACCCCTTGTCGGCCTTTGCGTTTCAGGCGGACGGCTCGATGCTGGTCAATGTCGGAGCGCCGTCCGATCGCTGTCTGGACGCACAAGGTCGGGGCCGGGCCGATCGTCAGGGGCGCTGTGTCGAGGGGGACGAGCAGGCCATGGTGCGGCGCTATGCCTATCTGGGCGATGGGCGCTGGAGTGCGGACTGGACGGCCTTTGCCATGGGCCTGAGGAACTCGGTGGCCATGACGGTACATGGCTCCGGGGCGGTCTATCAGGCCGAGAATTCGATTGATCTTGATGACCCCCTGCGGCCCTATGATGAGATCAACCGGCTGGAGGCCGGGCATCACTATGGCTGGCCCTATTGCACCGACATGGGCGCGGCGATGCCAGGGTGGGAAGCACGCCAGGCGCGGTGCGGCCAACGCACGGCTCCGGTCTCGCTATTGCCGCCGCACTCGGCCCCGTTGGCCATGCTCTATTACGACGGGGCGATGTTCCCCGAACTTCGGGGGCGACTGCTGATCAGTTGGCACGGCTATCGCCGCGCTGGCGGGCGGATCATGGCGGTCGAGACTGACGCGGCCGGCACGCCCCTGACCGACACCCGTGCCCGCTACGCCACCTATCCGCGCGGCTCGCTACCCTATCCGTCGACGGCCCCGGCTCCGCGTGGCCGCATTCTGACCCCCGGCTGGAACGCCGTCTCAGGCCAGCACCCCATGGGTGCGCCGGTGGGCATGGCGGTGGCGCGGGATGGATCGATCTGGGTGGCGGATGATCGCAATGCGGCGGTGTTGAGGGTGGCGCGGGCACCCTAGGGCACCTGTGAGTCAGGGCAGATAGGGCAACCACATCAGGGCGACCGTGCCGAAGACGCCCAAGGCCGTGAAGAGCGTCGCTCCCAGAAGCGTCAGTGCGGCCAGAGCCTTGATGATCGTGTCCTGTGAGCGCCCGGCGATCAGGTACAGCTCCAGGATGGCAAGAGGAATGAGGTAGGCCCCAAAGGTCAGGACGACGTCGGCGGGGCCGGACATATGGTCGTTCATCCCGACCGGGCCCTGATTGATCAGAATCCATCCCATAATGCCCACGCGCAGAAACCAGACGCCGCTGGCTACCATGAAGGTCCGCATCGCCCAGATGCGATGACGCTCGATTCGGCGCTTGACGGCGTTCCAGAGGGTCAGGCCCGCAAATATCAGGATGAGGGCCGCATCCAGCAGAATGGCGATGGCCGAGATCTGCGACAGATAGGTGCCGCGCACCACGGTCAGCCAAACCCCGCTCAGGGCTTCAATTACGGCCAGGGTGAGGAAGATCCGGCCAGTCCAGCGGTGCAGGCGAGGTCGAGCCCGGCGAAGCTGCGGCGTTAGCTGCATCAGGCCGCACATGGTCATCACCGCAGCCGGCAGGACGTGCAGGGCAAAGACCAAATTGCCGATACTGTCTCCCGCGATGTAGCCGTCTATGAGCGGTTTGTCGTTCCAGGCTGCGAAGTTCAGCATCACCGTCCGAACGCCATAGAAGGCTAGGATGAAGGCGATGAAGGCGGCTTGGCCGACCGCCGCAACACAGAACCAGGCGACGCCCGAGCCACGCAGGATGCGGTCGAATGTCTCATGGCTCGGTCGGTGGGATGGTGAAGGTGGCATGGCGTTATTTCCACAGGACGCTAAGGGCGTGACCGGATGTCACCCGCGCCGGCCGCCCGTCTCGCCGATTTGGAATTCGGCCAGATTTTCTGTCCGACCGGCGGGGTCGCTGCGCTGGACAGACCGCCGGCCACGGGCCATGAATTCGGCAGAGAGTCCGATGTCGACGCCCGCCGCCCCCACCTCTGACAGACTGTCCGCCCTGCGGCCCGCGCGCGGAGATGGCCCGGGCCGTCTGACGATCCACGCCCTCATCACCGGTTCGTCTTTCCTGGCCTACATCCTCGCGCGGATGCTGGACGGCTCTGCCGGGCTGGTCATGGCGGCGATTGGTGCCTCGGCCTGCGGCTGGGCCTGGCTATTTGCGCGGGCTCTGTTCGATCCGGCTCCGCGCGACGCGGTGTGGTCACGATCGGTCGTGGCTGTGGTGGCGCTGTCGGGGGCCATCCAGATCCTGGCTCCCGACGAAGGCATGGCGGCCCAGGTCGCAGGAAACCTCTATGTGATGAGCGGTTCGGCCGCCTTGCTGTTGACCCTGATCGAGCCGTTCCAGACCCATGGCCGCCGGCTGTCGCGGCGCGAGACATGGTTTCGGGGCCTGTTCGTCGCCGGTTTCGCTCTGCTGGCGGGGGCTTCTGTCCTGGGCGTCTGGCTGACGCCGGAGCCGATCCAGATCGCCAGCGCGACCTTTGGCCTGTTCGGGGCGGTCGTCGCGATCGCCTATCGCCTGCGCCACCCGCTACCGGCGCTCGATGACCGGGTCCGCCGCCCGGCTACAGAGGAGGACCGCCGCCTGGGCGAGCAACTCATGACCCTGTTGAACGACCAGGCGGTCTTTGCCGACCCGGACGTGCGGATCGGTGACGTCGCCGCGAGGCTGGGCGAGTCCGAGCACCGGGTGTCACGCTGCATCAGTGCGGCGCTGGGCTATGCGAATTTCAACCGGCTGATCAACCATCACCGGATCCGCCTGGCACGGCACCTTCTGGCTCAGGCAGAAGAGCGGCGCACCATTCTGGAGATCGCGCTGGATTGCGGCTTTGCCTCGATTGGACCGTTCAACCGCGCCTTCAAGGCCGAGACGGGGATGACGCCGCGGGCATACCGGGCCGAAGCGCTCGCCCGCCCTACCGCCGATCCCGCTTGCCCAGCACGCGCAGGCGCAGGGCGTTCAGCTTGATGAAGCCTTCGGCGTCGTGGTGGTCGTAGGCCTGGACGCCTTCTTCGAAGGTGACGAGGTCCTGGTCGTAGAGGCTGTTGTCGCTCTCGCGACCGATGACGGTGACATTGCCCTTGTAGAGCTTGACCCGGACGGTCCCTGAGACCTTCTCCTGGCTCTTGTCTATGGCGGCCTGGAGCATCTCGCGCTCGGGCGCAAACCAGAAGCCGTTGTAGATCAGGTGGGCGTATTTGACCGCCAGCTCATCCTTCAGATGCATGGCCCCGCGATCCAGGGTGATGCTTTCGATGCCCCGGTGCGCGGCCAGGAGGATGGTCCCGCCGGGGGTCTCATAGACGCCGCGCGACTTCATGCCGACGAAGCGGTTCTCGACCAGATCCAGCCGGCCCACGCCATTGTCGTGACCGTACTGGTTCAGCGCGGTCAGGAGGGTAGCCGGGCTCATTGCCTCGCCGTTGATCGAGACGGCGTCGCCGCGCTCAAAACCAATGGTGATGACGGTGGCCTGATCGGGCGCATCCTCAGGTGAGATGGTGCGCTGGTGGACGAATTCGGGGGCCTCGACCGCCGGATCTTCCAGCACCTTGCCCTCGGAGGAAGAGTGCAAAAGGTTGGCGTCGACGCTGAAGGGGGCCTCGCCGCGCTTGTCCTTGGAGATCGGGATCTGGTGCTCTTCGGCGAAGGCCAGCAGGGCCTCACGCGACTTGAAATCCCATTCGCGCCAGGGGGCGACGACGCGGATGTCGGACTCCAGCGCATAATAGCCCAGCTCGAAGCGGACCTGATCATTGCCCTTGCCGGTGGCGCCGTGACAGACGGCGTCGGCCCCGACCTGGCGGGCGATCTCGATCTGGCGCTTGGAGATCAGCGGCCGGGCGATGGAGGTGCCCAGCAGATACTGGCCTTCATAGACGGCGTTGGCGCGGAACATCGGAAAGACGAAGTCGCGCACGAACTCTTCGCGCAGATCGTCGATGAAGATGTTCTCTTCCTTGATGCCGAGTTTCAGCGCCTTTTCGCGGGCCGGGCCCAGCTCTTCGCCCTGGCCCAGGTCGGCGGTGAAGGTCACGACCTCTGCGCCGTATTCGGTCTGGAGCCACTTGAGGATGATCGAGGTGTCCAGGCCGCCCGAATAGGCGAGGACGACCTTCTTGGGAGCGGGCTTGTCGGACATAGCGGGGCCTTCAGATGGGGAGGCGCGCCCTTTAGCGCCTGACGGCGCGAGGTGAAAGAGGCTGTGCCAACCGACGGGGAGGCCCGCTCGACCGGGACACCATCACCCGCCCAATTAATCGCATCCGGAATTCACCTAGCGTCAGGGTTTCGCGAACATATTCTTCACCAGGGCGGGCTAGTCACAGTGGTGAACGGAAACAGACCATGCCCCGCCTCCATATCCTCGTCGCCGATGACCACGTTTTTCTGACCGAGCTGCTCCGCCACAAGCTGGTGATCGCGGGCCATGCCGTCGAGGTCGTATCGGACGGGATGGAGGCCCTGGAGCGTGCCCGCAGTGGCCTGTTCGACGTCGTTGTGCTGGACGGACTGATGCCCAAAATGGACGGCTTTGAGGTGCTGCGACGGCTCAAGGCTGATCCGCCCGATCCCGAGCCGGCGGTCGTCATGCTGACGGCGCTTCAGGGCGAGAACGATATCGTGGGGGCCCTGCGTATGGGCGCGGCCGACTATCTGGCCAAGCCGTTCATTCCCGAGGAGCTGATCGCCCGCATCGAGCGTATCGGCGTGATGGCGACGGCGACCCGCCATGCCAAGCGGGCCTGACCGCCACGCGGCACCTTCTGGCTTGAGATGTCTGTCCCATGGCTCTTGACCTCGTCTGGCGTTCCATTGACCTGACCGTCGGCCTCAGCGCGATGATTATGGCGCTGTTGTTGATCGGCCGTGTCGCGGAGGCGCGTAAACAGCGGTTGCAGGCGCGAGACGCGGCGCGCGGCCAGCAAACTCTGCAAGCCTTCATGCTGGGCGAGGCCGGCCCAACCCTGCGCGTCGACCTGCTGCGCCATGCCGAGAGCGTCGTTCAGGCCCTGTCCGTGATCCGGGGGCTGGAGGCCGACCGTCTGATCGAACGTCTGCGTCAGGTTGGCCTGATCAGTGCCATGGCCGAGAAATTGCGTCGCCAGGGCCAACATCCGGATGTGCATCTGATCGAGGCCTACGCCCATCTGGCCCGTCCCGAGGACGCTCAGGCCCTGCTCCAGTCATTGCTGACGGCCAAGGGGGCGCGTCGACGTCAGGTCATCATTGAGGGGCTGCTCAGGGCGGGCGCGCCGCCGGATCTTCGCCTGGCCATTGAGCTTCTGGCCGAGGACGGCAAGGCATCCTCGGTCGATTGCGCTCTGATTGAATCGATCGCCGCGGCTCGGGCCGATGAGGCGGAAGCGCTCTTGCAATCTCCTGAACCGATGCCGAATGAGTTCCGGGCGGCCCTGGCGACAGGCCTGGGTCAGACGGGCCGATTCAGCGCCATTGCGCCGCTCGCTCGTTTGAGCGTGCGTGAGGATCAGGAGACGGCAGCGGCAGCAGCCGTGGCGGCTCTGGGCGAACTTGGGCACCCGCTGGCCGGTGGTGCCGTCCTCCAGGCCTTGTATGCCCACAGTCCACGCATCCGGCTGAACGCCTGCCGCGCGGCGACCGAATTGCGCCTGACGGGCCTCATCGACGCCCTGAGCGAACGTCTCGAGGACCCCGATTGGGACGTTCGGTTCGAAGCCTCGCAGGCGCTCGTCGCCCTCGGCTCGCCAGGCCGCGCCCGGCTGCGACGGATCAGCGACGGACGACCGGGTCGGGCCTCGCAACTGGCGCGCGAAACGCTGCTGGAGCTTCCGGCCTGATGCTCGCCGACATCGCTCACATCATCGCTGCCGTCGTCATTGCGTCTGGATTGATCCAGAACGGGGCCCAGTTTGTGCTGTTCTTCGTGGCATGGGGAGCATTGATCAAACGGCCCGAGGAAACGCCCGAGACGCGCCTGTGGCGCCAGTTCAGCCCGGTCGCGCCCGGCATCAGCCTGCTGGCACCGGCCTATAACGAAGAGGCGACCATCGTTGAGAGCGTCCGATCCCTGCTGGCCCTGCACTATCCCAACTTCGAGGTCATCGTGATCAATGATGGCTCGTCAGATCGAACCCTCGAACAACTCGTCCGGTCGTTCGAACTGGAGGCGACCGTCCGGCGCATTGGCGATACGGTCAACCATGCGCCGATCCGGGCGGTTTACACGGCTCCACATCAACCCCGGCTGATCGTTCTGGACAAGGTGAACGGCGGCAAGGCCGATGCCCTGAATGCGGGTCTGAATGCGGCGCGTTCGGACCTGGTCTGTTCCATGGACGCTGACTCCCTGTTGGAGCCGGACGCGCTGCTGCACGCGGTGGGCCCGTTCGTGGAGGATTCCGAGCGGGTGATCGCGGTGGGAGGGTCGGTGCGAGCCGTGAACGGATGTCGCATCGAGCATGGCCGGGTGACCGACTACCGCTTGCCGCGCCATCCGCTCGCCCTGATGCAGGCTGTGGAATATCTTCGCGCCTTCCTGATGGCGCGCCTGGCCTTTGCTCGCCTCAATATGCTGATGCTCATTTCAGGTGCCTTCGGCCTGTTCCGACGTGACGCGGTGATCGCGGTCGGCGGCTATTCGCACGGCACCGTGGGTGAAGACATGGAGCTCGTGATCAAGCTGCATCGGCGCTTCGGGCCGGAAGGCAAGCGTATCACCTTCGCACCGGACGCCGTTTGCTGGACCGAGGTGCCTGAGGATCTGGCAACACTGGGACGGCAGCGCGCGCGTTGGCACCGGGGATGCCTGGAAGTCTTCGCGCGTCATGGCACCATCACCTTCAAGCCGCACCATGGTGCCCTGGGCATGATCGGGATGCCCTACATCCTGGTCAGTGATGTCATCGGGCCGCTGGTTGAGTTGCTTGGTTACGGCCTTCTGATCTGCTTCTGGCTTCTGGGGTGGCTCTCGCTCGACTGGGTGCTGGCCCTCTATCTTCTGACCTTCGCCATGGGCACGCTGCTGTCGATGGGCGCGATCGCTCTGGAAGAGCGCCGCTTGCGGCGCTTCCCGACGGCAGCGGGCATGGTCCGCGCGGCCGTCGCGGCCGTGGTCGAGAATTTCGGATACCGTCAGTTGAACCTGTTCTGGCGCCTTCACGGTACAATTCAGGCCCTGCGCCACGAACAGGGGTGGGGTCAACAGCGTCGCCGCGGCTTCAAGGCCGGGCCGACACCGGTCCGCCAGACGGTCTAGCCCCTAGACGGCCGTGCCGCCGACGGTCAGGCCGCCGATCTTCAAGGAAGGCTGGCCGATGCCGACCGGGACGCCCTGGCCGGCCTTGCCGCAGACGCCGACGCCCGGGTCAAAGGCGAAGTCGTTGCCGATCATCGAAATCTTCTGGAGCGCAGTGGCTCCGTCACCGATCAGGGTCGCACCCTTGACCGGAGCAGTGACCTTGCCGTCCTCGATCAGATAAGCCTCGGTGCACTGGAAGACGAACTTGCCGTTGGTGATGTCGACCTGACCGCCGCCGAAATTCACCGCGTAAAGTCCGCGCCTGGTCGAGGCAATCATGTCGGCCAGACTGTCGGTGCCGCCTTCCATGAAGGTGTTGGTCATGCGCGGCATCGGGATATGGGCGAAGGATTCGCGCCGACCGTTTCCGGTCGCCTCCATCCCCATCAGGCGGGCGCTCATGCGGTCGTGCATCATCCCGACCATGATTCCATCCTCGATCAGGACATTGCGCCGGGTCGGAGTCCCTTCGTCGTCGAAGGAGAGGGAGCCGCGGCGTCCGGCGATGGATCCGTCATCGACCACTGTCACACCGGGCGCGGCGACGCGCTGGCCCATCTTGCCGGTGAAGACCGAGGAGCCCTTGCGATGAAAATCGCCCTCGAAGCCATGGCCGACCGCCTCATGCAGCAGCACACCGGGCCAGCCGGCACCCAGCACCACGTCCATCTCTCCGGCAGGACAATCGATGGCCTCCAGATTGACCAGAGCCTGACGGATGGCTTCCTCGACCTGACCCTGCCAGTGGTCGGGCGTGATCCAGGTCTCGAATCCGGCCCGACCGCCGGCACCCTGAGCGGCCGATTCCCGTCGACCGTCCTTTTCAACCGTCACCGAGACATTGACCCGGACAAGCGGCCGCACATCGCTGAGCCGGCGGCCGTCGGCGCGCAGGATCTCAATGGCGCGGCGTTCGCCGGCGATCGACGCCGACACCTGGACCACGCGGGGGTCCTTCGCGCGGGCATAGGCGTCGATCTCCTGGAGCAGGGCGATCTTGTCGGAGAAGGCGGGCGAGGCGAGCGGATCGACCTCGGCATAGAGTTTCTGGTTGGTGGCGGCGGGGCCGATGGCGGCGGTGCCGGTTCGGCCTTGTTTGGCGAGGGTGGCGGCGTCGGCGGCGCGCCGCATGGCGGCCTCGCTGATCTCGTTGGAATGGGCGTAGCCGGCGGTTTCGCCCGAGACGATGCGCAGTCCAAAACCCTCATTGGCGTCATAGGCGGCCGACTTCAGTCGCCCGTCGTCAAACAGCAGCGATTCACTCTCTGAGCGTTCGAGGAACAGCTCACCGTCATCCGCGCCGGCCAGGGCGTCTTGCAGCACGGCACCGGCGGTCTCTGGCGAGACGCCGGCGGTTTCCAGGATGGGGGGAGGGGGCACAGCGACGGTCATGGCCTATCAGTTAGGCGCTCCGACCGTCGCCGTCACCTCCCGGCCGTCATTCTTCACTGCCCACGCGTACCGAACCGACGCCGGAGATGTCCTGGGTGAGGCGCGCCGGCCGCTGAACCAGGTCGACATTGCCGACGCCGTCGATGACGACATTGGCCGACTGGCTGGCGTTGATCTCGGCATCGCCGGCCCCTTCGATGCGGACGTCGGCGGTCTGGGTCGTCAGATCGGCCAGATCGGCCTCGCCGGCCCCGTCAATGACGAGGTTCAGCGAGGCTGCGGTGCCGGTCGCCTCGATGTCGCCGGCCCCCTCGACACGGATATCCAGCGCCTCGCGATCCATATTGTTCAGGGTCAGGTTGCCGTGACCCTCGAGCACGAAGCGGCTGACATCGGGGGCCGTGATTTCAACGGTCATGCCCTGACCGCGGCCGAAGATGGTGATCTGGTTGTCGCCGCCGTCTCCAGCGGGGAGGGACAGGTGGCCGTCGACCAGGGTCACGCGCTGGACGGCACCTTCGGGACCACGAATGACGACCGAGGCTTCTTCGCCCTGGGTGAAGGTGACATCGGCGGGTACGGCGATGGTCAGGGTGTCGGTCCCGGACCAGTCCAGGGCGCGCTCGACGACGGGGCCGGACCATTCAACCGTTTGTCGGCTGTCGTCGTCCCAGTCGTTCAGATCCAGGGTCCAGCCTCCACGCATGAGTTCCGGGCCCCCGATGGCAGCCGCCCCGGAGAGGGAGACAAGCATCAGGACAAAACTGGCGGCGGCGATGATGAGCAGGGTGCGAACCATCCTAGATGTCTCCCGCGTTGGATTGTTCCAGGGCCGGCTTGAGCAGCCGGTAGTGAAGGCGGCCGAACCAGACCAGGAAGTTGACGAGCCAGACGGTCAGGACGGCAGTGATCGCGCACATCAGGACGCCCAGCGCCATGACGCCGACTCCGGCCAGGATCGCGACCAGCGGACCGCCCGGAGGTGCCGCGAACGGTCCGGCGACGAAAACAACTCCACCGGCGAAGAACACTGCGATACCGCCGGCAAAGATAGCAGCGAGGCTGGACACCACTCCCACCAGCAGGGGCAGGAGAAAAAGAATGTCGATTGAGGCTAGGCCGATCAGGGCGACCATGGCCGCCACGGCATTTCCGGGTGTCTTCTCGGCTTCCCAGCGGGCCAGGCCGGCCTCGGCGCGAACCTCGCGCGCCAGGCGCTCGGGATTGCCCAGGGCGGCGGCGATCTCGGGATCGGCCCGTCCCTTGGCCGCAGCCTCGACGAAGTGGGCCTCGTGGTCGGCGACGATCTCGTTGATCGCTTCGGGCGGCAGGCCGTTCAGGCCCCGCCGCAGCCGGGTCAGGAACTCGGCGCGGGTCATGCGGTCTCTCCAGTTGAGGAAGGAATGGCGGCGTTGAGAATGCCGTCGACGGCCCGCGAGAATCCCAGCCACTCAGATTTCTGGCTTTCGAAGGCGCGGCGACCGGCTTCGGTCAGGCGATAGTATTTGCGCGAGGGTCCCGCCGGACTCTCGACCAGGTAGGTCTCGACCAGGCCGTCGGTCTGCATCCGG
The DNA here is from genome assembly GCA_017302105.1 of Caulobacterales bacterium. Classification (GTDB taxonomy): domain Bacteria; phylum Pseudomonadota; class Alphaproteobacteria; order Caulobacterales; family Caulobacteraceae; genus Brevundimonas. The sequence continues at coordinate 85,448 of JAFLCS010000001.1, read as the reverse complement.
CGCATCAGGGGGTAGATGGTGCCCTCGCCCATGCCGATGTCGTCGGACAAGCGCGCGGCGATCTCATAGGCGTAGTTGTCCCGCGCCGACAGGAGAGCCAGGACGCACAGGCCCAGCACCCCCTTCTTCAACTGAATGTCTATGCCGTCAGGCATCGAGAAGCCCTCTTGGTCGGTTTCGTTATCGCAAGGTATCTGGCATCACAAGGTAGCTGTCAATATACAGATTTGTAATCTCGTGACGGCCGACGCCTTCCGGCGCGTCAGACGGCTTGGCAAGCGCGAGGCGACCCGATATGTCAGCCCCAAATCCCACCGCCGCCGAGTGCGGGCATGGGCGCGTGGGTGTTCAGGAAATCCGGGCCGTCAAGACATGAAGAATTGGGGAATAGGCATGGGCAAGGGGATCGCCGGCCTGATGGTTCTGGCCAGTGCGACACTGATGTCGGGCGCGGCCTGGGCCAGTACCACCGTTGGCCGGCCGACGCCGGGCGGCATCGGGCTGCAGGAAGCGGCCTCGCCGCTGAAGCACGACGCGCACTTTTTCCATGACTGGATTCTGTTGCCGATCATCACCGTCATCACCCTGTTCGTACTGGGTCTGCTGATCTGGGTGGTGGTGCGCTACAACAAGAAGGCCAATCCGGTTCCGGCCAAGTGGAGCCACAACACCACCATCGAGATCATCTGGACCCTGGTGCCGGTGTTGATCCTGGCCTTCATCGCCGTGTTCTCGTTCCGGCTGCTCTACGCCTACAACGACATCCCTGATCCCGACGTGACCGTGAAGGTCACCGGCTATCAGTGGAACTGGGGCTACGAGTACCCCGAGTACGGGATCTCCGAATATATCTCCAACGTCCTGCCCGAGGACGAGGCGCGCGCTCAGGGCGTGCCCTATCTGCTCGCGGCCGATGAGCCGATGGTGGTGCCGGTCGGCCAGGTTGTGCGCCTGACCGTAACGGCCTCGGACGTCATTCACGCGGTGGCGCTGCCGGCCTTCGGATTGAAGACTGACGCTGTGCCTGGCCGCGTCAACGAGACCTGGTTCCGGGCCGAACGTCCGGGCATCTACTATGGCCAGTGCTCGGAACTGTGCGGCATCAACCACGCCTATATGCCGCTGCAGATCAACGTCGTGACTCAGGCCGAGTTCGAGCAGTGGGTCGCGTCGCGTGGCGGGTCGATGACCTATCTGGCCGACCAGGCCGCTGAAGCCGCCGCCGCCGAAGCGGCTGCAGCCCAGGCCGCCGCCGCCGCTGCTACGGCCGAGACGGCCGCCGAAGCCGGAGCCGAAGCGGTGCCCGCTGAAGGCGAAACCACAACCGAACCGACGGCCACCGCGCCGGCGGCCCAGTAAGACCGGGGCTCGACACAGATATGGCAACTGCCCAAACCGTTCAGGCCGGTCATGATGACCACGCCGATCACGACCACAAGCCGGGGTTCTTCACCCGCTGGTTCCTCTCGACCAATCACAAGGACATCGGCACCCTTTACCTGCTCTTCGCCATTATGGCGGGGATCATCGGGGGCCTGATGTCCGGCCTGATCCGGTGGGAGCTGGCGGAGCCGGGTCTGCAGGTCTTCACGCCGGGCTCGATGCTGTCCCAGATGGGCCTGTTCGACCTGTCTGACGAAAGCCGCGCCAAACACGCCTACAATGTCGTCGTCACCGGCCACGCTCTGGTGATGATCTTCTTCATGGTCATGCCGGCCATGATCGGGGGCTTCGGCAACTGGTTCGTGCCGATCATGATCGGCGCGCCCGACATGGCCTTCCCGCGCATGAACAACATCTCCTTCTGGCTGCTGGTTGCGGCCTGGGTGCTGCTGCTCATGTCGATGTTCGTGGACGGCGGGCCCGGCCGCGGCTTTGGCGGTGGCTGGACCATCTACCCGCCGCTGTCGACCTCGGGACACACGGGGCCGGCCATGGATCTGGCGATCTTCTCGCTACACGTCGCGGGTGCCTCGTCGATCCTGGGCGCGATTAACTTCATCACCACCATCTTCAATATGCGTGCGCCGGGCATGACCCTGCACCGGATGCCACTGTTCGTGTGGTCGATTCTGGTCACCGTCTTTTTGCTGCTGCTGTCGCTGCCGGTTCTGGCCGGCGCCATCACCATGCTGCTGACCGACCGCAACTTCGGCACCAGCTTCTTCAATCCCGCCGGCGGCGGTGACCCGGTGATGTTCCAGCATCTGTTCTGGTTCTTCGGTCACCCTGAGGTGTACATCCTGATCCTGCCGGGCTTTGGCATCATCAGCCACATCGTCTCGACCTTCAGCCGCAAGCCGGTGTTCGGCTATCTGGCCATGGCCTACGCCATGGTCGCCATCGGTTTCGTCGGTTTCGTGGTGTGGGCCCACCATATGTTCACGGTCGGCATGAACGTCGATCTGCGGGCCTATTTCACCGCCGCGACCATGGTCATCGCCGTTCCGACAGGCGTGAAGATCTTCTCGTGGATCGCGACCATGTGGGGCGGGTCAATCGACTTCAAGACACCCATGCTGTGGGCTATCGGCTTCATTTTCCTGTTCACCGTCGGTGGCGTGACGGGGGTTGTCCTGGCCAACGCCGGCATCGATTACAGCCTGCACGACACCTATTATGTGGTGGCGCACTTCCACTATGTTCTGTCGCTGGGTGCGGTCTTCGCCATCTTCGCGGGCTTCTACTACTGGTTCGAGAAGATGTTCGGCGTTCGCTACAACGAGTTCCTGGGGTCGCTGCACTTCTGGGTGATGTTCGTGGGTGTGAACCTGGTCTTCTTCCCGCAGCACTTCCTGGGCCTGCAGGGGATGCCGCGCCGCTATATCGACTATCCAGAAGCCTACACCCTGTGGAACCACGTCTCCTCCGTTGGATATGTCATCACCCTCGTCGGGGTGGGCATCTTCCTGGTGATGCTGGTCGAAGCCGCTGTCCGGCGTCGCCCCGGCCGGGCCAATCCCTGGGGTGAGGGAGCCACGACGCTGGAGTGGACCCTGTCCTCGCCGCCGCCGTTCCACCAGTTCAATACCCCGCCGGTGATCAAGGACCACGATCACCACTAGGCCGGTGGGGGCCTGGCCCCGCCCGTTGTTCACCCTCGCACGGGGACGAAGCCCATGGGTTTCGTCCCCGATGCATTTTGGACCGCCATGACCGACGCCGCCGACAATCCGACCGTCGCCGCCGAGCCGCGGGACTACGTCCAGTTGCTCAAGCCGCGCGTGATGTCACTGGTGGTCTTTACGGCCCTGACCGGTCTGGTGGTCGCGCCGGGCCATATGAACCCCCTGCTGGCGGCGATCTCGGTCCTTTGCATCGCCCTGGGGGCCGGGGCGGCCGGAGCCCTGAACATGGGGCTGGAAGGTGAGACGGATGCCCTGATGCGGCGCACGCGCGGCCGTCCGGTCGCAGCGGGACGCATTCCGCGAAGCGATGCCCTGGCCTATGGCATCATCCTGTCAATTGCCTCGGTCACCCTTCTGGGACTGGGGGTGAACTGGCTGGCCGGGGGCCTGCTGGGCCTGACCATCGTCTATTACGCCGGACTCTACACCCTGGTCCTCAAGCGCCGCACACCCCAGAACATCGTCATTGGGGGCGCGGCAGGGGCCTTTCCGCCGGTCATCGGCTGGGCAGCGGCGACGGGCGAGGCCCCGTGGCAGGCATGGCTTCTGTTCCTCATCATCTTCCTGTGGACGCCGCCGCATTCCTGGGCCCTGGCGCTCTATTCTGCGGGCGACTACGCCAAGGCTGGTATTCCGATGATGCCGGTGGCCAGGGGGGCGTCGTCAACGCGGCTCCAGATCCTGGTCTATTCGCTGATCCTGGTGCCGGTGGCGGTGCTGCCGGGCCTCGTGGGTTTGGGGGGCGCTCTCTATCTGGCCGTTTCAATCGCCGGGGGGCTGGTCTTCCTGCTTCTGGCCTGGCGGCTGTTCCGTAGCCGGGCCGGCGACCAGCCCGACAAGGCCGAGGCGATCGGACGCGAAGCCGCCCTCTATGACGTCCGCGTCGAGGCCAAGGCCGCGCGCAATCTGTTCGCCTATTCGATCCTGTATCTGTTCGGCCTGTTCGCGGCCCTTCTGATCGAAGCGGCCCTGTTGTAGAAACCCTGTCATGACCGAAGAAGAAACTGCTGCTCGCAAGCGCCGCAACTGGGCCCTGGCCGGGGCCCTGGTCCTGTTTGTGGTGCTGGTATTCACCATCACCGTCCTGCGTCTGACGGCCAACATCGCCGCGAGTGCCGGATGAACCGCAACACGCGCGTCGCGTTGATCTGTGTGGGCGTTTTTGTTCTGATGGTCGGCGCGTCCTTTGCGGCTGTGCCGCTGTATCGCCTGTTCTGTCAGGTCACCGGCTTTGACGGCACGACGCAGCGGGCGGTGGCCGCCCCGGAGCGGGCGCTGGACCGCACCTTGAACATCAGTTTCGATACCAATGTGCGAGGCCTGCCCGTCACCTTTGAGGCCGAACAGGTGCGCCAGGTCGTACACGTCGGCGAACCGACCCTGGCCTTCTTTCGCGTGACCAACACATCCGACCATGCCGTTGAGGCCACGGCGGCCTATAATGTCGTGCCGGAACACGCTGGTCCCTATTTCCTGAAACTTCAGTGCTTCTGCTTCGAATCGCAGCGCATCGAGCCGGGCCAGACCCTGGAATTTCCGGTTCAGTACTTTATCGACGAGACTATCGAAACCGAGCCGGAGGGGCGTGGCATCCGCAACGTCACGCTCAGCTACACCTTCTATCCGACCCAGGGGTTCGATCCGGAGGCAGACGCCTCTAGCGGAGCGGCTCCCGCCCCGCTATAGCCGAACCCAGCAGATTCCAGCCGAGCGAGCCCATGGCCCACGACGCCGTCCAACACGACTACCATCTTGTGAACCCCAGCCCCTGGCCGCTGGTCGCCTCCATCGCCGCGACGGTGATGTTCGTGGGGGCCGTGATGTGGATGAAGGGCCTGTTCGGGATGCCGGAAGGCACCCAATGGCTGTTCTTCGCGGGTCTGGCCGGCGTTCTGTATTCGATGGTCGGTTGGTGGAGTGACGTCATCAAGGAAAGCCGTGGCGGCGATCATACGCCGGTGGTCCAGATCGGGCTGCGCTACGGCATGATCCTGTTCATCGCCTCGGAGATCATGTTCTTCGTGGCCTTCTTCTGGATGTTCTTCGAAATGGCCCTGTGGAACGAACACAGGACCCTGTCGTCGATCGAGGAGGTGCGTCAGGCCTGGTCGAACTGGCCGCCCCAGGGCGTCGAGACCCTGAACCCCTGGCACCTGCCGTTCCTGAACACCGTCATCCTGCTCCTGTCCGGCACGACCGTGACCTGGGCCCACCACGCGCTTCAGGTCGGCAACCGCAAGGAAGCCAAGTACGGCCTGTTCCTGACGATTGGGCTGGGGGCCTTGTTCACGGCCATCCAGGCCTATGAATATCAGCACATTATCCATGAGCACCTGTTCTTCAACGAAGAGGCGGCCAGCTCGGGCCTGTATGGCTCGATCTTCTTCATGGCCACGGGTTTCCACGGTTTCCACGTCCTGGTCGGAACGATCTTCCTGATCGTGTGTCTGATCCGGCTGCTGGCCGGCCAGTTCACGCCTCAGAAGCACTTCGGTTTCGAGGCCGCAGCCTGGTATTGGCATTTCGTGGATGTGGTGTGGCTGTTCCTGTTCGCCTTCGTCTATGTGGCGTTCGGCGGATACGGCGGGGCCTGACCGGACCCGTCTGATCGGTGCCGCGGGCAGACACGTTCAGCCCTTCATTTCTTTAGCCGACGACTTGCCGTAAAAGGCCGCGATGACGCCTTCGCCCGCGCGCGCCTTTCCCTGGATCTTGACCGTCGTGACCGCCGCCGCCCTGGTGGTGCTGGTTTCGCTCGGCGTCTGGCAGGTTCAGCGCCTGGCCTGGAAACAGGCCCTGATTGCGCGCATCGACGCGGCCCAGGCCGCAGTCCCGATCCCGCTGGATCAGGCCCTGGCGCGCCCGGACCCGGAGTTCACCCGCGTCGTCGTCACCTGTCGCGGCCTGGACCGGGCGCGGTTCGTGTCCCTGCGAACCCTGGTCGAGGGCGAGGCGGGGGTTCGGCTCGTCTCACTCTGTTCGCAAGACGTACCCCTGCTCGTTGATCGGGGCTTCGTTTCTGAAGGCATTTCCGCCCGCCCGCCCCAGGACGGCGGCACCATGCCCGTGGTCGTGCGTGGCGTGGTTCGGCGCGGGGAGCCGGCCAATTCCTTTACACCACCGCCGGAGGATGGCCTGGTCTATGTGCGTGACATCGGACGGCTGGCCGACGCGCTGGACCTCCCGTCCGCCCGTCGCGACCTGATGATCGTGGCCGAGACCTCGTCCAATCCCGAGTGGCAGGCCCTTCGACCGGTCGCGCTACCCGAGGGCCTGAGCAACAATCACCTGGGCTATGCCATTACCTGGTTCGGCCTGGCAGCGGCCCTGATCGGCGTCTATCTCGCCATGCTTTACCGGCGTTACCGGGCATGAGCGCGGTGCTTCACGTCCTGACAAATGGCCTGAAGGTCGTCTGCGACCCTGTGCCAGGCCTTCGGTCGCTGGCGGTCGCGGTTACGGCCGACGGCGGAGCCCGCCACGAGGATGAGACCCGCTCTGGCTGGTCGCATCTACTGGAGCACATGGTCTTCAAGGGGGCGGGCGGGCGTTCGGCGCGCGACCTGATCGAACGCATCGAGGCTGCCGGCGGCAGCCTGAACGCCGCCACTGGCCAGGAACGCACCACCTTCACCGCTCGGGTCCTGGCCGGCGACCTCGAACTCGCCCTGTCGAGCCTTTCGGATCTGGTGTTTCGCCCAACCCTCGATCCCGAGGAACTTGAGCGCGAGAAGGATGTCGTCGCCCAGGAGATCGCCGAGGCCTATGACGCGCCGGACGATCACGTGTTCGAGCTCGCTCAGAGCCAGGCGTTTGCCGGTCAGCCTCTGGGCCGTCCGATCCTGGGGTCGAACGACAGCCTGGCGACGGCGGATCGTGAGCGACTGGAGGCCTGGCGGGCGCAGCTCTATGCGCCCGAGCGCATGGTCGTTTCGGTGTCCGGTGCCGTCAGCGAAGATGAGCTTCTGGCCCAGGCTGAGCGTTGGTTCGGTGAGCCGGCTTCGGGGCGGCCCGCCGATGTCGCCACGGCCAGCTTTGTCGGAGGTACGGTCGGCGAAACGCGCCGGATCGAACAGGCCAATCTGGTCTTTGCGGTGCCGGGCCTGGCCGCGCGCGATCCCGATCTGACGGCCCAGGCCCTGCTGGTTGAAGTGCTGGGCGGCGGCATGGCCTCGCGGCTGTTCCAGGAGGCGCGCGAAGTGCGCGGTCTCGCCTATGCGGTCGATGCTGGCTACGAGGCCTTCGCGGACGGCGGCCTGGTCTCGATCTTCGCCGGGACGGCGGGCGGCAAGGCGTCCGAGATGGCCCAGCTGGCCGCGACCGAGCTTCGCCGTCTGACCGATGGGGTCACCGGGGCGGAGATTTCGCGGGCCCGCGCTCAGGCCCTGGCCGGGCTCTATATGGCCGAGGAAAGCCTGGCGTCTCGCGCGGAGCGCGCGGCCTGGCAGGCCCTGGTCTGGGAGCGTTTGATTCCGACGACGGAAATCGCCCAGCGGCTGGCCGGGGTCGAGCAGGCAGACCTGACGAGAGTGGCCGGACGTCTGATTGAACAGGGGCGTGCCGCCGCCGCCGCTATCGGGCCGGGGCGTGCAGCCGCCGCGCCGGAAGCCTTCGTTCGCGCCCTGTTGCCTTAGGTTCGTGCTCAGCGCACTTTTCGGCTGGGGAGAATGTCTATGCGCGCACTCGTCTTCGTCAGTCTTGGCCTGATTCTGGGAGCCTGCGAGGCAGAGCGCGGACCTGAACCGTCGTCGGCGGATGGAGCGCAGACGGCCAGCGACACCATGTCGACCAAGGCCCGTCAGGCGGCCGAGCTGGTCAATCAACAGATGGGTCCGGTCGACGACACCCAAACCCTGGATTGGGGTGTGGACAGGCTGCAGTTCGACATCGAGATCCTGTCCCTGGACGCGCCCTGGCGCTGGTCGGAAACCATGCGCCGACACTCTGTCTCGGATGACGCCGAGTTCGGAGCGGTGGAAGACCTCATCTACAGCGTTGATCCATCTCAATTGATCATTCCCGTGGAGGTGGTGGGTGAGGGCGAGGGCCGCACAGATGTCCGGTTGGTCTGTCGAGCCGAGCCCTGTATTCGCGTCACCGGGTCCAGGGCTGAGCTGACCGGAACCCAGGCCCAGGTTGCAGCGGCCATGGCCGATCCCCAGCCGATGGATGAGATGCGCGCTGGCAACTTCCTGCCGTTTGCCCGGCGCGCGCAGGCGGAATCAGCGGCGGCGGCGATGAATGAACTGCTGCGCCTCCAGGGTGCCGAGCCGTCGACCACGGCCTCAACGAACGGCGACCCTCAGTGAGGCTGCGTCGATGATGGCCCTGTTCGACTGGGTCAACCCCGATCCGTCCCTGGCTGTTGACGGCGGATCTGTTGTCCTGCGACCGCCTCGCGCATCCGATTACAAGGCCTGGGCCGACCTGCGAGATTCATCGCGTGAATTCCTTCAGCCCTGGGAGCCGGCCTGGCCGGCCGACGACCTGAGTCGAGCTGCCTTCAAGCGTCGCCTGGCCGTCTATGCCCATGAAATCGAGATTGGTGGGGCCTATCCCTTTTTTGCGTTCCGGGCCGAGGATGCGGCCCTGGTCGGCGGGGTGACCCTGTCCAACATCCGCCGGGGTGTGGCCGAGACGGCGACCCTCGGCTACTGGATCGGACGGCCCTTCATCCGGCGCGGCTACGGGACGGCGGCGGTGAAGGCGATGTGTGGCTTCGGCTTCGACCGGTTGAAGCTGCACCGCATCGAGGCGGCTTGCCTGTCGTCGAACGTCGCGTCCCGGGCCGTCCTTGCGAATTGCGGCTTTGAGCACGAGGGTCAGGCACGTGCTTATTTGAAAATTAACGGTGAGTGGCGAGATCATCTCCTATTCGGCCTCATTCGCGATGAGGCTTCAGGGTGAGGCGGAGAGCCGTTTGACCGACAGGTCTCGACATCTGGCTTGGGATCCGACGACGTCGCTGGAGGCACTGGCGGCGGCGGGGATCGCCCTGTGGAGCTGGTCGCCCGGCGAGAATCTGCTCCGATTCACCGGTGCAACACGGCCACTGGGTCTCGGGCCACTGGCCCCGGAATGCAGCCCAGCGGCCTTTACCGCCCTGGCCATGCCCCAGGACCGTGCGATCGCCGATCAACTCCTGGCCCCGCAGGATGAGGGCACGGAGATCGCCTTGCGCCTCCGGATGCGTGGCGGCGAAGCCTATCTGTGGCGTGGGGTCTGGCTCGAAGATGGTCTGCGCGCCGCTGGAGTCGCTGCCATCGAGAGCCGCTTCGGGGGTGTCGGCAAGGATCCCCTGACCGGACTCCTGGACCGTCGATCCTTCCTCGTTCGGGTCGCTGAGGCCCTTATCCATCCAGGCGAATACGAACTGGTCGTCGCGGATCTGGACCGCCTGCGGCGTCTGAATGAAGCTCTCGGTCATGAACGGGCCGATCTGGTGCTGGCGGCACTTGGGGCGCGGCTGGCCTCTGCCTTTGCCGACGATTGCGCAGCCGCCCGGATCGGTGAGGACGAGTTTGCCATCATCATCCGGTCCGGACCGACCCGGCCGTCAGACCGGATGCGAGATGCACTGGAACGGCCACTTCGCGTGGCGGGTTTCGACATCTATCCGACACTGTCGATCGGGGCCGTGCGGGCTGAGGGGGGGCCGGATGCACCAGACGCGGCCGAGCTGCTGCGTCGGGCGGAGCTGGCGGTCGAACAGGCTAAAACCGTAGGGCGCGGTGGCGCGGCGGCCTATGGCCGTGCGCTGGAGTCCGACGGCCTGTCGCGGCTGGCGCTGGAAGCGGACCTTCGCAACGCCTTCGTCCGAGGTGAGATCGAACCCTTCTACCAGCCCATCGTAAACCTGGAGACCGGGGCCGTTGCGGGCTTCGAAGCCTTGGCCCGGTGGCACCATCCCAAGCGCGGCCTGGTCGCCCCCGACGAGTTCCTGACGCTGGCGGCCGAAATGGGCCTGATGAATGACCTCGGCGTCCTGATGATGCGGTCCGCCGCGCGACAGCTCGCCGAGTGGATTGGGCGCCATCCGACCGCCGGAAAGCTGTTCGTCAGCGTCAATCTGTCGACCGGGGAAATCGAGCGCCACGGCCTGGTTCAGGATGTCGCGCGCATCATCGCGGAAGCGGGGCTGCGACCCGGTGCCCTCAAGCTTGAAGTGACCGAGAGCGACATCATGCGTGATACCAATCGCGCAGCCTCGACCCTGCTGGCGCTGCGCGAAGCCGGGGCGTCCCTGGCGCTGGACGATTTCGGCACAGGCTTTTCGTCCCTGACCTATCTGGCCCGCCTGCCCTTCGATACGCTGAAGATCGACCGCTATTTCGTTCTGACCATGACCCAGGACGAAGGCTCGGCCAAGATCGTCCGATCGGTCGTGGCGCTCGGCCGCGATCTGGAACTGGAAGTGGTGGCTGAGGGTGTTGAGAACGCCGGCCTGGCCGAACAGCTGATGTCGGTGGGCTGCCATTACGGACAGGGCTTCGGCTATGCGCCGGCGCTGGCGGCTCAGGAGGCCGAGGTCTATCTGCACGAGAGCTTGGCCGACGGCTACGCCCCGATCAAGGCGCGCTCGCGCTGAGAACGAGACGCGGACCCTAGAACCTAGCCCCTCTCTCCCGATCTCCCTATATCGGCGGCATGACCGACATTGTCCGCCCGCCCGAGCCCCGCACCTACAACGGCCTGAACTGGGAGGGTCTCTGGACTCTCTACCTCAAGGAGGTGCGTCGCTTCTGGAAGGTCGGAGCCCAGACGGTCTTCGCCCCGGTGGTGACGACGCTCCTCTATATGATGGTCTTCGTCGTCGCGGTTCAGGGTGCGCGTCAGCCGATCCCTGGCGTCGACTTCGCGCAGTTCGTCGGACCCGGCCTCATCATGATGGCGATCCTGAACAACGCTTTTGCCAATGCCTCATCCTCGCTGATCCAGGCCAAGATCATGGGCACCGCGACGGATTTCCTGACGCCGCCACTGTCACCGCTGGAGCTCTTGCTGGGATTCGGACTGGGGGCGGCGACACGGGGTCTGCTGGTCGGACTGGCGACCGCGATCTGTGTTTGGCCGTTCTCGCGCTATGGCGTCCAGCACCTGTGGGCCGTGGTCTATTTCTCGCTGATCGCGTCATTGCTGCTGGGCCTGGCCGGGGTGCTGGCGGGGGTCTGGTCTGAGAAGTTCGATCACCTTGCGGCGGTGCAGAACTTCGTCGTCATGCCCATGACCTTCCTGTCGGGAACCTTCTATGCGATCGAGGCGCTGCCCCAGCCTTTCGAGGCCATCAGCCACTACAATCCGGTCTTCTATCTGATCGACGGCTTCCGTTACGGATTCATCGGCCAGGCCGAAGGAAGCTTGACGATCGGCGTTATCCTGTCTCTGGTATTAACCTTGGTCGTCGGTCTGGCCACCTATGAGGTGTTCCGTCGGGGTTGGCGATTGAAGTCCTGAGTGGGGAGACAACCGTATGCGTAGCTTTCTGATTGCCCTGGCCCTGTCGCTGACGACCAGCGTTACGGCCTTTGCCCAGCCCGCCGAACGTCCGTCTTCGGCCGTCCGCTTTGAGGCGGAGCAGATCCTGTACAATCGTGCCACGACCCTGGTGCGGCGCTCGCCGGAGGCCCGCGGAGAGGCGGCGGTCGCCCTGATCCGCCAGGCCGGATTCGAGCCGGTGGTCGAGACCTTCATGGGAGGTGACACCCAGGGCCTGCCACCGATGGAGGGCCGCAACATCACCTTCGTGGTTCCGGGCCACGGCAATTGTGGCTGCGAGATTCTGCTGACCGCCCACTATGACGTCGTGAGGCTTCAGAGCGGAGAGTTGGCGGATGGCCTGGTCGACAATGGCGGCTCGGTGGTGGCCGTGATCGAGGCCGCGCGCCAGTTGCGCGACGCCGATCTCTATCACGATGTGCGCGTCGTGCTGTTCGATCAGGAAGAGCTGGGCCTGCTCGGCTCGCGCGCCTGGATCGCGGCGCACGGGACGGGCCACGCTGCCGCTGTCGTAAACTCTGACGTCGCGGCTTTCGGCGACACCATGATGTATGGCCAGAACAACGGGCGTCAGTCGCTGTTCGTGACCCAGGCGGTCCAGCGTGTCTGTTCCGAGCGCGAACTTCAGTGTGTGGGCTATCCCAACTATCCGCCCAGCGACGACCGCACCTTCTCGGCCGACGGCACGCCGGTGGTGTCGCTCGGCTTCCAGACCGAGATCGGAGCCCACCAGATGTGGCTGGCGTTCAACGCCCCCGAGGGCCAGAGCGGCCTGGCTCCGGGCTTTGTGCCGGAGGTCTTCACGGTGATCCATTCGGCCAACGACAATGCGCGGCGGATGGAGGGTTCAACCCTGTTGCTGGCGGCCGAAACCTATGCTGCGGTGGTCCGGGAAATCGATGAACACCTCGAGAGTCAGTAGAGTCCCCCGGTGTTGACTAACCGGCCTCACGGGCCGAAAACCAGAGTCATCCCGCCTCGCCGCTTCTAGCGGCGGGGCCTTTCTCTTTTGGAGCGTTCGCCGTGAGCACCGAACACCTGATGGCCGTCTATAACCGCGCACCCCTTGAGGTCGAGCGCGGCCAGGGCGCACGTCTGTGGTCGAGCGACGGGACCGAGTACCTGGACTGCGTCCAGGGCATTTCGACCAACGGCCTGGGCCACGCGCACCCCAAGCTGGTCCAGGCGGTCAAGGACCAGGCCGAGAAGATCTGGCACGTCTCCAACATCTTCCGCATCCCCGGTCAGGAGGCCCTGGCCGACGCCCTGACCTCGCGCTCGTTCGCCGATGTGGTCTTCTTCACCAACTCGGGCACCGAGTCGGTCGAATGCGCGATCAAGACCGCGCGCAAATATCATTTCGCCAACGGTCAGCCTGAGCGCATCGACGTCTATGGCTTCGACGGCTCGTTCCACGGCCGCACCTACGGTGCCATCAATGCGGCGGCCAACCCCAGCTACACCGAAGGCTTCGGCCCGCCGATGCAGGGCTTCCACCAGCTCAAGTGGGGCGACAAGGCCGCATTGGAAGCGGCCATGCGCGCGCCGACCACGGCGGCGGTGATCCTGGAGCCGGTCCAGGGCGAGGGCGGCTGCCGGGCTACGCCGGTCGAGGACCTGCGCTGGATGCGCGAGTTGGCCGACGAGACCGGCGTGCTCTTGATCTTCGATGAGGTCCAGTGCGGCATGGGCCGCACCGGCAAGCTGTGGGCCCACGAATGGGCCGGCATCGCGCCGGACATCATGGCCACGGCCAAGGCTCTGGGCGGTGGTTTCCCGATCGGGGCCTGCCTGGCTACCAACGAGGCGGCCAAGGGCATGAAGCCGGGCTCGCACGGCTCGACCTTCGGCGGCAACCCGCTGGCCATGGCCGTCGGCAAGGTGGCGGTCGAGGAGCTGTCCAGCCCCGCCGTCCTGGACAATGTGCGCGAGATTTCCGGCTATCTGACCCAGCAGCTCGAAGGGCTTAAGGATCGCTTCCCGGACGTCATCGTCGAGGTGCGCGGCAAGGGTCTGTTGCTGGGCGTCAAGCTGGTTCCGAACAATCGCGACTTCATGGGCTGGGCCCGCGATCACGCTCAATTGCTGGTCGCCGGCGGAGGCGACAATCTGGTGCGGATGCTGCCGCCGCTGAACCTGACGCTGGATGAGGCCCAGGAGGCCATCCGCCGCTTTGAAACCGCGTGTGAGTACGCCCGGGCGCAGATCAAGGCCGCCGGCTGATGGTCCGCCACTTTCTGGATCTCTACCGGCTGACGCCGGGAGATCTGCGGTCGATCCTCGACGATGCGCGCGATCGTAAGGCAGCCCGGGCGGGCTGGCCCAAGGGCCGCGTCGATGCCGACGCGCCGGCTCGCGATCATGTCCTGGCCATGATCTTCGAGAAGAACTCGACGCGGACGCGCTTCTCGTTCGACGCCGGCATTCGCCAGCTGGGCGGTGATGCCATCATTGCCAATGCCTCGGATATGCAGCTGGGCCGTGGCGAGTCGATCGAGGATACCGCCCGGGTTCTGTCGCGGATGGTCGATCTGGTCATGATCCGCGCCAATAACCACGAGGACGTGGTGCGCTTTGCCCAGGCCGCCAGCGTGCCGGTCATCAACGGCCTGACCGACCGCAGCCATCCGTGTCAGATTCTTGCGGATCTGATGACGATCGAGGAGCGGCTCGGCGACATTGCGGGCAAGACCCTGGCCTGGGTCGGCGATGGCAACAACGTGTGCGCCAGCCTGATCCATGCCGCGCCGCTGCTCGGCTATCAGCTTCGCATTGCCTGTCCGGCCGACTATCATCCTGACCTCTACGACCTTCAGCGTGGCGGCAATAACGTCTGGCTGGGCACCGATCCGACCGAGGCCGTGGCCGGAGCGGATGCGGTCATCACCGACACCTGGGTTTCGATGGGCGACGAAGATCACGAAGCCCGCCTTGAGGCCTTCGACGACTACGCCGTCGACGAGGCTCTGATGGAGGGGGCAGCCGGGCACGCCATCTTCCTGCACTGTTTGCCGGCGCACCGGGGCGAAGAGGTGAGCGATGCCGTTCTGGACGGGCCGCAGTCGGCAGCCTGGGATGAGGCAGAGAACCGGATTCATGCCCAGAAGGCGATCATGGCCTGGTGTTTGGCCGGTCAGGCCTAGCGCTGTCCGGTTTCGAAGCCGGCCAGGTTGAGCAGGTGAACGACCGAAAACAGCACGACAGCAGCCGCCAACACCATCAGGAACCGGTACGGCAGCATCCGTGGCCCCCGGATCAGGTCGGGCGGCTGGGCCCCGCGCCAGGCAAAAAACAGCGTCAGGGCGACGGCGCTGACGAGCAGGATGAGGGTGGCGTGCAGCGACATTCCGGCCAGATGGGGCGAGTGATCGATCGACGCAATATCCTACGGCGTTGTTAACGATTTACGCCCCGTTAACCACGTTTGGCCGACCAAGGGACATCAAGGGTCGGCGGAGCCCCGGTCGTGGACGGTGGTCTGTCCACAACAATCGTCGGAAACCGCTAGATATTGGGGTTACCAGTGCGTTTACACCCAAGAAATGGGCGTCTACCGTGAAAGAACAGGCGGTCGGGAGCGAATCAATGAGCGGGGCGGCGCCTTGGAGCGTTAAGGGGATCGAACCCCGTACCCGGGAGGTCGCGAAGGATCTTGCGCGCCGTTCGGGCATGACGCTGGGCGAATGGCTTTCGGAGATGATCGCCGAGAACGGTGCCGATGATTTCGGCGATGAGCGCCGTCGCCAGCCGCGCCGTTACGACGACGCCTATTCAATGCGAGGCGAGGATGCGACCGCGGCCCTGCGCTCGATCGAGGCGCTGTCATCGCGTCTGGAGGGATCCGAGCGTCGCTCCCTGATTGCCATTGACGGCGTCGACCGGGCCGTCGCCGGGCTGGTTCGTCGCATGGAAGAGGCCGAGGTTCAGGCGTCGTCTCGGGATCGCCGTCTCGAAGAGATGTCAGAATCGATGCGCGAGAGCCGCGCTCGGGTACGCCAGTTCGAAGACGAAACGGGTCCGCGCTATACCGAGGCCTTCGGCAAGATCGAGGGCGCGATCGGCAAGCTGGCCGGCCAGTTCTACGAGTCCGAGGCGCGCGGGCGCGACGCGTCCCAGGCGCTGCGCGACCGAGTTGAGCGGATCGAGCGCGACGGCACGTCGGACCGGGCCGTCGAAGGTGTCGTCAATCGCATCTCGCAGCGTCTCGAGGAGGCGCAGAGCCGTACCACCAATTCTCTCGCCAAGCTGGAGCAGTCCTTCGCGGACCTTGATCGTCGTCTTGCCCGTGCCGAGACCGGACAGGCCGGGATAGGCCAGGCCGCCGGCCTGGAGAAGCTGGCGGAAGGCTTGACCCGCAAGGTCGAGGAATCCCGTACGGAGATGTTGCGCCGGCTCGATCTGGCGGCCTCGGACGGCCGCATGGACAAGGTTGAGCGCGCCCTGGCGGAGTTGGGGGCCCACCTCCAGGAATCTGAACGCCGCCAGGCCAAGGCCCTGGAAGCCATGGGCCGCGAGGTCGTCCGCATCGCCTCGAATTTCGACGGTCGGTTGAAGGACGCCGAGCGGACCCACCAGGAGGGGCTGGTCGCCACACAGGAGAAGGCGCTCAAGGCGGTGGAGACGATGGGGCAGGAGCTGTCGAAGTCACTGGGATCCGACGTCACTCGCGTGGCCGAGGCCATCGAACACCGCCTGCGCCGCGCCGATGACCAGCACGCCATGGGACTTGAGAAGCTGGGGGGAGAGATCTCCCGGATCTCCGAACGCCTGGCCGAGCGCATTTCGCAGAGTGAGCGTCGTGCCGCCCAGGGCGTCGATGAGCTGACCGACCGGCTGAACAAGGCCTCCGAGAAGATGGAGGGCCGCTACGAACGGGCCTCCGGCGAGCTGGCCGAGCGGATGCGTCAATCGGAAGAGCGGACGGTACGGCTCTTGGCCGAAGCGCGCGAAAGCATCGACAAACAGCTGGCCAAGCGATCCAGTGAAGCGGCCCTGGGATGGGAAAGCGAGGCCTTTCCGGCGGCAGAAATCGACGGGGGGTGGCCGACCGAGCCGGGCGCAGCAACGGCTCAGGATCCGCTCGACGACTTCGGCCCGGTCGACGATGGCTTTGCCGCGCCGGCCCCGGCGATGGTCGCTCGTACGCCCGAAACACAAGCTATCAGCCCGGCGGATTCCTTCGTCGGCCTGGAGCCCGAACATCCGGCGATGGATCCGTTCGCCGCATCCCAGACTCCCTTCGCCGGGCCGGCCGCCAGCCCCTTTTCTGACCCATTCGGCCCCGCGACCGAGTTTATGGCCGATCGGCCAGATCAGGCCGAGCGCCCCTTGAGCACCCGCGAAGCCATCGAGGCGGCCCGTGCGGCCACACGGCGTGGCGAGACAGGCGAGGATGTCGCCGACGAGCGGAGGTCTTTCGGTTTCCGGCTCGGCGGTGGCAAGTCGCGTTTGCAGAAGCGGGTTGAAAAGCAGGGTCGCCGCGAGGGGTCGACGCTGGGCAAGGCGCTGGCGGCGACGACGACGGCGGCGGTCGTGGTCGGATTCGGTGTGGCCGGCGTGCTCGGCTATCAGCGGCTGGTCCAGCAGGGTTCAGCAATTCCCGGCATTCCGGTGCCGGTGGGTCAGGACCTGGCCGCAGCGGCCACCTCCCCGACCGAGCTTGCGATCGCGCCACCGTCCGATCAGGCCCAGGCGGAAGCCCAGGCCCTGTTCGATCAGGCCATGCCGTTGATCGACGCCGGAGATGCCGAGGGCGTACGGATGATGAGCCGTGCGGCCAATCTGGGCTTCCCGTCGGCGCAGATGATGATGGCCCGCCTCTATGAGACCGGGGAGGCCGGCGTGGCGGTGGATTTGACAGAATCGCGGCGCTGGGCCGAACGCGCGGCCAACGGCGGTGATGTCAACGCCATGCACTTCCTGGCGATGTATCTCTACCAGGGGACTGGTGGCCCGGCCGACCAGGCCCAGGCCATGCAATGGTTTGAAGAGGCTGCGGGCCGCGGCTATGTCGATAGTCAGTACAATCTGGCGCGGCTGTACGAGCGCGGCATCGAGGGCATGGCACCGGACCTGACCCGTGCCTACCAGTGGTACATCGTGGCCGGACGTTCGGGGGATGCCGGAGCTGAGGAAGCGGCGGCGCGCCTGCGCTCCCAGGTGCCGGCCAGCCAGCGCCTGATTGCCGAACGCGCGGCCAACAGTTTCCAGGCTGAAGCCGCCCAGGGCTGATAGCCCCCGATTCATCTGGCCTGCGCCGCTGGCGCAAGTCATCCAAATTGTCGGCGAGGACCTTGGACGTCTATCTGCCCATAGCCGAGGTGTCGGTCAACGCGCCGCTTCTACTGGCCCTTGGTGCGCTGGTCGGCTTTGTATCCGGCCTGTTCGGTATCGGTGGCGGCTTCCTGATGGCTCCGGTCCTGGTCTTCATGGGCATTCCGCCGGCGGTGGCCGTGGCCAGCCAGGCCAATCATGTCGTGGCATCCTCCACCTCCAGCGTCCTGACCTACAGCCGGGCGGGGACGGTCGACTATCGCATGGGCGGGATCATGGCTCTGGGCGGTGCGATCGGCGCTCTACTGGGTGTCGAGCTGTTCCGCATCCTGCGCTTGCTCGGTCAGGCCGATCTGGTGGTGGCGGTGTCGTATCTGCTGCTTCTGGGTTCGATCGGGGCGCTGACGCTGAAGGAAAGCCTGACGACCATCCTGGCGCGGCGTCGTGGCGAGGCTCCGCGGCGCGAGCACACACGACGGCCGCTGTGGCTCTACGGCCTTCCGCTGCGGATGCGATTCCCGCGGTCGGGCCTGTACATCTCGGCCATCCCGCCGCTTCTGCTGGGCGTATTTGCCGGCATCCTGTCGGCGATCATGGGCGTCGGGGGCGGCTTCATCCTGGTCCCGGCCATGGTCTATCTCTTGCGGATGCGGGCCTCCGTCGTGGTCGGCACCAGCCTGCTGCAAATCCTGATCACCACGGCGATCACCACCGTCCTGCAAGCGGGACGTAACCAGACTGTCGATATCGTTCTGTCGACGCTTCTGATGGTCGGCGGTGTGCTCGGGGCCCAGTACGGGGCCAAGGCCTCGGCCCGGTTCCGCGCCGACGAGATGCGGGCGGCCTTGGGGCTGCTGATCCTTCTGGTCGGTTTGCAAATGGGACTGACCCTCTTTCTGCGACCCGACGATCCCTTTGCCCTGGCACCGGGAGGCGCGGGATGATGACACCCCCTGGCCCGCCACCGCCTGACCCTCCGGCCCAGGTGGCTCCGGCCCCCCAACCTCCCGGCCCGGTGGTTGTCTCGCGCAATCCCAGTATCTCGGCGGGCCTGACCAATTCGCAGATTGACGTGGATTCCGACTACTCAGGCACGTCGCTCGTTCTGTACGGAGCCGTCTTCAATCCCGGCGATGACCCGGTCGATGTGGTGTTGGTCGTGCGCGGGCCCGAACGCCCCGTCCGACTGGTGCGGAAGGTCAGGGTCGCCGGCCTCTGGCTCAACAGTCGCCCCGTCGTGTTCGAGGGCGCGCCCGCCTTCTATGTGATGGCCTCGACCCGCCCGCTATCGGACATTGCCAGCTTCGGCGTCCTGCGCCGGATGGGGGTGGGGCTGGATCATCTGAGGATCGACGCCCCCGAGGAGGAACGCACGGTCAATCTCTATGGCGTGCGTGACGTCGTCATCAATCGTCTCGGCGAGGACTATCTGGAATGGCGCCGTGCTGTGATCCGCCTGAAGGAAGGCGAGGGCCTGTACCGCGCCGACCCTGAAGGTGTTCGGTTCGTCGATCCGGGCCTGTTCCGGGCCGAGATCGTCCTGCCGCCGGAAGCCCCGACCGGAGAATACCTCACCGAAGTCTGGCTGTTCCAGAACGGTGAG
This sequence comes from Caulobacterales bacterium, assembly GCA_017302105.1. Classification (GTDB taxonomy): domain Bacteria; phylum Pseudomonadota; class Alphaproteobacteria; order Caulobacterales; family Caulobacteraceae; genus Brevundimonas. The sequence goes on along the minus strand of JAFLCS010000001.1, from coordinate 65,948 downwards.
GCCATTGCGGTGCGGCGTGACACCATTCGGGTGCGGCGCGTCGGTATTGAGCGCTGGCTCCACAACTTCGCCTTCTTCCAGCCGTGGCTCTACGGCCTGGTGTCGGTGATGCTGGCGGGCTTGACGGGATGGGCCGCGTCACGCTGGTTCCGCCGCACCTGATCCTCAGACGCTGACGGACAACCGCGCCATGGGCAGGGCATGGACCCGGTCGTCGCCCAGGATCAGGGCCGTCGAAGCGTCGGCGAACAGTCCGTGGAACGCCGGGTCGGTTACGTTCAGGCCTCCCGCATAGGCTCCGAAGGCTGGCAGGATCATGCGTCGGCCATCGGTCAGGAAACACCGCCGGCGCACGCGGGCACCATAACCCTTCACGGTGGCGACGGGATGGAGATGTCCGGCGACCTCGCCCTCGACCGGCTCGGGGCTGGGTTCATGGGTCAGGGCCAGTGGGCCGACCTCAAGGTGTTCGACCGTCTTGCCGGCGAGGCCCTCAGGTGGAGCCGGGTCGTGATTGCCGCTCAGCCAGACCAGATCGACCCGCTCCGCCAGGCTATTCAGGCGGGCGACAGCGGTTTCGTCCAGCCGGGTGGCTGCGCCGCGGTCATGGAAGCTGTCGCCCATCAGCACCAGGCGAGCCGGAGCGAGGGCCGAAACCTCTGCAATCAGCCGATCCAGCGTCGCGGCCGTGTCGTAAGGCGGCAGGTGTTGTCCGCGCACACCATAGGCGGAACCCTTTTCCAGGTGCAGGTCGCCCGCCGCCAGGGTTCGGGTCTGAGGCAGCCACAGCGCCCCTGACACCCGCGCGACGGCGTGTGTGCCATTCAGATCGAGCCGGCAGCCGCCACAGGCGCTGCGTCTGAGCGCGCTCATGGATCCAGTTCCATGGCTTCAGCGATCAGATCTTCAGCTGTCTCCTGCAACAGGACGTCGGCCCAACCGCCGCCCATGACTGGCTCGCGCCCGATCTCCAGCATGGCCGGGACCGCGAACGGTGACGGTCGCGCCAAGGCGGCATGGCGAATGCGGCCCTGAATACGTGCGAGCAACTGGCCCACGCGCGCGACGTCAAGCTGGCCCGCGGCGGCATCGGCTCGTGCACACCGGAGCAACAAGTGGTCCGGTTGGTGTCGCCGCAGGACATCATAGATCAGGTCAGTCGAGAAGGTGACCTGCCGACCTGACTTCTCGTGGCCGGGCAACCGTCTCTGGATCAGCCCCGAGACGGCCGCACACTGGCGGAAGCCTCGCTTCATCATGAAACTCTCATCAAGCCAGGCCTCCAGGTCGTCACCCAGCATATCCTGTTGAAACAGGGCCTCCAGATCGAGGTCACCGAGCGGACGCATGGCCCAGATCGCCAGGGCATAGTCGTTGGCCACCATGCCGATGGGCAGGCGATCGGCCCGTTCAAGCCGTCGTGCCAGAAGGTGCCCCAAGGTGCCGTGGCTGATTCTCCCGTCGAACGGATAGCAGACGAGATAGTGCCGCTGGCCTCGAACAAAGGTCTCGACCAGCATTTCATCCGTCGCGGGTATGAAGGACCGCGCGCGCTGGATCTCCAGCCATTCGCGGACCTCATCGGGCAGGCGCGTCCACCCCGACTCATCGGCGATCAGGTGCCGCACCCGGCGCGCCAGATAGGTCGACAAGGCAAATTTCGACCCGCCCCAGCTCGGCACCATCGGGTCGGCTCCCGCCGGTGCCGGGCTGACGAAACAGTCCATCTCCACCATTTCGTTGAAGCGCCAGATCTGACCCGCGAAGGTGAAGGTGTCCCCGGCGGTCAGTTGCGACAGATAGCTCTCCTCCATCTGACCCAGGTTGCGTCCCGGCCGCCTGGCGCTACCCATTCGCACATTCAGCATCGGGATCTCGACGATGGCTCCGGCGTTCATCCGGTGACGCTGGGCGGTTTCGGCGTTTCGGACCTGCCAGCGTCCCTGCCGGTCCGGGACGATCCGGCGAAAGCGATCATAGGTCTTGAGCGCGTAGCCACCTGACGACACGAACTCGAGCACCTCGTCGAAATCCGAACGGGTCAGGTCGGCATAGGGCGCGCTGGCCCGCACCTCTGAGAAGACATCATCGGCCCGAAAGGGTTCGGCGCAGGCCAGGCCCATCAGATGCTGGGCCAGCACATCCAGTGCACCGCTGCGCGGAGGGTCGGCGTCCAGGTCGTTCTCGGCCACGGCCTGGCGGGCCGCTTCACATTCCAGCACTTCAAACCGGTGGGCGGGTACCAGCAGCGCGCGGCTCGGCTCATCCAGCCGGTGATTGGCGCGTCCGATGCGCTGGATCAGACGGGCGGAACCCTTGGGGGCCGCGAGCTGGATGACCAGATCGACGTCGCCCCAGTCGATGCCCAGGTCCAGCGTCGAGGTGCAGATTACCGCGCGCAGGTCCCCGCGCGCCATGGCGGCCTCGACCTTGCGCCGTTGCTCCGCCGCCAGCGACCCATGATGCAGGGCGATCGGCAGAGCCTCGTCATTGATTTCCCACAGCATCTGAAAGGCCACCTCGGCCTGGAAGCGTGTGTTGACGAAGATCAGGGCCAGTCCGGCCTGACGGATTCGGTCATAGACGTCGGTCATGGCGTGGGCGGCGGTCCAGCCGGACCAGGGGATGGTGCCCGTCGTGTGGTTCATCACCTCGACGATCGCCGGTGCGCCGGGATCCCCGCGTACGAGATCGGCCATCGCCGGTGCCGGGCTCAGCCAGCGCCGGAGCGCGTCCGGGTCCTGCACCGTGGCTGACAGACCGACGCGCCGCAACCTGGGCGCAAATTGGTTCAGGCGCGCCAGCCCCAGGTTCAACAGGTCGCCGCGCTTGCCCGACCAGATGGCATGAACCTCGTCCAGAATGATGCAGCGCAAGTCGCTGAACCAGTCGCGCCCCCCTTCCCAGGCGCACATGAGAGCCAACTGTTCCGGTGTGGTCAGCAGGATATCGGGTGGGTTCTGCTTCTGGCGCTGGCGCTTGGAGACGGGCGTGTCGCCCGTGCGGGTCTCGATGCGGATGGGCAGACCCATTTCGCGCACCGGCGTCATCAGATTGCGCTCGACGTCGGTGGTCAGAGCCTTCAGTGGCGAGATGTAAAGGGTATGCAGTCCGGGCGCGGTATTGCGTGGACCGCGCTCGGCCAGCTCGATCAGGCTGGGCAGGAAGCCACCCAGGGTCTTTCCCCCGCCAGTCGGCGCGACCAGCAGTACGTCACGATCGTTGCGGCTGGCCTCGACCATCTCCAGCTGATGGCGGCGCGGGGTCCAGCCGCGTCGGGCGAACCAGTCTGAAAACGGGGTGGGAAGGGGCGCGGCCACGCTCGCCCATAGCACGTTCCCCTTCTGTTTCCATCCGGCATGGGATGGACGTCCGCCTCCAGTCGTGTGATCACCCGCCCATGATGCCGATGATCGACGATCGATGGATCGAGGGATGGCGCGGGCCGCTGCTGGCGGCGCTGATCGCGCTCCTGGCCGGCCTGCCGACATTGATGACCCTGGGGCCGCTGGATCGCGACGAGAGCCGCTTTGCCCAGGCCACAGCCCAGATGCTGGAGACCGGCGATTTCGTCGATATCCGCTTCCAGGACCAGCCTCGCCACAAGAAGCCCGTCGGAATTCACTGGCTACAGGCGGCGGCCGTCAGTCTGGTCTCCGACGTCGAGAACCGAGACATCCGGCCCTACCGGATTCCATCGCTGCTGGGGGCAATGCTGGCCGCCGCTGCCTGTGCCTGGGGCGCGGGCCTGGCCTGGGGCGCGCGCACCGGGGTTCTGGCCGGTGCCTTTCTGGGGGTCAGTTTCCTGCTGTCCTCGGAGGCCGGTATCGCGAAGACCGACGCCATGCTGTGCGCGACCGTCACGGTCGCCATGGCGGTGCTGTCGCGCTTCTATGTTGCGCACCGCGAGCGAGCGCCGGTGCCGGGCCGCCGCTACAAACTGGCCCTTTGGGGCGCGGTCGCGCTCGGCGTCCTGATCAAGGGGCCGATCATTCTCATGGTGGTCGGCCTGGCGCTCCTGGCGCTCGGCCTGTGGGATCGTCAGTGGCGTTGGATGAAAGACATCGGCTGGGGCTGGGGCGTGGTGCTTGTGGCTCTGACGGTTGGCCCGTGGGCCATGGCGGTGACGGTGCGGACGGATGGAGCCTTCTGGGGCACCGCCCTGGGCGGGGACCTGTTTCCAAAGCTGGTCGGGGGCCATGAACGTCACGGGGGCTTGCCGGGATACTATCTGTTGCTGTCACCCCTGCTGCTCTATCCGGCGACGCTTCTGTTGCCGGCGGCGGCGATCACCGGCTGGACCCGGCGGGCCGAGCCGGCGGTGCGGTTCGCCCTGTGCTGGCTGATCCCGACCTGGCTGGCCTTTGAGCTGTTCCCAACCAAGCTGTGGCACTACACCTTGCCGACCTTCGGGGCGATCTGCTGGCTGATGGCGCTGAGCGTGTCGCAGCCGCTGACCGACCTGGGACGCCGGGTCGGGGCCGGTCTGATGATCTTCGGGGCGCTCCTGATCACCATCCTGGTCGGCTACGGATTCTCGGAATTCGGCGGTCAGGCCGATCAGGTCTGGGCGGCGCTGACGATCGGCCTTGCCCTGATCGGAGCCGGCATCGCGGCCTTTTTCCTTCTGGGCCGAGAGACCGATGCGGCGGTCGCTACGGCGCTCGGCTTCGGTCTGCTGACCCACATGACCTTCGTGTTTCTGCTGGGCGGACTGGGTGATTTGTGGACCGCCCCGCGCCTGACCCAGGCCATTCGAGAAGCCGGCCTGCATCCGATGGAGGGGCGCGCGCCGGGCGCGGTGACCCTGGCGGGCTATTCCGAGCCGTCAGCGGTGTTCCTGCTGGGTACCGATACGCGGTTGGGTGATGGGGCCGATGCGGCCCGCGCCGTCGCGGCGGGTCGGGTCGCGGTGGTCGATCAAAGTCAGCAGGCCCAGTTTGATGCCGCCGCCGCAGGCCTGTCGATTGCACCGCGTCCGGTGACGGTGGTGGAGGGTTTCAACTATTCCAACGGCGATCCCCTGCACCTGTCCGTCTATGGGCCGCTGAGCGAGGAGACGCCGCGATGAGTCGCTTCATCGAGATCGTCGAGGTCGGGCCGCGTGACGGCCTCCAGAACGAGAAGGCCATTGTCTCCACCCAGGACAAGATCGAGTTGATAAACCGGCTCGAGGCGGCGGGATCGAAGCGGCTGGAGACCGTATCATTCGTGCATCCGGGACGTGTCCCTCAGATGGCCGACGCCGAGGCTGTCATGGCCGGCCTCGCACCCGACCCCGCGGTGACCCGCATCGGTCTGGTGTTGAATGCGCGCGGTTGGGACCGTGCGGTCGAGACGGGCGTCGACCAGGCCAATGTCTCCATCGCCGCCTCGGACGGATTTGCGCTGAAGAACTCTGGCCTGACCGTGGCCCAGCAGGTCGAGATGCTGGGCGAGATCGTCAACCGTTCTCACAACATGGCCGGCGCGCCCGGCGCGGGTCCGACGGTGACGGCGATCATTTCGACGGTCTGGGGCTGTCCCTTTGACGGCGAGGTCTCGGTCGATCAGGTCGAGGCCGTCGTGCGCGATGTGGTGGCCTTGGGGGTCGGGGAAATCGGCCTGGCCGACACCATCGGTGTGGGCGACCCCTGGGCCGTGCGCCGCAAGGTCGAGGCGGCTCGCCGCGCCGCGCCCGACGCCCTGCTTCGCCTGCATTTCCACGACACTCGCAACACGGCCATGGCCAACATCTTCGCCGGGATCGAGGCCGGGGTCGACGTCATCGATGCCTCGGTCGGAGGAATCGGCGGGTGTCCGTTCGCACCGGGTGCCACCGGCAATGTCGCGACTGAGGACGTGGTCTATATGCTGCACCGCGCCGGGTTTGAAACGGGCTATGATCTTGACGCGCTCATTGAGACGGCGCGCTGGATCGGCGACAGGATCGGCCGTCCGGCACCGAGCGCCCTGTCGCGGGCCGGCGGGTGGCCAAGGCTATGATAATCGCTCGCAATTGAGGCCCGGCTCTTGCACCTTCGTCCATGCGGCGTAAGGAACGGACACGACTATCGACAGGCGAGATTCATGGTTCAGTTGACTCTTCCCCGCGGCTCCAAACCGCAGACCGGCAAGCACTGGGCCGCGCGCGAAGGCGCCACGAAGATCAAGACCTTCAAGATCTATCGGTTCGATCCGACCTCGGATGAGGCCCCGCGCTGGGACAGCTACGACGTCGCCGTCGAAGACCACGGCCCGATGGTTCTGGACGCCCTGATCCACATCAAGAACACCATCGATCCGACCCTGTCGTTTCGGCGATCGTGCCGAGAGGGCATCTGCGGCTCATGCTCGATGAACATCGGTGGGCGCAATACCCTGGCCTGTATCAAGGGTTGGGACGAGTATTCGGGCGACATCACCATCTCGCCGCTTCCGCATATGCCGGTCGTGCGCGACCTCGTGCCGGACCTGGCTGGCTTCTACGATCAGTATGCCTCGATCGAGCCCTATCTTCAGTCCGATACGCCGGACCCGGAGAAGGAGCGGCTGCAGAGCCCGACGGATCGGGCCAAACTAGATGGTCTGTACGAGTGCATCCTATGTGCCTGCTGTTCGACCTCTTGCCCGAGCTACTGGTGGAATCAGGACAAGTATCTGGGGCCAGCGGCCCTCTTGCAGGCCTATCGCTGGCTGGCCGACAGCCGGGACGACGCCACCGACGCACGCCTCGACAATGTCGAGGATCCGTTCAAGCTCTACCGGTGCCACACCATCATGAACTGTGCCCAGGTCTGCCCCAAGGGTTTGAATCCGGCCAAGGCCATCGCCGAAACCAAGAAGATGATTGCCGCGCGGACGGTTTAGGCTTTCTGGACGTCACGTTTCCGTCGGGCTTGTCCCAGGGCCAAGTCCACGGGTCTCGCCGACCCGTCCTGGGGGCCTGGACCAAGGGCCGGGAACAGCCCAGCCTTGGCGGCGGCGGGGTACGCTTTCGCGGAACTGGGTGGCGGGGCTAAGGTCTCAAAATGCCCGTCAGCGCCTCCTATCGGCCCGATTCCCGTTTCGCTGCGCTGGGCGATGAGTATTCCGATGCTGTTGAGCCGGCCGCGTTTCCCCAGCACATCCTGCGCTGGCGCGATCAGCGCGCGGCGGCGCAGGTCGGGCTGGACGGTCTGACCGAGACGGAATGGATCGCCCATTTCGGCCGGTTCGAGCCTCTGCCGGGCCAGCCGGGGCCGCGCGCCATGCGCTATCACGGGCACCAGTTTCGCCACTACAACCCGGATCTGGGCGATGGACGGGGATTCCTGGCGGGTCAGCTTTGGGACGGCCAGGGCCGCCTGATGGATCTGGGGACCAAAGGATCCGGCCGAACGCCCTGGAGCCGTGATGGGGATGGTCGGCTCACCTTAAAGGGCGGGGTCCGTGAGGTGCTGGCTGCCGAAATGCTGGCAGCACGCGGCGTTCCGACCTGTCGGATCCTCAGCCTGATTGAGACGGGCGAGCAACTGGCGCGCGGCGACGAGCCGTCTCCGACGCGATCCTCAGTCATGGTGCGCCTGTCGCACAGCCATGTCCGCTTCGGTACGTTTCAGCGCCTCGCCTTCCTGGGGCGCACCGACCTGATCGAACGCCTGGTTGCCCACGTCACCGCGACCTACCATCCGACCGCGACCGATGCCGCCGCGATGCTGGAGGCCGTCGTGCGTGCCCAGGCCCGGTTGGTGGCGCGCTGGACGGCGGCGGGGTTCGTCCACGGCGTGCTCAACACCGACAATCTGAACGTGACGGGTGAGAGCTTCGACTATGGCCCGTGGCGGTTCCTGCCCGGGCTCGATCCAGGGTTCACCGCCGCCTATTTCGACACCACCGGCCTGTACAGCTTCGGGTGCCAGGCTGAGGCGGTGTTCTGGGCCCTGCGCCAGTTGGCGGCGACGCTGCGGCCGCTGGCCGAGGAACAGGCCCTGGTCGACGCGCTCAATACCTTCGGTCCCGCCTATGATCTGGAAGGCCAGGCTGCGGTGCGCGCGCGCCTCGGTCTGGCCGATGCGGGCTCGCTCGCTGGCCGGACGTTGGTGGATGCGACGTTTGCCCTGTTGATCGCGGGCGGCCAGGCGCTGGGCTTCGAAGGCCTGTTCCACGACTGGTTCGCCGGTGAGGCATCCCTGGACCGCGCGATGTCCGGGCCACGGGCGGCCCACTACGCCGGGGATGCCTTCGACGCCTTTCGCGAGGCCCTGTTCGCACATACGCCGGATCGCCCGGAGCGACTGAACGGGACGACCTTTGCTTCCGCTCAACCCGAGGACCTCCTGATCGAAGAGGTCGAGGCCATCTGGGCCGCCGTGGCCGACGCCGACGACTGGTCGGCCTTCGAGGCGAAGGTCACGCGGATCCGGCGCGCGCCCGATTGATCTTCCCCTTTACGTCAACGTCAACTTCGGCTAAATCGGTCGCCATGACGGCTGATGATCACCGCACCTATTCCATCCGCCAGCTGTGCCGCGAGTTCGGCGCGACGGCGCGGGCCCTGCGCTTCTATGAGGACAAGGGCCTCCTCGACCCCGCGCGCAAGGGCCAGACCCGCGTCTATTCGGCCAAGGACCGCGCCCGGCTGAAGCTTATCCTGCGTGGACGCCGTATCGGCTTCACCCTCTCCGAGATCCAGGAGATGATGGATCTGTACGACCGCAAGGAGCACAATGTGCACCAGATGGCGGTCGCCCTGCCGCGCCACCGGGCGCGGGTCGAGGCGCTGAAACAGCAGCTCGAAGACATCAAGGGTGCCATCGAGACCGCCGAAGAAGCCTGCGACTGGATGGAACGGACCCTGGCCGAGCACCGCCCAGACCTGCTGCCCGGTGCCGAAGACTATGCCCGCCTCCTCAAGGAGCGGATGAACCCAGACGATTCCCCCCGACCCTTCCAGACGAGAGCCTGATCCCATGGCCTACAAAGCCCCCGTGCGCGACCTGACCTTCATCCTGTCCGAAGTGCTGGAGATCGACCGCTACGCCAACCAGGCCGGGTTCGAGGACATTTCGCCCGACCTGGTGCAGCAGATCCTGGAAGAGGGGGCCAAGTTCGCCGAGGAAGTGATCGCGCCGATCAATCACTCGGGCGACAAGGAAGGCTGCCACTGGGCCGAAGGCGGCGTGGTCACCGGGCCCAAGGGCTGGAAGGAAGCCTATCAGGCCATGGTCGAGGCCGGCTGGCCGGCCCTGGCGGCTGATCCGGCCTTCGGCGGCCAGGGGATGCCCGCGGTGGTCGGCATGGCGTTCGGCCAGTTCACCGCCGGCGCCTCGGCGGCCTTTTCGATGTATCCGGGCCTGACGGCGGGGGCCTATGCGGGCATCCACGCCAATGCGTCTGACGAGCTGAAGGCCAAATACCTGCCCAAGATGGCCACCGGCGAATGGGGCGGGACCATGAACCTGACCGAGCCTCAGTGCGGCACCGATCTGGGTCTGGTGCGTACCAAGGCCGTGCCGCAGGGCGACGGCACCTACAAGATCACCGGCCAGAAGATCTGGATCTCGGCCGGCGAGCACGACTTCACCGACAACATCATCCACACCGTCCTGGCCCGCGTCGAAGGCGCGCCCGACGGCATCAAGGGCCTGTCGCTGTTCCTGGTGCCCAAGTTCCTGGTCAATGAGGACGGCTCGCTGGGTGAGCGCAATTCGCTGATGTGCACCGGCCTGGAGCACAAGATGGGCATCCACGGCAACGCTACTGCCGTGATGCAGTACGACGACGCCACCGGCTGGCTGATCGGCGAAGAAGGCCGCGGCATGAACAATATGTTCGTGGTCATGAACGAGGCCCGCCTGGGCACCGGCCTGCAGGGTCTGGCCATCGCCTCGGCCGCCTATCAGGCCGCGCTGGAGTTCGCCCGCGATCGCCTGCAGGGCCGCAGCCTGACCGGCCCCAAGAACCCGGACGGCCCGGCCGATCCGATCATGGTCCACCCGGACGTGCGCCGGATGCTGCTGGAATCCAAGGCCTTTGTCGAAGGCGGCCAGGCCTTCATCCTGTGGACCGCCCTGCAGGCCGATCTTGAGAAGTCCGCCGACGCGGCCACGGCCCAGAAGGCCAAGGACTACATGGGCCTGATCACTCCGGTGCTGAAGGCCTATCTGACCGACAAGGGCTTCCACGTCGCGTCGCTGGGGATGCAGGTGCACGGCGGCTCGGGCTATACCGAACACTTCCAGGCCAGCCAGTATCTGCGCGATGCCCGGATCACCATGATCTATGAGGGCACCAACGGCATCCAGGCGCTGGACCTGGTCGGGCGCAAGCTGCCGGCCAATGGCGGTCGCGCCATCATGAGCTGGTTCGCCGACATCGACGCCTTCGTCGGCGAGTACCGCGGCAACGCCGCCACCGACCCCTTCATCGACGGCCTGGACAAGGCCAAGGGCGCCCTGCAGGAGGCCTCGATGTGGCTGATGCAGAACGGGATGCAGAACCCGGACAACGCCGGCGCCGCCTCGACCGACTATCTGCAGATCTTCGGCCTGACCGCCCTGGCCTATATGTGGGCCCAGATGGCCGTCGTGGCGCAAAAGCAGATCGAGGCCGGCTCGACCGATCCGTTCTACGCCACCAAGCTGCAGACCGGCCGCTATTTCGTCGAGCGCATCCTGCCGGACGCCCGCGCCCACCTGAAAAAGCTGCAGTCCGGCGCCGACGTGCTGATGGCCATGCCGGCGGAGGCGTTCTAAGCCTTTCGTCTCCTCCCCATGACGAAGAAAATGGGGAGGTGGCGCGGCGCGGATACGCGCCGTGACGGAGGAGGCGGCGCCGGCTATTCACGTCGCCCTCGATAACCAGTCGGCGGAGGCGCCCCCTCCACCACGTCGTGGTCCCCCTCCCCATCGCGGGGCGATGGGGAGGAGAAACAGATGTCCCCCCTGAGCGTCCCCGAACCTGATTTCATGGCCGAGGAAGAGGTTGTCCTCTTCGCCGATTCCGTTGCGCGCTGGATCGACGACCATGCACCGCCGGAAGCCGTGCAGAGCTGGATCGCCAACTCTTCGGTGCCGCGCGAGCTGTGGAACCAGGCCGGCGAGGCGGGTCTGCTGAACCTGTCGGCACCCGAGGAATACGGCGGCGTCGGCGGCGACTATCGCCACGAAGTCGTGCTGATGCAGCAGCTGGGCCTGAAGGGCGCGGACCATTTCGGCGCCTCGCTGCACAACGCCATCGTCGCCCCCTACATCTGGCACTACGGCACCGAGGAACAGAAGCAGCGCTGGCTGCCGCGCATGGCCACCGGCGAGCTGGTCGGGGCCATCGCCATGACCGAGCCGGGCGCGGGCTCGGACCTGCAAGGGGTCAAGACCACCGCCCGCAAGGACGGCAACGGCTATGTCGTCAACGGCTCCAAGACCTTCATCACCAACGGCCAACTGGCCAATCTGGTCATCGTCGTGGCCAAGACCGACCCGTCGCAGGGGGCCAAGGGCACCAGCCTGATCGTGGTCGAGACCGACGGGGCCGACGGCTTCGAGCGCGGCCGCAACCTCCACAAGATCGGCATGGAGGGGAACGACACCTCCGAGCTGTTCTTCAATGATGTGAAGGTGCCCGGCGAGAACATCATCGGCGGCGGCGAGGGCATGGGCTTCGTGCAGCTGATGCAGCAGCTTCCCCAGGAGAGACTGAACATCGCCGTCCAGGGCGTCGCCGCCGCTGAGCGCGGCCTCAGCGAAACCCTGGCCTACGTCAAGGAACGCAAGGCCTTCGGCAAGGCGGTGATCGATTTCCAGAACACCCAGTTCAAACTGGCCGAGGTCAAGACCAAGCTGACGGTGGCCAAGGTGTTCGTGAACCACTGCATCGGCCTGCACCTGAAGGGTCAGCTGGACGCCGCCACCGCCTCGATGGCCAAATACTGGGTCTCAGACATCCAGGGCGAGACCCTCGACGAGATGCTCCAGCTGCACGGTGGCTACGGCTATATGAACGAATACCCGATCGCCCAGCTGTACAAGGACGCCCGCGTCCAGCGCATCTACGGCGGCACCAACGAGATCATGAAGCTCTTGATCGCGCGCACGCTGTAGTTCGGACAAGCGACGACATTCCCGGGCATGGGTCTCTCGTATATCTGCGGAGTTCCCGCTAGCCTGACCGCATGGAACTGCTATCGCCCGCCTATATGTCCACCCTGGCCGCCCAGATCGGCACCATGAGCGCCTTTCTTGGCGGGTTTTCCGCAACCTTTCTGGGCACCCTGTTAGCGTTGCAGGCCAAAGGACGGCTGGCGTCGTGGGCCATCGGTTGCGCTGCGACATCGTCGGTGGCCTTCATCGTGGCGGTGGTGGGCTCGACCGGAATGATGGCGGGCCTGCATCCGGACGCGCCGCGCGAAGTGCTTCCTGACCTGGGGGGTGTCCAGTTGGCCATGGGTCTGGCCTTCGCCGTCGGGCTGTACAGCCTCCTGATCAGCCTGGGCCTCAGCGGCTGGAGCCGGTCACGTGCGGTGGGCCTGACGACCTCCATCCTGGCCGGGCTCGGCGTGCTGATGGTCTCCGGCCTGTTGGGCGTCGCCGGCTAGGTCTGCCTGCCGCCATCCCCATTCGAGCGCGAGGGCGCAGCATGGCCAGCACCAACGAGATCATGAAGCAGCTGATCGCGCGCATTCCCGAGGCGTTGACGGGATATTAGGCGACCTCTGGCACCTTCACCCTAACGAAAGCTGTGCCAAGCAGCGACCACGGGGTGTCCGGAGTATGTCCGAAGCGCATAGCCGCGAAGATGAAGCCATTGTCGCCGCCCTGACTCTGCGGCGTCGCAATGTCGGCATTCGTTGCGCCATCGCCTGTGTTGGAGCTCTGGCGCTGGAGCCGATCATCGGGGGCAATACCGCGCTGATCTGGGTGGCGACTTTTCTGGCCATCCAGGCGGTAGAAGCCGCGGTACTCGGGCGATACGTCAAGCCCGACGCCCCGGGCCTGACCGGCGCGCGCCGGTTTCTCGCGGCCGCGACGTTGTTCATTTCCAATGTGGCCTATGGCTCCCTGTCGCTGCTGATGTGGGACTTCGGCATCGCAGGCGGTGCCTGCGCCATCCTGATCCTGGCGGGTGGCGCAGCCAATGCCGTCATGAACACGGCCGGCTCGCGCCTGGCGTTGGTGTCCACCTTGACGCCCGTGATGGCGTATCTGGCGGCATCGCCGCTCTTGCTGGCACGAGAAGGCGCTCCGCCCGAAGCGGTCCAGGCTCTGAGCATGGCCTGCCTGATCTTTGGGGTCTTCGTTCTCAGCGCCTATAATCAGTCCCAGAAGCTGGCCCAGTCGGAGCGAACCGCGCGCCGGATCGCCGAGCGCCGCCGCGGCGAACTCGAGCGGGCCGGGGTGGACAAGTCCGCCTTCATGGCGGCGGTCTGTCACGATCTTCGCACGCCGTTGTCGGCGATCCTGACCGGAGCGACCGAGTTGAGCCGCATCGCCCACGATGCGACTGAAAGATCCCACGCGACCCTGATCCACGACGCCGGCCAGATGATGAACCGGTTGCTCGATGATCTGCTCGACCAGTCCCGGCTCAAGGCCGGGCGCATGGAGATCGAGCCTGTGGCGTTCAACCTCAGGGATCTGCTCGCCCGGACCTGCCAGTTCTGGCAGGGCCAGGCCCGTGCCAAGGGTCTGAGAATGGTTCTGGAGGGCGGCCGCCACCTGCCGACCTGGGTCCAGGCCGATCCCGTGCGGGTACGGCAGATCCTGAACAATCTCCTGTCCAACGCGGTGAAGTTCACGACGTCCGGAGAGGTGCGCGTCCGCCTGAACGCCTGGCCAACCGACGATGATCGTTGCGCGCTGACCATCGAGATCTCCGACACCGGTGAGGGCATGGACGCCGACCAGCAGAAGCGCCTGTTCATCGCCTTCGACCAGACGCGCTCGGGCGTCGCCGGCTCGCACGGTGGTTCGGGTCTCGGATTGTGGATCAGTCGTGGACTCGCCCAGCTGATGGGCGGACAATTGACGGTGCGGAGTCGCAAGGGTGTCGGGTCCAACTTTACCCTGGCCCTGGTCGTCGAGGCGATCGAAGCTCCGGTCTCGGTGACAGAACTGCCCCCTGCTGATCGGTTCGCAGCCGGCTTTATCCCCCTTCCGGCCCTGGGCTCTGCGCCGGTTCAGACGGCGAAGCCCGTTGTCGAGGTCGACGTCCCCGCGGCGGCTGGAGATCCCGCGCCCGACGCAGAACGACCGCTGCGGGTTCTGGTTGTCGATGACCACGAAATCAATCGGCGTGCCATCCAACTGATCCTGGCTCCGCTCGGCTGCGAGATCGCCCAGGCCGAGAACGGCATCTCGGCCCTGGAGATGGCGGCTGTCGAAGCCTACGACGTCATCTTCATGGATGTGCGGATGCCGGAGATCGACGGCCGCGAAGCCACCCGGCGCCTGCGTGCCGCTGCCGGCCCCAATCAGTTCGTCCCTGTCATCGCGGTGACGGCGGATACCGCGCCGGATGATGTCCAGGCCTGTGCGGCGGCCGGCATGACCTGGTTCGTCGGCAAGCCGCTGACGCCGGCCAGCCTGCTGGGCGCGTTGCAAGGGGTTCTGTCAGGCGAAAGCCGGCTGGAGCACGACGACGCTCGCGCGGCCTGAACCGTAAAGATCCTGGACGCGAGCCGCTAGAGTTGCTCGAGCAGAAACTCGGCGGACGAAACGCGGAATTCACCGCCCTCTTCTACATTGAGGGAGGTCACCACGCCGTCCTTGATGATCATGGAGTAACGCTTTGAGCGCCCGCCCATGCCGAACTTGGACGCATCCATCTCCAGGCCGAGCGCCTTGGTGAAGTCGCCGTTGCCGTCGGCCAGCATGGTGACTTCGCCGTCGATGTCCTGATCGGCGGCCCAGGCCCCCATCACGAAGGCATCGTTAACCGACAGACAGGCGATCTGGTCGATGCCCTTGTCCCGGAGCTCCCCGGCGCGGTCGCGAAAGCCCGGAAGGTGACGCGCCGAACAGGTCGGGGTGAACGCGCCGGGGACAGCGAAGAGTGCCGTGGTCTTGCCGGCGAAGAACGCATCAGTCTGGACGGCCAGGGGCCCCTCATCTCCCATGGTCATGAGGGTCGCGGATGGAATCCTGTCGCCGACGTTGATGGTCATGTCGCTCTCCATGAAGCTGTTGCGCGGGGGTCAAGCCACCGACCTCGGGGAGATAGGGCCGCCGGGCCCTGAATCCAAGACGGCTTGTCCCCCAAGCCCCGGATCGCCATCATCAGCGGGTGTCGCAGTCCTCAAGCCTTGTCGGGCGCCTTATCCTCGCCATGCCGAACATCGGCGACCCGCGCTTCGAGCAGGCGGTCATCCTGATCTGTGCTCATGACGCGACCCATGCCATGGGCCTGCGCCTGAACGAGCCCCATGCCGATCTGGACCTGGACCAGCTGCTGCAGTCGCTCGAGGTCGAGGGCCGCGCGCCAGGCGGTTCGCGTCCGGTCCTGATCGGGGGTCCGGTCGAGACGGAGCGCGGCTTCGTCCTCCATTCAGACGACTACTGCGACCCTTCCGCTTCGCTCCTGGTCGATGGGGGCTTGGCCGTGACGGCGACCCGCGAGGTTCTGATCGCGATGACGGACCCGATACAGGCCCCGCGTCGTGCGGTGCTGGCGCTGGGTTACGCCGGTTGGGGCGAGGGCCAGTTGGAAACTGAACTGGTCGAGAATGTCTGGCTGGCCGGAGAGGCTGACGACGGCATCCTGTTCGACAGCGACCACGAAACCAAATGGGCGCGCGCCATGGCCCGGATCGGTGTCGATGTGGCTCACCTCTCAGGCGACGTCGGCCGCGCCTGAGCGCTCGCGGCACCTGGCGACGATATCCTTTCGTCGATTTAATCCATCTATCTCGATTGTAACTGGCGAATTATGGCGTGCCGCCTCATTCCGGTTGGCAACAGGGAGGCGACGATGCGCACTGGATTGTTGATGGCGGCGGCCTCCAGCGCGCTCCTGCTGGCAGCTGGTCCGGTTCTGGCCCAGGAATTGGCTCCGGCTTCGCCCGCCGCGAGTGAGGGCATCACCGTTTATGACAGCCCCTTCTTCGCTGGAATCCAGCTGAACTCGGCGATGGACATGATCGAGCGCGTGCCGGGTTTCTCGTTCGACGAGGGTGACGATGTGCGGGGTCTGGGCGGCACGGCGGCGAATGTCCTGATTGATGGTCGGCGACCGGCTTCAAAATCCGAGCCGATGGAGGACACGCTGCGCCGCATCCCGGCTGCACAGGTGTTGCGGCTGGAGCTGATCCGGGGCGGGGCACCGGGCATCGATATGCAGGGCCGCCCCGTCGTCGTGAACGTGGTCCGGGTTCCCGGTGCCGGTGCCAATACGACCTTTGCGGTGGCGTCGGGCTGGTATCAGGATGGCCGTACGACGCCGGCGGTGCGGTTCGAAGGTGCGCGCCCGCTGTCCGGTGGCCGGCGCTTTGAATGGTCCAGCCTGATCTACACCTTCGTTGACGACGGAGCGGGCGAGGGGCCGCGCCAACGCTTTGACGCCGCTGGAACGCTCGTGCGGGATGCCTATTCCGATGAGACCGCCGGTGGACGCGGAGGTACGTTTTCGGCGGGCTGGCAACAGAATCTGGGCGGCGGCCGGCTGGCGCTGAACGGCCGGCTTCAGGCCGAGACCTATCAGTGGGCGCTTGAAGATGCGGTTTTTGCGGTCCCGCCCGGTGGCCTCTGGGTCAACGATGACTACAGCGAGATCGATGGAGAATTTGGCCTGAACTGGCAGCGGCCGTTCGGGGATCGTTGGCGCTTCGAGGCCATCGGCATCCAGCGCCTGCGCGGCTCGGATTTCGCGACCGATTTCGACAATGGCACTGGCACCGGAGAATTCACCGAGGATTCGAGCTCGGGCGAATCGATCGGGCGGGTGACGCTCAGGCATACGCGCAGCCCGACCTGGTCGCTTGAGGTCGGCGGTGAGGCCGCCTTCAATTTTCTGGAAAGCGCGACCATCTACACCGACAACGGCGTGCCCGTGGTGCTGCCTTCGTCGGACGTCCGCGTCGAAGAACTGCGCGGCGAAATGTTCGGCTCGTCGACCTGGCGGCCAAATGCTCGCTGGGGCTTTGAGCTTGGGATGCGGGCCGAGGTTTCAACCATCACCCAGTCCGGCGACACCGATCTGGAGCGATCCTTTTTCTATCCCAAACCCCGCGCCCTGGTGACCTGGACGCCGGACGATCGCAATCAGTTCCGCCTCAGGATCGAACGCGAGGTCGGCCAGCTGGACTTCGGTGAATTCGTTTCGTCCGCAGCCTTCAACACCGGGGTGGTCACGGCCGGCAATGCCGAGCTGGAACCGGACAAGACCTGGGTGGCGGAACTGGCCTGGGAGCGCAGCTTCTGGGACGGTGGGTCGCTCGTGGTCTCGCTTGCCCATGCCGAGATCACCGATGCATCCGATAGGGTGCCGATCTACACGGCGACGGATGTCTTCGATGCCCCCGGCAATATCGGCGCAGGTACAAGTGACAGCCTTGCGGTCAATCTGACGCTTCCACTGGAGCGCCTTGGCCTGGCCGGCGCGCGCCTGAGGGCCGAGCTGCAATGGGAGATCTCGGAGGTCGTAGATCCGACCACCGGCGAGCGCCGGCGGATCTCCGGTCAGGAGCCCTTCGATGGCGAGCTGAATTTCACCCAGGACTTGCCGCGCTGGAATCTCCAGTGGGGTGGCAGTGCCTTCCTTGGGTATTTCGCGAGAGACTATCGGTTTGATGCGATCGATACGACCGAACTGGAGCCCTGGTACACTCTCTTTGCCGAATGGCGCTACCGGCCGGACGTGTCGTTGCGGCTAGAGTTTCAGAACCTGTCGGGGCGCAACTACACCCAGACCCGCGAGGTCTACACCGGGCCGCGTGACACCTCTGGCATAGCCTTCCGAGAGGTGCGCGACCTCAACGTCGATCCGTTCATCTATTTTCGGATTCGGCGGACCTGGGGTTAACGCCCGGCGCTCGTGCCGCCTGCCCCGCCAGAGACGACTTCGCGGGCTTCATTGCGGGCGCGTTGCCGGTCTTGAACGGTCGCGCAGACCGCTCGCGCAGGTTCGAGTTCGGTAGCCGGCGCAGATCGCAGATCAGTCGGTCCGGAGCCACGAAATCGCCGGCGCGCCCACCCTCCGTGGGCCGGCCCCCGGGGGGCCTCGGCGCATTGTTCCTCGGTCATCGGCGGCTCGGGCCACCGCCCATCGCGTCGGGGGTCATGAGCCGGGAGGAGCAGTTGCCTGAAGGGTGGCGACCAGGCCCATGAGGCAGGCCGGCACCAAGGCCGTCATTCCGGCGGGTCGGTATAGACCCGCTGTGCTTCGGTCATGGTCTCACGAGCCTGGTCGCGGGTGGCGCGGCGATCGGATACGGTCTGGCAGACCCGCTCGCGCAGGTTGGAGCCCGGGACGCGCCGAAGATCACAGATCAGCCGGTTGGGCGTGGCACCGTCCCCGGCCCGTTCGCCCTCGGTGACGCGATTAGCATCGTCCTCTTCGCGCTGGCGTTCGGTCCGCGGCGGGTCCGGGCGCTGGAAGGTGACGATGGGTTGCATATCGACGGCCAGGAGGCTCATGGCAGCAAGGGCAGCGATCATGTCGAAACTCCCTAGAGGTGCATCGGCGTACTGTGCAAC
The DNA here is from genome assembly GCA_017302105.1 of Caulobacterales bacterium. Taxonomy (GTDB): domain Bacteria; phylum Pseudomonadota; class Alphaproteobacteria; order Caulobacterales; family Caulobacteraceae; genus Brevundimonas. The sequence goes on along the minus strand of JAFLCS010000001.1, from coordinate 47,301 downwards.
GAATCCGGCCAGAATCCAAATTTCGGCCTAGCTGCCCCACTGTCGCAGCAGGGCCCCAACCGACTTGTCGAGCAAAAGCCGAGCCTCGCCGGGTGGCGTCGCGGCTCGGACACGCTCCAGATCGAACAGGAGCTCACGCTGGTCGTGGCGGCGGACCAGGCTTTCGATCCAGCCGACGGCGGCCAGACGTTCGCCGCGCGTCACCGGCGTGACCTGATGCAGTTGGCCGGTCGAATAGATCACGGCGTCTCCAGCGGCGAGGCGATGCTCACGTTCGCCGTCCAGGCCGTCGAGGCGCAAGGCTCCACCGTCATAGCTGTCGGGATCTGACAGAAAGAGGGTGAAGCTCATGTCGGTTCGTAGCCGGTGACCGTCCTCGGACACCATGAAGGCGTCGTCGGTGTGGGTTCCATAGGCGTCGCCCGGCCCGTAGCGTGAAAACATGATACGCGACCAGGTGGCCGGACGGGCATAGGCCGAAAACACCGGATGGCGCATCAGGGCCTCGCGCACGAACCGACGCAGCGGCTCGGTGCCAGGATCGGACCCGACGGCCTGCTGATTGTGCTTGACCTTGCGGGCGACCGGACCGGCGGTCGCCTTGCCGTCCTGGAAGGTGACCTTCGCCAGACCGTCCCGGATCCGGGCGACGTCGTCGAGCGTAAAAACCTGGGCCAGGATCAACATGGCGGGTTCGATGGCCCATTCAACGCCGAACTGCAAGATCGAGACTGCGAACCACTTGCAATGAAATGCAGGATCGCTAGGGTCGGCTCCAACTTGTGGAGATCGTCCAATGGCATTTCACCCGAAACTCTGGCTCACCCTCGGGGCGGCGCTGACCTTGACCGCCGCCTGTTCCGAACAAGGCCACCCGGGCGGCGAGTCCGGCGGCGAGTCCGGCGGCGAGAGCGGTGGCGAAGGCGGCGCCGCCGCCCAGGGCGAGAACGAGGGCGGTGGTGGCGGGGAGTCCGGTGCCGGTGAGGCCGGTGCCGCTTCCGGCTATGCCGGTGTCCCGTCGGACAGCCTGCTCGCGCTTCGCATTGCCCACCTCAAGGGCTTCTACCTGGTCGCCCAAAGGGCTCAGGCGGTCGAAGGTGATGTCTCGGCAGCGGCGCTGGTCGGCCAGGGCCTGGCCGAGGTCTATGACCCGGCGGTTTCGGCCTTTGGATCGGCCCAGCTGGATGCGGCGGTTCTTCGTCGTGCAGCAGAGACCGGCTCCGAGGCGGATCTGGCAGCGGCTGTGGCGGCTCTGGACGCAGCCCAGACCGCGGCCGGCGGCAGTGCCGCACAAGTCGTCGGGAGCCTGGCAGACATCTCGGCGGGTATCTACCGCGACGTGGGTGTGGACGGCGCGGTCGACCCGGTGGAGTATCAGCACGCCCTGGGGGCAGCCATGGCGGCCCAGGCAACGGCGCGTGCCGGTGGCCTGCCGGCCCAGACCATCACGGACACCGAAGGTCTGGTCGCCATGTGGCGCGGCGTCACCGCGCCTGAGGCTGTCTCGGAGTTGACCCCGGTGGGGCAGGTACAGGCCCAGGCCTCGCGGATTCGTCTGGCGACCGCCGGCTAGGCTTCGGCCCGGCACACAATCCGGTTGTGACCGTCAGACCCGGCGGGTGCAAAATCAAAGGCCAGTTCGACCGTCGAGCCTTCGGAGTTGACCCGCGCGCGGGTGATCCGTCGCACCTGGCCGTCGACCACCGCCAGTTCGCCGTCGACTTCGATCTGACGATCGTCGCTGACCTGGAGCAGGCCTTCACGCCGGCCCGCCTCCTTGATGACCATCGTGAAGGTGTCGGCATTGACCCCCACGGTCCCGTAGGGCGCATCGGCCTCGGCGTTCGGTCCGACGAGGGTGCAGACGTAGTCGCGCTGGGGCAGGCGATTGTTGGCGGCCATGGTGTCGACCAGCTCGGTCGCCTCGCCGGGGGTGGCGCGGGCGCGACCCTCGGAGCTTGATCCGCCGCCGGGGAAGTCGCACGCGCTCAGGGCCGCCAGGCACATCGCACCGATCAGGACTCGCTTCATCATCCGCCTCCAGATTGGACGTTACCCGGCCTGTTCGCTGCCGCAACCTTGATTTCCTGACGGCTTTGCATCATAAGCCGCCGCTTCCGGCGCAAGTGAACCCTCGCGCCTCCCTCGACACGACCCCATCTTCCGGTTCCCGGAACGCTGGCTGAGGTCGAGGAGGACCCCCGTCGACGCGAACGTTCACGGGGGTTGAGGGCGTTTGTGTCCAAAGGAGAGTGAATGTTCGAGGCTCTGAACGAGCGGCTGTCAGGCGTTTTTGACCGGATCACCGGTCGCGGCGTGCTGACGGAAGGCGATGTCGATGCGGCGATGCGCGAAGTGCGCGTGGCCCTGCTTGAGGCCGACGTCGCCCTGCCGGTGGTCAAGGACTTCATTGCCAAGGCCCGCGAGAAGGCGACCGGCGAAGAGGTCATCCGCTCGGTCAAGCCGGCCGACCAGGTCATCAAGATCGTCCACGACGGCCTGATCGAGACCCTGGGCGGCGATCCGCCCGAGGCGCTGAACCTGAACGCCACCCCGCCGGTGGTCATTCTGATGGCCGGCCTGCAGGGCTCGGGCAAGACCACGACCTCGGCCAAGCTGGCGCGTCGCCTGTCCAAGATCGAGCGCAAGAAGGTCATGATGGCCTCGCTCGACACCCGCCGCCCGGCCGCCATGGAGCAGCTGGCGACGCTGGGCAAACAGGTCGAGGTCGAGACCCTGCCGATCGTGGCGGGCCAGTCGGCCGTCGAGATCGCCAAACGCGCCCTGCAGTCGGCCAAGCTTCAGGGCTTCGACGTCCTGATCCTGGATACCGCCGGCCGCACCACCCTGGACGAGGCCCTGATGGCTGAGGCGGCCGAGATCGCCGCCATCTCCAAGCCGACCGAAACCCTGCTGGTCGCTGACAGCCTGACCGGTCAGGACGCGGTGCGCACCGCCCAGGCCTTCCACGAACGCCTGCCCCTGACGGGCCTGATCCTGACCCGCGCCGACGGTGACGGCCGCGGCGGGGCCATCCTGTCGATGCGCGCCGTCACTGGCCTGCCGGTCAAGTTCCTCGGCGCGGGCGAGGGGGTCGAGGCTCTGGACGCCTTCGATGCGCGCCGTGTGGCCGGCCGTATCCTGGGACAGGGCGACATCGTGGCCCTGGTCGAAAAGGCCGCTCAGGATCTCGATCAAGCCAAGGCCGAGAAGGCCGCTCGCAAGCTCGCCCAGGGCAAGTTCGACCTCGAAGACCTGGCCAACCAGCTCTCCCAGATGAAAAAGATGGGGGGCCTAGACGGCATCATGGGCCTGCTCCCCGGCGTCGCCAAGATGAAGGGACAGATGGCCCAGGCCGGTCTGGACGACCGAATGATCGATCGTCAGCAGGCGATCATCTCATCCATGACCAAGGCTGAGCGCAAAAAGCCGGATCTGCTCAACGCCTCGCGCAAGCGTCGCATCGCGGCCGGTTCCGGGGTCGACGTCGCCGACATCAACCGCCTTCTGAAACAGCACCGCCAGATGGCCGATGCGGTCAAGGCGATGAGCAAGAACGGCGGCAAGGGCTTCGGCCAGATGGCCAAGATGCTCACCGGCATGGGCGGCGGCGGCATGGGCGGCCCCGACATGGCGCGCTTGAAAGCCATGGGCGGCGGCAAGATGCCTGAACCCACCGAGGCCGATCTCAAGGCCCTCCAGGACCGCATGGCGGCTCTGGGTGGCGGACAACATCCCGGCGGCCTGCCTGGCCTGCCCGGTTTCCCTCCCAAGAAAGACTAGACCCCAAGGACCCCTGAAATGCTCAAGATTCGTCTCGCCCGTGGCGGTGCCAAGAAGCGCCCCTACTATCACATCGTCGTCGCCGACAGCCGCTCGCCTCGTGACGGCCGCTTCCTGGAAAAGGTCGGCTCGTACAACCCCATGCTGCCGCGCGACGGCGAGCAGAAGCGCGTCAATCTGAACGTCGAGCGCATCCAGCACTGGCTGTCCAAGGGCGCCCGGCCGACCGACCGCGTCGCCCGCTTCCTGAGCCAGGACGAGACCCTGGGCGCGACCGTCACGTGGCAGGCCGGCAACAACCCGAACAAGGCCAAGCCGGGCAAGAAGGCTGAAGAGCGCGCCGCCGAGCGTGCCCAGCGTGAGGCCGACCGCGCTGAGGCCGAAGCCGCTGCCAAGGCCGAAGCTGCGGCCGCTCCGGCCCCGGTTGAAGAAGAAGCCGCACCCGTCGAGGCCGCGGCAGAAGAGGCCCCGGCCGCTGAAGAAGCCGCTCCGGCTGAAGCCGCTGCGCCAGAGGCCCCGGCAGCTGAAGAGCCCGCCGCCGAAGAAGAGAAGGCCGAGGGCTGATCCTCGCCGTTTCGTGACGGTATCGAAGGGCGGCGTCCACGCGGGCGTCGCCCTTCTGCTATGAGGCGTCCATGCGCGACAATCTCATTCTGGTCGGACAGGTCGGTGGCGCCTTTGGTGTGCGCGGCGAGGTCAAGATCACCGCCTTCACCGGCGATGGCATGGCCCTGGTCGGCTATTCGCCGTTGTTGAGGGCCGACGGTTCCGTCGGCCTGACCCTCACAGGCGCACGGCCTGACAAGAAGGGCATTGTCGCCCGAACCAAAGAGATCGCTACCAAGGAACAGGCCGACGCCCTGCGCGGGCTCAAGCTCTTTGTCCCACGCGACCGCCTGCCCGAACCGGACGAGGATGAATTCTATCTGGCCGATCTGATCGGGCTGGAGGTCCGCGACGCCGGGGGCGAGGTGCTCGGCCGCGTCAGGTCGGTTCCCAATTTCGGGGCCGGCGATCTTCTGGAAATCGCCCCTGCGGCCGGTGGCCAGAGTTGGTATCTGGGCTTCACGCGCGAAACGGTTCCGGAACTTCACATTCCCGCAGGCTGGCTGCTGGCCGTCGTTCCGGCGGACGACGACACGCCGGTCGAATAATCGGTAAGGTTGTTTTTGCCTTTCGACGTGTAGCAGTGTCGCGCGATCGGGAGGGTTGATGACCACCACACTGGAACGAATCTCGTCGCCGCGCGGCGAAGGCAATTTCTGGCGCCGAGTTGGAGCGGTCGTGATTGACTGGGGCATCATCGGCATCGGCCTGTGCTTCATCGCAGCCGTCGGCTACGGTCTGACCAACGGTCAGATACGCATGGCACAGGCTCCGCTCTCGTTCAGCCAGTGTCTTCCCGTCGAGGCCCCACCCGCAAATTTTGACCCGGCCGCGCCGGTGGCGGGCCTGTCACCCGAGGTCCAGGCCCAGGTCTTGGGTGATCCGACGACTTTTCGTGCGGATGCTGTCGCGGACTGCCGGATATCCATGCTCGGCTCGGAGATCGACCGGAAGGCGCATTTGGCAGAGGCCACCGGCGCGCAGCGGTTCTATATCCTGCCAGTCGATGGGCAGTTCCGTGTCACCCAGCCGTTGATTTACCTGGATTATCTGTTTGGCTCGGCGCTTTTGGTTGTGCTGATCCTGTTTGAGGGCCTGACCGGGGCCAGCCTCGGCAAGCGGATCGTTCGGTTAAGCGTGCAATCGCCCAACGGCAGACCCGCCGGTCTGGTCCGGGCCCTGGTCCGCAATTTGATCATCTGGGGTCCGGCAGCGGCGCTTGGCCTGGTCAATCTGGCGGCCTATCGGGGCTTGATCGATATTGGCGGATCGTCGGCCTGGATGACGGGCGTCGCGGGCGTCGCCATCGCCTTTGGCCTGTGGCCCTTCGCCCTGTTCATGGGCTTGCTCGCCTCGGGTTCGGTGCCCTTCTGGGATCAACTGGCGGGCGCGCGCGTCGTCCGGATCTAGCGGTTCCTGGTCGGGCGCGAGATCGCCGCGCCTAGCCCTTGGCCAGGGAAATCCCCTTGGTGACGATGATCTCGGCCAGGCGCGCGCCGGGGATGAACAGGGTCGCGGCCTCGACGCTGGCGTCAATCAGAAAGGCCGGGTCCATGACCTTGCCCAGATAGCTTTCAAAGGTCGACCCGCCCGCCTTGACCTCGCCGGTCAGGCCGTCGAACTCCACGATCGCCTCCTTGTTCTGCCAGCGATAGCGGAAGGCGTAGATCGGCCGATAGTACAGCTCCACCGCCTTGACCCGGATCTTCTCCTCCAGCACCCGGTCGGCCTCGATGCGGGTGATCACGCCCGACAGCGCATCGCGGATCAGCTCCGGCGCCTTGGCCACCGGCGGCACCACGATGGTGTCCTCGCCCGCCGCCGCCTGCAGGGCGTCAGGGGCCACGGCCACGCCGTCATATTGCAGATAGCGGCTCAGCGCCCCGTCCGGCTGTTTGGTCAGGGCGTCATATAGGCTCTCTTTCCGGACCGCCTCGCGGCAGGTCTCCAGACCTTCGAAGGTGATCTCGCCCTCGACTGCCGACAGGGTCTGGCCATAGGCGGCCACGGTCTCGACCGCAGGCGGGACCTTCACCGCATAGCGGCGCGTGCGTTCGTACAGATAGTCCGCCGCACAGGTCAGCCGCCAGAACGGCTGCAGCCGCCGCTCGCGGTACACCAGCTCGAAGTCGTCTTCCTTGGGCTTGGTCAGAAACCCGGTGACCTTGGCCAGCGTTCCGAAGGCGTCGATCCGCTTGGTCGAGGCCCGCCCCTCGGCATGGTCCATCGAGAACCGGTCCGTCAGGATCAGAAACCGCTCATCAGCCAGTTCGACGTTCATCGCCGCGCCTTTCGTCGGATATGCCCACGCATTAGCCGCCGTCCGGGCGAAAGGGGCAAGCGTTTCGCCCGCCTACCCCATTGCGTCGACGCAGCCTCTCAGGTCCACCAGGTCCTGTTCCGACAGGGTTCGGCGTCCGACCACCCCCTCCGCAGCCTGGGCCACGCGGGCGGTCGCTTCCTCGGGCGTCAGGCCCAGGGCCGCGATCGCCGCCTGTTCGCGGTCGTTCCAGAAGGCGGCGCCCGAGGTCCGCACCGCGCCGTCCAGATCGGCCGGCAGCGGCTCCATCTGGCCGCCGATCCGCCCCGCCACCACCGCCGTGAACAGGGCGTTGCAGCGGAAGGCCTGATCGGCCTGTTCCGGCGTCAGGGACGCGGCCTGGACCGAGGCGTCCGCCCCCGCGCCCGTCGTGCTGTCAGCGGCGGCAGTGTCGCCCGCGGCCTCCGTCGCCGCATCGTCGGCAGCCGGCTGGGAGCAAGCGCTCAAGGCCAGGGCCCCGGCCAGAATCAGGGCGGTTCGCATCGTCATCGCAGTCTCTCCGTTGAGATTTCTATTCGGCGGCCGGCTGGCGGTCCGGCATCACGCCCGAGGTCGCCCATTCCGCCTCGACCGTTCCGGGGGCCTCGCTCTTCAGCCAGCACACCGGTGTCTCGGCCTGGACCCCGGCCTGGACCCAGGTGAAGGCCAGACATTCGGCGTTCGCCACGCACTGGGCGCGGCAAGCCTCGGCGTCGGCGGCGTCGTATGATGTGGCAATGTCGTAGCCGGGCCGGTCGAACCCGACCTCCAGCTCCCCCGGGGTCGTCGTTGAAGCCGTTGTTTCGCCCGCCGCCGGGGTGGTCGCCGCTTCCGCCGCCGGGGCCTCGGCCTCAGGGGGCGACGCCTCATCCGCACGCCCACAGGCGGCCAGGCCGATCAGGGCCGCGCCGAGCATCCATCCGGTCCAGTTTTGCATAACCTCACCCTCTCAAATGATCGGCTCGACACTAGGGGATACGCACGTTCTGTGAAATCCCGGACACGACCCTTGCGTGGCGCTTTAGCCACACCATCTCAGCTCCTGAAGAACCGGCGCGTCGCTTGCATGAGGGCGTGTTCGGTCAGATCCGCTTCTCGAAGGGATACGCCTTGAATCTCGACCAATATTCCGACCGCGCCAAATCCGCCGTCCAGGCGGCCCAGTCCCTGGCCCTGGCGCGCCGTCACCAGCAGTTCGCGCCCGAGCATCTTCTGAAGGTGCTCCTGGAGGAACGCGACGGCCTGGCCCGCAATCTGATTTCCGCCGCCGGCGGCGACGCCAAACGCGCCCAGGCCGACATCGAAACCGCCCTGTCCAAACGCGCCCAGGTCGAAGGCGGCTCGGGCCAGCTCTATCTGGACGGCGACACCGCGCGCGTCTTTGCCGCCGCCGAACAGGCCGCCAAGAAGGCCGGCGATCAGTTCGTCACCACCGAACGTATCCTGCAAGCGCTCGCCAAGGAGGGCGGCGTGGCCAAGACCGTGCTGTCCGCCTCTGGCGTCACGCCCGACAAGCTGGACGCCGCCGTCAATGAGCTTCGCAAGGGCAAGACCGCCGATAGCGCCGGGGCCGAAGACGCCTATGACGCGCTGAAACGCTATGCCCGCGACCTGACTCTGGCCGCCGCCGACGGCAAGATCGACCCGGTCATCGGCCGCGACGAAGAGATCCGCCGCACCATCCAGGTCCTGGCCCGGCGCACCAAGAACAACCCCGTGCTGATCGGCGAGCCCGGCGTCGGCAAGACCGCCATCGTCGAGGGCCTGGCTCTGCGCATCGTCAATGGCGACGTCCCCGAATCCCTGCGCGACAAGAAGGTCATGGCCCTGGACATGGGCGCCCTGATCGCCGGGGCGAAATATCGCGGTGAGTTCGAAGAGCGGCTCAAGGCCGTGTTGAACGAGGTCGCCGCCGCCGAGGGCCAGCTGATCCTGTTCATCGACGAGATGCACACCCTGGTCGGGGCCGGCAAGACCGACGGCGCCATGGACGCCTCCAATCTACTCAAGCCCGCCCTGGCGCGCGGCGAACTGCACTGCGTCGGGGCCACGACGCTGGATGAATATCGCAAGCACGTCGAAAAGGACGCGGCCCTGGCCCGCCGCTTCCAGCCGGTCATGGTCGAAGAGCCGACCGTCCAGGACACCATCTCGATCCTGCGCGGCCTGAAGGAAAAGTACGAGGTCCACCACGGGGTGCGCATCTCGGACTCGGCCATCGTCGCGGCCGCCACCCTGTCCAACCGCTACATCACCGACCGCTTTTTGCCGGACAAGGCCATCGACCTGGTCGATGAGGCCGCCAGCCGCGTGCGCATGGCGGTCGATTCCAAGCCCGAGGCCCTGGACGAAATCGACCGGCGCCTGGTCCAGCTCAAGATCGAGCGCGAGGCCCTCAAGAAGGAAACCGACAGCGCCTCCCAGCAGCGGCTGGAAACCCTCGAGGACGAGATCGCCGACCTCGAAGGCCAGTCCGACGACCTGACCGCCCGCTGGAAGTCCGAAAAGGAAAAGGTGGGCGCCGGCGCCCAGCTGCGCGAGACGCTCGACCGTCTGCGCGCCGAACTGGCCGCGGCCCAGCGCGACGGCGACCTGGGCCGCGCCTCCGAGATCGCCTATGGCCAGATCCCCGACATCGAGCGCCGCCTCAATGAGGACGACAGCGCCGCCGATGCCGAGGCCCCCCTCACGCCCGAGGTGGTCGACGCCGAACAGATCGCCGCCGTCGTCAGCCGCTGGACCGGCGTGCCGGTCGAAAAGATGCTGGAGGGCGAGCGCGAGAAGCTGCTCCAGATGGAAACCCAGCTGATCCGCCGCGTGGTCGGCCAGGACGACGCCCTGACCGCCGTGTCCGACGCCGTGCGCCGCGCCCGCGCCGGCCTGAACGACCCCAACCGCCCGCTCGGCTCCTTCCTGTTCCTGGGCCCGACCGGCGTGGGCAAGACCGAGCTGACCAAGGCGCTGGCCGAGTTCCTGTTCGACGATGAGGCCGCCGTCACCCGCATCGACATGAGCGAATATATGGAGAAGCACTCCGTCTCGCGGCTGATCGGCGCCCCTCCGGGCTATGTCGGCTATGACGAGGGCGGCGCCCTGACCGAGGCCGTCCGGCGGCGCCCCTATCAGGTCGTTCTGTTCGACGAGGTCGAAAAGGCCCACCCGGATGTGTTCAACGTCCTGCTCCAGGTGCTGGATGACGGCCGCCTGACCGACAGCCAGGGCCGCACCATCGACTTTAAGAACACCCTGATCATCCTGACCTCCAACCTGGGCTCGGCCGCCCTGGCCGATCAGGCCGAGGGCGAAGACGTCGAGGCCGTGCGCCCCATCGTCATGGAGGCCGTGCGCGCCCACTTCCGGCCCGAGTTCCTCAACCGTATCGACGAGATCATCCTGTTCCGCCGCCTCGGCCGCGAACAGATGGGCGGCATCGTCAAGATCCAGCTGGCCCGCTTTGAAAAGCTGCTGGCCGACCGCCGCCTGACCCTGGCCCTGGACCCCAGCGCCTATGCCTGGCTCGCCAACAAAGGCTATGACCCCATGTACGGTGCCCGCCCCCTCAAACGCGTGATCCAAAAGGAACTGGTCGACCCCATCGCCCGCAAACTGCTGGCCGGAGAGATCGCGGATGGCAGCGTCATCTCGGTGTCAGCGGGGCCGGATGGGCTGGAGATCGGCAAGGCGGCGGTGCATTAGGGAATATCGGGATGCGAACGCCGTTCGCACCCCAATTCTATCCCTGTCACGAGGTGTGACAGGCGTTTGAGCAATAGTAGCAGCCATTGGCCGTCCGGTACGTTCGCTTGGCCTCGCGAACCGCTAGAGCGCAGCCGCTGAACTCACCGAGGTACTCGCGATTATGATCAGCGGGTCCGTGCGTGCAAGTATAGGTGTGCACTTCATGGTCGCCGTTCGGCTGGCTGTTGCGATTAACATAGTAGCGCATTTTTGAGATGTCCTTGCGGGTGTCCCCGCATTTTAGAAAAAGGGTGGGCGACCAGATTGGCCGCCCACATTAGGTTATCGCCAGTCCGGGCGTCCCGGCGGCAGAGGCCGGTCGGGAATCGTCGGAGTTGAAGGCTTTCGGGGAAAAGTCGGCCGATCGGGAAACGCAGGGCGTTCCGGATGGGACGGTCGGGTTGGAATGGTAACCATGCCAATCCCCCTTATCGCTTGCTGTCAGGGGTGCGACGCGTAGGCTTCCACGTCGACCCAGGCGAAGTCGTCGGGGGAAGGCGGCGGTAATCCGGCACTGTCGCGTAATTGGGCTTGGCCCCGCCACGCGGTCCGACTTCTTGGTAGATGCCGCCATTGCGGCCTGTGTTTGATCCGGGTTTTTTTCCGGTCATCGTTTGCTCCTTTAAGTCTCAGGGACTCACAGGTTTTCGATGACGCTGTGGATAAGCAGGGTTGCCGTGCTAGGCACGGCCTGCGTACTGATTCGCACAGCGTCAGCTACGGCGCTCGGAGAGGGGCAACGGGTACTCGGCCTCGAAAACTAAGTTCCCCGCGTTCCTCTCCACCTTTCTCACCCAAGCACGCGTCACGCGTGCGGAGTTCGAGAAAAATCATCCAAACTTCTTCTGTTCGCCCCTCCTTTGGGAATCGCCGCCTCATACGGCAGCTCTACCGCTAGTCGCCATTAGCACTCTCGTCTATGACTGCCAGGCACTTGTCCACAACATTTCGTGCCTACCGCCACATATTGAGTTTGAGTCGACAGCGACACACCTCATGTATGTACGGTTTTGTTTTCAATTGGGAGTCTAAGAGAACAAAAAAGGTACTTTTTCTCTGGGCCGCAGAAGAGAAGAGTCCCCATCACCCCCTGATTTGTCATCCCAGCCAAGCCCGAAGGGCGCAGAGCCGGGGTCAGTTGCGCCGCCGCGCTGCGATCGGGATGCCAAAGCGTCCCTTCTCCCCTGGTGGGTGGAGGAGGCGCGTATACGCGCCAACGACGGGTGGGCGGCGTGTCAGCCGCTCGGATGAGGGGGCGGCCCCTCCGCGTGGGTCTGGATCGCCGCCAACACCACGCCGGGGCTGTTCAGCACAGCCTCATTGCCAAACCTTAGCACCGTGAACCCGCGTCGCTCCAGGTCGGCGTCGCGCGCGGCGTCCTCAGCTGCCTTAAGCCGATGAACGCCGCCGTCCAGTTCGATCACCAGCCGCAGCTTATAGCAGCAGAAATCCACGATCCAGCGGTCGATCCGTTCCTGCCGTCGAAACTTGAACCCGCGAAATCCCCGCGCACGCAGCAGGCTCCAGACCACACGCTCGGCCGGGGTCATGGACTGTCGCATGGATCGCGGCGTCGCCATAACCGCATCGTGCGACATCGCTCCAGCTTGTGAAAGCCGCAGTCGAGGCAATGACGACCTTGCAGAGGCGTTGTCCGCAACTGCCGGTGCGACCGAGAGGCCCCCTCATCCGACCCGCTTCGCGGCCCACCCGTCGTTGGCGCATATACGCGCCGCCTCCACCCACCAGGTGAGAAGGGAATTTAGCCCAAAATGCCCGCATCCCGTCGCCCCAACCCGCTGGTTTCACAGCGCTCGCCCGCCCCGACGCCGGCCGCGATCCCCGTTCGCCTCTAACCGCCCTAAACTCCCGCCTGGTCTTTGACATCGCCAGCCCCGCGCGCCGCGTCATCAGCGGTCCGCCTGAAACCCCACCCGGCAGGATTTCGCATAATCCTGTCACATGGACACGGACCGACATCCCAAGTCTCTGATTTCATTAGGGCCGCGTGTCGCTATGTCGCTATGTCGCTATGTCGGTCTGCGCCCAGAGCGACACGCCCGCTTGCCGCGCCCGCCCCGGCATGGCCCTCTGCCTGGAGGGGAGGACCGGCTCATGACAACCACACGGCTTTTGATCGTCACCGCCGTCGCCTGGCTGATCGCCGCGGCGCTTCTGATCTGGATGATGCAGCTGGCCGGGATGAACCCGGTCTTCCTGATTGATAATCTCGGCATCCTCAGCACGCTGCTGGCCGGGCTGTCAGTCCTGGGCGCCGTGCTGGCCGTGGTCGGCGCCCTGACCGGCTCACGCCCGATGGCGCTGATCGGCGCCGGCGCAGCGGTCGGCTGGAGCGTGCTGGGCGCCGCCTATGTCGAAATGATCGTCGCCTCGGTGGTCCAGTCGATGGGCGGTTCGGTCTCGCTGCGCGTCACCGCCGTCAGCCATGCCGAGGCCCTGCTGGTTCTTCTCATCGGCCTGACCGGGGCGCTGGTCGGGCTGGGAGCCCTCTACCTGCGTCGTCGATAGGGCGTCGCCGAACGGAGACCCAAGCGCCGGCGAAGACCTGACCCCTAGTGCCCCGCGCGCTTCGCCCCTACCTTGCGGCCATGACCTCTACCCCCAAACTCCTCGCCGGCGGCAATCCGCAGATCGCCAAGGGCTTCGGCCAGGCCCCCGTCGACGCCTGGATCGCCGCTGCGCCGGGCTGGAAATCGACCACGGCGGGCGAGCTGGACGCCCTGATCACCCGCCTTGTGCCGGATGTGCAAAAGGCCGTTAAATGGAACTCGCCGCTCTATGGGCTGGACGGCAAGACCTGGTTCCTCAGCTTTCACGCCATGACCCGCTATATCAAGGTCGCCTTGCACAACGGCGTGGCGCTTACGCCGCCGCCGCCGGTCGGCTCGAAACAGCCGCGCATCCGCTATGTCCACCTCCATGAGGGCGAGGCGGTGGAAACGCCACAGCTTGTCTCCTGGATCACCCAGGCGGCCGCCCTGCCCGGAGAGAAGATGTGAGCGACTGGCGTGGCGAAACCCTGGAGGCCCTGCGCGGCCTGATCCTTCAGGCGGACCCCGGGATCGTCGAGACCCGCAAGTGGCAAAAGCCGACCAACCCGGACGGGGTTCCCTGTTTCGAGAAGGCCGGCATCCTGTTCACCGGCGAGACCTATCGCGACAAGATCAAACTGACCTTCGCCCGAGGTGCCGCGCTGCCCGATCCGTCCGGCCTGTTCAACGCCAGCCTCGATGCCGGTACTCGCCGCGCCATCGATATCCGCGAAGGTGACCGGCTCGATCCGGAGGCGTTTCAGGCCCTGGTGCGGGCGGCGGTCACCCAGAACCAGTCAGCGGCGAAACGCTGAGCCGCCGGGGGGGGGCTAGCCCTCGGCAGAGGCCTTCAGCACCTTCTGCACGGTCGGGTCGGCGTCCATGGCGGCCATGAAGCGGGCCACATTGGGATAGTCGCGCCAGGTCTTGTCGAGCCGGCCGGTCCAGCGGGCCATGACATAGCCATAGGCGTCCGCCACCGTGCGCCGGTTGCCGAACACATGGTCGGTGTCGCCGATCAGGCCGTCGAGATAGGTCATGACCCGGTCAATGCGGGGCAGGGCGGCGGCGCGGACAGCGTCCTTGGCGGCGTCCGACGGGTCGGTGGTGTAACGCTGGGGTACGAACCAGGGCCAGAAGGCCGGGTGGAAGTCGCCGGTGAAGAAGCTCATCGTTTCATGGAAGCGGAACCGGGCCTGGTCATCGGCGTCGGCCCCCGCGCCGAGGTCCGCCTCGGGCCAGTGCCCAGCCACCCATTCCAGGATCGCGCCGGCCTGGGTACGCGCCCTGGGCTCGCCCAGATCCAGCGCCGGGACCTGGGCCAGGGGATTGACCCGTTTGAAATCGGCCGAGTGCGGATTGGCCTTGGCCGGCTCGAACTCGGCTCCGGCCCATTCCAGCGCGATCCAGCAGGCGAGGGCACAGGTGCCCGGTGCATAATAGAGCTTCATCATGTGTCTCCAGCTTCACCCCAGCCTAGTCCAGCGGGGCGGGCCGGCGAAAGATGCGTTCTGTCCGATCACGCCCCTGCGTGACCTCGCGACCAAGAGCGCCTAGGACCGATCCTCAAACCCTGCCTTCGCCCCTGAATTGACGCCCGGACCATGCTGATCCTCTTCATTGATGCTGATGCCTGCCCGGTGAAGGATGAATGCTATCGCGTGGCCGAACGGTGCGGCCTGAAGGTGTTTGTGGTTTCCAATGGCTGGATCAATACCCGGCGTGCACCCTTCATCGAGCAGGTTGTCGTCGAGGAAGGCCCGGATGTCGCCGATGACTGGATCGCCGAACGGGCGGGGCCGGGCGACATCGTCGTCACTTCGGATATTCCTTTGGCCGACCGGGTGCTGAAGGCCGGCGCCCAGGCGATCACGCCCAACGGCCAGCCCTTCACCGCCGACAGCATCGGCTCGGCGCTGGCGGGGCGGATGGTCGGGGAACATCTGCGCTCGATGGGGGTGGCGACCTCGGGTCCGCCGCCGTTTTCGGCGCGGGATCGTTCCGCCTTTCTCCAGGCTCTGGACCGGGCTGTGGTTGTGGCCCGCCGGGCGCGCCCGGCATGAGCGCGCCGGTTCACATCATTGGGGCTGGCCCGGCCGGTCTGATGGCCGCCGAGACCCTGGCGGCGCGGGGCCACAGGGTGGTGGTCCACGACCGGATGCCCTCGGTGGCGCGCAAGTTCCTGATGGCGGGGCGGG
The DNA here is from genome assembly GCA_017302105.1 of Caulobacterales bacterium. Lineage (GTDB taxonomy): Bacteria > Pseudomonadota > Alphaproteobacteria > Caulobacterales > Caulobacteraceae > Brevundimonas. Next base: position 32,125 of record JAFLCS010000001.1, on the reverse strand, counting down.
GTGGCCTGAACCTGACCCATGCCGAGGGGCTCCAGGACAAGGCACTTTTCCTGTCGCGCTATGGTCAGGCCGCTGGCCAGGTCGCTCCCTGGCTGGAACGACTTGGGCCGGCCGAGCTGATCGCGTGGGTCGAAGCGCTGGGCCAGCCGACCTTCGTCGGCGGCTCGGGCCGGGTCTTTCCCAAGACGATGAAGGCGTCGCCCCTGCTGCGGGTCTGGCTCGCCCGACTCGACCAGCAGGGTGTTGTGATCCGAACGCGTTCGCACTGGATCGGTTGGCGAGACGAGCAACTGGTCTTCGAGACGCCAGAGGGAGAGCGGCGCGAGGATGCGAGCGCCATTGTGCTGGCGCTGGGCGGCACCTCCTGGCCGCGCCTGGGATCGGATGGAGGCTGGGTCGGGCTGATTGGTGATGTGCGACCGTTTAAGCCGTCCAACATGGGCGTCGACATTGGCTGGTCCGAGATCATGCGTGAGAGGTTCGCCGGCTCACCGCTCAAGGGGATCGCGCTTTCACACCGGGACCAGAGCATTCGTGGTGAGGCGATGATCAGCCGCTACGGCCTTGAGGGCGGCGCAATCTACGCCCTGTCGGCCCCGATCCGGGAGGCGGTTGTCGAGGCGGGTTCCACCCAGATCACCCTGGATCTGAAGCCCGATCTTTCCATGGAAATCCTGGTCGAGCGGCTACAGCGGTCGCGGGGACGCGACACCCTGACCAACCATTTGCGCAAGGCGGCCGGGCTGTCGCCCCAGGCCGTCGCCCTGCTGCGCGAGCCGGCCCCGCTGCGCGACGATCCGCGCCGCCTGGGCCAACGCATCAAGGCATTGCGTCTGACGGTCACCGGTGTTCAGGGGCTGGAGCGGGCCATTTCCTCGGCGGGCGGAGTGGCCTGGTCGGCGCTGGACGAGAGCCTGATGCTCAAAGATCGGCCGGGCGTCTTCGTCGCCGGCGAGATGCTGGATTGGGAGGCCCCGACCGGTGGGTATCTGCTGACGGCGTGCCTGGCCAGCGGTGCGGTCGCAGGCGACGGCGTGGCAGACTGGCTCAAGGCCGGGGCGGGCTGGCTACCACGACGGCCTTAGAGAGAACTGAAGTGCCACGAAGCCTTCGGTCGCATCCCGGTCGATCCCCGTGCCGCCGTGAACCCCGTCGGCTGTGATCTCGCGATGGACATAGCCGAATGAGGTCTGGGTATCCCCGCGTCGCCAGGCCACCCCGACCTGGGCGTCGCCGATGAAGGATCCCGTATCGTGGCTGAGCCGGCGGTCCCAGCCTTCCATGCCGCGCGCCCAATTCATGCCGACCGCGGTGCCGGACCCGGCCGCAAACAGATACCAGCGGCCCTCGTCCTCGTCATAGGCAGTTTCGCCGTCGGCCACTTCGAGTTGGCCGACGCGGATGGTGGCCCCGGCTTCCGCCGTACCGCCCTGGGCGTTCACACCGACCCCGGCGTGCGGGGTGATTTCGAACTGGACGCCCCCCCCCTGGCCGGCGATCAGCGGCCAGGCGCGGATATAGGTGATTTCGCTCTGCTCCGCCTCGAAACGGGCCCGCTCAATCGAGCCTTGCGGTAGAAACGTCGGCTGATCTGCCTGGCTGTAGCGGATATGCTCGATGGACCCGTCGGAATGACGTCTCCAGACACCGCGCTGCTGCGCCGCTACCAGCCCGTCAGACCCGGAAAAGAGGGCACGGTCCAGGCGTTGGGCATCCGCCAACCGATCGAGAGACTCGATGCCGATCGACGTGGTGCTGTCCGGGGCGAGTTCGACGGGCGTGCCATAGGTCCACTGTGTCGTCGCCGGGGCCGTCTGCGCCATGGCGCAGCAAGCCATTGCGGTTCCTATCAGAACCGTCGTGCCCCCCACCCACTGCTTGCCGTCGCAGAACACCGGAGTGCCTCCACCTTACGCAACGTCATACGAAACACCATGACTCGGCTCAGCCTATCATGCAACTCCGCAATCGGCAGTAGAGTTGGGCGATCGACCCTATTGGCAGGCGAGGCATTCCTCATAGTCGGTCTTGGCGGCGGCGAAGAGGTCCGGCTGATTGGGGTCAATTTCCGCCTCGGCCTTGTCCTCGGCCCCGGCGAAGGCAGCGCGCTGAACCGACTTGGAACGTAGGTAATACAGGGATTTCATGCCCTTCTCCCACGCCTGCCAGTGCAGCATATGCAGATCCCACTTGTCGATGTCACCCGGCAGGAAGACGTTGACCGACTGGGCCTGGCAGACCTCCGGTGTCCGATCGGCCGCCAATTCGATCACCCAGCGTTGATCCAGTTCGAAAGCCGTCTTGTAGACCGACTTCTCGTCGTCGCTGAGGCCCTCGAGGTGCTGAACTGACCCCTCATGGGCCAGGATCGATGACCAGACCGCCTCTGTATTCAGGCCGCGTTCTTGCAGCAGAGCCTCCAGGTAGGGGTTCTTGACCGCGAATGACCCCGACAGGGTCTTGTGGGTGTAGATGTTGGCTGGGATCGGCTCGATGCCGGCGGAGGTTCCGCCACAGATGATCGAGATCGAGGCGGTCGGGGCGATGGCCAGCTTGTGGCTGAACCGCTCCAGGGCACCGCGCTCAGCAGCGTCCTCGCAGGCCCCCTTCTCTTCGGCGAGCAGGCGGCTGGCCTTGTCGGCCTCACGCCGCAGGTGTTTGAACAGGCGCATATTCCACGACTTGGCCATGGCCGATTCAAACGCGACACCCTGCGATTGCAGGAAGGAATGAAAGCCCATCAGGCCCAGGCCGACCGAGCGCTCGCGCTTGGCGGAATAGACGGCCGCGGCCATGGCCGGCGGCGCGCGCTGGATAAAGTCTTCCAGAACATTGTCCAGGAACCGCATGACGTCCTCGATGAAGCGCGGCTCGTCGCGCCACTCCAGGAAGGTTTCGGCGTTGACGCTCGACAGGCAGCAGACTGCCGTGCGGTCCACGCCCAGATGGTCGGCCCCGGTGTGCAGCATGATTTCCGAACACAGATTCGATTGCTTCACCTTCAGGCCGAGCGCCTTCTGGTGGTCCGGCATCATCTTGTTCACCGTGTCCGAGAAAATCAGATACGGCTCGCCGGTCGCCAGGCGAACCTCGAGGATCTTGGTCCACAGGGCCCGGGCATCGACCGTCTTTCTGACCTCCTGGGTCTTGGGCGAAACCAGGTCGAAGGTGGTTCCGTCCCGTACCGCCTCCATGAAGGCGTCGGTGATGTTGATGCCGTGGTGCAGGTTCAGGGACTTGCGGTTGAAGTCGCCCGAGGGTTTGCGGATCTCGAGGAACTCCTCGATCTCGGGGTGGTGGATGTCGAGATAGACGGCGGCCGAGCCGCGGCGCAGCGACCCTTGCGAAATCGCCAGGGTCAGGCTGTCCATCACCCGAATGAACGGGATGATACCCGAGGTCTTGCCGGCTCCCTTGACTTGTTCGCCGATGGAACGGACGCCGCCCCAGTAGGTGCCGATGCCACCGCCGTTGGAGGCCAGGGCGACGTTCTCGTTCCAGACGTTCTGGATGCCGTCCAGGCTGTCTCCCACGGCGTTCAGGAAGCAGGAGATCGGCAGGCCGCGATTGGCCCCGCCGTTCGACAGCACCGGCGTCGAAGGCATGAACCACAGCTTCGACATATAGTCATAAACACGTTGGGCGTGGTCGGCGTCGTCGGCGAAGGCCGTCGCGACGCGCGCGAACATATCCTGATAGCTCTCTCCGGCGAGCAGATAGCGGTCTTCCAGCGTCTTCTTGCCGAAGTCGGTCAGAAGATCGTCGCGCGACCGATCGACCTCGACCTTGCGAACCAGCGACAGGGCCGGCGCATCGGTGCGCGCGGCCTCGGCCTCTGCGATCGAAAACTCGTTCCGCATCAACGCTTCACCACCAGCCATACGTCGTTCGTCCCAATCTCTGTGATCGCCCAGACGTGATGAAAACCACCGCATCTGGTAGGATCCCTTGCCCCAAGGTCCATATGTAGGGGGACATAACCCTAACGACCCGTCAACGGCTTGACGTCGGGTTTGATTGATTCGTGACCGGAGGGTCGCCTGAGCCTGCGTCAGGGCCGGGCAAATACGGGGTCACGGCGGCGATCACATATCCGTGATGGCGGGGATGGTGGAACCGCAGCCAAGCTTGGCCGTTCGCAACTCATGTCCATGATCTCCGGTCTGTCGCTGCGCCTGCAATCCTCCTTCAAACGGGCGATGAAATTTGCCCGCCAGGAACTGGGAGTGGTCACGGCGCTCGGGGTCGTGGCCGGGGGACTCGTCGTCTTTGCAGACCTGGCGGAAGATCTGGTGGACGGCGAGAATCAGTCTTTCGACGAAGCCATTCTGGCCTGGACCCACCCTCATCCCGATACACACGACGCCATCGGCCCGGCCTGGCTCCAGGAAGCGATGATGGATTTCACGTCGCTTGGCGGTCTGGCGGTGCTGGTGCTGTTCGCCCTGATCGCGGTCGGGTTCCTGCTGATGCAGAAGAAGCCCTGGTCGGCGCTGATGCTGGGGGTGGCGCTGGGCGGCGGTCTGATGCTCAGCGAGGGGATGAAGGCGGTCTTCGATCGGGGTCGCCCGCCGGAGATCTATCAGGCGGTCGAGACCATCAACGCCAGCTTCCCGTCCGGGCACACCCTTATGTCGACGGTCTTCTATCTGACGCTGGGGGTGATGCTGGAGCGGATCTTCGCGCGACGCCGGCTCAAGATCTACGTCATGGGCGTGGCCATTTTGATCGCCGGCCTGGTCGGTATCAGCCGGGTGTATCTGGCGGCCCACTGGGCGTCGGACGTGCTGGCGGGGTGGGCGCTGGGGGCGGCCTGGGCGATGGTATGCTGGCTGATCACCTATGCGGTCCAGCGTCACTGGGCCCGGCGCGGCCAGTCGCTGGACCAGATCGGCGGCATCGACGGGACCTAGGCGGTCGATTCCGGGCCGGCCTATCCCCAGACCCCAACATTTTGTGAACACCTGGGGGGCTATACCCCACTGGTTGATTCCGACCGGATGCTGCTAGGTTGGATTCGCTGACCAGGATGACACTCACATGACCGCGCCCGCTTCGCCGCTCCCGACCGCCACGCCCGGCCTTCTGACGCCGTCTGCGGCCTACAAGCCGTTCCGCTATCCGTGGGCCTTCGATATGTGGAAAAAGCAGCAGCAGGTGCACTGGGTGCCCGAAGAGGTGCCGCTGGGCGAGGACGTCAAGGACTGGGCGGTCGCGCTGAACGACGGCGAGCGCAATCTGCTGACCCAGATTTTCCGCTTCTTCACCCAGGCCGACATCGAGGTTCAGGACAACTACATGGAGCGCTACGGTCGGGTGTTCAAACCGACCGAGATCAAGATGATGCTGGCCGCCTTCGCCAATATGGAGACGGTCCATATCGCGGCCTATGCGCTCTTGCTCGAAACCATCGGGATGCCCGAGGCCGAGTTCGGGGCCTTCATGGAATATGACGCCCTGCGCGCCAAGCACGACTACATGGGCCAGTTCGGGGTCGACAGCGACGCCGATATCGCCCGGACGCTGGCCATGTTCGGCGGCTTCGCCGAGGGGCTTCAGCTGTTTGCCTCGTTCGCCATGCTGATGAACTTCCCGCGCCAGAACAAGATGAAGGGCATGGGTCAGATCGTGTCGTGGTCAGTGCGCGACGAGAGCCTGCACTGCGAGGGCATCATCAAGCTGTACCACGCCTTCAACAAGGAGACCGGCGCGGTCACCAAGGGCGTGGCTGACGACATCGTTGAATGCTGCCGCACCGTGGTCGACATGGAAGACAAGTTCATCGACCTGGCCTTCGAAATGGGGCCGGTCAACGGCATGACCGCCGACGACATCAAGGCCTATATCCGCTTCATCGCCGATTGGCGCCTGCGCCAGCTGCATTTGCCGGAACTGTATGGCGGTGCGCGCGAGAATCCGCTGCCCTGGTTGCAGAGCCTGTTGTCAGGGGTCGAGCACGCCAACTTCTTCGAGGCCCGCGCCACCGAATATTCCAAGGCTGCGACCAAGGGCTCCTGGCACGGGGCCGATGGCGTCTGGTCGTCGTTCGACAAGCTGATGAAGAAGCGGACCGAGGAAGGGGCGGACGCCTAGCGCCGACCACGCGCCGCCAGAAGAGCGTTGGCGACGGCTTCGGCCGAACCCGGTCCCGTAAGGGCCACGGCGGCATAGGCCCGATCGGTCGGTGACCAGACCATGGCCGCCTTGGCCCCCGGCGCGCCGCCCGAGTGGCCGATCCAGATCAGCGGCGGCCCTTGCGTCGGCGGCTCATAGAGCATCAGCCCCAGGCCGTAATACATGGGCTCGTCAAACATCCGGTATGGTTCGGCCAGCATCGCCTGTGTCGTCTCCGGCGACAGCAGCCGACCTGTCAGCATCGCTTGAAGAAAGGCGATGGCACCTTGCGGGGTCGCCAGCAGAGGGCCGGCGGCACTGACCCAGTCGGGTTGTGTCTCGACCTCGCCGGCTTCGGCCTGGATCGGGCCGAGCGGTTCCATATCGCTCAGAGGGTCCTGGGCGACGAGGAAACGAACGCCGACGAGGCCCGCACGATCGACGATGCGGCGGGTCAGGATGACGTCCAGTGGCTCGCCTTCGATGGCCTCAAGCACGCCGCCCAGTATCCAGTAGTTGGTGTTGGAATAGCGCCAGGCCTGGCCGGGGCAGAACAGGCTCCCTTCGCGTCGGGCCACCGTCAACAGCTCGGGCAGCGTCCGTCGTCGCGGGTCGGCGCGAACGTCATCCGCCTCGTTGGCGCTGTAGAGACCCGACGTGTGATTCAGCAGCATTCGGATGGTTATGCGCTCTCCGAGCGGAACGTCCTGGATCCAGGTCGCAACCGGGTCTTCGAGCGCAAGGCGGCCTTCCTCGACCAATTGCAGGACGGCGACAGCGACCGCTGCCTTTCCGGCACTGGCCCACCAGAACATCGGTGCCGTCTCGGCACCGACGCGACCGCCCCACATCCCGTCCTGATCGAGGACGGCCGCGCCGAGAGACAGTGGCCTCATGGCCGCCTGAGCGCGCGCCAGCATCTGATCCAGATCCGCGTCTTCGCGCGGTTCCGCCTCAAAGGTGACTGAAGGGAATTGTTCGGCCGGCGGCGGGGTGCGCGGTGGCGCTCCGAGCCAGGACAGATTGCCTTGGCAGAGCGGCGGGCTTGGGTGGTCCTGTGCGGCTGTGGGTGATGCCAATGCGATCAGGGCGGTGGTCAGTAGGAAACGCACGTCGTCCTCCTGGCTCGGTGATCAGAAGCCCCCAATCAGGGCGGGCAATCTGGACCAAAGGTGGGCGATCGCCTGATTTCCTTGCCCACAAGGCGGATCTAAGCGTCCTCCGCCACCAGCGTATCGATCAGCGCCCGCGCCTCGGGACTGTTCCAGTCGGCTTCGCCGGCCAGCCAGGCGCGGATGCGACCGTCGCGGTCGATCAGGATTGTCTGGGGCATGGCCCCCCGACCCGGCAGCCTGAATGGCAGCTCGAAGGTCGGGTCCGAATAGAAGGCCAGGGGGGCGTGTTCCGACAGAAAGGCGCGGGCGGTTTCGACCTCCTGAGGCGTCCGGTCGACATTGACAGCCACGACGGCGATCTCGTCGCCATAGGCCGAATCCAGGGCCGCGATGGTCGGCAGCTCGGTTCGGCACGGCCGGCACCACATGGCCCAGACATTCAGCACCACGACCCGGCCGCGAAAGGCCGACAGATCGGTCGCGGTCCCGTCCGGTGCTAGAAAGGTTTCGGTCGGTGCCTCGACGGGTGCGTCGGGCACCGACAGGGCTTCCAGTGATCCGGTCGCGTGACCCCCCAGGCTCTTGCCGCCCCCGTCGCAACCCCATAACACCCCCAGCACAAGGGCGGCTGTCAGCAGGCGGGTAGCCCGGCTAGCTGTTCGACGAAGGCCCAAGATCCCGTCCATGTCCGAATCCAGAAAAGACGATGCGACCCAAACCCCGGCCTCCGGCGCGGGTCAAGAGATGTGGGGCGGGCGCTTCACCGAAAAGCCCGCCGATCTGATGCAGGCGATCAACGTCTCGATCGGCGTAGACAAGCGTTTGTGGCGTCAGGATCTGGCCGGGTCGCGCGCCCACTGCCGGATGCTGGCCAGCCAGGCGATCATCGCCCAGTCCGACGCCGACGCCATCCTTGCGGGGCTGGATCAGATCGAGGCCGAGATCGAGGCCGGAACCTTCCCGTTCCGCGACGAGTACGAAGACATCCACATGAATGTCGAGGCGCGGCTGAAGGAGCTGATCGGCGAGCCGGCCGGGCGGCTGCATACGGCGCGCTCGCGTAACGATCAGGTCGCCACCGACTTTCGCCTGTGGGTGCGCGAGGCCTGCGACCGGACGCTGAACCAGATCCGCAGTCTCCAGCGTGCGCTGCTGGGTCAGGCCGAGGCCCATGCCGACGCCCTGATGCCGGGCTTCACCCATCTTCAGCCGGCCCAGCCGGTGACCTTCGGCCACCATCTGATGGCCTATGTCGAAATGTTCGGCCGCGACGCCGGTCGCTTCGCCGATGCGCGCGAACGCATGAACGAAAGCCCGCTGGGTTCGGCGGCCCTGGCCGGCTCGCCCTTTCCCATCGACCGGGAAATGACGGCCTCGGCCCTGGGCTTTGCGCGGCCCATGGCCAACTCTCTGGACGGCGTATCGGACCGGGATTTCGCGCTGGAGAGCCTGGCGGCGGCCTCGATCTGCGCCGGGCACCTGTCGCGCCTGGCCGAAGAGATCGTGGTGTGGATGACGCCGCAGTTCGGCTTTGTCGCCCTGTCCGACGCCTTCACCACCGGCTCGTCGATCATGCCGCAGAAGAAGAACCCCGATGCGGCCGAGCTGGTGCGGGCCAAGACCGGGCGGATCACCGGTTCGCTGGTGGCCCTGACCACGGTGATGAAGGGCCTGCCCCTGGCCTATTCCAAGGATATGCAGGAGGACAAGCCGCCGGTGTTCGAGGCCTTCGACGCGCTCGAACTGGCTCTGACGGCCATGGCCGGCATGGTTGCGGACCTGACCCCCAACCGTGCGCGCATGGCCGCGGCGGCCGGGGCGGGGTTCTCGACCGCGACCGATCTGGCCGACTGGCTGGTGCGCGAACTGGGCCTGCCGTTCCGCACCGCCCACCACGTCACCGGGGCGGCGGTGAAGCGGGCCGAGATGCTGGGCGTGGATCTGGTCGACCTGCCGCTGGCCGATCTCCAGGCCCTGGAGGGTGGAATCACCGCGAACGTGTATGATGTCCTGACCCCGGCAGCCTCGGCCGCCAGCCGCAGAGCCTGGGGCGGCACGGCCCCCGAGGCCGTGCGTGCGCAGATCAGGCGCTGGAAGGAGCGGATCGGATGAGACTACGGACCCTGGTTCTAATCGGCACCGCCGGTCTGGTTCTGGCCGGTTGCGGCCTGAGGGGCGATCTTCAGAGGCCGGCTCCGATGTGGGGTTCAGGCACCGAAGCCGATGCGACAGCCGACGAGGCTCCCGTCGATCCTGATGCCCCGGTACCGATCAATCGGCCGCACGCGCGCTAAGACCGGCGGTCGACTTTGCGCTGACGCGGCACCCCCGCTATAGAGCGCGCCGAAACCTCCCCATTCCGACGAAAGAGAGCCCCATGGCCAAGATCAAGGTCGACAATCCGATTGTGGACATCGACGGCGACGAGATGACCCGCATCATCTGGCAGATGATCAAGGACAAGCTGGTCTTCCCGTATCTCGATCTTGAGCTGGACTACTATGACCTGGGTATGGAGAACCGCGACGCCACCGACGATCAGGTGACGATCGACGCGGCCCACGCGATCCAGCGCCACGGCGTCGGCGTGAAGTGCGCCACCATCACCCCCGACGAGGCCCGGGTGAAGGAGTTCGGCCTCAAGAAGATGTGGAAATCGCCTAACGGCACCATCCGCAACATCCTGGGCGGCGTGGTCTTCCGCGAGCCGATCATCTGCCAGAACGTGCCGCGCCTGGTGCCCGGCTGGACCCAGCCGATCGTGGTCGGCCGTCACGCCTTCGGCGACCAGTACAAGGCCACCGACTTCCTGGTGCCCGGCCCCGGCAAGCTGACCATCAAGTTCGTCGGCGACGACGGCCAGGAAATCGAGCACGAGGTGTTCGACTTCCCGTCCTCGGGCGTGGCCATGGGGATGTACAATCTGGATGACTCGATCACCGAGTTCGCCCGGGCCAGCTTCGCCTACGGTCTGAACCGCAACTATCCGGTCTATCTGTCGACCAAGAACACCATCCTCAAGGCCTATGACGGGCGCTTCAAGGACATCTTCCAGAAGGTGTTCGACGAGGAGTTCGCCACCGAGTTCAAGGCCAAGGGCCTGACCTATGAGCATCGCCTGATCGACGACATGGTGGCGGCCGCCATCAAATGGTCGGGCGGCTTCGTCTGGGCCTGCAAGAACTACGACGGCGACGTTCAGTCGGACGTGGTGGCGCAAGGCTTCGGCTCGCTGGGCCTGATGACCTCGGTTCTGATGACCCCGGACGGCAAGATCCTGGAATCCGAGGCCGCCCACGGCACCGTGACGCGCCACTATCGCCAGCATCAGAAGGGCGAGGCCACCTCGACCAATTCGATCGCCTCGATCTACGCCTGGACCCGCGGCTTCAAGCACCGCGGCAAACTGGACGGCAATCAGGCCCTGATCACCTTCGGCGAGACCCTGGAGCGGGTCGTGGTCGAGACCGTCGAGAGCGGCTTCATGACCAAGGACCTGGCGCTGCTGGTCGGCGATCAGCAGTCCTGGCTGACCACCGAAGGCTTCCTGGACAAGGTCGCGGAGAACCTCGACGCGGCGATGGCGGCCTGACGAAACCTCGCGCGTAGGGTGCGGGGTCTAGCCTTGGCCGTCATGCTGAGGCTTAACTGCGCCCAATGAGCAGACGCATCGACATCGACGCGGGTGAAATCGGCCCACCGCTGGACGAGATCATCCGTCATATCGAGGACGGCTCGGTCGGAGAGCTGGTAATCCGGCGCGACGGGCGGGAGATCGCTCGTCTGTCGCGGCCAGGGGCGGTCGCGCCGGCTCCGGCCTATCAGGAGCGGGCCTACGCCTGGGACCAGGCCCGAAACCACCGGGGCGAGGGGCGACGCTCCAGCGTGGGCGGAGCCATGGCCAATTTCCTCGGCCTGGCCATCATCGCGGCCGGACTGGCCTTCTTCCTGGCCCCGGCCTACGCCTTTTTTGCCCTGAGATCGGCGGCCCTGTCCGGTGACGTGCCGGCTCTGGCTGAGCTGGTGGACTATGGCGAGGTCCGGGCCTCGCTACGCAGCCAGATGTCGGACGCTCCGCGTGCCCAGGAGCCTGAACCGTCCTGGCTGGAGAATCCGATCGAAGCCATCCGCCGCCGCCTGGGCCAGGCCGCCGAAGAGGCGACCGGTACCGCCCCGAACGTGGATCCCTATCTGACGCCCCAGGCCTTGGCCGGTATCACCTTCGGCGAAGGGCATTTTGCTGCCGAACGGTCGCGCGACGGCGCTCCGGTCGTCCAGCATCAGGCCGAGGACAAGCCCTGGCCGGGGCTGATGCATTGGGGGCCCAGTCGCACTCGCTTCCGCATCCGCGACGAGGGCGGCTCCGAGACCGTCCTGACCTTCTCCCGGACCGGCGTCTTCGCCTGGCAACTGACCCACATTGGCCTGCCCGAAGGCGGCAGTCCCGACGGAGCCGGCGAAGCCGAACAGGGCGTCCCGCAGGCGGGTTAGGCGCGGCCCGGCCCGCATTGATGGACTAGACTTCAACGGTCGGCGTCGCCGGACGGCGGCGGAGGCCGACTGATTCATCCAGGGCCTGATGCCGCACGATCAGGATCGGGGCCACGCCGTTCGCAGACCGCCTCTGGCCGGCCCCGATCCGTGCCCTTTGAAGCTCGCGGGCTGGTCAGCCTGCCAAGGCCGCCCGCACGGCCCCCAGACCCTCCTCGGCCTTTGACCCATCCGGGGCACCGCCCTGGGCGAATTCCGGCTTGCCGCCGGCACCCTGGCCTCCCATGGCCAGGACCGCAGCGCGGGCCAGGTCGGCGGCGTTGAAGCGGCCGGTCAGGTCGGGCGTGACGGCGACGGTGACGGCGGCCTTGCCGTCGGTCAGGCCGATCAGGGCCACGACGCCCGAGCCGACCTGTTTCTTGAAGTCCTCGGCCACGCCGCGCAGGGCCTTGCCGTCAACGCCGTCCAGGACGCGCGCGATCAGCTTGACGCCGCCCACCTCCTCCGGGGCCGCATCGGCACCCGAGCCGCCGCCCAGGGCCAGCTGTTTCTTCAGGTCCGCGACCTGTTTCTCCAGTGTCTTGACCGAGGATTGCAGCCCCTCGACCCGCGCCGGCACGTCGCCGGGCTGGATCTTGAAGTCGCGGGCCAGGCCGCGCGCGACCCTGGCCTGGGATTCCAGATACTGGCGCGCCGCCTCACCGGTCAGGGCCTCGATCCGGCGCACGCCGGCCGCGATGCCGCTCTCGGAGATGATCTTGAACAGGGCGATGTCGCCGGTGCGCCCGACATGGGTGCCGCCGCACAGCTCGACCGAATAGGCCGTCTTCTGATCCGCCAGGGACTGGCCCAGGGTCAGGACCCGAACCTCGTCGCCGTATTTCTCGCCGAACAGGGCCACGGCCCCGGCCTCGATGGCCTTCTCCGGGGCCATCACCTCGGTCTTGGCCGGCAGGTTCTGGCGGATCACCGCATTGACCTCGGTCTCCATGGCCGCCAGCTCGGTCTCGGTGACCGGAGCGTTGTGCGAGAAGTCGAAGCGCACGCGTTCGTGGTCGACCATCTGGCCCTTCTGGGCAACGTGATCGCCCAGGACGTGCTTGAGCGCCGCGTGCAGCAGGTGCGCTGCCGAATGGTTGGCGCGGGTGGTCAGGCGTTCGCCCGGATCGACCGATAGGCTGACGCGCTGGCCGATTTCCAGCGTGCCGGACGTCACCTCAACGGCATGGGCGTACAGGTCGCCACCGGGCTTTTGCACATCGATGACGCGGGCCGAGCCGCCGGGCCCATTCTCGCTGGACCAGGAAATCTCGCCCTGGTCGCCGGCCTGACCGCCGCCTTCGCCATAGAAGGGGGTCTGGTCGAAGACGATCTCGGCGGTGTCGCCTTCGGCGACGCGATCAACCGGCTGACCGTCCTTGACGATGGCCAGGACTTCGCCCGCGCCGTCGATATGGTCGTAGCCCGTGAAGATCGTAGCCCCCAGCCGATCGCGGATCTTGAGCCATTCGGCCTGGGAGGCCTGCTGGCCCGACCCCTTCCAGTGCTCGCGGCTGCGCGCGCGCTGCTCGGCCATCGCGTGCTGGAAGCCGTCGACATTGACCGAGAAACCGCGCCGACGCGCCTCATCCTGGGTCAGGTCGAGCGGGAAGCCGTAGGTGTCATAGAGCTCGAACGCGGTCTGGCCGTCCAGCATATCGCCGGGGCGGAAGCCCTGAACCGCCGTCTCGAACAGGCTCATGCCGCGGCCCAGCGTCGAGCGGAACCGCAATTCTTCCTGTTTGAGGGTGTCCTCGACGAAGGCCTGGGCGCGCTTCAACTCGGGGAAGGCCTCACCCATTTCCTCCACGAGGGTCGGGACCAGCCGGTACATCAAGGGCTCGGTCGCGCCCAAGAGGTGCGCGTGGCGCATCGCCCGGCGCATGATCCGGCGCAGGACATAGCCGCGGCCCTCGTTCGATGGCGTGACCCCATCGGCGATCAGGAAGGATGACGAGCGCAAATGGTCGGCGATGACCCGGTGGCTGGGCGCGCGCTGCTCGTCCGAAGGCGTGGACGTCAGCTCCTCGGAGGCCCGGATCAGGGTCTGGAACAGGTCGGTGTCGAACACCGAGTTCTTGCCCTGCAGAACCGAGGCGATCCGCTCCAGCCCCATGCCGGTGTCGACCGAGGGCTTGGGAAGGTCACGAACGATGACGTCGTTTTCCTTCTCGAACTGCATGAAGACGTTGTTCCAGATCTCGACGAAACGATCACCGTCCTCGTCGGGTGAGCCCGGAGGGCCACCCGGCACATGGTCGCCGTAGTCGTAGAAGATCTCGGTGCACGGGCCGCACGGGCCATTGTCGCCCATGGCCCAGAAATTATCCGACCCGGCGATGCGGACGATCTTGTGATCGGGAAATCCCGTGACCTTCTTCCAGATGTTCCAGGCCTCGTCATCGTCGATGTAGGTCGTGACCATCAGCCGCTCGGGCGACAGGCCGAAGTCCTGGGTCACCAGCTGCCACGCCTTTTCGATGGCGTGTTCCTTGAAATAGTCGCCGAACGAGAAGTTCCCCAGCATCTCGAAAAAGGTCAGGTGCCGGGCGGTATAGCCGACATTGTCCAGATCATTGTGCTTGCCGCCGGCGCGCACACATTTCTGGCTCGACGTCGCGCGCAGCGACGGTGGCCGGGCCGCCCCGGTGAAATAGTCCTTGAACGGGACCATGCCGGCGTTGACGAACAGCAGGGTCGGATCGTTCTGCGGCACCAGCGGGGCCGAGTGGATCTTCTCGTGGCCATCCTTGGCGAAGAAGTCGAGGTAGGTCGAGCGGATGTCTTTGAGAGAGGTCATGTCGGCGCCAGATTGGGAGACCGGCCATATAGGGGTTTGAGCGCCCTCAAGCCAAGCATTTCAGGGTCTCGATCTGGCCCCGGTGTCATGGCAGAAGGCGACCATGAGCATCCGCATCGAACACCGCATCGGCGTGGCCGCCTCGGCCGAGACGATCTGGGGCATCATCGCCGACCTGGACCGTTGGGGTGACTGGAACCCCTTGCACCCCGAGGCGAGCGGCCGCATCGGCATCGGCGGAAAGCTGGAACTGGCCGAGACCCTCGACGGCGATCCGGCGCGGCGGCTGGACGCCACCATCCCCGACTGGACGCCCGAGATCCAGCTGGTCTGGAAGGTCCGCCGAGGGTTCCTCTCGCGCTCGACCCGCTATTTCGAGCTGGAACCCCTGACCGACCACAGCACCCTGCTGGCCAATGGCGAAATCTTTGACGGGCTCCTGGGGGAGGACTGGGCGGCCAAGCGCCGTGGCACCTTTCGGGCGGCGTTCGAGGCCATCAATGAGGCGATCAAGGCGCGTGCCGAGCGCGCCTGACGGCGATCATTCGTTGTTCGGAATACAGAGCTGCTGGCCACAGGCCTTGCAATGGACGGCATCGGGATCGTGCTTGCCCAGGCCGCAGGTCGGGCAGGGAAAGGTGACCTTGTTGGGCCGGAACACCGCCTGACCCAGACGTACGAACAGCGTCACCCCGACCAGCATGATGCAGATCGACACCAGTCGCCCCCATGCCCCCGGCAGGATGATGTCGCCGTAGCCGGTTGTGGTCAGGCTGGTGACGGTGAAATACAGCGCGTCGACATAGCCTTGCAGACCCTCATGACGGCCCAGGAAGGCCGTATAGACGAAGCCTGTCGCCACGAAGACGAAGGTCACGAGGGTCAATACGGCCCGTACGATCTCCTCGGTGCGGGTGTCGTCGTATTTCCGGCCGAGGGTGCGCCAGAAGAAGTCCGAATGGATCAGGGTCCACAGGCGCAACACCCGAAGGAAGCCCAGGTTGAACAGCCAGGCGGGGAACAGCAGGGTCGCCAGAATGAACAGATCGACCCAGACGATGGGTTGCTTCAGCCAGTCCTTGATATCCGAGAAGGCCAGGGCCCGAGCCGCCAGGTCCAGCGCCAGGATCGCGGCGATCACATAGTCGATCGCATAGAAGATGATGCCCTGCTCCTTGAGCAGCGGGCTGACCATGAAGAAGCCGATGATCAACAGGTCAATGATCAGAACCGTGGCGCGGAACTTCACCGCCGTGTGCGACGAGCCATGGTACAGGGCGCGCAGGCGCGCCTTGAGGCGCAGCCCTTCCTTGCGCGGCGGCATGACGGCCGAGGCGAGAGCCTGCGCCTGGTATCGCGCGCCTTCGGCGGCGGTCTTGGGACGGGAGGCGGCAGAACGTCGCCGGGGTGTCGAACTCATTGTCCCTCGATAGCGCGACCGTCTCGCGCGGGAAACCAGCAGGGCCTATATGCGCAATATGGGTAGATCCTTCGTCAAGATGAATGGCCTGGGCAACGACTTCGTCGTGGTAGAAGCGCGCAGCCGGCCCTTTCAGCCCACCGAGGAAGAGGTGCGCGCCATCTGTGACCGGACGACCGGCGAGGGCTGTGACCAGTTGATTGCCATTGAGCCGGGTGATGAAGGCGCGGTTTTCATGCGCGTCTGGAACGCCGATGGCGGCCAGGTGGAGACCTGCGGTAACGCCCTGCGCTGTGTCGGCTGGCTTCTGATGCAGGCGTCGGGGTCGGATCGGGCCGAGATCCAGACAGCCGGGGGTCTGGCCCGCGCTCATGCCGGTGGCGACCACCGCGTCGCGGTCGATATGGGGGAACCCGGCCTCGACTGGACGCAGATTCCGCTCGCCGAGGAGATGGACACCCGTGGCATCGAGCTTCAGATCGGGCCGATCGATGACCCGGTCCTGCATACGCCGGGGGCTGTCTCGATGGGCAATCCCCACGTCACCTTCTTTGCCGACCGCGAGTTCGACGACGCCTTCGTCACGGCCTCAGGGTCGCTGCTGGAGCATCACCCCCTGTTCCCCGAGGCCGTCAATGTGGGCTTCGCGCAGGTGCTGGCCCCCAATCGTATCCGGCTGCGCGTCTGGGAGCGGGGGGCCGGCCTGACAAGGGCCTGCGGCACCGGGGCCTGTGCGGCCCTGGTCGCGGCTAGCCGCAAGGGACTGGTTGATCGGCGCGCGACGATGGTGCTGGACGGCGGCGAACTGGAGATCGACTGGCGTGACGACGGCCACGTCTGGATGACCGGCCCGGTTGAGGTCGAACGGACCGGGGTGCTCGCCTAGCCGTCCTGATTCATCTGGGCGGTGATCAGATTGGCCAACCGATCCGGCCCGAGGCTCGCGCTCAGCGGGATGGCGAACTCGCCGGCGGGGTTCATCAGATAGATGTTGAGCGAGTGATCCATGGTGTAACCACCGCCGTCCAGATCGCGACGCGAATAGACGACCCGATAGGCTTGGGCGACCTGACGGATCTGGTCCGGCGTTCCGGTCAGGCCGATGACCCCGGTGGGAAAGCTGGCGGTCTGGAGATAGTCCGCCATCGCGTCGGGTGTGTCGCGCTCGGGATCGATCGAGATGAAGACGATCTGGAGATCGTCGGCGCGCTCCCCCATCTGGTCCCTGGCGGCCGCCAGGGCCTGAAGGGTTGAGGGACAGAAATCAGGACAGTGGGTGAAACCGAAGAAGACCGCGGTCCAGTGACCCTGGAGAATCGATTGATCGACCGCCTGGCCGGTCTGGTCAGTGAGCTGAAACGGGCCGCCGATGTCGGCGCGACCGAAGGAAACCACGGGCTGGCCGGCTCCGGCCGAGGCCGTCTCCGTGCGCTGCTGGTACTGCCACAGGGTCACGGCCCCGATCAGGACCGCGAGGCCCAGGCAGACAGCGGCGAATATGGCGATCGATTTGCGCGGCATGGATTCCTCTCGACGAAGCCCGATGGGCGGGGCTTATAGGGGCGTGACCGCCGACTCCCAAGACGTATCGACCTTTGGCGACCCGGCCGGCTTGCCGGCTCCGCGGGGTCGCCTGCGCGCCTCCACCCTGATTTCCCTGCGCTGGCTGGGCCTGGCAGGACAGTTGGCGGGGGTGTTGCTGACGGCCTTCCTGCTGGATTTCGAGATCCGGCTGGGCTGGTCGCTTGGCGTCATCGGGGCCGGTGCCTGGATGAACCTGGCCCTCATGCTGCGGCCCAATCCGCGCCCTGTGCTGGAGGGCTGGGGTGCCGCTGCCCAGCTCAGTTTCGATGTCATCCAGCTGGGGGCTCTGCTCGGCCTCACCGGCGGGCTGGACAATCCCTTCTCGCTTCTGCTGATCGCGCCGGTCACGATTGCGGCGGCCGCCTTGCCGACCCGCCAGACCATGACCATCGGGGGACTGGCGCTGCTGGTGGCCTCAATCCTGTTCTTCGTGCCCGAGCCGCTTCCGTGGCGGGGCGGCGAAACCTTCGCCCTGCCGCCGCTGTATCGCCTTGGTGTCTGGATTGCCGTGATGGCCGGCGTGCTATTCACAGCCGGCTATGCCTGGAGAACCGCCAATGAGGCGCGGCGCATGGCCCTGGCCCTTGCGGCCACGGACTCGATCCTGGCGCGCGAACAGCGGCTGGCGGCAATGGGCGGGCTGGCCGCGGCGGCGGCGCATGAGCTGGGGACGCCCCTGGCCACCATCCAGATCGTCGCGCGAGAGCTGTTGAGGAATGCCAAGGGGGACGCCGCCCTGGCCGAGGACGCTGCCCTGCTGGTTCAGCAGGCCGAGCGCTGCCGCGACATTCTCAAGGCCCTGTCGCAAAGATCGGATACCGGGGAGGTGGCCGACGCCCGTCTGTCGCTGAAGATGCTGCTCAGCGAATGCGCCGAGCCGCACCGGGGGGCCGGACCACGCATCGAGATCCGGGTTGAGGGCGCAGTCGGGGCGACGGAGCCGGAGGTGCGGCGTTTGCCAGAGGCGGTAAGAGCCATCTCGACCCTGATCGAGAACGCCACCGATTTTGCGGTCTTCGAGGTCCGGGTGACGGCCCGCTTCGATGATCGGACGGTGCGGGTCGAGGTGCGCGATGACGGCCCCGGATTTGCCTCCGATGTGCTCGCCAGGCTGGGCGAGCCCTATGTTACCTCGCGGCCGCTCGGCGAAGGATCGCGAACGGGTCATCAGGGGATGGGACTGGGCTTCTTCATCGCCAAGACCCTGCTTGAGAAGACCGGGGCGTCGCTGACGTTCGGAAATCTGAGAAACAAGGAAGGGGCGCAGGTCAGCGTGACCTGGCCGCGCGAGGCCATAGAGGCGCCGCAACAGGGTGCGACAACGATCTGACGGCCTTGCGTCAGGGAGACGCAGGGCCGAATCTGCTGGGCAGGGCTAGGAGATATCCATGACCGAAACGCTCGATCTTCAAACCCAGGTCGAAACCCTGGCGGACCGGACCCTGCTGGTCCTGGACGACGATGCGGCGCTCAGGACACGGCTGGGCCGGGCCATGGAATCGCGAGGCTTCCAGGTGACCCTGGCGGAGTCCGTCGCCGAGGCGACCGACATTGCACGATCAAGCCCCCCGGCCTTTGCCGTGGTCGATATGCGCCTCGAGGACGGAACGGGCCTGGTCGTGGTCGAAGCCCTGCGCGAGGCCCGACCCGATGCACGGGTGGTCATGCTGACGGGGTACGGGGCCATCGCCAACGCCGTGGCCGCGATCAAGGCCGGAGCGATCGACTATCTGTCCAAGCCCGCCGACGCTGATGATGTGGTCAAGGCCCTGCTGGCCCAGGGCGACGAAAAGGCCGCGCCGCCAGAGAACCCCATGTCGGCGGATCGGGTGCGCTGGGAACATATCCAGCGCGTCTATGACCTGTGCGGCGGCAATGTCTCCGAAACCGCGCGGCGGCTGAATATGCACCGCCGGACCCTGCAACGGATTTTGGCCAAGCGCGCGCCGCGCTAGGTTTGGCCGGCCCTGAGCGCCGCCAGTCGCGCAAAGGCGAGGGTCAGTGCCTTGCGCCGTGCAGGGGCCAGCGGAGACGTCCCGGCGGGCCGGACCACCGCACCACCGAAGCCGTCCGCGACGATCAGGCCAGGCTCATCCGGCAGGACGTCCTGCGGGAATTCCGGCGCGACCGCGAAATAGTAGGCGTCGCAGTAGGGCAGGTAGTCACCCCACTTCTGGTCGGCCCGGAAGTCCTCGATCGAGGACTTGACCTCACAGATGGCGATTTCGCCGCGTGCGCCCAGGGCCATGACATCGGCTCGGCGTCCGTTCGGTAGCCGGACTTCAAGCAGGGAGGCGAATCCGAGATCGCCCAAGGCACGCGCAGCCCCGCGCGTCACCGCCTCGGTGACGACCGGGCGGACGCCGGACAGGACGAGCGTTTCGACCTTGATGAGAGCCATGCCGACGCAGATGTTCGCTCTGCGTTCCGACTGTCAAGCGATCAGGATGATGTGCCGACGGCCAGGGTGAGCCAGATGAACTTCAGTGTCTGCATGAGAAATCAGCCGCCTATCTGTACGGCATTGGAGGTGTTGTAGCCCAGCGCCCGGACCCGGGCGAGCAGGGCGGCGCGGTTGGCCGGATTGGCGGAACGGGTCCAGAGCCAGAAATAGTTGCCGCCGGGTGTGCCCAGGATGGCCCAGGAATAGTCGTCGGCGCGGTCCAGAACCCAGAACTCCTGTGCCACACCGACGAAGCCAGCGGCCCCGGAAGCGGCGCGAAAGCGCAGGCGATTGTTGGCGCTGTTGAGCGAGGTCGCGGTCGAGCGAACGACCTGAGGACTGCCCGAGGCCCGGTTGCAGGTTGAGGTGATGCCATAGGCCCCGTTGCTACCCGCCGCGATGTCGATCTGAAGGCGGGTGCACGGACCCTGATTTCGGTTGGGGGTGCGGGCGATCTCGTACCAGCGGCCATCAAAGTCAGACAGGGTGACAGAGCGGGCAGGCGCGGGCGCATCGGCCAGGGCTGTGCCGGCGAAAACCGTCAGGGCCGCAGCGGCGGCGATGATCTTCATGGTCGTCATGGTCGGATCCCTCGTTGTGCCTCAAGTCCGAGGGTAGCAACGATTGCACTGCCCTTATAGATGCAAGGGTGGCGGCATTTGGGCGCGCAGGAGGGATTCGTATGGCCAGTGAGGCGTCCTCGCCTCCCGGAGACAATGCCGCACCGTTCTCGGTGTCGGAGCTGTCGGCTGCCCTCAAGCGCACCGTTGAGGAGCGGTTCGGCTATGTCCGGCTGCGTGGCGAGATTTCGAAGGTCACGCGCCATGCCTCGGGCCATGTCTATCTGACGCTCAAGGACGAGAACGCCTCGATCGACGGCGTAATCTGGCGCGGCGTGGTGTCGCGACTGGATTGCCAGCCGGATCAGGGGCTGGAGGTCATCGTCACAGGCAAGATCACCACCTATCCCGCGCGGTCGTCCTATCAGATCGTCATCGACAGTATGGAGCCAGCCGGGGTTGGGGCCTTGCTGGCCCAGCTGGAGCGGTTGAAGGCCCAGCTCAGGAGCGAGGGCCTGTTCGACCCGGCCCGCAAGAGGCCCATCCCGGAAATTCCGTCCGTCATCGGCGTCATTACCTCGCCGACCGGGGCGGTGATCCGCGATATCCTGCATCGGATTCGTGATCGCTGGCCGTGTCGGGTGCTGGTTTGGCCCTGCGTCGTTCAGGGGGACCAGGCCGCCCGCCAGGTGACCCAGGCCCTACGTGGTTTTGCGGCCCTGCCCGAAGGCGGGGCCATAGCGCGCCCGGATGTGCTGATCGTGGCGCGCGGTGGCGGGTCGATCGAGGATCTGTGGCCCTTCAATGACGAGGCCCTGGCGCGGGCGGTGGCGGATTGTCCGCTGCCGGTGATTTCTGCCGTCGGCCATGAGACGGATACGACCCTGATCGACTTCGTGTCGGATCGGCGCGCACCGACACCGACGGCGGCCGCCGAGATGGCGACGCCGGTGCTCAGTGAACTCAAGGCGGGAACTGCCGATGCGGAACGCCGTCTGCAGCGGGCGGTCGGCCGGTCGCTGGAGACACGGCGGGCGGCGCTGGCCGGGGCTGCGGCGCGGCTTCCCTCAATGGCGGATTTGTTCGGGCGGCGGGACCAGAGACTGGACCTGGCTTCGGCTCGGCTGGCTTCGGGCTTGCGCGCCCACATCGCGGCCCATGACCGGCGGCTGGCGGCGGCGGCCGCGCGCCTGACACCCCAGGGCCTGATGCGGCCCATCGTTTTGCAGGCCGAGCGTCTGACGGCTCTGGACCGACGGGCGGTTCAGGCGCTCCAGCGCGACATCCGGGATCGGGAATTGCGACTCGAGGGAACAGCCCGCCGGCTGCCGTCGATGCAGCGGCCGATGCGTCAGGCTCACGAGCGGCTGGACGACCTGTCCGGCCGGGCGACTCGGTCGCTGGACCGGACCCTGACGCGTCAGTCGGAGCGGCTGGATCGGCTGGGGCGGCTGTTGGAATCGCTCAATCCCGACGGGCCGCTCGACCGAGGATTCGCCCGCATCCATAACGCCGATGGACGCCTGGTCCGGACCGCCGCCGCCCTGACGGCGGGCGAAGCCGTGTCGCTGCACTTCCGCGACGGCGACCGCCAGGCCGTCGTCGAGGGTGACACGCCCGAAATGGCGACTGCCCCCAAGGCCAGGGCCAAACAGCCCAAACCGCCGACCACCGGCCAGGGTGACCTGTTCTAGCTTCGAAGTCGCCCGATCATCATGACGAGCAGGGCGCAGGCACCCACAAGAGGCCAGGCCAGGGCATAGGCGGTGGCGGGAAGCCAGGCCTGGCGCAGGGTCATGGGATCGGCACCGCGCTGGACCAGGGTGACGATCCTGGCCCAGGCCACGATCAGGCCTATCCCGTAGATCGCCAGAAGCGTCGCCGGGATCATGCGATCCGACCCACGCCTAGGCGTTACCGTCGGTCAGGTCGGACCAGAAGGTCCGCGCCTTCTTGAAGAAACCGGCGTGGCGAGGCTGCTGTTTGTCACCACAGGTCTCAGACAGCTCGCGCATCAGTTCCTTCTGACGGGAGGTCAGATTGGTGGGCGTCTCGACGAACAATTCCACCACCAGGTCGCCACGGCGGCGACCCTGAAGGTCAGGCATGCCCTTGCCACGAATGCGGACGGTCTTGCCGGTCTGGCTGCCAACATCGACCTTTACCGTGGTGCGGCACTGGCCGTCGCAGGCTGCGGAAGCCAGGCACGGAGCCTCGATCTCTCCGCCGAGTGCTGCCAGAGACATCGGCACAGGGGCCTGAACCAGCAGGTCCAGTCCGTCGCGTTCGAACAGATCGTGCGGCTTGACGGACAAAAAGACATAGAGGTCGCCGCGCGGGCCGCCGTGCCGCCCGACATCGCCCTCGCCGGTTAGGCGGATGCGTGATCCGTCGTCGACGCCGGCGGGGATCTTGAGACTGAGGGTGCGGTGTTTGCGGACCTGACCCTGGCCCCGGCACGAGGTGCAGACGTCGGCCTCGGCCAGCCGCCGGCCCTGGCCGCCGCAGGACGGACAGGTCCGCTCGACCTGGAAAAAGCCATTGGCGGTCCGTACCCGGCCCTGACCGGCACAGGTCGAGCAGGTCTGGGGGGAAGTGCCGGGTTTGGCCCCGGAGCCGGAACAGGTTTCGCACGCGGCAGCCGTCGCCACATCGATCTCGGCTTCGGCCCCGCAATAGGCCTGTTCCAGAGTGATCTCGAGGTCGTGGCGGATGTCGCTACCGCGCTGCGGCCCGCTGCGGCGGGTCTGCTGGGCGCGATTGAACATATCGCCGAAGGCGTCGCCAAACACCTGCGAGAAGATGTCGTTGATGTCCTGGGGACCGCCCGAGAAACCGCCGCCGCCCATACCGCCGGCACCGTTGACGCCGGCCTCGCCGAAGCGGTCGTAGGCCGCGCGCTTCTGCGGATCGGACAGGACAGAATAGGCCTGGTTGACCTCCTTGAACTTGGCCATCGCATCCTCACAACCACCGTTGCGGTCAGGATGGTGCTCCATGGCCTTCTTGCGGAAGGCGGCCTTCAAGGCAGCCGCATCGGCGTCGCGCCCGACGCCGAGGAGATCATAATAGTCACTCGATGAGGTCATAAGCCGTTACGCCAATAAGAGTTCGCCCTCCCGACCGGGGCCAGGAGGGCGAGGGGGATCAGGCCTGTTCCTTCTTGTCGGCGTCCTCGTCGTCAGTGACGTCTTCGAACTCCGCATCGACCACGCCGTCATCGGCCGGCTGTTCAGCCGAGGCGTCGCCCTGGCCCTGCTGGGCCTGATACATGGCTTCGCCGAGTTTCATCGAAGCCTGGACCAGGGTGTTGGTCTTGGCCGAAATGTCTTCGGCGTTGTCACCTTCAAGGGCGGTTTTCAGGTCGGCCAGGGCGGTTTCGATCGCGCCCTTGTCCTCGGCCGAGATCTTGTCGCCGTGTTCCGACAGGGCCTTCTCCGTCGAATGGACAGCGGCGTCGCCTTGGTTCTTGGCTTCGACCAGCTCCTTGCGCGCCTTGTCGGCGGTGGCGTTGGCCTCGGCTTCCTTGACCATGCGGTTGATGTCGTCGTCCGACAGGCCGCCGTTGGCCTGGATACGGATCGACTGTTCCTTGTTGGTCGCCTTGTCCTTGGCGGTCACATTGACGATGCCGTTGGCGTCGATGTCGAAAGTGACCTCGACCTGGGGCATCCCGCGCGGGGCCGGCGGAATGCCGACCAGATCGAACTGACCCAGCATCTTGTTGTCGGCCGCCATCGGGCGCTCGCCCTGGAAGACGCGAATGGTCACCGCCGACTGGTTGTCCTCGGCGGTCGAGAAGACCTGGGACTTCTTGGTCGGGATGGTGGTGTTGCGCTCGATCAGGGCGGTGAAGACGCCGCCCAGGGTCTCGATGCCCAGCGTCAGCGGGGTGACGTCGAGCAACAGGACATCCTTGACGTCGCCTTGCAGCACGCCGGCCTGAACCGCCGCGCCCAGGGCCACGACTTCGTCAGGATTCACACCCTTGTGCGGCTCCTTGCCGAAGAACTTCTTCACGGTCTCCTGGACCAGGGGCATACGGGTCATGCCGCCGACGAGGACGACTTCGTCGATGTCCGAGGCCTTCATGCCGGCGTCTTTGAGCGCCTTTTCGCAGGGGCCGACGGTGCGCTGGACCAGGTCTTCGACCAGGGCTTCCAGCTTGGCGCGCGACAGCTTGATGTTCAGGTGGAGCGGGCCCGACGCATTCATCGAGATGAAGGGCAGGTTGACCTCGTAGGAGGTCGTCGACGACAGCTCCTTCTTGGCCTTTTCGGCCTCTTCCTTCAGGCGCTGCAGGGCCAGCTTGTCCGAGCGCAGATCGACGCCCTGCTCTTTTTTGAATTCGTCGGCCAGATAGTCGACGATGCGCAGGTCGAAGTCTTCGCCGCCCAGGAAGGTGTCGCCGTTGGTCGACTTCACCTCAAAGACGCCGTCGCCGATCTCCAGGATCGAGACGTCGAAGGTGCCGCCGCCCAGGTCATAGACCGCGATCTTCTTGCCGTCGTTCTTTTCCAGGCCATACGCCAGCGCCGCCGCAGTCGGCTCGTTGATGATGCGCAGGACCTCCAGGCCGGCGATCTTGCCGGCGTCCTTGGTGGCCTGACGCTGGGCGTCGTTGAAATAGGCCGGAACGGTGATGACCGCCTTGGTCACGGTCTCGCCCAGGTGGGCTTCGGCCGCTTCCTTCATCTTTTGCAGGATGAAGGCCGAGATTTCCTGGGGCGAATAGTCCTTGCCGTGCGAGCGTACCCAGGCGTCGCCGTTCGGTCCCTTGACGATCTCATAGGGCACCATCTTCTTGTCCTTGGCGACCACCGGGTCGTCAAAGGTGCGGCCGATCAGGCGCTTGATGGCGAAAAAGGTGTTTTCGGGGTTGGTCACCGCCTGGCGCTTGGCCGGCTGGCCGACGACGCGCTCGCCGTCTTCCAGAATGCCGACCACGGACGGCGTCGTGCGCGCGCCCTCGGCGTTCTCGATGACCTTGGGGTTCTTGCCGTCCATGACCGCGACGCACGAGTTCGTGGTTCCCAGGTCAATGCCGATGATCTTGCTCATGGGCGTCTCTTCGTCTCCATTTTGGCGGATGGTCTCGGCGACCCGGCAATCCGGCGCCGCACTGTTCCACCCCCAGATATTTGTCCTTGCCGCTCCCTGGGTCGCCCCAGGATGCAACGCTTAGGCGGGATATGGGAAAGTCCTCACAGGCCGCAAGGGTAACACGGTGTCGAATTCCTGCTTTCGGAAGGGAATCTTGGCGCGGCCCGACAGGCGAGGCATCCTGGGTGTCGAGCGGGAGTATTGGTCATGTCACTGGACCATCTTCCGACGCCCGATGGGCCGAAAGACCTGAAGCTGAGCCGCCGAACGCTCGGAGCGCTGATGTTCACCGGCTATGCCGCCGCCGCCCTGGGTGCCCAGGCCCGGCCCATCGTCACCGATGAGGCCGGGATTGTCACCGATCAGGTCACCTTCGTGGGCTGGAGTTCGGGCGACTACCCGCCGTCGCTGCCGGCCTATGTGGCGCGTCCTGAAGGCAATGGCCCATTTCCGGTGGTTATTGTCGTCAATGAGATCTTCGGCCTGCACGCCTATATCCAGGACGTCTGCCGGCGCCTGGCCAAACAGGGCTATGTCGCGATGGCACCGGGCTATTTCGCGCGCGCAGGCGATCCCTCTCGACTGACGGATTTTCAGGAAATCCTGACCATCGTGCGTACCGCGCCGCACGCCCAGGTCATGGGGGACACCGGGGCGGCCCTGCAATGGCTGGACAGCCAGTCGTGGGCAGATGTCTCTCGTGCGGCGATCACCGGCTTCTGTTGGGGCGGAACGGTGGTGTGGATGGCCTGTGCCGCGCACGACTTCAAGGCCGGAGCGGCCTTCTACGGGCGTCTGGTCGCCCCAAGCCAGAACGCTGAGCCGGATCGGTCCTGGCCGGTCGACATCGCCGGCGACCTGCGCTGCCCGGTGTTGGGCCTCTACGGTGATCAGGACCAGGGCATCCCGCTGGACACGGTCGAGCAGATGCGCGCGGCGCTGGTGGCGGCGGGGCGGACCGACAGCGAGATCATCGTCTATCCGGGTGCGGACCACGGATTCCACGCCGACTATCGGCCGATGTTCAATGAGGCGGCCGCGATTGATGCGTGGAGTCGCTTGTCGGCCTTGTTCGCGCGTCAGTTAGGTGGCCGGCCAGCCTGAGTTTCGGGATTGGCGTCGGACCCAAGCACAGCTAAGCCGCTTGTCATGAACCCGAACCTGCTCGCCTTCGCCACCATGCTGATCATCACCCTGGCCGGGGCGGCGACGGCCTTGCAGGCTCCGATCAATGCGCGGCTGGCCACGGCGGTCGGCTCGGCCGTCAATGCCGCCCTTGTGTCGTTCGCCGTCGGGACGGTGGCCTTGATCGGCCTGGCGCTGGTGCTGCAGGTCAAGCCGGACCTGGCCGCGACCCGGGCCCTGCCCTGGTATGCCTGGGTCGGTGGCCTGTGCGGTGTGGTTTTTGTGATTGCCGCAACCTGGGGCGTGCCGCGGCTGGGCGTGGCGACGACGATTACCCTGATGGTGGCCGGACAGTTGTTTCTGGGGCTGGTCCTCGATCACTTCGGGGCCTTCGGTGCCCCACGCCAACCGATCAATCTGGTGCGGGTGCTGGGCGTGGCCATGGTGATCGGCGGGGTGCTGTTGGTTCGGCGGGTCTGAGCCTATATCCGGGGCGATGGCCGAACCGCTCAAAGCCGCCGATCTGATCCGCGATGAAGCGCGCCGTGCCCCTGACGGGCCGGGCGTGTACCGGATGTATGGCGAGGACGGGACCTGCCTTTACGTCGGCAAGGCCCGCAGCCTGAAAAAGCGCGTCACCCAGTATGCGCAAGGGCGGTTCCATACCCAGCGTATCGGCCTGATGGTCAGCCTGACCCGCTCGATGGAGTTCGTCTCGACCAAGACGGAAACCGAAGCGCTGCTCTTGGAATCCAACTTCATCAAGAAGCTGAAGCCGCGCTTCAATGTGGTCCTGCGGGACGACAAGTCCTTCGCCGAACTGATGATCCGGCGCGATCATGCGGCCCCGCAGGTGCGCAAGCATCGCGGTGCCCATACGATCAAGGGCGACTATTTCGGGCCGTTCGCCTCGACCTGGGCGGTCAATCGGACCCTGACGACGCTACAGAAGGCGTTTTTGCTCAGGACCTGTTCGGACAGCGTGTACGAGGGCCGCACCCGGCCCTGTATGCTGCATCAGATCAAGCGGTGTTCGGCGCCTTGCGTGGGTCTGATTGACCTTGAAGCCTACGGTGCCCTGGTCGATGAGGCCGAGGCGTTTCTGTCGGGCAAGTCGCGCACCATCATCAATCGGCTGGCGGGCGAGATGCAGGCGGCCTCGGACGATCTGGATTTCGAGACGGCGGCGCGTCTGCGCGACCGTATCCGTGCCTTGTCGACGATCTCGATGGAGAATTCGGTCTCGGCCGAGGGCCTGGCCGAGGCGGATGTGTTCGCCGTCCACGCCGAGGGCGGCCAGGCCTGTGTCCAGGTCTTCTTCTATCGCAGCGGCCAGAACTGGGGCGGGCGGGCCTATTTCCCGCGCGTGGACCGCACCGACGACGAGGCGATGATCCTGTCGGCCTTCCTGGGGCAGTTCTATGAGGACAAGCCGGTTCCGCGCCTGATCCTGGCCAATGCGGTGCCGACCGAAAAGGCGCTCTTGGAAGAGGCGTTCAGCCTCAAGGCCAAGCTGAACGATGCGCGCCGCGTCGCCTCGATCGAGCGGCCCCAGCGCGGCGACAAGAAGGCCCTGGTCGATCACGCCCTGACCAATGCACGTG
Source organism: Caulobacterales bacterium (assembly GCA_017302105.1). Lineage (GTDB taxonomy): Bacteria > Pseudomonadota > Alphaproteobacteria > Caulobacterales > Caulobacteraceae > Brevundimonas. The sequence goes on along the minus strand of JAFLCS010000001.1, from coordinate 3,727 downwards.
AGGCGCTGGGGCGGCGGCTAGCCGAAAGCTCGGCCCAGGGCAAGATCCTGGACGCTGTAGTCGAGGCCTTCGGTCTGGAAGGCCGGCCCGAGCGGATCGAGATCTACGACAACTCGCACGTCCAGGGGACGAATGCGGTCGGGGCCATGGTCGTGGCCGGGCCGGAGGGGTTCCAGAAGAGCCAGTACCGCAAGTTCAACATCCGGGGCGAAGACCTGACCCCCGGCGACGACTTCGGCATGATGACCGAGGTGATGCGTCGCCGTTTCGGCCGGCTGGTCAAGGACGAGGAGGCCGGCGAGGAGGTGGTGCGGCCCGATCTGGTGCTGATCGACGGCGGCCTGGGCCAGCTGGGCGCCGTGCGCGAGGTGATGGCCGAGCTGGGGCTGGAGGACATCGCCCTGGTCGGGGTGGCAAAGGGGCCAGACCGCGACGCCGGCATGGAGCGGTTCTTCATCCCGGGCCGCGAGCCGTTCATGCTGCCGATGAAATCGCCGGCGCTCTATTATCTCCAGCGGCTGCGCGACGAGGCCCACCGTTTCGCCATCGGCGCTCATCGCAAGCGCCGCGCGATGGACATCAAGAAGAACCCGCTGGACGAGATCGAGGGCGTCGGTCCGGGTCGCAAGAAGGCGCTGCTGCACGCCTTCGGCTCCGCCCGAGGCGTGTCGCGCGCCTCGGTGGCGGATCTGATCAAGATCGACGGCGTCAGCCAGGCCCTGGCCGAGCGCATCCACGCCCACTTCCGGCCCGGCGGCTAGGGCCGGATCAGCCCAGGCGTCCGAGCCGCTTCAGTTCATCGAGGATATGCCGACAGGCCTCGTCCGGGGTGGCCGCATCGGTGTGGATATGAATGTCGGGCTCGAGCGGTGGCTCGTAGGGGCTGTCGATTCCGGTGAAGTTCGGAAGCTCCCCGGCCCTGGCTTTTCGGTAAAGGCCCTTCGGGTCGCGGCTTTCGACGACCTCCAGAGGTGCATCGACGAAGATCTCGACGAACTCCTGAGGTTCGAACAGGGCTCTTGCCGTGGCGCGGTCGGCCCTGAACGGCGAAATGAAGGCGACCAGAACAATCAGGCCCGCATCCGTCATCAGCCGGGCGACCTCGGCGACGCGCCGGATGTTCTCGACCCGATCGGCTTCGGTGAAGCCAAGATCGCGATTGAGCCCGTGCCGCAGATTGTCACCGTCGAGCAGCATCGTGCGGAACCCGGCCTGGCTGAGTGTCAGGTCCAGACGGTTGGCGACGGTTGATTTTCCGGCCCCCGAGAGCCCCGTGAACCACAGGCAGGCCGGCTTTTGCGCCAGGGCCGCCGCCCGCGTCTCGCGGCTCACCGACAGGGGTGATGCGTGCAGATTGGCGGCGCGCCTGAGGGCGTGTCGGACGAGGCCGGCTCCCACCGTTTCCCGGGATTCCCGGTCGATCAGGATGAAGCCGCCCATGGTGCGGTTGTCGCCATAGCCGTCCAGGGCGATGGGCTCGCCCAGAGACAGATTGCACCGGCCGATGTCATTGAGGGCCACCTGGTCGGCCGCGAGGTCCATGCCGAACCGGATGTCGCGCCTCGACTTGATTGCCGTGACCTGAGCACTGACGGTCCGCGTCGCCAGTTTCATCCAGTAGGGGCGTCCGGGCAGCAGAGGCCGCTCAGCCATCCAGATGATGTCCGCCTCCAACTGGTCGGCACAGATCGCCGGCGCGGTCGCGGAACACAGGACATCGCCGCGACCCAGGTCGAGATCTTCGGCCAGGATCACCATCACGGACTGCCCCGCGACGGCGATGTCCACGGGCCCGTCCGGGGACAGAATCTGGCGAACGCTGGCTGTCTGGCCGCCCGGCATGACGCGAACGCTGTCGCCTGAGCGAAGGGTTCCGGCCGAGATGCGACCGGCGTAGGCCCGTTCGTCGCCAGGGCGCAGGACCATCTGAACCGCCAGCCGGAGCGGGGCCTCGGCCGCAACGCTCAGGGCGTCTGGAAGGCTCTCGAGAATCTCGAGCAGGGTCGGTCCGGTCCACCAGGCCGCCGTCTCGCCGCGGACCACGACATTGGCACCCGTGCGCGCCGTCGCCGGGACGGCCTGACCGCTGATCGACAGGGATTGGCAAAGGGCTTCAAACGCTGCGGCGATTTCGTCGAAGACGGACCTGGACCAGTCCACCAGATCCATTTTGTTGACCACCAGGATCACGGTCTTCAGGCCCAGGAGCGCAGAGATCTGGGCGTGTCGACGGGTCTGATCGGTCAGGCCCTTGCGCGCATCGACCAGCAACACGGCCACATCGACGGCCGAGGCCGCTGTTGCCATGTTGCGCGTATACTGTTCGTGACCGGGCGCATCGGCCGCGATGAAGGTGCGACGCTGCGAGCGGAAATACCGCCACGCCACATCAATGGTGATCCCCTGCTCGCGCTCGGCCGCCAGTCCGTCCGTCAGGCGCGACAGATCGACCTCGCCGGTCTCGCCGGTCAGTCCGGACAGTACGTCTTCGGGGATGGCCCCAAGGTCGTGGACGAGCCGTCCGATGAGTGTCGACTTGCCGTCGTCGACGGACCCACACAGCATCAGGCGAAGCGGTTCGGCGGGCATCAGAAATAGCCCTCGCGCTTCTTGGCTTCCATCGAGGCCTCGCCGGTCGCGTCGATAAGCCGGCCGCGGCGCTCAGACACGGTGGCGCGCGCCACCTCGTCTATGATGTCGTCAAGTGCGCGGGCCGGGCTCTCGGTTGCACAGGTCAACGGATAGCAGCCCAGCGTTCGAAACCGGACCTCCCTGATCTCGGGCGTCTCGCCCGGATGCAAGGTCAGACGGTCGTCGTCGACCATGATCAGTCCCCCCGGCCTGTGCACCACCGGACGCGGTGCCGAGAAATACAGAGGCGAGACCTCCAGAGCTTCACGGCGGATGTAGCGCCAGACATCCAGCTCGGTCCAATCCGACAAGGGAAAGATCCGCAGGCTCTCCCCCTCGGCGATGCGCGTATTGAACAGGTGCCACATCTCCGGCCGCTGGCGGCGGGGGTCCCAGCGGTGCCCTGCCGCTCGCACCGAGACGACCCGTTCCTTGGCCCGGCTCGCCTCCTCGTCTCGGCGAGCCCCGGCCAGGGCGGCATCAAAGCCGTGGGCGTCCAGGGCCTGTTTCAGCCCCTCCGTCTTCCAGATGCGCGTGTGCAGTTCGGCCCCATGTTCATCGGGTCGGATGCCGCGCTCGACGCCCTCGGGGTTCTGATGGACGATCAGCTCGATATCGGCGCATTCGGCCAGCCGATCACGCGCCGCGTACATTTGCTGAAACTTCCAGCCGGTATCGACGTGCAGCAGCGGGATTGGCGGCGGCAGGGGGTGAAAGGCCTTGCGGACCAGATGCAGCAGGACCGTCGAATCCTTGCCGATCGAATAGAGTAGAACCGGCTGTCGCGTTTCGGCGACCACCTCGCGGATGATGTGGATGCTGTCGGCTTCCAATCGAGCGAGGGATGGATTGCTGGCGATCATGCGGCTCGTGTGCCGCTCTTTATGGAGCCGTGCAAGGCTCCGGCCCCGGCTGGTCATCGGCCTGGTGCTGGGCTATAGGCCGCGCGAGATTCTCGGAAGGCCTCCTCTATGCGAGTAGCGATGATCGGCACGGGCTATGTTGGGCTGGTGTCGGGTGCCTGTTTTGCTGATTTTGGGCACGTGGTGACCTGCATTGACAAGGATGCCTCGAAGATCGAGCGCCTTGAGCAGGG